>NZ_JBNDLU010000001.1:2500-3161285 GCF_050436225.1 Paraburkholderia lebeckiae | reverse complement strand
GAGCGCTCGACAACGCGTCAAGCCCCTTCTGCGAATTTCTTTTGGGGACAGCATGCGAGGATACGACTCCATATCACGAATACGACATGGAGCCCCCTTGCGCAAGGAGCAACTCGCCCCCATCTAGGTTAGGTCGCGCGCATGGCCTCGGACTATGCACCTGCGTAGCCTCACGCATGCCTGCGACAACAGCGGCGATGATTTGATGTGCACGCATGAGCGCGAACCCCCAAGCTCGTATATAATGCGAGCCGCGCAAAATTTCGCATGTCCATCGGCCCGCTTCGAGCGGGCTCATCTTTTTTGCTCCCCAGAGCACAGCCCAACAACCGCGTTGAGTCACATCAGGTGATGCTGAGCCCTGCTCGAAACGCCTGACGGTAGCGTCTTGCGTCTCATAGCGAAGCCTCTAGAGGAAATTACGTGAACCCTTTTGATCGCGAAGATTCGCAACACGACACCACCGCCTTCACTGCCAAAGTTCCGTCCGGCCGTTCGGCCAAAGGCAAGGGCGCCGGCAAAGCGATCCCCGTGGCAGCCGAGCTGCTGCCGCAACAAGCCGAAGAACGCCAGCGCCTGATGCGCGCACTGATCCAGCTGGGTAAAGAGCAAGGCTACCTGACCCACGCGCAGATCAACGACCACCTGCCCGACAACTTCACCGCAACTGCCGCGATCGACAGCATCGTCAGCGCGTTCAGCGACATGGGCGTGCAGGTCTACGAGCAGGCCCCGGACGCGGAAACGCTGCTGCTCAACTCGAATTCCCCCGCCGTGGTGTCGGACGACCAGGCGGACGAGGAAACCGAAGTCGCGCTGTCGACCGTCGACTCCGAGTTCGGCCGCACCACCGACCCCGTGCGTATGTACATGCGCGAAATGGGCGCGACCGAGTTGCTCACCCGCGCAGGCGAAATCGCGATTGCGAAGCGCATCGAAGATGGCCTGCACGAAATGGTGCAGGCGATCGCCGCGTGCCCGCTCGCGATCTCCGCGATCCTCGCGAGCGCGCAGCAGGTTGCCGACGGCGAGCTGCGCATCGACGAACTCGTCGACGGCCTGAATGAAGAGACGGCCGCCGCGGAAGAAGCCGCGAGCGCTGATACGGATGCTCATGAAGACAGCGACGCGGACGAAGACAGCGAAGACGAAGAAGACGACGACGTCGGTCCGGCCGATTCGTCGGCGGCGGACGAAGCTCGCCTGAAGCAGCTCACGAGCGACTGCCTCGAAATCTTCGCCCAAGTCGGCATTCTGTACGATCAGATGAACGCGTCGCACACGCGCGGCGACGTCACGTCGAAGGCCTATCTGCGCGCACGCGAAGACATTCAGCAGCACCTCGCGAAGATCCGCTTCACCGCACGCACGATCGACCGTCTGTGCGGCGACGTGCAGCACCAGGTCGCGCAAGTGCGCGCGATCGAGCGCAACATTTTGCAGATCGTCGTCTCGAAAGCCGGCATGCCGCGCGAGAAGTTCATCGAAACGTTCGCGGGTAGCGAGGCCGACCTCGGCTGGACCGAGCGTGCCGCGCGCACCGGCGGGTCGACCTATGGTGCGGCGCTCGAGCGTCATCTGCCGGCCATCCAGTCCGAACAGCAGAAGCTGATCGACATCGAAGCGACGGTGTCGCTGCCGCTCAAGCATCTGAAAGAAATCAACCGCCAGATGGTTGCGGCCGAATCGAAGATGCGCAAGGCCAAGAGCGAGATGATCGAGGCGAACCTGCGTCTCGTGATCTCGATCGCGAAGAAGTACGTGAACCGCGGCATGCTGTTCCTCGACCTGATCCAGGAAGGCAACATCGGTCTGATGAAGGCCGTGGACAAGTTCGAATACCGTCGTGGCTGGAAGTTTTCGACGTACGCGACGTGGTGGGTCCGTCAGGCCGTCACTCGTTCGCTCGCCGATCAGGCGCGTACGATCCGCGTGCCGGTGCACATGATCGAAACGATCAACAAGCTGAACCGCATTTCGCGCGAGATCCTGCAGCAGACCGGCCAGGAAGCGCATCCTGCGGTGCTCGCGGAACGCATGGAACTCTCGGAAGAGAAGGTGCGCGGCATTCTGAAGATTGCGAAGCAACCCGTATCGCTCGAAACGCCGGTCGGCGACGACGGCGATGCGACGCTGGGCGACATGATCGAAGACGCTGGCGTATCGTCGCCTGCGGATGCCGCGATGCAGGCCGACCTGCGTGCCGCAATCGACGACGCGCTCGACTCGCTGTCCCCGCGCGAAGCGAAGGTGCTGCGCATGCGCTACGGCATCAACACGAAGTCGGATCACACGCTTGAAGAAGTGGGCAAGCAGTTCGACGTGACCCGCGAGCGGATCCGTCAGATCGAGAGCAAGGCGATGCGTAAGCTCATGCATCCGAGCCGCGCGGACCGTCTGAAGTCGTTCCTCGACCGATAAGCGTTTGCCACGCTTGTCGTGCGCGCTGCACGGCAAGCCGCCACATCGTCATACACAAGCAGCGGGATGAACCGGTCTACGGTCAGTCCCGCTGTTTGCTTTTGTGCTGTACCTTTCCACAATTCTTCAGGCGCGAGTTCTCCGCTTCGCTGCCCCCTGTTGTCCACAGATTTTGGGAACAAGCTTGTGGACAACCTGCGCATGACTGCGCTAACTCATTGAGCGTACTGCGTTTCGCGCTCGCGCCTTCGATGAGTCACGTGTCCCATTACTTGCCGCACATCGTGCGCCCCCCGCCCATTGCCGCGCTCTCAACGCGAGTCCAATCTCAGAAGGCGCCGCCATGATCGAGCAGATTCAGCATGCCCTCGCCGGTCAGCGGCGCCGCCACGGTGCTTTGCCCCAGCATATGCGGATCGATGTAGCCGGAAACCTGCAGCGTGTCGACGGCAAAGCGCATCAGCCGATGCAGCACGATTGGCGCGCCAAAGCCGAGCGTGAACACGATGATCGCAAGGTTGCCGCACTGCAAGCTGAGCAGACGCGCCACGCTGACGTTACTGCCGAAATGCAATTGCGAGCCGAGCGACGTATTGCCCATCACGTGGCGCGTCAGCGCGGCGACATAGAAGCCGCGGATCAGCATCGTGCCGATGGAGAACAGCGCATAAAACAAAAACAGCGATCCGAGCGCGGCCCGCGATGGCGCCGTACTCGCCCCCGGCACTTGGCCGACATGCATCGATGCGAGAGCGCCCTTCAGAAACACCATGAACAGCACCGCGAACAACACGACCACGCCGACGAACGTAACGAGGAACAGACCATAGACAACCCACGCGCGCCCCTTGAAGCGAAACGCCAGGCTACCGAAGCTGCTCGCGTTGATGCGGCACTCCGTTAGACGCATCGATGTCCACGGCGTCATCTGGCCAAGCGTGACAACGCACAACAGCGCGTACAGCAACGCACGCACGCCGAAGCCGAGCGCCGAGCCGGTCATGCCGCCGCGAATACCGCACCACTGCGTCCGGCTCAGCCGATAGCGCTGCGCGCCGAAAAACGCGCCCGCCGCGAGCACGACGATCAGCAGATACAACGCGATGACAGGCAGCGAACCGAGTGCCGCGCTTTTCGTCAGCATGCGCAAGACCACGCTCAGCGCGCCAGCCGCGAAAACCGCGCTGAACACGACCACGATCGCGAACAGAAAGCCCTTGAATAGCTCGCCCCCGGTGCCCGTGTACTCGAAGCGCTCGTCCTGAAACCGCATGCGCGACCAGACATAGCGGCGGTTGTTCGTGGTCGCCCAGAAGCGGTAAATGCCGAGCGTCACGATTTGCAGCAGAAGGTTTCTGAAAAAGATGCCGTAGAGGTCGCCGAGCGTGCCGTCGTAGATCAGCAGCGGCCGCTTCTCGTCGAGTGAATTCATTGCGTTGCCCTCTTTTCCTCATTTAACGTTTTTGTGGCCCACTCACGCATTCTCGTGCGGCACTCGTATGCGGCATGCGTGGGCGAACGCGACGGGCGACGGTGCTTTCCCGTGCGAAGGCCGACTCGTGTGGCGCGAACCCGGGTAAAACCTGTCTTTCAGACATTGCGGGAATCACGCAAAACGGAGGCCGGCCGGCAAACACGATAATTACACGGTTTCTTATCTTTATAAATGGCATTTCCGCATATAAATCGACGATTTGCATTACAAGATTTGGCAAACGCCGGAATTTATTCAAATTGCATAATCTTGAAATTAAGGCGTGCAATAACGATTTCATTGGGGGCAATCATTTGAGGGGTCCACTCGCGCGTACGCGCTGTTCGACGTGGCAATCCCGGGCGGCCTCATCTGCGGCTTGCCACGGTCGGTCTCATAGAACGGCACGCGCGGACGAAAACGATTGCGTATTCGAACTCAACGCGATTCGCGATTAATAAGGAATGCGGTGAATTCTGTTAAATCGCCACAGTTTTTGGCGTTTGGATAGAAAAACCCGGCTGCACATTAGATGCTCGCCGGGTAATCTGCCGCATTCCACTGATTGTGTAGATGCAATAAGGATTTTATTGCTCGTCGAAGTACTGTTCGAGCGCGCGGTTCATTCGGTGCACGCCGGTTTCAATCTCCGCCACACCCGGCGCGGCAAACGACAGACGCAGCGCAGCCCTATCGGCCGCGCCCTGGTAAGACGCGACACCCGGCACGAACATCACGTTCTGTTCGATGCACACACGCAGATAGTCGGACGCATCGCGTGCCGCGTTCCGACGCGCCCACACGAACATGCCGCCGGCCGGACGATGAAATGCGATGTGCCGCGAGAAATGCGTGTCGAGCGCATCGCATAGCGCGCGGCATTTGACGGAATAGGCATCGACAATGCGCGGCAGATGCCGCTCCAGCGCGCCGCTCGCGAGGTACTCGGCGGCAATCGCCTGGGTCCAAGGCGCGCTGCATAGATCGACGGTCTGCTTCGCGACCCGCGCATCGGGCCATATAACGCGCTACACCACGTTCTTTTCGATGATCGGCCGGTTTTCGAGCACGCGCGCAAAGCTTAGTGAACTCAGATCGAGCGTCGCATAGCGGCCATGCAGAATCAATTCGCTGATGCCGCGTCCGGTTGCCGGCCCTTGTTGCAAACCGTGGCCGCTGAACCCATTCGCGAAAATGCAGTTATCGATATCCGGGTGATGGCCAATGATCGCGTTCTGATCGAGCACGTTGTATTCGTAATAGCCAGACCAGCAGTTCTGCACGCGCAGCGCCTCGAATTGCGGCACGCGATTGGCGAGCGTCGGCCAGATCACGTCGTCGAATAGCACGTGATCGACTTCATCGAGCGGTAGATCGTCGGGATCGTTATCGGCCGACGGCGACGTGCCGCAGATATACGAATTGCCTTCAGGCCGGAAGTACACGCCGCTCGGATCGATCAGCAGCGGACAGCGTTCAAGCTTTGCCGGCGACGTGACGTTGAAGATACTGCGCCGCCGCGCATAGACGGGCAGATCGATGCCGACCATCTGTGCGACCTTGCGCGACCATGCGCCGGCCGCGTTGACGACGACGTCGCAAGCATAGGTCTCACCGTCCGCGGTTTGTACCTGCGTGACGCGATTGCCCTCGCGATGCAGCTCGGTAACGTCTGCCGCGACATAGCGCGCGCCGAGCGCCTGCGCTTTTTTGCGCAGCGCCTGTACTAAACCGTAGCCGTCGAACCAGCCCTCGCCGCTTTCGCCATAAGCGCCGGCAACGAGGTCGTCGGTATTGAGCCAAGGGAAGCGCGTTTGCAAGCCATGCGTGTCGAGCAGGCTGATATCTGCGCCGAGGCTTTTTTGCAGCGCGTGATTCTCGCGCAGCGTCGCTTCACCGGCAGGTGTCGCGAGAAACAGGTAGCCGCCTTCGTGCAGATCGATCGAGGGCCGGGTGCCGTCGACTTCGAGCCGCTCGCCGATCGAGCGAAGAAACTCGATGCCGAACAGCGACATCTGAATGGAAAGCGGCGTAGAAAACTGCTGCCGGATCGACGCCGCCGACAAGGCCGACGACGAACGCGCATAGGTCGGATCGCGCTCGATTACCGTGACGCCGACTGTCGGATCGGACAGCCGCAAAAAATACGCAATCGAACTGCCGATCACCCCACCGCCGACGATCACGACTTTCGAACTCACGTCTTACTCCACGAGTAACGTGGCCGCTCCGGAACGCCGGGCGGCGCAAACGGATTGCTATCTGGAACGCGCGGCTGGGGCGCGCCGGACGGCGACGGCGGCGCACCGGCATCAACCCGATGCGCCGCCATCGTTCACGACGTCACACTTGCGCGCTCAGTCGAGATTGAAGTCGATACCCTGCGCAAGCGGCAACGCCGACGAGTAGTTCACGGTATTGGTCGCGCGACGCATATAAGCCTTCCACGCATCCGAACCCGACTCGCGGCCGCCGCCCGTTTCCTTCTCGCCGCCAAACGCACCGCCGATCTCCGCGCCGCTCGGTCCGATGTTGACGTTCGCGATGCCGCAGTCGCTGCCCGACGCGGACACGAAGCGTTCCGCTTCGCGCAGGTCGCTTGTGAACACGCACGACGACAAGCCGTGATGCGCTGCATTGTTCGCCTCGACCGCATCGGCGAAATCGGCATAGCGCAGCACGTACAGAATTGGCGCGAACGTTTCCTTCAGCACGACCAACGTTTGCGACGGCATCTCGACGATGGCCGGACGCACGTAGTAGCCGCCCTCATAACCCTTCACTTCGACTCGCTCGCCGCCGAACACCTTGCCGCCCCCGGCCTTCGCCTGCTGCAGCGCTTCCTGCATGCGGTCGAACGATTGACGGTCGATCAGCGGCCCCATCAGCGTGCCCTTTTCGAGCGGATTGCCGATCGGCACGCGGCTATACAACTGCTTCAGACGCTCGACGGTCTTCTCGTACACGCTGTCGTGCACGAACAGACGCCGCAACGACGTGCAGCGCTGACCGGCCGTGCCGACCGCCGAGAACAGGATGCCGCGCATCGCGAGTTCATGGTCGGCCGTCTGCGTGACGATGCCGGCGTTGTTGCCACCGAGTTCGAGCAGCGAGCGGCCGAAGCGCTTCGCCACTTCGACGCCAACCTTGCGACCCATTTCCGTGCTGCCCGTCGCGCTGACGATCGACGCGCGCGGATCGGCCACGAGCTTTTCACCCACGTCGCGCCCGCCGTTGATCAACGCGGCCAGGCCGGCTGGCGCGTCGCCGAATTCCTTCAGCGCGTCTTCGAGAATCCTGTTCACGGCCAGCGCCGAGAGCGGCGTCTTTTCCGACGGCTTCCAGATCACCGCGTTGCCGCACACCAGCGCGAGCGCCGCATTCCATGACCAGACCGCTACCGGGAAATTGAACGCCGAGATCACGACGCAGGTGCCGAGCGGGTGCCACGACTCCGCCATCCGATGACCCGGGCGCTCGGACGCGATCGTCAAACCGTACAGCTGACGCGACAGACCGACCGCGAAATCGCAGATGTCGATCATTTCCTGCACTTCGCCCATGCCTTCCTGCAGGATCTTGCCCGTCTCCAGCGAGACGAGGCTGCCGAGCGCCTGCTTCTGTTCGCGCAGCCGATTGCCGAGCAGCCGCACCAGCTCGCCGCGGCGCGGTGCCGGCACGTTACGCCACACGGCAAACGCGTCTTTGGCCCGGGCGAGCGCCGCATCGACCTCGACCGTCGTCTGGCTGGCCACACGGCCGATGAGCTCGCCGGTGATCGGTGAATGAACGGCGATATCGCCGGCTTGCGCGGCTTGGGCAATGCCGAGACGGGCGAGGATAGTGGACGCGTCCATGTGAACCCCTTTAATTTCCGATACGAAACAAGAGTAAGTTCGGAAACTATACACGCGGGTTTTGGTGCCCGCAAGAAGATGCTTGGAGAGTGAAATACCGGTTGACAAAAGGCGGCGCTGTTTCCAGAAGGAAACTTCGTCAGACTTCGGGCGGGTGTCACGCCCGCGCGTCAAGCATCTGGCGCGCCGTTCTCCTGCAGCACCGCCATCAACCGGTCGACCAGCACACGCGCGAACGGCGGCAAGTCCTTCAGACTGCGCACGCAGATCTTCAGCTTGCGCTCGGCCCACGGATCGTTCAGGCCGACGATCGCGATCTGCATCGTCTTTCTGTGCCGCAGCGCGACCGACTCCGGCACGATGCCGATTCCGACACCCGCCTCGATCATCCGGCACGCGGCCTCGAAGTTGCCGACCTGGATGCGAAGTTTGAGACGCGCGCCGAGCGCATCGGCGGCACTCGTGATGAACGCGTGAATCGCGCTCGACGTCGGCAGGCTCACGAAGTTCGCGTTCAGCACCTGCGAGAAATCGACCGACGCTTGTCTCGCGAACGGATGCTCGCACGACGTAACCAGCACGAGCCGATCGTCGCGATATGGCAGCATCTGCAGATGCTCGGCATGCACATTGCCCGCGACGATGCCGATATCGGTCGCGCTGTCGGCGACGCCCTTGACGATCTCGCCGCTCAGCACTTCGCGCAGATCGATGTTCACGTCCGGGTGATCGCGCAGGAAACGGCTCAGCACGGCCGGCAGAAACTCGCTGATCGCGGTCGTGTTGGCCCAGATGCGCACGTGGCCCTTGATGCCCTCGCCATACTCCTGCATGTCGCCGGCCAGATGCTCGACGCGTTCGAGCACGAGCCGCGCGTGATGCACGAAGGCTTCGCCCGCGGGTGTCGGCGTCACGCCCTGGCTGGTTCGATAGAGCAGCTTGATGCCGAGCTGCTCCTCGAGATTCTTGACCCGGTTGCTGGCGGCCGGCGCCGATAGGTGCGAACGCTCCGCCGCACGCGCGAGGTTGCGCGTGTCGGCGATATGCAGGAGCAGGCGTAAATCTACGAAATCGAAGTGCATGATGAAAGCTGCTAGCGAAGCATGCGCAAAGCAAACTTTCATCTTAACCGGGTGCGGTGAAAATTTAGCCGGGGAAAGATCCGAATCGACAGATCACCTTGATGCGCGCACGGCTTAAGCCGACTCTCGCATCATCTCCGCTTGCGGTATCAGCTCGGCATCGGGCGAAATCTCTTCGAGCGTCTGCTGACTCGTTTCGATGCGCAGCGCGAGAATCGCGATACTCAGCAACAACAGCACGCCACCGACCATCGTCAGCACACCCGTCACGCCGAACTCCGTGTAGAGCAGCAGCGCGACGTAGGGTGTCGACATCGACGCCGCGCGGCCGCACGTGCCGGCCACGCCGGTGCCGCGCAAGCGATGCGCGGTCGGAAACAGCTCGGGGATATAGCCGAACAGGCCGAGCGTGCAGACCGTATAGATCGTCGTGACGAGCGCGAAACCGACGACCGCGATCGGCACTGGCGCGCGCATCTGCACGTAGACGAAGCCGAGCACGATCGTTGCAAGCGAGAACAGCACGATGCCGTTGCGTCGCCCCAGGCGGTCCGTCACGAGATAACCGACGACAGCGCCGGCGGGCGCACCGAACGACATCAGCAGCACGAAGCCGAGCGACTGCACGATGGTCAGGCCTTCCTTGACGAAGAACGTCGGCAGCCACGCGACGAAACCGTACAGCGACATGTTGATCGCCATGCAGGTCAGCGCGGCGACCAGCGTGCGGCCGATCATGCCGCGCGCGAACAGCGCCGAGAACGGCGCGGCCGGCACCTCGTGACTGACCACGCGCGAAACCGGCGGCAGCTTGCCGACGCGCGCCTCGACCTGTCGCTCGATTGCCGAGACGGTGGCCTCCGCCTCTTCGAGCCGGCCGACCGTTTCGAGCCAGCGCGGCGACTCTGGCATCCGATGCCGCAGGAACCACACGACCATCGCGCCAATCCCCGCGATCGCGAACATGTAGCGCCAGCCGAGATGTGGAATTACCCAATAGCCGACTGCGGTCGCGCCGAGCAGACCGGAGTTGATGATCAGCGCGAGCAGCGCGGTCCAGCGGCCGCGTGTGGCGGGTGGCACGAACTCACACAGCGTGCCGGCCGCGACCACGAGTTCGGCGCCAAGGCCAATGCCCATGACGAAGCGCAGCAGGATCAGCCAGTAGATGTTCGGCGCGAAGCAGGCGGCGAGCGATGCGATGCCGAAGATCGCGAGATTGGCCTGATACGAATAGCGTCGACCGAAGCGGTCGCCGAGATAGCCTGCCAGCCCCGCGCCGATCATCATGCCCATGAAGGTCGCGGAGATGAAGAACGAGCCGAGGCGGAGATCGGTGAAGCCGGTTTTGACCATCGCCGCGAGCACGCCGTTGGCGAGATAGATGTCGAAGGCGTCGAGGAAAGCACCCGCGCCGATCAGGCCGAGGATGTTCCAGTGGAAGCGGGTGATCGGCAGGCGGTCGAGGCGGGCGCCGGAGTTGATGGGGGCTGGCAAATTGTGTCTCCTGTCTTTTTAGGCTGCGCGCGGGCGAGAGGCGCGAGCGCGGAACAGTTCTGCGAGACCGCCTTCGTTCTATGCGGCGGCTCGGGGCAGAGCGCTGAACGGCCGTTGTCGGATCGTGCAGGGCCGTTGGCTTCAAGAGTGCGACAGGTGACGCGGGGTGGGAATTGGGCTTTTTGGAGGTGAGTGTTCCGGTTTGATTAAGGGAATGGCAAAAAAGCGATTTGCATACCCGAAAGGCGGCAGCGCGTCGAGGTCGATTAATGTAAGCCGTTTGGGTAACAGCCGCTCGCTAGTGAGCGTTCGCCAACTCGACAACGAAGTCCAGAAAGGCACGCGTCTTCGCTGGCCAGTGATGCCGTGACCGATAGCACGCGTAGAGGAGATAGCGCTCGTCAGGCCAGTCGGGAAAGAGATTGATCAACCGCTCCTCTTTCCTGTCTCCGAATTACGGATTCCAGGCATCGGTGGCTCGGGCCTTCGAGATCTTCCGGCTTTGCCGGCCGCCCCCGTCGCGCGATGTACGACGGCGCGGCGACCGTCACCACGGCCGTGTCGAGCAGCTTGCGGCGCGATGAACTCGATTTCGAGTTCAGGATGCGCATCCATGAACTGATCGAGTCGTTGCCCAAAGCCGGTGACTGAGCCGGAATTATCGCCGGCTCAAGCCCGGTCGCGCCATTTATCCCGCTGTCCGGTTCTGCACGGGCACTTCTGCGCCGGCGCTCCGCGTGACAGAGTCGCTGAGGTCGGTCCTCGTATTGATGAACCAGGCGGAAACCGAAGCCAACAAGAAGCAGCCGACGAAGAGGTGGAATACGACATTGAAGTCGTCATTCGTCCTGGTCAGGATGTAACCGACGATCAACGGGGAAAGAAATCCTGCCAGCTGACCCGCCGCATTGACAAAGCCGATTGCCGACCCGACGACCTTGTTCGGCAGCGCGACGTTCGGGATGGTGTACAGCGAACAGCCGGCCATGGTTGAGAAGAAGTAGCCGATCGTCTGATAGAACACCGCCGTTTCCGAGGTCTCCGCATGGGCCGTCAGATAGGCAAAGATGGCGGCCACGACGCAGCCGAGGACGACAAGCAATTCGCGACGATTGCGGAAGAACTTGTCGGAAAGAAAGCCAGTGATGCAATAGGCAATCGTGCCGACGAGAAATGGCACCGACGCCATAATGCCCATTCTGGCCGTCGAAAGGCCGCGCGCTTTCAGCAGATACGTCGGGAACCAGCTCATGATGCCCCACGAGGCGATGCTGAAAACGAACAAGGTGACGAAGCACCACCAGACCAGCGGCGTTTTCACCAAACCAGCAAAATCCGCTTTGCCGGCAGAGGCAGACAAAGATCTTTCGCTGGTACCGATTTCCTCCAATTCGATCTTCGAAACGTGCTTGCTGTCTTTCGGGCTGTTTCTGATATAAATCCAGCCGAATACGGCCATCGCGACACCGGGTATGAACAGACTCGTGAATATCGCGCGCCATCCCCACGCGGCCATCACGGCCGCTACGAACAGCGGCGCCAGTGCGGGTCCCAGCGCATTAGTGGTCATCATCAGCCCGGTTGCCCGTCCCAGTTCGCGCTTTGGGAACCACGCCGACAGTGTCTTGAACGCGGCGGGAGGAAAGAGCGCTTCGCCGATGCCGAACGCGACCCGCACCACCAGCATCAGGCCGAGCGAATTGCACAGTCCGGTAAGCGCGGTGAAAATCGTCCACCAGGTGATGCCGATCGTCGTCATCAGCCGCGGACCGAATCTGTCTGCAAGCAGGCCAGCCGGGATCTGACATAGCGCGTAGCTAAAGAAGAACGCGCTCAGGATTCCACCCATTTCCATCGCGGACAGATGAAACTCGGACGCAATGAATGGAATAGCCGCTGCCATGATCATTCTGTCCATGTAACACAGCAGATAGATTGCGAACAAAATAAGCAGTACGAGGTAGCGATGTCTCCAACGAAAGCGCATGAGATCTTCCTTATTATTAAATGACAGCGATGACACGAAATCCGAGCTTTAGGGAATCGCTGATTAATAGGCCATCCCGCGAGGTTGTCGGCGGCGCTGGTTCGGAATTTCCGGATGCCGAAATGAAGCGTTGGCAATTCTGGTGAGTTTTGACCTGAGGATGCGCCTCATTTCTCGCATTTTTCACACGCATGACGGACTGCTCCCATGAACCGACCGCAACCGGTTTCGCGCGATCACCAGGTTCGCCAGGGCGAACAGACTGAACAGTTGCGCCGTGTTCTTGGCCAGTCCCTTGTAGCGCACCTTGCGATGACGGAACAGGTTCTTGACGATATGAAACGGATGCTCGACCCGTGCGCGAATCTGCGCCTTGGTTCGCTCGACCGCAACCACCAGGTCCTTCAGCGGACCGTCCTGCATCGCCTTGATCTTTCCGCGCTTGGCCGCCACGCGCCACTTCACCGACTTGCCCTTCATTTCGTCGCGTTTGTCTACGCCGATGTAGCCCGCGTCGCCGAACGCTTCCTCTTCATGCCCGTGCAGCAGCGCATAGGCTTGCGAGACATCCGACACGTTGGCGGACGTGCCGACCACGCTGTGAACCAGTCCCGAATCGGCATCGACGCCGATGTGCGCCTTCATGCCGAAGTGCCACTCGTTACCTTTCTTCGTTTGATGCATTTCCGGATCGCGACTCTTCCCGGCGTTCTTGGTCGACGACGGCGCTTCGATGATCGTCGCGTCGACCAGCGTGCCTTCCTTCATCATCAATCCGCGTTCGCACAGCGAAATGCCGATCTCGTCGAACAGCTTCCGCGTCAGGTCATATTCGACCAGCAGGCGCCGGAACTTCAACAGCGTGGTCGCGTCCGGAACGTCCTCGACCGCCAGATCGATGCCGGCGAAGGCTCGCATCGCGATGCTGTCGTACATCGCGTCTTCCAGACCTTCGTCCGACAGGCCGTACCACTGCTGCAGAAAGTAGATTCGAAGCATCCGCTCCAGACCAATCGGCGGACGGCCACGCTCACCCTTCGGGTAGTACGGCTCGATCGCCGACAGCAACCGCGGCCATGGGACGACCCTCTCCATCTCTGTCAGGAAGCGCTGACGCCTGGTCACCCGCTTCTTGCCCGCACTTTCCGCTTCTGCAAAGCTGATCTGCCGCTTCATCACTATGGGTCCGTTCCGTGAGCTTCCTTCTACAACGCACTCGGACACCTCAGCGATGACGGCCGAGCCTGATAAATCAGTGTTTCCTTAGCCTTTCAATTGGCGGTACGAGAACGACTTGAAATCGGCAGGCTCGCGAAAGCCAAGCATGTCGTTGACGGTGATACCTGCGAATGCCCCCGTGAAGCCGATGGGGGTTGCATATTCATCGCTGAGTTTCGTGAAATCCTTTTCCAGTTCAAGATCCTTCCAGTCACCGTGCGTCAAGCGATAGAAGAAGCGCAGTTTCGCGTCCACGACGCGAATCCGCAGGTCGATCCCGGTGGCCTCGGACAGCGTCGCCAGTCGATTGCTGTAGGCGAAGCTGCCGGCATCCATTTCCATGTAGGACAGGATTTTTGTGCCGTCGTCGTCGCGCGTGACGAACAGATAGTAGAAGGTGTTCTCGTCGTAACGCGCCATGAGCCCAGCCATGTGCAGATATGACTTGGGTGAAAATTCCAGCGCGGTTTCGACTTCGAACTGCCAGTCGCGGATGCGACAGGCCAACAAGCTTTGATGGAACCGCGAAGTCGGCGACTCTTGCCCCCTAATCCGCAGATAGCCCGGACGTCCGTGAAGATTGCACCAGTCGTCGCCGATGGGGATGCGCAGACTCTGCAGTTCCAGGGGCAGCGCGGCACGTTGTCCGAAATCGATCGTCCAACTGCTGTCGAGCCTTTGCTCGATATCCGAGCCGATCGCAAAAGATTCGGCGGGAACCACTCCGCCACTGGCGAGGCGGGGCCAGTCGGCATGCCATTCGATAGGTGCGACACAGGTTTCACGGCCTAGCGGCGAGCGCTTCGTGTGCGCATCGATCGGTCTCGATCCGAGGTACGTCATGTACCACTGGCCGTTGGGACCCTCGACCAGGTTGCCGTGGCCGGTCCGCTGAATCCGTCCATTCGCGTCGCGCGACGTGAGCATCGGCGTATCAGGATGAAGTTCGTATGGACCGAAAATGTCGCGGGACCTGGATACACACGTTGCATGTGTATAGCCTGTGCCCCCCTCCGCTGTGATCAGGTAATACCAGTCTCCCTTCTTCAGCAAATGCGGAGCCTCGTAGATCTGACATTTCATGAAGTAATCGGTCTTCAGGTTGGCGCCTTTATAAACGACGTGCTCTTCGCCGATCAGCTTTTCCTCCTGCACCGAGTATTCCCGCAGAACGATTCCGACGAACAGGTCTTCGTAGATACCTCTGAAATCGCGCCGGATATAGGCGAGCCACTTTTTGCCAGATTCGTCGTGGAACAGGGATGGATCGTATCCACCGGACACGAGATGCACGGGCTCCGACCAGGGTCCGGTGATGTCCGGGGCGGTTACGAGGTAGTTGTGCATGTCACGAAGCGGGGAGATCTTCTGCTCGCCTTTCCATGCCTTGGTGTCGGTATAGACGAGCCAATAAAGACCGTCGTGATAGGAGAGGGCTGGCGCCCATATGCCTCCAGACGGCTGCTCTCCGATCAGGTTCAATTGCGATAGCCTGTCGAGAGGCGTGGCCTTGAGTTCCCAGTTGACGAAATCTTTTGATTCGTAAATGAGAACGCCCGGATACCATTCAAACGTTGAAACCGCGATATACCAGGCATTCTTGCCACGGCATACGCAAGGATCCGGGTTGAAGCCGCGCAGAACTGGATTTTGAATAGTACTCATCGGGAGGGTATTTTTTTGACGTGCTGAGAGGAACAGATCTTCTTTACCGACGACGTTGCGACACCGAAACTTTCCGCTCAACCGGATGCCCTGAGCACGCCCGCTCCCTCGATATATAGGAATCCTGCTATGAAGGCGCGACGGAAAACGGCATTGTCAGAAGCATTAGGAATCGCCCACAACACTCCGCGCCCGCAGAATCACCGGCATATCGACCATCCTCCCATCCACGGCAACCGTGGCGCCATGGCTCGCCTCGACAGCCGCAAGCACCCGTTGCGCCCACTCCACCTCGGCGTCACTCCATGCATACGCGCGATGCACCGACTCGATCTGCTTCGGATGAATGCAAAGCTTGCCGCCGAAACCGAACCGCCGGCCGCGCCGCGCATCAGCTCGCACCGCATCGGCATCGGTAATGGTCGTCGACACGCCATCCACCGGCGCATCAATGCCAGCCAGCCTCGACGCAAGCACGATCTGCGAGCGAAACAGATGCAACTCCTCGCCATCCCCATCGATGCCGAGATCGATCTGAAAATCCAGCGTACCGAACACGATCCGTAGCACGCGCGGCGCGCCGCATAACTCCGCAAGATTCGCGAACCCGCGCGCAGTCTCGACAATCGGCAGCACGCTCAACGCCGGATGCGCGTTCGCCAGCACCGCGCCGATCTGTTCGCGCGTCTCAGCCTTCGGCAGCACGATTCCGGCGACGCCGGTCTGCCCAACGAGCGCCGCAACGTCATCTGGAAACCATGGCGTATCCGAGCCATTGATACGCACCCAGGCGGTCCGCGATGCGTTAGCCGACACCGCGGCCACAACGGCCGCACGCGCCGGCACCTTCTGATCCGGCTGCACCGCGTCTTCCAGATCGAGAATCACGGCATCCGCGCCGGCCGCATAGGCCTTGTCAAACCGCTCAGGCCGATTCCCAGGCACGAACAGATACGACCGGGGCAACGCGCTCATGCCGCCACCATCGTGCGCGAAGTTGCATCGAATACCGAGCCAATCTGCTTCTCGTCGGCAATATGCCATGCGCGGCGAAGCAGTTGCGCCGCCTCCTCTTCGCTAGCCGCACCCGAAAACGCCGCCAGCCGATGCAGCTTCGTCGCAATCTCGTCGCGCGACAAGGTATTGCCTGGATCGCCCTTCGGCTCATCGACACGCCCATCGAACACGCGGCCGTCGGTCGTCGTCACCGTGACCTTGCCGATCCAGCGTGCGGGATACGCGGCGTCGACTTCAGCGTCGAGCGCCATTGTGACCTTGTCGCGAAACGCGGCGATCTCGCTCGCGTCGAAACCCCGCTCGAATTCGGTCACGCCGGCATAGCCGTGATGCGCGACCAGCCCGAGCACTGTGCCCATGTTGAACTTCGCCTGATGTACGCTGCGCGGCGCGACCACGGGACCGAGGACATCGATCGCGCCTTGATGCACGTGCGCGACGACCTTCGCGATGTCGCGCGGCGCGAAACGATGCGTCTGCATGACGGCGAGCAGCGCATCGGCGGCCGGATGCGTATGGCGGCACGCCGCGTGATACTTGAACGACGTCTCCGCGGTCGCCCAGCGGCTGCCAAGCCGATCGACGAGGCGCGCCGGATCGGCGTCGCTCGACATGCCCGCGGCCATGCCCTGGGCGCCTTCGAGAATGTGCGTCGCGCCCTTGAAGCCGTCGGCGGCGAGTTGCGCGGCCATCAGGCCGTTCGCGGCGGCCATCGCGGTGTGCAGTTGCTTCGAGTCGGCGGCGTCGCGCAGAAATTCCCATAGGCCGCTCGCCTGCGTGCCCGCCGAGCCGAACGCATCGAGCATTTGGGATGGCAACAAACCCAGCAAGCGTCCCGCCGTTGCCGCGGCCGCGACCGTGCCGACCGTGCCCGTGGTGTGAAACACCTTGTAGTGCGAGCGCCCGAGAAATTCGCCGATGCGAATGCCGACCTCGTATCCCGCCACCGCCGCCGCGATGAAGTCGCGCCCCGACGCTCGCTTTGCCTGTGCCAACGCGAGCGCAACCGGAAACACCACGGTCGCCGGATGAAACACCGAGCCATTGTGCACATCGTCCTGTTCGGCGAAATGCGATGCTGCGCCGTTGATCATCGCGGCGAAATACGGCGTGGTGCGACCGCGGTCGATCAGCACCTCGCAGAGGCCCCCGTTCGTCGCCCCCGCTGCCGCGCGTGCGAACCGTGCGATCGTCTCGACCGGGCGCGCGCCTTTGCCGGCCAGCGCCGAGCCAAGCCAATCGACGTACAGGTTGACGGTACGCTCGGCGACTTCGTGCGGGATGCGGTCGAAGTCGAGTTGCGCGGCGAAAGTGGCAAGCGTGAGACTGGGATGGTCGTTCATGAGGTCGTTACCGAATCAGATCGTGCCCGCCGCACGCAGCGCGTCGATACGCCCATTGTCGTAGCCAAGCTCACGCAGAATTGCTTCCGTATGTTGACCAAGCGTGGGCACAGGGTCCATTCGCGGCTCGAGGTCGGAAGGCAGACCGGGCGGCCGCAATGCCGGTATCGCGCCCGTTGCCGTGCCGACTTCCTGCCAGCGCTCGCGCGCCTTCAGTTGCGGATGCGCCCACACGTCGGCGAGCGTATTCATCTGCGCGTTCGCGATGCCTGCTTCATCGAGTCGATCGATCACGTGCGCCGCGCTCTGCTTCGCGAACGCCGCGACGATCACCTCGCGCAAGGCGTCGCGCGCCGCAGTGCGTTTCGAGTTCGATGCGAAGCGTTCGTCGGTTGCCAGTTCAGGCTGTTCGAGCACGCGCTCGCAGAACAGCTTCCATTCGCGTTCGTTCTGCAGGCCAAGCATGACCGTCTTGCCGTCGCCAGCGGGAAACGGGCCATAAGGATAGATCGTTGCATGCGCGGCGCCCGCAAGCGCGGGCTGCGACTGACCGTCGATCGCGTAGTAGAGCGGATAACCCATCCACTCGACCATGCTCTCGAGCATCGATACATCGATGCGGCAACCGCGTCCTGTGCGTCCACGCTGCAACAGCGCGCTCAGGATGTTCGAATACGCGTACATGCCCGCCGCGATATCGGCGATCGAACAGCCCGCTTTCGCTGGCGCGCCGGGCGAACCCGTGATCGACAGGAAGCCGGACTCGCTTTGAATCAGCAGGTCGTACGCCTTCTTGTCGCGATACGGACCGTCCGCGCCGTAGCCGGAAATATCGCAGACGATCAACTTCGGATACTTGTGGCTCAATGTGTCGTAGCCGAGGCCAAGCCGTTCGGCCGCGCCTGGCGCGAGGTTCTGCACGAGCACGTCGGCATCGGCAACCAACGCATCGAGAATCTCGGCCGCCGCGGGCTGCTTCAGGTCGAGCGAAAGACTCTCCTTCGAGCGATTGGTCCACACGAAGTGCGACGACAGCCCATGCACGCGTTCGTCATAGCCGCGCGCGAAATCGCCGACACCGGGCCGTTCGATCTTGATCACGCGCGCCCCGAGATCGGCCAGTTGACGCGTGCAGAACGGCGCGGCAATCGCGTGTTCGAGCGTGATGACCTTGATACCGTCGAGTGGTCTCATGATGTCCGTCAGCGGGTCAGAACGAACGCGGCAGCCCGAGGATATGCTCGGCCACGTACGAGAGAATCAGATTGGTCGATATCGGCGCGACTTGATACAGACGCGTTTCACGAAACTTGCGCTCGACGTCGTACTCGCACGCGAAGCCGAAGCCGCCGTGAAATTGCAGGCACGCATTGGCCGCTTCCCACGACGCATCCGCCGCGAGCAGCTTCGCCATATTCGCCTGCGCACCGCACGGTTGATGTGCGTCGAAACGACGTGCCGCTTCGAAGCGCATCAGGCTCGCTGCCTCGACGTTGATGAACGAGCGCGCGATCGGAAACTGCACGCCCTGGTTCTGTCCGATCGGCCGGCCGAACACGACGCGTTCCTTCGCGTATTCGGTGACTTTATCGACAAACCAGTAACCGTCGCCGATGCATTCCGCGGCGATCAGCGTGCGCTCCGCGTTCAGGCCATCGAGAATGTATTTGAAGCCTTGCCCTTCCTCGCCGATCAGATTCTCGGCCGGAATTTCGAGGTTGTCGAAAAAGAGCTCGTTGGTCTCGTGATTGACCATGTTCAGAATCGGCTGCACGGTCAGGCCATGACCGATCGCCTCGCGCAGATCGACGATGAAGATCGACATGCCCTCTGATTTCCTCTTCACGTCCGCGAGCGAAGTGGTGCGTGCGAGCAGAATCATCAGGTCCGAGTGTTGCACGCGCGAGATCCACACCTTCTGACCGTTGATCACGTAACGGTCACCGCGCCGCTCTGCGGTCGTCTTGATCTTCGTCGTATCGGTGCCGGCGGTCGGCTCGGTCACGCCCATCGATTGCAAACGCAGGTCGCCGTTCGCGATCTTCGGCAGATACTTGCGCTTCTGTTCTTCCGAACCGTGCCGCAGCAGCGTGCCCATGTTGTACATCTGCCCGTGGCACGCGCCCGAGTTGCCGCCCGCGCGATTGATCTCCTCCATGATCACCGACGCTTCCGTGAGCCCGAGCCCCGAGCCGCCGAAGTCCTGCGGAATCAGCGCGGCGAGCCAACCGGCCTTCGTCAGCGCGTCTACGAACTCTTCCGGATAGCCGCGCGCCTCGTCGATCTTGCGAAAGTACTCGCCGGAAAACTGCTGACACAGATCGCGCACGGCTTCGCGAATGTCCTCGAACGAATCGTGTTGCGTGGTTTGCATAGTCGAGTCTCGCGGAATTCAGGCGAGCGCGGCGGTCGCGCGCATGGTCAGATAACCTTCGTGGTCTTTCGCCCACAGGTCGATGGTCTTGCCGTCGGCGGCGGGCTTGCCGCATACCGTGAACGGCAGGTCCGCGAACGTGGGGCGAAGCGCGCGAAACGCGAAGCTTTGCAGCGTCGCTTGCGGCAGTTCTCGGCGCACGAGATCGACCAACAGCGTCGCGATCAGCGGGCCATGCACGACGAGGCCCGGATAGCCTTCGACCTGCGTGACATAAGGATGGTCGTAGTGAATGCGATGGCCGTTGAAAGTCAGCGCCGAGTAGCGGAACAGCATCACGGCATCGGCGTCGATCGTGCGGCGCCATGTTTCGTCTTCGGGCGCGGGCGCCGGCTGTTGCGGCCGCGCGCCCTCCTGCGGCGCGTCGCGATAGACGATGTCGTGCTCCTCTTCGAGCTTCAACTCGCCATCGACTTCGATCGTATGTTGCACGGTGACGAACACGAGGCGGCCCGAGCGGCCGGTCTTGTCCTCGATATTGGCGATCGTCGACGTGCGCCGCGCATGCTCGCCGATCTTCAGCGGCGCATGAAACGTGAGCCGGCCGCCAGCCCACATGCGGCGCGGCAGTGGCACGGGCGGCAGAAAACCGCCACGCTTCGGATGTCCGTCGGGACCGACTTCGGATAGCGGCGTGACCGGCAGAAAGTACAGCCAGTGCCACAACGGCGGCACGGTGTTACCGCTTTCCTCGCGATCGAGCGTGGCGGCAAGCGCCTTCAATGGAAACGCGGTGATGTCGTCTTCGGCCACCGCCTGCTTGTTGAGCCAATCGTCGAGTTTCTCTGGGGCAGCGGACATGACGGAGTCTCCAGATTCAGTGTGTTGGTCCTCGTTAGGGCCCACTATGACCGACGCGCTGCGTTCCGCGAAGTTCGATTTTCCGAAGCGGGCCTTTGTTTTTCGTTAAGACGTTAAACCCGATCGGCGATTCGATGTGGCTTGACCTTAGTGCCGGGCCGCGACGGCACCCCTGCGCCTGTTTGCTTATTTGAGCCCGAGCCGTTTAGCCAGCCAACTTAGATTCGCCCGGTCCAGCCCCAGCTCGCGCGCGACCGCGGCCCAGTTCTGCCTGTTGCGGATCAGCGCTTCGAAAACGAGATTGCGTTCGAACTCGGTGAGCGCCCGCGCCGTCCGGCGAATTTACGCTGCAGCCTGGCGACAAGCCGTTGGTGCTGATCAGCAGCGGCGTTGGCATTACGCCGACGATGGCGATACTGCAAGCCGCGCTGAAGACCAATCGTACGGTGCATTTCATTCACGCGGCCCGTCATGGTGGCGTGCATGCATTCCGCGGCACAATCGATGCATTGGCCGCACGCCATCCTCAACTGAAGCGCTTCTATTGCTACGAGGAGCGCCGTGATGGCGATGCCGAAGCGCACGCGCTACGTCGACGAAGCGAATCTGAAGAAGTGGTTGCCGGAAACGCACGATGTCGACGTGTATTTCCTCGGGCCCGTCGCGTTCATGAAGGCGATCAAGAAAGGCCTGAAGGCGATCGACGTGCCGGAATCGCAGAGCCGTTATGAGTTCTTTGGGCCGGCTGCCGCGCCCGAATAACGCACTCGAGTAATCGACGAGTACCTGCCCTCTTTGAATCGCTGCGAAGCGTATTCGAAGACGGGCATGTTCGGGCTTCGATCACGCCGGCGGGTTTGGCCTCGTAAAAAGCGGACCAGGTCTGCCGCGCCTTCTAGCGCTCCCTTCTGCGGCGAAACGCCCACCAGCCTGTCAGCCCGGTAAAGCCGGCGACCAGCACCACCATCAGCCAGAAGCCATGCTTGTTCTCGGCGAGCGGAATGCCACCGACGTTCATGCCGAAGAAACCGGCGACGATATTGATCGGCATCGCCAGCACCGTGACGAGCGTCAGCGTAAATAGCGTCCGGTTGTTCTGCTCTTCGAGGCGCGAGATGATTTCTTCCTGCAGCAATCTGACCCGCTCGATCAATCCCGCTACGTCCGAAAGCACGACCGAGAACTCCTCCGTCGATTCACGCAGATCTTGCACGTCTTCCGCATGAAGCCAGCGAGGCGGCCTCGCCAGCAAGCGGAAAATCGCGCCCGGTTCGGGTGCCAGCATGCGTTGCAGGCGTGTCAGCGTGCGACGCATCGCGCCGAGGTCCAGGCGGTTTTGCGTTGGCCGTTGCGACAGAAAACGATCCTCGATTCGATCGACGTCCGCACTGGTTCGGCGGACGATCTGCACGAGCAGGTCGGCCTGGTCGCGCATCAGATGAACTAGCAGCTCGGCCGGCGACCTGAATATTTCACCTTCGCGCACCGACGCGCGCAAACGGTCGACCGAGCGTAGCGGCTTCAGCCGCGCCGTCACGATGAGCCGCTTATGTGCGTAGATCCACAGCGTCGCGATTTCTGACGGGATGAATTCGAGGTTGAACATGACGTCGTTGACGACCGCGCGCAGTGCGCCGTCCGCATGCTCGATCCGCGTCGAATGCGAGCCTTCGCGCAAGGCGTCGAAAAAAGTTTCGGGCAGATCGAGTTGTGACCGCATCCAGCGCTCGCTCGCGCTATGCGCGAGATTGAAGTGAAGCCATAGAAACTCGCCAGCGTCCATTGCGCTTGTGCCGGAATCGTCCTCGCGCTCGCGGAACCAGTCGATGACTTCGTCCGCGTCGATCGGCCGTCCGGCGAGCGTCGGCGAAAACCGGAAACCGCAGACCATACCCGACGAATCCGCGCCGTAGGTTTGCATTGCCAGATCTGATTTCATTGGTCGTTCGATGCCAGCGCTTCCGAAAGGAATACATGAGCATAGCGCGAACAATTGAAAGAGAGTTGACGCACGCACTTTCCGGCGTCGTATTGTCGAATTGTGGCAGCTCGATTGTCTCCGAAACGTCATCTCTGCCGAAGTCGGCCGCGTAAACGCAAAAACCCCACCGCGGCGGGTGGGGTTTCTGACCTGGGGGGGAGCCTGACGATTACCTACTTTCACACGGGCAATCCGCACTATCATCGGCGTGGAGTCGTTTCACGGTCCTGTTCGGGATGGGAAGGGGTGGGACCGACTCGCTATGGTCATCAGGCATGACGGGTTGCTGCGTCGCAGGGGTTGGAGTCAACCGGTTGCGCCACAGCCAATCGGGAAGAAGCGTAAAGGATTCGTGTGGGGGTTGTGTTGTTTCTGGCACAACACTGAATCCCAACCGTGCGTTTCTGTTAGCTCCCGCGGGAGTTCACACCAATCCCCTTCGGGGATCGGACCCGCGCAAGTGCTGAAGCACTAACGCGGGTCGAGACACACCTGTTATAGGATCAAGCCTTACGGGCAATTAGTATCAGTTAGCTCAGTACATTACTGTACGTGCACACCTGACCTATCAACGTCCTGGTCTTGAACGACCCTTCAAGGGGCTCGAAGCCCCGGGGATATCTCATCTTAAGGCGAGTTTCCCGCTTAGATGCTTTCAGCGGTTATCTCTTCCGAACATAGCTACCCGGCGATGCCACTGGCGTGACAACCGGTACACCAGAGGTTCGTCCACTCCGGTCCTCTCGTACTAGGAGCAGCCCCCTTCAAATATCCAGCGCCCACGGCAGATAGGGACCAAACTGTCTCACGACGTTTTAAACCCAGCTCACGTACCTCTTTAAATGGCGAACAGCCATACCCTTGGGACCGGCTACAGCCCCAGGATGAGATGAGCCGACATCGAGGTGCCAAACACCGCCGTCGATATGAACTCTTGGGCGGTATCAGCCTGTTATCCCCAGAGTACCTTTTATCCGTTGAGCGATGGCCCTTCCATACAGAACCACCGGATCACTATGACCTGCTTTCGCACCTGTTCGACTTGTCAGTCTCACAGTCAAGCACGCTTATGCCATTGCACTATCAGCACGATTTCCGACCGTACCTAGCGTACCTTCGTACTCCTCCGTTACACTTTGGGAGGAGACCGCCCCAGTCAAACTGCCTACCATGCACGGTCCCCGACCCGGATCACGGGCCAAGGTTAGAACCTCAAACAGATCAGGGTGGTATTTCAAGGACGGCTCCACGCAGACTGGCGTCCACGCTTCATAGCCTCCCACCTATCCTACACAGACCGGTTCAAAGTCCAATGCAAAGCTACAGTAAAGGTTCATGGGGTCTTTCCGTCTAGCCGCGGGGAGATTGCATCATCACAAACACTTCAACTTCGCTGAGTCTCGGGAGGAGACAGTGTGGCCATCGTTACGCCATTCGTGCAGGTCGGAACTTACCCGACAAGGAATTTCGCTACCTTAGGACCGTTATAGTTACGGCCGCCGTTTACCGGGACTTCAATCAGGAGCTTGCACCCCATCATTTAATCTTCCGGCACCGGGCAGGCGTCACACCCTATACGTCCACTTTCGTGTTTGCAGAGTGCTGTGTTTTTATTAAACAGTCGCAGCCACCAGTTTATTGCAACCCCTTCACCCTTCTGGCGCAGGCCAGTCAGGCTACCAGGGCGTACCTTATCCCGAAGTTACGGTACCAATTTGCCGAGTTCCTTCTCCCGAGTTCTCTCAAGCGCCTTAGAATACTCATCTCGCCCACCTGTGTCGGTTTGCGGTACGGTCACTGTGAAACTGAAGCTTAGAGGCTTTTCCTGGAACCCCTTCCAGTTGCTTCGCCACCGAAGTGGCTCGCCTCGCACCCTTGAATTACGCGCCCGGATTTGCCAAAGCGCCTTCTCCAATGCAAGGACCGGGACTTCCAACACCCGGACAACCTTCCGCGATCCGTCCCCCCATCGCATTTCACAATGGTGCAGAAATATTAATCTGCTTCCCATCAGCTACGCATTTCTGCCTCGCCTTAGGGGCCGACTCACCCTACGCCGATGAACGTTGCGTAGGAAACCTTGGGCTTACGGCGAGGGGGCCTTTCACCCCCTTTATCGCTACTCATGTCAGCATTCGCACTTCCGATACCTCCAGCACACTTTCCAGTGCACCTTCGCAGGCTTACGGAACGCTCTCCTACCATGCACATTACTGTGCATCCGCAGCTTCGGTATATGGCTTAGCCCCGTTACATCTTCCGCGCAGGACGACTCGATCAGTGAGCTATTACGCTTTCTTTAAAGGATGGCTGCTTCTAAGCCAACCTCCTGACTGTTTTAGCCTTCCCACTTCGTTTCCCACTTAGCCATATTTGGGGACCTTAGCTGGCGGTCTGGGTTTGTTTCCCTCTTGACACCGGACGTTAGCACCCGATGTCTGTCTCCCGTGATTGCACTCTTCGGTATTCGGAGTTTGCTATGGCGTAGTAATCCGCAATGGACCCCACAACCATGACAGTGCTCTACCCCCGAAGGTGATACACGAGGCACTACCTAAATAGTTTTCGGAGAGAACCAGCTATTTCCAGGTTTGTTTAGCCTTTCACCCCTATCCACAGCTCATCCCCTAACTTTTCAACGTTAGTGGGTTCGGTCCTCCAGCACGTGTTACCGTGCCTTCAACCTGGCCATGGATAGATCACCTGGTTTCGGGTCTACACCCAGCGACTGGACGCCCTGTTCGGACTCGCTTTCGCTACGCCTGCCCTAATCGGTTAAGCTCGCCACTGAATGTAAGTCGCTGACCCATTATACAAAAGGTACGCCGTCACCCCTTCGCAGAGGCTCCGACTGTTTGTATGCATGCGGTTTCAGGATCTGTTTCACTCCCCTCCCGGGGTTCTTTTCGCCTTTCCCTCACGGTACTGGTTCACTATCGGTCGATCACGAGTATTTAGCCTTGGAGGATGGTCCCCCCATCTTCAGACAGGATTTCACGTGTCCCGCCCTACTTCTCGTACACCCAGTTCTTCCATGCTGTTTTCGTCTACAGGGCTATCACCTGCTATGGCCGCACTTTCCAGAGCGTTCGACTAACAATACAGATAACGTGTACCGGCTGATCCCATTTCGCTCGCCACTACTCTGGGAATCTCGGTTGATTTCTTTTCCTGCGGTTACTTAGATGTTTCAGTTCACCGCGTTCGCCTCACGCAGCCTATGGATTCAGCTGCGGATACTCCATTAGGAGTGGGTTTCCCCATTCGGACATCTCCGGATCAATGCTCGTTTGCCAGCTCCCCGGAGCTTTTCGCAGGCTACCGCGTCCTTCATCGCCTGTGATCGCCAAGGCATCCACCACATGCACTTGTTCGCTTGACCCTATAACGGGTGTGTCTCTGGGTCGACCCACGTGAGCGCTTTAGCGCTTACGTGGGTCCCATCCCCGGAGGGGACAGACGCACTCGCTACAGGTTGAGTATTCGTGTTGCGCCGTATTCCAAAGCGATCTCTCGATCACCTTTAAAATACATCGATACAATCACAACCCTGATTCACCTACTCACACACCCATCTCCAGGCATGCTTTCGTGAATCTCTTTACTACTTCTTCCTGATTGTTAAAGAACGACAGCCGGTATGAAGCCTCTGCCTCATACCGCCCTGACTGGCTCAATCGCCAATGCGCAACGCTCTGCCTGCAGGCAGAACACTGCGCATTGAGGATTGGTGGAGGATGACGGGATCGAACCGACGACCCCCTGCTTGCAAAGCAGGTGCTCTCCCAGCTGAGCTAATCCCCCAGTCCCACAGCCATTCCAGCGGCCCCAGCCCTTCAGCTCACCCGACACGACACTGGTGGGTCTGGATGGATTCGAACCATCGACCCCCGCCTTATCAAGACGGTGCTCTAACCGGCTGAGCTACAGACCCCTGCTGTCTGTCTGCGTTGCTGCCATTAACCACAGCCGATAAGCGTGAGCACTTGAGTGCAATGAATGCATAGCTCTGGAAAGGAGGTGATCC
The DNA here is from genome assembly GCF_050436225.1 of Paraburkholderia lebeckiae. Taxonomy (NCBI): domain Bacteria; kingdom Pseudomonadati; phylum Pseudomonadota; class Betaproteobacteria; order Burkholderiales; family Burkholderiaceae; genus Paraburkholderia; species Paraburkholderia lebeckiae. The sequence goes on along the minus strand of NZ_JBNDLU010000001.1, from coordinate 3,134,481 downwards.
AGCCGCACCTTCCGATACGGCTACCTTGTTACGACTTCACCCCAGTCATGAATCCTACCGTGGTGACCGTCCTCCTTGCGGTTAGACTAGCCACTTCTGGTAAAACCCACTCCCATGGTGTGACGGGCGGTGTGTACAAGACCCGGGAACGTATTCACCGCGGCATGCTGATCCGCGATTACTAGCGATTCCAGCTTCACGCACCCGAGTTGCAGAGTGCGATCCGGACTACGATCGGTTTTCTGGGATTGGCTCCACCTCGCGGCTTGGCAACCCTCTGTTCCGACCATTGTATGACGTGTGAAGCCCTACCCATAAGGGCCATGAGGACTTGACGTCATCCCCACCTTCCTCCGGTTTGTCACCGGCAGTCTCCCTGGAGTGCTCTTGCGTAGCAACTAGGGACAAGGGTTGCGCTCGTTGCGGGACTTAACCCAACATCTCACGACACGAGCTGACGACAGCCATGCAGCACCTGTGTTATGGCTCCCTTTCGGGCACTCCCGCCTCTCGGCAGGATTCCATACATGTCAAGGGTAGGTAAGGTTTTTCGCGTTGCATCGAATTAATCCACATCATCCACCGCTTGTGCGGGTCCCCGTCAATTCCTTTGAGTTTTAATCTTGCGACCGTACTCCCCAGGCGGTCAACTTCACGCGTTAGCTACGTTACCAAGCCAATGAAGGCCCGACAACCAGTTGACATCGTTTAGGGCGTGGACTACCAGGGTATCTAATCCTGTTTGCTCCCCACGCTTTCGTGCATGAGCGTCAGTATTGGCCCAGGGGGCTGCCTTCGCCATCGGTGTTCCTCCACATCTCTACGCATTTCACTGCTACACGTGGAATTCCACCCCCCTCTGCCATACTCCAGCGCTGCAGTCACCAATGCAGTTCCCAGGTTAAGCCCGGGGATTTCACATCGGTCTTACAGCACCGCCTGCGCACGCTTTACGCCCAGTAATTCCGATTAACGCTCGCACCCTACGTATTACCGCGGCTGCTGGCACGTAGTTAGCCGGTGCTTATTCTTCCGGTACCGTCATCCCTCACGGATATTAGCCACGAGGTTTTCTTTCCGGACAAAAGTGCTTTACAACCCGAAGGCCTTCTTCACACACGCGGCATTGCTGGATCAGGCTTGCGCCCATTGTCCAAAATTCCCCACTGCTGCCTCCCGTAGGAGTCTGGGCCGTGTCTCAGTCCCAGTGTGGCTGGTCGTCCTCTCAGACCAGCTACAGATCGTCGGCTTGGTAGGCCTTTACCCCACCAACTACCTAATCTGCCATCGGCCGCCCCTTGAGCGCGAGGTCCCGAAAGATCCCCCGCTTTCCTCTCCCGAGCGTATGCGGTATTAATCCGGCTTTCGCCGGGCTATCCCCCACTCCAGGACACGTTCCGATGTATTACTCACCCGTTCGCCACTCGCCACCAGACCGGAGTCCGTGCTGCCGTTCGACTTGCATGTGTAAGGCATGCCGCCAGCGTTCAATCTGAGCCAGGATCAAACTCTTCAGTTCAAACCTGTTACTGTTTTCGGGCTCTCTCGAACCCGGTCGCTCACTCAACGTACTGACGATGATCAGTCCGTCTTCCGACAGACAAACCTTCCTCTAATACTGTGTGAGGCTGCTGATACTTCTGCCTGGCAGCAGACTCCGGAGAATCCGCCGCCGCATTCCGCATCAAGCGCCCACACTTATCGGCTGTTAGTTTTTAAAGATCGGTCCGCCAAACCCGCCGCGCCTGAACCACTCCTGCCCGGCACTGCTTCGTTTGCGTCGCTGCGTCTGCAGCAGAGAAACGGAATTATGGAGAGCGCTCGACAACGCGTCAATACCCTTCTCACAATTTATTTTGCAAAGTTGAAGAGCTTAAAAATTGAGCAGCGCCGCGTGCAACCTGAATTAGTTAGGCTTCCAATTGAATTCTCCGGAGCGCCCGCTGCGAAAGGGAGAGATGAGTGGAGTTGCGAAAAGCCGTTAAGCAGCTTTTCCACAGAAAATGTTCGCAAGGCTGTGGATAACCGCTCCCCAACCGCGCCAAGTACTTGATCCAAAACCATTCCCGCGCGTTGCGCGCAAGAATGGCCGCTTGCGCGGCCGCGTGTCACCGTCACAATCAGGCGGACTTCATCGTCACCCGCGCATTCGTACGCATAAAAGCGCTGCGCTCGACCATCGCGCCGAACAGCAGCCCGATCGTCGTCCACATGACCACCTGCATGCCGATCGCCGCGACGCGGAACTTCCACAGCAGCACAGCCGGGAACGCAGCCGGCACTTCATTGATGAGCGGCATCGACAGTTGCACGGCCGCGATGATCACGACGAACAAGAGCCCTGCGACGATCGAACCGTTCCACGCACCCAGCTTCGCCGCCGCGCGACGCCGCACCTTCAGCGAAAACACCATCGTCGCGAGCGAAATCGCGATCGTCAGAAAGAACAGGCCCGTGCGCGTGCCGATCGTCTCCGGATCACCGACCGACGGCGGATTGGCCGGATACTTGATATTCGGCACGATCACGAGCGTGATGAACGCGCCAAGCGCGAGCCACGCGGACAGCGCGCGCACGCTCAACGTACCCGCGCGTCCATACGCATAGGCAAACACCAACGAGAACAGGCCGCCAAATGCCGCGCCATACGTGACCACGCCAGTCAGCAGGCCGAGGCCAGCCTGCGTCTGACGGCTCACGATTTCGGGCTCGGGCGCCTCGCCGCGCGCGGCGGCCGCTTTTTCTTCGAATGAAATGGCCTGATCGACCTGTGGTTCGCCGACGATTCGCGCGAACGCGAACGTGAGCAAACCCGCGACGATGCCCGCGAGCATCCCGCGCACCAACAATTTACCTACCATGTCGAACTCCGTTAGTGGCAGGGAAAGCCGAGCAGATGGCGGCCGTCGTGCACGAACTCATGCACGTACATGCCGGGCACGAGCGACGTCGCGCCCTGTTCCGCACCAACGAAGTAAAGCGCGAGCAACAGCAGCAAGCCGCCGAACACGATCCACGGCAGCAGTTCGCGCAAAGGAATGGGAGTGGGCTGGGCCGCCGGTTGCGCGGCGCGATCGAAAACAGCTTCGGTCATGATGGACATCTCCTGGGGTGACGCGCCCCGAAAGTCGATTGCAGAGGAATGGTGCGAAGCTCAGGTCTGGCTTTCGGCTCTTGTGGATTGCAATGCCGATTACAGTGGCGCGACCGCGCCGGGCTCTCACCGGCTTCCGTGCTTCGCAGCGCCACTATTCTACGCGCTAAACTGCAGCTTCCGTGACTGCGAGGGCTACCTCGCAACGCGCGCCGCGAGCCGATGAAACCACGCAGGCAAGTTCGAATGGAGCGCCAACGCAAAGAATGGATACGCGACTATTACTGGTGAGCCACGCGGCAACGGCCGCGCAGCGCGCGGGCCGCTTCCCTGCCGACGATTCGCTCGACGCGCGCGGTCGCGCCGAAGCCGAGGCGGCGCGCGCGCGTCTCGCGCTTCCCGCCGACGCCGCCGTGTTCACCAGCCCCGCCGCCAGCGCGCGCGAAACGGCCGCTGCGCTCGGTCTGAGCGCCACGCCTGCCGACGCATTGGCGGATATCGACTATGGCAAATGGCGCGGCCAGCGCCTCGTGGACATTGCCGACGAAACGCCCCGCGAACTCGCCGCCTGGACACGCGAGCCCGACGCCGCGCCGCCCGGCGGCGAATCGTTCGGTCAACTCGTGCGGCGGGTTGGAGAGTGGCTCGACGCGCAACAGGCAGACGTGCGTTCATGCAATGCCGTCAACGAAGCAAGCTTCGCTGCCTCTGCGCAAGGTCGAACCATCGTCGCAGTCACCCACGCGACTCTGCTGCGAGCGGCAATCGTGCACGCCCTCGGCGCATCGCCAACCGTGTTCTGTCGCATCGAGATCGCGCCGCTGTCGGTCGTCGAATTACGCCACTCGCGACGCGGCTGGTCGTGGTGGCCGGCCGCCACCGCCTGAACGGCACCCCCGCTTACCTGCCCGACACCACGAGCCGCAACCGGTTGGACCCCTCGGGCGTCAGCGTGATTTCGGTGCGTCGACCCTTCGCGCCGAGATAAAAGTGCTGACGTCCCGGCGAATTCTGATCGTGCGTTGCATCGGGCAGGCACGACGCGACGTCGGCCGCGGCCGCTTCCAATGCATCCGCGTTCGAGCCCGCCGCCTGATGCGGCGTCCACGTGCACTGGAAACTTCGATGCGCGGCCGAACATTGCGCGTCATCGCCATAAGGTTGCGCAACGCCTTTGCCGTCGTCGGGTGTCAACGAGGCGAAGCCGTCCGGCGCCGCGGCCACGATCCGTTTGAGCGCACCGCAAGGTCTGGGGCTATCGTCGGCGGATGCGCCGACCGGCAGCAGCGCAACGAGCGATGCCGCGGTAAGCGCGATAGCAGAAAGTCGATAGGTTTTCATGGTGTGCGTGAAACTTCCACAAAGTGCTGCTGAAAAAAGCTCGCAGCGAGCCACCTCTCACAGCACGCTTCATGCCCATGCGCGCGTGGCCCGAGCACGCAGGCAATGGGCGGCACATAAATTGCGTCGCGCCATACCGGCCGCGACAGCGCGCCCCTCCCGATCAAAAGCCACTGCCGACGTCATTTCAACCATCATGTCGACCACTACCGCCGCCCCTGCCTCCGCCCGCATATCGTCGGGTATCGAAGGCATCGACGACATCCTCGGCGGTGGTCTTACGCCGAACCGCATGTACCTCGTGGAGGGCGCGCCAGGCACGGGTAAGACCACCTTGGCGTTGCAATTCTTACTCAAGGGCCTCCGCGAAGGGCAGACCGGCCTTTACATCACGCTGTCCGAAACCCGTGCTGAACTGCTCGCGATCGGCGCGAGCCACGGCTGGGATCTGAGCCGTTTCACGATACTGGAGCAACTGCCCGAAGAAGGGCTCGAACCGCAATACGAACAGACCGTGCTGCACCCGGCCGAAGTCGAACTCGGCGAAAGCGTGCGCAACGTGATCGAGCACGTCGACGAATTGAAGCCGGCGCGCGTCGTCCTGGACAGCCTGTCCGAACTGCGTCTGCTGGCGGAGAACCCATTGCGCTACCGTCGGCAGATTCTCGCGCTCAAGCACCATTTCTCGACGCGCGAATGCACGGTTCTGCTGCTCGACGACACGTCGGCCAGCGCCTCCGGCATTCAGCTTCACAGCATCGTGCACGGCGTGATCAGCCTCGACAACATTGCCCACGATTACGGCGGCAACCGCCGCCGTCTACGCGTCGCGAAGATGCGCGGCATCAAGTTCCGCGAGGGCTATCACGACTTCACGCTGAACACCGGTGGTCTGCGCGTCTATCCGCGCCTGGTCGCCGCCGAGCATCACAGCGAATTCGGCACGAGCCCGCTGAGCACCGGCACACCCGGCCTCGATGCGCTGCTTGGCGGTGGCCTCGTCCCCGGCACCAATTCGCTGATCATCGGCCCGTCGGGGGTCGGCAAAACCACCACCGTCGTGTCGTGCCTGCTTGCCGCTCTCGAACGCGGCGAGCGTTGCGCGTACTACGTGTTCGACGAAACGCTCAGCACGCTGGTCAAGCGCTGCGCGACGCTCGGCATGGATCTCGCGCCGCACGTAGACAGCGGTCTGCTGACGCTGCGTCAGATCAATGCGGCGGAAATCTCGCCGGGAGAGCTGTCGAGCGACGTGCGCAACGCGGTCGAAGCCGAGCACGTGCGCCATGTCGCAGTCGATAGCCTCAACGCCTATCTGCAGGCGATGCCCGGCGAGCGCTACCTGCTTCTGCACATGCACGAGTTGCTCGGCTATCTGAATCAGCAGGGCGTGATCACGATGCTCGTGCTCGGGCAGCACGGCATCATCGGCGAAGTGCAGACCGAGGTCGACGTCAGTTATCTGAGCGACGCGGTCGTGCTGTTCCGCTACTTCGAGCACCACGGCGAAGTGCTGACGGCAATAACCGCCGTCAAGAGCCGCGCGAACCATCACGAACGCACGATCCGCCAGTTCCGCCTCGGCACCGAAGGCGTCGAGGTCGGCGAAGCGCTGCGCGACTTCGAGGGCGTGCTGTCGGGCCTGCCCTCGTATCGCGGCAGCACCGCGATGCTCGGCGCGACGAACCATCTGATCGATACGTCAAGACAGTGAGCGATGGAGCAGCGTGTCCTCATCCTCGCACCGTTCGGCCGCGACGCCGAAGTGATCACCGCCGTGCTGCACAACGACGCACGCGCCTGCGTGACCTGCGACGACGCCGACGCGCTCACCACCGAGCTCGACGTCGGCGCGGGCACTGCGCTGCTCACCGAGGAAGCGCTCGCGAACGGCCACGGCTCGAGCCTCTATGCGTGGCTCGAACGGCAGCCCGCATGGTCCGACTTCCCGTGCATCCTGCTCGCCGCCGGCAGCATCGGCCATCGATCCGCGCGCGGGCTCGAAGTGCTCGAACGGCTCGGCAACGTAGTGGTGCTCGAACGTCCGCTCAATTCGGAAACGTTGCGGCGCGCGGTCGCGTCGTCGTTGCGGCCCGTGGACGGCAGTATGAATCGCGAAGGCTGCTTGCCGAGCGCATCGAGGCACAGGACCCACTGGAGCAGCTGAACGATTCGCTGGAAAGCCGCATCGCCGCGCGCACGCACGAACCTGCGTCAGCCAACGACCGGCTGACGGCCGAGATCCACGAACGCGCGAAGGTTCAGGCCGTGCTCGTGCAATCGCAGAAGATGGAGGCGCTCGGTCAGCTGACCGGCGGCATAGCGCACGACTTCAACAATCTGCTCAACGTGATCATGGTCAACGCGGAACTGATCGCACGCGTGAGCGGCGACGAACGCCTGCGCGGCATGGCGGCCACCGTCAAGGGCGCGACCGAGCGCGGAGCGAAACTGACTGGCCAGTTGCTGACTTTCCCGCGCAACAGCAATCCGAATCTGAAAGCGATCGACGCGGTCGCACTGCTGCAGGGCATGCGCGACATCATCGCGGTATCGCTCGGCTCGCGCATCCGCTATGACAACGCCTTCGAGCGCACCGAAATGTGGACCCAGGCCGACGCAAATCAGCTCGAGCTCGCGGTGCTCAATCTCGCGATCAACGCGCGCGACGCGATGCCAGGCGGCGGCCGCCTCGACATTCGCGTGACCGCGCGCGATGCCCCCGACCAGACACTGAAGCACGGTCGCTACGTTGTGATCGAAGTCGCCGACACGGGTGAGGGCATTCCGCCCGACGTCGTGTCGCGCGTATTCGATCCGTTCTTCACGACCAAGCCGATCGGCAAGGGCACGGGGCTAGGCCTGAGCCAGGTGTACGGTGGTCGAGGACGACAGCGAGGTGCGCGCGATGCTCGTTGAATCGTTGCGCATGCTCGGCTATACGGTGACCGAGGCCGCCGACGGCCAGGCTGGCCTTGACCGCCTCGTCGACGATCGTCCCGATCTGCTGATGGTCGACTTCGCGATGCCGGGCATGAACGGCATCGACGTGATCGCCGCGGCGCGCAAGCTTCGTGCCGATCTACCGGTGGTCCTGGCGACCGGTTATGCGGACGTCGACATTGCCGATCTCGCGGTCAAGCATTGCACGATCCTGCGCAAGCCGTTTCAGCTCGACGAGCTGGCGCGCACGATACGGATCGGGCTGGTCGCCTGAATCAAGCTCAAGTAAATCAAGTAGACCACTTGCATCGAGATGCCGATTAAATCGCGGCGCACCGCACACCCAACAATTCTGTAAGCCCACCTCCTGGCCACCGATTTAATGCCGCTGTCGCATTCGCGCCGCAGATTCCTCCGGTTCGGCCACGATTTTCAATTCAATAGTTTGCTAACGAATATTTTGGAAATACAATACCGGCCATGTCGAATCTCGATGCCCTGCGCCGCACCGTCAGCAGCACGCTGGTCGTCGCCGCCAGAAAGTGGCGGCGCACGAGTCATGGTGTGCTCGCGGCCTTCAACGTATCCGAAGCGTGCGCGACGCCGCTTCTGACCGCGAGCCGGCTCGGCTCGGCGGTGCGTCAGGTCACGCTCGCCGATCACATCGGCATCGAGGGGCCGTCCCTCGTGCGGCTGCTCGACCAGTTGTGCGCGGCCGGCCTGATGCGCCGCGACGAAGATCCCGAAGACCGCCGCGCGAAGACCGTCGTGCTGACCGACGAAGGTCGCGCCGTCACCGCGAAGATGGAAGAGGAGCTGGTCACGTTGCGCGCGCAGGCGCTCAAGGGCGTATCGCGCGACGATCTCGAAGCCGCCCTGCGCGTGCTCGACGCATTCACGACCGATGCCGCCGGACGCGCCGAACCGGGAAGCGTCGAGCGCGACACGCGTCACGAACGCGCGCAGCCGGTGCGCCCGGAATCGGTCAGGCACGAGGCGACGAAGCACACCTCGTCGGCGAAGCGCGAGCCCGCCAAAAGCGAGGTGCTTGCCAGCAAGGTCAAACCGACGAGCGGCAAAAGCGCTGCCAAAACGGCCGGCAAATCACGCGGCACCGCCAAGGCGCGCAAGTCCACCAAGCGCGGCGCACGAGCCACCGCGCCGCACAACGCCGATTCCGAGTAACGGTTTATGGTCTATCCCACTCTCCGCGACTGGCTGTTTTCCATCAAAACATTCGCCGCGGCCATGCTCGCGCTTTACATCGGCCTCGCGTTCGAACTGCCGCGGCCGTACTGGGCGATGGCGACCGTCTACATCGTGTCGAACCCGTTCGTCGGCGCGACCCGCTCGAAGGCGATCTATCGTGCGCTGGGCACTGCGCTCGGCGCGTCGGGCGCGGTGCTGCTGGTGCCGCCGTTCGTCGAATCGCCATACCTGTTCAGCGTGATCGTCGCGACGTGGACCGGCACGATGCTCTACCTCGCGGTGTCGGACCGCACCGCGCGCAGCTACGTGTTCATGCTGGCCGCCTATACGATGCCGATCATCGCGCTGCCGTCGGTGACGAATCCGACCGGCGTCTTCGATCTCGCCGTGAGCCGGACCGAAGAGATCATTCTCGGCATCGTCTGCGCGAGCATCGTCGGCAGCGCGGTGTTTCCGAGCCGGCTCGCGCCGACGATCATCGAGCGCACCGACGCATGGTTTCGCGACGCCGCGTTCTACGCGACCGAAACGCTGTCGGGCCGCATCGCAAGCTCGGCGATTTCCGGTGCCCGGCAACGACTCGCGAGCACGATCAACGGTCTCGAACTGCTGCTGAGCCAGCTCGCCTACGATCACACGCGGCCCGACGTCCTCGCGCGCGCCCATGAACTACGTGGCCGCATGCAACTGCTGCTGCCGATCATGTCGTCGCTCGCCGATCCGCTGCTCGCGCTCTACAACAACGGCCCGCAACACTGGCCCGAAGGACTTCAGACGCTGATCGACGACGTCATCAAGTGGTTCAATCAACCGCTGCCCGCGCCGAGCGAGGGCTATCACGCGGACGAGACCGCCAACGCGCTGCGCGCGCGCGTCGCCGCGATGCACCCGCCCGCCGCCGCGCTCGCGCATTGGGACGGCGCGCTGCTGTCGAATGCACTGTGGCGCCTCGCGCAAGTGATCGACGTGTGGCAAGACTGCCGCTCGCTGCGCATCATCATCACGCGCGAGGAAGGTTCGTGGCGGCCGCATTTCCGTCACTGGCGGCTCGGCGGCACCGAGCGCTTCTACGATCGCGGCATGATGCTGTTCGCGACCGTGTCGGCGGCCGCGGCTGTGGTGCTCGCGTGCGCGCTGTGGATCGGCTCGGGCTGGAACGACGGTGCGAGCGCGGTCACGCTCGCGGCGGTCGCCTGCTGCTTCTTCGCAGCGCTCGACGAGCCCGCGCCGTTCGTGTTCCGCTTCTTCCTCGCGACTGGCGTCGCCGTGGTGGCCGCGGGCCTCTATCTGTTCGTCGTGCTGCCGCAGGTGCACGACTTCCCGATGCTGGTAATCCTGTTCGCCGCGCCGTTCATTCTGGTCGGCACGCTGATTCCGCGCCCGCAGTTCAACATGGTGACGGTGCTGGTCGCGGTGAACACGGCCACCTTCATCAGCATTCAGGACGCGTACGACGCGAACTTCCTGACGTTCCTGAACGCCAACCTCGCGGGCCTCTCCGGCCTGCTCTATGCATACCTGTGGACCCGCGTAACGCGCCCTTTCGGCGCCGAGCTGGCCGCGGCGCGCCTGTTGCGCTCGAGCTGGGCCGACGTCGCGCTGACCGCGTCGACGCGGCCGATCGAAGATCCGCGCAATCTCGCCGCGCGCATGCTCGACCGGCTGATGCAATTGATCCCGCGCCTCGCGGCCACCGACGACCAACGCCATCCGTCGATCGAGAGCTTCCGCGATCTGCGCATCGGGTTCAACGCGCTGGACCTGCGCCGCCTCACACGCAAGCTCGGCGGCGAAGCGGCCGGCGCGATCGACCATGTTCTCGATGGAGTGCGTACATACTACGAGAGCTGCATCGATCGACGCCACCGCGAGCCGGTGCCGGACAGCCTGATGTCGTTGATCGACGTGGCCGTCGCGCGCGTCACCGCACAGGGGCTCGCCAACGCCGCGGCGCCGACCGAGACCTCGAAGACCTCGGCGCGTCAGTTGCGCGATGCGCTGCACGCGCTGGTCGGCTTGCGTCTTTCGCTGTTTCCGGCGACCCTCACGAAACCAACGCCGTCCGAACCGGAGGCCGCCGCGTGACGCACCCATTCTTGCGCCCCTGCTTGCGCGCGCTTGCCCACCCCGCCCCCCCTTTTCCCAGTTCCCGCGATGATCGGTGAAATCGATATCTTCGGCGTGTTCGTACCGGCCGTGCTGGTGCTGATGTTGATCGCGTATCTGATCAACCTCGGCATTCGCACCGCGCTCGATTACACCGGCTTTTACCGCTTCGTCTGGCATCGCTCCATCTTCGATCTCGGCGTCTATGTGCTGGTGCTGGGCCTTGTCGTCGTCGTTTCGCACAGACTAATAACGTGAAAAAAACCTGGTTCTCCGTCGGTCAGATCCTGCTGACCCTGATCGTCGTAGTGGTCGCAGCATTGGTGCTGTGGAAACTCGTCGACTACTACCTGTTCGCGCCGTGGACCCGCGACGGGCGCGTACGCGCCGACGTGATCCAGGTCGCGCCCGACGTGTCGGGACTGATTTCGTCGGTCGAGGTCATGGACAACCAGCAGGTCAAGCAGGGCCAGGTGCTGTTCAGGATCGATCAGGCGCGCTACACGCTCGCATTGCGACAGGCCGAGGCAACGGCGCAGCAGCGCCGCGCGACGCTCGATCAGGCCCACCGCGAATACGCGCGCAATCGTCAGCTCGGCAACCTCGTCGCCGCCGAAGTACTCGAAGAAAGCCGCTCGCGCGTCGACGCGGGCGAAGCCGCGCTCGCCGACGCGAACGTCGCGATCGACACCGCGAAGCTGAACCTCGAGCGCTCGACGATCAAAAGCCCGGTAGACGGCTATCTGAACGACCGCGCGCCGCGCGCCGGCGAATTCGTCGCGGCCGGCCGCGCGGTGGTCGCGCTGGTCGACATGCATTCGTTTCGCGTCGACGGCTACTTCGAGGAAACCAAGCTGCGCGGCATCGACATCGGCCAGCCGGTCGACATCATCGTGATGGGCGAGCCGAAGCCGCTGCGCGGGCACGTGCAGAGCATCGTCGCCGGTATCGAAGACCGCGACCGCACGCAAAGCGCCAATCTGCTGCCGAACGTGAACCCGGCGTTCAGCTGGGTGCGGCTCGCGCAGCGCATTCCGGTGCGGGTCGCGCTCGATGAAGTGCCCGCCGATTTCCGCCTGATCGCGGGGCGTACCGCTACGGTGTCGGTGCGTGACCTGTCGCCGCTCAGGAGACGAGCCGTGTCGGGCACGGGTAGCGCATCTGGCACAGTCGCCGCTTCGGCTGCGCCGGCGGCGCCGGGTTCGTCGGTGGCGTCCGAGGCGGCCGGGTCGGCCACCGCACCGTCGGGCGCGTCGCAATGAAGTTCGTGCGTACCTTGTCCTCGCTGGCGCCGCGCTTGCCGCTGCTGCCGCTGCTGCCACTGCTGCCGTTGTTGCCGCTCACCGTCGCGCTGAACGGCTGCATCAACGTCGGGCCGAACTACACGCTGCCGAAACAGGCGCTCGTCAATGCCCCGCTCGCGAACGGAGCGATCGAGGGCGCCGATCCCAAGCTGACGTCAACCCTCAATCTGCCGACCGTCTGGTGGAAGCTGTACGACGATCCGGTGCTGAACGGTCTGGTCGACCAGGCGTTGAAATCGAATACCGACCTGCGCGTCGCGACCGCGAATCTCGCGCGCTCGCGCGAGGCGCTGGGCATAGCGCAAGCGCAGGGCGGTTTTTCGGGGAACGCGTCGGTGGCGATCCAGCGCGCGCAGGAATCGGCCGAGCAATACCTGCTCTTCGAGAAACTGCCGGTCGCCAACCTGGGTGACATGGGCATCAACGTCTCGTACGAAATCGACCTGTTCGGCAAGCTGCGCCGCGGCGTCGAAGCGGCGGCGGCGGATACCGAGGCCGTGGAAGCCGCGGGCGACCTCGCGCGCATCACTGTCGTCGCGGACGTGGTGCGCTCGTACGTCGAACAATGCTCGGCGGCCGAGGAGCTGCGCATCGCGCAGCAATCGCTCGCGCTACAGAAGGAGCGCGTGGACGTGTCGCGCCGTCTGCGCGACGCGGGACGCGGAAACCAGACCGCGGTCACGAGCGGCCAGACTCAGGTCGAGACTCTGACGGCCGACATTCCGCGCTACACCGCGCGCCGCAAGATCGCACAATACCGGCTCGCGATGCTGCTCGCCCAGGCACCGTCGCAATTGCCGCCGGCCGTGCTCGCCTGCGACCGGCTGCCGCAAATCCACCAGCCGATTCCGATCGGCGACGGCGCCGGGCTGCTGCGGCGACGCCCGGACGTGCACGAAGCCGAGCGTCAGCTCGCGGCGTCGACGGCGCGCATCGGCGTCGCGACCGGGGCGCTTTATCCCAGCATCAGCATTGGCGCGTCGGCGGGCTTCACGGGCATTCTGGAAGACATTCCCACCTCGCCGACTGCGCGTTGGGCCTTCGGTCCGCTGATCAGCTGGACCTTCCCGACCAATGGCGCGCGCCAACGGGTCCACGAAGCCGAAGCGTCGAGCCAGGTCGCGCTCGCGAAGTTCGACGGCGTGGTGCTGACCGCGCTGCGCGAAACCGAGACCAACCTCGCTACGTACGCGTCCGATTACGCGCGCGCCGAATCGCTGCGCGCGGCGCTGAAGTCTGCGTCGCAATCGGCGGATGAAACGCATCGGCTATATCGCGCCGGGCGAGAGTCGTTCATCTCCGATCTCGACGCGACGCGCACGCTGACGGCCACGAAGTCGCAGCTCGCGGCGGCGGAGGGCCAGGTGGCGGTCGATCAGGTCAATCTGTTCCTGTCGCTGGGCGGCGGGTGGGAAGTTGGCGGGCAAAGCACGCCGGGCGAAACGCGGCCGCAGCTGAAGGCAACACCTGTCGCGGCCAAGCCGTCCGCGAAGTCGGGAGCGTCGGCGGCCGCAACTGCGAAAGCGCCTTGATCGGCCGCCTTACGATTTATTTTTGACAATCTTTCTTTTTGCTTTCACTTTCGGTTAAATACGTGACACCACTTCACGCTACGGGGTCTCGTATGTCGCCATTCATGCAGGGTGTAGTCACGTTGGGCGGATGCATCGGTATCTTCACCGCAGTGGTCGCGGTGGTCGAAATGTTGGCGAATTGAGTTGGGCGGGCGGCGGCGCGCAAGAGCGGCTCAGCTCTCGCGCACCTTCGCCGCCGCCTGATGTATCGCCGCCCGCACCCGCGGATACGTGCCGCAACGGCACACCACCGGCGTCATCGCCTCGTCGATGTCGGCATCGGTCGGATCGGGCTTGCGCTTCAGTAACGCGCAAGCCGCCATCAATTGCGCGCTCTGACAATAACCGCACTGCACCACATCGAGTTCGATCCACGCAGACTTCAGCGCCTGCGCCTCGCGTCCCTGCAAACCCTCGATCGTCGTGATCTTCTGCGTATGCAGGCTCGACATCGGCGTCTGACATGCGAGGCAAGCGGCATCATCGAGATTGATCGTGCACGCGCCGCAGATGCCCACGCCGCAGCCGAACTTGGTGCCGGTCATGCCGAGATCGCCGCGCAGTACCCATAGCAGCGGCATGTCCGGGTCGGCATCGACCATCACCCTGCGTCCGTTGATACTCAGTACCGCCATGCTTGCCTCCTGACTCGCCGCGCTACACCGCAAGCTTTTGCTGATCCGACGTCCGTCATGCAAGCCGCAACGGCAGCGTCCGCAAACGCTGCCCCGTCAGTGCGAACACCGCATTGCCCACCGCCGGCGCAATCGGCGGCACGCCAGGCTCGCCGACACCTTGCGGATGCAACTGGCTCGGCATGATGTCGACTTCGATCGCAGGGCACCCGTTCATCCGCACGACCGGAAAGTCCACGAAGTTCTTCTGCTGCACCTGGCCGTTGACGATCGTGATCTCGTTCTGCAACGCGCTCGACAGCCCGAACACGATGCCGCCTTCCATCTGCTGCCGAATCAGGTTCGGATTCACCGGCAAGCCGCAATCGATCACGCACACCACCCGATGCACGCGAATCTGCCGGTTCGCGCCGATCGATACCTCCGCGACCTGCGCGACCACGCTGCCGAACGCCTCGTGCAACGCGACGCCACGAGCGCAACGCGCGCCATCGGCGGCGGGTTTTAGCGGACGCCCCCAGTCCGACAACTTCTCGACACGCTTCAGGACCGCCAGATGACGCGGATGCTGCGCGAGCAGCATCGCGCGAAACGCGATCGGGTCCTGGCCGGCCGCGGCGGCGGCTTCGTCGGTGAAGCTCTCGGTGAAGAAGGCCTGATGCGAGTGGCCGACCGAGCGCCAGAAGCCGATCGGCACCGGTAATTCGACTATCTTGTGCGACACGCGCGCGGCCGGCCACTCGTACGGCTGATCGAACGCGCCTTCGCAGGTAGTCTTGTCGATCGGGATGTGCGGCACGCCGTAGTAACGCGCGAGCGCATCCGGCACGATCGCCTGGCCCGCCGACTTCGCGTGCCAGGCGACCAGCTTGCCGTGCTCGTCGAAGCCGGCCTGAAGCCATGCCGCGCATGCGGGCCGGTAGAAGTCGTGCGTGAAGTCCTGCGCGCGCGACCAGATGGTTTGCACCGGACGGCCATCGGCCTCGCGCGCGATCGCCGCGGCCTGCGCGACGAAATCGAGTTCGAGGCGCCGGCCGAACGCGCCGCCCAACAACTGTGTCTGTACATCGACGAGATCGACGTCGAGGCCGAGCACTTTCGCCGCATGATGCCGCGCCAGCCGCGGCATCTGCGTCGACACCCAGACGGTCGCTGCGCCGTCCGCGACCTGCACCGTGCAGTTCAGCGGCTCGACCGCGCCATGCGCGAGGTACGGCGCGTGATAGACCGCTTCGATCGTGCGCGCCGCGCGACTCATCGCGTTGTCCACATTGCCGACGTGGTAATACACGTGGCCGTCCGCATGGTCGAGCGCCTCGACGAGGCGGCAGTCCACGGCCGCGCTCGACACCTTCGCGGCCGCGCCGTCATGCCAGGTCACGTTGATCGCCTCGACCGCGCTCATCGCGCGAAACGCGTTGTCCGCAATCACGGCCACGCCGCCGGTGCCGCCCGCGTACGGCGGCACGGCGAACGCCTTGATGAAGCCCCGCATCTTTTGCGCGGGCGTCGCATCGAAATGCGCGACCGTACCGCCGAGCGTCGGACACATCACGACGCTCGCATAGACCAAACCGTCGGGCAACACGTCGATGCCGAAGCGCGCCGCACCGTCGATTTTCGACGCGGCTTCGATGCGCCGCACGGGCTGGCCGATCAGCCTGAAGTCGGCCAGCTGCTTCAGGACGACGCTGCGCGGCAGCGGCTGGCGCGCGGCCATCGACGACAACTCGCCGAACGTCGCCTTGTGCCCCCACCGGTGCAGCACGTAGCCCTTTTCCGCGTGGCATTCGCGGGCCGGCACGTCCCAGCGCTCGGCCGCCGCCTCGATCAGCATCACGCGCGCCGACGCGCCGGCCTCGCGCATCGGCGTCCAGAGATCGTTCATGCTCGAGGAGCCGCCCGTCATCATCGTGCCGATCTCACGCACTGCCTTGCTCGTGATCCACACGGTGCCGCGCCGGATGTAGCTGTCGTCGTCTGGGCGAAAAGGCAGATCGTCGACGATGCTCTGCACCGCGTTGTAGATCCGGTCGATCGGCGCCTCTTCGACTTTCACCTGCGGCCAGTCGGCGTCGAGCTCCTCGGCGAGCAGCATCGCAAGCCCCGTATGGATGCCCTGCCCCATTTCGGCCTTCGGCACCATGATCGTCACGCGGTTGTCGGCGTCGATCTTGACCCAGCCGTTTAGCGCGACCTGCCTGCCTTGCGTAGGCAGCGGCGTCGACGTCATCAGGCGCTGGCGCGGCGGCAGCACGGCCCAGCCGACCAGCAGCCCGCCCAACGCACTGGCGCCGCCAAGCAGAAAGGTTCTGCGCGTCAACATGGCATGGCTCGCTCGGCTGGCTCGATGGTGGGAAAGCGGCGACAGCGCCGATGCACCCGTCTTTGTCTGCGAATAGTAATAAGACGAATCGGCGAGCGTGAGACTTAAATGCGCGCGTGAACCCCGAGCGGCCGTGCGGCGTGGGAAGGCGGGGACTGAAAGCGGCGGGGGAAAGTCGTGGGGTGTTTCATTAACTGCGACCGCGCAGAGGCGGCGCTGTGCCGGCGTAAGTCACCGCCGGCACACCGCGAACCTTGCGCTTGATTCAATCAGGGGATCATGCGACCGGATCAACGGCGGTTCGAACCCGACACCACGTCGATCCACACGGCCAGCACGAGGATGCCGCCCTTTACGATCATCTGCCAGTACGCATCCACGTCGAGCATGGACATGCCGTTGTCGAGGCTCGCCATTACGAGCGCGCCGATCAGCGCGCCATACACGGTGCCGGAGCCGCCGCGCATCGAGGTGCCGCCGATAAAGCACGCGGCGATCGCGTCGAGTTCGCCCATCGAGCCCGCCGACGGCGAACCGGCCGCGAGCCGCGCCGTGTTGACGATGCCGGCGAACGCGCACATCAGCCCCATCAGCGCGAAGATCGCGAGCTTCACGCGGTCGGTGTTGACGCCCGAGAGCCGCGTCGCTTCGAGGTTCGAGCCGACCGCGTAGATGCGGCGTCCGAACACGGTCTGCGTCGCGATCCAGGAGAAGACGCCGAGCAGCGCGAGCAGCAACAACACCGGCACCGGAATGCCGCCGTAATTGTCGAGCATCGCGATGAAGCCGGCGAGAATCGCGCCCGCGCCGATCACCTTCGCGACGTCCTGCCAGAACGGCACGACGCGCAACTGATAACGCTGCCGATTCGCGCGCTGGCGGATCGTCAGGAATGCCAGCAGCAGGAACAGCACGACGGCGAGCGTGTCGCCGGCGAGCCGCGGCAGATAGCCCTGGCCGACGAACACGAAGCTGTCCGACACCGGCGCGATCGTCGACCCTCCGGTAATGCCGAGCAGAATGCCGCGATACGCGAGCATGCCGCCGAGCCCGACGATAAACGACGGCACGCGCCGATACGTCGACCACCAGCCGTTGAACACGCCGACCGCGATGCCGAGCAGCAACACAACCGGAATCGTCACGCCGATCGGCCAGTGCCGGTTCACGTCGAGAATCGCCGCGACGCCGCCGAGCAAACCGAGCAGCGAACCGACCGACAGATCGATTTCACCGGCGATGATCACGAACACCATGCCGCACGCGAGCATGCCGGTAATCGACATCTGCCGCAGCAGATTCGACAGGTTGCGCGGCGTAACGAACGCGCCGTGCGTGAGCGCCGAAAAGAAAATCCAGATCACGGCGACGGCGATCAGCAGCGCGAGAATCTTGTAGCGCGCGAACAGTTGCTGGATCCGTTGCGTGCCGCCGAATGCGCTTCGCGGCGCGGCGTTGTCGGTGCGTTGGGAAGTTACTTCGGGAGTCATGCGGCACTCGCTGCGGTTGGGTTCGAAGATAGATGCACGGGGCGGATCGCGGCGCCGAGAATGTCTTCCTGCGTGAGACCGTCGTTGATGAAGTCGCCGCGCAACTCGCCTTCGCCGATCACGAGCACTCGGTCGCTGATACCGAGCACTTCCGGCAATTCTGACGACACCATCACGATCGACATGCCGCGCTGCGCCAGTTGGAAGATCAGCTTGTAGATCTCGTATTTGGCGCCGACGTCGACGCCGCGTGTCGGTTCGTCGAGAATCAGCACGGTCGGGTTGGTCAGCAGCATGCGCGTGAGCACGGCCTTCTGCTGATTGCCGCCCGACAGACTTGCAATCGATAACATCGGATTCGCGGCGCGCACGGAAAGCCGCTTCATTTCCGTCTGAATCGTGTCGAGTTCGGCCGCGGAATCGATACGTCCGCCCGACGCGAAACGCTGCAACACCGCAAGCGTGATGTTATGACCGACGCTCATGCCGGGCACGATGCCGTGGCGTTTGCGATCCTCGGGCACCATCGCGATGCCGGCGCGAATCGCGTCGATCGGCGCGCGAATTTTCAGCGGCTTGCCGTCGAGCACGACATGCGCCTCGCTGATGCCTGCATACGCGCCGAAAATCGCCTGCATCAGCTCGGTGCGGCCCGCGCCGACGAGCCCGGCGACACCGAGAATTTCGCCGCGCCGCAACGAGAACGACACGTCGTCCACGCGCTTGCGGCGCGGATTCGTCACGTCGAAACAGGTCACGTTGCGCGCTTCGAAGATCACGTCGCCGATCGGATGCGGCTCGCGCGGAAACAGGTTCTTGATCTCTCGGCCGACCATCAGCGAGATGATCCGCTCGGTCGTCAGGGCGTGCATCGGCTCGGTCGCGACATGGCGGCCGTCGCGAATCACGCTGATCGTGTCGCAGACGGCCGCGACTTCGTCGAGCTTGTGCGAAATGTACACGCAGGCAATGCCGCGCCGTTTCAGATCGCGCACGATATCGAGCAGAATCGCGATTTCGGAGGCGGTCAGCGACGACGACGGTTCGTCGAGGATCAGCAGCTTCGCGCGCTTGTTCAGCGCCTTCGCGATTTCGATCAACTGCTGATGGCCGCCGCCATAGTTCATCACAGGCTGCGCGGCGTTGATGCCGCTGATGCCGAGTTCGCGCAGCAGTTCGTCGGCACGCTGATACATCGCCGCGTAATTCATGCGCCCGCCGGGCAGCGTGATTTCGTTGCCGAGAAAGATGTTTTCCGCGACCGACAACTCCGGCACGAGCATCAGTTCCTGGTGGATGATGATGATGCCCGCGCGTTCGGTGTCGCGTACGCTCGCGGCCTTCAGCGTCTCGCCTTCCCAGGTTATTTCGCCATCCCACGTACCATGCGGATACACGCCGGACAGCACCTTCATCAGCGTCGATTTGCCCGCGCCGTTTTCGCCGCACAGGCCCACGCATTCGCCCGGCGATACGGTCAGATCGATGCCGTCGAGCGCCTTCACGCCGGAAAAAGCTTTGACGATGCCGCGCATCGTCAGAAGAGGTTGCGTCATTCGCTATGCCTCGCTGCAAGTTGGGCCGATGTTCGACCACGCTCCCGGGCGCCATGACCCGGGAGCGTGGCGTTCATATAGGGGGCCCGTCTCCGTGTTATTTGCTCGCGAGTTGCTCTTGCGTGTAGAAGCCGTCCTTCACGACGGTGTCGAGGTTCGCCTTCGTCAGCTTGGTCGGCTGCAGCAGCACCGTATCGACCTTCTTCTTGCCGTTGTCGTATTGCGCGTTGAACGCCGGCTTGTCACCCTTGGCAAGCGCGACCGACAGCTTCGCCGCTTCGCTCGCGATCAGCTTCAGCGGCTTGTAGACCGTCATCGTCTGCGTGCCGGCCGCCACGCGCTTCACGGCAGCGAGGTCGGCATCCTGACCCGAGATCGGTACCTTGCCCGCGAGGCCCTGCGCGGCGAGCGCCTGGATCGCGCCGCCAGCGGTGCCGTCATTCGACGCGACGACTGCGTCGATCTTGTTGTTGTTCGCGGTCAGCGCGTCTTCCATGATGCGCAGCGCGGTAGATGCGCTCCACTCCGGCACCCACTGCTGGCCGACCACCTTGATGTCACCCTTGTCGATCGCCGGTTGCAGCACCTTCAGCTGGCCCTGACGCAGCATCTTCGCGTTGTTGTCGGTCGGTGCGCCGCCGAGCATGAAGTAGTTGCCCTTCGGACGCACGTCATAGACGCCCTGCGCCTGCATCTCGCCGACCTTCTCGTTGTCGAACGAGATATAGGCGTCGATATCGGCGTCGAGAATCAGGCGGTCATACGACACGACCTTGATGCCCGCTTTGCGCGCTTCGGCCACGACGTTGCCGAGCGTCTTCGAGTTGAACGGCACGATCACAATCACGTCGACGCCGCGCGAGATCAGGTTTTCGATCTGCGAGATCTGACGCTCTTCGCTCGCATCGGCCGATTGCACCGACACCTTCGCGCCGAGCTTTTCCGCCGCGGCGACGAAATAGTCGCGATCGCGCGACCAGCGCTCGACACGCAGATCGTCGATACAGAAACCGATTTCCGGATGATCCTTGCTGGCGTGCGCGAGCGGCGCGGCGAGCGACAGGCTGGCGAGTACCGCGCCGCACAACAGCGAGCTAAGTACGTTACGACGCATTGCGAATTTCATTGATGTCTCCTTTGTGTAGTGATAGCCGGAATACCGGACGTATCGGTCTGCGCTGCGAGCCGCAGACTCGGACAAGCGACAACCCACAGCTTGCTGGTGCGCGCGGTCGACGTGGCCGCGCGATCTTTATTCAACGTCCGCTATAAATCGCCTGATTTACGATGTTTTCCATCTGTTCCTGTTGCCCGCTCACATGCCGCGGATTCAGATCGCGCGCCAGCGTGTCCGCCGCAAGCGTCGACAGCGAGTAGTCGCCGGACAGGATCTTGCGGCCGAACTCGCCATCCCAGCCCGCGTAGCGTTGCCGCTTGAACTGCTCGAGGCGCTCGTTTTCGAGCAGCACCGCGGCGCGTTCGAGGCCGAGCGCGAGGTTGTCGATCGCGCCGATGTGGCCATAAAACAGGTCTTCCGCATCGACACTCTGGC
This sequence comes from Paraburkholderia lebeckiae, assembly GCF_050436225.1. Taxonomy (NCBI): domain Bacteria; kingdom Pseudomonadati; phylum Pseudomonadota; class Betaproteobacteria; order Burkholderiales; family Burkholderiaceae; genus Paraburkholderia; species Paraburkholderia lebeckiae. Next base: position 3,113,351 of record NZ_JBNDLU010000001.1, on the reverse strand, counting down.
GCCGCATCTTCGCATCGAAGTTCATGCCGCCGCTCGTGAAGCCGCCGTGGCGCAGGATCTCGTAGAACGCCAGCGTGAGTTCCTCGACGCTGTTGGGAAATTGGTCGGTATCCCAGCCATTTTGCGGATCGCCGCGATTCGCATCGACGCTACCGAAGATGCCGAGCGCAAATGCGGTCGCAATCTCGTGATGGAACGAGTGCCCCGCGAGCGTCGCGTGATTCGCCTCGATGTTGACGCGAATCTCCTTGTCGAGGCCGTGCTGCAGCAGGAAGCCGTGCACGGTGGCGACGTCGTAGTCGTATTGATGCTTGGTTGGCTCCTGCGGCTTCGGCTCGATCAGCAGCGCGCCCTTGAAACCGATCTGATGCTTGTGTTCGACCACCATGTGCAGGAAGCGCGCGAACTGCTCGCGCTCGCGCACGAGGTCGGTGTTGAGCAGTGTGTCGTAGCCTTCGCGGCCGCCCCACAACACGTAGTTTTCGCCGCCGAGGCGCAGCGTCGCGTCGAGCGCATGACGCACCTGGGTCGCCGCAAAGGCGAAAACCTCCGGATTCGGATTAGTCGCGGCGCCGGCCGCGTAACGCGGATGCGAAAACAGATTCGCGGTGCCCCACAGCAATTTGACACCGGTATCCTCCTGCTTGCGCGCGAGGTAGTCGGACACGCGCAGGAAGTTCTCGCTGTATTCCTTCACGCTCGCGCCTTCGGGCGCGACGTCGGTATCGTGGAACGTGTAGTACGGCGTGCCGAGCTTCGAGAAGAATTCGAACGCAGCGTCGGCCTTCTGCAGCGCCCGCTCCATTGCGTCGCCGGGTTGCTGCCACGGCCGCCGGAACGTGCCCTGACCGAAGATGTCGACGCCGGGCCATACGAAGGTATGCCAGTAGCAGACGGCGATACGCAGATGTTCCTCGAGCGTCTTGCCGAGTACCTTCCTCGTTTTGTCGTAGTGACGGTACGCGAGCGGGTTGTCCGATTGCGGGCCTTCGTAACGAATCTCTGAAATGTGTTCGAAGTAGGACATCGGCGTCTCCAATGTATGTTGCATTGCAATCCACGCGAGAAGCCGCGCAGATCGACAAAGTGACGCCATGCTGCCGCTTGCACGATGTGCCGGCAATTGCGAAATTGCGCAGCTCGCTTGATGTTTCTTACCGCCCGCGCGTTTGTTTAGTGCCGTCGCGCGATTCGGCGCCTAGAATAACCAGACGCTTAAAAACGGGGTTGCTCCCAGGCACCCGACACAATGGAGACAAAGGCGCGTGGTCCATCGATCCACCCGCCGCTCACCGCCATGACCCGTCCACAAGCACCTCAGACAAGCCATCGCATCGCGCTGCTGTTCAACGCGAACAAGGTCTACGATCGCGAGATCATCACCGGCATCGGCAACTACCTGCTGTCGACGCGGGTCGCGTGGGATCTCTTCCTCGAAGAAGATTTCCGCTGCCGGCTCGCGGGTATCCAGCGCTTCGACGGCGACGGCATCATCGCGGACTTCGACGATCCCGCCGTTAATGAAGCCCTGCGCGACTGTCCACTGCCGGTGGTCGCGGTCGGTTCGTCGTACGAGGACCCGACGCAGTACCCCCCGGATTTACCCTATATCGCGACCGACAACAGCAAGCTCGTGTCGCTCGCGTACACGCACCTGATCGGCGCGGGCCTCGAAAACTTCGCGCTGTACAGCCTGCCGCAGGCGCAGGAAAACCGTTGGGCGCAACAGCGCGAACTCGCCTTCGCGCATCTGCGCAGCGCGGACGGACGCAGCGCGGCGCAGATCGATAGCGAGATCTATCGCGGTCTGTCGACGAGCGCACCGTCGTGGAACCAGGCCATCGAACAGCTGACCGCGTGGCTGCGGCAACTGCCGAAGCCAGTCGGCATCATCGCGGTGACCGACGCGCGTGCGCGCCATTTGTTGCAGGCATGTCTGATCGCGGGCATTCCGGTGCCCGAGGAAGTCGCGATCATCGGCATCGACAACGACCCGCTCACGCGGACGCTGACGCGCATTCCGCTGTCGTCGGTGATCCAGGGCACCGAGGAAATGGGCCGTACCGCCGCGCACATCCTGCATCAGATGCTGCACGGCGCGCGCTTTCCGGGGCGCCGCATTCTGGTGCCGCCGGTCGGCATCAACGTGCTCGAATCGACGCGGCATCAGCCGCTCGCGAGTCCTTACGTGATGCGCGCCCGCCATTTCATTCGCCAGTACGCGTGCCAGGGCATTCGCACCGAGCAGGTGGCCGACTATGTGGGCGTCTCGCGTTCGTCGCTCGAAGAGTATTTCCGGCGCGAGCGTCAGTGCACCGTGCATCAGGAGATCCTGCGCCACAAGCTCGACGTCGCGAAGTCGCTGCTCGCGAAACGCGATGCGTCGAGCGCGGAAGTCGCGATCCGTTGCGGCTTCACGTCGCTGCAATACATGTATGCGGTATTTCGCCGCGAACTCGGCTGCACGCCGCGCGAATACCAGGAGCGCGTGGGCCCGAAGACCAAAACCGCTGGCTGAGCATGCTTTCTATTTTTTCTTCGCACTGACCACATGATCAGCATCGCACAACTCTCTTCCGAGCCGTGGGGCACACTGCAGGGCGGCGATCGCGTACGGCTTTACACGTTGCGCAACGCGCACGGCATGAAAGTCGCCATCAGCGACCTCGGCGCGACGCTGGTTTCGTGGCACGCACCGGATCGCGCCGGACGTCTCGGCGATATTCTGCTCGGTCACGACACGCCCGCCGAATACGTGGCGGCCTCGACCTACATGGGCGGACTGATCGGCCGCTGGGCGAATCGCATTGCGGGCGCGCGCTTTTCGCTCGACGGCATCGAGTACACGCTCGATCGCAACGAAGGTCCGAATCTGCTGCACGGCGGCACGGTCGGTTTTCATCGGGCGTTGTGGGAGGTCGCCGAGGACGACGGCGCGTTGCTGATGCGGCTGGAGTCACCCGAAGGCGATGCCGGTTTTCCGGGCAACGTGACGGTGCAAGTACGCTATTCGCTCGACGACGACGGCACGCTGACGATCGGCTACGAAGCGATCACCGACGCGCCGACGCCGCTCAATCTGACGAGCCATCCGTACTTCAACCTGACCGGGCACGCGGGCACCGACATTCGCGGCCACGTGCTGTCGATCGACGCCGAGCGCTTTTTCGAAGTCGACGCGACGATGATTCCGTGCAAGCTCGCCGACGTCGCGGGCAACGCATTCGACTTCCGGCAGAGCGCGCCGATCGGCGGCCGGCTCGACTGGCCGCACGCGCAACTCGCGCGCGCCGGCGGCTTCGATCATTGCTACGTGCTGCGCGAGGCGCCGGCAAACGCGACGAAGGGCAACGACGGCCACGCGCCGCCCCTGCGCGAAGTCGCCTGTGCATACGATCCGGGCAGCGGACGCGAACTGACCGTCGCGACCGATCAGCGGGGCTTGCAGTTTTACACGGGCAACGCGTTGAACGGCAACCCGGGACGCGGCGGTGTCCGCTACCAGCGGCACGCCGGCTTGTGCCTCGAGGCGGGCGGTTTCCCGAACGAGGTCAATATGACCGGACAGAACGAAGTAATCGTGCGACCCGGAGATACTTATCGGCAAATCACGAGTTATCGGGTTGATGTGCGCAAAGGTGTGTGACCAGATTTACGGCCGCTTTTGCGCTGTTTTACGAGAACCCGCGACGGCGAGATTACAGCTCGCCGACTACCCGTTCTTTGCAATACTGAATTAGTCGGCTAGTGGTTTTCCCCAAGTTCACCCCCCTCTAGACTGCGCTTATGGCACCGGTATCGCTGCGGTGCCGGATAGACAACTACGGAGGGAAACATCATGAAATCGCTTATCCAGGCAGTTGCGCTTACGGCCCTGATCGCTGCGCCGGTCGCGTCGTTCGCGCAATCGGAACAGCCGATCACGCGGGCCGAAGTCAAGGCACAGGTGCAGCAACTCGAACAGATTGGCTATAACCCGGCCATCGTGCTCGACGCCCAGTATCCCGCGGACATCCAGGCGGCCGAGGCACGCGTCTCCGCGATGAACGCGAAGGGCCAAGGCGACACGTCTGGCTATGGGTCGTCGATGGGCGGATCATCGCAAGCGGGCCATCATCCGATGTGGGTCAATCCGGACGGTCAGTGACGAGTCGCGAACGTATGGCGAATGTCTGTAGCGAGGAAAGATTCTCGAGTTAACGGCCCTTTCCCCTCTTTGCGGTTTTCGCCGTTTCGAACCGATATGAAGCGGGCGCATGTTTTCGAGGCATGCGCCCGCTTTTTACGTTTATGCGGCACCAACAACGTACCGCCAATTCTGACGCCGCGGCAGATTCACCCAGCCCGTGCCTGCGGGCATTCCGCCTGATACCAGATGTCCACCTGCCTCTGCGCGCGCTCGAGACTCGCCGGATAGTCAGGATCAAAGCGTCGTTCAGGGTGGTAGCCCGCTTGCCGCAGCGCTGTCAGTTCGCTCATGCTCCGCTGGTGCGTGGCCGGTGCCTTGTTCCTGAGATCGGTCAGATCGCGGCATTGCGTTGCACTCAGATGCGTTTGCGCGCCGCCATTCCCGCCGCCTGCGGCGCAGCCAACGAGCGTGAGCACCAACACGGCAGGGATCGACCGAATCTGGGTCGCGATGTTCATGTTGTGCCTCCTTTGGGGAAATGACCTCGTCGCGAATGCCGTCTTCCCACTCGGCCCTTCGCATCTCTGAGCCGGCTTATTCACCTGCTGTCATTTTCAATTATTGGAAACGTCTGTGAAAGTCGCCACCAATTTCATCTACCACGGTTTCGATACGGACATAGACTTTCCCCTGGTGAATGCCGAATCGCCTGCGCAACAGTTGGCCCGGCGTTATCCCCTCAACGAGGGAGCCGCTCCCTCACACCAAGGAGACATGCGATGCCCCGCACCGCCGCTGAAAAACGCGCCGCTTTCCGCGCGCTGCACTCGTCTGGCTGTTTCGTGCTGCCCAATCCGTGGGACGCGGGCAGCGCCCGTTATTTGCATACACTCGGCTTCAGGGCGCTCGCGACCACGAGTTCCGGTTTTGCGTGGTCGACCGGGCATGCGGACAACACGTTGCCGCGCGAAACGATCCTCGCGCACCTGCGCGCAATCGTCGACGCGACCGATCTGCCGGTCAACGCCGACTTCGAAAACGGCTTCGGCCGCGACCCGGAAGAAGTCGCCGAGAGCGTGGCGCTCGCGGTGGAAACGGGCGTCGCGGGCCTGTCGATCGAGGACTCGACCGGCAACCCCGCCGCGCCGCTGTTTCCGGTCGACGTCGCCGTGCAGCGGCTCAGCGCGGCACGACGCGCGATCGATCAGAACGGCGGCGACACGCTGCTCGTCGGCCGCGCGGAGAATTTCTTCGCCGGCAAGCCCGATCTCGGCGATGCCATTGCCCGCCTGAAGGCCTATGCGGCGGCGGGCGCCGACTGCCTGTATGCGCCCGGCATCCAGACGCGCGAGCAGATCGAAGCGGTGGTCGCGGCCGTCGCGCCGAAGCCTGTCAATCTGCTGATCGGCTCGACATCGACCCTGACGTTGCAGGACGTGGCCGCGCTCGGCGTGCGGCGGATCAGCGTCGGCGGCGGGCTCGCGCGCGCGGCGTGGGGTGGCTTCATGCACGCCGCTCAGGCGCTGGCCGATGGCCGCTTCGACTTCACCGGCGCGACGGCGGGTACGCAGCTCAATGAGCTTTTCAATCGCAGCGCGTGAAAAACGCCGCGCAAAGGACGCCTCATCAACTCCAGATCGCCACGCTGCGTCGAACTCATCGGAAAAACCGTGACGTTTCCGATGAGAAAAGCGCACGAGCGCGTGAATCGGCGCACAAGGGCCCCGATCACGCCAAATGTTATGATCGGAAACATTATTCGCCCGATCAAGCGCATACCCGACCAGCAGCAGCCTCATGGACACCCACCTCACCAAATCCGCCGACACGTCCTCCACCGATCTCGGCCGGCGCGTGCGCGCCGCCCGTCAAGCGCAGGATCTGACGCTCGAAACCGCGAGCCGCCTGTGCGGTGTCTCGCGCTCGACGCTGTCGAAAGTCGAAAACGGCCTGATGTCCCCCACGTTCGACGTGCTGCAAAAAATCGTGCTGGGCCTGAAGATCGAAATTGGCGAACTATTCGGCTCGACGCCGAAAGTCAGCGCGAGCGGCCGGCGCGCACTGACACGCAAGAACGAAGGCCAGCGCCACGCTTATCGCGGCTATCAGATGGAGTTGCTCGCCACCGACCTGGCCCACAAGGCGATGCTGCCGTTTCGCATCCGCATCTCGGCGCACACGCTCGATGCATTCGACGACTGGGGCCGCCACGAAGGCGAGGAGTTTCTCTACGTGATCAGCGGCAGCGTGTGCCTCTATTCGGAGCTGTACGCGCCGACACATCTGAACGCGGGCGACAGCCTCTACTTCGACAGCCGCACGGGTCACGCGGCGGTGTCGACCAGCGAGGAAGACGCCGAAGTGCTGTGGATGGCGACCAGTGCGGACCTTCCGCATACACCGCCTGCCGCGAACGAGTCAGCGAAGAAATAGCGCGCCCTGCACGGCGCGCGCACTCAGCGCGCCGCCAGCGCCCGTTGCGCGAGTTGCGCGATATGCAGTGCGTGTCGCCCCGTGCCGTGCTCGATCTGCTCGCGACAACTGAAGCCGTTGGTCAACACGATCGTTTCCGCATTCGCCGCCACAGCGTCGCGCACGGCCTCAAACATGTCCTCGCCGATCCTCTCCGACAACGCGTGATGCTCGACGTTGAAGCCAAACGATCCCGCCATCCCGCAGCAGCCGGTATCGAGCAGCCTCCATCTGACGCCGAGCTTGTTCAGCAACGCCGTGTCGCCCTGCATGCCGAATAGCGCTTTCTGATGACAATGGCCATGCACGATCACATCGGCCGCGAGCGTCGGCCACTCGAACGGCTGACGCGCGACGAAATCGGCAAACAGATACGTTTGCGCGGACAGCTTCTTCGCCAACGCATGATCGGGGAGTTGCTTCAGCAACTCGTCCTTGAACACCGATAGACAGCCAGGCTCCAGACCGACCAGCGGCACGCCGGCGGCGATGTCGTCCGCGAGGTCGTCGACGATACGCGTGAGCAGCTCGCGCGCGCGTTCGAGCAGGCCAAAGTCGTACAGCGGACGCCCGCAACACAAACGTTTCTTCGGCAACACGACGTGCCAGCCGAGTTGCGTCAGCACATCAGCGGCGGCCTGCGCGATGTCGGGCGTGAAGTGGTCGTTGAATGTATCGACCCACAGGATCACCTTGTTTGCGTCGCCGCCGAGCGCATGAATCGCGGATGCTTGCGACGGCGCACTCCGCCTATACGTTGCAGCGGCGAACCGCGGCAACGCACGCGTCTGCGCCACGCCCGCGATCCATTTGCCGAGCGCGGACAAACCGGGCGCCGTCGTCAGAAAGTTCGTCACGTGCGGAAAACGCGCGGCCCACGGTGCCCATTCGCCGATCCGCCCCATGAACAGCGCCTGACGCGGCCGACGATTGTTCTCATAGTAGTGAGAAAGGAACTCCGCCTTGTACGACGCCATGTCCGTATGCGTCGGGCAATCCGACTTGCAGCCCTTGCATGCGAGGCAGGTATCGAGCGCTTCTTTCACTTCGCGGCTGTTCCAGCCATCGGCGATCACGTCGCCTTGCAGCATTTCCCAGAACAGATGCGCACGCCCGCGCGTCGAGTACTTTTCCTCGCGCGTGCCGCGATAGCTCGGACACATCGTGCCGCCTTCGAGCGAGCGGCATTTGCCCATCCCGATGCAGCGTTCGATCGCACGCTGAAAGCCGTCGCCTTCCTGGCTCGCGAACGCGAGCCTCGTATGCAGCGTCACCGGCTTGTACGCAGGGCCCATGCGCAGGTTTTCGTCGGCGCGGTATGCATGCACGACTTTGCCTGGATTCAGACGATTCGCCGGGTCCCAGATCGCCTTGAACTGCTCCATCGCCTGCATCAGCTCGGGGCCGTACATGATCGGCAGAAACTCGGCCTTCGCCTGACCATCGCCGTGCTCGCCCGACAGCGAGCCGCCGAATTGGACCACCAGTTCAGCCGCTTCGCGCAAGAACCCGCGCCACGTCGCGATACCTTCCGCGCTGCGCAGATCGAACGTGATGCGCGCGTGCACGCAGCCGTCGCCGAAATGGCCGTACAGGCTCGTCTCGTAGCCATGGCGATCGACGAGCGCCTGAAAGGCGCGCAGATAATCGCCGAGCCGCAGCGGATCGACCGCCGCGTCTTCCCAGCCGACCACCGGATCGGGCTTGTCGCGATCCACTGACAACGCGACCGCCGACGCCCCCGTCTCGCGAATCGACCACACTTTCGCCTGCAAGGCGCGATCTTCGACGAGCATCGTCGAGATTTGCGGCCCGGCCGCGCCCGATTGGAAATACGCGGCCGCGTCGCGTGCTTGTTGCAGCACCTCGTCCTGCGTGTCCGCGCCGAATTCGAGCACGACCCACGCATCGCCTTCGGGCAGCAGTGCGATCTCGTCCTTCTTCAGGCCGCGCGCCTGCAAGCCGCGAATGATCGCGCGGTCGAGTCCCTCGACTGCGATCGGCCCGCAGCGCATGAAATGCGGCACCGCGTCCGCCGCCGTAAAGATGTCCGTAAAGCCGACCACGACGATCACGCGCCTGGCCGGACTCTTCACGAGCCTCACTTTCGCCTGCAACGTGAGCGCGCACGTGCCTTCGCTGCCGACGAGCGCACGCGCGACGTTGAAGCCGTTTTCCGGCAGCAGTTGATCTAGATTGAAGCCCGACACGCGCCGCTTGATCTGTGGGAATTTCGCGCGAATCCGTTCGGCGTACGTGTCGCGCAGTTGCTTGAGCGCCGCGTAGATTTCGCCTTGTCGGCCACCCGCCGCGATGATGCGTTCGAGTTCTCCCCCGGAAGTCGGGCCGACCCAGAAACGCGCGCCGTCGAAGGTCGCGATTTCGAGCGCTTCGATGTTCTCGACGGTCTTACCGGCCATCACCGAATGCGCGCCGCACGAGTTGTTCGCGATCATGCCGCCGAGCGTGCAGCGGCTATGCGTGGCGGGATCGGGTGCGAACGTGAGGCCGTGCTGTTCGGCGGCATCGCGCAAGGAGTCGCACACCACGCCCGGCTCGACGACCGCGACGCCCGCAAGCGGATCGATCGAGACGACGCGGTTCAGATACTTGCTCGCGTCGGCCACGACCGCGACGTTCACGCATTGGCCGTTCTGCGACGTGCCGCCACCGCGCGCGAGAAACGGCACGTCGTTGCGACGGCATGCGGCGAGCGTTGCGAGCAGATCGTCGATATCGGCCGGCACCACGACACCGAGCGGGACTTGCCGATAGTTCGACGCATCCGATGCGTACAATGCTCTGGAACCCTGATCGAATCGCACCTCGCCGCGCACGTGCTGGCGCAGGTCGCTTTCGAGCGCCTGCAATAGCTCCGCGCTGGCCGAGAAAGGCGTGGCGACACGCGGTTCATTCAAAGCGCCCCGCTGCGCGCCAAGCCGCCGCTCTTCATCCAATGACAATGACGTCCCCACTGCGCACCTCGTCTGCGATGCCGGCGCTAGCGCCGCCGTATGCGCTCAGGCCGCCTGGCTCGCGGTCATCCGGAAGATGCCCTGTGCGTTGCCCGCGTCGAAACGCAGGTCCGTTTCCCAGCGGCGCGCGTCCTGATCGAAACTGCGCTTGCGCGTAATGAGTTCGAAGAACGAGCCCGGCACGTCGCGCGTGACGACGCTGCCGTCGGCCGCGCGAAATTCACGCTGCACGACATCCGCGCGATACGCGGTCTGGAACACGCGCCCGGAACGCGAATGCTCGACTTCGGGCTTCATCGGCCGACCCTTCGCCTTCTGTTCGTCCGACAGCTTGAAGACGTCCGCGACGCGATCGGTCGCGTGATTGAACGCGTTACCTTCGGTAGCGATCCACGCCATCTCCGCCGATTCCTTCAACAATACTTCGTAATCGGCTTCGTGTGGCATCTCGTGCTGACGCGCGAACGCAGCGACGATCACCGGTAGCAACTCGTGCGCCGCATCGAGCGGCAGCACGCCATCGCGTTCGAGTTCCCACAAGAGGCCGTGAGCGCGCGGCGTCAACGGATCGCGCGAGGCACCGATCACGTTCGTCACCGCCTGCTGGAACGCCGCCGAAAAACGCTCCGGGTGCAGTTCGCTGACGAAGAACTGCGCGATCTCGTCGGCGGCGTCCTTCTGCGCCCACGCGCGGCCGGTCATGCCGAGACGATCGAGCGGGTAACGGCCGTTGATCCGAAAACCGAGCGGCCGCAGGATGCGCGCGAACGCGGCCTCGCCGGGCGGCAGCGCGCCGCTGTACGGCCAGCGCACGGTGCGCAGCGCGCCATGATCGAAGTACACGCTACCGCCGGCGACGATGGTTTCCTCCGTATAGCGGCGGCCGTTTTCCGAGCGCGCGAGCAGATCGTCGAACAGCGCCATGTTCATCGCCTGTGCGAGTTCGGCGCGCGTGACGCTGCCGCTCTCCCACTCGTTCAACACATGCGGATGATTCAGCGTCGCAAAAAGGCGCGCGGCTTTCTCCGCGCCCAGCAGCTTCAACAGCAGTTGTTCGACGTTCGCATTCTTCAAGTTTCGCATCCGGCTTCTCCACGCTATACGTTGAGCGCTGCACGAGCGCCTCATAACGGGCGAGATTATTCAAAACGCTCTGCGCCCCGTAAAGCGAGATAAACTCGCGACTTGATGCGTTTTTGGAATTAACGTGCGAAAGTTCAAGATTCCCAACATGGGCGCGCTGCTCGCGTTCGAAGCCGCCGCGCGGCACCAGAGCTTCACGCATGCGGCGCGCGAACTGTTCCTCACCGAAAGCGCGGTGTCGCGACAGATCAACACGCTCGAAAGCAATCTCGGTGTGCGGCTGTTCGTGCGCGTCAAGCAACGCGTGGTGCTGACGCGCGCGGGCAAGGTCTATAGCGCGCAGGTGAGACGCTCGCTCGAACACCTCGATCGCGACACGCTATCGATCATCGCGCACGGCAGCGGCGGCGGCTATCTGGAACTCGCGGTATTGCCGACGTTCGCATCGCAATGGCTGATTCCGCGCATGGCCTCGTTCCATGAACAATACCCCGAGGTGCGCGTGAACATGGGCGTGCGTACCGCGACGTTTCCGTTCGCCGAGACGCATTTCGAAGCGGCGATTCACTACGGCAAGCCGACTTGGCCGGGTACGTCGGCGGATTTTCTGTTTCGCGAGGAAGTGGTGCCGGTCTGCGCGGCGAGTCTGCTGAAGCGGCCGGTCCGCAACCTCGCCGAATTACTTCACTATCCGCTGCTGCATTCGACGACGCGACCCGATGGCTGGGCGACCTGGTTCGCGAATTTCGGCGTCGACGACAACCGCACGATGCAGGGCGTGCGCTACGAATTGCACACGATGCTGATCAGCGCGGCCGCGGCCGGACTCGGCATTGCGCTGGTACCGCGCTTTTTCGTCGACACGCAGTTGCGGCAGTTCGGTCTCGTGATTCCGTTCGATACGCCCGCGCTCGCCGAGGCCGCGTACTACCTTGTCTATCCGACCGAGCTGAGTCACGGCAAGCCGCTCGCGAGTTTCCGCGAGTGGCTGCTGCGCGAGGCCGCCGCATACGGCGCGATTTATCCGGAGTTGGTGGAGCGGCCCGAGGGGGCGTGAGGTGACGAAAGCCGCATGCGTGAGTGATCCAATCACGCATGCGACTACGCGCAGTATTCAGCTGCCGGTGCGCGCCTGGGCCAATGCGGCGAGATTGCCTTCGCCGAAGCCATGATGTCCCTGGCGCTGCACGATCTCGAAGAAAATCTCGCCGGCGCGGCGGCGCACGAAGGTCTGGAAAAACAGCAGCGGCACGCCGTCCGCGCCGATCTCGCCATCTACGAGCACATGCGTGCGCCGCAGTCGTTCGACATCGAGCCCGTGGCCCGGCAAACGTGCATCGAGCTGCTCGTAGTAGCGCGGCGGCGGCTCAACGAATTCGACGCCGTTCGCGAGCAGACGCTCGACGCAGGCGAGGATGTCGTCGGTGGCGAGCGCAATGTGCTGCACGCCTTCGCCCGGATGATCGGGCAGATACTCGTGCATCAGGTTCGTCCGGCCCGTGCCTTCCTCGTACAGCGGCACGCGGATCGCGCCGCACGGCGACACCATCACGCGCGATTCCGCCGCCACGTGCCAGTTGGCGTGCAACTCGTGGATCTCGCGGAAATTCAGCAGGTCGCGATAGAAGTCGATCCACTCCTGCATGCGGCCTTCACCAACGGTTTGCGTCAGATGGTCAACCGCGATGAGGCCGCTGCCCGCGTGATTCAGATCGGCTGCGGCCGTGTCGATTTCGACGGGCCGGAAGTCGATGTCGAAGATCGAGATATCGCCGAGGCCGCCGCGCTGACCGCCTTGCCCGCGCCAACGATCGACGAAATAGATGTGCGAATCGCCGATGCCTTGAATGGCCGGGATCAACAGTTCGCCGGCACCGAGGCGTTCGCCTTCGAACGCCCACGCGCCGAGTTCCACCGCGCGTTCGAACGCGCGCTGTGCGTCGGCGACGCGAATCCCGATCGCGCAGATGCCGACCCCGTATTCTTCCGCGTAGCGTGCCGCGAACGAATCGGGCTCCGCGTTGATCAGAAAATTCATCTCGCCCTGTCGATACAGCGTCACATCCTTGCTGATATGACGCGCAATCGCCTTGAAGCCGAGCCGCGTGAAGGTCTCGCCGAGCGCCTGCGGATCGCGCGCGGCGAACTCGACGAACTCGAGGCCCGCCGTGCCGAGCGGATTGTGCTCCGGCGCCAATACGGCGCGCTGCGCGGCCTCTGGAGTGGGCAAGTCGCTGGGCATGGCAATCTCCTTGTACGGTCTTTCGATGCGGGGCCGGTCTTTCCGGGTTCGGCGCGAAGTGTTCCGGTCGTTCGCGAGGGGCTGCGTGGTGCGTGCTCGCTCGTGGCGCGCACGCGGCGTGCCGCAGGAACAACGGTCTGTGGCGGCTTTCGCACCGTGTTTTTACACCGGGTCGCGGGGCATTCGCAAGCTTCCTTTTGTACTGGTTGGTTCATATGTCGAACGGAACGCCGCTGGTGCTCGCGGGCATGCGTGCGGCAGGCGGGCGTATCAGTCGAGCGGCGCGTCCCCTGGGCTGCCTTTGCGCGCCGTTTTGCCGACGGCTTTACCGATGCCTTTGCCCGCATCCTTGCCCGACACCGCCGCCATTCTGCCCCGCGCGACCTCGCGCACCGCCTCGATGAACGCGCGTCCCACCGCCGAAGGCTGTGTATCCGAGCGACGAATCAGCCCCACCGGCTCGCCGGTGCCCGCAAACGGCAGCGGCAAGCGCACCAGCATGCCGTGTGCGAGTTCGTATTCGACCGCGCTTTGCGGCACGAACCATACCGCGCCGTTTTCGAGCGTCAGCGCGCGCCCCGTGGATACCGACAACACCTCGACGAACGCCGACAACGGCGGCACGCCCCACGCGCTGAGCAGGCTCTCGGCCGATTGGCGGATCAGCGTGCCGAACGGCGGCAGCACGATCGGAAATTCCTCCAGCGACGTGGCGGGCAATGCCTTCCCTTGCGCTAGCGGATGCCCGGCGCGCACGACCGCGATCAGCGGCTCGGTAAACAGTTGCTCGAAACTCAGGCCGACCATCCGCTCCGGGTCCGCGAGGCGGCCGATCGCCAATTCGATCGACCCCGCTTTCAGGCGTTCGAGCAATTCCGGATTTGCGCCGGTCGCGAGGCGCACGATTACGCGCGGCCACTGCGTCGCGAACTGTCTCAGCACGGGCGGTACCAGCACCGCGGCGACAGTGGGCAGCACACCGACTTCGAGCGTCGCGGCGGCCGCGCCCTCGGCCCGCGCAAGCAGATCGACGCCCTGGCGAAGCGCGCTCACGCAGGCGCTCGCGTGCGGCATGAAAAGCTGCCCCTCGCGCGTCGGCACCGCGCCGTGACGGCCGCGCTCGAACAGCTTCACGCCGAGAATGGTCTCCAGCTCGGCGACCGTCTTCGATACCGCCGGCTGCGTGATGGACAAACTGTCCGCCGCCCGCTGGACGCTACCGAACTGCGCGACGGCCAGAAAGCACTGGAGATGACGGAATTTGACGCGGCTATCCGCGAGACTGCGTTGCATAACGGAAGGTTATACGAAACGGGCAAAAACGTCATTTTTCATAACCGCACGTTTTGTATAAAGTGCCAGTCATAACGTCGCATCCCCCGATTCCTCCAACGGAGACACCTCATGGAAGATTCAATCCTTTCGCCGCGAGATTTCGCGTCCCATCCCGAGTACATCTATCCGCCGTACGGTTCGTCGGTCAAACGCGGTCCGTCGCGTCCGCTGATTCCGCTGAAGGAACGGCTGCGCGACCAGCGCGTGCCGGTCTACGGCACCGACGACCTCGACCCGCTCGACAGCGACCTGACCCGCAACGCGGTGCGCAATGGCGAACCGCTCGGCGAGCGCATCATCGTGACGGGCCGCGTGCTCGACGAAGGCGGCCGCCCGGTGCGCAACACGCTGGTGGAAGTCTGGCAAGCGAATGCCGCCGGCCGCTATGTGCACAAGGCCGACCAGCACGACGCGCCGCTCGACCCGAACTTCCTCGGCGCGGGCCGCTGCATCACCGACAACGAAGGACGTTACCGCTTCATGACCATCAAGCCGGGTGCGTATCCGTGGGGCAACCATCCGAACGCCTGGCGTCCGCAGCACATCCATTTCTCGCTATTCGGCGACCACTTCGGCTCGCGTCTCGTCACGCAGATGTACTTTCCCGGCGATCCGCTGCTCGCATTCGACCCGATCTACCAGGGCACGCCCGAGCACGCCCGTGAGCGCATGATCTCGAAGTTCTCGCTCGACACCACGCAAGAGGCCTACGCGCTCGGCTACGATTTCGACATCGTGCTGCGCGGCCCGAACGAAACCCCGATGGAGCGCTAAGCCATGACGACTCTCAAGCAAACGCCTTCGCAAACCGTTGGTCCGTACTTCGCCTACGGTCTTTGCCCGCAGCAATACGATTTCGACTTCAAGAGCCTGTTCACGAACGTTCTGGCCGACATGGAAGCGGCCGGCGAGCACATCACGATCGTCGGTCAGGTGTTCGACGGCGACGGCAAGGTGATCGGCGACGCGATGATCGAGATGTCGCAAGTCGACTCGAACGGCCACTATCCGGAATCGCGCGAAGAAATCCTGAAGACCGGCTTTCACGGCTTTGCGCGCGTCGGTACGGGCACGGATCCGCACAAGCGCTTCATCGTCGAGACGGTGAAGCCGGGCCGCGCGAATCCCGACGAAGCGCCGCACATCGACGTAATCCTGACGATGCGCGGCATGCTGCTGCACACGTTCACCCGCATCTATTTCGAGGACGAAGCGCAGGCGAACGAGCAGGACGCCGTGCTCGCGTCGGTGCCGGCCGAGCGCCGTAATACGCTGATCGCGCGCCGCGTTGCCGGTACGGCCAACGTGTATCGCTTCGACATCCACATGCAGGGCGAGCAGGAAACCGTGTTTTTCGACCTGTGATGCGCGATTCGTCGCGAGACTCCGAGCAGTAAAGATCGAGCCCGCCTTGCGCGGGCTTTTTTTCGCACGGCCGTTTCGCGGTGCGCCTGCGCGCGCTCAGCAGCGGAAATGATCGATGCTTTGTCCGGCGTGAATCGCGCGCGCGAGCCACGCCGGTTTATCGCCGCGACCGTCCCACTTGTTACCGAACGCGTCGCGATACAGCACCGCGGCCACGGCGTTCGCATCGGCTTCGAGCGATTCGGACAGCGCTTCGAGTGTGATGCCGTGGTCGTCCATGCGTCGGCGGATCCACGCGATCATGCGCTCGCGCAGGTTCTCGTCGCGTTCGAACAGTCGATGTTGTCCTTCTCGTTCTTTCATAACGTATTGGTGTCGCAGCTCTTGCTGGCATTAGACAAACGGGCAACTCGCATGACAACACGAGGCTCGTGCGTAATTCAATTTGAATGGAAGCAATTCGACGAATTCACGCGATCCATGCAAATGCGTGAAAACCCGCATTTGCAAGTGATGCCTGTCAGATCCTGAATTAAAGCGCCTGAGTTGAAGCGCTGGAATCAAGCGAATCGGCTACTCGAAAGATCGGCGTGGCTCGAATTGCGCCGGTGTTTCGCGTCGCGCGTCGCCTCGTTGTGACGAGGGAGCTTCCGCGTATGGAAAGTCATTCTAGCATTCGATGTATTTTGCCCGCAGCAAAGAACTTTTTCTAATTGCACTGATTGCACGGCTTCCGAGTTTTCGGTATTCGTGGCTTCCTCCGCGCAATTGGCGGACAATGCGAGACCCGGTATTCGCCAGAACTTCTGGCAACGGCCCGACATCAGGAGACATGACCATGCCCGCCTCGACCGCCATCCTCACGATCCTCGCCGCGCTGCTATTGGGCGCGATGAGTCCGGGGCCCAGCTTCGTCATCGTCGCACGCAATGCGATCGGTCTGTCGCGCGGCGACGGTCTTGCGACAGCGCTCGGCATGGGCATCGGCGGTGTGTTTTTTAGCGGCATAGCGCTGCTCGGGCTCTATACGCTGCTCGCGACGGTCGAATGGCTCTACGTCGGGCTGAAAGTGGCCGGCGGCGTCTACCTGGTCTATCTGGCGTCGAAAATCTGGCGCGGCGCCGCCAAGCCGCTCGCATTCAGCGAAACGCAAACCGGCAGCGGCGGCAATCCGCGCAAGTCGTTCTGGATCGGCTTGAGCACGCAGCTCAGCAATCCGAAAACGGCTGTCTATTACGGCAGCATCTTCGCTGCGCTGCTGCCGCAGCATCCGCCGGTGTGGTGCTATTTCGCGCTGCCGCCGGCGATCTTCGCGATCGAGGCGGGCTGGTACACGATCGTCGCACTGTGCTTTTCGAGCCAACGGCCGCGCGAAATCTATCTGCGCTGGAAGGCGTGGATCGATCGCATCGCCGCGAGCGCGGTGACCGCGCTGGGCCTGCGGCTGATTTTTAACGCGCACAAGATGGGAATTTGACGGCAACACGAAGCGGCGCGCACCGTCGTGACTCGATGCGCGCCACTCGCGCCGCCCTGAATCAGCGGTAATCGCAGCGCGTTACCCTTTCCCCTCCGCCTTGATCTGCGCGCGCAACTCGAACTTCTGGATCTTCCCCGTCGACGTCTTGGGCAACTCGCCAAAGCGCACCGCCTTCGGCAACTTATAGCCGGCCAGAAACAGCCGGCAATGCGCGATGATTTCCTCCTCGGTCACCTGCGCGCCTTCCTTCAACTCGATGAACGCGCACGGCACCTCGCCCCACTTCGGATCGGCCATCGCGACCACCGCCGCCACCGACACCGCAGGATGCCGGTACAGCGTGTCCTCAACCTCGATGCTCGAAATGTTCTCTCCGCCCGAAATGATAATGTCCTTGCTGCGGTCGCGGATGCGGATATAGCCGTCGGCCGTGCGCACGCCGAGATCGCCGGTATGGAACCAGCCGCCTTTGAAAGCAGCTTCGGTCGCGCGCTCGTTCTTCAGATAGCCCTTCATGCAGATGTTACCGCGAAACATGATCTCGCCGATCGTTTCGCCGTCGTCCGGCACGGGCGCGAGCGTGTCCGGATCGAGCACCGCGACCGCCGCCTGCAGGTGATAACGCACGCCCTGGCGCGCGGTCAGGTCGGCGCGGATTTGATCGTCGAGCGCGTCCCATTCGTCCTGCTTCGCGCAGACGGCCGCCGGCCCGTAGGTTTCGGTAAGCCCGTACACGTGCGTCAGATCGAAGCCGATCTGCTTCATCTTCGCGATCACCGCGGGCGGCGGCGCGGCGCCCGCGACCATCGTCGACACGCGATGCGTGATGCCCCCACGCCATTCGGCCGGCGCATTGACGAGCGAACTCTGCACGATCGGCGCGCCGCAGTAATGCGTGATGTGTTCGCGGCGAATCAACTCGAACACCATCTTCGCGTCGAACTTGCGCAGACAGACGTTGACGCCCGCGCGGGCGGCCACCGTCCAAGGAAAGCACCAGCCGTTGCAGTGGAACAGCGGCAACGTCCACAGATAGACCGCGTGCTTCGGCATGTCCCATTCGAGGATGTTGCTCAGCGCGTTCAGATATGCGCCACGGTGATGGTAGACGACGCCCTTCGGGTCACCGGTCGTGCCCGATGTGTAGTTCAGCGCGATCGCGTCCCATTCGTCGGCGGGCGGAGTCCACTTGAAGGAAGGGTCGCCGGTTTGCAGGAACTGCTCGTAGTCCGTCGCGCGAATGAACTGCGCAGCGTCGGCGGGCTGCGCGTCGGCCACGCTGATCACGCGGAGCTCCGGGAATTCTAGCGCCGCGCGATGTGCGAACTCGCCGTATTCGGTGTCGACGATCAGCGCCTTCGCCTCACCGTGGCGCAGCATGAACAGCAGCGTCGCGACGTCGAGCCGCGTGTTCAGTGTATTCAGCACGGCGCCGGCCATCGGCACGCCGAAGTGCGCCTCGACCATCGGCGGGATGTTCGGCAGCAGCGCGGCGACCGTGTCGCCGCGGCCGATGCCGGCCTCGCGCAGTGCGCTCGCGAGCCGCCGCGCACGCTCATAGGTCTCGCGCCAGTTGCGCCGGATCTCCCCATGGACGATCGCGAGCCGCTCGCCATACACTTGCGCTGCGCGCACGAGGAAATCGATCGGCGTCAACGGGACATAATTGGCCTCGCGCCGCCCGAGGCCTTCGTCGAACATGTGCAGTGTCATTGCTTCGTCTCCTGAGGCGCGAGCCGCGCCGCCGATTGTTGTGATCGTGTTCTATGAATGAACCAGGGCCTAGCCTAGCAATTGTCATCATCAACTGTCTGTAATTCAAATGACAGAGTGGCGCCACTGACGCCCCGCCTTGACCTGGCTCACGCCGAGCACTTTGAAGGCGGTGCGTGGATCGCCCGTCGCCAGCAACTGTCCGACGATTGGTTCGGCGTGCACTCGGGGCTCATCAAGCTCGCTATCTGCAACGCGTCGGGCCGCAGCTGCACGCTGTCGGGGGTACCGCCGGGCGGCTGGTTTGGCGAAGGCAGCGTGATCAAGCGCGAATTGCGCAAATACGACGTGGCCGCGATTCGGCCGTCGCTCGTGATGTTCGTGCCGTCCGCGACCTTCCATACCTCACTCGAATCGAGTCTGCCATTCACAGGCTTCGTGATCCGGCAATTGAACAACCGGATGGAGGAATTCATCGCGTCGATCCAGAATAGCCGGCTGCTCGACATGGACGCGCGCGTCGCGCAATCGCTCGCGTAGCTTTTCAATCCGGATCTGTATCCGGACACAGGTCGCACACTGGCGATCTCACAGGAAGAAGTCGGTCTGCTCGCGGGAGCGTCGCGGCAGCGCATCAATCAGGCGCTGCAGAACCTCGGGAAGCTGCGGATTTTGCGACTGTCGTATAACCGGATCGAGGTGCTCGATCTCGAGCGGCTGGCTGCGAACGGGCGGGAACAGATCTAGCGGCGCGACTGACGCTCCCTACCCGGCGCGCACGCCGCCCTTGCGCGTCGCGCGCGTTTCGAGAGCGTCGTCGGTCTTGAACAGCGCGAGCATGATCGCGCTCAACACGCCCGTTTTTTTCCAGCGCAGATAGTAGCGATGCGCGGTCTGGTACGGGACGTAGTGCTCGGGCATTGCGCTCCACGGCGCGCGCGTGTGCAGCACCCACATCACGCTATTGAGCACGTGGCGAATTTCGATCGGCGGACGACCAAGGCGCGGGCCGTCATCATGCAAGGTTTCAGGTAACAGCGGCGCGACCCGCTGCCATTGCTCGTCGGTCAGCTCCTGAACGACTGGCGAGGTCGCGATGGATTCGGAAGATGGACTATTCATGCGTGAAAGCGCACGCGTAAAACGCGTGCTGGCGTCGCTCCGAAAGTCGTGTCGATACGTCAATTCGCTCGAGACTACTCGAAACTTGCCCAGGACAAAGTCAACTTTTGTCACCAAGAACGGTGCAATTGTCGAAAATTGCGACAGGTTATTGCGCGAAAGCGCTGATGGCGCTGCGCGAGCGTTGATCTATCATCGGCGCGGGCAACATGTACGGCTTCACGCTGTCGTACGTGGCGGGTCCGCTATCGGTCGCGGCCGGCGTGCAGCCGAACAGCGACAACAGCAATCACAAGCAGAGCATCTTCAACGCGAACGCGGTCTATGCGTTCAGCTCGACGAAGCTGTACGTCGGCTATCTGCATTCGAAGGACGACACCGGCTTCGTCGACAGCGCGCTCGCGCAGCAGACGCTCGTGCCGGGCGTCGATATCGTCAAGGGCTCGGGTCGCATCGACAACGGACCGTTCGCCGGCGTCACGTGGCAGGCCACGCGCGCTGACGCTGACGGGCGCCGCGTACTACGACGACATGTCGAACGCGGCGATCGGCGCTGGTCGGCTCGGCAGTGGCTATCGCTACACGTTCGTCGCACTGGCCGAGTATGCGCTGTCGAAGCGCACCGAGGTGTACGGCACCGTCGATTTCGACAAGGTGTCGGGCGCGGCGTCGGTCGAACTGCCGGGCCGCGACAACCAGACCGGCGTTGCGCTAGGTTTGCGGACAATCTTCTAAATCGCTTCACGTCGTGATGGCAAAACGGGCGTCCCCAGGGACGCCCGTTTTTTTCGCCTCGCATACGGAAACCGGCTCACCGGTCTGCCGCGCGCATAAAAAAAGGTGCCGCGAACGGCACCTTTCTGTACTACACGCAGCTTCTGCTGAAGCTTAGAAGCGGTGACGCAGACCGACCGTAGCAGCCGTCTGGTTCTTCGACGACGAGGTCGGAACCGTGTTGTCGCCGCTGTAGATCGAAGCCACGCCGCCGTCACCCATTGCGTGCTGGTACACAGCCTGAGCGTAGACGTCGGTGCGACGCGACAGCGAGTAGTCAGCCTGCAGGCCGATCTGGTGGTAACGGGTCTTCATGTCGTTACCGTCGGCGTTGATGCCGTAGCCGCGCGCATCGGTGAACGTGTACGCGACGCCGAGAGCCATAGCCGGGGTCACGTTGTACTTGCCGTTGATTTCGTAGTTGTTGGTGTGGCCTTGACGCTGACCAGGAGCTGCACCAACCAGGTTGTCGACGCGCGATTGCGTCCAGGCCACGCCAACCAGCGCCGGGCCGAAGCCGTACGAAGCGCCTGCGCCGAACTGACGCTGACGGAAGTTGCCTTGCAGCACGCCCGCGGTGTTCGCCAGAACGCCGTCCGATGCGCCGCTTGCGTTAGCAGCCGGGTTGTTTTGCTGAGCGTAGGCAGCACCGAGGTGCAGGCCTTGCCACTGGTATGCGGCGCCCAAGCTGTACTGACGGTTGTTTGCGAAGCCACCAGCCTGGTTCGAGAAGCCGTACGTGCCGCCGAACGTGAAGCCAGCGTAGTTAGCGCTCGAGTACTTGACCGAGTTGTTGACCGACAGACCACCGTTGGTGTTCAGGTTGTCGTTGTTGAACGGGTGCGCGAAGTACGTGCCGCCCCAGCTGCCCGTTGCGGTCAGCGGTGCGAGGTAGTCCTGCGCTGCGTCGTACTGGCGACCCAGCGTGACCGTACCGAATTGCGAGCTCGACAGACCGACGAAGGCCTGACGGTTGAACATGCCGTTGTTGTTAGCGAACTTGCCGTTGTTGATGTTGAAGCCGCTTTCCAACGTGAAGATTGCCTTCAGACCGCCGCCCAGATCTTCCGAACCACGCAGGCCGAACATGCTCTGGTTGATGCCGCCGCTACCTGCTGCCCACTTGGAGTTGTGGGCAACGTTGCTGGTGTACGTCAGACCTGCGTCGAGCAGACCGTACAGGGTCACGCTGCTTTGTGCGTGAGCAGCGACCGAAGCGAACGATGCGGCAGCCGCAACGACGATGAGACTCTTTTTCATGGGAACTCCAATTCGAAAAATTTATACGGGGAGCAGGACCCGCCTCAGCAGCCGATGCATCGCATTTGCCGCCACCCGCTTGGCCGAACCGTAGGGATCGACCGGGCACCCTTGAAGCGAAGCGTGAGTGTAGGGGGACACCCTGGTACCGACGCAGGTAATTCACGCAACAGGATTTTTCGAAATTCGCAACAATGTTGGTGCCGATAGGTATAACTTCTTGTTTTTCCATCGTTTATTGCAAGATCTAGGTGCCGGATCGCCAGCTCTAGCCAAAACGAATTTGCAACGCGTCAATATCCTAAGTTGTGCGTTTGCAACAGTACTTTAATACGCGTGACGTAATCGGGTCGGAGCAAGTTGACGAAAAGACCGGCCGATATTTTTTGTAATCGAATGGTGGAAGGGACGGTTTTCCGCGTCGTTTGAGATTTATTTTCGGAGCGCCGGAACTTAATAGAGTTAATGCAGTCTTCCTCGCGAATACACCAATTAATGGTTTCCGGCGGGGCGATTAACTCGTCGACTCACCAAGACGGCTTATTCACCTAGTCTTTATTGACCGACGCAAACAATCGCCGCCGCCCCGGGCAGCGCAAGGGTCCGGGCTCGCCGCGTCGAATCAGCATTCAGTATTGAGACACTGCCATTGCGGCGGTCTTCTAATTGCTCGCTTTAGCGAGCACCCTCTGTCACGCCTCTATAAGATGCGCGCGCGATTCAAAAAAGCCTTCAGCACGGGCGTTGCCCGGAGGTAAATTGCGACGCCGGCCGCCGCGTGACAAGGCCCGCGCTGAAAGCGGACGGCGTGCATCAACAAGCCTTCCGCATTCAATCAACGGCGGGGTGGCGCCCGTTTTTACACGGATTTTCCCTGATTACGCGTGACCACCGCTTATGGTTTGCGCGGAGCGCGCTTAAGCGCCTCCTCGTCCTCGGGCGAGGAGCCCGGCGCGAGCGGGTCGGTGTCGGGCGGTGTGTGGGGCAACGGACGCGGCTCGCCGTTGGGTTCCTCGAGCGGCTGATTAGGAGGCGCGGCGGGATCGATGGTTGGATCGGTTTGCATGACGGCCTCCAGGTGAATGGGACGGTTTCCCTACGTTGGATGCGCAACGGCTATTCCCGCGATCGCGTGCGGCGCTCGATGAACGGCGAGGCAGGCGCCGCTTTCAGCCGCCCGAACGTGCGAGCACCGCGCCGCCCAGCTCGCTTAGCCACGCCGTCTGTAGAAATTGCGCTGACTCGAAACGGAATTTGCAACGCCCGACAACTCAGTGACCCTCCGGGCGCGAGTTCGCCACCTCATCGGACGATGCTGTGAGGAACGGCTCCAGCCCGAATAGCCATGCGAAACAGAATGCGACCCGCGTCAGCGCTCGCACTGGACGCTGCGGCAGGTCTTCATTGGCTTCGTCGAGCGACGCGGCTGGCAGGGGTTGAAGCTGGTCACTGGGTCTCCCAGCTGAGGCTGGCCGAAGGCCGCCCAAAAACAAAAAGGGTTCCGGAATTCGGAACCCTTTTTTCGATACTTTGGTGGGCCGGGTGGGATTCGAACCCACGATGTCCTTTCGGAGGTGGATTATGAGTCCACTGCCTGCAACCAACACGGCGTCCAGCCCAAGAAAAAAGACCCGGTCGTGAAGGCCGGGCCCGTTTCGTCGATTGGCCGACATACTACACGAAAAAGGAGCC
Organism: Paraburkholderia lebeckiae; assembly: GCF_050436225.1. Classification (NCBI taxonomy): domain Bacteria; kingdom Pseudomonadati; phylum Pseudomonadota; class Betaproteobacteria; order Burkholderiales; family Burkholderiaceae; genus Paraburkholderia; species Paraburkholderia lebeckiae. Next base: position 3,089,709 of record NZ_JBNDLU010000001.1, on the reverse strand, counting down.
TCCGCAACCGCTTCGCTTCGGCGAAACGACCGGGAGGCCCCTTTGATCGCATCATTTGCGGCCAACCGCGGCCGTCGCCGTCAATTCCCTTCGAGGAATGACTTCAGCTTGTCCGAACGGCTCGGATGACGCAGCTTGCGCAGCGCCTTCGCCTCGATCTGGCGAATCCGCTCACGCGTCACGTCGAACTGTTTACCGACTTCTTCGAGCGTGTGATCCGTGCTCATCTCGATACCGAAACGCATGCGCAACACCTTCGCTTCGCGCGGCGTCAGCGAATCGAGCACGTCCTTCACGACGTCGCGCATACTCGCGTGCAACGCCGCATCCGCCGGGGCGACCGTGTTCGTATCTTCGATGAAGTCGCCCAGATGAGAATCGTCGTCGTCACCGATCGGCGTTTCCATCGAGATCGGCTCCTTCGCGATCTTCATGATCTTGCGGATCTTGTCTTCCGGCATTTCCATCTTCTCGGCGAGCGTCGCCGGATCCGGCTCGAGACCGGTTTCCTGCAGGATCTGACGCGAGATGCGGTTCATCTTGTTGATCGTTTCGATCATGTGAACCGGAATCCGGATCGTGCGCGCCTGGTCGGCGATCGAACGCGTAATGGCCTGGCGGATCCACCACGTCGCATACGTGGAGAACTTGTAGCCACGACGGTATTCGAACTTGTCCACCGCCTTCATCAGGCCGATGTTGCCTTCCTGAATCAGGTCGAGGAACTGCAGACCGCGGTTCGTGTACTTCTTCGCGATCGAGATCACGAGACGCAGGTTGGCCTCGGTCATCTCGCGCTTCGCCTGGCGCGCCTTCAGTTCGCCAGCCGCCATCTGACGGTTGGTTTCCTTCAGGTCCTTCAGCGGCAGCACCACGCGCGCCTGCAGATCGAGCAGACGTTGCTGCTGTTCGCGGATCGCCGGAATGTTGCGCGTGAGTATCGCGCTATACGCGTGACCTTCGGCGACGATCTTGCCGGCCCATTCGAGGTCCGTCTCGCTGCCCGGGAAACGCGCGATGAATTCCGCACGCGGCATGCCGCACTTGTCGACGACCGTATGCAGGATCTGACGCTCGACCTGACGCACTTCATCCACCTGCGCGCGCAGGGTGTCGCACAGACGCTCGACGGTACGCGCGGTGAAGCGGATCGTCATCAGCTCGTTCTGGATGGTTTCCTGCGCCTTCAGATACGACTTGGACTTGTAGCCTTCCTTCTCGAACGCGCGACGCATCTTGTCGAACCATTCGCTGATCGACGCGAATCTTTCGAGCGACGCGCGCCGCAGCGCTTCGAGCTGCGCGGCGTTGGCGGTGGCTTGCGCCGCGCCATCGTCTTCTTCCTCGTCCTCTTCGTCCTCTTCCTCGGCTTCCTCGTCTTCATTCTCGATCGCTTCCGCCTCCTGCGCGGAGAAGCCGTCGGCGTCTTCCGCGTCGGCGTCGATCAGACCGTCGACAAGTTCGTCGATGCGCGCTTCGTCGTTGGCGACGCGCTCGGCCATCGCGAGAATGTCGGCGATCGTGGTCGGGCACGCGGAAATGGCCATCACCATGTGCTTCAGGCCATCTTCGATGCGCTTCGCGATTTCGATTTCGCCTTCACGCGTAAGCAGCTCCACCGTGCCCATTTCGCGCATGTACATACGCACGGGATCGGTGGTGCGGCCAAATTCGGAGTCGACGGTGGACAGCGCGACTTCGGCTTCCTCTTCGACTTCGTCGTCTGACGAAGCTGCGGGCGCGTTGTCGTTGAGCAGCAGCGTTTCAGCGTCCGGGGCCTGTTCGTAGACCGCGACGCCCATGTCGTTGAACGTGCTGATGATGCCTTCGATCGCCTCGGTCTCGGTGAAGTTGTCCGGCAGGTGATCGTTGATTTCAGCGTACGTGAGGAAGCCGCGCTCCTTGCCGAGCTTGATCAGGGCGCGCAGCTTGGAGCGACGCTCCTCGAGTTCCTCCACCGTGCCGGGCTGCGACGACGCGAACGCATCCTTCAGCAGCGCTTTTTCCTTTGCACGACGGTCGCGAGCCTTGACCTTCTCCGGCTTGCCCGGTGCGGCGGCAGCGGTTTCTTCGGCCTGGGTTGCATCGTCATCGACGGGTACTTCATTCAGCTTTTTCGTCATGGAGTTCGCCGTACCGGCTGTAGTCTCGATCCCCGGCTGTTGGACAACAGCCGGTTGAACCGTGGATACTGAAGTCACGCGCGCTACCGCATCGTCCTGAACGGCAGCCGCTTCCCTTGCGCTTCTGACACCAGCCCGCTTGGCAGCCGGCGGTGCTACAGCTTTCGCCGCCCGAACCGGTGCGGCCTGCGCGGCCGCAGTGGTCGACGACTTCTTCCCGGCAGCCGGTGCAACGCTGACAGCAGACGGTCTTCTGGCGGTTGCAGTCAGCTTGGCTTCGGTAACTTTTCCGGTGCGCTCTTTAGCGCGTGAGCCCGTTGTCTGATTTCCGCCTGTCGTCTTTGCCATCGCATCGCCTTTCGCCTTTGCTAGGAAAACCCTTGAAAAAACAAACCGCTAGAAACTTTTGATTATACCACCCGAGGTTTCGGCCTCTCCGCTACAACCCGAGTTGACGCTTCATGTCGGCCCGCTTCCGGTTGAGCTCCGAAAACTCGGCAAACTCTTCCGGCGTATGCCGCGACTGTCGCGAAAGCTGTTCGAGACGATCGCAATAAGCGTCGTATCGCATCTTCAAAATCGCGGCTTTCAGCTCCTCGCCGACAATTCGTTCCTGCTCGCGCCGTTCCTCGATGACGGCCGCGTCCTGCGGGTCTTTCAGCAGCAAATCCCGGACGTTTTCATCATAGTCTAGAATTTTGCGAAAGATTTCCTCGAAAGTTGGGGCGTTCGCGCCATTTCGCAAGAGATCGGACAACAACTGGAACGCTGCCGAATCGCCGAGGGCTCGCGCGTGCGTCGTCACTTCCGCGAACAGTTCGCCGTGCCGGGTTACGGTGAGCAGCGCCTCTTCGGCCTCTTCGTCGAGCATCGCGACCGTGCGCGGATACATCACCAGATTGCGCAGCGTCTTTTCCTCGATGCCGGTCACGCTGCGCCGGTCCTTGCGGGCCGGCGCCCCGCGCGCCGCGGCCGCGATCCGCGCATCGACTTCGCAAAGCGCCGCGACTTCGCTGAACGGCACATCGAGCCGGTCGGCGAACATATGCATGATCTGCGCGCGCAGCGCATTGGCCGGCAACGCCTGCAGCAGCGGTTTCGCGTCGAACAGCGCGCGGGCCTTGCCTTCGGGCTGATCGAGCTCCTTGCCGGTCAACACCTCATTGAGCATGAACTGCGACAACGGCATCGCCCGTTCGACCTGCTCGGCGAAAGCCTCGGTGCCGAACTCGCGCACGTAGCTGTCGGGATCATGCTCGCTGGGCAGGAACAGGAAACGGATCGTCCGGTTGTCGGCGGCATGCGGCAGGCACGCATCGAGCGCGCGACGCGCGGCGCGCCGGCCGGCCGCGTCGCCGTCGAAACTGAAGATGACCGTATCGGTCTGGCGCATCAGTTTCTGCACATGAATCGGCGTGCAAGCGGTGCCGAGGGTCGCGACCGCGTTCTGGAAGCCCAATTGGGCCAGCGCGACCACGTCCATATAACCTTCGACGACCAGCACGCAATGTTGCTCTCGAATCGCAAGACGCGCCTCGAACAGCCCGTACAGCTCGCTGCCCTTGTTAAATAGCGGCGTTTCGGGTGAATTCAAATACTTTGGCTCGCCGCCGTCGAGCACGCGGCCACCGAAGCCGATCACCTGCCCTTTGACATTGCGGATCGGGAACATGATCCGCTCGCGAAAGCGGTCGTAGCGGCGGTTCTGACCCTGCGCGTCCGACTTTTCGCTGACGATCACGAGACCCGCGTCGACCAGCGCGTCGTCGCGATAGTTCGGAAACGCCGCCTCGAGGTTTTGCCACCCTTCCGGCGCATAGCCGAGACCGAAGCGCGCGGCGATTTCGCCAGTCAGGCCGCGCTTCTTCAAATATTGGATCGCGCCCGGCGCACCGCGCAGTTGCTTACGGTAGTAGTCGCAGGCGGTCTGCATGAGATCGGACAGCGCGGTTGTGACGGCCTTCGATGCCGCCGGCGCGTAGCCGCTGCCAGCTCCGCCACCGCCGCCGCCATATCCGGAAGAAGGCTCGTTCGGCACGGTGAGACCCACCGATTGCGCGAGCTCGTTGACCGCTTCGGGAAACGACGCACCCACGTGTTCCATCAGGAAACCGATGGCCGTGCCATGCGCACCGCAGCCGAAGCAGTGATAAAACTGTTTAGTCGGACTAACCGTAAACGAGGGGCTCTTCTCGTTGTGAAACGGGCACAGCCCCATGAAGTTCGCGCCGCCCTTTTTCAGCTGCACATACCGGCCGACCACGTCGACGATATCGACGCGGTTGAGCAGGTCCTGCAGGAATGACGGTGGGATCACAGTAAATGACGCTGCCTGGAAAGCTTCAAAATCCAAGCCCGGAGCCCGGGCTCGACACCGCGATCGGGTCCCGCGCCTCGCCTTCAGGAGGCGCGCGACCCGGACAAATCGACAGAGTTACTTAGCGAGCGCGGCCTTGACCTGTGCGGAGACGGCGGTCATGTCGGCGCGGCCGGCCAGCTTCGGCTTCAGCACGCCCATCACCTTGCCCATGTCCTGCGGGCCGGCAGCGCCGGTTTGCGCGACTGCCGCCTGCACCTCGGCAACGATTTCCGCTTCGGACATCTGCTCAGGCATGTACGCGGAAAGAATGGCCAACTCGGCCTTTTCCTTGTCCGCAAGATCCGTACGTCCTGCGGCCTCGAACTGGCTGATCGAATCCTTGCGCTGCTTGATCATCTTGTCGACGACGGAGGTTATGGCGGCGTCGTCGAGCGTGACCCGCTCATCGACTTCACGCTGCTTGATCGCGGCGAGCAGCAGGCGGATCGTCCCGAGACGTTCGGTCTCGCGCGCCCGCATGGCAGCTTTCATATCGTCGTTGATCCGGTCCTTGAGACTCATCACTCACCTGAATTGCGTTGAAAAGTTGAAAAACCGGCCGGTCGACGGCGGCGATACCGCCGCATCAGCACAAAAACCCGCTTGGGACTTCTTCCTCAAGCGGGTTGGGCAATATGCGTAGTGGATGCGACCCTGCCGGTTGGCCCGATGGGCCGGGTTTCCCGTGATGGCACCTGACGTGCCGCCATCGGCTTGGATGCTGCCGCGCCTCGTGCGAAGCGGAGCGCGGCAACGCCAGAATCAGTAGAGCTTCCTTGGCAGCATCTGGCCACGCAGACGCTTGAAATGACGCTTCACTGCCGCCGCTTTCTTGCGCTTGCGTTCGGCTGTGGGTTTCTCGTAAAACTCGCGAGCGCGAAGTTCCGTCAGTAAGCCGTTTTTCTCCATGGTGCGCTTGAAACGGCGCATGGCGACTTCGAACGGCTCATTGTCTTTTACGCGGATGGTCGTCATTTTTCAATAACGGAACTTTGTAAAGGTTCAGGAGTATAGCAGAGCTTTCTCACAAAGCCATTGCGCCGTCAAGCCCCCGGGCATATTCGGCCGCCGCCTCGCCCGCCGCGACACCCGACGCCCACGCCCACTGGAAGTTGTAGCCGCCGAGCCAACCGGTCACGTCGACCGCCTCGCCGATGAAGTAGAGGCCCGGCACCCGCGCGCTCATCATCGTGGTCGATGACAAACCGCGCGTATCGACCCCACCGCGAGTCACTTCGGCCTTGCGATAACCCTCGGTGCCGTTCGGCGTGAGGTTCCAGCGCGACAGAGCCTCACCGATGCGGCGCAGCGCCTTGTCCGGCAGATCGGCGACGCGAGCCTCGGCGGCCACCTGGTGAGTGTCGAGCCACACATGCGCGAGCCGCTGCGGCACCCATTCCGATAGCAGATTGGCGATCTGCCGCTTCGTGCCGTTTTTCGCGTCGATGAGCGCAGTCGCGGCGTCGCGCTCCGGCAGCAGATTGATGTGAATCGGCTCGCCGGGCTGCCAGTAGCTCGAGATCTGCAGCACGCCTGGGCCCGACAGGCCGCGGTGCGTGAGCAGCAGATCTTCGGTGAATTCGGCGCCGGTCTTCGTATTGCCAGTCGACAGCTGTACTTCAAGCGACACGCCCGATAGCGCCGCGAACGGCTCCCAGTCGGCCGGAGCGAAGGTCAGCGGAACCAGCGCGGGACGCGTGTCGATCAACTTGTGGCCGAACTGCCTGGCGATCCGGTATGCGAAATCGGTTGCGCCGATCTTCGGGATCGACAGACCGCCCGTCGCGATCACGAGCGCACGGGCGGCGATCGTGCCCGTCGTCGTGCCGAGCAGGAACTGTCCTTCGGCGTCCTGGCGCACCTCTTCGACCGACAGCGGCGTGCGCCATGCAACCCCACCGGCGTCGCACTCGTTCTTCAGCACGTCGATGACCGCGTCGCTCGACTGATCGCAGAACAGCTGGCCCTTGTGCTTCTCATGCCATGTCACGCGATGCTGCTTCAGCAACGCCATGAAATCGCGCGGCGTATAGCGCGCGAGCGCCGAGCGGCAAAAATGCGGATTCGCCGACAGATAATTGGCCGGCCCCGCATACAGATTCGTGAAGTTGCAGCGGCCACCGCCGGAAATACGGATTTTTTCCGCGAGACGCTGCGAGTGGTCGATCAGCGCCACACGCCGGCCGAGTTGACCGGCCACGGCCGCGCACATCATGCCGGCCGCGCCCGCGCCGATCACCGCGATATCGAAGGATTCCATGGGGCCGCATTGTACCTGCCGGGCCCGCGCATCCATGCCCGTGCTCTGCCGGCCGCCTGCGGCTGCCTGTCCGCGCTGGTATACTTTCAGGCTTACCTTCCACTTTCGGACGCGCGTCGCGCGCGGCCGTCTCAAGCGATTCATCATGCTCGTTCTCGGCATCGAAAGCTCCTGCGACGAAACCGGTCTCGCGCTCTACGACACGGAGCGCGGCCTGCTCGCGCACGCGCTGCATTCGCAGATTGCGATGCACCGGGAGTACGGCGGCGTCGTGCCGGAGCTTGCATCGCGCGACCATATCCGCCGCGCGCTGCCGCTGCTCGAAGAGGTGATGGACCGCGCCGGCGTCGCGCGCGGCGACATCGACGCGATCGCTTACACGCAAGGGCCCGGGCTCGCGGGCGCGCTGCTGGTCGGCGCGAGCGTCGCCAATTCGCTGGCGATGGCGTGGAACAAGCCGACCGTCGGCATTCACCATCTCGAAGGGCATCTGCTGTCGCCGCTGCTCGTCGACGAGCCGCCGCCGTTTCCGTTCGTCGCGCTGCTGGTCTCGGGCGGCCACACGCAGTTGATGCGCGTGACCGACGTCGGCGTCTACGAGACGCTCGGCGAGACGCTCGACGACGCCGCCGGCGAAGCCTTCGACAAAACCGCCAAGCTGCTGGGCCTCGGCTATCCGGGCGGCCCCGAAGTCTCGCGCATGGCCGAGTTCGGCACACCCGGGGCAGTCGTGCTGCCGCGCCCGATGCTACATTCCGGCGACCTCGATTTCAGCTTCAGCGGCCTGAAGACCGCCGTGCTCACGCACGCGAACCGGCTGGGCGGCGCGAACATCTGCGAGCAGGCCAAGGCCGACCTCGCGCGCGGTTTCGTCGATGCCGCCGTCGAAGTGCTGGCCGCGAAATCTCTAGCGGCGCTCAAGCGCACGAAGCTGAACCGGCTGGTGGTGGCGGGCGGCGTCGGCGCGAACCGGCAGTTGCGCGAAGCGCTGTCGGCCGCCGCGCAGAAGCGCAATTTCTACGTCCACTACCCGGACCTGTCGCTGTGCACGGACAACGGGGCGATGATCGCGCTGGCCGGCGCGCTGCGTTTGCAACGCTGGCCCGAACAGGCCGGCCACGACTACGCGTTCACCGTGAAGCCGCGTTGGGATCTGACGTCGCTCGCGCACTGAACCGCCGCCCCAAGAGGACAAAAAGCCGCTTTACAAGCGGCTTTTTTGCTTCAATGCTTTCGCAACGAACCGGCGTGGAGCGATCAGGAATGTATCAGGCGAGGCGCTTGTCCCGCTCGATCACCGCATACGCGCTGTGATTGTGAATCGACTCGAAGTTCTCCGCTTCGAGCACATACGCGACGATGCGCTCGTCGGCATTCAGACGCTGGGCAACGTCGCGCACGAGGTCTTCGACGAACTTCGGATTTTCATACGCGCGCTCGGTGACGAACTTCTCGTCCGGGCGCTTGAGCAGCCCCCACAGTTCACACGACGCTTCTTCCTCGGCGATACGGATCAACTCTTCGACAGCAACGTCGCCGTTCAGCTCGGCATCGATGGTAACGTGCGAACGCTGATTGTGCGCGCCGTACTGCGAGATCTTCTTCGAGCACGGGCACAGGCTCGTGACCGGCACCAGCACCTTCAGGAATACCCGCGTCGCGCCATGGCGGGTCTCACCGGTCAGCGTGACTTCATAATCGAGCAAGCTCTGCACGCCCGACACCGGCGCGGTCTTGTTCACGAAGTACGGGAACGACACTTCGATGCGGCCCGCCTCGGCCTCGAGTTTTTCAAGCATAGCCGCGAGCATCGTGCGGAACGTGGCCGGTTCGAGCGGCGCCTTGTTCTCTTCGAGCAACGCGACGAAGCGCGACATGTGGGTGCCCTTCTGCTCGGCCGGCAGATGCACGTCGAGATTCCACGTGCCGACCGACGGCTGCGCTTCGCCACCTTGCGTGCGAATCGTCAACGGATGACGCACGCCCCTCACGCCGACCCGCTGGATCGGAATCTGGCGCGTGTCGGCGGTGCTTTGCACGTCGGGCATCACGAAAGCGGGATTCATCTGATTCATTCTTTTGTCCTTTCTGGAAAGCGCCGGGCTGCGCCAAATTTTCACTGCATCGGCGACTATCGCGCAGCGAGTGCGAGGCACCGATCGGCAATGCGGATCAGCGCGCGCAACGGCGAACGCCGGCTCGCGCCGGCGTTGGGTGACGGCCCACAACACCCGTCGGTTCAAACTGGAGATTGCCGAAGCCGCCGTCGCATGACGGCGGCATGAGTCGAACCTACGACGGCACGACAGCCGACAGCGCTTTACGCGACGCGCTTCACGGACGACTGACCGCCGACCGCGCCGCTCGCAAGGAAGCGTTCGCGGATCGACCGGGCGATACCCGCGGCGTCGAGACCGCACGCGGCGAGCAGCTTGGCCGGGTCCCCGTGATCGATGAACCGATCGGGGAGGCCCAATTGTAGTACGGGGCGCATAACCCCACATGCGAGCAGGGCTTCGACGCACGCCGAACCCGCGCCACCCATGATGCAGCCTTCCTCGACGGTGACGATCGCGTCGTGCGTCTCGGCCAGCTCGCGCACGAGTTCGGTGTCGAGCGGCTTCACGAAGCGCATGTTCGCGACGGTGGCGTCGAGTTGCTCGGCGGCCGCGAGCGACGGCGCGACCATCGTGCCGAACGCGAGAATCGCGATGCGCTTGCCGGCCGGCGCCGACGTCTCGCGACGCACTTCGCCCTTGCCGAGCGGCAACGCGGCCATCTGCTTGACCGTTGCGACCCCGGTACCCGCGCCGCGCGGGTAGCGCACAGCGGTCGGATGCGACTGCTGCAACGCGGTGTACAGCATCTGCCGGCACTCGTTTTCGTCCGACGGCGCCATCACGGTCATGTTCGGAATACAACGCATGAACGCGAGGTCGTACGCGCCCGCATGCGTCGCGCCGTCCGCACCAACGAGACCCGCACGATCGATTGCGAACACCACCGGCAGGTTTTGCAGCGCGACGTCGTGAATCAGCTGGTCATATGCGCGTTGCAGAAAGGTCGAATAGATCGCGACGACCGGCTTCATGCCGTCCGCGGCAAGGCCGCCCGCGAACGTCACCGCGTGCTGCTCGGCGATGCCGACGTCGAAGTAACGATCCGGGAAGCGCTTTTCGAACTCGACCATGCCCGAGCCTTCACGCATTGCCGGCGTGATGCCGATCACGCGCGAGTCGAGTTCGGCCGCGTCGCACAGCCACTCGCCGAACACCTGCGTGTAGGTCTTTTTCGACGGCGTCGCGGCCGGCTTGATACCCTCGGCCGGATTGAACTTGCCAGGGCCGTGGTACAGCACCGGATCAGCCTCGGCCAGCTTGTAGCCCTGTCCTTTCTTCGTGACCACGTGCAGGAACTGCGGCCCGCGCAGTTCCTTGATGTTTTGCAGGGTGGGAATCAGCGAATCGAGATCGTGACCGTCGATCGGTCCGATGTAGTTGAAGCCGAACTCTTCGAACAGCGTCGCCGGCACGATCATGCCCTTCGCGTGCTCCTCGAGCTTGCGCGCGAGATCGAGCACCGGCGGCGCGACGCGCAGCACGCGTTCGACGCCCGCGCGCGCGGCCGCATAGAAGCGCCCCGACATCAGACGCGCGAGATGGCGATTGAGCGCGCCGACCGGCGGCGAGATCGACATGTCGTTGTCGTTGAGGATCACGAGCAGCGGCACGTCGTCTTCGACGCCCGCGTTGTTCATTGCCTCGAAGGCCATGCCCGCCGTCATCGCGCCGTCGCCGATCACGGCAATGCCCATGCGGTTGTCGCCTTGCAGCTTGCTCGCGACCGCCATGCCGAGCGCCGCCGAAATCGACGTGCTCGAGTGCGCGGTGCCGAAGGTGTCGTATTCCGATTCGTCGCGCTTCGGGAAGCCCGAGATACCGCCCAACTGACGCAGCGTGTGCATCTGGTCGCGACGACCGGTCAGGATCTTGTGCGGATAGGTCTGATGGCCGACGTCCCAGACGATCCGGTCGTGCGGCGTATCGAAGACGTAATGCAGCGCGATGGTCAACTCAACCGTGCCGAGGTTGGACGAGAGATGGCCGCCCGTCTGCGATACGCTGTCGAGCACGAAGGCGCGCAACTCGCCGGCAAGCGGTTGCAATTGGCGGCGATCGAGGCGGCGCAGGGCTGCCGGGTCGTCGATGGTTTTCAGCAAGTCGTACATCGTCGTTCCATTGTAGGAAAACTTACGCGCCCGCACTTCATACATGCACCCCGGGAATGGAGGGTGCGCGACGGCGGGCTTTCGCGTTCAGCTGACCCGGTTCACCACCAGGTCGGCCAGTTCGGCAAGACGCTGTGCGCGTGCGCCGAACGGCGCGAGCGCTGCGTGCGCGTCGCTGCGCAGTTGCGCCGCGAGCGCGCGCGACGCGTCGAGCCCGATAATCGACACGTAGGTTGGCTTGCCGTCCTTCGCGTCCTTGCCGGCGGTCTTGCCGAGCGTTGCGGAGTCGGTCGTGACGTCGAGAATGTCGTCGACGACCTGAAACGCGAGACCGACCGCGGCGGCGTAGGCGTCGAGCGACGCCAGAGCCTGCGTGTCCGGCGTCTCGCCGGCCAGTGCGCCCATGCGCACGGCCGCGCGCAGCAGCGCGCCGGTCTTCATCCGATGCATGGTCTCGAGCTGCGGACGGGTCAGCGTGTGGCCGACGCTCGCCAGATCGATGGCCTGGCCGCCGCACATGCCGATCGAGCCGCTTGCGAGCGCGAGCTCGCGCACGAGCGACGCCTGCTGCGGCAGGCCCATCACGTCGGACGTGAGCACGACAAATGCTTGCGACTGCAGCGCGTCGCCGACCAGCAGCGCGGTCGCCTCGTCATACTTGACGTGGACCGTCGGCTTGCCGCGGCGCAGCGCGTCGTCATCCATGCAGGGCATGTCGTCATGCACCAGCGAGTACACGTGGATCATTTCCAGTGCCGCCGCCGCCGCATCGAGGCATTCGGCGCGCGCGCCGGTCAGCTCGCCGGCCGCGTGGCACAGGAGCGGCCGCACCCGCTTGCCGCCACCGAGCACCGCATAGCGCATCGCCTCGTGCAGCCTGGCGGGTTCGGTCGTCCCGGCAGGCAGATAGTGTTCCAGAGCCGCTTCGACGCGTTCGAGCACCGCGCGCGTCCATTGTTCGAATGTCATAGGTCGTCCCCGCTCTCAGTCGCGGCTGTGCCTGCGCTATTCATGGGCAGCGGCTTGAGTGTCTCGCCGTCCAGCACCCGCACCTGCTGCTCGACCTTTTCAAGCTGCAGTTGACAGAATCCGACAAGTGCCGCGCCGCGACGGTATGCCGCCAACGATTCCTCGAGGCTCAGGCTACCGCCCTCCATGCGCGCGACGAGCTCTTCCAGCTCAGCCTGCGCGGCCTCGTAGTTCTCCGGCAGCGGTGCGCTGTCGCCACATTCGGCTGGCGCGGCGGCGGAATCTTTCGATGCGGTCTTCGCCATGAATAGTCGCAAAATTAAAACAAGTCGGACATTCTACGGCAAAAGCGACATTTTCGATCCGCCCGCCCGCCTGCGTCCTGCCTTCCGCCTCGTTTCGAGCCTGTCTGATGCCCGCCTTTCCCCGCTTCGACCCTGAAGTTTCTCAGAAAAAAAGCTCGAGGTCTGCGGCGAAAATGCCGAACTTTCCTGACATTTTTAACCCAAATCAGGGACTTAAGTGCCCCTGTCACGGGGAAACGGGTATAATCGCGGGCTCCCTAAATCGAATCTTCGATGGTTGGGTTGTTCACTGCTTTCACGTCTTCATCGGGAGTGGGAATGTCCAATCTGAGCAATGCATTGCAGTTGCGGTCTGTTCACAGCCAGCTGCCAGTCACGGCTTACTTTGACGAAGCGCTTCTTACGCGCGAAATCGACACCCTTTTCAAGAAAGGTCCTCGCTACATCGGCCACGATCTAATGGTGCCCGAAGCGGGGGATTATTTCGCCTTGCCCAGCGAACGCGAGGGGCGGGTACTCGTCCGTAACCAGCAGTCGCAAGTCGAGTTGCTGTCGAATGTGTGCCGCCACCGGCAAGCCATCATGCTCAACGGTCGCGGCCAGACGCAGAACATCGTCTGTCCGCTGCATCGCTGGACGTACGACCTGAAGGGCGACTTGCTCGGCGCCCCCCATTTTGCCGACAACCCGTGCCTGAATCTCGGCGCCACGCCGCTGCAGAACTGGCAGGGGCTGCTGTTCGAGGTGCAAGGTCGCGACGTCGCGAAAGATCTTGCACGCCTCGGCACCAAGCGCCACTTCGATTTCTCGGGCTTCATGTTCGATCACGTCGAAGTCCATGAGTGCAACTACAACTGGAAGACCTTCATCGAGGTCTATCTGGAGGACTATCACGTCGCACCGTTCCATCCGGGCCTCGGCAGCTTCGTCAATTGCGACGATCTGACGTGGGAGTTCGGCGACTGGTACAGCGTGCAGACGGTCGGCGTGCACAAGGCGCTCGAGCAACCGGGCAGCCCGACGTATCGCAAGTGGCACGACGAAGTGCTGCGCTTTCGCGACGGCAATCCGCCCGAGTTCGGCGCGATCTGGATGGTGTACTACCCGGGCATCATGATCGAGTGGTATCCGCACGTGCTGGTCGTGTCGTGGCTGATTCCGCGCGGTCCGCAGAAGACCACCAACGTGGTGGAGTTCTATTACCCCGAGGAAATCGCGCTGTTCGAGCGCGACTTCGTCGAAGCCGAGCGCGCCGCCTATATGGAGACGGCCCGCGAAGACGACGAGATCGCCGAGCGCATGGACGCCGGCCGCCTCGCGCTGATGGAGCGCGGGGAATCACAGGTCGGACCGTATCAGAGCCCGATGGAAGACGGCATGCAGCACTTCCACGAGTTTCTGCGGCGCGAACTCGGCACGATCTGATCCGCGCCACGTGGCGCATCGATCGACTCAAGGAAAGACGGGCTTCGACCCGTCTTTTTTTGTTTAGACTACCGACATAGACCGGCCATTCGCCAACCGCGTGAACGACGCGGCCCGTAGCCGCCATCGCCCGTATCGAGGAGACGCTCATGCCCCACACTCATTACACCACCCTGATCTCCGCGACCAATCTTGCCGAGCGGCTCACGGCCGCGCCGGGCAGCGTGTTCGTGATCGACTGCCGGTTCGACCTCACCGATACCGACGCGGGCGAGAAAGCCTGGCTGGCCGGCCATCTGCCGGGCGCGCACTATCTGCATCTCGATCGCGATCTGTCCGGGCCGAAGAACGGCTCGAACGGCCGGCATCCGCTGCCCGATCGCGCGCGGCTCGTCGAAACGCTGGAGTCGCGGGGGCTGAAGCAAGGTCAACAGGTCGTCGCATATGACGCACAAGGCGGCATGTACGCGGCGCGGGTCTGGTGGCTGTTGCGCTGGCTCGGTCACGACGCGGTCGCGCTGCTCGACGGCGGGCTGCAGGCATGGGAAGCGGCCGGCCAACCGCTGACGCAGGACGTGCCCGCGCAGAACACCGGCGACTTCAAGGCGGCCGCGCCGCTCGCCGTGACCATCGATACCCGGGCGGTCGAGCGCAACCTCGGTTCGAAGGAGCGAATCGTCGTCGACGCGCGCGCGGCCGATCGCTATCGCGGCGAAAACGAGACGCTCGACCGCGTCGGCGGCCATATCCCGGGCGCGCTGAACCGCTTCTTCAAGGACAACTTTACCCCCGACGGCCGCTTCAAGCCGGCGCACACACTGCGCGAGGAATTCCACGCGCTGCTCGGCGATACGCCGCCCGAACACGTGGTGCTGCAATGCGGCTCGGGCGTGACCGCCTGCGTCAATTCGCTAGCGATGGAGGTTGCCGGCCTGCATGGTTCAGCGTTGTACGCGGGCTCTTGGAGCGAATGGAGTTCCGACCCGAAACGGCCGGTGGCGACGGGGGCGAAACCTTGAGCGCGAGCCGCCGCAAGTCGTAACCAGACGCGAGGAATTCGAGCTGCGCTTCAAGCCACGCCGTGCTGCTTGAACCATACGAGCGCGCGACGCCAGCCATCCTCGGCATCGGCCTTCCTGTAGCTCGGACGGTAATCGGCGAAAAACGCGTGACCCGCGTCGTCATAAACGACGAACTGCGAGCCGCGTCCTGCTTGCGGCCCTTGCGCGATCGCCTTCTTCATCTGCTCGAGCGTGTCCTGCGGATTGCTTTGATCCTGGCGCCCGTACAGGCCGAGCACCGGCGCATGAAGGTCAGCGACGAGATCGATCGGATTGGCCGGCGTCATCGCATTCTTCGCGCCGGTCACGCGACCGTACCAGGCGACCCCCGCCTTCACGCGCGGATTGTGTTCGGCATAGAGCCACGAGATGCGCCCACCCCAGCAGAAGCCGTTCACGCCGAGCCGGTTCAGGTCGCCGCCGTTTTCGCCGGCCCACGCGACGGCTGCGTCGAGGTCGGCCAGCACCTGCTCGTCGGGTACCTTGCTGAGCAGTTGCTCGCTCAGTTGCTGGATGCTCCTGTAGGCGGTCGGATCGCCCTCGCGCTCGAACAGGTTCGGCGCGATTGCCAGATAGCCCAGCTTCGCGAAGCGTCGGCAGACGTCCGCGATATGCTCGTGCACGCCGAAAGCCTCATGCACGACGAGGATCACCGGCAGATGCGTCTTGCCCTTCGGCTGCGCGCGATAAGCCGGTATCAGCGTACCGAGCGAATGAAACGCCACCTCCCCTGCTTCGAGGCCGTCGCTGTCGGTATGGATGGTTTGCGCCGAGACTGGCAGCACCGCCGCCGCGAAGCCGGAGCCCAGCGTCGCCTTGATGAAGGTGCGCCGATCGAAAGGAACGTGCGGGATCAGACAGTCGACTTCAGGCTTCAGCATGGGGCGCTCCTCGAAGTATTGTTAGAGGCCACAGGATACGCCTTGCGCGCATCCCGTTGCACATTCAACTGAGGAGATCGTCCGCGCGCGTCAGTGCAGCTTGACGCGCGGCAGCGTGGTACGGCGCAACCAGTGCGCGAAGGTGTCGAGCACCATGCGCGGATAGCCGTGCAGCGCCGCGATATGCAGCCGGTACAGCGACATGTACATGAAGCGCGCGAACAGCCCTTCGATCAGCATATTGCCGCCAATCACCCCGCCCATCAGATTGCCGACCGCGCTGAAGTGGCCGAGCGAGACCAGCGAGCCGAAGTCGCGATAAGTGAATTCCGGTAGTGGCCTGTTGTCGAGGCGCGCCGCCAGTCCTTTCATCAGAAAGTTCGCCTGCTGATGCGCGGCCTGCGCGCGCGGCGGCACGTTGCGCTCGTTGCCCGGCCACTCGCAGGCCGCGCAGTCGCCGAGCGCGAAGATGTTGTCGTCGATCCCGGTTTGCAGCGTACGGCGCACGACCAGCTGGCCGAGCCGGTTGACCGGCAAGCCGTCGAGCTGACCGAGCACCGCCGGCGCCTTGATGCCCGCCGCCCACACGGTCAGATCGGCCCGCACGGTGTGACCGCTCGCGGTGCGGATGTAGCCCGGCGCGACCTCGGCCACCGTCTCGCCGATCATCAGCTTCACGCCGAGCTTGGTCAGCAATTCGGCGGTGGCCGTGGAAACGCGCTCCTGCAACGCGGGCAGAATGCGCGGCCCCGCCTCGATCAGCACGATGCCGACGTCATGCCGCGGATCGAGCTTGTGCAAGCCATACGCGGACAACACCTGCGCGGTATTGCGCAACTCCGCCGACAACTCGACCCCCGTCGCGCCGCCGCCGACGATCGCCACCTGAATGCGCGGCTCGCTGGACGTCCACGTGCCGGGTCCCGGTCTCGACTCGACGGGTTCGTGCGCCTGATGCTCGGCGCGCATGCATGCGGCGATCAGGCGCTTGCGGAAACGCTCTGCCTCGCTGACCGTATCCAGTGCTATGGAGAATTCGGCCGCTCCCTTGACGCCGAAGAAGGCGGTGGTACTGCCGATCGCGATGATCAGCGTGTCGTACTCGAGCTCGCGTTCGGGCAGCAGTTCAGCGCCGTCGTCGTCCAGCACGGTGCCGAGCGTAATGCGTCGATTCGTGCGGTCGAGTGCGGTCAGGTCGCCTTGCTGGAACGCGAAGCCATGCCAGCGCGCCTGCGCCGCGTACGGGAGCTCCTGCGTGAACGGGTCCATGCTGCCCGCCGCCACCTCGTGCAGCAGCGGCTTCCAGATATGCGTCGGATAGCGGTCGACCAGCGTGACCCGGGCCTGCGCGCTGCGCCCCTTCTTGTCGGCCCCATAGCGATCGCCAAGACGCGTCGCCAGTTCCAATCCTCCCGCACCTCCGCCAACGACGATAAATCGATGCATTGCACTTCTCCGTGTAGCCGATGAATTATCTGTCGCGACGCTGCGCATGAATGCGCCGTCCTGAACCGATTGTCCTCGACCCGCCTGGGAAGTCACAAGTCGCCAAAACCCATGTGTGACATGCGCACGACGTTATCGTGCGCATGTCACGTGCATGTCAATGCGCTTCCTCCCAGTTCAGACCCGCACCGACCTCGGCGACGAGCGGCACCTTCAGCGCGGCGACGCCGCACATCAGTTCTGGCAGGCGCTTGCGGACTTCGGATAACTCAGCGTCGGGCACTTCGAGAATCAGTTCGTCATGCACCTGCATGATCATCCGCGTGCCAATCTTCGAGTCTTCGATCCAGTTCTGCACGGCGATCATCGACATCTTGATCAGGTCGGCCGCGGTACCCTGCATCGGCGCGTTGATCGCGGCCCGCTCCGCGGCCTGGCGGCGCGGACCGTTGCCGCCGTTGATCTCGGGCAGCCACAGACGACGGCCGAACACCGTTTCGACGTAGCCCTTCGCCTTCGCACTCAGACGCGTCTCGTCCATATAGCGCGCGACGCCGGGATAGCGCGCGAAGTAGCGGTCGATATAAATTTTCGCCGCATCGCGCGTGATGCCGAGGTTCGATGCGAGTCCGAACGCGCTCATGCCGTAGATGAGCCCAAAGTTGATGACCTTCGCGACGCGCCGCTGATCGCTCGACACTTCGAGCGGCGTCACGCTGAAGATTTCCGACGCGGTCGCGCGGTGAATGTCCTCGCCCTGCGAAAACGCGCGCAACAACGATTCGTCGCCAGAGATGTGGGCCATGATGCGCAATTCAATCTGCGAATAATCGGCGGAGACGAGCTTGTGCCCGGGCGGCGCGATGAACGCCTCGCGGATGCGTCGACCTTCGCCGGTACGCACCGGAATGTTCTGCAGGTTCGGATCGTTCGACGCGAGCCGCCCCGTCACCGCGACGGCCTGCGCGTAGTTCGTATGTACGCGGCCGGTGTGCGGATTGACCATGCGCGGCAGCTTGTCGGTATAGGTCGACTTCAGTTTCGACAGGCCGCGATGTTCGAGCAGAATCTTCGGCAGCGGATAGTCTTCCGCGAGCTTCTGCAACACCTCTTCGTCGGTGGAAGGCGCACCGCTCGGCGTCTTCTTGATGACCGGCAGTTCGAGCTTCTCGAAGAAAATCTGACCAATCTGCTTTGGCGAGCCGAGGTTAAATTCGCCGCCGGCCAGTTCGTACGCTTTGCCTTCGAGTTCGATCAGACGCGTGGCGATCTCACTGCTCTGCTGACGCAGCTTCTCCGCGTCGATCAGCACGCCGGTCCGCTCCATCTTGCGCAGTACGCGCGAAGTCGGCACTTCGATCGCGCGATAGACATGGTCGAGCGATTTCTCCGCGGCGATCTGCGGATACAAGGCCTGATGCAAACGCAGCGTGATGTCTGCGTCTTCGGCCGCATATTCGGCGGCTTTGTCGAGCGCGACTTCGTCGAAGCCGATCTGCTGCGCGCCCTTGCCCGCGACCTCTTCGTACTTGATCGTCTTCACGCCGAGATGACGCAGCGCGAGGCTGTCCATGTCGTGCGTGCGATGCGATTCGAGCACGTACGATTCGAGCAACGTGTCATGCTCGACGCCGCGCATTTCGATGCCGTAATTCGCGAGCACCTGTTCGTCGTACTTCAGATGCTGGCCGACCTTCTTGTGGTCGGCGCTTTCGAGCCACGGCTTGAGCTTCGCGAGCACTTCGTCGCGCGGCAGCTGCACTGGCGCGTCGGGGCCGCGATGCGCGAGCGGCACATACGCGGCGCGGCCCGCTTCGACCGACAGCGACAAGCCGACGATCTGCGCGATCATCGGATCGAGCGACGTGGTCTCGGTATCGAACGAGGTCAGCTCAGACGCATTGATCCTGTCGAGCCACTCGTCGAGCTGCTCCCATGTTTGCACGGTCTCATAGTGGCGCTCGTGATCGACGGACAACGCGGGGGGCACGTCGGTTTCCGGACCTTCGACCGCATCGGCGATTTCGACTTCGCGCAGCCACGTCTTGAAGCCGTGGCGCGTGAACACCTCGCGCAACTCTTCGCGCGATTCGGGAAGGCTCGGCAAACTCTCCTCGATCGACACGATGTGCCCGGTCAGATCGCAATGACGCTCGACTGTGACGAGCTTGCGCGCCATCGGCAAAAAGTCCAGCGCGCGGCGCAGATTCTCGCCGACCGCGCCCTTGATCTCGCTCGCATGCCCGACGATGCCATCTAACGACTCATACTGCGTCAACCATTTAACCGCGGTTTTCGGACCGCACTTCTCAACGCCCGGCACGTTGTCGACGGTATCGCCGATCAGCGACAGATAATCGATGATGCGCTCCGGCGGCACACCGAACTTCGCGACCACGCCGTCGCGGTCGAGCGTTTCGTTGGTCATCGTATTGACGAGCGTCACGCGATTCGACACGAGCTGCGCGAGGTCCTTGTCGCCGGTCGACACGACCACGTTCATGCCGAGCTTTTCCGCCTCGGTGCACAGCGTGCCGATCACGTCGTCCGCTTCGACGCGATCGATCATCAGCAGCGGCCAGCCGAGTGCACGCACCGCGACGTGAATCGGCTCGATCTGACGGGCAAGATCTTCCGGCATCGACGGACGGTTCGCCTTGTATTCCGGATACCAGTCGTCGCGAAACGTTTTGCCCTTGGCGTCGAACACGCACGCGCTATACTCTGCTGTGACTTCCTTGCGCATGCGCCGCAGCATGTTGATCATCCCGTAGAGCGCACCCGTCGGGCCACCCCCGGGACCGCGCAGATCAGGCATCGCATGGTAGGCCCGGTACAGATAACTCGAACCGTCGACCAACAGCAGGGTCTTACCTTCAAGGCTTCGTTCTTCAGGCATTATGACTAAGAGAAAAGTGATTCCGAGTCTGCGATCGCTCGCAGATCAAGAGCGCGCAACGGCCAAGAAAGCCCGCGCATCGTGGCAGATGTTCACGATTATGGCAGAGTTTATCGAGGCGACCGAGTACCTGTCGGAGATTCGCCCGGCGGTCAGCATCTACGGTTCGGCACGCCTGAAACCGAACTCGCCGTACTACAAACTCGCCACGCAGATCGCGCGCAAATTGTCGGATGCTGGCTTCGCGGTGATCTCGGGCGGCGGCCCCGGCATCATGGAAGCGGCCAACAAGGGCGCGCATGCGGGCAAGGCGCCTTCGGTCGGTCTGAACATCGAGTTGCCGCACGAGCAGTCGGGCAACCAGTGGCAGGACATCTCGCTGCGCTTCCGCCATTTCTTCACGCGCAAGGTCACGTTCGTGAAGAACTCGGACGCGGTGATCGTGATGCCCGGCGGCTTCGGCACGCTCGACGAACTGGCCGAAGTGCTCACGCTGATCCAGACCAAGAAGTCGCGCCATGTGCCGATCATTCTGGTCGGCGCCGAGTTCTGGGAAGGTCTGCTTGCGTGGTTCAAGAGCGCTCTGATTCCGATGGGTTTGATCAATCCGACCGACATCGATCTGATGCAGGTGATCGACAATCCGGACCAGGTGCTCGAAGCGGTGCTCAAGTTCTACGAAGACCGCGAGGAAGGCGAAGTTCATCCGGTCAAGTCGGAAGAAGACCGGATGTTCTACCTGTGATGGCAAGAGGCTGCGCGCCTCGCATTGCGCGTAGCACGATGCCTATCGTCGCGCACATGGCGGGCAGCCTTCGGGCTGCCCGCTTTCGTTTTGCAGGCCAGTTTGCGGCGCGCTGACTGTCAACCGGATTGGCGAACAAATCGTTTTGCACGCTTGCAGTCCGGCGCTAACGTGCTCAGCTGGTACTCGAAGCTCGCAATATGAACAACGAACTCAGCTCACCCGAAGCCGCGCTCGCGCCCACGCCGACCTTGCGTGAGATCTTCGGCGGCTTTCTCGGCCTCGGTCTCATTTCATTCGGCGGCGCCTTGCCGCTCGCGCGCCGCGCACTCGTCGAACAACGCCGTTGGCTGACCAGCGACGAATTCACCGACCTGCTCGGGCTCTGTCAATTCCTGCCGGGCGGCAACGTGATCAATCTGTCGGTCGCGATCGGCATGCGCTTTCGCGGCGTGCCAGGCGCGCTGGCCGGTTTGCTCGGCTTGATCGCCGGGCCTTCGCTGGTGGTGATCGGGCTCGGCGTGCTGTACGAGCACACGCAGAACGATCCGCACGTGCGTCATCTGTTCGCGGGCCTCGCCGCGGCGGCTTCGGGCCTGCTGATTTCGATGGCGTTCAAGATCGTGCTGCCGTTGCGCAACAAGCCGCTGGCCGCGCTGATCGCCGCGCTCGGCTTCGTCGCGATTGCCGTGCTGCGACTGCCGCTGCTGCCGACGATGCTCGTGCTCACGCCGCTCAGCATTTATCTTGCTGCAAGGAGCGCGCGATGAACGACACGCTCGTTTCACTTGCGGCGATTTTTAGTCAGCTGTCGCTGCTCGCGTTCGGCGGCGGCAATACGATCCTTCCGGAGATGCAGCGGCAGGTGGTCGACGTGCATCACTGGATGCCGGCCAGCGAGTTCAGCGCGCTGTTCGCGCTCGCTCAAGCCGCGCCCGGCCCGAACCTGATGATCGTCACGCTGATCGGCTGGCATGTGGCCGGCTGGGCAGGCATGCTCGTCACGTCGATTGCGAAGTTCGGGCCGTCGTCGCTCGTGACGATTCTCGCGCTGCATGCGTGGAACCGCTTCAAGGACCGTCCGTGGCGCCGCTTTGCGCAGCTGGGACTCGTGCCGGTGACGGCCGGCCTCGTCGCGGCGAGCGCGGCGCTGATCACGCGCGCGTCGAATCCGACCGCGATAGCGTGGGCGATTACTGCGTTCACGGCCGTGATGGCGACGAAGACGCGGATTCATCCGCTGTGGCTGCTGGCGGCGGGGAGCTTGATCGGGTTGACCGGGTTCGGGCAGGGTTGAGCCGGCGAGCGTCATCTCGACAACCAACGAAGCCGATTGGTTCCGACGTCGCTCGCGAGCCATCTTCAAAGCGGCACATCCAGCGTAAGCGGGCTGTTTATCAGTGCCTCGGCCTGAGTTACTGAAACGCGACTTCCGCGAAACTCCGCAGCTTGCGGCTATGCAATCGATGCAGCCCATTCATCCTGAGCAGTTCCATCGCCTTCACGCCGATCTGCAGATGCTGATCGACCTGCGCGCGATAGAACTGATCGGCCATGCCCGGCAGCTTCAGCTCGCCGTGCAGCGGCTTGTCCGACACGCACAGCAACGTGCCGTAAGGCACGCGGAAGCGGAAGCCGTTCGCGGCGATCGTCGCGCTTTCCATATCGAGCGCGATTGCACGGCTTTGCGACAGCCGCTGCACCGGCTCGCGATGATCGCGCAGCTCCCAGTTGCGATTGTCGACGCTCGCCACCGTGCCCGTGCGCATCACGCGCTTCAGCTCGACGCCGTCGAGCTGCGTGACCTGCGCGACCGCGCGCTCGAGCGCGACCTGCACTTCGGCGAGCGCCGGAATCGGCACCCACAGCGGCAGATCGGCATCGAGCACATGATCTTCGCGCACATAGCCGTGCGCGAGCACGTAGTCGCCGAGACGTTGCGTATTGCGCAGTCCCGCGCAGTGGCCGAGCATAATCCACGCATGCGGACGCAGCACCCCGATGTGATCGGTGATGGTCTTCGCATTCGACGGCCCGACCCCAATGTTGACCATCGTAATGCCGCTGCCGTCCGCGCGTTTCAGGTGATAGGCGGGCATCTGCGGCAGACGTGGCGGCGGCGTGCCCTCCTGCGCCTGCTCGCCGAGATTCTCGTTGTAGGTGATGACGTCGCCGGGCTCCACGAATGATGTGTATTCGCTGCGATAGGCGCGCAATTCCTCGTCGTCCGTACGGGCCATCATGCCTCGGCCGAGCTTGACGAATTCGTCGATATAGAACTGGTAGTTGGTGTACAGCACGTAGTTCTGCACATGCGTCGGCGATGTCGCCGTGTAGTGCTTCAGCCGATGCAGTGAAAAATCGACGCGCGCCGCCGTGAACAACGCGAGCGGATGCGGCTCGCCCTGCAGCGGCTCGTACGTGCCGTTGACGATGCGGTCGTCGAGCAGCGCGAGGTCCGGTGTATCGAAGATGTCGCGCATCAGGAACAGGCGCTCGCGGTCCAGATCGCCTTCGAGGTGGATGCCCTCGGCGAACGCGAAATGAATCGGAATCGGCTGGTCCGACACACCGACCTCGATCTGCACATGATGATTCTTCGCCAGCAGCCGCAGTTGCTCGCGATAGTAGTTGCCGAACAGGTCTGGCCGCGTGACGGTCGTCTCGAACACGCCCGGCCCCGCGACGAAACCGTACGAGCGGCGTGAATCGACGTGCGTGTTGACCTCGGTACGCACGCGCACGAACGGATAGCAGGCGCGCACCCGATGGTCGAACTGCTCGTTGCGGCGATAGCGCGCGAACGCATCGCGCAGGAACGACGTGTTTGCCTCGTAGATCGCGGCGAGGCGGGTGACGGCCTCGGCCGCGTCGTCGAAGCCTTCGGTTGGGAAGCTGTTGGCGGGAGTCTGCACCGTGCGCTGATTGATATCGTTGTTGATCATCATCGTTCTCCCTTTTGATGAGACGACATTACCACGGAACCCGCTGTTGCCAAATGTCGGCGGCGACGCTTGCAACAGCGCCCGCGAGGACGCACGCAGGTTGCGCGAAAGCGGCGCAAAATAAGGCTTCGCGCCCGTACGTCAGGCCGGATTTGCTAGAATCTGGGCACCCAATCGGAGAATCACCATGAAGCTGCTCCTTCCCATCGCGGTTGCGCTGGCTCTCGCCTTCGGCAACGCCGCGATGGCTGCCCAGCCCGTCGACGAACCGCCGGCCGCCGGCGCGCCCCAGTCCGCCAATGAACGGGCCGGTCTGCCGGACCTGGACAAGATCAATCGTCCGGGCGCAGAGGTCAGCTCGAAGGTCGACATCAACGTTCCGCGCACGCCGAGCTTTCACGAAGTCAGCCCGAACGGAACCGAAATCACTGAATTCCGCGACAAGGGCAAGCCGGTCGAAATCAACGTGCATTCGAATTTCGGCACCCGCTACCAGATGAGCGCGTCGCCCGACACGTCGCCCACCGTCCACGACAGCGGCAAGCCCAGTACGCGCTTGCCATCGGTGAATCTCCACTATTGATCGGTACGAAAGCGGCACGCCGGCAACGGCGGCCGCTGCGCGGCGAACCCGCGCTGAATGCGGCGACGCTTACACTTCGCCGTTCCGCATTCGTCGCCCGCTCCGCCACATTCGTTTGTCTCACCTCGCACTGGCCGCACCGCGCCAGCCCGAACAACCTGATCCGACGTTTCCGCATGGCCGTCTTCACCGCTGTCAACGAATCCCAACTCGCAGAATGGATGAGTCACTACGATCTCGGCGATGTCGTCGAGTTTCGCGGCATTTCGTCCGGCATTGAAAACAGCAACTTCTTTCTGACGACGACGCGCGGCGAATACGTGCTGACAATTTTCGAAAAGCTGACAGCTGAACAACTGCCGTTCTATCTGGACCTTATGCGGCATCTCGCCGCGCATCGCGTGCCGGTACCGGATCCGATGCCGCGTCTCGACGGCGTGCTGTTCGGCATGCTGCTGGGCAAACCCGCGACCATCGTGACGAAGCTCGAAGGCACACCCGAACTCTCGCCGGGCGTCGAGCATTGCGTCGAGGTCGGCCAGATGCTCGCGCGCCTGCACCTCGCGGGCCGCGACTATCCGCGCTATCAGCCGAACCTGCGCAGCCTGCCTTGGTGGCGCCAAACCGTGCCGACGATTTTGCCGTATCTGGAAGGCGAGCAGCGCGATCTGCTGGCGTCCGAGCTTGCGCATCAGGAAGCGTTCTTCGCCTCCGCCGATTACGCGGCAATGCCCGCTGGCCCGTGCCACGCCGACCTGTTCCGCGACAACGCGATGTTCGCTCACGCGGCGCCCGACACCGGCCACGAAGTGCGGCTCGGTGGTTTCTTCGATTTCTATTTCGCCGGCTGCGACAAGTGGCTGTTCGACGTCGCGGTGACGGTCAACGACTGGTGCGTCGACCTCGCGACCGGCAAGCTCGACGCCGAGCGCACCGAGGCGCTGTTGCGCGCGTATCAGACGGTGCGGCCGTTCACCGTCGAGGAAAACCGTCACTGGGGCGACATGCTGCGTGCGGGCGCATACCGTTTCTGGGTCTCGCGCCTGTATGATTTTCATTTGCCGCGCGCGGCCGAACTGCTGAAGCCGCACGACCCCGGTCATTTCGAACGCATTCTGCGCGAGCGCCTGCAGGGCGTCGCGAATCCAGGCATCCATACCACATGCAACTGATCGAAGTCCCCGCGAAAACCGGCTATGTGTGGTTCCGCCAGGGTATCTGGCTGTTCCGCAAGAATCCGCTCGCCTTTCTGACGCTGTTCTTCACCTATTTGCTGGTGATGACGCTCGTGTCGCAGATTCCGGTGGTCGGCGGCGTGTTGCCGCTATTGTTCATTCCCGGTGTCGCGGTCGGCTTCATGGCCGCATGCCGCAACACGATCGCGGGCAAACCGGTGTTTCCGACCATCCTTGTCGACGGCTTTCACTCGTATGGCCCGGTGGTCGCGCGGCGGCTGCTCGTGCTCGGCGTGCTGTATGTCATCGCCATGGCGCTCGTGCTGGCCGGCTCGGCGCTCGCCGACGGCGGCATGCTGCTGAAGGTAATGCTCGGCAGCGCATCGATGGATGAGAACACGATCGCCAACAGCAATATCCCGCTCGCGGTGATCACCGCGCTCGCGTTCTACATACCGGTCGCGATGCTGTTCTGGTTCTCGCCCATCCTCGCCGCCTGGCACGACGTGCCGCCCGTCAAGGCGATGTTCTTCAGCGTCGTCAGTTGCTGGCGCAATCGCGGCGCTTTCGTCGTATTCGCCGCGCTGTGGTTCGCAGTCGCAACAGTCGTGTCGATCGGCCTGTCCGCGCTGATGCAGGCGCTCGGCGCGGCCGACTTCGCGTTCGCGATCCTGATGCCCGCGACGATGATCGTCACGACCATGCTGTACTGCTCGTTCTACGCGACCTATCGCGGCTGCTTCGGCGTGCAGACGCCGCAAACGCCGGATCTGCCGACCACGCCGGCGGCCTGACCTGTCGTTCCCGCGCGGGAGCCGTTCTGGCGCCCGCGCGCCGCGTGTTCCGCGCGGACCTTCCCGACGTCTCTGTCGACACACCTGTTCCCGACGCACGGCATCCTGAATCGACTTGCGGCACAATGGTTTGCGTGCAATCCATTTGCACGCTCTTTTTGCCGAGATGAATCATGACCCAGCGCCCCGCTCTCCCCTTCACGCTCGACGAGCAACTATGCTTCGCGCTCTACTCGACCTCGCTCGCGATGACGAAAGCGTACAAGCCGCTGCTCGAAAAGCT
Source organism: Paraburkholderia lebeckiae (assembly GCF_050436225.1). NCBI lineage: Bacteria > Pseudomonadati > Pseudomonadota > Betaproteobacteria > Burkholderiales > Burkholderiaceae > Paraburkholderia > Paraburkholderia lebeckiae. The sequence continues at coordinate 3,063,228 of NZ_JBNDLU010000001.1, read as the reverse complement.
CGGACTCACGTATCCACAGTATCTGGCGATGCTCGTGCTGTGGGAAACCGACGACGTCACCGTCAAGGACATGGCCGCGCGCCTGAATCTCGATCCGGCGACGGTCACGCCGCTGCTCAAGCGCCTCGAAGCGCAGGGACTCGTCGGGCGCGCGCGCGGCACCGACGATGAGCGCCTCGTCTACATTCGCCTGACGGGCGCGGGCAAGGCGCTCAAGCGTCAGGCGCGCGACGTGCCCGGCGAAATCTTCTGCGCGACGCAGCAGACGGCGGACTTCCTGCTGCGTCTGCGCGACGACCTCACACGACTGCGCACGACGCTCAACGACTTCATGGACCAGTAGTGCGATAACTGAAAAGGACTAGTTCCGGTTCCATCGCAAAATTCATTTGCACACAAATGATTTGCGTTCTATCTTGGTCACACGCCGCTTCGCTAGCGCTTCGCCGGACCGGCGAACCGGCAGCCAGCGGCAAACATGCCAACCCCTGACACCCAAGACTAGGAGCTGCACCATGAACATCCTCTACAAGGCAAGCGCAACGAGCACCGGCGGCCGCGACGGCCGCGCCGTATCGTCGGACAATGCATTGGACGTGAAGCTGGCGGCACCGCGTGAACTCGGCGGAAATGGCGCAGCAGGCACGAATCCCGAACAGCTGTTTGCAGCCGGCTACTCGGCCTGTTTCCTGAGCGCCATGAAGTCTGTCGCCGGCCAGCGCAAACAGGCCCTGCCGGCCGACACGCAGGTTTCCGCCGACGTCGGCATCGGTCCGAACGACAAGGGCGGCTTCGCGCTCGACATCGACCTGCGTATCACTCTGCCAGGTCTGGCTGCGGACGCTGCCAGGGAACTGGTGGATGCAGCGCACCAGGTCTGCCCGTACTCGAACGCTACGCGTAACAACGTCGCGGTTCGTCTGCACGTCGCTTGAGGTCAGGTCGGCCATTGCGCCGATCAGCAATGCTCAAGAAGAACCGCTCGCGGCGCATTACCCGGTGCCGCGCCCGGCCCTATCGTGCAGGGTGCGGGCGCCACCCGCGCCTCGCGAAAGGCGCGCCGTTCAAGCGGGAATACGAGCAGTTGGGCTGGGAAAAAGGCCGCTCGGCCGACGCAGCGTTCGCCGCCTGGTGCGACGGCCGCACCGGCTATTCGCTCGTCGATGCCGCGATGCTGCAGTTGAACCAGACCGGCTAAAAGCACAACCGTCTGCGGATGGTCACGGCAAGCTTCCTCGCGACGGACCTCGGCATCGACTGGCGGCTCGGCGAGCGATACTTCGCCGATTTGCTGAACGACTTCGATTTCCCGGCGAACAACGGCGGCTGGCAGTGGGCCGCCTCGACCGGCTGCGGCGCGCAACCTCACTCCCGTATTTTCAATCCGGTCACACGATCCGAAAAATTCGACCCGACGGGCGCTTTATCAAACGATATCTACCGCGGCTCGCGAAGTTGCCGGCAAAATGGATTCCCGCGCTGTGGCTAGCCGGCGCGGAGCGGCTCGCGGAATTCGGTGCATGGTACTGGGGGAATCATCCCGAACGGATCGTCGACCACGCACAGGCCCGCGAGCGCACACTGGCCTGATATGGAAAGTGAGTGCCTGCTCACATTATTGAATAAGAAGGTCTGAAGGGGGTGAAGATGCGCCGTCTGCCGTCGCTGCTCGTGTTTTTGATCCTGACGCTGGCGGCCGGCTGGGCCGCGAGTCTGTCTCTGCCGGACGCGTGGTACACGGGCCTGCAAAAGCCCGTGTTCAATCCGCCGAACTGGGTTTTCCCACCGGTCTGGACCGTACTTTACGTGCTGATGGCGTTTTCCGCGTGGCGCGTGTGGAAGCGCGACGGCCTGACCGCGGCGATCGTACTGTGGGTCGTGCAACTGGTGTTCAACGCCGCGTGGATGTGGCTATTTTTCGGCCTGCATCGGCCGGAGACGGCGTTGATCGACATCCTGATTCTGCTGCTGATCGTGATGCTGACGTACGTGTTCTGGCGGCGCGATCGCCTCGCGGGCATTCTGCTCATGCCGTATGTCGTGTGGGTCGCGTACGCCGCGCTTTTGAACTACGCGTTGTGGCAACTGAATCCGGCTGCTTGAGCGGAGCCTGCCAAGCGGGCGCGAAGGCCGCACGATGAGTAAAGGGGAGCGCGCGATACCGGCAATAGCCTTGATGGCCAACCCAAAACACCAGCGCCTCACCACGCGCCGATGTTCCGATTGCTGACTGCCTGTTGCCGAGTCCAGGCAGTCGGCTTAGCCGTAGTGCTGGCTCATCCACGACGGCTGACGCACGTTCGTCTCTTGATCAAGCTTGCGCATGCGGAATTCGAGGTCGTAGAGATCGGTCGCTTCAGCGAGATAGGCGTCAGCGCGCTCCTTCGCGAGCTGGTCCGGCGACTTGGTCAGAAACAGGAACAGGCGACTGATCAGATACATGATTCACCTCGGCAATGATGGCTAGGCGTTTACGCCTAGGGGATAACCCGTATTATAGGGAAAACCCTGATTTCGCGCCACTGCTCATTTTCGAGGTGTTGCTCGGACGTCACCGCCCGACCGACGAAGCCGCCAATCCTTCCGCGATGCGGCCCGCGTCCGTGCGACGCTGATGCCGGAAAAATTCCCACAGCATGGCGCTCGCGTCCGGACCCTTGGACGAATGGAAGGGCAGCGCATCGTCACCGCCAGCCCATGCGTGACCCAGCCCCTGCACACGACAAACCCGCACCACGCGCCGCCCGCCGCGCAGATAATCGCGCATCACGACGCCATTTTTGCGGTCTTCGCGCGTCTCGCCGGCTTTGCGCGCGCCATTTGCATCAATAAGGCGGTTCAGACGCAGGAACTGTGCCGCCAACTGGTCCGCGTTGACGGGCGCCACCACATGATCGGCATCGCCGTGGACGATCAATGCCGGCATGCCCGGGTATTGTGCGACGTTCGTGGTTTCGTCGACGAGTTCCACCGGCTCGCGACGCGCGCCGCGGCGCATCACGTCCATCGCGGTAATGCCGGAGCGCGCCTCGCCGAAAGCGGGGCCGGAATGCAGCGCGACCGCTGCGAAATGCCCGGGGTACTTGACGGCCAATAGCGCGGTCAGCCCCGCGCCCGCCGAAATCCCCGCCACGTAGACACGCGCGCGGTCAAAGCCGTGCTGCTCGACCAGCGAATCCACCAGCGACACGACCGCGCGCGCTTCCGCGCCGCCGGCGTTATCGCCGGCATCGTACCAATGCCAGCAGCGGTGCGAGTGCGCGTGCTTCGATTGCTCCGGATACACGACCGCGAAGCCGTAGCGGTCGGCGAGCAGGTTCATGCGCGTACCCTCGGCGAATTCGTCGATCGACTGCGTGCAGCCATGCAGCATCACGACCAGCGGCATCGCCTCATGCGCGTGCCCGGACGGGATATAGAGCCCGTACTGCAGGTGATTGACCAGCCGGCCCGGCGCGGCCGGCGCGGAATGGAACGAGCGCGTCCACGCGCCGCTCGCCCACGCGGCCGCGCGTGGACGCACGCGCGACTCGCGTGGCGCTTCGCGTTTCATCGGCATGCGTAGCGCGGCAGCCGGCTTCAGTGGATGAGCCTTGCTCGACGGTTTGGTGGTGGCGGCGCGAACCGGTCGCGCCTGCGCTCGCTTGGCGGTTTTTTGCGCGTGTTCGGTTTGGATCGCGAGCAGGCGTTTGAAACCACGTAGCCAGATTTTCGACAGGCTTTTTGCCATCGGCGATAACCTCGCAAAAGAGATAAATGCGGACCCCAAAACTGCGGATCGGATAAAGTTGTGCAATGCACAATAACATCATTTTTCCTGCGGTGCTGAACACCAGCGCCGCCCTTCCTGCCCATTCCGATCGTCGCGAACCTTGCCGGGGACCTGTCGTCAAACCACGTCGACAGCCGTTCGGCAACCCACATTCGGCGTGCAAAAGCGCTGCGCGCCGCAAGACCGTCGCGCGACACCCGACTATACTGGCGGTTGATCTCCCGACGTGTCGATCCGGGCCGCATCGGCGTTTCGTGCCGGCCGCGCGCCGATTTCCACCAACCCGACTTCACGCGACCCGCGTCGCGCTCTCGCCATGCCCGATTTTCCGATCCACCTGTGGTATTCGATCACCAGCCTCGGCGGCGCCGGCCTGACGCTGCCGCTCGCGCTCGCCATCGCGCTATGGTTGGCGGTCGGCTACTCGTGGCGGCTCGCGGGCTGCTGGCTCGCGCTGCTCGGGACGGCGATCGGCGTCGTGACCGTGACCAAGCTCGCCTTCCTCGGCTGGGGCGTCGGCGTGCGCGAGCTCGATTTCACCGGCGTGAGCGGTCACTCCATGCTGTCCACGGCCGTCTATCCGGTCGCGCTATTTTTGATGCTATTGCCCGCGCGCCGCGCCGTCCGGCTGCTCGGCGTGCTCGGGGGGCTGGCCGCCGGCCTGGCGGTGGGCTTGTCGCGCGTCGTGCTGAGCGCGCATTCGCCGTCCGAAGCGGCAACTGGCTGCCTCGTCGGCGCGCTCGCCGCGCTCGTGTTCGTGCGCATCGCGTGGGATGCGGAGCCGGGCCGGCTGTCGGCGCTCCCGGTCGCCGTCAGCCTGATGGTGCTGGCAATCCTGATGCACGGCGTGCACGTGCCCACGCAGCGCTGGGTCACGCATATCGCATTGAAGGTGTCCGGCCACGACCGGCCGTTCATTCGCGCGATATGGCGGTCCCCACGCGACATCCGACCGTCGGCCGCGCCGCTGTCGCAAACGCGCAAGACGCTCGAGCCGATGCGCGCGTTGGACATCTGAGCACGCTGCGCCGGCCTCCCCGCCGCGTTTTCAAGCTTCCTTTTACAGTTTCGTAGCATTTTGCTCGCGCTTCACGCCATACATGAAGCGCTGCGCCGAATCGACCGTTTCGCGCACCGCTATAACCGCGTATATATTACGATGGCGTTTTTAAGCCACCGCTTCCCGTTCACGTCAGACTCCAGGTCCTTCATGACACGCTCTTGCCATCTGAAGCAGTACGCGCTGTGCGTCGCAGCAGCCGCCGCCCTCGCGGTCAGCGTGGATGCCCACGCCGATGAACTGGTGGTCTCGGCCGCCGCCAGCCTGACCAATGCGTTCAAGGCGGTCGGCGACGCGTTCGAGCAACAGCATCCGGGCACCAAGGTTCTGTTGAACTTCGGCGCGTCCGACGTGCTGATGCAACAAATCGTCAAAGGCGCGCCCGCCGACGTATTCGCGTCCGCGGATCAGAAGGCAATGGACAAGGCCGCCGCCGAAAAGGTGATCGTGCCGTCGACGCGGCGCGACTTCGCCGCCAACTCGCTGGTGTTGATCGTGCCAGCCGACAGTCATTTCGCGCCCGCCAACCTCAACGCGCTGACGACCGCGAACGTCAAGCGCGTCGCGTTCGGCGATCCGGCCTCGGTGCCGGTTGGCCGCTACACGCAGGGCGCGCTTCAGGCCGCCGGCGTGTGGAACGCGGTCAGCGCGAAGGCGGTGCTCGCGTCGAACGTGCGTCAGAGCCTTGATTACGTCGCGCGCGGCGAAGTCGACGCCGGCTTCGTGTTCGGCACCGATGCCGCGATCATGCCCGACAAGGTCAAGGTCGCGCTGAACCTGCCGACGCAAACGTCGATCAGCTATCCGATCGCGCAGGTCGAAGACAGCCATCACGCGGCCGACGCGCAAGCCTTCATCGACTTCGTGCTGTCGCCGGCCGGCCAGGCGGTGCTCGCGAAGTACGGCTTCAAGCCGGCGCATTGATTCACGGGGAGAGCACACGCTCATGCAACAGGCCTGGGTTCCGCTGCTGCTATCGCTGAAGGTCGCAGGCTGGGCCACCGCGCTCAATCTCGTGCTCGGCGTCGCGGCCGCGCTCGGCCTGTCGCGCTGGCGCTCCGGCGCGCGCGATGTGATCGATTCGCTGCTGATGCTGCCGCTCGTGCTGCCGCCCACCGTGCTCGGCTATTACCTGCTCGTGCTGCTCGGCCGACGCGGCGTGATCGGCGCGTGGCTCGACCGCATCGACATCCAGCTCGTCTTCACGTGGCAGGGCGCGGTGATCGCGTCGACGGTGGTCGCGTTTCCGCTCGTGCTGAAGTCCGCGCGCGCCGCCTTTGAAGGCGTCGATCCGCAGTTGGAGCGCGCGGCGCGCACGCTCGGCGTCAGCGAAGCCGCGGTGTTTTTCCGCGTGACGCTGCCGCTCGCCGCGCGCGGCATCCTCGCGGGCGGCCTGCTCGCGTTCGCGCGCGCGCTCGGCGAATTCGGCGCGACGCTGATGATCGCGGGCAATCTGCCAGGCCGCACGCAGACACTGTCGGTCGCGGTCTATTCCGCGGTGCAGGCCGGCGACGACAGCACCGCCAACTTCCTCGTGCTCGTGACATCGGTCGCGTGCGTGACGATCCTGCTGCTTGCGGGGCGTCTCGTGCCGCAGCACACGCTTCTGAGAGCCCGCTGACATGCCGCTCAACGTCGCCATCCGCAAGACCTTCGAGACCGCCGAGCGGCGTTTCACGCTCGACGTCGCGTTCAGTGCGAGCACGCAGCGGCTCGTGCTGTTCGGGCCGTCGGGCGCGGGCAAGAGCCTGACCTTGCAGGCGATCGCCGGCTTGCTGCGGCCCGATGAAGGAACCATCACGCTGCACGGCACTACCTTGTTCGATAGCGCGGTCGGCATCGATCAGAAGCCGCAGGCGCGCGAGATCGCGTATCTGTTTCAGGACTACGCGCTGTTTCCGCATCTGAACGTGCGGCAGAACGTCGGCTTCGGGCTGCACCGGGGCTGGCTCAATCCGCGTGCGCGCGGCGCGCATGCGCAGGTCGATTACTGGCTCGATGCGCTCGAATTGAGGGGCGTGGCGGGCAATCACCCGGCGCAGCTGTCGGGCGGGCAGAAGCAGCGCGTGGCGCTCGCGCGCGCGCTGGTTTCACAGCCGCGCCTGCTGCTGCTCGACGAGCCGTTTTCCGCACTGGATAGCGAGTTGCGCCAGCGCATGCGGCGCGAGCTATCGGACCTGCAAACGCGGCTCGATATTCCGATGGTGCTGATCACGCACGATCCGGACGACGTCGCCGCATTCGGCGATCAGGTCGTGCAGGTCAGCGACGGCCGCGTGCGAGAGGATCATCCGTTCGCAGGATATGCGCGCAGCGAGGCGTCGCCCCGTTGAGCGGGCGGCATTGCGCCTTCGTTACGCCCCGGCAACCTCAATCCTTCACGCCAAGTATCACGCTCGACGCCTTGAACACCGCGACCGCGCTCGCGCCTTCCTGCAAACCGAGCATGTCGACGCTGCCATTGGTGACGACCGCCGTGACCACCGCGCCGCCTTCGAGCCCGAGCGACACTTCCGCGTTCACCGCGCCGCGCTTCACGCTGTGCACGGTGCCACGCAACTGATTGCGCGCCGACAGGTTCAACGGCGCACCGCGATCGCCATCACCCGGTACGAGCAAAACGACCCACGACGCCTTGATCAGCGCAAACGCCGCCACGCCGACCGCGAGCCCGAGGGCTTCGGTGCTCTCGTGCGTGAGCACGGCGACGATCGTGTGGCCGCCGGGCAGCGCGAGCGACACTTCGTCGTTGACGGTGCCGCGCTCGATCGCCGACACCGTGCCGTAGAACTGATTGCGCGCGCTCGTCTTCACGCCGATGCGGCCGATCAGGTCCCAGTCCGTCGCGAAGCCTTCGCCGATCGCCGCGCCGGCGCGTTCGAGAAAGCGCCGATGCTCGCGCTCGACCGCGCGAAACGTCTCGATCAGCTTCACCGCGCGCGGCGTCAGCGTCGTGCCGCCGCCGCCCTTGCCGCCGGTCAGACGCACGACGAGCGGCTCGCCGGCGAGGTTGTTCATCGTGTCGATGGCATCCCACGCGCCTTTGTAGCTGATGCCGACCGCCTTCGCCGCGCTCGTGATCGAGCCGGTCTCGCCAATCGCCGCAAGCAGCGCGATGCGGGCCGCGCCGCCGAGCGTCTGCGTGCCCGCCTGAAACCAGACAGAGCCGCCGAGTTCGAGGGCATCGCGGGGAGGATCGGGGCGGTCGATGGTCATGGCAGAGAGTGGCTGAGGGTACGAGGCATGGCGGCGAATCATTATAGCGACGCGCTCTTCTACCGCTGGCCCCGACGCTTGCCGTTCACCACGGCACGACTCTGCCAAGGTAGTCGAGGTAATGCAAACCGGCACGGCCGTCGTATGCGTCGATCGTGCTGACCAGGTTCGGGATGCTTTCGTCGATGCTCAAACGCGCGTCCGGCCCGCCCATGTCGGTTCGCACCCAGCCGGGCGCCATCAGCAGCAGGGTTCTGGTATCGCTTCGATGACGTGCGGCAAAGCTGCGCATGAACATGTTGAGCGCCGCCTTGCTGCCGCGATAGACCTCGTAATTGCCGTTCTCGTTGTTGGCGACGCTGCCCTGCCCCGACGACATCACGCCGATCGTGCCAGTCGGCCGAACGAGATCCTGCAGCGCCTCGACGACCCGCATCGGACTCAACGCGTTCGTCACCATCACGCGCACGAATTCGTCGGTCGATACATCCGCGATCGTTTCACTATCGTCGTTCTTGACGCCGGCGTTGACGAACAGCAGGTCGATCGGACGTCCTTCGAGGCGGCCCCGCAACGCGGCGACCTGTTCGGGCATCGTGATGTCGACCGTTTCGACTTCGAGTGCTTCATGTGACGCTTTCGCAAGCTGAAGGAGCCTGGTCGTGGAATTTTGTCTGCCGGTCGCGATGACTCGCCAGCCGCGCTTCAGATACTCCTCGACCATCGCGAAGCCGAGGCCGCGCGAGGCGCCGATCAGAAGCACGGTTTTTTGCTGGTTTGCGGGTTGCATGGAACGTTTCCTGTCGATGGACTCGGGTTGAAACCGGTCCAGGAAATATAGTCGCTCGTGATACAGGGCGGAAGATGCAATGCTTGCACTTACCGACCGTGAATCGTCGACAATGAGCAAGCGCACGAATCAGGAGACCGCGCGATGTCACCCTCTCGTGAATACTGGTTCCCTGCCAAACGCTATGGCTGGGGTTGGGGCCTTCCCGTGCGCTGGCAAGGATGGCTGACGCTGCTCGCGTATTTCGTGTCGCTCGGGATGGTCGTTTTCCGGTTTCAACCCGCGGGTCATCCGCTCACGTTCGCCTTGCTGGTCGCGCTATTAACAGTGGCCCTCGTGGTCGTGTGCTGGCTGAAGGGCGAGCCGCCGCGCTGGCGGTGGGGTAAGGACTAGCAAGTCCGCTCAGCCACGCCAGCACCCACGTCTGTAGCCGGGCATGCAGATGGTCGGGTTCATTCGGTTTCGCTGTCGTCGGTGTCGGCATTGGAATCGATTTCGTGTCGCATCGCCGAGCCTGCAAGTACGCTCGCTTGCAGGGGCGCGGCCTCCTTGCGCTCGCTGTATCGATCGGTCAGATAGTCCGAACGGTCCCGCACGAGCAGCGTGAACTTGATCAGTTCTTCCATCACGTCGACCACGCGATCATAGTAGGACGAGGGCTTCATACGGCCATCGGAATCGAATTCCTGGTATGCCTTCGCGACCGACGACTGATTGGGGATGGTCACCATCCGCATCCAGCGGCCAAGCACGCGCAGCGCGTTTACCGCATTGAACGATTGCGAGCCTCCGCACACCTGCATCACAGCCAGCGTGCGCCCTTGGGTCGGCCGTATTCCCGCGCTTTCGAGCGGCAGCCAGTCGATCTGATTCTTGAATACGGCCGTGAGATTGCCGTGGCGCTCCGGGCTGCACCAAACCTGGCCCTCCGACCACTCGGACAGCTTGCGCAGTTCGACGACCTTCGGATGATCTGCCGGGACACTATCGGCGAGCGGCAGGCCGTGCGGGTCGAATACCTGCGTTTGCGCTCCGAAATGCCGGAGGATGCGCTCGGCTTCGAGCGTCAGCAGCCGGCTATACGACGTTGCTCGCAGCGACCCGTAAAGCAGCAGGATGCGTGGCGGATGCGTTGAAGTGGTCACGGGTGCCAGCTTGTCCACGTCCGGTATATCGAGGTGAATAGGGCTGACGTTCGGCAGATCACTCATCACGATCCGTTTCTCCCCAAGTTGGGCGCGACTTTCCGCTGCCCTGATTCGTACCATGCTTGCGAACGGTTCACGACCCCCACGACGAGCAGCATCACGGGGACCTCGATCAGAACCCCAACCACCGTCGCCAGGGCGGCACCCGAATGAAAACCGAACAGGCTGATTGCCGTGGCAACGGCGAGTTCGAAGAAGTTGCTTGCGCCAATCAGACTCGACGGGCCAGCGACGCAATGTGCGACGCCCAACTGGCGGTTGAGCAGGTAGGCCAGTCCCGAGTTCAGAAACACCTGAATGAGGATTGGCACGGCGAGCATCGCGATCACCAGCGGCTGCTCAACGATCTGCTGACCCTGAAACGCAAACAGCAGGACCAGCGTCACGAGCAAGGCGCAGATGGACCAGGGACCGAGACGGGCAACGACGCTACGGAAATGCTCTTCGCCGTTTCGAAGAAAGCGTTGGCGCAGCAGTTGCGCGAGGATGACCGGGATCACTATGTAAAGGCCAACCGAAGCGATCAGTGTGTCCCAAGGCACTGTGATCGCGGACAGCCCGAGCAGCAACGCGACGAGTGGCGCGAACGCCACGACCATGATCGAGTCGTTCAGCGCGACCTGCGACAGAGTGAAATACGGGTCGCCCTTGCACAGCTGCGACCACACGAAGACCATTGCCGTGCACGGCGCGGCGGCGAGCAGGATGAGACCTGCGAGGTAGCTGTCGAGTTGCTCGACGGGCAGCCACGGCCTGAACACGTGACGAATGAACACCCAGCCCAACACGGCCATCGAGAACGGTTTGACGAGCCAGTTGACCGCGAGCGTCACGCCGATGCCGCGCCATTGGCTGCCGACCTGCTTCATCGCCGAGAAGTCGATCTTGATGAGCATCGGGATGATCATCACCCAGATCAGGACGCCGACGGGCAGGTTGACGTGCGCGACTTCCATGCGCCCGAGCGCCTGAAATGCGCCCGGCAACAACTGGCCGAGTATCACGCCTGCCACGATGCACAGCGCGACCCACACCGTCAGATAGCGCTCGAAGAAGCCGATAGCCGGGCGCGCGGCTGCGCGAGCCTCAGCGCGACTCATTGGTTTCCTCTGCCGGACGCTCGCCAATGGCACGCATTTCGCGCTGGATTGCGTCGTGGTCGAGCGCGTGCAGCGGCAGGTCCACGAACTGGCTCACGCGATTCATGATCTGTCGATAGACGTTGTCGAAAACTTCGCGCTTCTCGTCGTCGGTTCCCTGGCAGGCTGCGGGATCTTCAAAGCCCCAGTGTGCGCTGATCGGCTTGCCGGGCCAGATCGGGCAGACCTCGCCCGCAGCCTGATCGCATACGGTAATGACGAAGTCCATCTGGGGTGCGTCGGGCGTTGCGAACTCGTCCCAGCTCTTACTGCGCATCTTCGCGGTGTCGTAGCCCAGTGCCGCGCATTTCTCGATCGCGAACGGATTGACTGCGCCGGATGGATGGCTGCCCGCGCTGTACGCGCGAAACTGTCCTTTGCCGAGCACGTTGAACAGCGCCTCGGCCATGATGCTGCGTGCGCTGTTGCCGGTGCAGAGAATCAGTACCGAATACGGTTTGCCGCTCATGTGCGGCTCCGAAATGAAATGCCTGTCGGGGACGGAGCGCAGCAGGCTGCCGCGGATTCGTTTGCTGCCAATGCCTGGGTATGAGATTGCCCATAGATGGGAGCCGATTCGAGCGTCAGGAAGGTTTCCCAGGCCACGCCTTGCGGATCGACGGTCCACGCCTTGTCGGACTTCGCGTAACAGCATGTCGTGCCGCTCTGGTGCTGCACGGGAACTTCAGCGGCGGCGAAGCGCGCGTTCATCTCTGCCAGTTCCTCATCGGTTTCGACCTGGATGCCAATGTGATCGACGCCAGGTTTCGCGCCGCGTTGCGAGATCGCGAAGTTCACGACGGGGTCCCTCAACTCCCACTTGCAGTAATCGCTCTTGATGACCGTCGGCTCGACGTTGCCAAACATCGCGCTGTAGAAGCGGATGCTGTCGGCAAGATTGTCCACAGCCACGTGAATGTGCATGCGTTTCATGTTTCGTCTCGGCAGCAGTTGGAAAGGTCGCTCGCGGCGCACGATGCACCGGAGCAGCAGTTCTCTGTGAGGAAGCCGATCAGCGACGTCATCGCGTCGAAGTTTGCGGTGTAGATGACGAAGCGCCCTTCCTGTCGCGGACTCACCAGTCCGGCGTGTGTCAGGTCTTTCAGGTGGAACGAAAGGCCGGAAGGCGAAATGCCTAACTGCTGCGCTATTTCGCCAGCCGCCATGCCTTTGGGGCCGGCAACGACGAGCTGGCGAAAGATCGCGAGACGGGATTCGTGAGCGAGCGCGCCCAGCGCGCGTACGGCATTGATCGTGTCCATAAGGACACTATATCCACTTCACCGTCATATTTCAATATTTGTTGAAATGTCGCAATCTGGTCGGTGGTTCGCTCTTTGATGACGCATTTCACTAGTCGGGACGGCTTGCGTACTGCGCAATCCCATTCCCAAACGACCAGGTCTCCTTCTCGACCTCGACGAGGTTGATGAACACATCCTCGGGCCGCACGCCCGGCGACTTCCCGAGTTCATCGACGATGCGTCGATACAGCGCTTTCTTCTGCTCGACCGGGCGCGTGTTGCTGACGGTCAATTGGATCACGACGAGATCGTCGCCTCGCTCGATATTCTGGTACTGCCGGTCATAGATCATGTTGTCGGGCGTGTGCTCGGTGATCAGCATGAACATGTCGTCCTTCGGCACGTTGAACGTATCCACCAGCGAGCGCTGGATGCCGGCGGTCAGCGCCTGGCGGTATTCGGCCGGCTTGCCGGCGCGCAGTGAGATTCGGGTGAGCGGCATGATGGGCTCCTTGTTGCGGTGTTGGGTTGAACACAGCTTAGGCGCGCTCCATCATAATAAACAGATATCCATGCCTATTTCATCCATTTTCATCTGAAATGAAAGTCCTCGATCTCGATGCGGTGCGGGCCTTCGTGCTGGTCGCCGATCTGCGCAGCTTCACGCGCGCCGCGGACGCGCTCGACACCACGCAATCGGCCGTCAGCCTGAAGCTGAAGCGACTGGAGGCGCACTTGGGCAAGCAGTTGCTGGAGCGCACGCCACGCGTCGTGCGTCTGTCCGCCGACGGCCACGCGTTTCTCAACGCCGCGCGCGAGTTGCTGAACGCGCACGAGCGCGCGCTCGGCGCGCTGTCGGTGGAGCGGCGGCGGCTCGTGCTCGGGCTCAGCGAGCACGTCGCGGGCTCCGATCTGCCGCACCTGCTCGGCCGGCTCAACGCGCACGATCCGGGCCTCGTGGTCGAGTTGCATATGGGCACGTCGGCGGCGTTGCTCGCGCAGTTCGACGAACGCCGGCTCGATGCGGCGATCGTCCGCTACGGCGCCGACGAACCGCCGCGCGATGACGCGCAGACGCTGTTCAGCGAACCGCTCGGTTGGCTCGCGACGCCGACATGGCTGCCGCGAGCCGGTGAGCCGCTGGCGCTCGCGCTATTGAGCCCGCCGTGCAACGTGCGTGACGTCGCGTTGCGCACGCTGACGGCGGCGGGGATCGCCTGGCAGGAGGTGTTTGTGGGTGGTGGCGTCGCGGCAGTGGGCGCGGCTGTGGCCGCTGGGCTCGCCGTATCGCCGCTCGCGCGTCGGGTTGCGCCGCGCGGTCTGATCGACGTCGGCGCGCGGCTCAGCCTGCCGGCGCTGCCGGAGTCGCGTGTGACGCTGCATTCGCGCGTGCGCGAGGCCCGCTCGGCGGAAACGCTGCGGCTGCTTGCAAACGGCCTCGCCACGGCGTGACGCCACGACCGATGCCACACCGCGCCGCGCCACACCGCGCCGCTCGAAGCAGCCTTAGTGGATGATTGGCGGCAGCGAACCGCTGCTGGCGGTCGCCGGATTGGGCACGGAGCCCATCGGCGCGATGTCGCTAACGTTTGCGGACGCGTCCGGCGAAGTCCGCACGGGCGGTTTGATCGGATTCGCACGGGAAATCGCGGGCTTCGCAGTGTGAGCCGCCGCGAAATCGGCGTGCACCACCTTGCCCTGAGCCGGCTTCGCGCGCGCCAGTTGCACCCGTGGCTGCGCATGCTTCGCGGCCCGCGCGTCAACGATGGCGTGCGAGCGGTTCTGGCCCGACGCGGCGACTTTCACGCCGTCCTTCACGTTCCCGCCCCCCACGAGATGTTTCGCGCCGTTCCCATGCGCCGCGAGTTTGCCGCCGTGGGCCACGCCGGCCGACGCGACATGGGTTGCCGCGTGCCGGGCGCCCGCCGTCTGCCGCGCATGCGCACCAGTTTTGGTCTTGATTCCGCCCTTGGCGCCCGCCTTCACTTTCACCGCCTCGGGTTTCTTCCGCGCGTGCGCCTGCCGGGTAACGTGTCCGCTCGCGAGATGCCCGCTCACCTCCGGCGGATTCCACACTTCCGCATAACCGGCAGCCAACACCACCTCCGACACACACCATACGGCCAGCGCCGCTGCTACTACTCGAACCCGCATCTGCTGCTTCTCCTGATCGACGACTGCCAAAACGAGCCAGGATTATATTCTCTTGCAAAAATCCACTTTTGGACTAATATCATTGAAAAGTACACATAGGGACTTACCCGCAATGACTCACGCTGCCCGAATTTCCTCGCCCGAGGCATCGCCGCGACGATCGCTTTCGGAACCCACGCTGACGCAGATGTCCGCGGCCGGTCTGCGTGCGTTCTTCAACATCGCGCGCGACTGGGACCTGAGCGCCGACGAGCAGATCGTGCTGCTCGGCAAGCCGGGCCGCTCGACGTTCTTCAAGTGGAGGGCGACGCCCGAGACCGCGCGCCTCAGCCACGACACGCTGGAGCGACTGTCGCTGCTGCTCGGTATCTACAAGGCGCTGCAGATTCTGCTGCCGCAGCCGAGCGCCGCCGACACCTGGGTCAAACGCCCCAACAGCGCGCCGCCGTTCGGCGGCAAACGCGCGCTGGACCGTATGCTGGCAGGCAACATCAGCGATCTCGTGGCCGTGCGCCAGTATCTCGACGCAATGCGAGGCGGCTGGGCGTGACACAACCGCAATGGCAGGACCGCTGGACCAGCGCAGCGCTCGATTGGTCGCCCGCGTATCGAGTGATTCCGACGCGCTTTCCGGCCATCAACCTGTTCGATCGGGTCGCATCGCCGGAGGATTTCGACGCGCTGTATGCGCTCGAAGCGATGACCAACGACCGTCTGCGCACCGAAATCGGCGAACTCGATCTGGTGCCGCGCGAGGAGCGCCGTTTCGGGCCCGGCTACGGGCCGATCATGGCCGCGCTCACGCATCTGAATCCGCTCGGCAGCCGCTTTTCCGACGGCACCTACGGCGTGTTCTATTGCGCGCGTTCACGCGCGACTGCGATCGCCGAAACACGCTATCACACGGGTCAGTTTCTCCAGGCAACCGCCGAGCCGCCGATGCGTCAACAGATGCGTCTCTATACGGTAGTCGCACAAGGCAACGTGGTCGACTTGCGTCGCGACCCCGAGTTCGATCCCGCCGTGCTGTCGCCCGACGACTACCTTCCCGGACAGGCGCTCGGGCGCGCGGTACGCGCGGCGGGCGCGCCGGGCATCGTGTATCCGTCGGTGCGCGACAGCGCTGGCGAATGCCTCGCGGCGTTCCGCACGATGCTGCTGCGCGACTGCCATCACGCGGCATACCTCGAATACAACTGGAACGGCAGGAGCGTCGATATGGTGTTCGAGTTGAATCAAGTCGGGTGACAGAAGAGCGGCGAAGCAGCGCGGGGACTTCAGCCGTTCAAGGCAAGGCCAGTTCCGCCGCCCCTTCCGCGCGCGCGGCCTCGACCGAGATCGACCAACGACGCAACGCCTGCGGCTGCACGATCGTCAACGTGCCGTCCGGCCCGAACGCGCCCGTATCGATGAACACTTGCGAGCCGATCTGCGTGATGTCGCGCACCGGCGTATGGCCGCAATAAGTCAGCGACAGCCCGCGCTGCCGCAGCGGATCGCCGTTGCCTAGCGCGAGCTCGCGACCCCACAGCAATTGCTGGCGCGTTTCGGCCGAATAATTGCCTGCGTCGAGCTCGGCGTCGGAGCCGAAAAATTCGGCGTGCAGAACGTTGAAGCGCGCCTTGCCGCTGCCGATCACGCGCACGAGCGGCAGTGTGCGCAGATGCTCGGCGTAATAGCGCAGACGCTCGTCGGGCACGTCGACCGCCCACGCGCCGCCGATGCCGTACCACCACTGCCGCCGCAAGCGGCCGTCGGCGACCGCGCACAGCGCGTCCTCGTGATTGCCGAGCACCGCATGGAACCACGGCTTCTCGAGCAGCGCGAGCGCCTGCTCCGAGTGCTCGCCCCGATCGACCAGATCGCCGACCGAAAACAGCCGGTCGCACGTCGGATCGAACGCGATCTGACGCAGCAGGTAGCGCAAAGCGTCGACGCAGCCGTGCAGATCGCCGACCACGAAATCGCGGCCGGCCTCGTTGGCGTCGTGATGCTGAACGAAGTTGGCGGGGGAGGAATTCATCCCACCATGATAATGCGGCCGACGCGCGCGCGTATGCGGGGTGCCTATCGTATCCGCACGCTTCATCGAGCAAGAAAGACATCGAACGACGCAGAAATGACGCTGAAACGGCACATTTGCGGTATGCGTTACCGGAAATGCACGTTTGCGCGGGTCACTCCTGGCGCGCGCCCGAGTCCTCCCGCGCGCTATTGCAGCGTGCGCAGCTTCGCCACCTGGTCGGCCGCGATCGTCGCCTGCGGATTGCCGAACTGTTTCGTCACGTAGTTGGCGATCGCCGCGATCTGCTCGTCGTCGAGATGGCCGCCGAACGCGGGCATCAGCACGTCCGCGTGCGCGGTCGTGCGATTCACGCCGTGCAGAATGACCAACGCGAGATTGTTCGCGTCGTTCGCGCCGACCGTCGAATTGTGGATCAGCGACGGATACGCGCCCGGCGCGCTCGCGCCCACGCCCTGCCCGGTCCAGCTATGACAGGTCGCGCAATTGGCGACGAACAGTTGCGCGCCGTTCACGCCGGTGATCGCGGTGCCGCGCAGGGCGGTGACGTCGCCGGCCGGCTTGCCCCATTGATGACGGGGACGCGCGTCGCCGCCGCTCACGGCCGGCACCGAGCGCAAGAACACGACGATCGAGCGCAAATCCACCGGCGTCAGATACTGCGTGCTGTTCGCGACCACTTCGCCCATCGGGCCGGCCGCGTTTGCGCGGCTCGGCGCCGCGCCGGTCGACAGATACGACGTGAGTTCGTCGTCGCGCCAGTCGCCAACGCCGCTCAGCTTGTCCGGCGTGATATTGAACGCATGCCAGCCGGCCTGCACCGCACCGGAGAAACGCGCGCTCGACTTCAGCCCCTGCATGAAATTGCGCGGTGTATGGCATTCCTCGCAATGCGCGAGCCCTTCGACCAGATACGCGCCCCGGTTCCATTCGGGGCTCTGTTTCGGGTCCGGCACGAAGCGCCCCTCGGTGAAGTTGAACAGGTTCCAGAACACCATTAGCCAGCGCTGATTGAACGGGAACTTGAGGCTGTTCGAGGGCGGCGTGTAGTGAATCGGCGCGAGCGTGTTCAGATACGCGCGAATCGCCAGCACGTCCTGTTCGGTCACGCGTGTGTAGGCGGTGTACGGGAACGCCGGATAGAGCCGCTCGCCGCCTTTGCCGATGCCTTCGTGCATCGCGCGCATGAAATCGGCGTCGCTCCATTGGCCGATGCCGGTGTCGGGATCGGGCGTGATGTTCGGCGTCACGATCGTGCCGAACGGTGTGCTGATCGGCAGGCCGCCCGCGAAGGGGCGCGACTTGTCCGCCGTATGGCAGGCCGCGCAATCGGCGGCACGGGTCAGGTATTGGCCGCGCTTCACGAGTTCGCCATTCGCGGCCTTGCCGGCGAGCATGGCCGGGCCGCCGACCGAAGCCTGCGCCGCGTCGTCGGCGCGCGCATGGGTAATCGGCATTTCGTCGGTCGAGTTTGCGTCCGGGCCGTGCGACTCGTGCCACGCTATCGACAGCGCAAACAGCGAAAACGCGGCCGCGAGCGCCGCGCCGCCGAAGCGGCGGCGCTGGTTGACGTGCATCAGCACAGGGTCCGGCTGCGCGCGACAGGTGTTCTTCGTCATTGTGGCTCTCCGGTCGGCGCTCAGATTTCGCGCTTCAGCTTGTCGCCCAGTTTCAGCGACAGTGCAGCGATCGTCAGCGTGCAGTTCACCGACGCGGCGGTGGGCATCACGCCGCTGCTCGCGATGAACAGGTTCGAATGATCGTGCGTGCGGCAGTCCGCGTCGACGACCGAACTCGCCGCATCGCTGCCCATGATCGTCGTACCCATGATGTGATTGTTGGGCGCGAAGCTGTCGTCGAACGAGACCTCGGTGCCGCCGAATAGCGTCGCGATCTGCGCATACAGTTCGTGCGTATTGGCGGCGCTCTTCTTCACGTAGTCGTTGATCGAGTAGTAGATCTCGGGCTGAGGAATCCCGAGCGCGTCCTTGTGATCTGCCGACGGCACGATGCGGTTCTGCGGCTCCGGCAGATGCTCGTGAAAGCTGTTGATGTTCAGCGTGCGCGCCGCGCGGTCGCGAATCTGCCGGTCGAGTTCGGCGCCGGTCAGGCCTTTTTCCAGCAGGTCGGCGGTGACGCCCATCGTCGGCACGCCGTTCGACAAATGCAGCTTCTTCGACGAGTAATCGGAGCGGAACGCGCCGTCGCGGAAGTTGACGATCGAGGTCATCTCCATCGGCCCGCGGCCGGGCCACAGCGGTTCGTTGGCGAGAAACGTGACGCCGGTGCCGGGATGGTCCATCAGGTTGCGGCCCACCTGATCGGAGCTGTTGCCGACGCCGTGCGGAAATTTGTCGGAGGTCGACATCAACATCAGCTTCGGCGTTTCGATGCCGTTCGCCGCGAGCACGAACAGCTTGCCGGTGAGGCGTGTGCTATTGCCGTTCGGGTCCTTGTAGTGGACCGCGGTGATGAGCCCTTTGTCGTCCGCTTCGATGCGATACACGACCGCTTCGGGAATCAGTTTCGCGCCGGCCTGCTCGGCCTTCTCCGCGTGGATCACACCGTTGTACATCGCGGCGATCGGGCAGATCGGCATGCAGTTGTTGTTGCCGCAGCAGGTGGGCCTCGCATCGTACGGACGGCTGTTGCGCGCGACCGGTTCGGGCACGACCTTGAAGCCCTGCGCGTTGAGCACGTCGCTGAAGCGCTGATCCATGTACGACAGTGGCAACTGCTGCATCGGATAGGGCTTCGAGCGCGGCGAACCGAGATCGATCGAACTATCCGGACCGGACACGCCGAGCTGCACTTCGGCGGCTACGTACCACGGCTCGAGCGTTTCGTACGGATACGGCCAGTCGCGCCCGACGCCATATAGCTTGCGCAACTGGAAGTCCGACGGCAGCAGCCGCCACGCGGCGGCCGCCCAGTGCCAGGTCGTGCCGCCGACGAGCCGCACGTATTGTGAGTTGTACGGATAATCGCCCTTCTGGATCAGGTAGTTGTTCGCGGGCGCGTACTCGGGATGCGGCGCGTAAAGCGTCGACGGATACGGCGTCGCGAAGTCGGACTTGGCCGGCGAGTTGCGGAAGTTCTCGACGATCTGCCAGCGCGGAATGCGCGGCCCCGCTTCGAGCAGGATCACCGACGCGCCCGCCAGCGCCAGCTGATGCGCAACCAGACTGCCGGCGACGCCGGAGCCGACCACGACGATATCGGCGGATTGTGTGTTTGCCATCGTTTCTCTCTTCGATGCCCTGCCTGTTGCGGGCTTTGTTCGTGCGACGCTTGCGGGTCCGGCGTGCTGGTTGCGCTGCTGGCGCGGCCCGCTCGCGGGCTCGCGCGGCTCACGCGGGCGTCGGCTTCTGCGTCCAGTAGAACGGCACGTCGCGGCAATAGGAGGGAATCGTGAGCACGTCTTGGACGGGCTCGAACATCAGCGCCTTTTCATACGCGATCACCTGGACGTGCGGCATGTCGCCGACGAGGCCCAGATACCACGCGCGCATGATCGCGCCGACCGTTTTCGCGAGCGCGGGCTGGTCGGTCTGCAGCGCCTGCTTGACCGTATCGGACGGCACGCCGCCGTGGCCTTGCAGCCACGTGTTCAGCGCCGCGACGTTCTGCGCGAACTGGTTATCGGCACGCGACAGCGCATCGTAGACACGTTGGCCAAGCACGGTATCGAAACTGCTACGACCGGTGAGGTGTTGCGAAAGCGCGAGGAAGGCATCGAGTCCGCCCCCGGCTGGCCGCGTATCGGCGAAGGCGGGCGCGATCCACGACGGCGAACGGCTCGCGCCGGCGAACGCGAGCGCCGCGGCCGTCGCGCACGAGCCGAGCACCCAGGCCCTGCGCGAAGCGGAAAACGACGGTGGCAAGCCGGTGAACCGTGTGGCATTGCGATAAGACTTCGCTCCTTGCCGATGCGTCACGTGGGGATGCGCATCGTTATCCTCAGGAACATCTGTCATGGGGGCTCCAGATGATGAGTCGTTCTCGACGAGCAGCCCGGCGAGGGCATGATGCCGTTCGCGTGCCGCTTCGTTTGCTCTTCCCCAAACCTGGTCTTACGCCGCTTCAGCGGTCTCGTATCCGTGCGCGTGATTCACGCGCGCCGCATGTGTGGTGTTTTCTACCAATCGGCTTTCGACTGAAAGCGGCGCGCAAGGCCGCTGCGGAAGACTATAGCCTGTGACCCACTATTCGACAATCGGTCCGCGTTGCACGCGTAGAATCCGCGACACCGACTGCCCTACACTTCGTCGTTCATCGAGTCCATGTCCATCAACTACTATCCGCAGCTTCTTCGCAATCGGCCCCGCACGGTGATCGGCCTCGTGATCGGGATCGTCGTCGCGTTCCTCGTGCCCGGTCATACGAGTCCGATCGCCCGCACACTGATCGGCTGGGACGCGGCCATCTGGAGCTACCTGCTGATGATCTGGGTGCATATGGCTCTTGCCGACGAGCACCGCGTGCGCGAATACGCGATGCGCGACGACGAAAACGCGGGCGTCGTGCTGGTCGTCATCTGCGTCGCGACGATCGCGAGCGTCGCCGCGATCGTGCTCGAACTCGCGTCGGCCAAGGGCGCGGGCGGCGCAACGACCGTCTGGCATTACCTGCTGACCGGTCTGACGCTGATCGGCGCATGGTTTCTGATTCCGACGATATTCACGCTGCACTACGCGCGCCTCTACTACGACGCGGACGCGCAAGAGACCGCGTTGAAGTTTCCCGATCACCATTTGCTGCCGACCTACTGGGACTTCCTGTACTACTCGTTCACGATCGCGGTCGCGTCGCAGACTTCCGATGTCGTGTTGCGCTCACGCGAAATTCGCCGCGCGACGCTCGCCCAATCGGTCCTGTCGTTCTACTTCAACGTCGCAGTGCTCGGCCTGTGCGTGAACATCGCGGCGGGGCTGCTGGGTTCGTAACACGGCCGTTGCGCGGCGTTCGGATGAATTTCACGCGAATGCCACGCGCGTGCCACATGGCTGCCACGTGAGCGGCGCCGCGGCTTCACGCGTCCGCTTGAACCGCATTCCGTGCAACGCGGGGCCGCTCGTGTAAAACCGGCCCCACGCCATCCCGTTTTACATGCCGGCCACCCGCAGCATGCGTAACAATGCCCGCATTATTGCGCGCGCTCCGTGCGCGCGCGCACCTTCGGCACTCGCCCTCTCACCGTAACCTCCCCGTTTCCGCGCTAGCGCGGTGACCGGCTGCCCGCCGCGTTGGCACACGGTTTGCTCCTCTCTGCGACGAGTGACGACCAGTCCCGCGAGACCGGCGTCTGGCGTCAAAGCACCCGCGACTGGCCAGCAGCGCGACGATCTTTGCACTACATTGACCAGTACGTGCCCCCGCTGACGCATCGCGCGGTATCCGGCTCGGGAAGCCCAATGAGCGCTGTGATCGCATGCGAAGTGCATCCACACCGCAGCAGGACAATTCTGGAAACGACCGATGGAATCTCCAAACGGGTACGCGCCGCGGATTTACTTTTTTCATTCTCTTCTCGTCGGGCCCCTCGATGCCTGGCCCGCGCAGTTCGCTCACGCGGCCGGGCTCGGCTTCGATCATGCGTTGATCGGCGGGCTGTTCGAGCCCGGCCAGGCCGGCCATGGCCAGGTGGTCGGCAATCACGCTCGGCTGCATCCGGTGTTCGAGGCGCAGCATTCGGTGCACGACGCCGTGCGCATGCTCGCCGATGCCGCGCGCCGCAACAACCTGACGCTGCTGGTCGATCTCGTGATCGACCGCATGGCCGCCGACGGCGTGCTGTACAGCGAGCATTCGGACTGGTTTCACGCGCGTGAGTCCGAGCTCGCACGGCTCGATCCGCGCCACGTGCATCGCGAAGACAACGTTGCCTACGCGAATTTCGACGATCCCGCGACGAGTGCCTCGCTGAGCGTATGGTGGACCCAGCAACTGCTCGCGCTCGCCGAGGCGGGTGTCGGCGGCTTCCGTTTCGATTCGCCGCATCGCGTGCCGGCTGCCGTATGGCGGCACCTCGGCGATGAAGTGCGCGCGAAGCATCCGCACGTGCGCTTTCTCGCGGCAACGCCGGGCCTGTCGCGCGGCGATCTGCCCGGTCTCGAAGCAGCCGGCTTCGACAGCGCGTTTTCGTCGGTGCGCTGGTGGGATTTCCGTTCGAGCTGGATGGCCGAGGAGCATGCGGCGCTCGCGCGCGTTGGTGCGCCGATCGCCTTTCCCGAAGCGCCGTACGGTAGCCGCCTCGCCGCCGAGCTGAGCGACGTGCATGATGCGGCGATCGTCGAGCGGGCGTATCGACGCGCGCTGTTCACGTCGGTTGCATTGGGCAGCGGCTGGATGATGCCGATGGGCTTCGAATACGGCATCGCCGAACCGATGTCGCAAACGCGCGGCGACTCCGCGCAGTTCGCCCGCGCCGCGCAGTCGCGCCGCTTCGATCTGAGCGCCGCCGTCACCCAGGCCAACGACTTCGCGCGCAACACGCCGACGCTGCACGCGAACGGTGAATTGCGCCCATTAAGCGGCCCCGGCGCATCGGCCGCGGTTCTGCTGCGCGGCGACGCAGCCGATCTGCGCGACGCCAGCGAAGCAGTCCTGATCGTCGTGAATCCCGAACTCGGCGCGCCAGTGCGTGTCGATCCCGCGCGCTTCCTCGCGGGCGTGCCGGGCAGCTTTACGCGCTTCGCGCCGCTCGACGCGCGCGGCCGAACCGAACCCGCGGCACTCGTGCCGTTCGCGCTCGCGCCCGGTGCGGTGCGGCTGCTGCGCGCGTTCGCGGAACAGCCGATCTGCCTCGCGCCGCCCATCGACAAGGCGAACAGCAAGCGCAGCGGCCGCAAGACAGTGCTCGACGCGATCGAAGCGCCGCGCGTCGCGATCGAGAGCGTGTCGCCGTCGGTGGAGAACGGTCGCTTCGCGGCCAAGCGCAGCGTCGGCGAGCGCGCGGAAATTCGCGCGGCGATCTTCGCCGAAGGTCACGACAAGATCGCGGCTGCCGTGCTGTGGCGCGCGGCCGACGAAACCGCGTGGCACGAAGAACTGATGGCGCCCGCGCCGCCGGCCGGGCTCGACTTGTGGAGCGCGCGCATTCCGCTCGAGCGGATCGGCCGCTACGAGTTCACCGTGATCGCGTGGCGCGACGACTTCGCGTCGCTCGTCGAGCACATCCAGAAGAAGCTGAAGGCGAACCAGACCGTCGAGATAGAACTCGACGAAGCCGCGCATCTGTTCGCACTCGTGCTCGCCGAAGTCGAGACGACCGAAGGCGCCGACACGGAGCCGCTCGAACACATCGTGCTCGACTTCCAGAAGGCCGACGCCGAACAGAAGCTTGCAGTGATTCTCGCGCCCGCCACAGCGAAGGCGATGACCGCCGCGCGCCATCGCCCGTTTCTGAGCCGCGACTCCGTGATCTAC
Source organism: Paraburkholderia lebeckiae (assembly GCF_050436225.1). Classification (NCBI taxonomy): domain Bacteria; kingdom Pseudomonadati; phylum Pseudomonadota; class Betaproteobacteria; order Burkholderiales; family Burkholderiaceae; genus Paraburkholderia; species Paraburkholderia lebeckiae. The sequence goes on along the minus strand of NZ_JBNDLU010000001.1, from coordinate 3,039,194 downwards.
AAGATCGGCGCGGAACGCACCGCCGCCTATTTCGCGAGCTGGTACGAGATCTTCCCGCGCTCGATGAGCGACGACGAGTCGCGCCACGGCACGTTCGCGGACGTGACCGCGAAGCTGCCGCGCATCCGCGACATGGGCTTCGACGTGCTGTACTTCCCGCCGATCCACCCGATCGGCCTCGCGAACCGCAAGGGCCGCAACAACACGCTGACCACGCAGCCGGGCGATGTGGGCAGTCCCTATGCGATTGGCGGCGCCGAGGGCGGTCACACCGCCGTCCATCCGCAGCTCGGCACGCTCGAAGATTTCAAGGCGATGCTCGCCGCCGCGCATGCGCATGGCCTCGAGATCGCGCTCGACTTCGCGATCCAGTGCTCGCCCGATCACCCGTGGCTGAAGGAGCATCCGACGTGGTTCGCGTGGCGCCCCGACGGCACGCTGCGCTACGCCGAAAATCCGCCGAAGAAGTATCAGGACATCGTCAACCCGGACTTCTACGCGCACGACGCCAAGCCCGGCCTGTGGCTCGCGTTGCGCGACGTGATCCTGTTCTGGGTCGACGCGGGCGTGCGCATCTTCCGCGTCGACAATCCGCACACCAAGCCGCTGCCGTTCTGGGAATGGATGATCGCCGACGTGCGCGCGCGCCATCCCGACGCGATCTTCCTCGCCGAAGCGTTCACGCGGCCGCGCATGATGAACCGGCTCGGCAAAATCGGCTTCTCGCAGTCGTACACGTACTTCACGTGGCGCGAGTCGAAGCGCGATTTCACCGAGTACATGGGCGAACTCACGCAGACCGGCGCGCGCGATTTCTATCGGCCGAACTTCTTCGTCAATACGCCGGACATCAACCCGCGCCATCTGCAATCGCAGGGGCGCACGGGCTTTCTGATCCGGGCGGCGCTGGCCGCGACACTGGCCGGCCTGTGGGGCGTGTATAGCGGCTTCGAACTGTGCGAGGCCACCGCGCTGCCGAACAGCGAAGAGTATCTGGACTCCGAAAAGTATCAGTTGCGGGCGTGGGACTGGCACCGGCCCGGCAATATCGTCGGCGAGATCACCGCACTGAACCGCATCCGTCGCGCGAATCCGGCGCTGCAAACGCATCTCGGTCTCACGTTCCTCGCCGCGCACAACGACCACATCCTGTGCTTCGAGAAAGCGACCGAATCGCGCGACAACGTGATCGTCGTCGCGATCAATCTCGATCCGTTCAACGAGCAGGGCGCGGACATCGAGTTGTCATGGGACACGTTCCAGCGCTGGCATCTACACGATCACGCCACGCTCGAAGTGATCGACCAGATGACCGGTGCACGCTTCGAATGGCACGGACGCTGGCAACACGTGCGGCTCGGCTCGGGCCAACCCTTCTCGATCTGGCGCATCGCGCCGCTTGGCGGCCTGCCCGCCGATCGCCCCGAGGACAGCGACCACGATCCCGACAGCGCTCCTCAAGCAGACGCTGTCAACCCAACCTGGATGGAAGGTGGAACATGAAGCGCGACGATCCAGCCCAAACCGCGCACGAGGCGCAAACGGCCGTGGCCGTCGGCACCGCGGCGAAGGTACGCACGCGCCGGCGCGGTAAACCCGCGGCCCTCAGCGACGATCCGCTGTGGTACAAGGACGCGATCATCTATCAGGTGCACATCAAGTCGTTCTTCGATGGGAACAACGACGGCGTCGGCGATTTCCCCGGTCTGATGGCCAAGCTCGACTACATCGCCGAGCTCGGCGTCAACGCGATCTGGCTGCTGCCGTTCTATCCGTCGCCACGCCGCGACGACGGCTACGACATCGCCGACTACCGCAACGTACATCCCGACTATGGTCAGCTCGCGGACGTGCGGCGCTTCATCCAGGAAGCGCACGCGCGCGGCATCCGCGTGATCACCGAGCTCGTCATCAACCACACGTCGGATCAGCACCCGTGGTTCCAGCGCGCGCGCCGCGCGAAGCCCGGCTCGAACTATCGCAACTACTATGTGTGGTCCGATACCGATCAGAAGTACGCGGAGACGCGCATCATCTTCATCGACTCGGAGCCGTCGAACTGGACGCACGATCCGGTTGCGGGCGCGTACTACTGGCACCGCTTCTACTCGCACCAGCCCGATCTGAACTTCGACAATCCGGCGGTAATGAGAGAGGTGCTGCAGGTGATGCGTTTCTGGCTCGACATGGGCATCGACGGGCTGCGGCTCGATGCGGTGCCATACCTCGTCGAACGTGAAGGCACCAACAACGAGAACCTGCCTGAGACGCACGAGGTCCTGAAGCGGATTCGCGCGACCATCGACGCCGAGTACCCGAACCGGATGCTGCTCGCCGAGGCCAACCAGTGGCCCGAGGACGTGAAGGAGTATTTCGGCAACGAAGACGAATGCCATATGGCGTTCCACTTCCCGCTGATGCCGCGCATCTACATGTCGATCGCGAGCGAAGACCGCTTCCCGATCACCGACATCATGAAGCAGACACCGGAACTCCCCGAATCGAACCAGTGGGCGATCTTCCTACGCAATCACGACGAGCTGACGCTCGAAATGGTCACCGATTCCGAGCGTGACTATTTGTGGAACACCTATGCGAGCGATCGCCGCGCACGTTTGAATCTCGGCATTCGCCGCCGTCTCGCGCCGCTGATGGAGCGCGACCGCCGCCGCATCGAGCTGATCAACTCGCTGCTGCTGTCGATGCCCGGCACGCCGGTCATCTACTACGGCGACGAACTCGGCATGGGCGACAACATCCACCTCGGCGACCGCGACGGCGTGCGCACCCCGATGCAGTGGTCGTCGGATCGCAACGGCGGCTTCTCGCGCGCCGACCCTGAGCAACTGGTGCTGCCGCCCGTGATGGGTACGCTGTACGGCTTCGACGCGGTCAACGTCGAAGCGCAGAGCCGCGACCCGCATTCGCTGCTGAACTGGACCCGCCGCATGCTTGCGACGCGGCGCGCGAAGCAGACCTTCGGACGCGGCACGATCCGCTTTTTGAAGCCGGAAAACCGCAAGATTCTCGCGTATCTGCGCGAGATGCCCGGCGAGGCGCCGATTCTGTGCGTCGCGAATCTGTCGCGCGCGCCGCAAGCGGTCGAGCTCGAACTGTCAGAATTCAACGGCTTCGTGCCGATCGAGATGACCGCCGATTCGGTGTTCCCCGCGATCGGCCAGTTGACCTATCTGCTGACGTTCCCGCCATACGGCTTCCTGTGGTTCATGCTGTGCGAAGGCGGCGGGCGTCCGACATGGGCGCAGGCGCATTCCGTGCCGCTGCCGGAGTTCGTCACGATCGTGATCCGCGAAGGACAATCCGGGCCGACACCCGAAAACGTGCGGCTGCTGGAATCAGAGGTGCTGCCGTCGTGGCTGAGCCGGCGCCGCTGGTTCGCGTCGAAAGATCAGAAGATGCACGCGGTGCGGCTCGCCGCGCTGACCACGATCCCGAACGGCGGCTTCGCGTTCACCGAAATCGAAGCGGACGTCGGCAACCACACCGAACGCTACGTGGTGCCGATCGCGATCACGTGGGGCGGCGAAACCACCACGCCGCTGTTCATGCAATTGGCGCTTGCGCGCGTGCGGCGCGGCCGCAACGTCGGCCATCTGACCGACGCGTTCGCGCTGCCGATCTTCGCGCACAACGTGCTGCGCAAGCTGCGCGAGCGCGCGGTCGTGCCGACCGTGCAGAAGAGCGAGATCAAGTTCCTGCCGACCGAGCGCTTCGCCGAACTCGACGATCTCGGCGAGCGGCCCGAGATTCGCTGGCTCGCGGCCGAACAGAGCAACAGCTCGCTGATCGTCGCCGATGCCGCGGTGCTGAAGCTGGTGCGACGACTTGTCAGCGGCATCCATCCGGAAGCGGAAATCAGCCGCTATCTGACGCAGCTCGGCTATGCGAACACCGCGCCGCTGTATGGCGAAGTGGTGCGCGTCGATCCCGAGGGTGTGCCGCATACGCTCGCGATCCTGCAGGGCTTTATCGACAATCAGGGCGATGCGTGGAACTGGTCGCTCGACTATCTGCGCCGCTCGGTCGACGAACTCGCGATCGCGATCGACACCGAAACGCAGACCGTACCCGATCGCACGAACGAGTCGATTCTGCTGGACGGTTACGGCGAACTCGCGGGCATCATCGGCCGCCGGCTCGGTGAGTTGCACGTCGCGCTCGCCACGCCGAGCGACGACCCCGCGTTCGCGCCGGAACCGGCCAACGCCGACCAGGTGAAGGCGTGGGTCGACGCGACGCAGACGATGCTCGCGGCCGCGCTCGATCTGCTCGCGCCGCGCATCGCGGACATGAGCGACGCGGACACGAAGGGGCTCGCGCAAAGTCTGATCGATCGCCGCGCCGCGCTCGTCGAGGCCGTCGACAATCTCGTGCCGGGGAACGCGGGCGCGTTGCGCATCCGCATCCACGGCGACTTCCACCTCGGCCAGGTGCTGGTCGCGCACGGCGACGCGTACCTGATCGACTTCGAGGGCGAGCCAGCGCGTTCGCTCGACGAGCGTCGCCAGAAATCGAGCCCATTGCGTGACGTGGCCGGTCTGATGCGCTCGCTCTCGTATGCGAGCGCGGCCGCGCAATCGACCACCGAAAGCGCGCCGCAACAGACCGCCGATCGCAAGCGCGCGCTGTTCGAGCGCTTCCGCGCGCACGCGACCGGCGCGTTCCTCGCGGAATATCGCGCGGCCGCCGCGCAGTCGCCGACGCCGCTCGTCGCGCCCGAATCCGAGGAGGCGCTGCTCGATCTGTTCCTGATCGAGAAGGCCGCCTACGAAATCCGCTACGAAGCGGCCAACCGACCGGCGTGGCTCGGCTTGCCGGTGCGCGGCCTCGCGGCGCTCGTGAGCCGGCTGCTCGGCGACACCGGCAGGCCGCCGCACCACGATCCATCAACCCAGGCGCCTGGCGCCGCCACACCGCCTAACCCGGCCGAGGGCGACTATGAGTGAGCATGATCCGGCCGCAGGCCTTCAACCCGTCGATATCGACGCGCTCGTCGAAGCGCGTCACCCCGATCCGTTTTCGCAGCTCGGGCTGCATCAGACGGACGCGGGGCCGATCGTGCGCGCGCTGCTGCCGAACGCCGCGCACGTCACCGTGATTTCGCGCGCTGATGGCGCGACGCTCGGCGAACTCGAACAGCTGCGCCCTGGCCTGTTCGCGGGCCGCATCACGTCGGCGATGCCGTATCGCTTGCGCATCGACTGGCATGGTGTGGCGCAGGAAGTGGAGGATACCTATTCATTCAGTCCGGTGCTCGGCGACGAGCCGCTCGAACGTCTCGCGCACGGCGATCCGTATGCGGTGCTCGAATGTCTGGGCGCGCGGCCGGTCGACATCGACGGTGTGCCGGGCGTGCGCTTTGCGGTGTGGGCGCCGAATGCGCGGCGCGTGTCGGTGGTCGGCGACTTCAATGCGTGGGACGGCCGCCGCCATCCGATGCGGCTGCGTCACCAGGCGGGCGTGTGGGAGCTGTTCGTGCCGCGCGTCGGCGCCGGCACGCGCTACAAGTACGAGCTGCTGTCGCGCGACGGCCATCCGCTGCCGCTGAAGGCCGACCCGTGCGCGATGCAGACGGAAAAGCCGCCGGGCACCGCATCGATCGTCGCACACGTCGACGAGATCGAGCAGTTTCCGTGGACCGATCACGAGTGGATCCAGTCGCGCGCCGACAAGCAGACCGCGCGCACGCCGGTCACGATCTACGAAGTGCACGCGGAGTCCTGGCTGCGCATCGCCGAGGAAGGCCAGCGTGGTCTCGTCTGGGAAGAGCTCGCCGAGCGGCTGATTCCCTACGTGAAGGGTATGGGCTTCACGCACATCGAATTTCTGCCGATCGCCGAGCATCCGTTCGGCGGTTCGTGGGGCTATCAGCCGCTCGGGCAGTTCGCGCCGTCCGCGCGCTTCGGCAAGCCCGAGCAGTTCGCGCGTTTCGTCGATCGCGCGCACGAAGCAGGGCTCGGCGTGATTCTCGACTGGGTGCCCGCGCATTTCCCGAACGACGCGCATGGCCTGATCGATTTCGACGGCACGCCGCTCTACGAGCATGCCGATCCGCGCGAAGGCTATCACCAGGACTGGAACACGATGATCTACAACCTCGGCCGCAACGAGGTCAGCGCGTTCCTGATCGCGTCGGGGCTCGCGTGGTTGAAGCGCTATCACGTCGACGGCCTGCGCGTCGATGCGGTCGCGTCGATGCTGTATCGCGACTACTCCCGCGCGGCCGGCGAGTGGGTGCCGAACATCTATGGCGGCCGCGAGAATCTCGAATCGATCGCGTTCCTGAAGCGCTTGAATCACGAAGTCCGCTATGTGCCGGGCGCCCCCGGCGCGATCACGGTCGCCGAGGAATCGACCGCATGGCCGGGCGTGACCGCGCGCCTCGCGGACGGCGGCCTCGGCTTCGACTTCAAGTGGAACATGGGCTGGATGCACGACACGCTGCACTACATGCACGAAGACCCGGTGTATCGCCAGTTTCACCACCACAACATGACGTTCGGCATGGTGTACGCATATTCCGAGCGCTTCGTGCTGCCGCTTTCGCACGATGAGGTGGTGCACGGCAAAGGCTCGCTACTCGGCAAGATGCCCGGCGACCGCTGGCAGCGTTTCGCTAATCTGCGCGCGTACTTCGGATTCATGTGGACGCACCCAGGCAAGAAGCTGCTGTTCATGGGCGGCGAATTCGGCCAGATGGCGGAGTTCGACCATGACGGCTCGCCGCATTGGCATCTTCTCGACGATTCGAACCACCACGGCGTGCAATTACTGGTGCGCGACCTGAACCATCTGTATCGCAACGAGCCCGCGCTGCATCTGCTCGACAGCGAACCGGGCGGCTTCGAATGGTTGATCGGCGACGACAGCGGCAACAGCGTGTTCGCCTATCGGCGCACCGACGGCGCGGGCCAGGAGTTCGTCGTGGCGTGCAACATGACGCCGGTGCCGCGGCTCGGCTATCGGCTCGGCATGCCGCGCGGCGGACGCTGGGTGGAAGTGCTGAATACCGATGCAGGCGTGTATGGCGGCTCGAACATGGGCAACGGCGGGCTGATTCATTCCGACCATGTATCGAGCCACGGCAGGCCATATTCCGCCGCGCTGACCTTGCCCCCGCTCGCGACGATCGTATTGCGCGCGGACTGAGGAAACGTGCCGTAACCCGGGCGCGCGGCGCACAGGCAGCCGCCGCGCGCCCGTTGCATGAGGACCCCGGCAGACCCGAGCTCCAGCTCGACAATCAGAACAGGAAAGGGAAATCATGTCGCATGCGTTGCCCGACCGGTTGCTGCCCGGCTCGCCGTATCCGCTCGGCGCGAACTGGGATGGGCTGGGCGTCAACTTCGCGGTGTTCTCGGCCAATGCGCAGAAAATCGAGCTATGCCTGTTCGACTCAACCGGCCGCAAGGAGATTCGCCGCTTCACCATGCCCGAATGCACCGACGAGATCTGGCACGGCTATCTGCCGAACGCGCATCCGGGCACCGCGTACGGATTTCGCGCGCATGGACCGTATCAGCCGCATTTCGGGCATCGTTTCAATCCGCACAAGCTGCTGCTCGACCCGTATGCGCGCAAGCTCGTCGGGCAGTTTCGCTGGTCCGACGCGCTGTTCGGCTATCGCGTGCATTCGAATCGCGCGGACCTTTCGATCGACCGGCGCGATTCCGCGCCCGCGATGCCCAAGTGCGTCGTGATCGACGAGGCGTTCGACTCGTCGCACGACAGGCGGCCCGACGTGCCGTGGGGCGAGACCGTGATCTACGAAACGCACTTGCGCGGCGCGTCGATGCTGCGCTCTGATCTGCGCCAGCATGAACGCGGCACGTTCGCGGCGCTCGCGTCGCCGGAGTTCATCGAGCATCTGCTGAAGCTCGGCGTGACCACAGTCGAGCTGCTGCCCGTGCACGCGTTTCTGAATGACCGCTTCCTCGTGGAGCGCGGCCTGCGCAATTACTGGGGCTACAACACGGCAGCGTTCTTCGCGCCGGAGCCGACCTATCTGAGCACGCACCGGCTCGACGAAATGCGCATCGCCGTGCGCCAACTGCACGCGGCCGGCATCGAGGTGATTCTCGACGTGGTCTACAACCACACTTGCGAAAGCAATGAGATGGGCCCGACCATTTCATGGCGCGGCCTCGACAATGCCAGCTATTACCGGCTGATTCCCGGCGACGAGCGTCACCATATCAACGACACGGGCTGTGGCAACACGGTCAATCTGCCGCATCCGCGCGTGCTGCAGATGGTGATGGATTCACTGCGCTACTGGTCGACCGCGTTCAATATCGACGGCTTCCGTTTCGATCTCGGCGTGACGCTCGGGCGCGAAAGCCACGGCTTCGATCCGGGCTCGGGCCTGTTCGACGCGTTGCGCCAGGACCCGGTGCTATCGCAACGCAAGCTGATTTCCGAGCCATGGGATATCGGCCCTGGCGGCTATCAGCTCGGCAATCATCCGCCGGGATTCAGCGAATGGAACGACCGTTTCCGTGACACGGTGCGACGTTTCTGGCGTGGCGATGCCGGCCTGCGGCCCGACCTCGCCGCGCGCCTGACCGGGTCGGCCGATCTGTTCAACCGGCGGCATCGCAAGCCGTGGGCGTCGATCAACTTCGTCACGTCGCATGACGGCTTCACCTTGGCCGATGTCACCGCGTACGAGAAGAAGCACAACGAAGCCAACCTGGAAGACAACAACGACGGCCACAACGAGAATTGCAGCCGCAATTGGGGTCTCGAAGGCGCGACCGACGACCCCGCGATCCTCGCGACCCGCCGTCGCGTGTCGCGCTCGCTGATCGCGACACTGATGATCGCGCTCGGCACGCCGATGCTGCTCGCCGGCGACGAAGCGCTGCGCACGCAGCGCGGCAACAACAATGCGTACTGTCAGGATAACGACCTATCCTGGATCGACTGGGACCTCGCGGATTCGCCGGAAGGTCAGCGCATGACCGAGTTCGTCGCGCGCGTGATCGGGTTGCGCAAGCGCCATCCGCTGCTACGTGAAACGCGCTTTCTGTTCGGCGACCGCGAAGTGCTGCCCGGTCTGTTCGACGTCGGCTGGTTCGACGAACACGGCGATCCGCTGACTATCGAAGCGTGGCAGGACCCGGAGGGACGCGCGTTCACGTTGCGTCGCGCGGGTCCAGGCCTGAATGGCGAAACCGAAGTATTGTTACTGATGCTCAACGCTCACGAGGAACCGCTGCAGTTCGCGCCTCCCGCGCCGCACCTGGAATGGCATGTGCTGTTAGACACGGCCGATCCGGAACGCGCGCCGCAGCGGCTCGCGACGGCCGAACTCGAGGTTGCCGCGCACGGCCTCGTGATACTCGCCGCGCAGCCGACCGGCGAAGCGGATTGGCAAGCCGGCTGGGTGGCTGGCGCGCAGCACGGGCCGCGGCTGTTGACCGCGCTGCCGCCCGATCCGGGCGCGCAGACCGCAAAAGACGACGGTTCGCAATGAACGATGCACTGCGGCGACCTCCTTCGAGCGTGAACCAATCGCACCGCAGCCGGGGTGGCAAGAATGTTGCGACGCAATGCCTGCTTGCGTTGCGTCGCATTGCCGTCCAGGCTCGTTAGCAGATTCGAATGGTGAACACATGTCTGAAAGTCCGATTGATCCTCACACGCATCATCATGCGCACTGCCTGCCGTTCAGCGCGCAGTTGATCGGCGCGAGCGGCACGCGACCGCGCACGCGGTTCCGTTTTTGGGCACCGTCGTGCAACAGCGTGCAGGTGGTCGTCGAAAATGGCCCCGCGCAAGGCGCGCACGACATGGCTCCGACCGGCAACGGCTGGTTCGAGATCACCGTGGAGAGCGGCGCGGGCACGCTGTATCGGTTCCAGCTCGACGACGGCCAGGCGGTGCCCGATCCGGCCTCGCGGTTCCAACCGCGGGACGTGCACGGCCCGAGCGAGGTCATCGATCCGCGCGCCTACCATTGGGAACACACCGAATGGCACGGCCGGCCCTGGGAAGAGACGGTGCTGTACGAATTGCACGTCGGTGCAATGGGCGGGTATGCGGGCGTGCAAAAGCGCCTGCCCGAGCTCGCCGCGCTCGGCGTCACCGCAATCGAACTGATGCCGTTGAACGACTTTCCCGGTCGTCGCAACTGGGGTTACGACGGCGTGTTGCCGTACGCGCCCGACTCAGCATACGGCCGCCCCGAAAAACTGAAGGCGCTGATCGACGCCGCGCATGGTGTGGGCCTGATGGTGTTTCTCGACGTCGTCTACAACCACTTCGGACCGGACGGCAACTATCTGCATACTTACGCGGAGCCGTTTTTCCGCGCAGGCGTGAACACGCCGTGGGGCCCCGCGATCGACTTCGAGCGCAGCGAAGTCAGCGACTTCTTCACCGACAACGCCGTCTACTGGATCAACGAGTACCGCTTCGACGGACTGCGCTTCGATGCGGTGCATGCGATCGACAATCCCGAGTGGCTGCGCGAGCTGTCGGACCATATCCGCGCGCACGTGCAGCATGGCCGCCACGTGCATCTGGTGCTCGAAAACGAGCACAACAGCGCGAGCCTGCTCGACGCGCATTTCGACGCACAATGGAACGACGACGCGCACAACACGCTGCACGTGCTGCTGACCGGCGAAACCGAAGGCTATTACCACGCGTATGCAAACGAACCGATTCGCCGGCTCGCGCGAGTGTTGTCCGAAGGCTTCGCGTATCAGGGCGAGCCGTCGCCGCTGCACGATGGTGCGCCGCGTGGCGAAGCGAGCGCGCATCTGCCGCCGACGTCGTTCGTGATGTTTTTGCAGAACCACGATCAGATCGGCAACCGTGCGTTCGGCGAACGTCTGCGCAAGCTGACCTCGGATGACGCGCTGCGCGCGGCGACCGCGCTGCTGTTGCTGTCGCCGCAAATTCCGCTGCTGTTCATGGACGAGGAGCATGGTTCGACGCAACCGTTCCTGTTTTTCACCGACTACACCGGCGATCTCGCCGACGCGGTGCGCGAAGGGAGACGCCGTGAATTCGCGCGCTTTGCCGCGTTCAGCGATGAGAAGCGCCGCGCGCAGATTCCCGATCCGAACGATGCCCAGACCTTCGCCGCCTCGTCGCCACCCGCGCCCGATGTAAAGCCGACGCCGGATCGGCTCGACTGGATGCATTACTACAAGTCCGCGCTCGCGGTGCGCGCGAAGCTGATCACGCCGCGCCTGAAACACACGAAGGCGTGCGGCGCGACCGTGCTGCGCGATGCCGGTGGCAGCGACGCGAACGCGCTGATCGCGCGCTGGAAACTCGGCGATGGCGAGACGCTGTCGATTGCGCTGAATCTGTCGCAGCAGAACGTCGCGTTCGACGCCATCCCCGACGGCAAGATCATTTTCGAAACACCGCCGCGCGCGCGCGAACAGGCCGACGCGCGGGTGTTGCCCGCGCATGCGTGCATCGCGTGGCTGACCGGCGACATCAACGAATTCGCGAGCCGCCACGATGCGCGCATCGCATCGCACGAGGAGCAGCGCGCGTGACGACCCGACGCCCCAACGACAGGCTCGCCGCGCTCGCCACCCGCGCAGGCTTCGAGGTGGAGTGGCAGGACGCGCACCACAATACGCAGCATGTGCCCGAAAAGACACTTGGCACGCTGCTCGAACGCATGGGTCTGCCGTGCGGCAACGCCACGGATATCCGCCACAGCGCCGCTGCTCTGGAGGCCGAACTATCGGGCCGTAGGCTGCCGCCGCTGATGACCGCGGTGATCGGGCGTGGCATCGCGCTGCCCGCTGCCGCGGTCAAGTCGGGCAGCCATTACCGGATCGAGCTGGAGAGCGGCTCGATCATCGACGGCAGATTCACCGCGCCGAAAGGCGAGGAAGCGCTGCTCGCGCCGATCGACGAAGCCGGCTATCACGCGCTCGTGATCAACGACCAGCGCATAACGCTCGCGGTCGCGCCGCCGCGCTGCTACACCGTCGCCGACGCGTGGCGCACGCTGCACGGCGGCGACGGAGAAGGCGAACGCGAAGCCGCGCCGCCCGCGCCGCCACTGTGGGGCATCGCCGCGCAACTGTATGGCTTGCGCCGCACCGGCGACGGCGGCATCGGCGATTACACGGCGCTCGCGCAGCTGGCGCGGCACGGCGCGCAGCGCGGCGCGCACGCGCTCGCCGTCAGTCCGACCCACGCGATGTTCAGCGCGCAGCCCGAGCGCTTCAGCCCGTATGCGCCGTCGTCGCGTTTATGGCTGAACGTCACGCATATCGATCCGGCCGCGGTGTTCGGCACGGATGCATCAGCGTCCGCATCGGCGCAAGCCGGCAAAGCGTGGTCCAAATACGAAGACCTGCCGCTGATCGATTGGCCGCACGCGACCCCGCTGAAGCTCACGGTTTTGCGCGCGCTGTACGAGCAGTTCAGCGCCAACGAGCGCCCGCGGCACTCGCCGCGCGCGCTCGAATTTCACGGCTTCTGCGAACGCGCGGGGCGCGCGCTCGAAGATCACGCGCGCTTCGAAGCGCTGCAGGCCGCGCAGCTCGCGCAAGGCGGCGACGGCCATTGGCGCAACTGGCCCGACGCCTTGCGCGACCCACGCAGCCCCGAAGTCGAGGCGTTCGCCGCCGCGCATCGCAACGAGGTCGACTTTCATCTGTTCCTGCAGTGGCTGGCATCGCGCGGGCTGTTGCACGCTCAGCACACCGCGCGCGAAGCCGGCATGGCGGTCGGCCTGATCGCCGATCTCGCGGTGGGTTGCGACAGCGCCGGCAGTCATGCATGGTCCTATCCCGACGACATGCTGCAGGGCGTGTCGGTCGGCGCGCCGCCCGATCTCTTCAATCAGGCCGGCCAGTCGTGGGGACTCACGACCTTTTCGCCGCGCGCGATGCGCACACAAGGCTTCGCCGCGTTCATCGACATGCTGCGCGCGGCGTTCGCGCATGCCGGCGGCATCCGCATCGATCACATCCTCGGCTTGCGGCGTCTGTGGCTCGTGCCCGAAGGCGAAAGCGCGCGCAATGGCGCGTATCTGCGCTATCCGCTCGAAGACCTGCTGCGGCTGATCGCGCTCGAATCGTGGCGGCATCGCGCGATCGTGATCGGCGAGGACCTCGGCACCGTGCCGTCCGGGTTTCGGGAGCGGCTCGACGAGCACGGCATCGAGGGGATTCGCGTGCTGTGGTTCGAAGGCGCCCCCGACGGCAACGGCTTCAAGGCGCCGGCCGATTGGGACCGCTACGCGGTCGGCACGACGACCACGCACGATCTGCCGACCGTCGCCGGCTGGTGGCGCGGCAGCGACATCATGTGGCGCAACCGCATCGGCCAGACGATGGCGCGCGCCGACGGGCGCGATCCCGAGGAAGCGGCGCTCGAAGAGCGCGCGCAGCAGCGCGCCGACTTGTGGCGCGCGTTCCAGCAAGCGGGCGTGGCCGCGCCCGATGTCGCGCCGCCGGACGCCGACAACGCGCCGGTCGACGAAGCGCTCGCATTCGTCGCCGCGACACCAGGGCCACTCGTCACGTTTCCGCTCGAAGACCTGCTCGCGCTCGACGAGCAACCGAACCTGCCGGGCTCGATCGACGAACATCCGAACTGGCGCCGCCGCATGACGCTGCCCGTCGACGCGATGTTCGACGACCCCGTGTTTACCGACCGCCTGCTGGCCGTCGACGGCGCGCGCCGCGCCGCCGCGCGTTCATCCAACACTTCCGCGGAGCCTGACACGCCATGACCGTTCCACGCTCCACACTGCGCCTCCAGTTCCATCGAGGCTTCACGTTCGACGACGCCGCGCGACACGTCGACTACTTCGCCGCGCTCGGCATCAGCCACCTGTACGCGTCGCCGATCACGACGGCCGAGCCCGGCTCGATGCACGGCTACGACACCGTCGACTACAACCAGGTCAGTGCCGAATACGGCGGCGAGGCGGGCCTGAAGCGCCTCGTCGACAAGCTGCGCGCGCACGACATGGGGCTCATCGTCGACATGGTGCCGAATCATATGGGCGTCGGCGGGTCGAGCAACGCGTGGTGGCTCGACATCCTCGAATGGGGCCGCCACAGCTCGTATGCGCGACATTTCGACGTCGACTGGCATTCGCCCGATCCCGCGCTGCGCGGCAAGGTGCTGCTGCCGACGCTCGGCGCGTCGTACGGCGAAGAACTGGCGGCGGGCCGCATCGGGCTGCATTTCGCGGCCGACAGCGGACGCTTTCAAATCGGCTACGGTCCGCACGTGTTCCCGATCTGCCCGGTCGATTACGCGGCGATCCTGCAAGGCGCCGACCGCGCCGATCTGAGCGCGCTCGCGAATCGCTTTCAGGGACTCACCACGCAGCCCGCCGACCAACCACGCGCCGCCGAGGCGCGCGACGAGTTGCGCGAGTTCGTCGCGCGCGAAGGCGAGTCGGCGATCGAGTTCGTGCTGGAGACTTACGCGCCTGAGGATCCGGTCACGCGCGACCGGCTGCATCGGCTGATCGAGCGGCAGCATTTCCGGCTCGCGTGGTGGCGCACCGCCTCCGACGAAGTGAACTGGCGGCGCTTCTTCGACATCTCGACGCTCGCCGGCGTGCGCGTCGAGCGGCCCGAGGTGTTCGAGGCAGTGCACGCGCTGATCTTTCGCCTCTATCGCGAAGGGCTCGTCGACGGCTTGCGGATCGATCACATCGACGGGCTCGCCGAGCCGCGCGAATACTGCCAGCGTTTGCGCCAACGGCTCAGCGAGTTGCGCGACACAGCGCCGTACGTGTTGGTGGAGAAGATTCTCGGCCGTGGCGAGCCGTTGCGCGACGATTGGCCCGTCGACGGCACGACCGGCTACGACTTCATGAGCGACGTCGGCGCGCTGCTGCACGATCCGGCCGGCGCGGACCCGCTCGCCGGTACGTGGGCCGAGCTCACCGGCCGCAGCGCGCGCTTCGCCGATGAAGCGCACGCTGCGCGGCGCAAGATTCTCGCGGAAAACTTCTCCGCGGAACTGGACCGCGCGGCGCGCGCGCTGCATCGGATCGCACGCGATTCGCTGAGCACGCGCGACTTCACGTACCCGGCGCTGCGCCGCGTGCTGACCGAACTGGTCGTGCATTTCCCCGTGTACCGCATGTATCCGCTGGGCGGACTGCGCAGCGCCGCCGACAACGTCTATTTCGAGGAGGCGCTCGCGGGCGCGCGCGCTTCGCTGCCGCGCTCGGACCATGCGGCGCTCGAGCGCGTGAATGCGTGGCTCGGCGGCAGCGCCGAAGAAGCCCCGCCCGCGCGCCCCGGCGCGCAGTCGCAGCAGCAGGCGCAAGGCGGCGGAGCGCCGCCGCATGCGGGCTCGTCCCGGCGCAGCGCGCAAACGCTGTTTTCGCAGCTGACCGCGCCGCTCGCCGCCAAGGCGATCGAGGACACCGCGTGCTATCGCTACGGCCGTCTGCTGTCGCGCAACGAAGTCGGCTCGGACCCGGGCGAGTTCGCGCTGTCGGTGGAGCGGTTTCATGCGGGCAATCTCGAGCGCGCGCAACGTTTTCCTCATGCGATGCTTGCGACCGCCACGCACGATCACAAGCGCGGCGAAGACGTGCGCGCGCGGCTCGCGGTGCTCAGCGAGATCGCCGACGAATGGGGCGCGACGTTGCGTGCATGGTCGACGTTGAACGCGCCGCAGCGTCGAGCGCTCGACGGCACGCCGATCAGCAGCGTGAGCCAGGACAAGAGCGACGCATGGGCTCCCGGCCCCGCCGCCGAGGCGATGCTGTATCAAACGCTGGTGGGCTGCTGGCCGCCGGCGCTGCGCGCCGACGACGAAGCCGGCGTCAAGGAGCTGGCCGAGCGCGTCGCGCAATGGCAGTTGAAGGCGCTGCGCGAGGCGAAGCTGCAAACCAGCTGGCTCGCGCCCGACGAAGCTTACGAGGCCGGCTGCCGCGAATTCCTGTTCGGTATCCTTGCGCCGCAGCGGCGCGACGCCTTTCTGAAGGAGCTGTCGGCGTTCGTCGAGCGCATTGGTCGCGCGGGCGCGCTCAACAGCCTGCAGCAGACGGTGTTGCGCGTCGCGTCGCCTGGGATCCCTGATCTTTATCAAGGCACCGAGCTGTGGGACTTCAGCCTCGTCGACCCGGACAATCGGCGGCCCGTCGATTTCGCGAAACGCGAGGCGTGGCTGCCGCAGTCGCAAACGCCGCCGTCGGAATTTCTGGCGGACTGGCGCGACGGGCGCGTAAAGCTCGCGGTGATCCAGCGCGTGCTGGCGTTGCGCGCGCATCTGCCGGAGCTGCTGAGTCAGGGCACGTATCTGCCGCTCACGGTGCGCGGCGCGCATGCGTCGAGTGTGATCGCGTTCGCGCGGCGGCATGGCAATGCGTGGGCCGTGGTGATTGCCAGCCGGTTGGCCGCGCGACTGCTTGGCGATGATGCTGGTCTGCCGCTCGTCGAGCCGGCGCAATGGGCGGATACGGCCATCGAAATGCCGCCCGATCTGTCGGCGCGTGCGCTGTTCGATTGGCTGAGCCCCGCCGCGCCGAAAGTCGACGATCACGGGCTGCTGTATCTGCGCGACGCGCTCGCGGCGATGCCGGTCGCGGTGCTGGTGGAGGATGGGGTGCCTCGAAGCTAAGGCGGCCAAAAAGGGTTGAGGCTTCGGGTTGGTTCGGGCCTCAACCGTCCTCGTCGTCGAACACCTTCGGATACACGCGCACGAGCACGATGCGCGGTCCCTTCATCTTCTTGACCACGACGTCGAAGTCTTCGAACTCGACGCGCTGCCCTTCGCTCGGCAGATCGTTGAGCGCCTGGATCACGAGCCCGCCCACCGATTCGGCCTTGCCTTCATCGATGTCGATACCCAGTGCACGTTCGAGCGACACCACCGGCAAGCTGCCCTTGCCCATCAGCGTGCCGTCGTCCATGCGGGTCCAGTCGGCGTCGCCCTGGCGGAATTCATCGTGGATCTGCCCGACCAGCGCGCCGAGCAGGTTGTCGAGCGTCAGGAAGCCGATCGGTTTCGCGTTCTTGTGGCCGACCAGCGCGAAGTGCGGCGCGCCCTTGCGAAAGCGCCGGAACAGATCGAGCGCCGGCATGTCCGGCTTCACGTACTGCACGGGGCGGACGTAGCGCGACAGGTCGTCGAGCGTGCTGCCCGCCTGGCGCGCGAGCAACAGGTCCTTCAGGTGGATCATGCCGGCCACGCGTTCGCCCGATGCATCCTCGAATAGCGGATAGCGGCTGAAGCGGTGCCGCGCGACCACCTGCATGTTGTCGCGCAGCGGCAGATCGCGCCGCAGGCACACCATTTCATGCGACGGCCGCATCAGGTCCGATACGGTCATTCGTGAGAAGTCGAGCGAGTGCGCGATCGTGTTCCATTCGTCCTGGCTGTACGCGCCGGTCGACGCACCGAGTTCGCTCGCGACGTTCGCGCGGCGGCCGCGCAGGATCAGCTTGAGTTCCTCGGTCGAGTAATGCGAGTCATGACCTTGGTCGGTATCGAGCCCCGCGGCCTTCAGCACCGCGTTCGCGCTCGTGTTGAGCAGCCAGATGGCCGGGTACATGGCCCAATAGAAACCGTACAGCGGCGCGGCGGCCCACAGCGAAATTTTCTCCGCCTCGCGAATCGCGAGCGACTTCGGCGCGAGTTCGCCGACCACGATATGCAGGAACGAAATACACGAAAACGCGAAGAACAGTGAAATGCCATGCATCAGCTTCTCGGACTCCACGCCGATCACGGTGAAAAGCGGCATCAGCAGTTGCGCGAACGCCGGTTCGCCGATCCAGCCGAGGCCGAGCGACGCGAGCGTGATGCCGAGCTGACACGCCGACAGATACGCGTCGAGCTGTCCGTGCACCTTCGCGAGCAGACGTCCGCGCATGCCATGCTGGGTGGCGAGGCTTTGCACGCGGGTCTGCCGCAGTTTGACCAGACCGAATTCGGCGGCGACGAAAAAACCGTTGAGTGCAACCAGAAACATTGCACCGATAAGAGCGACAACCTGGATCAAAGCGACGGGCTCCGGCAACAAAAGTTGTCAGTATAGGGGCTGAAAGCTCGATGAAATCTTGATTGTGCGCCAATGCATTCGCGCGCGACGCTCATTTCGGCGCCGCCGCGCTGAACGGCACGCGCAGCACGAGCGTGGCGGGGGTCGCGGTGACGCCGTCCGCTTCCGTCGTATCGCTTTGCTCGAAGCTTCCGCCGTGCGCCTCCGCGACGCGTTTGCACAACGCGAACACCCACGCGATGCGCTTCGCCTCGCGCGGTTCGCCCGCCTGCTTGCGCGCGAACGCTTCGAGCACATGCGGCAGCGCGGCGTCGTTCAACGCGGCCTCGTTCGGCTCGTAAGTGACGCTTGCGTGCCATGTGCCGTTGTCCGCGCGCGCGGCCAGTGCGACCTCGGTGCCCCGCGCGCTCGCTTCGACGGCGAACGTCAGCATCAGCCACACCGCGGCGGCGAGCCGAGCGCGGTCGCCGTTCAGTTGCTCGGTGGCGATCTGCGAGTCGAGCCGCACTTCGACGCCGCGCGCGCGGGCGAGGCCGGTGCGGACTTCGTCGACGGTTTCGTCGAGCAGCGGATGCAGCGGAAAGGGTTCATACGTGAGCGCGAGCGATTTCGTTTCGGCGCGCGTCGCATCGACGATCGTCTCGAGCAGCTTCACCTGCTGATCGACTCCGCTGCGAATGCCCGTGATCGCGCGCTGCGAATTGGGATCGTTCGCGTCGAGCTTGCGCTCGAGCACGTACGCCCAGCTATGAATCGCATTCAACGGACCGCGCAGGTCGTGCGACACCAGCGACAGCACGTGATCGCGCATGAACAACGCGGTTTCCGCGCGCAGCAGCGCGCTGCGTTCGGTGATGACGAAGCCGGCCGACGCCGGCTGGGCGCCAGCAGTCCCGTTGGGTGACGTAGTCACGATCGAGTCCTCTCAGGCAATGCTGGATGATGGGCGGAAGCCTCATTATAGGCATCCCGGTCGGACCGACCAGTCGAGGCCGAATCGCCACGCGGGACGCAATCCGCATGCCATGCGCGGAACCGGACCGGACTCGGCGATCGACGTCAACGCGCCTACAATGTCGGTTTTACGTTTTGATCTGAGGAGCAACGCATGTCGACTGTGACGACCGAATCCGGCCTGAAGTACGAAGATCTCGTGGAAGGCACCGGCGCCGAAGCCGTGGCCGGCAAGACCGTGACCGTGCATTACACGGGCTGGCTGACCGACGGCCAGAAGTTCGATTCGAGCAAGGACCGCAATGACCCGTTCGCGTTCGTGCTGGGCGGCGGCATGGTCATCAAGGGCTGGGACGAAGGCGTGCAAGGCATGAAGGTCGGCGGCAAGCGCAAGCTGACCATTCCGCCGCAACTCGGCTACGGCGTGCGCGGCGCGGGCGGGGTGATTCCGCCGAACGCGACGCTCGTGTTCGAAGTCGAACTGCTCGAAGTCTGAGTTACACCAAAGTATTGTCATGAGCCACGCCGCCGTCGCCGCCCCCAACGTTTCGCTGCGCTGCTATGGCGCGATCGAAGCGTCGGACGTGCACGACTTCCACCAGGTCGTGCTGGGGCTCGACGGCGCAATGGTGATGGCGGTAGACGGCGTCGCCGAGCAGATCGACGCCGGCTCCGCATGGCTGATCCCGGCCGGCGCGCGGCACGATTATGCGGGTGTCGGCACGAACCGGCAGCTCGTGCTCGATTTGCCTGCGGCGTCGCTGGCGGTGCCCGAGCGGTTGTTCGAGCGCGCGCGCGCCGTGGCCGTCGATCCGTCGCTCGCGCAGCTCGTGCACGCGATTGCCGCGCATGCTGCGGGCGGCGTGGGCGAAGCGCAAGGTAATGCCTTCGGTCACCGTCGCTTTCATTGGGATGCTGCGGCACGCCTGGGCGCCGCGCTTGTCGCCGATTCCGGGGCACTTGCCGGTGTGCAGAGCGAAGGCGTTCGTCTCGATTTCGCGCGCATCGACCGCTGGCTGCGCGCGCATCTGTCCGAGCCGCTGAAGATCGCGGACCTCGCCGCGCACTGCGGCTTCGGCATGCGGCGTTTTCATCAACTGTTTATCGATGCGTTCGGCGAGACGCCGCATCGCTATTTGCAGCGGCTGCGGCTCGACACGTCGATCACGCTGCTTGCGGACCCGCGTCTTTCGTTGACTGACATCGCGCTCGAGATCGGCTTCGGGGATCAGAGCGCTTACACGCACGCGTTCACGCGGCGTTTCGGGCTGCCGCCCGGGCAGTGGCGCGCGTTACGGCACTGAGCGCGGCGGAGGTGGCGCGGAGGGCTTTGAGGGCTTTGAGGGCTTTGAGGGCTTTGAGGGCTTTGAGGGCTTTGAGGGCTTTGAGGGCTTTGAGGGCTTTGAGGGCTTTGAGGCCATTTGAAGCCTGTATGCCGCGCACAGGCTTCGCCCTGCCTGTCAGCTTTCGAGCCCACATTGCAGATCCGCACGGATATCGCCCGCGTTTTCAAGCCCCACCGCAAGCCGGATCAGACCTTCGCTGATGCCTGCCGCCGCGCGCGCTTCGGGCGTAATGCGGCCGTGCGTTGTCGTCGCCGGATGCGTGATCGTCGTACGCGTGTCGCCCAGGTTGCCGGTGATCGAGCAGACCTTCGTGCCGTCGATCACGCGCCATGCGTTCGTACGCATCTGCTCGAGCGTGTCGCCCTTCAACTCGAACGACACGATCGCGCCGCCCAACTTCTGCTGACGCATCGCGAGCGCGTGCTGAGGATGCGATTCGAGCCCCGGATAGAACACGCGATTGACGGCCGGATGCGAGTCGAGCCAGCGCGCGATTTCGAGCGCATTCGCCGACTGCTTCTCGACGCGCAGCGACAACGTTTCCATGCCTTTCAACAGTACCCACGCGTTGAACGCGGACAGCGTCGGCCCGGTGCTGCGTACGAACGGAAACACCTTTTCCATGATGATTTTCTTCGAACCGACCAGCGCGCCGCCGAGCACACGACCCTGGCCGTCGAGGAACTTGGTCGCCGAATGCATGACGACGTCCGCGCCGAGCTTCAGCGGCTGCTGCAACGCCGGGCTGCAGAAGCAGTTATCGACGACGAACAGCGCATTCGCGGCCTTCGCGATCTTGCCGATCGCTGCGATATCCGACACTTCCGTCAGCGGGTTGGAAGGCGTTTCGAGGAAGAACATCTTCGTTTCGGGACGCACCGCTTCGTTCCACGCGTTCAAATCAGTCGGATCGACGAACGTAGTCGTTATGCCGAACTTGCTGAAGATCTGCGAGAACATGCCGAGCGTCGAGCCGAATAGCGCCCGCGAGCTAACGAGGTGATCGCCCGCCTGCAACGTCGACATCACGACCGACATGATCGCGGCCATCCCCGAAGCCGTCGCGATGCAGGCCTCGCCGCCTTCGAGCGCGGCCAGACGGTCCTGGAACATCGAGACGGTCGGGTTCGAGAAGCGCGAGTACGTGAAATAGTCCTCGGAGTTCCTGAAGCGTTCGGCGGCGTCCGCGGCGCTCGCGAACACGAAGCTCGAGGTCAGGAAGATCGCTTCCGAATGCTCGTTGAAATCGCTGCGCACGGTGCCCGAGCGAACGGCCAGCGTGTCGAAGTCAAAGTCGTGGAAGTCGTCCATGTTGGTTCTGGTCTCCAGGTTTCCGTGGCTGCTTTCGTGGCTAAATGAGGCAGCAACAAAAAAGCCCGCTTTTGCGTCGGCATAAGCGGGCTTCATGTGCGGGGAGGTTGGAGCCAGGGCGGACGACCGTGGCGTTCCGCCCTTCGCTTTAGCTGTTTCGGGTTGCCCCGCGTCCGCAAGCCGAGATCACATCGACGCAAGCCAACGTGTTAATACGCTCGTGGCGCGGTGTGTATGCTCAACCCACCGACAGTTGCAGATGCAGCTGCGAACGCGCCGGGCCGCCACCGTCGATCGCTTCGCTCGCGGCATCGCGATCCGATTGCGACGACGGCGCGAGACGCGCGCTTTCGATGCGGTCGAGGTATTCGGTCGTGATGTCGCCGGTCACGTAGTTGCCGTCGAAGCACGAAGCCTCGAATTCCTTCAGCGCCGGATTGATATCGCGCACCGCCTGCTTCAGCGCATCGACGTCCTGATACACGAGGTGATCCGCGCCGATCATGCGCGCAACTTCCTCGTCCGAGCGGCCGTGCGCGACCAGTTCGCCGCGCGTCGGCATATCGATGCCGTAGACGTTCGGGAATTTCACCGGCGGCGCCGCCGACGCGAAAATCACCTTGTTCGCGCCCGCATCGCGTGCCATCTGCACGATTTCATGCGACGTCGTGCCGCGCACGATCGAGTCGTCGACGATCAGCACGTTCTTGCCCTTGAACTCGATGTTCATCGCGTTCAGCTTCTGGCGCACCGACTTCTTGCGCACCGCCTGCCCCGGCATGATGAAGGTACGGCCTACATAGCGGTTCTTGAAGAAGCCCTCGCGATACTCGACGCCGAGCTTCTTCGCGACCTGCATCGCGGCCGGGCGCGACGAATCGGGAATCGGCATCACCACGTCGATTGCGACGTCGGGCAGCTCGCGCCTGATCTTCTCGGCGAGGTAGTCGCCCATGCGCAGACGCACGTTGTAGACCGGCACGCCGTCGAGCACCGAATCCGGACGCGCCAGATACACGAGTTCGAAGATGCAGGGGTTCAGGCTCGTGGTCGTCGCGCACTGCTGCGAATGCAGTTGGCCTTCGGTGTCGATGAAAATCGCCTCGCCCGGCTGCACGTCGCGCACGAATTCGAAACCGATGCCTTCGATCGCCACCGATTCCGACGCCAGCATCCACTCGACACCCTCTGCCGTTTCCTGCTTGCCGAGGCACAGCGGACGGATGCCGAACGGGTCGCGGAAACCGAGCAGGCCGTAGCCGGCGATCAGCGAAACGATCGCGTACGAGCCGCGCACCCGGCGATGCACACCCGACACCGCCTTGAACAGCGCGGCCGGATCGAGCTGCAGACCCGAGCTCGATAGTTGCAGCTCGTGCGCGAGCACGTTGAGCAGCACTTCGGTATCGGAATTGGTGTTCACGTGGCGGCGATCGATGCGGAACATCTCATCTTTCAGCTGCTGCCAGTTGGTGAGGTTGCCGTTATGCGCGAGGATGATGCCGAACGGCGCGTTCACGTAGAACGGCTGCGCTTCTTCTTCGCTCGACGCCGAACCGGCGGTCGGGTAACGGACCTGGCCGATGCCCGTCGTGCCCGGCAGGCCGCGCATGTTGCGCGTGCGGAACACGTCGCGCACCATGCCATTGGCCTTGTGCATGTGGAAATTGCTGCCGTTCGCCGTCGCGATGCCGGCGGCGTCCTGACCGCGATGCTGCAGAAGCAGCAGGCTGTCATAGATCAGCTGGTTGACCGGGGAGTGGGAAACTACGCCTACGATGCCGCACATGGCATGTCCTTCAAAGGTACGAAATTCGTGATGGCGACCGGTGCCTGCGACCGCGCCCGCGCTTTCATGGGACGGGACGCGCTACGACGTCAAGGCAGCCGGTATGCGCCGGAGTCCTGTTGCGCATTGCTCGGGACGCCCGAATCGTCCACATGGACGTAAGCGGCGAGCGCCTCGGGGAGCAGCGGTTTCATTGCGCGTACGCCCGCAACCGCATACGGACGAAGCAGCGCGTTGCGCCAGAATTCCTCTTTGGGCAGTTCGGTCAAGCCTGCGAGGGCGACCAGAATCAGCACCAGAACGACCCCACGCACGAGGCCGAACATCAAGCCGAGCGAGCGGTCCGCACCGCCCAGTCCCGTGACCTGCACGAGGCGGCTGAGCAGCGCGCTCACCACGCTCGTGACCAGCACTACGCCGATCACCACGAGCGAAAAAGCCAGCAGCCACTGCGTCAACGCGCCGCCCGGCCAGGTAGACGGGATATACGGGACCACGTAGCCCACGAACTCGCAAGCGATGAAAAACGCCGCAACCCAGCCGATCAAACCAAACACTTCCGACAGCAAACCGCGCCAGGCGCCTCGCAGCGCCGACAAACCAATCACCGCCATTACAGCGTAGTCGAAGGCAGTGAACATCGCTCGCTTACTGTGCGCTGCTGCCGTTCGAGCCCGACACGAGGCCCGCCTCGCGGACCTTCGCGACAGCGGCGGTGGCCGCGGCGCGGTCGGCGAACGGGCCCGCACGCAGCAATGTCAGCGTCGAGCCGTCGGCTTGCTTCCTATGTTCGGTATATGTGGGCACGCCTGCCGCTTTCAACTTCGCTGCCCAATTGCGCGCGTTCGCTTCGTTCGAGAAGGCGCCGAGCTGCACCGCGAAACGGTTGCCCGGCGGCGAGGCCGGCGTGCCGGAGTTCGCGTGGGCGCTGGCGGTGGCCGTGTTCGCTTCGTCGTCGGTCGACGCCGACGGTGCGGTGGCGGGTGCCTTCGTCTGTTTGGCGGGGGCAGCAGGCGCGGTGTTGGCTGCGAGCGACTCCGTTTGCGGCTTCGCGGCGGGTTTCGGCGTCGCGGCGGTAAGAGCGCCAGTTGCGGCGGAGGGGGTCGCTCCTTGTTTCGCTGCGGTCGATTGCGTCGATTGCGTCGGTTTGGCGGCGGAGGCCGAGGCTGCCGCCGTGGTCGCCGCGCTCGTTGCCGGCGCGAGGCTGGATGCAGCCACGCCCGTGTCGGCGGCCGTCGGATTGTCCGGCGCAACGCCGGCCTGCACGTCTTCGTTGTCGGTGGATCTGGAGAGCTTCGGCGCGGGCCGGTTCGGAATGTCGATCGAGATGTCGTCGGTGACGGGCTTGGGGTGCGAGTCCAACACCATCGGCAGGATGATCACCGCCGCGACAACCAGTGCGATTGCGCCGACGAGCCGGCGGCGCGCGCGCTGCTTTTCAGGCAGCGTGGGGTCGAGCAGCATTGCATCTGCATCGACGGTGCGCTCGGTGCGGCGGGTGCGCCGCTCGACGCGTTCGCCCCGGGCGGCCCGATTGGAACTGGTGTTTGCGCCGCGCCGGCTGGGCGCGTCGTCTTTCTTGCCGAACGAGAAAATTCCCATGAATCGCTTGGTTCGAGCCTGGTGCCCGCTCAGTGTTGCTGCGATTTCCGGTAGGCCATCACACCCGCTACCGTATAGAAACTGCCGAAGACCACGATTCTATCATTCTCTGACGCACGTTTTAGCGCGTCCTGGAAAGCCAGCGCCGGCGTTGTGTAACGCGTGACGCTGCTGTCGGCGCCGTCTTCCACGCCCAGCTCGCGCAACACGGTTTCGAGCTCTTGCGCGAACGCAGCGCGCGGGGTCGGCAGATCGGTTACGCACCAGTGATCGATCTCGCCTTTCAGATGATTGAGCACGCCGGCGATGTCCTTATCACGCATCGCGCCGAACACCGCGTACGTGTACGGGAAAAAGCCCATGTTGCCGAGGTTCTGCCCGAGCACCGCGGCGGCATGCGGATTGTGGCCGACGTCGAGCACGATGGACGGCTTGCCCGGCAGCACCTGGAAACGACCCGGAAGATCCACGTTGGCGATGCCGAGCCGGATGTCCTGCGCGGACACCGGCAGACGGTCGCGCAAAGCTTCGAGCCCGGCCAGCGCCGCCGACGTGTTGATCAGCTGATTCGCCCCGCGAAGCGATGGATACGCGAGCGCCGAGCGCCGCAGCGTCGGGCCGACATAGCTCCACTGCTGTCGCTCGCTGCCGGCCTGGCCTTCGTAACGGAAATCGCGGCCGAACAACCACAATTGCGCGCCGATCTTTTCCGCGTGATCGATCAACGATTGCGGCGGCACCGGGTCCGCGCAAATCGCGGGCTTGCCGGGACGGAAGATACCGGCCTTTTCGAACGCGATTTTTTCGCGCGTGTCGCCGAGATAGTCGGTGTGGTCAATATCGATGCTCGTGATGATCGCGCAGTCGGTATCGAGGATATTGACCGCGTCGAGACGGCCACCGAGGCCCACTTCGAAAATCACCGCGTCGAGGCCGCGCGACGCGAACAGGCTCATGATCGCTAGCGTCGTGAATTCGAAATAGGTCAGCGTGACCGGTTTGGCGAGGCTCTGGCGCGCGGCTTCGACGGCTTCGAAGTGCGGCAGCAGATCTGCGTCGCTGGCCATTGCCCCGTTGATGCGCGCGCGCTCGTTGAACGACAGCAGATGCGGCGACGTGTGGCAGCCGACCGTATAGCCCGCGCGCAGAAGGATCGCTTCGAGAATCGCGCAGGTCGAGCCTTTGCCATTCGTGCCGCCGACCGTGATGATCGGGCAGGCAAACGATAGCTGCATCGCATCACGTACCTGGGAGATGCGGCCCAAACCCATGTCGATGCCGACCGGATGCGCAGATTCAAGGTGCGTGAGCCACGCGTCGAGAGTGGGGAATGTCGTCATCGGGTGAATCTTGAGTGGGTCGCGGTTCGGTTCTGCAGTGCTGCGAAGGGTGCTGGTCAGGCGGTTGCGGTTGCGGGTCGCCGGTCATGGGCGTAGGCCGTTGCGCGGTTTATGCGCACAAACCCGTGCCTTTAGCCGCGCCAGCTTCGGCTTCGACCGCTGCCGCATCGCAGGCGACCGTAATTATCCTGGAAATGACAGCGCGCCGCTTGATTGCTCACGCGGCGCGCTATTTTTTTGATTGCTTCCCTGGCTCCGCCGCGTCTTCGACAGCGCGGCGAAAGAGCGGCAAATGCGGTGCTGCCCGGCTTTTACGCGACCGCGTCCGCCGGCTGATGGCTCAACAGCGCCAGCAATTGCGCGATCTCTTCGCGCAGCTTGCGACGATCGACGATCATGTCGATCGCGCCCTTTTGCAGCAGAAACTCGGCGCGTTGGAAGCCTTCCGGCAGTTTCTCGCGCACGGTCTGTTCGATCACGCGCGGACCAGCAAAGCCGATCAGCGCCTTCGGTTCGGCGATCACGACGTCGCCGAGGAATGCGAAACTCGCGGACACGCCACCCATCGTCGGGTCGGTCAGCACCGAGATGAATGGCAGCTTGGCTTCCGCCAGCTTCGTGAGCATCGCGGTGGTCTTTGCCATCTGCATCAACGACAGCAAGCTTTCCTGCATCCGCGCGCCGCCCGAAGCGGTGAAGCAGATGAACGGCACTTTCTGTTCGAGCGCGTTCTGCGCGCCGCGCGCGAAACGCTCGCCGACCACCGAACCCATCGAGCCGCCCATAAACGAGAACTCGAAGTTCGCCACGACGACCGGCAGCGTGTGAATCGCGCCGCCCATCACGACCATTGCGTCGGTCTCGTCGGTTTCGTCCATCGCCTCTTTAATGCGCTCAGGGTACTTGCGGCTATCTTTGAACTTCAGCGCGTCGACCGGAACGATTTCCTGGCCGATTTCGTAGCGGCCTTCCGGATCGAGCAGACCGTCGAGCCGCTCACGTGCGCCGATGCGCATGTGATGGTCGCACTTTGGACAAACATGCAGATTGGCCTCGACGTCGTTGCGATACAGCACGGCTTCGCACGACGGGCACTTGATCCACAGGCCTTCCGGAATTCCCTTGCGGTTTTTCGGGTCGGTTTGTTTGATTTTTGGCGGCAGCAGCTTATCGAGCCAGCTCATAGGGAATCCTTCTGGGTCAGCAGTCGCGCGAACGGCGGGACGAGCCCGCCGCTCACGTTACCGCGACAAAAAATAACTGTTATCGGGCATTCGCGAGGCTATCGAGCGCCTCGCGCACCTCGGCAATGAAACGCGTGAGCGTCTCGGCAGCGGCGTCGGGCGCTGCCTGTTCGAGCAATTGAACGATACGGCTGCCGATCACGACGGCATCGGCCACCTCGCCCACCGCACGCGCCGTTTGCGCGTCGCGAATGCCGAAACCGACGCCCACCGGCAGGGGAACGCGCGACTTGATGGCCGGGATTTTACTCGCGATGCTGGAAACGTCCAGATTTGCGGCGCCGGTAACTCCTTTCAGCGACACATAGTAGACGTAGCCGCTGGCGATGCGGCCGACTTCGGCGATACGTTCGTCGGTTGAAGTCGGCGCGAGCAAAAAGATCGGATCGATCCCGGCAGATTGCATCTGTTCCGCGAAGTTTACGCACTCTTCAGGCGGATAGTCGACCACGAGCACGCCATCGACACCGGCTTCCTTCGCGGCTTTCGCGAAGGCCTCGGCGCCCATTCGCTCGATCGGATTCGCATAGCCCATCAGCACGACCGGGGTTTTGTCGTCGGCTTCGCGGAAGCGTTTGACGTCGGCCAGCACATGGCGTAGCGACACGCCCTTCGCGAGCGCGCGTTCAGACGACTGCTGAATGACAGGACCATCTGCCATTGGGTCGGAAAACGGCACGCCAAGTTCGATCACATCGGCGCCGCCGGCGGCGAGGGCGTGCATGAACTCAACCGTGCGCGCCGGGTCCGGATCGCCAGCAGTCATGAACGGGATCAAGCCTTTCTTACCTTGGGCGGACAGCGTGGCAAACGTGTTCTTGATACGGGACATGGAAGTACTCTCGAATTAGGGCCATTGCGCGCCCATTGCCGCGCGCTTTTCAGCGAACTTAGCGGCAAATCTCGCGCTTTTCACTGCACTTCGGTCGACGGCTGCACTTTTGGCCTGGCTCGGGTCCGACGGGGCGCAGCAGGCGTAGCGGCGGCGCTGACGCGCTCGCGCGCTATCGCGCAATAGCTCTCGTTGATCTCATAGCCGACGAATTCGCGCTGATGACGGGCGCAAGCGACTGCGGTAGTGCCGCTGCCCATGAATGGGTCGAGCACGCGGCCGCCCTTCGGGCAGCTGGACAGTACCATCCGCTCGACGATTTCCAGTGGTTTCTGGGTTGGGTGCGCAACGCGCTCGGCGTGCTGCCGATGCAGACGCGAAACCGACCAGACATCCTTCGGATTATAGCCAAGCTCCAACCACTTGCTTCCTTCGAACAACTTTCGCGAACGGGCTTTCTTCGTGACTGCATCGTACGGGATGCGGACGGGATCGAGATCGAAGAAATAGTCCTTCGATACCGCGAAAAAACCGATGTTGTCGTGCACTGACGTGAAGCGGCGCGTGGTGCCGCCCATACTCGGCACGCGCCGGTCCCAGATGATTTCGTTGACCATCGTGAGTTTCGTCTTCAGGAAACTGAAGATTTCCGGCGCGTATTGCCAGGTGCAGAAGATATAGAGCGACCCAGTTGGCTTGAGCTTCGGTACAGCTAGCTCTAGCCAGCCGCACGTCCAGACGAGAAATTCCTCGCCCGTGCGCATGTCCGAGTCGTTGCCATAGTCCTTCCCCAACCCATAAGGCGGATCACAGACGATCAGGTCGATCGACCCATCGGGAATGTTCTCTACATCGGTTAGAAAATCGCGATTCAACAGCTGAATGCCGGCCGGCACCTGCGCCAGCAGCGGTGCGGATGCCGCGGCCGCCGGGACTTCGGCGGCCGGATTCGTGGATTCAATCGCCGGCTGCGGCTCGTCGAACTCGTCACGCATCGTCGCGGCTCAGAACTGGATACCCGATCGCTCGGCGACCGTGTGCATGTCCTTGTCGCCGCGGCCCGACAGGTTGACCAGCAGAATCTTGTCTTTCGACAAGGTCGGCGCGAGTTTCGTAGCGTAAGCGAGCGCGTGGCTCGACTCCAGCGCAGGAATAATGCCCTCGATGCGGCAGCAATCGTGGAACGCCTTCAGGGCTTCTTCGTCGGTGATGCCTACGTATTGAGCTCGATTGCTCTCTTTTAGCCACGCATGCTCGGGGCCGACGCCCGGGTAGTCGAGGCCTGCCGACACCGAATGGGTCTCGATGATCTGGCCGTCTTCGTCTTGCAGCAGATACGTGCGGTTACCATGCAACACGCCGGGACTACCGCCGATCAGCGATGCCGCGTGACGCCCCGTTTCGAGGCCGTCGCCGGCCGCTTCGACGCCGACCAACTGCACGGGACTATCGTCGATATACGGGTAAAAGATCCCCATCGCATTCGAACCGCCGCCAACGCACGCGATGACGGCGTCCGGCTGGCGGCCAGCGAGTTCTGGCATCTGCACGCGGCATTCGTCGCCGATCACGCGCTGGAAGTCGCGCACCATCATCGGGTACGGGTGCGGACCCGCAACCGTGCCGATGATGTAGAACGTGTTTTCGACGTTGGTGACCCAGTCGCGCATCGCTTCGTTCAGCGCGTCCTTCAGAGTGCGCGACCCCGATTCGACCGGCACGACCGTCGCACCAAGCAGTTTCATGCGATAAACGTTCGCGGCCTGGCGGCGCACGTCCTCGGCGCCCATGTAGACCACACACTCCATACCGAAGCGCGCGCAGATCGTCGCCGTGGCCACGCCGTGCTGACCCGCACCGGTTTCCGCGATCACGCGTGGCTTGCCCATGCGCTTGGCGAGCAGCGCCTGGCCGATCACGTTGTTGATCTTGTGCGCGCCGGTGTGATTCAGGTCTTCACGCTTCAGATAAACCTGCGCGCCGCCGAGCAATTCGCTCCAGCGCTGGGCGTGATAAATTGGGGACGGGCGACCCACGAAATACTTCAATTCGCGCTCGTACTCGGCGACGAACTCCGGGTCTTTCTGATATTTCTCGTACGCTTCACGCAACTCGTCGAGTGCGGAAAACAGCGTTTCGGCGACGAACACACCACCAAATTGGCCGAAGTGGCCTCTTTCGTCAGGCAAGTTATACATTGTGATCACTCTTCTCAGGATGGCTCGCGGCTTTCATCGGAAAGCGCCCGCGAGCCTGAATCATTCAGCGTCCGCAGCGCGCACCGCGCGTACGAACGCCGCCATCCGGGCGTGATCCTTCACGCCCCGGGCGCCCGCTACTTCGATGCCGCTCGAGACATCGACCGCGTACGGGCGCACGCGATGGATCGCATCACTGACGTTTTGCGCGTTCAACCCACCACTCAAAACGGCCCGATGCGCGAGCTCTGCTGGAATAAGTGACCAATCGAAAACCTTCCCACCGCCGCCGTAGCCTTCGACATGGGTGTCGAACAGGAGACCACTGGCTGCTGAATAGTTGAACGCCGATTTTACCAAATCGGCCGCTCGAGTATCCGCCGCAACTCGCAACGCGCGCAACCAAGGCAAACCCGCAACGCCGGCGAGCGCCTCGCACTGCTCAGGCGTCTCGTCGCCGTGGAACTGCAACAGCGTCAGGTTCACGTTGCTCGCGACTTCGTGAACCCATTCCGGCGTCGCGTTGACGAACAGACCGACGACCGACACAAACGGCGGCACCTCATGCACGAGTTCGACCGCTTGCGCGACGCTCACCGAGCGCGGGCTCGGCGGATAGAACACGAGGCCGATCGCGTCGGCGCCGAGGTCGATCGCGTGTGCAATGTCGACGGGTTTCGATAGTCCGCACAGCTTGATGCGCGTGCGATGTGGCACGCCTTGCAAGGCGGTGGCGTCGGTCTGAATGGCGGGGTTCTCTGCTGCTTTCATGTTTCCGGTTGCTCGGTCCATACGCTGCTCCACGGCACGCTGCCCGTCGCCGGGTTGGGCACGCCGAATTGCTCAGGATAGCCCACTTGCGCGAGGTATAAGCCGTCGGACATGAAGGTCGGCGCCGCGCAATCGCGGCTACGGCTCGCGAGCACGTCGGCCATCCACGCGGCCGGGCGGCGGCCGCTGCCGATTTCGATCAGACAGCCCATCACGTTGCGCACCATGTGATGCAGGAACGCGTTCGCGCGGAAGCGGAAATGCACGAAGTTACCCTGTCGTTTGACGTCGATCTGGTACAGGTGCTTGAACGGCGTCTTCGACTGGCATTGCGACGAACGAAACGCCGAAAAGTCATGCTCGCCGATCAGGTGCCCGGCGGCCGAGCGCATCGCTTCGACGTCGAGTGGCGTGTGCATCCAGCCGGCGCGCGTCGTGAGCATCGGCGAGCGAACCGGACTTACGTACAGCACGTAGTAATAGGTCCGCTCGAATGCCGAAAACCGCGCGTGAAAATCGTCGGGCATCGGCTTGGCCCATTGCACGCCGATCGTCTTCGGCAGAAACGCATTCGGGCCGCGCACCCAGGAGATGTCGAGGCGATCGAGGTCGGTGTCGAAATGCACGACCTGGCCCAAGCCGTGCACACCGCGGTCAGTGCGGCCGGCGACCACCGTCTGCACGGGCGTGCGCGTGAATTCGCGCAGCGCCCGTTCGAGCTCGTCCTGTACCGTGTTGCCGTGCGGCTGCGACTGCCATCCAGCGAATCCGGCGCCGTCGTATTGCACGCCTAATGCGATGCGCTTCACGACAGCGGTGCGAGAGTCGAAAGCAACGCGCGGGCTTCGGTGCGCGTGGCTGGATCGTTCGCTTCGATCACTTCGTTGATGAGCGCGCGCGCGCCCGCCAGATCGCCGAGCTCGATGTACTCGGAGGCCAACTCCAGCTTGTTGCGCGCGATGCGGCCGAGATCGGCTGGCGTGAAGGCCGGCAATGGCTGAGCCGGGCTCGGCGGCAATTCGAGGTCGAAGTCGAGCTTCAGCGCGCCGAAGCCGGCCGCGCCGAGGCCCGCGACGGCGCCGTGGCCGGCTGTGCCGGCGACGATCTGATCGGCGATGTGCGGGGCGTCGTCGTCCGCGCCATGGACGCCGAAGGCCTGCTGCGCGGTCGTGTCAGGCGATGCGACCGGTTGCGTCGACAGCGACGTGGAAGGCTCGGCTTCGCCGACGGTGGGCACGTCGATGCGCGGCGGCAGCGGCATGTTGAGGCTGCCGAACGCGTCGACGGCCGCGCGCGGGAACTCCGTCGGTGCGGACGGCGCGGGTTCCGTCGGCACGGGGATGTCGCTGAACGGCTGACCGAACGACGTGGTGGGGCGCGGTTCGATCTGATGTTGCGTGAAATCGATCACTGGGGGTGGAACGTTCAAGGGGGACTGCGGTTCGGCCGTCGCGGTGTGCGACGCTGTCGAGGGCGGTTCCGCGGCGCTTGGGCTCGGGGTTGTCGTCGTGCCTGTCGTTTTCTCTGCGGTCGGACTTTCTGTGGATTGCTCGTCCCATTGCAGGCGATGCGCGTTCTCGTCCTCCGTCGCGGCGCTGACCGGTTCGAGCGGTCCCAGCGGCAACGCGTCGGCGCCGAGTTCTGCCGCGGCGGCGAGATTGGCGGCCGTCGCTGCGGAGCGAAGCGTCTCGTCATGGGCGGGCGCGACCGCCGGTGGTTCGCTGGACAGTTCGCTTTCGCTGGGTAGCGGGATGCTGGCGAGTGGCGCCGTCGGTGCAGTAGGTTCGGGCGTGCCTGCTTGCTGTGCCGCCTGTTCTTCTGCGGCGCGCTCGGATGCGCTGCGTTCTGCTGCTATGCGTTCCGCTTCCGCATGTTCGGCGGCGACGCGTGCTGCTGCTTGTTCGGCTGCCGCTTGTTCCGCTGCTGCGCGTGCCGCCGCGGCGTGTTCTACGGCCGCTGCTCGCTCCGCTGCCGTCTGTTCGGCTGCTGCACTTTCCGCTGCGGCTTGCTCGGCTGCTGCGCGTTCCGCAGCCGCACGTTCCGCTGCGGCGCGCTTGGTCGCCGCCTCCTCGGCCACCGCGCGCTCCGCTGCTACCCGCTCCGCAGCCGCGCTTTCTGCCGCTGCCTCTTCGGCTGCCGCACGTTCCGCAGCCGCATGCTCTGCTGCTGCGGCCTGCCGTGCGACCTCTTGATCTTGCGCGTCCGATCCTTCCGTGACCGCCGCCTGCCCCGCCGCCGCGCCGCCATTGCGCGAATCGGCCTCACGCGCGGATCTCGCCATTTCTGCATCAGTTGTCTGGGCAGCCCGTGCCGCGGCCTCTTTATCGCGCTTGCGGCGACCCATGCGCAGAGCAGCGAGCAGAACGATCAGTGCCGCGCCCACGGCCGCCGCGATGCTCAAATCGCGCTGAGAGATGCCGCCCTCATTCGACGGCGACGTCGTCACATTCGCGCGCTCCGGCGCCACGGCCACGGTCGCCGCGGAACCTGCCGGTGCCGGCTGCGCCGCGCTCGTCGGCGTTGGGCCTGAAGCGACGGGCGCCCCGCCGATACCGTGCTTCTGCAACTCCATCAGCACGCGGTTTTTCAGCGCCAGCAATTGCTGCAGACTCGACACCTGCGGATGCGGCTGCGAAGCCGCCTGCGCGGCCGCGGCCGCCGGTGCAGTCGCGGTCGCTACCGACGGCGCTTGTCCGGCGGGCGCGCTCGCCCCCGGTTGAATCGATCCGGCCCATTCTTGCGTGCCACTCGTCGCCACCGGCGGCGAACCGGCCGCTGGCGCGGACGAAATCGCACCGCCCGCCGCCGCGCCGGTCGATACCGCCGCGCTGGCCGCGCCGGAAACCGTGGGTGCGGCTGGCGTCGTCGCTTGAGCCGCCGCGCTGGCCGCACTCGCGGCGGCGGCGTTGACCTGCGCGACTGCACTCGCCGTGCTGGCGGCAGCCGCCGCCGCGGCCGGCGCGGCAGTCGGCGCGGAAGCGGGCGCAGCCGCCGTGGACTCCGACGCCCCTGCCGCGGCCCCAGTCGACGAAGCCGCCAAGGCCCCCGACGCATCGAGCGCCGGCACGATCAACACCGCTCCTACGCGCATCCGGCTCGGATCGTGATTCATGAACGCGGCCGGATTCGTGTCGAACAATGCGTGCGTAGCGCGCGCGAGTATCGCCCGGTCATGCGACTGCGTAATAGCGATCGCGACATCGTTCAGCGACTGCCCTGCGTGTACGGTGTACTGAGAGCCAGCAGCGACGGCAACGACAGCGGTAGTGGAACTGACAGCGGAAGCGGCATCCGGCGCGCTCGTGGCACTAGCCGGCGCGGCAAGCGCATTGCCCGCGCCACCGCCGAGCAGCGCAAGGACGAAAGCGGCACAAGCGGCCACCGCAGCTGGACGGCTGCTGAATCGCACCTTCTCGTGACGAATGGACATAGCCCGAAGAGCGGAGCGTCGAAAGTTCATCGGGACTCCTGGCGCGTCAGCGCGCAGCCTTTTTTGCGAGTGGAAAGAGACAAGATGATCGGAGCACACAATGAAAAAAGCGCCGCGCAAGCGCGACGCTTCTTGAGTTGTCTACGCGTCGTGAGCGCGTAGTTTACTTTACTTGTCGAGCACAATGCGAAGCATACGACGCAGCGGTTCAGCCGCGCCCCACAGCAGCTGATCGCCGACCGTGAAGGCCGACAGATACTCGCCGCCCATCGCGAGCTTGCGCACGCGGCCGACCGGCACCGTCAGCGTACCGGTGACAACCGCCGGGGACAGATCGCGCATCGACGCTTCGCGTTCGTTCGGCACAACCTTGACCCAGTCGTTGCCCGACGCGAGGATGCTGTTCACTTCGTCGAGCGGCACGTTCTTGTTCAGCTTGATCGTGAGCGCTTGCGAATGGCAGCGCATTGCGCCGATCCGCACGCACAGACCATCGACGGGAATCGAACCCGGCGTGCCCATGGCCGGCTTGCCGAGGATCTTGTTGGTTTCCGCGCCGCCCTTCCACTCTTCCTTCGACATGCCGTTGCCGAGATCCTTGTCGATCCACGGAATCAGCGAGCCCGCGAGCGGCACGCCGAAGTGGTCGGTCGGCATGCTGTCGCTGTTCATCGCTTCGAGCACGCGGCGGTCGATGTCGAGAATCGCCGAAGCCGGGTCTGCCAGTTCGTTCTTCACCGCGCCGTGCAGCGTGCCCATTTGCGACAGCAATTCGCGCATGTTCTGCGCGCCCGCGCCGGATGCAGCCTGATAAGTCATGGCCGTCATCCAGTCGACGAGGTTTTCGCGGAACAGGCCGCCCAATGCCATCAGCATCAGGCTGACCGTGCAGTTACCGCCGATGAAATTCTTCTGGCCTTTGACGAGCGCGTTCTTGATCACCTCGAGGTTGACCGGATCGAGAATGATGACCGCGTCGTCCTTCATGCGCAGCGACGATGCCGCGTCGATCCAGTAGCCGTTCCAGCCCGCCGCGCGCAGCTTCGGGAACACTTCGTTCGTGTAGTCACCGCCCTGGCAGGAAATGATCGCGTCGCACTTCTTCAGGTCGTCGATGCTTGTCGCATCTTTGAGCCTGGTCTCGTTTTTGGCGAACGAAGGCGCGTTGCCGCCCGCGTTGCTGGTGCTGAAAAACACCGGTTCGATCAAGTCGAAATCGCCTTCCTGCTGCATACGTTGCATCAGGACGCTGCCGACCATGCCGCGCCAACCTACGAGACCTACGTTCATGACTTCATACCCTTCGAATGGAAACTTCCCCGCATCTTGGCCCGCAGTGACCGCGCGGGGAAGATGGGCGGGCACGGCGGACGATCAGCGCTTCGTGATCGTTTTCGGGGTAATGGTTTTGATGGTAATGGCGAACTCGATCGCACGGGCCGTTGTGCCGTGCATTTTGGAAATCGAGGAGATTGGGGAGATCTGAGCCATCAAAACAATATACACGAAAACGGAAAACTGGCGGCGTTCTTCGCCGTATGACGCGCAAATCGGCCTATTTCAAGGCCCGATTCGCGTTTTTAAAAGGCCAGTATCGTTGACCTGACCACCGCACGCCCTCGCTCTGCGAGCGCATGCGGTGCACGCGTTTTACAGCGCGGCCACGACGGCATCGCCCATCGCGGCGGTGCCGACCTGCTTGCAACCCGGCGTGAGAATGTCGCCGGTGCGATAGCCCTGTTCGAGCACCTTCTTCACCGCGGTTTCGATGCGATCGGCCTGCTCCGCCTTGTTCAGCGAATAGCGCAGCATCATCGCGGCCGACAGGATCGTGGCGAGCGGGTTGGCAACACCCTTGCCGGCGATATCCGGCGCGGAGCCGTGCGACGGCTCGTACAAGCCCTTGTTGTTCTTGTCGAGCGATGCCGACGGCAGCATGCCGATCGAGCCGGTCAGCATGGCCGCCTCGTCGGACAGGATGTCGCCGAACATGTTGCCGGTCACGATCACGTCGAACGACTTCGGCGCCTTCACGAGCTGCATCGCGGCGTTGTCGACGTACATGTGCGACAGTTCGACGTCCGCGTATTCCTTCGACACGTCGATCATCACATCCTTCCAGAACTGCGACGTTTCGAGCACGTTGGCTTTATCGACCGAGGTGAGCTTCTTGCCGCGCTTTTGCGCCGCCTGGAACGCGACGTGCGCGATGCGACGCACTTCGGGTTCCGAATAGCGCATCGTGTCGAAGCCTTCCTTCGCGCCGGCGAACAGGCCGTCCGGCGACGTACGCAGGCCGCGCGGCGCGCCGAAATAGATGTCGCCGTTCAGTTCGCGCACGATCAGGATGTCGAGACCCGAAACGATTTCTTCCTTCAGCGACGATGCGCCCGTCAGTTGCGGGTAGCAGATCGCCGGACGGAAGTTCGCGAAAAGTTCCAGGTGCTTGCGCAGACCGAGAATCGCCTGCTCAGGGCGCAGAGCGCGTTCGAGCTTGTCGTACTTCCAGTCGCCGACTGCGCCGAACAGGATCGCGTCGGCTTCCTTCGCGAGCGTGAGCGTCGAGTCCGGCAGCGGGTGGCCCTTCGCTTCGTAGCCTGCACCGCCGACCGGCGCTTCTTCGAGTTCGAACTTCTCGCCGAGCACGTTCAGGACCTTGACGGCCTCCTTGACGATTTCGGGACCGATGCCGTCGCCCGGCAACACTGCGATCTTCATGCGAATTCCTTGATGATTTTTCGGATCTTTCTGGCGCGAACCGACATTGGCGCGCGGACTTCACGCCCCTAACGCCCTCACGGTTTCGCTTAACGGACGAGGCGATTGTTCAGCCACGGTTGCTTCGCGAGACGCTCCGCTTCAAATTGGCGGATCTTGTCCGCGTGACGCAACGTGAGGCCGATGTCGTCGAAACCGTTCAGCAGACAATACTTGCGGAACGCCGCGACTTCGAACGGATATTCGGTGCCGCCGTCGGCCGTGCGCACGACTTGCGCTTCAAGGTCGATCGTCAGCTCGAAGCCGTTGAACGCATACGTCTCGTTGAACAGATGATCGACCTGCTGTTCGGTCAACACGATCGGCAGCACGCCGTTCTTGAAGCAGTTGTTGTAGAAGATGTCCGCGAAGCTCGGCGCGATCAGCGCGCGAAAGCCGTATTGCTGCAACGCCCAGGGCGCGTGTTCGCGCGAACTGCCGCAGCCAAAATTCTTGCGCGCGAGCAGCACCGAGGCGCCTTGGTAGCGCGGCTGGTTCAGAACGAAATCCGGGTTCAGCGGACGCTTCGAGTTATCTTGACCCGGTTCGCCGTGGTCGAGGTAGCGCCATTCGTCGAACGCATTCGGACCGAAACCCGTGCGCTTGATCGACTTCAGGAACTGCTTCGGAATGATCGCGTCCGTGTCGACGTTCTCGCGATCGAGCGGCGCCACGACGCCGGTGTGTACGATGAATTTATCCATGACGCTTGCGCCTGTTCAGGACCGGGCGATGCGACTGGCGGCTGGCGGCTGGAACCCCCGCGCCGTATCGCCGGCAAAAATCAAAAACCGCTTATTTCTCAGCGTGATTGCTGATCGAATTGCCGAGGTGCGACATGTCCTGGCCGAATCCGTGCACCGTGTTGCAGCCGGCAAGACCGAGCAGGAGCCCGGCGAACGTGCCGAGTGCGAAGCGGCGCAATAGAGTGATGCGATTCATGTTCTTCATCATGCGATTTATCCGAGCTTGCGAATGTCGACGAAATGCCCTTCGATGGCCGCAGCCGCGGCCATTGCGGGGCTCACCAGGTGCGTGCGGCCACCGGCGCCCTGACGACCTTCGAAATTGCGGTTCGACGTGGACGCGCAACGCTCGCCCGGCTCGAGCCGGTCAGCGTTCATTGCCAGACACATCGAGCAGCCCGGCTCGCGCCATTCGAAACCGGCCTCGGTAAAGACCTTGTCGAGGCCTTCACGCTCCGCCTGCGCCTTCACGAGCCCCGAACCCGGCACGACCATCGCCAGACGGATGTTCGGCGCGACGCGACGGCCGAGCTTCTTCACGACGTAAGCCGCGGCGCGAATGTCTTCGATGCGCGCGTTGGTGCACGACCCGATGAAGATTTTATCCGGCTTGATCGACTCGATCGGCGCGTTCGGCTCGAGCGCCATGTACTTGAGCGCGCGCTCCATCGCGTCGCGCTTGACCGGGTCCTTTTCGCGCTCCGGATCCGGCACGCGGCCGTCGATCGGCGTGACCATTTCCGGCGACGTGCCCCAGGTGACCTGCGGCACGATTTCGGCGGCGTTCAACTCGACCACGCGATCGAAATGCGCTCCGTCGTCCGACTTGAACTGCTTCCAGTACTCGACCGCGTGATCCCACTCGACGCCCTGCGGCGAGAACGGACGGCCTTTCAGGTATTCGACCGTGGTGTCGTCGACGGCGACCATGCCGGCGCGCGCGCCCGCTTCGATCGCCATGTTGCAGACCGTCATGCGGCCTTCCATTGTCAGCGAACGGATCGTCGAGCCGCCGAATTCGATCGCGTAGCCGGTGCCGCCCGCGGTGCCGATCTTGCCGATGATCGCGAGCACGATGTCCTTCGCGGTACAGCCGCGCGGCAATTGGCCCTCGACCTTCACGAGCATGTTCTTGCTCTTCTTCTGGAGCAGCGTTTGCGTGGCCAGCACGTGCTCGACTTCCGACGTGCCGATGCCGTGCGCGAGCGCGCCGAACGCGCCGTGCGTGGACGTGTGCGAGTCGCCGCAGACGATCGTCATACCCGGCAGCGTGGCGCCCTGTTCCGGCCCGATGATGTGAACGATGCCCTGACGCAGGTCGTTCATCTTGAACTGTGTGATGCCGTAGGCGTCGCAGTTGGCGTCGAGCGTGTCGACCTGCAGCTTCGACACCGGATCGGCGATGCCGTGGCTGCGGTCCGTGGTCGGCACGTTGTGGTCGGACACGGCCAGGTTCGCGCTGATGCGCCACACCGGACGCTGGGCGATTTTCAGGCCTTCGAACGCCTGCGGGCTGGTCACTTCATGCAGCAGGTGGCGGTCGATGTAGAGAATCGTGGTGCCGTCGTCTTCCGTGTGGACCACGTGCGTGTTCCACAATTTGTCGTAGAGAGTCTGTGCCATGGTATGCGGGATAGTAATGACTGCGGGCTGACTGTGTCGATCGATTATGCCACGCTGCGCACCGCGATGGGCTGCATAGACGGCGAAAAAACCGATAAAAAACATGGGGTTGTCTGGTAGTGCCGATACCTGTATCGGTGTTACCCGGCAAGCATCGGCGACCGGCGACGCCAATGCGCCGCACGTCCGACCCGCGGCGGCCGCAGAAACAGAAACGCCCCAACGGTCAACCCGTTGAGGCGTTTCATTCACTCCAATTTCGCGCTTGTGCGCGGCACGAATGCCGCGACGAAGCGCGCGTATCGGGGTCGATCAGCGATCAGCGCTGTACGATCGGCTTCGCTTCACGCAGCGTCTCGCCGACGAACAGCTGACGCGGACGGCCAATCTTCTGCTCGGGATCGGCGATCATTTCGTTCCACTGCGCGATCCAGCCGACCGTGCGTGCCATCGCGAAGATGCAGGTGAACATCGACGTCGGGATGCCTAGCGCGCGCTGCACGATGCCCGAGTAGAAGTCGACGTTCGGGTACAGCTTGCGCGACACGAAGTACTCGTCTTCGAGCGCGATCTTTTCCAGCGCCATCGCAAGCTTGAACAGCGGGTCGTCGTGCAGGCCCAGCTCTTCGAGCACTTCGTGGCAGGTTTCGCGCATCAGCTTCGCGCGCGGATCGTAGTTCTTGTACACGCGGTGGCCGAAGCCCATCAGCTTCACGCCCGAGTTCTTGTCCTTCACCTGCTTGATGAACTCAGGAATGTTGTCGACCGAGCCGATTTCTTCCAGCATGTTCAGCGCGGCTTCGTTCGCGCCGCCGTGCGCCGGGCCCCACAGACACGCGATACCGGCCGCGATACACGCGAACGGATTCGCGCCCGACGAACCGGCGAGCCGCACGGTCGACGTCGACGCGTTCTGCTCGTGGTCCGCGTGCAGGATCAGGATACGGTCGAGCGCGCGCACCAGCACGTCGTTGACCACGTACTCTTCGCACGGGTTCGAGAACATCATGCGCATGAAGTTCGCGCTGTACGACAGGTCGTTCTTCGGATACACGAACGGCTGGCCGATGCTGTACTTGTACGCCATCGCGACCAGCGTGGGCAGCTTCGCGATCATACGGATCGCCGACACTTCGCGGTGACGCGGGTTATTGATGTCGAGCGAGTCGTGATAGAACGCCGACAGCGCGCCGACCGCGGCGACCAGAATTGCCATCGGGTGCGCATCGCGACGGAAGCCACGGAAGAAGAACTGCATCTGCTCGTGCACCATCGTGTGCTTCGTGACGGTGCCGACGAATTCGGCCTTCTGCTTCTCGTTCGGCAGCTCGCCGTTCAGCAGCAGGTAGCAGGTTTCGAGGAAGTCGGCGTTCTGCGCGAGGTTGTCGATCGGGTAGCCGCGGTAGAGCAGTTCGCCCTTGTCGCCGTCGATGTAGGTGATCGCCGAATTGCACGCCGCCGTCGACATGAAGCCCGGGTCGTACGTGAATTTGCCGGTCTGGCCGTACAGCTTGCGGATGTCGATCACATCCGGGCCAATCGTGCCCTTGTAAATCGGCATTTCGACGCTCGGCGAATTGTCGCTGAACGATAGCGTGGCTTTAACATCTGACGGGGTCATAGCACATCCTCAATCGAAGTATGGATACAGGGTTTCGATAATTGCAAGCCTGGAACAACGGACTGGCGGCGCTCAAGCGTTGCGCAGCAACTCCAGAACCCGGACCACATCCGGGTCGGCTAGATCGCCTTCTGGTTCCTTGCGCGCGAGCAGCAAGTCCATCAGGTCGTTATCGCTCAGCTCGAGCAGGCGCGTGAGTGCGCCCACGTCGGCATCGCTGAGGTCATGCTCATATCGGCTGAAAAAACGCTCGAAAATCAGGTCGTTTTCCAGCAGGCCCCGCCGTGCGCGCCAGCGAAGACGCGCGCGGCGGAGAGGGTCGGACTGATGCGATGTTTCGGTCATGTCGGTACACCCCGCGCCGCGCCCGGGCGCACTGACCGCCCTCTCGGGGGGCAGCGCGCCAGGGAGCGCGGAGCTCATTGATACTAGACAGCGCGGCGAACCATCAATTCCTTGATCTTGCCGATTGCCTTGGTCGGGTTAAGGCCCTTCGGGCAAACGTCGACACAGTTCATGATGGTGTGGCAACGGAACAGACGGTACGGATCTTCCAGGTTGTCGAGGCGCTCGCCGGTTGCCTCGTCGCGGCTATCCGCGATGAAGCGGTAGGCTTGCAGCAGACCAGCCGGGCCGACGAACTTGTCCGGGTTCCACCAGAAGCTCGGGCACGACGTCGAGCAGCTCGCGCACAGGATGCATTCGTACAGGCCGTCGAGCTCGTCGCGTTCTTCCGGCGACTGCAGACGTTCCTTCTCCGGCGGCGGCGTATCGTTGATCAGGTACGGCTTGATCGAGTGATACTGGTTGAAGAACTGCGTGAAGTCGCAGATCAGGTCACGCACGACGGGCAGGCCCGGCAGCGGACGCAGCACGATCTTCTGCGGCAGGTCGTTCAGGTTCGTCAGGCACGCGAGGCCGTTCTTGCCGTTGATGTTCATTGCGTCCGAACCGCACACGCCTTCGCGGCACGAGCGACGGAACGACAGGGTTTCGTCGAACGCCTTCAGCTTGATGAGCGCGTCGAGCAGCATGCGTTCGTGCGAGTCGATTTCGATCTCGTACGTCTGCATGCGCGGAGCGGCGTCCTTGTCCGGATCGTAGCGGTAAATTTCAAATGTACGCTTGGCCATTTCTCTGAATTCCTTTGACTTGTGCCTTAGAAGGTACGCGCTTTCGGCGGAACCGATTCGACGGTCAGCGGCTTCATGTGAACCGGCTTGTAGTCTAGGCGATCGCCTTCGCTGAACCACAACGTATGGCGCAGCCAGTTTTCGTCGTCGCGATGTTCGAAGTCGTTTTGCGCGTGCGCGCCACGGCTTTCCTTGCGCGCTTCGGCGGAGACCATCGTGGCGCGCGCCACTTCGATCAGGTTCGCCACTTCGAGCGCTTCGATACGGGCCGTGTTGAAGACCTTCGACTTGTCCTTCAGATGGATGTTGTCGACGCGTGCCGCCACTTCACGGATGGCCTCGACGCCTTCGGCCAGCAGAGCCGACGTACGGAACACGCCAGCGTGCTTCTGCATCGTGCCGCGGATGTCGTTCGCGACCGACTGCGCGTACTCGCCCGACGACGAGTTATCGAGCTTCGCCAGACGCGACAGCGCGAAGTCGGCTGCATCGGGCGGCAGCGGCTTGTGTTCCTTCAGTTCCTTCACGTGCTTGACGATGTGGTTGCCGGCAGCGCGGCCGAACACCACAAGGTCGAGCAGCGAGTTCGTGCCGAGACGGTTCGCGCCGTGCACCGACACGCACGAGCATTCGCCCACTGCGTAGAAGCCGTTGACGACTTCTTCGGGGCCGCGCGGCGTACCAACGACCTGGCCGTTGATGTTCGTCGGAATACCGCCCATCTGGTAGTGGATGGTCGGCACGACTGGGATCGGCTCCTTGATGCAGTCGACGTTCGCGAACTTCAGCGCGATTTCGCGGATCGACGGCAGACGCTTCATGATCGTCTCGGCGCCGATGTGCGACAAGTCGAGCAGCACGTGATCCTTGTTCGGACCCACGCCGCGGCCTTCCTTGATTTCCTGGTCCATGGAACGCGAAACGAAGTCGCGCGGCGCCAGATCCTTCAGCGTCGGCGCATAGCGCTCCATGAAGCGTTCGCCGTTCGAGTTACGCAGAATACCGCCTTCGCCGCGCACGCCTTCGGTGATCAGCACGCCCGCGCCGGCCACGCCGGTCGGGTGGAATTGCCA
This sequence comes from Paraburkholderia lebeckiae, assembly GCF_050436225.1. Taxonomy (NCBI): domain Bacteria; kingdom Pseudomonadati; phylum Pseudomonadota; class Betaproteobacteria; order Burkholderiales; family Burkholderiaceae; genus Paraburkholderia; species Paraburkholderia lebeckiae. Next base: position 2,995,432 of record NZ_JBNDLU010000001.1, on the reverse strand, counting down.
GAATTCCATGTCCTGCAGCGCGATGCCCGAACGGGCCGCCATGCCGAGGCCGTCACCGGTGTTGATGAATGCGTTGGTCGATGCCGCGAAGATCCGGCCCGCGCCGCCCGTGGCGAACAGCGTGGTCTTGCCCTCGAGAATGTAGACGTCGCCGGTTTCCATTTCCAGCGCGGTCACGCCGAGCACGTCGCCGTCGGCGTCGCGGATCAGGTCCAGCGCCATCCATTCGACGAAGAATTGCGTCTTGGCAGCAACGTTCTGCTGGTACAGCGTGTGCAGCAGCGCGTGACCGGTACGGTCAGCCGCCGCGCAGGCGCGTTGCACCGGCTTTTCGCCGTAGTTCGCGGTGTGGCCGCCGAACGGGCGCTGATAGATCGTGCCGTCCGCGTTACGGTCGAACGGCATGCCGAAGTGTTCGAGTTCGTAGACGGCGTTCGGTGCTTCACGGCACATGAACTCGATCGCGTCCTGGTCGCCGAGCCAGTCGGAGCCCTTGATCGTGTCGTAGAAGTGGTAGTGCCAGTTGTCTTCGCTCATGTTGCCGAGCGAAGCGCCGATGCCGCCCTGGGCAGCGACCGTGTGCGAACGCGTCGGGAACACTTTGGACAGCACGCAGACCGACAGACCGGCGCGCGCCAGTTGCAGCGACGCGCGCATCCCCGAACCGCCCGCGCCGACGATAACCACGTCGAAGCGGCGACGCGGCAGAGAATTCTTGATTGCAACCATGCTTTTATACTCTCCAGAGAATCTGCGCAGCGTAGCCCGCACATGCGAGCAGCCAGAGGATCGTCAGCGCCTGCAGGACGAGACGCGTGCCAACGGGCTTCACGTAATCCATCCAGATGTCGCGCATACCCACCCAAGCGTGGTAGAACAGCGAGAGAAGCGTGACGAACGTGGCGAGCTTCATCCACTGCGTCGCGAAGATCGACGCCCAACCGTCGTACGAAAAGTCGTGCGCGAGGAAGAACCACGCGAGCAGAATCACCGTGTAGACCGCCATCACGCAGGCGGTGACGCGTTGCGCGAGCCAGTCACGCAGACCGTAATGTGCGCCGACGACGAGACGCTTCGAACCGATTCGGTTATTGGCTGACATTTTTTAGAATGCTCCGAACAGTTTTGCCGCGAATGCGATGGTAAGCAGCGACGAGACGACGATCACCACGATGGAGGTCGATTTGCCCTTCTCTTTCGACACGGCATCATGATTCGTATCCATCACGAGGTGACGGACGCCGGCGCAGAAGTGGAACAGGAAAGCCCACGCGAGAACGAGCGTGATCAGCTTGACGATGATATTGGAGAGGAAGCCCTTGAAGACTTCGAAGCTCAGTTCGGAAGTCAGGCTCTGATCGAAGAGGAACAGCAGGAACGGAAGAAAGAGAAACAACAAGGCACCGCTCACGCGATGCAGAATCGACACGCGCCCCGCCAGCGGGAGACGGTATGCCGTCAGTATTTGCCCGATACCGATGTTCCGGAATTCCGGCCTCGGTTTTTTTACGGCTTCTGCCATGCTAGACCCCTACTATGTAGTCACACTAATCCGCGATTTTAGCGCCTTTTTATATCGCGCTGCAGCGAAAACCACGCTGGGTCCTTTGCCGCGCGCGCATTGAAAGCGCCTTCCGATTGGCACGCGTGTGGGACGCCGCGCCTCGTTTCAGCCCGATTCAGCTCAGATCGTTCTGATAGTAATACCCGGTTGTGACATACCAACCTCGCCGGACTTCGACCGGCCGGTCCCCATAGGTATAGGACACGCGCTCGACCGAGAGCAACGGAAAACCCGCCGGCACATGCAGCAGGTCCGCCACGGCAGGCTCCGCCGCGACCGCGCGGATTTTTTCCGTCGCCCGAATCATGCGGGTGCCGAATTCCGTCTCGAACATCGCGTAGAGGGGACCCTTGTACTCCGACAGCCGCTCGAGCGTGAGCCCGCGGAACACGACGCCGGGCAGCCAGATTTCGTCGAGCACGGTGACTTCGCCGTCGAACTGCAGCAAACGCTTGATCAGCACGACCGGATCGGCCGGCTTCAGATCGAGCTGCCGCGCGATTTCCGCCGATGCGCGCAGCCGCCGGCATTCGAGCAGACGGCTCACGTGCGGATGCTCGACGCCGTCGTCGGCGAGCAATCTCAGGAAACGGAACTGCGCGCGCTCTTCGTTGTGCGTCGCAACGAATGTGCCCTTGCCCTGGCGGCGCACCAGCAGGTTGTCGGCGGCGAGTTCGTCGATCGCCTTGCGCACCGTACCCTGACTCACCTTGAAACGCGCGGCCAGTTCGACTTCACTAGGGATGATCTCGCCCGGCTTCCATTCGCCACTTTCGAGGCTCTGCGTAATCAAGCCCTTGATCTGCTGATATAAGGGGCTGAAGGTAGGCGACGCCGCAGCGGAAACAGCGGATACAGCTTCGCCGGCGGCCCCCTGGCCGTTCGGGTTCACAGGATTCGCCGGGTTCGAATTCATGCGCGCATTTCATCATAAAGGGCTGGGGCACGTCTAGGGTTTTCCCCGCGATAGATGTGTCTTATATAAGACATAAGATACTGTTGACTTTGTCTGTTTCGACTCCTACACTCCTTGTCGAGCAAGGGTTTGCGGGATTTTGCGGCGGCAGTTTGATGCAGTGCCGCGACGCTCCGGCAGCCACTCTGCACCATGCTGTCCCCTACGCAGTCCAGGTTTCGATTCGCCGCCATCCGTTGCATTCGCGCGCTGTCTCCGTGTTGCATCCGCTGGCCCGACACTCGCCGAAACGCGCTGTTTGCAGGAGCCCGCACCGTGCAGTTGCGGCCCCGGCCCGGCGTAAGCCCTGGGCCATCCCGTCCCGCTCCGGCAGTACAGGTTTCCGGCACGGCGGTCTTGCCGCAACGCGCCGCCCGGTCTCGCCAATTCCGAGCCCGCACGCGAACAGTGAATTCCGCCGTGTTTCATAACGCTTCGCTGAACGCGCATATAGAATGGCGTTTTCCCTAGCGTCTAACGCATCGTCCTGGAGATTTCTCAATGGCTAAGCCCGCAAAGCGCGTTGCCGTCACCGGCGCCGCAGGTCAAATCGCTTACTCCCTGCTATTCCGCATCGCCAATGGCGACCTGCTCGGCAAGGACCAGCCGGTGGTCCTGCAACTGCTCGATCTGCCGCAAGCGCAAGCCGCCGTCAAAGGCGTCGTGATGGAACTGGATGATTGCGCATTCCCGCTGCTGTCGGGCGTCGTGATCACGGACGACCCGAAGGTCGCGTTCAAGGACGCAGACATTGCACTGCTCGTCGGCGCGCGTCCGCGTTCGAAGGGTATGGAGCGCAAGGATCTGCTGTCGGCCAACGCCGAAATCTTCACGGTTCAGGGCAAGGCGCTGAACGACGTCGCCAGCCGCGACGTGAAGGTTCTGGTGGTCGGCAACCCGGCCAACACGAACGCATACATCGCCATGAAGTCGGCGCCGGATCTGCCGAAGAAGAACTTCACCGCGATGCTGCGTCTGGACCACAACCGCGCGCTGTCGCAACTGGCCGCAAAGTCGGGCAAGCCGGTCGCGTCGATCGAAAAGCTCGCGGTGTGGGGCAACCACTCGCCGACCATGTACCCGGACTTCCGCGTTGCAACGGCTGAAGGCCAGGACCTGACCAAGCTGATTAACGACGAAGAATGGAACCGCAACACGTTCATCCCGACCGTCGGCAAGCGCGGCGCGGCGATCATCGAAGCGCGCGGCCTGTCGTCGGCGGCATCGGCGGCTAACGCTGCAATCGACCACGTGCGTGACTGGGTGCTCGGCACGAACGGCAAGTGGGTCACGATGGGCATCCCGTCGGACGGCTCGTACGGCATCCCTGAAGACATCATCTACGGCGTGCCCGTGACCTGCGAAAACGGCGAGTACAAGCGCGTCGAAGGTCTGGCAATCGACGCGTTCTCGCGCGAAAAGATGGACGGCACGCTGCAGGAACTGCTGGAAGAGCGCGACGGCGTTCAGCACCTGCTCGGCTAAGCATCTGATGCCGATGAACCGGAACTCCGAAGCGTCAGCGCGGCGGGTTCCGGTTTTTTTTCGTGTGAATGGCGGTGCGATCATCGCCATTCGCCTCTGATTCGAACGTGCTTTGCCGTTGCCCGACGGCACTCGCGCAGAGCACGTCCGAATCCGACATCCTTGATCCTCACCACGCCCCACACGCCGAAGATGCGCGTTCTCACACCCGCCGAAGTGCTGTTCGAGGGCGAAGCGCCGCCCGCTGTGCTGCCTGCCTGCGATCACTACGCGGGCAGCGAAAAGCTGATGCTGAAGTCGCTCGCGTTACAGCGGCAACTCGGCCCGGTGTTCGATATCACGCTCGATTGCGAAGACGGCGCGCAGGTCGGCCGCGAGGCCGAGCACGCGGAACTGGTCGCGTCGCTACTGGGCAGCGAGCATGACCGCTTCGGCCGCGTCGGCGTGCGCATCCACGACTTCGCTCACGCGCACTGGCGCGACGACGTACGCCTCATTCTGCGCGCCGCAAAGCGAGCACCCTCTTACATCACGCTGCCGAAAATCCGCAACGTCCACGATGCCGCCGAAATGATCGCGTTCATCGAGGCGACGCGACGCGAGCTCAGCCTCGCGCAGCCGGTGCCGGTGCAGTTGCTGGTCGAAACCCACGACGCGCTTACGCGTGTGTTCGAACTCGCCGCGCTGCCGGGCGTCGAGGCGCTGAGCTTCGGCCTGATGGACTTCGTCTCCGCGCACGACGGCGCGATCCCCGACACCGCGATGCGCTCGCCGGGCCAATTCGATCATCCACTCGTGCGGCGCGCGAAGCTCGAGATTTCGGCGGCCTGCCATGCGTTCGGCAAGGTGCCGTCGCACAACGTCAGCACCGAAGTGCGCGACATGAGCGTGGTCGCGAACGACGCACAGCGCGCCCGCAACGAGTTCGGCTACACGCGCATGTGGAGCATCCACCCCGCGCAGATCGAGGCGATCGTCGCCGCGTTCGCGCCGCGCGACGAAGAAATCGCGACGGCCACCGAAATCCTGCTGGCCGCGCAGTCCGCGCATTGGGGCCCGACGCGTCACGGCGATACGCTGCACGACCGCGCGAGCTACCGCTATTACTGGTCGGTGCTGCGCCGCGCGCAAACCACCGGCCGCGCTGTTCCACAAGAAGCGGCGCCGCTTTTTTTGCAAGTGGGCGCCAACCGACAGTCGGTGGCATAAGCAACGCGTTTTTCAAACGGCCGCGATGAGCCGGCACACAGGAGAAGGCGGAACATGAGCGAGACGACGCAAGCCGCTGGCGCAACCGGCGGCAACGAAACGCAAAGCGGCTTCAAACCAAAAAAATCCGTCGCGCTGTCGGGCGTGACCGCGGGCAACACCGCGCTGTGCACGGTCGGCAAGACCGGCAACGATCTGCACTATCGCGGCTATGACATTCTCGACATCGCCGAGGCGTGCGAATTCGAGGAAATCGCTTATCTGCTGGTTCACGGCAAGCTGCCGACGCAGGCCGAACTGACCGCGTACAAGACGAAGCTGAAGTCGATGCGCGGCCTGCCCGCCAACGTGAAAGCCGCGCTCGAATGGATTCCGGCCGCCGCGCATCCGATGGACGTGATGCGCACCGGCGTGTCGGTGCTCGGCACCGTGCTGCCGGAGAAAGACGATCACAACCTGCCCGGCGCGCGCGATATCGCCGACAAACTGATGGCCTCGCTCGGCTCGATGCTGCTGTACTGGTATCACTACTCGCACAACGGCAAGCGCATCGAGGTCGAAACCGACGACGATTCGATCGGCGGTCATTTCCTGCATCTGCTGCATGGCGTCGAGCCGTCGAAGGCGTGGGTCGATGCGATGCACGTGTCGCTGAACCTGTATGCGGAGCACGAGTTCACCGCGTCGACGTTCACCGGCCGCGTGATCGCGGGCACGGGCTCGGACATGTACTCGGCGGTCACCGGCGCGATCGGCGCGCTGCGCGGCCCGAAACACGGCGGCGCCAATGAAGCCGCGTTCGAAATCCAGTCGCGCTACCAGACGCCTGACGAAGCCGAAGCCGACATCCGCCGCCGCGTCGAGAACAGGGAAGTCGTGATCGGCTTTGGCCATCCGGTGTACACGATCTCGGACCCACGCAACAAGATCATCAAGGAAGTCGCGAAGAAGCTGTCGAAGGAAGCGGGCAACACGAAACTGTTCTCGATCGCCGAACGGCTCGAATCGGTGATGTGGGACGCGAAGAAGATGTTCCCGAACCTCGACTGGTTCAGCGCGGTGTCGTATCACATGATGGGCGTGCCGACCGCGATGTTCACGCCGCTGTTCGTGATCTCGCGTACGGCAGGATGGAGCGCGCACATCATCGAGCAGCGCGTCGACAACAAGATCATCCGCCCGAGCGCGAATTACACCGGACCCGAGAATTTGAAGTACGTGCCGCTAAATAGGAGAAAATAGCGGTCGCTGCGCGCTCCACAGCGCGTGCAGTTCAACCCGCGCGGCCGCCGGACCGGTCGTTCGCGCACTGTTTAACTGATTTTGAAAGGTTTTCTACATGAAAAAGCTGATGATCGCCGCCATGATTGGCGCCCTGTCCACGACGATGCTGACCGTCGCGACTGACGCCACCGCTGCGGACACGGCCACCACCACGAAGAAGCCGGCCACCAAGGCCGTCGCGAAGCGCCCGGAGCCGCGCCGCCTGATCAAGCGCAAGGCGAATCCGGCGAAGGAAGCGAAGTTCGATCCGATTCCCGAAGGCGCTGAAAAGTGGGCGTGCAAGGACGGCCTTGCTTTCGAAATGAAAGGTGACATGAAGCGTGATCAGATTGTCACGGTTCACTGGGCGAACAAGAACTACAACCTGCCGCGCGAAGCGACCACGACGGGCGCCGACCGCTTCCACGACGCAGCATCCGGTATGGACCTCGTCGTGATCCCGACTAAGGCCATGCTGTTCCAGGACAAGGACAGCTCGCGTCTCGCCGACGAGTGCAAGACGGTCGCCATGGAACAGGGCGCGCCGGCTGCAACGCAATCGAACGCGATCAACAAGACCGGCAACTGATTTTCGCTGCCAGGGAAGCCCCCGATGTCCGCCCCGATCTCCAATGTACGACCCGCCCCGGACGCCGTCCTGGTCGATATCGTCGACTACGTGCTGGATTACCGGATCGACAGCGCGCTCGCGCTGGAAACCGCGCGTCATTGCCTGATCGACACGCTCGGTTGCGGACTCGAGGCGCTTACCTACCCAGCCTGCACCAAGCTGATGGGACCGATCGTGGCAGGCACGATCGTCCCCAACGGCGCGAAGGTGCCGGGCACGTCGTTCCAGCTGGACCCGGTTCAGGCCGCCTTCAACATCGGCGCGATGATCCGCTGGCTCGATTTCAACGACACCTGGCTCGCCGCCGAATGGGGCCATCCGTCCGATAACCTCGGTGGCATTCTCGCGACGGCCGACTGGCTCTCGCGCACCGCCATCGTTGCCGGCAAAGCGCCGCTGACGATGAAAGACGTCCTGATCGCCATGATCAAGGCGCACGAAATTCAAGGCTGCATCGCGCTCGAGAACTCGTTCAACAAGGTCGGGCTCGATCATGTGCTGCTCGTCAAGCTCGCGTCGACCGCCGTGGTCGGTCAGCTGATCGGCCTTACGCGCGACGAGCTGATCAACGCGGTATCGCAGGCGCTCGTCGATGGGCAGGCGCTGCGCACCTACCGTCATACGCCGAACACCGGTTCGCGCAAATCGTGGGCCGCCGGCGACGCGACCTCGCGCGCCGTGCGCCTCGCGCTGATCTCGAAGACCGGCGAGATGGGCTATCCGTCGGTACTCAGCGCGAAAACGTGGGGCTTCTACGACGTGCTGTTCAACGGCAACGCGTTCCAGTTCCAGCGTCCGTACGGCTCGTACGTGATGGAAAACGTGCTGTTCAAAATCTCGTTTCCGGCCGAGTTCCACGCGCAAACCGCAGTGGAAGCCGCGCTCGCGCTGCATGTGCAGCTCGCCGCGCAGGGCCGGCGCGTCGAAGACATTCGCCGCATCACGATCCGCACGCACGAAGCGGCGATTCGCATCATCGATAAAAAGGGTCCGCTGAACAATCCGGCTGACCGTGATCATTGCATCCAGTACATGATTTCGGTGCCGCTGATTTTCGGCCGTCTGACGGCTGCCGATTACGAAGATTCAGTCGCGCAGGACTCGCGTATCGATGCATTGCGCGCGAAGATGGAATGCGTCGAAGACCCACAGTTCACGAAGGACTATCACGACCCGGAGAAGCGTTCGATCGCCAACGCACTGACGATCGAATTCAACGACGGGTCGAAGTTCGATGAAGTCGTAGTCGAATACCCGATCGGTCATAAGCGCCGTCGTGAAGACGGTATTCCGTTGCTGGTCGAGAAGTTCAAGACCAACCTCGCGCGGCGCTTTCCGGTCAAGCAACAACGGGCGATTCTCGAGGTATCGCTCGACCAGGCCAAGCTCGAAGCGACGCCGGTCAATGAATACGTCGATCTGTACGTCATCTAGGTTGAGTACTGTAGTTCCGCGATCCAAACCAAGGAAAACACCATGGCCCACAACCTCCACAAAACGCTCAAGGAATTCGACAGCGGTTCCGGCAAAGGCAAGTTCTACTCCCTGCCGCAACTCGGCAAGGCTCTGAACCTCAAGATCGACCGCCTGCCGGTCTCGATCCGTATCGTGCTGGAATCGGTGCTGCGCAACTACGACGGCAAGAAAATCGCCGAAGAACATGTCACGCAACTCGCGAACTGGAAGCCGACCGCGGCGCGCGTCGACGAAATTCCGTTCGTCGTGTCGCGCGTCGTGCTTCAGGACTTCACCGGCGTGCCCCTGCTCGCCGACATCGCCGCGATGCGCGGCGTCGCGAAGGCCGTCGGCAAGAACCCGAAGTCGATCGAGCCGCTGGTGCCGGTCGATCTGGTCGTCGACCACTCGGTGCAGATCGACCACTTCCGCGAGAAGAACGCGCTCGACCTGAACATGAAGCTGGAATTCCAGCGCAACAACGAGCGCTATCAGTTCATGAAGTGGGGCATGCAGGCGTTCGACACGTTCAAGGTCGTGCCGCCGGGCGTCGGCATCGTTCACCAGGTGAACCTCGAATACCTCGCGCGCGGCGTGCACAAGAAGGCCGACGGCGCGGACACCGTGTACTACCCGGATTCGCTGGTCGGCACGGACAGCCACACGACGATGATCAACGGCATCGGCGTGGTCGGCTGGGGCGTGGGCGGTATCGAAGCCGAAGCAGGCATGCTCGGCCAGCCGGTGTACTTCCTGACGCCGGACGTCGTCGGTGTGCACCTGAAGGGCAAGCTGATTGAAGGCGTGACCGCGACCGACCTCGTGCTGACCATCACCGAACTGCTGCGTAAGGAGAAGGTCGTCGGCAAGTTCGTCGAGTTCTTCGGCGAAGGCACGCGCTCGCTGTCGGTGCCGGACCGTGCGACGATCGGCAACATGGCGCCGGAATACGGCGCAACGATGGGCTTCTTCCCGGTCGACGAAAAGACCATCGACTTCTTCCACGGCACCGGCCGCACGGACGCGGAGATCTCGGCGTTCGAAAACTACTTCAAGGCACAGGAGCTGTTCGGCATTCCGGGCGAAGGCGATATCGATTACACGAAGGTCGTCACGCTGGATCTCGCGACGGTCGCGCCGTCGCTGGCAGGCCCGAAGCGTCCGCAGGACCGCATCGAGATCGGCCACGTGAAGTCCACCTTCACCGACCTGTTCTCGAAGCCGGTCGCCGAAAACGGCTTTGCGAAGAAGGCCGCCGATCTCGACGCGCAATACACGACGAGCAACGGCGTCGACGTCAAGAACGGCGACGTGCTGATCGCCGCGATCACGTCGTGCACGAACACGTCGAACCCGAGCGTGCTGCTGGCCGCCGGTCTGCTTGCGAAGAAGGCTGTCGAAGCTGGCCTGACGGTCGCTCCCCACATCAAGACGTCGCTGGCGCCGGGATCGCGTATCGTCACCGAGTACCTGACGAAAACCGACCTGCTGAAGTACCTCGACAAGCTCGGCTTCACGCTGGCCGCTTACGGCTGCACGACCTGTATCGGTAACGCGGGCGACCTGACGCCGGAACTGAACGACGCGATCACGAAGAACGACATCGTCGCGGCAGCGGTGCTGTCGGGCAACCGTAACTTCGAAGCGCGTATCCACCCGAACATCCGCGCGAACTTCCTCGCGTCGCCGCCGCTCGTCGTGGCATACGCGATCGCCGGCAACATCACGCGCGACCTGATGACCGAGCCGGTCGGCAAGGGCAAGGGCGGCAAGGACATCTACCTCGGCGACATCTGGCCGAGCAGCGAAGAAGTCAACGCACTGCTGAAGTACGCGATGGATGCCGACGCGTTCCGCAAGAACTACTCGCAGCTCACGAAGAAGGGCGACCTGTGGAGCAAGATCGAGGGCGAAGAAGGTCAGGTCTACGACTGGCCGAAGTCGACCTACATCGCCGAGCCGCCGTTCTTCGGCAAGGACTTCTCGATGACGCCGGCTTCCAGCATCCCGCCGGTCAAGGGCGCACGCGCGTTGGGCATCTTCGGTGACTCGGTCACGACCGACCACATCAGCCCGGCAGGCTCGATCAAGGAAGACTCGCCGGCAGGCCGCTGGCTGAAGGAAAACGGCGTGCAAAAGGCCGACTTCAACAGCTACGGCTCGCGGCGCGGTAACCACGACGTGATGATGCGCGGCACGTTCGCGAACGTCCGTATCAAGAACCTGATGATCCCGGTGAAGGCGGACGGCTCGCGCGTCGAAGGCGGCTTGACGATTCACCAGCCGAGCGGCGAACAGCTGTCCATCTATGACGCAGCGATGAAGTACATCGACGCCGATACGCCGACCGTCGTGTTCGCGGGCGAAGAGTACGGCACGGGCTCGTCGCGCGACTGGGCGGCCAAGGGCACGCAACTGCTGGGCGTGAAGGCTGTGGTCGCACGCAGCTTCGAGCGGATCCATCGTTCGAACCTGGTCGGCATGGGCGTTCTGCCGCTGCAGTTCAAGGGCTCGGATAGCGTGCAGTCGCTCGGCATCACCGGCGAAGAAACGTACGACATCGAAGGCCTCGGCGACGACTTCAAGCCGCAACAGGAAGTCACGCTCGTGATCCACGGCAAGGACGGCGACAAGCGCGTTCCGGTGCTGCTGCGTATCGACACGCCGATCGAAGTCGACTACTACAAGCACGGCGGGATTCTGCCGTTCGTGCTGCGCTCGCTGCTGGCTGCTTAAGCCTCGCGGCAACGCATACAGCCTCGCTGTTTTGCAGGGGCTGCGTCCTGTGGAGGGCGCAGCCGACTTTGAAGCCCGACCTCAGGTCGGGCTTTTTTTATCGGCTCGCCGAGCGCCACGGCTCGTGCGCCGCGACTCCTCCGTCACTTCAAGCCGAAATCGACCCGCGTCGTCGCACCCTTGTCCTTGATGTCGTCGGCATTCATCTTCGGCGCGACGATAAACACGCGGCTGCTGTCGATCTTGCCTTGCAGGTACTGCTGCACACTCTGCGCGCGCCGCTGCGCGAGTTGCCGCAAGCTCGCGTCGTCGATCGGTGCGTTGGCCGCGAGCGCGCCCTTCATGTCGTCGTCGGGCAGCGTCTTCGTCATGCCGATGAAGTTGTGCGGCTTCTTGAAGTCGGAGGACTTGTAGGCCTTGGTCAGATATTTGTCGTAGTCTTTCTGATCGACCGTGACCGTCGATGGATCGACGCTCTCACCATTACCCACCGTATCCTTGATCTTCTGCCGCTTGACCATCTGATCGACGTACTGCGTGCGCAGCGCCGGCTCGTCGACCTTCGGATCGACGCGTCCGATCAGGTCCATGCGGATCGACGGCTTGTCGGTGAGTGCCTTCACGATCGTGTCGAGTTTCTGCTTGTCGGCATCGGTGAGCGTCGCCGAGCCGGCCTCGAATTCGACGTAACCGAGGTCCTCACCATTGCCGCCGAACGCGTGCGCGATCAGCGAGAACGGCGCGGTCACCGCCTTTTCGAGCAGATTGAGCACCGCATGCCAGATCAGCCCGCCGATGCTGAACTCGGGGTTCGACAACGAGCCCGACACTGGCAGGTTCACGTCGATCTCGCCGCGCGAGTTCTTCAGCAGCGAGATCGCGAAACGCACCGGCAGTTTGGTCGCGGTGTCGTTGTCGATGTGATCGCCGAACGTGAGTTGATCGATGAACAGGTGGTTGTTCGCGTTCAGCTGGTCGTTCTCGAGCTTGTAATGCAGATCGACGTTGAGCTTGCCCTTCGTGATCGGATAGCCCGCGTATTTCGCCGAATACGGCGTCAGATTGGTCAGCTCGATGTCGTGCGCGCTCGCGGTCAGATCGAGCGCCGGTTTCGCGATCAGCGGATTGATGGTGCCGCGGATCGTCAGCGGACCGTTGGCCGCGAGCTTCGCGGCGACGTCGACCGGCGCGGGCGTCGTCGATTCCGTACCGAACGCGCCGATCGTGCCCTGAATGGCGACGAGGTTCGCCGTGTAGTTCGGTTTGACGAAGTTGTCGGTATAGGTCACGCGGCCCTGCTGCAACACCAGTTGCCCGAAGTGCATCTTGACCGGGTTTGCTGGCGGCTTCGCGGCCGTGGCACTGGCGACGGCCGTGGCGGCAGGCTTGCCGGGCGTTGCGGCAGATGCCGCGACCGGCGCCGACGCCGCGACTGCCTCGGACACCGCCTCGGGCGTCAGCGGAATCGGGTGCGAGCCGCTCTTGTCGCGCGTCAGCGACGGCGCCGTACCGCCCTCGTGCGCGACCACATCATTCAGGTTCAGCTTACCTTGAGCGTCGAGCAGCACGCGTCCATAGAACTTCGAGAACGTCACGCGGCTTGCATCGACCACGGTGCCGTGCTCGTCGTAATCGGCCTTCAGGTTCGACAGCGCGAGCGAGCCCCAGCCCGCGAACGGGTTCGACGTCGCCTTGTCGAGCATGCGCACGTCGACGAGCGCCATGTCGCCGTGATAGTTCGCTTTCAGCGACTTCGCCTGCGCGACCGCGAGATCCCCGTTCGCATTCAGCAGCGCGCTCGCGACCGCCGCGTTCAGCTTGTTGCCGAAGTACGGCTCGAACGCGGCAGCGTCGAGCCGGTTCGCGTTGATCTTGACAGCCAGCTTCAGCGGCGTCGCGGTCACGTCGCCTTTCACGGCAAGCGTGCCCTTCTTGTTCAACGTCGCTTGCAGGTCTACCGGCAGCGGACGGCTCAGGTCGTCGCTGATCTTCTGCACCTTCAGCTGCACCGGCGTAAAGCTCAGTTTGACCGGCTGCGGCGTCGTGTTGTCGGTGAAATCGGCGGTCGCGTCTTTGAGTGTCAATTCGGCGATCTTGTAGCGCCATGCGGGGCCTTCGGCGTGCGCTTGTTTCGCCGCGTGGATCGCCGTGCGCTCCGTCGCCTGTTGATGCGCCCCCGCGAGCGCATTCAGATTGATGGTGCCGTCCTTCAGGCGCTGCGCGTCTACCGCGAGACCGGTTACGTCTACGCTCGTCACGTCGGCCGTGCGCGCCGCGACGTCGACCTGTTTGACTACCACGTTGCCCTGCGCGAGCGAGATTATCGGCGTCTTGCCGCCGCGCGCCGCGAGCTTCACCGCCTGCATGTCCAGCTGCGTGTCCGCGACCGTCAGCGCCATCGGCGACTTCGACCAGTTCGCGTCGATATTCGTCGTCGCGGACAACGCACCGTCCAGCACCTGCGCGGACGTCGCGGTATCCAGATACGGCTGCAACGGCGGCAGCTTCAGCGACTTCAGATCGAGCTTCGCGCTCGCCGTCTTCGCCGCGAGGCCGACCGTGCCATCGGCGGCGAGCGAACCGCCAATGTTCTTCAGGTTCGTGTTCAGCGTGTAGTGCGCTGGCGCCGACGCGAGCGTCGAGAAATCGGTCAGCGTAACCGCGAGGTTTTGCAGCCCGGCTTCTACCGGATGCGACACGGCTTCGTCGTGTACGTTCACGGTGCCGTCGTTGAGTGTGAAACGTTTGATCGCGACGTCGAACGGCGGGGCCGCTTTTTCGGCGGCGGCGGTTTTGACGCTGGCATGCGCGTCCGCGGTTTCCTTTGCGGCGGTTTTGTCCGGCGCGGGCGCGAACATATGCTCGACGCTCAATACGCCGTCCTTGTCGCGCGCGAGGCTCGCGCTCGGCGCGTCGATGCGGATATCGTCGAAGTGATAGATGCTCTTCAACGGTTCGAGCGATGCCGCCGCCACATGCACGGCGCGCGCCGCGAAAAACGGCGCCTTGCCCTGATCCTGCACGTTGACGTCGTTCAGATCGACGGTGCCGGCGACGCGCAGCGACGGCGTGTCGTTCGACATCTCGAAGTTCAGCTTCAGGTCGGTGGACAGCTTGCCCGACTGCACGATCACCGGCAGCTTCGACGGCGCGTAAGACACCAGCTTCGGCACGTCGAGCTCGTCGAAGCGCAGCGACACTTCCGACTCACGCGACGCCGCGAACGGCTTGGTCCTGCCGTCGATCGCGAGCTGACTGTCGCCGTCGATGCGCGCGCGCAGCAGCGGCTCGACGAAGATATCGGTCTTCGACGGCAGCGTCGCGATGAACGGAATGCCGAGCTTCCATTGATCGATCACGTGGCTCGTGCCGAGCAGCCGGTCGTCGAACCTGATCTGGCCGTTTTCGACGCGAATGTTGGAGACGGAGAACTGCGTCGGCTTGCTATTCGGTTTTGCCGGCTGATTCGCGAACTTCTCGATCAGGTCGCTGAAATTGAAGTGCTGCGCATCGAGGCGAACGATATGAAAGCGCGGCGAATCGACCTGCACTTCGTCGACGATGGGTGCGCCGCGAAACAGCGAACTCCACGATGGCTTCACGATGAGGCGCGAAATATCGACGAAGTCGCCCGCGCCGCCGCGCTCGCCGATGTGCACGTTGTCGGCCTCGAAACGCAGTGTGTACGGATTGAGCGCGATGCGGCCGATCGACGCCGGCCGGTCGAGCTGCTTGCTCAGTTGCTGGCTCGCGATGTGGCGAATCAGCGGCGGCGCTGCGAAAAAGCCGAGCAGGCCGAAGACGACGACGAAGATCAGCAGACCGACGAGAATCCGTCGCGTACGGCGCGACTGCGCGACTGCGCGCACGGACTGTATGGAGGAGGCTAACGATGCTTTATTGAGGCTTGCCATGCTCGATGTGGAGGAATGCGGCGGCAAGCCCGCCGCGAAAAACAGAGATCCCGCAAGCGGCAGTATAAGGCGTGAATCAATGGTTAGACAGGAATGTCAGGCCCGCCTTGACGATTCGTGCTGCTGACTGACTGGCTTTCCCGCGAACGAGATTTTCGCGAGCGTTAGATAACGAAACCGGACGGCGCGCGGTTTGCCCGCGCGCCGTTCACATCATTGCCGCACGACCGGCGGCGGCTGCCAGCTGCCGTCGGTGGCGTGCGGCTTCGGCGCATACAGGCGTAGCACCAGTTGCATGTCCGCGCGCGGTGCGGGCAGCCAGTTACCGGTCCGGCTGCGCGTCGACGACACGACCACGTCGAGCGAACCATCGCGATTGCGGCGCGCGCCATTGCGATCGCCAACCGCGAGCCGCGCCGGCGCGTTCTCGCCCAGCGCGCCATCCTTCTTATACGCGGTGATCGTCCAGAAACCGCGCACCGGCGGCAGCTGGTTCGCCGCGAAGTGGATCACATAGCGATTCGCGCCGTTCAGCGCGTTGCCGTCGCTGTCCTGCGTGACGAACGCGCGTACTTCGTCGTCCTTCGTACCGAGGCCCAACTGTGTGCTCGCCGCATACGCCCGCAATCCATAGTCGGGACCGTAGTTGCCGACGGTGTCGCCGAACCAGCTCCAGCCGTTCGCGCTCAGCAGATTCGACGGCGGCGTCGCGACGCGATCGCGACCGTCGGCGAGACCGGCCGCGAGCGCATCGGATGACTTCGGCAGCTTCACAGGATCGCCCGGCGTCACGCCGAGGTCGGCGAGAAATTTGAGCGCGTGCGGATCGGCCGGTGTCGGCGGATTGTCAGGCAACGCAACGGCGAGACGGCCGAAGAAGCCGCTCGCGTCGAGCGCGGCGACCTGCTGCGCCGGCGTGCCGCTCGGGCCCGCGACGCCGCTTGCGTAACCGCGCGGCGGCACCGCCGGCTCCGCGTCGCCGACGAACACGCTCAGCGGCTCCAGACGGATCGCGTGCTGCAGCTTGCGCACCGCGTTCAGATCGCGCGCGCCGTTCGACTGGATGCGCACGCTGATCCATGCGTTGCGCGTCGGCACTTCGACGCGCTGTGCGCCCTTCGGCAGCTCGCCCTTCCAGCCCGGTGCGACGAACGCGATCGTCTGCGCCCGCAAGCCCTTCGCGGTGCCCATGCCCGCGGCGAACTGCGGTCCGGTCGACCACGCGACGTTGGTCCACATGTCGAGCACCCGCGCATCGACGTAACGGCCATGCGAATCAGGTAGGGCCAGGATCACCGGCTCGGCGGCAAGGTCGAGCCAGCCAGTCGAGCCGAGCGTGTCGAGGCTCGGCTGCGGCGGATTGGTCGCGCCGATCGGCGGCAGCGCCTGCGCGTGACGCAGCGTGTTGAAAGGCGCCTGACCCGGCTCGGTGCCGACCGCCGCGTCGCGCGCGGCGCTCATCAGCACGAGCGGATAGCCGAATACGTAGGAGTCGGCGACTTCGTCCTTGATCCAGCCGGTGCGTTGTTGCGTCGCGGTGGGGGTCGACGCACAGCTGGCCAGCAGTGCGAGACCCGCGAGCGACGCGCAGGTTCGTTGAAGCAAAAACAGTTCTCGGAGATTTTTTATCATTCGTTCAGAGTGCGGAACGTGCGGTCCTATGGGGGATGCCGGTGTGCAGCGCCTGGTGCATGCGCGGTTCTCCCGAAACACTGCGCAGCGAGTCCGCGGATTGCGATTCCGACAACATCGCGTTGTATCGTATCCTTGCTAGCCAGGCAAGCACAAAGCACGGAATTGCGGCTGACAGCGCGCAGGCGCGTCACCGATGTGACAATCGGCGTCGCCGCCACATTATGTTCCCGCGCCAACGGCTCGCGCGAGCGCGCCATGCTTTTTCGATTCGCGGATTCGTCGAACCGCCAGCTTGGCCGTTCGCCTCCACTCTTTCGTCGTCCTGCATTCGGAATACTTCAATGTACATGCCCGCCCATTTCGAAGAGAACCGTCCAGAGGTTCTTCACCGCCTGATCGCCGAGCACCCATTCGCAGCGCTGATTACGCACGGCCCCAATGGGCTCGATGCGAATCATCTGCCGTTCGAGGCGCAGGCGGATGCGGCGGATTCGTCACGTCTGGTGCTGCGCGCGCACGTCGCGCGGGCGAACCCCGTCTGGCAGGAAGCCGCGACCCATCCCGAAGCGCTCGTGATCTTCCAGGGGCCGACCGCCTATATTTCCCCGAGCTGGTATCCGAGCAAACACGAAACGCACAAGCAGGTGCCGACCTACAACTATATGGTCGTGCATGCACATGGCAGGATCGTGGTGCATGACGATGAATCGTTCGTGCGCGGTCTCGTCGCGCGACTCACGCGCGAGATGGAGGCCGGCGAGCCGGTGCCATGGAAGATGGGCGACGCGCCCGCCGACTACATCGCGCAGATGCTCGGCGCGATCGTCGGCATCGAGATCGAGGTAACGCGGCTCGTCGGCAAATGGAAGCTCGGGCAGAACAAGGCGGCCGAAGACCGGCGCGGCGCCGCGCAAACGCTGCTCGCGCGCGACGGCGATCAACAGAAGGCGGTGGGACAGGCGATGCTCGATGCGCCGCCGGCGTTCTGACGGCGGCCGCATAATCCGGCCTTGACCTTCCCGTCATGGGAAGGTCGATACTGGATTCACGATGCGGCCCGATGCCGCCACGAGCCTAGCCTGCCATGACCGCACTTGCCAACCCGCAGCGCCCCGCCGACGCTGCCGCTACTGCTTCTTCTTCGCCCACGCGCGTCGTCGAACTCGACATCGGCGGGATGACTTGCGCGTCGTGCGCGAGCCGCGTCGAAAAAGCACTGACCAAGCTGCCGGGAGTGGCGCGCGCGTCGGTGAATCTCGCGACCGAGCGCGCCCGCGTGGAAAGCGACGCGACGCTCGGGCCTCAGCAACTGGCCGATGCCGTGCGCAAGGCCGGATACGAAGCGACGCCGGTCGCGAACGCCGAGCTTGCCGCGCCAGGCGCGACGCAAACCGCGACACCCGCCGCGACCCCGGGAACCATTGAACTGGAGATCGCCGGCATGACCTGCGCAGCCTGCGCGTTGCGCGTCGAAAAAGCGCTCGCGAAGGTGCCTGGGGTCGCGCGCGCGTCGGTCAATCTGGCGACCGAAACCGCCACCGTTCATCCGCAGGGCAGCGCATCCGCCGATACCGGCGCGCTGATCGCAGCCGTCAGGAAAGCTGGCTACGAAGCGACGTTGAGCGCGCCGCCCGCTGCTGCCGCTCCAGCCGAGACAACGGCAGCTATCGCCGCGTCCGGCGACGAACGCGACATCCTCGACACGACCCACGCCCCCGTCGTCGACCGCAAGCGGATTCAAACCCGCCGCGACCTCGCGAGCGTCGTTGCGTCCGCGCTGCTGACGCTGCCGCTCGTCGCACCGATGTTCGGCGAATGGTTCGGCCTCCACGCGATGCTGCCAGCCTGGCTGCAATTCGTGCTCGCGTCGATCGTGCAGTTCATATTCGGCGCGCGCTTCTATCGCGCAGCCTGGCGCGCGGTGCGCGCCGGCGCGGGCAACATGGACCTGCTGGTCGCGCTCGGCACATCGGCGGCGTACGGCATCAGCGTGTACGAACTCGCGATGCATCCGGGCGACGCGATGCATCTGTACTTCGAGGCATCGGCGGTCGTGATCACGCTGGTGCGCTTCGGCAAGTGGCTCGAGGCGCGCGCCAAGCGCCAGACCACCGACGCGATCCGCGCGCTCAACGCGCTGCGCCCCGAGCGCGCGCGCATCCGCGACGGCGCCGGCGAACGCGAGGTGCCGCTCGCGCAGGTGCGGGTCGGCACCGTCGTGATCGTGCGGCCGGGCGAGCGCGTACCGGTCGACGGCGCGGTGCTCGAAGGCCGCACGCATATCGACGAAGCGCTGATCACCGGCGAAAGCCTGCCGGTGCCGAAGCAGACCGGCGACGCCGTCACGGCCGGCTCGATCAACGGCGAAGGCGCGCTCGTGGTGACGACCACCGCGATCGGCGCGGAGACGACGCTCGCGCGCATCATCCGGCTCGTCGAAAGCGCGCAGGCCGAGAAGGCGCCGATCCAGCGGCTCGTCGACCGCGTCAGCGAAGTCTTCGTGCCGGCGATTCTCGCGCTCGCCGCGCTGACGCTGATCGGCTGGCTGCTCGCCGGCGCGGGCGCGGAAACCGCGATCCTGAACGCGGTCGCGGTGTTGGTGATCGCCTGCCCGTGCGCGCTCGGCCTCGCGACGCCCGCCGCGATCATGGCCGGCACCGGCGTCGCCGCGCGCCACGGCGTGCTGATCAAGGACGCGGAAGCGCTGGAAATCGCACATCGCGTGTCGATCGTCGCGTTCGACAAAACCGGCACGCTGACGCTCGGCCAACCATCGGTAACGGCGTTCGAGCCGGTTGGGGGCTTGAGCCGCGACCAAGCGCTCGCGCTCGCGGCGGCGGTGCAGCGGCATAGCGATCATCCGCTTGCGCGAGCGGTGATGCGCGCGCACGAGGCTCAACTCGGGCAACTGGCCGGCGCACGCGAGGGCGGGCCAAGCGCCACCGCCGCTCGCGCCGTCGCCGGCCGGGGCGTCGAAGCCGACGTCGACGGCCGCACGCTCGCCCTCGGCAGCACGCGCTGGCTGCGCGAGCTCGACATCGCGCTGCCGACCGCGCTTGCCGCGCGCGCGCAGGAACTCGAAGCGGCGGGCAACACGGTGTCGTGGCTGATGACCCGCGCGCCTCACGCCCCCGAAGTGCTCGCGCTGATCGCGTTCGGCGACACGGTGAAGCCGACCGCGCGCGCGGCCGTCGCGCGGCTCGCGCAGATGGGCATCCGCAGCGTGCTCGTGACTGGCGACAATCGCGGCAGTGCGGCGAGCGTCGCGCGGGCGCTCGGCATCGACGAATTCCACGCCGAGGTGCTGCCCGACGACAAGGCCCGCGTGATCCGCGACCTGAAGATGCGCCACGCCGGCATCGTCGCGATGGCGGGCGACGGCATCAACGACGCGCCCGCGCTCGCCGCCGCCGACATCGGCATCGCGATGGCGAGCGGCACCGACGTCGCCATGCACGCCGCCGGCATCACGCTGATGCGCGGCGACCCGGCGCTCGTCGCCGACGCGATCGACATCTCGCGCAGAACGTGGCGCAAGATCCAGCAGAACCTGTTCTGGGCATTCGTCTACAACCTGGTCGGCATTCCGCTGGCCGCCTTCGGCTTGCTGAATCCGATGCTCGCGGGCGCGGCGATGGCGTTTTCGAGCGTCAGCGTCGTCACCAATGCGTTGTTGCTGCGGACGTGGCGAAGCGCGCCCGGCCGAACCGTCGATCGGGTGCGCTGAGCAACGCAGCAACACCTTCCGCAT
The DNA here is from genome assembly GCF_050436225.1 of Paraburkholderia lebeckiae. Taxonomy (NCBI): domain Bacteria; kingdom Pseudomonadati; phylum Pseudomonadota; class Betaproteobacteria; order Burkholderiales; family Burkholderiaceae; genus Paraburkholderia; species Paraburkholderia lebeckiae. The sequence goes on along the minus strand of NZ_JBNDLU010000001.1, from coordinate 2,974,834 downwards.
TCCCCTCGTCCCTTTTTCGGGGCCCGTTTTTTGTGGCCCCTTTCAGCATATTACGAGCGGCTTTCAGTCGCCCTAAAGCCGCCGTCTCCCGAGCCGTAAACCAGTAAATCGATGCTGTTCGCGGCCATGCCCGACGCGCGTCGCCTGTCCCCTTTTTTCACGCCTGCCCATGAACTCTCTCTTCTTGCGCCGCGCCAGCGTCGGCGCGCGGCTTGCCGTGCTCTCGTGCGTGCTGGTCGCGTTGATTTTCAGCACCTTCGCGTGGGCGCTCGCACGCGCCGTCGGCGACCAGGTCCGCGACCAGGTGCTCGCCCGCATCGCCGAAAAAGACCGCTCGATCGCCGCGATGATCGAGCTGTTCGACAAGGCGCTGTCGGCCGAAGTCGATCGGTCGATGGCGCTGTTCGCGAGCTTCCTGCCCACCGACTTTTCGCTCGACGACACGCAGAAAGTCGACATCGGGAGCACCGCGACGCCGACTTTCAAGGCCGGCGGCAAGGTGCTGAATCTCGACTTCACGATTCCCGACCAGTTCCTCGAACGCAGCGGCGCGGTCGCGACCGTGTTTGCGCGCAGCGGCGACGACTTCGTGCGCGTGACCACCTCGCTGAAGAAGCAGGACGGCACCCGAGCGGTCGGCACGCTGCTCGACCGCAAGGGGCCGGCGTATGCGCCGCTGCTCGCGAACCGCTCGTACACCGGCCTCGCCATGCTGTTCGGCAAGCGCATGATCACGCAGTACCGGCCGATCGCCGACGCGAGCGGCCGCGTGATCGGCGCGCTGTTCGTCGGCGTCGACGTGGACAAGGAGATCCAGTCGGTCCAGGACGGCATCCACGCGCTGAAGATTGGCGCGAGCGGCTATTACTTCGTGCTCGACGCGTCGAGCGGCGCGGAGCGCGGCAAGCTGCTCGTGCATCCGGCCGCCGCGGGCCAGAAAGCCGTCGACGCCAACGCGCCGTATCAGCGCATGCTCGACATGAAGCAGGGCGAGCTCGACTACCGCTCGGCCGACGCGACGCTCGGCGAGAGCGACGCGCGCGACAAGTTCGTGTCGTTCGTCACGGTGCCGGAGTGGCAGTGGCTCGTCGGCGGCGTCGCGCCGCGCGACGAAGTGATGGCCGACGTCGTGCGCACCCGCAACGCCTTCCTGCTGCTCGGCCTCGCGCTGGTCGGCCTGTTCGCGATCGTGTTCCTCGTCGCGGTGCGGCGGCTCGTCAGCCGTCCGCTCGACGAAGCCGCGCGTGCGTCGGAGCGTCTCGCCGCGGGCGATCTGAGCGTGCGCGTCGCGCAGCACGGCCGCGCGCGCGCCGACGAGATCGGCCGCCTGATGCTGGCGATCGACGGCATCGGCGAAGGCCTCGCGCGCATCGTCGCCCAGGTGCGCAACGCGTCGGCCGACATGTCGGCGGGCACCGAGAAGATCGCCAGCGGCAGCGGCAACATCGCGATGCGCATCGCGACCCAGGCGAGCAGCCTCGAAGAAACCGCGGCGAGCATGGAGCAGATCACGTCGACCGTGCAGCAGAATGCCGATCACGCGACCGAAGCGAACACCCTCGTCACCCACGCCGCCGACGCCGCGCTCGAAGGCGGCCGCGCGGTCGAGCGCGTGGTGTCGACGATGTCCGAGATCGGCCGCTCGTCGCAGAAGATCGCCGAGATCACGACGGTGATCGAGGGCATCGCCTTCCAGACCAACATCCTCGCGTTGAACGCGGCCGTCGAAGCGGCGCGCGCGGGCGAGCACGGCAAGGGCTTCGCGGTCGTCGCGTCGGAAGTGCGCGCGCTCGCGCAGCGCAGCGCGGCGGCGGTGAAGGAGATCGAGGGGGTGATCGCGGCGTCGAGCGCGAACGTGAAAAGCGGTTTTCGCATCGCCGAAGAAGCGAGCGCGACGATGCAGGGGATCGTCACTCAGGTCGGTCAGGTCCGCGCGATCATGAGCGAGATCAATGTCGCGTCGCGCGAGCAGTCGGGCGGCATCGAGCAGGTCAACCTGGCGGTCACGCAGATCGGCGAGGCGACGCAGCAGAATGCGACGATCGTGGTCGATGCGGAAGCCGCGGCGGCCGAGTTGCGCGAGCAGGCTGCGCGGCTCGCGCAGCTGGTTAGCGTGTTCAAGCTCGAAGGCGAGCGCGGCTGACGGATCCGCTTGATGCGGACGGCGGCGGACGGCGGCCGCCGCGCTCAGAACTCGACGTCCAGTTCATCGATCTCCTCGACCTCTTGACGCGCGAGCGCGATCCACTCGCGCATTTCGGGCAGCGCCATGATGCGCTGCCCGTATTCGACGATATCCGGATCGAGTTGCACGTCATAGGTCACGAAACGCGTAACCACCGGTGCGTACATCGCGTCCGCGGCGGTCCGCTCGCCGAACAGGAACGGGCCGCCGTACTCCTTCAGACATTCACGCCAGATCGTCACGATCCGCTCGATATCCGATTGCGCGCGCGCCCATACCTTGAAGCCCGGGAAATGCGCCTTCAGGTTCATCGGCAGGGCCGAGCGCAACGACGCAAACCCCGAATGCATCTCGCCGCAGATAGAGCGGCAATGCGCACGAGCGCGGATCTCGTGCGGCAACAGCGCGGCTTGCGGCTTCAGCTCGTTCAGAAATTCGGCGATCGCCAGGGTGTCCCAGACCTTGACGCCGTCGTGCACGAGGCATGGCACCAGAATCGAGGGCGACAGCAGCAGTAGTTCGGCGCGCGTCGCGGGGTCGTCGATCGGCACCACGATTTCCTCGAACGGCAAGCCGCTGAACTTCGTCAGCAGCCAGCCGCGCAGCGACCAGGACGAATAATTCCTGCTGCTAATCGTAAGCGTAGTATTTCCCATCCGTGTCTCCTCCAGATCGGGCATCGCGCCGCGCGCGCCTGCACCCATGCACGCCGCGGTGCGCGCGCGCACCAAAGCGCGGCAAGGCCGGCCCATTTCGCTTACGCACGCAAGGGATATGCCGACGCACGCAGACATGACGCTATACACGGGGCAACGCGCGCCAGCGCCTGGCGCACCACTTGCTTTTATTTTGAGTTCCGGTCTTTCTGGCGCATTCGAAAGTATGAATCTGTTCGCCTATCCCGCCTATCAGGCCTGCGCCGACCTGCTGCTACCGCTGCGTCACGGCGCGGCGCTGGCGAACCGTTCGCTCGATGCATGGTCGGCATTCGCTCAGACGTCGCACGGACGCTCGCTGCGCGCGACGTGCGAACTTCTGATGCTCGGCGGACTCACGCCGAAGCGGCCGCCGTTCGGCATCGACAGCGTCGTCACCGAAGGCGAGCCGGTCGCGGTGGTCGAGGAAGTCGTCGCGCGCACGCCGTTCTGCTCGCTGCTGCATTTTCGCAAGGACGCCGTGCTTTCAACGCCGCAGCCGCGCGTGCTGATGATCGCGCCAATGTCGGGCCACTTCGCGACACTGCTGCGCGCAACCGTGCGCACGATGCTGACCGAGCACGACGTCTATATCACCGACTGGCACAACCCGCGCGACGTGCCGCTCGGCGAAGGCCGCTTCGGCTTCGATGAATTCGTGCGCCACGTGATCGACTTCACCGCGACGATCGGGTCCGGCACGCATCTGCTCGCGGTCTGTCAACCGACCGTCGCGGCGCTCGCCGCCGTCGCGCTGATGGCCGCCGACGACCATCCCGCGCAGCCGGCCAGCATCACGCTGATGGCCGGCCCGATCGACACGCGCATCAATCCGACACGCGTCAATGAACTGGCCAGGAGCCGGCCGATCGAGTGGTTTGAGCGCAACCTGATCAGCGCGGTGCCGTTCGGCTTCGCCGGCGCGCAGCGTCGCGTGTATCCGGGTTTCGTGCAGCTGGGAGCGTTCATGGCGATGAATCCGGGCCGCCACGCCGACTCGTTCGAAACGATGTACTACGAGCGCGGCAAGGGCGATCCGCAGAAAGCCGACACGATTCGCACGTTCTACGAAGAGTACTTCGCGACGATGGATCTGACCGCCGACTTCTATCTGGAGACCGTCGACACCGTGTTCCAGCAGCATGCGCTGCCGTTACGCGCGCTCGAAGTCGAGGGGCGTCTGGTGGAGCCGTCGAAGATTCGCCGCACCGCATTGCTGACCGTGGAAGGTGAAAAGGACGATATCTGCGCAGTCGGTCAGACGCTCGCTGCGCAGGACATGTGCGATCGTCTGCGGCCGTATCTGAAGACGCATCACGTGCAAACGGGCGTCGGCCACTACGGCGTGTTCAGCGGACGTCGCTGGGAGCGGCACATTTATCCGCGCGTGCGGGCCGTGATTTACGACAATGAACCGCGCGCGGTGCTCGTCAACTCGCGTGCGCGCCCGATCCAGCCGGTGCCCGCGGCGACCGCGGCAGAAGTCACGGCGGCCGCGCCGGTCGCGGCCTCTGTTGTCGAGGTGGAAGTGGATGCGCCCGTGGGCGAGAGCGGCGGCAGGAGCGACAACAACGATTCCGCGGCAAAAACGTCCGCGCAGTCCCCACGCAAACCGCCGCCGGTGACACCCTGAGCGATCCGCCGCTCCATCAAACCGTTCCGTCACGCCACGGCGTCGAAGCTCGCACCGCGCCGGCATCGATACCGGCGCGGTGGAGCGGCGGTTGCGAGCATCGAGCAGGCCAGTGGAGCTAATCAGCGGAAGCTGATGAGGGCGAGTTCAGGCCGTTGGCCGGATCATCTGGAACATCTCGCCGATCTGCGCATAGTCGGCGCGATAACCCGCGCGCATGATCGGCTGCGCGGCGTGCGTGTCGAACAGGCCGTTCTTCAGATAGGCCTCGTCGATGTGCACGCCGACCACCTAGCCGAGCGACAGATAGTTGTCCATCGGCTTGCCATCGACGTCATGCAGACGCACGATCTGCAGCAGCTTGCATTCGAGCGCGGCCGGCGATTCGGCCACGTGCGGCACGGCGACGTTGCGGCCCGGCGCGGGCGTGAGCCCGGCCAGTGCGAACTCGTCGACGTGCGGCGCGACCGGCGCCGACGAGCGGTTCATCTGCTCGGCGAGCGGCCGGGTGGCGAGATTCCACACGAATTCGCCGGTCGCCTCGATGTTGGCGAGGCTGTCCTTGCGGCCCTCGCTGCTAAAACCGATGATCGGCGGAAAGGTCGCGAACGCGCCGAAAAAGCTGTATGGCGCGAGATTGAGCGTGCCTTCGGCATTGCGCGACGAAATCCAGCCGATCAGCCGCGGCGCGACGATCGCCTTGAAAGGATCGTGCGGCAGGCCGTGACCGGCGGCGGGGTCGTAGAAGTAGTGAGACATGGAGTGGCTTCGGATTGGCTTGGAGTTGACTTGGGTTCGCTTGCGACGCATGTGGCAGTTAGCGCGAAAAGCGGCGGAGTACCAGACACGGAACGGCTATTTATACCGCACTAGCCGCGCCCGATCACGCGCTTGCGCCCTTCCTTTACCCGCGAGATGCGCGCTTCATCCCAGTCATGAAAACCCGCGCCGCTGCGCACGCCGACACGCCCAGCGTCGACCTGCGCGCGCAGCAGATCGATCACGCCCTCGTCTTTCGCGAGTTGCGGCATCAGATGCGACGCGATGTCGACGAACGTGTCGAGTCCGCCCATGTCCGCGCCCTCGAATGGTCCGACGATGCCCCAGCGACGTCCCAGCGAAGCTTTCATCACGCAATCGACGACTTCGGGTGTTGCCGCTCCCGAACGCACGATATGCAATGCCTCGCGCAGCACCGCGAACTGTAGCCGATTACCGACGAAGCCCGGAATCGCCTTCGCGAGCACGACCGGCTCCATGCCGATCGTGCTCATCAGTCCGGCGGTTTGCTGCACGACTTCGGGCGCGGTCTCGGTGCCTGGCACGACCTCGACGAGCGGAATCATGTGCGGCGGGTTCCAGAAATGCGCGATCACGAAGCGTTCTTTCGCGCACAGCGGGGTGGCAAGCTGGTCGGGCGGGAAGCCGCTGGTGTTGCTCGCGAGGATCGCATCATCGGCGAGCAGGCTCGTCAGCGTCGCGTAGAGGCGGTGTTTGAGTTCGAGCACTTCGGGAATCGCCTCGATCACGAAGCGCGCTTGCCCGATCGCATCGAGTTGCGCATTGGTTTCGATGCGCGCGAGCGCCGCCTGTTTGGCAGCATCGTCGATACGGCCCGCGTCGATCAGTTCGTCGAGCACGGCTTGCGCTTTCGGCGCGACGCTCGCGAGTCGCGCCGGATCAACGTCGTGAACGATCGTGCGGTATCCATGCAACGCGGCCTGCGTCGCAATGCCGACGCCCATCAGTCCCGTGCCCACCACCCCTATCGCTACATCCTGTGTCGTCTTGCCCACGCGCGCTCCCGCTGCCGTCGATGAAAGTCCCGAAGCATAGCGCAGCACGCGCAATACCACGGTCGGACTCGCACGCCCAATTGCGACGAAGCCGGCCTTCCCCTCGAGGAAAGACCGGCTTCGTGGACTCACGCCGCCTGTTGCGGCGCCGTCAGGCGCGCTTTAGTAGCGCGAGGTCGGCGGGCGGTGATCGTCGCGATCGCCGCCGCGGTGGTGCGGATCGTAGTCGTGCGGATGATGGCGCATCCACTCGTCGTGCTCCCAGTAGCGGTGGCCGTCCCAGTAACGATCGCCGTGCCAGCCGATGTTGATCGACACGCCCACCGGCATCATATGCGGTTGCCCGTACACGACTGGCGCCGGACCGTGTTCGACGATCACGCGGTCCTGCGCGAATGCGCTACCAGCCGCGACGAGTGCGCCGCCCGCAAGCAGCGTTGCGATCAGCGAGCGCGATGCCTTGCCAAAGTTTTTCATAATGACCTCCCGTCAAAGTTTTATTCCAGGCCAGCGTCCGTGTTTGTTCGGACCGTGCGATTCGCTTCGTTCGCTTCGCTTGTGAGCCGAACCAGACGCCGTACGCTTGAGACTCACTTTAGCGGCCCGGATCGCGTGAAGACGTTAGCACTTGTAAGCGAGCATTTCATAGATGGGGCTTGATGATGGAAGCGCGGTTTCGCTTTTGCGCTTCATTCAACAAAGACTTACGGGCAATGCTTTCATTCGGCTCGCTGAATCGGCGTGAAAGCTGGTTACATTCATTTCGGCCCCGAAATATTTCGCAACGAGTCGGACAGATACTGGAGGCCTGGCGCTGATACGTCTGTCTCGTCGCGCAATGGTGCATCGCGACAAGAGAGCCCCGAAAAACAAAAAGCCACGATCCGCATTTCGCGAATAGTGGCTCAATGAGAAGCGCACTCGAGGTGCGCGCCCCGGCGCGTTGTCGCGCGCTCGGGAGGTGCGGCTGGTTTTTAGTCCGTCAGCTTGATGCCGAACAGCGTGGCCTGCGCGCGGCGCAGACGCTCTGCTTCACGGGCACGCGCTGCGTACGAGTAGTCCGAATCCAGCGGCAGATGGGGCGACGCAAAGAGGTCGCTGACCTTTTGGAACAGTGCAAAGATGTAGCTCATGGCGACTCCCGGTTAGTGACTGCGTTGCTAGGGTTTTCCCTTAGTCGTGATTATAGGGGTTTCCCCCAGGGAAAAGCTAGTGCAATGCAGCAAATTTTCGCTGCGGCGGGCAGCCGCGACGCCGGGCGGCGTTGTATCGCGACAACGTCCCCGTTTAATGACCCGGCGGGCGCCCGTGCGAAGCGCGGGCGTGCCTCGCGCGCGTCGGCGTAGCGCTGGGCTGGACGGGCGCTGCGGTGGGGGTCGTGGCCGCAGGCGCCGACACGGCGTTCGCTGTCGCCGTATGCGCGTCGATCAGGCTCACCATCGCCGCTTGCTGGTTCTGCATCATCTGTTCGATGCGGTGTTGCTGCGCCGTCGTCTCGCGCGTGAGGCGCATCAGCAGCAGCGTCTGCGCGATGCCGATAGCCACCGTCACCAGCAGCGCACCGACCACGATCGACAGCATCCATTTCACGCGCCGCGAATGATCGGTCGCGGCGCGGCGTTGATCGGCGATCACGCCATAGAGCGCATCGACCGTATCGGCGAACGCGGTGGCACGCGCGTGGTCGAGTTCCAGCTCTGAGCGTAGCGCGGCGGCGGCCGCGTCGGTGCGGCGCGCGTCACGCGAGGAAGTGGCGAATCCGGCATGGTTGTCTGCGGACGAGGACCGGGGTGTCGTCAACGGCGCGGTGACGGAGAGCTTGTCGTCCAGTTTCGTGGTCACGGCCTCTGGCGAGGCGGATTGCGTACGCGTCGCGGGCTCGTCGGCGGACTGGCTCATGCTACTGCCGTCGGTCGCAGCGGACGTTGCAAGCGAACCCGGAGCGGTAGCCGCTGCGGCATCGCGCGATGCCGTCGCGGCTTTCGCGAACGTCGCGGCGAAACGCTGCTGTGGCTTCCCCGCGCCCGCCGTCGCAGCCGACTCCGCTTCGGCCGCCTGGCGCAACGCGGTCACGCTGCGCGCAACGGTCGCGGCGGCCATCGCCGAACTGAGCGGCGCGGATGGCTCACGCGCCGTTGCCGCGGGCTTGTCGTCGGTGTTTGCTGCGGCGTTCGGCGCTGCGTCGTCGGGGCCGCCGTTCGCCGGCTCGTTTGCGGACGCATCCGCAACCGCCACCACCGGCCCGACGTCAAACCCGCTCAACTGCCCGTTCACCGGCATCGACGCATCCAGCTTCGCCGCACGCGGTGCGCGGCGCGCAGTTTTGTCGAGCGATCCATGTTCATCGAATGCGCCGACCGCCTGCAGCACCACGTCCGGCAGTTCGAAGCCGTGCAGCGTGCCTTGGCGGACGTCGATGTTCATCGCCTCGAGCGTTGCGCGGGTCGGATCGTCGGGGAACAGGTCGAGCGTGCTGTCGTCGCGGGCGACGCCGCTCAGTTGCGCGAGGCGTTGCGCCGAGCGCGCCGCGCGCGCCAGCTTGTTTTCGGTTTCGGTGGAGACGGCGCCCTGGCGCTGCTTCTTCGAAGCGACGCGCCGGGACATGGACTGCGGGGATGCTGCGGATTCTGCCATAGAGGAAAAAGCGGTCGTCGCCAGGAACGGGGCGCCGGATGCCGCTTGTCATTGCCATTGGAATATTTAGAGCCAGCATTGTCGCATGGCGCTCCGCCCGCGCCGAAGCCATTACCCGACGATTTGCGCGCTTTCGTGCCCCTCGCGCCTTTCACTACCTCGCGTCGTCGCCCCGGAACTCCCGCACGCCCTGCAATTGCCGAATGCGAGCGCAGATCGACTCGTATTCCGGATTCCACACGCGATGCAGCGTGACGATCACTTCGTCGCACTCGTTCGCATCGTCGCTTTACTGCATCACGAATTGCTTGACGCGCGGACTCGCGGTGCCGAGTTCGTCGTGCAGCGAATGGAACGTCAGCGTTCCGCGCTCGACCACCATCGTCAGCTGACGCCGCTGCGTGGCCGTGGATGAAGCGCCGCTCGAGCGGCTTGATGCCGGCGAGGATGATCAGGACGATGATGGTCGCCGCAATCGACGCCGCGACCGACCACAGGCTCGCCGCGCTCGTGAGCCCGCCCACGATCTCGCCGCGCAGCAGGATCGAGCCCGCCCCTGGAAAGCCGATGCCCGACACGACCTGGGCGGCCATCCGCGACGGATCGAGTATCACGTGCTCCCGAGCACCGCTGCCAGCACGAGACGGGAGATGAGTTCGGGATTACCGAGCATCGTTGTTCCCCTATCCGAAATAAGCGGCGGCGGCAGCTCAGTGCGCCTCGCGTTACGCATTCCATGCGGCTCGTGCATCTGCCGCGCCTGATGCGTCTGTCGCCCCGCCTAGGCGTCGAGCATTTCGGATGCTTGACCCAAGCTGTCAGCGCGAGGCGTTTGCTTTATGCTAGGCCGCACACCGCAGCAGTCTCGGCGAGCGGAATCCTGAACCGCCGCCCTGAACGCTGCCTCGATACACTGCGCACGTTGCGCCCGAACCAACCGACCATGCCAAGCACGACCCCTCCCCCTGCTTCGACGACCACCGTCGCGACCGCGCTGCGCGAGCACTTCGCGAACGTGGTGCTGCCGATGTGGCGGGGGCCCGGCTTCAACCACGCGTTGCAGCTGCCCTACGAAGCGCTCGACGCCACCGGAGGCGAGCCGCTGCCCGCGCAACGCTACCGGGCGATGGCGTGCGCGCGCCAGTTGTTCACGTTTGCGCAAGCGGGCGACATGGAACACGCGCGCGTGCTGTTCGATTCGCTGACGCACACCTTTCGGGACACCGACCACGGCGGATGGTTCTACAGCGTCGACGCGCTCGGCGTGCCGCTCGACACGACCAAGGACCTCTACACGCATGCGTTCGTCATGTTCGCGTGCGCGGAATACGCGCGGCGCTCCGACAACCTCGATGCGCTCAAGCTCGTGCACAACACGACCGCGCTGATCCAGTCGAACTTCGCGGCCGACGGCGATCTGTTCAACGCCGCGCTCAACGTCGACTTTTCGAAGGTCACCGCGACGCCGTTGCAGAATCCGCTGATGCACCTGACCGAAGCGTGGCTCGCCGCCTGCGAGGCGACGCGCGACAACGTCTTCGGCGCCGCGTTGCGCCGCCTCGCTGTCGCGGTCGCGCGACACTTCGTGCATGCGCCGAGCGGCTGTATCGCCGAATTGCCGATCGGCGCGAGCGGCAACCGTCTGGAGCCGGGACATCAGTTCGAGTGGTACTGGCTGGTCAGGCAGGCGGGCGCGCTGTTCGACGGCACGGGGCTGACGGAAGCGCTGGCGCGCGCCTTCACCTTCGCGCAGCAGCATGGCGTGGACCCGGACAACGGCGGCGTGTGCGCATCCCTCGACGAGGCTGGCAACGTCACCGACGCGACCCAGCGGATCTGGGCGCAGACGGAATATCTGCGCGCGCTTGCCAGTCACGACGATCCGGCCGTGCGCGCGGCGCTGCCGCAGCAGATCGCACGTTTCCGGCGATGCTTTTTGCATGAACACGGCTGGTTCGAATGCAAGACGTCGAGCGGCGAAATTGCACGTACGGACATGCCGTCAACGACGCCTTATCATCTGGCCACCGCCTACGCGGCGCTGCCTGCGGACGCCGAATTGCGAGCGCGAACTTAGCCGAATTTGGCCAGTGATAGATCAGGTTCAACGCTTGATCGTCTCAATAAAGTGCGGCACGCACGGACGAATGCCCGCCGCCGGGTCGCGGGAGAAATTTTATGCCGCTGGTAAACCCTGGCGCAAAAAAAGTTATCGTCAGACGTTCTCAAAGCGCGAAAAAACATCAAAACCGGGGAATACCCGGACGCAGGTTGATTGGCGTCTGTCATAAAGACGTGATACAACTCTCCCCTCGCGCTCGCTCTCGCATTGGAGCGATTGCGGTCGCGATGCAATACACAACATTTATTTGGATCAAAAATGGCAACAGGTACTGTTAAGTGGTTTAACGATGCAAAGGGCTTTGGCTTCATCACCCCGGACGACGGCGGCGAAGACCTGTTTGCGCACTTCTCGGAAATCCAGTCTTCGGGCTTCAAGTCCCTGCAGGAAAACCAGAAAGTGTCGTTCGAAGTCAAGCAAGGCCCGAAGGGCAAGCAGGCTGCAAACATCCAGCCGGTCTAAGTTCCTTCGGGTACTTTGAGACAGACCTGGACGTCACGATAGGCGCCTCTACAGGCGCTTGCGTCTAATGCAAATGGCTCGCTTTACGCGGGCCATTTTCTATTTCTGCGTCCGTTTACAAGCGTCGCCGCTTAAAGCGCATGCATTCCGGTTATTGCGAATTCTGCGTTTGCGACGGACATTGCTCCGCGCTGTTGCGTACGCAACACACTTTCAGAAATTTCGAACACGGAAACGGCCTGTTTCAATTGCTCGGTTTGCTGATGTAGCGAAGCCGCCGCCGCCGCGGCCTGCTCGACGAGCGCCGCGTTCTGCTGCGTCATCTCGTCCATCTGCACGACCGCCTGATTCACCTGCTCGATGCCGGTGCTCTGCTCGAGCGACGACGCGCTGATTTCGGCCATCATCTGCGTGACGCGCGAGATCGACGCCGACACATGACTCATCGCTTCGCCGGCGCGCTCGACGAGCGTCGAGCCGCCCTGAATCTCCGCGACCGATTCGCTGATCAGCGTCTTGATTTCCTTAGCCGACTGCGCGCTGCGTTGCGCGAGGCCGCGCACTTCGCCGGCCACGACCGCGAAGCCGCGGCCCTGCTCGCCCGCGCGCGCCGCCTCGACGGCGGCATTCAGCGCGAGGATGTTGGTTTGGAATGCGATGCCGTCGATCACAGAGATGATCTCGGCGATCTTGTCCGAGCTCTGCGCGATGCCGCGCATCTTGTCGACCACCTGATTGACGACTTCACTGCCGCGTGACGTCGCGCCAAGCGCGGTCTCGGCGAGCGCATTGGCTTCGCGCGCATGATCGGCGTTCTGGCGCACGGTCGCTGTGAGTTCCTCCATGCTCGATGCCGTTTCCTCGAGCGATGCCGCCTGGTTTTCGGTGCGCGCCGACAGATCGGCGTTGCCGGTCGCGATTTCGTTGGCGCCAAGATGGATCGAGTCGGCCGATTCGCGCACGCTCTTGACGGTGCGTGCGACGCTCGCCTGCATCGTGGCGAGGCCCGAGAACAGACGGCCGATTTCGTTGCTGCCGCGTGCGGCGATCGGTTGATCGAGACGGCCTTGGGCGATGCGCTCGAAGTGGCGGCCCGCTTCCTCGAGCGGTGCCACGACGCCGCGGCGCAGCGCCGTATAGACGGCGAGCGTGCCGGCGACGAGCACGAGCAAAATCACCATGCTGACGATGCGAAACGCCGCCACGCGCGCATCGATCGAATCGAGCGACGCGCGGCTCGCGGCGTCGCCGAATTGCCCGAAGTTGTGCACTTCCGCCAGATAGGCGTCCTGAAACGACTGCGTCGGCTGATCGAGGAAGGCCTGGATATTGTTCGAGTCGAGATACTGCGCGAGCTCCGCGAGCGCGCCATGCAGCGTCTTGTAGCGTTCGGCGAGCGCGGTGGCGCGCGCGCTGTTTTCGCCGCTGGTCTTCTGCGCGCTCATGAAGGCCGCGAAAGACTGATCGGCGGCGGCGAGCTGTTCGCGAGCGTGCTGCACGATGTCCGTGGGCTCGGTGCCCCCGCGCACCATGCGCGTGCCGGCACGCGACAGGTTGATGCGCGCGTCCATCAGGCGCTGCGTGGTCTGATTGACCGCCTCGACCTGCTTCAGTGCGATGTTCGACAGATCGCCGACATCGTCGTGCGTCCGCGTCAGTGACCAGAAGCCCAACCCTACCGTGACGAGTTGGAAGACGCAGAACGCGGCCAGAACACATAGGAGGCCGGATGCGACCTTGATCTTGCTGAACATCGTGGACACCTGGGAACAAAGGATGACGGGGGTTAGACCAGGGTTAACGGCAGGCCGATTGGCTGCTTGAGGCCAATTCCCGCAAAAAGCGCTCTACGTACGGGTTTCATCGTCGATCGTCGCGATTGCGGTTGTTTTGCACAACAATGCGCCGCTGGTCGCGCGGAATCACCTTGCGCAGTTCAGCTGCGCTTCCTAGAGTGGGTAGGGACCGCGTGGCGCACGCCGCGCGGATGCTCTGCTGCACCGATGCCCTATCCAGACCCTGCACGAAGGAACCACGATGACCGACCTACTCGACCGGGCGCGCGGCGCACTGCACGCCCAGCCGTTCAGCATGCTGCTAGGCGCGGAGTTGATGCACGCCGGCAGCGACGAGCTCACCCTGTGTCTGCCGATTCGAGATGAACTGCGGCAGCAGCATGGCTTCGTACATGGCGGCGTCATCAGCTATCTGGCCGACAATGCGTTGACGTTCGCTGGCGCGCTGTCGTTGGGTCCGAGAGTCGTGATCGGTGAGTACAAGATCAATTATCTGCGCCCGGCAGTGAAGGGCATGCTGATCGCGCGCGCTAGCGTTGTCTATGCGGGCAGGCATCAAGCGACGTGCCAGTGCAGTGTGTTCGTGATGGAGGGGAACCGCGAGAAGCTGGTGGCGGTCGCGCAGGGGACCGTGAATCGGATTGGGGAGAACGGAGAGCAGGAGGCGGGGGCTTAAAGCCGGGACGCCATGAAAAAAGCCGCTCCTGCGCGAAGCAGGAACGGCCTTTCATTTCTCAGCGATATGACGGAAAGCGAAAGAGCGTTACTCCGCCGCGTAAGTCTTCTGCGTCTGCTCGCCCAGCCCTTCGATACCCAGACGCACCGTCTGCCCCGGCTTCAGAAACACCGGGTTCGGCTTCACGCCCATGCCGACGCCCGGCGGCGTGCCGGTCGAGATAACGTCGCCCGGCTGCAGGCTCATGCACTGCGACACATACGACACCAGCTTCGCGACACTGAAGATCATCGTCTTCGTGCTGCCGTTCTGGTAGCGATGGCCGTCCACTTCGAGCCACAGGCTAAGGTTCTGCGGATCGGCGACTTCGTCGCGCGTGACGACCCACGGGCCGATCGGGCCGAACGTGTCGAAGCCCTTGCCCTTGTCCCACGTGCCGCCGCGCTCGATCTGCCATTCGCGCTCCGACACGTCGTTGATGACGCAGTAGCCGGCCACGTGCTCGAGCGCGTTCGCTTCGTCGACATACTTCGCCGCCTTGCCGATCACGACGCCGAGTTCCACTTCCCAGTCGGTCTTCTTCGAACCGCGCGGGATTTCGATGTCGTCGTTCGGGCCGCTAATCGCGCTCGTCCACTTGTTGAAGATGACCGGTTCGGCCGGTACCGGCAGATTCGATTCCGCCGCGTGATCCGCATAGTTCAGGCCGATGCAGATGAACTTACCGATCTTGCCGACGCACGGTCCAACGCGCGGATTACCTTCGACGACCGGGAGCGTTGCCGGATCGAGCGCGCGCAGTTTCGCGAGACTTTCATCGCCGAGCACAGCGCCGTCGATATCGCCCACCACCTTCGACAAATCGCGAATCTTGCCGTGCGCGTCGAGCAGGCCCGGCTTTTCCTGGCCTTTCGGCCCATAACGAAGCAATTTCATCGTTGCACTTCCCTTTACGTTCAGTAGTGTTCGGTTCGTCAGTCAATCAGAATCAGTTCGACCATCCGCCGTCGATTACATGGAGTTGGCCCGTCGTGAATGACGACTCGTCGGACGCGAGATACAGCGCGAGCGCGGCGATCTCCTCCGGCTTGCCGATGCGGCCCATCGGCTGACGCGCGACGAAGGCGGCCTGCACCGCATCGAGCGACGCGCCCTGCGCCTGAGCCTGCGCGGCGATTCGCTGTTCGAGCGACGGCGAGGACACCGTGCCCGGGCAAATCGCGTTACAGCGTACACCACGCGTGACGAAATCCGCAGCGACGGACTTCGTCAGCCCGACCACCGCGGCCTTCGACGCGCCGTACGCGAAGCGATTCGGCACGCCCTTCACGCTCGACGCCGCCGACGACATGTTGACGATCGAGCCGCCGCCCTTCTCCAGCATGGCCGGCAAGAACGCGCGAATCATACGGTACATGGCCTTCGCGTTGAGGTCGAAGGCGAAATCCCAGTCCTCCTCGCTGCATTCGAGGATATTGCCCGAGTGTACGAAGCCCGCGCAGTTGAATAGCACGTCGATCGTGCCGACTTCCGCGGCGAGCGCCTTGATCGCCGCGCCATCGAGAACGTCGAGCTTGCGCGCCTCGACCGGCTTGCCGGCGAGTCCGTCGATGCGGATATCGGTGGCGATCACGCGCGCGCCTTCGCGCGCGAACAGTTCGGCGGTGGCGAGACCGATACCTTGTCCCGCCGCGGTGATCAGGGCCGTTTTGCCGGCCAGTCTTTGTGTCATCTACGACTCCAGTTGAATGGGCTGCTAACGAAATCAAAGCCGATAAAACGCGGCGGCGTTGTCGCCGAACACGGCGTCGCGCTCGGCGTCGCTCAACGACGCGACGAGCGTGGTCGCCACCGAATGCCAGAGCAAATAGTCGCCGTTCAGTTCGAGCACCGGCCAGTCGCTGCCCCACATCAGCCGCGCGCGACCGAACGTGTTCAGCAGATGCTCGACGTAGGGCCGCAGCGTGTCCTCGGTCCAGCCGGGCGAGGCCTCGGTCGCGAGACCCGACAGCTTGCAGTGCACCTGCGGCAGCGCGGCGAGCCGCGTGATCGCGTCGCGCCATACCGGGTAGCCCGCCTGGCCGTAGCGGATCGGCGGCTTCGCGCCATGATCGACCACCATGCGCAGCGCCGGAAAACGCTGCGCGAAGATCTCGACGTATTGCACGTGACGCGCGTAGATCAGCGCATCGAACGCGAGATCGTGCGCGATCAGCGCCTCGATCGCCGGCGCGAGATCGGGATTCGCGATCCAGCCGTCGTCGGGCAGATCCTGAAGCATCGGTCGCACGCCCTTGAACTTCGGCTCGCGCGCGAGCACCTCGATCAGATCGGGCGCGTTCGGCAACAACAGCGGCACCCAGCCGACCACGCCCGCGATCGACGGCTCGTGCCGCGCGATGTCGAGCAGGTAGCGAGTTTCGTCGAGCGTCGGCGCGGCCTGCACGACCACGGTCCGCTCGATGCCGGCCTGTTCGCGCAACGGCTTCAGATCATCAGGCCCGAACGGCCGGTAAAGGATTTTCAGCTCCGGCGTCAGCCACTCGTAGTCACCCCGCGCGGGGTCCCAGTAGTGCTGGTGAGCGTCGATCGGCATGGTCGGATCAGTCCTCGGGCGCGGGCGCACGGGGGTCGAGCAGGCCCGCGTCGCGCAATGCGGACCACAAGGCCGCGGGGATCGGCAGTTCGAACGACGCGACGTTCTCGCGCAATTCGCCGGCACTGCGCGCGCCGGTCAGCACGGTGGCGACCGCCGGGTGCGCATACGGAAACTGCAACGCGGCGGCGGCGAGCGGCACGTCATGCGCGCGGCACACCGCTTCCAGACGCGCGACGCGCTCGATCACCTCGGGCGGCGCGGCGCCGTAATTGAACTTCAGATCGCCTTCGACGCCCCGCGCCAGAATGCCCGAATTGAACGCGCCGCCGAGCAGGATGCTGACGCCGCGCGCCTCGCAGGCGGGCAGCAGGTCATCCAGGGTGGTCTGTTCGAGCAGCGTATAACGGCCCGCGAGCAACGCACAATCGATATCGCACTCGGCCATCGCGTCGAGGATCACCGCGCCCTCGTTGACGCCGAGGCCGAGCGCCTTGATTGCGCCCGTCGAGCGCAGGCGCTCGAGCGCACGGAAGCCGCCCCCTTCGGTCAGTTGCCGCCAGTAGTGCGGATGCTGGTCGCCGTGCGTGACGCGACCGATGTCATGCACGAGCAGGACGTCGATATCAATGATGCCGAGGCGCTGCTGGCTGTCCTCGAACGAACGCAGAATGCCGTCGTGCGTGTAGTCGTAGATCGCTTCGAACGGCAGCGGATTCTGCCAGCCTTCGCGGTCGTCGAATGGCGACGTGCGCGGCACGAAGCGGCGGCCGACCTTGGTCGACAGCACATACTCGCCGCGCGGATAGTGGCGCAGCGCAGCGCCGAGCCGATGCTCGGCCTTGGTGTTGCCGTAGTGCGGCGCGGTGTCGAAGTAGCGCACACCCGCGTCCCAGGCGGCGGCGATCGTCGCTTGGGCCTCCTCGTCGGACAGGTCACGGTACAGGCCGCCGAGCGGCGCCGTGCCGAGCCCGAGTCCGCTCACCTGCAACGAGCCGCGGCCGATACGGCGCCGCTGCCCGATTTTCGATACGATCGATGCCGACATGAGCGTGTCTCCAGATTTTGTGGTCTTTTTACCATGCGGCGGCGAGGTGCGGCGGTCACACTCCGCGCACCGCCTGGAAGTGCTTTCATTCACCAATGAACGTATTATTCATATTCGAATTTTTCCAAGTCAAGGAAACGACGCGGCGCGGATGCCTGGGTTTTCCCTGGACATAGGCCATCAGTTCGCGAAATGCTACGCACTCGCCCGCGTACACCAGATAATAAGAACTCCAGCCCGAATTCTCCGACCCTCACGATGGACGCCGAAGACAAGGACGACGACCGCTATCGCGCCCCCGCGCTGGATAAAGGCCTCGACATTCTCGAGCTACTGTCCGAGCAGAAGGAAGGACTCACGCGCGCCGAAATCACGCGCCAGCTGGGCCGCAACGCGAGCGAGATGTACCGGATGCTCGAACGCCTCGTCGCGCGCCAATATGTGGTGCGCTCGGCGGCTGGCGACCGCTACTCGCTGAGCCTGAAGCTGTTCGCGCTCGCGCACCGTCATCCGCCAATGAACCGGCTGATCGCAGAAGCGCTGCCGCTGATGCAGCGTTTCGCCGACGCGGCCGAGCAGTCTTGCCACCTCGTCGTCTACGACCGCGGCAACCTGCTGGTGATTGCGCAAGTCGACGGACCGGGCACATGGGGCATGTCAGTGCGGCTCGGTTCGCGGGTCGGCCTGATCGATACCGGTTCGGGGCGCGTGATGCTCGCGTTCCAGAGCGTCGAGCAGCGCCGGCAGATGCTGGCGGAGCACACGAAGGTGAAGGGCGAAGTGACGCTCGATCGCGACGCGCTGGAGGAGGCCTGCGAGCGCATCCGCGCAGCGGGCTTCTGGCAGAAGGACAGCCAGCAGACCTTCGGCGTCACCGACTTGACGTTCCCGATACTCGCGCCGTCGGGACAGGCGATCGCGGTGCTGACCTGCCCATATCTGCGGCGGATCGACGAATACGTCGCGCCGACGCTCGAAGCGGCCACCACGCTGCTGCGCGACACGGTGCAGGCGCTGTCGATGTTCCGCGAGCAGGCGGCGTGATCGGTAAGCGCGCACGCGCACATGGTTTAGAATGGCGGCCCTTCCAAAATAACGCCGCATGACGGGCTCATGCGCGCGCATCGATTGAGCAATGGCCAAACTTCTGACCGATTCCGAATTCCAGCGTTTTTCCGAACTCCAGCAGAAGCAGTCGAGCTTCACGATCTCCGCCGAAGAAGCCGACGAACTGCGCGACATCGTCGCCCACGCGCAGAAGCGCCGCGACGACCGCGCCGCCGCGATGCGAAGCATCGAGACCTTCATCCAGCAGTTCCACATCACGCCCGACGAGCTGTTTTCGCCCGAGCAGATCGGCGAAGCGGCGCGCACCTACGGCCTGATTCCGGCCGCGCGCAAGGAGCGCGTGCTGCCGCCGTCGCTGACGTTCAACGGCAAGCCGTACCAATGGACCACCCGTGCACTGCCCGACGAAATTCGCGTGCCGCTGTTCGACGCGTTCAAGGGCGGTGAGTCGGTGAAAGCGTTCATTTCGACGCTGAAGGACGCGAACCGCTGCGCCGCGACGATCGCGCGGCTCGAACGCGAAACCGGCGCCGTGTATGCGCAGGCATGGCTCGACGAGCTGTCGGTCACGCGCGCGCAGGTCGATGAGGCGGCTCAGAAGCTGGCGGCGTGAGGCGGTGAAGCCATGCGTTGAGCGGCTCGCGACGTCAGCAGCTCAACGCGCCGGCTGCTTCTGCGCGGCGGACTTCGGGTCCGCCCCCGCCGTTTCGTCGAGCGCCATCCGGAAGCCGACCACACCGGGGTCATCGGTCCGCGTGATCGTGAAGCCGCTGGCCTTCGCGAGCGCGATCATCGCGGCGTTCTCGCGCAACGCTTCACCGATCAGCCAGTGCGTGTCGCGCGCCCGCGCGTACGCGATGATCCGCTGCATCAGCAACTGGCCGAGGCGCCGCCCTTTCTGATCCGAGCGCACGGTCACCGCGAATTCGGCCGTCTCGTTGTCGGGATCGGCCACCGCGCGCACCACGCCGAGCGTCTGCGCGACGCCGTCTTCGTTGTCGACCGTCGCGATCAGCGCCATTTCCCGGTCGTAGTCGATCTGCGTCATGCGCGCGAGTTGCGAGTGGTCGAACGCGCCGACCGAAGCGAAAAAACGCAGCCGCAAATCTTCCGGCGTCATCGCCTGCACGAACTCGCGATGCGCGTTTTCGTCTTCGGGGCGAATCGGCCGCACCGTTACACGCATCCCCTGCCAGTCGATCGTTTCCTCGAAGCGGCGCGGATACGGCACGATCGCGAGACGGCTGCGCTGCGCGCCGACCCGCAACACGGGATCGACCACCGTCACCCGGTCCCGGTAGACCCTGAGCTTCAACGACAGGCCGACGATCACGCGCACGTCGCAAACCGCTTGCGACACCGCCGTCAACGCCGCGAGCGTCGGCTCCGGCGCGACCAGCCTCGCGTAGTGCGAACGCGTGACGATGTCGCGCGCGAGCATCGGATTGAGCGGCGGCAGGCCGTACACGTGCAACCCGCTGGAAACGCCGTCGATCGGCGGCGCGGCGAAGCGGAACACGGGGCCGAAGTTGTCGTCGTCGTGCAGTTCGACGGCGACGTCGACGATGGGCTTTACGGCGCCGTCGGCATCGGCGCTCGGTGCATCGGCGCCCGACGCGTGGGCGCCCCCTCCTTGCGCGCCCTCCACCCGCAACCCGAACCGCGATAGAAACCGCGCCGCCGCCGCCCCGGCAAGCTCGCTCGCGCCCGCCGCCAACGCTTCGCGAGCCTGCGCCTGGGCGGCGTCGATCGACTCGGGAATCTGCGCAGGCAGGCCTTCCGGCGTTTGCATCAGCAGTTCGCGGCCCAGCCGGTAATCGACCAGACGGGCGAAGGCGCGCGCGAGCCGCTGCGGCGTCGTGTGCACCGGGATGCCCTGCGCATGCAGCGCGTCGCGCCTTGCCGCATCGACACCGCCGAAAAAGCACGCGAGCAGCCCGCGATACGCAAAGCGCTGATGCTCGATCAGCGCCTGCGCGACATCGTCGACGGGCGCGCCATGCGTCGACGCGTGCACCACGACGGCGGTGCCGGTCTCGCGATACTCGCCGAGCAGCTTCAGCGCGGTGCCGAAGTGTTCAGGACGCGCGCCGTCGCCGAGCAGCAACGGATTGCCGCCGACCGCGAGCGGCAACGCCTCGCGCAGCGCGTCCGACGCCGCGGCCGGCCACGGCGCGAGCAGGCCACCGGCGGCGGTGAACGCGTCGCGCGCGAGCGTCGCGAGACCGCGGTCGCTAGTGATCAGCGTGGCGGTGGCGCCCGCCGCCACGCGGCCGACGCCGAGCGTTTCGATTTCGTCGAGCAGATCGTCGAGCGCGTCGACGCGCACGAGGCCCGCGCGCCGGAACGCCGCTGTGTAGAGACCGTCCGCGGGATCGTCGCGGCCGGAGCGCAGTGCGAGCACCGGCTTGTTGCGCGCCGCCGCGCGCGCGGCCGACATGAACTTGCGCGCCGCCCGCACGCTGTCGAGTTCGAGCAGGATCGCGCGGGTGCCGGGGTCGCTCGCAAGGTAATCGAGCACGTCGCCGGCATCGACGTCGGCCTCCGCTCCGAGCGCCACCGCGTGCGAAAAACCGAGCCCGCGCGCTCGTGCCCAGCCGAGCACTGCGTTGGTCAGCGCATTCGACTGCGACACCCACGCGACGCCGCCCGCCTTGACCGTGCACGACGGTGCGCCCAGATGCGCGCCGAGCGCCGGCGAGACCACGCCGAGACTGCCGGGTCCGACGATGCGCAACAGATGCGGCCGCGCCGCCGACAGCGCGTGCCGCAGCTCGAGCCGGTCTTCATCGCTGCGCACCTCGCCAACGATGATTACGGCGCGCGTGCCCATGCCACCGAGCTTATGGATCAACGAGGGCCACGTCGCGGGCGGCGTGCAGATCACCGCGACGGTGGGCGCCTGCGGCAGATCGCCGACGTCGGGAATCACCGGGTGGACGCCGAGCGTCGCGTGCTTCGGATTGACCGGCCACAGCGGGCCGTCGAAGCCGCCTTCCAGCACACGCGCCCAGACCATCGCGCCGGTGCTGCCCGGCCGCTCGGACGCGCCGATCACGGCGACGGATTTCGGGCGAAACAAGGCGTCGAGGTTGCGAACGGTCACGGGCGCTCCATGCGGTTGGACAGGAATTGGAGCCGGCTTCGCGGCGGGGCGGGTGGTTCCGTCAGCATAGGCGAAGTCGCGCGCTGGCGCGGGACGTTGTTGCGGCGGAAAAGTAAAAAGCCGCGTCGAACGACGCGGCTTTTTTGCTTCGAAACCAGCGGACTCGCGGTTTTACATCGCCTTTCTGAACGGCGCCCCCGAGTGCTCGCGCAACTCGTTGAACACGATCTTCGGCCACGCCTTCTGCGCGACTTCGATCTCCGACACGTGCGAGGCCAGATAGGTCGGCGCATCGGACGCATCGAGCGCGATTCGCGCCGAGTACGAGTCGGTGAAGCGGCGCAGCTCGCCCGGATCGTCGCAGGTCACCCAGCGCGACAGGCGGTAACGCGCCGGCGCCATGCGCACGTCGACCTTGTATTCCGTCGACAGACGGTGCGACACCACTTCGAACTGCAGCTGCCCGACCGCGCCGAGAATCATCAGACCGCCCGCTTCGGGACGGAACACCTGGATCGCGCCTTCCTCGCCGAGCTGCCTCAGCGCTTCGCCGAGCTGCTTGGCGCGCATCGGATCGACCACTTCGACGGTCTGAAAAATTTCCGGTGCGAAGAACGGCAGGCCGACGAACTGCAGCTGCTCGCCTTCGGTCAGCGTATCGCCGAGACTCAGCGTGCCATGGTTCGGAATACCGATGATGTCGCCCGGATACGCCTCGCTCACCGTCTCGCGACGCTGCGACAGGAACGTGACCACGTTGTTCGCGCGGAACGTCTTGTTCGAGCGCGTGACCTTCACCGCCATGCCGCGCTCGAAACGTCCCGAGCACACGCGGATGAACGCGACGCGGTCGCGGTGCGCGAGGTCCATGTTCGCCTGCACCTTGAACACGACGCCGGTGAACTTCGACTCTTCCGGCTGCACCGGACGCTGCACGGTCATTCGCATTGACGGCGGCGGCGCGAGGTCGACCAGCGCGTCGAGAATCTCCTTCACGCCGAAGTTGTTGATCGCCGAACCGAACAGCACCGGCGACTGCTGGCCGGCGAGGAACTGCTCACGGTCGAACTCGGGCGTCGCGCCGGTGATCAGATCGATTTCTTCCTTCGCACGCACCCACGCGTGGCCGAAACGGCGCTCGCCTTCCTCGTTGCTCAGTGCCTGCAGCGTTTCGACCGCGCCGCCGGCCGTGTCCTGACCGGCGCGGAACACGCGCACCTGATCGCGCTGGACGTCGTAGACGCCCTGGAAATCCTTGCCCATGCCGATCGGCCATGTGAAAGGCACCGCTGCCACGCCGAGGTGCTGCTCGATCTCGTCGAGCAGTTCGAGCGGCTCGCGCACTTCGCGGTCGAGCTTGTTGATGAACGTGACGATCGGCGTCTTGCGGCTGCGGCAGACTTCCAGCAGCTTCAGCGTCTGCGCTTCGACGCCGTTCGCGCCGTCGATCACCATCACGGCGGCGTCGACCGCGGTCAGCACACGGTAGGTGTCCTCGGAGAAGTCTTCGTGGCCCGGCGTGTCGAGCAGGTTGATCACGCAATCGCCGTACTCGAACTGCATCACCGAGCTCGCGACCGAAATGCCGCGTTGCTTTTCGATTTCCATCCAGTCGGACGTCGCGTAGCGGTTGCTCTTGCGGCCCTTCACGGTGCCGGCGATCTGGATCGCGCCCGAGAACAGCAGCAGTTTTTCGGTGAGCGTGGTTTTACCCGCGTCCGGGTGGGAAATGACCGCGAACGTGCGGCGGCGTTTGAGTTCGGAGACTGACATCGGGTCTGGCGGTCACGGAAAGGGGTTCAGGCGGTTCCCGGCGGCCGTGGGCGGCCGGTATGCCGCGCGTGGCGCGGCGGCGTCGAGCTGCGAGAATCGGGCGCGGGCCCGGATCGGCCGGCGCTCGCGCCGCGTCCGAAAACGGGTGGCGAACGGGTCACGACCCAGCGTTCGACAATGCGGGAATCGCTGGCGCAGAAACGGCGCAAGGTGCGAATGATACACGTCCGGCGCGACGGCCGGGGGAAAGGGCCCGGGCGCCGGACGGGGCGACGGCGCGAGCGTCGGCGCGCCGCGCATGCTTCTGGCAAAGGTGAGCGTTTTCGGGACTTGCGGCGGCGAATATCGATTTGCGGTCAAAGGTGAGGATCGCGAAGCGCATGCACGCACCTGTCAGGGCCCGGGCGCCACCAACACGATGCGCGGGAAAACGGCGATAAAGCTTCGCACCGCTATGAACAGGTTCCGGCTCGACGCCTGGAAACGCCCGCCAGCAAAGGCTATCGCGGGTTTGCGACGAACGGCGCGGGGCGGGGCGGCACGATGGCGATTCGCACCCGCGGAGGTGCGTCGCGCGACAAAGCCTGGCTCACCGAAGCATCCCGCGAGGTTCGAATGTTCGGTGAATATCGCTGTGTACGGTCAGGCGTCACGCAAAGGTGAGCGTTTTCGGGACCTTTGCAACGGTGCGATACGGAGCAAACCACGCATCACTTCAGAGAACCCGGACGCATCGGCGTCCACGACGAAGCTCAACCTTCGATCAGAAACCGCTCGCGATTTTTCCCGACGAGCCAGGCCGGCGAGCGCCCACGGCCGCTCCAGGTTTCGCCGGTCTTCGGATTGCGGTACTTGGCGACCGACGTCGTCGACGACTTGCGGCGCGGCTTCGGCGAGGCGCTCGTCAAACCGAGTTCTTCGGCGGTCAGGTCGTATTCGGCAATCTTCTGCTTGATATCGGCGATAGCTTGCGAGACTTCTTTTTCGCGCGCGGCTGCGACTTCCTTGTGGAGTTTTTCGAGTTGCGCAGTCAGCTGTTTGTAAGAGGCCATGCCGGTGTTCCCCCTCGGTTGGACGCACTACGATGAATCGCGATGAATGGTCGACGGACACTATCAGACGAATAAATCACAGGATAGTGAATCGCGCGGCCGAGCGCAGGCGCGGCGGCCGCGCTCAATCGTCGATCGCATCGTAGACGCGGCGTTCGAAGTCGACAGCCATCGGGAAGGGGTCGATCGAGCGGCGCTGGATCAGCATCAGGCCGATCATGTTCTCGACCGGATCGGCGAACCAGCTCGTGCCGTACGCGCCGGGCCAACCGAACGAGCCGAGCGAGCGGTAGCCGAGCGGCAATTGCTGCGCCGGATCATCGACGATCGACAGGCCGAGGCCGAAGCCTTGCCCCGCCCAGATCACGTGACCGAAGGCAGGCAGGCGGCGCTGCTCGCGGCTCAGGAAATTGCTGCGCATCAGGTCGACCGAGCGATGCGACAGCAGCCGTGTGTCGCCGACGCGGCCGCGCCCGAGCAGCAGTTGCGCGAATTGCAGATAATCCTCGGCGGTCGAGACCAACCCGCCGCCGCCGCTCTGAAAGCGTTGCGGATTGGCCCAGCGGCTCGCCGCCGCATGATCCTCGACCACACGTCGCCGCGTGCCGGGATCGATGTTATATGCGGTGGCGAGGCGCGCAAGCTGTGCGTCGGGCACCCAGAACGCGGTGTCGCGCATGCCGAGAGGCGCGAAAATGCGCGTGCGGAAAAACTCCCCAAGAGTCATGCCGCTCACGCGTTCTATCAGCACGCCGAGCACGTCGGTCGCCACGCCGTAGTGCCAGCGCGAGCCGGGCTGGAACATCAGCGGCAACGCGGCGATGCGCGCAAGGCACGCGCTGTTGCCGCCGCTCGCCTCGAAGCCGTTGAACGCGGCTGCGTAGGCTTCGGCGAGCGGACCCGACGCCGTGAAGTCATACGCGAAGCCCGCGCGATGCGTGAGCAGGTCGAGCACCGTAATCGGCGCGCGTACCGGATCGGTCTGGTCGAGCGGGCCGGTCGGGTCACGCAGCACGCGCGGCGCCGCAAGCTCGGGCAGCCACCGCGAGATGGGCGCATCGAGCGCGAGGCGGTCTTCCTCGATCAGCATCATGATCGCGGCGCTCGTCACCGGCTTCGTCATCGACGCGATGCGAAACAGCGTGTCGCGCTCCATCGGCAATTGCGCGGCTTCGTCGCGTAGGCCCGCCGGTTCGAAGTAGCCGATTTCGCCGCGCCGCCATACGAGCGACACCACCCCCGCCACTTCGCCCCGCTCCACATAGCCCTGCATCGCGTTGGTCAGCGTCGCGAGCCGGGTCGCGGCAAGTCCTGCTATCTGCATGTTCACCCTGTGTCGGTAAAAGAAAACGTGCGCGCGCCCTGATCGCTTTGGGCGATCAAACCGAAAGATAAAACCTTTCCGGCGAAAGCGCACACGACGGCTTTCCTAACTGCCGATCCCGATTGGCGGACACAATGACGACATTAGGCTTTCTGCCGTTTTTCCAACGCGCAAAGCGCGGCATCGAGGCGTTTGACGCGGGTTGCCTGCGCCGGCACGAGAACCGCGCCGGAAACGTGCTGAAGGCGGTTACGCCAGTAAGACAAAGGAATGCGGTCTTCTGCGGAAATATGGGAAATTATGTGCTCGAGATGCTCGATGTCTTTTTCGAGTTGCTGGTGATTCATTGCTTTCCCCGGATTTTATTGAATTAGTATTGAAGCAAAAAAATCGAAAGCATGAAGCCGCGTTGGCCCGCGCGGCCAATGTAATGCCCGCCAGTAGCGAAAAACCTTCCTGAACTTCTCCTATGTCGGAAAAAAACCGGCAATTTCTGCGCGCCGGGGTTAAATCCCCAACGGTTTAAAAAAGGATACTGCTGTCAAATTTCACGTTCCGTTGCCTGGCGCACTGACTTCGTTCGACGCCCCGAAGGTAAAGATAAATCGTGGCCCGGGCGCAAAGGATAATCGCTGCGCGGTGACTCAACGTTGTAAAAATGCCGCATGCGACTTACTTATCCCAATTCGCATGCTAACCGCTTATCGGGCACACATTAGGCGCATGAATTTATGACGGCCATGTGGTGACCGGAATGACACGAGCGTGGTCAGCGAGCGTATCGGGAATCGGCAGGGAATAACCGGGAACGGGTGAAAAAAACCGAAGGCCGCCAACGGATCGGCCAGCCGCGCGCGCCGGCATTGCGCCGGCACGGCATCAGGTGCTTACTTCGCGGTCGCGCGGCAGGCGTAGATCAGGCTCAACGTGCCGCCCTCGCTCGACTGGCGCACGACGTCGAACGCGCCATTGCAACTGGCGGCCGCCTGTTGCGAGCACGAGTCGGAACCGACCGGGCATTGCACGAGCGTGGTCGCACGGCCGTCCGGCAGGAACAGCGGCGCACTGCTGCTGCAACCGCCAAGCGCGACGATCGCGGCGACGGCCAGTATGCCGCTCGAGCGGCGCGCGAAGAAGGAAATGCATTTCATGGAGACCCCGGTCGCGTCTTGTTTTTCGATCTCGCGATTGTGCCACGCTGCTCTCGTGCTGCGTCAGCTGGCGCGGCGCGGCTGGACGGGCGCGGCGAGTCAAACGTCGATGCCGTGCGCGGCGATCTTCTTGTACAGCGTCGCGCGGCCCATGCCGATCTGTTTCGCAGTGTCAATGACGCGGCCGCCGTTCGCGCGCAACGCGTCGCAGAGAAAGCGCTTTTCGAACGCGGCCATCGCGTCGCTCCACGCGGTGGGTTCGGCGGTGGCGGCCACGTCCGCGCTGGTGGCCGCGACAGACGGGGTCCGCGCCGGTGCCACCGCGCCGCCCTGCCCCGAGCCGATGAACGGCGCGAGCACACGCGCGTCGATGCGCTCGCTGTCGGACAGCATCACGGCGCGCTCCAAGGTGTTGCGCAGTTCGCGCACGTTGCCGGGCCAGTCGTACGCGCACAGCAGGCGCAACGCGTCGTCGTGCAATTCGAAGTGGCTGCCGCCGCCTGCCTGCGCGGCCAGATCCTCGAGCATCGCGTAGGCAAGCGCCTCGATGTCGGACGGACGCTCGCGCAGCGCCGGCGCATGGATCGTCAGCACGTTGAGCCGGTAGAACAGATCCGCGCGAAAACGCCCGGCCGCGACGAGCGCTGGCAAATCGGCCGATGTCGCCGCGATGATCCGCACATCCGCGCGCACGATCCGATTCGAGCCGAGCGGCTCGAATTCCTTGTCCTGCAGCACGCGCAGCAGCTTGCCCTGCAACGGCAGCGGCATGTCGCCGATCTCGTCGAGAAACAGCGTGCCGCCGTTGGCGAGCTCGAACTTCCCGACCCGCCCCTTGCGATCCGCGCCGGTGTACGCGCCGGGTGCGGCGCCGAAGAACTCGACTTCGAGCAGCGTGTCGGGAATCGCCGCGACGTTGACGCTGACGAGCGGCTTGTGCGCGCGCGCCGAGCCGCCGTGAATCGCATGCGCGAGCAGCTCCTTGCCGGTGCCGGTTTCACCCAGCAGCAGCACCGGCGCTTCGAGTTGCGCCGCGCGCCGCGCCTGGCGCTTCACTTCGAGCGACACCGCGCTCGTGCCGACGAAGCTGCCGAACGTATAGCGCGCGCGGCGCGCCTGCGCAAGCGACTGGCGCGTCGCGATCAGCTCCTGCTGCAACCGCGAGTACTGCGAAAAGAGGGGCGACAGCGCTTTCAGCTCGTCGAACAGCGCGAAGCCGACCGCACCGATCGTCACGCCGGCATCGTCCTTGAGCGGCAGGCGCGTGACGACGAGCGGCTCGCGATCGGTCTCCATGATGTCGAGCAGGATCGGCTTGCCGGTGTTGACGACCTCGCGCATCAGACTGTTTGGAATCACCGCTTCGCAATCGCGGCCGATCGCCTGCTGCGGGTCGGCAAAGCCGAAGCGCGCCGCATACCGCTTGTTGATCCAGACGACGCGCGCCTGCCCATCGACGATGAAGGTGCCTTCGCTGAAGTTTTCGAACGTGCGAAACAGCGAATCCATCGCCCGACGAAGCACGTCGTCATAGGTGGCGGGCAGGCCCGTCCAGTCGGTCATCATGCTGTCGTTGTCTCCGCTTATCGTTTTTGATGGCATCGATCTCAAACTGTGGACGAATTTATCTCCAAAATGAGACACACGACAGGCCTTATGCATCATGACTTACCCTGGTTTCAGGTGATCTTCACCGGGTAGAAGTCCCGTTTCGGAGACGCTTGGGTACAATCCGCCAACGATGCCTCGGCCCGCCCCTGCGCGGGCGCGCCATGCGCCACGGCGCGCCGGCAGCAAAACGGCAGGCATGGCATGGAACCTGCATTCCGACCGCGCCGCGCCGTCGCTTGATCAGGACGGCAAACATGTAGAACAAACAGGCTATGGAGACTCAATGACCTTTCTCATCGTTATCGCCGCGCTGGCGTTTCTGATGTTTGCTGCGTATCGCGGCTACAGCGTGATCCTGTTCGCGCCCATCGCGGCGCTCGCCGCCGTCCTGCTCACCGAGCCCGCCGCCGTCGCGCCGGTCTTCACGAGCATCTTCATGGACAAGATGGTCGGCTTCGTAAAGCTGTACTTCCCGGTGTTTCTGCTCGGCGCCGTATTCGGCAAGGTGATCGAGCTGTCGGGCTTCTCGGAGTCCATCGTCGCGGCCGCGATCCGCTATATCGGCCGCTCGCGCGCGAACGCGGTGATCGTCGCGGTGTGCGCGCTGCTCACCTACGGCGGCGTGTCGCTGTTCGTCGTCGTGTTCGCGGTCTATCCGTTCGCGGCCGAACTGTATCGCCAGAGCAACATTCCGAAGCGGCTGATGCCCGGCGCGATCGCGCTCGGCGCGTTCTCGTTCACGATGGACTCGCTGCCCGGCACGCCGCAGATCCAGAACATCATCCCGACGACGTTCTTCAAGACCACCTCGTGGGCCGCGCCGACGCTCGGCGTGCTCGGCTCGCTGTTCATCATCGTGGTCGGTCTGTCGTATCTGGAATGGCGCCGCCGCGCCGCGATGGCGACCGGCGAGGGTTACGGCACCGACCTCGTCAACGAGCCGGAGCGCGTCGAGTCGAAGCAGCTGCCGCATCCGCTGCTGGCGGTGGCGCCGCTCGTCATGGTCGGCGTCGCGAACTTCCTGCTGACGCGCTGGATTCCGACCTGGTACGGCCCGTCCTTCACAGTCACCCCGGACATCCTGCCGGGGCTGCATGCACCGGTCGAAACGAGCGTCAAGGCTCTCGTGGGGATTTGGGCCGTGCTGGGCGCGCTGCTGCTCGGCATCGTGATGGTCGTCGTGACGGCGTTCAGTCGCGTCAGCCAGCGCTTCGCGGTGGGCACCAAGGCGGCAGTGGCGGGCGCGCTGCTGGCGTCGCTCAACACCGCGTCGGAATATGGCTTCGGCGGTGTGATCGCGGCGCTGCCGGGCTTTCTCGTCGTCAGCAATGCGCTGAAAAGCATCCCGAATCCGCTCGTCAACGCCGCGGTGTCGGTGAGCACGCTGGCGGGCATCACGGGCTCGGCATCGGGCGGTATGAGCATTGCGCTCGCCGCGATGTCGGATACGTTCATCAAGGGTGCGGAAGCCGCGCATATTCCGCTCGAAGTACTGCATCGCGTGGTCGCGATGGCGAGCGGCGGCATGGATACGCTACCGCACAACGGCGCGGTGATCACGCTGCTCGCCGTGACGGGTCTCACGCACCGGCAGTCGTATCGCGACATCTTCGCGGTCACCGTGATCAAGACGCTCGCGGTGTTCTTCGTGATCGCGGTGTATTACGCGACCGGCCTCGTGTGAACGCCGAACCGGAAAACAGTACTTTGATCTGATAGATCCGCATTACCCCCACCTCGACAGCCCGCCAACGAAGCACCAGGATGGAGTCGTCAGCGCCCAATGTTGCAAGGGCAGGCTGACCCGAGTAACAACGGCGTTTAACGGCCCGTCCCTGTCCGGACGGGCTATTTTTTTGCGCGCGCCCAACGCTTCCTAGCCCGCCCCCGCGTCACCCGCATGACAAAATCCGAACGCACGTCGCGCCACGGTGGGGCATGAAAAATGCATCCGTCGCGACGAGGAGTCGCGTTAAACTGGTTGCTCGCTCCGCAACCGCGAATCCGCTAGCGGCAGCGTCATACTCGACTAAAACCCCGGCGAGACAGAGGCAGACGCAACACGGCACGAGGACGCGGCAGACGGCACGCCGTCCGCCCCGTACAATGGTTCCATCACCAACGCAACAAGGACAACTTCGATGCGCATCACCGGGTCCTCCGGGTCAATGGCCCTGCTCACCGAATACGACGACGCAACGGCGCGCGAACTTCGCTCGCTGCGCCTCGAATCGACCGAAGACGGCAAAGGCATCCTGCTGATCGAGGTCGATGAGCGCAAGCCGGGCATACATCGCGAAGTGCGCTACGAAATCACGCCCGCGGAGCTGATCGCCGCGATCCGCGCGCATGGCGCCGAGTTGCCGGGCGAGCAGCACAATCATCGTCAGTGAAGCAGGCGCGCGGCGGGGGTGACCGTCGCGTGACTCGTCAGCCTCTCGCGCCGGTTGCGTCGCACTTCGACGCGTCAGCGCGGGATTATTGGCATTGGGCGCGCCTGCGCGCGTCGCCGTGCTTCCGTTTGTTCCGCTCACGCCATCAATCCCGCGTTCCTACGGTTTTTTGCAAGCGCTTTCGCGCGTCTCGTCGAGCACGCTTTCCCAGCCTTCAGCAACTTGTCACAAGCGGTTGCCACGCTTGTGCTTCGGGACATGCGGCCACGCATGCCGGCCCGATCGCAGCCAGATGACGGGCCGGTTGCACGTCTCGAAAATACGTCCATAATCGTTGAATTCCCCTGTGCATTCCTTACCACGCTGCGCCCGCAAGGGCCGCGGATGTTAAACCGATGCTACATGACCTCGTCGCGCAATATGGACCGGCGCTCGTCTTCCTCAACGTGCTGGCCGCCGCGCTCGGGCTGCCGGTGCCGGCCATGCCGTCGCTCGTGCTGTTCGGCGCGATGGCCGCGATGCACCCCGGCTCGGTCGGCACGCAACTGCTGCCGGTCCTCGTGCTGTCGATCTTCGCGACGCTGATCGGCGACAGCGCGTGGTACGTTGCGGGCCGCATCTACGGCGGCAATACGCTGAAGACGATCTGCCGGCTGTCGCTGTCGCGTGACACCTGCGTGAAAAAGACCGAGCGCTTCTTCGGTCGCTGGGGCGTGCGCGTGCTCGCGGTCGCGAAGTTCGTGCCGGGGCTGTCGATCGTGTCGATCCCGATGGCCGGTGCGATGGGCACGCGCTACCGCACCTTCCTCACCTATGACGGCGTCGGCGCCGCGCTGTGGTCCGGCACCGGGCTAATCATCGGCGCGCTGTTCGCGCGGCAGATCGACATGCTGTTCGCGATCGCCGGGCGGCTCGGGCGCACCGCGGCGCTCGTCGTCGTCGCGTTGCTGGTGCTGTACGCGGCGTACCGGTGGATCCGGCGCCGTCAGTTGATCGCGAAGCTCGCGTCCGCGCGCATCGAGGTCGACGAACTCGCGAAGCTGTTCGCGGCTGATCGGGCGCCGGTCGTGTTCGACATCCGTTCGGAGGAGAAGCGCAAGCTCGATCCGTTCGTGATCCCCGGCGCGCAATTCGCCGATGAACGGCAACTCGACGACATCGTCGCCACCTACGCGCACGATCAGAAGCTCGTGATCTACTGCTCCTGCCCGAACGAGATTTCCGCGGCATGGATGGCCAAGCAGCTCAACGAAGCCGGCTTCTCCGACGTGCTGCCGCTGCGCGGCGGCATGGAAGCCTGGCGCGATTCGGGCAAGCCGGTCGACTCGCTGCCCGCGATGCCGCCGCCGGAAGTCGCGGTCGACGACATCGCGCCCAAAGCCGTCTAGCTGGAATTAGCGGCGGCAGCGTCCGCCTGACGCGCGCGGCACGGCTCGTCCCGGCGCGCGAGCGCGCATCGCGTTGCCTCGCGTTCAATCGTGCAATGAATATCGAAGGAGCGGTTCGATGCTTTCGACTCAGGACGTTTCGACTCAAGAGGTGGAAGGACAGCAGGGGGTCGTCGCCGACGCGCCGTTTTCGTCGCTATCGACGCGCATGCACCAGATGTTTCCGGAGCTCAGTTGCGCCGAGATCGACCGGCTGCGCCGCTTCGGCGAGATCGGTCACTGGAAGTCCGGCGAGCTGCTGTTCGAGACCGGTCACACCGGCCCCGGCATGTTCGTGCTGCTCGAAGGGCGCGTGAAGGTCTATCAGCGTGACGGCATCGGCCGCGAGCACGTGATCAGCGAGCGCGGCGCCGGGCATTTCCTGGCCGAGGTCGGGCAGTTGTCGGGCAAGCCTTCGCTGGTGAACGGCCTCGCGATCGGCCCCGTCGAAGCGCTGCTGATTTCGCCCGAGCGCCTGCGCGCGCTGATCGTCGCCGAAGCGGAACTCGGCGAGCGCATCATGCGCGCGCTGATTCTGCGGCGCGTGGCGCTGATCGAAAAGGGCGCGGGCGGGCCAATCCTGATCGGCAATAGCAGCGACGCACGGCTCGTGACGCTGCAAGGCTTCCTGTCGCGCAACGGCCATCCGCATTCCGTGATCGACGAACGCGACGAAGACGCGCTGCGTCTGATCGAGCAGTTCGCCGCGCAGCGCGAGGACCTGCCGCTCGTGATCTGCCCGGACGGCTCGGTGCTGCGTCATCCGAGCATGCCGGAGCTTGCCACTCGCTTAGGTATGCTGCCCGATCTCGACGACACGTACGTGTACGACGTCGCGATCGTCGGCGCGGGGCCGGCGGGACTTGCCGCCGCGGTGTACGCGGCCTCCGAAGGACTTTCGGTGATCGTGCTCGACAGCCGCGCGCCGGGCGGCCAGGCGGGCGCGAGCTCGCGCATCGAAAACTACCTCGGCTTTCCGACCGGCATCTCGGGCCAGGCGCTCGCCGGCCGCGCGTTCGTGCAGGCGCAGAAGTTCGGCGCGCACGTTGCGATCCCAGTCAACGTGAAAGCGCTGCATTGCGGGCAGTCGCCGTATCGGCTCGAGCTGAAATGCGGCGGCCACATCAGCGCGCAGGCGATCGTGATCGCGAGCGGCGCCGTGTACCGGCGCCCGGCGCTCGACGGGCTCGAGCGCTTCGACGGACGTGGCGTCTACTACTGGGCGTCGCCGGTCGAGGCGAAGCTGTGCAAGCGCCAGGAGGTCGTGCTGGTTGGCGGCGGCAATTCGGCCGGCCAGGCGATCGTCTATCTGGCGACGCACGCGGCCAAGGTTCACGTACTGATCCGCCGCAGCGGTTTCGAGGCGACGATGTCGCGCTATCTGATCGACCGCATCCGCTCGCTGCCGAACGTGTTCGTGCATCCGAATTCGGAAGTCGGCCGGCTCGAAGGCGATGAGGACGGGCTCGTGTCGGTCGCGCTGAAGCGGCCGCTGCCCGGCGGCGTCGATCACTTCGACACCCGGCATCTATTTCTGTTCACCGGCGCGGACCCGAACACTGAATGGCTGCGTACCTGCGGCGTGCAGCTCGACGCGAAAGGCTTCGTGCTGACTGGCATCAGCGCGGATGGCTCGGCCACCGCGTGCGATCTCGGGACCACGGTCGAAGGCGTCTATGCGATCGGCGATGCGCGTGCCGGGTCGACGAAACGCGTGGCCGCGGCGGTCGGCGAAGGCGCGGCCGTGGTCGCGCAGATTCACCAGTTGCTGGCGCAGACGAGCGGTGAAGAGGTGGCGCTCGGGGCGTGAGCCTCAAAGAGCATGAAAAAAAGCGCACGGTGAGTTACACAGTGCGCTTTTGTATAACAGACGGCACGATGGCTGCGCCGGAGCGGACCCGCGCGTTCAGCGGTCCATTCAGCGGTCCATTCAGCGGTCCAACTTCGCGCGCAACTCGCGCGCGGCCTCCAGCAGTCCTTCGTAACCCGAACGCGCGTGCTCCGGCAGATCGGGATCGCCGACCAGCGCGCCGAGCGTTTCGATCAGACTGTACACAATGCCTTTCGCGGCGCCCGACGCAATGCCGCCTGACGACACCTGCTGATCGACGTGACTGAGCGCCGCGTCGAGCTGCTCGATCTCGGGACGATCGTCGGAGGGCGGCTTGGGGGAAACGTCTTGCGTCATGATCGAACATCGCTCCATTGAGTGCATTGGTAAAGTTGTTATATACCGATCGTGCGCCGCCGTCTATTCGTGTTCGGCGCGACAGCGATCCACGTCAAGGCGTCCAGCGATACATCAGCAGCTTCGCGCGCGCGTCGTCTTCGACCAGCACCACATACTCGCCGTTATCGCGCTGCACCGCGCTGATGCCGAGATACACGTCGACCCAGCCGCTCGTGCCGCCGACGCTCGCGCCCGGCGTCATGTAACCCACCGCCGTGCCATTGCGCGCGTCGTAGACGTCGATGCGATCGGTGTACAGCTCGGCAACGAAGATATAGTTGCCCGCCACCGCGACGCCGACCGTGGTGGTCTGCGGATCGCTTTGCGTGTTCCACGGCAGCGAGACCGTGTACACCAGGGTCGGTGTGCCGCTGCTCCAGTTGTCATAGCGCGCAAGCACCGGGCCCGCTTCCTTCCAGTGCGTCGAGTCCCACGGAATCGCGCTCGTGAAACCGGACAGATACATCGTGTCGGTCGCTGCGACATAGACGAGCCGCGCGAGCCGCGTGAATGGCGCGGGCATCGCGAACATCTTCGCACTCGCGTACGTGTAGATCGGATTGCCGGCGGAGTCGAGACCTTGCAGCGGCATCTCGCGCACGCCGCTCAATGGTGTGGCAAGCCACACGTTGCCGGGTTCGTCGACCCACCAGAAGCCGTCGCCGACCGTGCTGCCGGTCGACGGATTGCCGCTGATCTCGCTCGCGTCGACGGCCCCATTGCCATTGCTGTCGCGCCACAGCCATTCGCCGAAGGTCGGTTGCGCGGCGGGCCATGCGCCGGGCAGCGGATTCTGCGCGAGCATCCCCGACGGTATCGCGATCTCGCCATGCGCGGCATCGAAGCGATAGACGTTCAGATAGTGCGCGCCCGGATCGAGCGTATAGAGAAAGCGCTGGCCATCGAATCTGCGCACCATCGGTTCGCCACGCACGCCGCGCGGCTCGTGAAAGGCGGGATCGTCGGGGTAATCGAAGCGATCGAGCGTGAACGCCGCATACGACCATTCGAGGCCGACCGGCTGCCTGTAATCGAGCGTGAAGCGCTTCGAGCCCGTGTAGATGGAAGCGGGCGTGGCCGGGTCGAACGCGCCGCTATCGACGAAGCTCAGACCGTAGAGCCGCCAGTTGAGCACGCGCGTGCCGTACACGTAGCTCTCCAGCACTGCGCCCTGCCCTACGGATGCCGAGCCGAGCGCGCGCGGTCCCTCGCCGTTTTGCGCGACGTACAGAGTGCCGGCCGCGTCGACGCCGATGCCGGTGATGCCGTTGAAACGCGTATCGCCGGGCACGCCGCGCACCGGGTGGAAAATGCCGTTGCGCGTGCCGATCGACGTGCCCGCCTGCATCTCGCCGCCCGCGCCCTTGTTGAACACGAGGATCTGCTGCGAAACGCCGTTGTCGGCGACCAGCAGTTGGCCGGATGGCGTCACTGTGAGGTCGCTCGGCACGGTGCCGGCGGGCAACGTCAATGGCCCGGCGAGCGCGGTGCCGTCGGCGCGGTAGTGCAGGATGCTCAGATTGCCCGTGCCGAAGCCGCTGATGATCCACAGCGTCGAGTCGGTGTCGATCGCGATGCGGGCCGGCGACGCGACGCTCCACGAACGCAGCGGCTGCATGGACTGCGCGTCGTACACGGCGATCCGGTTGCCGTACGTGTCGGCCACGTAGAGCTCGCTGTCGGTTGCGGCGAGGCCGCGAATGCTCGCGTCGGTGCCGGTCTTCACCGTTTCCACCGCGACGAAACTGTTCTTCGTCGCGTTCGCGCTATTGCCGATGCCGCTGGAAAACGGCGCGCCGGTCGCGAGATTCGCAAGCGTGCGTCGCGTGATGCCGTACCAGGTCTGATTGGCCGGCGGATAGTCGGCGCCGACCAGCGCATTGTTCTCGTTGCCGATCGACATCGCCGCATACAGGTACGTCTGGTTGACGGCCACCGCGTCGCCGCCGGCCGCACCCCAGCCATGCGTCGAACCGGCCACCGCGAGCTTGTCGCCCCCCTGATAGGCGGCGATTTCACTGCCGCTTTCGTCCCACGGCGCATTCGTATAAACGGTGCCATTGGCGCCGACGCTAATGGCCTGAATATCCTGCTGCATCCATTTGCCGTCGCCGAATCCGAAACTATTACCGATCCATGAGGTCGTGTAATTCAATTGGGATTGCGCGGAAACATTCGGCGAGATCAGGCTGTGGATTAACACCACGGCCAAGCCAAGGCGGGAGAAAGGCTTCACGGCAGTCGGTCCTTGCTAGGCGCGAGACGCGCACATCAGATTTGTGCCTTTTATCCTCTCACATAAAAATAGTAAATTTATTGTTGAAAAATGTTTGTTGAATGCCGATTCATCGAATTCATTCCATTTGCATGGAATCATGTTTCCGACAAAGTCTTTCCTCCACGAATCCGGTAAATACCGGTTCCCGTAAACACTCACCGATCAGAGATTAAGTCGCTTTTTCTGCTTCTGTAAATCCTCACCTTGAGCGAGACGCTCATCATGTCCGCGCCGCCCGGCGACGCTCGAAAATCCGCCGCGTCAGATCGAACGCCACCAGATTGCCGACCACCACGAGCATTAGACCGACCACCGCGAGCGCTGACCACCGATAGCCCTCGAACAGCGTCGATGCCGCGAGCGCGACGATCGGAAACAATACCGTGCAATAGGCGGCCCGCTCCGGGCCCATACGGCCGACGAGCATCAAGTACGCCGTAAAGCCGATCACCGAGCCGAACACCACGAGATACGCGAGCGCACCGAGATAGCGCGCCGACGGTTCCACCGCGAACGAATAGCCGGCGAACAGACTACCGAGCGTCAGGACGGCAGCGCCGATCAGCATGGCCCAGCTGTTGGTCGCGAACGGATGCAGGCCCATTGACTGCATGCGACTCGACAGCAGGTTGCCGGCCGAGAAGCACAGCGTGCCGAGAAACGCGACGCCGAGCCCGAGCCATGCGGTGTGGTCGCCGAGATGCCCGGCCATCTGCTGCACGAACAGGCAGACAATGCCGACGAGCCCGAGCAACGCACCCGCAATCGCGCTCGGCTGCAGAGGCCGGCCCATGAACAGCCGCCCGTTGATCGAGTTCAGCAGCGGCGCGGTCGAGAACACCACCGCGACGAGCCCGCTCGGCACGAGCTGTTCTGCGTAGTAGAAGCACAGGAAATTCAGGCAGAACAGCGCGAGACCCTGCGCGGCGAGGTAGCGCCAGGCGTCGCGCGGCGGCCAGATCGGGCGGCGCATGATGCGCGCCAGTGCGAACATCAGCAGCGCGGCGATCCAGAAACGCCACGCAATCGATACCGGTGGCGGCACCGCGCCGAGTTGCCATTTGATTGCGATCCACGTGGTGCCCCAGATCAGCACGGTGATGGCATAAAGGAGGAGATTCATGGTCGGGCCTCAGACTGCAATGACGGACTGCGATGACGTGCAGCATGGAAGAAAGCCCGACTATGCAACCGCGCCGCCGACCGCAATTGTCCAAAATTGCGCACTTTTTCACGCCGATGCGCAGGCAGACGGGACCCCGCCGTATACTGGCCGCTCAACCAGCACCCTACACCGAAAACCTCCGCGCGCCCCGTGAACCCCACCCCGTCCGTCCCCGTGATATCCACCGCCGGCATGCCTTTTGGCCTGCAGTCGGTCTGTCACACGCTCGCCAGTGCGAACGCGCATCTGGACCGCTTCGCGTGGCTCGGCGACGGACTCGCGATCGCGCTATGGACTCGCGACACGAAGGAGGACGAGACCGTCTACGAACGGCCCGGCCATCACACGCTGTCGTGCTATCTGGACGGCGGCTATCGCACCGAGCGCCAGAAAATGCCGGGCCACTACGGCGCGCCGTCGCGGCTGTGCGCACTGCCCGGCGATCACGAATCGCGCTGGTGGGTGCGCGGCCACATGCACTTCATGCATCTGTACTTCCTGCCCGAGCACTTCACGCGACGCGCGGTGCAGGAGCTCGACCGCGAACCGCGCGAACTGACGCTCGCCGATCGCACCTATTTCGAGGACCCGCGCATTGCGAGTCTGTGTCAGTCGCTCGTCAACGAGGAGTGGGAAAGTCCCGACGGTCTGCTGCGCACCAACGAGACCGCGCACGAAGTGCTGAGCCTGCTATTGCGCGGCCAAGGCGTACGGCGCGCGAACGTGGCGCTGAAAGGCGGGCTGTCGGCCGCGACGCGGCGCCGCCTGCGCGACTATATCGACAGTCATCTTGCGCAGCCGTTGACGCTCGGGGAGTTGTCGGGTGTCGCGGCGCTGTCGGAGTTTCATCTTGCGCGGATGTTTCGCGAGTCGTTCGGGTTGCCGCCCGCCGCCTGGGTCGCGCGGCAGCGGCTCGATCGCGCGCGCACGCTGCTGCGCACGACGACGTTGCCGCTCGCGCAGATCGCCGGGCAGTGTGGCTATGCGAACGCGAGTCACTTTAGTCACCGGTTTCGCGAGGCTGTAGGGGTGACGCCGAGTGGGTTCCGGCAGGCTATCGGTGTTTGAGATTCGCGTTCGAGTTTCGCTTTGCGGTTAGCTCCGTGTCATCGCAGCGCCATCGCCAGCACACGCGCGACGTGGATCGCGTCGACGCCCGCGCCGTCGTGAATCTGATGCCGGCAGCTAGTGCCGTCGGCGACCATCACCGTGGCCGCGTCCAGCTTGCGCACCGCGGGTAGCAGCGCCAGCTCGGCCATCGCCTGCGAGCTCGCGTAGTGCTCCGCTTCATAGCCGAAGCTGCCGGCCATCCCGCAGCACGACGATTCGACCGTCGATACCTTCAACTCGGGAATCCACTTCAGCACGGTCTGCACCGGCGTGAATGCGTCAAACGCCTTCTGATGGCAGTGGCCGTGCACGAGTGCCTGCTGCATCGGCAGCGGCTTCAATTCGAGCTGCAATCGTCCGGCCTTTTCTTCGCGCACGAGGAATTCCTCGAACAGAAACGCGTGCTGCGCGAGGCGCTGCGCCTCTTCGCCGAAACCGTACTGCAGAAATTCATCGCGCAACGACAGCAGACACGATGGCTCCAACCCCACCACCGGCACGCCACGTTCGACGAACGGCCTGAACAGCTCGAGCATGCGCCGCGCTTCCTCTTTCGCTTCGTCGACGAGACCCGCCGCGAGAAACGTGCGGCCGCAACACACGGGACGCTCTCCCGGGCGTGCATTGAAGTGGACCGTGTAGCCCGCCGCTTCGAGCACCTGTTGCGCGGCGCGCGCGTTGTCGGGCTCGAGGTGGTTGTTGAAGGTATCGACGAACAGCAGGACTTCTTTCAGCGCGGACGCCTGGGCGGCGTTGCGTGCAGGCTTCACGGACACCGCATCGGCCAGAAACGCCTTCTTGAACCGCGGCAAACTCCGCTCGGTCGCGAATCCGACCGAGCGCTTGAACCACGCCGACAGCACCGGCACGTTGTCCGCGAGCGCCAGCAGCCTCGGCATGCGGCTCGCCGCGCCCGCATAGCGCGGCATGAACGCGACGAGCCTGTCGCGCAGCCGCACCCCATGCGTCTTGACACGCGCCGCCCGCGCCTCGATCTTGAACTTCGCCATATCGACGCCGGTCGGGCAATCGCGCTTGCAGCCCTTGCACGATACGCACAGGTCGAGCGTCTCCTTCACGTCATCGCTCGCGAGCCCGCTTTCGCCGAGCTGCCCCGAAATCGCGAGCCGCAACGTGTTGGCCCGCCCGCGCGTCAAATGTTGCTCGTCCTTCGTCACGCGATAGCTCGGGCACATCGTGCCCGCGTCGAACTTGCGACAGTGGCCGTTGTTGTTGCACATCTCGACCGCTTTCGCGAGGCCGCCGCTCAGATCGTCGCCGCTGCCCGGCGCGCTTTCTGCGCCCGTCAGCGGATCGCGCTTCACGTTCCACGTCGACCAGTCGAGCACCGTTTCGATGCGCTGTTCGCGATAGCCCGGCGCAAAGCGGAAATTGCGCGCGTCGTCCATCTTCGGCGGACGCACGATCTTGTCGGGATTGAAGCGGTTGTCCGGATCGAACAACGCCTTGATCTCGCTGAACGCCTCGTTGAGCCGCGGCCCGTATTGCCACGCAACCCATTCGCCACGGCATAGCCCGTCGCCATGCTCGCCGGAATACGCGCCCTTGTACTCGCGCACGAGCGCGGCCGCTTCCTCGGCGATCGCGCGCATTTTCGTCGCCCCGTCGCGGCGCATGTCGAGAATCGGCCGCACGTGCAGCGTACCGACGCTTGCATGCGCGTACCACGTGCCTTCGGTGCCGTGGCGATGAAACACGTCGGTCAGCCGGCTCGTGTAGTCGGCCAGATGTTCGAGCGGCACCGCGCAATCTTCGATGAAGGACACCGGTTTGCCGTCGCCCTTCATGCTCATCATGATGTTGAGACCGGCCTTGCGCACTTCCCACAGCGCTTTTTGCGCATTTGCGTCCGGCATCTCGACGACCGCATCGGGCAGGCCCAACTCGCCCATCAACTCCGTGAGCTGCTTCAGCGACGCGAGCTGCGCGTCGCGATCCTCGCCCGCGAACTCGACGAGCAGAATCGCCTGCGGCTCGCCGACCAGCGCCTTCTCGATCACCGGACGAAACGCGGGATTGGTCAACGCGAGATCGATCATCGTGCGATCGACGAGTTCGACAGCGACCGGCTTCAGCTTGACGATGTGCTGCGTGAGCGCCATCGACTGCCGGAAGGTCGGAAAGTTGACCACGCCAAGCGCCCTGTGCGCGGGCAGCGGCGCGAGCTTCAGCGTGATCTGCCGGCTGAATGCGAGCGTGCCTTCCGAGCCGACCAGCAGATGCGCGAGGTTCGCGCTGCCGTCATCGGTATAGGCGCGCGGATTCTGGCAGTCGAACAGGTCGATGTTGTAGCCCGCGACGCGGCGCAGCACCTTCGGCACGCGTGCGACGATTTCGTCACGCTCGCGCTGCGCGATCCGCGTGACGCCCGCGACGATCTGCTGCAAGCGCTCGCCTTGCGGCGGCTCGCGCAGCGACGCGAAGCGCGCTTCGCTGCCGTCGGCGAGAATCGCGTCGATGGCGTCGACGTTGTGCACCATGTTGCCGTATTCTATCGAGCGCGAGCCGCATGAGTTGTTGCCGGCCATGCCGCCGATCGTGCACTGGGCAGCCGTCGATACATCCACCGGAAACCACAGTCCATGCGGTTTCAGCCACGCGTTGAGATGATCGAGCACGACGCCGGGTTCGACCGTCACGGTGCGCGCGTCGGCATCGAACGCGACGATGTTGTTGAGCCACTTGCTCGTATCGACCACCAGCGCTTCGCCGACCGTCTGCCCGCACTGGCTCGTGCCCGCGCCGCGCGCGAGCAGCGGTACTTTCTCGCTGCGCGCGATCTCGAGCGCGATGCGCAGGTCGTCCTGATCGCGCGGCACCACGACGCCGACCGGCGTGATCTGATAGATCGACGCATCGGTCGCGTAGCGGCCGCGGCTGGCGAGATCGAACAGCACGTCGCCGCGCAGCGCTTTGCGCAGATGCTGCGCGAGCGGACTCGTTGCGCGCGCGGCGGAGGGGACCAGATGGATCGGCTTGACGAGCAAGCCCGCAGTGGGATTCGTCATTTCGTCGGCCTGTGAGGAGCGCGCCTGAACCGCACGGCTCGAATTACCTAGTACAGCGTCAGATGCACCGGCGCGAGTCCTTCGATATGTCCGCTCACGGTGCCCGCCTCGCGCGGAAAGAACATACCGGTGTACGAACCGGCGGTGATCACCATCTCCGGCGTCACCGCAATGCCGCGCGAACTCGCGTGATTGACGAGCCACGTCAACAGCCGCCGCGGATCGCCGGCAGGATTCGCGGGCGTCGTTTCGACGACATTGCCTCCGTTGAACGCGAAGCGCAGCGACGGCGCGACGAACGGAAAATCCTCGCGATACCGTGTGAATTCACCGACGATCAGCGCGCCATGATTCTGCAGGTCCGCAAGCTGCGCGAGTTTGTCGATGGCGGGCCACGCGGCATGGCGGCTCGCGACGATCTCGATGGTCGCGCCGATCGAGCCGATGCTACCGAGCACTTCGTCCTCGCGGTACGGTTTAGTGGACGGCTCGAAACGCTGGCCGAAACGGAACGCGACTTCGAGTTCGAGACCGAGCGGCGCGAAGCCTTCGCGCGATAGACGCGCGCCGTCGGCGTGCAGATCGGTGTCGGGCAATGGCGCGCCTTGAATCGGTCCGCTCGCCGATTTCGCGCCGATCTTCCAGCCGCCGATTCGCGCGCCGCACGCGCTCAAGATTTCGTGCTGGATTGCGTAGGCCGCGTCGGCATCGGAAGGAAGCAGCTCCGGCGGCAACGTATCGAGCACCGTGCGATTGCGACGCGCATCGGCAAGCAGCTGGCTAAATGATGAAGTCATGTGTTACACGCCCATCCGGGTGGAAACGTGCGCCTTCTCCGACGCGCCAACTTCGAAGCGGCTCTCCGGCTGCATGCGGAACGCGAGCACGACGCCGATGCCCATCAGCAACATGCTGCCCACGAACGGCAGATCCCAGTTGCCAAAGTGGTCGATCAGAAAGCCGCCCATCACCGGCGAGATGATCGCGGCGAGCGCCGAGCCCGTGTTCATCATGCCGCTCGCGGTGCCGGCGAATTCCGGCGCGATATCCATCGGGATCGCCCACATCGGGCCGATCGTCATCTCGGCGAAGAAGAAGCCCGACGCGAGACAGGCGATCGACAGCGTCAGGTCATGCGTGAACATCAGAGGAATCAGCGACAGCAGGCAGAACAGCATGCACACCGACACCATCCAGCTGCGCGCGCGTTTGAGGCTGCCGGTGCGCGTGAAGATCGCATCGGTGACGATGCCGCCGAGCGTGTCGCCAAT
This sequence comes from Paraburkholderia lebeckiae, assembly GCF_050436225.1. Lineage (NCBI taxonomy): Bacteria > Pseudomonadati > Pseudomonadota > Betaproteobacteria > Burkholderiales > Burkholderiaceae > Paraburkholderia > Paraburkholderia lebeckiae. The sequence goes on along the minus strand of NZ_JBNDLU010000001.1, from coordinate 2,931,203 downwards.
CACGCCCGCGAAGAACACGACCGACGCGAAGATCGCCGACTTCTTCAATTCCAGATGGTGGTTATGCAGGAAGTACAGCGGAATCCAGCTCAGGAACAGCCACAGCGTCCAGCCGTAGCAGAAGTAGACGATCGTGACCGGCGTCATACGGCGAAACAGCTTGCCCCACGGCAGGCCGGAGACCTTCGGCTTCGGCGTGGGCAGCACCGCGAGTTCCTCGGCCGTGATGCGCGGATGATCCTTCGGATGCTCGGTGAACGTGAGCGCCCACATGACGACCCACACCAGACTTAGCCCGCCGCAGATAAAGAACGATTCGCGCCAGCCCCAGTTGGTCATCACGATCACGATAAGCGCCGGCGCGACCGCATTGCCGACTCGCGACGCCGCGTGCGTGATGCCCTGCGCGAAGCCGCGCTTTTCCTTCGCGACCCAGCGCGACATCGCCGACGTTGCAGCCGGGAACGTCGCGCCTTCACCGAAACCGAGCACGAGCCGCGCGGCGAGCAACGAAGCGAGCCCGCCCGCGAAGCCCGTGAATACCGTCGCGAGACCCCAGATGGCGCCACAGAACAGCAGCGTGCGTCGCGCGCCGAAGCGATCGCTTACCCAGCCGCCGATCACCTGAAACACCAGATACGGATACGCGAAGGCCGAGAACACGAGGCCGACCTGCGTATGCGTGAGATTGAATTCCTTGCCGAAACCCGCCGCCGCGGTGCTGACGTTTACGCGATCGAGGTACGTGATGAAGTACATGATGCAGAGCATCACTAGAACGATACTGGTCGCACTGGTCAAACGAAACCGCTTCATCGTCTCTCTCCATGGCATGTGTCGACGGCGCGCCCGAAGTGGCGCGCTGCGTCCGTCGCCCGTCGGCCGCGAGAGCCGCTATGGACGCATTGCATGTTGTTCTGGCCGCGTTCTGCGCGCGGCTCGATGAGGGAAGCGCTCCCTGCGCCCGACAATCAAGCCGCGGCCTTCAACCCCGGCGTCTTCGGTGCCTGGCTCAGCCACTCCATCGCGGCCGGCATGCCGCTTTCCTTGAGCGGCACGCCAGCAAGCCGCAGACCCATTTCGCAGCCAGCCAATGTCGCGAGCAGCATCAGATCGTTGCAATCGCCAAGATGGCCGATGCGGAACATGCGGCCTTTCATCTTGCCGAGGCCCGTGCCGAGCGACATGTCGAAGCGTTCGTAGATCAGCTTGCGCACCTCATCGGCATCGACACCGTCGGGCGTCATCACGCCCGTCAGCACCGGGCTATAGACGGCGGGATCGGCGCACTGGATTTCGAGCCCCCACGCGCGCACCGCGCGGCGCGTCGCTTCGGCAAGCCGCTCGTGACGTGCGAATACGTTGTCGAGCCCTTCGCCGAGAATCATTTCGATCGCTTCATGCAGCCCGTACAGCAGGTTCGTGTTCGGCGTGTACGGCCAGTAACCGGATTTGTTCATGTCGACGATTTCCGCCCAGTCCCAGAAGCTGCGCGGCAGCTTCGCGTGCTGGTTGGCGGCCATCGCCTTCGGCGAGATCGCGTTGAAGCTGATGCCCGGCGGCAGCATCAAGCCCTTTTGCGAGCCCGACACCGTCACGTCGACACCCCATTCGTCATGACGATAATCAGCGCACGCGAGACCGGAGATCGTGTCGACGAGCAGCAGCGCCGGATGACCCGCGGCGTCGATCGCGCGACGCACGGCGGCGATGTCGGACGTGACGCCGGTCGAGGTTTCGTTGTGCACGACGCAGACCGCCTTGATCGCATGCTGCGTGTCGGCGCGCAGGCGCTCTTCGATCATCTGCGGTTGCACGCCGCGCCGCCAGCCTTCGATGCCTGGCAGCCCCAGGAATTCGGGCATCAGGCCGAGCTTCTCGGCCATTTTTTTCCACAACGTCGCGAAATGGCCGGTCTCGAACATCAGCACGTGATCGCCGGGGCTCAGCGTATTCGACAATGCGGCTTCCCACGCGCCCGTGCCGGACGCCGGATAGATGACGACCGGCTGCTGCGTCTTGAAGATCTTCTTGATACCGTCGAGCACCTTGAGACCCAGCTCGCCGAATTCGGGTCCGCGATGGTCGATGGTCGGATAGCTCATCGCGCGGAGAATGCGATCGGGCACCGGACTCGGCCCCGGAATCTGCAGGAAATGACGGCCAGCGGGATGAAAATCTAGCTTCAGCATCAGACTCCTCCAATTGAATTTTGCATGCAAAAAACTATATCAGATGAACCGTGACGCTTCCAAGACGAAAATTGGCCGTTCAGGCCCGTGTTTACCCGCGTGTGGCTACAGATTAACTAATCGATGCGGTTCCGATAAAATCCAATCCATATGAAGCTGAGGGTTTTTGTATGCAAAATTCGGATCTCGATGCGGGTCTAACCGCTGGCCCGCTAATGCCGAAGGTCGAGCGTCAGCGCCTGCACGACACGGTGGTGGAGCACATCCGCCGCTTTATCGTCGAGGGAGCGTTGGAGCCCGGCAAGAAACTGAACGAGCGGGAGTTGTGCGAAACGCTCGGCATTTCGCGCACGCCGCTGCGCGAGGCGCTGAAGGTGCTGGCTGCCGAAGGTCTGATCGAGATTTCGCCGAACCGGGGCGCGTCGGTATCGAAGATGTCGGAAGCGGAAGTGCGCGAAACCTTCGAATTGATGAGCGGCCTCGAAGCGTTTTCCGGCGAACTCGCGGCCGAGCGCATAACGGCGGCCGAACTCGCAGAGATCAAGGCGCTGCATTACGCGATGCTGGCGTGCCGCGCGCAGAACGATCTGCCGGGCTACTACAGTCGCAACCAGGCGATCCACGACAAGATCAACGAAGCGGCGAGAAATTCGGCGCTGCGGCAGACGTATGTGTCGGTCAACCGGCGGCTGCAGGCACTGCGCTTTCGCTCGAACTATCAGACGCCGAAGTGGGACCGCGCGATTCACGATCACGATGAAATGCTGAAGGCGCTCGAGGCTCGCGACGGCAAGAAGCTCAGCGCGATTTTGCGGCAGCATCTGCTTGATAAGCGGGATGCGGTTTTGCAGGTGCAGGTGCCGGAGGAGGTGGTCGCTTCGGCCTCCGTGTTGAAGGCGTGATGCGGACAACTGATGCCGAATCCCGCTCCTCGCCACTCCGTCGGCAAACAAAACTTGTCCACCTAAATTGTTGGCAAGCCTGTGGACAACCTTCGCACAGCGAGCTTAAGTGCTTGAAGCGTGAGAACTATCCGCGCGCGGTGCACGCGTAGGCAGTGAGCGTCGCTACGGAGTCCGTGATACTGGCGAATGCGCTTAGCAGGGATGCCGTATCGCTCGCGCCGACCTCGAAGTCCAGTTGTCCACATAATTTGGGAACAAGCTTGTGGACAACCTGCGCACAGGCCTGCCAAGTGTTTGATGCGGCAGGCCTATCGTGCGCGGATGCGGGAGCGGGCAGCGGCGCGGCACCTCACGCGATGCAAGCCAACGGCCGCGCCCCCCACCCTCGATTTCACTGCGTCGTCTCACGACTGCGCAACGACTCCGGCAACCCATACAGCACGATCAGCGCGCACACCACGCTCATCGCGCCGATCACACACAGCGCCGGCGTCGTGCTGCCGCTCAGATTCTTCACGCGTCCGACCATCACCGGGCTCACGATCCCGCCGAGTTGCCCCAGCGTGTTGATCAACGCGATACAGCGCGGCGCCCGCGCCCGTCAGCAGCTTTGGCGGCAGCGCCCAGAATGCCGGGATCGACGCGACCACGGTGGGATTCTTCGTGCCCGCCACGTGAATCAGATGCGGTGCCCAGAAATTCAGGCCGTACGACGCGACCTGAATCAGGAAGTACACGAGCCCAAGCGTCAGGAAGTCCGGCGTTTTCAGCGCGCCCAGCAGCGAATGGCCGTCTCTGCCGGGCGGCTTTGCTGCGCGATCTGCCCAGCGAGCAGGCTCTTTTCCACCGACGACAGCCAGCCCGCGTCGTCGATGCGATCCTTCAGCAGCTTCAGCACCAGCAGACCGAGCACGACGCACGGCAAGCCGCCGAGCAGGAACAGCCAGTGCCAACCGGGCATGCCGAGCACGCCGTCCATATGCCGATCACAAGCGCCGCGAGCAGTTGGACGAACGACTCGGCCTTGTGCGTGGAAAACGTGACGCCGCATGAATTCGTCGAACGCACGCGCGTGGATGCCGCACGCAAGCTGCTCGAAAGCAGCGCCGCGGCGCTGAAGACGATCGCCTACGATTGCGGCTTCGGCACCGCCGACCGCATGCGCATCGTGTTTACGAAGCGGCTTGGCGTGACGCCGATGCAGTATCGCGAGCGCTTTCGCCCGGTGTGAATACGGCGTGAGAAAATCGTCGACTCTGCAAGACAACGATCACCAGGAACGACATGACCTCCTCTTCTCCGATTCGCGCGATCGTCACCGGCCATACGCGCGGCCTGGGCGCGGCGCTCGCCGAACAACTGCTCGCGCGCAACGTCACCGTGCTGGGTCTGTCGCGCTCGCGGCATGCCGCGCTGAAGGCGCGCTTTGCCGCGCAACTCGAAGAGATCGAGCTGCCGCTGGCCGAGCCCGCACGCGTCGCGCAATGGATCGCCACCGACGCACTGAGCAACTTCGTGCGCGGCGCGCAGACGGTGCTGCTGATCAACAACGCGGGCATGGTGCAGCCGATCGGGCCCATCGAAGGACAGGACGCTGCGAACGTCGCCGACGCGGTGAGCCTGAACGTCGCGACGCCGCTGATGCTCGCGAGCGCGCTCGCCGCCGCGGCCGTCGACGCAACCGACCGCCGCATCGTGCACATTTCGAGCGGCGCGGCGCGCAACGCGTATCCGGGCTGGAGCATCTATTGCGCGACCAAGGCCGCGCTCGATCATCACGCGCGCGCCGTCGCGCTCGACGCGAATCGCGCCCTGCGCATCTGCAGCCTTGCGCCGGGTGTGATCGATACGGACATGCAGGCGCAAATTCGCGGTAGCGGCAAAGAGCAGTTCCCGATGCGCCAGCGCTTCGACGAGCTGAAACGCAACGGCCAACTGTCGACGCCCGAGCAATGCGCGGCGCAGCTGATCGACTATGCGCTCAGCGATGCGTTCGGGCAGACGCCGGTCGCGGACATTCGCGAGATCGCGAAATCGGCTTGAACGGCCTATTGCTGCCGGGTATTTGCGCTCCCGAAAATCCTCACCTCAAGCACGGAGCGGTGGCGGATCGGCGTCAGTTACCGTCGGCATTGCTCCCGAAATGCCTCACCTTTGAGGTGAAAAGAGGACTCGAAGGGGCATTTCAGCGAGCGCATTCGGCGCTCACACACCGCTCCCGAAAACCCTCACCTTTGATCGAACGCAGCCGGTTCGCATCGCCGATGCCGGCCGCGTACGCGGCAGATCGCCTGGACATTCAACGACTTACGTTACACAACCGGCGCAAGGTCACCGCGACGGATGCCATGATTGGCGACTGCATGAAGCGCGTTTTGTACGTCAGCACGACGTGCCGTCGCCCGATACAGCATCGACGGCTCCCGAATATCCTCACCTATTGCTGACAGGCATAAATGCGCGCATTCCCGCGAGCCTCTTGCCGCGCGGTTTGTGCCGTTCCTGGCCCGGCCGGTTAGTTGCAAAAGAACCGCCGCGCACGACTCCCGAAAGTCCTCACCTTTGACGCGATGCACGCGCCACGTTCATTCAATCGGCGCGTTCTTCAGCCCATGCACCGCGACGACATTCTTCATCGCGTCGAAGATCGCCGTTCTAACCTGCGCGGGCAGATGGCCGCAAATTTCGTCGGCGTTCTGATCGTCCAATTGCGCGAGTTCGGGAACGAGCGCCTGTGCGGCATCGCTTAACCGGATCAGATGATTGCGACGGTCTTCGTCGACCTTCTCGCGTTCGAGCAGCGCCTTTGTCTCTTGTGCGCGCCGCCTTCGCCGGCTTCCGGCGAGACGGCCTGACCGCATGACGCCTCAAACGGAAACGTTGCATCGACGTGGGCGAACCTGACGAGAAGGAAGCAAGGTTGGGAATGCGATATTAGTTTCAGAGGAAACCATTCGCAATTTGTAGCACCGTCCAGGCGACTCCCGAATTCCCTCACCTTCATTTGAAGTGCGCGTACAGGTGCGCACATTCTCACCTCGGCGGCTCCCGAATCTTCTCACCTATCAGTATCGGCGCGTGCGCCGCAGAATATAATCGGGGCCGACGGTCGATGACTCGTCGCGAGGCGGTAGTGCGTTGCGCCGCCTCTTCCCCGCTGGCAGCACGCGGCTCGAACGGCAGTTCCTGACAAACCGGCAAAGGAGGAAGAATGAAAACAAACGGCGCGAGCAGAATCATCGGTGCAATGTTCGCGGTGGCCATCGCGACTTGCGCGACCTATGCAAACGCACAGACGCGCGAGATGCCCAACGATGCGTCGATGCAAAGCCAGTCGGTCCCCGCGGCTTCGAACCGGAACAACAACCGGTCCGACAGCGCGATCGTCCGCGACGTCCGCCGCGCATTCACGCGCACCACGAACCTCAATTCGGCGAACATCCGTGTCGAAGCGCGTCACGGCATCGTTACGCTGACCGGCACCGTGCCGCGGCAATCGCAAATCGCGCGAGCCGGCAACGCCGCGCGATCGGTTCGCGGCGTCACGAGCGTGCATAACCGGCTGACCGAGCGACGGCGCGCCAATCAGTGAGCACGGCGTGGTGGCATCGGCCGGACGGATCGGTGCCCTGTTCGACCTCCCCCCATATCGGCCTCGACCCGCATGTCATTCAAAGTGCCCACCGTCGCGCGCCGCACATTTTTTCTGCTCTGCTTAAGAAACAGGTTGACCTCGGCGGAAGGCGAACCCTAAAATTCAAAAATCATCACCAATGGGGCTTACGCCTTGGACACCTGCAGTAGCCGACTTTCGAACAGATTCGCTGCCTGACCGGCAGGACGTCCGCGCTCTCTTCATCAGCCGCCGTCTTGCCAGCTGGCAGACGGTGCGCGCCGCAGTTTCTTCCCGTGCACCTAAAGTAACGTCGTATCCGCACGACAGGAACGCCGCGTTCAAGCGCGTTCCCGCGCCGATACGGCGTCGCATCGCGAGCCTTGCGCTTGCGGTCGCGTTTGCGCGCGCGTTGTCAGTCAACGCAATCAGTTCAACGCAATGCGCGCGAACGCGTGGATAAACACGTGCGTAGCGAACGTGCGTAGCGAACGCTTCAGACGCTCGAACGCAACCCCCGCTACACACCGACAAGGAGCCGCCATGCCCGACAGTGACAGTTATCACTTATGCCGCTTCCCCGTTCTATCAACTGAGGAAAGCGAGTAGACCTCCACCGCCGCGCCTGAACATACGCGGCCTCCGTGTCTGCTGGCTTTCCACCAGCGCGTCGAAACCGGCGCACGGAGATCCCTCATGCAATTCGGCCTTCTTCTTTCGCAGTTCCCGCGTGTGCAGGAATCGCGCGCCCATTACGACGGCATGCTCGTGCTGCACGCACCGCATCCGTTCATCGCCTTCTGCCGTCGCGTGATGTCGCGCGTGGCATAGCGTTTCGCGATCCGACCTTCGACAAATACAACCAGGAGAGAACGACATGTCTACTCCGACGAACATTTCCTCCGCGCGCAGTGCCGTGCTCGATTCGGCACACGTCGGCGATATCAAGGGCGCGCTCGGCACGATCGCTCACCATGACATCGCGCCACGCACGAGCTGGTGGGCGCGCCTGCGCACGCTGCTCGCGATCCTCGGCCCCGGTCTGATCGTGATGGTCGGCGACAACGACGCGGGCGCATTCGGCATCTACACGCAGGCCGGCCAGAACTACGGCACCACGTTGCTGTGGACCATGCTGTTGCTGGTGCCGGTGCTGTTCGTCAATCAGGAGATGGTGTTGCGGCTCGGCGCGGTCACGGGCGTGGGCCACGCACGGCTTATTTTCGAGCGCTTCGGCAAGTTCTGGGGCGCGTTCAGCGTCGTCGATCTGTTCCTGCTGAACGCGCTAACCATCGTGACGGAATTCATCGGCATCACGTTCGTGCTCGACTTCTTCGGCGTCTCGAAGATCGCGGGCGTGTGCATCGCCGCGGCGCTGACGATGGCCGCCGTCAGCACCGGCGACTTCCGCCGCTTCGAGCGTTTCGCGGTCGCGCTGTGCGTGTTGAGCCTGCTGCTCGTGCCGGTGCTCGTGTCGATTCATCCGCCGGTCGGCCAGATCGCGCGCGACTTCTTTATTCCGAACTGGCCCGCGCACTCGAAGCTGTCCGACGTGATGTTGCTCGTAATCGGCATCGTCGGCACGACGGTAGCTCCGTGGCAACTGTTCTTCCAGCAGAGCTATGTGGTCGACAAGCGCATCACGCCGCGCTTCATGAACTACGAAAAAGCCGACCTGTGGATCGGCATCGTGTTTGTACTGATCGGCGCGGTCGCGATGATCTCGTTCAGCGCGGCGCTGTTCGACGGACGGCCCGGGTTCGGCAACTTCACGGACGCGGGCGGTGTGATCGCTGGTCTCGAGAGATACGCGGGACGTACCTCGGCCGTGCTGTTCGCGATCGCACTGTTCGACGCGTGCGTGATCGGCGCGGCGGCTGTGTCGCTATCGACCGCCTATGCGATCGGCGACGTGTTCAAGATCCGCCATTCGCTGCACCGTAGCGTGTCGGATGCGAAGGGCTTCTACGTCGTGTACTTCGCGATCGTCGCGGCCGCCGCGGCATTGGTGCTGATTCCAGGCAGCCCGCTCGGTCTCTTGACCGAAGCGGTGCAGACGCTCGCCGGCGTATTGCTGCCGAGCGCGACCGTGTTCCTGCTGCTGCTGTGCAACGATCGCGCGGTGCTCGGTCCGTGGGCCAATTCGAAGAAGCTCAATCTGTTTACCGGCGCGGTGATCTGGGTGCTCGTGATGCTGTCGGTCATCCTGACCGCGTCGGTGATCAATCCGGACATCGCGGCGGAAACGATCATCGAAGTGCTGGCGGGCGGCACGTTGCTCGCGGTCGTCGGGTATGTGGCGAGCTTCGGGATGCGCAAGCTGCGCGGCGAGTCCGCGGCCGAGCCGGCTCCGGTCTATGCGAAGGACGCGCGCAACACGTGGCGCATGCCGCCGCTCGACGAACTGCCGCCGCCGCGTCTGACGCTCGCCAAACGCGTCTGGATGAGCGTGCTGCGCGGCTATCTACTGCTCGCGATCGCGCTCGTGATCGTCAAGGTCGTGCAGATGGCGTTGCTGAAGTAGTGCGAATGGTGAGGAGTTCCAGGAGGTCCGGGCAATGGTGAGGTTTTACGGGAGCCATGTCCGGAGCGACAACGTAAGCGCTGCCGGAGCCTGAACTGGCCGGCAGCGCTTCAAATGACTCATTGCCCCTTCCACGCGCGCGGCACCCGGTGAAAATTCCGGTTGAAGTAAATCAGGCTGTCGCCGTCGGTGCGCACGCGAATCTGCGTGGTCTCCACGAACATGACCGAGTGCGAGCCGACTTCCTTCGCTTCCACGATCTTCCCCTGCAAGCTCGCGAGCGCGGTGCGATCGACTTCGTCGAGAAGCCGTACAACTCGCAGCAGATGCTCGAGCGCATTCAACGCGCGATGAAACTCGCGTCCCAGCGTCACGCGAAACATATGCGCCAACTCGAACTGCGTGAGCGGATCAACTCGCTCACGTCGCGCGAGAAGTAAGTGCTGCACGGTTTGATCGAGGGGGAGCCGAGCAAGGTCATTGCGGCGGACCTGTCGATCCGTGTGAAAACCGTGGACGTGCATCGCGCGAGCATCAGGGAAAAGCTCGGCGCTTCGTCGATTCCGACCCTCGTGCGCGGCGTGCTCGAAGTATGGAGCCCGCCGGACGAGCGGCCGGAATGACCCGGCCGACTCGGCCCTTGCAGACGCATCAGCGCATATACAGGCCTCCATTGACGTCCCAGCACGCGCCGTTGGCAAAATAAGCGTCACCGGAAGCGAGCATCACCGCGACATCGGCAACATACGACGCGGCCCCGAGCTTGCCGACCGATATCGCTTCGATCACTTTTGCCAGCTTGTCCGCCGGCACGCTCTCGTGAACGATCGGCAAATCGAGCGGCCCCGGCGAGATCGCGTTGACTGTCACACCGCGCGCGGCGAGGTCGCGCGCGAAGACCTTGGTCAGCGTCAGCACGCCGCCCTTCGCGGCCGCATAGTGGGCGCCCGTTGCCGAGCCGCCATTCTGCCCCGCCAGCGACGCGATATTGACGATGCGGCCCACGCCGCGCTGCGCGAAGTACTGCCCGAATATCTGGCAGCCGAACAGCACGCTGCGCAGATTCACGTTGATGACCTGATCGAACTGCTCGGCGCTAATGTCCATCACGGGCACGACCTTCGAGGCGCCCGCATTGTTGACGAGCGCGTCCACGCCGCCCCACCGTTCGAGCAACGCGTCGCGCGCCGCTTCGAAGTCCGCCTTGCGCGTGACGTCGAGCCGGATTGCGCAGGCGCTCGAGCCGTCGCTGCTCAGGTCATGCGCGAGCGCTTGCGCGGGTTCGATCGCGATATCGGCCAGCGCGACCCTGTAGCCTGCCTCGTGAAAACGACGCGCGACAACGGCGCCAAGTCCGCGCGCGGCGCCCGTCACGAGCGCGATTCTGTTCGACATGTAGCTGACTCCTTGATTGCGCTCAGACGGATTGCGCGAGGCGCGCTTCGAGGTGCGCGGCGACCGCGCACACCGTTTCGTCGTCGTGCTTGCGACCGATGATCTGCAGGCCCGCCTTCAGCGTCGAGCGTTCGATCGGAACGGGCAGGCTCAGCGCCGGATGCCCGCTCAGGTTGAACGGCCGGATCAACGACGACATGCCGATCACCGACGTGCCGGCGCGTGCTGCTTCGAGCGTGATCGGCAATGCAGGCAGCGTCGGCAGCACGAGTACGTCGGCCCGGTCGAGCGCGCGGTCCACTTCGTCGGTGAACGTGCGGCGCACGCGTTCCGCCGCATCGAGATCGACGGCGCTCGTGGCCGCGGCCGCGCGCAGGCGCGCTTCGATATCGGCGCCGAGCTTGCCGCTTGCCACCAGATGGCCGAATGCGCGCGATGTCTCCGCGTTGATCACCGCGAGGCCGGCCGTGAATGCGTCCTTCAGGGACGCGAGTTCGATCGCTTGCGTGGCGAGTTCGGACTTTCCGACAGCGTCGGCGATTGCTTTGGCGATGTCGTCATCCGCGTCGACTGCGACCATGCCAATGCGCAACTGCGAAACGTCTCGACGCGCATCGGCAGCGCGAAACGAAGGATCGATCGCCGTCATCACGCGAATCAGCGTGTCCGTCTCGCGTGTGAATGGTCCAACGCAGTCGAGTGTCGTGACGCGCGGCGCCACGCCGTGCCGCGACACCCGGCCGAACGTCGGCTTCAGCCCGATAACGCCGCAGCATGCGGCGGGGCCGCGCACCGAACCACCGGTGTCGGTACCGAGCGCGGCGTCCACGAGCTTCTGTCCGACCGCCGACGCGGACCCGCTCGACGATCCGCCCGGAATGCGTGCCGCGTCCTGCGGATTGACCGGCGTGCCGGAAAAGTCGTTGATGCCGGTCATGCCGAACGCGAGTTCGTGCATGTTGGTTTTGCCAGTGACGCGCCAGCCGGCGTCGAGCAAACGCCGCACGACTTCGGCGTGCTCCGATGCAAGCGGTGCGTCGGCAAGCGCGCGGCTTGCCGCCGTCGTCGCGTAGCCGGCGACGTCGATGCTGTCCTTGATCGCGATCGTCGGCGCGTCGGCGTTGTCCGTCGCGCTCAGATCGAATGTCTGCAGAAATGCGCTCATGCCGAAACTCCCTGGGCCGGGTTGACTTGCCACGGTGCATCGAAAAGACGCTCGGTACGGAAATGGCGGATCAGCCATGTCGCGCCCGCATCGTGAGTGGCGGGCACGAAGTCGACTTCGAGGCGCGCCGCGATCAGTTCCGCTTTCGCATCGACATAACCCGAAGCCTGCAACATGATCCAGCGACCCTTCGCCGTGTCGCCGTTCACCTCGATATGCTCCGCAGTCAGAAAGTGCACATTGCTCGCGAAGTGCGGCGTGGGCGGCAAATAACGCTGCAGCATCGCGACGATCTGCGCCGGCCCTTCGAGACGCCCGAACTTGTTCGCGTACTGCGGGCCGATGCCTTCCCAGATCGCGTCTTCGGCGAACAGCGCGGCGAGCGCCTCGCCCTCGAGCGCGCGCATGGGCACATCGCACAGCGCCATGTAGCGCGCGATCGTCTTACGCACCGCGTTCTGTGCTTCTAGCGCTTTGACGCGCGCGAGCAGCGCGTCGATAGCCGGATCGGTCATCGCGTCACGCATGGTTGGCGACCGCTGGCGGCACCGTCAGCGCACGGCCCACGCGCGCCTCGATCTTGCCGTAGCGCCACAGGTTGTAGTCGCCGACCGGCGTCGTCCGATACAGATTGCACACGGCCACCGCGGTATCGAAGTCGGCGACGTCGGCCATGATATAGAACGTCCACGGCGCGCCATCGGCGTTGCCGACCACGAGCCGATCGTCGTCCATCACGCCCAGCACGCGCACGTTTTCCATCGCTTCGATCGCGTTCAGCATCTTGCCGTACGCTTGCCACACTTCGCCAATCTGTTCGCGCGGCAAGTCGAAGAAGTTCTGCGAGACGCCGCAGCAGAACAGCACACGCAAAGGCAGGTTTCGGATGTCGCTCATGGGAACGTTCCTTGGTTCGGTTGATAGCCTTCGAGTGTCGGCATGATGACCGGTCAGAGCAGGAAGCCGATCGCGCTCAGCGCATCGGTGGAATCGATCAGGCGGATCACTTTCTCGACGAGACGCGGCTCGCCGCTCGCCATGCTGATCTTGTGCGTCAGATCGGCCGCGAAGATCGTCGACGTGCCGCGCTTGTACGCGATGATGATCTGCGACGACTTCACTTCGACCATGTCCGCGCTATCGCTCGCGAGCGTGAAGCGCGACACCGTGCGCACCGTGCGCGCGGCATCCGACGCGGATGCCGAATAGCCCGACGTCATGCGCTGCACGCGCAGCTCGCGCATGTGCTGATCATCGTATGCGTAGTTCAGCGTTGCCGCGTAATCGGTCGTGTTCGGATCGATCGGCACCACGTAGTGGCCCGCCGGGTCCCATAACTCGAGCCACTCGCGATAGTCGCGTCGATCGAGCAATTCGGCTTCGCGCCAGATGAACTCGATCGCGCGCGCAAACGTCTGGTGGGAAAAGAGTGCGTTTCTGTCGTCCATCATGCCTGCTCCATCATTGCGCGCCATTGCCTGTAGGCTTCGCGCATGCCGGTTTCATCGGTTGCGTGGGCGGTTTTCTCGCCGTTCGCGGCGGTCGTTTCGCGATTCAGACCGCGATTGACGAGGATCGGTACGTCCGGTCCCGCATGCGAGCCGCGCTGCACGCGCTCCCACGCTTCGGCGTCGTCGGGACTGCCGAAGCCGAACGGGCCCTGGAAGTGCTCGTGAATGCGCAGGCGCACGCGGTTCGCTTCTTCAGGACCGCCGTCCATCGCGAGCGCGACGTGGCGAATCTCCGTTTCCTCGGCGGAAATCGGCCGCAGCACGCGGAAGAACGCCATCGACAGCGCGAGATTCGGGAACAGGTTCAGGTTGAAGCCGACGCCCATCAGCGAGCGCACGATGCGGCGCACTTCTTCCGGCGAGTGCTTTTGCGCGAGTTGCGCGGCGAGTTCGCTGAAGCGCTCGGGCAGCGGCGCGCCATCGTCGCGGTCCAGATCGACGATCTCGGGCATCAGCACCGCGAGGCTGTGACCGTTGCCGAGCGAGCGGCAGAACGCCTGGTCGCTCGTCATGAAGCTGGTGATCGCGGCGGCGGTCTCGTCGTCGATCGACTTCATCCACGACTTGTGCACGACCGGGAAGTGGTACAGATCCGTCGTGTTTTCGAGCTGGATCTTCCAGTTGCCCTTGAACTTGAACTTGTGCTCGCCGTTGGCCTTGATCGGATAGCCCGCGCCCTGCTTCATGAACAGGTCGATCCACGGCTTCGCGCCGCCGAGGAAGTCTTCGAGCGGTTCGATCGTTTCGTTGAAGCTCGCGAAGATCAGGCCTTGATAGACGCCCACGCGCAGCTTTTTCAGCGGCAGATCGCCCTTTTCGCATACGCCTTCGTAACCGTCGCCGTACGGCAGAGCGCGCAGCGTGCCGTCGAGCGCATAAGACCAGCTGTGATACGGGCACGTGAAGCCCTTCGCATTGCCCTTGTGCTCTTCGCACACGGTCGCGCCGCGATGCCGGCAGCGGTTTTGCAGCACGTTGACCGCGCCGCTCCTGTCGCGCACCACGATCACCGGCTGCCGGCCGATCGTCGTCGTGATGAAATCGCCAGGCTTCGGCAGCTCGCTGTCATGCGCGACCCAGATCCACGTCTTGTAGAAAATGCGCTCCAGTTCGACGTCGAACAGCTCGGGATCGTAGTACAGGGAAGGCGCGATGCGATCGGCCTCGGCGCGCCTGGCTAAAGCGCTGGTGTCGATGGTTTGATAGGTCGGCGTACTCATCGTATGCGGGAACAGTTGCGTGGTTGGAATGAAGACGCACATCGACGCGACGAGTCGCGTGCAACACATCAGCGCATCCTCTCGTTGACATCAGTCTCGCTTTGCGACGATCATGCGTCAAATCGATTAAAAACAGGTTGCCGAATAAGTTCGGCTGATATCACAAGAGACCCCATGACCTCCATCGACCACGTCGATCTCAATCTGCTGAGAGTGTTTCAGGCGATCGTCGAGGAGCGCAGCCTGACGAAAGCGGGCGAACGCCTCGCGCTGTCGCAGCCCGCGGTTAGCTACTCGCTCGGCCGTCTGCGCACGATGTTCGACGATCCGCTCTTTATCCGCACGCGCGCGGGTATGCAGCCGACCCCCGTCGCGCTCGAGCTGGCGGAAATCGTTGGCCACGCGCTCGACACCGTGCGTCAGGCGCTGCGTTACGCGGAACGTTTCGATCCGACGACGAGCACGCGCACGTTTCGTCTGTCGCTATCGGATGCGGGCGAAATGGCTTATCTGCCCGCGCTGTGCGCGGCGCTGCAGAAGTCCGCGCCGCGCGTGAAGCTGGTCGTCGAGCCATTGCCTGTGGAGGAGATCGAGGAGGCGCTGCGTTCGAGCCGGCTCGACTTCGCGATCGGCAATCTGCCGTCGCTGCTGCCGCGCACGCGGCATAGCCTGCTGTTCGAGGAATCGTATGTGTGCATGACGCGCAAGCGTCGCGACCTGCCGAGCGGTGACACGCTGAAGCTCGACCGGTTTCTGGCCGCGTCGCACATCCAGGTGCGCTCGCTCGAACATAGCCACCATGCGCTCGACGACGCGCTGCGCGCGCAAGGCGTCGGCCGCAATATCGCGTTCGCGTTGCCGCACTTCGTCGCGGTGCCTGGCGTGCTCGCCGCGACGGATCTGCTCGCGACACTACCCGAACGGCTCGCGCATATCCTCAACCGCGGCGACGCGTTCCGGATCTATGCACTGCCCGTGCCACTGCCGAAGGCCGCCGTGACGATGCACTGGCACGAGCACTTCCACGAAGACGAAGGCATCGCGTGGATGCGCGGTCTCATCACCGAGATCCTCGCGGGATTCGAGAAAATGTGATGGCGCGTAGGTGAATCAGAGATCGAGCACGAGCACGGGGGTTCGCGAGCGCGACACGCAGCAGCAGATCACGCTATTGCTTGCGCGCTCGGCCTTGCTCAGGCAGTGATCGCGATGCTCGGGCTCGCCGCTGACCACATCGACCATGCAGGTACCGCACACGCCTTCGCCGCATGACGTGTCCACTTCGATACCGATCGACGCGAGCGCGTCGACGATCGACGTGTTCGCATCGACTCGCACCGTCTGACCGCTACTCGCGAGCTGCACGTCGAAGCTATCGAGCGACGCTTCGGCCGCGGGCGCCGGCTCCGCCTTGAAACGTTCGAGATGGATCGCCTCCGCGGGCAAGCGTTGCTGGGCGCCGGCGACGACGAGATCCATGAACGGCGAGGGACCGCACGTGTAGACATGCGCGTTCGCGCCTGCATCGAGCAGGCACGCATCGAGCGCGGGTTTCAGATCCTCGGGCCGCACGCCGAAATGCAGCTTCACGTGCCGTGCGAACGGCTCGCGCGTAAGTAGCGTCATGAACGCCGCGTGCGCCTCGCTGCGGGCGAAATAGTGCAGCGTGAAGCGCGCGTGCCGCGCGGCGAGCCGATAAGCCATCGACAACAACGGCGTAATGCCGATGCCCGCGCCGATCAGGATGTGCTCGTTCGCACTTTCTTCGAGACGAAAAAGGTTGCGCGGCGCGCCGACCGACAGCTCGGTGCCGACGCTCACCTCTTCATGAAGCGAGCGCGAGCCGCCGCGCGATTGCTCCTCCTTCTTCACCGCGAAAATCTGCGACTCGATACATTCCGGGTCGCCGCACAACGAGTATTGCCGCGTGACGCCCGAAGGACTCGTGACGTCGATATGGGCGCCGGGTTCGTAGCGCTCGAACGGCAGCCCATCGAGCCGCGAAATGCTGAACGAGCGGACCCCGTGCGCTTCTTCGCACAAGGCGTCGACGCGGACTTTCAGGGTTGAAGCTTGCATGATTGCCTTCCGATGTATTCCTGGGGGGGACGATATGCCGAGACTAGCGCCCCGCATCGGATAAGCAAAATAGATTAAAAAACCGTGCTTGCATCAATACGATTTATTTTATGCTGGAGTGTCAAGCGCCCGACAGCGCGTCCTCCTTGCGTTGCGATTCGCTGCGCGGCTGCGTCGCGTCATTCGAAAACGGTATGTTCGGCTTCATGAAGAAGCTCAGCACGATGCCGAAGAGCATCACGCCGATCGACAGTACGAACGTCAGATCCCAGCTGTGCAACCGGTCGGCGACCAACCCGGCGATGACTGGGCTCACGATCGCCGCAGTGAAGCCGGTGCCGCTCATGATGCCGCTGGCCGTGCCGGAGCGGTCGTAGGCGACGTCCATCGGAATCGCCCACATCGGGCCGATGTTCATTTCGTTGAAGAACATCGCCGCGGCAAGGAAGATCAGCGAAATCATCGGATCGTGCAGCAGCACGACGGGAACCAGCGACAGCGCAGTCAACGCCATGCACGAGGCCACCAGATAGCTGCGCGCGAGCTTGACGTTGCCGGTCCTGCGCAACAGGCGGTCGCTCACCATGCCGCCGACGAGATCGCCGATCACGCCCGCCACGAATACGCCCGAGGTGAACACCACGGCCTTCTTGATGTTCAGGTGGAACGAATGCATGAAGTACAGCGGCATCCAGTCGAGCATCAGCCACAGGATCCAGTTGTAGCAGAAGTACACCGCCGAGATCGGTGCCATGCGTTTATACAGGCGCATCCACGTGCCGCGCGGATCGACCGGACGCGTCTTGGGAGGCGGCAGTTTATCGAGTTCGGCGCGCGTGATGCGCGGGTGATCGACGGGACGCTCCGTGTAGGTCAGATACCAGAGGACCAGCCAGACGGCGCTCATTGCACCGAGCAGATAGAACGAAAGGCGCCAGTTGAACGCGGTCATCAGCGTGAGGACCAGCATCGGTGCGATGGCGTTGCCGAGCCGCGCGGACGAGTGCGTGATGCCCTGTGCCATGCCGCGCTTGTCACGGGCGATCCACGAGGCCATCGCGCTGGTCGAGGCCGGAAACGTCGCGCCTTCGCCGAGACCCAGCAGCAGGCGCGCCGCGATCAGCGAAGCGAAACCGCCCGCCATGCCGGTCAGCGCGGTCGCCACGGCCCAGATTGCCGCACATGCAAGCAGCGTGCGGCGCGCGCCAAAGCGGTCGCTGACCCATCCGCCGACAAACTGGAAGATCACGTACGGATACGCGAATGCCGAAAAAATGATGCCGAGCTGCGTATTGCTGAGGCCGAGCTCGCTCTTGAACTGCCCCGCTGCCGTACTGATGTTGACGCGATCCACATAGGTGATGAAATACATCAGGCACAGCATCACCAGCACGGTGGTGGTGGCCTTCAGCGACAGGCGTTTCATGTGTCGTCCTCCAGACGCGGTTTATTTTTTGTGGTGAAGCCACGCGATTGCGCGTGCGATCCGGGACGCTCAGCCTTTCGGCGTTCCCGAGCCGAAGGCCGCGACGGCGTCGCGGAACCGCTGGCTGCCGTACACCTGCTCGACGAGATCCTCGTCTGCGAGGCTTTGATCGATCACGATGCGCCGCAAGCTCTCCTTGACCGCATGCTGCGTCACGGGCGATAGCGCAACGAGCCGCTCGGCGAGCGCGCACGCCGCGTTGCCGACCTGTTCCTTCGCCGTGACGTCATACACATAGCCGCACGCGTGCGCTTCGGCGGCACTGAGGAAATCGGAGAGCAGCAGCATCTTCTTCACGCGCGGCACGCCGAATGCCGCCACGAGCCGCGCGAGATTGCGTGACGACAGCGTGTTCGATAACGTCTTTGCGATCGGCGCGCCGAAGCGCGAGCCCTCCGCACAGATGCGGAAGTCACACGCGGTAGCGATGGCGAGTCCGCCACCCACGGCCCAACCGTCGATCGCGGCGACGGTGGGCACCGCAATGCGTTCGACCGCGTCGATCACCTGTTCGACGAGCGCTTCGTATTCGACGCCCTGCGAGCCCGCCGTAAAGTCGCGGAAGTAGTCGATGTCGGTGCCCGAGATAAAGGACTTGCCGCCCGCGCCGCGTAGAACGATGCAACCTGCGGTTTCGTCCGCGCGGCATTGGTCGATCAATGCCAGCAAGGTCTCGTACATCGGAATCGACATCGCGTTGTGCCGCTCGGGGCGGTCGATCACGATCTGCGCGACCGACTCCGTCAGACGTTCGAGCCTGACTTTCTCACTCGTCGCTTCGCTCATTTCGCGGCCCCGTTGATCTCTGCGTACAGCTCGTCGTTGTGCTCGCCCAGCCGCGGCGGATGGCGTCGCACGCGCTGCGGCGTACCGAGCATCTTGACCGGAAAGCCGATGTTCTTGACCTTGCCTTCAACCGGATGGTCGATCTCCATGCACATGCGGCGATACTGCGCATGTTCGCTGCTGAAGGCTTGCGGATACGACAGGATCGGTCCGGCGGGAATGCCCGCGGCCAGCATCGTCTCGATCCATGCCTCGCAGTCGCGCTGGCCGAACGACTTCTCGAGCGATTCGATCAGCGCTTCGCGGTTCTTCAGGCGCAGCGAAACGGTCTCGAACTCGGGATTCGTCAGCAGATCGGTCCGCTCCAGCAGTTCGCAAAGACGCGACCACAGCTTCTGGTTGGTTGCGCCCATCACGAAGTAACCATCGCGCGCCTTCACGGCCTGGTACGGCGCGCTCATCTTGTTGCTGGTGCCAAGCGGTGTCGGCTCGACACCCGTTCCCCAGTAATCCGACATGTCCCAGATCGAGAAGGCCATCGCCGAATCGAACAGAGACGCGTCGATGTGTTGCCCCTGCCCGGTTTTCTGTGCGCCGATATAGGCGGAAAGCACGCCGTACACGGCGAACAGCGCGCAGCCGATGTCGGCCACCGGCACGCCGGCTTTCACGGGCTTGCCGCCTTTGTAACCGGTCACGCTCATCACGCCGGACATCGCCTGTGCCATCAAATCGAAGCCGGGACGTTGCGACCACGGGCCGCTCTGACCGAAGCCCGAAATGCTCGCATAGACGATCTTCGGATTGATTTCACGGATCGTCTCGTAGTCGATCCGCAGCCGCTGGACCACGCCGGGCCGATAGTTCTCGACGATCACGTCGGCGGTCCTGGCCAGCTTGTAGAAAAACTCGCGCCCTTCGTCGGTCTTCAGGTCCAGCGCGACCGAGCGCTTGTTGCGGTTCATGTTCAGAAAGCCCATGCTGTCCGGGCCTTTCATCTTGAAGCCCATGGCGCCGCGCGTCTGGTCGCCTTCGAGCGGTTCGACCTTGATGACGTCGGCGCCGAGATCGGCGAGCATCATGCAGGCGAACGGGCCTGCCATCACCTGGCTGACGTCGAGCACGCGGATGCCTTGTAGCGGCAAAGGCCGGTTGTTTGTTTCCGCGTCGTCGTTGGAGGGTGTTTGGGCGTGGCTTTGCGTCATGTCGTCTCCTGTTTTTCCTGCCGGGTAGCTGTCGCGCGAAGCGCGTCGCGCGGCCGGCCGTTGCAGCACCGTGTTGGCGTGCGTCAACTGTGGCGCACGCGAGGGTGCCGCCGCAAGAATGCGACGGTCATACCTGGTTTCGCAAAAGACGAAGGGGGTGCTTTGCAATTGAGGGCGTCGAGCGCAGGAACTGCTGCGCCCGCGCTTCAGCGGCCGGCCACGCGCCGTCCGGCCGTGAGCGCGGCTTCGACGTTGCGCAGCGTCTGCGCCTGCGCATGTCCTTCCATGCAAGACAGTACGTAGCTACGTTGATGCCAGTCACCCGCGAGCTCGACGACGCCGAGGCCGTCCTCGGGATGGAAGCTGCGCAGCACGTCGGGCGGCATCAGACCCACGCCGAGCCCGTGCCGCACGACGGCGATCATCGTGTCGAATCCATTGACCAGATAGTCGCAATCGAAGCGGCGGCCGCGGCTGTGAAACGCGCGCTGCACGGCGGCAAGGATTGCCGAGCCCTTGCCGAGGCTGACGAGCGGAAGCTCGAGCAAGGCGTCGAGCGTGACCGGCTGCGGATCAAGATGGAAATGTGCGCGGCTATAAACGAGCACCAGCCGGTCCTCGCGATAGCGCATTTGCGGCAGATCGAGAAAGCCGCTCTTCTTTTCGTAGATGCCGATGTCGATCATCTTGTCGCGCAACATCTGCTGCACGATGCGGCTGTTCTCTTCGACGATCTTCAGCGAAATGCCCGGATAGGCATTCCGGATAGCAGCGATATCCGCGGCGAGAAACTCGATGATCACGGCTTTCGGCGCGCCGATCACGATGCGTCCGTCGAACCCGCTCACGAGTGCCTGCGCCTCGCTCGCGAGCCGGTCCACCAGCGTGTCGACCTGCTGCAGATAGCCGAGCAGCTTGCCACCCGACTCGGTCATTTCCACGCCGTGCGGTACGCGCCTGAAGAGCTTCGTGCCGAGTTGCTCCTCGAGATCCGACACGCGCCGCGACGCCGCCGCCACCGCGAGCCCCAGCCGGTTGGCCGCCCGCGAGATGCTGCCCTCTTCGACCATCGCGACGACGAGACGAACGGTGGTGGTGTCGACTTTCATGCGCTGACATGAGGACCGGGTCTTGGGGGAGTGCCATGTTACCGCACTCCTTTACCTCAGACTGCGCGGGCCAAAGCGAAGCCTTCGCGCCATACACGTCACCGCGCGAAGGCTTGCACGCCAGGCAGGCGAAGCATTACGGCTGACGCGTTTCGTGCGTGAACTTCAGCGTGACGACGGTAACGAGACCGAGCAAGATCAGGAACACGGCAACCGGCCAGTAGGCCTGGTAGTGCGCGAGCAGCGCGGTCGCGATCAGCGGCGACAGGCCGCCCGCGAAGATCGACGCGACTTCGTGACCGAGCGCCACGCCGGAATAGCGGACTTCGGTGCTGAACAGTTCGCCGACGAGCGCGGGCAGCGTGCCGATCATCGCGCCGTGGCAAACGGCCGTGCCGAGCACGAGCGCGAGCCAGATCAGCGGCGTGGACTGCGTGTTGAGCAGCCAGAAGAACGGAAACGCCATCACCGCGAGCGACACCGCGCCGATCATATACACCGGCTTGCGCCCGATGCGGTCCGACAGCTTGCCCCACGCGAGCATCGCGCCCATTTCGACCACCATCGCGAGCATCACGCCGGTCAGCATCACCGAATTCGAAATGCCGACGAACTTGCCGTACACGAGCGAGAACGCGAGAAAGATATAGGCGCCGCCGTTTTCGGCGACCCGCAGACCCATCGCCATCAGGATCTCTTTCGGGTGACGCTTGATCGCTTCGAGCACCGGCATATGCGCGGTCTTGCCGGCTTTCTCCGCGTTCTCGAAGTCGCGGCTCTCCGGCAGGTTGTGACGGATGTACACGCCGAGCGCGAAAATCACGATGCTCGCGAGAAACGGCAGACGCCATCCCCATGACATGAACTGATCGTGCGGCAGCGCTTGCGCCGCGAGGAACGCACCCGCCGACAGCACGAAGCCGCCGCCCACGCCGAGCTGACTCCACGCCGCGAAATAGCCGCGTTTTTCGGGCGGAGCGTTCTCGCTGATCATCAGCACGCCGCCGCCCCATTCGCCACCTGATGCGATGCCTTGCAGCAAGCGCAAGCCCGCGAGCGCCGCTGGGGCGGCCAGACCGACGTGCTCATAGGTCGGCAACAACCCGATGCCGAAGGTCGCAAAGCCCATGATCAGCAGCGTCCAGACGAGCGACGCGCGGCGTCCATAGCGGTCGCCGATATGCCCGAACACGATGCCGCCCAGCGGACGCGCGACGAAGCCGATCGCAAACGCGGCAAACGCCCCGATCGTGCCGATCAGCGGGTCCGCGTGCGCGGGAAAGAACAGTTGGCCGAGCACGAGCGCAGCCGCGGTGCCGTACACGAAAAAGTCGTACCACTCCATCGCGTTGCCGGCCACCGACGCAATGATGATTTTCCTGAGTGCGCGATCCGACTCTGCCGTGGCGCGCTCGGTCGTGATCGGGGATTGAACTGAGGACATGTCTGCTCGCATCTGAATTGGGGGAGTGCGGCCTTTCAGAAAAGGCTTCGCACGATACGCAGTGTCGAGGCGACAGGTAGTGGCGTCAAATTAGCCGAAAAGCAGGGCGGGTATCAGTGCAGCTAATATGCCCGGCGTTCCCGGGCACCCGCGGGCAAGGTCACGGCCGCTCAGCGTGCCGGCTGATGAAACATCGTATGGATGGTCTCGCGCAGCCACGCGATGCCGGGGTCCGCCGCGAACTGCGAGTGGGAGTGCACCTGGATTTCGATCGGCGGCAGCGGAAACGGCAGCGGCAGAATCCGGAACGCCTTGCCGCGGTTGAAGCGCTTCGCGATGCTTTTCGGAAAGATCACGGCAAGATCGGTATTCATCACGATCTCGGGCGCGACGACGAAATGCGGCAGCCGCAGCACGACCTCGCGCTTCAGGTTCAGCTCGTCGAGCCATTGCTCGACCATCCGATGCCCGGTCGCATTGGTGCTCGCGTACACGTAGCGTAGCGCGGTCAGATCTTCGCGGCTCGGCCTCGTCTTGCGCAACGGATGACCGGCGCGCACCACGCACACGTGCTCGTCGACGAACAGCGTCTGGCTCACGCAGCCCGCGTCGAGACCCGGCACATAGCCGAGCGCGAGATCGACTTCGCCGACGCGCATCGCCGCGCTGACCGACTCGACCGGCACATTGGCAACCTCGATGCGGATGCCGCGCGCTTCGCGATCGAGCAGCGCGACGAGCGGGGGCAAGAAGTAGAACTCCGACATGTCCGACATCGACACGCGAAACACCCGTCGCGCGGTCGACGGCTCGAACTTCGCCAACTGCTGCACGGCTTCGTTGATGATCGCGAACGCTTGCGCGAGCGGCGGATAAAGGCGGTACGCGGCATCGGTGGGGACCATGCCGTTGGGCGTGCGCGAAAACAGCGGGTCTTCGAACAGAGTGCGCAGGC
The DNA here is from genome assembly GCF_050436225.1 of Paraburkholderia lebeckiae. Lineage (NCBI taxonomy): Bacteria > Pseudomonadati > Pseudomonadota > Betaproteobacteria > Burkholderiales > Burkholderiaceae > Paraburkholderia > Paraburkholderia lebeckiae. Next base: position 2,907,614 of record NZ_JBNDLU010000001.1, on the reverse strand, counting down.
GGCGCAGCGCATGACTGACCGCCGGTTGCGTGAGACCGAGCCGATCGCCGGCCGCCGTCAGACTGCGCAGGTCCCAGATCGCGAGGAACACGCGCAGAAGATTCAGATCGGCGATGCCGGGATTCAGCTTGTTCATGCGCAGCTCTCGCAAACTAAGGCATGTCGCTGGCCGCGCGACGCGCCGGTCAATATGCGGCGAGGTTACCGTAGATGCTGCGCATTGCAAAATGCGGCGTCGCCCCGCTGTACGGCGGCAGCGCGTGGAAGTCGCGGCGCATCGCATCGCGCACCGGCGACGCGAGCGCATCGGTGAGCGCGCTCGCATCGTCGAACACGACCTTGTTGCGTTGCATCGCGCTCGCGCGCGCAAACGGCAAACCGCTGCGGCTGTCGATGCGCGTGTAGATCTCCATTTCGCGCAGCGCCGGCAATTGCAGCATCAACGGCGGATGATGCGCTAGATAGTGCGTAAGCCACGCGTTGAAGTCTTGCGCGACGCCTTCGTATGCGACCAGATAGGTGCAGCGTTGCGCGTTGTCTTCGACCGACGCAGCCTGCGGTGGCGCGAAGATGCGCACGGCCATCACCTGCTGCGAGAAGCTTCGCGGGCTGAATTCGGCGCGCATGGCCGAATGCAACGCGTGCGCGATCGCGCCGTCAGGTTCGAGCGCGGCTTCAAGCGGCTCGAGTTCGTCGAAGTACCACTGCAGCACGCACGACGGCGCATCGGCCGCCGGTGCGATACGCGCATCGACCTGTCCCGCGATCGGCTCGTGCACGATCAGCTTGCGCAGCCCCGCGACTTGCGTGGCGGCCCGCAGCAGCGCGGGCGGGTCCGTGAGCGACTGCCGCGCGTCGCTCGTGCCGATCAGAAAGAGACAGACCTGCATCGTCATGCCGCCTCGCAAGCCGCGACACCGGCACGCACAAGCCGGTGGAACTGCCTGCCGAAGTACACGAGGCCATCGCCGTCATCGCGCGTGGCGATCCGGTCGATCCGCACGAACATCACCGAGTGCGAGCCCACTGTCCTGCTGTCGACGATCTGTCCTTCGAGGCTCGCGAGCGCGTCGCCAAGCACCGGAGCGCCGAGCGCTCCCGGCTGCCACGCGCATTGATCGAAACGCGCGTCCATCGAACAACCCGTCATGCCCGCGAACACGCGCGCCAGGTCCTGGCAGTGCGCGCCAAGGATGTTGATGCACAGGTTCGCGTTTTCGTGCATCACGTCATGCACATAGCTCGATTGATTGATGCACACCAGCATGGTCGGTGGCGTATCGGTCACCGAACAGACCGCGCTCGCGGTGATGCCGCAGCGCCCGCGCGGACCATCGGTCGTGATGATGTTGACGGCCGCGCCGAGGCAAGCCATCGCGTCGCGGAAGTGCGTGCGCGTTTCGTCGTGTGTCATGACAGTCGCTCCTACGTCGCTCAGGGATAGGGCGTGACCGGCGGTATGCCGACGAACAGCGCGCCCGACGCGTCGTAGGTGCCTTCGCCGAGAAACGCGTGCTGCGTGACGACGATCGAATCGCGCACCATCCGCTGCATGCGGCTCTCGCGATAGATCGCACCGATGCCAGCCATCTTGTACGCCTGCATGACCACCTCGGCGCACGTATGCGCGGCATGCGTCGCGGAGAGCCGCAGCAGATTGGCCTCGCTGGGCGACACGGGGTCGCCCGCCATGACCGTGCGCCACGAAGTTTGCGCCGACTCGAAGAAGAACGCGCGCGCGCTGCGCAGATTCGCTTCCGCCTGCGCGAGACCCGAGCGATAGTACGCGCGGTCGGCAAGACGCGGCGCGCCGGTCGTCGTTCTGGTTACGCCGGACATACCGGCCAGCAGGTCGAGCGCCGCGCGCGCGAGCCCGAGGTTCACCGCCGCATGCACCTGCGCCTGATATGCGACGGCGGGGTAGCGGTAGAGCGGCTCGTCGATCAGCGGCGCACCGCCGCGCACGAAGGTCCATTGCTCGTCGACGAACTTGTTTTTCAGGCGCAGATCGTGGCTCCCGGTGCCTTGCATGCCGACCACGTTCCAGTTGTCGACGATCTCGACTTCGCTCGCCGGAAACACGGCCGTGAACGGCTTGCCCGCGTTCGCGTCGCCGACCTGGCCCGGCGCGCCACCGATGCCGACGCCGATCCAGTCCGCGCCCTTGCAGCCGCTCGCGAAACGCCATTGACCCGACACGACGTAGCCGCCGGGCGCACGCTCGGCCGGTTGCAGGGGATACAGGCCGCCCGCGAAAACCTGGTCTGGACCGGACGCGTAGATGCGGGCCTGAGTCTCGACCGGCAGCGACGCAAGATACGTGTTCGCGGAGCCAAAGGCCGCGACCCATGCGGCCGAACCATCGGCGATCGCGATGCGTTCGAGCATCGCCAGAAACTGTGGCGGCGGCAGCGCGTCGCCGCCGAAGCGTTTCGGCGTGCTCGCGCGGAAGATGCCCGCGAGCTTCATCTTCACGATCATGTCGCGCGGGACGTGTGAAACCGCATCGAACTCGTCGCGGCGACGCTCGACTTCGGTGATCAGGTCATCGAGCGACAGCGGGCCCGTGTATTCGGGGTAGTCCTCCTGCGTGTCGATGATGGGTGCGTCGGCAGTGCAAGCGCGGGCGCTGGCGGTATGAACGGCGTGCATGCGCGTTACCTCTTGAGTCAGTGATGTGAACGATGTCATTCGGTTTCCTGATGCGCTTCGATGCGCATCGCTTTCGGATAGGTCTCCCGGGCGAGCAGCGTCGCGATCACGGTGATCACGCCGAGCACGCCGAGGTACAGAGCGACCGGCGTCGCGCTGCGATAGTGCGCGAGCAGCGCCGTGGCGATCATCGGCGACAGGCCGCCGCCGAGCACCGAGGAGATTTCGCGCCCGATGCCAAGCCCCGAGAAGCGCAGATGTACCGGCAACAGTTCGCTGATGAACGCGGGCTGCGCGCCTTCGAGGATGCCGAGGGTGAGGCTGTTCGCCAGCACGAGGGCCGTGATCTCAGTTGTCAAAAAAGTTGCGACTTGGCCCCTGTGCCGCATAGGCGTTTGATCGGCTAACCCTTGCATAGACTGGTGGACAAAGTCGCGACCTATGACGCCGATTGCAACTACTGCGTCGCTGAATTTGGCGAAAGTTGCGACTCGGCCAACCCCATAATGCCTAGCGGCACACCGATAAAAGGGGCAGATTTACGCTTTTGACCAACCTTCGGATTTGAAGGCCGTCGCCGAGCGTCCTTCAGTAGCCATTCGCATGCCGCTGTTTTGTTAATTTTGATGGGCGCAACTATGGCTTGACGCGCATACGAGCGAGATTTCCGACGGTTTTACTGTCGAGTTTAAGCAACGCTCCGATTTCCAGAAGGGTTTTTCCTTGCGCGCGCAGCGCAAGTACGGTTTGCCCTAAAGATGAACGAGGCTTACCGCTCCTTCCGTTTCGCCCAAGTCCGCATGGCTCCGCGTTGCTGGCCTCATGCCCGAGCCATTGGGTAAATTTGAAATGCGCGCCACAGGTACACTGAGCTGCATAATGATCGCCTCGCCGTCTTATAGCGTCGACAGAATGGCGAGAGCCATGGGCGGCGCCGACATTCATGCAGTAGATCACCAGCCGCGGCCTCTTCACGCCAAAAGTAAGTTTTCCGACGTTCTCCCCGCTCATCGCATCGCAACATGCAGCCAGCATGACTATCGTAACCGGCATTAGCGAATACGTACTTCTGCTTCCAAACAGCCTTCGCCCTACATGAGGATCCTGCCTGTCTGGCACTCCGACCCACCGCAGGAAAGCAGGACCAAAATAATTGGACATCGCGGCCTGCAACTCACGCAGAGTGGACCACTCGATCCCACCCAAGGTCCTTCCTGGCGCGAAATTCATGACCTGCTTCCAGAAAGAACTCGCGTCCACTGAGACCTTGCTCTCCAGAAGCCCATAGGAAAGGCGCGCGATTTGATGACAGGCCTGCAGTTGCGCATCCGACATTTCAATGCTGAGTTGCGAGCACTCTAGCTCTGTTAGGTCCTGCGGCAGGATATAGCCTTCCCGAAAAAACTTAGGATTGAGGGCCTGCCACAACATGCCGCCGTGCCATGGACAAACACAAACGCCGGGCAGCTGATGCGCCCGCCTCCAATGTCTAGGAACACCATTTCGTAGATCTTCACTAAAGCAGGCCTTACAGTAACGAAGTCGACGAGCCGCTCCGCGTTCACGATGCACGACTGGGGCGTGCCCCCGGCTAACTGGGTACAGCATCTTCTGAAACAGACCATTCGCTTCCGAAGGAGCAAGCAACGCAGCGAAATACGGGTAATTTGTTCTTTGTTCGGCTATCTCTCTCGCTGACATGCCCCAGCAGTCTCGGGTTACGCTTTCTACATGTGAAAGCCCGAAGGCAAGACTACTTGGACGGGCATGGTAACCGAACAGGTGTTGTATAACCGATGCTGGCCGGGCATTCATATCCGACATGTACCGGGCCGCACAACCAGATAGCGGTTCGTCGAGTAATGGTTCGGCAAGAAATATTGTCATCACGGAGCTCCGGTCAGCAGTAACCTTTCGCAACCTGTCCCCTGGCGCCGAAACTCATCCATCATCAAAAAATTCTCGACGTCCTTCAACGACCAAACCGAAGGTTCGGTTGTAACGGGCAGCGGAGATGACCCATGGCCGTCACTGCATCCTGGAGCGGGCTGGATCGCCCTTCAGCTTCGCTTCGACCGGACCCGCCCCCGCGTGCTTGCGAGCGCTTCTGGATCAAATCGGCGAACGCGGCGATATAAACCATCGCGTTCTTTCTGAACAATGCTCACGGTACCAGCGGATCTAACCGCTGCTTTCCAGTCGCGCGCGGCGCGCGCAGCAGTCGCTTCGACCGAAGACCTTGCGTAACGCTGCGAGCGGCGTGTCAAATTGCGGGCGGTGGTTTCGGATACCCCGAGCCTACGCGCTATTTCCGCTCCTGAAAGTCCGCAATTTGTCAACCGTAGAGCTTCAGCCGCATAGGGCTCACCGTACACTGAAATTACTGGGTCGGTGTCACCGTCTCGCAAGTTTTTGACAAACGACATGCCACACCGGCAAGAGCAGAAAAGCTTTCCGTGACTTCTGGTTCGGATTTCAGCTGGATGAGCAGCGCCGTGCGCAGCATAGCGGCTCGGACAGACCGGCCAGTGTTCATCGCTGGCCGATCGCCGGGTCTCGAAGAAAACTCGGAGCAAGACCTCAGGCAAGGCCGCGGCAGCACTCTGCTGACCAAGAACGCGGCCAACCACCCAGTTCTGTCGTCCCGAAGGCAGTAGATCGCATCGGGAGAGATAGCTCTCTCCGAACGTATCAATCAGATTCTCACAGACCAGCGCGGATTCCAGCGTGTTTTTTCCCCGCGCGTATCCGCAGCTACGGGCAACCTCCAACCATCCTCCCTCACCCGGCGGCGACGCGTCGCTTCCAATATCGCAGAGCAAACTGACAGACAGATCGCCTACACGCCTGATCGCGATGTTGCGATTCAGAGACATCTAGCTCAACTCGGACGGCTTGCTTTACATCGGTTAATGTCGGCCATGCGGAATAGGGTTGGACATTCACAGGACATTCGAGGAGCCACACGCCGTGATGCGGGCACACAAGAACTCCCGGGAGCTGATGGCATCTTTTCCAGGTCGCTACCCTGCCACTACTGCGGTCTTCGCTAGCACATGAACGGCAGAATCTGATGACGTGAGGCCGTTGTATCAGCTTCTGCACATCTCCTGGTTGATGCTTTGAGGACCATGTCAACATCCGGCTCAGCAATCGCCTCCTTAACGGCCTGGAGCAGAACCTCGCGTAATATGGAAACAGCGTAAGCCTCTCGGCTATCTCCATGGCTGACATTCCCAGCGATACGCGCGTCTGCTGTGCAACTTCATTCAGGTTATAGGCCAATCCAGTATTGAACCGCGCACCGTAACCGAACAGGCCGGAAACAAACATCTTCCAGTCGGTGACCAGCATCTGCTTTCCGTAGCTGGCCACCATACTGAACAAAGGTTCATCGGGGGCACCCTCGTTCAGATAAACGCTCATATTATTTTTTTGAGGCGGCGTTTTTATGCCTGGGGCTAGTTGTCCGTCCACCGCGCGCCGCCTTCGCAGGGGCTGCCTTGGGTGATCTGTTCGCCAGCGTCGGCGATTTACGCACTGGTGTTGTGCGCTTCGCGACGATTGCCTCTTCTGAATCCTGCTTTCCCGTGGATTTCTCATACATGGCGATTGCGCGCCGGATCAGTTGAGCGACGGAGCTGTTCTCATCGCCGTCAGTGACGTCCCGTGCATACTGTTCCGCTTCGATTTTTGGTATGTGCAGATCTATCAAAGCGTCCGCCACTTCGGCATATCGCAAAACCCGGGCCTCGGCTTCATCAAGGGCACGTTGGGCCTCTACGCCGGTTTCCGACTGTGCGAGATATGCACTCACCTTATCCATCGCCATCTCCGTCAGCTCAGATATTTTCTTGTAATCCCGGTTTTTGATTGCCGTCAGCATACCTTCCACAAGACCCAGACCACGTGCAGCAGCCATGCTCATCAGGTCAGGTGTGATCTGGCCCACGACAAAGCCGGAATCCTTCGGGTCCAGGTCCTCAAGAAAGATTCCTTCGTACTGTGACAGACGCCAGACCAGCTTGGCGATCGCAGGCATACCTGCACTGAGATCGCAAAGCGTAGCGCGTATCGCGACCGGGTCCTTGAAAGGCCGCAGTTGGAGATCGATTGCGATGAGGGCATTTGCGAAACGATCCCAGAGCTCTCCAGGCTGGAAAGGTGTCATCGGCAACTTGCCGCCGCTGCTAACCCTCCGTAGCGTCCATATGTTTTTCAGCTGATTTTCCGCCTCGGGGCAGCCAAGACAGATGAAGGCGCAGCAACGCGCGTTAAACAGCGTAGTCAGGAAGTCGATCAGCTCTGTGCGATTGGCCGCTTTCAGGGCATTGTGAATCTCGTCAATAATCAGCACGCCTGTGTAGTGCCGAGATAGAACCATAATGACTTTTTGGATCCAGACACCTGAACCGGCTCCTGAGGCCACCTCATCGCAATACCGGGTATTTAGATAAAGATCGAACCAATGCACAATCCCCTGAAGAAGGGTAATCACACTTCCGTTATGTGGACAACTCACGAACACCCAGACCGTCTGGGCGATTCCTACCGATGTGCCCGGCAGCCGGTCGTGTTCTATGATCATAGGCAATGTACTGAGGACCATCTTGACAGCAGTGGTCTTGCCAACGCCCGACAACGCGAATACCGGCAAGCACTCGGAATGACTCTCCCGTGGAAAACCCAGGAGTCGGAATCTGCCGCGTTGGATCTCGGCGTAGGACGCCTGCAATTCCCGTTTGATCTCAACGGAAGAGCGGAAACCGTGGTATCGCGACCGCAATGCCACATAGAGCCAATCCAGAAGCTGGATGTGAACCGGAAGCATTACCCAGACGCGAGAGATTCTGCCCAAGGCTATCATGCGCTGCGACTTTGTGAGGCGGCGGCTTGATTTTGGGTGTTTTACCTTGAAGCCACTCACCATCGCGTCAAGAATCGCGGCTCGATTGAAAGCTGGAAGTGCAAGGACCAGCCAATTTTTTGCAAACTCTGGCAGCTCGCTTGCTGATTTTCGATATATGGCCTTGACTCTTACATCACAATGGGCAAGGATTGGATCGCCAACGACGTTGAGGGGAACCTGTTTCACCAGCTCCTCTTGTGCCTTTTTTCTTTCAGCGGCTGTCATCCTGGCCATGCCTGCGCTCCTTCACCGTCGCGTCCGACGTCCACCAGGGTCACTCAGCAGTCGCGAGCCGCTGATATCGGTTAGCTGCTGCAGGCGCGCCGCTGCACTTAGACTCGCTGCTCTACCATTATTTTCGGCTTTTGGCACTGCAGGTAACGTTCGCTCCAGAGTTGCCTCGACCTTTTTGGCATCCTTGACACGCGTGGCGTCAGGGCGCTTCCTGCCCGCTACCTTCAAGGCCGCGTCCTGTTGCTGCATGGCCCGGTGCCTGTCTGCGTTAGAGTTCAGAGCATGTAGCATTCTCATGCCCTCATTATCCTGACGAGCCTGACCCGCACTCTTCCGTTTCAGCTTGCAGAACTGTTCCCATTCGGTGGTCGTAGCACCGTGGAGATCATGGCGATTTGTGCCTGCGAGGTTAGCGAATTGCGGGAACTCATTGCGGGGGGATAGATCTATCTGACTCATCTCGTCCGGATTGTAGAGAATGCCCACTTTCTGTTTAGAGGCCTTTCCATATGTTGTCGCGTAGCGCTCCGTCGCCGTTTCCGGGTTGTAGTCCGCGTTGTTCACCCGCAATCCGGAAGACGTGACCGTTGCGTCCGTCTCAAACAGTACTGCATGTCTGATGTCATCGACGGCGCAGGCCTGAAGCATCGCGAGCGAACGGTTCACCCCCCAATTCCAGCGTTCCAGCGGCGTATTAGGCGTACCTCCCGTCACCATCTCCTCCGGTGTATAGATCTCGCCTGAAATAGGTGTACGGTGGTACTGGTGGATTGCCCTGAGCAGTTCCCGGATAAATTCCGAGCGGGTCCACAACGCGTCAACCGCGCAGTTGAAGTTCCGCGGCGCATCACGATACGCTTCCACAATGCCATATCCATGACGCTGCGCTATCAGCGGAATAATCCCGAACCGGCGCTCGATCACTCCGCGCCAGAATGGCTCGAACGCCGCACTGTTGTCAATCCCGACAGCAAAGACTTTACCGATATGCTTCCAGGGGAGCGACTGCTTGTATTCACATCCGCGGTCGCAGTGAAAGCGGGCCGGCAGATGCTCGCAGGGCCAGTCTTCCACAGTTATGGTGAACCCGTACTGTGCACAGAATTCGTCCTTCGGACTGACCATATTTTCCAGTGCGAGCGCAGCGCCTTCGAAAGACGGGGGCCGAAAACTGACATGGAGTCCAACGATCATGCGGCTCCACAAGTCAACGACGAAATACACCGTTGGCCGCCCCACTACCAGCGTCCGGTCGAAACATGAGACCAGATAAACGTCAGCGATTGTCGCGTCGATCATGAACACGTGGCCGGGACCGCGACAATGCTGCAAAGCATGTCCTCGTGGAGTACGCCCTCGCGAACGAAACTGGGCCTCCCCCATGCTGTGACGTTTTCGACGCCCGCCGTCACAATCCCTGAGGTAGTGACGAAACTGCTCGACGGAAATAGCTGAGTGCTCTCGCAATTCGACGGCTGTGGCTTCCCCCTTCGCGTTTTTGATGAGCCGTTCACATCGCAACAGATAGTTGGCCCGATCTACCACGTTCTCTGCCGTAGGGCGATCCCGGGAGCCGCGATTCCAGCCCCGTTTGCCGCGTTTTCGGTTTGTGTGAACTGAGCGTTGTGCCCTCCCTCGGCCGCTTGGCCTCGTATTTTTGGCCTTCCCTGCCGTTCGCGGTTTCGGATCTTCAGGCAGTCCGGCATCCCATACAGCCTGGCCGTGAGTGTAGTAGAGGTCAGCCATCCAGCGGAACAATCGGTCACGAGATTCGGAAGGCATCAACGTTTGCGGTCGACGAATCTCTGCGCGGCGTCCAGGGTGATTCTGGTATTCACGGCGTGTGGCTGCCGGCCGGTTGGATCGACCCGAATTCGGATAGCCACTAATTACGGCCCGGGGTGTCATACCTCGCTGAAGCCAAAGCCGAAAGTATGTGCGGATAGTTTTCGGCTGCACTTTCTGGTTTTCCGCATGCTCATCAATAATCCGTGCGCGTGCCGCCCCGGCTTTCAGCAACTGCACGAATTGATGCCGCCCTTTCTGGCTATCCCGATTGACAAGATCTTTGATGTATCCGTAGTTCGTTTCGCTTTGCTGCGCATGTGCCGGTGTGGTTCTGAGACCGCAACCCAGGTCTGCATATGGATCGTCTTCAAGCACGAAGCCGCCAGTGGCGGTCGCATTCAGGCCAACCAATGGCTTGAATTCGTCAGTTGGAATCGAACGGATGATCAAACGCGAGCTGTCTAGCCGGACGAGATAGGTATTGGGCTGACCGTACCCTGTGTGCACCACGCGATAGAGAACGTCGTTAGCGAGGTCTTGATACACGCGATTGACGTATATCGGGGCAGGAATCCGAACCTTCGATGGCATATTTGCACCCTATGATTGAATACAGGGTCTATGGACGGATCAGGCGCCGTAACCTTCATCGCGTGGCCAAAGTTTCGGGGAGCCAACCACACTGGTAGCGATACTTCTGACGGCGTTTCACGCGCGTCGTTCCAGCGCGCATGCATGACTCAACACCAGAAGCACCACCTCAGGTGAAGCGAACGGGCCGCGTGTCCACAATCATCAGCGCTGAGACGGGCTCCTGATCGACGTCGCGGCAATGGACGTCAAAACGTATGTGTTTCGCGGCCAGCATCAGATGAAAGGCGTTAAGTCCGTATGGGACAGGCAGCCCTTTCTCTTTCATCGCGCGCTCGCATGCCGTTCGCACCGACGTATGCTTTCCGTTCGACAGTGCACGTATGACAGCTCGCTGAACCACGGGGCTATCTGCGCCTTCGCCAGCACGGACAGGACGCAGCGCAATCGCATACAGGAAGTCGAGGTTCCTGGCCCAGTTCGTGTTCAATCCATCATTCAGATGTAACCGCCACGGCACGCCTTGCTGCTTCCAGAACTGCTCAACAATCCTGAGTTCCGGCTGACCGGCAGGCGGACGCCTCCCCTGCAATCGCACGGAAACGGCCTCGACCCACTGTCTCCGCCCCTCGCGCTTGGTGACCAGCAGGTCGGTGTTGAGAACCTTGTAGGTGCCGTCACGGTTTCGGGGATGGCGAAGCTTCATAACCCGTGCCACTTCGACAGTGTCAGTGTGATCACAGGGCATGAATTCCCGGATATCGGTTGTATTGTCCTGGTAGCACTCCCATAAAAAAGCGGCAAAGCGGCAATCGCGAGGAAGTTGAGCTTCGCGTCCCATGAACGGCACCCGGTGCACCCTCTTGGCCTGCCGGTCTTCCCAGACGCTCGCTCCCGGCTTGTAATCAGCCCCCTCGCCACAACCGAGGTGTCCGCGGCGGATCCTGGTAATTTGCCGCTCCAAAATTGTCGTGGAAGCCATCCTGAAGCCTTACGCCGCAAACGTGCCGTTCCGAGCAATGCGTCGACGTTATATTGCCTTGCGCCAAGGGAACACTCGGCAACCCTCCGACGCTCCAGAGGCGGAGCATGAGAGGTGAGGGGCCACCGGTGACCGTTTAAAAGGTCACGGTCCATAGTGTCATTAAAGGCGACCCGGCCGGGGCTTTCAACTTTCACCTGCACAATCTTCGCCTTGAACACAGAAGCAAGCCGCGGACTCCTCGTGAAGGAGGCGTGGCACCGAACTGCGCAGCAGGCGCATTCGCGGAACCGGCGGCTTGCGCGGCGATGAAATTCGAAGCCCGGGCGCATGCAATCCGATCCCGCCCCCGATGCGGCTCAGGGTGCGCCGTCTTGCCGTTCGCCCCGTCCGCACTAGCCGGTGCTGCCAGCTGCCGCGTGCCGTCGCGGCGCGCGCCAAGACCCGCCGCAGCGATCCTGCGGGCACGCTTACGTGTCCGGCAAACAGGATCGTGGCGGAGGGGGTGGCTTCGCCGCGGGTCGCGAACGCAAGGCGCCGCAGCCGCGCGCGGCTGCGCGGACGCTTCGGGTGGCAGCGCCGGTGGTTTCCTGCGCCTGCTCGAGCCATTTCGCGGGATGCCGCAACAGCGGCGAGCACACGCTGGCCGCGATAACGGGGGTTATCACCGCTACTCCCCGGGCAACTCCGGCGGCGTCTCCCTGCGTGCTGACTCGTATGGTTCGGATGGGACCCCGGTTTAGGCAACATCCGCACCTATGCCAGGCACTCCTACAGAAAATGTCGAGGCTTTTTTGAAATGTCGGGGTCCCAGCAAGATACAGATGTCGTAGCGGTTGAACAGGAAGTGGCGATCTATCTCTCTGGTTTTGTCGCTACACATTGTTGAAGGACAGCGTGTGAACGGGCAGGGCGTGTCAGTCCGTTCAGTGGGATCCTGCGCTCCGCTGCCTGGGTTTGATGGACTGGCTTGCAGGTTTTGCGTTCTGTTGTGCGATCAACGTGAGCGCGGCATTCATGTCCTCGCGCGTGAACTCGCGTTGTTTCTTCGTGCCCGGCAGGCGTTCCTTGTTACGCACTTGCGCGCCGCGATTCGTGCGGGAGGGCGAGCCCGACACAGGGCGGTTATCGCGCTGTGCCTGCATTGCCTGGGCGACCCGCAGTGCATGAGATACAGCGCATTCTGCAGGCGGCGCTGTTGTATCCCTCGCCGAAGGCACCGTGGCGTCCTGTCACCCTCTTCACAATGCTCGTGCTTGCCTACTGTGCCGGTCTTCGGGGAGGCGAGGTCGCGCGTCTGGTGCTTGGCGATGTCGATCTGCGTGAGCAGACTCTTGAGATCCGTGAGACGAAGTTTTTCAAGCGACGTCGCTTGCCTCTGGCCCCTGGAGTCATGACAGTGCTCCAGAACTATCTTGACATGCGTCAGCAAGCTGGTACTCCAACGAATCCTGAGAGCCCACTGTTCTGGAGTCCACAGCGAAACCGCGGCTACACAGTGGGTGGCATACGGCTTGTTCTGACAGATGTCCTGCGACTTGCGAACATCAAACCCGCGCACGGAGCAGTCGGGCCGCGAGTTCACGATCTGCGACATACGATGGTAGGGCATCGGATGCGCGACTGGTACAAGTCGGGAATCGACCCGCAATCCAGGCTTCCCTATCTCGCAACGTACCTCGGGCACAAAGACATCCGCTCGACGCTGGTCTATCTGAACATCACATCAGAATTGCTGCAGGAAGCCGGCGAGCGCTTCCGCAGGAATGGCGCAGCAGCTAGGCCTTCTGGTACGGCAGGTCATGGGCCAGCACGGCCCAGATCGTCCGCGCCATCTTGTTCGCCAATGCAACGACCACCACATTCTTTGGCCGCCGCCTCATCATCTGCTCGACCCACTCGCCGGGTTCTTTTGCGTGCTCTATTACGCTACGTGCGCCGTGGATCAGCAGTGTGCGCAAATAGGTATCGCCTCTCTTGCTGATCCCGTGCAGCTTCACTTTTCCGCCCGAGCCGGTTTGCTTCGGCACGATGCCAACCCATGCGGCAAACTCCCGCCCCGAACTGAATGCTTTCGGATCACCCATCATTGAGACGGCTGCCGTTGCCGTCAACAGCCCGACGCCGCAAATTTCGCTAACCGCCTTCACCGCCTTGTCTTCCTTCTTCCACTCGCGCATCCGGCGCTCGATCTCGGCAAACCTGGGGGAATTTGACCGACCGCCGGGGGATCGCCTGCAACCACGCGTAGGCAGACGCCACAATTCTTGCGAAAGCGCCGCTGGATTTCCTATCGTTCGACGGATCATTCCGGTGTTCGACGGCAGTACGGCACAGCGGTGCGCTCCCTTACAGCACAAACAGAAGAGCCCTTTCAGGCGCGGCTACCCCCTCAACCTCCCCGAGATTCCGTCCGCCCACGCGTTTTTCCGACGAAGCTTCTTAAATTATTTTGTCCAGTATACGTAGAACGCATAGCCACCCGTTGACCCTGTTTGGTTGAACGTTCCAACCACGCTGCTGGGGTTAGGTAGATTGGTACACGTGGAGAGCGGAGTCGGCGCAATCGCAGCCCTAATAAAGCCATTTCCCTGAATAGGAGCAGTGGGATCTTGGGAGATTGTCGCCATTACGGTCTTGGGTGCAAACGACAGTTTGAAACAGAAAAATCCGCTCGCATCTGTTGCCATCTGCAAGACATTTTTTGAGTTGGCCATATCAAGGGTCCCGTTACCGCTAACATGAGCATATGCCACGGTAGGTCCGGCAGCTGCAGCAGGCAAAGACGAAAGTGTTGAGCAGAGGACCGCTGAAACAATACGTCCAAAATTTACTGTGACTCGCCGTTTATTCGATTTCATTCATGCGCTCCTCATAATGTGTAAAGAGACGAACGACGGCTACATTGCATCTGCCGCGCGACCTTTCGCAGCGCGCTTACAAAGCGGCTAGATTTGTCACGCACCTTAGAAGCCTAAATATTGAATGTGTTGCCCACTAGGTGCCTACGGACAATACAAAAGAGCACTACTGGCTACAGCTCGTGGAAGTTCGCTCTCCATTGAAACCGAGGCAGGTGAGATCACAATTCCTCCGCGCACGAGATGTCGTGCGACGTATCCCTCGGTGGCGATCAACCGCAGAGGTTGGCCTGTAGCATCTACAGCCGGGAGAGGCCCATCTAAACGGCAGGCCGCCGACCGATTTGCGCCTGCAAGTCGCTCCACGGACTGCTCACACGGCCGATCCATGGCACGACCTTGAGAAACCAGCCGTTGTCGGCTTCCCGTTTGGTCTCAGTCGCCTCCCTTGCCTGCGTGCGACGGAAGTACGGGACTCCCGAGAGTGCGTCGTTGATATTGTCCAACACGCGTCGCCTCTAACTACAACGAACGTTGCATGGGCGCCCTAGCAAGCAGATCCAGCATCCGCTTCGCTGGGTATACTCGTTGTCCCCCGCCTGCTTCCGCGACACAGCCAACTGTGTACTATTTCTCCATGGGGGTCCAGCCTCCCACTTCAGAACTGCTGTCTGCAGGCATTCCGGGGCTGACCCGCATCGCGTTTGTAACTTCCTTAAGGCCCGTCGGTGCACAACCTTTATCTAGTGACGCAAAGAGCGCGGTTGGGTCAATTGTCCAAACGAGGTCGGTCGTGACGCCATATGTAGTCGCCCGAACTAGCGCCTGTTCAAACGCCAAGGTTTCCAAAAGATAGGGAACAGCCGCGCATAGACTGGCACGACTCCGAAGAAACGTAGCAAAGCGGTCTGCTTCCAACGATGCGAAGGATGTCGGAGCGTGAATACAGAAATACTCGTTCAACAACGCGTGCGTTTCGCCGGGACCGACACCGAGCAGAAGAAGGATGCTCGAGTACCGTAAGGCGCGCGCGATACTGGCCCTGCGCGCGTCGCTAATCAATTGGCGAAGTACGGCAACACCCGGGTCATCCTGTAAATCCGCAAAGCGATGATCGAAAATCTCGCCGCCACGAAGCGCGGCAACAAGGGATAGTTCCCAAGCGCAGACCTCAGTCGAGGGATCCCCAGTTATTGAGCCCTGCCTCGTGACACGGTGCGCGACCCCGTTCACGTTCGAGCGCGCTGCCACTATCTTCTGCGGCGGCCTTAATTTCCACAGCGCATGTAGCGTCTCGAGTTGCTTGTACACTTTATCGATGCCAATGCGTCCCACATGCTCCGGCAAGATCTCAAAGATGATCGCAGCAAGATTCGATAGCTGCGGAACGACTTGTTCGGCAAGTTGCAAAAGCTGCGCCGGTATCGCATCGTTATGCCCATCCAGCCAAAAGCCCTGATACTCCATCCCGCCTGCAAGATGCAACTCCCAGACCCGATCAACCGGGAGGTGCTCAAGCACGTCGAGTACGGGTTGGCGGCCGTTCAGCTGGTTACACCACAAGTTGTGCAAGTCAAGCAGAATTCCACATCTTGCCCGCGCCGCAATTGCTGCGATAAACGCCCCGTCCTCGATCTCATCGGAGCGCGGACGAACGTAGCTCACGCCTGTCTCAAACGCGAACGGACGGCCGACCTGCTGACAAAAGCGCCTGATATTGCTCACGGCTGTCGATACGCCCGCGGCTGACTGCCGCGGCGGCAGAAGGAAGCCTGATTCCTCGCACCGTTCGCTAACGCGCGTGCGATTGAAGCTCAGGTGTTCGCTCACCCACGCGGGGTCAAGGCGCCGTACAACGCGCCTGAGCTGCGCAAAATATTCTATCGGATCGTCAACTGTCCCGCCAACCGGCTGTCCGATACCGTGAATTAGCTTATCCTGCGGCAGCAGTTCGATTTGGGAAATTATTGTGTCATTGATCCGGTAATGATAACCGTCTTGTCCTCCAACTAGTTCCCAGAAAGCTTGAGGCTCCACTTCGAGGACGTTCAATATTTTGTTGTCATCGAACAAAGGTGCCAACTCGGGCCAATATACAAGTCCGACGCCGAGTTGTCTCACGGCTCCTCCATTCAGACGTTCATGCCGACGACTTCCTTGGCCTCGAGCGTATCCGGATTTACGACAAAATCTTCGACGATCTGAAAATCAAGTTGGCGCCCGGAGTGACAAGCTGAACACCCTAGCTTGTTCAACACGTTTGCCGTAATGCGGTGCATTTTCTCGAGATCGTAGGCAACCTCACGTGTGACATAAATTCGGACGCTTCTGCCGGGAGGAAGCGGTTGGGGATTTAGATCTGGCATGACAGATTTCCTCCTTTTGGTGCGAAAGTTGGGCGCGCAGGTCTGCAGATTGCGGTAAGTCGACGTCACACAGACCGCCGGGCGAAGATTGGCGAATTTGGCCAAACACTGAGCATCACTATTGAGTTGGCAGATGACGCGTCACCCTTTCGAGCGCACTTTTCTGCTGTCGAAAACGTTCGCGACAACGCTAACAGCCTGTCACTTCCTGGCGGGTTATTCTTCTGCGTGCTCAGATCACCGATAGCACTATTGACACGACGTATCCGTTTTCTAATTTGTAAGGACTGTACGGAATAGTAGTCAAACGGATTGAAATATCAATGCCATTTTTTAAATCATGACAGGAAATTCGACGAGGTGACATGAGTAGCTTGATGCATAAAAGCGACGAGTCCGCGTGACATTGGGGCACAATGGGCATGCGAACGTTTGGCACGGGCGAGCTCCTGCCGCTGAACCAAGCGGGTGGCTGATGTGCACTCGAAAGCTGCCGTTTAGACTGACCTAGGTCGAATGGCGGCAGCGGGTCGCTATGCGGAGGTTTACATAGCGACCCCTATGCTCAGGTCGCAACTATGCGCAGATGGTCATCGCGAGCGCGGCCAGCCCCTTAAGGGGTGCGGTAGGGGCTGGCGGAGCCTACGCATAGTTACAGCGTCTGCAGGAATCGAAGCAACGAGTCCGGTGCCTGATATCGGCGAATCCTGGCATCTGGCGCCTCTAGCCGACCGAGCGCTTTCTCCTTCATCGCGAGGTCAGCTTCGACGTAGCGATGGGTTGTCATCGGGCTCTCGTGACCGAGCCACAAGGCGATCACATTGAATGGAACGCCCGCCTGCAACAGGTGCATCGCAGTCGTGTGTCTCAAGATGTGCGGTGAGACGCGCTTCTTGAGCAGACTGGGTTGCTCCACGCTCGCGCGGCTCACGGCAAGGTCCAGGCGTTGTGCGACGTTGGAGCGCGACATCGCCTGCCCATCCCGGTTGGGTAGCAAGGGGGCTTCGCCGCGCAGCGCTGGATTCAATCGCAACCAGCTGCGGACCTCGGCGACGGTGGCGTCCCACAGGGGGATCGATCGCAGCTTGCGCCCCTTGCCGTGCAGGTGCGCGCACGCTGCGCCGTCGAGGACTACATCGACGACCCGTACGCCAATGATCTCGGAGACACGCGCGCCCGTGTTGTAGAGCAACGTCAGCAGCAGGTGATCGCGCCGCGAGGACCAGCTCTCGCGCGGCTGGCCGAGTACGGCCACCATCTCTGCACGCGTGAGGTAGTTCAGCATCGGCCGCTCGAAGCGTTTCATCGGCACCGCCAGTGCGCGCTCGACGTCGTGCAACGAAGCCACGTCACGGCGGCCGGCAAACTTCAGGAACGCGCGCAGCGCGGTGAGCCTCAGATTGCGGCTGCGAACCGAGTTCTTCCGATCCTGCTCCAGATGGTCAAGGAAGGCCAGAATCAGATCGGGTTGGATGTCGGCCAGCCGCATCGTGGTCGGCGCCTTGTTGAGCTGGCCGCTAGCGAAGTCCAGAAACAGCAGCAAGGCATCCCGGTAACAGGCCACCGTACGCGGACTGACCGCCCGCTGCGCGACCAGGTACTCGGTAAAGAACTGCTGGACCAGCGCAGCGAACGAAGGTGGCTTCGGAGCAGGGGTCTCACGCATCTTGCACCTCCGCCCTGGTCGTGAACGACTCGAAACGTCCGGCGGCCAGCGCCATCAACTCCGGCACCGCCGAGAGGTACCAGTAGGTGTTGGTCACCATCGTGTGCCCGACGTAGGTCGACAGCGACAGCATGGCCTGATCGATGTCCACGCCCTGGGCCTGCCACTGCACGATGCGGCGCACGACGAAGGTATGTCGCAGGTCATGGATGCGTGGGGCATGGTGCGCTCCGCGGTTGCCCCAGCCCAGCTGCTGGTGTAGGTCGCGGAAGACGCGATGCACTTGACGCTCGCCGAGCGGCAGACCTCGTCGTCGACCGCGGGTGCCGACGAAGAATGGGCCATCCTCCGCCGGCGGCCCCTCGGCCAGGTCACGCAGCCGGCGATAGCGGCGCAAGGCATCCACGGTGCTCGGGTGCATGGGGATCTGCCGCGACTTGCCGAACTTGGTCCGGTGGATGGTCAGCATCCCGTCCTTGAGATCAAGGTCGCCGTTGCGCAGCGACAGCGCCTCGCCGATCCGCAGCCCCGTGGCGGCGATCAGTCCGAACAGCGTTTCGTAGACGGCGCCGCGTAGCCCCGGCGAAGGCCCGAGTCGGCGCGCGCGAGCAAGTAGGTCGACGATCTCTTCCTCGCTGAAGATGTGTGGCGCTTGCCGCTCGGGCAACCGTCCGAAGATCGAATCGTCGGGTACCTCAGTGCGCGGCTCGAACTGCTGCAGCCAGCGCAGGAACGCGCGCAGCCTCTTCAGCCGTCGCGCCCAGGTCCGCGGGTCATTGCTCTCGTGGCGGTCGCTTCGGGCCCAGGCGGCCATGAGTTCCACCGTCAAGGCGCCGCGATGGCCGGCAGCTTGGACATGGCGCGCGAAGCTGCGTAGGACGTAGCCATCATCGGAGAACCCCAGTTGGCGACGCTCGACCAGAAACTGTTCGACGCGTGCTTGCACAGAAGTCGGCGCTCTCATGCTGCACTCCCTGGCCATGGCAGCGCGACCTCGACCAACTTGCGGCTATCGAGCTTGGCATAGATCAGGGTCGTGTTCAGCGAGCGGTGACGCAGGACGTCGGCTACTTCCTTCAGCGAGGAGCCACCGGCCAGCAAGCGGTTGGCCATCGTGTGGCGCAGCAGATGCGAGCGCGTGTAAGGAAGGCCGGCGCGGGCGAAGGCTTGGCGGATCGTCTTGCGGACGAGATCGGCACCGACGGGCTGATCGCGGGGCGCGACATGGCGGACGAAGACGGCTCGATTGGAAGTCCTGGGACGCTCCTGCTCGAGGTAGGCCGCGATGGCTTCGCCGGTCGCGACGGGTAGCGGCAGCACGTCCTCCCGGCGCCCCTTGGTGTGGCGCAGGACGAGCATACCGGCTTGCCAGTCGATATCGTCCAGGCTGAGACGGGCGATCTCGCCGCTGCGCAGTCCAAGATCGAGCGCACAGCGCACGATGGCGTCGGCTCGCCGCATCGAGCGTCCCCGTTGGCCGAGCGATCCGATCAACCGCTCGACCTCTTCCGCCGTCAGCGACTTGGGCAACGAGGACAGCGACCAGTTAGCAGGATAGGACACCGCGCCAATCAGTCCGTGGACCAGATCGCCGAGCGAGGCGCGGTAGCGGAAATAACCGCGCAGCGATGCCACGACTGGCCCAGCATTCGCCGGTTTGCTATAGAGCTTCGCTTGCCCGGCGAAGAAACGCCGAACGTGCTCGGGCTTGATCGCGGCGACGTCGACGGTGCCCTCGCCGAAACGAGCCGTTAGCAACCGCCCGACGATGCGCAGCGCCATGCTCCGCGTCTTCGGCGCCAGGCCCCGCACGTGCTCCATATACTCGTCGTAGCGGCGCAGTTCCTCGTCTACCGGTGTTGCGCTGTCCGCCGGCACCGCGATGACGCCCTGAGCGCGCAAGACCACCAGCAGGTGTCGTAGCGCCGCGCTATGGTCACCCCGATCGTGGCGGATCGCGCCAGCGCACTCGCACTGCGGGAGATGCTCGTCGAGGAACTCTGCGATCAACCCTTCGTCGATCCGTTGCTGCCGATGGTGCCCGAAGTGCGCCCATCGGGCGAAATGCGTGATGCAGCGCAGATAGGTAGCGACCGTCTTCGCAGCGTACCGGCGTTGGCTCAGGTACTGCTTGAACGCACCAACGTATGGTCTGATCGGCCCGTCGGCGAAACCGTCTATGTCAGTGCGGTGGGAGCGGCGAACGATGCCCATGGTGATCTCCAGAAGTGGGACCACCACTGCATCTACAGATGAGAACTATGTCCAGATCCTTACTCGCCCGCCTTGCCAGAGCTGTGCCATGCTTGAGTCGGCGCCGTCAGCGACCGACCATCTGCGCATAGTTGCGACCTGAGCATAGGGGTCGATCATGGTCTTCCGCGTCGGACAGCGGTCGGCTAGGAACGGTCCTTCGCACTCTGTCGGTGAACGTCTGCTGATGAGCAACGAGCCGCCATTTGGCAAAGCGACGGCGTCCGACTCGACGGACGAGCCAGCCGCATTTTCAAGTGCTGGGTGCAGCGGCCCAGATGCGATGGCCATTCCAGCCGGCGATGACTTCCTTTCGAGCGATCCGTCCCCGTGCTACTCGCCAAGACAGCGCTTCCGTAATGTGTCATCACGACCAGCACCTTGGTTGTCGCTTTCAATGGCCAGCCGATATGTGATAGAGGACGCTATCCTATATAAGCAGAGGAAGAAAGCCGCGACGCCAGCTGCGAGGCGTGGCACATGACGGCTCGTCAAGTCCGCCGAACGGACGGAGCAGCAGATTTACGATAATCAGACTCGACGTGAACGCGTTGGACCGCGTCGTGTGGCTACCCGAGAGTTTCAGACATTAATTAGTTTAAATGCGCTCCAATTTTTTATCAGCTCCTTCAAAAACATGGCGCGCGCCGTGAAGGATCGGTCTTTTAAACTGGGATCGATAATGCAGAACGCATAGTTAAAAACCACCCATACGTTCTGCTTGCAATAACCGTAAAATTGTCTACTGTAATGGTTACGAAAACATACTCAAACTTATTTGGATCGCAATACGCTAACTTGCACCCGTCACTATTTTTGTTAGCGAAGCGCCTGTGACAATTTTGGCTGACGGGTTTGGGACAGACGTCACTCTGCAGTGGCGCCTTCCCTTTTGCCATTCCTTCGCGCAGCAGGTCCCGCAGACGCTCCATCGCTGAGGAATTACTTGGTAGTGCGAATTTAATTGAGAGGAAACCATGGGTTTCAATAACATCGGCCGTTGTTCTATCACATAGGGTTGATGCGCGACACAGACCATCTCGCGCGTTCCACGTTCGCAGCACGCGATGCGGCGCCGGCTGTATGCACAACGTTTCGGTTAGGTTTTGTGTTTGTATTAGATAACTGAGGAAGGAGCAGAGAACATGAACGGGAAACAGATTCGTCGCATTTGCAATCTTGTACCCTCGAAAGACACGGAACGTGACTGGCGGCTTGAGAATGCGCTCGAAGCCGGATCAGTGGGAGCAGTAGCGGCATTACCGCCCAGTTGCGATCTCCGCGCACCCTGGTGGGCGGTCGGTGATCAGGGGGCAACGGGCTCCTGCGTGGGCTGGGGATCGACGGACGGTGTGATGCGCTACCACCTGGTCAAGGCTGGCAAGTTGGGACAGGGCGAATTACTCTCGCCACGCTATACGTGGATGGCATCGAAAGAAACCGATACGTTTGTCGCGCGGCCAGAAACATTCATCGAGGAAGCCGGAACGAGTCTGAAAGCGGCAATGGACATCTGCCGAAACTATGGTGTGGTGCCCGATGGGTTATTGCCGTTCGACATCAACACCCTGATGTATACCGGCAACGAGAACCAGTTTTATGCGACTGCCGCACAGCGACGCTCGTCCGCATACTTCAATTTGGGAAAGGATCTCAACCAGTGGCGGACATGGCTTGCCTCGCACGGTCCAATCCTGGTCGGCGTCAACGTCGATGCCACGTGGGATAACGCAACTGCGACGAACGGGAAGCTCGACACGTTCCAGCCCAGCACGGTCCGCGGCGGACATGCGCCGTGCGTTGTAGGTTACACGCAGGACCAGCGCTTCATTATTCGGAACAGCTGGGGTAACGGCTGGGGCGACAAAGGTTTTGCGTACGCGAGCGAAGCGTACATCAATGCAGGGTTCTTTAACGAGAGTTATGGCATCACGGTATGAGGCCATATATTGGTGGCAAGTCCCGCTTGTACGTGCCGCAGCGCTTCGCGGCAACACCGAGACGGATCCTTGCTGCCCTGGGTCTGGTCTTGCTTGCCTGTACGCATTTTGAAGCCGAGAAAGCCTTGGGACAGAACGACAGCCGGACGATAACCGAAGCCGACAACGGCACGACCGTGGAGATGCATGCGGGAGACACGGTCATCCTGTACCTGCCTGAAAATGCGACGACCGGCTATCGCTGGACAATCGAAGAGCTGGACGCTGGCCTCATCGAACTGCAGGAGAGCGACTATGCCAGCGGGTCCAGCGCGGTCGGCAGCGGCGGAGAGGCGCGCTGGACTTTCCGTGCCAAGGCGCTAGGTACGACGCCGCTCAAGCTCAAGTTGTGGCGACACTGGGAAGGCGATGGCTCCATTCTGAAGCGCTTCGTGGTCACGCTGAAGATGCTGCCTCCGTAACCAGTGAATATTTCTGCAGTACGTGATCTCTACGTTCGCACACTGCGAATAAATTTTGCACCCGCTATGCGTACTGTCGATCCATTAGAGATGGTTGGTATGACATCAATCGGTAGCGCTTGATGGAGAGGGTTGTCGATAAATATGCTCACGCGATAAAACGCCTATCACCCAATCCAGTCTCGTTGTAGAAAGTGCTCCACTTACGTCCTGAAATAATTCAGTTGCATGGTGAAGTCATCGATACGGTGCGTGCAACTCATGACATCAGGCTTTCGAATTTGATTTGGCATTTGGAGGTAAATAGCCATGGAAGCTAAATTCAGATCGTCCGACGACATCCTTAGACAGCTTGTAACCACACGCCGAGAAGAGGTAGTCAGACTGCAGAGATCCGAGACCGACCATCTCAAGGATATGGAAACTCGAGGTCAAGCGCGGATCGCCGATCTAAGGAAGACTCTGCCAACGGACATGGTCACAGTGCTCGACACGTTGGATGGCATGCATAGCGAAGCAGAAGCGGCCACCAAGTCGCTCACCGAGAGCATAAAAGCAAAGCTCGTGTCTTCCAAGTCGGCGCCGGAAAACGAGACGACCTTGCATCCCGGCTTGGCTGGGGGTCACCTCGTGGCACCTAACTCGCTCGGCTGGTTCACTCCGTACTACGGCACCCTACACGGCTCCGATGGCACCGTGTATTGGCAGGGCTACAATCCCGGCAACATCGACTTGTCAGATTCTGCAAACGGCAGCGGCTCCGGAATTTTTGGAACCGGCGCAGCTTCATTCACTGTGTACATGGACTGGTGGTTCAGCTATAAAGCTCCGGAGGACCGCAATTACGCGCACACCGTTTGGGTTCCCTTCCACGGCTTCTCTATCCTATATGCGGACGACGGGTTCTGGGATTCAAAAGAAGCTCACGCCCGGATCGATATGTCGGCAGTGGGTTACCAGTACAACTACAAGGCGACCGGCAGCACCGACGTGTTTGACATGGACAGCCAAAACATCAACGTCAATGATCGCTTCGACGGCTGGCGAACCATGTACTACTCGGACCTGTTGGGCGCCGACCAAGCCTATCTCAGGGTGACCGCTTCGTTCTATGTGTACGCGCGGGGCGGCGGCTCCAACGCGCAGCTGAACTTTAGCGATGGTGATGCGAATTACATTGGCGTCCCCTGGGTCTATATCAATTAAAGACGACGCGGCGAAGCGCGGCGCAATGCACCTGTGACGCGGGACATAATGAAAGAGTATGCTGACGCGAATCGCGTCGGCATACGTTCAACGGCCGCCGCCCGTCCAGTCCCTCGATCGCGGCACCCCCGGGGAACTCCGTTGTACGTTTTTTGGCGTCCACAGATGGCCCGCCCACTGCGCGATTCGCAGCATTTCCCGATGGTATTCCCACGGTTCAAGGCGGTTTCTTTTTGGCGGAACAACGGGAATGCAGCAGGTGCATTGTTATAGGTGGTCGTAATTGACATAACACCTGATCTCGTACGCCCGTCTCGGGCGGCGAAAATCGACCCAAAAGAGACGATCGATTTCTCCGAAAGCGGTCGTTCGGCGTGAAAAAGAGCCGCTAGCTATCCCCGCGCTTCGCCTGTTGCGTAATCAAGCCGATACACAGTTCGATTGAAATCCACGGCTTCGATGTGGTCTGGCAGCAAGCGAAAGCCTTCCGAGAACACGTCGACGCCAGATGCCTGCCACATCAGTTGTCCATCTACTGACAGACGAGAAATTTCAAGTTCCCCATGTGAAATGAGAGCACCTCGACCATGTTCCCAGTGGATACCAAAGCAAGTTGCCATATCGACCTGTCTTGACCATACCAGCCGATGCGGCAGCGTAAGCGCGAGGCAGGCCACGTGATCGCCGACCGCAAGATAAAGCTTGTCCTCGAGCACTAGCGCAGAATGACCATGCACTGATGAGCAGCCTCCACCCGCGCCAACGACCACTATCCCACTACCGTTCAGTGCTATCCCATGGACAGATGTTGGGGTGTCTGGCGTAAGCAGTACCTCAAACTCATACGAACGCGCATTGTCTTGTGACTTAAACGAGTACGTGGGCTCGTCAACAACGCTAAGCAGGCCAAACTCGGTGTTAATTTGTTGCACTTGGAAGTGTCGTCGGTTTTGGTGAGTCCGATTGAAAATCATCTAGCGGACCTCCTGCCGCCGCCCTGACGGGCGACGGGGGTTAAAGTGAGTTTGCCAAAACTGCTTTAACCGGAGGAGGTCAACGATTTGGGCATCGGCGTCGAACGACCTTTTGTGGCCGGACGGAGGGCCACGACCGAGCGCGACGATTGCCCCCGCACTCGCTCAATGTTTCGACAATGCAAAGCGCGTGATCATACCTATGGCGAAGCCTAGCCCTGAGAGGCTCAACGGCACCCAGTACCCCAATAAGACCTTGGCCTTTCCGCCATGGGCTTCATTCCGGGACCACACATACCCGAAGACCAGCAACCCGACCAACCACACGCATGCACGAGCAAATCTAGCGTAGACACCAGCTTGCTCCGGGATTACCCACCACCAAAGCCCGGAAACGAATATGGTTGCGTAAAACAAGGTCATTCTTGCAAAGTTGACAAGCAGATCGACGATGTCGCCCTCCAGATCAGATGATTCCTGTTGCTTTGGTCGTGTGCAACCAATAGGCTGGCCGCCCTTTTGTAGTTACGGCCAGAATCCCGCTTCCTGAAGTCAATCACATCGCTAGGCCGTGAATCGAGTTTCGCGGACAGCGCTCACACGGCAGAATGCCGCGCCTCGGAGGAGGGGTTGATGGCAAGAGGAACGTCCTCAACGCATCGCTCTGGATTGAATTGTCGGCAATCTAGGGCAGTCCGTTGACCGTCGGGTTTTGGCCGGACAGCGACCGACGGTCGATCGCCAACCGGCGGCGCCTGGGTTCAAACTTCAGTCTGCTCCATCATCTCAAGCGCATCATCTGCCTCGATGCCAAGAGATACCATCGAGGTTAGGGGGAACCGCTGCACAGCGCTCAATCCATTGCCGCGCTGGATTCATCGATGCTCGATGCCGAGCAGCCGCGCGTCCAGCCGCCGCGCTAGCGCCTCGCCGCCTTCGCGCATTACTGCATCGTGGTTCCATTGGAAAACCGGTCTTAGCAACGGCGCCAATGCATTCATCCATGCGCGGTTCGTGTGCACGCACCAGTCGTAACGGACCACGGTAAGGTTGCGTCCGTCGGTCGAAAAGCTCCACCGGCCGGCGCCTTCGACGTCGCCACTGGCTTCCCCCTCCAGCGCGACCAACGGGTCGACGCGCGTCACCCGCATATCGAACACGAGACGATAGGGCAACCAGCCTTTCCACGTATAGCGTTGTACGACACCGACGCCCTGATCGGACCCAGCCTCTAGCTGGTCCACCCGCTCGACGTTATCCCACCACTCGGGCCATCGCGCCGAATCATGGATTGTCGCCCAAACTTCCTGCACTGGCGCATCGATGCGCCAAATGGTGGAAAAGCGGTATTCGACCGTCCGCAAGCTGCCTCCATTGTTAGTATTCTTCTAGAGATTTTGTCAGATGCTCACTGCACTTGCCATCATCGGCGAAACGGCATGCGTTTCCTTCGGTCGATATCTCGTCGAGCAAACTGCAACGTAGGACAGCTAGAGGCAGCCGACCAGTGCACGAAAGCAGACGGCCAAAGGCTTCACCTCAGCCCAATCCCGCCGACTGCTGCCTGACGCGACCGCCTCAGGCCGACCCCTTGCGGTCGTCCGACCCCGCGCGACCAAAGCGGCGGCTTACGGAGTATAACGGCCGGTCGGGGTCGCTCCACTTCGTTGACCAGCATAACGGATTGCGCAACACGCCGCACCTTTGTCCCATTAACGCAATGCCGCTAGTACGAGTTAGCGACATTGACGACCCCGGCAGAAGGCGCGGTTTCCGGCGTGTTGCCGTCTGCCGGCGTTCCCTGCCGTCTTGTTCCCACGCGGGAAAATGGCGGACGCCGCGTGCTGGCCCGGCCTATTCTGTAGGGAGCGCTCCTGCCTGTCGGGCAAGCGCGCGCAAGCGGGAGCGACCCCATGAGCAGGCTGATTCGCCGGCGCAAGCAAGTACTTGTGTCTTTCGCGCTGGGCAAGATTGCCGTAGGGCTTGCGTTTGCAGGTATTGCAGTAGCGGCACTCGCCGACACGGTCCGGATCACCCTCTCGCACTACAGTGACGCGACTGGCCCATACTTCAACAAGATGGCTCAGGAGTTCGAGAAAGCTAACCCCGGTACGACAATCAAGATCGAAGAAGTAAACTGGGACATGCTGCAACAGAAGCTCCAGACGGACATCATGGGTGGAGCGAACTCGGACCTGGCGATTGTCGGTACCCGCTGGTTGCTGGACTTCGTTAAGGACGACGTCGCCGAGCCCCTTGATGGCTACATGGACGCGAGCTTCAAGGACCGCTTCATTGGCCAGATGCTGGCGCCGGGCGAAATCAAAGGCAAGGTGTATGGCTTGCCGCTCGCTGCTTCAACACGCGCGCTGTACTACAACAAGGACCTGCTTGCGAAAGCTGGTTATCCGAATGGTCCGAAGACTTGGAACGACGTAATCGATGCGTCGAAGAAGCTGAAAGCGATGGGAATCGCCGGCTTTGGTCTTCAAGGCAAAGAAATCGAGACAGATGTCTATTTCTATTATGCACTCTGGAGCTACGGCGGAGACGTGATCGGCAAGGACGGCAAGGCTGCTTTCAATTCGCAGGCTGGCGTGAAAGCCGCAACGCTGTACAAAACGATGATAGCTGAAGGTCTGACCGAAGCGGGGGTCACCGGGTATAGCCGTGAAGGCGTACAGAACCTGTTCAAGCAGGGGCGTGTGGCGATGGTTATCTCTTTGCCCTTACTGTCGAAGCAGATCGCGAAGGAGGCACCGGATCTGAAGTACGGTATCGATCCCATTCCGACCGGAACGACGCAGGCCACCTACGCGGTGACCGATTCAATCATGATGTTCAAGAACTCCAGGGTCAAGAAGAGCGCCTGGAAGTTTCTCGACTTCCTCTTCACTAAGGGCCCGCGCGTCGAATTCTCGAAGACGGAAGGCTTCCTGCCCACGACGAAGGCCGAAGCCAGCGATCCGGCGCTCAATAGCCCAGACACCAGGGCGTTCATCGCATTGTTGCCGAACGCGCGCTTCGCACCGACTGTCACTGGGTGGGAAGACACCGGGAAGGTCGTGTCGGATGCGATGCAGTCCGTCTACCTGGGAAAGGCTCAACCCGCCGCGGCACTGAACGCGGCAGCCGAAAAGGCGAACCAGTCGCTAGGTAAGTAATGCGATGGTGGTAATCGAGATTTGATGCAGACCAGCGCGCGAACGGTTCGCGGCGAACGGTGCGAGTTGAAATGAGGTTCTACCAGGCTATGGAGTTCTTATGTCCGTTTCCCGGCAAAACGAGGTGCCGTCTGCTACTTGTTGCTCGGCCAATGCTTCATTTCCGACCATCTTTTTGCAGCCGGGAAAGTCCATGTAGGCACTGTGCTTGCAGCGGGCGCATTCCGAGGTCCTGGGCGATCATCAACGCCATGCGATAGTGATTGTGAGCTTCCTCGATCCGAGGTGCGGTAGCGTTGCCATCCGAGACAAGATCGCCCAACAGGCACCAGGCCCAGGCTTCGTTGCCTCGTTCGCCGGAGGCTCGAGCAAGATCAATGGCGTCATATGCATGAGTGAGGGCTTCATCTTGTCGACCTGCGAGCTGGCACACTTGACCGAAAATTGAGAGCACTAGCGACTGTCCGAACGTTAAATTACTCGCCGCCGCCTGGCGAACTGCCTCTTCCAGAAGAACCAGTGCTTCCTCGGTCCGGCCCAGTGCGGCATACGCCGCCCCCAGACAGGAGGCTATTCGCGGAACGTAGATTGGAAACTCAGCGCTCTTGCACATGGCCAGTGCTGGCTCAAGTGCCTCGACAGCACCGCCGGGATTGCGTTGAACAAGGTGCATCCGTCCGACACCGTGGCCGGCAAAGATTAGTTCCTCTGGCTCATTCATCTCTCGGGCCATGCGGGTCGCCTCCTGTCCAAAGACGGCAGCCTCTTCAAACCGGCCGAGTTCGGCGAGACACAGCACCAACCAGATACGACCGTTGACGCGCGTGAATTTTGCGTAATCCTCATGGGGTCCGAGGCCGTGACCAAGGCCTTCGGGAAGGAGATCTAGCGCCTGTCGAGCATGTCCCATCGCACGTTCATAGTCTCCGCGCCCATACCGTGACCTGGCCAGCATCATGGCAGCCCACGCCTTCGCATCGGGGTCGC
The DNA here is from genome assembly GCF_050436225.1 of Paraburkholderia lebeckiae. NCBI lineage: Bacteria > Pseudomonadati > Pseudomonadota > Betaproteobacteria > Burkholderiales > Burkholderiaceae > Paraburkholderia > Paraburkholderia lebeckiae. Next base: position 2,878,580 of record NZ_JBNDLU010000001.1, on the reverse strand, counting down.
TTCGCCGCTCCGCCAACGTCAGGGCGCGGTCGCCTGCCTCGACGGCGCCGACAAGATCGCCTAACGAACCGAGCGTGAAAGCCAACCTTGATAGAACGCGCGATAGGCGTACCTCGTCGCCAAGTCCTTCGGCAAGATGTTTTGCGCTCTCCAGATTCGCCCGGTCCCGTGTCAATTCTCCGAGCGGATAAAGCGAGTGGTTAAGTTCCCATCGGGTATCGATGATTTCACCAAGTATCTCGGCCGAGGACGGCAGGGCCGCATAGGCATTCAGCGCTTTCTCGAACAAGGCCGACGCCTCGCGATGCGCGGCGCGTTTTGCCGTATTGTGACCGGCACGCAGCCACAGCCGGGCCGCCTTCTCCGCCAATCCGGCCTGGGCGCAGTGTTCCGCCAGGATTTCCGGTTGTTGGTCCGCTACGTCAAAAAAATGATTTTCGAGCTCCGTTGCGATGCGGGCATGCAGTTGCTGTCGCCTGTCCCGCAGCAGGGAGCTGTACGCGGCGTCTTGCACCAGGGCGTGCTTGAAGGTGTATTCCGCATCCGGTGGTGCGCCGTGCTGGAAAACCAGCTCCGCACTGACGAGATGATCCAATGCGTCGTCCAAGCGCTCTTTGGGCATCGACGCGACCGCGCTGATGAGCTCATAAGAAAATCGCCGGCCGATTGCAGCGGCGATTTGTGCTACATCCCCCGCCGGTGCCAGGCGATCGAGACGCGCCATCAGCGAAGCGTGCAGCGTCATCGGGATCGCCAGTGGTGGCAGCGGACTATCGAAGACGTAGCGCCCGTTCTGCTCGCGCAGTACGCCGCTCTCCAGCACTGTCTTCGTCAGTTCTTCAACAAATAGCGGTATTCCATCCGTATGCTCGATAATCCGGTCTGTAATCTCTTTCGGCAGTGCCTTGCCAAGAGTTACCCGCTCGATCATCTCGGCTCGTTGCCGAGGGTGCAGACGATTGAGAGCAAGGAGCATCACCTCTGAGCGGCCGATCCACGGAGATACGAACTCAGGCCGGAAGGTGAGAATCAGCAGGACAGGCAGGGTTGCAATACGATCGACAAGATGGTCCAGCGCTTCAAGCGAGCTGGGGTCGACCCAATGTACATCTTCGAACAATATCAGCAGCGGCTGGCGCTTTGCCAAGCCCTTGATCTGCGCGATTATCGTGCTAAGCGTCTTATCCTTGTACTGCTGCGGCGTGAGGTTAAGTGCTGGGTATCGACCTTCCGTCGAAATCGATAGCAACGCCGCCACCAGCGGAGCAGCTTCGCCCAGATTGTCTGCGGCGAACGCGAGCACCGCCTCAAGTTTGTCGAGGCGTTGTTCAGCGTTATCGTCCCGCCGCAATCCGGCCGCACGCTCGAGCTGGGAAATGAACGGATAGAAGGCGCTGTCCTGATGGCGGCGCGAGCAGAAATACCGCAAGCGGTCGTGCGGCTCGAATTGAAGCCGCTCTTCAAGGGCGGTGGTCAGCCGCGATTTTCCGATACCGGGCTCGCCTGAAAGCAGCACAACCTGCCCATCGCCGTTCTTCGCCCGCTGCCATCGGCCGAGCAACAGCCCGATTTCTTCGTCGCGCCCGACGATTGGCGTCAACGTGGTCGTGTGCAGCGCCTCGAAGCGGCTTTCGACCCCGCTGGGGCCGAGCACTTGCCAAACCCGCACTGCTTCGTCAAAACCCTTCACTGTCGCCAGGCCCTTGTCGCGGTAGTCAAACAGCCCCGCCGTAAGGCGCTGCGTGCTCGCAGAAATCACCACTGTTCCGGACTCGGCCAATGTCTGCAGCCGAGCGGCGAGATTGGGCGTCTCACCGACAACGCCATGCTCCTGGACTTCGCCATCACCCGTGAGATCACCGACTACCACTACGCCGGTAGCAACCCCGATCCGCACTCGCAAACGTTCGTCGGTCCCGGAATCGAGTTCGCCGATTGCCCGCACCAGCGTCAGCCCAGCACGTACGGCACGCTCGGCATCGTCCTCATGTGCCTGAGGATAACCAAAATACGCCAGCACACCGTCGCCCATGTACTGGGCAATGAAGCCACCGGCCTTGGTAATGACGTCCGCGCAACCCCGGTAATAGGCGCCGAGGATCTTCCGCATGTCTTCCGGATCAAGCCGCTTCGAGAGGGCAGTCGAGCCGACGAGATCGCAGAACATGACGGTGAGCTGGCGTCGGTCCGCGTCATCACCTGGCACGGGCGCGGCCACGATTGGAGATATTGCAACGGCGCTGTCGTCAAGTTGGGCGATCGCGCGCAGCATTTTGCGGCGATGTCCAAGCAGTACGCCAAGATCCTTGAGATCCTGGTCCGTGAGATCGCGAAGGACCGAACGATCGATACCATTCTCGGCAAAGAGCTGGACATACTCAGACAAGCCGAGTGATGCTAACCACTCTGCAATGCTTCCCACCGCTTATCTCCTGAAGGCGGCTGCCTCATGCAATGGTAGGAAAAATATTTGTTCCGCGCTTGTCGACAATCAGCGCGGCGGCCGGCTGCAACCAAAAGTGATTGATTCCAGTCGTTGTACGGAGTGGCTAAGTATGATTTGTTCTGTTTCCTGGTGGCCCCGAACCTGGCTCTTAGATTGTTGCTTGCCCGTGGATCCGGGCCCAAACGTGCGTGTCAGATCTTCCCGCGGAGGTTGAGGCGCGGGACGTCCGGGCTGGGTCGCAAGTTCGCGTCCGCCTGGGCGCTCGACCGTGTCCCAGCGCGAAGGTCTGTTATATGACCGGAACGGTCCTCTGAATGGCCGTGTAAGGACGAGGGCGAACGGCTGAAGTTGGCCGCTCAGTGCCTCATGCAAACAGCATCGGTGGCGTGACTTCCCTCTGCTTCGACCGACAGCGCGCGACCCACTGCGGCCTGTCGGCCCAACATTCCTCCAAAGGCAGCTTCGAGGGTTGAACAGCCGTTCCCACTGCCGCGGCGATCGACACACCTCCCCGCTTGAAGCGGTACCAGCAAGCACCGGGTGCATGCCCAAATACCGGTTGGTCTTTTGAAACGCGCTGCTACCATTAGGCTGTGTTGTGCGGTATGGCGGCTTTCGCGCCTTGCCTGGTCGCAACAACCTGCGTTCCGCGACGACGACTTTCCACGAACCACGTTTCGGGAGGGATCATGTCGCGTCGTTCAATCAGACTGGCGATCCAGTCGCCGCTACCCCCGCGCAACGGGCCGACCTTTACGCTGGCGTATGCCGGCGCGGCACTCATCGCGCCTCGGTCGCGGCCTGCCGCGTGGAACCGTGTTCTGCGCCCGCTGACGCTTGCACTAGGGGTGCCGCTCGCGCTCGCCGCGTGGTGCGTGCCGATGGCCCACGCGGCCGGACCACTGCCGCAGGGCGGCGCCTTCGTCCGGGGCCAGGGCGCGATGACGAGCGGCACCACTTCGCTAACGATCGACCAGTCCTCGTCCCGCGGCGTGATCGACTGGCACAGCTTCTCGATCGGCAACGGCAACACCGTCGCCTTCAACAACGGCTCGGGCGCGACGCTGAACCGTGTCACGGGCGGCGATCCCTCATCGATTCTCGGCAAGCTCACCGCCACCGGCAGCCTCTACCTGATCAATCCGCAAGGCATCGTCGTGGGGCCCTCGGGCGTTGTCAGCACGGGCGGACGTTTCGTCGCGTCCACGCTAGATATCTGTAACTGCGCCTTCATGAACGGCGGCGATGCGCTCACGCTGTCGGGCAAGTCGGACGCGAGCGTGATCAACCTCGGCAGGCTCAGCTCCAGCGGCGGCGATGTGTTCCTGATCGCGCGTCAGGCAGTCGTCAACGCGGGCACGGTAAGAGCGCCCAGCGGCACGGTGGAACTGGCGGCTGGCGAGACGGTGCTGTTGCAGGACTCGGCCAGCAGCAGGCAGGTGTTCGTGCAGGCAGGCAGTCACGGCACCGTCGTCAACGAGGGGCGCATCAAGGCCGCGCAGGTCAGTCTTCAGGCTGCCGATGGCAACGTCTATGCGCTCGCAGGCAGCGGCACCCGGATCCGCGCGACGGGCACGGCCACCCGGGATGGCCACGTCTGGCTGATCGCGGACAGCGGCCTGGTCAGGCAGCAAGGCAAGATCGCGGCAACGGATGCCGACGGCAGCGGCGGAACGGTCGACACGCAGGCGGCGCAGCTGGCGTTCGGCAGGCACACAACCGTTCACGCCGGGCAGTGGAATCTTTCAACGCCTGCTTTCACGATCGATGACGCCGCGGCACGGACGTTGCAGCGCAGCCTGAGCGCGGGCACCTCGGTCGATGTCACGACCACGGGTGGCAACGGCGCAGCGGGCGACCTGGGCATCGCTTCGAGCCTGCGCTGGCAGGGCCCGGCTTCGCTCACGCTTGCCGCGTACCACAACATCTCCGTGACGACGGGCACGACGATAGCGAACAATGGTGTGGGCAATCTGACCCTGCGCGCCGACGCTTCGGGCATCGACAACGGCGGCAGCATAGCCAACCACGGCACGATCGACTGGTCCGCAAGCATGGGCATCGTCAACGCGCTATACGACATGACCGGCAGCTACAGCGCGGGAAACATCCTTCCAAGCACAGCATGGACCGCGCCACAAGACAGCGGTCTCGTCACCCAGGTTACAGGCTATAAGCTCGTCAACTCGCTTGCCGATCTGGAAAAAGTCCCGCTGGATCCCGCTGGCATCTATGCACTCGGCAAGGACATCGACGTCAGCCCGCCGTCCGGCACACTTTATACGCCCATCGGCATTTACCCGAATCCCTTCACCGGTCAGTTCGACGGCATGGGACATTCAATTTCCAACCTCACCATTTTGGTTTCGTCGTCTGGAAGCGGCACGGAGGTAGGGCTGTTCGCCGTGATCGATACGGCGGGTGTCGTGCGCAACCTGAGCGTGCAAGGAAATGTCAGCGGCCCGGCGACCAGTGGCAACGTTATCGGTGGCAGCGAGGGAATTCTGGCGGGGACCAACCTCGGCACCATTGCCGCGGTGCATACCAGCGGCAGAGTGGTAGGCCCGGCACCGGTAGGTGGGGGAGAAATCTCAACTGGAGGCCTCGTCGGTGACACCTCCGGCGACAGCATCATAACGCGTTCTTCGAGCAGTGCAGATGTCGTATCGCCTTCTGGGGATACGGGTGGCCTGGTCGGAGACAACCACGGGGTCATCCGGCAGTCGTTTGCATCGGGAAACGTCGAGGCAACGGGAGGCACACAGTTTGGCGTTACCTCAGGCGGACTGGTAGGTGGACTGGTTGGCTACAATAATGCAAGCACCATCACGCAGTCCTACGCGACCGGCACAGTCAGTAGCCCCATTCAGGGTTATGTGGGAGCACTGGTTGGGGCGAATATGTTTAGCACGATTGAACAGTCGTTCGCGACCGGCAGGGTGCAAGTGCCGGGAGGTGGGGCAGGCATCGCCGCCTACAATGATGCGCCACCAGGGACCATCGCCAGTGACGTCTTTTGGGACAGGCAGACGACCGGCGCCACGGTCGCAGTGCTCGTTCTAGCCAACGGTGCACAAGCGGGCAGCGCTCAAGGTTTGACCACCGCGCAGATGAGCATGCCGTCCAGCTTCGGCCCGACGTACGATTTCAGCCCGCATGGGATCTGGGCTATGCCGCCGGGAGGAACGCACCCTGTGTTGCGCTGGCAGCTAGCGCCCTGAACCTGACCGAGGCGCTTTCATTCGGACACGTTGCTTTCCAGTGAGATGGAAAGACGTCGGGGGAAATGTCCATTGCCTGGGCGGAAGCCGACGTTCAAACGTCCTCGTGAAAGCATCGGCGAACGTCCGTAGTTGGCCGAGGGCGTGTGGAAACTCGATTTTCGCGTCTGAGGGCGAGGTTGGCGGTCGGGTCAATCAAGTTAGATGAGTCGAACTTGCGCTATTCGAGCAATGCGAGCGCAAGAAGCCCGTCAGGGCCTCAGCTTCCAGCCATCCTCATTGCCTTCATTGTCCTCGCAACTCCAAGTATATTCATGACTCGCTTGAGGTTGTATGCCAGTACCTGAAGGCTCATTTCGGTGCTCACCCTCCCGAGCGTCCGGGTCTGGAAGTGTGTGGCACCCATCCAATGCTTGAGCGTACCGAAGACGTGTTCAACGGTGCTTCTTCGGATGGTCATCGCATCTGGCTTCCGGTCGAGTCGTCGCTGCATGGCTTCCAGGACATGTTCGTGCTCCCATCGTCGGATGCGGCGATAGTCGCTGGGTGAACATCGCTCCTTGAGATGGCAACGCGGGCATGCGCTGGGCCAGTACACGTTCAGATTCATGCCATTCTCCACGGTCTTGAACCGAGGAATTGCGCGCTCGCCGGCGGGGCATCGATACTCATCGTTCCTGGCAACGTAGATGAAGTCGCGTTTGGTAAAGAGCCCTTTCTTCCTTGACGCCGAGGTGAGTGGTTTCGGGACATACGTAGTGATCCCGGCCAGTTCACAGGCACGGATGTCCGGACCACTGAAGTAGCCGCGGTCAGCCAGCACCTTCAACTTTAGCTTGCCCATCGCGCTCTTCGCAGAACTCGCAATCCTGCTGAGTTGCCCATGATCGCCCCCGATGTTCGTCACTTCGTGTTCCACGATCAGATGGTGCTTCGTATCCACGGCGGTCTGCACGTTGTAGCCGACGGTGCCGGTTCTCTTGCCGCCGCTGGTCATGGAGCGGGAATCCGGGTCAGTCAGCGATAGCTGTCTGTCGGGTTGCGTCTTCAGTTGCTTTTTGATCTGCTCGAGCTCACGCATCCGCTGACGCAAGAGCGCGATCTTCTCGTACAGACGCACCGTCTTCACATCGAAACCTGTCGGACTGGTCCGGTCTGCGGTTTCAATCATGTCGAGATATCGCTGAACGCTTTCCTCGATCTGTTGCTGACGCTTGTCGATCTTGCCCGCCGTGTAGTTCCTGTCGCGGCTGTTTACAGCCTTGAACTTGCTGCCGTCGATGGCCACCATGTCGCCGGATAGCAGCTTCAGTCCGCGACACAGTTCGACGAAACGACGGCATACGTTGCGAATGGCCGGCCCGTTGTCGCGGCGAAAGTCGGCGATCGTCTTGAAGTCTGGCGCCAGACGCCCTGTCAGCCACATCAGCTCGACATTGCGCTGGCATTCGCGCTCAAGACGCCGGCTGGACGGCACCCGGTTCAGATAACCGTAGATATAGATCTTGAGCATCACGCCTGGGTGGTAGGACGGGCGACCCGTGACTGCGGGCGTGCTACCGTTGAAGCCAAGTTCCGCAAGGTCCAGTTCGTCGACGAAGGCATCGATGACCCTGACCGGATTGTCCTGCCCGATGTAGTCATCTATGCATTCGGGTAGTAGTGCGACCTGCTTGCGGTCATCGCCTTCAACGAATCGCTTCATGAGTCACCCGGTCTCAGTACGTTGATTCAGTTTAGGCGATCAATGCGTTTTCACACACCCTCGGCCGGACAGCGACCGGTCGCTGGCCGGCCGCCTGCCGCTCAGACCTCGGTCTGTTCGGCCATCTCAAGCGCATCGTCGACTTCGATGCCTAGATATCGAACGGTACTCTCCAGCTTCGTATGTCCGAGCAGCAACTGTACGGCACGGAGGTTTTTCGTCCGGCGATATATCAATGATGCCTTCGTCCGGCGCATCGTATGCGTGCCGTATGCCGTGTCGTCGAGACCGATCGAGCGTACCCAGCGATGCACGAGTCGCGCGTACTGACGCGTTGATAGATGGGGCGATTCGTGAATCCGGCCTGGAAACAGGAAGTCAGAAGGTGAGAGCCCTGCGGCCTTTATCCAGACTTCCACACTCTCCCTGGTTTGCTCAGTGATTTCGAACTGCACGGGTCGTTGCGTCTTCTGCTGCATCACAGTCGCCCGGGGCGCAACGCGGGAGCCGAGGCAGATGTCGCGCACTCGTAGTTTAGTCAGGTCGCATGCCCTCAGCTTGCTGTCGATCGCCAGATTAAACATCGCAAGATCACGGGTTTTCGCCCCGAGCTGCAGCCTGATCCGGATGGCCCAGATTTCCCTGAGCTTCAGCGGCGGCTTCTGCCCGGTCAGCTTGTCTTTGTTCCATGGCACACGCGCGACGCTGTTGTTGGTTGTCGCTTCCATCACGATCTCCTTTCAAGGGAAGGGAGACCCAGTTTGCGTCAAGCGGCGGTGGGCGATAGCCGACCCATAGCCGCTATTGCGACCGTGTTGGCCAAAGGTCCGCTCTCGAGCGCACAACGGACCTCTCGTACTGGCCGCGTCTTTCCAGCACGCGGCAACGGACTTCGACAAGTCTGTCGTCGTCTGGCTTCAAGCAGGCTGATCGAAGCTGCCGGGGCTCTTGTCCGTGGCCGTCCACTGCGAAGTACGAGCTCGATCCGCCTTCCGCAAGCCGGCCTTCAGGCCTTCAGTGTCGAAGTCCGTCGTATAGACTGGCGTGCCGGGCTGGTGACGCCAGGAGTCGTCGATACCGCCATTATCGACGGCATCGAAACCCACTTCGTTGACGAGCTGCATCACTGTCGCCTTGGCGTCGGCGCTATCGCCCGAGACTGGCAGCGCAATCCGCCCGGGTGCGCCTTCCGGCTTGCCGAGATTGCGCAAATGATCCGCGTAGATGTTGTTGAACACCTTGATTACTGGCCGGCCGATCTGCTGCGCGACCCACGCGCTTTCCGTCATCCCGGACTCGATCCCGTCGATGCGGCCATCGCGCTCGCGTGGATAATAATTGCCAGTATCGATTACAACCGTGGTTTCCGGCACGTCGTCGAACAGGCCGGCAGGCAGATCGAGCACCTTCTTTTCGGGAATCGTGACCACGATCACTGCTGCACCGCGGACCACATCCGCGAGTTCGGCTGGTTTCGCGCCAGTTTCGCGGGCGACATCGGCGAGCGTATCCGGCCCGCGCGAGTTGCCGATAAGCACCTCGTGCCCTTGTTCGACCCAGCGCAGCGCCAGCACCCTCCCTATATTCCCCGCGCCAATGATGCCAATTTTCATACACCCTCCTGTTCTTTCAGTTGACTGAAGCGGGACGCGCACAACGGCCATGCCCATGCGTGTTGACCATCCCCGCGGACTCGCCATAGCCTAGCATCATCCGGGCTGAGATACTGGGCCGTTCCGTCCCGCAGTATGGGCGGCCTTGGGCCAACAGCGCATCGCGGGTCCAGCCTTCCTGCGGCCTGCTCATGCGCAGCTTGTAATCGCCAAAACGCTTCAGGTTGTGGGTTGGATACGGACTCAGGAACTCCAGGCCTCGGGCGAATCGACTGAACCAGTCGCGCGGTGAAGTGAGCCAGCGCGGCCCGTGTAGTGAGTTTTCCTAACCGGGTACTGCGTGACGCGACAGGCTCGTGCCGACCCTGAGCCGCCGCTGGGACCGACGCGAGATCAATGGCCGCGTCCGAGGTCCAACGGTCATCCGTGAGTCAGCGGCGGCCGCCAGGTTGTCGGCCATTGCGGACGTTGGAGTGTTGGCGACTGTGAGACAGCTGATAGGCGCTTTGCCGCCGTTCGCGCCGACATAGCCTCGAATGTCAGGTACCAATACGAGTGAATGAGTACTCGCGACCCTGAGCCGCCCCTCGAGCAGGCGCAGACTGAGCGGCAGCTTTCAAGGATAGAACGGCCACCGCTCCACTGGAGCAGGCGGCAACCGTTGCGGTGGTTGCACTCATTTGCTATCGCCGTTGGTCCAAGGAAAGTTGGCCGCACTGGGACCGCTTCGGTTGAGAAGAATGTCGATCACCGAGCGGCCATCGCGGAAAGCGTCGACCTGGGAGATTAGTGCCTCAGTTTTCACCTTGTCTCGAAGAATCTCTTCCGGAACCGCGGCGAACCGGCACAGCGAATCAAACTCGAAACGTTTAACGAAGCTATTCGCGAGGAATCCGGCTCGTAGCTTCGCTTTACGGCACCGACACGAGCGACTACGCTGCTATGAGAGCCGCGCTGGTCGGCCCTGAAGTTATCGCAACACGTTGCGCCTTGCCTTCGAGGAGAGCACGCGGCGGACGCCGAACAACTCTATTCAAGCTGGAGCTTCGTCGATGAACCCCGAAATCTATCAGCCGTCTATTGAAGCCTGCGATGCTTGTGCCGCTGCCTGCGATCGCTGCGCATCCGCCTGCCTCGATGAACCGGGCCGGGTTAACATGGCCAAATGTATTCGCCTCAACGCCGATTGCGCTTCGCTATGCCGCCTCACATCTGCGGCCTTGGCTCGACAAAGCCATTTCGCACCCGAGTTTTGCGAACTCTGCGCACGGATCTGTGACGAGTGCGCCGATGAATGTGCGCGGCACGTACCCGAGCACTGCGGAACATGCAGCGATGCGTGCCGGAGATGCGCGGAAGCCTGCCGGGCAATCTAGTGTCTAGCTCAGCAACAGCGCGCCCGCCGACGGCCAGCGCGTCGCGTATCGGGTCGGAAATGCCCCACCCGGTTTGAGGATGTCATGGAACCTAGGCTCCAATTGCAGGAAGTCACCATTCCGGTGGAGGACGCCTCCCTGATGGGCACACTCGCGCTGCCACAGGACGCTCAATCACTGGTTCTACTCGCGCACGGCAGCGGCAGTTCACGATTCAGCCCTCGTAACCAGTACGTGGCCACCGAACTCAATCGGGCCAAGATCGGAACGCTGCTGATGGACTTGCTCTCCGAGCAGGAAGACACCGGTCCCGCTGCCCGCTTCGACATCAAGCTGCTGGCGATGCGTCTCGCGCAAGCAACGGCCTGGATCGCGGCGAAGCAGACGACACGCCTCTCTTTCGGCTACTTCGGCGCGAGCACGGGCGCGGCTGCGGCGATCCGCGCGGCGCCCGTGTCGTCGGTCCCGGTTGAGGCGATCGTTTCGCGAGGCGGCAGGCCCGATCTCGCCGGACGCGACGTCCTCGCCGCGGCGCAGGCGCCTACGTTGCTCGTGGTAGGCGGGCTCGACGTCAATGTCATCGAAGTCAACCGGGAGGCCTTCGCTCTGCTCGAATGTCCGAAGGATCTTGTGATCGTCCCCGGCGCCACCCACCTGTTCGAAGAACCCGGCACACTGGAAGCCGTTTCACGGTACGCGGTGCAGTGGTTCAAGCATTATCTCGGCGCCTAAGCGCCCGAACGCAGCACGAGCGTGTCGTTCGCGCGGCGCTCCACAGTGGCGCCCAATGGCTGACTCTCCCGATTCAGCGTTTCGTGTAACCATCGAATGCCTTCTTCAGGCGCCCGGTTGATCTGGAAGTGGCGTGTCTGCGTCGGCGTCATCGACAGTTCGGTCAGCGTGCCCGTTTCAAGGTCGAGCGTTGGAAAATACATCAGCGCAAGGTCGCTGCGAAACGCTACCTGACCGCCGATACCTTCATAGTCGTTGATGAAGTCCCCGGCGCCGTACAGGACGAGTTTGCCTCGATACAGCTCGATGCCCTTCACGTGATGCGACGAATGGCCGTGTACGAGATCCACGCCCGCCGAATCGATGAGTTCGTGCGCGAAGTATCGCTGCGAAGCAGGTATGTCGAAATCGAAGTTCTCGCCCCAATGGATCGAGACGATGACAATGTCGGCTGCCTGCCTGACCGCTCGCACCTGCGCCGCGATCGTGCATACGGTGTCAGCCGAAAGATCAGGGAGCCGGTTCACGCCGGCTCGGCCCCAACCGGCGGCCCAGTCCGCGCCCACGCCGCTGCATTCCGTGGCAAAGGCGAAGATCATCACTCTGCCGCCGCCCGCCAGTTCGATCAAGGCAGGCGCGGCGGCCTCGACGTCGTCCTGCCCCGCGCCAGCCGTATGAATGCCGGCTGAATGCAAGGCATTCAGAGTTTCCGTCAACCCGCGAAAGCCCCAATCGAGCACATGATTATTCGCGAGCGCGCAGCAGTCGATTTTCGCGGCGCTCAAGACGGGCGCGTTGGCGGGATGCATGCGGTAGTGGATGCCCTTTCCGGGCCATGCGTCCTCGCTGGATGTGACGGCCGTCTCGAGGTTGATGATGCGCGTGGCAGGACTCATGCGCTCCAGTTCGAGCAGCGCGTCGCGCCACACGTAGCTGAACGGGACACACTTCGGTAACGAGCCGGTTTTCGCTTCAGTGAGGCGCACATAGCCTCTCGCCGAACGCATATGGGGTTCGAAGAGTTGGGGCAGGTTCGGATGCGGCAGTATCTGATCGATACCGCGTCCCAACATCACGTCCCCGCACAGAAACAGCTTGATGCAGTTCATCCTTCTGGAAAAAACCAATGTTCCCGATGCAGTAAGCCGCCAGAACGCCTTCAAGATAGTTTGCTGGCACTTCGGCGTCTAGCGTTCGGGGCTGTACGGAAGCGCCTGCCGCGTGCAATCACTGCTTCGCACTCGCGACGCAGTTTCTACAATCGTCCGGCTCTCTCGCTCACGACCGACGATGCGATCGCGTACCGGGCGTTGCTGCGACGGCCGCGCCGGCCGGGCCGGCCGGGCCGGCCACAGCCGCGCGATTCCGCCGAATAGCGGGCGTTCGCACGCGGCCAGACGGTCCGCTCGCCGCGTATGCGCTCGCCGTGCTGCGCGCGCTCTTTGCGTGGCTCGTCGGCCAGCACTACGTGATCATCAATCCGTTTGCCGGAGTCATGGTGCGCGGCGACACTCCGAACTCTTGAGCGTTCGTGGAAAACGGGATTGCGGTCCATGCTAACGTTCAATGTGCGCATCGACCGCGTCGTGCGAATCTTGATGCACAGTGCAGCCCATTCTCAGGTGATTTTGGACGCAGCGGGCCGGGGTACCATATCGCATGGCGCCTCCTGAATTGCTAGCCCTCGTTCACTGAGCGCCTGGGAGCGGACTCCTCATCAGCGTCTCGTGATGTTGACGGCCACGATTTCGTATCCGGGGTCGGCGTGCTCGTTCGCGACTTTGTTCGCATCCTCATACGAGAGAAAGGACTTGGCTTCCTTAATCTCCGGTGCCATGCCGATATCGCCGTCCTCTGCGGTGCAGAGGAAGTTCTGGCCAGTCTTCACAACGTAGACGGCCGTCATGTCTCCCTCCATGGCTTGCAGGGGAACTTCCAGTCTAGCAGGCCGGATGGGTTGCACACGTATCGCTGCCGAATTCCTGACGGCCTGCGTATCGCGCGCGAGAAGCAAGGTACCGGTGCTCGATCTTTAGCCGAGATGTTCGATTAGACTCGCGATGCAGCGGTAGCCTCTCGAGCGCAACGGGCCGTTGTCGGATACGAAGCCGACCTTCGTATGTCTCTTCTCACGCACGGACGAAAGGCTGATGATGGCCGACTGGCGCCCGACGCGGTTGGCCGGACCGACCCCTTTGAGCCGTTCAGAAACGACTCGTGAGCGGCAGCTTCCGGCCCGACATGAGCCAATCGTTTCACGTCAACTGCAGCCTGCCACGTTGTAGCCAACCGTTCGGTGTGAAATTCCAGTTGCTGCTGATTTTCGTCATGTGGCTCGGCGGCCCGATCGCACTGCCGCCGTCAGCGGCAAGATGGCCATGCGGGGGAACGCTGGATGGCTTGCCAACTAATTCGCGACAGGCATTGCAAGGCTGCATAACTTTCTGCAATGACCTGATTCGAGGAGTCAAATCGCTCGGCCTATGCCGAGTTCTCGTCGCACCACTGGATCGCCCAGCGCTGCACCGCCTCGATAGCGTCCGCGTCGGAGGGCGGCTTCAACCGGTGGATGCGATAGCTTGCTGGAATCGTTCGGCGGGCGTCTCTTAGTCCAGCGTCTTTCTTGGACGCTCGTTCAGTCGTCTTGCCACAGCACTGCTGAGCGACGACTGATCCGGCGTGCGGGCGGCGCAGGCCGCCCGCGACCGGCCGTGTTTTCTGCACCGCCACCGCGACACACGGCCTTAGATCTATTGGGACTTACGAATTTTACTTTTTCTTACACGTGCAGTGAAAAGCCGACTGAAGCATCGGCCCGGTATTCACCTTTGCCCTTGCGGTCGGGCGAGTCTTTGATCGTATTCGCGGCGCGAGCCCCGTACGGCGCGGCTGCGACGATCGGTACACAAAATCGAAGATGCGTCTCGCCAGTTGCATGCGCGAAGCAACGTAAACAATCAGCAAGAAGCCTGGCCCACGTTTGTTATCTGCGCGTCGGGACATTGAAACTTGATGTTCTCGCTTCCGTCATGCGTGCCCTTTATGTTTCGCACTTCAACGAATCGCCTATAACGAGGTCCCCGCGGTCAACCGACGCACACCTGCACACCTACCCTTCGATCTTGCAACCCCCACAAGAGCCGTATGGCAACGGAGTAGTGAATGAAGCGAAAACAAGAAGCCCCACAAAAATTCGTGCGGCGCGCCGGTTTTATCGGCACCGCAGCCGCACTGACGGTAGCCTGCTCGATATTCCCAGCACTCGCGCAAACGCAGTCGCATCCGCCAACGAACGCGGATCCATCTCTAGACACCGTCACGCCGATCAAGCACGTGATCGTAATCGTCGGCGAGAACCGCACTTTCGACCAGGTCTTCGGCGGCTACCAGCCGGGTCACGGACAAACGATCGAGAATCTGCTCTCGAAGGGCATCATCAATGCCGACGGCAGCCCGGGCCCGAACTTCTCGCTTGCGCAGCAAAACATGGCGCAAGCGACGGATCCGACCACCTTCCTGATGAGTCCCACTTCGAAAACGGCATACTCCGTGCTGCCCGCGCCGAACACCGGTTCCGCTCCGAGCGCCACCAGCGATACGAGCGCGCCCTTTACGACGCTTGCTGAAGCACAGGCCGCCGAGGGCAACGCGCTCGAGCCGCAAGATCTCGTTCATCTGACAACGGGTGCGACGGGTCTTCCGAAAGGCGCTGTCGACACGCGCTTTGGCTCGAATACGTACAACCTGCAGAGCGGCCCCTATCAGATCTCGCGTGTCGGGCCGAATTACGATCAGTACACCGCGAGCCCAGTGCATCGCTTTTATCAGAACTGGCAGCAATCGGATTGCAGTCTCGCCAATGCCACTGCCAGCAATCCGAGCGGATGCAAGATGGATCTCTTCGCGTGGGTCGAGACGTCGATCGGAGCGGGGTCCAACGGCAGCCCCCGGCCGGCTGGCTTTACCGATCAGACAACGGGCGAAGGCTCGACGGCACTCGGTTTCTATAACGCGAGCACCGGCGATATGCCCTACTTCACGCAGCTTGCGCAGAAATACACGATTAGCGACAACTATCACCAGCCGGTGATGGGCGGCACGGGCGCGAACAGCATCATGGTCGGCACGGCCGACGCGCTTTACTACACGGACGGCAACGGAAATATGTCCACGCCCCCGAAGAACCAGATCGAAGACCCGCGTCCGATGCCGGGCACGAACAACTGGTATGCGCAGGACGGCTACTCGGGCGGCTCTTACAGTAATTGCTCGGACACGTCACAACCGGGTGTCGGTCCGATTCGCAACTACCTGGGGTCGCTGCCCTACCATCCGAGCGCGAACTGTGCGGCAGGTGCGTACTACCTGCTAAACAATTACAACCCGGGCTATAACGGCAACGGCACGGTCAATACGAGCCCGTTTACGATCCCGCCTTCGCCGGTTCGCACAATTGCAGACTCGCTGCTCGCCAGGAAGATCTCGTGGAAGTACTACGGCGAAGACTGGAACACATTCGTCACAAACCCGTCTCAGAGCGTCTATTGCAACATCTGCAATCCGTTCCTCTACGAGACGTCGATCATGACGAACCCGGCGACCGTGAAGGCGCACCTGCAGGACTCGACGGATCTCTACGCCGACATCGCAAACGGCACGCTGCCGGCGGTCTCCTTCGTGAAGCCGGGCGGACGCCTCGATGGTCACCCCGCCTCGTCGAAATATGACCTATACGAAGGATTCGTGCGCAAGATCATCGATTCGGTTCAGAGCAATCCGAAACTGTGGGCATCGACCGCGATCCTCATCACCAACGATGAAGGCGGTGGCTACTACGATTCGGGTTATATCCAGCCGGTCGACTTCTTCGGTGACGGTCCACGTATTCCGCTGATCGTGGTCTCGCCTTACTCTCAAGGCGGACGCGTCGCGCACGAGTACGACGATCACGCGTCCATCGTGAAGTTCATCGAGCGCAACTGGCAGCTCGCCCCGATCACGGGCCGCAGCCGCGACAATCTGCCGAATCCGAAACAGACCGGCTCGAACCCGTATGTGCCGGTCAACGCACCCGCGATCGGCGATCTATTCGGCGCGTTCCATTTCGACCAAGGCGTGAGCGGTAACGGCAATCACGGCGATCAAGGCGGCAATGGCAACGGCAGCATCGCCAGCAACGCGCAAGGCCAGAACGGCGGCAAAGGATGGTGGCCGTTCTGAGGTTCTGAAGCCGGGAATCCGTGGTTTCGGAGCAGTCCAGACGCGGCGTGATGAAAATCGCGCCGCGTTTTTTCACGACGGGGGCCTGCCATGACTTCACTCTTCGAATATGCCTGCGACTGTGTAACCTGGACCCAGTCAGGCCGGGCTGTCGAACGGACGATGCCGGCGACGGCGACCGGCTCAAGTCGACCCACTACCGCCGCTCCGACGGCCACTTTGAAGTTACAACCCGATATTCACTTGATGACATCCGGTGGTGGGGTGTTTGGTCTGGCGCATATTGGCCTCCCGTGTTACCCGTCCGCGCATCTACATATCGATTTCATTGTTCAGCAAGCGCGCGGGCCGGTGTGCCAGTCTTGCCATGCTCAGTTCAGAACGTTTCCCATTCGCTGCGTACCGCCGCCGATTTCAGTCCATCGGCCGCGGGATTGGCAGGCGTGTGGGGCATTCCTGGCGCCGCACGGCTCGCAGCCACTGCAGGCGCTTTCGCCTTCGGCTTCACATGGGGGCGATGCCGAGCGGCGCTTCATCGTCAAGGCGGAAGGTCGCGACAGCCGTTCTCAATGCACCGGCCTGATCTTCAAGCGACTGCGCCGCTGCCGCTGCTTCTTCCACCAGCGCCGCGTTCTGCTGTGTGACTTCGTCCATCTGCGTCACGGCGCGCGCCACCTGTTCGATACCGCTGCTCTGCTCTTCCGATGCCGCCGCGATCTCACCCATGATGTCGGTCACGCGCTGCACTGCGCCAATAATCTCAGTCATCGTGCGGCCGGCTTGATCGACGAGCGAGGTACCCGACCGAACGCGCTCAACCGAGGTGCCGATGAGCTGCTTGATTTCCTTCGCCGCCGCCGACGAGCGCTGGGCGAGTGAGCGCACTTCGCCCGCCACGACCGCAAAGCCGCGGCCTTCTTCGCCGGCCCGCGCCGCTTCCACGGCTGCATTGAGCGCAAGGATGTTGGTCTGGAACGCGATGCCTTCGATGATCGTGATGATGTCCGCGATCTTGGCGGAGCTTTGATTGATTTCGCCCATTGTGTCGACGACCTGCGACACCACGCGGCTGCCCTTGTCCGCGATTTCCGACGCGTTGGCCGCGAGAGAGCTGGCCTGTCGCGCGTTGTCGGCATTCTGCTTCACGGTGCCCGTCAGTTCGTCCATGCTCGACGCCGTTTCCTGCAGCGCCGACGCCTGCTCTTCCGTGCGCGACGACAGATCGATATTGCCCGCTGCGACCTGCTTGGTGGCCGAGGCGATCGATTCGCTGCCTGTGCGCACCGTGCGCACAGTATCGATGAGGCTCGCCTGCATCTTCGAGAGGCCGCGAAGCAATTGACCCATTTCATCGTTCGACGTCACGACGACGTCGCGGCGAAGGTCGCCCGACGCGATGGCGTCGAATTGTGCGAGCGCCGCATCGAGCGGACGTGCGATCTTCCGGCGCAGCGACAGCCACGAGTAGCCGGCTGCGGCCATGCCCAGAAAAATGGCGATGATGTTGAGCATGCGGAATGCGTTGAAGGTCGCCTGGCCCTCGTCGTACGCGGCTTTGGCGGCTTCGAACTGGAACTTGCGCAACTCGACGCCCGACTTGGCGAATTCGTTGAACGCGACCGACATAGCACTTGCGGCCTTCGTGATTCTGTCGTGGTCGTTGGAACGGACGTCAGCGTAGCTCGCGTCCAGCAGCTTCTGGAGTGCAAGCCGCTGGCTGTTGAAGGTATCGGCGAGCTGCTTCTCGCCCGGGCCCTGCGGCAAAGCAGCATACGTTGCCCACGCCTCATCCGATGCCTTGCGCATAAGAGCGCCGTGGCCGATTGCATCTTCGGCGGAGGGCGGCGTACCGGCATTAATCGCGGCGCGATCGAAGCTCAGGCGTTCGCGCGCCATGTACATTTCGGCGTTTCCGACTGAAACGGCGCTCGGCATCAGGTTGGTGAAAAGATCGTAGGTCGTGGTATCCGAGCGGCTCATGCCGATCAGACCAATCGTGCCGATTGCCACGAGAAGTGCGCTCAAAAAAGGCCATGGCCAGCGCCAGGCTGCCCTTTATCGTCGAAAACATGGTTGTCCAGGGGTTGCTGCACCGCGTACTGTGCGATAGCGGGCGGCGATGCGGCACCTGCTGCGCTGGCCGACGATTAGTATCGGATCGTCCTATATAACGACAGGAGGACGACATACTTAATGGCGCGTGTCGATGTACTAAAGTGTATTCTGCCGAAACAATTAGTTTGGGATGGCGGCCTACGCGACAGGCACGATCGACGCGCGAAGGTCTGTTGTCTGAGCGGAGCCGACGTCCAAATGTCCGTGAGAAGGCGCGGAATAGCGGCCGGAGATGGCCGCTTATTGCCTTACGCTACCGCGTCATGTCGATCCGTTGGGAGCCCTGCGGTTGCCCTGCCGACCTGGATCGTGTCTTCACGCCGAGTCGACGCGATCGCACTCAGCGTCGCGCTGTCCCATATGCGCAACCTGCTCGCCAAACTGCAGGGCGGCAAGCTGGGCATAGAGCGGCGAGCTCAGAAGCAAGTCGGCGTGACGGCCCTGCGCGACGATGCGGCCTTGCTCCAGCACGACAATGCGGTCCGCTTGCTGTACGGTCGCGAGGCGGTGCGCGATGACCAGCGTGGTGCGGTTCTGCGCGGCATTGTCCAGCGCCTTCTGTACGAGGCGTTCGCTGGCAGCGTCGAGCGCGCTGGTGGCCTCGTCCAGCAGCAGGACGGGCGGATTCTTCAGGATCGCGCGGGCGATCGCAATGCGTTGGCGCTGTCCGCCAGACAGTCGTACTCCGCGCTCGCCTAGAAACGTGTCGTAGCCTAGCGGCAGTTCTTCGATAAAGCCGGCCGCAGCGGCCATTTCGGCAGCCCGCTGCACTTGCGGGAGTGTGGCCTCGTGCGCGCCGTAGCGGATGTTGTCGAGCACGCTGCCCGAAAAGATCACCGATTCCTGCAGCACTGCCCCGATTCCCTTGCGCAACTCGAGGATCGGCACCTGTCGCGTCGGGACGCCGTTGATCAGAATGTTGCCGGCCTGCGGGTCGTAAAATCGCAGCAGCAGTTGGAACAGCGTGGTTTTGCCGGCGCCGGACGGTCCAACCAGCGCGACATGTTCGCCCGCGCGGACGTCGAGCGAGAGCCCGGCGAGTGCAGCAATGCCGGGGCGGGACGGATACGAAAAGCTAACATTGTCGAAGCGGATGCCGTCCCCGCGCGCCGGCAGCGCGACCGTCGCCTCGGCCTGCACCACCGGCGAGCGTGCCACCAGCAGTTGCAACAAACGTTCGGTGGCGCCGGCAGCCCGCTGCAGATCGCCCCACACTTCGGCGACAGCTCCCACAGCGCCGGCGGTGAACACCGCGTAGAGGATGAACTGGGACAACTGGCCGGCCGTCATCCGCCCGGCTAGCACAGACTGCGCCCCAAGCCAGAGGACGAACACGACGGCGGCGAATACCAGCACGATAACCACGGCGGTCAACCAGGCACGCGCCCGAATTCGCTTGAGCGCTGTCTCAAAGGCCACCTCCACCGCGCCGGCAAACCGCCGCGCCTCAAAGGACTCCTGCGTGTACGACTGGACCGTCGGCATGGCATTGAGGACCTCGCCCGCCAGCGCGCTCGCGTTCGCTACCTTGTCCTGGCTGGCGCGCGAGAGGCGGCGCACGCGCCGACCGAAGACAACGATGGGAGCGACCACCACCACCAGCGTAGCGATAACGTAGCCTGACAGTACAGGGCTGGTCACTGCCAGCATCGCCACGCCACCGGTAAGCAGGAAGAAGTTGCGTAACCCCAGCGACAGGCTGGTGCCCACCACCGTCTGAATCAAGGTGGTGTCGGTGGTGAGCCGCGACAGCACCTCTCCGGTCTGCGTGGTTTCGAAGAACTGCGGGCTCATCTCCAGCACGTGGTCGTAGACCGCACTTCGCAAATCAGCCGTGACCCGCTCGCCCAGCCACGACACGAGGTAGAAGCGCAGTGCCGTGGCGCCGGCCAGTACCAGCGAAACGGCGAATAACGCGAGGAAATAGCGATCGATATGCGTACGGTCACCCGCAGCAAAGCCACGGTCAATCAGGTATTTGAACGCCACCGGCAACGCCAGTGTGGCGCCCGCCGACGTCACCAGCGCCAGGAACGCGAGCGCCCAGCGCCCGGCATACGGGCGCATGAAGGGAAACAGGGCAAACAGGGGGCCTATAGCCCGCGAAGGCGGCGAAGGCGGGACAGCGTCTGGCATGAGGATTCCCGAGCGGGTAGAAGTTCATCTCGATTGTGCCAGTCCTACAGATTCGAAGGCAGCGGTCGCGTGCTTGCCGCGACTCCCCATATATATCAAGATCAAATCGATCTTCTCAGGAATGAGCCATTGCCATGACAGACAAACCCGATCCGGACGAACTGAAAGGACCCGGTGGCTTGACGTTGCGCCAGATCCACGAACAGGTACAGAGGAGCGTCGAGCGCGACCGCGAAGAGCAGGTAAAGCGTAATGCTACCGCTGCGCAACAGGGTCGATGGCAACGTTGGGTACGCTACATGTGGGCCCGCAGTGGCCGTCGCCAAGATGGCTTGATACGAAATGCGCCGGTCGCGATTGCCGAGTCGGGAGCAAACGTTAATCGCCGAGCCGGGGCGGTCATAGCGTGTCTGCGAGCGGCACGACCCGACCCAATCCGGTCGGCCACGGCTCAGCCGTGAGACGCGTAGACCAGTTCTGCCAAGCGTGCTGTATTCCATCGTGTATTCCTTGTTTGAACGAAAACCTGATGCATCGGGAGAGTCAAGCCCAGAGTCCAAGCGTCGCCGTATCGGCTCTTGTCAGATTCGACGCGACACAAGCTCGCCCAGAACGGTCTCCAGTTCGACGTGGCCGCGCAAGATTTCGTCAGAATCGCTTTCGAAATCGATCCAGCCGTCGTTGAAGCCGTCCAGCATGCGCATGCGGGGTAGAGGATGCTTCATGCCCTGCCTGTGGAACAGCGCTTCCCACGTCTGCCTTTCGACGACTTCCGCACGTACCTGACGGCGCAACACGCCGGCGAAAGCCAATGCGAGATCGTTGGGACTCACCCGGCGTGGACCTTCAAGTTCGACGACGCGCACACCGCGCCTTGCCTGCTGAAGCAGTTCGGCAGCAACGCGGCCTACGTCCGCAGTGGCGACCATCGGCACCGGCTTGTCGAGCGGCTGCAGGTAACTGGCAATGACGCCATCGTCGCTTGCAGACGCAACATCCCATGCGGCGTTCTCCATGAACCAGCCAGGGCGCAGGAACGTCACCGGCATCGGCATCTCGCGCAGTGCCTGCTCCATCAGCGTGCGCTGGGTGAGCAGGTTGACCTCGTCAGCCTGTGCGCCGATCGTCGAGAGGCAAACGACATTTTCGGGTCGCGCCTTCAGGAGTGCTGCGGACACGGCCTCAATCACCGTGCGCGCTTCAGGAAACCCGGGCTCCGGATCGAACTCCGAAGGCGGCAGGATGAAAACGCCCGTCGCGCCTTCGAACGCGGCGGCGAGCGACGAAGGGTCTTCCATGAAAGCCGTCGCGATCTCGCAACCTCGCTCTGCCCACGCCTCTGCCCGCGTCGCATCGCGCACGACTGCGCGCACCGGCTGACCAGTAGCCAGCAGTTCGCGGGCCAGTGCGCCGCCCACCTTGCCGGTGATTCCCGTGATTGCATACATTGCTCGTTCTCCATGTGTGGATATATCGGGTGACGCAGTGTGGATGTGCCGACGGTCAACCACTCGAGCACGACGCAAACCGTCGTAAAACGCATACTCGAACTGTCCGTAGAGGTTCACGACGCGCGCATCGTAGAAGGGCAGCATCTGCGTAAAGAGCGATCCGGCGACCCGCTTGACCGGATCCACCCAGAAGTAGGTGTTCAACAGCCCAGCCCAGCTCACGCTGCCTGCGCTTCGTCCGTGAAGTCCTTGCTCTGTATTGATGTCGAACGACAGCCCCCACTTGTGCGCTGTGCCCGGAAACTGATCGAAGCTGTTCGACCACGACGGCTGCGCCGTCCTCATTTCCGCGACCTGCAGTTCGCCAAGGTGATTGCGGAACATCGTCGCGACGGTGTCGGCGCGTAGCACGCCTTCGCTGCGATACGTGCCGCCGTTCAACAGCATCTGCAGGAACGACATGTAGTCGCGCGGCGTGCTGAAGAGTCCGCCTCCGCCCATGAAAAATTTGGGGCGCTGGTTGATCTCGAATGGCTCGGGCGCAGGTGAGCCGTCCGCTTGACGCCTGTGCATGGTCGCGACGCGCTGCTTCTGCGCGCTGTCGATGAGGAAGCCCGTGTTGCGCATCCCCAGCGGATCGAAGATGTGCTCGCGGAAGTAGATTTCCAGCGACTGATCGGTCACGGCCTCGACCAGTTTGCCGACCCAGTCCATGCTGATGCCGCACTCCCAGCGCTCGCCCGGGTCGAACTCAAGCGGTGCCGCGAATGCACCGTTCATCGAATAGCCGATGTCCGGCATACCCGTCACCCTCTCGTACCGGCTGAGCTCGTCGCTCCAGATGCTGTACGTAAAGCCGGAGGTATGCGTCAGCAGATATCGCACCGTAATCGCATTGCGCGCAGGACGCAGCTTCGGCTGCCCGTAGACGTCGAATCCGTCGAGGATTTGAGGCGACTTCAACTGCGGCAGGATCTCGCCCGCAGGTTGATCGAGCCGCAGTCTGCCCTGTTCGATGAGCTGCATGCACACGGCTGCGGTGATCGCCTTTCTCATCGACAGGAGCCAAAAGACTGTGTCAGGACTAATGGCCTCGCCAGTGCTGGCATTCGCCCGGCCACACGCTCCCTCGTAAACCAGTCCGCGGCCCGTTGCGCCCATGGCGACAACACCGGCAACCGTGCCGTCGTCCACCGCCCGTTGCAGGCATTGATCGATCGAACTGTAGGCCGGGTGATGGGCCAGCGCGGCGTCGCCAGGCGCACGCTGCGATACCGCCCGCGCGTCGCGGCTTGGGAAGCCACCAAGTGTCGCAAGAGCCAGCAGGCTCGACGCTCCTTTCAGGAGGCGACGACGATCCGTTTGAACTGCCATTTTCAGTTCCTCTTCGAATGAATGAATCGCGGCATTACAGTGCTTCAGTGATAGGCGAACAACGCGCTCCGCGACCGGTTCCCGTTAATGCGTCCAACGGTCGCCAGGGCAACGATGCAAATAGGGTGTGCATGGCGACTTCCTTTCGATTGGCGAGACCGGATGTCTCGGTGAGGCGTATTCTGGACAAGCACCGAACGAAACAAAATGACATGGATGTCATCAGATAAGTGACAACACGTCACTGATTTGGCATGATCAAGGGAGACGTCCGGCACTGCTGCGCGGCGCAGCGTTCGCCTTCAGTTGGTCGGTCGTGCTCTGCAACTCGTATTAACTCGAGCAACCATGAGATCCAGCAGCGAGAAGCTTTCCGGCAGCATTAGCGTGTTCGCCGCCGTAGTGGATGCGGGAACGTTTGTGGCCGCTTCGGAGGTGATAGGAATGACGCCGCCGGGCGTCAGTCGGGCGATTGCGCGGCTGGAAAAAAGGTTGAACATCCGGCTCTTCAGCCGAACAACGCGCTCCGTCTCCCTGACTGAAGAGGGCCGCCGCTTTTACGAGCAGGTCATGCCCCATCTCGCCGGGCTTGAGGAAGCAGCGGCCGCTGCGGCAGGTGGCGCCGCCGCTGTGCGTGGAAAACTAAGGATCAATCTGGATCCTGTCGTCTACCGGACCATTCTTGGGCAACAACTCGATGCGTTCATGGACGCACACCCCGAACTCGAAATCGAGTTCATCGCGCGAGACAGTCTTGGCGACCTCGTCATGGATGGGTTCGACCTCGCCGTGCGATTCGGCGAACCCAAAGCGTCTACCCTGATCGCGAGAAAGCTGCTCGACACCCGCATTGTGACGGTCGCAGCGCCCTCGTACGTTGCTCGCTGGGGACGGCCGGCAAAACCGGCGGACCTTGAAAGTCGAAGCCACAGATGCCTTGAATTTCGCAACCCGGAGACAGGCAAGCCGTTCCAGTGGGAATTCCATCGCAAGCGAAAACGCATTGTGGTTGACACTCAGGGACGACTCACTGTCAACGATCCGGGTGCCCTGCTCAACGCATGTCTCGCCGGTTCCGGCATTGCGCAGATGTTGCTGCTCGGTGCCGAGCCCCTGATTGCCGACGGCCGATTGATCAAACTTTTTCCCGAATGGGTAGACGAACGGTATCCGTTATACGTCTACTACGCATCCCGGCACCACGTGCCGGCAAAGACCCGAGCTTTTCTTGACTTCGTGGTCGAACTGACGGGCAATCACTAGCGCGTCGGCACGCGCTAGTGCAGTCGCGGCGGACTGGCGAGGCAATATCGAATGGCCGGTTACGTGTGGGTTGCGGTCTGCCATGATCAGATTACGAACGTCCAGTTCTGGCCGACCTCTGCCTGACGTCAACGGCGGCACACGACCCGGTGCGGACGGTCCCAGCCGTCGCAAGCATACGGCAGGTCTGGAGCGTACAGCGGTCAGTCAGGACGTGAAGCTCGGCGCCGGCACCAACGGAGTGGGCTTCGACGTCGGCATGGGCGGGAGGTTCGACGATGGTCGATTGGCAGGCACTCATCATAGTCGACGACGCGCGGGCGAGGCCGCAGGACAAAATCCCGCGCTCACGCCGCGACGCGCGGATCGCGCGCGCATGCGGCGCGATCCGCGATTCATCGTGTGCCAGGTTAGCCGTGGCCGAGCCGGCCGTCGCGCACCCGCCAGAGATCGAGCGGGTTGTCGTCTTGCAGCGCGGGCGGCAGCAGTTCCGCAGGTAGATCCTGATAGCAAACCGGCCGCAGAAAACGCTCGATCGCCATCGCGCCGACCGATGTCATGCGCGGATCGGACGTCGCCGGGAACGGCCCGCCATGCACCATCGCATGCGACACCTCGACGCCGGTCGGATAGCCGTTCGCGAGAATCCGTCCCGCCTTGCGTTCGAGCGTCGGCAGCAGGCGCCGCGCGAGCGCGACGTCGTCCGCCTCGACGTGCAGCGTCGCCGTGAGCTGCCCTCCGACGTGCTCCGCGAGCGCGATCATTTCGTCGACGTTCCTGCAGATCACGATCAGCGACGTCGGCCCGAAGATCTCGTCCTCGAGTTGCGGGTCCGACACGAACGCTTGCTGCGTCGTCGCGAACAACGCCGGGCACGCGGCGCTTTTCGCGTCCGTGTCGGCGCCGCGCGCGAGCGCACACACGTTCGCGCCCGCCGCACGCTCGGCGATGCCGTTCGCATACGCGGCTGCAATGCCGGCGGTCAGCATCGTCTGCGCGCCCTTCTGCCCGAGCGCCTGCGCAGCCGCATCGACGAACACCTGCGTATCTGGCCCGTCGAGCACGACAACGAGGCCCGGATTCGTGCAGAACTGCCCGACGCCGAGCGTCAGCGAATCGACGAACCCGCGCGCGATCTCCGCGCCGCGCTTCGCGAGCGCGCCCGGCAGCACAAAGAATGGATTGATGCTGCTCATCTCCGCATACACCGGAATCGGCTCACGACGCTTCGCGGCGATGTCCATCAGCGCGAGGCCGCCGCCGCGCGAGCCGGTGAAGCCGACCGCCTTGATCGCCGGATGCGCGACGAGCGCCTCGCCGATCGCGTTGCCCGCGCCGATCACGAGCGAGAACGTGCCTTCCGGCAGCCCGCACGCGCGCACCGCCTGCTGGATCGCGCGCCCGACGAGCTCCGACGTGCCGAGATGCGCGGGATGCGCCTTCACGATGACCGGGCACCCGGCCGCGAACGCGGATGCGGTATCGCCGCCCGCGACCGAGAACGCAAGCGGGAAATTGCTCGCGCCGAACACCGCAACCGGCCCGACCGGAATCTTCTGCAGACGCAGATCGGCACGCGGCAGCGGCTTGCGCTCGGGCTGCGCGGAATCGATCGTCGCGGCGAGCCAGCGCCCGTCTCGTATGTGCGACGCAAAGAGCCGCAATTGCCCGACCGTCCGCCCGCGCTCGCCTTCGAGCCGCGCGACCGGCAGTGCCGATTCCTGATGCGCGCGCTCGATCAGCGCGTCGCCGAGCGCGAGAATGTTCTCGGCGATCGTCTCGAGAAAGCGCGCGCGCGTTTCGAACGGCGCCGCCCGGAACGCATCGAACGCCGCGTGCGCGAGCCTGCACGCGCGATCGACGTCGTCCGCGCTGCTCGCGCCGAACGGCGGCTCGAGCGCCGTGCCGCGCGCCGGGTCGAACGCGAACATCGTCCCTTCCGCGCCGCGTACCGAGGCGCCGCCAATCAACATCTCTCCGGTGATCTGCATCATCGTCCTGTCTGTGTGTCCAGTTTGCGAGGTTCGTCGAGATCGATCCGGTAGATCCGGATCGCGTTGTCATGCCAGATCGCGCGGCGTGCCGCGTCGCTCAGCTGCCGGTCCGCCATCGCGGCCGCGAACGTCTGCACCAGCGCCGGATACGCGATCCGCAATCCGGCGACCGGGAAGTTGCTCGCGAACATGCAGCGTTCGGCGCCGAAGATCGCGACCGCGTCGCCGATGATCCGGCGATTCTCCGCGTCGTTCCATGCGGCGTCGCGCAGCCCGAATTCGGACAGCTTCACCGACACGCGCGGCTGCTCGGCGAGCGCCTCCATCCCGCGCCGCCAGCGCGCGAGGCCTGTGTCCGAACGGTCCCACGGCAGCCCCGCGTGTTCGAGCACGACGTCGACGGCCGGCGCATCGGCGAGCCGCGCGGCCGTTTCGTCGAGATGCCAGAACGGCACGCGCAGATCCCAGCGCAGCTCATGCGCGGCGAGCCGTTCGAGCGCGCGCGGCCAGCGCGGGTCGCTCAGCGTGCCAGGGCCGTCGACCGTGGCGTCCGGCGTCGCCGACGTGCGCGGCTTGAAGCGCACGCCGCGCACGAGCGGATACGCGGCCTGCTCGGCGAGGCGCTCATCGGCATCGTCGGCGAGCAGGTCGACCCACGCGACGACTGCCGACGGAATCGGATGACGCACCACGACGTCATGCAGCCAGCGCGTTTCCGCGAGCGCGTCGTCGCGCAGGCACTCCGCCTCGACGTGCACGCTCGCGACGACCGGCGCGCCGCCGGCCGCGCGCCGGAATTCGTCGACGCCGAAGTCGTTGCGCAGGTCCGCGTAATCGCCGAGGATGAAGTGCTCGGGATCGTACGCGCCCTGCAACCATGGATAGCGGACGTCGCCGTTCAGGCGCCACAAGTGATGGTGCGCGTCGACGATCGCATCGGGCAGCGCGAGCGCCGCGTCGTCCGCGCGCGGATCAGCGACCGCCTGCGAGCACATAGGACGCGTCCGGCTCGCGCAGCGTCGGCATCTCGTTGACGAAGCGCCACGCAGTCAGGTCGAGTTCGCGCACGTGATCGTCCTGGAACGACACGTACGCGGCGGGCCGCGACGGATGGAACGACAGCGCGGTCGGATTCGCCGGCAACGCGATGCGCTCGATTTCCTCGAGCCGCTCCGCGTCGAACACCGAGATCGACTGCTCGCCCGAATTCGTCAGCAGCAGCAGGTCGCGGCCGTCGACCGAACTCGTCCGGTAAATGCGGTTCGGATCGCTGCGCGTCTTCGCGCGGCGGCCGCAGGTCATCGTCGCGGTGTCGATCGGGACGAGCGTGTCGTCGCCGCGGTTTGCGACGAAAAGCGTCTTCTCGTCGCTCGACAGAGCGTTGCCTTCGGGGCGCGGCCCCGGCATCACCGCGCGCGGCGTCACCGTCGCATCGCGCGGATCGAACTGCGTGACCGTGTTCGACAGCAGATGCACGCCGTATGCGCGGCTCGCGTCGCGCGTCAATGTGACGAGGTGCGTCTTCACGCCGCCGGATGGCACCGCCATGTTCGGCACCGTCTGCTCGCGCGGACGATCGAACACGAGCAGCATGTCGCTCGCCTCGCTCATCGCATACAGGCGCCCGTCGGCGTCGCTCGCCATCCCGTGCGGCCGGTAGTACGGCCAAAGGTCGAGCATCCGCGTGAGTTTGCGCTCGTGCAGATCGATCTCGGCGATCCGGTGATCGCCGTCCTGGCCGCGCGTCCACGCGGTTTCGATCCCGAAGATGCCGACGTACGCGAAGCGGCGCTCCGCGTCGACAGTGAACTCGTGTGGGAAGCTCGGCAGCACGATGTGCTTGAGCGCCGCTTTCGTCTCGAGATCGTAGAAGCTGAAGGTATGGGCGCATTTCTGCACCAGCAGCAAAATGTCGTTCATCGTGAATCTCCGTCCTTCGAGGTTTCGCCGCGGCTCGCATATCGTGCCGCGGCGAGTGTGGGTTCGTTGCGTTCGCAACCGTCAGTCGGTTTCTCAGTCCTCGCAGAGCTTCGGCAGCGTCAGCGCGAGCAGGCCGGCCACCGCGAGCGTGACCGCGAGGCTGTACACGCCGGCCGCGGAGCTCACGTGCTGGGTCAGCACACCGACCGCGTACGGGCCGCAGAAGCCGCCGAGGTTGCCGAGCGCGTTAATCAGGCCGCGCGCACTGCCGGCGGTCTCAGGGCTGCAGAGCTTCGGCGGAATCGCCCAGAACACGCCGGCCGCCGCTTGCAGGAAGAAGCCGCAGCCGATCAGGAACGCGAACGACACGAGCATCGTTTCGTGCGTCAGCACCGACAGCGTGAGGCATGCGGCGAAGCCGACGAGCGGCAGCAGCACGAACAGGCGGCGCTTGCCGGTCCGGTCGGACAGATACGACGTCGCGAACATGCCGACCATCATCGCGATGTACGGCAGCATCGCGAGCAGGCCGATCTTGCCCATCCCGGTGTGCGTGAGGTTCTTCAGCAGCGTCGGCAACCACATCGTGTAGCCGTAGATGCCGACCTGGTAGCAGAAGTTGATCGCGATCAGCAGCCAGATCGTCGGGTTGCACATCATCGCGCCGAACGACGCCGCGTCCGGCTTGCCCGACGCGCGCTTGCGCTCCTGCTCTTCGCGCAGCGCGTCGAGGATGTACGCCTTCTCGCGCGGCGACACCCAGCGCGCGGTCCCGGGGCCGTCGTCGGCGAACAGCATCCAGACGATCAGGAACAGCAGCGACAGCACGCCCGTACTGAAGAACAGGTGGCGCCAGTCGTACGCGGCGAGAATGTAGCCGGACAGCGGCGCGGTGATCATCCCGGCGAGCGGCACGAACATGATGACCATCGCGTTCGCGCGCCCGCGTTCGCGATCGGGGAACCAGTTGCTGACCATCGTCAGCACGACGGGCAGCATCCCGCCTTCGGCGACGCCGAGCAGGAAGCGCAGCGTCAGCAGCTCCCACGTATGCGTGACGAGACCGGTCAGCCCCGACAGCGCGGCCCAACTGATGAGCGACCACGCGATGAATTTCTTGCCGCTGCCGAGCGCCGCGCGCTTGCCGCCGGGAATCTGGAGGAACAGGTAGCCGAAGAAGAAGATCCCGCCGGCCAGACCGGCCATCGTCGCGTCCATGCCGAGATCGGCGTTCATCCCGCCCGGCATCGCGAACGCGATGTTCACGCGATCCATGTAAGAGATGATGCACGTGAGCAGCAGCGGCGGAATCACGCGCAGCCAGCGGCGGCGTGGAATGGCTTCGCCGGTGTCGTAAGCCGGGTTGGCCGGGGTCAGCACAGTCATGGTGTCTCCAGTTTTGGTGGTCGGCAGCGACGGACTTCTGATGGACCGCCTGTCACGCCGTGACGAACCGGCACGGAGCCGGCCGCCAGCGCGGAACGCATGTGCGTTCCGCCTCTGCGCGGACGCCTGCCCGTCCGCGCGGCAAACGCGGTTCGCACATGGAACCGCGAAACGCGTGCCGCGCTAACGGACCTCAGCGGCCCCAGCGCAGCACGAGCGGATCGAGCCAGCGCGCGGCGTCGAGCAGCCCAGCGCGAACCTGCGGATGCAGCTCGGGCCACGGCGCGCGCGCCTTGTCGCACGCGATCACGCCGCCCTCCATCATCAGCGCCTTCGCGGTCAGGAAGCCTGCCTGGCGATTCTCGTAGTTGATCAGCGGCAGCCAGCGCGCGTACTGCGCGCACGCTTCGTCACGGTTGCCCGCAAAGTACGCGTCGGTGATCTGGCGAATCCCGTCCGGATAGCCGCCGCCCGTCATCGCGCCGGTCGCGCCCGCGTCGAGATCGGCGAGCAGCGTGATCCCCTCCTCGCCGTCCCACGGACCTTCGATCGCCTCGCCGCCGAGCGCGATAAGCTCGCGCAGTTTCGACGCGGCACCCGCGGTCTCGATCTTGAAGTACGACAAGGCCTCGATCTGGCGCGCGAGCTTTGCGAGGAACGGAGCGGACAGTGTCGTGCCGCTCGCGGGCGCGTCCTGGATCATCAGCGGGATGTCGAGGCCGCCGGTCACTTCCTCGAAGAACGCCTGGATCTGCGCTTCGGACACACGGAACGTCGCGCCGTGATATGGCGGCATCACCATCACCATCGCGGCGCCCAGCGCCTGCGCGTGACGATTGCGTTCCGCGCAGATCCGTGAGCTGAAGTGCGACGTCGTGACGATCACCGGCACGCGGCCGGCGACGTGCTCGAGCGTCGTGCGCGTGATCAGTCCGCGCTCATCGTCGCCTAGCGCGAACTGCTCCGAATAGTTCGCGTGGATGCAGATCCCCTGCGAGCCCGCGTCGATCATGAAATCGAGGCAGCGGCGCTGGCCGTCGAGGTCGAGCGCGCCGTTCTCGGTGAAGATCGTCGGCGCGACCGGGAACACGCCTTTGTAACGCGCTTTCATGATCACTCCACGATCTCGAACTGGTCGAGGAACTCGGTCTTCAGCGTGAGGCCGAGACCCGGCACGTCGTCGCGCAGCTGCAGGTAGCCGTTCTCGGCGACCGGCTCGCCGTCGAAGATGTAATAGAACAGCTCGTTGCCGACCTCGACGTCGAACATCGGGAAGTACTCGCTCATCGGCGACGCGAGCGTGCTCATCGTCAGGTGATAGTTGTGCATCTGGCCCGCATGCGGGATCACCGGCACGCTGTACGCTTCGCACAGCGCGTTGATCTTGTGCGCCATCGTGATGCCGCCGACGCGGTTCGTGTCGTACTGGACCACCGACACCGCCTTGCGGTCGAGCAGCTGCTTGAAGCCGTACAGCGTGAACTCGTGCTCGCCGCCCGAGATCGGGATGCTCGTCAGCTGGTTCAGCTCCGCGTAGCCGTCGATGTCGTCGGCGATCACCGGCTCTTCCAGCCAGCGCGGCTGATACTTCTCGAGCTTCGGCAGAATCCGTTTCGCGTACTCGAGGTTCCAGCCCATGTAGCACTCGAGCATCAGGTCGTTGTCGTAGCCGATCACTTCACGGACCGCGGCGACCGACTTCAGGTTCTCGACGACGCCCTGCTGCCCGTGCGCGGGCCCGTAGCCGAAGCGCATCTTGAACGCCCGGAAGCCCTGGTCGAGGAATTTCTGCGCCTCAGCCTGCATTTCCTTCAGGTCGGTGCGATAGAGCTTCGAGTAGTAGCACGGAATCTTCTCCTTCGTGCGGCCGCCGAGCAGCTTGAAGACCGGCTTGCCGACGCTCTTGCCGAGGATGTCCCAGATCGCGATGTCGACACCCGAGATCGCGGCCATCCCGATCCCCTTGCGGCCCCATGCGTGCGTCGCGCGGTACATCCGCTGGTTCAGGTATTCGTAGTCCCACGGGTCCTGGCCGATCACGAGCGGCGCGAGGTACTGGTCGATGATCACCTTCGCGACCTGCGGTGCGAGCGCGACGTTGCCGTAGCCAACGATCCCGTCGTCGGTCTCGACTTCGACGACCGTCCACGAATGGAAACGGAACGTGCTCATCGTTTCCTGCGGCGCGTACAGCAGGTCCATCGCGTTCGCGCAGAAATTGCCCTGCGGCGGCACGGTCTTGCCCTTCCATTGGAAGACGCGGGCGCGTACGGACTTGATCTTCATTACAGTGTCTCCTGAGATTCGATGTGTTTCGATGCGTCGTGAAGCGCGTGGGCAGCCGGGCGGCCGTTACGCGGAAATCGTCTGCTGCCGGCGCGCGGCGCCCATCCGGCAGGCGATCTGCAAGGCCTGCCAAGTCGCGCCGACGTCGGCGGTGCCGCGGCCTGCAATGTCATACGCGGTGCCGTGCGCGGGCGTCGTGATCGGCACCGGCAGCCCGCCCTGCACGGTCACGCCGCGCGAGAACCCGAGCAGCTTGATCGCGATCTGCCCCTGGTCGTGGTACATCGTGACGATCGCCTGGTAATCGCCGGCCTGCGCCTTCAGGAAGATCGTGTCGGCCGGGAACGGGCCGTGGAACGGCGCATCGGTCGGCCAGTCGCGCGCCTGCAGCTTCGTCACCGCGGGCTCGATGATGTCGATCTCTTCGCGGCCGCAGCTGCCGCCGTCGCCGCCGTGCGGATTGAACGCGGTGATCGCGACCTTCGGCGCCGCGATGCCGTTTGCGAGCAGCGACCGGTAGATCAGCTCCGACGCCTGCTCGATCCGCTCGATGCTCAGGTAGCCCGGCGCGTCCTTCAGCGGCACGTGCGACGAGATGCGCGACGTCCACAGCTCGCCGAGCGTGTTGAATTCGCAGAAGTAGCCGGTCACGCCGAGGTATTCGGCGAAGTGGTGGAGCTCGTCCTCGTGCTTCAGGCCGCCGAGCTTCATCGCGTGCTTGTTCAGCGGCGCGAAGCAGATCGCGTCGACCTCGCCGGCGAGCGTGGCGTCCATGCACAGGTTCAGCACGGTCAGCACCGAGCGGCCGCCGGCCGCGCAGACCTCGCCGACCTTCACTTGTGACGGGTCGATCGTGTCGACTTCGACAAGCGCGGGACACGCGATCGACGGCCGGTTGCGCGCGGCGGCGAGCGACGCGATCGGCTCGACGTCGACTTGCACGCCGGCCACGCGCTGGCCGGCTTCCCACAGCCAGCGGTCGCCGACCAGCACCAGGTTCGCGCGGGACGTCGCATCGGGGCGCGCGAGCAGCTTCGCGATCAGCTCGGCACCGATGCCGGCGGGATCGCCGAGCGTCAGCGCGATGACGGGCAAGGTCGACGGGGCCGTCATGCCAGTTCTCCCGCGTGCGCCACGCGGTGCGCGACCGTTGACTTCGTCTGCATAATGCGTCTCCTTTTCGCCGGAATCCGGCTGTTCCTGATATGGGGTTCATGCTAGGTAGACGGACCGTGCCCGTAAATTGAAAACTCTTGATGAATCGATAACCTGAGGTAATCAAACATGGGCTCGATCGACAAACGCGACTCGACGCCGCAGCTGCTGAACCGGTTGCGGATGCGTCAGATCGCGCTGTTGCTCGCGGTCGACGAATGCTCGACGCTGCACGCGGCGGCCGACCGGCTCGGCCTCACGCAGCCGGCCGCGACAAAGATGCTGCACGAACTCGAGAACGCGCTCGGTCAGCGGCTGTTCAATCGCGTCGGGCGCGGCCTCGTGTTGAATCCGGCCGGCGAGCGCGTGCTCGGCTACTTTCGCGGGATCCGGGGCAGCATGGAGGCGCTGAACCGCGAGCTCGCGGAGCTGCAGCTCGGCAGCGCCGGGCGGCTCGCGATCGGCAGCATCATGGCCGCGTCGCCCGGGCGGCTCACCGAGGCGCTCGTGCAGCTGAAGGCGCGCTATCCGCTGCTCGCGATCGACATCGCGGTCGACACCAGCGACCGGCTGATGCCGCAATTGCAGGAAGGCGTGCTCGAGGTCGTGATCGGCCGCGACGCCGGCAGCGACTGCGTGTTCCGCGCGGTCGACGACGAGGCGCTCGCGGTCGTCTCCGGCCGCAACCATCCGCTCGCGGGCGCGGGGCCGGTCGGGTTCGACGCGCTGCTCGAGTATCCGTGGATCCTGCAGCCGGGCGGCAGCCCGGCGCGCGAGGTCATCGAGGGCGAGTTCCGGATGCATCACCAGCCGATGCCGCGCGGGCTGATCGAGACCGGCTCGATGCTGACGACGATGAACCTCGTCGACCGCTCGCAGATGCTCGGCGTGATCCCGCTGACGGTCGCGCAGCGCAACGCGGAGCACGGGCTCGTCGCGATCGTCGACTACACGCTTGCGCAGAAGCTGCCGTCGTACGGCAGCCTCGTTCGGCGCGACCGGCCGCTCAGCATCCCCGCGCGGCAGTTCCTCACGCTGTTCCATCACGAGGACGACGGCGAGCAGCCAGGCGGTCAGTTGTCCGGCGTCGACACCAGCAGCACGTAAGCCGGCACGTCGGTCGTGCCGGCCAGCGGATGCACGACCGTCGCCTGCACCGACAGCGCGGCGGCGATGTCCGGCGCGCTGTCGATCGTCCCCGTGCGCGTGATCGTCACCAGGCGCGTGGGGCAGCGCAGCGTCTCGCGATACAGCGCTCCGTACCACAGCGGCCGCGTGCGGTACGCGTCCTCGAGCACGTCAGACGCCGCGCGCCATTGCAGCGGCAGGAACTCCTCGCGATCGCATATGGGGTCGGTCGCGAGCCTGAAGACGATGGCCGAGCAGATCGCGGAGAACGCGCGAAGGCTCGTGAAAGGCGAGCCGCTGCTGAACGTCGTCGACGTCGGTCGCGGTTACTGAGTGCCGTTGCGACGATTGATCCGCACCTCGGCGCAATGCCGATCGATAACATACGGATATCGATATATCGCGTAATTTCATTAGTCGGTTATCGACGATCTCCTGATACTAGGCGCTCACCGGAAGCCCGGAATGGCGCTGCCCCCGGACCGCCACGCCGGGCAAATCGACAGACAAAAAAGGAGACGAACGATGTTGAAGTTACGTGCGTGCGCAGCGCTGATCCTGCTCGCCGGCCTGCCGGCCCTGGCGACGGCCTCGGCGCCCTACGTCGACGTGAAGCCGGCAGGCTATCAGAGCGTGATCGACGGCAAGCAGACCGACCTCTACACGCTGAAGAACAAGCAGGGCATGGTCGTGAAGATCAGCAACTACGGAGGCAAGATCGTCGAGCTGCTGGTTCCGGACCGCAACGGCAATCTGGGCGACGTCGTGATGGGCTTCGACACGATCGAGGACGGAAACAGGTACAACCCGTCCACCGGCGCGATCATTGGCCGCTATGCGAACCGAATCGCGAAGGGCCAGTTTACGATGGACGGCAAGCTGTACCAGCTCAGCATCAACAACGGCCCGAACCACCTGCACGGCGGCAAGAAGGGCTCGCGCTTCCGTGTGTTCGACGCGAAGCAGCTCGACGATCACACGCTGCAGATCAACTACGTGTTCAAGGACGGCGAAGAAGGATATCCGGGCAACTGCAGCCTAAAGGTCGTCTATACGCTGACCGACGACAACGCGCTGAAGATCAGGTACGACTCGGTCACCGACAGGAAGACCATCGTCAACTTCTCGAATCACGCGGGCTTCAACCTGAGCGGAGACCCGAGCAACAGCATCGTGAATCACGTGGTGACGATCGACGCTGATACCTTCACGCCGGTCGTCAAGCTGATCCCGACCGGCGAGCGTCGCAGCGTCAAAGGGACGCCGTTCGACTTCACGAAGCCGACGCGCATTGCCGACCTGATCTACACGCAGGACGATCAGCTGAAACAAGGCCAGCAGCTCGCGAACCCGCCTGCCGAAGGCGGCTACGACCACAACTGGTTTCTGAACAAGCGTCCGGGCGAATTAGGGCTCGCCGCGCGCGTGTACGAGCCGACGTCCGGCCGGGTGCTGGAGATCTACACGACCGAGCCGGCGATTCACTTCTACTCGGGCAACGCACTGCCCGGCACCGACGTCGGCAAGGGCGGCAGAATCTACGGATTCCGCAGCTTCTTCACGATGCTCGCCGAGCATCCGGACGATTCGCCGAACGAACCCAACTGGCCGACGACCGTGCTGGATCCCGGCGAGCGGTTCACGGCGACGACGATCTATAAATTCTCCACGGCGAAATCAGCGGGGACACCATGACGATGAAACGCATCTACGCGACGACGGGCGCCTGCGCGGCGGCCGTCGCGATCGCGTGCCACGCCTTGCCCGCGCACGCGGAAGAGATCCGGGTCGCGGACAACGCGCCATACACGATCGACCCCGTTCGCCATCCGGATGCCGACAGCGGCCACAACGGCTTCTTCCTCGACATCGTCAGGCAGATGGCCGCCGCGATGAAGCGGGACATTGCCGTGAAATTCGTCGGCTGGCAGGACGCGCAGGCCGAAGCGAGGGCCGGGCACGACATCCTCTTCTTCCCGTACTCGCGAACCGCCGAACGCGAGCCGAACTACATGTGGGTACAGAAGGTGTGGGATATCGAAGAGGTCTTCGTGTCGCAGCCGGGCGCCGCCGCCATCGATTCCTATGATGCGGGCAACGCGTTGCGGGCGATCGGCGTCGTGGGCGGGTCGACGGGCCACGCCGAACTGAAGAAGCGCGGCTTCTCGAATCTCAAGCTCTACAGCAACGCGGCCGCCGTCACCGAGGCCGTCGCCGCCCGCGAGGTGGATGCCGCATACAGCGCTGACATCGAACTGAAATTCGCGTGGCGTGCGGCGAAGCATCCGGGGAATCTCGTCGTCGGAAAGACGCTCGCAAGGCGCGCGCTGTACATCGCCGCGTCGAAGGATTCGCCGGAAATCGATCGCGACGCCTGGGCGAAGGCGTTCGACACGGTCAAGCGTGATGGCGTCGTCGATCGCGCCTACGCGTACTACTTCGGCCAGAAATAGCGAAGCACGGAGCGCAGGTGGCTAAATTGGCCGTCTTGCGCTTCCATCAACGCCACTAATACAAAGGATCAGGAGAGAAACTTTTACTACGAACTCCCCCGCCTTGATCGAGCAGCGAGGGCAAGGTCCGCATCCAACGCTGGTGCTTGATCTGCGCGAACACCGTTCAGCGGGCTCAATAGTCTTTATGAAACCGTCTGTTAAGCGGCCGGCATCAAGCGCAGCGGATCATACCAAGCATGCGACCTGCTTTGGCTATAGCGATGCAAGCCCGTTCGCACGGAAGACTCCATGCACGCCTTTCGCTAAAGCATCGTTCGGAATTGCGCCCAGAACGTTCAAGCGCCGAAGCTCGCATTGGTCGCGAGCGCGCCCGACCGGACGTGCCCCCTCAGGCTGACATTAAGACCCCGCGCCGTGGTAGACGCCTGGCGCGCAGAACCGCAAAGGCCGCTCATGGTGACGTTGCCGACGTTGGAAAGTCTTCACGACCCAGCAGGCAAGTGACCGCTCATGGCCGATCCGCGCCCGACGACCGAGCGCGACGCTCATCCTGGCCGCGCGTGCAATGCAAAAGGCATGTGCCGACCCTGAAGGGACACTCAACTTCCCTTGAAGCGGACGTTCGCGGCGACGATCGCGACAAACACGGGCCTTGCCGGCTGACCGTTTCCATCGACCAATACACGGTCGCTCGCCTTCCATGGGCGACGTTGTCTATTGCGCGCTGCCCTCCTCTCCGAGGAATCTCGGTAGTGGACGGCTTGATGTGAATCAAATTCCGCTACAAAGGCTCGACGCGTTCAATTAGTTGCTGGTCGATCTGTTTCCGCTTCTTCCAGGACACGTAAATCAGGGCAAGTGCACCGACTGGAAACATCATGAGCACCACGGATAACGTCAATACCACACCATCAGTGTTGCCGTTGCCGATCGTTCGCCGGTCAAGCACCGAATGGGAGGGATCCGCAGAATCATAGTAGACCGCCACAACGCTACCGTCGGAGCGCGATTGAGCATTGAGTCTGGCCTCATCCCTGCTCGGATACCAGTGAGCGCTGAATCCACCCGCAAGGGCCATGCTCTGGCTCTGATAGGTCTGACCGTCAACTGAATAGGTGTACGCCCACACGGGTGACCAGGACTGACCTCCATTCTTGCGCTGCATTGATCGCAGCGAGTTGCTTATAATCGTCGCATTCGTCATTAGCCAATGCTGTTCGTCCTGCGCAAGCTGCCGGGAATGAATGACCGTGTGAAAAAGCTGGCCTCCCATGTATGCGACCCAGATCGAGATGCCCAGCATATAGACCATGGCAAGCATGGTTGGCTTCTTTGCTTGTACCCGACCCGGCGGGGCTATTTCAGTGGACTGGCTCGCCTGCTGCTTTCTGCGCATCGCAAGTACGATCGCCACGAGCGCCGCAAAGGCAAATACGATCTCGAAAATATTAATGTGCCAATGTTCCCTGAGCGCCAGCCTAACGATAGAGAGCACCAGCGCAAGACAAACGACTACTACGCGCATCACGGACATGTTTCTCATGGTCGGTGTCACCCCTTCTTATATTTGGTAGATGCGTTGCCTAGTACCAGCTCGGCGCTGTCGTTGGTGGGAGCGTTCATCTTCCGAAGGCACCGATAGCCAGATTGTCGCCAATCTGAGCGGCTTGGTCCACCGACCGATCCTGGCCGACCAGCGCCCCACGGCCGAGCGCAATGATCGTCTCGGCCGTGCGTTTGATGCAAAAGGGATAACCCGACCCGAAGCGGTCAATTAAAATTCTTGGAAGCGGTCGTTCGGTGGACCGAGACAATACGGGCACTCACAGCATGTTCACCCCAGAATTTTCCGCACCTGATCGAACTGAACACGTTTTGGTCGTCAATCACTTCATCGAAACCGAGGAAGCGTTAAGGTTGAGTCTCGCTTTCGTTCGCGCTCGTGTCCACTACGGACACCAACACGTCCAATCGCGCACAGCGAGGTTTGTTGCGTACTACGACGTCCGCGGGCAAAAGGTTGGAGACGATCTTGAAGCGCGCCTAGCCGACGCCCTTCAGGACATTGCTGAGGTTAGGGTGAAGCGATCATGAGTCTCCAGCTCATTGTGCTCAGTGGCAGTGCCGCCGATGTAGAGTCCATGCTAGCTCCGTCCTGCGGCGATGCTGCCGAAGTATTCACTATCGATACGGAAAACGTTGGGGTTTCCATTCCAACGCTATTGCTCGACTCTGTCGGAGAGGAAAAAATCCGAGCCGCGCTCGGACATACACGTGTCTACGATCTCTATGCTGGCGTTTGGAACGGCGCCAGTTAATCGGCCATTGCATAGCTCGATTTGGATCGTCCTGCGGACTGACTGGAACTGGCCGCGGACAGTTCCACGTCGCTTCCGACGTGGTAGCTCCGGGCACGCGTTCATGCAAAAGGCATTTCCGACCCACACGCGACGCTCACCCTGCCCGTTAGAAGACGTTCGGCGTTTCCTACCTTCAGTCCTTGATTGATCGGCCGTTATAGGATTGGGTCGCACGCAGTCAAAAGACGAAGAGCAATTCTTCTTAAAGGCCGGAGGCCTATCGATGCTGAAGAAAGCGATATGCAAGTTCACGATCACCATTGCATGCGCATCTGTCTGCGGCGTAGTGTCGTCGGTTCCGTCAAGAGCACAAGATGCGCAGTCGGAGCCGAGATTTCTCGAAGCAAGGCCGGTGCACGATCCCGTGCAAGTCGAGCGCACGCGCGCTGAATGGCAGCGAGAGCTTCAAGATCTTGGAATGAAGGGAAGCCTCGCTCACTGTCAGTTGATGGTCGAAACAATATATGAGAACACCAAGGACGAGAGTTACGGCGCTGTATGTAGTTTCGATGGCGGGAGCCGGCCGCGAGACATCATGCTCTGTGAAGATACGCTCGTCGGAAACCTTACAATCAGGGCTTGGGGATTCGCTATCGCGAAAGACAGTGTGTTGAATTTTACGAAGCAAAACTGTCCGGCGGGCGGGTAACGCGAGTCACCGCTGCACACATTTCCGCGTTGAAAATGGCCCTACTTGGCCGGCATAAATGTAACGCTCTCGGTCGAATTGTCGGCAATCCACCGCGCCCCGTCGAGTGGCCGGTTGTGGCCGCACCGAGCCCGACGGAGGCCGGCTTACTTCGGCCATCTATGGCCGAGCACCGAGGCGACCGGGTAGGCTAACTCGCGAACCTCGTCCAATTAGGTTCCGCCAAAGAGATAAACATAGTCAGCGTCGTGACGAAGATAAAACCCGACATGCCCCTTCCAGCTTGTCGGATCGTCGCGCGTCAAGACAGTAATACAACCGTAGGTCGGGCTCTCAAGGGCGATACCCCAATCGAGCCAAGACCGTGCCAATGCCGATCCGGTACCGCGAACCCCGACGCGCGCCAGGCACCAGTTAATGAATGAGGAACACCAGGAAACTTTGTCGTCGTAGCCAACGAGATTGGTTTGGTTGTTGTATTCGACTATTCGTGGATTCGTCTCGCCAACCGGAAAACGTGCAATGCCACGTTCGGCAATGGCTACAGGCATCCAGGCTGGTTCCGTAAAGCTATCTCTGGTATCGATGATCATTCGCGTTGGACGGCTTCTTATGCGCTCCCGCGATTGTCGCCGATTCCGAATGAGCGGTCGACCGACCGTTCGTGGCCGATAGTGTACGAAGATGATCGTTTCTTGGAGGCACCCCTATTTGACAGACACGGAACCGATACACTTTGGCAATCCTAGGACAACCAAAATACAATGATCAATGACAAGACCATCGTGATCGACGCCCTGGCACTGATGGAAGAGACTCTGCACCGCCTTGCAGGCATGATTGACCCGCCGCAAATGACGGATATCTACCCCGGAAGACGTGCGCCCCGCTATGCGAAACAGGGAGTAAAGCAGGTAATCGTGCCGAAAATGGCCCGCGTCGTTAGCACCTCGCGCGCTGCGATTGTGCTGCTTGAGGCCAGCTATCTAATCGAGCATGCCGCACTGGTGAGAATGGTAGAGGAAACTGTCGAGGACATTATGTTCTTGGCGCGAGGCCTTGAGCTCGGCCTACAGCCGGAACACCACGAATACCTAGCGTCGTTCTATCCCGAATACTACAAAAGCGTGCGGTCGTCGGGGATTCCGGACCTCAATGAGCGGCCGGAATTCAAGCGCTGGAAGCTGCGAAAATATATCGATGCGATGTATGCAGGGGGACCGGTTTTACCGGACGGCGAGACGGTGGGCAGCCTGATCAAGAGAACATACGCGGTCAACTCCGGCTATGTCCATGGGAACTGCTCGCAACTGATGGAGCTTTACGGAGCGAATCCGCCGGGGTATCACGTATCCGGCGTTCCACACCCGTCCGCCCCGGCTGCCTTCGCCAAATACTTGCGCCATAGCATCGAAATGGCCGTGGTCTCGTTCGCTGCCGCAGCGAATGGCTTCGGCGATCACGAGTCGGCCGGGCGCATTGTTCGATTCGCCGTGCGCCAAGGCATCGTGAGCGCGCAGTCCGCTGCAGGCGCCCCGCGAGGGCAAGAACCTACGGCCGATTGAATCAAGCCCGGCGCGATACGCGGGCCGCGCTGATGAGCGAATGTAAGTGGAGTGGCTTAATATTCGACGGTTGCAATCACGCCAAAGTCGGGAATGACCGAACAGCAAAAACCCAAGCGCCGCCACCATCACGTATGGCAGCTATATCTGAGGCCGTGGACCACCTGCGGCAGCATCTGGTGTCTGCAAAATGATCGGGTCTTTCCTACGGGTACGACACGCGTCGCAGTTGAAAAGGACTTTTACAAATTCCAGAAGCTCACCGCCGCTGATGAGCAAATGGTGCAATTGATGTTCGAAAAGTCCCATCCGTCCGCGCAGCGGAGCTTCCAGTCACTGGTGGACAAGCTAATGTCTCCTTTTCGCGAGGTCGAGGCGATTCCCGGAGCCGCCGAGAGCAAATCAATAACAAGGTTGCTGGATGGCTATGCCTCGAACGTGTTGGAGGAGCTCCACTCAAATGTCGAGGCTCGGTTCATTCCTCTACTGAAATGCGCCCTTGATGGCGACATCAGTTTTTATGATGACAAACGCTGCATCGCGTTCCTTGATTTTCTGACTAAGCAACATATGCGGACCAAAGGAATCAAGGAACGTGTTGCTGCCACTATCAAGCAAATGGGAGACGCCGATATACGACGTGCATGGAGCATGTTGAGCTTTATGTTTGCACAGAATGTCGGGGCTTCACTTTATCGTGAGCGGAAACGCAGAAGGCTCGCGTTGTTGCGCAATCACTCGAATATACCTTTCATCACTGGCGACCAACCCGTGATAAACCTGCGACCGATGGAAACTCAGACCGTAACGATCTTTTACCCCTTGTCGCCCCAGCTTGCGCTGTGGCTTGGCGAAGTTGATGAAGTCTGTCCATTTCTCGACAATGGGCTATCTGCCGAGCAGGTCGCGTTGCTGAACCTAAGAGTGGTCGAGGCGTCCTATCAGCAGATTTTCGCGAACGAACCTGCCGTCCTTGAATTTTTCGCGCGCCCCCCGCTCGCCAACACTTCGATATGCGTCACTGGCCTCGTGGTGTCCCCCCGAAGCGCTCGTTGACCCGTGGCGCGGGCAGCGTCACCCAACCACAATGCGCCCGCCTGTGTCGCTGACGCCGTAGCCCCCGCACGTTTGTCTGTCGATCGTCAACGATCTGAGTCTTCGTGTTGAAGGTCCGTTTCTGGCCGACTGTACGCGTTCAGCAACGGAACCTTCAGCCATTCGCAGGCTCGCACGATGCCACCGGCCGCTTCGTGGCTTGATAGCTCAATGAGCGCAACCCGAGCGCACCGGTCAGCCGGATGTCGGGGCTAAAGACCGTTTTTCCGGTTGTGTCCGGAACTGCCCTGCGAATAGGCTTGCTCAAGGGGATACCCAGCGACAACATACAAGTTATCGCATCGGA
This sequence comes from Paraburkholderia lebeckiae, assembly GCF_050436225.1. NCBI lineage: Bacteria > Pseudomonadati > Pseudomonadota > Betaproteobacteria > Burkholderiales > Burkholderiaceae > Paraburkholderia > Paraburkholderia lebeckiae. The sequence continues at coordinate 2,835,627 of NZ_JBNDLU010000001.1, read as the reverse complement.
TGATCGTCGGCTTCAGGCGATGTGCGGATGCGCAATCGGGCAACAAGTTCTGCAGTCGCGCCCCCAAAGTCCGGCCTTTTGCTATCCGTACCCTTCGTCAATCCGCACCAGCGCTTCCTCAACCAGCCGTGCGTCATCCTCGGTCTTCGCCATTTCGAGCGCAGTTCGGCCGGCAAACTGCTTGTGCGGCATGACCAGCCACCGGATCGCCTTATCCTGCTCCCGGAAGACGGCTATCGCCTGCGCGACTATTTTCGCGAGACGTGTCGCAAGGAGTAACGTGCCACGGGACTCGTCCTGCTCGCCGAACAGCAGTGGATTCATCTGGTCCACTGTTACCCGCACGTCGGGTCGGGAAACGACGCCCTTCAAGGCTTCAATCACGTTGTCCGTTGCGGACGGCGGATCGACCCGCAGCCATGACCCGAGCGTATCGCGGAGACACTGCTGACAAAGGTCAATGCTCAGATGGGCACCGTCGCCAAAAACCGAGCCAAATCCGCCGCGCCAGTCGAGCGACACTTTTTCATACCACTCCCCCTGGTCATCATCGGGCGACATGCGCTGGCTGCAGCGGTCGCATGTGCAGGCGGCGATCTCCTGCACCATCCTGTCACGGTATTCGCGCATGACCTACTCCCTTTCCCAGCCCGACTTTTTCCAGCCAGGAGGCACGAGACCGAGCTGCTTCGCGGTGGCGACCGGCAGGCGCAACAGTACCGTGCCCGGCCCGCGCTCCAGGTTCCCGAGCATCGTGACTTCAGCGGCTACACCGTCAAGTTCCAGATACACGACGTCCTCTGGCTCAAAAATCTCGGCGTAAAGATCCCAGCCGGGCTGACCGCCCTCTTTCGCCTGATACCGGATGTGGTCCTTGCTGCTCATAAATCGCTGTTCCTTTTTGCGAGCGTTTAGCCGACGTGCCACGCGTCACGGGCAGTCGCTTCAGATACTGGACGCAATCCGCGTCGTCAATGACATAAGCCTTTTTCTGCCACGCGGCGGTCGCGCGTTCGGACATGTGCCCATCAGATCGAGCTGACACCTGCATCCTGGCATCAGCGATGCCCGTTGAGAAAGTCGAACCAGTCTTGCGCGTAAGCGCACCCTTGATCGGGAATGCCCGAACCGGACAGTTTCCGGTCGGAAAGGTCCTGTCGGGTCGGGAAATTCGTCCATGGTTATGCTTCAAATGTTCCGCGGAACCGGCGTGCGGCATCAACGACCGTAACGTGGTGATCAAGCGCATCCTTGGGCGCGATCGGGGCGGTACAACCCTCCTCCACAATCCAGCCGTTGGGAAAGTGAAACCAGGCGGCAATTGTCCACGGGTCCGTGGCGGGTCCGAGCTCTGCCAGAATTTCCCTGATGACCGGCAGCGGCTGATCACGATCATCGAACTGGTATCGGGCAAAGTACCGCTGACCTTCAGCTTCCACGCCAAAGATCCAGCCGCGTTGCTGCCATCCGGCTACGTCTGCGGGAACGGTGTCTGCGCCGATCCACTCGCCCTCGGCCAGTATTTTCACGATCGTGTCTTCTCGCTGAACCTGAAGACTGTGGCGGGCTGTCGTCATCGCTGTTCCTGTTTTACGCGTGGCGAGCGCGAAGGTCTTCAGGCGCGCCCGTAACTGGGCGCTGCTCCCGTCAGGCGAGCAATGACTGTCGCCGTCTTTTTCGCCGGTTCGCCCTGGTCAAGCGCGCTCCATGTCGAGATGCTCCCTCGAGTCCGTAGTCCTGGGGGTCAACCATTTTTTTGCAGGCGATCTCCTCGCGGCAGCGCCCATGCGCATCGCCAGACGTTTGCGCCGCCTCAGCGCGCCACGGCACATCTGCTCACAACCCGATCATCAGCGCCGGATCAAACGCCGGGTTTTCCCATTTCAGGTCGGCTGGTGCACCCGCCATCAGACGGTTCGTCGCATAGCCGCGCGGGTTGGCAATCACCCGCGACTGGCCAACGCGATAATCGAACGAGTCATGCACGTGACCGTGAATCCACACGTCGGCCAGCTCGAGCACAGGTCGCAGGTCACTCACGAAGGCAGCGTTGACCGGGTCGTTCGCATAGCGCGGATGCACCGACGGCGGAGCAACGCCGTGATGGGTCACGACGACCGTGCGCCCGTCGAAGGGCTTTGCCAGCTCGGTCCGCAGCCACTTCACTGTCTTTTCGTGCTCGGCCAGCGCGTGCTCCGGCCGAAAACGTGTGCCGTCGCCGACGCGGATCACACGATGGTCATGCAGCATCCGCCCGGCCAGCGCCATACTCCGGTCGCGCACGCCACTGAGCGCATAGTCTGTCCAGAGGCAACAACCGAGAAACCGCACATCACCCATGACAAACGTGTCGCGCTCAAGGTAATGAATCGCAGTACCGGCCGCGCGCATACGGATGGAGTTGGCCAGCGTGTCGTACTCCGTGCCATACGCTTCATGGTTGCCATGCACGTAGATGACGGGCACCGGCCAGCGCGCAAACGGCTCAACCGCATCGGCCCCTTTCGCGATGTCCCCCGCGAGCACCAGCACGTCCGCATTCGTCAGCCTGACGGGGTTGTGACCCGGAAAACTCTGGTGCACGATTTCCAGGTGCAGATCCGAGGCGATCTGGATCCGCATGCCGTCAGTCCATCCCAGCGCCATCAACCGTGGATTTCCGGCGACCAGCCTTTGACGAACGCGCCGGCGTGGACGGGTAGATGCGCTTTCCGGGAGAGTGTTTCTCCGCGATACCGATCGGCATCGAGAACTCCTGCCCCCCTGCTGTTGTGAATCGCGCAAACGACACCAGCGGATGGTTCTCGTCATAGGCGGCGGTTGCGCCGATGTGAATTTCGCTCAGCGGCTCCAGACTCCATTGTGCCGAGTCCCTGTCCGGCTTCGCGCTCAGCACTGCCGCGCCCCGCACGGTCTGGCCGTCTGCCGTCAGTTGCAGCAGCGTCTTCGCAGCACCCGACGCGAATTCCACCATGGCAACCCGGGGCAGGTCGCGTTTGCTGGCGGCAAATTGCAGGATGAGCACATCCCCACAACCCGCCATCTCGGCAACGGCCGACAACGTCACTCCGGGCCATGCCGGCAGACGGTTCTCGTCAGAAGTCAAAAACATAAGTCTAGATTCCTATCTCTACAGGCCATCCACCGCCGCTTTTGAAAACAGCCCGGCGGCTGTGGGTTCGCAGAATGCCGCTTTCACCTTCTGCGCTGAGACGCCGCCGAGGCCGCTATCGCCGCGCTAAAAGGAGTGGTGATGACACGATAATTCATACTCCAGTATGAAGACAAATTATAACGGTAAAAGGACAGTGCTCCCATTTCACGGGAGCAAATTTGGAAGCAGCGGAAGCCTTCGGAACTGTACTGCGTGCACGCCGGCTTGAGGCAAACCTTACTCAGGAACAGTTGGCATTTGAGGCTGATATCCAACGGGTATATGTGAGCAAGCTGGAATTGGGCCGCGCTCAACCAACACTTGCAATGCTGCTTACTCTGGCCAGGGCACTTGATTGTGCGGCCAGCGAACTGGTTGCTGCTGTCGAGCAACATATCGCGAACGCCCACACGAAAAAGAAATCTGCACTTGAGCCCAGCCGCCCGCGCGCAAGGGCAAGCGGGAAGCTTCCAAAATAAGCGTGCGTATTGGGTGACGTATTCCAGCCAGCGGAACGCATGAGCAGCGCCCTTCCGTGTCGCGCGGCGCCCTTTTTTAATCACGCGAAATTCATTGTGGTTGCGTCTGCATACCGAATCCCTCACTACCCAGCTTCCAATGCGTCTAGAAATCGTCGAGCGTGGGTTTGCGCACCGCATCATGGCTTTCCTTCAGAACATCGCCCCGACGCTTCACAGTGCCTAACACTGCGCCTTGCGTCTCCGCGCATGCTCTCCGGTGATAACTCAAGTTATCACCGCCATGCCTTCCGGCTCCGGCAGAAAAGCGGTTTTCTGGCGTAAGGACTGTGCGTCATCTAGACTGGAATAACCTGTCCTCGTCGCCTCCGCCCGCCCTGCAGCACCTTGGCCCGGCGCCGGAGACCGCCATGCCGCGTCCCGCTGCCATTACCCGCGATGAAATCCGCGCCACCGTCCTCGCGATGCTCGCCGAGGCGGGCGACCCCGACCCGCCCTCCGGCGCGCGCTTCCGCAAGGTCGTGTCGGTGCGCAAACTGCGCGCTCGCCTGGGCGCCGGCGACCCCACCACCCTGTCGCGCGCACTCAACGACATCGAGGCCGAAGTGGTCCGCGCGGGTCTCGCCGATGTGGCGATCCCGGAGTTGCCCGATGAAATCGCGACCCATATGCGCGCGTTATGGCACGCAGCTGTCGCGGTCCAGCTGGACGACGTCATGCGCCTGCGTGCCGACGCTGCCCAACAGGCTGAGGCGGCCGCGGCCGCCAGTCATGAAGCCGACCTCCGTACAGAAATGCTGCGGGTGGAACTTGCGGAGCTGCGCTCGCAACTCGACATGCGCGACACCGAACTGGCTACGTTGCGGGCCGACTGCCGCAGCCTGACCGAGCGGACCGACGGGTACCGGACGGCCGCCGCCGAGCGGCAAGGACAACTGGAGGCGGCCCAGCTCGCTCTCACTAATATGAAGGAGGCACATGCAAGGGAATTCGCCGCAGTCCACACCCGCTATGAAGGGCTGTCCAGACAGCTTCTGCAGGAAACCGGGCACCAGCGCCACGCGCTGCAGATCGAGCGCGAACAGCTGACGGGACAGATTGCCGACGCGCAGGAGCGGGCGGCGGCGCTCGAAGCGCTCCGCGATCGCCTGCTGGGCGACCTCGCGGCGGAACGCGACGCGCGTCTGCGCGCGGCTGCGGAAGGCGCGGCGCTCACCACGCTTGTCGCCGAGCAGCGTGCGCTGCTGGCCGCCATCGACGGCCGCGCTCGCACTGCCAGACCCTCGCATCACCGGAAGCCGGGCATCGCGTCGCCGCCGCCGGCGACCAGCAGGCGGCGGCGCCCGCAATGAACCCCCCACCCGGTTTCGCCGGCTGGATCGATACGGCCCGCGCGCCCCCGCAGCGTCTGCCTGAGACCGTTGACGCGGCGCTCGCCTATGTCGCCGACGCCCTTGGCCACCCGGTCTATACGCGCTGGACGCTCCCGTTACTCAAACGCGGGTGTCCGTCACTGGCTGACGCGAAACGCGAACATCCCTTCGTGTTCGCCCTGCTGCTCGATCACGACACGGCCCTCGAGTACTGGGAGCGCGGGCGGCTCAGGGTCGCAGCCGCCGAGGTTGCACCGGCGCCCGACGCCGTGCTGCTGCGTCTGCTGAAGCAGCACCGGCGCTTCCGGTTCGCGCCAGACGGCCCAGCCACGGCCACCCTGTTCGCTGCGGGCGCCGCAGACGCGGGCCTCACCGCCATCGCCGCGTCGGCCACGCCAGGTCCTTCGTCGAGTCCTGCGCTCTGGCTGGCGGCGCTCGCGCCCGATCCCACCGGCTGCGCGTGGCTGGCGCGCGCGGGCCGCTTCGCCAATCCGTCGCCGGTCACCAATACGCTGGGCGTAACGGACGACGCGCAGGCCGTCGCCCTGTTCCTGCGCGACCGGGCGAGCCGCTCACCGCATACGCTGCGTGCGTACCTCGCAGAACTGCGACGCCTGATCCTGTGGTGCGACCGTCATCAATTAGGATCCCTATCCGACTTGACCCGCGAGAACCTGCTCACTTACCGGACGGCGCTCGAACGGACCCGGCGCACCACGCGAACCACAGACACGACGCGGAACCGGCCAGCCGGTCTGCAGGCCACGACCCGTGCGCGGGCGCTCGCTGTCGTGTCGAGCCTGTTCCGCTACTGGCTGCGCACCGGTTATGTGATTGCCAATCCCGCCGCCGAACTGTCCGGCGGGGCGGCCGGCCGTGACAGCTGGACCCCGTCCCGGATCATGCCGGCCAGCGTACTGGCGCTGTGCGACGCGGTCGTCAGCGGCGTCGCACCGGACACGATGCCGGCGCTGGTCTGGGCGCGTCGCCGCGCGATCTGGTCGTTGTATCGCTTCGCCGGCGTGCGGCTGGCCGAACTGGTGTGGTCGGAAACGGACGGCCTGCCCCGGCTCGAGGTGGACCCACAGGATCAATGGACCCTGCACGTGCTGGGGAAAGGCAGCAAGCGCCGGTCGATTCCACTGCCGTCGGTCTGCGTGCCGGCGCTGCGTGCCTACCGTCTCGCGCGAGCCCTGCCGGCATGCCCGTCGCCATTTGAACGGGTTGCCCTGATCCACAGCGAGAAGCGTGACGCGCTCGGTCACAGCGGCCTCTACGACGAGGTCAAGGCCGTCCTGCTGGCCGCTGAAGCAAGGGTGCCGCCGGGCGACCTGGCGACGCTGACGCTGCTACGCGCCGCGTCGACGCACTGGTTACGGCATGGGTATGCGCGGGCCCTGGTGGTCGATCATGCGGTGCCGCTGCCGGTTGCGCAGACGCTGCTCGGTCATGCGTCGGTGCAGACGACGGCCGCGTATGCGCGCACGGATCTGACGCAGACACGGGCGTTTGTGGAGGGGAGTTTTCGTTCGCGTTGATTTCAAGGCATGTGAGCCTGGAGTGGCACCAAAGCTTTTCGTCTGAATCAGGACGTGGAGAAAATGCGGAATTTCGCGAAGTCGGTGACGGTGGTTCGCCAATCCGCCCGGTTGGCCGGTGTTGTTGGAGAGCACTATTAGTATCTGTTAACCGGTGTCGTAACTATCGGTTAACGCTTCGAATGAAAGCTCGAAAATGGCCGCCGGATAAGGCGTTATCCGAAATATATGGTCAGCGTTCTCTTGGCGTGTCTTTGGACGGGGCGGCTTGCGGCCGTGCCTACCACCAAGTTAAGTCTGCCAGCGATTTGCTTTGAATAGCCGGACCTCCATCTGACGATGGTGGTCCGGTTTTGTTTCGTTGGTCTACTGGCGCCTAACGCGTGGTTCACTCTAACGCAACCCACTCAACCGCCCCGGTCGGATAATCTTCCGGCCACCCCCTTGCCAACAACTCGACCGCCTCCCGCACCCGCAACACCCGGTGCGCCGTCTCTTCGCCGCTCGCCCCGACGCTCTCCGCCCCCATTGTTTTCAAAACTGCTTGGGCGCAAGCAACCCGGTCCATCGCTCGGCGCAGGCGCACGAAGCTGGCATCAGAAATCCCCGCGTCTCGTGCCGCAACTTCGATGTCGGTGACGGCATCTGCCAGCAGAATAGACAACAGTTCAACGGCTTCGCGTCCGGAATAAGTGAGTGCTAACTCACCTTGGCGTGGCGGCAGGTGGAGGGGCGGAGAATTCATCGCCAGTGAAGCAATGCCGTTTAAATGCTCATGCCGCACGACCGGCGCATCTGCTCGCACGGCTGCCTGTGTTTAGACGCTAGTACGCCGTTTGGTCGGCACTTAAGGTCGCCGCGTCGTAGCGAAAGCGAAAAGGCGCGAGCGAAGAAGCTACTTTCGTCAAGCCGCTATCGCGAAGAATTTCTTGCAGCAGTCAGCCGGCGTTCAAGCTCCGAAAGAACGTCGCTCGCACTGAAATATGCGTTGTCGCGACCTGCCTGCTTCTCTGAAGCGAGGCCTCTCCATATAAATCCATCTTGGACACGGCGGCGCGCGATGCAGTCGCGCAGCGCCAATTCCATGAATTCAGGGAACGATTCGTTTTTGCGGAGCACACCTTCGGCTGCCATCCGAAGTTCCGGGTCGACACGAAGTGTCAGGATGGTCGTCGTCATGGGTCCCAGACAAGTTCGTATCAATATCCTAGACGGCTTGCGGTTGAATGACCTTGCTTGGTTCGGCCAGCTTGATGACGTGGAATTTTTAAGTAGGCTATTTGAACTAGAGCAACTTCCGTCGTCCGATGCTCGGTTCAAAGACGCTGCTGGCGACATATGGCAGCATCGGATGAACAATGATGATTGGAGCCGTGACTGGCTGTTCTCCGACGGTCGCTTCAATCTTGTCGATGGGCCTGCAGAGCGCTTCCTGCGATTCTTGTGTGAGATGGTGCATCCGCTCGTTCGGCCGGACCGAGATGATGTAATCAAGCTGGTCTCACTTTTCAACGAGCAGCTTCGACAGGCTGGCTGGGAGCTTTACGAGGAGGAGCGTATCGCAGGTCGTCCTCGGTTTGCCCATCGTCGGCTAACGAATAGTGGCTCGCGCGTTGTCTCTCGCGCTCGAACGGTAGCGGACGCGTTAGATGCAGGTTGGATGGCAAAAGAAATCGAGCGCCTCGAGCACGCCGCGGAGCGCGACCCCGCGTTAGCCATTGGAACGGCGAAAGAGCTTATCGAAACGTGCTGCAAGACCCTTTTGACGAAGCGAGGCATCGAGTTCAGCAAATCGGACGACCTAGGTGACCAGTCCACTGTGATGTTCTGGCGCAGGTTTTTGGTGAGTTCGTGTGCAATCTTCTTGAGCGTCTCGTCGGTTAGCTCGCGGACGGCTGACTCGTTATTGGCGAGCGCGTCGTAGAAGCGGATTTCGTCTTGCGTCAGGCCCAGTTCCTCGCCCCGGGTCGCGGCAGCGCGGAACTTCTTGGCCATGTCGATGAGCTCTTCGATGACCTGGGCAGTTTCAATCGCCCGGTTCTGGTAACGCGTCGGAGCGGGAGAGCGTGCGAGCCAGACTGCGGCTGATGGTCAAGCGCATCCTGCGTAAATACAAGTACCCGCCGGACCAGCAGGACGGCGCGGTGGAGCTGGTCTTGCCGCAGGCACAGGCGTTGGGGGAGGCGTGGAGCTAGCTCGGCAGTACTCTTCACGAAGCGTCGCAGTGGCCGCTTCGGGATTGTTGTTTCATGACGAAAGCACCAGCCGCCCCCATGACGGACCTTCAGGAGATGGAGCCGTCATGCTTTGTTTATTGACTCGTTTCAGTTTGCAGATGCGTGGCGACGTCAATACCCGCCAGCAGTGGAAAAGATACGCAGTGGACGGCGGCCGTTTGTCAGGCTTGACGTACTGCACAGGGAAAACCTGGACAAGGTGCTGGCCGACTACGGTATCGACGTCGATTCGATTTCTGCGGATGAGCTCGACGAACTGAATCGCACCTGGCACCGGCTCGACCCGTGGCCTGACTCCGTTGAGGGGCTATTCCGACTCAAATGTCGCTTCATGATTGCGCCCTGTCGAACGGAAACATCAGGCTGATGCTGGACATGGCGAAGCGGGCCGCGCTCCCTTGGGATGCGATTCTCGGCGCAGAAGTCGTTCGAGCCTACAAACCTTCGCCGCAAGTCTATGTCGAGACGGTCGAAATCCTTGGCCTTGACGCCGCATCGGTTTGCACGGTCGCAGCTCACAACGGCGACCTGGCAGCAGCACGTCGGTGCGGACTGAAGACGGCGTTCGTCGCGACACCCACCGAGCACGGACCGGCCCAAAAGAGCGACCTGCATGCGGAACAGGCCTGGGACTTCGCAGCCACGCAAATGAGCGTGGTTTCGAGAAAAGAAGCCGGCCCTAGAGTCACCGACCTTTACGAAGGCTACGGTGTAAGCCGATGCCAGCTGGATAAGCAGGTCCAGTTGGCATCACTCGCCAAACGCTCGGTTACGCGCTCAATTCCAGCGTTGCTTCCGGTACGGCGGTGTTGTCGGCGTTCGCAGCAACCGCCTTGACCGGAGCAGCCTTCTTTCCGGCAGCCTTCTTGGCAGCCACCGTCTTCACGACCGTACGCTTCGTCGGCGGGGCAACGGTCTTCTTCGCTGCAACTTTCTTGCTGGCAGCAGGAGACTTGGTCACCGCGGCCTTCTTGGGAGCGACTACATTCTTCGAGGCGGCCTTCTTGACACCTGCCTTAGGCTTGCCCGTCTCAGTTACCGCAGCGCCGACGCCCGCACCATCAATCAGAAATCGACTGCGGTCCTTAGCACCAGCCAACCACGCCGGCGCCGGACCGCGTCCGCTCCAAGTCGCGCCGGACTTGGGGTCAAGGTACATCGCTGGCTGCGGGCCTTTCCGCTGACCCGTGCCACCAGTGGCGCCGACCGACGGCGAAACCTTCTTGCCCCCAGTCTTGGCCTTGCTCACCTTTGCCGCGCCCGCAGCGACGACTGCGTCAGCGCCATCCTGAATCAGGAATTTGGTGCGGTCCTTCGCGTTCGCAATCCAACCCGGAGCCCTACCGTGCCCGGACCAAGTGGCGCCAGTTTTCTGGTCCTGATACTTCGCAGCAGAAGAAGCCTTCGTGGCGACCGCAGATTTGGCACCAGGCTTCGGTCCACGTTTCTTGCCACTAACATGCGCGTCAATGTCTGCTGTCGTCAAGCCGTGCGTTGACATCAATTCGCGAATCTTTTCGATAACACCCGACGACTGCTTTGCAACGAGCGCGTCGGCCTGCTGTTCGAGTTTTTTGATTTTTGCTTGCAAGGATTCCAGCGTGGTCATTCCCGCCTCCGTGGTTGAGATGCCCGCACTATGCCACGGACATAGCGCTGCGGGCTAGTTCCAGAGGGCATGTTGGACCTGGTGAGTAAGTAACCCATCACCGGTTGGGTTCGAGAGCACTCTTCCCTTAGGCAGCGTATCTCTGCACGAGCCGCCCGCGGGGACCCACCAGAGGCGCGGGGCGGGATACATCAGCACTCGACCGCTCTGAAACCATTCAAGCCTAAGCGGCTCCTGCCCCACGTGGTAAAGACACGGACGCATCGCACGACGGCTGCGGTCACAAAGCAGGCCACAAGGCAGCATATCGTCGGTGATGGTGCGCGAGTTGTTGCGCCAGACGTATTCGAAATTCCACGGCAGATAACTCCCGAAGGAAACGTACTTCGCGTGAATTCGCACCGTTCAACTGTCGAGGTTACGCGCTAGTGGAAGCTGAGAGCTACAAGGGATTCCGCATCTGGGGCCACGCGATCGTTCAACAGGAAGACATTCTTCACCCGGAACGATATGCGGCAAGCGGCACCATCACCCAGCACAATAAGCTTGTTGAAACCTCGGGCGTCCTCGGCAGCTTTGAGACCGAAGAAGAGGCCGAGCTAGTCGGTCTAGACTGGGCACGTGCTTGGGTGGACAGCCACTGCTGAGTCCTCGCGGTGCCGAGTGCGCGGACATCCAGGGCTTAGCTCGCCCCGAACTCGGGCAGGCTGACTCGGCAGTGTACGAAAGATTCTGCACTACGTTGCTGTTCGGGATTTCAGGCCTTCCCGTACGCGCTTTGCCGCAAAGAGAGGAACGTAATCCAGAATACGCGCTTCACGCTGATAATCTGCAACGGCGTCAGCGTACATCTTCGACACCAATTCTTCGTCGGTGTCCGTGGACTCGGCGATGTCATGAACAATTTTCTGCGGGTCGGCGGCCGTCTTCATATGTCCTCCATCCACTAGTAGTAGTAGTAGTAGTAGTAGTAGTAGTAGTAGTGTAGTGAAGGTCGCGACAGTGGAAATCGCAAATAGAATCTGTCAATGAAACGTACACCACAGGTCTGCACCCTCGAATGCTGACACGCATATTCAATGCCACACGCGTCCGTTAGCCGTCGGCTCCGCGCATCGTGTGTCCCAGTGTAGCTCGACGCTTTGTTTCAACGTTTACCTCCTCCTGTCCGGACGACCGCCGCCCGCGGGTTTTCAACAGCCTGTTAGAATGATTCGCGGTACGCGAGTAAGTAAATAGACTTGACGCGAGAAAGCGAGAAAAGAGAAATGAAAATTCGATATTCGATAGTACGGTGCCAATTCAGTATGAGCGGCTTATATCAAGGCGTGACCGAGCTCACGGTCGAAACCGTCGAAGACGCAATTGCCAAGGCACGCGTCTTTGCTCGCCTCGCGAGGGAAGACGGTGCCCATTACGAGAATCGGGTAGTTGGATGGGATATACAAGACGAAATGTGAGCGAGCCGAATGATTAGGGAAACTGAATTTATTGCACCGGAACGCAGACGAAGCAAGGTCGTTTCTGCAGTTGTACCCAGCGGAGGAAATGCACGCAGAGGCGCTCCCGTTGTCACCAAGAACGCCTCGCGAAAATCTTCGGACGAGCCCCAGCAGTCGTTGCTCGACTAGTCCAGCTTAATGTTATGCCGCAACGCTCGGCCTCCCATGCTGAAACCGTGAAGCAGCAATACGCAACCTATTCTCGCCGGGCCCGTGCGCTGCTCATTGATAGCATTTGGTGGACTGCGCTTGTGCTTGTCGTCCCTCTAGCCCCATCGACAGAAGACTTGCTGAGTGTGCCAGCACTAGCCGGCCCGTCTATCCTGTTCTAGCTGATAGTCGCGCAATGTATTCCGGTGGTCGTGACTGGCGTCATGTGGGCCATCTGGGACACCTCCCCGGGCAAACGAGCGTTGGGTCTGCGCATTGTCGACGCCGATACAGGAGAGCCGATGACGGCGCGACAAGCCGCCATGCGAACGTTGGGCTACCTGGTCTGCTTCGCGACGTGCGGTGCCGGATTTCTCTGGGGTGCTGTTCAACCCGCGCAAGCAGGGCTTGCATGACCGCATGGCGAACACCGTGGTCATTGATCAAAAATTGCCCAACACTCGAGGCCGACCACAAGTGCAACGCGACGGGCACGATGAATTGCCCTGACGTCAGAATCGTGCCGTCCATTTGACAAGGTGCGGGGGGGGTAACGAAGAGCCAACGCAGCCATGGAAAAGCACACTCTCCCTACAGAAGTTACCATTTCGTCGGGGGAAGCGGTCAATCAACGACGCGTCTGCTTGTTGCCTGAAACCAGCACATCGAACGTTTCGCTGGTCGCCTCATCCGGTGTCGCTTTTATCGCTGAGCGCTTCTTTCCTGTTCTGATACCTGGTTACGGGAGACCCCGCGCTCGCGGAGGTCACCCGCTAAAAGAATCCCATGCAACTTATGGCTTTATATGTCAGAAGAAGTCTTCGATTGAAGAAGATGTAAAGACATATCTAGCGAATGACTTTATGCGTGCGACCGCACGCTTCACGTTCGCGACTCGCGCAGTTATCAGTCCCTCCTCGCGACCGGTGCGCTCGCGGTTTCGTGCTGGTTTCGCGCTCCGTCATTGACCGAAGGCTTCGCGTTCGAGTTGTTCACGGGAAACGTGGCGCACGTCCTTGCCCTTGACGACGTAGATGATTAATTCCGCTATGTTCGTCGCATGGTCGCCGATGCGTTCGATGGCCTTTGCGATGAAGAGGTAGTCCAGCGCAATCGGGATGATTCGGGGGTTCTCCTTCATGTACTTCACCAGCTTATGGACGAACAAACGAAACTGGTCATCGATAGCGTCGTCGTCGCGGAGGATTTGTGCTGCAGCACCTGTGTCGCGGCGCGCGAATGCATCAAGCGCACGGCGGAGGATAGTCATGGCCATCTCACCGGATAACGCGATTTCCGCGATATTGATGGCCATTGCGTTGCCGTCTTCTGCAATTCGCCGAGTCCGCTTCGCGACTTTCCGCGCTTCATCCCCAGCACGCTCGAGGTTCGTGACGGCCTTCGAGATGGCCATCAGCAGACGCAGGTCGCGTGCAGCCGGTTGGTGCCGCGCGATGATGTTGATGCACTCTTCATCGACTTCCGCTTCCATGGCATTGAGTCGACGCTCGTCGGCAAAGATTCTGTCGACCAGGTCCAAATCGAGGTGGTTAAGCGCCTGCATCGCATTGACGACTTGCGATTCAACGAAGCCGCCCATCTCGAACACCTTGGACAATACGTGGTTGATGTCAGCGTCGAATCGACTGGAAAGGTGCTCGTCTGGCATCGGAATCCCCTTCAACCGCGCCGGCTATTTGCCTAATCGCCATTCGGTTTCGTGACCGCAGTATCAGTTTAGGGTCGCGTCGTAAGGAACGGTGGTGGAAGCTCCACGAAACATGCAGGAGCATCCAGCGAAGCACAGCGGCGAACCCCGGTCCGCACGGCAATCCGCTCGGACCGTGGTACAGCTATGATTTTGCTGGTCGACCAGTCTTGACGGTTTCGACCGCAGAAACAGCTGCCAGCAGACCCTCGATGGTGGGCGCCGAGTCCAGCAAGAGCAGACCAGCGCGCAGAAGCTCGCCTTTTTTCACCGAGACGCCTGCGTCGAGGCACTTCTGTTTCAGTACCGCGATTTTCTCGTAGTCGGACTTCGGCATCGTGAAGCTGTCGCGCACCACCTTCTCTTTCTTCGCGCGTTTCGCTTTCACCTCTGCTGCTGGACTGACTTGCGCGGCCTCAACGGGTTTCGCGCGCTTCTGTTTGTCGGCCTTCGTCGGAGCCGGCTGGGCATCTGGCGCTGCGGCTGCGGCCATACTCTTCTCATCCGCTGGCTTCTCATCGACTTTCGCATGGCCGTTGGCATTCTTCGGGAAGTGAAAGGCCTTCTTCGTCGGCTTCCTCACGCTGGGTTCACTCATGACCATCTCCAGACTGATTAACGGTATAAACAGTATATACCGTTAATTTGCGATTACCAGACTGCATTGGAGATGCGCCCTCGGGCCCGGACCATCAAGTTGTCCACACAATCTGTTCGCAAGGCTGTGGACAATTCACGGGCAAGTTGGACAAGTAGCTGAAAAGATTGAATTTGTGTAGTGCGCGCCGGGCATAAGCATTTCGCAGCTCATCCGTGTCGGGCACGGAGCAGTGGAGTAAGCGCACCAGTGGTCGAGAGAACGCAAGAGTGTCTCTACAGACATAACGAAGCGATAGGTCTATTCAATTTGCATACGGCCGGGCAGCGTCGTCTAATCGACCTCCCGAAGTTGCCGTTCCTACTCAACGCCAGGAGAGCGCCATGGCCCAGCCCAACGTTGAAGATGTCATCAAGGCTATTGCCTCTGACACCAATACCCCCACCGAGACCGTGTCGAAGCTGTATGAGGACACGTGGGCCGAATACAGCCACGGCGCACGGATAATGGATTACATGACAGTCCTCGTGGCCAAGCGCGTCCGCGAGAATTTGCGACATCGGCACTAGGCCGCATTGACATCGATAACCAGCGCGACGCCGTGCAACGCCACATTCTGCTGCATTGAAAGAAGGGCACAGAAAGGCTCCTGCTCCTGTGTCGTTGACGTACCTCATGTGATTGGGTAAGTTCGACTCGTCATAGTTACTACAGAGCGGTGTTGATGGTCGAAGATTACGAATCCACCAAGGAAATCGAAGTCGAATTGAATGGCACCCGCTATCGTGTCATGAGCGGCACGGTTATCGTCTACTTCGAGGACGAAATCAAGTTCGCCAGCCACGACATGAACGGACCTGATGTAGTCGCTAGATGGCTGTTGACCGACCTGTCACGACGGGTCGAGTCGAGGAAGCGGAAAGCGTCTCGAAGCTAGAATGATTCAGGAATGGCAGTACTCACGGCCACACCTGAGAGCCTGTATGCAGCATTTCGTGCGCGACACGTCGGTGGAGTCGCTGCTGCTCCTCCAGATATTTGACTGCCCTCTTCAACGCATGTGGCTCACCGAGCTGGAAAGCATATTCGCGGAGTAAAGTTTCGCGCGGTCAAGCGCATATGGTTTCCGCGCGGCCGATGTCCATCACCATCGTGCCGACGGCGCCGTCGAGCACCCCATGCAGTCTCCTCCAGTCTTGCGGCCACGCCCCCTCAAAAGCGCCGGACGCCCTTCAGCCGCTCGAATTCCGCGGGCCGTGTATATGACCGGTAGAGCTCGCTGACGGAGCCACACGCCAGCGCTGGTTTGAGCGTTGCGCCGGGGAGCGCCTGCGACAACCACTCAAACGCGTTCATGTCGCGTCGTTCTTCCTGCATTGCAGAGGTCAGTGCTGCCAGCGCCTTGTCGGGCGAGTGACTGCCAAGGTCCACAAATAATTTTTCAAAGGGGTGTTTCGTACGATTCGGGGAGCGCGAGATGGTCAACATCCTTCTCCTGCACGATTGGCTCTCCTTGCTTATACCAGCTCTATGTGACGTTATGTGAAATGCGGGAAGCTCGTCTGCGGCTACGATTCGGCAATGTCGGAATCTCGGGCCAGCGGTCACAACGTGCGCTGTGCGGTAAGCACGCCCGTCCCTGACCCCTGCTGGTAAGGGCCGCCCGGTACGTGAATGCAATTTGTTGCGAACGTCTACAATTGACTAGGTAGGAAACGTTACGCACGCAGATACCACTCACCGGGAAACGCGCTTTAGGTTCAGCTCACCATTCCCAACACTGAGGAGCATTTCTTGGGATTGCTCAGCCCGGCATTTTTCGCTCTATCAGATTGTGCTAAGAGATTCCCCTAGAACTCCTCACCATACCTATCGGCTGCGCCTGATTCTCGTGCAGTCATCGACTGCCTCTTGCGAACGACCTCCCGGAATGGCTCACCGTACCGGCGCGGGAAGGTTTGATCGGGCGCGGCGCGCTCACCGATTGACAATCGCGCATGGCCTCCCGAGACGACTCACCGTATGGAGAGTGAAGACCGGACCCGGGTGCCGCTCACCAATTGATATCTCGAATGGTCTCCTGGAACGGCTCACCGTACAGGAGAGTAAAGGTTTGATCGGGTGCGTGGCTGGCTGAAGCTCATTCGCGAGACATTGGGCCTCACCGAGCGGCAGCCGGCCGCGCGACAGGGCATCTCGGCTTCGACCTTGCACAAGAGCAAGCAGGCGGAAGCGGATGCAGATATCGCCGGAGTTGCGCCAGGCGATGGCGGTATCGTTGGAAAAAGAGGTCATGTTGCTCGGCATGGGTAGCCATATCGAGCCGTGGGATGCGAAAATCCACGCTGCCCGCGAACAGGCGGCGAGGTCGCAGGGCATGCCGGAGGCATCGCTTCCCCAGACCGGGTTTCACTCAGCCCTCTGCACCAGCCGGCGCTTCCGGTATCTGCATCCCAGTCAACGTCATCACAAATACGGGCGCTCACGCATACGGTGAGAGAATCCAGGAGATGCTCATCATCTGCGAACTGTACGTTGTATCTGACACGAGCCCTCACTCACACGCACGGTGAGCAATTCCAGGAGGTGACCGGCAGCTGCGAATGGTGCGCTGGATCTGACACGAGCCCTCACTCACACGCACGGTGAGCAGTTCCGGGAGATACCCGACAGCTGCGAATGGTGCGCTGGATCTGACACGGGCCTTCATGCACACGCACGGTGAGCAATTCCAGGAGGTGCCCGGCGGCAGCTGCGAATGGTGCGCTGGATCTGACACGGGCCTCCACGCACACGCAGGGTGAGCAATTCCAGGAGGTGCCCGGCAGTTGCGAACGGTGCGCTGGATCTGACACTTACCCTCACTCACACGTACGGTGAGCAATTCCAGGAGGTGCCCGGCAGTTGCGAACGGTGCGCTGGATCTGACGCGGGTCTTCACTTACGTGTACGGTGAGCAATTCCAGGAGGTGCCCGGCAGCTGCGAACGGTGCGCTGGATCTGACACGGGTCTTCACTTACGTGTACGGTGAGCAACTCCAGGAGGTGCCCGGCAGCTGCGAATGGTGCGCTGGATCTGATACGGGCCTTCACTCACACGCACGGTGAGCAATTCCAGGAGGTGCCCGACAGCTGCGAACGGTGTGCTGGATCTGACACTTACCCTCACTCACACGTACGGTGAGCAATTCCAGGAGGTGCCTGGCAACTCCGAACGGTACGCTGGGTCTGACACGGGTCTTCACTTGCATGTACGGTGAGCAATTCCAGAAAGGTGCGGACGCCGGAAACTAAACGGGGAAATTAGTTTCAATTGTTTCAACAACGTTGGCCTATACTCAACTGTGGTTTAGGCAAATGTTTGGTGGTAATCATGCTCGACTTCGCGCCTATTCGAGATCGCTGCTTTGATTCATCGGAGGCCAAAAATTCCGGCCGAATAAGGGAAGTCGCGACTGTCTTTCGGATAACCAGGTAAATGACGTGCACAAATCCGCTGTTCTTCGACATCACATCCCCGCCCAGCAAGGCAAGTCGCAACTTTATTGCCAAAAATATATGACTTCCCGCAAGTCGCAACTTTTTTGACAACGCTCAGCTCTGTCAGAACTTTACCTTCAGCTGGAATCCAATCGTAAAGGGCAGATTGTCCGATGGGATCGGCGGAATGACGATGAAGTTCGCGCCGACGCGCTTGTATTCGAGCATCACGATCGGCGCGACCACCGGGCCGATCGTGTGATTGCTGCCGAGACCCCAGTTGCCGTAGTTATAGCCAGAGATGATCCCGCCGATCGCCGCGATCCGAACGATGCCCCAATGCGCGAACTCCGGCGCCCACACGCCGCCGCCGTAGTAGGACGGCCGACGCAGCGAGTTGCGAAAGCCGCCGGCCGTCAGCGCCCACTGGTTGTTCAGCCAGCATTCGACGCCAAGCCCGGGGTTGAACTGCTCGAAGTGCGTATCGGGATCGGGGTTGATGTGATACGAGCCGAGCATCGCGTCGACCCATACACCGCCGTCACACCAGTTGCCCGCGTGCGCCGCGGAGACCGCCGCGAAGCTGGCGAAAAGCGCCACCGCGGCGCGCCGGATATTCTTGTTCATCTGCCTGAAGTGCATTTCTTCTCCGTCACCGGTCGAGCGCCGGTGTCATGGTGTTCTGGCGATCCGCGTGCCGCCCGTCGCGCACTGTACCTGAAGCCGTGCGGTCGATGTTGAGGACTCGCTCGGCCGGGCACGCGACGTGCCCCCGCAGCCGGAACCGCCACGATAACGGAGAACCGATGGCGCCGTGATGAACAAGCGGTGAAGAAGTTCGCGGCGCGCATCGGGTGCGCCGCCGTCGATGAATGTGGTGGGAACGTCTACAGACCGAGATCGGACAGGCTGGGGTGATCGTCGGGCCGCCGGCCGAGCGGCCAGCGATACAAGCGGTCGGCTTCGCGGATCGGCAGGTCATTGATGCTTGCGTGACGATGCGCCATCAGACCATGCTCGTTGAACTCCCAGTTCTCGTTGCCATACGAGCGGAACCAGTTGTTCGAATCGTCGTGCCATTCGTACGCGAAGCGCACCGCGATGCGATTGTCGGTGAACGCCCACAGCTCCTTGATCAGCCGATAGTCGAGCTCCTTCGCCCACTTGCGGCGCAGAAAGCCGACGATCTCCGCTCGGCCATGCACGAATTCGGCGCGGTTGCGCCACACGCTATCCGTCGTGTACGCGAGCGATACGCGCTCGGGTTCGCGGGTGTTCCAGGCATCTTCCGCGGCGCGCACTTTCTGGAACGCGGTATCGCGAGTGAATGGCGGCAGCGGCGGGCGGGCTTCGATCGTATCGGCCATGATGGTTCCTCGGTCAGGTTATGGTGCGCCGCGATGGCGGCCGTTTGGTTGCGGCAGGTTTCGCTGCCGCATCGAGCAAGGTCTTGCCAACCGCCTGCGCGTCGAGCGCCGCATCGGCTTCGCCGCTCACGAGCGCCACCGCGATCGCGCCGTCGAGCAGCACGAGCCATTGCCGCGCGAGCGGCGCCGCGCGACGCGCATCGATTTCGGCTTCCACGACGAACGCGTCGCATTCGGCACGCACGAAACCGAGCAGCCGTGCCTTGTGTTTGCGCGCGACGACGCGGATCGGATCGTCGGCGGATTCGATTTCGCCGGCCGCGTTCAGAAACGCGCAGCCATGAAAATCCGCCGATGCGAACCACTCGCGCAGCACGTCGAACATGCCGAGCAGGCGTCTGCGCGCGCCCTTGCCGCGCCGTTGCGTGCCGGCGATAAACCAGTTCATCCAGCGCTCGTCACGCCGTTCGAGCGCGGCCGCGATTAGCGCATCTTTCGACTCGAAATGCGTATAAAAGCTTTTGCGCGCGGTGCCGGACTGCCGCACGATCGCATCGACGCCGGTTGCATGGATGCCGCCGACGTAGATAAGCGCCTCGGCGGCATCGAGCAGGCGTTCGCGCGCCGTGCCGGGCTGGGCCGCGTCGTTCGGGACAGTCGGAATCGTTTCGTGTGTCATGGACGAAAAGGTAGAACGATCATTCTCCCTCGTCAAGTTTTTCTTCGCCCTGCGGCACTGTGGGTGCGCTTGCTGCTATCTTGATGGCGATCGCTTGATCACCGCTCAACCGGAATCGCTTCGATGAAACCATCCTCCGTTCGCACCGCGTGGGTACGCGCGCTGCTCGGCGCAACGCTGCTGGGCGCGGTGGCCTGCACGCCGATCCAGGTGCTCACGCATTCGGTCAGTCAGAACGAGGCGCGCGTGCCGCCCGGACGCTACGACATCGATCAGGACCATACGAGCATCACGTTCGATATCGATCACTTCAAATACACGCGCTTTACGATGCGTTTCGATCGCAAGCAGGGGGAACTCGACTGGAACGACGGCGGCCTCGACCGCAGCACGGCGTCGGTCGCGATCGACGCCGCGAGCATCGACACGAACGTGCCGCTGCTCGACAAGATGGTGAAAAGCGACAGCATGCTCGACGTCGCGCGCTATCCGCAGATCCGCTTCGCGAGCACGCGTTTCGAGCGCACCGGCGAAGCGCGCGGCACGCTGAGCGGCGATCTGACGATCCGCGGCGTCACGCAGCCGGTCACGCTCGACGTCACGTTCAACGGCTTCGCGCCCGATCCGCTGACGAAGAAGGACACGCTTGGCTTTTCCGCGGACGGTCATTTCAGCCGCGCGAAGTTCGGTCTATCTACCTGGTATCCGGCCGTCGGCGACGATATTCACGTGCGCATCCAGGCCGAGTTCGTGAAAACGCCCGCAGGCGCGTAAGCGCGCTGCGGGCGTCAGCGTTCAGGCGGTGAGGTGCCGACTCAGGCAGAGGTCCAGTCGAGAATCACCTTGCCGCTTTCGCCGGAGAGCATCGTCGCGAAGGCTTCCTGATAGTCGTCGACCTTGAAATGGTGGGTGAGGATCGGCGACAGATCGAGGCCGCTTTGCAGCATCGCGACCATCTTGTACCAGGTCTCGAACATCTCGCGCCCATAAACGCCCTTGATTTCAAGGCCTTTGAAGATCACCTGGGTCCAGTCGATCGCGGTTTGCGCGGGTGGAATGCCGAGCAGTGCGATCTTGCCGCCGTGGTTCATCGCTTCGAGCATGCCCGTAAACGCGCTCGGCACGCCCGACATTTCGAGTCCGACGTCGAAGCCCTCGGTCATGTGCAGATCGTGCATCACGTCGCGCAACGATTCGCGAGACACGTTCACCGCGCGCGTCGCGCCCATCTTGCGCGCGAGTTCGAGGCGATAGTCGTTGACATCGGTGATCACGATGTTGCGCGCGCCGACGTGCCTGGCGATCGCCACCGCCATGATGCCGATCGGCCCAGCGCCGGTAATCAGCACGTCTTCGCCGACGAGGTTGAACGACAGCGCCGTATGCGTCGCGTTGCCGAACGGATCGAAGATCGCGGCGAGATCGTCGGAGATTTCAGGCGGGATCTTGAACGCGTTGAAGGCCGGAATCACCAGGTATTCGGCGAACGCGCCCTCGCGATTCACGCCGACGCCGATCGTGTTGCGGCACAGATGCCGGCGGCCCGCGCGACAGTTGCGGCAGAAGCCGCAGGTGATGTGTCCTTCGCCCGACACCCGATCGCCGATCGCAAAGCCGCGCACTTCCTGCCCCATCTCGACGATTTCGCCGACGTATTCATGGCCGACGTGCATCGGCACCGGAATCGTCTTCTGCGCCCAGTCGTCCCACTTCCAGATATGAATGTCGGTGCCGCAAATCGCGGTGCGCGTGATGCGGATCATCACGTCGTTATGACCGACTTCGGGCTTCTTCACGTCGGTCAGCGTGAGGCCCGGCCCGCGTTCGAGTTTTGCCAATGCTTTCATCTGCTTCTCCATTCGAATCACGCGGCGATCACGCGGTGATGACGCCGAGCTCGCGACCGACGCGCGCGAACGCCTCGACGGCACGGTCGATCTGCTCCGGCGTGTGCGCGGCGCTCATCTGCGTGCGGATGCGCGCGCGGCCACGCGGCACCACCGGGAACGAAAAACCGATCACGTAGACGCCTTGCTTCAGCAGCGCATCGGCCATCTTTCCCGCGAGTTGCGCGTCGCCGAGCATCACCGGAATGATCGGATGTTCGCCCGGCACGAGCGTGAAGCCGAGCGCGCTCATCGCGCGGCGGAAATGCGCGCCGTTTTCGCGCACGCGTGCGCGCAACTGCGCGCCTTCATCGCTGGCGAGCAATTCGAGTACCTTCAGCGACGCCGCCGCGATGCTCGGCGTCAGCGTGTTCGAGAACAGATACGGGCGGGAGCGCTGGCGCAACAGCTCGACGACTTCCTTGCGCGCCGCGACGTAGCCGCCCGATGCGCCGCCGAGCGCCTTGCCGAGCGTGCCGGTAATGATGTCGACGCGCGCCATCACTCCGCAATGCTCGGGCGTGCCGCGACCGTGTTCACCGATGAAGCCGACCGCGTGCGAGTCGTCGACCATCACCAATGCGCCGTACCTGTCGGCCAGATCGCAGATGCCGGCGAGGTTCGCGATGATGCCGTCCATCGAGAACACGCCGTCGGTCGCGATCAGTTTGAAGCGCGCGCCCGCCGCATCGGCTTCCTGCAGGCGCGCTTCGAGATCGCCGAGGTCGTTGTTCCGGTAGCGAAAACGCTTCGCTTTGGACAGCCGCACACCGTCGATGATGCTCGCGTGATTCAGCTCGTCGCTGATGATCGCGTCGTTTTCGTCGAGCAGCGTTTCGAACAGGCCGCCGTTCGCGTCGAAGCAGCTCGAGTAGAGAATGCAGTCGTCGGTTTGCAGGAACGCGGCGAGCGCCGCTTCGAGTTGCTTGTGCACGGTTTGCGTGCCGCAGATGAAGCGCACCGACGCCATCCCGAAGCCGTCGCTGTCGAGGCCTTGCTTGGCGGCTTCGATCAACCGCGCGTCGTCGGCGAGACCGAGATAGTTGTTTGCGCAGAAGTTCAGCACGTCGCTGCCGTCGGCAAGACGCACGTCGGCCGACTGCGGACTCGCGATCACGCGCTCGCTCTTGTAGAAGCCGTCGGCGCGGATCTGGTCGAGGGTGCCGCGCAAATGGGCAAGGTATTGGTCACGCATGAACGGGACTCCTGAGAGTGATGGCGCCCGCATTCGCATGCGCGCGGGAAGGGCGGCCTGTTATAGTCGGTTGTCAGCTTTATCGGATATTTTCGTTTTTCCGAACTAAAATCCGGTATATCGAACAACTCTAAACGATGGGTCAGGAAATGGCAAGTTCGGGTACACGCCGCGCCGCGGCCAATACGGCGCCCACCTCCGCCAGCGCGGCATTACCGCCGAATGCGGCGATTGCTGCGCCGCCGCGCGTCGGCGAACAGATTCAACGGCTGCGCGCCGGGCGGCGCATGACGCTCGACGATCTGTCGCGCGCGGCCGGCGTGTCGAAATCGATGCTGTCGGAAATCGAGCGCGACAAGGCCAATCCGACGATCGCGGTTGCATGGCGGCTGACCAATGCGCTCGGCGTAAGCCTCGATTCGCTGTTTGCGGCGCCGAAGTCGCCCGAGGCAATCGCCGTTTCCGGACCGCACGATATTCCTACGCTAAGCGGTCATGAAGCGAAATACCAGTTGCGTGTGTGGGGACCGATCGAGCTGGCCGGCAAGTTCGAGTGGTACGAATTGACGCTGCGGCCAGGCGGGGCCCTCGTGTCGAACGCGCACGAGCCAGGCACGCGCGAGCATCTGACCGTACTGCACGGCTCGATCGAAATCGAGGCGGCCGGCGCGACGAAGCGGCTCAAGGTCGCAGACACCGCGCGCTACGTCGCGGATGAACCGCATGCGATCCGCAACGTCGGCAAGAGCGAGGCGAAAGCGCTGCTGGTTGTGATTCACGGCTAGGCCGTTCGGCCAGGTTGCGCTCGATACTGTATGTTTGTACAGTATCAGGTGTCGATTGGAGCCGAGAATGAACAACCTGAAAACCGACCCTACCGATCAAACTCTCGCCGCGCTGCGCTTCCAGACCGCCGCGCGCGATCTCGAACATATCGTGCGCAGCATCGCCGCGCGCTACATCGTCAAGCAGGTGCCGCTCACGTGGCGTCTGCTCCATGCCATCGAAGCCGAGGCGCTGGCCGATCTCGGTTTTGCCGGCCGGCACGACGCGCTGATGCTCGGGCTGTTCCAGCGCCCGTCCGATCTGCCTTATCCAGAAACCGATGACGGCGTGGATTTCGGCACCTCCAATGCATTGCCCGCCGTCCTTGCGTTTGCCGTCAATGCGTACGAGGAAGCGGCGCGCCGGGCGGCGCTGCCACGGCCGGCCGATGCGCCCTTAAAGCGCGCCCGGGCGTGGGGCGGCTAATGGCGGCGCCACCTCGGGATGGCTCCGATCCTCATCCATTCCTCGCGGTCGGCCTTGCGGCGGTCAGCGCCTACAATACGCGGACCAAACGGTGCAACTAACGGAAGGATTGCTCATGTCACCTCCTCATCTGTCCGACCCCGTTCCCCGTCCCGCGCCCTCTACCGATCTGTTCGATCAGCAACGCGAAGACTGGCGTCGCGACCCGCAGGTCGCGTTCGATGCGTGGCTCGCGAAGCAGCACTTCCGTCGCTCTTCGGCGTTGGTCTATCAGGCGCAGTGGGGTCAGTTTCTCGATTGGCTTGGCGCGCGGCAACAAAGCCTCGCGACGGTCGACACGCCCGCGATCGCCGAATTCGTCGCCAGCCTCGCGATTCGCAGAACGCAGCGGATCCGCTATTTGCGGCTTATCGAGCGCGTGCTCGATCACGTGCGCGAGATCGAATCAGCGTCGACCAACCCGGCTCGCTTCATCGCTCAGGACGGGGAAGCCGCGTGGCGCAATGCGCGCGACAATGAGCCGACCGGGTTTCTCACGCATGCGGAACGCACTGCGTTGATCGCACGGCTGTTCGCGCCGTTGCCGGCTTTGTCGACCGCGCAGCGCTGGAGAGAGCGACGCGATCGCGCGTTGATCGCGGTGTTTCTGGGCGCAGGACTGAAGACGGGCGAAGCGGGAGCGCTTACGGTTAGTTGCGTAAGAGAGGGCTCGCCGTGGGTCACGATCGAGTCCGCGAATCCAGTGCTGACGCGGCGCACGCGACTCGCGCCGTTCGCAACGGCGATTCTCGACGCCTGGCTAGCCGAACGCCAGCTGATGCAACTGGCCGGCAAGCTTGTGTTTCCCGCATCGCCGTCGGGCAGGCCGATGCATAAGGCCACGATGCTGCGCGCGGTGGATGCGCTCGTCGATGCAGCGGGGATTGCCACATCGCGCCAATCGCGCGCGAGTCCGCAGACCTTGCGCAACACGTTTGCGGCGGATCTTTTCGAAAGCGGGGTGGAGGCCGAACAGGTCGGACAATGGCTCGGCTTCGTGCAGGCGGTGTCCGCGAACCGGCTATATCGCGCGTGGCAAACGTGGATCGATCAGCAGGATTCGCCCGCGACAGAGGAGCCGGATCCAGCTTCGGCGCCGTTGGCCGAGCCCCGCCGTGACGGGCGTTTGACGCGGAAAGCGGGAGCCGGCGAGCCCTGAAGAACCTCACCGTCGCGGTCCCGAATTTCCTCACCTTTGAGTTTTTTCCGTTGGATTGGCCGCCTCTGGTTAACGCATCGCGTGGACAGAGCGGGACGACGGCGCGGTGGAGCCATCGTTCGACAGGAACTGGTTCACCGCCGCGAGCCTCGATTCGCCGAGGCCGGAAGAGTGCTCGCATTCCGGGCACAACAGTTCGAAACGGTGATCGACCTGCGACAGCTCCGGCTCACCTTCCTCGCATTTCGGGCATTTCGCGGGCAGCGTCACGTGGCCGTCAGCCGCAGTGCCGATCATGCTCAACTCTTTGCTCGTGAGCCGCCCCTCAGTAACCAGCGAGCACAGCAGTACGGCGATGGCCGGATCGATGCCCTGCTGGCCACGCAGCGTGGCGACTTCTTTCGTCAGCGCGTCGACTTCGTCCGACTGCTCGCGCAGCTGCGCGTCGAGCCGATCGGCGCGTGCCTTGGCGGCGGCAATCTGCTGAATGAACTCGAATTCCTTGCGGCTCGCGTCACGCACGCCGGACTGATACGTCGCGGCCATGCTACGCAGCGAGTCGAGTTCGACCAGCATCGGCTTGACGCGCCGCTCGGCTTCCGCGACCGCATCCTTGATCTGCTGTGCATAGTGCTCCGTGCTTTGCCGCAATTCGACGTGCAACGCGTCGATCCGGTCGCGCAACGCAGCATTGGTGGTCTGTTCGTTTTCGAGCCGTTGCCGCAGCGCCTCGTTCTCCTGGTCGAGCCGGCGCGTGGTTGCCTGCATGCCTTCGAGGTGAACGCTGCCGTGCGTAGTCGCGCTCGATAACTGGGTTTCAAGTGCGCGAACCCGCTCCCACGCGGCTTCGGCGCGCGCTTCGCTGCGCCTGATGGAGTCGTCGGCCGCATCCCGACGAATTTCCGCCTCGCGTACGCGCAGATCTGCGGCACTGATCTGCGCGCGGATCTCCTCGCGTTCGCCATCGAGCGACGCTTTGGCCTGCACGACCGCTTCTTCGAATAGCGCGCCCAGCAGTTCGCCGGCGCGATCTTCGAGTGCCTTTGGTATCGCGCCCGCTCCGACCTTGACCCGCGATACGCTGCGGATGCGCTCCCAGAAATGATCGATGTCCTTCGGGATGTCGCTCGCGCTGCCGGTTTGCGTGAGATCGCGAACGGCCGCCATCGATGGTCGGATGCCGAGATCGAAAAAGAGCCGTTTGCATGCATGCAGCGACAGATCCTGGCGGCGCACGCCCTGCGCACGCATTGATTCAAGCTCGTCGCGAATGGTTTGCCGCTCCTGATCCAGATTCATGTTTACCTCGATGTGGCTCGAATTGGATGGATCATAACAATTTACGTAGTGTTTGCTACCAATCTATCGGTGGCGAAGGGATTGGCGCATACCGACAGGCTTTTGCGTGCAAATCGCGATAGTAAACATGCGCGGACCGTTTTTCTCCGTGAAACAAAACGAAGAATAGCTAATAAGCCCTTGTATTAGAAGAATTTTGTTTGGTTCTCGCATGATCGCGCACTGTTTCACGATTGATCGGCAATGGCTGCGTGGTGTTGGGCCCGTGTTTCAGGGGCTCGCGGGTGCAAGGCTTGAGAGTAATAAAAATAAACACCTTTGAACCCTTGTTAAAAACGTTAACGACTCGGCAAACCCTTATCTGGCAGGGCTTTCAGCCCAGCAAGGTGAAGCTTTGCGGGAGACGTGGTGAGGGTCTGCGGGAAACACGAGTGATGGGGTCCGGGAAGCTCGGTGAGCGGCTCCGGGACGGAACGTGAGCGGGTTCAGGAAACGCCGTATACGTGGGGTCTGGGCAAAGGTGAGGTTTTGCGGGACTTCGCAGCCGCGAAGCGCCCGACAGTCCTCGAAAGTGTCTGTTCGGTTTGGCCAGCAGCAAGGTGAGGGCTTTCGGGAGGCTCGCGAGCGTGGTTTTTTGCCGGTTTTTTGGGGTGGATAACCGCTTTGGTGAGCCGTGGCGGGAGAAAACGTGAAACGAAGGTGAGATTTTTCGGGACGCGGGGTCCAATTTTGCTTTCTTTTTGAGCATCCAGACTACTGAGGTGAGGTTTTACGGGAGCCAGGATGGATTTCGACACATCGATTGCCCGAAAGACTGGTCGGCGGGAACCGCTGGCGAGTGGAAAGGTGAGGGGATTCGGGGAACTGGCTTATCAGCTAGATCCGCGAGCTGATTTGGCCGGTGATTTCGTCAAAGGTGAGGCTTTTCGGGAAGGTCTGGATAGGGTTCTGCGCGTTACGGTGAGGAGATTCGGGACTGAAACGCGGGTTATCGGCCGGAGATGCCCGGCAACTGGCGATTTGCGAGCGTAGGTATACCGAGTCTCTGATTGCAGAGGTGAGTTTTTCCGGGAGATCCACGGGACACAATGAAAGTGCTGCGGTGCGAAAAAACGGGCTTAAGGTGAGGTTTTACGGGGACACCCGGTGGTTCAAATGCTCGATGGGATTATCGCAAGTCACGGAAATCATTGGTTTTTTGCCTGTCCGCCAGCAAAGGTGAGAGTTTTCAGGAGTTCTTTGGGAGGGGGCGCCGTGGCCTCCGTAAACGTCAAAAGTGAGGCTTTTCAGGAGATTGCATTGGAGAAATGCGGTACTGGCGCGGCATGAGCGCGTGTCGTGTTGTGCCGTTCCGCGGTGCTACGGTGAGGTTTTTCGGGAGCATCGGAGCGGTGAGGATTTGCCTGTGGTTGGATCTCCCCTTTTTCGGCAGCTTCGGACGAAGCTCGAAGTCGAAACTGGTGGTTAATGCTGGCAGGTTCTCGGCGGTGAGGGCTGAATCGTCAGCGGAGGCACCAAGCAGCTCGAATGGCGCGCCCGACGATAGGAAGCTTGATGCACCGACAACAGGGCTGACGGGGCGCCTGTCGCTGGCCCACGCCGCGTAGCGGGTCCAATACCGTGCGGGCATTCCATCTATTGATCCGGACTGTGCGTCGGCCAGCAGCACGCGACGATCGACGAAACGATCGCGAGGCCGCACGACAAAGTCTTCACCCGCCCCGGACACCATCCGTTTGCACGAGGTTCTCGAAAAAATCCGCGAAAATTTTCGAGGTGAGGAGATTCGGGATCACATGCTCCCAGTTGCCGCACGCGGCGAAACGAGCCGGCTTCGCAAACGCCGCGACCGGCAAGGAGAGCCCGATCCTGGCGGCACGCACACGAGGTGAGGGTTTTCGGGAGTTGCTCGAGGTGAGTTGCGCTTCGTAAACTCGCTTCACCGGCAATGGTGAGATGGGCGCTATAGACGCATATCACCACAGCCGGTATGCTCTCGCGAAATCCCCTCCTCACCTCGACGCATGGCTACGAAGCGCGCGAAAAAGACCGATGTTGTCAGCCCGAGCTCGGCTGAGCTGCGCAAAGCCGTCGAGGCGATCGCGATCCAGCCCAAGAGCGGCAAGATCACGCTGCTCACGCGCAAGCTTTTTAACGTGTTACTCGCCGTGGCCCAGCAAGCGGATGAGTCGGGCGACACCTATCGGGCGCTTCTGTCCGATATCGTCGCCAATTCCGCGTTCGATTCCAATGACACCGCGCTCGTCAAGGAGCATCTGCGCCGCATGGTGTCGGTGCAGGTTGAGTGGAGCACCGGCACGTCGAGTCAGAAGCCTGGCCGCAAATGGGGTATTTCGACGCTGATCGCGGACGCGGAAATTCTCGAAGATCCGACCACGCGTCGCGTCTGGGTCGAGTTTTCGTTTGCGCCGAAGATCAAGAAGAAACTGCTCGATCCGGTTCAGTATGCGCGGCTGAGTCTGCAGTTCCAGAGTCAGCTGCGCAGCAGCGCGGGCCTCGCACTCTACGAGATCTGCGTGCGCTACCTGACCAACCCCAGCCACCTGACGATGCGCGAGACCTGGGAATGGTGGCGGCCGATTCTGTCGGGTACGCCGGATACCGAAGCCGGCGACGAGGCGAAGCGCGAGTATAAGTATTTCAAGCGCGACTACCTGCGCCCGGCCATCGCCGAGGTCAACGCGGTCACGAACATTTTTGTCGAGCTGATCGAGCATCGCGAGGGTCGGCGCGTCGCTGAAATCCAGTTCCGCGTGACCGAGCGCAAGCAGCCGATGCTCGCGCTCGACGAACATCCGAACGTGTTCGACAGCACGCTGGTCGACCGGATGGTGAAGATCGGCATTCCGCTCAAGGAGGCGCAAACGCTTTACGCGGACAGCGAGGAGAACCGGATCCGCGCGGCGCTGCAGATGACCGAGCAGCGTATGCGCAGCACGTCACTGCCGCCGGTGCGCAGTGCGCCGGCGCTGTTCAAGGATGCGTT
This sequence comes from Paraburkholderia lebeckiae, assembly GCF_050436225.1. Classification (NCBI taxonomy): domain Bacteria; kingdom Pseudomonadati; phylum Pseudomonadota; class Betaproteobacteria; order Burkholderiales; family Burkholderiaceae; genus Paraburkholderia; species Paraburkholderia lebeckiae. Next base: position 2,805,917 of record NZ_JBNDLU010000001.1, on the reverse strand, counting down.
GAAGAAAGGCTATGCGCCGCCGGTCGAGGCGCTGCCCGCGGGTGGCGGCACCAGCAAGGCCGCGGCGTCGCCGGCCGACGATCTGAAGGCGCGTCTGCTCGGCGAATACTCTGCTTACCGTCGCAAGCAGGCCTACGAGTTGTACAACGAACAGGGCGAGTCGGAGCGCGATATCGCGCGACAGTCGTTCGAGGAAGAAGAATTGCCGGGGCTCGGCACGCACATGCGCGACGACTGGCGGCGTCGCGGGCTCGAGTCGAAGATCGTCGAAACGGCGTTCTTCGACTGGCTCGCGCGCAGGACCTGGGGCGAACCGACCGACGGCGATCTGCTCGCCTTTACACTGAGCCAGTCGCGCGCGGCCTGATGGGTCGATAACTGCCTTTGAAATCCAGGCGGCGGTGCATGCGCACCGCCCTCACGTCTTACTTCAGCATCTTCTCGATCTGCCGCAGGATGTCGTCGCGCTTTTCACGCGTGAGGCCTTTCAGGCGCAACTCGAGCCGGTCGTCCCCATACGACTTCAGATCGCCGACCGACACACCACCAAGCTTGATTTCCAGACGTTGCGCGTAGCGCTGCCGGCCCGCCGGTTTGGCGCTTTCCTGCGAGGTCGCTCGGCCTTTGACGATGTCGGCGACCTGGCGTGTGCTCAGATCGTCGGAAAGGATCCGGTTGATCAGTCGCAGTGTCGCCTCCGCGCCGCGAGCCGTGTGGTAGCGGCCCACCTGATACGCCATGTTCGAGCCGAAGCGGTCAGGGCGCGCGACCATCTCCTGCATCACGGTTTCCGGGAGTTTGGCGATGGACAGCGCGACTGCGACCGTCGATTCGTCGAGGCCGAGATGTTCGGCCAGTTCCTTCTGGCTCTGGAAATGTCGCTCGTCGAGAAAGCGTCGCCACACGACCGCGTTGTCGAACACCGTCTGCGAGTCGCGCTGCACGTTGAGGTCGTAACCGAGCTTGTAGCTTTGGATGCCGATCGGCAGATCGATGACGATCGCTTTCACCGACTCCTTGTTCGCTTCTTTCAGCGCGCGCACGCGTCTGCCGCCGTCACTGACGAAGTAGGTGCCAGGGTTGTCATAGTCGGGAATGACGTGAATCGCCTGCTGCTGCCCCTGCTTCGCCAGATTGACGGCAAGCTCCGCAATCGACGACTTCACATAGAAGTGCCGTGGATTGAACGGGCTCGGCTTGATCGTTTTGAGCGCCAGTTCGACGATCTGGCCGGGACGATAGCCGTGCTCGAGCCTCCAGGCGCGGTAGGCCGCCGATTCGTTGTCCGGATCAGGAATCTCCGCGTCTTGCAGACGCGACGGCAAGACGCCCGGAATCGGACGCCCGGCGATCACGGGAGTTTTCGGCTCGTTTCTGACGAGGCCGTCGATCGCATTCAGACGGTCGAGCGCGGTGCGCTTTTCGCTGCTGGACGTGTCAGGACGTGCTTGAAAGCCTTTGGCGAACTGGGACGGTTTCATTCAGGGTCCTTTATGCGCATAAATTCACGGGAGCAAGGCGGCGATCTCGTTGGCGCACGCCCGTACTTCGAGTGCGGCGAGTTTCGCGCCGCGGTCGTTCATCTGAAGCACCGTTTGCCCTAACGCCATTGCCTGCTTGTAGGCTTCGCGCGTGGGAATCTGGGTCTTGAGGAGAGGGAAGCCGAGTTCTTCGAGCGCGCGCTTCAGTTCGCGCGTCAGCATCCGTTTCTCTTCAGTCTTGTTGAGCAGGAACACGGCTCGCAGGTCTTCGTTCATGACCTGCGCTTGCTGGACCAGCTTGACGAGGCCGATGCTCGACCAGTAATCGGCAGGGGACGAGGAAGTTGGGATCACCGCGACACTCGCCGCGAGCAGAACGACGCCGGAGACTTTTTCGGTGATGGACGGCGGGCAGTCGACGACGATGATGTCGTAGTCAGCCACAAACTTCTTGATCTCGCGATGGATCTGGCTGCCTGCTTCGGATAGGTTGACGACGGCGAATGGAATACCGATGTCGCCGTCGGAGGCAGCACTGGCCCAGTGAATCAGAGTGTTTTGGCCATCCGCGTCGACGACGAGAACGCGTTTGCCTTTCTCGTGAAATGCAGCGCCGAGATGCATCGCGATGGTGCTCTTCCCGACCCCGCCTTTCTGCTGTGTTACCGCGATGATTTCTGCCGCCAAATTTCACCTCCTTTTTTAGACGCAAATGGATTTTACCTGGTTGAATTGCTATTTCAAATGATTTGCGTAAGCGCGGTTCTTAAATTGGCCATTCGGCAAAGGGTTTATGCGCATAAAGAGGCACCGGACGTGTGCCCGGGTCTTGCGGGATATCAGAGCAAGCGTGGATTGGGGCTTAAGGGTTGCTGATCGCTGTCTTGCGGCGGCAAAGGGAAAGTAATGAGTGCTCGCGTACTGCGTGCACAGTCGTCGGTGACTGTTCGCGATTATTCTCGGGCCGATGTGCTGGGAAAAGGAGCGCACGCATCTGAGCGGCCAAAGGGGTGAGAGGCGCCAGACTTTATGCGCATAAAGTTCACGTGCCAATTGGCCCGGAGGGACGATTCGTCGTGAATTCGTCCGACACCGATTCTCCGCAGACATGGCGGCAAGCGTCAAGCGTGCGTCCGGTGCTTCATCAGCGGGGGATATAGGTTGTCGCTTGAATCGCGCCCGCGCGAGCGAATCGCAGGCGCGACTAGAACTCAGGGTGCCAGCATTAAACGGTTCCCACTCGCCCCGAAGGCGGCGTGGGTTTATGCGCATAAACCGACCCACCTCGCCGAGGGTTCAAACAACGCGGATGCCGCGCAGTCATCCCGCGCCACGTCATCAAGTCACCCGCTAAAATTCCCGAACCCTTCTAACCGTCACAGCAACCTTCAACGGCGTAAGCCCCGCATCCAGCCATGATCACCATCTACCACAACCCGCGCTGCTCCAAATCTCGCACCACCTGCGAACTCCTCGCGAACACCTACAACCCCGCAAACGAAGCGACGGAAATCGTCGAATATCTGAAGAAGCCACTCACCGTCGCAGAGCTTGAGAAGCTCAATGCTCAACTCGGCTGTCCCGTCCGCGAAATGATCCGCGATACCGAGGCTGAATATAAAGAGCTCAATCTTGCCGACACGTCGCTGACGGACGCCCAACTCTATGAAGCATTGGCGAAGCATCCGATTCTGTTGCAACGACCGATCGTCGTCAGAAACGGACGGGCTGTCATCGGCCGACCGCCGGAAAATGTCGCCGCGCTTTTCGCCTGATCGCGCAACCGTCGAAGTAAAACGATGTGGGCAATGCGGACTCGAACTGCTGCGCTAGGCTTTACCGGACAGCGCGGCATCCTTGGTCACGATCTTCGTCGGGATCAGATGCAGCTCGGTGAACGTATCCGCGATGCGCTGTTGTTCCGCAAGTACGTTCGCGTCGACGGGCTTGTAGATATGCGCGTAATGCCGCAAGCCTGATTCGATCACGCTCGCGTCGAGCCCTTGAATTGGCGCGAGTTGGGCGGCGGCCTCGCTGTAATGGCCGCGCACCCACTCCCCTTCCTTGCCGACTTCATCGATCACGATCGCAAGGACGTCGCCGTTCCGTTGCGCGAAGGGCCGCGCGCTCAGAAAGAACTGGTGGTGACTCACGATACCCTCGGCATCGGCGAGCTGCCGCGCGTTCGTTTGCCGCCTGGCGGCTTCGAGGAACGGATCCCAGATCGCCCACGCATCGACCGCACCGCGCTCGAAGGCCGCGCGTGCATCGGCGGGCGGCAGATACACGGGTTGGATCTCGCTGAACTTCACGCCGTTCTTCCGCAACGCGGCGACGAGAAACCAGTGCACATCCGAGCCCTTGTTCAGCGCAATCCTCTTTCCCTTCAAATCGGCCAAGGTTTTGATTGGCGCGTCCGGATGCACGAGGATGCCTTCGGCGTGCGGCGTCGGAATTTCATACGCCGTGTAGACGAAATTGGCACCCGCGGCCTGCGCGAAGACGGGCGGCGCTTCGCCCACATAGCCGAAATCGATCGCGCCGACGTTCAGCCCTTCCAGCAATTGCGGCCCAGCCGGAAACTCGGTCCATTCGACCGTGATGCCAAGTGGCGCGAGCCGCTTTTCGAGCGTGCCGTGCGCCTTCAGCAATACCAGGGTGCTTGCGGCTTTCTGATATCCGATGCGAAGTTCTTTTGCATGTTCATTGGCGGCAAATGCGGCGGTGGAGAAGACCGGCAACGCGGCGGCGGCCAGCGTTGCGCCTACGCCGGCCAGAAACGTACGGCGCGTCAGCAGCGGATCACGGGACATGAGAATACTCGTCGAAAAAGAATTTAACGGACGCCAAAATATGGTCCGATTGGCTCCGACGATAATTCGTCTGCGGGCCTGGACGAACCGATAAATTCGCATAAGCAAATCATGCGGCAGTCGCGAAGCATTGCCCAAAGCCCAACCTTTCCCCTCCCGCTACAATCGACCGGCAAAAACAAGCGGCCGCGACCACCAGCTCGCGGCTGCATCGATCGACTGCAAACGAAGAGAGGAAAAAAACCGCCGTGCCTGTAACGACAACGCTGACACCGTGGGCCGCCCACGACACCCAACTGATCCTGTCGTGCGCGCTTGGACTAGCACTGATCATCATCTTCATCAGCGTGCTGAAGCTCGCGCCGTTCCTGTCGATCCTGGTCGGCACCTTCGCGGCGGGCTTCACGGCCGGCCTGCCGCTCGAAGCAGTCGCGAGCGCGTTCAGCAAAGGCGCCGGCGCGTTGCTCGGCGACGTCGGCATCATCATTGCGCTGGGCGCGATGCTCGGTGCGTTGATGGCCGAATCGGGCGCCGCCGACCGGCTCGTGTCGACGATCCTCGCGCACTCGACCCCGCGCACGCTGCCGTGGATGATGGCCGTCGTCGCGCTGCTCATCGGCCTGCCGCTGTTCTTCGAAGTCGGCCTCGTGATGATGGTGCCGATTATCTTCGTCATGGCGCGTCGCGCGCAGCAGCCGATTCTGCGCATCGCGATTCCCGCGCTCGCCGGTATGACCACGCTGCATGCGCTGCTGCCGCCGCATCCGGGTCCGCTGATCGCGGTGAGCGCGTTGCACGCCGATCTCGGTTTGACGTTGGGCCTCGGCCTGATCGTGGCGCTTCCCGCTGTGGTCCTCGCCGGTCCGCTGTATGGCATCTGGCTGTCGAAACGCATGCACGTCGTCGAGCCTGAAGAAATGGGCAAGCTGTTCACCGCCGAGCAGAACGGCTTCGAGCCGCCGGGCTTCGCGATCTCTCTGATCACGATCCTGCTGCCTGTCATTCTGATGCTCGGGCGCACGGTCGCGAAGCTTCTGCTTCAGCCCGAAACGTTCCTCTTCAATACGCTGAATTTTCTTGGTGAGCCGCTGATCGCGCTAGGCCTCACCGTACTGTTCGCGGTGGTCGCACTGGGCTGGTCGCGCGGCATGGCGCGCGAGCGCGTCGGGGGCATTCTGCGCAAAAGCCTGCCGCCGATCGCCGCGCTGTTGCTGACGATCGGCGCGGGCGGCGGCCTGAAGCAGGCGCTCGTCGTCGCGGGCATCAGCACGACGATCGGGAAGATCGCGGTCGGCGCGCATATGCCGCTGATTCTGCTCGCGTGGTTGATCGCCGTCGCGCTGCGCCAGGCCACCGGCTCGGCGACGGTCGCCACGACGACGACGGCCGGCATCGTCGCGCCGGTCGTTGCGGGCCTCAGCACGACGCACAATTCGCTGATGGCGCTCGCGATCGGCGCCGGTTCGGTGTTCTTCTGCCACGTGAACGACGCCGGCTTCTGGATGGTCCGCGAATATTTCGGACTCCAGCTTAAACAGACTGTACTGGTGTGGTCGGTCTTGCAGACGATCGTATCGGTCGTCGGTCTCGCGTTGACGCTCGTGCTATGGAGCGCGTTGACGTGAGCACGGCGCGCGCGACAGCCTCACTCACTTGGGCTGCGTATCGACGCGCGCGCAGAGGAACGCGCGCGCAGAACCACGTTCTGCGAGGTCTGCGCGCTGACGAGGCTGCGCAACGTGTGTCCGAATTGCGGCGGCAATTTCGCGCATCGGCCGATTCGCACCCGCGCGCAACTCGCCAAACATCCGGCGCGTGCCGATGCGCACCCTGTCGGCATCGATGAAGCATCGCATGCTCGCTTTTTCGAACGCTATCGCGACGTGCCGATCGGCGAGCGCTGAACTGCGGTGTGGCAGAGCGGCAAATCACTCGTCGCCGCTCACCTTTCCATCCACGTTCGCCACTCCGCCCGCCACATGCGCGGCGACCCGCAGCAGGCGGATCTGTTTGCGATAGTTCCGGCACCCGCTGCAGGTCGGCAGATGCAGGCGGATCGCGAGCCATTCGCCAGTCGACAGGGAGCGGTCGAGCGCATCGGATAGCAGCCGCGTGATGTCCTTACATTTCCCCATTCGCATCCTCGCTGGATAGGCCTTTTTCGCTCAGGCACGTGCGCAGCCGCAGCCGCGCGCGATAGATCAGCACGCTGCAATGATTCGCGTTGATCTGCAGTTCGGCGCAGATCGCCGCGATGTCGAGGTCGAGAAACTCCCGCATCATGAACACGCGTCCAATGTGCTCGGGCAAATGCTCGAGGCACATCTCGAACAGCGTCCAGAATTGCTGCTGGCGAAATGCGGTTTCGGGTGTCGGCCACGGACGCGGTTTGGTTTCGCGCGACCAGTGGCCGTTGTCCTTGAAGAGCTCGCGATCGAGCAGCGCCTCGCCGTCGAGTTCGGCTTCGAGCGCCGACAGATTGACCGTGCGCTGGCGCGCGCGCAGCGTGTCGACGAGCTTATGGCGCAGGATGCCGAACACCCAGGTCTTGTGCTCCGACTGCGCGGCGAAACGCGTGGCCTGAGTCCACGCGGCGGTCAGCGCTTCCTGCACGGCGTCCTCGGCGGCCGCGGCATCGCGCAATTGCAGACGGGCGAAGCGCACGAGGTCACGCCGCAATTGGGCGAGATAGATGGGATCGTCCAGCGAGGGAGCGCCTGGCTGCGTCACGGCATGCTCCGTCGCTGCGCTGTCGGCCGCGGGCTGCGCTGCGCGTGTCGTCCTGAAACGTCGTGATTCATGAGCAGATGGTCGTCCTCGCACGGTTTGCGGATGCGTGCGCCATTCTCCCTCACGTTCCTGCCCTAGCGAATCGGTATTGAACATATGCCCCTTGGCAATCGATGCCCGAGGAGCTTCGTCGCGCGGCGCGGCCGCTTATGACACCGGAAATTAATTGTTGCAAGAAATGATATTTCGAGCCTGCGGGCGACAAGACGGTTGGATCGCCATACGGGCCGGTCAACGCGTCGCGGTCGACCACCAGTTCACCGCAACCGCACAATAGCGATTATTTCAATTTATAAAATAATGTCTTCTCATCTTCGCTGTTGGTGGACGCGGGCCCGCTCGCTATTCTTCACGCCATCGATCGCATCAGATCGCGCAACCAACACACAAACGAGGACGCACACCATGAAACGCATTTTCTCCGCCCTGATCGCTTCGGCCGCGCTGTTCGCAGCGGCCTCGGGTGTCGCTCACGCCGACGCTCCGGCTTCGACCTGCAACGGCCCGGCGTCGTACTGCAACGTATTTTTTGGCAACTGATCGCCACGTCGAAATGCGCAGCAAGGAAGCATGAGAAAAGGGCGCCGGCAACGGCGCCCTTTCGTATTCCAGTATTCAACATTCGGCCTGCATGGGGATACGGCGGCGTCAAGCGGCCCGTTCTAGCTACGGCCGACGGACAAACGCGCGAGTGCTAGCGGCTCGGCGCCTTCCCTCCGCCATCGAGTCCGGCGCCCGTGCGCCACACCTGTTTGCCTCGTTCCGACAACTCGCCGCAGCTATGCGTGGCGTCGGCTTCGACGCCGTCGACGGCCATCTCGCCGCCCGCCGGCTCCTGCGCGCGCTGCCGCGCTTTCTTGCGCGCGGCGACCGCTTCGTCGTGGGATTTTCCTGCGTAGTCGAGACTCATGATCCGGTCCTCCAGAATGTCGATGGTGTCCATTTGCCTCAGATCGCCCTGGCCCGAAGGCATGCTTGATTGACAAGGCAAAAGTCCCACTTATCCACAAGGTTATTCAGCGAATCTGTGGATAACTTTTCGAGCCGCGAGGTTATCCACCGACAGGTACCGCAAAAACCCTTCCCGATCCGCTATTACCTGGCCAAATTCGCCAGGGCCTGGGCGTTTCGCGCGGCTTTTGCCTATGATGGACAGTTCGTACTCTCTGCGCGTCGAGCGCCTTACCTGAGGAAGCGAACATGGCCTATCACATTGCAGTGGTCGTCGGCAGCCTGCGGCGGGATTCGTTCAATCGCCAGTTGGCTCAGGCGGTGATTTCCCTTGCTCCAGCCGATTTCACCTTCGAATACATCGATATCGGCTCCTTGCCACTGTACTCCCAGGACTACGACGCCGACTATCCCGAGGCCGGCAAGAAGCTCAAGGAGCGTGTGCAAGCCGCGGACGGTCTGCTGTTCGTGACTCCCGAATACAACCGCTCGATACCGGGCGTGCTGAAAAATGCGATCGACTGGGGTTCGCGGCCGTGGGGCACCAACTCGTGGGCCAACAAGCCCGGCGCGGTGATCGGCACCTCGGTCGGTGCGACCGGTAGCGCGCTCGCTCAACAGCATCTGCGCAACGTGCTCGCCTATCTCGACGTCGCGGCGATGGGGCAGCCCGAGGTGTTCATCAAGCACGATCCAGCGGTGATCAACGAAAAAGGCGAGATCGTCAACGACGGCACGCGCAAGTTCCTGCAGACGTTCATGGACCGCTACGTCACGTGGATCAAGCGGCACGGGGCGGTGTAGCCGAGCCTCGCGCCGCTGACCGCGTCCTGACCATCCGCCGAAGCAACGCGAACGCAGCGCGCGCCGCGTAAGGCGGCCGCGCTCGTGTCGCTCGGCGCATCGCCTACACGTGGTGATGGCCGGTCACCCGCTCCCAGCCGTGACGCACCGCGAGCTTGAAGCGCTCCCACGTGCTGTCGGGCGACGTGGTTTCCCAATGGCGGCGTGCTTCTGGCTCGATCTCATCCCACGGACGATTGCGGAATCGCGCGTCGCGAGCGATCTCCGCGCCGTAGCGATAGGCCGGCACATAGTCTTCATAGCGCGCGTTCGCGGCGGCGTACTGCTCGTCGTAGTGCGCGCGGAAATCTTCTTCGTATTCCAGATATTCGTTCGGCATCTGGGCGCCGGGACCGGTGCCCGGCTGCCCGCCTTCGGGGACGATGTCGGACGGCTGCATCACCGCGCCCGAACCTGGTACCGAGCCGGCGGCGATCGCGCTGCGTCCCGCATCGCCGGCGAGCGGATCGACGACGGGTTCGTTGACCGGATCGCTCATCGGCCGTTCGCTGATCGGCGGCGGCGCGAACGGCTTGGCGGCGGCGCCGATGTCCGGCGGCGGCATGGCGGTCAGCGGATCAGGGCGCGGGGTGGCGGGAGGGGGCATGGTGTCGGGTGCGCTCGTACCGGTCGCCGAAGTGGCGCCCGTCGCGCCGGCGATTCCGGTCGATTCGGTCATGGCCGCCGCACCCGCTGCGCCGCTGCTCGAACTCACGCCCGCCGCCCCCGGTGTCGCGGTGGTGTCGCGCATCCCGGGCGTCGCACCCGCCTCGGTCGTTACGCTCGACGTGCGCGGCGTTCCCGGCATCACCGCGCCGATGCCCAACTCATCGAGTATCGAGTGGTCGCGGGCGGTGGCGACCGGCGTGTCCGCTTCGGGCGGGCGGTCGCCGATATCCGTCGCGCCGAGCCGCACGAGCGTATTGCGCGCCAGCTCCGCATGCGACTCGCTCGCCGCGTGGACGCACACGAGCACCGCACCGCGCCGCATCGCCTCGGCGTAACGCGCAGTGTCCGATGAGCGCGGACCGGTCGAGAACAGGCTGGCAAGAAAGCGCTCGATATTCGCGAGCACGCCCGCGTTGGCGACTTCGCTGGTGGCCGAGCCAACCGAAGGTTCGGCGTTCGCCTGCAACTCGATCTTCTCGCGCGCAAAGCCGGTTTGCACGAGCGTGTCGCGGGCGGTTTCGGCCTGCATGTAAGTGTCGAATAAACCAATCACGGTATGTTGCATGGTTGTCTCCCGACATGTTCTGCTGGAACGGGCGGCGCTCGCGGCGTCGTCCCCTTGTCGTCTGCGGGCAAGCAACCTTCATGCCCCCGCATCGCCGCGCGGCGGCGCCGCGTCCCACGCGCGGCGCCGCGCTGCCCGGCGTGCTACGCATGACGCGGGCTCACGATGTAAAGAGCGCGGCGTGTAAGCGCCGCGCTTTTTACAAGGCCTGGTAAATGCCGCCGACATATCGTCGACATCAGGTATCGGCCGGATGGGTGGCGGTATCGTTGCTCGTTTGCACGGCATCGTGCTGGATCGTTTCGAGCAGTTGCTCCAGCAGTCCGATATCGAACGGCTTGGACAGCACGCGCACGTTCGCGTGCCGCGCGCGGTCGAGCTCTTCCGCGTAGCCGGTGACGAGGATGACCGGCAGCCGTGGGTCGAACCTGAGCACCGCTTCGGCCAGATCGATGCCGTTCATCTTGCCGGGCATGTGGATGTCCGACAGCACCAGATCGAACGGCAGCGGCTCGCCGGTGCTCGCGCGCTTCGCGCGGGCGTCGTCGAGTACACGCAGCGCCGTGTCGGCGTTGAACACGCAGGTGACCTGATGACCCATCATCTGCAGCAGCGCTTCGGTGCCGGCGGCGACTTCTTCGTTGTCCTCGACGAGCAGCACGCGCAGACCCTGCGGCACGCCGCTTTCGGTCGCTAGCGCTTCTGCAGGTCCGGCCGTGTGCGGCTCGCTCGACGCGCGCGGCAGATAGAGCCGCACCGAGGTGCCCGCGCCGATCGCGCTGTCGATTGCCGCGAGCCCGCCCGAGCCCTCGCAGAACGCGAAGACCTGCGGCAATCCGAGTCCCGTGCCCATGCCTTTGGGCTTGGTCGTGAAAAGCGGCTCGAACGCGCGCGCGAGCACGTCGGGCGCCATGCCGGCGCCGGTGTCCTCGAGCGACAGTTGCACGAACTCGCCGGTCAGCGGAAAGCCGTCCTCGTGACGGAACACGACATTGCTCGCGCGCACCGTGAAGCGCCCGCCGTTGGCCATCGCATCGCGCGCATTGACGGCGACGTTGATCAACGCGAGCTCGAGCTCGGCGACGTCGACGCGCACCGGCCAGGTATCAATGCCGCTATTGATCACGAGCGACACCTTCGCGCCGAGCGACGCGCGCAGCAGTTCGCGGCACGACGGCAGCCAGCGTTCGAGCGACAGCGTCTCGGTGCGCAGCGGCTGCTTGCGCGCGACGCCGAGCAGCTGCCGCGTCAGCGACTGGCCGCTCTTTAGCGCGCGTTCCATCGCCGACAGTTCTCGCTCCAGTCCGCCGACGCCGCGCCGTCGCACGATCTGCACGTTGGCCGACAGGATCATCAGCAGGTTGTTGAAGTCGTGCGCGACGCTGCCGACCAGCGTGCCGAGCGCTTCCATCTTGCGCGACTGGCGGTACGCGGATTCAATCGAGCGGCGCATCGATGCCTCGGCCTGCCAACGCTGCCACGCTTCCTCTTCGGCGCCGAGGCGGCGCAGCGACAGCCAGATCACGCACCACAGCGCGATCGACGGCGTGAACATCGACAGGACCAGCACGCTCAGGTGCTTGTACCAGGCGGCCCAGATCGCCGACGTGCGATAGCCGCACAGCACGTAGACCGGATACGAGCCGATGTGCCGGAAGGCGACGATCAGGTTGCCGCCGGCGAAGCTCGAGCGCATCCGCACGACGCCGGAGCGCTGCCCCTGCCTGACCGCTTCGGCGAACGGCGAATCGGACGCAAGCGCGGTCGGCTCGCGTGGGCCGCGCGGGTAGTGCGCGAGCACAGCGCCGTCGGTGCGCACGAGGCTCATGATGATTGGCGTAGCGTCGCTGCTGCCGAGCAACTCGCGATAGAACGCGTCGAAATAGCTGGGCCGCAGCGCGATCGATACGACGCCCGCGAACGAGCCATTGGGCGCCTGGCGCTCGACGCCCATGTTGAACACCTGTTCGCCGCTCACATGCCCCGTCATCACTTTCGACACGCGTTCGAGCACGTTGCCGTCGCGGATGCCGACGAAATCGTCGCGCTGGCCGATCGAAATTTCCGGCGACGGATACAGGCGGCTGCTCACGAGCAGCGCGCCCTGCTGGCCGAAGATCGACATCGAGGCCACCTGCGGATAGCCGCCGCCCATCGTGCGCAGCTTGTGGTGAATCGTGTGTTCGCGCGCGCGGATGCCGTCGTCGTCGAGGCCTTCGGTCAGATCGACGATGCGCGAGTTCAGCGTCTCGTTCATGTCGAACACCTTCAACGCGTGTTCTTCGGCGACCCGCACCGTGCGCAGCGCCAGATCGGTCGCGTCGGCCTCGCGCGAGCGCAGATCGGCGAATGCCATCGCCGCGACGTAGACGAACGGCAGCACGATCGCCGCGACCAGCAGCGCGATCAGCGTGATGCGACGCACCTGGAAATTCTGTTCCGGCACGGCGGGAAACGACGCGTCGTCCTGCTCGCGGGCGGGACGACGCGGAAGACGGCCCGCGCGCGCGGAATCGACCCGGTCTGATGTCATTGTCGTTGACGCGAAAAGTCGTTCGGATGTGGCAGCCCCGTATCGGGCCGTTGCCGGCACCATGCCGCCTTCTGAACAAGCATAGACGCAGCACGGAATAATTTGCCGCAAAGCGTTGGGGATGGGCGTCCGCCGTGCCGGCCGTTCTTTAAGAGCGGCTTTAAAACAGCGACGAATCGGGAAGCGCAAACGTACACAAAAGGATAAAGATAAAAAAATGTCCGCCCCGACGATAGATCTATTTCTGAAATTCGCCTAGCAGAGAAACAGATCGTTACCGTCAGCGATTCTGGCGAGTTGCTTTTGCGCGACTTTACTTCGACAATCCTCGCCACGATAAAAAGCCGTTGCCACCTCTGTGCGCCGGATCGTCATGGTTCGCCAAACGCGTCCTGCTGCATTCGCACCCCTCTCGCCAAAGGCAATAGCAATTCGACAGGCGCCGCTGTACCTGGTCGCGCATCGGTCGGCATCACGCGAAGGAGTGCCACCCTCCGCTGTCGTGACGAACGAAATACGCACACAACCAGGCGCGGAAAGCGCGCAGACGAACCAGCCGATTCCTTTATCCGACCCGCCCAAAACGCCCGACCCACCGTTGCCATGCTGCCCATTGTGATCGCCGACGATTCGCTGCTCGCCCGCAAGTTGCTCACGAAGGCACTGCCGCCCGACTGGGCAGTCGACGTGTCCTACGCGACGAACGGGCACGAGGCGCTCGCGCTGTATCGCGAGGGCAAGGCATCGGTGATGTTCCTTGACCTGACGATGCCCGACATGACCGGCTACCAGGTCCTCGAAGCGTTGCAGCACGAGGACCTCAACACCTTCGTGATCGTCGTTTCCGCCGACGTGCAGCCGCTCGCCCAGGAGCGCGTGCGCGAGCTCGGCGCGATCGCGTTCATCGCCAAGCCGGTGACGCCGGAGGCGGTCCTGCCCATCCTCAAGGAGTACGGCTTGTATGTCTGAGCCCGCCTTCACCGAAGACCAGCGCGACGCGCTACAGGAAATCGCCAATCTCGCGATGGGCCGGGCCGCGACGCGGCTCGCGGGCCTGCTCGATTCGTTCATCGAGCTGTCGGTGCCGCGCGTGCGGATGGTCGAGGTGAGCGACGCGGCGCGCACGCTGCGCGAGATGACCCATATCGACGACACGGTCAGCGCGGTGCGTCAGGGCTTTCGCTCGGACATCAAGGGCGAGGTGCTGGTGATCTGCCGCAGCGACAGCATCGCGCAGCTGTGTTCGCTCGTCGGCGACCCGTACGCGCGTTCGAGCTACGAGGAGATCGGCGAGCGCGAACTGATGCTCGACGTCGCGAACCTGCTGTCCGGCGCGTGCGTGTCGTCGATACTCGAGCAGCTCGGCCGCACGCCGGTGTTTTCCGCGCCGGGCATGCTCGGCGACACGCTGACGCTCGACGAAGTGTTCCAGCCCGGCGTGCTGCAATGGCAGGTGGCGCTGCTCGTCGAAGTGAATTTCGCGCTCGAACATCAAAGTTTTCGCGCGCATCTGGTGATGCTGATGGCCGAAGAATCAATCCGACACATGAATGAAGCGCTCGATGCGCTGCTGTCCAGTATATGAACGTCTCCGTGGAATCGTTGAGCGACCTCGTGGTCGAGCGGGTCGGTTTTGGCATCTTCGTGCTCGACCGTGAACTGAACGTGCTGATGTGGAATCGCTTCATGCAGGACCATAGCGGCCTGTCAGCGGAGCAGGTGGTCGGCCACTCGATCTACCAGAACTTTCCGGAGCTGCCGCGCGTGTGGCTCTCGCGCAAGATCGAGAGCGTGTTTCAGCTCGGCAGCTTTGCGTTCAGCTCGTGGGAGCAGCGCCCGTATCTGTTCAAGTTCGATCACGACCGGCCGATCACCGGTGGGGTCGACTTCATGCAGCAGGACTGCACGTTCATGCCGCTGATGCGCGGTCGTGAGGTGGTGGCCGTGTGCGTGACGATCTCCGACGTGACGCATGTGAGCATCGTGCAGCGCGAACGCGAGGAGGCGGTTGCGAAGCTGCAGGAGTACGCGAATCGCGACGGACTGACCGGTATCGCGAACCGGCGCTTTTTCGAAACGCGGCTGCGTGACGAGTTCACGCGCTGGCAGCGCTACGGCGGCGACATGTCGATGTTGCTGTTCGACCTCGATCACTTCAAGAAGATCAACGACCAGTTCGGTCATGGCGTCGGCGATACGGTGCTGCGTGTGATGGCGCAGCGCGTCGCCGGCGTGGTGCGCGCACAGGACACGTTCGGGCGCTTCGGCGGCGAGGAGTTCGCGCTGCTGCTGCCGTGCACGCCGCTCGACGACGCGATGCTGGTGGCGGAGAAGATCCGTCGCGTGATCGAGGAAACGCCGGTCGAGCTGATCGGCACTAGCGTGCCGGTCACGGCGAGCCTCGGCGGCGCGACGGCGCGCGCCGGCGTGCCCGCCTACGACGTGCTGATCAACGAGGCCGACGCGGCGCTGTATAGCGCAAAGCGTCAGGGCCGCAACTGCGCGGTCGCGTTCCGGCTCGCGGGAGCCTGATTCGCTAGCGGGGGCGGTGCGGTCGAGCCCGTCGCCCCGCGCCCGGCTGCCTTCCTTCCTGTCCCCCTTTTGACCGGCGAAACTGCGGTCACCGGCAAAGATTGCTATACTTTTCGCCGTTTCCGGCCGCCCAGCCGGATGTTTCGCGCGTGTTCGCGCGCGCGGGCCCACTGCCCTGCGGGTTGGCATAAAAACCTTTTTGAACGCCTTTCAGCGGGCGCCTCCAGCGGAGATCGTCTTGGCTGTTTCCAATCTTGTCGTGGACGATACTGAAATCGACGCCGCTACCGCCACGTCCGGCAGCTCGTTTTATCTTGCGATGCGCATCTTGCCGGCGGCGCAGCGCGATGCGATGTACCAAGTCTACGCCTTCTGCCGCGCCGTCGACGACATCGCCGACAGCGACCTGCCGCGCGCCGAGCGCGCGGCCGGGCTCGAGCAATGGCGCGCCGACATCGACGCTTGCTACGCCGGCCAGCCGCGCGTGTCGCTTCGCGCGCTGACACGGCACATTCACACGTTTCATCTGCAACGCGAGGATTTTCACGCAATGATCGACGGCATGGCGATGGATGCCGCCGCCGACATCTGCGCGCCCGACGACGCCACGCTCGACCTCTATTGCGACCGCGTCGCGAGCGCGGCCGGCCGTCTGTCGGTGAGGATATTCGGGATGCGTGACGAGCCGGGCCGGCTGCTCGCGCACCATCTCGGCCGCGCGCTGCAGCTCACCAACATCCTGCGCGATATCGACGAAGACGCCGTCATCAACCGCTGCTACCTGCCGCGCGAGCTGCTCGCGCGCGAAGGCATCGCGGCCACGGACCCGCGGCAGATCGCCGACGATCCGACGCTGCCGCGCGTCTGCGCGACGCTCGCCGAGCGCGCGAAGCAGCACTTCGCCGAGTCCGACGCGATCATGGATCGCGAGCCGCGCGCTCGAGTGCGCGCGCCGCGCATCATGTCGGGCGTCTATCGCGTGCTGCTCGAGCGCACGCTGGAGCGCGGCTTCGACGTTCCGCGCACGAAGGTCAGCAAGCCGAAGCTGCGCCTGCTGTGGATCGTCGCGCGTTACGCGCTTTTCTGAACTGATGCCGAAGCTCGTCCACGTGGTCGGCGCGGGCGTGGCCGGGCTCGCAGCCTCTGTGCAGTTGCAGCGACGCGGCGCGCGGGTCGTGCTGCACGAAGCGCAGGATCACGCGGGCGGCCGCTGCCGTTCGTACTACGACGCGAAGCTTGGTGCGACGCTCGACAGCGGCAATCACATCGTGCTGTCGGCCAATGCCGCGACGCTCAACTACGTGCGCGCGATCGGCGCCGCCGACGAACTGGTCGGCTCAGCGCAGCCCGAGTATCCGTTCGTCGATCTGGCCACGCGTTCGCGCTGGAGCGTGCGTCTGTCGCCGGGGAGTTTGCCGTGGTGGATTTTCGATCCGCGCGCGCGCGTGCCGAACACGGGTCCGACCGATTACCTGTCGCTCGTGCCGCTGCTGTTTGCGAAACCGGGCCGCAGCGTCGCGCAGACGATGCGCTGTCACGGTCCGCTGTGGGAACGGCTGCTGCGGCCGCTGCTGCATGTGCTGCTGAATCTGGAGCCGCGCGACGCGTCGGCCGAACTGACCGGCGCGCTCGTGCGCGAAACGCTGCTCGCGGGCGGGCTCGCGTGCCGGCCGCTGGTCGCGCGTAATGATCTTGGCAGCGCGTTCGTCGATCCGGCGCTGCGTCTGCTGCAACATGGCGGCGCGACGATTCGGCTCGGTTCGCGTCTGCGCGACATCACGTTCGCGGCCGACCCGGCCCGTGTGCAGGCGCTGCATTTCGACGATGAGAGCATCGCGCTCGGCGCGAACGAGGCGGTGATTCTCGCGCTGCCGCCCGAAGCCGCGGTGGCTCTCGTGCCGGGCCTGCGCGCGCCGACGCGTTTCGCGGCCGTGCTCAACGTGCATTTCGCGGTCGAGCCGCCGTTCGGCCTGCCGCAGATCACCGCGCTGCTGAACGGAACGGCCGAATGGTTGTTTGCGTTCGACGACCGCCTGTCGGTGACGCTCAACGGCGCCGAGCGGCTCTTCGACGCGCCGCATGACGTGCTGGCGGCGACCGTCTGGGCCGAGGTCGCGCAGGCGGTCAATCTGCCGGCCGCGCCGCTGCCGCGCTGGCAGGTGGTGATGGAATCGCGCGCGACGTTTGCCGCGCTGCCCGCGCAGGAGACATTGCGGGCGGGCACGCGCACTCGCTGGAACAATTTGGTGCTCGCGGGCGACTGGACGGCCACCGGCCTGCCCGCGATGCTCGAAGGCGCGATCCGCTCCGGCCAGAAGGCCGCGGATACGCTGCTGAATCAACCGATGGAACGCAGATGAACGACTTATCTCACACCCAGCCGCTCGACGCGGCGCTGCCCGAAGCCGCCGATGCGGCGCCGAACCTGGCCGAAGCTGCCGTGGTTGCCAACGCGCCCGCCGTGGCGGACGCATTGGCAACCGCAACGCCGCCGCCCGTGCGGGGCGCGAGCCCGCTCGACGCATCGATCACGCGCGCGACCGATGCAATCCTGGCCGCGCAGCAGCCGGACGGCCATTGGGTCTACGAACTTGAAGCCGACGCGACGATTCCGGCCGAATATGTGTTGCTGGTCCACTATCTCGGCGAAACGCCGAACCTCGAACTCGAACAGAAGATCGCGCGTTATCTGCGCCGCATCCAGTTGCTGACCGGTGGCTGGCCGCTCTTCACCGACGGCGCGCTCGACATCAGCGCGAGCGTGAAGGCGTACTTCGCGCTGAAGATGATCGGCGACCCGGTCGATGCCGAGCACATGGTGCGTGCGCGCGACGCGATCCTCGCGCACGGCGGCGCGGAGCACGCGAACGTGTTCACGCGAATCCTGCTCGCCCTCTTTGGGGTGGTGTCGTGGCGCGCGGTGCCGATGATGCCGGTCGAGATCATGCTGCTGCCGGTGTGGTTCCCGTTCCATCTGTCGAAGGTGTCGTACTGGGCGCGCACGGTGATCGTGCCGCTGCTGGTGCTCAACGCGAAGCGGCCGCTCGCGCGTAATCCGCGCAAGGTGCGCATCGACGAGCTGTTCCGCAGCGCGCCGGTGAACACCGGCATGAACGAGCGCGCACCGCATCAGCACGCGGGCTGGTTCGGCTTGTTCCGTTGTGTCGATTCGGTGCTGCGCGCGGTCGATGGCCTGTTGCCGAAGGCGACCCGCGAGCGCGCGATCCGCGCGGCGGTCGCGTTCGTCGACGAACGGCTGAACGGCGAGGACGGCCTCGGCGCGATTTTCCCGGCGATGGCCAACTCGGTGATGATGTACGACGTGCTCGGCTATCCGGCCGATCATCCGCATCGCGCGATCGCTCGCAAATCTCTCGACAAGCTGCTCGTCATCAAGGACGACGAAGCCTATTGCCAGCCGTGTCTGTCGCCGGTATGGGATACGTCGCTCGCCGCGCACGCTTTGCTCGAAACCGGCGAAGCGCGCGCCGAACAGGCGGCCGAACGCGGGCTCGCGTGGCTGCGTCCGCTGCAGATTCTCGACGTGCGCGGCGACTGGATTTCGCGCCGCCCCAACGTGCGGCCGGGCGGCTGGGCGTTCCAGTACAACAACGCGCATTTCCCGGATGTCGACGATACCGCGGTGGTCGCGATGGCGATGCACCGCTCGGCGGCGCTCACGCAGTCCGATGTGGATCGCGAAGCAATTGCCCGCGCGCGCGAATGGGTGGTCGGCATGCAAAGCAGCGACGGCGGCTGGGGCGCGTTCGAACCGGAAAACACGCAGTACTACCTGAACAACATTCCGTTCTCGGACCACGGCGCGCTGCTCGATCCGCCGACCGCGGACGTGTCGGGCCGCTGTCTGTCGATGTTCGCGCAGCTCGGCGAGCTGCCGCAAAGCAGCGAGCCGGCGCGCCGCGCGTTCGACTACATGCTGCAGGAGCAGGAGTCGGACGGCAGCTGGTACGGCCGCTGGGGCCTGAACTACATCTACGGCACATGGACCGCGCTGTGCTCGCTGAACGCGGCCGGCATGCCACACGACGACCCGCGCATGCGGCGCGCGGTGCAATGGCTCGTGTCGATCCAGAACGACGACGGCGGTTGGGGCGAGGGCGGCGAGAGCTACAAGCTCGACTATCGCGGCTACGAGCGTGCGCCGAGCACCGCGTCGCAGACAGCCTGGGCGCTGCTCGGGCTGATGGCGGCGGGGGAGGTCGATCACGAGGCGGTGGCGCGCGGTATCGACTATCTGCAGCGTGAGCAGCGCGAGCATGGGCTGTGGGACGAAACGCGCTTTACCGCGACCGGCTTTCCGCGCGTGTTTTATCTGCGCTACCACGGCTATCGCAAGTTCTTCCCGCTGTGGGCGCTCGCGCGCTTCCGTCATCTGAAGCGCAATGGGCTCACGCGCGTCACGGTCGGGATGTGATAGATGTCCGTGTCGATGACGCCGTCCGTGGGGACGGGCGATAGCAGCTTGCCGGTGATCGTCGTGACGGGCATGGCGTTCGAGGCGCGCATCGCGCGCGGCGACGGCAGCGAGCGCGTCGAAGTCGTCTATGCGGCGCGCGCCGACCTGCTCGAGCGCGCGCTGAACGCGGCGGTCGCTCGCGGCGCGGCGGGGATCGTCAGTTTCGGCACGGCGGGTGGGCTCGCGCCGGATCTGCAACCGGGCGCGCTGATCGTCGCGGATGCCGTGCATGGGCCGTTCGGGCGTATCGATACGGATCGGCAATGGGCGGAGCGGATTGCCGCCGCCGTGACCAACGTCAGGACGGCCGAAGGGCTCGCGGGACGTCTGCGCCGTGGCGCGATGGCGGCGGTCGCCGCGCCGCTGATCACCGCCGAAGACAAACGCGCGCTGCACGAATCGACCGGCGCGCTCGCGGTGGACATGGAATCGCATATCGCTGGCGCGACCGCTGCCGCGCACGGTCTGCCGTTCGCCGTGTGTCGCGCGATCGTCGATCCGGCCTGGCGTACGCTGCCGCCCGCCGCGACGGCGGGCTTGCGCGACGACGGCACCACGGCGCTGGGGCCGATTCTGCGCGAACTGCTGCGGCAACCGTCGCAACTCGGCGCGCTGCTGCGACTCGCCGGTGATGCGCGTGCCGCGCGGACTACGCTGGTCGAGGCGCGGGAGGCCTTGGGGAAGGGCGGCGCGCTGCGGATCGCGGGCGTCAACAATTGCGCGACGGGAAATGGCGGTTAGCGATTCCGATCGCGTCCGGAGCCGGCAGCCAGTCGCTAGCGTGTGCGTGACCCGCCCCTGAAGCGGCGACTCGAGTCGTAGCCATCGCCCGAAGCGGTTGACCACTAGCGGTGGTCCATCGTGGGCCCCAAGACTATCAGCACGATTAATTATGCAATTCTGAAATATCAGGGAAAACCCCTACTTTTGGTATGCTAGTGTTAACCCTTAGGTTCCGGCGCATGACGCGTCCTCCCCGGAGCCGCAGACACGGAGTACCAAATGAATTTCCACACGAGAAAATGGGTCAAGCCCGAAGACCTGAATCCCAACGGGACATTGTTCGGCGGCAGCCTGCTACGCTGGATCGACGAAGAAGCCGCGATCTACGCGATCTCTCAGCTGGACAATCAGCGCGTCGTGACCAAGTTCATGTCAGAGATTAACTTCGTCAGTTCGGCGCGCCAGGGCGACATCATCGAACTGGGCATGACCGCCACGCATTTCGGCCGCACGTCGATCACGCTGCGCTGCGAAGTGCGCAACAAGATCACACGCAAGAGCATTCTGACGGTCGAGAAAATGGTATTCGTCAATCTCGACGAAAACGGCGATCCGGTGCCACATGGCCGCACGCGTATCCGTTATGCGGACGAGCAGTTCGCTCACTATCGCGCGAACTCCAAGCCAGTGCCGCAAACGGCACCAGTCGCGGCGGTCGAGGAAGATCGGGTCGCGGAGCGCAGCGAGGTCGAGAGCCTGCACTGAGCGGGTTGCAGCGATGCCCGCGGGCTCGGTCGGGCGACGTTTGGCTGTACTTCCACGCGGGGCACCCATCGAAGGCGTCCGCTGTGCCTTGTAGCGCGGGACTGAAGCGCCAGGACACGGCCGGCGCGGCGGCCGGTTCCCAGATCTCCTGGAGCGCTATTGCGGGGCCGACGCCGGCTCAGCAGGCACGGCTGGGGTAGCGCCCGCGCCACTGTCACCCGGATCGGTGTAGTTCGGCAGATCCCCGCTGGGCGCGCTGGTCGCTCCGCCGGAAGCCCCATTGGGCGCCGGCGAGGACTCACCCGAATCGTTGTAATTCGGCAGCGCACCGGGCGCGCCCTTGGCCGCGCCGCCCGCTCCCGAAGCGCCATTGGGCGTCTCGCCCACATCGCCCGGATCGGAGTAATTCGGCAGGCCGCCCGCCGGCGCGCCTGCCGCTGGGGCAGCAGCCGGGCCCGTATCACCGTGATCGTCGTAGTTCGGCAGCGGCGGAGGGTTATTGCTCGTGCCCCGCAGCCGCGCGAGGCGCTGCTGCACATAGGCATCACGAACGAACGAGTACTTGTCGAGCGCGGCCTGCTCCAGAAGGCTGGTCGCGCCGAGCAGATCCGAACGTGTGCTCACGAACTGCAGCACGTACAGCGGATTGCGGGTCGCGGGTTCGATATAGTTCAGCGGATTGAACTTCACATCGACGACGAGCCCCATGCTGTCGCGCACCGTGCTCGGCCCGAACAGCGGCAGCACCAGATACGGACCCGACGGAATGCCCCAATGCCCGAGCGTCAGACCGAAGTCCTGATGATGCTTGGGCAGACCGGCCGGCGTCGCCCAGTCGAGCAGGCCGCCAATCCCAAACACCGAGTTGAACGCGAAGCGCATGATGTCTTCGGTGGCATCGGTGATCTTCAGTTGCAGCAGCGCGTTTGCGGCGTTGGTGAGGTCGCCCAGATTCGAGAAGAAATTGCTGACGGCGGTGCGCAGCGGCTGCGGCGTCACTTTCTGGTAGCCCTTCGCGACCGGCACCGCGATATAGCGATCGACTCCATCGTTGAAATTGAAGATCACCCGGTTCACCGGCTCGAACGGATCGCCCGGCTTGCGGTCCGGAGCGGTCGCGCAGCCGGAAATGAGACCCGCGGCGGTGAGCGCCAGCGCGGTGTTACGCAGCTTCATGCTTATATTCCTTTTTGCTTCCCGCGACGTTGACGCGGCTTGCCCATCAGTACCGGCTGGAACACCACCGCGCCGATCAGCGTGCAGAACAGCGAAAGCACGAGCAGCCTCCCCATGCTGGACGTGCCCGGATGGTGCGACAGCCACAGGCTACCAAACGCGGTGGCCGTTGTGGCGGCGCTGAACAGCACCGCATGCGTGAGGCTCGACTGCAACAGGCCGGTCTGGCCGTGGCGCCACGCCATCACGAAGTAGATCTTGAACGCGACGCCGACGCCGAGCATCAGCGGCAGCGCGATGATGTTCGCGAAGTTCAGCGGCATGCCGAATACCACGCACAGTTCGAGCGTGACGATCGCGGACACCAGCAGCGGCACCAGCGTGCGCAGCACGTCGCCGACACGGCGCAGCGCGATCCATAGCAGCACGGCGATCGACAGCAGCGCATAGACGGCCGCCTGCAGGAACGCCTTGATGATCGTGTTGGCCGAATGCAGGATCGAGATCGGTCCGCCGATCGCGCCCGGCTCCGCCCTCTTCACCGCGTGCGCGAAGCGCGCGAGCATCTGGTCGTCGTTTGGATCGACGCCGGGGGGCACCTTCGGCGCGATATCGACGAGCGCATGACCGCCCTTGCCGATCCACATCGCGGTGATGCCTGGCGGCAGGGTCTGCTGGGTTATTTCGGTCGGCTGCAGAAGGTTCTCAAGCTGCTTCAAGGCGATGCGCAGCGTGTCGGACATCGCGACTTCGGCGCGGTCGCGCGTGGCGGCGTCGGCGGCGGCGAGCTTTTGCAAGGTCGCGGACAGGTGCTGCGCGTCCGCCGCGCCAGGGCCCGGATGGTCCTCGGCCGCGAGCGACAACTGATTCGCCGCGCGCTTCAATGCGGCGACGCGCAACTCGTCGTCGGCTTGCGGCGCGGGCTGCTGTTGCAGCGCCGGCAGCAGCTGTTGCGCGGCGCTCGCGATCAGCATCATCTTCTGCTGCTGGTCGGCCGGCACGAAGGTGCTCAGCGTGTTGACGCGGCCCACTTCCGGCAGCTTGCGCAGTCGCTCGGCCATCGCGTCGGCGTCGGCAAGCGACGGCGCCAGCGCCTGCACGTTGTTCACCGCGGCTTCGGGCGAATCCTTCAGCGACAGCAACGTTGCCAACGACTCGGTATGCGGGTCCTTCAGATGCAGCGGATTGAAGTCGAAACGCAAGTGCGTGAGCAGCGGTGTCGCGCCGATCACGACGAGCAGCGTGCCGATCAACACCGGCTTGCGATGGCGGTCGAGGAAGTCGTCGACGGGCTCGAGCTGCTTGAAACCGGGCGAGGCGACTTCGCCCGGCGGATTGAAGAGCTTCAGCAGCGCTGGCAGCAAGGTCATGTTGGTGAAGTACGCGACGAACATGCCGACGCCCGCGATCTGGCCAAGCTCCGACACGCCGCGATAAGCGGTCGGCAGGAACGAGAAGAAGCTCAGCGCGACTGCCACGGCCGCGAGCGTGAGCGGCACGCCGATGCTGTGCGCGGTGTGCATCAGCGCGGCCGACAGCCGGTCGTCGCGGTTGCGCTCCTCGCGATACTTGACGCCGAACTGCACGCCGAAATCGACGCCGAGCCCGACGAACAGCACCATGAACGCGACCGAAATCATGTTGAGCGCGCCGACCATCAACAGGCCAAGCGCGGCCGTGATCGCGAGGCCGACGAACAGCGTGATGAACACGGCTGCAATCATGCGGCCCGAGCGCAGCGCGAGCCACAGAATGATCAGGACGACGATGAAAGTGCCGATGCCGTTCAGCACCGCGCCGTCCTGCACTGACGCGAACTCCTCGTCGGCGAGCGGCTGCTCGCCGGTCAGGCGGATCGTTGCGCCGTAGCGCTCCTGGAGATGCAGCGAGACTGCGGTTGCGCGAATCGCCCTCGACGCGCTCGCGCCCGGCTCCAGCGCGTCGTAGTTGACGACCGGATGCACGACGACAAACGAACGCGCCGGATCGGTGGCGGCGCTTTTATCGACGAGCGCGCGCCACGAGAACGCGGCGGGCTGGCCGGCCAGCACGCGATCGAGCGTGTTCGCGCTTTGCGCAAGCAGCCGGCTCATGTCAGGGAGTTTGACCTGGCCGAGTTGCAGCGGCAGCAGCAGGGTTGTATTCAGCGTGCCGGCGAGACCGGTCAGGCTCGGATCATGCGCAAGTTGATTGACGAGCGGGCGCGACTGCACGAGTTGCGAGGTGGTGGACATCACCTCGTCGGTGGACGGAAACAGCAGGCCGTTGTGTTCGAAGAACGGGCCGCCGGCGGGCTGCGAGACCGACGTGAACTCCTTCGGATCGGCTCTGAGCGCGGCGGTCAGCGCGTTGGCGGCGGCGTCGGCGAATTCGGGCGCGCGCGCCTCGACCACCACCAGCACGGTGTCGCCACGGTCGGGGAAGGCGGCGTCGAGCGCGTTCTGGACTGCCGCCCATTGCTTGTCGGTCTCGATGAGACGGCTGATGTCCGTGTTGATCTTGAAGTTATGCGCGACGTATATGCCGCTCAGGACAGCGAGCACGATCGACAGCGCGATGATCCTCAGCGGATGACGCACCGAATACGCGACGAGACGGACGATAGATGACTTCAGCATGTAGGCGGACGTGGCCTTATCACGGATGTTGTTTTTGACGAAGGTGCATAAGTATACAGAGCCCGGGCAAGCAAGCCCGACTTCGGTAGCAAGTACGGCTCCTGACGGCTTCGTCCGGATGGGAACGTAATCCCCGTTATACTGGTGTACCCCTCTTTAGCCGCGGGGCTGCGGCCCGTCGGCGCTACTTCTTTCGAGTCGTGACAAGCGTATGAAACGATATCTGACTGCTTTTGTGGCTGCGGCCGTGGTGTCCACGGCGGCGTTTGCGCAGAGCGCACCCGACGCGGTGGTAAAAAGTGCAGTCCAGGGCACGGTGAGCGCAATGAAGGCTGACCCGCAGGCGCGCGGCGGCGACATGGCGAAGATCACCCAGGTCGTCCAGACGCACTTCCTGCCCGCCACCGACTTTCAGCGCACCACACGTATCGCGGTAGGCAAGCCGTGGGCGACCGCGACGCCGGAGCAGCAGAAGCAACTGTACGAGCAGTTTACGCTGCTGCTCACGCGTACCTATGCCGCATCACTGTCACAACTGCGCGACCAGGACGTGAAGTTCCAGTTTGCGCCGGTCAGCGAAGGCGGCGCGACCGACATCGTCGTGCAATCGCACGTGATCAGCAACGGCGGCGATGACGCGATCGACTACCGGCTCACTAAAGGGCCGTCGGGCTGGAAGATCTACGACATCAACATGATGGGCGCGTGGCTGATCCAGGTGTATCAGACGCAGTTCGCCGACCAGATCGCCAAAGGCGGCATCGACGGGCTGATCAAATTCCTGACTGCGCATAATGCGCGCGGCGCGTAAGCGGGTCGGTCGACGGAGGTTTTAATCGGTAAAAGAAAAGCGCGGTGGCCTTGATTGGCCACCGCGCTCTTTTTTCGAGCTGCTTGCGCTTAACGATCATGCGCAATACAGAGGCGGCGCGCGGCCGCTCTCCTGTCGAACGCCTCAATGCGCGGCCGTCGCGGTCTCCACCTTCTTGCCCTTGCCGGCGCGCGTGATTTCTTCGAGCTTGATCTCGACGTGACGCGAGAACACGTACTCGGCGGGACGCTGCTTGTCGAGCGGAATGTCCTGCGCGAACGCGCCCGTGGTTTTCGGGCCGCGCATGCTGACCTTCAGCGCCTTCAGCGGATGCGCAACCGTGTCCATCACGGCCGTCGCTTCGAAACCGCAATGGACCATGCAGTCCGCGCACTTCTCGTAGTTGCCGGTGCCGTACTTGTCCCAGTCCGTGGTTTCCATCAGTTCCTTGAAGGTCTTCACGTAGCCTTCGCCGACCAGATAGCACGGTTTTTGCCAGCCGAACACGGTACGCGCCGGGTTGCCCCACGGCGTGCATTCGTAGGTCTGGTTGCCCGCGAGGAAGTCGAGGAACATCGCCGACTGGCTGAACGACCAGTTCTTGCCGTTGTTGCCGCGCTTGAAGATTTCGCGGAACAGCTGCTTGGTCTTGTCGCGGTTCAGGAAGTGCTGCTGATCCGGCGCGCGCTCATACGCATAACCCGGCGATACCGTGATGCCGTCGACGCCCATCGGGCCCAACGTGTCGAAGAACTTCGCCACGCGTTCCGGCTGCGCGTCGTTGAACAGCGTGCAGTTGATGTTCACGCGGAAGCCGCGGCGCTTCGCTTCGCGGATCGCGGCCACGGCCTTCTCGTACACGCCTTCCTGCGACACCGAGTGATCGTGCGCTTCCTTGTCGCCGTCAAGATGAACCGACCACACGAAGTACGGATTTGGCTCGTAGTCGTCCATCTTCTTTTCCATCAGCAGCGCGTTCGTGCACAGGTACACGAACTTCTTGCGCGCCATGATGCCCTTGACGATCTGCGGCATTTCCTTGTGCAGCAGCGGCTCGCCACCCGCGATCGACACGACCGGCGCACCGCATTCGTCGACGGCCTGCAGGCATTCTTCCAGCGACAGACGCTGGTTCAGAATCGGATCCGGATAGTCGATCTTGCCGCAGCCATTGCAGGCGAGATTGCAGCGAAACAGCGGCTCCAGCATCAGGGCGAGCGGATAGCGTTTGTTGCCGGAGAGATGCTGGCGCATGATGTATGCGCCGACGCGGACTTTCTGTAGCAGCGGAATAGACAAGGCGTCCTCCTTAAACTTCGCGTGCAGCGAGTGGTTGCATCAGTTTCGATGGCAACTTGAATTCGACTTTTTCTTCACGGCCCGCCATCGTCGTGACATCGACGGGCCCCCATGCGCGTAGCGCATCGATTACGTTTTCGACCATTTCTTCGGGCGCCGACGCGCCGGCCGTGATGCCGACCGTGTGCACGTTGGCGAACCATTCGGGCTTCACTTCGGAGCCGTCGGCGACGAGGTAGCTCGCCACGCCGCTCTCGCTGCCGATTTCGCGTAGCCGGTTCGAGTTCGAGCTGTTGGTTGCGCCTACCACCAGCAGCACGTCGACCTCTTTGCTCAACTCGCGCACCGCCGCCTGGCGGTTCTGCGTTGCATAGCAGATGTCGCGCGTGTCGGGACCGACCATGTCGGTAAAGCGGCGCAGCAGCGCGTCGATGATGCCGCGCGTGTCATCGACCGACAACGTGGTTTGCGTCACGTAGGCGAGCGGCGCATCGACCGGCAACTCGAGTTTCGCGACTTCTGCCTCGCTCTGCACGAGCAACACCCGGCCGGGAATCTGGCCGATCGTGCCTTCCACTTCGGGATGGCCGGCGTGGCCGATCAGGATCAGCGTGCGGCCGGCGGCCACGTACTGACGACCCTGTACGTGCACCTTGGTCACGAGCGGGCAGGTCGCGTCGAGCACGTCGAGGCCGCGCGCTTCGGCATCACGTTCGACGGTTTGCGCAACACCATGCGCGCTGAATATCGCGACGGCACCTTGCGGCACTTCATCGAGTTCCTCGACGAAACGCGCGCCCTTCTGGCGCAGATTGTCGACCACGTGACGGTTATGGACAATCTCGTGGCGGACATACACCGGTGCGCCGTGTTGCTGTAACGCACGATCGACGATTTCGATTGCGCGGACAACGCCCGCACAAAAGCCGCGCGGCTGAGCAAGGATGACTCGCATAAGTTGGCGAACTCCGACTAACGCGGGTTTCGAAGAAGTCGTGAAACCGACTTTATCGCCGCGCCCATCTTGATTAGTTGACGTCTTGAGCCCCGGCGACCGGCCGGTACAGCAAAACCAAACGCGCATTCTAACGCTATCGGGGCCACTTTGCTTTTTGCTGCGGCCCGTGTGTTGGCCGCTTGCCGCAGCCGCTGGGCCGCGCGGACGACCGGGGCGGCGAGCGTTACGAAGATGTAAGGAGCCAGCGCGGGATTGCCTCGTAACGCGCCCGACCATGACCGCACACTGCACCGTCACGACGGAACCCTTAAACTACCGATCCTTGCCGCGGCGCGGACATCGCGCTGCATTACAGAATGGTTTCGAGGCTCGCTGGATGGACGTCGATCAGCACGAAAACTTTCCGATCGCGAGCGTGTTGCTGCCTAAGGCCCTACGCGCGCCTGTCGGTATTATCTATCAGGTCGTGCGCACTGCGGCCGATATCTCCGCCGAAGGCCAGTGGAGCGCCGCCGAGCGGCATGCCCGGCTGGCCGATTTCCGCGCCGGGCTCGACGCGATCGTGCAACGGCGCGCCGCGCCCGTGCATGCGCTGTTGTTCGGCAAGCTCGCTGGCGTGATCGCGCAATACGAGCTGCCGCTCGAACCGTTCTACGATCTGCTCGACGGCTGCGCGCAGGACATCGATACCAATCGCTATGCGGATCGCGCCGCGCTCGTCGACTATTGCCGCCGCTCGGCGCATCCGGTCGGGCATCTGCTGCTGCATCTGGTTGGCGCGGCGACGCCGCACAATCTTGCCGACGCCGACGCGATCTGCACAGCGTCGCAGCTGATCAGCTTCTGGCTCGACGTCGCCGCCGACTGGCAACGACAGCACATGTACCTGCCGCAAGCCGATTTGCGCCGCTTCGGCGTGACCGAGGCGCAGATTGCCGATGGTGTCGTCGACGATGCGTGGCGCGCGCTGATGGCGTATGAAATCGCGTTCGTACGCGCCACGCTGGTCCGCGGCGCACCGCTCGCGCTGCGCATGCCGGGGCGGCTCGGCATCGAGCTGTGCGGCGCGGTGCATGCAGGCTTTCGGTTTCTCGAGCGCATCGAGCGCGCGGATTACGATGTGTTCCGCGCGCGCCCGGTCCTCAATCTGTTCGACTGGTGCGTGGTGGCGGCGCGCACCCTGAAAATGCGACTATCCAGACGCGTCGGCATGGCGGCGCGCTCAATCGAGGGTAATGCTTAATGGCGGCGGTCCTGTTCATTCTTTCGTGTGTTTCCCTGCTGATCTGGTGCGTGCTGCTATTCGCGCGTGGCGGCTTCTGGCGCGCGCGCCCAGCCGCGCCGCTGGCCATCGCGGCACGCGACGCATGGCCGGCCGTCGCGGCCGTCGTACCGGCGCGCAATGAAGTCGACGTGATCGCCGAGGCGGTCACGTCGCTGCTCACGCAGGACTATGCAGGCGCGTTCCACGTGATCGTCGTCGACGATCACAGCACCGACGGCACCGCCGACGCCGCGCGTGCCGCAGCGCTGCGGCTGCAATGTCCGGAGCGCCTCACCGTGCTGAGCGCGAAGCCGTTGCCCCCGGGCTGGTCCGGCAAGGTGTGGGCGCAGTCGCAGGGCATCGAGGCGGTGCGCACGCTCGATCTGCCGGCCGAATTCCTGTTGCTGACCGATGCCGATATCGGCCATCCCGCCGAGGCGTTGACGCAGCTCGTCGCGCGCGCGGATGCCGAAAAGCGCGACCTCGTCTCGCTGATGGTCCGGCTGCGCTGCGATTCGCTCTGGGAAAAGGCGCTGATTCCGGCCTTCGTGTTCTTCTTCGCGAAGCTGTATCCGTTCGCGTGGGTCAACAATCCACGCAACCGCACCGCGGCCGCGGCGGGCGGCTGCATGCTGGTGCGCCGCGCGGCGCTCGAGGAAGCGGGCGGCATCGAATCGATTCGCGCGGAGCTGATCGACGATTGCAGTCTTGCCGCGCGCATCAAGCATCGTGGCACCGGCCGTCATCCGATCCGGCTCGATGTGGCGGCGAAGAGCGTGTCGCTGCGTCCCTACGACAGCTGGCGCGACATCTGGAACATGATCGCGCGCACCGCGTTCACGCAGCTGCGCTACTCGCCGCTACTGCTCGCGGGCACGCTCGTCGGCATGGCGATCATCTATCTGTTGCCGCCGGTCGCGGCGTTGATCCTCGGGCCGCTCGGCTGGCCGGCCTGGATTGCGTGGGCGGCGATGTGCTGCGCGTATGCGCCGATGCTCGTCTACTACCGGCGCTCACCGCTGTGGGCGCCGTTTCTGCCGCTCGTGGCGCTGTTCTATGTCGGCGCAACGTTCGCATCGGCGGTGCGCTACTGGCGTGGCAAGGGTGGGCAGTGGAAGGCGCGCGTGCAGGCACCAGTGCAGGAGCGCTGATGTCTGGCGATGGCCGAAGCGCTCGTCGGATGCAGAAGGCAGACGTAAAAAAAGCGGCTCCAGGCCGCTTTTTCTACGTAGCGCGTTTCATCACGCGTTCGTCAGCATCATGTACATCTGGATCACGATGTCCGGCGAGAACGTGAACGGCACCCAGCCGTGGCCGGTGTGGCGCATCACGAGCAAGCGATCGCCGTTCGACTGCTTCTGCACGGCCATCATCGGATTCTTCGTCGAGACGAATTGCCAGCCCGGCGGGATGCCTTGCGGCTGCTCCGGCGTCATCGACGCCCGTGCGTTCGACAGTTCCTCGATCAGCCGGCTGATCTGATCCGGGCGTAGCGCGACGGTCTGGTTGCCGATCGTCATCGTGATTTCGTCGCGCGCGGGGCGGTTGATTTCGAGCGTCGGCTGGAATTGCGGGGCGGCCGGCTTATCGATCGCTTCGGCGTTCGTTTCTGCGTTTGCTTCTGCGTTTGCTTCGGTGCTCGCGTGCTGTTCCGCTGCCGCTTGCGCCGCTGCTTCGTGCGCGGCATGCTCCACCGCTGCGGGCGATGCCGCAGCGTCAGCGCTTGTCTCGGGAGTGTTCTCGGCCTGCGTGGCCACGACAGCCTGAATGAGCTGGTCGACGCCCATTTCCAGCGCGCCGAGCTGTTCGTGAAGATTCATGCGAGGTTTCTCAGGTAGGACCCGCGATTTTACCTGCTGCGCGCGGGCTTGGACCCGTCGCCGGCGCGGGACTTGTAACAAAATGCTTACGGCCGCTGTTCAGCCCTTCACTTAACCGTGCACTTATCCCTTGATCACCGCTTCAGATACCCCGCCTGCCGGAACCATTCGAGCGCATCGGCGAGCCCCTCGCGATAAGGCCGCGCCCGATACCCCAGCTCGCGTTCCGCCTTCGCCGACGCGAAATACATCTTGTTCTTCGACATCTTCAGTCCGTCGACGGTGACGAAAGGTTCGCGCTTCGTGAATTTGGCGACCGCTTCCGCGCCTATCGCGAGCGGATACAACGGCCAGCGCGGCAGGCTCAGTGTCGGTGCCTTGCGGCCGGTCAACGCCGCGATATCGGCGAGCATCTGCTGCAACGGCAGATTTTCGCCGCCCAGAATATAGCGCTCGCCGATCTTGCCGCGTTCGAGCGCAAGGAAATGACCGGCGGCGACGTCGTCGACGTGCACGAGGTTCAGCCCCGTATCGACGAATGCGGGAATCTTGCCGAGCGCCGCCTCCAGAATGATGCGTCCGGTGGGCGTCGGTTTCACGTCGCGCGGGCCGATCGGCGTCGATGGATTGACGATCACCGCGGGCAGACCGTCCTCGGCGATCATGCGCTCGACCGCGCGCTCGGCGAGCACCTTGCTGCGCTTGTAGACGCCGATCGCCTGGTCGGCCCGAAGCGGCGAGGTTTCGTCGGCGGACTGGCCGGAGCTCGTCACCTTCAGCGTGGCGACGCTGCTCGTATACACGATGCGTTCCACACCTTCCTTCAACGCCGCGCGCATCGTCGCCTCGGTGCCTTCGAGATTCGCGCGCTCGATCTCGCCGGGGTCCGGCGCCCACAGCCGATAATCGGCGGCCACGTGCAGCAGATAGCGCACGCCGCGCAGCGCGTTGCGCATCGATGCTTCGTCGCGCATGTCGCCGACGACGATTTCCGCGTCGAGCGATTCGACGTTCTTGCGCGGACTCGTTGCGCGCACCAGCACTCGTACGCGAAAGCCCTTGCTCTGCGCGATGCGCGCCACCGACGAGCCGACGAAGCCCGACGCGCCGGTCACGAGCACGAGATCGCGATGCTGTTCGGTCATTCTGTTTCCATTTCCTGCGTGATGGTCGACGGATTGTACGTGGCGCGCGCAACGGATGGGCGTTCTCCAGCACGCTCGCCGCGACGCGACTAGAATGCCGGCTTGAAAGACTGTCAGGCATTAAAAGGAGGTAGCGGCATGGCCCCGGATCTGGATGAGCGGATCGAAACGTACTACGCGCGGGTGCGCGGCACCGTGCAGGGCGTTGGCTTTCGGCTTGCGACGGTGCGCCAGGCGCACGCGCTCGGCATCAAGGGATGGGTCGCGAATCGCGACGACGGTTCGGTCGAGGCGATGTTGCAGGGACCGGCCAATCAGATCGACCGGATGTTGTCGTGGCTGCGTCACGGACCGCCGGCGGCGCGCGTGACCGAAGTGAGAGGCGAGGAGCGCCCCACGGACAGGCGTTACGACCGCTTCGAGCAGCATTGAGCTCGAGCCGCGCGAGTTAAAAAAGCGGCGCGCCGACCAGAGGAGGGCGCGCCGCTTTTTCGTTTATGCCTTTATCGGCCGTTATTTGCCGCGTGGTCAGCGCCTACCGGGCCACCAATAAACTCTCCGCGAATCCCCACTCATCCTCGATCCATTGATGGCTGCACACGAAGCCGGCGCCATCGACGATCGCGGGCAATTCTTCCGCGCGATACTTGTGGCTGCTTTCGGTCCAGATCGTCTCGCCTTCCTTCAGCGACACCGTCAGCTTTGCGGCGCGCACGTGAGCGGTGATATCGCGCTTCGCGCGCAGATGCATCTCGATGCTGCGCGCGTCCGGATTGAAGCGCGCCACGTGCTCGAATTCATCGAGCGGAAAGTCGCCGTCGAGTTCGCGGTTGATGCGCGCGAGCAGGTTCAGATTGAATGACGCGGTTACGCCGATCGCGTCGTCGTAGGCTGCGACCAGCACCGGCGTGGGTTTGATCAGATCGGTGCCGAGCAGCAGCGCGTCGCCGGGCGCGAGCATGTTGCGGATCTCGCGCAGAAAGCGCGTCGCCGCGAGCCTGCCGAAGTTGCCGATCGTGCTGCCGAGAAACAGCACGAGCAAGCGGTCGCCGGGCGCGCGCTGCCGGCTCACTTCGGCGAGACCGGCCAGATAGTCGCGCTCATAACCGACGATCGAAATCCGCTCGATGTCACCGAGTTCGCGCCGGCACAACTGCAACGCGCTGCGCGAAATTTCAATCGGGCAGTAGGAAGTAGGGCGTTTTTTACACAGCGCCTCGAGAATGCGCCTCGTTTTACGGCCGCTGCCGCTGCCGAGTTCGGCGACCGTTACGTCATGCGGCAAATGCTCGACGATATCGGCCGCGTGCTTCGCGAGCAGACGTTCTTCGGCGCGCGTGACGCCATATTCGGGTAATACGGTAATCACTTCAAAAAGTGCGGAACCGACCTCGTCGTACAGATACTTCGACGGCAGCTCTTTTTGCGGCGTATGGGTGAGGCCGGCGTACACGTCGGCGGCGAAGGCGCGACGCAGTTCGGAAGGCGAGTTGCTGAGCGATAGGGCTGGCTGGGTCATGCTGGCTCCAGTAGTCACATTCGATGAGCGGGATTGCTGCCGGGCGGTGGCATGCGCGATGAAACGCAGTTGAGGCATGCCGTGGCGAGATGCGCGGGCGGTGATTCGTGGCGGCCTGACAGACTGCGCTCGAGGCTGCATTCGCCGACCCGGCTCGTGGGTGCTGCTCGTTGCGTGCCGCTGTGGACGTCGTTGTCGCGAGTGGTGCGGCCACAGCGTGCAAATCTTGGGTAGCAAGATTCGCGCGAGGCGAGGACGAACCGGAAATGGCTTCGCCGGCCGCGGCGCACGAAGTTATGTTCTAGTGCATCGACGCGCGACGCGCACGACTAATTGCAGCCGACTGACGAAAAAGCGCAATCCCGTCGGCGAATAACCCGTCTAGAATGCCCGTTTTCCTACGGTTTTGCACCGCCGCTTCAGAACAACAACGCAGCGTTTGCCGCTTTGCCCGCGTGGCCGCCTGCTCACGAGACATCATATTCATGACTACAACGAACGCCGCGAGCCTGCGTCGCGCGCCGCAAGCCCACGCGTCACACCGATCCCCGACCGCGCAATGAGTCACAACGACTTCAGGCGCGGGATCGCATTGTCGGTCGGCGCGTCGGCGATGTTCGCATTACTGTCCGCTTACGCGACGCTGCTGAAACCGCTTTCGGGCCTCGACATCTTCGCGTGGCGCATCGTGTGGACCGTGCCTGGCGCGCTGCTGCTCGTCGCGTTGCGCAAGCGACTGCCGATTCTGCGCGCGCTGGTTGTCCGAATGATGACGCAGCCGAAGCTCGGCGTCGCGATGATCGTGGCCGCGGGCTTGCTGGGCGCGCAGCTATGGCTGTTTCTGTGGGCGCCGCTGCATGGGCGCATGCTCGAAGTGTCGCTCGGCTATTTTCTGCTGCCGCTCGTGATGGTGCTGGTCGGGCGCTTCCACTATCACGAGCGGCTCGACGCGTTGCAGTGGCTCGCGGTCGCGTGCGCGGCGGCTGGCGTCGCCCACGAGCTGTGGGTGACGGGCGCGTTCTCGTGGCCGACGCTCGTCGTCGCGCTCGGTTATCCGCCTTATTTCGTGCTGCGTCGTCAGATCAATCAGGATTCGCTTGCGATGTTCACCGTCGAAATGGCATTGCTGCTGCCGGTGGCCGCCGTGTGCATTCTCGGTGGCGGCTCGCTGCAAGCAATCGCCGGACGCGCCGAAATGTGGTGTCTGCTATTGCCGGGCCTCGGTGCGTTGAGCACGCTCGCGCTCGCTTCGTATCTGAAGGCGAGCCGACTGCTGCCGGTCGCGTTGTTCGGCATTCTCGGCTACGTCGAGCCGGTGCTGCTCGTGTTCGTGTCGATCACGCTGCTGCGCGAAACGCTGAGCGTCGCGCAACTCGCGACCTATGTGCCGATCTGGATCGCCGTCGCGCTGACCGCGCTGCACAGCGTGCGCTTCGTTCGGTTCGCGTCGAACTGAACTACGGCGCTCGCTCAGCGATGCGCGTCGGGCCTACCTGTGCCTCGATCGCGTCGCGCAGCTCGGGACGCCAGCCGACACCGAACAGCGCTTCGGCGAGCACGAATAGCGGGCCGATCAACAGGCCGATCACGTCGTCGACGAATGCCGGCTTGCGATGTTCGTAGGCCACGTGGCCTACGAACTGGAACACCCAGCCGACCACGAACAGCCCAATGCCGGTCGCGAGCCACGCGAGCGTCGTTTGCGCGGCGATCCACTTGCCGAACGCGACGCAGAGCGCCGAGACGCAGGCCATCAGCACGCCGAGCGGCACGTCGAGCGCGAGGTAGTAGACGGTCACCGCCACGAACAGCAACCACGCGGGCGACAACGTGACCGGGAACATCCCGGCGCCAAATGACGGGCGGCTCAGCAACACCGCGAGCGCGAGCACGATCATCGGAATGCCGACGAAGTGCGTGGCGATATTGCGCCGGTCGCGATGGTAGGCCGCGTATTGCGTCAGTTGCTGCGTCAGCGTTCTCATCAGGGCCGCTCCTGTGTCAAAGTCAGCATAATCGAGGGCAGCGGATTTTCAAACCATCGGGTAGCCGACAATCAGCAACGATCGTCCACGGATACCGTCCATGACAGAGCGTTTTTCATCGAAGGAGCTTGCCGGGCTGCTCGAACGCGGCGCGAAACCACGCGCTGCGTTCGAGGCGATCGAGGAAGCCGCGCTATTGCCGGCCGCACCGCGTGTCGCGCGGCGCCTGTTGCTGATGGCGGGCGGCTATGGCGAACCCGGCGCATTGCGCTGCGTGCTGAAGGTCCCGCAGGAAGACCTGGCGATGATGCTCGCGTTGTCGCGGCAGACGATCAATCAGGTGCTCATGCACTTCGAGACGCAGGGCGCGTTGAAGCTGCGCTATGCGGAGATCGAAATCGTCGATGCCGACATGCTGCGTGAACAGTCTCTCGTCGAGCGCATTTAACGCGCGCTCGGGTGGCTGACGCGACGTTTCAATGGACCGATCGTCGCGGCGGGCAACGTGGTGAGCAGCATGTGCAACGTGAAGTGGAGATCTTCGCGCGCGATGTCGAGTTGCACGCGGTCTTCTTCGCGCACGGTTTCCGTGTTGACTACGTAGACGCCGAGCGGCGAATGAAGCAGTGCGCGCAACTGAGCGTGCGTCAGCGTCACGAGTAGAAGCGCGCGCGCCGACGGAAACGGAATGACGGTGCTGCGTTGAACCCGCTTGCTGGCAGGTTGCGGCGATAGCTTGTCGAGCGATTGGGTAAGAGCCATGTGATGCGGCGTTCGTGCAACGCGACGGTGAATTGGAACAATTCGAGAGTAGTCGTCCGCGAGTAAAGACGGTGCAAAAATTCGCGCGTCTGTCGGCAAAAAGATACGACGGCGAATGACACGCCGCATAGAAAAAAAGGCGAGTCGTAAGACTCGCCCTCCCTGAACGGCACAGTCCGGCTTCGATCAACTTCTATTTGAACAGCACCTGCATGGCCGGTCAGCGCCGAAACCGATCACGCGTTATTGCGTTTTGGTCGTGTCGGCTTGTGCGCCGTCGGCTTTCGCCGGGGCAGTGCTGGCCTCCTTCGCACTTTCCGTTTTAGTCTTCGCGGCGCTCGTTTCCACGGTGTGTTTGCCCGTGGATTTGTGGACCTTCTTCGTATGGGTGGAAGTCTTTTTCACGTGCTTTTGCGTAGCGCCTTCGGCGGGCGCTTTCGTTGCGGTCGCGCTGTCGTCCGTCGCGCCGGCTTGTACCGCGGTGCTCGCCTTCAGATTCGCCTGGCCGGCGGTCGGCAGCTGCGTGGTTTGCGCGGGTTGTGCGGCAGACGGTGCGGCCGTTTGAGCAAATGCGCTCGACACGAGCAGTGCGGAAGCAACAGCGGCGAAAAGCGTCTTCATGATGTGACTCCTGATTGAATCGGTGGATTCGTTTGTCGCGGCTGAATCATTTCAGCGCTGCCGGTTTAACGTAGGGCGGAATACAGGAGTTGACGCTGCGCTGGTGACAAAACGTAAGTAGTGCGTCAGCGCGGATACATGTTGCGACTCACAATGCGAATCCCCGCAAAGGCGCCAGGCTCAATGAAGACGCGACCGCGGTCTTGCCGAGCAATTGCGCTAAAGCTTCCGGCGAGACCGCTGGGCTAAACAGGAACCCCTGGGCCACCGTGCATCCGTGACGGACCAGAAACTCGCGCTGGACCTCGAGCTCGACCCCTTCAGCGACGACATCGAAGCTCAGCGTTTCAGCAATCGCGATGATGGCAAGCGACAGAGCTTCGAGTTCCTTGTCTCTGCCGATTTCGCAAACGAAGGCGCGATCGATCTTGATGCGGTCGACGCTAAAGCGTTTCAGATAGCTGAGGCTCGAATAACCCGTGCCGAAGTCGTCGATAGCGATGGACACACCGAGTTCGCGCAGTTCGGCAAAAGCCCGTTGCGCTTCTTCAGCGTTGCGCATCAACGTGCCCTCGGTGACTTCGAGCTCCAGCAGTTCGGCGGGCCAATGGGCATCGTCGAGTGCCGAGTGCACTACGCCTGGAAGGTCCGCGCGTTCGAGTTGAAGTGGCGAAACATTGACCGATATGCGCACGGGCGGAAGCCCCGAGCGTACCCATGCGCTCGCCTGCAGACACGCTTGCCGCAATACCCACGTGCCGATGCTCTGGATCAGACCGGTTTCTTCGGCAAGCGGGATGAAGACGGCCGGCGAGACTTCACCGAGTTCGTCGTCGTGCCACCGCAAAAGTGCCTCGGCACCGACGATGCATCCGGTTTTCATGTCGATTTGCGGCTGATACGCCAGATACAACTCATTGGCTTTCGCGGCGCGCCGCAGTCGCGTCGTGAGCCGCAACTTCTCGGCGGCCGCCCGGCTCAGCTCCGGTTCGTAGAATTGATAGCCGTTTCTCCCGCGCGATTTCGCCACGTACAACGCGGCATCGGCATTTCGCGTGAGCAGTTCCGGCTGGGCGCCGTCTTGTGGAAAAGTACTGACGCCGATGCTTGCTTCGAGATAAAGCTCGTGCTCGCCGATGCGATACGGCTCGCTCATCTCGTGAATCAGCGTGTCCAGCATTTCGGTGAGTTGCTTCGCGTCGGCCCGTTCCGCGACGATGACGAATTCATCCCCCCCGTAACGCGCGACGAAATCCGTCGCGCGCAGCAGACGCTGAAGCCTTCGCGCCACGGCCTGTAGCAACAAATCGCCAATGCGGTGTCCGAGCGAATCGTTGACGTCCTTGAAACGATCGAGATCGAGGAACAGGACGGAAACGTTCTGACCTGTCGCTGCCGCGCGTACGAGCGACTCTGAAAGATGTTCGCCGAGCAGCACCCGGTTCGGCAGATCGGTCAGTGCGTCGTATCTGGCTTGATGCTCGAGTCTTGTGAGCGAACGACGAAGATGCGCTCCGATGCGCCCGTTCCAGTGAATCAGCGAAAGCAGCAACAAGGCCGAAGCGACGCCGCAGCTCAACAGCATGCGCGTAAACCACTTCCCATCCAACGAGGATTGGCTGACGACTAAAGCGACCTTGGCGTCGGCCGCGAGTCGTACGTCGACGACCCGCTCGAGAACGCTATAGAAATAGGCGTCGATTTGTTCGAGTCTGGGGTCGCCCACTGCCACGCTGCCGGGTTGTTCCGCGATCTTGCGCGCAAGACCAAAGCTCAGCTCGCTAAGTCTGCCGATCATGTCGTCCAGATCCGACAGCCTCGATATGCATTCGTGATTCTCGCTGCAGCTCTCGCGCGCGTCGCGCGTCAACGCGAGCAGTTCCAGCATCGGAAAGCTATAAGCGGCGCGTTTGTAGAGCGGCACCGTTGCGATCGAGGTGTAGAGCGTCGCATGCTCATCGAGCATGACTTGCTGAACCTGGTCGAGGTCGTGGCGCAGCCGCCCGGAAGCCTGGATCGTCCGAAGCGAACTGTCCTGCTCGCTGCTCTGGCGGATTGCGAGGAAGGTACTCGTCGCAATGACAGCGAGAATGGCAAGTACGGCTATGACAGTACCGGCTTTGCGCGTTGCTTCCTGTCCCAAGGCCCTTCCCTTTCCGTCAACCCGGCGCGGGCGAACACCGACCCGCCCGGATAGTGAATGTTTAGGTGGCTGCATGACTTGCCTTAGGGCTCCGGATCTGCCTGTAACGGCGCGCTATGGGTCTGCTTATCCACCTATCGATCGGCAAATTCCACGCGGTTGCGCCCGCTTCGCTTGGCGCGGTACAGAGCCGCATCGGCGAGGCCATATGCGGTGTCGAAACAGGTTCCAACCTCGTTGATGCTGACGCCAAAGCTGGCCGTGATGCGGCGCTCGACGGATGGAACGACCAGCGAGTCACTGATGGCTTCTCGCATGCGCTCGGCAAGAATGGCACCGCTGGCCGGTTCATGACCGGGCAGCAGCACGGTGAACTCCTCACCGCCCACTCGGCCGATGAAGCCTTGTTCCCCGACGATTCTGCGCAGACAATCGACGACCCCCGAAATGACCGCGTCTCCGGTGGGGTGGCCGTAGTCGTCGTTGATCCGCTTGAATTCGTCGATGTCGAGGATGATCATCACCGCGCTACTGATGCGCAAGATCTTGGTGGTCCGTTCGATCACGGCGCTGCGGTTCAGTACGCCCGTCAACGCGTCGTGCGATGCGCGATACGCCAACTGCTGGGCCAGCACCTGCATCTCGCGTTCAGCCCGGTCGCTGCGGCCGATCAGGCGCCGTGTCTCGCGCATCAGGCGCTGGAAGTGCTCGATGAGTTCGCCCAACGACTGGCGATACTGCGCGGGGTCCGCATCGATGATCGAATGCATGGCCCGAGCCTTTGCCAGCGCGGTGCTCTCGTTCTGGAACAGATCGGGTGCGCCGCCCGAGGACACGTCAAGGGAAGAGGTCGAACGCACTTTACTTTCCCTGCTGCGCAATGGGACGATCGGTGAACTCGATCGCGCGGAAATCGGCTTTCAGTTCTTCGCCGAATTCGGCAATGGTCTCGTCTTCCTCGTCGCGATACCAGTTCATCGACACGCGGGTTCCCGATTCCGCCGCCTGATCGAGCGCGTCGAAGATGCTGAACAGCATTTTGGTACTCGAGCTATTGAAGTACGTCAGCGCGACGTCGATAGTGATCTCGGCCCCGGCGTTCGCGGCGAGGTATTTGCGCATCTGCTCGATGATCGGCGCGTAAAAGGCGGCTGCGTTTTCGGGGTAGGACTCTCCCCTGATCGACAACGCGTGTTGGTCGAAGCGAAAATCGACTTCGGGCGACGTCGTCGTCGCGGGGATGTGTAGGTTTTCCATTGTTCGTGTGCCTTCCTGCTCAGATGATGGCCATGAGGCAAAACAGCGTGGTGCCCGGTTCGTCGGCACGCGGATGAAAAGCGAATTCAAGCGGCGCGCTCGCATCGCGCGCCATCG
This sequence comes from Paraburkholderia lebeckiae, assembly GCF_050436225.1. NCBI lineage: Bacteria > Pseudomonadati > Pseudomonadota > Betaproteobacteria > Burkholderiales > Burkholderiaceae > Paraburkholderia > Paraburkholderia lebeckiae. The sequence goes on along the minus strand of NZ_JBNDLU010000001.1, from coordinate 2,765,280 downwards.
TCAGGAAACCGAGCCCGGCGCCCTTGCTGTCTTTCGGAGCATCGGTGCGCAATGAAACCTTGTACGCTTGCTTGATTTCTTCGAGTGACATGTTGCGCAGAGGCTCCAACCTGCTTCGCAGGTCCTCGACTTCGGCGGTCGCGATGGGATTGACGCACAACATTACGTGATGTTCGCCGTGCCTGGAGATGCAGACCGCGCCCTCGCGTATCTCGCCTGCCCGTTCGCCACCGGGCTCCAGCGCGTTCGACGAGTAATGAACGATGTTCTGTGCCAGTTCGATAAAGGACGAGAAGAGTTTGCGGCGAGTAGGACCGCTGACGCCGGCGACTTCGAGCTGCAGTTTCACGACTTCGCCCATCGACGCGACGATGTTATGGGAGAAGTAGCCCTTGTGATAGAAGAGCACGTTGCGCCGCTGCGCGAGTTCGAAAAAGGCGCTGTCTTGTTCTAGTAGTTGGGACATTCTGGGAATTCGTTAAATGCGGGCACAGAAAAGCGTGACGTCATCACGGCGCGGTTGCTTGCCTTGCCACTCCGCGAGCGCGAGCCGGACGCGCTCGCAAATCGTCGCCGGGGTTTCGGCGCGGTTTTCGAGTATCAGGTCGAGCGCACGGCGCCGGCCGAAAGAAATGTTGCGCGGGCCGCCGATCTGATCGGCGAGGCCGTCGGTATAGATGAACAGCAGGCTACCCGCCGTGACCGGATTCGATCGCAAGGTCCACGCATAGTCGGCGCGACTGTCCACATAACCGACACCCATGCGGTCAGCGCAGATCGTTTCGAACTCCGCGGCATCGGGCGACAGGATGTGCAGAGCGATCCTCGCGCCGGCAAAATGCAGCATGCTCTCCGTGGCGTCGAACCAGAAGAATGCGGTATCCAGACCGTCGTTGGATTGGGTTCCTTCGTCGGCACTGTTCACTTGCCCAAGCAAGCCCTTGACGTTTCGATTGACGGCCGCCAGTAGCGCGGCGGGGTCGCGCGGACCGATCTGTTCGAGCGCCTTCGACAGTGACGCCGAAGCAAGCAAGGTCATGAAGGCGCCCGGCACGCCATGTCCGGTGCAATCGGCAACAGCGCCAAACCAGCCGCTTGGAAAGGCCGCGAAATGATAGAAGTCGCCGCCGACGACGTCGCGAGGTTCCCAGACCATCGCCGCGTCGCGCAGCTTCATCGACAGGGTCTCGCTGGAAGCACGCAACATGGCGCGCTGTATCACGCTGGCGTACTCGATACTCTGCATGATCTGGCGGTTCTTCTCCGCCTGCATTTCCGCGACCGCACTGATAAGCTGCAGACCACTGCCGAGACCCGAGAAGAGTCCGTCACGCGTCACGATGAAACCATCGACCAGCGCTTTTTCTCCGGCCTCGACGGTCCTGAACGTCAGCGCTTCGATGCTCACGTCGGCGTCGACGATGAGCGGTTCCTTGTCCATGAACGCGATGCAACTCTTCTTGTCGTAAAGCTCTCGATGGAACGGCTTGCTCATTTGCGACATGAAGATATCGCGGTTGATCAGGCCGATGGGACGCTGGTCATCGATGACAGCGAGACTCTGCATGTCGCGGCGCGCCGAGAAGATCTCCATGACCACGGAGTTGGGATCTTCAACGTCTACGGATGGAACTTTCTGGCACAAGTCTCCGGCAGTGCGCGGATTACCCTGTGCGGAAGAACGGCGAAATCTCGAGAACGCAGCATGCATGGCGACGCCAGTCGATGTATGAGGAAACCTCGCACGCTAAGGTTTCTCTATGTACATTATGTGACAGAGAGGAGGCGATCCGCTCTATTGGCGCGAGATTAGAAAACTGGCGGTCACGCAAAGGTTTGCGTGACCGACATGAGTAAAACTTGCGATCTGCGAGGTTGCGCAAATGCAACGCCGCCCAATCCGTTATTGAAACGGGTTCTGCACGGTACCCGGTTTGGCATCCGGCTCGTCCTGCACCTTTGCCGGTAAATCCTTCTGCGCCTGCAGTCTCGCGACGATCGCATCGAGCGCTTCCTTCAGCGCGAGCGCCGCCTTCAGTCCGCGTTGATCGCGCGTCAATTCGAGCGTGCCGTTCAGCACGACACGCGTCGTGCCATTGCTGAGCGTGAGCGCATCGCCTTGAATGTTGAATACGTCGTCATCGTTCGAATAGGGCTTAAACACCTTTCAGTCCTCCTGGCCGCTGGTCCTTGAGGTTGTCCGGAATGCCCGGAAAGCGGATGCCCGACATTGCTTCGAGTTCGTGAATCGTGCGGATGTCGTAGCGGTTGGTCGCTACATTATCAACCACGACTGCGAAAGCCAGTTGACGCGACGGCACGTAGACGACCTTGTACAACTGGGTGGGCACGAACACGCGCGTCGGTCCGATCGTCTGCAATTGCTGGCCGGTGAACAGCGGTCCGGTGACGACGTACGTGTCGTCGTAGGCGAGTGCGATCTTGCGCACGGCTGTTTCGATGCGTGCCCACAATCGTTGGTTGTTCTGTCGATTTTGCGGCACGATGTTCGCGAGCGAGAACGATTGCGCCATCGCCTCGTCGTTCCACCGATTACCCGCCGGACTCATATGACCGCGATCGAAGCCGCTGCGTTTGTAGTCGGCGAGTGTCGCGCCTTCGCCTTCGGGAAGACGCGCGTCTTCGAAGAACTTGTTGGTGCGCACCATGTCCTTCGCTTCTTCGATGTGCTCACGCGTCAGATGCTCGGCAGACCACAGCGGACCGTGCGTGATACCCGAATGCAGCACCGCGAAATCGCTATAACAAAGCAGGCGCGTTTTTGGCGCCATCTTCTGGTTGGTGAGGACGGGCCATTGCGCATTCGGCGTGAATCCGGCGCAGGCAGGCGCCGCGCTCGCATGAGCGGCGACGGCGAGTAACAGACAGGCAAGCCACTTCTTCATGTGTCGGTGGTTCGATGAACGGGGACGCAAGTATAGCGTCGTGGCCCGCATCGAGCGGCTGCGAAATGCGAATCGAAGGAAGGGAACTTGAAACGGCAGAGGCGGCGTGCGCCGGACAAAAAAATGGGCCGCTTTGCAGCGACCCGAATGCGTGGACTTCCGAATCTACGCACGCAATCTTAAGAAGGTCTTAAGGCGTGCGCTATCGCGGCACGTTATGTTCGATTGCGCACGAACAGATTTACGCGTCCGAACAGGGCTCGCGCACTGAGCCGGAAGTTTCGACCGGAAAAGAGAAGCGCGACGAATCGCGCCAGAACTTAATTACCGAACACGCTGTTTTCAGCGCGCACTTTTTGACGATCCACCGCCTGCAAACGCCAGAAGCCGCTAGTCGCCTTGCGTGTTTGCAGCGCGGTCCATGCAGCGGCGCCTTGCGCGGCGCTCACTCGCTCTTTGCGGTCGACGTGCAGACCGCGCAACGTACAGAGCGGCGCGTCGGCGCTCGGTGCGCACAGCGTGGTCACGCCGTTTTCGTCGCGCAGTTCGCCCCATGGGGGCAGGTCGATCCCTTGATGCGCTTCTCTGGACCACCGATGTTCATCGGTATCGAGCCAGAGCACAGCGTAATCATGGCTTACGGTGGGATCGGAACCGTTAATCAGGATGGTCAGTCGCATATCAGTTCCGTTCATAAATTGCGAAGCGCTTTATCAGTCTAGGCGGCGCGGCGCTTTATGCAAGACAAAGGCATGACGTGCGAATGGAAAATCAAGTCGCCAAAAGGTGTGGCGAGGTACGGTGAATCCTTACTGCGCCGCGGCGTACGCGATATGCATGCAGTAACGACCACATGCAGACCGCGAGCCGCGGCAAATCAACGCAGCCGGGAGGCGCTCAAGCGAGATCGAGCGAAGCGGTCAAATCGCCGAGCGGCGCGAGTCCGTTGCTTGCGAAAGCGTTGTCGCGGGCGACCACGCCATCGAGCGGCGCGAGTCCATGCACACGGCTAATGAAACGCAGAATCGAATTCGTGTCGTACACCGTGTGATCGACATAACCCTTCTTCGCCAGCGGCGAGATCACGAGCGCGGGAACGCGCGAACCCGGCCCCCAGCGATCGCCGATCGGCGGCGCGACGTGGTCCCACCAACCGCCGTTCTCGTCGACGGTGACGATCACGACCGTGTTCTGCCATTGCGGGCCGCGCTGGATGTGCTCGATCAGCGTCGCGATGTGACGGTCGCCCGAGGCGACGTCCGCATAGCCAGCGTGCATGTTCAGGTCGCCCTGCGGTTTATAGAACGTCACGGTCGGCAAACGTCCCGCGTCGATGTCGGCAATCAGGCGATTGGTGGACGCGTCGTTGCCCATGCCGCCGTCGCGCAGATAGCGGCGGCGCGCGGCGGTGCCCGGCGCGTAATTGGCGAAGTAGTTAAACGGCTGATGGTGGTACTGGAAGTCGGGCATCGACCCGGTATCGCGATGATCGAGCGCGAATTGCCACGCGCCGCTGTACCACGCCCAGTCGATGCCCTTGCCGGTCAGCCGGTCGCCGATCGTCGCGTAATTCTGCGGCGGCATCACCCGCGGGTTCGACGGATCCGCGAAAGCCGGGTCGCCGCCTTCGGCCGGACGCACGCTGCTCGGCTGATACGGCGGCGCCATCGTGTTGACTGCGTAGCCGTCGGCGGTGAAGGCGCCGTCATTGACGAACTTCGGTGGACCGTCGAGCGCCGACGCGGGCGAATTGGGCGCGAGCTTCAAACGGGTGCCGGTCGGATCGTCGCCTTCCACGACCGACACCATCTTCTGCGCCGGACTGTTGTGGATGTCCGGATAGTAGGGCGCCTGCGCCGAGATCAGGAAGATATGGTTCAGCCACGAGCCGCCGAAGGCGGCCATGAAGAAGTTGTCGCACAGGGTGTACTGCTGCGCGAGATTCCACAGACGCAGCGTGTCGGCGGAATTGCGGTAGTGCCCCATCACAAGGCCGCCGGAATCGCCCCACGCGGCGAACTGGTTGTTGCGCCCTGCGTTGATCTGCATCTGGTTCTGATAGAAGCGATGGATGAGGTCGCGCGTGATCACGCCGGTCGGCAGCGGCGCGCCGTGCGCATCGACGATGCGGAACGGCCGGTTGTGCAGATGATCGAGATCGTTTTCGCCGATCATGTAGCGCTTGCCGTCCACTTCCTGCGCCTGCGGCACGAGCCCGCCCCAGATCGCCGGCAGCCGCGGCAGCGGCGTCTTGCCATCGCGGTCGAGCTGGAGGTATTGCTCGGCGGTGACCGCGTCGAGCGGATGCTGCACGCCCGGGTAGTTGCCGTACAGGTTCGCGAAGCTGCGATTCTCCGCGTAGATCACCACGATGTTCTTCACCTGATCGTGCAGCGCAGCGTCGAGCCGCAAGTCGGCGGCGCTGCGCGGCGGCCCGTTGCCCGCGAGTCCCTCGCCTGTTTTGCAGCCGGTCAGCGCAAGGCCGAGGCCGACCGCCGCGAGACCGGTCAGGACGCGCCGGCGTTCGGGATCGTCGGGGGCGTCGTTGGTGTTATCGATTGAATCGGGGTTGTCCAGTTTCGGTGGCAGGTGAGGATCGTGGTCGGTCATCGGTGAGTTCCGAAGGAGACGTGACGGTCGCATCGGCGCCGCTCGAAGCGGCGCGCGCGACACCGGTTACGGGTCCGCCGAGGTCGGCAGGCCTCGCGGCTTTACGGCAGCCGACGCTTCGCGCGCCAGCTGTGATGCGTGGCGTCGACGGCCAATAGTAGCCAGTGCCGTGCGTCGATCGGATGACGTTTTTGCGTCGCATAACGGTGCTGCGCCTTTCGCCGTTGATAGGCATCTCTGATGAGAAGCGCTGTGCGTTAGAGCGCTTTGCGATATACCACGAAGCCGGACTTATCCGCGACCTTGTCATAGAGCTGCATCGCGGTGTGATTCGTCTCGTGCGTCTGCCAGTAGACGCGTTGCGCACCGTCGGCTCTTGCGCGCGCATAGACGGCCTCGATCAGCGCACGGCCGACACCCTTGCCGCGCTCGCTATCGAGCGTGTACAGGTCCTGCAGATAGCAGATCGGCCCCGCCATCGTCGTATGACGGTGATAGAGAAAATGCACGATGCCCTGCAATTGCCCGGCGCATTCCGCGACGAATGCATGCATCGGCTCGTAGCCGTCGAAAAAGCGATTCCACGTGATTTGCGTGATCTCGCGCGGCAACGCGGTCTCGCCCGAGCGGCCATAAAACGCGTTGTAGGCGTCCCATAGCGGCAACCATGCATCGAAATCGTCACGGGTGACGGCGCGAATCTGCAGCGGGGCGGACATGTGGACGGCTCCTTTGGAAAGCTGTGGAACCGCCAGCATAAAAAATTTGCGACGCGATTGTTAGCTCCACCATGCTCGCAAAATCTGGAGCCACGACGCGTGCGGCAGTGCGGTGAGCCGATGCATCACCGCATGCCGCGAGTCAGTGCCCGCGATGTTGCTTGTGACGCAACTCGTTGCGGACCTTCTTCGCGGCGAACAGCGGCACGTAGTCGAACACGCGCGCCTCGTTCCGGAATTCGGCGAGCGTATCGGCGTACATGCGCGACACCGTTTCCGTCGGCGTGTCGGTTTCCTCGGCGATGCTTCTGACCACTTCCTCTACATTCGGCTCAGGCTGGGACATGGGCTCACTCCGGGCAGGACGGCAGGCTGGATGGACGGTACGCGGACGGCAGGAGTCCATTACAGGATGCGAATCGCGAGCGCGCCAATTGAATCGATCTATCGTTCGACTGATTTCACAGAGATTTTTTTCTTGCGCTGCGGCAAGCGACCATGTGGTGAGACCGTGCGGAAAAACAACGGGTCGCGCGGTGGTGAATACCCGCGGAACGCACAGGGCTAAGCGACCGCCGTCTCTACCTCTGCACTTTCTGCGCTACATGCGCGATCCGGTCGCGCACGACGCCGATCGCCTGTTTCAGCGCGTAAACATCCTGAAAGTAGCGGTACGGAATTCGGATCTGGCTAGCGTTCGCGTCGATGCTTTCGATCTCCTCACTCCATTGCGCGATCTGCGCGCGAGACGGCTCGGCGTTCTTCCACACTTCGTCCTCGAGCGCCTTGATCGCGCGGTACCACACGAACAGGCGTTTCTTCATACGCGTTTCGAGCATGCGCGGCAGCGCCTGCGCGAGGCCGATCAGCAGCGCGAGGAACGGCACCAGAATCAGCAGCCGACGTTCGATCAGACTCGCGAGCCAGAACGGCAGGTAGCGATACAGAAACGGCCGGCCCGATTTGAAGTACCGCACGCTTTCGTCGGAGATCGGGAATTCTTCGGTGTTCAGATTGGGGAACGTGCCGAGCGGCGTGAAGTAGTCCTCGCCGCCGTGCACCGTGCGCGCCGCGTCGAGCAGCAGATAGACGAGCGCCGGATGCAGCGTGTCCTTCGATACGAGCAGCGCCGTCGCCGCGAGCAGCGTGATGTCGCTGCGCGGCAGATCGTCGGCGACGCTCGTCGAGGCACGCGGCAAGGTGATCTTCGACAGCGACGGGAACTTTTGCGCCAGTGCATCGGCCTGCGCGAAGCTCATCAGCTTCAGGTTGCTGGTGAGCAGCGTGTGCTGCATGTCGGCGTCGGGCCGGCCAATGAAGAACGCCGCGTCGACCTGACCGCTTTCGAGCCCCTGGTATGAGGCGTTCGCGTCCATCTGCAGCAGCGTCGAGTTCTGACTCGTGACGCCGCTATAGCCGAGCAGCATCTGCGAGACGTTGAGCAACCCGCTGCCTGGCACGCCCATCGAAATGCGCTTGCCGCGCAGCTGCGACAGCCGGTCGATCGTCGCATCGCCGCGATAGAACACCCAGATCGGTTCGTACGACACGGCGGCGATGGTTTGCAGATTGTCGGTGTCCTTCGGACTGGTCGTGCCCGACTGAATGAAGCCGACCTGATAGGCGCTGTCCGGGTCCGCGAGCCGCTGGTAGTTTTCGACCGAGCCCGACGAGCTACGGATGTCGAGCTTGATGCCTTCACGCTTGAGCAGCGGCGCGTAGCGATCGGCAAAGCCGCGATAGATGCCACCGTCCGCCCCGGAGGTGATGACGATCGTGCGCTGGAACGCGGGCTCGAGCACGAGCGCGAGCATCCAGCCGAATGCGGCGATGAGCACGATCGCGCCGACGATCAGAAGACGCCTGCGCCGCCGCGTCATCGGGGTTGTCGGGCTGCGGTACAGCGCGGGGTCTGGTCTCGGCATCGTTACCCGGTTTGGTCAGGTCCGGCCTTGGTGACTAATGGGAGGGAGGCGGTCTCTATTTCCTCAACTTTACGATATCAGGGGGTTTTATTCGATAGTCAGTGATGTGCCTTGAAAAGATCTGGCTGACACTGTCATCGGGACACAGGTCGGTTGGCCCTGATGTCGAAGATTCCAGTAACTACGCCGTTGCTGCCGCCTCTGGCATTTTGAACGATGTACTCCTGCTTGACCCCGGCAAAAGAGCGGCGAACCTGTTCGTGTTGTGCGGTCATCTCGACGCCCGTGATCGAAAAGGCGTTCACTCCGGGGTGACGACGGAAGCGAGAAGACAGGTGACTCGAGGTAACGTTCGTGACACCGTCAGCTCCGGCGAAGACGGAACCATGCTCAATCAAACGACTCGGAAAGCGAGGCAAAATTGGGCCGATGTGCCGCTCGCTCTTTGATGACATCACGGGTGCGCACGATCGCTGTGCAGCACTACGCCCCCGCCCCCACCTCACCCCCCAACTCCCGCGCAATGAACTCGACAAACGCGCGAATACGATTCGACATCTGATGCCGCGGCGAATACACCGCGAAGATATCCGCATTCGGTGTGTCGTGATCGGGCAGCAACTGGACGAGCGAACCCTCCGCCAGATACTGCCGGATGTCCCATTCCGCGCGCATCAGGATGCCGTGTCCTTCGAGCGCCCATTTGACGGCGATCTCGCCGTCGTTGGTGGTCAGCGTGCCCTTGATCCGCACCGCCTCGGTCTTGCGCGCGGCGCCGCGTCCCGAGGTCAACCGCCACACGCCGTACGCTTCGTCGCCCTGACGAATGCCGATGCAGTTGTGGCGCGTCAGATCGTGCGCCGTGAGCGGCATGCCGTGCGCCGCGAGATACGACGGCGCCGCGCACAGCAGACGCCGGTTCGGCGCAAGCCGGCGCGCGACCACGCGCGTATCGGGCGGCTCGCCGAAGCGGATGCAGACGTCGAAGCTGTCGTCGGTAAGCGGCGGGGGCGTGACCGACAACTGTAGTTGAACCGACACCTGCGGATACCGCGCGACGAAGCGCGAGATCGCCGGCCCGATATGGCTGCGCCCGAAGCCGAGCGTCGCGTTCACGCGCAGCAAACCCTTCGGTGTCTTCTTCGCCGAGCCGAGCAGTTCGGCCAGTTCGTCGATCTCGTCGAGAATCCGCCGCGCGCGGTCGAGGTATAACTCGCCTTCGGGCGTCAGCATCATGCGGCGCGTCGTGCGGTTCACGAGCGCGACGCCCGCGCGCTGCTCCATCTGGGTGAGGCGCTTGCTGACGGCTGCCGCGGTCAGCCCCAGTTCGCGCGCGGCCGCGCTGAGGCTGCCGCTCGCGGCGAGCGTCGAGAAAAAGCCCAGATCGGCTGGCTGGACGGTGTCGCGCATCGTCTTTTCCGCGCCTTCGCATTTGTGAATGCAAGTTAAAGATGCTTTGAGTTTAGCACCGGTTTTTACCCGTGGGATCGCGCTAGAGTCCACTCACGCCATTCACCAAACACAGGACGGAGACATGAAGACCTATCGCATCGCAACCATCCCCGGCGACGGCATCGGCAAGGAGGTCGTGCCGGCCGGCGCGCAGGTGCTCGAGGCGCTCGCGAAGACCACGCGCGCCTTCATGTTCGAGTTCGAGAACTTCGACTGGGGCGGCGATCACTACCGCCAGCACGGCGTGATGATGCCGGCCAACGGGCTCGACGCGATCCGCAACAAAGATGCGATCCTGTTCGGCTCGGCGGGCGACAAGGACATTCCCGATCACATCACGCTGTGGGGTCTGCGACTGAAGATCTGCCAGGGCTTCGACCAATACGCGAACGTGCGCCCGACGCGCATCCTGCCCGGCATCGACGCACCGCTGAAGTACTGCAAGCCCGAGGATCTGAACTGGGTGATCGTCCGCGAAAATTCGGAGGGTGAATATTCGGGCGTCGGCGGCCGCGTGCATCAGGGCCATCCGATCGAAGCCGCGACCGACGTGTCGATTCTGACGCGCGCCGGCGTCGAGCGCATCATGCGCTTCGCGTTCCGCCTCGCGCAGTCGCGTCCGCGCAAGCTGTTGACCGTGATCACGAAGAGCAACGCGCAGCGTCACGCGATGGTGATGTGGGACGAGATCGCGCTCGAAATCTCGAAGGAGTTTCCGGACGTCACGTGGGACAAGGAACTCGTCGACGCGGCGACCGCGCGCATGGTGAATCGTCCCGCGACGCTCGACACGATCGTCGCCACCAATCTGCACGCCGATATTCTCAGCGACCTCGCGGCCGCGCTCGCCGGCAGCCTCGGCATCGCGCCGACCGGCAACATCGATCCGGAGCGCCGCTATCCGTCGATGTTCGAGCCGATCCACGGCTCCGCGTTCGACATCATGGGCAAGGGGCTCGCGAATCCGGTCGGCACGTTCTGGTCGGTCGTGATGCTGCTCGAACACCTCGGCGAATTCGACGCGGCCAGGCGCGTAATGCAGGCCGTCGAGGCGGTCACCGCGAACAAAGCGTTGCATACACGCGACCTCGGCGGCACGGCCACGACCGCGCAGGTGACGGCGGCCGTGTGCGCGTTCATCGAGCAGGCGGCGACGCCCGCGGCGAACGCGGCTTGAGCGCCGGCTTCGCGCGAACTGAACCGGACTGAGCGGAACCGCGCGCAAATCAGGCGCGCGGGCTACGCCCCGGCCACGAGTGGCCGGCACACTACCTTGACTCGATTAGCTCGGCCCAACGTCGGCCGGCGCGAGGCTCGCGCGCGGTCAACAGCCGCGCGCCGCAGGAGGAGACAATGACTTCGGAACTCGAAAGCCGGGTGTCCCGCAAGCTGATGCTGCGGATCATCCCGTTCGTCATGCTGTTGTACTTCGTGAGCTTTCTCGATCGCGTGAATGTGGGTTTTGCCGCGTTGTCGATGAACAAGGCGATCGGTCTTTCGCCGACCGCGTTCGGCCTCGGCGGCGGGCTCTTTTTCATCGGCTATTTTCTGTTCGAAGTGCCGTCGAACCTGATTCTGCACAAGGTCGGCGCGCGGCTCTGGATCGCTCGCGTGATGGTGTCGTGGGGGCTCGTGTCGCTCGCGTCGGCGTTCGTCGTCGGGCCGACCAGTTTCTACGCGCTGCGCTTCATTCTCGGCGTCGCGGAAGCGGGCTTCTTTCCCGGCATCATCCTGTACCTGAGCCTGTGGTTTCCGGCGCGGCAGCGTGCGGTCGCGGCGGCATGGTTCATGGCCGCCGCGCCGATCTCGACTGCGATCGGCTCGCCGATTTCCGGCGCGATCATGAAGCTGCCACCCATTGCCGGACTTGCCGACTGGCAATTGCTCTACATACTGGAAGCCTTGCCCGCGATCATCCTCGGCTTCTTCGTGCTCAAGTATCTGACCGACAAACCCGCGCAAGCCGAATGGTTGCAGCCCGAAGAACGCGACTGGCTGATCGCGAGGCTGAAGCTCGAAGCCGACGCCCGGCACGCGCACGCGGGCCACACGGCCGGCGCGCTCAGCGCGTTGCGCGATCCGCGCGTGCTCGCGCTCGCGCTGATCTATTTCGGCACCTCGGCGGGACTTTATACGCTCGGCCTGTGGGCGCCGCTGATCATCCGCCAATACGGTTTCGGCACATTCGAAACCGGGCTGCTGGCCGGTGTGCCGAGCGTGCTTGCGGTGATCGCGATGGTGCTATGGGCGAAGCACTCGGATAGCACCGACGAACGGACGTGGCATGTCGTGATTCCGTGCGCGCTTGCGTGCGTCGGCTTCGTGTTCGCCGGTAATGCGACTACTGCGTTGATGATCGTGCTTGCGCTCGTCGTCGTGAACGTCGGAATCAGTGCCGCGAAGGCGCCGCTGTGGGCGATGCCGAGCATGTTCCTGTCGGGCGCCGGGGCGGCGGCAGGCATTGCCATGATCAACTCGATCGGCAATCTCGGCGGCTTCGTCGGGCCGTTTGCGATCGGCTGGCTCAAGCAAGTAACGGGCGGCTATACGGCGGGGCTTTACGTGGTCGGGGCGACGTTGGCGGTGTCGGCGGTCGTGACGCTGATGTTGAGCCGACAGACGAAGCATGCGCCGGTCGCAGTGGGCGAACGGCCGGGGCATTGAGCTAAACATCGATGATACGAGAGCGCCGCCGGTTGAAATGCCGGCGGCAAGCGTGAATCCATCCGATAAGTCGGTACCCGACTACCGGAAGCCGTGGACGCGCAGCAGCTGGCGGGAATCAAGCACGTCATAACGGGCGCGAAGCGTTTTTTCAACCGCCTGACAGTCTGCATAGTTGCCGCTGTCGGCAAGGCGATACGCAATGCGTCTTACGGCCTCGCGCCGAGCCGTCGCTAGCCTATCCCGATTCATGACGGTTTGCCTCTGACGCAACGGTGTCGCTTACATCATACGGCGCACAGCGACGCGCTGCCGCCATGCCTCGCCGTGTCTCACTCAATCCAGATCGAACAGCGCCCGGTCAGCAGGCCGGGATAGCGCATCGTCCATCATCCGGCGAAACTCCGCCTCATCCCACTCGCCGCGGTCCACACGCCTGAGAACGGCTTCGCCGACGAGCTGCACCTTGCGCTCGCGGTCGGCCTTCGTCTGCTTGTGCGCCTGACGGCGCACTTTGTCAGCGACCTTGCGGGCCTGCTTCAGTTCGTCGAGCTTCCTGTCGGTCGCGGTAATGCGGCTTTTCAGCAGAGACATTGGCTACTCCTTCGTATCGGTCAATGTGTGACGGCATCGAAGCGGTTTCGGACCCGGCCGGTGGCGCGCTTGATCTTTAGAAGCGGGATTTCCCCGGTTCGAAGCAGCGCCGCCCTCTCGCGACGCGAGGGAGGTCAATCAATCTCCTGAATCCCGTGGCACACCGCGACGACTTCCGCACCGACGGACGGCTCCAGTACGAACAGGATGGACTTCTTTGCAGCAATGGCTGCATCGATTGTCTGCGCCTTCTCGTCCGTCATCGCTGCGCGATAGTCGTGCTGGCTGTTTGCCCAATTTACATAGGCGCGAATCTCATCGGGCGCGAACGCATGCGACGGCGAAATGAGCAGGCGCGACACTACATTCTGCTGGCAGAAATCGTTGATACGTACGGCCGAGACTCCGGAGAACAATAGTTTCGGGACAGCGCCGTCTGCGCATTCGAAACTGAGCAGCAGAGAGGAATCCGTGCGCGAGTATGCGCAGCCGACCAGCTCGGCGTCGTGATAGCTATGTCTGGTTTTCATGAGTGGCAAAGGTAGGAAAGGGTGTGATCGCTTGCAGGATGGTCGACTGGGGCAGTTTTTAGGGTAGCGGCGAAACCCGCACCCCCGGCCCACGAATGGGAAAGGGGCCGCCCGCGTCCTCCCAGTTGTGGGCATGCGGGATGCCTTGCCCGTGGTCGTGGTCGAAATCAAAATCAACGACTGGAAAACCGTCTTGCCCGTACATCCGCATTTGGCCGCTGCCGGGGTTCGTGTACCAGCTGCCGGCCGCGCCCTTGTTAGGCGTCAGGTTGCCCGCAAGATCGAAGGAATCACCGGACACAGCGTCGTCGCCGTACTCGAACGGATGCGCACCGCTGAACGGCGTCGATGTACCCTCGGCCGATTCAGCGAACCCCTCGGCCACACCGTCACCTTCGCCCATGTCCGCGTTGCCGCCGACAAGTGCACCGGCCACGGCCTCGACTACCCCAAGCAGGGCGCCGCCGCTGCTACTGCCGCCCATCGCAGCGCGCGCGGCGACCAGTCGCGATTCCCACGTGGTCGGATCGTACGGGCCTGACAGGACCGGCTCGCCGTTGAATGAGGTGATGCCGGGCGGGAACAGATTGGGTGAGCGGCTCCAGTAGGTTCCACCTCTACCCCCGGATGACGGCCAGCGCAGCGGTGCAGGGGTGGGGCTGTACACATGCCCCAGCGCGGAACGCCGGTCACGGTGGACCACCGGGACGAGCCGCCCATCTTTCACCGCCTGCCTGAGAACGCGCTCGATACTCGCGTTGTCGGTCGGCAGGTTCCAGTGCGGGAGACCCAGCGCATCCCTGACATAGGTCTGGATTTCGCGTAGAGCCTGACCGCCCGTGATCGTTCGCAGATCCCAGCGTGACCGGAAATACCGGTCGAAGTCTTGCCGGTCCTGTTCAAGCTGCCTGCGCGCGTCTTCTTCTTCGTCCCGCCTGTCATCCCTCATGAACGACGACCAGCCTCGCGAGCGGCTGCTATCTCGATCCCAAAACAGGCTGCTGCGCAGCTCTCGCTCCATGCTGTGACACTGGCTGGCGGCATGCAGCGTGCACTGCCAGCTGCACTCCAGCGGAATTTCTAGCGTGTTCCAGGGCATACGATGGTCTCTATCCGTGTGACGGCGTAAACCTAGCAGATCATCGGAAGGCTATGTTTTCGGGATATGTGCTGAAACTCGAGCTGGACGAGTGAGTTTGCGAGGCGCCTCGGCGTTGCGATGCTTAACCTGATCGCCTTTGGAACGTCAGAAATCAAGCAGTACATGAGCGCTACGCGGAAGCCCATTCAGCCCTAGCGTGCCTTCGCCAGTTCGGGCTGTCGGGCCTGCACGCGCTCCTGGGCGGCCGTGTTCGGGAACGGCAGACGCTTCGCCTTCGCGCGCGAATGGCTCGACCATTACACGGGCCAATGCGTCGGCAAGGCGGGACTCGACACACTCTCCAAAGGATTGCAGCAGATTATCCTGAGTCGGGGCTACATCACCACGCGCGTGCTGTTACCCGAACAGGACCTGTCCAGCGGCCTGCTGAAGTTTGCACTGGTGCCGGGCGTGGTGCGCGCGATCCGCTTTGCCGATCCGTCCATGCGCGGCACACGGAAATCCGCTTTCCCGGCGCGCGATGGTGACATGCTGAACCTGCGCGATCTGGAACAGGGACTTGAACAGATGAAGCGCGTCAGAAGTCAGGACGTGGACATGAAAATCGAGCCAGCTGACGTACCCGGGGAAAGCGTTGTTGTCGTTACGGTAAAGCGCACGAAGCCGTGGACTGCGGTCGCCTCGGTGGCCAATTCGGGTACATGCGCGACCGGCAGGCTGCAAGGCAACCTGAGCCTTGGCATCGACAACCCGCTCGGCCTGAACGATATCTTCAACGTTGGCGTTAGCCAGGACCTCGAATTCGGCGACAGGCGGCTTGGCTCGCATGGATGGAACGGCTCCTACTCGATCCCTTGGGGCTACTGGACAGGGACGCTGTCGGCCTACACGAACACCTACTATCAGCAGATAGCAGGCGCGAACACAACTTTCGTATCCAGCGGCAATTCGCAGACAGTTGATTTCAAACTACAGCGTGTCCTCATGCGCAGTCGGAATGACGTGCTCGGCGCGCAGTTCGGCCTGACGAAGCGCTTCGGCGAAAGCTTTATTGAGGACACGGATATCCCGCAGCAGCGACGCAACAACACGTTCGTCGAAGCCGGGCTGACCGACCGGCATTACCTTGGCGCGTCGCAGTTCGACGGCACGCTCGCTTATCGTCAGGGCGTCGGCGGCCTCGGGGCGACACCTGACTTCTACGCGAGCGGTCCGACCTACCGCTTTCACATGGCCGTACTCGATGCGAACCTGTCCGTCCCATTTGCCATTGCGACCCAGCTGCTGCGCTACGTGACAACCGTTCACGGGCAGTTCACCAATAACACGCTTAACTACATTGATGACCTGACCATTGGAAGCCGCTACACGGTGCGCGGCTTCGACGGCGAAACGATGCTGGCAGCCGAGCGCGGGTTTTTCTGGCGCAATGAACTGCAGCTACCTATCGGATCAACGGACCAATCACTCTATGCGGGCATCGACTACGGGGCATGTGTTCGGGCCGAGCGCGGCTTTTCTCGTCGGGACGCAACTGGCGGGCGCGGTGATCGGCCTTCGCGGTAGCGCATCGGCGAAGGCTGGCGCGCTCGCTTATGACTTGTTCGCGGGTACACCGATCTACAAACCTTCGGGCTTTCCCACTGCTCGGGTCACTTTGGGTTTCCAGTTGACCGCGCAGTTCTGACCGGCAGTCCATTCGTTGTGCCCGGAAAAGACGGCATTTAACCTTTCTCAGGGCGCCGCCTGTCTTTAACGCCCGCCCCGCTGCGAGCGTCTATTTCTCGTACGAACAGACTGGCTTACTTGTGCTTTAGGCTGTCTGCCGAGAACGCCCGCCAGTTGCGCGGGCGTTCTCAGAGGCGGGGCAGAAGAATTGCCGCCGCTCTCAGTGTGGAGTCGTCTGGCAGTCCATGTAGGTCCCAGCGGGTTGGGTCACGCAGGCTGAATATGTGGGGGCAGTCATCGAAATAACCTTCCAGGTTTGTTGACCAAAGGAGCCCAGTGAACAGACGAAATGGTTCAGCGTGAATTCATCCGATACGTCAGTACCCGACTACCGGAAGCCGTAGACCAGAACCTTCTTCCCTTCGAACGCCTCCTGCACACCTTGCACGCAATCCATCGGGCAGCTGTAGCCGTCGGGGGCCGACGCGGCCGACGGGATGCTCGCCCGATAGACGACGGATTCGACCTGCGTCCCGTCCGAAGTGACCACGATGTTCAGATCGGTCTCGACGCCGGCTGGCACGGGTCCTCCGGTGATATAGACGACCGACATCGTGCCGGTGCAATCGGAGTTCACCTTATAAGTACCGTTCTGGTGCGGATTGAACGTTGTCTGCCCACCTTTCGGCACGCCGTTGATGCTCCCGAAATCGGTGCGGGTAAATTTGCCGTTGCCGTCGAATGTCACGAGGGCGACGTCATCGAGCATCGCCTGGGTGGCGAACGGATGCAGCACGTTGCTCGAATCCAGCAACCCAAGGATCACGCCGTGACCGATGAACCCATAGGGTCCTTTTAGCGTTGCGTTCGAGCAAAGACCGCCGCCACCGCCACGGCCACGGTCGCCGTCATCACCACCGGCCTGCGCGGTGCCACTCAGCGACAGAAGTGCAACGGCTACAGCCGACCAAATGCTTAATTGGCGGGTCTTCATCTTCATCTCCTTGTCAGCGAATCAGGCGCGTGAAATCGCGCCGTGCAAGGGGCCTATCGGCTGCCGGATCAGGCGCCTGATTCAATCAAGCGAAAATAGTCGATGTGAAATGGCCGCGGCGATACCTGGTCGCCGTCGTGTGAGGGACCAGGGGCGGGCCAAAGTGGTGAATGGCGAAACGCTTTCACCAAGCAGTCGTATTTCGCTCGGTGTCGGCGGATACGTGCGGAAGGGATGCACGAAAGTCCGCGCAATGGTGACTTCGTGGGTCAGCCACGCCTGAAAGTCGCATAGCGAAAACCAGTGTAATCGATGCTACTTGCGGTGACCTGATGAATATCGGACAAAAGGGAGGCACATTCAGATCGCGCGCTGCGAATCGTCGCACTGTCTTTCGGGAGCCCCTCACCGAACCCTTTCCTCGGAATACGTTCGCACCCGTCGACGCAGCACCACCATCAACAAACAAACTCCACTTGCCGCCACGATATTCACGGCCGGATAAAACGCCACGGCCACGCTCCATTTCGGCAGCGCAAGAATCGCGAGCGCGTATTTAAAAACACAGAGCGCAAAGTACAAAAGACTCTCACTCCACGGATCACGAATAGTCTTTCGAACCGTCGGCGCGAGGCCGACGAGTTCGATCAGCGTCACAAGACAGATCGACAACGTCGGATCATTGGTGAGTATCCAGAGCGGAATAGCGGACAACGCCGCGACAAGGCAAAGCCAATCAAAAGCGGTCCGCTGCCGTTCACCCCGAAAGACGCTCGATACGAGAACAAAGAAGCAGGTGGCCGCGATCGCCGCGGTACACCACGCCGAAGGACCCGCACCGGCGACGAACTGGCCGACAGCCGCGATCGCCGTGACGACCGACCAGATCAGCCACGTGAACAGATGAGGGCGTACGGTGCCGCGCCAGATCGCAAGTCCATAAGGCAGAAACGCGACTAGCGAAACGATCGCCCCCATGACGCCGAACAGTCGAGTCATGTCCTGATCGATGCTCATCATGGGTCGATCACGCCCGGCACCGTCCCCGATACCGCGCGGGCGGCGCTCCACACGCTCGCGTAAAAAACCGCGTAAACGCGGTCGTCGATGCAAAGCCAACCCGCTCGCTGATCTCGCTGATCGACATCGGCGTATGCGCGAGCAGCGTGCGTGCTTCGTCGATGCGCGCTTGCGTCAGCACCTCGCTGAAGGTTTTGCACTCCGCCGCGAGCTTGCGTTGCAACGTCCAGCGCGTCAGCGACAGCCGCTCGCAGACGATCGTCTGCAGGCTCTTCGGCTCGATCGCATCCGCATGCTCGCGCAGCACGTCACGCAGACATCGCTCGACCGTCGGAGAAAAGCGGCCCTGCTCGCGAATCCGCTGCAAGATTCCATGCGCGGCATGCATGTGAATCTTCGAGAGCGGCGCGTTGTAGACCTCGAACGCGCGATCCAGCGCGGACGACTGCAACACCATCCGATTGCACGCCTGATCGAGTTGAACGCGCACGCCCAACGTCCCGCTCAGCGCCGCGATCGCACCGAGCCGCGCATCGGTGATACCCGCGTCGCGCACGCGCAGTCGCACGTCGTAGAGCTTTGCCACGCCCGCTATCAGCGCGAAGTTGCCGAGCGCGCTCGATGCGTTGCGCCCTTCGCCTTCCGTCACGTATTCGAATGCGACTTCGTCGCCGTGCTCCTGCATGACGAGCCAGTCGACATTACCGATCAGGTCGCGGTACGTGACGTAATTGCGCAATGCATCGCGCAGCGTCGGGCAATTGCAGAGCACGCCCGCAAGCTCGGGGAAATACAGCAGACCATCGAGCATGCCGCCCTCGGGCGCGCCGCGCATCAGGCAGCTTTCCGCAAGCTGGAGCATGGCGACGTGCTTGTCGCCCGGCACTCGCGCATCGGCCGCGGCGATGTCGGCCTCGTCGATGCCGATATCGTGGGCCACTTTGGTGCGATCGAGGCCCTCGCGCTCCGCCGCGTCGAGCAATCCTCGATAGATGCGCGCTGAAACGGACTTCTGACGCAAATCCACTTTGCCTCCTCCGGTCGAAACCTGTCTGCGGGTTTTCCTGACTCTTCATCGGTCAAGTGCTGCACCTATCGGTCAAGCGCGTTTCGGGCGCATCCCTAGAATTTCTTTCGGCGCATTACCACGAGCGCTTAGCGTAACAGGACGCGTCACGTGCCGGTAGCACGTCGATACAACGTGACGCAATGCAAATCACATGACCGACAACGACAACACGGAGCGAGATGATGAGAAGGAAGCTGACGATACCCTTTGCCGCAAGCGCCATCGCCTGCGGTGTCGCGCTGGTACTCGCCGCCTGCGGCAATGGCAGCAACATCAGTGACCCGGCGTTGCCGTCCGATCCCGATGCGCGCGCCGACGCGCGTGCCGCCGCGCTCGTCCAGAAGATGACGACCGCCGAAAAGATTCAGCTCGTGCACGGCGTGGGTATCCCCAACGCGGGACTCGGCGGTCCGTATCCGGCCGGCGTCAACGGAGCCGGCTACATTCCCGGCATCGCGCGGCTCGGCATTCCGGGCCTCGCGATGGCCGATTCGGCCGGCGGCGTCAATGTCGTCAACTCGAACGCGACGGCGCTGCCTGCGCCGGTGGCGCTCGCGGCAAGCTGGGACCCTACGCTGGCGAACGAATACGGCGCGCGTATCGCGACCGAGCTGCGCGTGCTCGGTTATGGCGAAGGTCTCGGCGGCGGCGTCAATCTCGCGCGCGAACCTCGCAATGGCCGCACCTTCGAGTACATGGGCGAAGATCCGGTACTGACCGGCACGCTGAGCGCCGCGCGCACGATCGGCACGCAGGCGCAGAACGTCATCGCGACGATCAAGCACTACGCAATGAACGATCAGGAAACGAACCGCATGACCAGCAACTCGGTCGTCGACGAACGTACGATGCGCGAAACCGAACTGCTCGCGTTCGAACTCGGCGTCACGCAGGGAACGCCCGGCAACGTGATGTGTTCGTACAACCTGGTGAACGGCGTGTATGCGTGCGAAAACCCGTATCTGCTGACCACCGTGCTGAAGAACGAGTGGGGCTTCAAGGGCGTGGTGCAGTCGGACTGGACCGCCACGCACAGTACGGTCGCCTCGGCATTGGCCGGCCTCGATGAAGAAGAGCCCGGCGACCTCGGCGGCGGAGCGTCGATTCCGGGCTTTACGCTGACGTCGTATTTCAACACCGCGCTGACGGGCGCGGTCAACGCCGGCAGCGTGCCGATGTCGCGACTCAACGACATGGTTCAGCGCAAGCTTCGCACGATGATTCGCTATGGCGTCTTCGATTCGCCGCCAACCACCGGAGGAAGCGTCGATCAAACCGCGGGCAATGCGCTCGCGTTGCAGGTCGCGCAGCAATCGTCGGTCTTGCTGAAGAACGCGGTGGCGAGCGGCGATTCGCAACCGGTGCTGCCGCTGAACGCGGCGGGGCTGTCGTCGATCGTGGTGATCGGCGGTCACGCGGATGCGGGCGTGCTGTCGGGCGGCGGCTCGGGCGCGGTGCCGGCGGCCGCGGGCACCGCGGTGTCCGGTTGCGTGTCGCCGTCGCCGCTGTTGAGCACCTGCGCGACGTGGTACAAGTCGGCACCGCTGGCCGCGATCCAGGCGAAGGCGCCGAACGCGAGCGTGACCTTCGTCGACGGCACGAACGCGGCGGCAGCGGCGACCGCCGCCGCGAAGGCGGACGTGGCGATCGTGTTCGCGACGCAATGGGAAAGCGAGGGCGCGGATCTGCCGAGCCTGAGCCTGCCGAGCAATGCGACCGACACCTATAACCAGAGCTACGATCAGAACTCGCTGATCAGCGCGGTCGCGGCGCAAGCGAAGCGCGTGATCGTCGTGCTCGAGAACGGCAGCCCGGTCCTGATGCCGTGGCTATCCAACGTGCACGGCGTGCTCGAAGCGTGGTATCCGGGCGTGCAGGGCGGCCAGGCGATTGCCGATCTGCTGTTCGGCGCCGTGAACCCGTCCGGCAAATTGCCGATCACGTTCCCGATGCAGGACGCGGATCTGCCGCAACCGACGATCTCGGCCACCGATACCACCGTTACCTACAGCGAAGGCCTCTTCATGGGTTATCGCTGGTATGACGGCAAGCAGATCGCGCCGCTGTTCCCGTTCGGTTATGGGCTGTCCTATACGAGCTACAGCTACTCGGGCCTCAACGCGCAAGTGGATGCGAGCGGCAACGTGAGCGTGACCTTTACCGTCAAGAATACGGGCTCGCGCGCGGGCGCGGAAATCGCCGAAGTTTATGCCGCGTTGCCAAGCGGTCTGGGCGAGCCGCCGAAGCGTCTGGTCGGCTGGCAAAAGGTCGCGCTGCAGGCGGGGCAGTCGCAGCAGGTCAGCGTATCGATTGCGCCGAAGCTACTGTCGACGTGGGACGCGACCAACCACGTGTGGAAGCTCAACGGCGGCGTCTATCAGATGATCGCGGGGGCTTCTTCGCGCGATCCGAATGCGTTGACGGCGTCGGTGACGATCGCGGGGCATTGAGCGCTGAGGTTTTGAACTGGAAAGGCTGGTAGCGGGGTACGGGGTCGAGCGCCGTATCCCGCCGGCACCCGTACGGCATGTTAGTCGCCAGGCAGACGATAAGCGAACTCGTACGAATGCGCGCCGTCGACGATGTCGATCTTGAACTCGCCTTCAATGCCGCTCAGCTCGCCCGTGCCTGAATCCGGCACGACCGTTACCGCCAGCGCCGCAGTGCCGCGATTCATCACGCCGATATGCTGCAGCACGAACGTGCCCTGCTTGCCCGCCAGCGTGCCAGTGACCTGTTCGAGCGCGACATAGCCGGCCGAGCCTTTGACGTTCGTCATCGCGCTCAGCATTTGCCCTTGGGTGGTCGCGGCGAGATCGCCGGAGATCTGCTTGTCTATCGACATGCGGCCGAGCTTCGATTCGGCCTCCGCGTTTTCGAACGGCATCGGTTGAAGGGAGACGATGAAGGTGCCTTTTGCGACGTGGTGAGTCATCGGAATTTCCTCTTGGCTTGAACGGGCGACGGCGAAGCGGCGAAACGAACCGTGACGCTTCCGAACCGTAGCACACGTCGCTGTCAGGGCGCTGCACGCGCAGTACTGTCAGCCGTGCCGAACGCGTCCGCGAACTCGCGCTTCAGCCACGCGAGCGCCGGGTCCTGGTCGTGCGCCGCGGCCCACATCAGCGAAACCTCGTAGCCCGGCAACTCGAATGGCAGCGGACTCAGCGCGAGACCGAGCGTATCGCGCCAGACGCGGCCGATGAACTCCGGCACCGTCGCGATCGCCGCCGTGCGTTGCACGATGAACGGACTGGTCGCGAAGTTCGAGCTCGAAAACACGACGTCGCGCTTCAGTCCCTGCATCCCGAGTCGTTCATCGATGAAGCCGCGCAGCTCGGCGCTGAACGAAGTCAGCACATGGCGGTGGCGCAGAAACTCGTCCATCGACAGACGCTTGCGGCGCGTCCTGACGAGCCGGGGGTTGTAGACGCTCACGAAGCGCCATGAAAACAGCGGCGTGAGTCGCTGCCACCGCACGCATTCGCGGAATACGCCGACCGCGAGTTCGATCGCGCCATCGTCGAGCATCGCGGCGGCGCGCGTCGAATCTGTGGAGCGCGCAATCAGCTTCACGCCGGGTGCGGTGTCGGCGAGGCGCGCATTGATCTCCGGCATCAGCAGCAGTTCGAGCGAATCGCTGAGGCCGATGTGGAACACCCGCTGCGCGCGGGCCGGATCGAAGACGGACGGCTGCGTGAGCGCCTGATGCAGCGATTGCAGGAACGGCTCGATCTGCCGCGCGAGTTCGAGCGCGCGCGGCGTCGGCGTCATGCCTTGCGGCGTGCGCACGAACAACTCGTCGCCGAACGTCTCGCGCAAGCGCTTCAGCGCGCCGCTGACGGCCGGTTGCCCAAGAAACAGCCGCTGCGCGGCACGCGTGACGCTGCGCTCTTCCAGCAGCGCGCGGAAGGTCAGCAGCAGGTTCAGGTCGAAGCGCCGAAAATCATTTTCAATGATGTTGGCCATGACATTAAACGATTTGAGTGATGGGCTCGCACCGCGCATTCTACTGCCACGGGGTCTTCCGTTCACACTCAGGAGCAATGACATGGACTGGCAAAATCAGAAGGTCGTGGTGCTAGGTGGCTCGTCGGGCATTGGGCTCGCGATGGTGAAGCGGCTCGTGGCGGCTGGCGCGAGCGTCGTCGCGGTGGGGCGCGACCGCGCCAAACTGGACGATGCGCTGATTGGCATCGGTGGACAGGTGACGAGCGAGGCGCTCGATTGCGCCGATCGCGCGGCGCTCGGACACTTCTTCGGCGGGCTCGGCCGGATCGATCATCTGGTGATGACGCTGTCGGGCGGCGAAGGCGCGGGGCCGTTTGCCGAACTGGATCTGGCCGCGCTGCGGCGTGGCTTCGAGGCCAAGTTCTGGCCGCAGCTCGAAGCCGCGCAGACCGCGCTACCCACGCTGCGTCGCGACGGCAGCGTGACGTTTCTGACCGCGATTTCGGCGCGCATCGCGAATCCGGGCACGGCGGGTCTGGGTGCGATCAACGGCGCGCTCGAAAGCATGATCGGCACGCTGGCGCGCGAGCTTGCGCCGCTGCGCGTGAACGCCGTGTCGCCGGGTGTGATCGATACGCCGTGGTGGGACAGATTTCCCGCGAGCGTGAAGAGTGAGCTGTTTCGGCAGCAAAGCGAAACGTTACCGGTGCGGCGCGTCGGGCAGGCCGACGATGTCGCGCACGCGCTGCAGTTTCTGCTGGAGAACACGTTTATGACGGGGGCGGTGATCGAGTGCGATGGCGGCTTGCGGCTACTGTGAAGCACGGGCGCGAGAATGCGTGGTCAGGCGTTCTTCGCCCGCTGAACGCGAACCGGCAGAAACATCGCCGCCGCGAAGCACAACAAATGCAGCCCGGCCAGCAGCACGAACGTCGGCAGAAATCGGCCGGGCTGTGCACCCGAAACACCGTGCAACGTCGACGCTATCACCATCGAAAGCAGCGTCGTCGCGAACGGACCGCCCACTCTCTGCGCGATGTTCAACGCAGTATTCGCAACCGCGAGCCTTTCTCTCTCGATCGACGAATACGCGGCCGAGATCGACGGCACGCTGATCGTCCCCTGACCGACGCCCGCAAAGAACAGACCGACCGCGGCCCATCCGGTGGAGAACGAATCAACGCTCAGCCACAGAAACACGAGCGTGCTCAGAAACGCCAGCAGTGCGCCGCCCGCCGCGAGCGCGCGGCAGCCGAGCCGCTCGGTCAACCATCCGAGCAGCGGAAACGAGCACATCATGCCGACGCCGGTTGCCGCGAGCAGGCCGCCCGCGTGCGCGGCCGACAAACCGCAGCCCGCGATCAGAAAAAGCGGCACGGCGAGCTGCCGTCCATACATGATCCCGTTCGCGAATAACTGCGCGAGTGCGGCGACCGAGAACGTACGTATCGCAAACATGCGCACGTCGATCAGCGCGGTATGGCCTTTGCGCGCCGCGTACAGCACGAAGCCGGCGAGAAACGCGACGCCCGCGAGCAGACACGCCAGGCCCACCGCTCCTGACGCGTCCTGAAGTCCATAGACAAGCGCGACGAGCACAGGGGAGATCAACGCAAAGCCGGTGAAATCGAACGGTCGTTTCTGCGACCCGGCGGCATCGCGCGGCAGCAGCAACACCGCCATCGCGACGCCGAAAGCGCCCACCGGAACATTGACGAAGAACAGCCAGGGCCAGCTCGCGTGCGCGAGCACGAGGCCGGCCAGCACCGGGCCGAGAATCGGACCGAGCAGAATAGGTATCGCGGTGTAGCCCATCACCCGCTCGAGGTTCTTGCCGGCCACGCGTCCAATCATCATTTGTGCCATCGGCACGAGCACACCGGCAACGAGGCCCTGCAAGATGCGCGCGCCGATCAGCCCGCCGATCGTCTGCGCCGCGCCGCACAGCATCGACGCTATCGTGAACGTCGAAAAGCAGAACAGGTACAGCCGCTTCGCGCCGATGCGGTCGACCAGCCAGCCGTTGAGCGGCAACATCAACGCCATCGCGAGCAGGTAGCCGCTGACGATCCACTGAGAGGTAGCGATCGACGCATCGAGGGTATGGCCGATCGCCGAGAGGGACACGTTGACCAGCGTCGAGTCCATCTGCGACATGAACGAGCCGATCGACACGACCGCCGCGACTTTCCACACGGTCGGATCGATCCGCGTGGAAGCGGATGCGCAAGGGCGCTCGCGCATGCCGCTCATTGGTCCGCGCGTGTACGGATGAAGGTCTGGCGTTCGGTCGAGCTCATGTGCCGGCTCACGCAGCCTTGCCGCTTGCGGTCGCCGCGGCCGCAGGCTGTACCTGCTCGAGATGGCGCAGCAGCTTCGTCACCATCACGACGACGACGAACGCGAGGACCACGAAGAACAGCGCGAGCGGTGTGAGCACCTGCACCGACACGAAGCCGGCCAACCCCATCATCGCCGACGACACCAGCAGCAGCGCGCAGCCGAGAATCGCGCTCGTCAGACCCGCGATGTGCGGGAACAGCGAGTTGCCCTTCGCCATCAGCGTCGGATACATCGCGCCGGCGCAGAAGCCCATCACGAGCACAGGCGTCGCGAGCGTCCACACGCGCAGACCGACCGTTAGCGCGAGCAGCAGCATCGCAAGCGACGCGGCCGCCATCACCCGTGCGCCGATGCGCAGCCGCTGCTCGGCGCTCGGCAGACCCGGACCGTGCAGGCGATTCGACAGACCGCCAAGAAAGTACATCATGCCGATGCCGAGCGCGAGGTAGCCGAAGAAGGTCGGCGGCTCGTGCAGCGTGGTCTGCACCATGAACGGCCCGACGATGTTGAACACCAGCAGGATGCTGTAGCACAGGCCCTGCGCGAGGAAGCAGCTCTGGAACACGGGGCTCGCGAGCACTTTGCGCGCGTTCGCGGTCAGCGTGCGCGGTTCGAGATGGACGGGCTTCGGCAACGTCTCGCGATAACGCCACAGCAGCGCCCACATCACCAGCGAATAGATCAGCAGAAACACGAGGCTCGCGCGCCAGCCGAACGCGGTCTGCAGATGCGCGCCGATCACCGGCGCGACGATCGGCGCGAGCCCCCACGCGATTGCCATGTACGTGAACGCATGCAGCAAGGCCTGACCCGCGAACGAATCGGTGATGATCGCCTTCGCCAGCAGGTTCGTGCTCGCGATGCCGAAGCCCTGCAGTGCGCGGGCGAGGATGAACGTCTCGAGATTGGGCGCCGCGAGCGACAGCAGGCAGCCGACCGTGTAGACCGTCAGACCGAACGCGAGAACGCGCTTGCGGCCATACGCGTCGGCGATCGGACCGAAGATCAGCTGACCGAACGCGTAGGCGGCCATGTAGCCGGTGACGCTGGTCTGGATCGCTTGTGGCGAGGTGCCGAAGTAGCGCGCCATCGCGGGCAGCGCGGGCACGTAGATGTCGATGGCGAGCTGTCCGGCGGAAGCGAACAGGCAGATCAGGAATAGCAGGAAGCGCGGCGAGTTCGGGGCGGAGTCGGCGGAAGCGGGGTGGTCGGCGGTGGCGTGGCTCATGGGTGCATCGAAAGGGAACACTGGCGGCGCGGGCATCGGTGGGTTCGGATATCGAACGGAAAAGGCGAATGCCCGCGGCATTATCGCCGGGTATTGTGCCCGTGGTATGGCAGGAAGTGGGATAGTCCCTGGCGGGGGTGTGGGATGGCGCGGCCGACGGGCGCGCTATCCCGCCGCAACGAGGCTCATTTCGCGCAGTCCTCGATCGACCGCAGCAACGCGCCCTGGTCTGCCGGGTCCTGGAAGAACGCGACGAAGCTCGCATGCTCGTCGTTTGCGATGCGGCCGGAGCAGTCCTTGCCTTTGAGCGGGGGGCGCGACGCCGTCCAGATCATCGCCATCACGGCGAAAGCCAGCACGACGCCTGTAAAGACGAGCCCGAGCAGTAACGACCTGGCGTCGTCCGAGATTGCGTCTAGCCGATGCGAAGCCTCCCGCGGCTCGCAACTTCTGGTTGAAGATGAGTTCATGTTAACGGCCCGATGGTGAGCGTTGAAAAAACCAGCGCCACCATCTTCCGTCTGCACGTAAGATTGGAAAAGTTGAGTTTACTGACCGCGTGATTCAGCTTTTCTGACCAATGCCATTCCGATTCCCATTCCGATGAGAGAAATCAGTCTCGACCGCCTGCGCACTCTTGTCGTCGTCGCCGACCTCGGCTCTTTCGCCGAGGCCGCTCGCGTTCTGCATCTCGCGCCGCCCACGGTCAGTCTGCATATCGCGGATCTCGAAAGCCGCGTCGGCGCGCCGCTGTTGTCGCGCAAACGCGGTCAGGTGCGGGCCTCGGCGATCGGCGAGACGCTGGTGGCCTATGCGCGTCAGATGCTGGCCAATGCCGAGCAGGCACTGGAGGGCGTGCGGCGACAGGTGGAAGGGCTCGGCGGACGGGTTCGGCTCGGCGCTTCCACCGCGGCCATTGCGAATTTGCTGCCGCAGGCGTTGGAACGACTGGCCGCCGGGCATCCCGGCATCGATGTGCAAATCGCCGTGCTGACTTCGCAGGAAACGCTGACGCGACTCGCCCAGGAGTCGCTCGACGTGGGCATCGTGGCGCTGCCGCAAGCGCCGCTACGAGGGCTATCGATCGAAACATGGCGCCGCGATCCGGTGGTCGCGTTCATGCCGGCCGGGTGGACGTGTCCGGCTCGCATCACGCCGCGATGGATCGCCGCGAAACCGCTGATCCTGAACGACGCCACCACGCGGCTTTCGCGTTTGACGACGGAATGGTTCAGCGCGGCGGGGCAGCACCCCACGCCGCGCATCCAGCTCAACTACTCGGATGCGATCAAGAGCCTCGTGGCAGCGGGATACGGCGCTGCGCTGCTGCCGCAGGAAGCGAGCCGTGCGGCGACCGACGCGCGCATCGTCACACGTCCGCTGCGCCCGGCGCTATGGCGGCACTTGGGCCTGGCCTTTCGCGCAGGTACGGTGGAGCGTCCGACTCAGTATGTGCTCGACGTATTGCGGAGTTTGCGATTGAGCTAGCGGGCTGTGTTACGTCGCCGACGCTTTCCGCCGCTTTTGCAACGGAAGCCCTGCGCGTGATTCAAGGCGGTGTCGCGGCGCAGTCAACACTCAGGTCTCGATCAGATGCAAAAACTGCCTTACCCGTGGACTGCTGCCTTCACCAAAGAAGGCTTGCGGTGTTGTGTCTTCGGCAACCACGCCGCCATCCATAAAAACAATGCGATCCGCTACATCTCGCGCAAACTGCAGTTCGTGCGTGACGATCAGCATCGTCATGCCCGCTTTGGCAACGTCGCGCATGACGGTCAGGACATCCTCCCGCAGCGCTGGATCGAGAGCGGATGTGGGCTCGTCGAAGAAGATGACCTCTGGATCCATCGCGAGCGCCCGCGCGATCGCTACGCGCTGCTTCTGACCGCCGGACAGCCGTGCCGGATATTCGTTGGCTTTTGCGGCCAGGCCAACCTGTGTCAGCAGGTGAATTGCGCGTTCCGACGCTTGCGCACGAGGGACACCCTTGACGCTGACCGGACCTTCCATCACGTTTTCCAGTGCTGTCCTGTGCGGAAAGAGGTTGAACGACTGGAACACCATCGCGGTGCGCTGGCGGATCGCGCGGATCTTCCTCTGATTCTGGCGTGACGGTTTTGACAAACCGTTGCATTCGACATCGATGCCGCATACTGTCACGCCGCCGGCATCCGGTACCTCCAGGAAGTTCAGTGAGCGCAGCAGCGTGGTCTTGCCCGACCCGGAGGGACCCATTACAACGACAACCTCGCCTTTCGATACGCTGAAATCGACGCCGCGCAAGACCTGGTTCTCGCCAAATGCCTTCGAAAGTCCACGGACTTCAATCGTCCCGATATCAGTATTCATACAAAACGCCTCGAAATGCGATTCTCGAGGACCGTCTGGACTATCGTGAGAATCTGGTTGATGCCCCAGTAGATCAGGCCGACCATCAGGAACATTTCCATGTAGCGGAAGGTGGAGGCGCCGACCTGGTCGGCGACGCGGGTCAGTTCCACCACCGTGATTGTCGAAGCGAGGGATGTATCTTTGATTAGTGCAATCATGCGGCTGCCGACAGGCGGAATGGCGATGCGTAGTCCTTGGGGGAGAATAACCCGCGACATGGCTTTCCAGTAACCCATGCCCAGCGACATCGCAGCTTCCCACTGGCCCTTGTCCACCGCGTTGATGCCGGAACGGAAGTTCTCGCTCAGATACGCGGCCGAAAACAGCGTGAGCGCGAGGAGCGCGGCGGGAACCGGTTCAAGAGTCAGACCGTACCGGGGCAAACCGAAATAGATCAGCAGTATCTGCACGAGCAGCGGCGTGCCACGGAAGATGGATACATATGCGAATGCGAACGCGCGTAGTGCACCTATGCTGGAGATACGAGCCAAGGCGACCAGCAACCCTAGCGTCGAACCGAGCACAAACGACAACAAACCGAGAAAGAGTGTCATCAGCACCGCACTCTTTAACAGCGGAAGCGAGCGCATGAAAAGCTCGATCATGACTACTCCTTGTGCGCCTTCGCTTTGGTGATCGTGCCGGGCATATCGTAATCCCGCCCGACCCACTTCCTGGCAATGGCCTCGATCGTCCCGTCAGCCATCATGTCTGCAATGGCCTTGTCGACCGCTGCGAGCAGGGCCGGTTGGCCTTTCATCAAAGCCGGCGCTGATAGCTGGTAGATCAAGGGCTCGCCCACTTCCTTGACCGGTAAATGGTTGACGTTGGCGTACTTCATGCCGCCGAAGTGCGAGATGATTACCGCGTCGATACGTCCATTGCCCAGATCGCTGAAGACGAGTCCCCCGTTATCGTACGAACGGATGTCGGAGTCATGCAGGTGTGCTCGTGCCCATGTTTCATTGCTTGAGCCAGTGACCACTCCCACTCGCTTGCCTCTAAGGGTTTCCTTGCCCTTAATGTCTGTGTTGCCGGCCGGTACGAAAATGCGGAAATCCTCCACGCCGTATGGATCGCCGAAATCAACCTGTTGTTGCCGTTCAGGTGTAGGTGTGAGATCGTTCATCACAAGATCGTACTTGCCCGTCTTCAACCCTTCCACGAAGTTCTTGAACGAATCGGCGACGAATACTACGTTCGGCACGCCAATGCGCTTGCCGACTTCCTCTGCAATTGCAACGTCATAGCCGACAGGTTTGTTGTTTTCGTCAAGCATGCTCCATGGGGGACTACTCTGGGTGTTGGCCACGCGCAATGTGCCACTCGCCTTCGCCTGCGCGAGAAGATCCGCTGCCTGCACAGTAGCCGGTGAACTGAATGCCGCGCAAAGCGTCACGAAACTCGCTATCGTGACAAAGCGCCCCCATCCCTTGATTGATTTCATCTCGTACTCGCTCATCCAGGTAAATTGAATTAAAAAATCTACGCAGCGGTTGTTCGGGTGCGTCTGAATGCGTCAAGACCGGCATTCAGATCCGCAAGCAGCATCGCCGGGTCCTCCAACCCAATCGAAAGGCGCACGATAGGCTGGTCGGTAAGCGGGAACGCACGCTCGGCCTGCAACGGGGCCGGGTAGTAGGCAGCGAGGCTATGCACGCCTCCCCAGCTCGCCCCGATGGGGAAATACTGGAGCGTATCGAAGAATGCGTTGAACGCGTCCTCCGCCGCGGGCTGGAGGATCAGGGAGAAGAGACACCCGCTGCTCGCAAAATCCCGCTTCCAGATGGCATGACCGGCATCGGACTGCAGTGCCGGGAATAGCACCTTGCTCACTTCCGGGTGACGTTCGAGTTCCCTCGCAATCTGCAACGTTGAGGCGCTCTGGGCGGCGAAACGGACCTTCAGGGTTTGCAGGCCGCGCATGACGAGGAAGCAGTCATCAGGGCTGGTTTGCTGGCCGAGAACGCTCTGCGTCTCGCGCAAAGTCGCGTAGTAACCCGCGTCGTTCATGCTGACGCAGCCCACCAGTAGATCCGAATGACCACCAAAAAATTTCGTCGCGGCTTCGACGCTGAAATCCACACCGTGCTCGAGCGGTTTGAAAGCGAGCGGGCTTGCCCAGGTGTTGTCCATCATCGTCAATACACCGTGACGTTTCGCGACTTCGACGATCGCCGGAATGTCGGGCATCTCCATCGTCACCGTCCCCGGCGACTCCATGCAGATCATGCGGGTGTTGGGCTTGATGTACTTTTCAATCGCAGCCCCGATTGCCGGCGGATACAGTTCGACCTCGACGTCGAAGTGCGCCAGCCACTTATGCGCGAATGTCTTGAGCGCGCCGTAGCAGGCAGCGGACACCAGAAGGTGATCGCCGCCGCGCACGAACCCCATCACGGTCGTCATCAGCGCGGATTGACCGGAAGGCGTCACCACGCAATGCGCGCCACCTTCGAGCTCGGCGATGCGGTGCTCCAGTTCACGAGCCGTTGGCGTTCCGGTGATGCCATAGCTGTAACCGTCCGGTTGCCGCTCCTTGCGGCGCGAAAACGCGGCCAGAGAATCGAATACAACCGTCGATGCCCGGATGATGGAGGGGGACAGGCTGCGGAACGGCTGCGGCGCTTTCTGGGGATTGCTTGTCATCTTGCTCCCGATGATGCCTCGTGGATTGATGATCGAAGTTTACTTTCGCCCGGGATTGCATCAACATCGGAAATAATTAGGTCAATAAGTCTAGGTTATGCGGATCAGGGATATTGAAGTGTTCAGGGCGGTCATGAACGCAGGAAGCACGAGCAAGGCGGCGGCCCTGCTCGGCATTTCGCAACCGGCTGTCAGTCAGGCCATCAGGCGTCTGGAAACCATGGCGGACTTCGGCCTGTTCGAGCGGATACGCAGCCGGCTCGTTCCCACCCAGGAAGCCATCGCCCTGATGCGTGAGGTTGACCAGTACTTTCGCGGATTCGAGGTCATCGAGCATCGAATCCGTAGTTTGCGGTCCTACGGATTGGGCCGCATGGCGATCGCCTCTCTGCCGGCACTGGGCACAGGCTTTCTGCCACGTGTCATTGCGGCGTTCGATGCCCCGTCCAGAAACGTGCAAATTTCGCTACAGGTGATGAGTTCGCGCGAAGTGCATGAGAAGGTCTCGGCTGGACAGGTGGATTTCGGCCTGATGTCCGACGAAATGTCGATGGCCGGCCTCGAACACTCGGTGTTCGCGCGTATGCGGGCTGTCGCAGTGATGAACTCGCATCATCCTTTGGCCGCGCGTCCTGTCATCGCTGTTGCGGATCTGCCTGAATTTCCTTTCATCGCGCTGAATCCCGAAGACAGCACCAGGCTACGCCTGGAGACGCAACTCACGGCACGCGAAATCCGTCTCAAATCGGTCGTCGAGACGCCGTATTCGCACACGATCTGCGAACTGGCGCTCGCGGGAGTCGGTATAGGAATCGCTCATCCGCTCGTGACGTTGGACTTCGCAGAGCGGGGGCTCGTCGTGAAGCCGATCGACATCGAGGTAATGTTCACAGGAGTGCTGGTGTTTCGCCCTGGTACCCCACTCACGGAAACCGTGAGGCAGTTCATGCGGCACATGAGAATGCAGCTCGAACGTGACCAGAAGGCGCTCAAAAGGGCGCTGGCGAATTGATCGGATAGAAATCGGACACGCTTGATCGCTACATCGCGCCTGGCCTCGTCACGTTCGCGCAAGCGCAAGGTGAACTCGTGCTGCCGCGAGTCCCGCGCTGATCCGCGGGACGCCAGCCAGAACATGGGCCAAAACACCAGCTAAAAAGCGGCCACGCGAGTGCGATTTGCGCGCGTGTCGTGCATCCAAAGCCCGAAACAAACTGAAACACGCAGGTTAAGCGCTTCGCGGAATAAAACGGCACACTAGGGCGTTTGCCTGATACCGGTAGCGTCGATTTTCAAACAGCTTTCGCGGCATTCATCGCCCTCGCGAACGGAACACCCATGAACACGCAAGCGAATTCCCTGACCGATTCGACCGATGCCTCTCGCCCGCCGCGCTATACGCGCACCGCGATGACGCTGCACTGGCTGATCGCGTTGCTGATGTGCGCCAATGTCGTGCTCGCTCTGTCCGCCGATTCGCTGCCCGACGACTGGGTGCGTCCGGTGATCGACACGCACAAATCGATCGGCATCACGGTGCTCGGGCTCGCGCTGCTGCGCATCCTGTGGCGCGTGTCGCACAAGCCGCCGCCGTTGCCGCGCGAGTTTCCGTCGTGGGAAATGATTGCCGCGCAACTCGCGCACTTCGCGCTGTATTTGCTGATGATTGCGTTGCCGCTATCCGGCTGGCTGCACGATTCCGCGTGGAAAGACGCGGCCACGCATCCGATGCGGTGGTTCGGCCTGTTCCAATGGCCGCGCATCGGCTATGTGATGCATCTCGACCCGACACTGAAAGAGACGTTGCATGATCGCTTCGGCGCGCTGCATACGTGGCTCGGCTATGCGCTCTATGCGTTGCTGGCGATGCATATCGGCGGCGCGCTCAAGCATGAGTGGCTCGATCGCAAATCGGTGTTGAAGCGCATGACGCCGTGAAGTCGCCGCCGCTTCGCCAACTAACCGCAACCCACCTGAACCTGAGACACTCGCCTTGAAGAAGACCCTCGAACAGGCACTTGCTGTCGCGTCGCCGCGCATTCTGCCGCGTCGCGCGACGCTATTGAGCACGCTGATCCATTCCAGCGTCGTCGTGCTGTGGGCACTGCTGTTCGCGCGAGCATTCTTTCTGCGTGGCGCGCTCGCGTGGTCGACCGGAATTGCGTATGTCGTATATGACACGTTGCTGCTCGCGTTCGTCACGTGGAAGTCGTTGCCGCTCACGCGCCGCGCGGCGCCGCTCGAAGCCGAGCACGAACGGCGCGAGTTGCCGGGCATGGGTGTCATCGTCGCGTCGCGTAACGAGGCGGCCGTGTTGCCGGTCACGCTCGCCGCGCTGCTGCGGCAAACGCACGGCCCCGCGCAGATCGTGATCGCCGACGACGGCTCCACCGACGCCACCGCCGAGTTGCTCACGCAACGCTTCGGCCTCACGCCCGCCGCCGATGACGTGCTGAGCGCGCCGAGCTCGCTGCATCCGAACCTGTACTGGCTGCGCGTGCCGCACGGCGGCAAGGCCCGCGCGCTCAACGCCGCGATCACCGTGATGACGACCGACACCGTGATGACCGTCGACGCCGACACGCTGCTCGACGACGACGCCACCTACGCGATGCGCGCCGCGTTCGCGAGCGGGCCGTCGCTCGTCGCGGCAGCGGGCATTCTCGTGCCGGTCTGCGGCAAGTCGCTGTCGGGCCGCGTGTTCCAGTGGTTCCAGACCTACGAGTACATGCGCAACTTCATCGCGCGTTTCGCGTGGATGCGCGCGGACAGCCTGCTGCTGATCTCGGGCGCATTCGCGTCGTTCCGGCGCGATGCGCTCGTCGCGGTCGGCGGCTTCGATCCGCAGTGTCTGGTCGAGGATTACGAACTGATTCACCGGCTGCGCCGCTATTCGGTGGATCACAAGCTCGGCTGGGACGTGCGCGTGGTCGGCGAAGCGCATGCGCGCACCGATGCGCCCGACACCCTCGCAAGCTTTCTGCGCCAGCGCCGCCGCTGGTTCGCGGGTTTCCTGCAGACGCAGTACTGGAACCGCGACATGACCGGCAATCGGCGCTACGGCACGCTCGGCATGCTGATGCTGCCAGTCAAGGCGATCGACACGATGCAGCCGATTTACGGCCTCACGGCATTCGCATTGCTACTCGGTTTTCTGTTCGGCGGACACGGGGCGATCGTCGTGTCGATCTTCAGCGTGATCGGCCTGAAAACGGCGATCGATCTGGCGTTTTACCTGTGGAGCATTCATCTCTACCGGCGCTGGACCGGCGAGCGCAGTGGCAACAGTCTCGGCATGGCGATGCTCGCGGCCGTTGCGGAGCCGTTCACGTTCCAGCTCGCGCGTCATCTGGGCGCCGCGCTCGGCTGGCTGCATTTTCTGCGCGGCGGCCGCGCGTGGGGCGTGCAACGGCGATCCGGGCTCGTCGCGGTCGACGAGGATTGAGCAGCTCGAAGTGCAGGTCAATGTTTCTGTAGGGCGGGTGTGGTAAAGAGAGCTCGTTCACCCTGATGCGCGCTGCTGCGCAACGTGTGCTGCGACGCATCGCGCATGCCGGCGAAAGTGCCATGCGGCGGCTGCATCAAGTAGACTGGTGAAGATGCCGCACTGCCATGCAGCGCGGCAACCTTCCATCAGCTGGTGCACGGAGGCTTTGACCTATGCATGCAGTTCCCCCGCTCGAACAGGAACAGGAATACGCAGGCGCAACGCTCGCTGCCGCGCCTGCTCAAACCACTCACGAGGCGCCGGTGCGCGATCTGCGCCGCGTCGCCATTCATCCGGATTACTGGTACCCACTCGCGTGGTCGCATGAAGTGAAGCGCGGCAAGACGCTCGGCGTGACCTTCGCCGGCGATCCGATCGTACTCGCGCGCACCGAGAGCGGCAAAGTGTTCGCGCTGGAAGATCGCTGCGCGCATCGGCAGGTGCCGCTGCATCAGGGCGTGGTCGACGGCGAATCGATTCGCTGCGGCTATCACGGCTGGACCTACGACTGCTCGGGCAAGTGCATCGACGTGCCGTACCTCGGCCGCGATCGTCTACCGAACGGGGTGCGCTCGTATCCGTGTCAGGAAGTGGAGGGGCTGATCTTCGTGTTTCCGGGCGACGCCGCGCTCGCGGAGGAGCGGCCGTTGCCGGGCTTTCGCTCGGTGTCCGACCCGAAGTACAAGACGCGCCGCTTCGGCCGTCCGGTCAAGTGTCATTATTCGTTCATGCACGAGAACCTGATGGACATGAATCATCAGTTCCTGCATCGCCGCCAGATGGGGCGCATGCGTGCGCGTTCGCTCGGGCGGCGACGCGGTGAGGGCTGGGTCGAGGTCGACTACACGTTTGCGCGCATGGAGGGGCAGCAGCCGCTAGGCGAGGCGATGGTGTTCGGCGAGAGGCGCAAGACCGGTGGCTCCGGCGACAAAGACGTCATGACGATCCGCACCGAATACCCATACCAGACCCTGCGAATCCGCAACGACGAGCAGACGCTGGTGATGGACCTGTGGATCGTCTATGTGCCGCTCGACCGCGAGCAGCGCACCAACCGAACGTTTGGGCTGCTGTCGATCCGCAAGCCCGGCATTCCGGGTGTGATGAATCTCGCATGGCCGCTGCTGGTGTGGTTCACCGAGCGCATTTTCAAGGAGGATCGCGAGATCGTCGAGGCGGAGCAGCGCGCCCACGATTCGCAGGGAGCGGACTGGAATCACGAGGTGTTCCCGGTCATCAACGACTTGCGCGCGCTGCTGCGCGAGTGCGGCGCGCCGGACCAGGTGGTCGGCGCGGGCACCGGCGATACGGCGGTGATCCGTTTCTGGGATTCGCGTCACGGCGATCCGCTCGCCAAGACCTGAGCGCGGCGCGGCGCGGGTGTTCACCGGCGCCGCGCACCCAGTCCCGCCACGGCTTTCCCCCTCGCCCGGAATTAATCCATCTCCCCACGGTAGACAATGCGCGGCGCGCAAGCGGCGATAATATCGCCCGGTACTTTCGTTGTTCGCGAGTTTGCGCCAATCGACATTCGTCGCGTCCGCACCCGTGTACCATTGCGCTTTTTCCGAACTTCAAGACTCGCTCGTGACCACGCAACAAACCCCCACCAACTCGCGTAAATCCCTCACTCTGCTGCAGTTGCTTGGCCTGATCGGCGCCGCTGGCCTGATCGCCTCGATCGCGTTGAATCTGCTGGTCCACGCGCACTGAAGCAGCGCCCGCGTCGCGCGGGCAGCCCTGCGCCGGCGTGCGTCGCCGGCTTTCTCTAGATTCCGATTGCCATGTACAAGAAGGGCGTAGCCGTAGAAATCCAGTTTTCCCCCGAGCGACTCAACGACGGCGCCGGCGATCCGTACTGGATCGATCTGACCCACGACGAAGCGCAGCGCCTGCTCGACAGCCTGAAGGCGCGGCTCGCGGGAACCGGTAGCGGCACGGTCGCGCCGCTCGTCGTGAGCCTCGATGCGACGGCGAGCACGTGCGCGGCGGATGCCGCTGCGACCGGTACGCCCGATGCGCCGTCGGTCGCGAATGTCGCCACAACCGACGACTTCAAGCAATGGGTCTGTGTGATCTGCGGCTGGGTCTACGACGAAGCCGCCGGCGTGCCGGAAGAGGGCATCGCGCCGGGCACGCGCTGGGCCGATGTGCCGGCCGACTGGCGCTGCCCGCTGTGCGATGTGGGCAAGGAAGATTTTGCGCTGGTGGAGTTTTAAGCGGCGGGCCGAGGCTCGCCTGACAAACCCGCTCTACGCCGTCCCTTCCGGATAATCCGCCCCCTCGCTCGTCGCTCGCCAGGTGTCGAAATCGCCGCGCAGAAAGTCGAGCTTCCTGTACGCGAGATCGAGCGCGGTCTTGCCGAGCAGCAGCCGCAGCGGCGGCGCGTCCGACAACGCCGCATCGATGATCGCCTGCGCGGCTCGCACCGGGTCGCCGGCCTGGTTGCCGCTGCGCGCTTCGGTCTGCTTGCGGCGCTCGCCGGCGGTCGACGCATAGTCGTCGATCAGCGTTGCCGACTGCTTGATCGACGGACCCGCCCAGTTGGTGCGAAACGGCCCAGGCTCGACGATCAGCACGCCGATGCCGAGCGGTTTCACTTCCAGCGCGAGCGATTCCGACAGCCCTTCCACTGCGTACTTCGTCGCATGGTAGTAGCCGGTCGCCGCGAAACTCGCAATCCCGCCAATCGACGACACGTTGACGATCAAACCGCTGCGCTGCTCACGCATGATCGGCAGCACGGCCTTCGTGATGTCGACGAGGCCGAACACGTTGGTCTCGAACATCGCGCGGACTTCGCTGTCCTCGCCTTCCTCGATCGCGGCCAGATAACCGTAGCCCGCGTTGTTGACGAGCGCGTCGATGCGGCCGAAATGGCGCTTCGCCTGCGCGACCACGGTTTCTATCTGCGCGCGATTGGTCACGTCGAGCGGCAGCACCAGCGCGCGCTCGCCGTGCCCCTCTGCGATGTCCTTCACTTTCGATGCATCGCGCGCGGTGACGACCGCGCGCCAGCCGCGTTCGAGCACGAGCTTCGCGAGCTCGCGGCCGAAGCCGGTGGAACAGCCTGTGATCAGCCAGACGGGATTGTCTCGATTCATCATTTGGAACACTCCTGTTGAGGGTCTCTGACGTGAAGCCTGGAAAACGGCGCTAACAACGGCGCCCCGATGCGGCGCAGACGCGCGGCGCGTCGGTAATCGATATGCGGGTGATGTCAGCTCGAAGCGTGCCCGGTTCGCGCGGCGGACGGTTCGGGCGGTGGCCCCGCGCGAACGCGCGTGGCGCTGCGCGGATTCGCCGGGCGATGAAGCGGGGACGCCGCCGTGACTGCTATGAATGCGATGACCGCTTGGGGCTGGTGTGGCGCTTCAATTGTAGCCGCAGCGCGGCGGCTTCGCTTTGCAGCGCGCCGACGAACGCGTCCGCGAGCGGATGCGCGGGCCGGTGCTCGGGACGGATCACGCTGACGCGAAACGGCAGCGACGACGCGAGCGGCCGGATATGCAGATTGTGGCCCGCGAAATCGA
Organism: Paraburkholderia lebeckiae; assembly: GCF_050436225.1. Classification (NCBI taxonomy): domain Bacteria; kingdom Pseudomonadati; phylum Pseudomonadota; class Betaproteobacteria; order Burkholderiales; family Burkholderiaceae; genus Paraburkholderia; species Paraburkholderia lebeckiae. The sequence continues at coordinate 2,726,445 of NZ_JBNDLU010000001.1, read as the reverse complement.
GCGCGGTCAGCGGATTGACGACCGCAATGCCGAGCCCTTGCCGCACGAAGCTGCACACGGACACCGCGGTCGGCGTTTCGATCAGCAGGCGGCGCGCGATGCCGGCTCGCGCGAACGCTTCGTCGATTTGCAGCCGGTATGGATCGTTCGCGGACAGGCTGATGAACGCCTGATCGGCGAAATCTTTCAATGCGATCACGCGTTTCGCGAGCAGCGGGTGAGCGTCGGGCAGCACACACACTTCATCGACGGCGATGAGCGGCGTGAGGCGCGTGCCGGGCGGCGGCGCGTCGTGCTCGGTGAGACCGAGGTCGTAGCGCTGCGCGGTCAGCCATTCTTCGAGAAACGGCGACTCCTGCGTCGCGATCGATACGCTGACGCCCGGCTGCATACCTTGAAAGCGTTTGACGGCGCCCGGCAGGATCGAATGCGAAAACACCGGCAGCGCGATCACGGACAGCTGGCCACCCTTGAATTCGCGCAGCGCGGCCGCGGTCGACGCGACGCGTTCGAGCCCGACATACGCGCGCCTGATCTCGTCGAACAGCGTCAGCGCGGATTGCGTGGGACGCAGCCGGCCCTGCACTCGCTCGAACAACGCGAAGCCGATGCTCTGTTCCATGCGCGCGAGTTCGCGGCTCACGGTGGGCTGCGACGTGAACAGCATCTCGGCTGCCTTGGTCACGCTGCCGGCCGTCATCAGCGCGCGGAAGATTTCGATGTGCCGGTGCGTGAGCGCCATGGCGGTCCGTGCTATATCAAATGTGAATAGGCGAGCGATAGATTGGTATTTTACTGAATGATCGCCGCGGATCATCATGTCGGCTATCGCTTTCGCAAAGCTTCGACATGCAACCGACCATGACGCCATTCGACTCCCATCAACTCGCCGACCTCGCGCGCCAGCACGGCACGCCGCTATGGGTCTATGACGCCGACACGATCCGCCAGCGCATCGCGCAGTTGCGCAGTTTCGACACGATCCGCTACGCGCAGAAGGCCTGTTCGAACGTGCACATCCTGAAGCTGATGCGCGACGAAGGCGTGATGGTCGATGCGGTCTCTTTGGGTGAACTCGCGCGCAGTTTTGCCGCGGGTTATGCGGCTCAACCCGCATCGACCGGTGGGCCCGAAGGCGTCGTCTTCACCGCCGACGTGCTCGACCACGCGACGCTGGCCACCGTGCTCGACGAGCGAATCACGGTCAACGCCGGCTCGCCCGACATGCTCGAACGTCTCGGGAGACACGCGAGCGAAGGCCATCGCGTGTGGCTGCGGATCAATCCCGGCTTCGGTCACGGCCACAGCAGCAAGACCAACACAGGCGGCGAGCACAGCAAGCACGGCATCTGGCGCGATGACCTGCCACGCGCGCTCGAACTGGTGCGGCACTATCGGCTGAAGCTCGTCGGGCTGCACATGCATATCGGCTCGGGTGTCGATTACGCGCATCTCGCGAAAGTGTGCGATGCGATGGTCGATGCGGTGTCGCAACTCGATCAGGATATCGAGGCGATTTCCGCGGGTGGTGGTTTGTCGGTGCCGTATCGCGATGGCGAGCTGAGTGTCGATACCGCGCACTATTTCCGGCTGTGGGACGACGCGCGGCGCCGCATCGAAGCACGCGTCGGGCATCGCGTGAGACTCGAAATCGAACCGGGGCGCTTTCTGGTCGCGCAAGCAGGTGTGCTCGTCGCCGAAGTGCACGCGCTGAACCGGCGGCCGTCGCGGCAATTCGCGTTGCTCGATGCGGGCTTCAACGACCTGGTGCGGCCGTCGTACTACGGCAGTTATCACGAGATCAGCGTGCTTCGGCGCAACGGCACGCCGAGCGATGCGCCGGCCGGCTCGTTCAGCGTGGCGGGGCCACTGTGCGAAGCCGGCGACGTGTTCACGCAGGCGCAAGGCGGTGTCGTCACGAGCCGGTCGATGCCCGCGCCTCAAATGGGCGACCTGCTCGTGTTCCACGACACGGGCGCGTACGGCGCGTCGATGTCATCGAACTACAACAGCCGGCCGCTCGCGCCCGAGGTGCTGATCGAGCGTGGCAACGCGCGGCTGATCCGGCGCAGGCAGCGCATCGAAGAATTGATAGCGCTCGAAGCAACGGCGGCTTGAGCGGCGCGTTGGAGTTCAACGCTCAATGCGCCCGCACCGTGCGCGTGTACGACGCGATCATCGTCGCGAACTCTTGCGCGGCTGGGGTCAGCGGAATCGCGGCGCGTTGCAGCAGACAGACGTTCTGCTGCAACGCGCGCTCGCGCACGGGGATCGTCGTCAGCACGTCCGCGAACGGCCCGCGCTTCGCGATGACCGATGATTCGAGCGACAGGCAATCAGTCGCGGCTACCAGGTGCAGCGTCTCGTACAAGCCCTCGACGGTCGCGACGATCTTCGGCGGCGGCAAGCCGTAGCTATCGAACAGATGGCTCAACCGGTTGACGTGCGGCTCCTCGGTCAGATTCGGCGAGCGCGTCGTCACCCACGTGCAACCGACGAGTTCGGCGAGCGACTTCGCGCGCGCCTTCGGATGACCGCGCCGGCACACGATCACCGGGTCGGACGGATAGAGCGGCGTGACCGACAGATCGGCGGTGTCGGTCTGCTTCGATACGAGCGCGACAGCGAAATCCAGCGTGCCTTCGCGGATCCACGAAATCATCATGCGCGACGTGCCCGTGCGCAGATGCACGGCGACGCGCTCGAAGCGCGCACGAAATTCCATCAGCACGGGCGCGAACGCGTCGACGAGCGGCTCTGTCGTCATGCCGAACGTGACCTCGCCCACGTAGTCGCCGCGCAGTTGCCGCACGTCCTCCTCGGCACGCTCGCATTCACCGAGGATCGCGCCGGCCCGCTGCAGTAGCCGCTGGCCCAGCGCGGTCAGCGCAATGCCGCGATTCGTGCGCGTGAACAGCGTTGCGCCGAGCATCGATTCGAGGTTCTGCAACTGCTGCGTGATGCCGCTTTGCGCGATGCCGAGCGCGCGCGACGCCGCGCGGATGCTGCCATGCTCGGCGACCGCCGTGAACGCGCGCAGCTGGGAAATCGTCAATGCCATGGCGTCAGGGTTTGGTGATCGGTAAAAGTGATCATGATAGTCCGGACAGGACTTCTTTAAGGCGCCACAGCGGCTTAGGATCGCGCTGTCCTGATCCGCTCATCGTCGCCTTCCATGAAAACTCCGCTGATGACTCTTTGCGCCGCGCTGGCTTTCAGCAGCGGCGCGTTCGCCGCTGACGCCAACACGTTGCGCCTCGGCATCGATCCGACCTATCCGCCGATGGACTCGAAGGCGCCCGATGGCAGCCTGAAGGGCTTCGACGTCGATCTCGGCAACGAGATTTGCCGGCGCATCCACGCGCATTGTCAGTGGGTCGAACTCGAGTTTTCGGGCATGATTCCGGCGCTGCAGGCGCGCAAGATCGACGCGGTGCTGTCGTCGATGTCGATCACCGAGAAGCGCGAGCAGCAGATTCTGTTTTCGTCGAAGCTGTTCCAGTTCAAGTCGCGGCTGATCGCTCGGCAAGGCTCGTCGCTCGTGCCTACGGCGAGCGGACTCGCCGGCAAGCAGATCGGCGTGCAGTCGGGCACGCAGTTCGAGGGCTACGCGCTGAAGAACTGGACGCCGCTCGGCGCGAACGTGGTCGCTTACAAGAGCCAGGACGAGGTGTTCGCCGATCTGCGGAACGGCCGGCTCGACGGCGCGTTGCTCGGCATCGTCGAGGCCGATTACGGCTTCCTGCGCACGCCCGCGGGCAAGGGCTTCGCGTTTGTCGGCGAGCCGCTTTCGATGGGAGATCGCGGCGTTGGCATCGGCTTGCGCAAGGACGAAACCGCGGTGCAGGCATCGATCAACGCGGCGATCGCGTCGATGCGCAAAGACGGCACCTATGCGCAGATCGCGAAGAAGTATTTCGACTTCGATCCGTACGGCAATTGATCCAGATTTCCAGCATTATCTTCGCGGCTTTCCATTCATGAACAGGCAATCGATTCCGCTTCTGTCGCCAGCAATCGGCACGCACCGCGAACTGGTTTCGTTTCATTTCGGCCCGGCCAATAGCGGGCAGAAGATCTATATCCAGGCGTCGCTGCACGCCGACGAAACGCCCGCGATGCTGACCACGGTGCTGCTGAAGCGGCGTCTGCGGGAGCTCGAGGAAGCCGGCGCGCTGAACGCGCAAATCGTGCTCGTGCCGGTGTCAAATCCGGTCGGCCTCAGTCAATACGTGCTCGGGCAGTTCATCGGCCGCTTCGATCTCGGCAGTGGCAAGAACTTCAACCGGCATTTCGTGCAGTTCGCAAAGCTCGTCGCGAATGCAAAAGAGGCGCTCGGCGCCGACGCGAACGAGAACCGCCGCATCGTGCGCGAGCTGCTCGCGGCCGAACTCGCGCAACAGAAGCCGCTGACCGAATTCGAGTCGCTGCAACTGGCGCTCTTGAAGTTGTCGTGCGACGCGGACGTCGTGATCGATCTGCATTGCTCGCTCGAAGCGGCGATGCATGTGTACACGAGCGAAGCCGCTTGGGCCGAGTTCGAGCCGCTGTCGCGCTATCTCGGCGCGGAGGCGTCGTTGCTCGCGACCGATTCGGGCGGCGGCGCGTTCGACGAAACCCACAGCCTGCTGTGGTGGACGTTGCAGCAGCAGATGCCGGCGAGCAAGCCGGTGCCGACCGGCTCGATCGCGGTGACGGTCGAATGCCGCGGCCAGCGCGACGTGTCGTATGAAGTCGCGCAACAGGATGCCGACGCGCTCGTCGACTACCTGGTGTGGCGCGGCGCGATTCGGGGCGAGGCCAAGCCGTTGCCGCCGCTGCTGTCGCCGGCGACGCCGCTCGCGGGCAGCGAGCAGTTCTATGCGCCGCTGAGCGGGATTCTCGTGCACCGCGCGAAGATCGGCGACAAGATCCGCGTGGGCCAGCCGCTGTTCGATATCGTCGATCCGCTGACCGACGAGACGACCACGATCGCGAGCCAGACCGAAGGGGTGCTGTACATGCGGCGCGCGATCCGCTTCGTGACGGCCGGTGCGCCGCTCGGCCGCGTGACCGGCACGCGGCCGATCCGAACGGGCGTTTTGCTGGGCGCCTGATCGCGTAACGGCTATGCCGGACTCGGCATCCAGGGGCCGCCTCGAAGCCTCGCGCGACGGCGCTGACGTGCGCCTCAGCCGCCTTGCCGCGAAGTAGCCGGCACCGCCCGCCCGGCGATCCGGCGTCTCGCCTGTTGTGCGGATTTAATCTCTTTCAGCCACGAAAAAGCCCAAGCCCGCCTCCGGATAAAGGCCGATACTCGTCGTCATACTCAACGTGTGTCGGCGCGGCCGGCTTATTGAAGGAGACGGACAAAGTGAGCAAGGCTATCCAATGGAGCGGTGTGTTTCCCGCCGTCAGCACCCAGTTCAAGCCGGATTTTTCGCTCGACATCGACGCGACGCACCGCGTGGTCAGCAATCTCGTCAAGGACGGGGTGTCGGGTCTGGTGGTCTGCGGCACGGTTGGCGAAAACACCTCGCTGAGCACGTCGGAAAAACTGCAGGTGATCGAGGCCGCGCGCGACGCGGCTGGCGGCAAGGTGCCGGTCGTCGCGGGTGTCGCCGAGTTCACGACCGAGTTCGCGCGGCAGACGGTGCGTGAAGCCGCGCGTGTCGGCGTCGACGGGGTGATGGTCATGCCGGCGCTCGTCTATTCCGCGAAGCCGCACGAAACCGCCGCGCATTTCCGCTCGGTCGCGACCAGCACCGATCTGCCGGTGATGATCTACAACAACCCGCCGATCTACAAGAACGACGTCACGCCGGACGTGCTGATCGCACTGCAGGACTGCGAGAACATCGTCTGCTTCAAGGATTCGTCGGGCGATACGCGACGCTTCATCGATCTGCGCAACGCGGTGGGCGACCGCTTCGTGCTGTTCGCCGGCCTCGACGACGTCGTCGTCGAAAGCATCGCGGTCGGTGCGCAAGGGTGGGTGTCGGGCATGTCGAACGCGTTCCCGAAGGAGGGCGAGACGCTGTTCCGCCTCGCCACGCAGAAGCGTTTCGATGAAGCGCTGTCGCTGTACCGCTGGTTCATGCCGCTGTTGCACCTCGATGCGCGCCCCGACCTCGTGCAATGCATCAAGCTGTGCGAGGAACTGCTCGGCCGAGGCAGCGCCGTCACGCGTCCGCCGCGCCTCGCGCTGCAAGGCGACGCGCTCGCCGAAGTCAAAGACATCGTCGCCAAGGCGCTCGCCACGCGTCCGGCGCTGCCGGACGTCGGTCTCTAAGCACCGCGTTTCAATACGAGCCTCAAAAAACATCGGCACCCTGTCTGCCACGTTGGCGGGACAGGATGCCGAATCTCGCTGCGAGTAAGCGGCGCTGGCGGTTGTTGCCTCAACTCGCGCTCAGCACCGGCGCAACCGCAGCCGGATCGCTGATACTCGGCCGGCCGTTCTCGACGTGACCGGCAGAGCGGCGCGAGAAGCTCGCGTCGTCACTGCTCGTCACCGTCAGGTCGTACCAGTGATGGCTCGACGCAAGCACCCAGCCTTCTTCGATACGCGCATTGGCCGGCACGACCACGGTGCGCGGGCGCGCGCCGTACGCGTTGTCGATCACCGTCAGATGCGCGATGCCGCCGCCACTGTTGCTGAACTTCAGGAACACGTTGCCATTCGCGACGTCGTATTGCACGGTCACTTCAGGCCGCGCCGGTTGGTTGTCGCCATGAGCGTTGCCATGGCCATTCTGCGTGCTTTGCGTGCTCGCCTGGGTGTTGCCCGCGAACTTGCGCACGAAGCCGTTCGGGCCGAACACGTCGAATGCATACACGCCGTTCGTCGTGCTCAGGTCGAACGTGTCGCTGAGCGACTTGCCCGCCTCGACCGTGTAGCGCCACGGACCGTCGGTGCGATTCGTCGCGTACACGTAGAAGTGCGCGCCCTGGTCGCCGGTGTTGCCGATCGTGATTTCGAACGTGTCGTTGCCCGCGTTCGCCGCGCCGTTCACATGCAGTTCGTACGGCAACGCGCGCGCGAAACGGATGCCCGCTTCCTGCGCATCGACCGGAGCCGGCGTCGTCGGCACGGTCGGCTTCGGTTGCGTCTTGCACTGGTTGTCGGCCATGCTCATGTAGTTGCTGGTGTCCGGCAGCGATGGCATCTTCGCATCCGGCGTGCGGAAGTCGAATGCGGTGGTGAGGTCGCCGCACACCGCGCGACGCCATGCCGTGATGTTCGGCTCATGCACGCCGAAGCGCGTTTCGATGAAGCGGATCACAGACGTGTGATCGAACACCTGCGAGCACACGAAGCCACCCTTGGTCCACGGCGACACGATCGTCATCGGCACGCGCGGGCCGAGGCCGTACGGATAGCCGTCGGCGGTGTAGCTGCCGCCGCGCAGCGGATTGACGACATTGTGGATTTCGCCGTCGGTCGTGACCGTCGACTTGCCCTGGGTGGAGGTCGTCGGCGGTTGCGGCGGCACGAGGTGATCGAAGAAGCCATCGTTCTCGTCGTACATGATGAAGAGCACGGTCTTGCTCCACACCTCGGGGTTCGACGTCAGCGCGTCGAGAATCTGCGACGTGTATTCGGCGCCGTACGCGGGCGTGTAGCTCGGATGCTCCGAGTAGGCGGCCGGCGGGCACAGCCACGACACCTGCGGCAGCCGGTTCGCGAGCACGTCGGCTTTCAGGTCGTCGATCGTGCGCACGGTTTGCGCGCGCTCGTAGAGCGGCGAACCCGGCTGCGCGTTGATGAAGTTCGTGAAGTTCTGCAGGATGTTGGTGCCGTAATTGCCATTCAGCGGATCGACGCCCGACGTGCCCTGCTGATAGATCTGCCACGAAATGCCCGCGGCCTGCAGACGCTCCGGATACGTGGTCCACGACAGCAGCTGATAGTTCGGCGGACCATCGCCGTCGACCCAGTCGTTGTTGTCGAGCAGCGGGCCGCCCATCGTGCCGGTCGGGTCGACCATGCCGGTCATCAGATACGCGCGGTTCGGGTGCGTCGGTCCCGGCAACGAGCAGAAGTACGCATCGCAGATCGTGAACGCGTCGGCGAGCGCGTAGTGGAACGGGATGTCGCTACGCAGGTGGTAGCCCATCGTCATGTCGGTCTTGTTGGCGGGCCACTGGTCGTAGCGGCCGCCGTCGATCGCGTAGTGGGTCTTGTACCACGAGTGATCGAGATCGCCGACGCACTGCGCGCTCGTCGTCGCGGTGTCCAGATGGAACGGCAGCACCGGCTTGGTCGGGTCTTCCTTCGACGGCTGATTCCACACCGGCAGGCCGCTCGGCAGCGGAATCGGGAAGCGGTCGTTGTAGCCGCGCACGCCGCGCAGATGGCCGAAGTAGTGGTCGAACGAGCGGTTCTCCTGCATGAACACGACGATGTGCTCGATATCGCGAATCGTGCCCGTGCGCGAAAACGCGGGCACGGCGAGCGCGTTGCGGATCGACTCGGGCAATGCGGTCATCGCGGCGGCGGCGCCCGCGGATGAAGCCACGGTTTGCAGGAAACGGCGACGGCTAGTTGATGTCATCGAATATCACCTTCTGCGTAGGGGAAGAATGGCGCGCGTGAGCGTGCCTTGGGGTGTTTCGTGGTCGGTTACGCGTTGCTCTTGCTGATCAGTTGCGGACTAGTTGTTCGCGCTGTCGCCGGGCGCGTAGCGCATGACCGGCGCGACCTGCTGGCTGTCGGCCGCGAGACTGGCCTGCATGTCTTGCGTGATCGCGTCGGTGGCGGCTGCGCCACTTGCCGCGTTGCTCGCCGTGTTGCTCGCCGTGTTGTCCGCGAATGGCGCTGAGGCGTTGGGAGTCGCCACTGCCGCTGCCGCCATTGCGGGTCGTTGCGCCGCGTCGTTCGGCGCAAGGCTCGTGGTCGTCGCGTTGCTCGTGGAAGAGGAGTCGTCCGCGCCGCAACCGTTCAACGCTATCGTGGCAAGCGCCAGCAATGCGGCGCTCGCGATGCAACTGATTTTTCTCATGTCTGCATCCGGTTCGATGAAAGCGGGTGCAGTCTCCATTCCTTTCAAGAAATAATTGTGAAACGTTTGCGCCCGGCATAACTTTCGATAAATCGTCGGCTGATCGAAAGAAAATGGAAAGTATCGGGAAGGTCAATGTTCATGGCGCTGCCATCTGCGCTATGTTTGCTGCTTTATCGTTCGCGCATGGGCACGATTCAATGACTCGCATCGATTCACCCATCGACATCCCGCAACTCGAAGACGAATGGCTTGAAGCCGACGGCTTCGGCGGCTTTGCTTCGGGCACGGTCGGCATGTTGCGCACGCGCCGCTACCATGCGCTGCTGCTAGCCGCGACGCGCGCGCCGGGCGGGCGCATGGTGCTCGTCAACGGCATCGAGGCGTGGGTCGAGGCGGGCGGCGAGCGCTTCGCGTTGACCATGCAACGCTATGGGCCTGACGTGATCTATCCGGATCTACGCGGCCGCCTTGCCAGCTTCGACACCGCGCCGTGGCCGACATGGCGCATTCAACTCGGTGCGCACGCGGCGATGATCGCCGATGTGTTCGTCAGCAAAGCGACGTGCGAAACGGTATTGCGCTGGCGGCTCGAAGGCGGCGAACTCGATGCGCCCGTGCTGAAGATCAGACCGTTGCTGTCGGGCCGTGACTATCATGCGTTGCATCACGAGAATCCGGCCTTCAACTTCGGCGCGAGAGTCAGCGCCGATCAATCGTGCGCGAGCTGGCAACCGTATGGCGGACTGCCGGTCGTGCGAGCGGCGACGAACGGCGCCTATACGCATGCGCCCGACTGGTATCGCAACTTCTGCTACGTGCGCGAGCAGGAGCGCGGTCTCGATTGCAGCGAAGATCTCGCGACGCCCGGCGTGTTCAGCTTCGATCTCGCGGAGGGCGACGCGGTGATGATTCTGAGCGCGTCGAGCACGTCCGCCACCGAATGCGCGAACGACAAAGCCCAAACCAACGACCACGCCGCCCGCCTCGCCCAGACCGAACAACAACGCCGCGCCGCACTCGGCTCGCGCCTGCAACGTTCGGCCGACGCCTACGTCGTCACGCGCAACGAAGGCCGCACGATCCTCGCGGGCTTTCCGTGGTTCACCGACTGGGGCCGCGACACGTTCATCGCGATGCGCGGCCTGCTGATCGCGTCGAACCGTCTCGACGATGCCGAAGCGATCCTGCTCGAATGGTCGGGCACGCTGTCCGAAGGCATGCTGCCGAACCGCTTCCCCGACTACGGCGACGCGCCCGAATACAACTCGGTCGACGCGTCGCTATGGTTCATCGTCGCGGTTCACGACTATCTGGCGACGCCGCATGCGGGCGCGCAAACGCGCGCGCATCTGCAGCAGACCGCCGAAACGATCCTGACCGGCTACACGAACGGCACGCGCTTCAACATCGGCGTGTGCACGGACGACGGCCTGCTGCGCGCCGGCATCCCCGGCGTGCAACTGACGTGGATGGACGCGAAAGTCGGCGACTGGGTCGTCACACCGCGCATCGGCAAGCCGGTCGAAGTGCAGGCGCTGTGGATCAACGCGCTGCGAATCGCGTCAGCATGGAACCCGCAGTGGCGGCAAGCTGCCGAGCGCGCGACGCTCGCGTTTCGCCGGCGCTTCGTCGATCCGGCCACCCAGGCGCTGTTCGATAACGTCGACGTCGATCATGTGCAGGGCACGGTCGACCGCTCGATCCGGCCGAATCAGATCTTCGCGGTCGGCGGCCTGCCGTTTCCGCTGCTCGAAGGCGCGACGGCGCGCGCGGTGGTGGGTCAGGTCGAAGCGCAATTGCTGACGCCGCTCGGCCTGCGCACGCTCGCACCGTCCGATCCTGCCTATCGCGGCCGCTACGGCGGCACGCCGCGCGAACGCGACGGCGCCTATCATCAGGGCACCGCGTGGTTGTGGCTGATCGGCCCATTCGTCGAAGCGTGGCTGCGAGTGAATGGCGCGAGTGCCGATAATCTCGCGCAGGCGAGGGCGCGTTTTCTCGCCCCGCTGTACGCGCATCTCGATCACGCGGGCCTCGATCACCTGTCCGAGATCGCCGCCGGCGACGCGCCGCACGCGCCCGCCGGCACGCCGTTCCAGGCCTGGTCGCTAGGCGAATTGCTGCGCGTCGAAAGTCTGCTTGCCCGGTTCGAGCACAACGGCGCGTAAACCGCGCTACGATGTGGGTCCCACCGCCAGGCCTGTTGCAAGGACGTTTTCATGCCACCGCTGCGCGCTGCCAATCTGCTCGCCACGATCGAAGGTTCCCGGCTGCATTCGCCCGAATGCGGCCACTGGCAGCGCTGGGGGCCGTATCTGAGCGAGCGCCAGTGGGGCACGGTGCGCGAGGACTACAGCGCGAACGGCACCGCCTGGGACTCGTTTCCGCACGACCATGCGCGCAGCCGCGCCTACCGCTGGGGCGAAGACGGCATCGCCGGTTTCGGCGACGACCGGCTCAGCTGGTGTGTGTCGCTCGCGCTGTGGAACCGCAAGGACCCGATCATCAAGGAGCGCCTGTTCGGCCTGACGAACTCGCAGGGCAATCACGGCGAGGACGTCAAGGAGCTGTACTTCTATCTGGACGGCACGCCCACGCATTCCTACATGCGCATGCTGTACAAGTATCCGCATGCGGCCTATCCCTACCAGGACCTGATCGACGAAAACGCGCGCCGCGGCGGCGAGATGCCAGAGTACGAAGTACTCGATACCGGCGTGTTCGACGATCAGCGCTATTTCGACGTCCAGATCGAATACGCGAAGCACACGCCCGACGACATCGTGATGCGCGTGACGATCGAAAATCGCGCGGACGAAGCGGCGGCGCTCGATGTGCTGCCGCAAATCTGGGCGCGCAACTCGTGGTCGTGGAAAGAGAACAAGGACAAGCCGAAGCTCGTCGCCGGTACCGGTCATGACGGCGCGGTGCGTCTGCTTGGCCATCACCATGTGCACGAACCGATCGTCGTGACCGCGTGGTCGAAGGACGCGCCGCAACTCGCGTGGCTGTTCTGCGAGAACGACACCAACGTGAAGCGGCTGTTCGGCATGGACGGCGCGGGCCCGTTCAAGGACGGCTTCAACGACTACCTCGTGCACGGCGACGCGAACGCCATCCGTCACGACGCGGGCACCCGGGCCGCCGCGCATGCGGCGCTCGAGTTCGGGCCGCACGGACGCGCGGTCGTGTATCTGCGCTGGCACCCGCAATCTGCGACCGATGAAGCGCCATTCGATGCCGACGCGTTGATCGCGCGCCGCCTCGCCGAAGCCGACGAATTCTATGGCGCGTTGCAACACGAGATCACCGACCCCGATGCGCGTCTCGTGCAACGTCAGGCGCTCGCCGGCATGCTGTGGTCGAAGCAGTACTACCAGTACGACGTGCAGCGCTGGCTCGACGGCGATCCGCTGCAACCGAGCCCGCCCGCCGCGCGCAAGCACGGCCGCAACACCGACTGGCGGCATCTGTGCAACGCGGACATCGTGTCGATGCCGGACAAGTGGGAGTACCCGTGGTACGCGTCGTGGGATCTCGCGTTTCATGCGGCCGCGTTCGCGCTGATCGATCCGGCGTTCGCCAAGAAGCAGTTGCTGCTGCTCGTGAAGGACCGCTATCAGCACCCGAACGGCCAGTTGCCCGCTTACGAATGGGCGTTGAGCGACGCGAACCCGCCGGTCCATGCATGGGCCGCGTGGCGCGTGTACGAGATCGATCGCGCGCTGACCGGCAAGGCGGACCGCGATTTTCTGGAGCTCGTGTTTCACAAGCTGCTGCTGAATTTCTCGTGGTGGGTGAATCGCAAGGACGCCGACGGCCACAATATTTTTCAGGGCGGTTTTCTCGGGCTCGACAACGTCGGCATCTTCGACCGCTCGTCGCCGCTGCCCACCGGCGGCCACATCGACCAGGCCGACGGCACCGCGTGGATGGCCGCGTATGCGCTCGACCTGATGCGTATCGCGCTCGAACTCGCCTACGCGAACCATGTGTTCGTCGATATTGGTGTGAAGTTCTTCGAGCACTTCCTGTACATCGCGGAAGCGGTCAGTTGCGACGACGGCTGCGACACGGGCCTGTGGGATAGCGAGGACGAATTCTTCTACGACAAGCTGCGCCTGCCCGACGGCAGCAACATGCCGATGCGCATTCGCTCGATCGTCGGACTGATACCGCTGTTCGCCGTGCACGTGCTCGAGGAGCGTCTGCACGGCGGCCTGCCGGGCTTGCGCGAGCGCCTCGTGTGGTTTCTCGAGCATCGGCCCGATCTCGCGAAGCTGGTGTCGCGCTGGAACGAGCCCGGCAAGGGCAACGCGCTTTTGCTGTCGCTGCTGCGCGGGCATCGGATGAAGGCGTTGTTACGGCGCGCGCTCGACGAAAGTGAATTTCTTTCCGATCACGGCGTGCGGGCGTTGTCGCGTTGCCATCGCGATCATCCGTTCGTGTACCAGCACAACGGCAACAGCTTCTGCGTCAAGTATCTGCCGGCCGAATCCGATACCCGTGTGTTCGGCGGCAATTCGAACTGGCGCGGGCCGGTGTGGATGCCGGTCAACTATCTGCTGATCGAATCGCTGTACGAGTTTCATCGCTATTACGGCGATGATTTCCGCGTCGAGTATCCGACCGGGTCGGGCCAGAAGTTCTCGTTGAGCGAAATCGCCGACGAACTCGCGCGCCGCGCGACCACGCTGTTCCTGAAGGACAAAAGCGGCGAGCGGCCGGTGATGGGTGCGTATCCGCTGCTGCAGGCGGACCCGCGTTCGCACGATCTGATCCTGTTCCATGAGTATTTTCATGGCGATAACGGTCGTGGCGTCGGGGCTTCGCATCAGACCGGCTGGACCGGGCTCGTCGCGTTGCTGTTGCAGCCGCGCGCGATGGCGGCATCGGGCAACGTGCCGCTGGCGGGCGAACCGGCGCCGGCGCCCGCGCCGATTCCGGTGCCGGCGGCTCCCGCATCCGCGGTAACGCCGGCGGTGGCGAAAGAACCGGTACCGTCGCTCGCGGCCACGACGACGAAGTAAGCACGCCGCGCGCTCACGCACGAACGCGATTGAACTGTGCGGCAGCGCCCGTGGTCTTTCATGTATCGCCGCGTTCGTTCTATCGGCTTACCAAGGTCCAAGTGAATCCCATGTCGACCACACCGAACTCTTCCGCTTCTTCCGATCAACGCGACGCAACGCCCGCGCCGAGCTGCAAGCTCAGCGCGAACCGGTACGACGCCCTGTCGTCGCCGGCCGGCAAGAAGCCCGCGCCGCCGTGCACGCTCGTGATCTTCGGCGCGGGCGGCGATCTGACCAAACGTCTGTTGATGCCGGCGCTCTACAACCTCGCGGTCGATGGCCTGCTCGACGACAGCATGAAGATCATCGGCGTCAATCACGGCGAGCGCGAAACGCGCGAATGGTGCGACGATCTGCATACCTCGCTGCAGAAGTTCGCCGCCGACAAGGCCAGCACCTTTCACGCCGGCAAGCTCGACGACAACGCATGGAACTGGATCGCGCAGCGCCTCGAATACATGGCGGGCGAGTTCGAATCCGACGATACGTTCGCGAAGCTGAAGCAGAAGCTCGATCAGTCGAAAGGCGGTAACGCGATCTTCTACCTCGCGGTCGGCGCGCGTTTTTTCCAACCGATCGCCGACCGGCTCGGCAAAGCCGGCCTGCTGAAGGAAGGCGACGGCGCGAACGGCGGCTTTCGGCGTCTCGTGATCGAGAAGCCGTTCGGCACCGATCTCGCATCGGCGCGCGATCTGAACGGGCACATCCTGTCGTATGCGCGGGAGTCGCAGGTGTACCGCATCGATCATTTTCTCGGCAAGGACACCGTGCAGAGCATCCTCGCGGTGCGCTTCGCGAATGCGATGTTCGAGCCGATCTGGCGGCGCGAGTACATCGATTGCGTGCAGATCACGGCGGCGGAAACGATCGGCGTCGAGGGGCGCGGCAGGTTCTACGAGCAGACCGGCGCGTTTCGCGACATGGTGCCGAACCACCTGTTCCAACTGCTCGGCATCGTCGCGATGGAGCCGCCGAATTCGTTCGACGCCGAAGCCGTGCGAAACAAGAAGGCCGAGCTGTTCGACGCAATCCAGCCGCTGACGCCCGCCGACGTCGTCTTCGGCCAGTACGAAAGAGGGCCAGCCGGCGTGGGCTATCGCGAGGAGCCCGACGTCGCGCCCGGCAGCACGACGGAAACCTACGCGGCGGCGCGCGTGTTCGTCGAGAACTGGCGCTGGGCCGGCGTGCCGTTCTATCTGCGTACCGGCAAGCGGCTCGGGGTGCGCCGCACCGAGGTTTCGGTGCAGCTGAAGCCGGTGCCGTTCCGCCTGTTCCGCGATACGCCGGTCAACGCATTGACGCCGAACGTGCTGACCATTCGCATCGATCCCGAGCACGGCTCGAGCTTCGATTTCAACGTGAAGGTGCCGGGGCCGGTGATGCAGGTCGGTCCGGTACAGTCGTCGTTCAACTATGGCGACTTCTTTGCGGAAAGCGCGAACGTCGGCTACGAGACGCTGCTGTACGACTGCATGCTTGGCGACGCGACGTTGTTTCAGCGCGCCGACAGCATCGAGACGAGCTGGTGCGCGGTCGACGACGTGCTGCATCCGAGGAGCGGCGGCGCGGTTGCCGTGCGCGGCTATGCGGCCGGCAGCGACGGGCCGGCCGAAGCCGACGCGCTGCTCGCGCGCGATGGCCACGCGTGGCGCCCGTTGCAGCAGAAAGCGCCCGGTGGCAAGTCGTAGCGGTACCTTTGAACCAACCCGCAGACACGCATCACAACCGCCTCAACACAATCGGGAGACATCGTGGCAACACGCAACAAGAACGCAGTGAAACGGAATGCGCCGAAAAGCGGCAGCGAGCACATTCTCGCGATCGATGTCGGCGGCACCGGCCTGAAGGCCGCGATCATCGACGCCGACGGGCAGATGAAAACCGAGCGCGTGCGCGTTGCGACGCCGCATCCGTGCACGCCGGATCAGTTGGTGGACGCGCTCGCGCAACTCGTGGCGCCGCTCATCGAGCAGGTGCGGCCCGTCTGTATCTCGATCGGGTTTCCGGGTGTCGTGCGCAACAACCGCATTCTGACCGCGCCGCACTTCGGCATCGAAGGATGGCACGACATTGCGCTCGCGGATTCGCTCGCGCAGCGCCTGGGCGGACTGCCGGTGCGGATGATCAACGACGCCGAAATGCAAGGCTTCGCGGCGATCGAAGGCCACGGCCTCGAATTCGTGCTGACGCTCGGCACCGGCGCCGGCACCGCGATGTTTCGCGATGGCGAGCTGATGCCGCATCTGGAGCTCGCGCATCATCCGGTCAGCAAGAAGGGCGTCGCGTACGACGAATACATCGGCGAGGCCGCTCGCGAGCAGATCGGTAACAAGCGTTGGAGCCGGCGTGTCGAGAAGGTGATCGGCATTCTCGAGTCACTGGTCAATTACGACAAGCTGTGGATCGGCGGCGGCAACGCGGCGCGCATCAAGTTTTCGCTGCCGGCGAACGTGGCGACCGTATCGAACGACGCGGGGATCGAGGGCGGCGCGAAATTGTGGCATCCGCTGTCGGTGCGCGAGACGCGACAGTATCCTGAGGCGACGCAGAAGACGGGGCGGTTCAAGCCGAAGGGAGAGGGTGGGCTGGGCGGATGACGAGCGGCGGTTCGGTGATGTCCAGCGGCCAATCGGAAAACGTGAAGGGCAGCGAAATGACGCGGCCCGAGTTCGTATCGATTGCCGCCGCCATCACGCAGCCAGCACCGCATCCCCAGGTAGCGAGAACGTAGTGGCCCGCGAAGTTAATCGGCTCCTTTGCGGCTTCACGAAGAATGCTGCGGTAATGACGTGCCGCCGCGTCCGTGAATATCATGCGTGGCATCGCAGCGTGCCTGGACTCGACAGTGGCGGGACAATCCTCAAACCTGAGAACCGATTCCGCAAGGGCCAAACCGGATACTGCGCCGAACATCAATGTGGCAATAATAGTTGCTCTCTGAACTGCAAAGCTCTCAACGGCACGTCCAACCCCGCAGACTCCCAATGACTCGCATCCACCTGACCCTCGCGCGGCGCCTCCTCTCCGTCGGCGCGTGCGCGCTGCTCGCTTACGCGAGCGCGCATGCGTATGCGTATGCGGCACATGCCTTCGCGGTGTCGTCGCCGGGACTGGCCGATGGTGGCACGCTCAACGCAAGCCACGCGGCGAGCGCGAATAATTGCGGCGGCGGCAACGTGTCGCCGGCGCTGCAATGGCATAACGCGCCGGCCGGCACGAAAAGTTTCGCGGTGACGATCTTCGATCCCGACGGCGCGAAAGGCCTCGGCATCGTGCACTGGATCGTCTATGGCATCGCGCCTGCCACGACCGGACTCGCCGCAGGCGAAGCCGCGCCGGCGGGCAGCGTCGCCGGCACGAATCGCACCGGCGGCCCCGGCTATTACGGCCCGTGTCCGCCCGTCGGCGAGGTACCGCATCACTACGTGGCGCAGGTCTATGCGCTCGATCTGCCGCCCGACGCGTTGCCGGCCGGCTTGACGCGCGACGCGTTCCACGCCGCGATCAAGGACCACGTGCTCGCCGCGACGAGCATCGTGCTGCGCTACGGACGATGAAGACGCGCGGCCGAATGCCGGGCCGCGCTTGATCCGCCGGCGGGCGCCTAGCGCGCCGCGTCCCCCCAGCGATACTGCACGCTCGCTTCATCGAGCTGGGTCTTGATCGCGGCATCGAGCGTGAGCCCGGCCGCCGCGAGCGTATCGCTCAACTGCTCCGCGCGGCTCGCACCAATGATCGCCGACGTAATCAGCGGATTCGCGAGCACCCACGCAAGCGACACCTTCGTCAGCGATTCGCCGGTCGGCGCGACGATCGCCTTCAGCCTTTCGATCGTGTCGAACTCGCGATCATGCCAGTAGCGCTCCTGATACATCGCGCCAGCCTTGCCGACGCTTTCGGTGAAGCGCCCTTCGGCGGGCGTCGCGTCGAGCCGGTGCTTGCCGGTCAGCAGTCCGCCCGCGAGCGGGTTATACGGCATCACGGCCAGCTGCTCCTCGGCGGCCAGCGGCAGCAGCTCGCGCTCGATCTGGCGAAACAGCAGGTTGTAGCGCGGCTGGACCGACACGAAGCGAGCGACGCGTAGCACGTCCGCGCGCCCCAGTGCGCGAGCGAGCCGGTAGGCGAGAAAGTTCGACACGCCGATATAGCGCGCCTTGCCCGAGCGCACGATCGCATCGAGCGCTTCGAGCGTCTCGTCGAGCGGGGTCTTCGCGTCGTCGGAATGGAGCTGGTACAGGTCGACGTAGTCGGTGCCGAGGCGCTGCAAGGACGCGTCGATCGCATCGAGCAGGTGCTTGCGCGACGCGCCCTGGTCCCACGCGGCGGGCCCCATCTTGCCGACCGCCTTGGTCGCGACGATGAAGCGCTCGCGTTTGCCCTTCAGCCAGCGTCCGACGATTTCCTCGGTGCGTCCGGCCAGATTTTCGCTGCCGCCGAGCGGATAGACGTTCGCGGTATCGATGAAATTGACACCGGCGTCCGCGGCCGTGTCGAGGATGCGGTGCGATGCGGCTTCTTCGGTTTGCAGCCCGAAGGTCATGGTGCCGAGACACAGGCGCGAAACGGTCAGGCCGGTGCGGCCGAATTGGCGATATTGCATAAGTTCGACTCCAGAGGGGAAGGAAAGCGCTGCCGAAGCGATGAAACTACAGTGTTGTAAAAAGGATAAACCGAGTTGCGATTCGGTGTGCCTGACGCACGCCGGGATTGCTGACTTCCAGTAGATATGAAATGATAGCGATTCTCATTTAAACCTAGCCAGCCATCCCGTCACCTCCATCTCACACAACGGAGAGCGGCAGCCAGCCATTTGCGGCTTTGTCATGAATTCGACGTCAGTGATGCGAATTTGACAAACGCATTTCTGACGGGATTTCCATGCTCAATCACACGCCGCTCGCGACAGCGCTAGCGCTCGCTTTTGCCGTTCCTTTGACGACCCCGGCGCTCGCGCAAAGCGCGCCGCAGAACGCACAAACCAGCGCACGGAACGACACACCCGCCGCCGCGCAGACGCTGCCGACCATCGGCGTGCAGGCTCAGGCCGTTCAGCAGGACTTCCAGGCCGACCGTGCGACCGTCGGCGCGAAGACGCCGACCGCGCTGCGCGACATTCCGCAGACCGTCACCGTGATCAATCGCGACCTGCTCGCCTCGCAGGGCGCGACGTCGTTTACGGACGCGCTGCGCAACGCGCCCGGCGTGACGATCGGCGCGGCCGAAGGCGGCCAGATCGGCAACAACATCAATCTGCGCGGCTTCACCGCGCAGAACGACATCTATCTGGACGGCTTTCGGGACCGCAACCAGTACTACCGCGACACGTTCAATCTTGAATCGCTCGAGGTGCTGTACGGTCCGTCGTCGATGCTGTTCGGCCGCGGCTCGACCGGCGGCGTGATCAACCAGGTCAGCAAGAAGGCGAACCTGACGGACTCGGCGGAAGTCTCCGGCATGATCGGCACCGACGACCGCTACCGCTCCACCGTCGACGTGAACCACAAGCTTACCGACACCTCGGCGATCCGCCTCAATGCATTCGGCCAGAGCCTCGGCTCGACGCGCGACGTGATGAAGAACAAGGACTTCGGCGTCGCGCCGGAACTGCGCTTCGGCATCGGCACGCCGACCGAGATCACGCTGTCGGCGCTGATCCAGCGCAACCACGACATGCCCGACTACGGCATCCAGGCGCTGAACGGCCGACCGTCGCCGGTGCCGAAGAACACGTTCTACGGTTTGACCAGCGACCGAACGATCCAGGACGTGCAGATCTTCACCGCGGCGATCAAGCACAAGTTCTCCGAGAACCTGACGCTGACGAACCAGACGCAGATCTCGCACTCGATGACCGACGCGCGCGAAACCGCGCCGCAAGCGGTGCTGACCGGGCCGCTGTCGTCCAGCACAGCGTTGAGCAACGGCAACTTCACGACGCTGTCGCCGTCGCAGCTGTTCATCAAGCTGCAAAGTCATGACCGCGTGATCCAGAATCACGCGATCTACAACGACACGATGCTCGAATACAAATTCGACACTGGACCGATCAGGCACGACCTGATCGCCGGTGTCGAAGTAGGCCACGACAGCTATACGAACCAGGCGTACACGCGCAACAACCTGCCGATCGTGCCGATGCTCAATCCGCCGATCATGGGCACGCCGTCGAACGTGACGACGACGCTCGGCAACTACGCCGATTCGAGCGCGAACGAAATTGCCGCTTACCTGAACGACACGATTACGCTGACGCCGCACTGGAAGCTGATCGGCGGTGTGCGCTGGGATCGTTTCTCGGCGGGAATCCACAATACGATCAGCGCGCCGGCTTACGCGAGCCAGACCAACTACTTCACGAGCGTGCGCGCCGGCGTCATCTACCAGCCGACCGACTGGCAGTCGTACTACGTGTCGTACGGCACGTCGTTCAACCCATCGCTCGAAAACCTGACGGTCACGAACCTCACTCAGAACCTCGCGCCGGAATCGACGAAGTCGTATGAAATCGGCGGCAAGTGGGATCTGTTCGGCGGCAACATTTCGGTGACCTCGGCGATCTTCCGCGAGGAAAAGGACAACGCGCGCACGCAGGTGTCACCGACCGAATACCAACTGGCCGGCAACATTCGCGTCGACGGCTTCCAGGCGGGCGTGACCGGGCACATCACCGACAAGTGGCAGATTTTCGGCGGCTACACATACATGGACGCGACGATCCTGAAAGCGGCCGACGGCACGCAGGGCCACACGCCGGCCAACACGCCGCGCAACACGCTGACGTTCTGGACCACGTACGCGATCACGCCGCATTGGGAAATTGGCGGCGGTCCGATCTACATGTCGCCACGTTATGCGTCGAACACGAACAACGTAAAGGTGCCGGGCTACACGCGCTGGGACGCGACCGCGGCCTATCACGCGAAAAAGTACGACGTGCGCCTGAACCTGCTGAACCTCACCAACAAGTACTACTACGACGCGTTGATTCCGTCGGACGGCGGACGTTCGGTGCCGGGCATCGGCCGCACGCTGCTCGCGACGTTCAACTACCGCTTTTGATACGCGCTTTTGATGCGCACTGAGCGCAAGCGTCCGGCTTGCCGCTGTTGCGAACGGCAAGCCGACGCGAAGGACACATCATGTTGCTGCACATTCCGAAGGTACTGGACGCCGGGCAATTGCGCTTCATGCGCGAGCGGCTCGATCGAGGCGGCGATGCGTGGGTCGATGGCCGCGCGACCGCGGGCTATCAGGGCGCGCCGGTCAAGCGCAATCAGCAGATTGCCGAGCACTCGACGCTCGCGCGCGAACTCGGCGATGTGATCCTCGCGGCGATCGAACGCAATCCGCTGTTCATCAGCGCGGTGCTGCCCAACCAGGTCTATCCGCCGCTCTTCAACCGCTACGAGGGCGGCATGCAGTTCGGCAGCCACGTCGATGGCGCGGTGCGCGTGCTGCCGAACGGCGTGAAGCTGCGCACCGACGTGTCGGTGACGCTATTTCTCAGCGCGCCCGACGAATACGACGGCGGCGAACTCGTGATCGAGGACACCTACGGCGTGCAGCAGGTGAAACTGCCGGCCGGCGACATGATCGTCTATCCGGCGACGAGTCTGCACCAGGTGACGCCAGTCACGCGCGGCGCGCGGGTGGCGAGCTTCTTCTGGGTGCAGAGCCTCGTGCGCAGCGACACGCATCGCGCGCTGCTGTTCGACATGGACACCGCGATTCAACGGCTCAATGCCACCCATGCCGACGAAGCCGCGCGACGCAGCCTCGTCGGTTGTTATCACAATCTGCTGCGCACCTGGAGTGAAACGTGAGCGTATCGGACACCCTCGACATTCAACCGCCCGCGACCGGCGAACATGACGCGCAGGAGCCGCGGCGGCTCGATGGCGATGAACTGAAATCGCGCCAGCAGCGCTCGCGTCGCGCGACCTTCATCAAGTGGCTGCGCAAGGTGCATGGCTGGGTCGGATTGTGGGGCGCGGCGCTCGGTCTGCTGTTCGGCACGACGGGCTTCTTTCTGAATCATCGCGGCGGCCCGCTGCGCGTCTCGACCGGCGAGCCGCAGGTCTCGGTGATGCAGGTGCCGCTGCCGCAACCGGCGCCGCAAACGCCGCGCGAGCTCGCGAAGTGGCTCAAGCAGGAGCTGAAGATCGCCGGCAAGCCGGGGCGCGTGCAGAAGGAAACCGAGCATCCGGTGGCGTGGGGCGATCGCAGCGTCGTGCAGCCCGAGCACTGGCAACTTAGTTTCGGGTCGCCGAAGGAAAACACCTCGGCCGAATACTGGGTCGGCAACCACACCGTGACGGTCAAGCGCAGCGCGAACACCTTTCTCGCGATGCTGACGAACATGCACAAGGGTGTGGGCTTGAGCGTCGGTTGGGTGCTGCTGATCGATACGCTCGCGGGCAGCCTGATCCTGCTGTCGTTGACGGGCGTGCTGTTGTGGACCGAGTTGAACAGGCGCAAGACGGTGGGGCTCGCGCTCGTGGTCGGATCGATTGCGGCGGCAGCGATGTTGGGGACGATGTAAGGGCGGAGCGCAACGCTTCGGGCGACGCCTGCGCGCTGGCGGGCAGGCTTTGAGCGGTACGCGCTAGAATCGTCGCAGACCTACTTCGCAGGCTCTGCCGCCATCCGCCGATGACCTCTCCCGCGAACCCCGTCGACACCGCGCTGACCACGCGGCGCTCGGTGCGCGCCTTTCTGCCGACACCGGTGCAGCGCGCCGACATCGAAGCGATTCTCGAAGCCGCCAGCCACGCACCGTCGGGCACCAACACGCAGCCGTGGAAGGTGTACGTGCTGACGGGCGAATCGCTCGCGCGTCTGTCGCGCGATCTGCTCGCGGCCTACGACGATCCGCAGCGCGACGAACTGTACCAGGAGGAGTACGCGTACTATCCGCGCCAGTGGCAGTCGCCGTTCATCGACCGGCGTCGCAAGATCGGCTGGGACATGTATAGCCTGCTCGGCATCGAGAAGGGCGACAAGGCGCGCATGCACGAACAGCACTCGCGCAACTTCCGTTTCTTCGACGCACCCGTCGGCCTGCTGTTCACGATCGATCGCAGCCTCGAGCGCGGCAGCTGGCTCGACTACGGCATGTTCCTGCAGGCGATCATGACGGCCGCGCGCGGACGCGGTCTCGACACCTGTCCGCAGGCCGCGTTCATGCAGTTTCATCGGCTGATTGCCGGACATCTCGGCCTGCCCGAGAACGAGCAGTTCGTGTGCGGCATGTCGCTCGGCTTCGCCGACCCCAACGCGCCGGTCAATACGCTGCGCCCCGAGCGCGAACCGGTCGAGCGCTTCGCGCGCTTTCTCGATTGAACGCAGCCCTCAGTCCCCACCCAGAGGCAAACGAAAATGAAAACTACGCGGCGCCATTTCCTGTTGGTCAGCGCGGGCGTCGGCTCGTCGCTCGCGCTGTCTCGGGTCGCGTTTGCCGCGACCGTTCCCAATGCGCTCAGCGAGAGCGATCCGCAGGCGCAGGCGGTCGGCTATACCGAAGATGCGTCGAAGGTCGACAAGGCCAGATTTCCGAACTTCGCGGCCGGGCAATCGTGCGCGAACTGCTCGCTGTTCCAGGGCAAGGCATCGGACGCATACGGCGGCTGCACGCTGTTCGGCACTAAAAAGGTCGCGTCGCGCGGCTGGTGCAGCGCGTACACGAATATGTGAGCACGCCGCCGTAGCGTTCGCAGCGCTGCTATAGCAGCGCCTTCAGCACGAGTTCGTGCGAGTGTCCGATCCACACGGCGGCGTCGCGATGATCGCGCAGCGCGTCGCCGGTGTTCGGATGCAGAAAGACATCGAGCGCGCCGTGATTGAGCGTGAGCCAGCCGACCACGTCGGCGAACTGCGTGTGCGCGAAGGCGAGCTGATACGACCACATCGGATGCGGCCCGACCGGCCGCTCGTGGAAGCGCCCGATCTGCAGTTTGTCGCCCCAATGCGCGTCGATCTGCTCGCGAAACGCCCAGGCGGCAGCGCGGCTCGCCGGGTCGAAGTAGATGTGCGCGTGCCAGCTTTGTATCGCTGAAGCAGCGCGAAAAGTCATATCAGAGTTCATTGCCAGGCTCGTTCCGTATCAGTCTTTATCCGACATTCGTTCTGCTTCGCTTTCCGCCGGCGCGCGCGCTGCAAGGCGCATGTGAAACTGTGTCCGATCCTCGCCGACGATCTCGAAGCCAAGACGATCGTACAGCCGTTTGGCGGGATTGCCCTTGAGCACCTGCAAGCTGACCGGCAACGCTTCGGCCGCGGCGGCGCGCAGGATCGTGCGCAGCGCTTGCTCGCCGATTCCGCGACCCTGCAGCGCCGGCGTGATCTGCAACTGCACGACAAACCATTCGACGTCGTTGCGATGCGCCTTCAACAAGCCCGCAGGCGCGCCGTCGATGCAGACCACCTGCGCCGCGTCGTAGCGATGCAACAGGCGCGCGCGATGGGCGTCGTCGTCGGTCGGCTCGCCGGCGCGCGCCAGGTGTTCGGTCATCGTCGTCTTGCGCAGTTCGAGCAGGAAGGCTTCGTCGTCGGGTTGCGCGGGGCGCAAGGTCAACCCGGATCGTTGGTCGGGCGGTTGGGCGGACATGTCGGCAAGGTGGTGGCGCGCGATGATCGTGCGAAGCGCGAGTAAGAATTGTCGTCGATTGTCGCGCCGGCTGCGCTTTTTTACCACGCGGCTATGTTGCAGTCTTCTCGCCTTGCGATGCAGGCGAACGCTCGATGCGGCGGGTCGGTGCGCGCGGCTGCATGCCGGCTCGTGCCGACGTGCGCTGCGCCGCTTGCTGCGTTGGGTGGCATGCGCTTTGCTCCAGGTTGATTCGCTTTTTCGCGGGCACGGTCGTCGACCCATCGCGGCCGCGCTATCCGCACCACCGTATGAACAGACAAGACGAGGCCTCCGACGATTGGCGCGCGAACGTCCGCTTCCCGCGTCACCCGCTGCGGCGAGCGTCCAGATGATTATCCGGGGACGTTCGCGTTATGCGGCGAACGTCGTAATCAACGTTGCGAGGTGGGCTATGACGATGATCGAGGCGGTACCCAGCGTCTCGGCAGATGGGCGCGCGGTGATTTTCCAGCTTTCGTCGCGGGGACGAGACCTTGAATGCGCGGTCACGCGCGAGGCGCTCGAGCAGCACTTCTGGCTGCAACGCGGTGCGGGTGAGGCGCGCGTTCTGAAGACGTTCGCGGATGGGCGCAAACGTATTACGGCGATCGCCGAACGAAAAATGCTCGCGCGTCCCGGTGAGAAGGTCTTGCTGACGATCGACGATTTCTCCACACGAGGTTGATGTGCGTGGCGTGGCGCGCGTCATCGCTCGAAGCTGCACATGCGATGACGCGGGCGCGACGGCACCGGCTCCGCTCGGCCTGAACGCGGCCGACTTCGCACTTCGCGTTTTTCTCTCAGGCTTTTGCAGCACCGTTTCGGTGCAATCGCTGATTTCACATCGAGCGCTCCGTAGGCCCGCTGTTACATCGATTCGCCAAATTAACCCGCCAAAGCGCTTCGTTTCGCTCAATTGCTTTCGCGCGTGCGCGCATACACTCTTTTCCCATGGAGCGAGGAATCACCGGCCTCCATCGATGCGATCTTCCCCTCGTGTCGGATTTGAACCGTACCGTTGATAAGTAGTCTGCAGTTCGCAGTGCGTATCTGGCAGTTGGCAGTCCGCAGTTGACGCAATACAAGCGCGCAATGCATCGAGCACCGAGCGCAAAGCAACAGGGGTAGCGGCCAGAAGTAGCAGATAGCGAGGACCGGCCCACATGCAGTCGCAATTGAAGTGGTAGTTTGGATCGGCAGTTGAAGCTTGCTGTCGAGCGGTAGAAATTGCCGGTGCAGTACACGTAAGCAATAGCTTTGCAGGTTAGGTGGTTATAGGTTGGCAGGCATCCACGCGCCTGCTCGGCCGTTCCATCCTGTCAGCCCTGTTCCTCGCGGAACAGGGCTTTTTTTTATCTCGACGAAGCGGGCTTCTTGTTTCTGGCGGCGTCGAACCGATATGCGGACATTGCGTTCTTCGATACGTTCGAAGAACGCGCGCGTCGCATGGCGTGCGCATGGGTGAACTGTCGGGCGCGAAATACGTCGGACGTTTGAGCGCGGCGTTTGCCGCCGTCGCGTGCCGAAGTCCGGGTGCGCCGCCGAAAGAAGGAGGTTGAATCGATGTCCAGCAAGTCGCGAGTTCGCAAGCCCGGCCGCACGGCCATGTCTCCATTGTTGCGTTCTCTGACCCAGAGCCGCACCGCGCACGCGCCGGTCACGCAGACCATGCTGTTGCAGGCCTACGCCGCGCTCGATGCATTCCGCCGCGGCCACGGCGCGCGCATTCTGCACGCGACGCTGAGCCGGCATTTGCTGGTGTCGCAGGAACTTGTGCATGCCGGACTGGGCGCCGACGCGCGCGCCGACATCGAAAGCGCGCATGCGGCGATGGTGCGGCTCGATGTGCGCGAGCGCCAGACCGGCCGCTGGTCGCTCGAAGACGACGACTACGCACGTCTGCGCGCGGCGCTAGCGATTTTCGACAGACAGTTGTCGGCGGCGTCGCTAAGCGAGCTGGCGAGCGCGGAAGCGAAAATGATCGAAGGTTTGATGCGTTCCGCGCGACTGCGGGCGCTGGCGGAAGCGGCGGTTTAAGCGGCACGCATCTGGCGGCGCGCATTTCGAAAGCGTCGCGGGTCACCGGCGATGCGCTCAATGCGCTATCGGCGAGCCCGGCCGAGGCCGGCCGATGCGCGTGGCGCGGCTTGTAACGAGTGTCCGTAGAAGTCTCGCCGGGCGCGTTTGCCGCTGCGATTCCCGCTTGCTAGACTGGCTGCGGCTGCTTGCCGCCTACCTGCTTGCGTACCCCTGCATACCGCCGAGACCAGGCGTCGCTGGCGTCGTTGCGATGCCGACCCGCGCATACAACCACAACCGAGCCCTATCGGAGACATCATGTCCTACATGCTGCTGATCGTCGAACCCACGGACCAACGCGAGGAGCGCGGCGAAGTTGCGGGCCGCGACCTCTACGACCAGATGGTGCGCTTCTCCGAGAACCTGAAAGCGCGCGGCAAGCTGCTCGCGGTCGAGTCACTGACTTCGCAGAAGGACGCCGTGCGCGTGCAGGTCCGCCATGGCCAATCGAAGCTCGTCGACGGGCCGTTCGCCGAGGCGAAGGAGATGATCGGCGGCTTCTTTCTGTTGAACTGCGACAGCCGTGAAGAGGCCGTGGCGATCGCGCAAACCTGCCCGGCGGCGTCGTGGTGCACGGTCGAGGTGCGCAAGCTCGGACCGTGCTTCATCTAGGCACGCGTGACTCCCACTTCACCAGTTTCGGTGTTTTCCCTGGGATGTGGGGACCGTCGCGCGTGTCGATCCGACCGTGCATCGCACGTCGTGTGAGTAAGGGGCGAGCCGGCGCGACCCCACCAGGCGATTCACAAGAATCCACTCACGACCAACCACTAACAACAAGGAGCAACGACATGCGATTCATGATCATCGTCAAAGCCACGGCCGCGAGCGAAGCCGGCGAGATGCCCGAACCGTCGCTGATCGCGGCCATGGGCGCCTACCACGAAGAACTCGCGAAGGCCGGCGTGCTGCTCGACGCGACGGGCCTGCAGCCGAGCTCGAAAGGCTGGCGCGTGCGCTATAGCGGCGGCAAACGGAGCATCGTGGACGGGCCGTTCGTGGAGACCAAGGAGCTAATCGCGGGCTACACGTTGATCCAGGTGCGCTCGCGCGACGAGGCGATGGAATGGGCGCGGCGTTTTCCGGCGCCGTTCGGTGAGCACGCCGATGGCGAAATCGAAGTGCGGCAGCTGTTCGAACTCGACGACTTCGAGCCGGGGCCGGAAGTCGAGCGCTTTCACAAGCTCGAAGAAGATCGCCGCTGATTTGATGGACTACGTCTGGGAGCCCGCGTACATGGTCCTGAACGCGCAACCGCCGGCAGCAGGTGAAGGCTGACACCGTGACGATACAGGCCACCCATCGTGCGATCGACGCTGTCTGGCGGATCGAATCCGCGAAGGTCATCGCTCACGTCGCGCGGATCGTGCGCGACGTGGGACTCGCCGAGGAACTCGCGCAGGACGCGCTGGTGGCCGCGCTCGAGCATTGGCCGGACGCGGGCGTGCCCGACAACCCCGGAGCGTGGCTGATGACGGCCGCGAAGAACCGCGCGCTCGATCGCCTGCGCCAGGAGGCGCTGCATGCGCGCAAGCGCGAGGAGTTCGGCCACGATCTCGACGCGATCGAAGCGCACGTGGTGCCCGATTTCGTCGATTCGCTCGACGCCGCGCGCGCCGACGACATCGGCGACGATCTGCTGCGGCTCATCTTCACCGCGTGCCATCCGGTGCTATCGACCGATGCGCGCGTCGCGCTGACGCTGCGCCTGCTCGGCGGCCTCACCACCGACGAAATCGCGCGCGCGTTTCTCGTGCCGGAGCCGACCATCGCGCAGCGGATCGTGCGCGCGAAACGCACGCTGTCGGCGGCGCGCGTGCCGTTCGAGGTGCCGCAGGCGGACGCGCGCGCGGCGCGGCTCGCGTCGGTGCTGCAGGTGATCTACCTGATTTTCAACGAAGGCTATTCGGCCACGGCCGGCGACGACTGGATGCGCCCGACGCTATGCGAGGAGGCGTTGCGGCTTGGGCGCGTGTTGAGCGGACTCGTAGCCGACGAGAGCGAAGTCCACGGTCTCGTTGCGCTGATGGAGATTCAGGCGTCGCGCACGCACGCGCGCACCGACGCCCAGGGGCGTCCGGTACTGCTGCTCGATCAGGATCGCAGCCGCTGGGACCCGCTGCTGATTCGCCGCGGCCTCGCGGCGCTGGACAACGCGCATGCGCTCGGCGGCGCGAGCGGGCCGTATGCGTTGCAGGCGGCGCTCGCCGCGTGCCATGCGCGGGCCCGCCGCGCCAAGGACACCGACTGGGCGCAGATCGTCGCGCTGTACGATGCGTTGGCGCAGGTCGCGCCGTCGCCGGTAGTGGAGTTGAATCGCGCGGTCGCGGTGGGGATGGCGTTCGGGCCGGCGGCTGGGCTCGAGATCGTCGATGCGCTCGCCGCCGGTTCGGCGCTCGCGAATTATCACTGGCTACCGAGCGTGCGCGGCGATCTGCTGGTCAAGCTTGGACGCGTCGATGAAGCCCGCGTGGAGTTCGAGCGCGCCGCGGCGATGACGCGCAATACGCGCGAGCGCGAGTTGTTGCTGGAGCGTGCGCGCGGGCTCGCGGATTGAGGCTGGCACATTTGTGCTGGCACATTGGTGCTCACGCACACGTCAGTGCCGCCTCAACGAATCAGCTGCCGCACCCCCAACGCAACGATCAAGCCGCCGCACACACGATCCACCCACATCTTGCCGCGCCGATAAGCCGACGCGATGCGCTGATGCGACAGCGCCAGCGCGACGAACCCATACCAGCCGCTCGCGACGACGAACACCATGCCGAGCATCGCGGCGAACGTGCCGGTGCTCACATGCGCTGGCGCCGCCGACGAAAACACCGCGGCAAAAAACGCCATCGACTTCGGATTCGCGATGTTGGTCGCGAAGCCCTGCGCGAACGCCTGCCTGAAGCCGCCCGCCGGTGCCTTGACGAGCACCGCTTGCCGCGCCGCCGAGGCATTGAAGATCAGCCGCCCGCCGAACCACAGCAGGTAACACGCGCCCACGATCCTGACCACGAGCGCGAGCCACGGGAACGCGGCGAACACGATGCCGACGCCAAGAATCGCGCAGCTGGCCCAGAACAGATTGACGAGCACGATGCCGGCGACCATCGCGAGCGCTTCGATGCGCGTCGCCGAAGCGGCCTTGTGCGCGACCGCGACGAAGTTCGGGCCCGGACTCACCACGCCCGCGATATACACGGAAAACACGCCGACCACGGCGGACCCATCGATCACGACACGCTCCCGATTGCAAAGCTCTGGGTGAAAAGTAACGCGAGCATCCCGCTCATAGCCCGAAAAACGCAGCGCTCGCGGTCAACACGCCCACTCCCGCGACTAGGTACGACAGATTGCGCAGCCAGTTCTTGCGCGTGAGCAGCGTGATCGCGCACAGCGCAATCGCGACCTGAATCAGAAGCGTCGCCTGAGCCCAGCGATGATGGCCGTGCAACAGCGTTTCGCTGCGCGTATCGGCGGCGACGACCTGTTTTTCGATCGCTTCCGCGTTCGCGCGGATCGGCTCCTTCTGCTGCTTGTATTTCTCGACGTCGGCGACGAACTTCGCGTGCGCGTCGCTATTGGGCGCCGACAGCGCCGCGCCGAGTTCCGCGAGGTTTTCCTTTTCGCCCTTCGCCTGGTAGTAGTTCCACTGGTTCGACGCTTCGGTCTTCTTGATCGCGGCTTCGTTCTTAAAGAACAGCGCGAGGTTTTCGGCGTTGCCGCTCTGGTACGCGCACAGCGCGCCGATCGTCGCGAGGATCGCGGTCATCACGGCCATGCGGCTCGCGAACGGATCGGCGTCGTGATGCGCGGCGTGGCCGGCGTGTTCGACGGCATGGTCGTGCGGACCGTGTACTTCATATTCTTCAGACATCAGATTCTCCGAGGCAATGCTTTTGTCGTTCTCGCCGGACGGCGCGGGCGCCCGGCGGCCTCAATCTTAGCGTGTCGCGGACGCCCGGAGGCCGCAGCTTCAACGCACTGTGCCAGAGGGACGGTTATTGCATGCGAATCACGACGCGCCCGCGCGTGCCAGCGGCGACCGCCTCGTAGGCTTCGCGCGCGCGGGCGAGCGGGAATTCCTGCGCGATCGCCGGGCCGCTCAGCTTGCCGTTGTCGAAGCCCTCGACGAGCGCCGTCATCAGCGGCGCCGATTCCGCGACGCCGAGCTTCGCGCTGTCGACGCCGAGCAATTGCGTCTCGTTGTGATAGAAGTCGACCAGATCGAACTCGACGCGGCGCTTGCCGGTCCCGCTGATTTCGAGCACGCGGCCGCGCCGCTTCGCGAGACTCAGCGCGGTCTCGAACGCGACACCGCCTACCGTGTCGTACACGACTTCCGCGCCCGCGCCGCCGGTCAGCTCGCTCACGCGTGCGGCCGCGTGTTCGTCGAACGCCACGAAGGCATCGATCAGGCGGCCCGCGGGCGTGGCGGGATCGAGCGGCCGGCGGTCGACGGCGATCACGCGCGCGCCGCGTGCTTTCGCGATCTGCACGACCGCGCCACCGACACCGCCGCCCGCGCCAAGCACGGCAATGGTCTCGCCGGCCTGCAACTTTGCGTATTCGACGGTGCCGAGCCACGCGACCACGAAGTTCACGCCGATGGCCGCCGCCTCGACGTGGCTCAACGCCACGGGCTTGCGCGACAGCGCCGCGACCGGAATGCTGAGGTACTCGGCGTGCGTGCCGTCGCGCGTGAAGCCGATGTCGCCGCCGGTCCCCCACACCTCGGCGTCGAGCCACGCGGCCGGGCCGTCCACCACCACGCCGCTGAAGTCGCGCCCCGGCGTGCGCGGCAGCACCGTATGTTCGAAATGGCCCGACACGTTCTTCACGTCGCTCGGATTGACCGAGGCCGCCATGACCCGCACGACCGCATGCTCCGCGTCGGCCTGCGGCGTCGGCAGATCGACGTATTCGAGCACTTCGGGGTTGCCAAAAGATTTGAACTGAATCGCTTTCATCGTGCGTGGCTCCGGTTGGTCTTGCGCCGCGTTGCGCAGCGAATGCACCGTCGTCTAAGTGACGCGAGCAAAGTCATCAGGACAACGGCTTTCAGATTTCGAACAACCCGCGCGCCGGGTACGCGACCACCCAGGCTCTAACCCGCCTGACCCGCCTCGTCGGCCTTCGGCGCCCGAGCATGCCGCTCATGTTCGGCGGCCAGAAACATGTACATCGCCGGCACGACGAACAACGTGAACAGCGTGCCGATCGACATCCCGGTGAAGATCACGAGCCCCATTGCGTTGCGGCCCGCCGCGCCCGCGCCCGACGCGATCACGAGCGGCACCACACCGAGCACCATCGCCGCGGTCGTCATCAGGATCGGGCGCAGCCGCACGCCCGCCGCTTCCTCGACCGCTTCGCGCTTCGCGCGACCCGCGCGCTGCAGTTCGTTGGCGAACTGCACGATCAGAATGCCGTGCTTGCTGACGAGTCCCATCAGCGTGACGAGGCCGACCTGCGTGTAGATGTTCAGCGTCGTCAGGCCGATGTTGATGAAGATCAGCGCGCCGAACAGCGCCATCGGCACCGAGATCAGGATCACGATCGGATCGCGGAAGCTCTCGAATTGCGCGGCGAGCGCGAGGAACACGATGATCGTCGCGAGGAGCAGCGTGATGACGAAGCCGCCCGACTCCTGCACGAACTGGCGCGACTCTCCCGAGTAATCGACCGAATAGCCGGCGGGCGCGACCTGCGCGGTCGCCTGGCGCAGAAAATCGAGCACCTGGCCTTGCGAGACGCCCGGCACGATGACGCCGGAGATCGTCGCCGAGTTCAACTGCTGGAAGTGGTTGATCGATTCTGGCACGACGCTGTGCCGCAGATGCGCGATCGTCGACGCCGGAATCACGCTGCCGTCCGGCGTGCGCAGA
This sequence comes from Paraburkholderia lebeckiae, assembly GCF_050436225.1. Classification (NCBI taxonomy): domain Bacteria; kingdom Pseudomonadati; phylum Pseudomonadota; class Betaproteobacteria; order Burkholderiales; family Burkholderiaceae; genus Paraburkholderia; species Paraburkholderia lebeckiae. Next base: position 2,693,801 of record NZ_JBNDLU010000001.1, on the reverse strand, counting down.
TAGTAGTCGAGCACCTGCGACGGATTGAGCCGGTCGGTTTGCAGCACCTGCGGAATCACCTTGTACGAGCGTCCCGCGATCGAGAAGTAGTTGACGTAGCCGCCACCCAGCGCCGAACCGAGCGCCTGTCCGACGTCGCTTTGCGACAGCCCGAGCGAGGCCACCTTGTCGCGATCGACGACGAGCGTCACTTCCGGCTTGTCGATTTTCAGGTCGCTATCGACGAAGAAGAACATGCCGCTCCCGCGCGCTTTTTCCAGCACTGCTTGCGACACCTCGTTGAGGTTTTCGAACGGCTCGGTCGTGCTGATCACGAACTGCACCGGCAAGCCCTGCGCGCCCGGCAGCGGCGGAAACTGGAACGCCGCGACGCGCGCGCCCGCGATCTGATTCCACTTCTGCTGCAACTCCTGCTGCAGAACGGTCGCGTTCTTGCCGCGCTGATCCCAGGTCTTGAACAGCACGCCGCCGATACCATGATTGATGGTCGGCGAGCCCGTTAGCTGGAACATCTGCGAGTATTCGGGCAGCGTCTTCGACGCATCGAACACCTGGTCCGCATAGGTCTGCATCTGCTGGATCGTCGCGTTCGGCGGCCCGACGATCTGCGAAAGCACGACGCCCTGGTCTTCCTGCGGCGCGAGTTCCGACTTCGAGGTCATGAACAGGTACACGGTGCCGCACAGCAGCAGCGCGCCCATGATCACGAACACGGGCCAGGTATCGAGCGTCGCATGCAACAGCCGGCCGTAGCCGCGATGCACGCGCTCGAACTGGCGGTCGACGAAACGCGCGAAGCGCCCCGACTCCTGCTCGGCGCGGAAGAAGCGCGAGCACATCATCGGCGATAACGTGAGTGCGATCACGCCCGACACCGTCACCGCGCCCGCGAGCGTGAACGCGAATTCGGTGAAGAGCGCGCCCGTCAGCCCGCCCTGGAAGCCGATCGGCGCGTACACGGCGATCAGCACGACGGTCATCGCGACGATCGGGCCGCCCAGCTCGCGAGCGGCGATCAGCGCGGCGTCGAACGGTGTTCTGCCTTCGTGCTTCATGTGCCGATCGACGTTCTCGACGACGATGATCGCGTCGTCCACGACGAGCCCGATCGCGAGCACGAGTGCCAGCAGCGTGAGCAGATTGATCGAATAGCCGAGCACCTGCATCACGAAGAACGTGCCGATCAGCGACAGCGGCATCGCGATCAACGGCACGATCACCGCGCGGAAGCTGCCGAGAAACAGGAAGATCACGACGGTGACGATCACGAGCGCTTCGACGAGCGTTTTGATCACTTCCCTGATCGCGGTGTTGACGAAGTCGGTCGCGTCATAAACGATGTCGCCCGTCATGCCGGTCGGAAACTGCTTCTGCAGATCGGGAAACACGGTTTTCACGCGCTTGGCAACGTCGAGAATGTTCGCGTCCGGCGCGACCTTGATGCCGATGAACACCGAACGCTTGCCGCTGAACGCGACGTTGAAGTCGTAGCTGTCGGCGCCGAGCACGACGTTCGCGACATCCTCGAGACGCACGAGCGAGCCGCTCTTCTGCTTGACGACGAGCTGCTTGAAGTCGTCGACGGTGTGCAGGTCCGTGCCCGCTTCCAGGTCGACGCTGACCATTTGCCCCTTCGTCGTGCCGAGCGTCGCGAGATAGTTGTTGTTGCCGAGCGCGGTGTACACGTCACTCGCGCTCACGCCGTGCGCGGCGAGCCGCGCCGAATCGAGCCACGCGCGCATGGCGAACTGCCGGCCGCCGAGCACTTCGGCGGTCTGCACGCCCTGGATCGAATCGAGCTTCGGCTTGACCACGCGCAGCAGGTAGTCGGTGACGTTGTTGCTCGGCAGCACGCTGCTGTAGAAGCCCATGTACATCGCGTCGGTGGTCTGCCCGGTCTGCACCGTCAGCACCGGCTGCTGCGCCTGCGGCGGCAACTGGTTGCGCACCGAGCCGATCTGCGTGTTGATCTCCGTCAGCGCGCGGTTCGCATCGTAGTTCAGACGCAGCGTCGCGATGATCGTCGACACGCCCGTGATGCTCGTCGATGACATGTAGTCGATGCCCTGCGCCTGCGCGATCGCCGCTTCCAGCGGCTGCGTGATGAAGCCGGCGATGGTGTCCGAGTTCGCGCCGTAGTAGGCCGTCATGATCGTGACGACCGCGTTTTCGGTTTGCGGATACTGGCTGACCTTGAGCACCGCGAGCGCGCGCAGCCCGAGCACGAGGATCAGCAGGCTGACGACCGAAGCGAGTACCGGCCGGCGGATGAAGATGTCCGTGAACATGATCGGGCGGCCTCACTTATTGTTCCTGCGGCGTCGGATTCGGACTGTCCGACGGCTGCACGCGGTTGTCGATGATCAGCGGCGTGCCGTTCTTGAGCTTGATCTGGCCGCTCGTCACGACCTGCGTGCCGTCGTCGATGCCCTTCAGAATCGCCACCTGGTCGCCGCGCGTCGGCCCCGGCGTTACGAACACCTGCTGCGCGACGGGCAGCGTCTTGCCCTGCGCGTTGGGCTGCGTGCCGGGCTTCACGATGAATACGGTCGCGCCATACGGGTTGTAGGTGATCGCCGTTTGCGGCAGCGTCAGGTAGCGCTGTTCGGCGCCGGAGTCGATCTTCACGTTCGCGTACATGCCGGGCAGCAGCTTGCGCTCGCGATTGTCGACGCTCGCTTCGATCTGTACGTTGCGCGTCGCGCTGTCGATTTTCGGGCTCATCGACTGGATCTTGCCGGTGAACGTTTTCCCGCTGTACGCGTTGGTATCGACGCTGACGGTCGCGCCGATCGCGAGCTGGCCGAGCTGTTGTTGCGGTACCGAGAAGTCGGCGTAGATCGGATCGATGGCTTGCAGCGTGACGATCGCATCGCCGGGATTCAGGTATTGCCCCGGATTGATCGTCGTGATGCCGAGGCGCCCCGCGAACGGCGCGCGAATCGTCTTCTTGTCGACGAGCGCCTGCTGTTGCGCGACCTGCGCCTTCTTGCCCTTGAGGTCGGCCGCATCGGCGTCGAGCTGCGCCTTCGCGATCGCCTTGATGTCGTACTGCGCGCGGTCGCGCTCGTAGACCGTCTGCGCGAGTTGGGCCGCGGCCTGCAACGATTGCAGCAGCGCGACGTCGCTGTCGGCGTTGAGTCGCACGAGGATCTGTCCGGCTTTCGCTTCCTGCCCCGACGCGAACGCGACCTCGCGCACGAGGCCGGCGACTTCGGTCGTCACGTCTACGCCGCGCACCGCGCGCAGGCTGCCGACCGCCGCGAGCTGCGGCTGCCACGACTGATAGTGGACCACCACCGCCGAGACCGTGGCGGGCGGCGCGGTGTTGGCCGCCATGAACTTCGCGAACATGTGCGCGCGGAACAGGTTGAAGCCGACCAGCGCGGCGAGCAGCAGGCCGACGCAGATCAACATGATCAGCATCCGCTTTGTCATCGGTTTTCTTTCGGCCATCGTGATGTCCTTGCTCGGCTTGGGGCGAGGGCTGGGGTTGCGTCAGGGCACGGTCAATGTGGCGTTGCGGCGGTTGCCGTCGTTGCTGATGGCGACGACGTGTTCGACGCGCTCGCCGACGCCGCGGCCGGCGCGGCCGCGGACTCGGGCGCGGCGGCATTCCACCAGCCGCCGCCGAGCGCCTGGAACAGCGCCGCCGTGTCGGCGTAACGCGCGGCCTGCGCCTGCGCGAGACTCACGACCGTTTGCTGATACTGGCGTTGCGCGTCGAGCAGCGCGAGGTAGCTGACGCCGCCGACCCGATACTGTCCGCGCGTCAGTTCGAGCGAATCGCTCGCGGCGCGCGACGCGTCGGTCTGCGCCTTGAGGCCGGTTGCGTCGTGTTCGAGCGCGTGCAGCGTGTCCGCAACGTTCTGGAACGCGAGCAGCACCGTCTCGCGGTATTGCGCGCCGGCCTGCTCGTAGGCGGCCTCGGCCGCGCGCTTCTGCGCGCTCAGCTGGCCGCCGTGAAAGACCGGTTGCAGCAAGCCCGCGCCGATGCTCCAGATCGTGCTGCCGGCCCTGAGCACCTGCGCGGGCGTCAACGCCTCGGCGCCGTAGCTCGCGGACAGCGTGATCTGCGGATACATCGCCGCGGTCGCGACGCCGACCTGCGCGCTCGCCTGATGCAGCGTGGCGTCGGCGGCAAGGATGTCGGGGCGCTGGTGCACCAGCGACGACGGCAGGCTCACGGGCAGCGTGTCGGGCAGCGAGAACATGTCGAGCGTGAAGTCGGGCACCGAGGTATCGCTCGGCAGCTTGCCGGCGAGTACCGCAAGCTGATGGCGCGCCTGATCGAGCTGCTGTTGCAGCGGCGGCAGCGTCGCGCGGGTCTGCGCGAGCAGCGTTTCCTGCGCGAGCACGGCCGTGCGGCTCACGCCGCCGAGTGAGAATTGCTGGTCGAGCACGTTCAGCTGCTGCTCTTCCTCGGTAGCGATCCGCTCGGTCGCGTCGATCTGCGCGCGCACCGACGCTTCCTTGACCGCTGCGGTCACGATGTTGGCCGATATCGTGAGATAGGCGGCCTGCAGCTGGAAGCGCTGATAGTCGATCTGCGCATGCAGCGCTTCGAGTTCGCGCCGCGCGCCGCCGAACACGTCCAGCTTGTACGAGACGTTGACCGACGCGTTGTAGAGATTGAATTCCTCGACGAGGCCGGGCTCGCCGAACGCGATGCCGTTGATCTTTTCGCGCGTGGCGCTCAGTTGCGCGTCGACGCTCGGCAGCAAGGTGCCGCCGGCTTGCGCGGTGTAATTCTCGCGAGCCTGTCGCAACGCCGCCTGCGCGGCGGCCATGTTCGGACTGTTGGCGATCGCCTCGCGGATCAGCGCGTCGAGCGGCTCGCAATGAAACAGCGTCCACCACGCGGCGGGAATGTCCTGGGCCGGCGCGAAACGCTGCGGCAGGCCTGCGGGGCCGGGCGCGGAGGCGGTCTGGTCCGGCAGCGGCGTGGTGGTGAAGGTGTCGGTGGCCGGCGCGGGCGGCGCGTGGTAGTCGGGGCCGACCATGCAGCCGGCCAGCGCGACGCAGCTGCAAAGCGCAACGTAGAGGCGCCGCCAGACAATACGCTGACTCACGTCGATCATCGATCTACCTTGTATCGCCAATGGCGGGTGGACCGGACGAAGATGTTCAGGGCACCCGAACGTTCTTGGAGTTGTCTTGCCGACGCTGGAATTTACCATGCACGGCGCGAACCGCGCTTGACCTCGCGTTCGCTGGCGGACGAAGGTGGATACGAGATCACGTAGGAGGGCGGTGATGGCAGCCGGTGCTACCCGCTGTCTGCCACGCCCCGAGCGGCACTCAAGAAAATTTTACGGATTCGGGCACGCGGTTGGCCCGGTTGGGGATACCCATCGTGATCCAGTTTCCGGGGCTCACCCATGCTCTCTCATTTCCCTCCGTCGGCGCCGCGCTGGCGGGGGCGGGTGTCGCGTATGGGCGGAGCTTTATGTTTGGCGAATATATCGCGCGTGGCGAACTGGTCGAGCTGTTGCCTGGTTATCGATCGTCCGGTTTTACCGGGCCTCGTCCGCCGCTCGGCGCTGCGCGATCAGATCGGCGAGCCGCTCGACCTGCTGCCCTTGCGCATCGAAATTGCCCGCGTCGAGCCACCGCTCATAGCACGAGCGCAATGCCGGCCACTCGCTGTCGATGATCGAAAACCACGCCGTGTCGCGATTGCGCTCGCGATAGACGATCGCCTGCCGGAAGATCCCCTCGAACGTAAATCCATAGCGCAACGCGGCCTTGCGCGACGGCTCGTTCAGCGAATCGCATTTCCATTCGAAGCGCCGATAACCGAGCTTGTCGAACACTTCGCCTAGCAGCAGGTACATCGCATCGGTCGCGATGCGCGTGCGCTTGAGCCGCGGCGAATACGTGACGTGGCCGACTTCGATCACGCCGTTGGCCGGATCGATCCGCATCAGCGAGAGCGTGCCGACCGGCTTGCCCGTCGCCAGGTCGATGACCGCGTAGTGCAGCGGATCTTTCGATGCCGCCATCTGCGTCAGACGCTCGCGATAGGCCGCGAGGCTGTCGAAGGGGCCAACCGCCAGATAGGTCCAGTCGCGGCCGTCGGTAGCCGAGCCGTACGCGTCGAAGAGGTCGGCCGCGTGGCGCTCGACGTCGACTGCTTCGAGCCGGCAATAGCGGCCGCTCAGCGGCTCGCGGCCCGGCGGCTGCGCGCCGTGCCAGCCGGGCACGGGCGCGCCGATTGGCTGCCCGTAGGCGTTACGTATGGGTTCCATGTCTGTTCTCCTGTCGATGAATGGGCGATGCCGGAGGATGCCGATGCGTGTCGATGCGTGTCGATGCAGGAACGATACGGCAAACGTGGTATGTTCAAAAGATCCACGACACGCTTATTCGATAGGTCCAGCCACCATGATCGAAATCATCGGACCGCTCGTCCATGCGAACGACGCGTTCGCCGCGAGCGGCGCCAGCGGGGCCAAGCGGCCCGCGCCGCTGCAAAAGCAGCTGATCGAACGTCTGCAGCAGGCGATTCTCGCCGGTCGTCTGCCGGCCGGGTCGCTGTTGCCGTCGTCGCGGCTGCTCGCCGCCGAAATGGGCGTATCGCGCAACACGGTCGTGATCGCTTACGAGCATCTGGCCGCGGTCGGCTACGTAATCGCCGATCGCCAGGGCACGCGCGTGAGCCCGCTGTCGAGCCCCGCCGCGCGCGGCGAGCGGGCGGCGGCGTCGGCCGCGCCGGAGGTCGTATACGCGGCGCGCGTCGAGCAGTTCGCGGCGTCGCACAAGCACGCCGACAACGGGTACGCGCTGACCCCCGGCACGCCCGCGCTGGACCGTTTCCCGCTTGCCGCGTGGCGGCGCGCACTCGAACGTGCGATGGAGCGCGCATTACCGAGCGCGCTCGGCTACGGCACGCCGGCCGGCGAGCCCGCGCTGCGCGACGCGATCGCCGCGCATCTGCGGATGGCGCGCGGTGTGCGCTGCGATGGCTCGCAGGTCGTGATCACCGAGGGCGCGCAGGAGGCGCTGAACCTGTGCGTGCGACTGCTGACCAATCCCGGCGATATCGCATGGATCGAGGACCCCGGCTATCGCGGCGCGAAGGCCGCTTTCAACGCGGGCGACTTGCGCATGCTGCCGATTCCCGTCGACGCCGAAGGCATGGCCGTGCCGGCCGACGCGTGGCGCACGCATCCGCCGAAACTGATCTATACGTCTCCCGCGCATCAGTATCCGACCGGCGCGGTGCTGGCGGTGGCGCGGCGGCTTGCGCTGATTGCCGAGGCGCGGCGCTGCGGCGCGTGGCTGATCGAGGACGATTACGACGGCGAGGTGCGTCACACTGGCGAGCCGATCGCGAGCATGCAGGGCCTCGTCGACGAGGCGCCCGTGCTGTACGTCGGCTCGTTCAGCAAGACGATGTTTCCGGCGCTGCGCATCGGCTTCGTCGTGCTGCCTCGCGCGATCGCCGCGCACGCCGCTGTTGCGCTGCAAGAGATGCTGCGCGGCGGGCATCGGCTGGAGCAACTGGCGCTCGCGCATTTCATCGAAAGCGGCGAATTCGGGCGGCATCTCGGGCGGATGCGGCGGCTGTACCGCGAGCGGCAGCAGGCGCTGCGCGACGCGCTGGCCGAGCATTTTCCGGCGGCGACGATTCTTGGCGGCGATTGCGGCATGCATCTGACGCTGCGGCTGCCGGCGTCACTCGACGATCGCGCGATCACGGCGCGGGCGCAGGCGTTGGGATTGAGTCCGCGCGCGCTGTCGGGGTTTTCGATCGGGGCGTCGGAGCAGACGAACGGGCTCGTGATCGGGTATGGCAATACGGAGGCGGAGCGCTTGGGGCCCGCGGTGAAAGCGCTGGCGGAGGTGGTGCGGGAGATGGAGGGCGAGGCGCGACCGGCTGCGAAGCGCGCGGCAAAACGGAGCGGAAAAACCGTCGTCCGGTCCCGCAAAAAACCCGCCCCGCCACGCCGTACGTCCGTCACTCCGGGCATGTAAGTTTTACGTTTGTCCGCCTGGCCCATGTCGCGCTATCGTGTCGTATGCGCGGCGACTTCGCGGTTCCGATGTGCTGGTTTGCCCGCATGTGCCGCGGTTGCCCGTCCCGTCGCGCGGCGGGTGCGGCGCCGCCGATGGGCACGAACAATGCGTTCAGTGTGGTTATCGATGACGATCTATCCGACCGGAGACGACATGAAGGAAATCGAACCGACCCCGTGGTTTGACCTTGCCATCCATACGCCCGTACGCGAAGGCTGGTACGAAGTGCAGTTGGCGAGCGGGGACACGGCGTTTGCGAAATTTGGCGACGGCGTGTGGACCGAAAAGCCGTTGCTGGTATTCACGCACTGGCGCGGCCTGTCCGCCGATCCGTCGAAAGCCGCGGACGGCGCGGCCGAGTCGGTCGGCGCCGAAGCCACCGCGGCGCAAGGCGTGCGTGCCGCCTGGAACGCGTTCTTCCCGGGACTCGGCGAAGAGCAGCACAAGCCGCTCAATGCGGTGCCGAACGGCAAGGCGCCACATTGAGGGCCCATTGAAATTCGTTTGAAGTCCGGTCGGGCGGCGGCTTGTGGGCCGCCGCCCGGCAGCTCGATCCGGCCGCCATCCGCGCGTAGTTCGAATCGCTCTCGTATCGCTCGGCCCTACGCCGCACCGCATTTCTCCCGCCCCGCTACAATCAGCGTCATCCTTTCGACGCCATCACGATGCTTTGAACGCCACCCGAGAAACCGTGGAATTGTCGCGCGCGACTCAACTGCTCAATCACGGACCCGTCACGTTGATCACGAGCGCACACGATGGTCGATCTAACGTGATGGCCGCGTCATGGGCGATGCCGCTCGACTTCAATCCGCCGAAGGTGGTGGTAGTGGATAGCCGCACGCTGACGCGTCGCTTGATCGAAGCGAGCGGCGTGTTCGGGCTGCAGTTGCCGAGCCGCGGTTTCGCCGCGCAAACGCTCGCGGTCGGCACGCACGCGGGCGTCGAACTCGACAAGTTCTCCGCGTTCGATCTCGAGACCTTCCGCGCGCAAAAAATCGACGTGCCGATGCTGGCCGGCTGCATCACCTGGATGGAATGCAAGGTGATTCCGGACGACAGCCAACGGCACGATCTGATCATCGGCGAGGTGGTCGCCGCGTATGCGGATAGCCGCGTGTATTCGCGCAACCGCTGGCATTTCGGCGACGATCCCGACCTGCGCACATGCCATTACGTGGCCGGCGGTACCTTCTTCGCGACGGGCGATGCATTCGAGGTGGCGCCCGTCGCGGCTTCCGCGCAGTGAGCGGGCTTAGGTGCTCCGTTCGGTTTCGCCTTCGGCGAATGCTTTGAGCGCGTCGCCGGCGAGACGATAACGTACCCATTCGCTTTGCGGATTCGCGCCGATCGACTTGTAGAAGCCGATGGCCGGCTCGTTCCAGTCGAGCACGCTCCATTCGAATCGGGCGCAGCCCGTTTCGCAGGCGATTTGCGCGAGGTGGCGCAGCATCTGTTTGCCCGCGCCGCTGCCACGCGATGCGGGCGATACGTACAGGTCTTCCAGATAAAGCCCCTGCTTGCCGAGCCACGTCGAATACGAAAAGAAGTACACGCAAAAACCGACTGGCTCGCCGTTCATTTCGCAGATCAGCGCTTTCGCGGGCGCGCCCTCGGAAAACAGGCTCTTCTCGATGTCTTCGACGCCGGCGACGACTTCGTGCCCGGCTTTTTCGTAGATCGCGAGTTCGGTGATGAAGCGCAGGATCAGGGGGGCGTCGGAAGCGATGGCGGGGCGGATGTGGATCGTCAAGGTCTAGTGCTCGGTGAGTTCGGTGATGACTCCTGGCCGGCGGGCGGTACGCGCCAAACGCGCCGGCTTCGGAACAGACTCACATCGTAGCAAAGAGCCAAGGGCCCCGCCGCGAACGGACGGGGCCTCGGGCGTTTCCGACAGACCGAAGGCGAACAATTTCAGCGGCCCCGGTCCACTCGTCGAGCCAGAGCCCCAGAACACCACGCCGTCCGCAATGGCCGGCCCGGCATTGCATGCACCCCCGCTATTGAATGACCACAGGACTTTTCCGTTGGAAGAATCGAGCCCGTACATCGTGCCATTCGTGTAGTCGAGATTGCATCCGAAGACCACGCCATTGGCGACGCTGACGGCTGCGTCCGCGCGGCTTCCGAGGGGGTCCGGCATGGTCCACGTCACTGCGCCGGAATTCGCGTTGAGCGACGCCCAACCGCCAGACGTGTTGGTGCCACCGCCGTTCGCCAATTGCCATACGCCTGGCGTCGTTCCCGCTCCGGTCATTCTGCTATTCGATAGCGCAACATAAATGAACTGGCCATCGTTGGCCGATCCCCACTGCAGACCGCCTGTGAGTCTTGACCTTTCGGATTGGGACAGTTGGCGTTCGGCGGAAGGGTGAAGACGCCTGGTACGTTGAGGCCGCAGCCGACATTCCACGTGTTGCCATTTGATTGCGCCGGTCGCGACATCGAGTGCGACGACGCTGCCGCCGAAACTCCACTGCCAGGCAGGCGGAGGGACATAGGCGGCCATCAATTCTTCGTTCGATGTGGTTCCTACGAAAGCCGTACCGTTCGCGATGACGGCAGACTGCGTGACCATTGAATAAGTGGTTGAATCGACTTGCGTATGCCAAAGCCGAGTCTTATTTCCGGTCTTTAAGCCCGACCGCAATTCGCGTAGTCACCAATGAAAGCGCGGCAACTCCACTTCAATCGAATGCCCTTCTACATCCCTGCCGGGTTCGTCGGCGAGAGTATGACGGGGTCGTGCGATTCGCGGCTGATTGGATGATCTGCCCGGCATGAGCGCGCGTTCGGACAGCAAGAGAGACCGAAACGGTACTGCCGCGCTTCAACCCTCCGGCAACGCCGACTTACCGCGCCGCTTTTTCGGCTTAGGCTCGACACCCACTCGCGGGTCCCGCTCCAGCACGAGTGCCGTCACCTGCTCGACAGTGTCTTCAAACGCAGGATCCTCCTGCGGCACGTAAAGCCATTTCCCAAGCACCGGGTGAGGCCGCAACGCAGGCATATCGGTAATCAGAGCAGCATGGCGTTCCCGCGACGTACAGACGAGCAGCCCATTCCACGGCTTATCGCGATCGGCGGCAACCAGGCACAACAGCCCATCGATATACGCAGCGTCGCTACCAAACATCCGCCGACGCATATACGTCGGATCGCGTTCGAACGCGTCGAAGATCCACAGGAGCGAATTGCTGATCGAAGAGGGCATCGGCGGACAATCTCAGGAAGCGCGGGTGAACGAAGATAAGTTTACGTAAATTCTCCAGGCTCGGCAGCGAGCCAATTGAAGATCGAGCAAGTCCGGCTAGGTAAGATGTGTCCAACCTCGGCGACCATATCGAAACTCGCACGATCCAGACCATGTTAGCTCACACAGACGCCACCGCTGCCTACACGAAGCGCTTCGAAGCCGTTCTCGCCTATATCGATGCAAACCTCGAGGGCGATCTGTCGGTCGACGCGCTAAGCCGCATCGCAAACTTCTCGATGTTCCATTTTCATCGGCAGTTTGTCGCGTACGTCGGCGTGCCCGTCGCACGCTACGTGCAGTTGGTGCGCTTGCGTCGTGCGGCCCGCCGCCTCGCGTCGCAGGCGTCGTGCTCGGTTCTCGATGCCGCGCTCGACGCCGGCTTCGACAGTCCCGAAGCCTTCAGCCGTGCGTTCAAGCGTGCGTTCGGCACGACGCCGAGCGCGTTTCGACGACATCCAGCATGGCAATTCTGGAGTGCGAGTTTTGTTGTTCCCTATCTTTCGAGGAAACTGACCATGCAAGTGAAAATCGTCGATTTTGCGGAAACCCGCGTTGCCGCGCTCGAACATTGTGGTTCGCCCGGACTCGTCAACGAGAGTGCGCGCAAGTTCATCGATTGGCGTATTCAAAGCGGACAATCACCAGTGGCGTCGAGCCGGACCTTCGGCGTCCCGCACGGCAATCCAGACACCGTGCCAGCGGATGAATTCCGTTTCGATATCTGCGGAGAGATCGACGAGCCGGTCGCGCCGAATCTCTATGGCGTGCGCGAGCTCGTGATGCCGGGTGGACGGTGCGCGGTGGTTCGGCACACGGGATCGACCGACCACATCGGCGAGACGATCTACCCGGTCTATCGCGACTGGCTGCCTTCGAGTGGGGAAGAGTTGCGGGACCATCCGCTGTTTTTCCACTACCTGAGCGTCTATCCTGAGACGCCGCTGGATCAGTGGCAGACGGATATCTACATTCCGTTGGTGTGATTGGGGGAGAGTGTGACGAGCATGTGAGATGCCTGCTAGTGCGAAGCAACTCGCTTCCATTCTTCGCGAAAGCTCATGTCCGAAGCCGCGGTTCGTTCGAACTCCAATTCGATTTCGGCATCGGTATCAATTGCATTGAGCGGGGTGCCGGATTGCCAATTCGGCAAAAAATGCAATTCCGAAATGTACCGGTTTTCGCTGCACGTACCTCGCGTCCATTGGAACCACGCAATAGCCCAAATGTCAAAAAAAGATGTCACCCGTCCATTTTGGGGAGATATCAAATGGCTGCCACGCAATCAGGGGCGGTGCCCCTCTCGGATGAGGAGGCTCGGCGCCAGTTGCGCCGTGCTGTCATCGCCAGCACGATTGGTACCACAATCGAATGGTATGACTTCTTCCTGTACAGCATTGTCACGGGTCTTGTATTCGCGAAACTGTTCTTTCCTGAATCGGACCCGCTCGTCGGCACACTGCAAGCTTTTCTGATTTACGCTGTCGGCTTTATCGCGCGGCCGGTGGGCGCGGCGATTTTCGGCCACTATGGCGATCGCATCGGACGTAAAGCCACGTTAATCGTGACGCTGTTGCTGATGGGACTCGCGACGTTTGCCGTGGGCTTTGTTCCAACCTATGCGACGATCGGTATCTGGGGGGCAATCCTGCTCACGGCGCTGCGCTTCATTCAAGGTGTGGGCGTTGGAGGCGAGTGGGGCGGTTCGGTGCTGATGTCGATGGAGTGGGCACGTACCAACAAGCATCGCGGTTTCATCGCGTCCTGGCCGCAGTTCGGCGTACCGGCGGGATTGTTCGTCGCGAATCTGGTGGTGCTTGCCATCAGTCAGATTTCCGGCAGCGCGTTTCTCACCTGGGGCTGGCGGGTGCCGTTTTTCCTCAGTATCGTGCTGGTCGCGATCGGCCTTTATATCCGCTTGAGTATCCTCGAGACGCCTATCTTCGCGAAGCTGCTCGCTGAGCGCAGGATCGAAAAGGCGCCGATGCGTGAAGTATTGCGCCGGCAGCCGAAAGACATTCTTCTATCGGCTCTTGCGCGTATGGCGGAACAGGCGCCGTTCTATATTTTCACGGCCTTTATATTCACCTATGGTGTGATGAGTCTGGGTGTCACACGCGATCTGTTGCTCACGGCAGTGCTGGCCGCTTCGGTGCTGGAATTCTTCACGATTCCGCTGTTTGGTCACTTGTCTGATCTGATCGGACGTCGACGCATGTATGTGATCGGTGCCGCTGCTGTCGGGCTATTCGGCTTTCTGTACTTTTTCATGGTCGGAACCCACAACCCGATGTGGATCTTCGCGGCCATCGTTCTTTCGCTGGTGCCGCATGCGATGATGTATGGTCCCCAAGCCGCGTTGATCGCCGAATCGTTCACGGGGCGCTTGCGCTACAGCGGTGCGTCGATGGGCTATCAGTTGGCTTCCGTCATCGCTGGCGGTCCGGCGCCGTTGATTGCGACGGCGCTTTATGCTTACTTCCATTCGGGATTTGCGGTGGCGTGGTATGTCTTCGCGTGCGCGGTGATTAGCGTGGCCGCCGCCATGCGGTTGGGCGATTACACGAATAAGGACATTTCGCGGGAATACGACGACGTGCATGCATTGCATGACAGCGGACATGCCACTCCGTGAACGATCAGGCGGATGGCCGGCACAACGGCCATCCGCCGAATTGACCATCAACTTTTCAACGGCAACCAGACTTCGACTCCACCCATCCCCGTCGCCGGGTCGAACTGCTCGCCATACCGTTCGAAATGCGGTGCATCGGCAGGCACGTGCCCTGACGCGGGCAACCACTGATTCCAGATCGTATTCATCGTGCGACGAATGCCTGAGATGTGCTCGCGATGAGTGAACACCGCATACCGTTGCGCGGCGATGCGCACACGACTCAACTCTGGCGGCAACGCGGAAAAATCGCTGACTTCGACGCCGCACATGTAGTCGAAGTTACCCAGTTCATCGGCGTTATAGCCAACGCCATAAGCCACCTTGCCGACCTGTCCCGGCACCCTGCCGTACCAGGCGCCAAAGCGCTGCCATTGGGATGGGATCGCCTTGCTGCTGTCGCACGTATAGCGCTCGCTCAGTCCAGCGACGAGAAACGCTCGCGCGTCTTCGAAGCGCGGCGCGTCCAGATGGGTGAGAAGGGTTTCGTCCATTTTGATCGGCTCCACAATGGTCAGGTTGTCGAAATGACCCCGCGCGCGCAGCGCGTCGGGCGTGAGCCCGAACTGTTCGCGAAACGCGCGCGTGAATGCTTCGTGAGAGCCGTAGCCGGCGTCGAGAGCGACCGCGAGGATGTCGGGCGCACCATCGGCCAGACGTCGTGCGGCCTCGCTCAAACGCCGTGCGCGAACGTAGCGCATCACCGGCATTCCGGTGGCCGCTTCGAACGCGCGCGCGAGGTGAAAACGCGATACGCAGCCACAGCGGGCGATGTCGTCGAGCGTCAACTCTCCGGCGAAGTGGCTTTCGATATACCAGAGCGCTTTTCCAACCGGGTTCATCTCAGCTCTCATGTCAGCATGAAGCCAGCATAGTCAGCGGCGAACTCACGCATTTGATCGCGCTTGCGGTTTTGCAGTCGCGGCGGAGGGCTGAGACGATTCCGCCGCGTCACCATGCACGCCCGCGGCGCTACCCGCTTGCCCCGGCCTCAGCAACAGCCCACCGAGCACGCCGGCCGCCGCCGCAAAAACCGCCCCAAACAGAAACGCGACGTGATACCCGCTGTTCAGCGCAGCCGCCGCACTCGACGACGCCTGCATCGCCTCGCTACGCGCCGCGGCAAGACTCGCGAGCACGGCAAGCCCAAGCGCCCCGCCCATCATGAACGATGTATTGACGATGCCCGACGCGAGGCCCGAATCGGCGGGATCGACGTCGCTCATCGCGGCGAGCAGCAGCGGATTGAACGCGATGCCCGCACCAAAGCCGAGCAGCAACATGCCGGGCAACACGTCGGGTACGAAGCTGCCGTCGACGGGCGCACGCGCGAACAGCGCAAGCCCGCATGCAGCGATCAGCAGGCCGGCCGCGAGCGGACGACGCAGCCCGAAGCGCATCACCACGCGCGCCGACAATCCCAGCGAAAAGAGTCCCATGATCAGGTTCGCGGGCAGAAACGCGAGCCCCACCTGCAATGGCCGATAGCCGAGCACGCGCTGCAGATACAGCGCCGAAATAAAGAACCACGCGAACATCGCCGCCGCCCACAACACGCCGACCAGGTTCGCGGTCGCGACATTGCGCAAACGCAGCAGAGCGAGCGGCATCAACGGGTGTTCGATTCTCGCCTCGATGGCGAGGAACACAGCAAGCAGCGCGAGCCCGACGAACAGCAGGCCGAGCGTTTGCGCCGAAGTCCAGCCCGCTTCGTTGCCGTTGACGATTGCATAGACCGCCAGCATCAGCGATGCGGTCACGCTGAGCGCCCCGGCCACGTCGAGCCGTTCGCCATGCGCGTGGCCGCGCGCAGCGGGCAATAGCGCGAGGCACAGCGCGTACACCGCAATGCCGATCGGCAGATTGACCAGGAAGATCCAGTGCCAGCTCAGCAGGTTGGTGAGCAGTCCGCCGAGCAGCACGCCGATGCTGCCGCCGCCCGCGCAGACGAAGCCATACACGCCCATCGCTTTCGCGCGTTCGCCGGCTTCGGTGAACAGATTCATGATCAGCGACAACGATACCGCCGAGACGATCGCACCGCCCAGACCCTGCACGGCGCGCGCGGCGACCAGCAGCACCTGCGAATTCGCGAGGCCGCAGGCGAGCGAAGCGAGCGTGAAGAGCGTAATACCGCTGAGAAACAGCTTGCGGTGTCCGTACAGATCGCCAAGCCGTCCGCCGAGCAGCAGGCAGCCGCCGAACGTCAGCATGTAGGCGTTGACAACCCACACGAGCGAAGTTTCGCTAAAGCCGAGATCGGCTGCGATGGACGGCAGCGCGACGTTCACGATGGTCGTGTCGAGCACGATCATCAGTACGCCGAGGCAGAGCACGATTAGCGCGAGCCAGCGTTGCTTGCCGTGCAGGGAATGGGTCATGCGGACGCCCCTTTACGAGGATTCGGTCGATCACCGACGATGGGTTTTCGAGTCTAGCACCCGTGCATTTAGCGTCCAACTACGAAATCCTGGGCGGCGGCGTTGCGCGAAGCGGCGCGCGGTTCCGCTTCAATCACCGCCGAGGATTTCGTATTTGCCGCCGCGTTCGAGCGTGCGCTGATACGCGGGCCGCGCGTGAATGCGCTGCAAAAACGCGCTTATCGCGGGCAATTGCGCGGTGACGCCGGACGCGCGTTTCCGGTCGTCCAACCCTGTCAATGTGCCCGCCCACCCTACCAGTCACTTGCGGCGCTGGCGGGTCTTTTCCTCACAGACAGGAACAGGACACCGTGAGCAAGAAAGAACTCTCCGCCACGCCTGCCGAACTCACCGAATCCAGTCTCCAGCTCGCGCAGGAAAATGCCGCGCTTCACGGCGCACGCGCTGGCTACGAATGAAGGACAGGCAAAAGATCGCGCGCTGCTCGCGGCCACGCTCCAGATATTCTGTGAAGAACGTGCTACTGAAGCGAACGCACACCTGGGTTCACTGGTGGCAGTCAGTGCATTGCACCTGTCTGCCGGAGCTGGTGAGGACGACACGCGTCATCCGTGGCCGTTCATGGTATCGATCAGCGTTCACTATAGTTTGCCCACCCCGACGGGCTCGTTTTCTCCTATGGACGATCCATCAGTACTTTATCTCTACGTGGCGCTGGGTTGCGTGGCGCTGTTCTGTGCTGTGCTGGTTATCGCGGTTCTTGTCGAAAGGCGGCGGGAAAGGACAAGTCACTTGTCGGGAGGCGACGGCAGAAGCCGTTCTGATGCGTGATGAATCAGATGCGCCGGATTTTCTTTAACGATTGTCAAGATGCGCCTATCTCATATTGTTTCCGTTGACCTCGCGAAATTTAAATGGTCAGTTAACGGGTTTTACAGTCAATGCAGCATCGCTGGTCTTTTCAAGGAGACGGGAGTGGCAGAGTTTGATCCGTTAAGCCGGGGTATCACGGGACGACAGGCGTGCCACCTGGCGGTGCCAGGCACCGACAGCGCGTCAGCGTTATCGGTCGTGTCGTTCGAAGCAACTGAGAAGATGGGCGCACCGAACGAGGTTCATATCGAGTTGACCCATCGGCAGCAGCTTGCGCGCGCCGACTACCTGAACCGTGATGCGGTTTTCAGCATCGTGGCCGGGGACGGGACCGTGCGGAAGTTCTCGGGATATGTCGAGCGCTTCTCGACGGTGCAGACCACGAAGGATTTCGTCAAGTACGAAGTTGTCCTGAAGTCGCACTTCGGACGGCTTGAGGCCGTCACGACCACCCAGCCTTACCAGCACCTCACGACCCCGCAGATCATCCAGGCCATCCTGCGCCGGCACGGCATCCCGGATCACCTGGTGGCGTTCCGCCTGCGCCGCCAGTATCCGGTTCACCTGTGGCGCTTCCAGTACCAGGTGAATGATCTGGCCTATGTCCAGACGCTGATGCAGAAGGCCGGCATCTACAGCTATATCGTGGAAACGGAATACGGCGACCAGACTGTATTTGCCGATGACATCGACCACTACCGCTACGACGAGCCGCAACGGATCGTGCCGTACCGCGAGGCGGCGGGACTCGAAGCGGACGGCGTGGAAGCCGTCACGGCCATCCGGACCCATACCGTGACGGTGCCGCAATCGATCCTCGTGGCGGACTACAACCCGGACGCCGCCTGGGAGCGTTTGCGCGACACGGCGAATGTCGCACCTGCCGACCCGACCACCTACGGCCAGCCCTACCTCTATGGCACGAACCACCTGGACCAGGCCGGGGCCAAGTGGGAGGCGCAGCTTAGGCATGAGGCGGCGATTGCCCGCCAGGTCGTGTATGAGGGCGAGAGCAACGTGCTCGCATTGCAGTGCGCGAGCGTACTCGAAACGGATATCGTGCTGCCCGATGCGCCCAAAGGTCAGGTCGTGATCGGGGTCACGCACAGCGGCGCGCGCGACGCGTCCTACACCAACAGCTACAAGGCGATCCCTGCCGACCGGCGTTTCCGGCTGGAACTGGAGCCGGAAAAATGGGCCAGGGTAAGCGGCACACTCAGCGGGCGGATTTGCAGCCCGGACAAATACACCTATGGCTACATGAATGCCGCAGGCTACTACGTGGTTCGGCTCGATGCCGACTTCGGCACCTGGCCCAACGGCGGCGAGAGCGTGCCGCTGCGGCTCGCGAAACCGTTCGCGGGCAAGCTGCAGACCGGCATGCACTTCGTTGCGCTGGATAACGACGAAGCAGTCATCTCCTTCAGGGACGGGGACCCGGACAAGCCGGAAATCACGGCTTTCCATCACCACAGCCAGGCGCGCGACCTGGTGACGAATGACCGGCGCTGGCTGTCGCGCAACACGATCCGCACGCAGAAAAACAACAAGCTGCGTATGGAGGACTGGGAGGGTCAGGAAGGCGTCAAGCTCAGCACCGACCATTCGGGCAAGTCGCAACTGAATCTCGGCTACCTCGTCAACAGCAAGCTCGAATATAGGGGCGAAGGGTATGAGCTCAGATCGTCGGGCTGGGGGGCGCTTCGCGCAGGCAAAGGCGTGATGGTTACGACCTATGACCGTCCCGGCGCCACCGGCAAGCAGCTTGACATGCAGGAGACCATCGCGCAGCTTGAAAGCGCGCTGGCGACCGCAAAGGCGCTCGCCGCATCGGCCGCGAGCGCGAAGGCCGAGCCAGCCGACACCGACGCCCACCAGCAGATGAAAGACGATCTGGACGGCCTGAAAAAGCCGGGGCTGCTGATGAGCACCCCCGCCTCGGCGGCGCTTGTCGCGGGCGGCGGCGTACAGTTTTCGGCGCAGGATAGCATCTCGACCGTCGCAGGGAAGAACGCCGACTGGAGCGTGGTCAAGCGCTTCACGGTTGCGGCGGGCGAAAAGCTGTCGCTATTCGCGCAGAAGCTTGGGATAAAAATCTTCGCGGCCAAAGGGCCGGTCGAGGTGCAGGCCCAGGGCGGCCCGATGTCCCTCATTGCGGACAAGGATGTGAACGTTGCCAGCGTCAACGGCAAGGTCAATCTGTCGGCCGCGAAGGAAATCATTCTCGAATGCGGCGGTGCGTTCATCCACATGAAGGACGGCAGCATTACGCTTGGTGGTCCATTCGACCTATTTCTGAAGTTCATCACAATCCAGAAGAAAGGCGCGCAGAGGCTGGCAACCGCAGTTCCGCCATTGCCGGAATTGACGGGGGCTTTTGATGAGGCGTTCGTTGTGCATTGGGCCGGGTCAGAAGTTCCCATTACCAATACGCGTTACCAGATGTTCTCTGAGGGCAAGCTGATTGCCGAAGGTACAACCAATGAGCGCGGCGAAACGTCGCTGGCTCAGAGCCATGTTCCTCAAGGTGTCTCAATCAAATTGAAGGGCAACTAAAAATGGCAGATGAAGACAAGGATGTGGGTTACGCGGAGTCGTACATGACGTTGAAGTCATACACGAAGCGCGCGCGGGTGGAGCGTACCGCCTGTGACGATCATGTGCCGCCTGCTGCGGATTCGCTAATCGGAAATTGCGAGTACTACTACAGGCCGTTGCAGTGCGAATACACAGAAACAGTCGAGAAGGTCACTGTGGGCAGCGCATGGGCCACCGTGAAAGCCTTCGCCACGTCCTGGGACCCGTGGACCGACAAGGAAGTCTCCGCCCGTCTGCTGCACCAGCGGCAGACATTGATTGAGCCCGATTGCACCGCCTCCGACTGGTCCCGGCATAGCAACTTCATGATGCGGCACATCGGCTGCGGGCACAAACCGCCAAGCTATTACGTCAGTTACGGTTACTTCTACTGTTCGAACTATGGCGCGAAACTGTTTCCAACGCTTAGCCCCGCAGGGCAGGCATGGCTTCGTAGCGCGCGGTGGTATCTGCAAAAGAATATGGAAAGAGGACTTCAGCAGAACATGCAGGGCAATGTCATCCAGATGAGCAGTGTGAAGCCGGGAAACGGCAGCTTCAAAATGACGGTTCCTCAATACCAGCTTGAACTGGACAGCGATACGTTCAAGAGCTTTGCGTTCAAGACGCACCCACTCGCCTATCTTGATGGCGGACTAGCTGGTTTGCACCCTCCTGACATGCTGAAGATTACGGGCGGTCCGGCGATGGAAGAATGGGGCGACTGGCGAACCTACCAGCAGGTATGGGACAGCGGCAAGGTGGTTGCACGCGACACCATCGGCGATGCGTGGGATGCCACGAAAGCCGATATCGACGACCTGGTGAGTAAGGCGCTCGGGCGACTGATGGATGCGAAGTGACATGCGAATGCCCAGGTACAGGACATTCATTTTCGGCAGCCTTCTCCTGGCCGCCATCGCAACTTACGGATATCACAGCATGACGACTCCAGTCTGGCAGACGATTTCAACGACGTTCATGAAGAACGACAAGCCGTATGGGGGCGGCAATTCTCGGATCAACGGGAATGAGGTTATCAGCCTCAAGATTGCTGACCCGGTAATCACTTTCAAGCCAGTTGAACAATTGAAGGACCCGCAGGTTGCGGAACCCACTGAGGCTTGGATGAGTAATACGGCGGAAACGCTAAACCGCAATACCGTTAGTTTCTTCCGCGGCACAATCGACGTCGGGCTGACGCGCTACTTCCAGCAGCCGGGACAGGACGCGGCCTGGTGGTATTCGAAGGACTGGAGCACGCAGTACATCAGCACGGACTGGATGGACTACAAGCTTCCTGAACCAAAAAATGGCTTGTCACCGCATATCACGAAGCTCTGGCGCTCGCGCGACGGCGGCAAAACCTGGACACAACTCGACTGGCCGGAGAGCCGGAATATCGGCCAGCTACTTTTCCTTGATTCTGACCGGGGGTACGCGGTTGGCTGGGGACCACGTGTCTGGCGCACGGCGGATGGCGGGCACACATGGAAAGCGATTAAGGTCCCGCTCCACGCAACCGAGGACGACGCGCCGCGAAAGACCTTTGATGCCGTGGACCTTGGTCCGGACGGCACGCTGCGTGTTGCCTACTACGTGCCGGAAGAAATGGAGGATATACAACCTGAAAGCATCGTTGACCGGCTGAAATGGGATAGCGATGCGTTCGAGTTTGACGTGAAGCTCCCTAACCAGGTAGTCGTTTCGCTCCAGTCCGAGCCGGTGCCGCCCGATTACGGCTATTCGGTTTATGCGCTATCCCGGCTTGGGCCGCCGCGCGACTGGAAAGACTTGAGTGACAACGGGCGACGAAGTGGTGCGCTATCGACGTGGGGAAATCGCGGCAATCAGACAGCCGAACAACACCATACCTTTGATGCACGTCTGACGCTGGACGGACTCAGCGTGGGCAAGCGTGGCGTACTGCTTGTGTATGCGACGGATGCCACCGGGCAAGGTGCGCCTCGCGACATTACGCTTGCCAGCAAGGACTACGGCAAATCGTGGACCGAAACCGATGACGGTATCACGCAAGGTGTTTATTTTGACGCTGCCACAAATACACAGTACGGCCTGTATGGCTATACGCTGAAAAAGCGAACCTGGTAAACGGTCGGGTATAACGTTGGCGTTCGTAGCTTCTGCCCCGCTTCGGCGGGGGTTTTTATTCGAGCGTCAAGCACGCCTGTTCCTGCGCCGTGTCGGCATGGTCGAACAGCACGCCCTGGCGGTGCGCGTCGCTGATGCGCTCACAAGCATTATCGAAATGCACGGGGTCCAGCTCGATACCGATGAAGCGCCGCTCGGTCTGCAACGCCGCGACACCACTTGAACCCGATCCCATGAACGGGTCGAGTACGCAGCCGCCGACCGGCACCGATAACTCGCAGATGGGCTTTCTCGCCGGCTACAAGTTTCCAACGGCCTTCGAATTGGCCTATGACAGTCAGAAGAAAGTACTGACGGCAACGGTGCGGGTAAAGATCGTGTCGGTCGATATGTTCAAAGCTGACTCGACCGGTCGAGAACTGCTTGGGCCAGACGGGAAAAAGCAGTCGGTCCCGTACGACCATGATGTGCATGGCCGGTATGGTGTGACGGTCGATACGCCGATTGCAGGCGGTTATGTGGCGCGTTACCGAGACGGGCCGGATACAACATTCGACGTGCCAACGCGTAGGCAGCATGTCGAAAGCGTGTTAAACGCGCACAGCAGTGTGCTAGTTCTGGACGGCTGTTCCAAGGGGGCGGCTTGTGGGGGCAGCAGGTCTGGCAGATCCGCTCCGACAGCAATGTCATGGGGTATGGAGCGACGAAGGATGTTGCCGCAACTCCCGGTGCTAAACCGAGTGCATCGGTGCAACCGTACTACCTTGAATATATACAACGGCACTTCTGCAAAATGACGCCGTGCCGATCAGAATTTGTTGCCGCGATACGTTGATCTGTAATCGCAATGCGCCTAAGTTTAATAAATTTATATGAGTGGTAACAGCATTTCCACTTAAATTGTTTCATGGCTTGTGGGTGTTGCTGCGGCCAGACAGCGCACCGCAAGCGGTCATGTTTGTGCCGTCGCGATCGGATTCATGGGAAGACACTGCCTTGCTGACAGGCAGCATTGCACGGCTGGTTGATGAGGTTCACGAGCGGGCGGGCCTGTTTGCGTGGAAGGAAACGGTGAAGACCTTCCACGCTTGGGCGGAAATAAGGCTTGCGGTTCTTGTGCAGGAGGCGTGGGCGCAAGCCCCGGTTATGGAAGTTGATGATGCCGCTCCCGATTTCGATCAGTTTGCCCTGTTCGATCCCGAGTTCCGACAATGGCATTTCGTCCCTGCCCTTGAGTTGATGGATGATGCACTGGCCTGGTAGTCGCCGGTCGTCCGCCCGTAAATCACACCCTGTGATTTTTACGCCGCCTCGGCTGCCGGCGCGAGTCATTCGAATGATGCACAGCGACGGCAGCACCACTTCCTTAAACCTTCGACTTACCCCCCATCAACCCATTCGACGGCAACGTCTCATCGAGCGACTTCCTCGCACTTTCAATCCCCGCCACCGGCAAGCCCTCCGGATCGAGCAGCCCCACCTGCACGAGCACCGAAGCCTGATCCCAATAGATATGCTCGTTATAAAGCTTGTCACCGCGGAAGCACACCACGGCGAGCATCGGCACCTCGAAGTACTTGCCGGTCGGCGCGACGCCCGGCAGCAGCCAGTCGATTTCGCAGCTATGCGTGCAGCTGAAAATGAATTCATCGACGACGCGATCCGAGCCGATCGTGCGCGAAATCGGAATCAGCTTCGTGTCGGGCGGATTCGAGTTGACGAAGTGATGCGTGTAAAAGCGCTTCAGATTGTCGTGGCCGACGCCGCCAGTCATCGTCGGCACGTGATTGACGTAGGGCTCGGCGACCATCGTCGGCATCACTGCGTCGACGTCGCGTGTCGCGAACTCGTGATAGCAATGCGCTTCCCACAGCGCGTTCAGATCGTAGACCGGACCGAGCACCTTGCGCAGCAGCGCGAGCGTGCGCGAGTACGCCATCATCGCGGCGGGCTTGTCGTACTGTTTGCGCTGCTGCGCGGCGAACGCGTGATCGCAGCCGGGGTACACGTATTGCTCGATTTGCGGTCGCGTGCGCAGCGCGGCGCTGATGCGTTCGCGCGTTTCGGGCGGGCAGTGCGCGTCGTTTTCAGGGAAGTGGAACACCATCGGGCAGTTGATTGCCGATACTTCGTCGAGATGCGCTTCGAGGCCCACGCCGTAATAGCTGACCGCGCAATCGACGTCGGTACGCGCCGCGCTCAGAAACGCGAGCTTGCCGCCGAGGCAGTAGCCGACCACGCCCACCTTGCCGGCCTGCTCGGGCAGTTCGCGCAACGCGGCGATGGTGGCGGCGATGTCCTTGACCGCGACATCGGCGTTGAACTGTGCCAGATAGCCGAGTGCCTCTTTCATGTCGGCGTCGCCGTAGCCAAGCGAAATGCCCGGCTTGATGCGCCAGAACAGATCGGGCACGAGCACGACGTAGCCTTCTTCGGCGTAGCGATCGGCGCTCGCTTTCATCGTGTCGTTGACGCCGAAGATTTCCTGCAGCAGCACGAGCCCTGGGCCCGAGCCCTGCGCGGGCCGCGCGACGTATGCGTTGAAACGGCCGCCATCGTGGGCGACGACTTCGATGAAAGAGCCGGCCATGCAGTCTGCCTCCAGTCTCAGGAAAGATAGGGGTTACGTCATCATGCGCAACTCGAAACGTTTGAGCTTGCCGGTTTCGGTGCGCGGCAGTGCGCCGACGAACGTGATGACGCGGGGGTATTTATACGGCGCGACGTTATTCTTAACGAAATCCTGCAGTTGCGCGACCAGTTTATCGTCGGCGGTGTAGCCCGGGTTCACCACGACGAAGGCTCGCACGATCTGCCCACGCGTTTCGTCGGGCACGCCGATCACGCCGCATTCGGCCACCGCCTCGTGCTGCATCAGCACGCTTTCCACCTCAGGACCGGAGATGTTGTAGCCGGCCGACACGATCATGTCGTCGGCGCGCGACTGGTAGAACACGTAGCCGTCCGCGTCGAGATAGACCGAATCGCCCGGCAGGTTCCAGCCGTCGCGCACGAAGCGTAACTGCCGTTCGTCGGCCAGATAGCGGCAGCCCGTGGGGCCGCGCACCGCGAGTTTGCCGATCGTGCCAGGCGGCACGGGTTGCATGTCGTCGTCGACGGCTTGCACGACGTAGCCCGGCACCGCGCGGCCGATTGCGTTCGGCCGGATCTCCGCGCCTTGCGACGAAACGAAGATGTGGATCAGCTCGGTGCCGCCGATACCGTCGATCATGTCGATGCCGGTCGCCTCGCGCCACAGGCGCCGCGTCGAATCGGGCAGCGCTTCGCCGGCCGACACGGTCTTCTGCAGCGACGAAAGGTCATGTTGCGCGACGAGCGGCGCCATCTGCCGATAGAACGTCGGCGCGGTGAACATCACGGTCGCATGAAATCGTTCGACCACCTCGAGCAAGGTCTGCGGCGTCAGCTTTTCGACCAACACCGTCGAGGCACCGACGCGCAGCGGAAAGCACAGCAGCCCGCCGAGCCCGAACGTGAACGCGAGCGGCGGTGTGCCGCAGAAGATGTCGTTCGCGGAAGGCTTCAGCACATGGCGCGGGAACAGGTCGCACATCGCGATCATGTCGCGATGGAAATGCATGCAGCCTTTCGGCGCACCGGTCGTGCCGCTCGTGAACGCGATCAGGCAGATGTCCTCGGCGGCGGTGTCGCTGGCGGTGAAGTGCTCGGGCTTGTTGACGGCGAGCGTGTCGAGCGAATCGGCGGAGTCGTCGTGAAAGCTGCGGGTCTGTTTCAGCACGGCGCAGTAGAACTCGTCCCGCGGATTCGTGCAGCGCTCGAGTTCCGCGCTCAGGCGCGCGTCGCAAAGCGCGGCGCTGACCTGCGCCTTCTCGATGATCTGCTTGAGCTCCTTCGCGCGCAGCAGCGGCATGGTCGGCACGACGACGAGTCCGGCCTTCAGCGCCGCGAGTGAGGCGACGGCCATCTGCAATGTGTTCGGTCCGCGCAGCAGCACGCGGTTGCCGGGGCGCAAGCCCATTTCATCGACGAGCACATGCGCGCTACGGTTGACCAGCGCGAGCAGTTCGCCGTACGTGGTGGCTTGCGGCTTGCCGTCCACGTCGGACCAGATCGCCGGCCGGTCGCGATGCCCCGCCTCGATGGTCCGCTCCAGCAGTTCGGTTGCGCAGTTCAGCCTCGGCGGATAGGCGACGTCCGGATTGTCGAGCAGAAAGATGGGCCATTGATTCTGCGGCGGAAGATTGTCGCGCGCGAAAGTATCGACGTGTGCTGACGGTTCCATCGTGGTCTCCCGAGGCGTTGAGCCGGAAAATGCGCTTCGTTCGGTGTGAAGGGCTTGCCTGTGCGTTCGGTACCTGTACGACGTTCAGTGCGGAATCACCGCGGTGGCTTCGATCTCGACCTTCGCGCGGTCTTCCATGAGCGCGACGACCTGCACCGCGCTCATCGCGATGTCGTAGTCGCCGATCAGCTCGCGAAACGCGCGGCCGATGTCCTTCAGCGATGCGAGATACTCGCGCTTGTCGGTCACGTACCACGTGAGGCGCACGAGGTGTTCGGGCTTGCCGCCCGCTTCGCGCAGCACGGCGAGCAGATTCTTCAGCGCCTGCTCGGACTGCTGCGCGAAGTCATCGGACTGGAACTGCGCCTGTTCGTCCCAGCCGATCTGGCCGGCGATGAACACCTGCGTGCCGCTCGCGGCGACGCCGTTCGCATAGCCGCGCGGCTTGACCCAGCCGGCGGGAAGGAGAGCCTGTTTCATGAGCGATGCGCCTGGATGGAGGGGGGCGATGGAGCATACGCGGCGAGCGCGCTCGCGACGTCGCCGGGAATATCGATGGATTTGCCGCTGTCGAACGATATGAACACGAGCACCTGTTTAGATCGGAAACGCGTTTCGCCGTTGCAATGGCCGTGAATCTCGATGCCGATCGAACTGCGGCCGATGGTTCGGACCTTGAGCGTGAGCAGGATCGTTTCGCCCATCTGGCTCGGCCGCGAGAACTCGCAGTCGAGCTTGACGATCGGCAGGCCGATGCGGCGCCGCGCGATCATGTGCGCGTAGTCGATGCGCATGCCCTCGTTGAACCAGTCTTCGACGAGCATGTTGGTCATCACGAGGTACTGCGGAAAGAACACGATGCCCGCGGGATCGCAGTGCGAAAAGCGGATGCGTATGGGCCGCTCGAACGAAGTGCTCATTGCGCATTCCCGTTCGCGGCGGCATGCGCCTTCAACAGATCGCGGCCGACGATCAGCTGCTGCACCTCGGTCGCGCCTTCGTAGATGCGCAGCGCGCGGATCTCGCGGTACAGCATCTCCACCGCGCTGCCGCTTTGCACACCCATGCCGCCATAAAGCTGCACTGCTGCGTCGATCACCTGCTGCGCGCCTTCGCTCGCGTGCCACTTCGCCATCGCGGCTTCGCGCGTGACGCTTTCGCCCTGGTCGCGCAGCCACGCGGCGCGATAGACGAGCAGCGCGCTGCTGTCGATCGTCAATGCCATCTGCGCGAGCTTCACCTGCGTCAACTGGAAGTCGCCGAGCGTCTGGCCGAACATCTTGCGCGACGCCGCGCGCGCGAGGCCCTCGGCCATCGCATGACGGGCAAAGCCAAGCGATGCGGCCGCCACCGAGGTGCGGAAAATATCGAGCGTGCGCATGGCGATCTTGAAGCCTTCGCCGGGCGCGCCGAGCATCTGGCTCTTCGGCACGCGCGCGTTCGTGAAGCGCAGGCGCGCGAGCGGATGCGGCGCAATTACGTCGATGCGCTCGGCGATGTCGAGGCCCGGCGTCTGCGCATCCACGATGAACGCGCTGATGCCGCGCGCGCCCGGCGCTTCGCCGGTGCGCGCGAACACCACGTAGAAGTCCGCGATGCCGCCGTTCGAAATCCACGTCTTTTCGCCGTCGAGCACGTAGTGCTCACCGTCCGCGCGAGCCGCGAGCGCCATCGCGGCGACGTCCGAGCCCGCTTGCGGCTCAGACAGCGCGAACGCGGCGATCGCCGTGCCGCTCGCGACGCGCGGCAGATAACGCGATTTCTGCTCATGCGTGCCCGCGAGCGAGATCGCGCCCGAGCCGAGGCCTTGCATCGCCAAGGCGAAATCGGCGAGGCCCGAATAGCGTGCGAGCGTTTCGCGCAGCAGGCATACGGCGCGCGTGTCGATCGTGTCGCCGTGCCCGCCATAGGCGATGCCGCCGACGCCGTATTTCAGCCAGCCGGCGTGGCCGAGTTCGCGCACCAGCAGACGGCAGGTCGCATCGGTGTCGCCATGCTCGTCATGCGTGAGATGCGCGCGGCACCATGCGTCGATGCCTGCCGCGAGCTCGCGATGAC
Organism: Paraburkholderia lebeckiae; assembly: GCF_050436225.1. Classification (NCBI taxonomy): domain Bacteria; kingdom Pseudomonadati; phylum Pseudomonadota; class Betaproteobacteria; order Burkholderiales; family Burkholderiaceae; genus Paraburkholderia; species Paraburkholderia lebeckiae. The sequence continues at coordinate 2,665,587 of NZ_JBNDLU010000001.1, read as the reverse complement.
GCGGCTCGAAAAACGGCCACGCCAGCGGGCTGTGCAAATCGATCGGGGTGTTCTGATGATCGGCGCTCAACTCAGTCTCCTTCGAACACCGGACGCGTCTTCGCCGCGAACGCGTCGTACGCGCGCTCGAAATCGCGCGTGCCCATGCAGATCGCCTGCGCCTGCGCTTCGGATTCGATCGCTTCGTCGATGCTCATACTCCATTCCTGGTGCAGCATCTTCTTCGTCATGCCGTGCGCGAAGCTCGGGCCGGCCGCGAGATCGGCGGCGAGCTTCTGTGTCTCTTCGATGAGCGCGGACGGGTCGCACAGGCGGTTGTAGAAGCCCCAGGCGTGAGCTTCGTCGCCCGTTGCCGAGCGGCCGGTGAACAGCAGTTCGGCGGCGCGTCCCTGGCCGATGATGCGCGGCAGCATCCCGCACGCGCCCATGTCGCAGCCGGCGAGGCCGACGCGCGTAAACAGGAACGCGAGCTTGCTGCGCGCGGTGCCGAGGCGCAGATCGGAAGCCATCGCGAGGATCGCGCCGGCACCCGCGCAGACGCCGTCGACGGCTGCGATGATCGGCTGCGGGCAATGGCGCATTGCCTTGACGAGGTCGCCGGTCATGCGCGTGAACAGCAACAACTCGGGCATCGGCAGATCGATCAGCGGCGCGATGATGTCGTGCACGTCGCCGCCCGAGCAGAAGTTTTCGCCCGCGCCGTGCAGCACGACGGCTTTCACGTCGGTCGCGTACGCGAGATCGCGGAACAGGTTGCGCAGCTCCGCATACGATTCGAAGGTCAGCGGGTTCTTGCGCTCGGGACGGTTCAGCGTGATCGTCGCGACCTTGTCGCTCACCGACCAGCCGAAATGCTTCGCCTCGTGGCCTGCCAGGGTCAGGCGGTTGCCGGACAACAGTGCATCGGCGTTGGATCGTGTCATGTATTCCTCCAGTGCGAAGTCAGCCTCTCAGGCTGTCGAGCAGATGCTGCTTGAGCTTGCCGAGGTCCTGATGCGTCTTCATCTTTTCGTCGAGGCTCAGACCACCGAACAGTTCGACGACCCATTGCTCGTGCGCGACGGCCATTTTGTCGAACGCCTTGCGGCCAGCGGGCGTCAGGCACACGCTGATCGAGCGGCGGTCGTTCGGATCGGTGTCGCGCGTGACGAGCCCTTCTTTTTCGAGCTGATCGGTGATGCCAGTGACGTTGCCGCCCGTCACCATCAAACGGCGCGACAGTTCGGTCATCTTCAGGCCATCGGGATGTCGTTCGAGCTGCGCCATCAGATCGAATCGCGGCAGCGTGGTGTCGAATTCGGTGCGCAGACGTCTACGCAATTCGGCCTGTACGAGGTTGGTGGTGGTCAGCATGCGCAGCCACAAACGCAGGCCCATGTGGCTGTCCGCACCGGTGCTCATTTCGAGGTCCACGACGTTCTCCGCGGGTTGAGCCACGCCTTTGCGCGACAGCTTCGCATCCGATGCCGCCGCCGACTTTTTTGCTTGCGTTGATTTGCTCACATCACTTCTCCACCCGAAATGGAAATGGATTGCCCCGTGATCGCATCCGAGCCGGGGCGGCACAGCCACAACACCGCGTTCGCGACCTGCTCCGGATTCACGAAGCGGCGCTGCGGATTCGAGCGCAGCAGCGTTTCGCGCGCCTGTGCTTCGGTGCGCGAGGTCTTGCTCGTGATCTGTTCGAGCGAGGCATGCAGCAGCTCGGTTTCGGTGTAGCCGGGGCACACTGCATTGACCGTGATGCCGCGCGTCGCGGTTTCGAGCGCGAGCGAGCGCGTGAGGCCGATCACGCCGTGCTTCGCGGCGCAATACGCGGCGACGTACGCATAGCCGATCTGCCCCGCGGTGCTCGCGACATTGACGATGCGGCCATAGCCACGCTCGAGCATGCCGGGCAGGACGGCGCGCGTGCCGAGAAACACGCCGGTCAGATTCACGTCGAGCATGCGTTGCCACAGCGCGATATCGGTGTGCGTGAACGGCGCGGCCTGCGCCTGGCCCGCGTTGTTCACGAGGATATCGACGGTGCCCGCCTGCTCGAATGCGCGCACCACCGAATCTTCTTGCGTGACGTCCACGCTGATACACGCGACGTCGCCGAGCGCCGCGCATTGCTCTCGCTGCGCGTCGAGGCGTTGCGCGTTGCGGCCCATCAGCGTGACGCGCGCGCCGGCGCGCAGCAGCGCCTGCGCGATGGCCGAGCCGATGCCGCTGCCGCCGCCGGTGACGACCGCGTGTTGTCCGGCGAGAGGAGTGTCTGAGGTGTTCACACGGTTCCTTCGGCGCGTTGCGCGCGTTGTTGCGCCGTGAGGCCGGCGTTGGCGATGGCCTGCGCACGCTCGCGTTCGAGGTTGCGTTCGAGCTGCATTTTCGCGGCGGTATAGGGTTTCGGCCACGCGACGTCGAGATAGCCGATCTTTGCCGCTTCGTTCAACGTCCACGACGGATTCGCGAGATGCGGACGCGCGATCGCGCACAGGTCGGCGCGACCCGCCGCGATGATGCTGTTCACGTGGTCCGCTTCCGAAATCGCGCCGACCGCGATTGTCGCGATGCCGGCTTCGTTGCGCACGCGATCGGCGAACGGCGTCTGGAACATGCGGCCAAACACGGGCTTTTCTTCCTTGCTGACCTGACCCGACGACACGTCGATCATGTCCGCGCCGGCCGCCTTGAACGCTTGCGCGATCTTCACGGCGTCGTCGGGCGTGTTGCCGCCCTCGACCCAGTCGTGCGCCGAAATCCGCACCGAGATCGGCCTGTCTTGCGGCCACACAGCGCGGATCGCGCTGAACACCTGCAGCGGATAACGCAGACGGTTTTCGAGCGGACCGCCGTATGCGTCGGTACGGTGATTCGTGAGCGGCGACAGGAAGCTCGACAGGAAATAGCCGTGCGCGCAGTGCAGTTCGAGCCAGTCGAAACCCGCTTCGATCGACATGCGCGTCGCCTCGACGAACTGCTGCTCGATGGCGCGCAGCTCGTCATGTGTGGCTTCGCGCGAATGCTGGCTGATGCCGCGCAGATACTGCTGCGGCGACGCCGAAACGAGTGGCCAGTTGCCTTCGTCGAGCGGCTGATCGATGCCTTCCCACGCGACGCGCGTCGAACCTTTCGCGCCCGAGTGGCCGAGCTGGATGCCGATCTTCGCATCCGATTGCAGATGGACCAGATCGACGATGCGTTTCCACGCGACCAGGTGCTCGGGCGCGTACATGCCCGGGCATCCGGGCGTGATACGCGCTTCGGGCGACACGCAGGTCATCTCGGTCATCACGAGCGCGGCGCCGCCCATCGCGCGCGCGCCGAGATGCATCAGGTGATAGTCGCCGGCCACGCCGTTTGCCGCCGAGTACTGCGCCATCGGCGACACCATCACGCGATTTTTCAGCGTGACGCCGCGCACTGTGAATGGGGTGAACATCGGCGGAATCGAATGCCTGTCAGCGGCGCGCTCGACACCCGCGCGCTTCGCGAGCCAGTCCTCGAAACCGGACAGATACTGCGCATCGCGCTCGCGCAGGTTCTCGTGCGAGATGCGCTGCGAGCGCGTGAGCAACGAATACGCGAACTGTTCCGGCTCGAACGACGTATAACGATCGACGTGCTCGAACCATTCGGTCGAATTGCGCGCGGCGTTCTGGATGCGCAGCACGTCGACGCTGCGTACCTCGGTGTAGTGCTTCAATGCGGCGGCCAGATCGTCCAGGTGCGAACCCGGGTGCGCGCTGATGCTGTTCGCGAGTTCGATCGCGTCTTCGAGCGCGAGCTTGGTGCCCGAGCCGATCGAGAAGTGCGCGGTGTGCGCGGCGTCGCCCATCAGCACGATCGGCGTTCGTGTGCCGTTCGCCTTGCTGCGCCAATGCACCCATTCCTTGTTGACGACGCGCGGAAAACGGATCCATTGCGACGAGCCGCGCAGATGCGCCGCGTTCGACATCAGCGCGTTGCCGTCGAGGTACTTCGCGAACAGCTTCTCGCAGAACGCGATGCTGTCTTCCTTGCTCATTTCGTCCAGACCGGCGGCGCGCCACACGCGTTCCGGTGTTTCGACGATGAACGTCGAGGTTCGATCGTCGAAGCGGTAGGCGTGTGCCTGGAACCAGCCGAATTCGGTTTGCTCGAACGCGAACGTGAACGCGTCGAACAGCTTCTTCGTACCGAGCCACACGAAGCGGCAGTCGCGCACATCGATGTCCGGCTGGTAGGTGTCCGCGTATTTCTGGCGCACGAGGCTGTTCAGGCCGTCGCTCGCGATGATCAGGTCCGCGTCGTACGCGCTGTCGTCCACGACCTGGGTTTCGAACACGAGCTTCACGCCGAGTTCTTCGCAGCGCGCTTGCAGGATATTCAGCAGACGTTTGCGACCGATGCCGCAAAAACCGTGGCCCGATGAGCGCACGCTGCGGCCGCGAAAGTGAATCTCGATGTCGTCCCAGTGATTGAACGCGTCGAGAATCGCCTCGGCGCTCGGGGCGTCGGCGGCGCGCAGATTGCCGAGCGTCTGGTCGGAGAACACGACGCCCCAGCCGAAAGTGTCGTAGGGGCGGTTGCGCTCGATCACCGTGACCTCATGGCCGGGGTTGCGTTGTTTCATCAACAGACCGAAGTACAAACCGGCCGGACCGCCGCCGATACAGACTATGCGCATGCTGGTTCCCCAAAATGAACTCCGCGGTGGGATTAATTTAGGTTTTGATAGTTTATATGTCAAGTAAATTTCGAGCGCGGGTATCGAGTCGTGTTCTGCGACGTGATCCAAAGTAATAAAGTCCGTCTTGGAGAGAGTGAAGTCCGTCTTGGGGACGGAACAGCGCGCGTTGCGAGGTCTTCGGGGCTGGCTGCCGGTTTTACCTGCATGGTGCGGAACTTGATCAGCAGCGAGCGCATCCGGTGAAGGCCAAGCATCGCCTGCTGGTCTTCCGTCTTTGCCGCTACCGTTCGCATCCCCGGCTGCTGCACCGCCGTCCAGATCGCCCGCGCATCCGCCGCGTCGGTCTTGTTCGTCTGGACAAACGGCCGAATGAACTTCGCATGCAACAGCACCTTTGACTGTCGCACTAAGCTTCGCCGCGATTGCTTACCTACTGCGACGTCAGTCGATGGCTAGCGAACAAACTTCGCCGTCCATCGCTCCGGCAGCGCGGCCGAAGCAGAAGCGAGCCGGGCGCAGAGGCCCATCCCGAACGAGTCCGGGTGGGCTGCATCAGCGTGCAGGCATGCCCGGAATGCTGACGCCGAAGGTCTGAAGCAGTAGCACCGCATTCAGCGCGAGGATGATGACCGTCGCGGCGATCGCCGCAATATCCGTGATCCGGCCATTGGCGAACTCGCCCATGAGGTCTTTGCGGCGAGTGAAGAGCACCAGCGCCACCATCGGGATCGGCAACGCAAAAGAGAGCACAACCTGACTGACCACCAGCGCCTGGGTGGCATTCACGCCGAGGCCGACCACCACGAACGCCGGCACCATGGTCACCAGACGTCGCACCCAGATGGGAATCCGGAAACCGACGAAGCCCTGCATGATCATCTGGCCAGCCATGGTGCCGACAACGGAGCTGGAGATACCCGAGCTGATGAGCGAAATCAGGAAAACCGCTGCCGCGTCCGCACCGAGCAACGGCGTGAGCGTATGGTAAGCAGTTTCGATTTCCGCGACGTCGCGGTGGCCGGCATGGAATGCTGCGCTGGCCATGATGACCATGGCCATGTTGACGAGACCCGCGAAGGAAAGCGCAACGATGACTTCCCGATTCGAGAAGCGCAGCAGTGCGCGGTGCTCGCCCGCGTTGCTCGCCGGGGTCCGGCTCTGAGTCAGCCCGGAATGGAGATAGATCGCATGTGGCATCACGGTGGCGCCCACGATACCGACCGAGACGGTCAGCGCTTCCCCGTTCGGCATCGAGGGCAAGATCGAGTGCAATCCGGCCTGCCCCCATGCAACGGGCGCGATGAACAATTCGATCAGGTAACACAGGCCGATCACGGCGACGAGCGCGCCGATGATGATTTCCATCGGCCGGAAACCGCTTTTTTCAAACACCAGGATGCCGTACGTCACCACGGCGGTCACGCCCATGCCGGCCATCAACGGCATTTTGAGCAGCAACGCGAGGCCGATTGCGCCACCGAGGAATTCGGCCAGGTCGGTTGCCATCGCAGCCACTTCGCTGACACACCACATGACGAAGACGGCCTTGCGCGGCAGTCGCTCGCGACACATTTCCGCCAGATTACGGCCCGTCACGATGCCGAGTTTGGCAGAGAGCGCCTGGAACAGCATGGCGATCAGGTTGGCCATCAGTACCACCGACAGCAGCGTGTACCCAAACTGGGAACCGGCCTGGATGTTGGTCGCGAAATTGCCTGGGTCCATGTAGGCGATCGAGGCAATCACTGCGGGTCCGGCGAACAGCAGCGCAGAGCGCAAGCCGCGCCGTTTGCCGGCCAGCACATCGCGAATCGCAACAGTCGTGCGATCTGTGAGCGTATTTTTGCCGGTAGTGCTGTTCATGGACACTTCCCGATTTCTCTGGACGAACGTGGCAATGCTATTACTCCAGATTCTTTAGCGCGTGATGGCAATATACAGGGGCGGCCAAACTCCGCGGATGATCGGGGCGGGTGCTGCGCGAAGCGCGCCCGGGTCCCCCTGGAAGCTCGGTCAAATACAGCGAAATCGTGTGCGGATCGTCAGCTTCGCCCGACATTTGTTAGGCCACTGACAGGAAGCGGCCGTAGCATCGCTCCATATCAGCGCCATTCGCAATTCGTCCTTGCGTGACGGTGAATCCATCCAGCAGAATGAATGGCTGATTCTCTCATGCATGCCCTCCATGAAGCTTTCACGTCGCGAAGTACTGGGCCGTAGTCTGGCCATTCCCCTGAGTCTTGGCCTGTCGCCTTTCCTCGCCCTTCGTTCAGGTATCGCCAGCGCGGCGCCTCTCTCTCTCGCTATCGTAATGAATTCCGGCGAAGCCAGCGTTTCTGTCATCGACATGGCGTCGCACAAGATCGTCCGGACATTGCCGACGTTGCGCGAACCCAGTCACTGGGCGCTTTCGCGCGACAGAAGCAAGCTCTATATTGCCGACGCCAGCGGCAATGCACTGTTCATTGTCGACCCGCACACCGGTTTGGCGCTTGGCCACAAGGTGATCGCCGATCCGTACCAGCTTGGCTTCACGCCGGATTTCCGCTACCTCGTCGTCAATGCACTGCGGCTCAACTATGTCGACATCTACCGCCCCGACGACCTGACGCTCGTCAAGCGCTTCTCGCCCGGCGGCATGCCGAGCCACCTCGACTTCTCGCCGGACTCGCGCTGGAGCTTCAATTCGATGCAGCAGTCCGGCACGCTCGTTTCATTCGACCTGACGAACCTGACGATCCGCTGGAAGTCGAACGTCGGATCGACCCCCGCCGGCGTGCTCTGGCACAACGGCAAGGTACTGGTCTGCGTGATGGGCAGCGACCATGTGGCTGAGGTCGATCCAGTGACGGGTAACGTGCTGCGGCGCGTGAAAACCGGCGTCGGCCCGCACAATGTCTTTCTTACACCCGACGGCGCGACGCTCTACGTGAGCAACCGGATCGGCGGCTCGCTGGTGGCGCTCGATCCAACCACCCTCGAGCTTCGTCGTACCTATCCGTTCCACGCCGCGGGGCCAGATGATATTGCTGTTGGCCCCGACGGCAAGCTATGGGTGACGCTGCGTTTCCGGGAGCAGGTCGCCGTACTCGATCCAGCCAGCGGCAACTACGAGACCATTGATGTCGGACGCTCGCCGCACGGCATCTTCCTCACCACCGAAATGAGCCGCCCAGGTCTCGTTACCGCCGAAACGCTCTAACGCCCATCATGCTGATATTTCTCGACAGGTTCTTCAATATGCTGGCCGGTGAAATCGACCAGTATCTCGTTCTGCCGTTGCTTTATCACTTCGGCTGGATGCAATGGGAAGAGCTTTCCTTCGACTGGGCGCTGATCTGCGTTTATGGCCTCTTCGCGGTTATCGTCACGTATGCGGTTTGCTGGCCGCTCGAAGCGCTCTTTCCGATCGAACGCTGGGATGACCGCAAAGCCGTCGTAACCGACGCGTTCTATACGATCCTCAACCGCGTCGGGGTGTTGCCTGTCGTCAGTTTCCTGCTGTTCTACCAGGTGCAGGTGTGGGTGAACGGCTTCGTGGTCGATCACGGCTACATACCGCCAACGCTTGAGACGTTGATACCGCCGCTTCTCGGACATCCGGTCATTACCTTCATCGCGTACGCGCTGATTCTGGACTGTGCCGATTACTGGCGTCACCGCCTGTCGCACTCATACCGTAGCTGGTACGCACTGCATGCGTTGCATCATGCGCAGCGACAGATGAGTTTCTGGTCGGACGATCGCAACCATCTGCTTGACGACCTGGTCGCCGCAATCTGGTTCGGCATCGTCGGCCTCGCGATCGGTATTCCGCCGCTGCAGTTTCCGCTGCTGTTCCTGTTCATGCGCTTCATCGAAAGCCTGAGCCACGCCAATATCAAGCTTTCGTTCGGCTGGCTCGGGGACCGGGTGATCGTCTCGCCGCGCTTTCATCGGCTGCATCACGGCCTGCGCGCGGCCGGTAGGAATTCCTGCAACTACGGCGCCGTGTTCCCGATCTGGGACATCGTGTTTGGCACAGCGGACTTCTCCGCCGAGTACCCGCCCACAGGCGACCGGCGCGCACCGGAATCAATGGCCACGGGCGGCTACATCGCACAGCAACTGGGCGGCTTGCAGTTTTTCCTTGAACAGTGGCGGCAACCGGCAAAGACTCGCCGCAGTTCCTGAGGACATCCCTGCATTGCGCCAGTGCCCAAACGGGCCGGTTCATGGGCGCCTGGATTTGCGTCCGGACCGGCTGGTGCAAAGAACCTGTTAGTAGACCGCAAAGCATCTGCTCTGTGCCTTTGAACCCGAGGTGCGATAACTCCAGGTCACGGTTCGAAGACAGGCTGGTTGCTGGTTTCAGAATGCACGGATACCGGCACCTACCCGCTCTATCCAGCTATCCTCAGTTCAAAGAGTTCGAAGTGGTAAAGGCTGTCAAGCACAGATCAGGGCGAAACACGTCGCGATACGGCCTGCGCTCCGTCAACTTAGGGGGCTGTCTCTCCCCGACGCGACGCGCCCGTCAAGGCGCCCATGGAGTGAATGATGTTGCGCAGAAGCAGTTCCTGGTTTGTGCGTTACACGCCCCGCGCGCGCGTAAAGCGATCGGCGTTTCTGCCACTGCGATAAGTTTCCCGAACGACGGCTCTCGGTCTGCTATGAGACGATGGCCGATGACGTTTTGAACGACCAGTCGTCCTCGAGATTGGTTGGAGATGCGCGTCAACATCGCACGGATGGCGGCCGGATCCAAAGAAACTGGCCAGTCCGTTAGCAAGCGCAGCAATCAGCACGAAAAACGCATCCATACATGGCCGGAGACCGACCTCTAATAAAACTGGTCCTCAATATCTACCGCGTGATTCGTATGAAGGCCAAATTGGAAAGGCAATGACGAAGACGATACGCTGCCAGTGGGACAGTGGAGAGATCGCGCTGGACGTGGATGAGGCCGGCAGCGGCGCTTCGGTCGTCCTCCTGCCGGCCCTGAGTACGATTTCCACGCGCCTGGAGATGCGCCCGCTGCTCGACTTGCTCGCGCCTCAGTTTCACGTGACGACGGTTGATTGGCCGGGGTTCGGCGATCAGGGGCGGCCAAAGGAAGAATGGTCGCCGGAGCTTCTCTCGGAGTTTCTTAACTGGTTTTTAAGCGACTTCGTGGCACCACCGCACGCCATTGTGGCGGCCGGACATGCAGCCACCTATGCGCTTTACCAGGCCGTCTTGCGGTCAGGTACCGTTGATCGCCTGGTCCTCATCGCACCGACGTGGCGCGGCCCGTTGCCGACGATGATGGGTGGCCAGCGGGCCTGGTTCTCCCGTGTGCGCTCTGCCATTGATCACCCCCTCGCTGGCCCGCTTCTCTACCGGCTCAACGTCAGCCGCCATGTCATCACCATGATGGCGAGAGAACACGTTTACAGCGATCCTGACTGGCTTGGCGGCGATCGTCTCGCGGCCAAACTCGCCGTCACCCGTGCACCCGGAGCCCGGCACAGTTCGGTACGCTTTGTGACCGGTGCGCTAGACCGGGTCGCCAACCGTGCGGCGTTCCTTGATCTTGCGCGCCGAGCCAACATTCCGATCCTCGTGATCTACGGCGATCAGACGCCACCGAAATCGCGTGTCGAAATGGAAGCGTTAGGACAATTGCCAAATGTTCAGGTTGAATGGGTCATGAAGGGCAAGCTCGCGATTCACGAAGAGTTTCCAGAAATCGTCTCCATTGCCATCAGGCGGTTTTTGACGAAGGAATCGCCGCTTTAGACGATCAACGACAGACGGGCATAGCCAGACGCTCCGCATTACAGACAGCGGGTTATCCGGGCGTCGCATAGCCACGCCAATATGGCCGGATTACGAATCGATGTGCACCGACACGCCGGTCGACAAATAGACCGGCGTCGCCTTGTGGCCGTCGACCGTGATCGTCGTGAACTGCTTCGTCGCCCCGTTGCCATCGATCAGATCGATGGTGTCGCCGACCTTGGGCGCATAGCCGCTCACGAACTTCACGTGTAGCGTGCCGCCGGCGATGGTCAGCTGATTACCAACGTGCAGTTGGCCGGCGCCTTTACCGTCAATGTCGAGCTCGAGTGTCGTGCCGGCGAGCTGCGTGTACTTGCCGACGATAGACACGGGCGACGCCGCCGCGATGGTGATGCCACCCGCACCCACATACACGTCGCCCGTGCCGAACGCATTCGGAGAATCGGCCTCGAGCACGCCGCCACTTACCTGCGAGCCGCCCGACCAGGTGTTGTTGCCGCCGAGCTTCAATGTTCCGCTACCCTGCAGCGTCAACTTCCCTGCGCCGGCAATGTCGTTGCGCCACAGATCCGACGCGTTGAATCCGCCCTGAGACGCATCCATCGAAACGATGACGCTGCCATGGAACGCACCATATCCGTCCCCGGCTGCAAACATGTTGAGGCGGCCCCACCCTTCCGCATCGTCCATGACCGGATAGCCGGAAGGAAGCTCGGTCGTTTTGAGCACCACGCGGCGCTGCTCAGCGCTCAGATACGGAAAGCGCGTCTCCAGTAACACCTCCGCACCCTTCGGCACAACGGGAGGCGCATTGGTCGATTCGATCGGAGCAAAGCCGAACGTCATACGGCGAGTGAAGTCCGCTTTGTTCGTCGCGTAGTCGGCGAAGCGGTCCGTCGCTGCCGTGCCGGAGTGGGCGAAAGCAGCGAAGCTCGTCGAATTGGTATTCGTCGACTGCATCAGGGCCGTGTGCGCCTGGCTAAATGCGGCGCTCTTCAAGGTGGCGTTGCTCGGATCGGAAAGATTCGCGGCAGTCGCCGCAAGTGCAAACATTCGACCAGCAATGACGTCGAGCGGCGAATGCATACCGGCGAAAATGCGGTTTTCGCCAAGTTCGAGGCCGCGGCTCGCCATCTCCTGGAACCGCTCCGGCAGCACGTAGGCCATCGTCATCGCGTCGCGCATGGCCTCCGCCTCGTGACCGCTGATAAATCCGCCATCGGTCGAAGGCGTAGTGCTCTCGGCAGGCACCAGAGTCGGATCCACCACGACACTCGTGCTCCAGCGGTATGGCCGCGCGTATTTGTAGAAGCGCTTGGCCGGCTCGGTGGACGCGTTGTTGCCCATGATGTTGAGCAGGTCGACAACTTGGCCGAAACTGGTGTTGCCGCCACTGCTGCCGACGCCGATGTTGTTGCCGTTGTCGTTGTACAGAACGGTCGTCGCATCCGCCGGAATCGACGTGATGGTCGTTACCTGCTGTGCCGCCGCGCGCCACGCATTGGTGAGCGGTCCCATGCCATCGGTCACGCTATAAGCTTTGCCGCGCCGGTCGTCGTAGTAGGCTGCGTCGGCCTGTGCCTGAGTTCGGTTGGTCGTCTCGGTGACCACGAATTGAATGTTCGCGGCATGGACGGCACTGTTCACGACAGCCCCACCCGGCGTACCGTCATTGGGTAGTCCTGTCCACGCGGACTGCACGACAGCCGGAAAGGAACCATTGGCGGGCGCGGAGACGCCCGCATCGACGATCTCGGTCAACGGTTGCCAGATGTCGAGGAATCGCGAGACGACACGCACGCCCGCATTCGTGGCGAGCGTCGCATATCGCGCATCGCCGCGCTGGTTTGTCGCAATCGTGTCGACGAACGCGGGCACGTCGGGGATTGCTGCGTTGTCGACAAAACCGGGGTCGGCAGGGGGCGCCGGGATCGAGGCCGTCGCCGTCGTCGAAGTGTTCGAGGCGGTCGGCGTAGAAGAATCATTGCTACCACCGCACGCGGCTAGTGCCACCACGCTTGCGAACACCGTGAGGCGCAGCGGGAGAGGGACGCGAAAATGAGGCATCACGAGACTTTCTTGTGGTTGTTGGTCGCGTCGGATTGTGCGGGTGAATTATGACCGCATTGTTGCGACTGATTACGCGGTATCGGATATCGTGGCGCGATTCGCAGATATCCCGGAAGACCTGGTGGTGGAAGCTGCACATGCGTCGCAGACGTGTGAACGCAGAACTCCTTAGTATTTGATTGCGGCTCATCCACATTCGCGAAGCATGCGAAAGGTTTCATTCCGCGAGGTACTGATGCAATGTCGATTCGGAACGCCAACCATAGGGCGATCCTTTAACGGACAATCGTTTCGCGTGAGCCTAAAACCACCCCTTTACCGTCGCCACTCGCCAGACGACAAACAAGACGAGGCCCACCGACGCGGCGGTCAATAGAATGAAGTCAATCGAGCGCACTAGCTTTTTCATATCGACGTTGGATCGGACTAGCGACGTCCGTATGAGAACCGGAAATTAGGCGTGTGGAAGTATCGAAGCGCGCTTGAATGGAAAGTCGAACGCTCACCAGCAATTCAGTGATGCGAGAAAAGCGCGTTATCCGAGGGCGTTGCGAAGGAAAGGCGATGTCCGGATTGCGAATTCACCACCTGCCCTGAACCGTAGTCGTTATTCGCGTGTGCCTGCCGCGGGCTGCTCTCGCTCGGATAGTGCACTTTCGACTGATGGAGCGTGCCGTTCTGTTCCGCCTGGATGACGTTCGCTTCCACCTCGGAGCGAGTGAGGGGCTGCGCCGACGAGAGCGCTGGAATGGCGATTGTGGTTGCAAGGATTGCATGAGCGATAAGTACTTTCATGAGATGGCTCCTTGGTGAATAGGCAAATTTCGATGGATAGAATGGACCACGCTAGCTGCATTGAAAGCGAGTCGATCTTCACGCTGAGGTGGACCGCGAACAGATAGCGATCGACGGGGTGCCCGCTATTCAGTGCGTGGATATGAAGGTACGCCCTGCAACCTTAAAAGCCGCTTATCCCGTCTGCGAAAAATGCGCGGCGTTCGCCAGACATGTTCCGACCGTTTATCGATAAAGGCGATCTGGCAGTCGTCTTTGACGAACCGGCTTCGCCTGTCTCGCCAGGCACTGCGGACTGACCCGCCGCAATCGCGAATATCCACACCCCGCCGCCAAACCGGGCCATCATGGCGAGCATTCAGCAGATGTTTTTCGAGCGGACGGAAGCTGCGTTTGTTGCAAGCGCTTCAGTACCGCACGCTCCGACCCGCCTCGCCGGGTTCGTGCAAAGCATCAAACCGCGCTCGGACTCGGTCACGCCAGGGCCGGTAAATCTGTGCGCTATCGAACACACGCCGACGCGTCGAATGTCCATGATTTTCCGGTAAACGTCCCCCAAGCCGTTCCGGAGTGGCCAAGCCGGACTGATTTCGATGGGTGTCAGCATGGCTTGTGCGTAACGCGCTATATTTGAACTCTCACTGCGCGATGCGGCAACGCTCGTATTCGCCCGACAGGCGGCGATCTCGAGCTTCTTCAGCACGGCGATGCTCTACTTGCCGCGAAAGCTTCATCTATCGTTGTGAGCGTTAGTGATTTTTCGATCCCCGAGATTAACCGGGCTCGTGTTGGACCGTTGCAGACAGGCCTGGCTCGAGTCTTCCGCTTAACCACGACTTCACAGGACGGCAATATGTCACTTCGTATCAATGACACCGCGCCCAACTTCACCGCGCGGACCACGCAGGGCACCATCGATTTCCACGACTGGATCGGCGACCAATGGGCGGTCCTGTTCTCTCATCCGAAAGACTTCACGCCGGTTTGCACGACTGAACTGGGCTACATGGCGAAGATCGAGCCGGAGTTCACCAAGCGCAACGCGAAGCTGATCGGGTTGTCGGTCGATCCGGTCGAAGACCACGAAAAATGGGCCGCGGACATCGAGGAAACGCAGGGCGCCGCCGTCAAATACCCGATGATCGGCGACACCGACCTCGCGATCGCCAAGCTGTACAACATGCTGCCGGCCGACGCGGGCGATACCAGCGAGGGCCGCACCGCCGCGACCAACGCGACCGTGCGCTCGGTTTTCATCATCGGCCCCGACAAGAAGATCAAGCTGACGCTGACCTACCCGATGAGCACCGGCCGCAACTTCGACGAGATCCTGCGCGTGCTCGATTCGATCCAACTGACCGCCAAACACAGGGTCGCGACGCCGGTCAACTGGAAGCAGGGCGAAGACGTGATCATCACGTCCGCGGTCAGCAACGAAGAGGCGCAGCAGATTTTCCCTGGTTTCAAGACCATCAAACCGTATCTGCGCACCACCAAGCAACCGGGCTGACAGATGTGGCACGGCGGCCGCTTGCGGCCGCCTCGCCGACCTTCCTATGGGATACAGATGATTTTTCGTCAGCTGTTCGATCCTGCTTCGTCGACCTACACGTACTTACTCGGCGATAGCGGCGAGGCGGTGCTCATCGACCCCGTCTACGAGCAGGTGCCGCGCGATCAGGCGCTGCTGCGGGAGCTGGGCCTATGGCTGCTCACGACGCTCGATACCCACGTGCACGCTGATCACGTAACCGGCGCATGGCGCATGCGTTTGCGTTGCGGCAGCGAGATCGGGCTTGCCGGGGTCGTCGAGGCGAAAGGCGTCACGCGACCGCTCGCGCATGGCGATCGGATCGACTTCGGCACGCGTCACCTGACCGTGCGCGCAACGCCTGGCCATACGAACGGCTGCCTGACCTATGTGCTCGACGATCTGAGCATGGCCTTTACCGGCGACAGCCTGCTGATTCGCGGCTGTGGCCGCACCGATTTCCAGCAGGGCAGTCCGCAGCAGTTGTTCGCGTCCGTGCGCGAGCAGATCCTGTCACTGCCGGACGACTGCCTCCTCTATCCCGCGCACGATTATCGCGGCATCACGGTGACGAGCGTGACTGAGGAGCGGCGCTTCAATCCGCGTCTGGGCGGCGACGTCGACGTCGGCGATTTCGCCGGGTACATGAACAACCTGAATTTGCCGCATCCGAAGCAGATGGCTGTCGCGGTGCCCGCAAACATGCGTTGCGGGCAGCCGGAAAGCGGCGCCGAAGTTGCGACCGAAACGCCGAATTGGGCACCGTTGACGCTGCGCTTTAGCGGCGTGTGGGAAATCGAGCCGATGGCGCTGCTTGAGCATGGCGCCGCGTTTCAGATCGTCGATGTGCGCGAGGCGCCCGAGTTCATCGATCGTTTGGGTCATCTGCCGGGCGCGAAGCTGGTGCCGCTGTCGCAATTGACAGGGCGGCTCGATGAACTGGAGCGCGAGCGGCCGGTGGTCGCGGTGTGCCGGTCCGGCGTGCGCTCGGCGCAGGCAAGCGTGTTGCTGACGAAGGCGGGGTTCGGCAAGGTGGCGAATCTTGCCGGTGGGATGCTGCGGTGGAGGACGGAGGGGTTGCCGGTTGCGTCGGATAGTGTTTGAGGGGGGCTTCGGCGCTTCGGAACCCCCACAAGCTCAGCCTTGGCCTTGGCGACAGCCTCGACCTTGCCCCCAAAGCCGCGCCAGCCTTCGAATAGCCAGCGCTCCGTTGCGCCGGCGCCGCCAAACCCGAGTTGATAACCCGTCATGACCATGACGTCCATGTTCTGCGAAATGCGCTTTCCGTAAATCGATGCAGCGGAAAGCACGAATGCGGCAATAACGATAAAGCCTTCGCCGAGCATATTGAATGGCCGTTTGCGTGAAACCCAATCGCATCAACTGTCCGCTATGGCGCCGATTCAAATCGAAAACAGGCTTCTTCGACAGGGTAGCAAGAATCAACAACGACAGTCCCGCGAGCACGAACCGGTAGCCCGCTGAGATCAGCTTTGAAGGAATATCGTTTTGCGTGATCCCGAGCAACGCATAGCCAATTTTAATTCCCGGGTATGAACTGCCCCACAGCAGGCTGCATACTATCGCCACAATGACGAGCACTTTCGGTTGGGTGAATAACCCCGCGCGGAATCGTGCGATCCGGTTGTTGCTGAAGGTACGGACATGTTTCTGGTGATGTTGTCCATCGGCCATCGAACGAAATGCCACGGGCGACCGGACGTTACGCCGGCTGCTATGTCCGCATCACTGTGTCGGGCGATCTTCCGACCATGCGCTGGCGAGTGGTGCGCACCTTCACACCTGCGGCGCAGGCACCCGTGGGTCCAGTCATTGTGCGCCAACCGCGCGATGCTCGCTCACGCGGCTTCACCCGGTGCGGACGTCGATTGTCGATCCGCACGCGACTCGTTCGTCGTATAGATGGAACCGATCAGGTTCATCGCCCAGGAGCACATCATGCGCAAGCACATCGTTTCCATGTCCCTCAGTCTGGATGGCGTCGCTCAATCCCCCGGCGCGCCCCAGGAGGATGCCAGTGGTGATTTTCGTTTGGGTGGGTGGATCGTCCCTTACGCCGACGAAGCGGTCGGCGCCAGTGTGCACCATCTGCTCGCGCAGCCGTTCGAGTTGCTGCTAGGGCGTTGCACGTACGACATATTCGCGTCTTATTGGCCATATGTACCGGCCGATTCACGCAACCGCGACATGGCCGACCAGTTCAATCAGGTCCGCAAGCACGTGGCCACGCATCGATCCGATACGCTCGATTGGCACAACAGTCATGCACTGACCGGAGACCTTGCCGACGCGATACGCGCGCTGAAACTTCAGGACGGTGCCGATCTATTGACGTTCGGCAGCGGCGACATGGTGCGCCAACTGCTGGCGGCGGGCCTCGTGGATGAACTCCAACTCCTGATTTATCCCGTCATCCTCGGGCACGGCAAACGCCTTTTCGGCAACGACGCGCAAGCGTCCGCCTTCACGCTGGCACACGTGACGAGCACCCCCGGCGGCGTGCTGATCACGCGCTACACCCGCAACGGCGAAGTCCGAACCGGAACGTTCGAGTAAGCGCGAAGCTTCCGGTCGACGCTTACAAACGGAGGCCTATTTCTTCCTCACGTCCCGCGCTCGCCTGCCACGCGCCACGGTATCGGCGAACAGGTCGATCACGACCTCGCGCAGCCAGCGATTGCCTTCGTCCTGATGGACGCGCTCGTGCCACAACAAATGGATCGGTGCGGCGGGCAGCGTCATCGGCAGCGCGCGCAGGCTGAGCGAGAACGGCGTGGCCAACTCCAGAGCGAGCCGCTCGGGCACCGTGGCGATCAGGTCGGTACGTTGCAGGATGTAGCCGACGCTCATGAAGTGCGGCACGGTCAGTCGCACCTGACGCCGCACGCCGCGCCGTTTCAGCCACTCGTCCACTTGACCGTGGCCGGTGCCGGCCGACACCACCACCAGATGCTCAGCTTCGCGCCACGCGGAAAGCGTGAGCGGCGCGTCCTCGAGTGGGTGAGCGCGTCTGAACAGACAGACGTAGCGCTGATCGAACAGACGCCGCTGATAGAAACCCCCCTTCAACTGCGGCAACAGGCCGATCGCCAGGTCGACCCGGCCGTCGGCCATTTCGTTGCTCAGATTGACGCTCGTATTGCGCACCGTATTCATCGCGATGCCTGGCGCGACGCGCGACAATCGTTCCAGCAATGCGGGCAAAAACACGACTTCGCCGATGTCGGTCATGCCGATCGTCATCGTTCGCATCTCGCGCAGCGGATCGAAGCCCGTCACCGGATTGAGCGCGGCGTGCAAGGTGGCGAGCGCCTGCGAGACCGGTTCCGCGAGACGCAGCGCGAACGGGGTAGGCACCACGCCGCCCGGCGCCCGCACGAACAGCGGATCACCCAGCAGGCGGCGCAGCTTCGCGAGCGCATTGCTGACGCCCGGCTGGCTCATGTTCATTTGCTCGGCGACGCTCGCCACGCGCCGCTCCTGCATCAGCCGCTGGAACAGCAGCAGCAGGTTGAGATCGAGATCGCTCAGTTCCATGGCTTCGGCATGACCTAAGGTCATTCATTTCAGTGATGAAGAAGATTCATTTCATCTTATTGAGCAATGACCGTCTAGTGCTGAAAATACCAACACGGTATCCGCATGCGACGCGCCGGGCGCGCGTTCCAGAGTGGCCCGAATCGATAAACCCGCATATCGGAGACACAATCATGAACCGGATGGATCTGAGCATCGCGATCGTCGGCGCCGGCATCGGCGGCCTTACACTGGCGCTCGCACTACGCGAACATGGCATCGATGCGCAACTCTACGAGCAGACCGATGAGTTGCGCGAAGTGGGCGCGGCCGTCGCACTGTCGGCCAACGCGACGCGCTTGTACGAGCGCATGGGGCTACGCTCCGCGTTCGAAAACGTGTGCGCCGAAGTACCCGGGCTCATTTATCGTGATGGCCGCAGCGGCAGCGTCATTGGACATCATCGCGGCATGCCCAGCTATCGCGAGCAGTTCGGCGGCTCGTACTGGGGCGTTCATCGAGCCGATCTGCAGGCGGTGCTGTCGAAGGCGGTTGGTCTCGAGCACATCGAGCTCAGCCATCGGCTGGTAGATCTCGTGCAGCATCCCGATCGCGTGAGTCTCGCGTTCGACAACGGTCGGCGCATCGATGCCGATCTCGTGATCGGCGCCGACGGCGCCCGCTCGATTACGCGACGCTGGATGCTCGGCTACGACGACGTGCTGTATTCCGGTTGCTCGGGCTTTCGTGGCATCGTGCCGGCCGAGCGCATGGACCTCTTGCCCGATCCGGAGACGATCCAGTTCTGGGTCGGGCCCGGCGGCCATCTGCTGCATTATCCGATCGGCGACAAGGGCGATCAGAACTTCCTGCTGGTCGAGCGTCATCCGTCGCCGTGGCCGTCGCGCGACTGGGTCATGCCGTCGACCGAAGGCGAGCAGTTGCGCCTGTTCAAGGACTGGCATCCGGCCGTCGTGCAGATGATCACGGCCGTGCCGATCAGTCAGCGCTGGGGCCTGTTTCACCGTCCGCCGCTCGGCCGCTGGAGCAAGGGCCGCGTAACGCTGATCGGCGATGCCGCGCATGCGCTCGTGCCGCATCACGGCCAGGGCGCCAACCAGTCGATCGAGGATGCCGTGGTGCTGGCCGCGCAACTCGCCAAGGCGGGCCCAGGCAATTGGCGAGAAGCACAGGAAGCCTACGAGCGTCTGCGCCGAGGCCGCACGCGCAAAGTGCAGTACGCGTCGATCAGCACCGCGGACGTGCTGCATCTGCCGGACGGCCCCGCCGCGCAGGAACGCAACGCGCGGCTAGGGGCGCGCGACAGCATGCTGCATCACCTCGACTGGATTCACGATTTCGATGCGCTCGCGCAAGAGCCGAGCGCGCGGCAAGGGGGCACGTGGCTTTGAGCCTCTCCATGAGGCTTCAATAGGGAGGCGGTGGGCCGCATGCGAGTGACCGGCAACGCGCGATCTACCGGCTCTGCGGCTTCTGATGCGAGCCGTAAATCCTGGGAGTTCGCGCGTTGCCTGGGAATCCGGCGCGCAATTCCCGGTGAAGAAGTGTCGAATAGCGACCGTATGAAACCGCGTAGATCGGTCGCATTAGCTAGTGCCTGATATCCGGGAAACTGCGCGTCGGTCGCAGTTACATCTACGTCGCTGCGATTGGAGCGCTCCGTGCTTGCGCTGATTCGCGGCTAACAGTCATTTTTACCAGCTGTTAATGGCCGGTAGCGGCTGGCGACACCACGCTTGGAGTCGCCAGCGTGTTGTTGCTCTTGGGAGCGGCGGTGGTGTCAGACGTCGAGCTGCTGTCGTTGCTCGGCAGGCCCGAGTTCGGCGCCTTGGCGCCCATGCCGCTGCCCGTGTTGGTGGTGCCTGGCATGCCGTAGCCGCCTGTGGTTGCGCCGTTCATCTGGTTCGACGGACTAGCCGTGCTGCCGGCTGTGCCGGTCGAACCGCTGCCGCTCTGGCCTCCGGCCGCCTGCGCATAAGCGCCGCCCGACAGCGAGAGTGCGGCGACGGCCGCGACTAGTGTGATGGTTGCCTTGCTCATGATCCGCCCCTCCTTAATTGGACTGGAAGATAGACGCAGACAGTTGCCGCCTGCGCTACAGGAATGTCGCAAACAGCGTGCCGCGTGCTTTTGTAGGTAGCGAAGCGATCGGCGGCGCACGGAGTGGCGGTCGTGGGGGGCGAATCCAGCCATTCGATCTCACGAGACCTGCCGCGAAATAAGCCGCTCTCCGCCGGAATAAACCCCGCGACGTTCTCGTTCATTGACCGTTAGGTCCTTTGAGCAGAACAAGGAGTGCGGTCATGAAGTCTCTACTCGCTATATTCGGCGTCGTTGCATGCGGCGCGGCCATCGCGACTCTGATGTCATGCGGCGGCGGTGGCAGCGGTGGCTCGAGTTCGAGCAGCGCGAACCCACCCGTCCAGTCGTCATTCGCAGCGACGGCCCTCGTATCCGATGGCGCGGTGCCCGCTGCACACACCGACGCAAATCTGAAAAACCCTTGGGGCGTGGCCTTCAATCCCAAAGGTTTCGTCTGGGTCGCGGACAACGGCACCGACGTCGCGACGCTCTATGACGGCAATGGCGTGCCGCAGTCGCTGGTCGTCACGATACCCGACGGCAAGAACGGCTCCGCATCGCCCACGGGCATCGTTTTCAATGGAACACAAAGCTTCCGCGTCACGGAAAACGGCAAGTCTGGAGTCGCTGCATTCATCTTCACGGGCGAAGGCGGCACCATCACCGCGTGGGCGCCCGCCGTAGGGCCGACCAATGCGTTCGTCATGTACGACGACGGTACGGGCGGCGCCGTCTACAAGGGTCTCGCGCTCGCCGCGATGAACAACGGCAACTTCCTCTATGCGACGGACTTCCATAACAACAAGATCGACGTCTTCGATACCTCGTTCACGAAGGTCGCGATGCCCGGCGCCTTCACGGACCCGGCGATTCCAGCCGGCTTCGCGCCGTTCGGCATTCAGGCGATCGGCTCGAATCTGTTCGTCACCTACGCGATGCAAGACGCAGCCAAACACGACGATGTCCCGGGCGCGGGGCTCGGCATGGTCGATGTGTACGACACCGCGGGCAACCTGAAGCAACGCTTCGCGACAGGCGGTTCGTTGAACGCGCCGTGGGGCATTGCGCAAGCGCCCGGGAACTTCGGCTCGATGAGCGGCGCAATACTGATCGGCAATTTCGGCGATGGCATGATCAATGCGTTCAACGCGTCGAGCGGTCAGTCGATGGGACAGATCAGTGGACCGAACGGCAGTCCGATCGTCGAGCAGGGCGTGTGGGGTATCGCGTTCGGCAACGATCTCAGCAATCAGCCTTCCAGCACACTCTTCTTCGCGGCGGGGCCGAATGACGAAGCCGATGGCGTCTACGGAAGAATCGATCTGAATACGACGTCGAGCTCAGGCACGAACACGGGTACGAACACCGGCACAAGCGCGGGCGGCGGCATGAGCGTTGGAATGTAGCGCTAAGCGCGCAATTGAGAAGCGCCGCTCTGGAAGCGAGAACGGCGGTATTGCTTATGCGAGGCAATGTGCGCTCGAGCAGTGTGTGTGACGATCGTCAGATCCACGCGTGGTCGAGCACCAGCGATGTCAGGTCCTGACTGTCCTGACTCACATCTGATTCTGACGCCGGCATGCCCGCAATATCTGCTGAACTGCAAATGCGCCTCGCACGGTTTGCACATTCTGCAGCACACACACGTGATACGACTTTTCCCGCGGCAGAAGCAGTGCGCCATTTCTGTAAAGCGCGCTGCACGAATCGCTAATCACGCGTGCCGCGAAAGTACTCTGGCTATTTCCTAGCGAACCCAGAATGCATTGATCGTAGTCTGGATTATCGGTGCCGAGCGCCAGAGCCGAAAGCGGCGTGGCGAGTGCGATCGACAGAAGCAGAGAGGCGGGCTTGATCATGAATGTGGGCGAGACGCAAGGGATATAACGATGGGCAATCGTAGCATTTTGCGGTTCGATGCAGCACCTGGCCGACGCCCGTCTTATACTCGACCCGCGAGAGCGGGATCGATCTCGTTGTGTGTCAGGCCGAATTCCGCCATGCGAGCACGATGGTCTGGCGAGCCCAGATATGAACGAAGAACTTTGTTTACCGCCTGGATCAGATCGCCGTTACTTCTATTGAACGAGAATGCTCCGAGCGGAGGCTTCTGCTGCTTGCCCTTCGTTCCCGGTTCGTGCTCGACGGCCTCGAGCATTGAGCCTCCGATCCGGTTCGCGACTATCCGATTCCCTAAGCCCGTGCTCGCATACGCATCGATGGCGCCGGAGAGAACCGCTTCGACAGCGTCGGCCTGATGCTCGAAGACGACTATTTGGTCCTCGCTTACGCCAGATGCTTTCGCTGAGTCGTGCTGCACCTGTCCGGCTATGATGCCAAGGCGCGCATCAGCGCGTTTGGCAAGCGACGCGTAGCTGTCAAGCGCTTTCGGGTTTCCAGTCCGAACCAGAAAACCGTCTGCGATCCCCCATACCGGGACGCTGAACGCGACCATATTGGCGCGATCGCGTGTGACGAACAGCGGAACGTTCATATCCCACCTGCCCGCGTCAACGCCGGGCAGGAGTTCACTAAACGACGTCCGATGATGCTCGATCCGGGTTACGCCGATCGCCCGAAGAACCGCGTCGGCCAGATCGATGTCAGCGCCCGTGGCGGTACCATCTGCTTCCGTCCAACCGAACGGGGGTTCTTCGATGTACGCAATCGTTACCTTCATCGCTGTGTCTCGCCAATTGGGAGCGGCCATCAAATGCAGGGCCGAATGTTGACGATTCTACTTACATGCGCCGTTGTCGTTGCGGCGGCTCTCCCTGAAACGAACGCGGTTATGCCTGGATCGGGTGTCGGTGTTATGGACGTTCGTTGAATTGCGCGGCATCGCTACGGGAACGCACCCACTTCTTGCGGTTACTTAATGGCCACAATTCTGTTCCGCACCGCCTCAAGCGAACTGGCAGTCGCGCAAGGAAAGATTTTTCGCGCTCGCCACAATATTCGCGCTCCTGAAACGTCTACAGGCGCATGGAACCGCCACCCACCTCGCACCCGATGACCGACCGAGACAGCGAGATCACCGCGACCGTGGTGCGTGAGCGCACGAGGCTCGTCAATTTTATCCGGCGTCGAATACGCGACCCGGATGATGCCGAGGACATCCTGCAGGATGTGTTCCACGAATTCGTGCAGGCTTACCGGCTTCCCGCGCCGATCGAGCAGGCGAGCGCGTGGCTTTTCCGTGCCGCGCGCAACCGCATCATCGATCGTTTTCGCAAGAAGAAGGAGCAGCCGCTGACCGATCTGTCTGAGGCCGAGGACGACGCCAGCGGTGAGTATCGCCTCGACCTCGCCCTGCCGGCGCACGATGCAGGCCCCGAAGCCCTCTATGCTCGCGCTGTATTGCTCAAGGCCTTGCAGGATGCGCTCGATGAGTTGCCGCCGAATCAACGTGAAGTATTTATCGCGCACGAGTTGGAGGGGCGGTCCTTCAAAGACATGGTGGCGGAAAGTGGCGTCGCGCTCAATACGCTGCTCGCGCGCAAACGCTACGCGGTCTTGCATCTGCGCGCCCGACTGCAGACCATTTATGACGAACTGGATATATAGAGGAGTCGAAGGATGAAGTTTCGAATCAGATGCGCGGGTAAAGCGCTGCTCGTGGTGGTTGCCATAGCCGTGCTCGGGTGGGTGGTCATGACGCTATGGAATTGGGTGATTCCGGCGCTATTCGTTGGCGCCCGTGCGATCGACTTCGCGCATGCGTTAGGCTTGCTGGTTTTGAGCCGTATCCTGTTTGGCGGATTCCGCGGACACGGCGGCTGGCGCGGACGGCGTCACTGGCGTAAATGGGAAGCGATGACGCCTGAAGAACGCGAGCATTTCCGGACGGCATGGCGATCGGGCCACGACCGGCGCGTGGGAGACTGAACATGCGCGAGAAATCAACGGACGACTGCAAACAGAAGCCGGGCGTGATTGCGCCAGTCGTCGACCTGAAACGTTGCGAAGGCAAGGGCGATTGCCTGCGGGTCTGCCCCGAGAATGTGTTTGAGATCCGGCGCATCGATGAGGTCGATTATCTCGGCCTCGATTTGATGCACCGCCTCAAGCTACGCGTGCACGGAATGAAAGTCGCCTACACACCGAACGCGCACGCCTGCCGCTCATGCGGTCTTTGCGTGACGGCATGCCCTGAACGCGCGATCAAGCTCGCCAGAACGGCATAGCGTCACGCGTTTTAAGCAAAGCGCAGCCCGTCTGGAGCAGTGGTCGGTCGTTGTCTACGTCGTCAGTATTATCGATCTCCTCAAGGAGCGCTCATGGCTTCATCAACCACGGATCTTCTGCGACAGCTTCACGAACAGAGCCAGACAGAAGTGATAGCCCGCGCACGGGCGCAATTTCAGGGATCGAGCGAGGAGTTTCTGACTCTCGCGGAGGAATACGAAACGCTCGCACCTCGACTCCGTGGACGGTTTCTCGAAACGCTCGGACTATCGAGCGAAGATTTCGAATCCTCACAAGGCACTCCTCTATCGTTATCCGTGTCGGCGGAAACGGGACGGTTCTTACGCAACATGGTGCTTTCGCACAAGCCGGCTCGAATCCTCGAACTCGGCAGTTCCTGCGGCGTGTCCACGCTGTATTTCGCCGAGGCCCTTCGCACGTTAGGCGGTGGCATGGTTGTAGCGACTGAACTCGATGCTGTTAAGTGCGCACAACTTCGAGCCCACGTCAGAACGGCGGGCGTAGACGCTTATGTTGAACTGCGGGAGGGCGATGTCTTCCAGACCGTTGCCGGACTGGACGGTACTTTCGACATGGTGTTTATCGACGTATGGGCCGACGCCTATCTGGAGCTGTTCAAACAGATCGAGCGCCTGCTGCGTCCCGGATCTATCATTCTCGCCGACAATATGTACACAGCCGAGGACGCCGTTCGGCCGTACAAGCACTACCTCGACGACGACCCCCGCTTTTCGACCACGACGCTGGACTTTGAATCAGGGGTCGAATTTACAGTCGTCGTGTCATAGGCTGACGAAGAGTGGACGTCGTCCAGAATCCGGTTCGTGTGCCATTCAATCTGGAAGGTTCGGCGATGCGATGTCTTGTCGACCATCCGTGGGCGATGGCGGAATAGCCTGCGCTGCACCTGTGGACAGACAGGCGTCTTGACAGGTCATTTCAGTCCATATCCCAACAAGTTGCCCTTTAGTGAGGTCATTGACGCACTTCGCGCTCGTGGAGCATGCGTGCCATTTGCGCGATCTTGACGTTGTATTCGCAGAGAGATTCAGGGCGGTTCGAACGGAACATCTTCCAATAATCGGTTCGGTAGATGGCACGGCGCTCGCCGTCGAACGGAACTATCTCGGTCAAGACCTGAAAGATGCCGTTGAAGCGTTCCGGCGTTCGAGGGGGCACTTTTGCAATCCAAAGAGAGGACGACCGATATGAAGAACGACCCGCCCGTCATTTTCATTCACGGCTTGTCGATGCGCTTGTCCGGCGTCTGGCCACATTCGACCGTGAAACGCTCGGCGCCGCGAAAGCCCAGATCAATCGTTTCGGAATGCCGACGCCTGCCGAACTCCAGTCGAGCATTGACCTGTTCTTCCCGGCCCTGGCCTCGCCAGGTGGGCAGGCCCGCCGCGCCAAGCTCCGTAGCCTGGCCTACGGCGTTCCAAGCGACTTCGAAATGAACTTCGGCAGGTACCTGCCTACGCCAGGACAGGCGGGCGACGACGGCACGGAGCCGCCCCTCACCGGCGCGCTAACGCGCTGAGTCTCTGCGCGCAAATCGTGCTGCCCCCGCCGACCTACGCATTCCCATGCAGAGCCCCCGGGGCCGCAGGCGGCGTATCAGCCATTCGACCTCCTGCGGTGCCGGCTGTCCGGCGTGACCGGGTCGTCGAGCGCGTCGACGAGCGTGCGCCGCCCCGCGTCGAGGATTTCGTCGGCGAAGGCCGAATCGACGCCTGCGATCGCACGCGACAGCACGAGCGCCCCGACCATTTGACTGAACGCGGCAATCGCATCGCGACGGGTTTGTTCCGTCGTCGCGCCTTCCGTGGCGATCATGGCTGCAAGCCGGTCGAGATACGCGGCGAGGCCGCGCGCGTAGGACGCACGCGCCGCGTCGGTCATCCGCGGAGCGTCGCCAGCAAAGCCGGACAACGGGCACCCTGCTTCGACGTTGTCGCGGTGCGAGGCCGACAGGTAGCGTGCCGCCTGCTTCCCGAGGCTGCCGCCGTTTGGCGAATCCGCGTAGGCTTGCATCGCCTTTTCCATGACCGCGGTGACCAACGCGTCCTTCGACTTGAAGTGGTTGTAGAAGCCGCCCTGGGTAAAACCGGCTTCCTTCATCAACTCCGTTAGCCCCACGGCATCGACTCCGCGTACCCGGAAAAGCCGCTCGGCGGCCGCGACGATCGCGCTGCGGTTCTCGGCGGCCTGCTGTCGTGACACCCCCATCGATCTCTCCCTTATACAAGCGATCGCGTCGATTAAAAAACACAATGTCGGTCACCATTGACATGCCCAAATTACGTCGACACAATGCGGCGTAGCACGATGGTGATCGACATTGACATGAGTGTAGCCGACTTTCGCGCACAACGCGAAGCAACGCCGGCGTGGCACGGATGGCAATCCAGGTCCGTCGCGGTTCTTTGATGCCGGCTGGCGGCGGACGTTGGCGCCGTTCGGCGGCGCAACGGTTCGGTACGCAAGGGCAGGTTTGTTTTCTCCGAATTTCACGCGCGCTGCGAACCGGCGCACATGCGATTCATCATGCGAAAGGTGAGATATGAAGATCGAAGGTGCTGTTGTTTTCGTGACGGGTGCGAACCGCGGGCTTGGCCTTGAGTTCGCGAAGCAGGCGCTCGAAAGAGGAGCGCGCAAGGTCTATGCGGGCGCGCGCGATCCCGCCAGCGTAACGCTGCCGGGCGTCGTGCCCGTGAAGCTTGACGTGACCGATCCGGCGGCCGTGGCCGCTGCCGCCGACGCGGCGGGCGACGTCACGCTTCTGATCAACAACGCGGGCATCGCGCGGCTAGGCAGTCTGACGGACGACGGCGCGCTCGACGCGTTACGCGATCACTTCGACACCAACGTGTTCGGGATGCTGTCGATGTCGCAGGCGTTCGCGGGCAACCTTGCCGGCAACGGCGGCGGCGCGATCCTGAACGTACTGTCTGTTGCGAGCTGGATAAACCGGCCGATCCTCGCGGCTTATGGCGTGTCGAAGTCGGCCGCGTGGGCGGTGACCAACGGCCTGCGTCACTCGCTGCGCGAGCAGCACACGCAGGTGGTCGGGCTGCATGCCGGTTTTATCGATACCGATCTGACGCGCGGGCTGGAGGTGCCGAAGGCGACGCCGGCCGACGTCGTGCGTCAGGCATACGACGCGATCGAGGCAGGGGCGGAGGAAGTGTCCACCGACGAGTTCACGCGGCAGGTGAAGGCCGGGTTGTCGGCAGGCGTCTATCTCGACGCTCCGGCGCCGCACTGAAGGCGCCGGAGCGCCCGCTCCTCGCGCGCGGGCATCTGTGATGCGATGCCGAATGAGATTGCGGCGGCAAATCGGAGCGACAGGCAGCGCCACACTTCCGCCGCTCATGCGACGTTCGTTGTGTTGCATCGACCGGTTGAATCCGCCAATTCGAACGGACAACCAGGAGACCTGGCTGACACCAACTGATGGATTGAATCGCTTGAGCGGGGTATCTGTGGAGGAGGCGCAAGATCAAACTATGTTTCAGTCAGGACTGGTGCATTGCAGAGCATCTTTGTCAAAACGTTGCTCAAAATCGCTTCGGCCGAAGCGTTGGACAAATCATTGGGCATCGTCATGTTGAAGCAGAGGATGCCGTCGATCACTGCCATAACGGCGAGCGCGTGGTCGGCGAAAGAGCCCGGCAACCGTATGTTGAGGCGCAGGCATAACTGCTCAATGAAGTACGCGATCATGTCGCGCTTTTGCAGGCATAGGGCATTCACATGTTGTCGGAATTTCGCGTCACGCATGGCATGCAAACGTGCCTCAGCCCAGATGATGTAGTTGTTGTCGTCGCGATAGCACTGCGCGTACAACAAGGTGAGCTGCACTTGCAGGTTTTCGCTGGACGGTGTGGCGTCTCGCAGCTTCTGCAAGTTTGCTTGCATGTTCTGGTGATCGAGACGGAGCAGTTCGACGAATAGATCGCTCTTGCTGCTGAAGTTCGAGTAAAACGCGCCGCGGGTATAGCCGGCCTCGGCTGCGATATCCTCCACGCTAGTCGCAGCAAACCCTTTTTCGGCGATGCTCGACGCTGCTGCGTCGAGCAAGCGCTGCCGGGTTCGCTCGCGGCTTTCTGCTCGCGTCATTCGTTTGTGTGGCATGCGGCAAAGCGCTCATCTGGCAAAGAACGATGGCCAAAATCCACGCTCCTGGCAGATCGTTGGGTGCGTAGGGTTGCTATTTGATGGCGACCGCTTCGGATTCGCCAGGTTGCCACCCGCCACCGAGCGCCTTGAAGGCGGCAACGGCTGCGCGTGCGGATTCCGTTTGCGCCTGCACCCGCTCATCGGAGGCGCGTAGCAGGTTGTCGTCGGCCTGCAGGACTTCGATGAGGCTGACGACGCCTTTTTGATAGGCTGCGAACGAGGCCGCTCGAGCGCGACCGAGCGAATCCACTCCCTGGGCGAGCACCGCGGCCTCTTGCTCGCGCTTCACGAGTGCCGAGAATGAGTTCTCGACGTCTTCGGTTGCATGAAGCGCGGCGAGCCGATACGCGGCCAGCATTTCCGCCTGCTGCCCCTTGGCCTGCTCGATCTGCGCATTGATGCGGCCGAAATCGAACAGACGCCAGCGCAGCCCCAGCACGCCAGCGGCCTGATTGGCGCCGGTACTGAACAGATTGCCGCTGGCCACCGAGGTGGCGCTGCCGAGCAGTCCACTGAGCGACACCTTGGGGTAATACTCTGCGATCGCTACGCCGATGCGCGCGTTCGATGCGGCGAGGCGACGCTCGGCCACGATCAGGTCGGGCCGGCGCCTGAGCAACTCTCCCGGCGATCCTGTGTCCGCGATCCGCGGGGCGACCGGGATGTCACCAGCTTCGACCAGTTCGGCTCGATGCGTGCCGGGCTGCGAACCCAGCATCACGTCCAGCGCGTTCATCGCCGCATCCAGACCCGCCTCGAGGACCGGGACGGATGCCTGAACCTGGGACAGCGCACCTTCGGCCTGGCTTACCTGAAGGTCGGCCGCCAATCCTTTGCCATACAGGAGGTTGATGGTCGAAAGCAGATCCTGCTGCGTCTGCACCTGCCGCCGGGCAACCTTCAGACGGGCCTGCAATCCACGAATCGTGATGTAAATATCGCCAGTCTGCGCCGCCACTGCCAGGCGCGTGGCCACCGCACCGGCTTCCGAAGCCTGGTATTCGGCAAGTGCCGCTTCCCGCCCGCGACGCAGGCCACCAAACACATCCAGTTCCCAGCTCGCGTTGAAATCAGCCTCGTACTCATTGCCGTAGCGATCGAAACCGGGCGTCGAATTCAGGACTCGCCCCAAGGGGGTCTCAACCGACTGGTAGACTCGCGCCGCCTGCCCGCTGACAGTGCCGGACGGCAGCAGCGCGGCATTCGCCGCGCCCAGTCCCGCGCGCGCCTGCGAGACGCGAGCGGCGGCCTGCGCGAGGTCCAGGTTCTGATCCAGTGCGAGCGTGACGAATCGTGTCAGTTGCGGATCATCGAAACCCGTCCACCACGTGACAAGGTCGGCACTGGCCGCCGCGTGCCGGTGATCCACCGCGGCCTGGCCCTGGAACCGCTCGGGCATGGCTACATTGGGCCGGACATAATCGGGGCCTACAGCGCAGCCAGCCGAGAGACTGGCGACAATAACCGCGGCAAGGATAGGTTTGGGTAGCATGAGCGTCTTCGCAAGATTCCAGTGGTGACTATAATACCAAATAGTCACTGGTTGTCCATTCCTGTATGCTATACCCATGAAAAAAGTCACCACTTCCTCCATCCCGGCGCGCGGCCCCGCTGACCACGAGGTACGGGATCAGATCGTCGTCGCCGCCACCGAGCACTTCAGCCGGTATGGCTACGAGAAAACGACGGTCTCAGACCTCGCCAAGGCGATCGGGTTTTCCAAGGCCTACATCTACAAGTTCTTCGAGTCCAAGCAGGCCATTGGCGAGATGATTTGCGCGAACTGCCTGCACGAGATCGAAACCGAGGTGAGGGCGGCCGTCGCACAGACCGATCTGCCACCGGAGAAGCTGCGGCGGATGTTCAACGTCTTCACGGAAGCGAGCCTCCGTCTGTTTTTCCAGGACCGCAAGCTCTACGAGATTGCCGCATCGGCGGCCACGGAGAACTGGCAGGCGGTGCTTGCGTATGAAGAGCGCGTCCAGAAGCTGCTTCGGGACGTCCTCCAGGAGGGCCGGCAAAGCGGGGAGTTCGAGCGCAAAACACCCCTCGATGAGACTGCGATGGCGATCTATCTGGTGATGCGCCCCTACCTGAACCCAATGCTCCTGCAGTACAGCTTCGATTACACCAAGGTCGCGCCTGCACAACTGTCCAGTCTCGTGCTTCGCAGTCTGTCGCCTTGATGGAAATTTCGATTGTGACTATTGACTAAGTTGGTCACTAGAACCATAATGAAAGCCCCGATCACTCCGTCAATGGGTCTTTCATGCTCCGGCGTCGCCTTGCTACCTCTGCAGTCGTCTGTGCACTGCCACTTGCGCTAGCCGCCTGCGGCGCAAAAGCGCCGTCCGATCCGCGCACCGAAGCGCCCCTGGTGCGCACCGCCATCGCGCAGGCGGCGATCCCCGCCTCCCGTTCGTTTACCGGAACCGTCGCCGCGCGCGTGCAGAGCGACCTGGGATTTCGCGTCTCCGGCAAGGTGCTCGAGCGGCTGGTGGATGCCGGGCAAACCGTCAAACGCGGCCAGCCGCTGATGCGCCTCGACCCCATCGATCTGAGGCTTGCCGCGCAGGCCCGGCAGGACGCGGTCACCGCCGCGCGAGCACGCGCGCAGCAGACCGCGCAGGATGAAGAGCGCTATCGCGACCTGCGCGGAACCGGCGCGATATCGGCATCGGCCTATGACCAGATCAAGGCGGCGGCCGATGCCGCCAAAGCGCAGCTCAGTGCGGCCGAGGCTGACGCCGACGTTGCGCGCAACGCGACGGGTTATGCCGAACTGTTGGCGGACGGCGATGGCGTCGTGATGGAAACGCTGGTCGAACCGGGCCAGGTCGTCAGCGCCGGACAGCCCGTGGTGCGCCTCGCCCACGCCGGGCGCCGCGAGGCTGTCATCCAGCTACCCGAAACCCTGCGCCCCGCCATCGGTTCGGTCGCCCAGGCCACGCTGTTCGGCAACGGCGGTGTTAGCGTGCCGGCGACGCTGCGCCAGCTTTCGGATACGGCGGATCCCCGTACCCGTACGTTCGAAGCGCGGTACGTGCTGCAGGGAGAGCTGGCCGACGCCCCACTGGGCGCCACGGTGACGGTCCAGATTCCGGACGCGCGTTCCGCGGTGCAAGGCGGTTTGCAGGTGCCGATCGGCGCGCTGTTTGACGCGGGCAAGGGACCGGGGGTGTGGGTCATCAAGGGCGAGCCGGCGAAGGTTGCCTGGCGGCCGGTTACCGTCGAACGTCTGGACGACGATAGTACTCGCGTCGCTGGTGAGATCAAGCAAGGCGACCGGATCGTCGCGCTCGGCGCGCAGTTGCTGCGCGAAGGCGAGCAGGTCCGGGTGACAAGTCAAGCCGTCGCCATGACGGCCGAGGGAGCCCGTCCGTGAGCGAAGGCCGTTTCAACCTGTCGGCGCTCGCCGTGCGCGAGCGCTCCATCACCCTGTTCCTGATCTGCCTGATCTCGCTGGCGGGGCTCGTTTCGTTCTTCAAGCTGGGCCGGGCGGAAGACCCCGCGTTCACGGTCAAGGTGATGACCATCATCACCGCCTGGCCGGGAGCCACGGCGCAGGAAATGCACGATCAGGTCGCCGAGAAGATCGAAAAGCGCATGCAGGAGCTGCGCTGGTACGACCGGACCGAGACCTACACACGGCCTGGGCTGGCCTTCACGACCTTGACCCTGCTCGACAGCACGCCGCCGTCGGAAGTGCAGGAGCAGTTCTACCAGGCCCGGAAAAAAATCAGCGACGAGGCAAATAACCTTCCGGCTGGCGTGATCGGGCCGATGGTCAACGACGAATACTCGGATGTCACGTTTGCCCTCTTCGCCCTGAAGGCGAAGGGTGAACCGCAGCGCCTGCTCGTTCGCGATGCGGAGACGCTGCGCCAGCGGTTGCTGCACGTGCCGGGCGTGAAGAAGGTCAACATCATCGGTGAGCAGGCGGAGCGGATCTATGTCGAGCTCTCACATGACCGGCTGGCAACGCTGGGCGTGAGCCCCCAGGACGTGTTCGCCGCGCTCAACGGTCAGAATGCCCTGACGCCGGCCGGCTCCGTGGAGACCAAAGGTCCGGAGCTGTTCATTCGCCTGGACGGTGCCTTTGACAACCTGCAGAAGATCCGCGACACGCCGGTCGTAGCGCAGGGCCGCACGCTGAAGCTGTCGGACATTGCCACCGTTACGCGTGGTTATGAAGATCCGGCGACCTTCATGATCCGCAACAACGGCGAACCGGCACTGCTGCTGGGCATCGTCATGCGCGACGGCTGGAACGGGCTCGACCTCGGCAAGGCGCTGGACAGCGAGGTCGGCGCAATCAACGCCGGGCTGCCGCTGGGCATGAGCCTCACCAAGGTCACCGATCAGGCCGTCAACATTCATTCGGCGGTCGACGAGTTCATGCTCAAGTTTTTCGTCGCGCTGCTGGTGGTCATGCTGGTGAGCTTCGTCAGCATGGGCTGGCGGGTGGGCCTCGTCGTTGCCGCGGCCGTACCGCTGACACTCGCGGTGGTGTTCGTCGTGATGGCCGCGACCGGCAAGAACTTTGACCGCATCACGCTCGGATCGCTGATCCTCGCGCTCGGCCTGCTCGTGGACGACGCGATCATCGCGATCGAAATGATGGTGGTAAAGATGGAGGAAGGCTACAGCCGCATCGCCGCCTCCGCCTATGCGTGGAGTCATACGGCCGCGCCGATGCTGGCGGGCACGCTGGTGACCGCCGTCGGCTTCATGCCCAATGGCTTCGCGCGCTCCACGGCCGGGGAATACACCAGCAACATGTTCTGGATCGTCGGCATCGCACTGATCGCATCGTGGGTCGTCGCCGTGGTCTTCACGCCCTACCTGGGTGTGAAGATGCTGCCCGACTTCAAAAAGGTCAAAGGCGGTCACGACGCGATCTACGACACGCCGCGCTACAACCGCTTCCGTCAGCTGCTCACGCGCGTCATCGCGCGCAAATGGCTGGTCGCCGGTTCGGTTGTGGGCCTCTTCGTGCTGGCCATCCTCGGCATGGGCGTGGTCAAAAAACAGTTCTTCCCGATCTCCGACCGTCCCGAAGTGCTGGTCGAGGTGCAGATGCCCTATGGCACGTCGATCTCGCAAACCAGCGCTACGACGACGAAGGTCGAAGCGTGGCTCGCGAAGCAGAAGGAAGCCAGGATCGTCACCGCGTACGTCGGGCAAGGCGCGCCACGCTTTTACCTGGCGATGGGGCCGGAACTGCCCGATCCGTCGTTTGCCAAGATCGTGGTGCGCACGGACAGCCAGGATGAGCGCGACGCATTGAAGCAGCGACTGCGTCAGGCCATCGCGGGCGGTCTCGCCCCCGAGGCGCGCGTGCGGGTTACGCAACTCGTATTCGGTCCATATTCGCCGTTCCCGGTCGCCTACCGTATCTCTGGCCCGGACCCGGACAAGCTACGCGGTATTGCGGGAGAAGTTGAGCAGGGGATGGAGGGCAGTCCGATGATGCGTACGGTCAACGCTGACTGGGGTACGCGCACGCCCACGCTGCACTTCACGTTGCAGCAGGATCGCTTGCAGGCGGTGGGGCTGACATCCAGCGCCGTGGCGCAACAACTGCAATTCCTGCTAACCGGCGTGGCTGTCACCGCCGTGCGTGAGGATATTCGAACCGTGCAGGTCATGGCGCGTTCGGCCGGCGATGTTCGTCTCGATCCGGCCCGGATCGGCGATTTCACGCTGGCTGGCGCGAACGGGCAACGCATTCCGCTGTCGCAGGTGGGCAAGGTCGACGTGCGCATGGAAGAACCGGTCATGCGCTGGCGGGACCGCGTGCCGACGATCACGGTACGGGGCGACATTGCCGACAACCTTCAGCCGCCGGACGTATCGACGGCGATCACGAAGCAGCTTCAGCCCATCATGGCCCGGCTGCCGACCGGCTACCGTATCGAAGAGGCGGGCTCCATCGAGGAATCGGCTAAAGCGACGAAAGCCATGTTGCCGCTCTTCCCGATCATGCTGGCGGTTACGCTCATCATCATCATCTTCCAGGTGCGCTCGATCTCCGCCATGGTGATGGTGTTCCTGACCAGCCCGCTGGGCTTGATCGGGGTGGTGCCGACGTTGATCCTGTTCAGGCAGCCGTTCGGCATCAATGCGCTGGTCGGTCTCATCGCGCTGTCGGGCATCCTGATGCGCAACACGCTGATCCTGATCGGACAGATCCACCAGAACGAGCAGGCGGGGCTGGATCCGTTCCATGCGGTCGTCGAAGCCACCGTGCAGCGTGCCAGGCCGGTGATCCTGACGGCCATGGCGGCGATCCTCGCTTTCATCCCGCTGACCCATTCGGTGTTCTGGGGAACCCTCGCGTACACGCTGATCGGCGGTACGTTCGCCGGGACGATTCTGACTCTGGTCTTCCTGCCGGCCATGTATTCGATCTGGTTCAGGATTCGACCCGGGAGTATTGCTGGCTCGCGCAAAGATCGGCATGAGAAGGTGCAGCCTTCCGGGCAAACGCTGCAGGACGCGCTCGACGCGGGCAGTTAAAAAAACACCATCAATTCACCTGAAGAGAGCTGTTCATGTCGAATTCCACCGTTGTCGTTGTTACCGGCGTGTCATCGGGTATCGGACGCGCCGCCGCCGAGAAGTTTGCCAGGCGGGGGTGCCGCGTATTTGGCACCGTGCGCAGCATCGCAAAAGCGGCGCCTATCCCGGGCGTCGAGCTTGTCGAGATGGATGTTTGCAACGATGCTTCGGTCCAGGCTGGAATCCAGTCCGTCATCGATCGCGCCAGGCGAATCGACGTGCTTGTCAACAATGCAGGAACGAGCATGATTGGCGCGGTCGAGGAAACGTCGACTGCCGAGGCCTCGTCTCTGTTCGATACCAATGTATTCAGCATTCTGCGCGCGACCCAGGCTGTACTCCCCCACATGCGGGCACAACGCGGTGGAAGGATCGTCAATGTCAGTTCGGTGCTCGGGTTTCTTCCGGCGCCCTACATGGGACTCTATTCGGCGTCCAAGCACGCTGTGGAAGGGCTGACCGAAACCCTGGATCATGAGGTGCGCCAGTTCGGCATACGCGCAACGCTGGTCGAACCGACTTTTACCAGGACCAATCTCGACATCAATGCGCCCCAGGCGGGTTCGAAAATCGCCGACTATGATCGCGAGCGTGCCCTTGCAACGAGCGCAGTCGTGAGCAGTGTCAAAGGTGCCCCCGAGCCCGAGGGCGTGGCAAACACTATTGTCGAAGCGGCGCTTGGCGCCTGGCGGATGCGTCGCACGCCTGCCGGACAGGCATCGTTGCTGAGCAAATTACGCCGCTTTATGCCCGCTGGTCCCGTCGATTCAAGCTTGAGGAAAACATTCGGACTTGGTTGAAGCGCTCGTCCACGCATCACATTGCGGCCAAGGTTCGACGAGCCCCTTTTTTCTGAAAAAGGCGCATCAGTTATCAGGACAATTTCATGACCTCCGCCACGACCATCGACTGGGCCGCTCAGCAGGAAGCTGCGCGGCGACCTTCGCTTGCAGGCGGTAGCAAGCCGGCACTCGCCTGTATGGAACAGCTCACCGGCACGAGCGGTTGCGCGAGTCTCTTGAACGCGACATCCGTCGCGGGTTAGTGCGACACAGCGGTCTCTCACCGTTACCAGAAACGGACATTCGAGTGGTGAGCGCCGCGGGCGTACGCAGCCTTAAGCGCCGCTTAGCCTGCGGTGAGGAATCGGTTTATCTCAGCAGCCAGTGCCCCCGGCTCTTCCAACATCATCATATGGCTGCTTTCACGTACAGACAGCGAAAACTGGCTGGAATACTGCAAAGCGTCAGTTTGGTGCTGAACTCCAAGGAAGTATGCTTTAAGCATTTCTTTATGCCACTCGGGGAGTTGTGCCGGCAGGCTGAGCCGATTTGCGCGAAGGATCAACGTTGGGACGTTTATCGAGCGGACCAGGTCGAAAAAGCTATCGTCATGGAGAAATGCTCCATACAAAGTGCGAATTCCCTGAATCGCCCGCATGTCCTTATGCAGCGAGTGACTTTGGTTGCCAAGTGGTTTCAGCGCTCGCCTAATAATCTTTGAACTATCGGCCGGCGAAAGGCCGTAGGCCTCGACTAAGTTTTCTTCGAGCTTAGCTACTGCCTTGTCAGTCAAGTTCGGCTGCGGCCGCACCCATTCAGCTCGCACTCTTTCTTGAGAGGCCGCCGCTTCTTCGGGAGAAAGGCCGACATACTCGTTGGCAAGTAGCGCAAACCCGTCCAAATCGATTAAGTGGCTAACACCGCCATACCTCGACGCGTAAAGGAATGCCAAGACTCCTCCGAGCGAATGGCCAGCGATCGAAATATTGGTGGTGGAATAGCTCTGAAGCACGGCCCTTATGTCTTTCAAGACAAGATCGACGCTCCAATCTCCCGACTCCGATAGTCCATGGCCGCGCAAGTCCAACGCGATGACGTGTCGAATTGATGTCAACAAATGCGCCATTGGAATCCAATCAGCGGCCGATCGCCCCGCTCCGTGTAGCAAAAGCATTACAGGCCCGATTCCGCCGTGATCCTGCACCGCGAGTCTTACAGGACCGGACTGAATAAACGCCTCAAGTTGTGATGTCATCGCTCATTGTTGATACGCAATGACCGATTGTCACAACATTAAACTGAATTGTCCATTGGCCGTTTGTGGCCGAATTTGGAGGCACGTCAAACAGCAACGGCGTCCGGCTGTGATCTTAGAAAGGGCGAAACAAATCGCCTTTCGGATACGGGAGTGCCAGTTCCGGCATCTCGTGCCTTCCGAAATATTGAGTTGACCGGGTTTCGGAATCGCTGGGTATCCCGGAGCCGCCAATGATTTTGCATTGGAACAGCGTCACTACGTATTCGACGTGGTCGCCGCTTGGATACGTGTATCGGAACGGCCGTCCGCCAAACACGCCGAGAATGCCGTGAATGCGGATTGCATATCCAGTTTCCTCCATTACCTCGCGGAAGATGGCCTCTTGTGGGCTTTCTCCCAGTTCAATTCCACCAGCGGGCAAACTCCACGCCTCTCCGGACGATTTCTCCTGAAGTAGCAGCTTGCCTTCATGATCGTGAATCACGGCTGCAACGGAGGGACTCAAAATCAAATCACTTCCAACCTTTTTCCTCAGCCGACTGATGTAGCTTTCGTTATCAACGTACAGCGACACCTTCACCCCCGATGAGTTTGTGCCTGCCCGATTGTCGGCGATCCAAACCACTCTGTCGAATGTCCCAAAATGGCCGAACTCGGCAGTACATGGTTAGGCGTCTGGACGCTCGAACTTCTGTCGCCGACTCCAGCGATGGGCCCCGCCCTATGAATACCAATACACCCTAGCTTTCTTCCTGTGTTTCGATTGGCTGACGCACATAGTAGATATCCCATTCTCCTTCGTCAGTCTGTACAAATCCGTACCGCTGGTAGAAGCGGTTTGAATCACTGCCGCGTAGAGCACCGAGGCGGATTGGCATGCGTTGCGCGTCGGCGTTCGCGAAGACGTCCCGCAAGACGGCTGCGCCGATTCCTTTCCCTTGGTGCGCCGGCAGAATGTAAAGGTGGTCCAGTAGCCAGTAGTCTACCTGTGGGCGTATGAGGATAAAGCCCGACCGAACGCCATCGACCTCTATGAATCGACACCGCGCAGGGTCGAATGACGCGAGGAAGCGCTCGCGGGCACGCTGCGGGTCGAAACGACCGATGCGCTCCAGACTCTCGCGCATCGCGGCGATACGAATGGCGACCAGTGTGTCGGCGTCGGACTCGGTTGTATCGGAAAAGGCGATGTTCATTGGGAACGGCTTCCGGTCAAAGGATTCGCGAGGCTTACTTCTTGTGCAAATACTATCGCGCCGAATCGATTGTCACCAATTTGCACTTTGGGGCCGAAGGTCCGCCACCCTGAGCGGTCGACTAAATTTCTACAAAGCGGTCACTCGATCGTGTCTCGGGTAAGTCCGATCCGCACATACACGTGGCGTTTCCCGAGACTTGCCGCGTTGCGATCTACGCAGTTTGCCTCGATGCGGGCACCGCAGATGCTTTGAATGCCTGGGGATATTCGTGACGAAACCAATCTTTCACCTGATCGTGGTTGAGCGCAAAGAATTCGCGCGATCGCGGTATCAGGACAAAACCAAAAGCGAGCAAACAAGTGCCAAAGCCGAAGCATGTATAGACCTCGCCCACCGCCCAATGCGTGAGCGCAGCGCCTGCGATCATTGGTCCAAGAATGCCCGCAATCTGCGTGGTCATCATGCTGGCAGCGAGAATGCGAACGCGGAAGTTCTGCGGGATAGCCAATGAACGGTGCGTCGCGCCGACGAGCCCCATCGATGCATTGGCGAAACCCACACATGTAAACGCCAGTATGAGAACGATGGGTGAGTGCGCCCAGCCCGAAGCAGCAAGCGCCAGCCCTTCGCACATGGCGGCCCCCACCCTGACATTGAATCGGCCGAAACGACCGACTAGCGCATCAGAACCACGAAAGCTGCCGAGAAGCAAACCTAAAGATAAGGCCGCTTCGCTAGCACCTAGCCAGAGACCCGATAGCCCAAGTGATTGAACTTTGAGCGGGATCAGCATGCCGACTGCAGGGCCCTGGAATATCCAAACGAAGAAATTGACAAGCGTCCAGCCGCGCTCCAACGGGACGATCCATTTAGCATGCAGGCCGGCGCGCAGGTCTTCCCACCAACGGGCTAAACCGCGATGGCGTTCGTTAGGCTGAGTATGCGATGGAAGCTGCCAGGCCACGTAGGCAGCGACGCCGAGCAAAATGCCGTTCATCCAAAATGTTGCGGCGATACCACCCAACGCCAGAGTCGCGCCAGCCAATGTGGGTCCTAAGGCACGGCCAGCCGCCTGCGTCGATTTACGAAGACGAAGCACTTTGGCCAAACGATCCGCCGGAACAAGTTCAGCCGAAATGATGGAGCTAGCTGGATCGATGAAAGCTTTCGCGATAACCGTCACCATGCCTATGCAGACGATCAGCATAAGCCGGTAGTCAAACAGGGACGCGAGCGTAGCGAGGGTAAAGGCGACGACCATCAGGGCGCACAGACCCCATACAATCTGTGGCCTCTTTGCGTAGCGGTCCCCAAGAGGCGAAAGTAGTGGCATTGCAAAAATCGTGGTGACGGCAATGCTTACGCTGTAG
Source organism: Paraburkholderia lebeckiae (assembly GCF_050436225.1). Classification (NCBI taxonomy): domain Bacteria; kingdom Pseudomonadati; phylum Pseudomonadota; class Betaproteobacteria; order Burkholderiales; family Burkholderiaceae; genus Paraburkholderia; species Paraburkholderia lebeckiae. The sequence goes on along the minus strand of NZ_JBNDLU010000001.1, from coordinate 2,625,567 downwards.
ATCGCCAAGTCGTGTGCGCCGCCCAGATGAACGATCCACCAAGGGAGCGTGATGTAGCCAACCATTTCTGCCAGGATCCTCAGCAGATCGCTGAGAAGCAGACGGGCAAGAGGGACGCCAATTGCGTTTATGTGAGACTTGATTCCCCGAAACACCGTCTTCCCCCGTTGAGTCCGATGATGCTACCTCAACATTTTTTGCCGAAATTTAGATGCACGCCTCCAGACGCTGGCGTTTCGCTAATTGACGACATACATGTCCGATTCGCTACTGGCGATGCTTAAGATAGCGAGTGTCAGCAGTTCACGGAGGTAAGCCGCTTAGCCGTATATGGCCGGAGTTCGCCTCTCACGCGACCGTGCGACTTGCTGCAAAGCGATCGGGCCGGCATCCAAATGCATTACGCAAGCATCATGAGGGCCACGCCGAGTTTTGCAAAACGATTCGGTAGCCGTCGTGATCCTCAAATGTTTTGCCTGACACGTCCCAATAAGGATTGAGCGACGCCACGCAAACAAATCCGCTCTCGGCGAGACGATCGCAAGTCGACTGCCACTCAACTCGATCCGGGGCGTAAAACACCAGCAAATCCTCACGCGTTGGTGTTGGCGCTACCGGATGTTCACGGCACTGTGTGAACTCGAAGTGATAGTCCATGCCGGAACGTCCGAGTATCAACCCGTCGAACCCCTGATGGTCTTGAAATTTCGCCAGCACAACGAGGCTGAGCGCTGCGCAATACATGCTTTCTGCCCGCGAAAGGTCGCTGACAGGTCTGGCTATTCTGAGATGTGCTTGCATCGGGTTTTGTTATCGGGATCGTTGGCCAAGAGTGTCGGAACATCGATCCTCAAGGATACGTCAAACGAAAATTGTCGCCGCCTTTCCGCCTGACCGATTGGGGCCGAAGCGAGTTCCTGCGCTGAGCTCAGTCAGAGACAGCAAACACCGTTTGCAGGTCGCGCTTCATATAGCGAACCCACCCGATTCTTCCCTCGTCCCGGGTTCCCAGATCCACCCAGCCGGCTTTTGCATACGAACGGCGCCCGGTCTCATTCTCTTCGTCGACGGAAAGCATAATGGACTTGGTGTCGGCCCAGTGGGTCAAAAGCCATTCCGGCACACGCTGGAGCGCAGCCGTTCCGATTCCTAGACCTTGGAAGCGTAAGTCGATACGTAGGGCCGAAATGACGGCGGCTCCAGTTGAAGCCCAACTGGGGGCGGCGTTTCGCCTCTTCAGAACGAGAAAACCTACAATTACTTCCGTGTGGAAGATAGCCGCCCCTTGGATTTCGCCAGTCAGATCGGACATGCAAGCCTCGACTGCGCGGTGAGTTGGCCCAGCATACTCAATCTGTTGATCGGAAATCTTCAAATTCTCAACGTCGATTTTCTGGGCCGGGCTTAATGCCTCCCATCGGACGATGCGGATCACATGAGTCATTGCTTTTTCCAACCAGGCGAACGCGGGAAAGGGTATCTGGGTAATCGGCCACATTCTACTGGCTGTTCACCGCGTCAAAATTGTCGACGATTCAGTATTCGCCGACGACCGTCCGTTCATGGCCGACGAAGGTCGGTTTGAAGGCGGAACCGCCTATGCCTCTTTCGTGAGTGGCTGGCGAGGAATTCGGTAGACGACGGACTTGTACTTTGGTGTCACGCGGCTTTCCACAATGACGCCGCCCAACGACTCGGCGATGCGTCGGCTGGGGTGGTTCTCTTCGGCAGCCGGATAGGTAAAGCTTTCAGAGCCAATGGTTCGCGTTGCCCAGTGTGCAACTAGAGTTACAGCTTCACGACCAAAGCCATTTCGATGACAATCTTCACGAATCCAGATGCCGAGTTCCGGGCTCTCGGTGTGTACGCGGTGAAGTCCGGCCAACCCAAGGAAACTCCCGTCAGCGCACTGACGTATCGCGAATACATAGTCTGACCCGTCGGCTATCGACGGTATCCAGGACCGCCAAACACCGTCAAAGTCATGCCGGGATGCCGGTGGCTCCCACGCCATGTGACGGGTGAGCGAAGGGGTGATGCATGAAAACGTGGCATCCGCGTCGCTGGCCGAGAACGGTTTCATCAAGAGCCGGGTTGATTCAATCTGGATTTCGGTCGGCCGCAGCAGCATCTCAAGTATTCCGTCGAGGTTTGTTTATATTCACCAATTGTCGACGAATCAGAAACGTGTGTCGAACGTCTCTTCATGGTCGAGGCCGTGTGAAAACGGAAAAGTACTCGGTTTTCGGGTGTCGCTTTACCCTTGGCGGTTTCAAGAGTGAAGCGCAACAGCGGGTTTAATGTTTAGAGCCTTGAGGTTGACTTGCTGAGGCAAGGGTCGCGGCGAAGACCTCGAATGGCGAATGGAAGGCATGAGTCGCGCGAGGTCGGCTGTTCAGACTGTCGGCGATAGCGTCAAGTTCGTCCTGACTGTAGACCGAAAGATCTGTGCTTTTGGGCAGATACTGGCGCAGTAGCCCGTTGGTGTTTTCGCAAGTGCCGCGTTGCCAGGGACTGTGGGGGTCGCAGAAGTACACCTTCACGCCGGTTGCGGCGGTGAGCTCTTTATGGCGCGACATTTCTTTGCCCTGGTCGTAGGTGAAGCTCTGCCGTAATGGCGCGACAATCGAATTGAGTTTGGCGGAGAAGCCCGCCAGCGCTGAAGCGGCGGTGGCGTCTTCCATCTTGGCAAGCAGCACCAGCCGGCTGGTCCGTTCGACCAGCACGCCTACCGAGGACTGGTTGCCGGCACCCTTGATGAAGTCGCCTTCCCAGTGCCCAGGCAGCAGTCGGTCTTCGATTTCGGGCGGCCGCACATGAATACTGACCATGTCAGGAATCTGTCCGCGCCGGTCTGTGCCCCGTGTACGCGGCATGCGCGTGCTGTGGCCATGGCGCAAGCACGCAATGAGCTGGCGGCGCAGTTCGCCGCGCGGCTGGGCATAGATGGCCGTGTAGATGGTTTCGTGCGAAACCTGCTGGGTCGGGTCGGTCGGATACATACGCTTGAGTGTGCCCGATATCTGCTGGGGTGACCATTTCCACTCGAGCAGGGTGAGAACGATACGCCAGCAGACGCTTTGCAGGCAAAGCTTTGTGGGATGGCGACCCGCGCTGCGGCGTGCGGCACTGAGTGCTTCAGCCGGCACGGACGCGTAGCCAGCGGGAGAGCTGTTTCGCGTCAGTTCCCGGCTAACGGTGGCCGGCGAGCGCCCGAGTATCCGGGCCATGGCCCGGATACTCGAACCCTGCAGATGCAGGCTTGCAATGGTCAGACGCTCTTCAGGTTGAAGTTGCTGGTACTGAGTTCTTTCGTGCATCGCAACACCTTATACGAGATAGGTGTTGCACTTCAGATTTGAGGCCGCTCTTCCCGAGTCGCCACCGGGCTGATACGCGGCGATCTGAAGGGTCGACTTTTGAGAAGGCTTCGTGCGGAGCGCGTTTTCACACGGCCTCGGTCGGCCACAACCCTATGCGATTTGCATGCCTCGACCGTAGCGGACAAATGGGTACCGACAAAGCGCTCTCTCGGTTCAACAATTAGGTCGCCCACTTTGCTAAAGCAGATTTTTCGACCAATATCGCGAATCGCGATCTTCCTCACCTCGTTCAGCGACGACACAAAAGAGAACCCGCATGAACTCGCAAATATGTGCAGTGCTCGTGTATGTGCCAGACGTGCCGGCCGCATTGGACTGGTACCAGTCAGCTTTTCGAGGCGCTGAGAGGCGCTTTCTTGACGAGTTCAATCTGACATACCTCAAATTCAATGGCATCAGACTCGAAATTGTTCCCGCCCATGCAAAATTATCGGCGGGATCGGCGGGCACAGTCGTCTACTGGACCGTCGATGACTTCGATGAATCGCTAAAGCATTTTCTGAACATAGGTGCCACGCTTTATCGTGGGCCAGGCCAAGTGGAAGATGGAAAGCGGATGTGCATGCTGCGCGACCCTTGGGAAAATTGCGTTGGGCTCTACGGCTAACCCGAATATTGTCGACGATCTGCGTGGCCATTTCGACAGGCTGCTTGTGGCCGACTACTGCCTGTCGGCAAGTGGTCTCCCGCAAATCCGCGAAGAACGATCTTTGTGGCCCGACGAGGCGAGAACTGCAAGGGACGGAGTCGGCCCTGCCAGCTTAGATAAGGGACGGTTGATCGCCCTCTTCGGGAGCGAGCGGGGTCCGTACGCGCGGCGGGAACGGGTATGGCTCCGCCTGCAAGGCGTCGGCTGGCAGCAGTCGTAGAAAAGATCTGGCTTCGTCCGTGCTCTTGCACGATAGCCAGTCGACGTGTTCGGATTGCGGAAGCACGACGACGCCGCGCTTGTGGAACCGCTTCATCAACGGATGCTCGGCGGCGTTGAGAGTAAGCATGGTCATGGAAGCGGTCTGCGAGCCGTCCGCGTTGTCCCAGACCCGCCATAAGCCAGCTTTGGCGCATGCGTTCCGGTCCGCAAGTCCAATCCGCCAGCGCAGTTTCTTTCGTCTCTGAACGATGATGCGCCTGCGCGCGCAAAGTTCATCCCAACCGCCCGCATTAATGCAATTCTGCCAGGCAAATATGCGCGGGTAAACCTGCCGTACCGATGCTACTATGCCCAGCGTAGCGTCATTCGGGAAAATAAAATGATTTACTGTGTGCAGTTCGAAGACAATGAGGCGATTGCCTCTGCTCGTGCGGAAAATATGAAACCGCATCTGGCGTTTCTGCAAAAAAACAAGGCGGCGTTTCTGCAGGCCGGACCGCTGATCGACACGGCTGACGGCACGGGTGCAGGCGGCCTGTGGGTGGTCGAGGCGGAAACGCCGGAGCAGGTCCTCGGTTTAATCAAGGAAGATCCATTCTGGCCGACCGGTTTGAGAAAGTCGTTTCGCATTTTTGAATGGCCCCAGGTGTTTTCGACGGTTAAGCGGAATGTATAGCTTCGCTGGTTGAGTGCTTACTTTAGATAAGAAATTGAATTTTAAGCATCACCGCTTATATTCAGCGTGCTCGGCTTTATCAAGTTCATCTCGATCATTTAACTAGCCGAAAAGGCAGAGGATTCCGTGAATCAACGGTCACTCAACCTGCCGGAAACCTGGGTCGTGCGCGACGCGACGTTCGTGCGAATCTGGGCGGCGATATTCGCGTCAACGGTCGCAACCTTCCTGCTGCTGATGACACTGTCAGCCGCCGTGTTCACACAAACCCACTCCCCGGTCTTTTCAAACGGCATCGTCCTGACACAGTGGGTGCCGGCAGTGCTGGCGTTGCCGCTGATTAGGTCGCTCGCTTCGCGTTACGACGGGCGCTCGCTTCTGATCGCGGCGGAAGTGGGCTCGGCGCTTTCCTTGCTGGTCGCGATGCGGCTGGTGAACGATCTCTATCCGTTGCTCGGGATTCTCGTTGTCAAGGGCACGTTCGACAACCTGTCGAAGGTCGCGCGCCCCGTCGCGGTCAAGCGGCTTTTTACGGGCGCCACGCTGGATCGCGCCGCGTCGTACTACAACACAGCGATGCTGTTCGGCGGCGGTGTGGGTGCGCTGGCCGGCGCGCTGTTCCTGCCGCGTCTGAGTTCGCAGCAGGTCATCGCACTTTCGATCGCGCTTCACCTGATTTCGGCCTGCAGCTATGCGACGGTCGCCAAAGCACGGCAGCCCGCCGATCAGTCCGGCAAATCGCGCGCGGTGAACGAGCGCGCCGATCCGGATGCGCAATCGGCGCTCGTCTATTTCATTGCCGCGGTGGCGCTCTTTCAGGGGTATCACAACGTCGCCCGTTCGGTCTTCGCGGTCGATCAGCTCGGCATGCCGGCATCGGGTATCGCGCTGCTGCAGGCCGTTACTAATATCGCGTATGTGGTCGGCGCGCTCGCGGCGGCGCGCATCGGTGTTGCGGGCGGCCGCTATCGCACGATCGGGCCACTGTCGCACTGCATCGAGCTCGCCACGCTGATTCCGCTGATCTTCATCACGCGCCCTGCGTTCGGCGTGCCGATGTACGCGGTGTTCGCGTTCGGCTTCGAGGCCGCGTACTGCGTGCACATGCGCTTCGTGCTCACCTCCGTGCCGTCGGCAAGCATGCCCAGAATCATGGCCAACGCGAATGCGTGGGCGCTCGGCCTGATGCTGGCCGTCTCGCTGGGCGGCAGCTATCTGGTGAGCGAAATCGGCTTCGCGCCGGTCACGCTCATCGTGATAGTCATCGCCGCGCTGGTGCCGCTGTTCGCCCGGTTTCGCCGGGCGGCGTTCGGAAACCAAGCCGGCTTCCTTGGAAAAGAAGTGGGGTAATCATGCATATCGCGTTTGTCGACAGTAATCCGGTCGGATTGAATGCGCTGCTTGCCGCGAAGCGCCGCGGACACGAAGTCACGTTCGTTTCGTCGAAGCAGTTTGTCGAATTTCTCGGCGATCTGTCGGCGATCGAAGCACGCGGTCTGGCCGACCGGATCGTCCGCATCGATGCGTCGAGAGACGAGGACGAACTGTTTGCCGCGCTGTCCGAGCTGAACCGTAAACATCCGCTCGACGCGGTGGTGACGGTGCTTGAGTACTGCGCGAGTTCGGTGGCGCGTTGCGCGCAGCGATTGGGCCTCGCGGGCACCGAACCGGCCGCGTTGTCGCTGGCGCAGAACAAGGCCGCTTGCCGCGACCGGATCAGCGCGAGCGGCCTGAGGTCTGTCGGCCATTTCGTCGTCGACACCCTTGAGCTGGCACTCGTGCGCGCGGCGCACATCGGCTATCCGGTCATCGCGAAACCGTCGAGCGGCGGCAGTATCCTGGCCGAGAAGATCGACGACGAAGACCGGCTGCGCGCGTACTTCGCCTCGCTGGGCAAGCAGCTTGCGTTGCCTGCCGGTTTGCTGGACGCGATTTCACCGCAAACGCTGCTCGAGGATTACATCGACGGGCCGCTGTTATCTGTCGAGGTCGCGGCGGCCGCCGGCGAAGTGGTGCCGCTGATCGTCTCCGCCAGAAAGCGCTGCATTGACGAACCCGCGATCGAACTGGGCACGACGATGCCGGCTCCCGTGTCGTCGGAAGTGGCGGATGCATTGCGCGCTTACGCAGTCGAGGTCGTGCGCAGCGTGGGGCTGGACTTCGGCATCTTCCACATTGAGATCATTCTGAGCGAACACGGGCCGGTGCTGGTGGAGGCGAATCCGCGCATCATGGGCGGCAACATGCCGACGGTTTTCAAGCTCGCGACCGGCATCGACGCGTACGATCTGCTCGTCGACATGTACCTGACGCGCGCGATGCCGGTCGCGTGCCGCGACATCGTGCCGATCCGGGCGGCGACCACCAGAATGATCGGCGCGGCGGAATCGACGCAGGTGGAAAAAGCGATCGCGCCGCACTGGAACGCGCCGTTCAAGGAACGTTTGGCCGGCTGGCGCTTCGACGTCAGCCGCGGCACGCGGGTGGCGAAAATGGACAGCAGTACGTGCCCGTTTCACTTTCAGGTGGTCGGCGCATCGGCGCACGAAAGCAGCCTGCTGGCCGAGTGGATCATCGGTCAAACGGCTCGGGCGACCGGCATCAAACTGCGCAGTTCGAGCGAAGACTATCTGTTCCGCTAAGCGCTCGCCTTAACACCCGGCGGCGTGGCGCGACGCGAGCGCGTTCACCGTCGCCGCGGCCCAGTCGATAACCGTGCGCACCCGGTTCAGCTTGCGCAGGTCGGGATGCACGAGTAGCCAGATTTCGCGTGTCAGGTCGCAAGGAAATTGCGTCGCACGGACAAGGCCGCCGATGCTCTCGCCGACGGCGACCGGCAGCAGCGTTTTGCCCAGACCTTCCTGTACACAGGCGAGCAGCGCCTCGGCATCGTTGACCATCACCTGGCCCGCCGACCCTTGTCCAAGTCCGATGGTTTTCGCCATCCATTCCGCTTGCGGCAGATCGTTCATCCGATCATCGTAGGTGAGCCATCGCAGCGCGTCTTCTGCCGCGCCCTCGCGCAGATAGACACCATACGGCAAATCGCCCAGTTTTCTCGCGACCACGCTGACTTCGCCGCGCGGCCGCGCGAGGCGAATCGCGATATCCGCTTCACGCTTGGTCAAACTCAGCGAACGCGCTTCAGCGACCAGTTCGACGTTGAGGTCTGGATGCTGGCCCAGCAGATTCGGCAACGCCGGAATGAGAATACGGTTGGTAAGGATCGGTACCGACGTGACGCGTACGGTGCCGGCGACGCGAACATCGGCGCCGGAAATCGTCCGGGTGGAGCTTTGCACTTCGATCTCGATGCGCTCGGCGAGGCCGGCGATTTCGAGGCCCGCATCCGTCAGCGTCAGTTTGCCTTTGACGCGATCGAACAGGCGCGCGGCCAACCGCTCTTCGACCTGAGCAATCCGCCTGACCACCGTGCTTTCGTTAACTGACAGCAGACGCGCCGCCTCGCCGAAATTGCCGGTCCGCGAAGCGGCCAGCACGACCCGCAGGTCGTCCCAGTTTTCTTTTGACATGCACCGTATTTCCTTACGCGATCTATCGTCTGGATCGGATCATAACTGCATCACCGGTATGCGCCAATAGTCAAACAATGTGAAATCACCAGTCGCGCGCCGCTGTTTTAAATCAATATGGATAATCAAGTGCGGGCAAGTCTGTATAAATTGTTATGCACTGCAATTTTGCAGTTCAAGACTGCAAATCTGCGGATGCATCGAGGCCATTTGCAGATATATGATAATCAAAATCAATTTCGTGATAGCGCACATCGTTCTTCCGAAGGAATTAATTTTTAAACTGAAGTATGGGGGAGGTGAGTGGTGTTGTTTATGGTATTGATCAGTTATTTTTTTCTGGTTGCCTGTTGTCCGTTCTTTTTGTGGCGATCATTTCTTGTCGTCGCGAGGGAGGTTATTCGAAGCCGCGAGGTGACGCTGAATCAGAAGCGCAGCATGGCATGGCATCTTTGCAAGGAATTGATTTATGCACCGTTTTTCACGGTGCTCTGGTATCTTGACGAGATTCTGTTTTCACGGTTTACGCAGCAGGAGTTGGCCAGGCCGGTTTTCATCATGAGCCAGCCGCGCAGCGGAACAACGTTCCTGCTGCGGCCGCTGTCGCTCGACGCGAATACCTTCTTTTCCCTGACACATCTGGAATGGCGCTTTCCGTTCATCACGCTGTGGAAAATCCTCGATATATTGGGTTTGCGAAAATGCGTCGAGGGAATCAGCTATTGGCCGAATACCGAATTAGGCCGGCTTGCCGCGAAGATTCACGAACACCAGTTGGGCAGTGTCGAGGAGCACGGAATATTTTTTGAAGAACGCATGTATCACCATTATTTCACGTCTACATTTTTCATGACTCGTCCGCATGTGTCGTTGCCGATGGCGAACTGCTGGTCGCCGTGGAAGGCGAGCGCCTGACGGGCGAAAAACATTCCCAGAAGTTTCCGGAGCGCGCGATCGAAAGCTGTCTCGCGCGCAGCGGGTTGAAAGCATCGGACATCGACCACATCGCGATCTCGTTCAATCCGAAAAAGCCGAGTTTGTCGAAGTGTTTGTGGAGACACCGATTGCGGAGTGCGTCCGCCGCGATCCAAAGGGCCTGTATGCGCGCGCGCTGCGCGGCGAGATCAAGAACTTCACGGGGCTCGATTCTCCGTACGAGGTGCCCGAGTCACCGGAGATCCGGCTCGATACCGTCGGGCACTCGGTGGAGAAAACGGTCGAGCGAGTGGAGGTATGGTTGAAGGAGCGGGGGTATTTGAATGATTGAACAGGAAGACGCATTGTCGGTGGATGCCAGCACGCTGGACCGTTTCGAGCAGATCGCCATCGTGGCGGGCGAAAAGATTCTCGAGTATTTTGACAACCGGTGCCCGGTATGGGCCAAAGCGGACCGGTCGCCGGTAACCGAAGCCGATCACGCCGCCGAGGCGGTCATCGTGGACGGATTGCGCGCGGTGTATCGCGGCGTGCCGTGCGTGGCCGAACAGGCGGTATCGGCGGGCGTGGTGCCGAACGTGCTGGGGCGAGCTTTTTTTCTAATCGATCCGCTCGACGGCACCAAGGAGTTCATCGCGGGCCGCAACGATTTCACGGTGAACATCGCGTTGATACGGGACGGTGCGCCACTGATCGGCGTGGTGCTTGCACCGGCGACGCGCGTGCTGTACTCGGGCCGCCCCGGTTACGCGTGCATGTCGGAGGTCGGTGCTGATCGCGGAATACGCAACCGGCGGCGAATCGCGGTGCGCGCCCGTTGCGAGCCGCCGACCATCGTCGCAAGCAGATCGCACGCGTCGGCCGATACCGACGGATTTATCCAGCGCTACCCCGACGCAAAATGTGTGTCGGTCGGCTCGTCGCTGAAATTTCGCGCCATCGCGAGCGGCGCGGCGGATATCTACCCGCGGCTCGGCCGGACAATGGAGTGGGACACCGCCGCGGGGCATGCGGTGCTGTCGGCCGCGGGCGGTCGCGTCATGTCGATGGACGGCACGGTGTTGACTTACGGCAAGCGCGGGCAGAGCAGCGACGTAGATTTCGCGAATCCGTGGTTTGTGGCAGAGGGTGGCCCGAGCGGTTCTATCTAGCGCCGTCGGCGCACCCAGGATCGGTGGTTCTTCGAGCTATGCGTCCATCAGATCATGCGCGAACTCAATTCTGGCGACCTGTATGTGGAAGGCAACGATCGCTTCGACGATCTCCGCATGTACAAGTATCAGTTGAAGAGTTCCAGCGGGAGCTACCCCGCTATAGCGAGATTCTTTTCGGGTCGTCGATGGCGCGGCGCCGTGGATTGCCGACGATTTGGCTATATGCGTCGACGGTCCCTTCATGGCCGAGCGCAGCCGTTCACCAACCGCGCAACAACCCCCCGATACTTCGGCATCCATTTAGTGAGATCGCGCCCGCCTCAGTTAGAGATGCCTCGGACCCGCCGCGATGCCGCCCGCATCCGTTGGGACTTCTGTTTTTCCAACCATTGCAGCGATTCCTGCAAGACCTCGGGCGGAACCTCATTGAATGACGCACTGCGAATCAGCGCCTCGCTTGCGGCAATGTCGTTGAACTGCCCCAGCTTGTTCTGCACGGATGTCAATTCCTTGATGGTGCGACCGTGTCCGCCGTTGATAACGGGTTGAAAAAACTCCAGCAGGTACCTCAGTTTTTTGCCTGCCTTTCGAACGTCGTGAAGATCCTCCTCGTGGGTGTCCTCGCTGCTGCGTGCAGCGCGTCTGCTTCGCTTTTGAAGTGCGCGCTGTGCCAGACGGACACGCTTCTCGGCGAACGCCTGAATGGGTAGATCGTCGCAATGCGACTGCAGTGAGGTTTGCGCGCGAAGCAGGACATCGTTCAGGAACGCCTCGACATCGTCGCTTTTGATCATCGTCTGGCTATGTACCACCGCCTGCGCGCGCTTCTCGCGCGCCGCGGCCACCAGCAGTTCGATCGAGGCGCCGGACTCCTGGGCGGCTCTCAGCAGATCGCCGGCTATGTCCCAGTCACGGGTTCCGCCTGCCACGGCCGCAAGACGCTTGAATTCTTCGGTGGCTTGCGCGGTCGATTCCTCTCCGAGGTATGGAGAGTACGCCCAGTACAAAGCCCGAAGCTTTCTGAAAGCGACGCGAAGCTGATGAAACCCTTCTGCATCGCTCTGCGTGGATAGCTCTCTTGCCCTTTGCACGGCTTCGGCCACCACTGGCGCCGCCAGGGACGAGAAGGTACTGGCAACGGAACTCGTTTTTGACAGTGATGAACCGGCCGTCCGGCGGTTTGCTTTGAAGAGAGTGTTTGGCCGTGGCAAGGACCAGTCACCATCCATATCCATTGCAACCTCGAGTCGGATAGAAAATCATTTGCCCAGACCTTACCATAGCGACCTTCGTGCGCCGAGATTGTGACGCGTTGATGACATACTTTAAGCTGCCGCGCGTCCGCTGTCCTCGCTTCGAAACATTTCTGGCTTCCGCTGTTCTGTATTAGGATGCTCAACTATGTCTGGCAAAGCCCGATACGCCGCCGTGCGGGGCGCGTCTTGAGAGCATCTGGGGCATAAGTGGGAGTTCGGTTTGAAGAAACGCGCCACCGTGATCTGTCGCAGAGGTAAGCGAATCCTTCTGGTCGCACGTAGTCAATCAAAGTGGGCTTTGCCGGGCGGGATCCTCAAGCGTGGAGAACATCGCACGGACGCCGCACTTCGGGAACTCAAGGAAGAAACTCAACTATCCGGCAAGTCGGCCAAGCATCTCTTCGACTTCCGTGGCAAGCAGAAGCACCATCACGTGTTTTCCTGCGAAATCCCGAATCGGGCCAAAGCTCGCCCGAGTAACGAAATATCCAGGTGTCGCTGGGTTCACATGGACGACATCCGTCGCCTCATGACCAGCGGGCCGACGACCGATATCGTGAAGCTCATGTATCAGCGGCGCAGGAAGTAACCCAGACTTTCAACTGATACCCGACGTCCGATTGCACTGCCAGGAACTAAATAAGCGAGGCCGGCGCACCAGCCTCGCTCAAAATTTCGAAGGCCCGAAAAACTACGCCGCCAACTTGAGCGCCTGTGCGAAATCCGCAATCAGATCGTCGATATCCTCGATGCCCGCGGACAGCCGCAGCATGCCGTCGGAAATGCCCATCGCCTTGCGCGTTTCAGGCCCGGCTTCGAAAAAGATCGTCGGCGCGACGGGAATGATCAGCGTGCGCGTGTCGCCGAGACCGGTCGCCTTGACCGGCAGCTTGAGCGCGTTGACGACTTCGACCATGCGATCCGCGTTGAGTAATTCGAACGACAACAGCCACGACGCGCCCTTGAACAGCTTCTGTGCGATCTCGTATTGCGGATGGCTCTTCAGGCCAGGATAGAACACGTTGCCGATCGCTTCGTGCCCTTCGAGAAACTGCGCGAGCGCGAGCGCATTGTCGCTACTTTGCTTCACGCGCAAGGCGAGCGTTTCCGCGCCCATCGCGATCGAGTGCGCCTGCTCGGACGACAATGCCGCCCCCATGTCTCGCAGGCCTTTCTTGCGGATCTGCAGCAGCCCCTGATCCTTCGCCGGCGAGCGCCGATAGTCGTCGGCGATGTTCGGATACGCGCTCCAGTCGAACAGGCCCGTATCCGTCACCGCGCCGCCGAGCGCGGCGCCATGACCCGCGATAGTCTTCGTCAGCGAGTTGATGACGAGGCTCGCGCCGACCGCCTTTGGCTTGAACAATGCAGGCGAGGTAATCGTGTTATCGACGAAGTACACGATGCCGCGCTCACGGCACACGTCACCGATACCTTGCAGGTCGGGAATCTGCGTGCCCGGATTCGCGATGGTTTCGACGAACACCATGCGCGTATTCGGCCGGATTGCGTTCTTCACGTCGTCGACGTTGCCAGCATCGACGGTCGTGACTTCGATGCCGAGCGCGCGCAACGTGCCGAACAGACTGTTGGTGTTGCCGAACACGTAGCGGCTCGACACGAGATGATCGCCCGCGCGCAGCAGCGTGAGGAACGTCGCGGTGATGCCGGCCATGCCGGTGCTGAAGCAGATGGTGCCGACGCCTTCTTCGAGGCTGGTGATCTTGCGCTCGAGCGCGGCGGTTGTGGGCGTGCCCTGCCGCGCGTAATTGAAGCCGCCTTTCTTCGTGCCCTGGAACACGCCGATCAGGTCCTCGACGCGCTCGAAACCATATTGCACGGACGTATGAACTGGCTGACGCAAGGCACCGTGCTCGGTGCCTGCAATTCTGTCGCCGTGAACGATGCCAGTGGTGAAACCTTGCTTGTCCATTCCTTCTCCGCTTTTATAGATCGATTGCTTCCAACCGATTATCGCCTGTAACCGCTCGCCGGCGAAGTCCTTGGCGTCCCGTCCGGCGGCGCGGGACACCCCGAATGGGCAAAACCCGCTCCGCGATGTTGCGCTGCGGGGTTGACTAGCCTCGGTGGCACGAACAGGCTCTAAGTCTTCATCGACCAGCACGGGAGGGAACGTGGCCGACCCTGATCATCCTGGTAGCAAGCCGAGGACGGCGCACATCGTCGCCGCGCAGGCGAGCCCGTGCGACGAGCTCGTCATCCGCACGCAGCCCGTCACGACCGGCCGCCCGTGCCCGCGCAAGCGCCTGGCGCTGGCCGCGACGATCGGTGGTTCGAGCATGGCGTTCATCGATGGCTCCGTCGTCAACGTCGCGCTGCCCTCCATTCAGAGCGAACTCGGCGCGAGCGTCGCGGCGATGCAGTGGGTCGTCAACGCGTATCTGCTGTTTCTCGGCTCCCTCGTGCTGGTCGGCGGATCGATGGGCGACAAGCTCGGCCGGCGCACGGTGTTCATCGCGGGCGTCGCGCTTTTCACGCTGGCGTCGGCCGCTTGCGGGTTTGCGCCGAATGCATTTGCGCTGGTCGCGGCGCGCGCGGTTCAAGGCATCGGCGCGTCACTGCTGGTACCCAGCAGTCTCGCGATAATCGGCGCGGTGTTCGACGACGCAGCGCGCGGACGGGCAATCGGCACCTGGGCGGGCATCGGCGCGATCACGTCGGCCGTGGGGCCGATGGCAGGCGGCTGGCTCGTCGACGCGTGGTCGTGGCGCGCGATCTTCTTCCTGAACGTCCCGCTCGCGGCGCTGACGATCGCGCTCGCCATATCGGCGGTGCCCAACAGCCACGGGGCCGATGCGCCTGGACAGCTCGACTGGCCCGGCGCACTGAGCGCGGCCACGGGCCTCGGTGCGCTGACGTTCGGCCTGACCGAGGCATCGGCGCGTGGCTTCGCCCATCCGCTCGTATTCTGTGCGATCGGCGCCGGCGTGCTGATGCTCGCCGCATTCGTGACCATTGAGGCGCGTAGCCCCAACCCGATGGTGCCGCTCGATCTGTTTCGCTCGCGCGACTTCACCGGCGCCAACCTCGTCACACTGCTGCTTTACTTCGGCCTTGGCGGCATGTTCTTCTTCCTGCCGTTCACGCTGATCCGCGCGCATGGCTACACCGCGACCGAAGCGGGGGCGGCGCTGTTGCCGGTGCCTTTCATCATCGGTTTGCTATCGCGCTTCACTGGCGGTCTGACTAGCCGCCTCGGTTCGCGCACGCTGCTGACCGTTGGCCCGGGCGTCGCCGGAGTCGGGTTCACGTTGCTGGCGCTGCCGTTCGTGCGCGGCAGCTATTGGGCTGAATTCTTCCCTGCGCTCGTCGTGCTCGGGCTCGGCATGACGATCACCGTCGCGCCGCTTACCACGACCGTGATGGGCGCGGTGCCGAGCGACCGCACAGGCGTGGCGTCCGGCATCAATAACGCCGTTGCGCGCGTGGCGGGTCTGCTGGCGATTGCAGTGCTCGGGATCGTATTCGTGTGGTCGCACCACGCGGCGCTATCGGCGCGCCTCGACGAACTGCATGTGCCGCAAGATACGCGCCAGACCGGGCAATTGCTGGCGCCGGTCGAGCAGGCGGGAGGGGCGGCGGGCGCCCCGCATACGCCGCGCGAGACATCCGTGGCGCGCGCGCAAGCCGATGCGATGACCGACGCGCTGCGGGCCGTCGCGCTCGTCTGCGCCGCGTGTGCGTTCGCCGGAGCGGGGCTTGCGATGGCCACCATCCAGCCGCTGAAACGGCCGGCGGTGGCGCGCCCGGAGTGAGATACGAAACTCAGTGGTGAACAGGCCGCACCGGGGACCCCGTCGGCCGGATCACCGCGGCCGCTCGCGCCTCGATTCTTGCCGCCGACGAAGTCGGTTGATGTGGCGCGCTGTCGTACCCGTTTATTTGTTCATCGATGACGAAATCCGCGACTCTCATCGCGTCCATCGCGTTGCCGTCCACGTCGTTCCACTCGCGAATCGCGCGATTGACCCTGGTTAGCGCGGTGACAGCGAGCAGTATGGCGTCGGTCTCGGTGATCTTGCCTTCGAGATCATCTACGAGGTAGTCCGCAACACGTAGAGCCGCGCCGATCAGATTGCTGTCGTCGCTCAAGTCCGTCAGTACCGCATGAACCACTGCGAGGCAAGCATCTTTGCGTGCAAGTGCGATGTCTGTCATGGGGTTCTCCAGAGTCCAGGTGCAAACACAATTTATTCCGGGTGCTCCCTGCATGTCGAATGCGCCCACCGCGAAGCCGCCACCGCGTTGCCTTTACCAGCGCTGATGGACGTGCGGCGCGATATGGTGCTGATAGACATCCCGGACCCGTTGCATTGCCTCGTCGGACAGCGGCGCGAGGCTCGCGGCCGAGACGTTCGACGCCGCCTGGGCCGCGTTTTTACTGCCCGGGATGATGACGGAGACGGCATCCTCCATCAGGATCCAGCGCAGAGCCAGCTGCGCCATGGAGGCGTTCACTGGTACGAGGCCGCGCAGTTCGTCGACCGCTTGCAACGCGACGTCGTAGGGCACGCCGGAGAACGTTTCGCCGACGTCGAACGCCTCGCCATGCCGATTGAATGCACGATGGTCGTCTGACGCAAAAGTCGAATCCGCGGACATCTTGCCCGTGAGCATGCCGCTCGCCAGAGGCACTCGCGCGATGACCGCAACGTCTTTCTTTTGCGCTTGCCTGAAGAACAGATCGGATGGACGCTGACGGAACATGTTGTAGATGATCTGCACCGAAACCACGTTCGGATATTCGATCGCCTTCAGCGCCTCTTCCACCTTTTCGACCGACACGCCGTAGTAGCGGATCTTGCCCGCGGCGACGAAGTCGTCCATTGCGTCGAACACCTCGGGACGGTAGTAAACCTCCGTCGGCGGGCAATGCAGCTGGACCAGGTCGAGCGTGTCGACGCCGAGATTCGAGCGACTCCGGTCGATGAAAGCTTCGAGCTCGCGCTTGTTCAGATAGCCGCTGGTCACATGCGGGTCGAGTCGGCGCCCGAGCTTGGTGGCGACAATCGGACGTTCGCCGCCTCGTTGCCGCAGCACGTCGCGGATGATCCGTTCGGAGCGACCATCGCCGTAGACATCGGCCGTGTCGATGAACGTGACACCGTTATCGAGCGCGGCATTTAGCGCGGCCTTGGCGTCATCTTCCGCAACACTGCCCCACGAGCCGCCGATCGCCCATGCCCCAAAACCGATTTCCGACACATTCCAGCCGGTACGACCAAATTTTCTCGTCGAAAGCGTCATTTGGATGCTCATCCTCTATTTTTTAGCGAAGTTGCGTCGCAGGCGGTTCATGACTCTTGCGGGAGCGCCGGCGACCTTTGTACATAGTGTAGCAAGCGGGCAGGGCCGTTGAAGTAGGGTATGCGTCCAGGCGGAATCGATGATCGCCCGCGCGATGCGATGAAGTATGATTTCCACGGCATCGAAGCGGCCGCTCCGACAACAGGACGTGGAACCCGGATGAAGGTGGCGTAATGACAACCAACGCAGGTTCTGACGGCATCGCGAACGACGGGCTCGGCGGCACTCGCGCGAGTGCACGGATTCCGGCCATCGCACCATCGCGAACCGCGCTTGTCGTCATGCACTACCAGACCGACATTCTCGGACTCTTTCCGTCGGTCGCGCCCGCGTTGCTCGCCAATACGCGCAGGTTATGCGACGCGGCCCGGGCCAAAGGCGTCAGCGTCTATTTCGCCAACCTCAGGTTCAGTCCGGGCTATCCGGAAGTCAGCCCGTTGAACAGGAATGGGCAGGGAATCAAAAGTCTTGGCCTCTTCCTCGCAGACCGGACCGCGCCAGAGTTGGGCCAGCAGGCCAACGAACCGCTCGTCATCGCGCATCGTGCGAGCGTGTTCTTCGGCACCGATCTGGAGGCGAAGCTTTCCGGGCAAGGTATCGATTCGCTGATCATGGTCGGCATCGCGTCGACCGGAGTCGTGCTCTCCTCGGTCGCGTACGCCAGCGACGCGGACTTCCGCCTGTATACAGTGAAGGATTGCTGTTACGACCCGGACCAGGTGGTCCACGAGCATCTGTTTTCTACCGCATTCGATTCACGTACAACGGTGCTGTCACTGGAGGATGCGTTACTGCTGCTCGCGTAGACCAATATCGCCGGCTCGAGCCGGTGGCGGGCGAGCTGACATTGTCGGGGCCGCAAGCGGCGAGCGAAAGCATGACTCCCAAACCGGCGAGTGTCGAGGCGCTTCTTTTCATGGTCGTTGGGTCGTGTGGGTTGTCGGTCGTCGTTTTTTTCTGTGCCTTCTGTGCCGCAAGACTCAAGACCGCTCGACGTCGCGGGCCTGGATGGCGCCGCGATCTTCCCAACGCCATATGACAAGGCCGTGATGACGTCCCGCGGCTCGATCGATGGTTCTCTCTAATTTGCTACGACGGCGCGTCGATTTGGCTCGACCGGCGACGCCCGGCTTGCGCAAGCGGGCGTCACTGCATGCGAGCATGATTCACGCCTCGTGCATGCCATATTCGGCGATCACGATGAGTTACTCTCCGCATCGGCATGTGATTTGCTGGCTGATACTGGAAGAGAAACCAACCGGACGACAAAACGTGGCGCCGAAAACAACGGGTATCGCCCCGCTCCAGATGTTCGAAAGCGTCGTCATCCGCTTATACGACGGCGGCGTCCTGTCGCCGGCAGTGCTCGAACGTGTGATCGGCGCCTTCGCGCAAGCGGATGTCGACTGGCATGACACGGTGCAGGGCCGCTCCGTGGACGGTCGTTCACTGCACGAAATCGTCGCGCTGACGATGCTGCCGGGACAACCTGTCCGATCGGCATCGGCATCGTTCATGACCGTGATCGAACACATCGCGGGCGTCGCGTCGGATACGGACGAGAAAGCAGCGCAGCCAAAAACCGCGCGACGCAAAAAAACCGCGCCGCCCGTGGATGAAACGGAAGTGGAGTCGGAGTCCGAATCGCAAGAACTGCTTGCGCAATTGTCGGGCGACGGACGATCCAGCAAGCGCCGCCGCGCGACCGAACAGGATCGGCCGGCGAGTTCGCGCGGCTATAACCCGTTCGTCAACGCACGGCCGCCGCGTTCGAAGAAGCCGCGACCCTGATTGCCTTCGTCGACAGGAACGGTCGTTGTCATCGTCGTTCTGGTCGGCGACGAGCGGGGTGAGTTGCACTGACATCGTCAGGACGTTTCGCCGGCGGGGGCGTTGGCCCAACCCGATTCCCCCGCTGCCGTACACTATCCGCTGGCCGCATCGCCCGCTGCCCGCCAGCTCCAAACCATGCCCACTCCACTTAGTCCCGCCAACTGGCTAATCGCCCGCCGCGATGCCGAAACCGGCATCGAGAGCCTGCGCGCGCATTTCGGCGGCCACGCCTACGATCCGCACGATCACGACGACATGTTGATCGGCTATACCGAGCAGGGCGTGCAACGCTTCCAGTGTCATCGGTCGTTGCACACGAGCGTGCCGGGCCGCGCGATCCTGATCGAGCCCGGCGCGCTGCACGACGGTCACGCGCCAGAGGCGGCCGGCTTCACCTACGCGATGCTGTATCTGCCGCAAGCCTGGGTCGAGCGCGCGGCGCGGCGGCTCGATCTGCCGGGACTGGCCGGCGTCGAGGCGGCGTTCGGCCGTACGCTGGTCGACGACCGCGCGCTCGTCGATGTGATCGGCCGGGCCTTCGCCGCGATTTACGGCAACGAGGGCCGGCTCGCGCGCGACCAGACGCTCGATCGTCTGCTGCTGCAACTCGGCGCCCAGCTGCGCGATGCACCGCTGAGCGGCGACCTCGCTGCGTCACCTGCGATCACGCGGGTGCGCGATCTGTTGCACGAACACATGGACGGCAATCTCGGGCTCGACGAACTCGCCGAAGTTGCCGGCATCGACCGGTTCAGGTTGACGCGTCTGTTTCAGCGCGCGTTCGGCACCTCGCCGCACGCGTATCTGGTGCGCTTGCGCCTGCGCGCCGCGCGGCGCCTGCTCGCGACCGGCCGCACGCCCGCGCAGGTCGCCGCCGAAGTCGGCTTCGCGGATCAGAGCCATCTCGGCCGCTGGTTTCGTCGGGCGTACCGCATGACGCCGGCGGCGTACCGGCAGATGTGCACAAACGTTCCAGACTGATCGCGCGGCATCGTCGATCATGAGCGGCTCAACGAGGAGTCATCATGTTCGATACCAAAGTGGCGCTGATCGTGCGCAGCGATCTCGCGGTCTGGCAGAAGCTCAATGTGATCGCGTTTCTCGCGACCGGTGTCGCGGCCGCGGCGCCCGATGCGCTGGGCGAACCCTACGAGGATGCCGCCGGGCACCGCTACGGCCGCATGCTCGGCCAGCCGATGATGGTGTTCGCCGCCGACCGGTTCGGTCTGCAGGGCGCGCATCGGCAGGCGCTGTCGCGCGAGCTCCGAATCGTGCCGTATGTGCACGCGATGTTTTCGACAGGACATGACGCGGCGAATCGCGCAGTCTTTCGCGCCGAGGACGCGGCGAATCTCGACCTCGTCGGTCTCGCACTGCACGGACCGAAGAAAGCCGTCGACAAGGCCGTGAAAGGCTTGGCCTTGCACGAATGAGTCAACGAGTGCGCGAGCCGCTCGATGTCGACGGTACTCGCGCCGAACTCTAAAAGAAAAACGTCTGCCGCGCCGGACGCGAATTGCGTTAAAAAAAAAAACGCTTATTCGGCGAATGCACGGGGCATATCCAAAGGGCATAGATCAGAAAGGCACAAGCAACGCACCCGCTCAATAGCGGATCGTGCCGCCATCGTGGCAATGCGATTGCAAGTCTTTGTCGAGAAACGAATTGTCGGCGATTGCACCCGCGCGCTCGCCAACTCGTTTCAAATGGTTCTTTGCAAAAACGGCTTTCTACAGCACGTACATGCTCGCAAGAAAACCTTGCGTATACTTTTCATCCTGAATTTGACCTCAGTCAGAATTGAATGTGTTGATGTTACACTGCAACCCGCTGGAGCCATTCTGGCAAGGGGCTTTGGTGTTTCCAGCTCAACTGTGGTTTGAAACGCGTCCACGACCTGTCGCTGGTGTCGTGCATGCGGCAGCCATTCACTGGACTTCTCCAACACCCTGCTGCGTTCCCGGATTCCTCAGGTACTAATACCGTGTACTCTCAAACGCAAATCGACCCGGTGATCAGCTTCCGCAACTCGCAGCGCGAGCACGTGCGTGGGACGATCATCAACCTCCAGAGAAAGTCTTTGGTCATGGAGGTCTATAACCCCTATTCCATCGTGCAGGTCAGCGAGGTGTTAAGCGAGCTGAGCGTGCGCATGGGCACCAAGAATGCCTATCTCGGCAAGGCGGTGGTGGTGAGTCTGGTGAACACCGGTCTGACCGCGGTGGTTTCGCTGGCACTCATCGACGAATGGCGCGAGCTTAGCGTTCTGCCCAATGAAGCGAAGTCGGTCGGCCGGGAAGCAGAACTCTTTATTAGCGACTGGGACGCGCGTTTCAATATCCGGCGCGACTATCAGATCGTCGTGAACGAGATGCGCGCATTCCTGTCGGAAGTGTCGCGCTGGGTCGAGCAGGTCGACCTGACCGAGAGCTTGCCGAAGACCGAAGAAGGCAGGCTGCGCGAGGACCTGTTCTACGAGCTCGCCACGCCGATCATGCTCAAGATCAAGTTCTTCCTCGACCGCCTGGAGGAAGAGGCCGAGCGCGTCGAAGCCGAGACCGCACCCGTGCATCGCACGTATGCACAAGCGGCACTGCATCCGTTGCTGCTGCGCGCGCCATTCGTCTACCGCACGTTCACCAAGCCGCTCGGCTATGCCGGCGACTACGAGATGGTCAACCAGATCCTCAGCGATCCGCAGCAAGGTCCGACCACATACTTCCAGATCGTCAATACTGCGTTCCTGCAAGCGGCGGTCGCGACCGCGCACCGCAACCGCATCACGCTGCTGATCGACTTTCTGACGCGTCAGGCCGAAGCGGCGCGCGCTGCCGGCAGGCCGTTCCGCATTCTCAACGTTGGCTGCGGGCCCGCTTTCGAGATCCAGCGCTTCGTGCGCGAATATCCGCATCCGGAGCTGCTGTCGTTCGAGCTGGTCGACTTCAGCGAGGAAACGCTGGCGTTTACGAAGGACGCGATCGAAAGCTCGGCGAATGCCGCGGGCCATAAAGCCTCGGTGCAAATGGTGCATCAGTCGGTGCACGATCTGCTCAAGCGTAAAATTTCAACGGACCCCTCCGCGCGCGAATTCGACGCGGTGTACTGCGCGGGTCTGTTCGACTATCTGTCGGACAAGGTCTGCGCGCGTCTCCTGAGTTACTTCGCCGCTCGCACGCGAGCTGGCGGCCAGTTGCTGGTCACCAACGTCCATTCGGCGAATCCGGAGAAGTACGGGATGGAGCATCTGCTCGAGTGGTATCTGATCTATCGGAACGAGAGCGGCATGAGCTCGCTGCTTCCCGCCAACTCCACTGACCAGAAGCTCTACGTCGACGTGACCGGGGTGAATGTGTTCGCGGAAGCCACGATCCTCTGAAACCGTGTCGACATCCCTGTCCATGACTACCAGTCCCTTGCAAAGCGGCTATCAAACCGAGCTGGCCGACTTTCGCGTCACGTTCAGCCGGGGCGGCGCGTGCACGGCGATTGCGCTCGTGCTGCTCGGCGTGGGGCTGGATTACGCGCAGTATCCGCAGTATCAGACGTCGTTCGCGCTCGCGCGCCTGCTCGTGTCGTTGATGATCGGCGGTGTCATCGCCTTGCTCGACACCAGCATGGGGCGGCGGCTTACTCCATGGCTGACGCTGTCCTGGCTGCTGCTGCCGCAGGCGATGATTTCATGGATGATCTGGCGCACCGATGGTGTTCTGTCGCCTTACTACATGGGCCTGAATCTGGCCATCTTCGCGTCCGGCATTGCGTTGCCATTCGGCCTTTGGCAAAACCTCGTGTTCGGCGTGCTGTCCTGCTTTCTGTATCTGCTGGCCTGCCTGTTGCCTCCGCATGACGGCGTGCCGCTCGGCACGATGACCGTCAATGTTCTGCTCCTTCTGTTCGCCGCTGCGGCAAGTGCCGTCTACACGTTTTTCAACGAACGCGTGCGCTTCATGCTGTTTCGCCTGAAGGCCGAGGTGTCCGAGAAAAACGCGCGAGGTCTCCGCGAAGAACGCCGAACTCGAAGTGATCAATCGGCAGTTGCTCGACATCAAGGGCCAACTGCTGCAGCAGGAAAAAATGGCGGCGATCGGTACGCTCGCGGCCGGCCTGCTGCACGAAGTGAACAACCCGGTGAACTTCTGTCTGATGGCAATCGAGGTTGCGCTGGAAGAGCCGATCTCGAAGAAGGAGCCGACGCTGCAGGAATGTCTGGTCGATGCGCGGCAGGGCATGCAGCGGATCCAGCACATCGTGTCGGACCTGAAGACGTTCGCGTATCGCAAGCCCGGCGCCGAGGCGGAGCTGGGCACGCCGTTCCTGTTCGAAAAGGCGCTCGATTCGGCGATCCGGCTCGTCGGGCATGAATTGCGCGGCGTCACCGTCACGCGCGAGCTGCCCGCGGATACGCTGGTGCAGGGCGACGAGGCGGCCATCATCGGCGTGCTGATCAACCTGCTGTCGAATGCGGTGCTGGCGATGCGCAAGGCGGGCACGCCCGCGCCGGCAATTCACGTCAACGTAAGATGGACCGAAGACCGCCTGCATGTGACGGTAAAAGACAACGGGCCGGGCATCGCTCCGGAGCATATCGCGCGCGTGTTCGAGCCATTTTTTACCACCCGCGAAGTGGGGCAAGGCCTGGGCCTCGGGCTGTCGATCAGCTATGCGGTGATCGAGCGTCATGGCGGCCTGCTGTTTGCTGAGAGCGAGCAGGGCAGTTGGGCGTCATTCAGTTTCGATCTGTCGCCCGCACCCTGAGAAACGCCATGAATGACATCCGACAGACACAGCCCACTCTTCTCTACGTCGATGACGAAGAGTTGGCCTGCAAATATTTCGCGCGCACCGTAGGTGCCGATTATGAGGTCCTGCTCGCTACGAGCAGCGATGAGGCGATCGCTATCCTCGAGCAGGACCACGCCCGCATCGCGGTGCTGGTCACGGACTTCCGCATGCCGGGGCGTGACGGTGGCGAACTGCTGCGCCAGGTGGCGCTGGAATATCCGCACATCGTGCGGATTCTGGTCACTGCTTATGCAGACGTCGAGATGTTATTGCGGACGGTCAACACCGGCGAGGTGTTCCGCATCCTCGAAAAGCCGCTGAAGCCGGCGGCAGTGCGCGATACGCTGCAACTTGCGTTCGATCGTTACCACGAACGCGCGATGCAGAATCAGCGCCTGATCGCCATCGACGAAACCCTGGCGTTCATCGCGCACGAACTGAACACGCCGCTCGCGGCGATCGCGTTGAACGCGCACAGCATCGAAGACCGCATCGACGCGGAGCGCGATGCGGAAGGCGAAATTCTCGGCGCCGCGAAATCGATGCGCGAGAGCGCGCAGTACTGCATGGCGGTGGTGTCGTCCTTCTGGCGCTCGGTCCACAACGGGCGGCGCCGGCAACTGGAGGGCGACGAGGCGCGCATCGAGAGTACCGCGCATGGGCTGATCTCGGCGTTGCTCGATACGTATCCGTTTACGACCGCGCAGCGCTCGTGGGTGCAGGTCGACGTCGACAGCGACTTTGCCGTGCTCACGCAACCGAATTGCGTGGCGCTCGTGCTGTCGTCGCTGTTGTCCAACGCGTTGCGCGCGCTCGCGGATGTGTCGTCGCCGTCGGTGCGCTTTACCGTGACAACGGAACCCCACCCGAGCATCGGCATCTGCGACAACGGGCCGGGAATTCCGCCCGAGATCAAAGACCGCCTGTTGACGGACCCAATTACAACGCACGCGAAATCCGGGGGGAACGGCTTGGGCCTGATTCTATGCAACCGTGTCATGCAGTCCTGTGGCGGCGGACTCAGGATCGAGTCCACGTCGTGGGGAGGCACCACCGTAGTGCTGGATTTCCCCCATATCAAAGGTCAAACGCACAGGAGTTGTTGATGAACGAAGCAAAAGCCACAGAGGAATTGGCGCCGGCGATCATCTTCGTCGATGACGAAGCTACCGCCGTAAAGTACTTCCAGCGTGCCATCGGAAGCCTGGCGCCGGTCCTGACTGGCGGCTCGGTGGAAGAGGGCAAGGCGCTGCTCGACGAGCACGGCGACAGGGTGGGGGTGCTGGTCTCCGACCAGCGTATGCCGGGCGAGTTCGGCAACGAGCTGCTGCGCTATGCGAGCGAGCGCTTTCCGCATGTCGTGCGGATTCTGACCACCGCGTATTCGGAAATCGATCAGACCGTCGCGGCCGTCAACCTCGGTCACATCCATCGCTACATCAAGAAGCCTTGGGACATCACGGCGCTGCGCATGGAGCTGAAGCAGGCGCTCGAGCTGGCCGAGCTGCGCAAGGAGCGCGACACGCTGGTGCGCGAGAAGCTGGGCGTGCTGCAAAAGCAGGTGGTCGCCACCCGCATCGGTCTGTTGCGTTCGCTGTCGGCCACGCTGATCGGGCCCGAGCGCTTTCAGCCGGTCGAGACGTATCTCGCCGCAGCGGTACTCGCCGACGTGCCGAACTCCGAACCGGACTGGCTGCTGCAGGACTACTCCGATCTGATCGCGGCCGAGAGTGCCCGCAGCGGCGCGTTCGGTCATACGGTGGCCGCGCACCTCGCCACGCTGCGCAGCCGTCACGGCAGCGCGAGCGTGACTGCGAGCGACGCACTGACGACGCTGGCCGGGGTATTTTCCGAGGCAGGCATCAATGTGCGCCGCGAAGGCGATGGTCTCGTGTGCGACCAGCCGGCCACACTCGCGGAGTTTCTCGCGGAGCCGGGCAACAACGCGGTGTCGGGCGGGCACGCGGTATGGCTGGCGAGCCTTCTGTGGCTCGACGGCAATGACGTTGCACTGCAGCCGGCCAGTGAAGGCGATGCAATCGCGTTCCGGCCGGCGCAGCGCGGTAGCGAGTTCGCCGCCGATCGCCTCGCCACGTGGATCGAGCAGTTCTGATGACCTTGCTTCGAGGGCGCGGCGTCTGACGCGTCACTACTCGCACTGGCTTCGCGCTGCAACCCGCCTCGGCTAGCAGCGCGAAGCTGACAACGGCTCGCGCGAGTCGTTCGAATGTTTTTCCACGCTCGCGGACAATCAGCACGCCCTTTTCATCTCGACAAGCGTTGCCTTTCAGGCCTGACTTCTCAAGCCTGAACGCGAGGCGCGAAGCGCCGCGTCCGAATCCACTTGGTAGCCACCCACTTGTCTCCCGAACGTAGCGGCGTGCTCGCATGCAGCGAACTCGGATCGCACAGCCCAAAGCGGTTCCCATATTCGAAATAGAGCGCATGCCCGCGCTGCGGCGCGACCGACCAGCCAATCTGCGGAAACACCGTCTCACCGCCGCCTTCGACATCTTTCAGATACATCAGCAGCGTGCCCATGCGCTGGCCGCTGCGCGCGATCGACTCGCGATTCGCTTCGTTGCTCGTCATCAGATAGTCGACGTGCGGCGTCGACTCCGCGCCTTCCTCATAGTGCAGCATTTGCAGGCCTTCGCCATTCTCGACCGGGGTTGCCGTGAGTTCCGCGATGCGCGCCTCGATGCGCGAGATCAACGGCGTCTCGCCCAAACGGAAAAACATCCCGTGACTGCTGCGATGACCGGCGATCACATCGCGGCCGGTCACTGGATCGACGACGGCCGACCGGTCGAGCCGCGGCTGTGCGAGCGCGATCAACTGCTCGCATTCATCGGCACTCAGGAAATTGGCGATGTGCACGGCGGCCGGTCGTTGCAGCCGCGACAGCACGCGCACCTTGCGCTCGCCGAGTTGGATCAGCGGACCGTCGGGCACGCGCAGCGGCTCGGGCTGGTAGCTGAGCGGCGCGCTGCCGACTTCGAGCTTGTCGCCGGGCAACGCCATACCGTACAGGAACGCCGATGCGACCGCATCGACCATCGCCGACGCGAGCTCGGCCGCGTTGTCGCGGCTCACCAGTTCGTTGACGATCGCTTGGGGCGCGACGCCGCGCGAAAGGTTGGCGGCGATCCAGTCGCGGACTTCGGCTGGGAAATTGACGGTGATGGACATCGGCGCGAGGTTGTGGGGTGTCGTGATAGTCGCGGCGCGCGCGACGCTGGCTCGCGATGATAGCGGACGATTGTGACGACTCTGGACGCACGGCCCGGTTGTCAGTTGGCTGTCGTCTGTTACCGCATATTGCGATGTCCCGCCGCGCCCATAACTCGGCCCATGCGGGTGTCCGCCCCCACGTGCCGCCCGACCGATGCCCCTGACTCTTTCACCGGCCAACATGTTGCACCCCTGTAACTCAAGGCCGGCGCAAGCCGGTTACATTCACGCATGCCCGTATTCAAGCCCTTGCCCCACTTCCTTACATCTTCATGACAACACGTCCGGAGGCCTTCGACTGATGACAACGCGCGGGAACCATGGCACTTTTGCGCAGTCCCGTCGGCGGACGAGCTTCCAACCGAGTATCAGCACCAAAATCCGTTCCCGGAGATCAACATGAGCGAAACCGTGTCCCCGCCGCCAAAGCGCTCCCGACGCGGGCTCATCATCTTCGCGGTTGTCGTGCTCGTGCTGGTCGCGCTCGTCGCGGTTCATCTGCTGACGCGCAAGAAGCCGGTGCGCGAGAACGCGGCGATGGTCGTCACCGTCGCGCAGGCGACGCTCGGTTCGATGCCGGTCACGCTGAGCGAGCTCGGCACGGTCACGCCGACTGCAACCGTGACCGTGCTGCCGCAGCTGAGCGGCTATCTGACCGAAGTCGGCTATCACGAAGGCCAGGAGGTGCAAAAGGGCCAGTTCCTCGCGCAGATCGATCCGCGCCAGTATCAGATCAGCAAGCAGCAGGCGGAAGCGACGCTCGCGAAAGACCGCGCGTCGCTCGCGCAGGCGCGCGCCGATCTCGAGCGCTATACGCAGCTGAACGAACACAAGTCGATCGCGCAGCAAACCTTCGCGGATCAGCAATTCCTCGTGCAGCAGGACGAAGCGGCGGTGAAGGTCGACCTCGCCAACATCGCCCAATTCGATCTCGACCTCGCCTATTGCCGCATCACCGCGCCGATCGCGGGCAAGGTCGGCTTGCGGCTCGTCGATCCGGGCAACTACGTGACCGCGTCGTCGTCGACGGGCATCGTCGTCATCACGACCGTGAAGCCGACCACGGTGCAGTTCACGGTGCCGCAGGATTCGCTCGCGTCGATCGTGCAGCGTCTCGCCACCGGCGCGAAGCTGCCGGTCACCGCGTATTCGAGCGATAACTCGCGCGAGATCGCGACCGGCACGCTGTACGCGGTCAGCAACCAGATGGCGACCGCGACCGGCACCGTCACCTTGCGCGCGACCTTCGCGAACGACGACGAAACGCTGTTCCCGAACGAGTTCGTCAACGTGAAGCTGCTCGTCGACACGATGCAGAACGCGGTTCTCGTGCCGACCGCCGCGGTACAGTCCGGCGCGCCGGGCGACTTCGTCTATCTGGTCAATCCGGACAGCACGGTGTCCGTGCACAAGGTCAAGCTCGGGCCTAGCGACGGCAAGAACACGGTGATCGTGTCGGGACTCGCGGCCGGCAACCAGGTCGTGACGGACGGCACGGATCGTCTGAACGACGGCGCGAAGATCCAGCCGGCGCATCCGAAGTCCGCCGCAGCGGCGAGCGGCGCGTCCGCCGTCGGCCCGAAGGCGCCCGCCGCCGCGTCCGAAGCCGCGCCGGCGTCGAGCGCGCCGGCATCGCCTGCGCCGGCCGCGTCCGAAGCCGCCTCGTCGTAACGGACCCCCGCGCCGATGAACATTTCCCGCCTGTTCATTCTTCGCCCGGTCGCGACGCTGCTGTTGATGATCGCGCTCGTGCTCGTCGGTCTGATCGCGATGCGCGTGCTGCCGGTATCGTCGCTGCCGAACGTCGACTATCCGACGATTCAGGTGCAGACCTTTTATCCGGGCGCGAGCCCGACCGTGATGGCGACCACCGTGACCGCGCCGCTCGAGGTGCAGCTCGGCGAGATTCCGGGCCTGCAGCAGATGACCTCGTACAGTTCGGACGGGGCGTCGGTGATCACGCTGCAGTTCGATCTGTCGCTGAACCTCGACATCGCCGAGCAGAACGTGCAGCAGGCGATCAACGCGGCGAACAGCTATCTGCCGTCGGGCTTGCCGGCACCGCCGACCTACGCAAAGGTCAATCCTGCCGACCAGCCCATTCTGACGCTCGCGGTCACCTCGAAGTCGATGTCGCTGACGCAACTGGAGGACGTCGCGAACAACCGCCTCGGCACGAAGATCTCGGAAGTGGCGGGCGTCGGCGTCGTGACGACGAGCGGCGGCAACGTGCCCGCGATCCGCGTCGAAGCCGACCCGCACAAGCTCGCCGCCTACGGTCTGAACATCGACGATCTGCGCACGCTGCTGAGCTATGTGAACGTGAGCCAGCCGAAGGGCAATTTCGACGGCCCCGATCTCGACTACACGATCAACGGCAATGATCAGATCACCGATCCGAAGGACTACCTCGACACCGTAATCGCCTACCAGAACGGCTCGCCCGTATTCATGCGCGACGTCGCGCGCGTGAGCCAGGCCGCCCAGGACGTCGAGCGCGGTGCCTGGTACAACGGCTCGCCCGCAATCGTGCTGAACGTGCAGCGCCAGCCGGGCGCGAACGTGATCCAGACGGTCAACCAGATCATGAAGGAGCTGCCGCAGCTCGAATCGACGTTGCCGGCCGGCATGAAAGTGACCGTGGTGTCGGACAGCACCGGCGTGATCCGCGCGTCGGTCGGGGACGCCGCGTTCGAACTGATTCTCGCGATCGTGCTGGTCGTCGCGGTGATCTTCGTGTTCCTGCGCAACGTGCCCGCCACGCTGATTCCGAGCATCTCGGTGCCGGTCTCGCTGATCGGCACGCTCGCGGTGATGTACCAGCTCAACTACTCGATCGACAACCTGTCGCTGATGGCGTTGATCATCGCGACCGGCTTCGTGGTCGACGACTCGATCGTGATGATCGAGAACATCGTGCGCTATCTCGAAGAGGGCATGTCGCCGCTCGAAGCCGCCCTCGAAGGCGCCGGGCAGATCGGCTTCACGATCCTGTCGCTGACTGTTTCGCTGATCGCGGTGCTGATTCCGCTGTTGTTCATGGGCGGCGTGATCGGGCGGCTGTTCAGCGAGTTCGCGGTGACGCTCGCGGTCACGATCGTGATTTCGGCGGTCGTGTCGCTGACGGTGGTGCCGATGCTGTGCGCGCGGATGCTGCGCGCGCAGGCCGAGCGCCATCCGAGCCGCTTCGAGCGCATCAGCGAGGGCCTGTTCGACAAGACGCTCGCCGCCTACGAGCGCGGCCTGCGCTGGGTGCTCGATCATCAGACGCTGACGCTGATGGTCGCGATCGCCACCGTGGTGCTGACCGGCATCCTGTATGTGGTGATTCCGAAGGGACTGTTTCCGGTGCAGGACGTCGGCGTGATCCAGGGCATCAGCGTCGCCGACAACTCGGTGTCGTACGCGGCGATGGTGCAGCGCCAGAGCGCGCTCGCCGATGCGATCCTGAAAGACCCGGACGTGGTATCGCTGACGTCGTACGTCGGGATCGACGGCACGAATGCGACGCTGAACAACGGTCGCTTCCTGATCAATCTGCGCGAGCGCGACCAGCGCTCGGACAACGCCCAGGAAATCGCACGACGGCTCGCGCAGGAAGTCGCGCACGTGCCGGGCGTGAAGCTCTTCATGCAGCCCGAGCAGGACCTGACGCTCGACACGACAGTGTCGCCGAACCAGTACAGCTTCGTGTTGCGCGGACCGAGCCAGCAGGCGTTCCAGAAGTACGTGCCGGAACTCGTCGCGCGCCTGAAGCAGATTCCGTCGCTGTCGGACGTGCAGAGCGATCTGAACAGCGACGGCCTCAGCGTGAACGTCGAAGTGAACCGGCAACTGGCCGCGCGCTTCGGCATCACGCCCGCGACGATCGACAACGCGTTGTACGACGCGCTCGGCCAGCGCATCGTGTCGACGATCTTCGAGCAATCGGCCCAGTACCGCGTGATTCTGGTCGCGAAGCCTGAAACGATGCCGACCGTGCAGTCGATCGGCAATCTCTATCTGCCGAGCCAGACCAGCAGCACGGGTCAGGTGCCGCTTTCCGGCATCGCGAAGATCCAGATTGCGAAGGCGCCGCTCGTGATCAGCCATCTCGCGCAGTTTCCGTCGGTGACGGTGTCGTTCAATCTCGCGAAGGGCGCATCGCTGAGCACCGCGGTCAAGGAGATTCACCAGGCCGAGCAGGCGATCGACCTGCCGCCGTCGATCACGTCGTCGCTGCAAGGCGCGACCGCGGCGTTCGAGGATTCGCTGTCCAGCGAGGTCTATCTGCTGATCGCGGCGCTCGTTGCCGTGTATATCGTGCTCGGCGTGCTGTACGAGAGCTTCATCCATCCGGTCACGATCCTGTCGACGCTGCCGTCGGCCGGTATCGGCGCGCTGCTCTCGCTGATGCTCGCCGGTATGGATCTCGACGT
The DNA here is from genome assembly GCF_050436225.1 of Paraburkholderia lebeckiae. Taxonomy (NCBI): domain Bacteria; kingdom Pseudomonadati; phylum Pseudomonadota; class Betaproteobacteria; order Burkholderiales; family Burkholderiaceae; genus Paraburkholderia; species Paraburkholderia lebeckiae. Next base: position 2,594,163 of record NZ_JBNDLU010000001.1, on the reverse strand, counting down.
GATCGGCATCATCGGCATCGTGCTCCTGATCGGCATCGTCAAGAAGAACGCGATCATGATGGTCGACTTCGCGCTCGATGCCGAACGCAATCATGGCAAGGCGCCGCGTGATGCGATTTTCGAGGCGTCGCTGCTGCGTTTCCGGCCGATCCTGATGACGACGCTCGCCGCGATGCTCGGCGCACTGCCGATGCTGCTCGGCACCGGCACCGGTTCGGAACTGCGCCGGCCGCTCGGTCTCGCGATCATCGGCGGCCTGACGCTGAGCCAGGTGCTGACGCTGTTCACGACGCCGGTGATCTATCTGTTCTTCGACCGTATGGCCACGCGCGTGAACCGCTGGCGCGCCGAGCGCGCCAAGCGCAACGGCGGCGACGAGCCGGGCGGGCGCCCGCCGGAAGGCGGCGCGGAGGGCTCGCGGTGAACATCCCGGCGATCTTCATCCGGCGGCCGGTCGCGACGACGCTGCTCGCGATCGCGATCCTGATCTCCGGCATGCTCGCGTATTTCCGCATGCCGGTCGCGCCGCTGCCGAACATCGCATTTCCGGTGATCGTCGTGCAGGCCAACATGGCCGGCGCGAGCCCGAACATCATGGCGTCGACGGTGGCCGAGCCGCTCGAGCGGCGGCTCGCGACGATCGCCGACGTCGCGGAGCTGACCTCGATCAGCTACGCGGGCTCGTCGATGATCATCGTCGAGTTCGGTCTGAAGCGCGACATCAATGGCGCCGCGCGCGACGTCGAGGCGGCGATCCAGGCCGCGCGCGCCGATCTGCCCACCACCTTGCGCAGCAATCCGAGCTACCGCCAGTACAACCCGGCCGACGCGCCGATCACGGTGCTGTCGCTGACGTCGGACACGCTGACCAAAGCGCAGCTCTACGACTCCGCCGATTCGGTGATCCAGCAGCAGCTGTCGCAGGTGCAGGGCGTCGGCCAGATCACGCTCGGCGGCGGCGCGTTGCCGAGCGTGCGTGTCGAGTTGCAGCCGGGCAAGCTCAATAGCTACGGGATCGGCATGGAAGACGTGCGCGCGGCGATCAGCGCGGCCAATGCCGACAGCGCGAAGGGGCATATCGACGTCGGCGATCAGCGCTACGTGGTCACGTCGAACGATCAGATCACGCACGCGGCGCCGTATCGCGATCTGGTGGTCGCGTATCGCGACGGCGCGCCGGTGCAGTTGCGCGACGTCGCCCAGGTGCGCGACTCGAACGAAAACATCCGCAACGCGGGGCTCTTCAACGGCAAGTCGGCGATTCTCGTGATCGTCTATCCGATGCCGGGCAGCAACGTGGTCAGCACCGTGCGGCAGATACGCAACGTGCTGCCGGCGATCGAGGCGACGTTGCCGAGCAGCGTGCACGTGGATGTCGCGATCGATCGCTCGCAGTCGGTCACCTCGTCGGTCAGCGATACCGAGCGCACGCTGTTCATCGCGGTGCTGCTGGTGGTCGGCGTCGTGTTCATCTTCCTGCAGTCGCCGCGCGCGACGCTGGTGCCGGCGGTCGCGTTGCCGCTGTCGATCGTCGGTACCTTTGGGCCGATGTATCTGCTCGGCTATAGCATCGACAATCTGTCGCTGATGGCGCTGACCATCGGCACCGGCTTCGTCGTCGACGACGCGGTCGTCGTGCTCGAAAACGTCGTGCGGTACATGGAGCAGGGGTTGAGTCCGAAAGAGGCCGCGCTGAAGGGCGCGGGCGAGGTCGGCTTCACGGTGATCTCGATGAGCCTGTCGCTGATCGCGGTGTTTCTGCCGATCATCCTGTTTCCGGGCATCGTCGGACTGATGTTCCATGAGTTCGCGATCACGCTGTCGATCGCGATCCTGATTTCGCTGGTGATCTCGTTGACGGTGACGCCCGCGATGTGCGCGTACGTGCTGAGCCGCGACAACGCCGGTCATTCGAAAGCGCGTTGGGCGCGGTGGATCGAGCGGCAGTTCGATCGCTTCAAGGACGTCTACGCGCGCTCGCTGACGGCCGTGCTCGATCATTCGCTGCTGGTGATCCTGCTGCTGTTCGCGCTGCTGGTCGGCAACGTGTTCATGCTCAAACTCGTGCCTGCCACCTTCTTCCCCGAGCAGGACACCGGCATCGTGATCGGGCAGATCATCGCCGACCAGAGCATTTCGTTCACGGCGATGCAGAAGAAGCTCGCGCAGTTGCAGTCGATCGTGCAAAGGGATCCGGCGGTGCAGTCCGTCGCGGGCTTTACCGGCGGGCGCGCGCTCAATACCGCCAATGTGTTCATCGAGCTGAAGCCGCTGTCGCAGCGGCACGCAACGGCCACCCAGGTCGTCAACCGGCTGCGGCCGAAGCTCGACGAAGTGTCGGGCGCGCGGCTCTTTCTGCAGGCGCAGCAGGATTTGCGCATCGGCGGGCGGCAATCGGCTGCCGAGTACCAGTACACGCTGACGAGCGACGATTCCGCCGCGCTGTTTGCGTGGACGCCGAAGCTCGTCGCCGCGTTGTCGAAGGAGCGCGGGCGGCTGCTCGACGTGAACTCCGACTTGCAGCAGAACGGCCTGCAGACCTACCTGACGATCAATCGCGCGACCGCCGCGCGCTACGGTTTTGCGCCGAATCAGATCGACAACGTCCTGTACGACGCGTTCGGCCAGCGCACCGTGTCGACGATCTACAACCCGCTGAACCAGTACTTCGTCGTGATGGAGGTCGCGCCAGAGTACTGGCAGTATCCAGAGACGCTGAACCGGATCTATCTGAGCACGTCCGCCGGCAATCCGACCGGCACGGCCGCGACACAGATGCCGCACGGCACGGTATCGGCGACGACTACCGCGACCACGACCGGCACGTCGTCGAACACGAACTCGCGCAACTCGGACGCGCAGTCGAACGCGACCAACAACAGCATCGCCAACAGCAAGGGCGGCAGTTCGACCGGTAGCGCGGACAGCACGGCTGCCGAAACGATGGTGCCGCTGTCGGTGCTGACGACGTATAGGAACAGCCATACGTCGACGCAGGTGAACCACCAGAGCGGGCTCGTCGCCGCGACGATCTCGTTCAACCTGCCGGCCGGCGGGTCGCTGAGTCAGGCGGGCGCGGCGATCAACGAAGCGATCCGCGAGATCGGCATGCCCGCGAGCATCCACGGCTCGTTCGCGGGCGCGGCGGCGGCCTATTCGCAGTCGATGGGCGTGGTGCCGCTGCTGATTCTCGCGGCGCTCGGCGTCGTCTACATCGTGCTCGGCGTGCTGTACGAGAGCTCGATCCACCCGCTGACGATTCTGTCGACACTGCCATCCGCGGGCATCGGCGCGACGCTCGCGCTGCTGATCTTCGGCACGCCGTTCTCGGTGATCGCGATGATCGGCATCATCCTGCTGATCGGTATCGTCAAGAAGAACGGCATCATGATGGTCGACGTCGCGATCCAGTTGCAGCGCCAGCAACAGATGCCCGCGCGCGACGCGATCCACGCGGCCGCGCTGATCCGTCTGCGGCCGATCATGATGACGACATTCGCGGCCGTGCTCGGCGCGGTGCCGCTCGCGGTCGGCATGGGCCAGGGCGGCTCGCTGCGCCAGCCGCTCGGTATCACGGTGATGGGCGGGCTGATCCTGAGCCAGATGTTTACGCTCTATACGACGCCGGTGATTTATCTGTATCTCGACCGTCTGCGTGCACGGCTGGTCAGATGGTCCGCGGGGCTGCGCTGGAACCGCGACGCGAAGCCGGGACAAGCGGATACGAAGGCATGACGATGAAGATTGCGACTGAACGAATCACAGGGTCTCGCGCCGGGTTGCCGAGCATCGCGACGCTCGCCGTCGCGCTGCTGGCGCTGTTCAACGCCGGCTGCATGGTCGGCCCGGATTATCACCGGCCGCAGGTGAGCGTGGCCGCCACTTACTCCGAGTTGCCGGGCTGGACCCAGGCCGAGCCGAACGCGACCGGCCCGAAGGGCACATGGTGGAGCGCGTTCAACGATCCGTTGATCGACGAACTCGAACCGCTCGTCGCGGTGTCGAACCAGACCGTGCGCGTGGACTACGCGAACTACCAGCAAGCGCTCGCCGAAGTGCGCGCCGCGCACGCGGCCCTGTTTCCGACCATCGGCGCCACCGGTTCGGCGACGCGCGAACGCGCGAGCGGCGGTTCGGTCAGTGCATCGGGAAGCTTCGTCAATGGTACGGCGGCGCGCATCGTCAATTCGGGTTCGCTGGAAGGCAACGTGAGCTGGGCGCCGGACCTGTGGGGCCAGGTGCGCCGCAGCGTCGAGGAAAACGCCGCGACCGCGCAGTCGAGCGAAGCGACGCTCGCGAATGCGACGCTCTCCGAGCAGGTCGCGCTCGCGACCGCGATCATCGAGCTGCGCACCAGCGACGCGAACATCGACCTGCTGCAGCAAACGGTCGTCGCGTATCAGCACTATCTCGACGTCGTCACCGAGCAGGATCGCGCGGGCACGATTCCGCCGAGCGACGTGATCACCGCGCGCAGCCAGTTGAATACCGCGAAGTCCGATCTGATCGCGCTCGGCGTCGCGCGCGCGCAGAACGCGCATGCGATCGCGGTGCTGGTCGGCAAGAACCCGGAGGAACTGTCGATCACGCATAGCACCGCGATGCCGGCGCTGCCCTCGGTGCCGGTCGGCGTGCCGTCGACGCTGCTCGAACGCCGCCCCGACATCGCCGCAGCCGAGCGCAAGATGGCCGCGCAGAATGCGGCGATCGGCGTCGAGGTGGCCGCGTATTACCCGGACATCTCGCTGTCGGCCGCGGCCGGATTCACGCAGTCGCCGCTGTCCGGTCTGCTGAAGGCCGCGAACTACGTGTGGTCGCTCGGCGGCAGCGCGACCGAGACGCTGTTCGACGGCGGCCTGCGCAGCGCGGATGTCGACGCGGCGAAGGCGGCCTACGACGCGGCCGTTGCCAACTATCGCGGCACGGTGCTGGGCGCGTTCCAGAACGTCGAGGACGATCTGTCCGGCCTGCGCATTCTCGCCGAGCAGGCGCTCGTGCTCGAAACGGCGGTGCGCGACGCGGATCGTGGCGCGGAGATCGCGTTCAACGAATACCAGGCGGGCACCGTCGACTACACGACGGTCGCGATTGCGCAAGCGACGCAATTGACGACGCGGCAGACCGCGCTGAATGTGCAGGAATCGCGCTTGCTACACGCGGCGTCGTTGTTTGGCGATCTGGGCGGCGGGTGGTCGACCGATGAGCTGCATGATCCGCGGCATCCGGCGGCGGCTTCTTCGGCTGCCTCGGCGCCTTCTTCGGCTTCCTCGCCTTCGGCTGCGTCTGCTTCATCGGCTACGTCATCGGCGACGTCTGCGGCTATCATGCCGGGCGCGCGGCAAGCGCAGCACGATCAAAACGACTAAGGACGAGCATTGGCCAAAGGCATCCACGGGCAACACGTCAGCGACCCGGTATCGAGATCCGAAGACGACGCGCCACACCACGCACCACCGCCGCGCGAAGTGACCTCGCTGGGCCTCTTTCTGATCTTCGCCCGCATCGGTCTGACGAGTTTCGGCGGCGGACTGAGCGGCTGGTTCATGCGCGAGTTCGTGCACGACCGCCACTGGATGAGCGAAGACGAATTTCTCAACGGCCTCGCGTTGTCGCAGGCGCTGCCCGGTGTCAACGTGAAGAATCTGGCGATCTGGATCGGCTACCGGCTGCTCGGCTGGCGCGGCGCTGTTGCGGGATTTTTCGGCATCATTTTTCCGGCGGCCGTCGTGATCATTCTGCTCGGCGCGTTCTTCTCGGCGATCGCATCGTTTCCTCTCACGCATATCGCGCTCGCTGGCGCCGCGGCCGGCGCGATCGGGCTGTCGCTGTCGATGGCGATCACCGCCGCACGCCGGCTGCCGCGCCGCATGTTTCCGTATCTGGTGCTGCTCGCGACGTTCGCGGCTGCGGCGGTGTTTCGCGTGTCGCTGGTTTGGACCGTGCTGATCGCCGGGGCGTTGAGCGTCGGCTATGAATACGTGCGCGAGGCGCGCCAGCCCTGATCGCCTTGGATCGCCGTTAGTCAAATTCCGGAAAAGCTTTCGTCGTGTCTCGAACTCTCATCACTCTGTTTTCCGTTTTCGCGCCGCTATCGATCGTGACCGTCGGTGGCGGGCAGGGGATCATCCCCGAAGTGCAGCGGCAGGTCGTCGACGTGCATCACTGGATGACCCATGCGCAATTTCTCAGCGACTTCGCGATCGCGCGGCTCGCGCCCGGTCCTGGCTCGCTGCTCGCGACGCTGATTGGCTATCAGGTCGGCGGACTCGGTGGCGCGCTCGTCGCAACCGTCGCGCTATTTGGGCCGACTGCGTTTCTGATGTATGGCGTCGTGCACGTATGGAACCGGCACGAAGGCGCGCGCTGGCTGAATGCGTTGCAGGCCGGGTTGCGGCCGGTGGCTGCCGGGTTGATTCTCGCGGCCGTCTATGTGCTGCTCAAGGAGCTCGAAGGCGGGTGGATTGCGTGGCTCACCGCGGCCATCGCGACCGTGCTCGTGATGACGACGCGTATCAATGCATTGGTGTTGATCGCGGGCGGCGCGGTTGTGTTTGTGCTGGCGCATTTTGTGGGGTTGCTGTAGCGCGCCACCGATACTTCTTCCTAGTCGTGTGTAATTCGCCTGATCGTACTGGTCACGAGATCCACGTAGAACAAGTCGCCATTCTGGCCCGCCTTCAGATCCACCGGTCCTCCCTGCAGACCCCTTGCGAAAGTCTGGGGCACATTGTTCGGAGGTTGCATGGTCCAGATGCATTGCCGCAGAAGATCACCAAAGTACAGTGCCTTTTTGAATTGAGCAGGGTAGGTTGCGCTCGCATTGTCGGTAAACCCGATCGCAGAGATGACACTGCCGTTCTGGTCCGGCCCTCTGCCGTTCCGCTTGCCGCCGCAGGTTCTTCCACGACTGTCATCGGCTGAAATGTAGCTCGTGTGAGCGTACGCATAAAACGGCTCCTTGGCACCCACGAACTTTCCGCAGTAGCCCGTGTTTTGATAGTCGGGCTCGAGAGCCGCAGCGAAGTTGGCGCCAGGGCTCCATCCTTCGTAGCATGGCCAGCCGAAGTCTTGGCCGTCGACAGTGACATGATCGATTGCCTCCGCATAACGTCCACTCACGCGTTTTCCATGTTGAACTGGCGACGCTGGAATAGGTGGCCTCGTTCAACCGTCATCCTTGGATGGCGCCGCTTGGCGAGATCCTGCCCCACATTTTTTCGCGTTAAATGCCCTAGGACATTAATTTCCTCCCCCGTTTCTGCCGCACTATGGGAGATTAAGCGAGACGACGCCGACTCCTCACGGAGCCAGCATCCACCACCAACATAGGAGCAGCGGTGATCGAGCAGTGGCGCGAGGCCGTGCGCGCGGTGCACGGCGTGGAATCGAAATACAAGCGACTGGTCAAGGCGATTGCCGGCGACATCGAGAACACGTCGCTGCCGCCGGGCGCGCGCCTGCCGCCGCAGCGCGACGTCGCCGCCGAACTCGCGATCAGCGTGCAGACCGTGACCAACGCGTACAAGGAACTGGAGCGGCAAGGCCTGATCCGCTGCGAGGTCGGGCGCGGCAGCTTCGTCGCGGCGCGCGTCACCGAAACGATGTCGAGCTACATGCTCGATACGGCCGAGCGTTCGGTGGTCGACTTTTCGATCGCGCGCATCATTCACACGTCCGAGCACGATGCGATGTGGCGCAAGGTCTGCGCGACGCTGTCGACGCTCGACGATCAGCCGTGGATTCGCGCGTTCCGGCCGATCGCGGGCTTCGAGCATCATCGCCAGGCGGGTATTGCATGGCTCGCGTCGCTCGGCATGCCGGCTTCGGCCGATACGCTGCTCGTCACGAACGGCGCCGCCCACGGCATTTTTCTCGCGCTCGCTTCGCTGGTGGGACCGGGCGACACCGTGCTGTGCGAAAGCCTGACGGATCACGGCGTGATCGGTTCGGCCAACGTGCTCGGCTTCACGCTGAAGGGCCTCGAGATCGACGAGTACGGCATTCACCCCGAGCATTTCGAGGAGATGTGCGACAGCGAGCGCATCTCGGCGCTCGTCTGCACACCGACGCTGAACAATCCGACCGTCGCGTTGATGCCCGATTCGCGGCGTCGCGCGATTGCGAAAATCGCCGAACGCTATGGCGTATACGTGATCGAGGACGACGTGTACGGGCCGTTGCCGGCCAAACATTCCACGCCGATTTCGAGCCTGATTCCGGATCTTTCGTTCTACTGCACGAGTTTTACGAAGTCGGTGATGGCCGGCTTGCGCATCGGTTATATGACGACGCCGCGCCGGCTCGCGCTGCGCGCCGAGAGCGTGCTGCGCGTGAGCAGTTGGATGGCGACGCCGCCGATGGCCGAGGTCGCCACGCGCTGGATCGTCGACGGCACGGCCGCGCGGCTCGTCGAAATTCAGCGCGAGCGGCTCGGGCGGCGTCAGTCGCAATTGCAGCAGACGCTCGGTAAATATGTCCTGGGCGCGCATCCGCAGGCGCTATCGGCGTGGCTGCGGGTGCCCGATCACTGGCGCACCGATCGGCTGGTGCGCGAACTGCGCAACCGCGACATCGCAGTCACGTCGCCCGATCCGTTTCTCGTGCGCGACGCCGACCGGCCCAACGCGGTGCGGGTTTGCGTCGGCGCCGAGGTCAGCGAAGACGCCTATAACGCCGCGCTCGAAACGATGCGCGACGTGTTCGAGCAGTACCCGCAGGTGCACGATTTCACCTGATCGCGCCGGTGCGCGAATTGTGTAACGCGCTGACCGAAATGAACTAGGACAATAAAAATCCTTTTTTAGAACACTAGACTGGGCTGCATGGAAAGCGATGCGGTCGCGAGTCATTGCGTTTATCTCCGATAGCCGTGCCCGCATCGAATAGCGAATCGACCTCTTTGATGCAGGGCCTGGTGCATGTCCGTTCCATCGTCAATCAATCTTTCGTTAGCCGACATTTACCGCGCGCGCAGCCGTATCGACGGTCGCGTATGCCGTACGCCGCTCGTCGAATCGCCGAGCCTGTCGGCGCACGCGGGCACGCCGGTTTATCTGAAACTCGAAACCGTGCAGCCGACCGGCAGCTTCAAGCTGCGCGGCGCGACCAATGCGCTCGCGCAGTTGGCCGAGCAGGGCTGCACTCGCGTGGTGACCGCATCGACCGGTAATCATGGCCGCGCGGTCGCGCATGCGGCGCGCGCGCTCGGTATGGACGCAACCGTCTGTCTGTCGCGCCTCGTGCCCGCCAACAAGGTCGACGCGGTACGGGCGCTCGGCGCGCACGTGCGGATTGCCGGCCAAAGTCAGGACGAGGCCGAGCACGAAGCATTGCGGCTCGCGCGCGAAGAAGGCTATGCATACGTGCCGCCATTCGACGATCCGCGCGTGATCGCCGGACAGGGGACGATCGGGCTCGAAATCGTCGAGGCCTTGCCCGATGTCGCGAACATCGTGGTGCCGTTGTCGGGCGGCGGGCTGTTTGCCGGCATCGCGCTCGCGGCGAAAAGCACCAATCCCACGATTGGCTTGACCGGCGTCACGATGGCACGCGGCGCTGCGATGCATGCGAGTCTCGCCGCCGGTCAGCCGGTGCTGGTCGAGGAAGTCGACACGCTCGCCGATTCGCTCGGCGGCGGCATCGGACTCGAAAACCGCTATACGTATGCGCTGACGCGCGATCTGATCGACGAGATCGTGCTGCTCGACGAGGCGTCGATTGCGCGCGGCATCGCGCATGCGTATCGGCAGGAACGGCTCGTCGTCGAAGGCGCGGCGGCGGTGGGGATTGCCGCGGTGCTCGATCGCGCGCTGCCCGCTGAGCGCATCGCGCGCGGGCCGCTCGTGCTCGTCGTGACGGGCGCGAACATCGATATGAATCTGCATCGGCGGATCATCGGCAACGAATCCTCGCAAGCCGCGCCGTCACCGAACTCACACACCCCATCATGACCTCGATCACGCTCCTTGGCGAAGCCGAGCTTCGCAAACTCGTGCCGCTCGATCTCGCGGCCATCGATCAGATCGAAGCCGCCTTTGTCGCGCTCGCGACCGAGACGGTCGCGATGCCGCCGATCCTGCGGCTCGATCTGCCCGCGCATAACGGCGAAGTCGACGTGAAGACCGCGTGGCTGCCACGCCTCGACAGCTTCGCGATCAAGGTCAGTCCAGGCTTCTTCGACAACCCGTCGCTCGGTCTGCCGAGCCTGAATGGTCTGATGCTGGTGTTGTCGGCGAAGACCGGGCTGACCGAAGCGGTGCTGCTCGACAACGGCTATCTGACCGCGATACGCACGGCGGCCGCCGGCGCGGTCGCGGCGCGCTGGCTCGCGAAAGCGCGCACGCCGCAGGTCGCGGTGATCGGCGCGGGCGAGCAGGCGCGTCTGCAACTGCGGGCCCTGATGCTGGTGCGCCGCGTCGAACACGTACGCGTCTGGGCGCGCGACGCGGCGAGTGCGCTGCGTTTCTCCGCGGAAGTGAACGACACGCTCGGCGTGCGATGCGATGTCGCGGCCAGCGTTCATGACGCGCTCGCCGAAGCGGACGTCGCGATTACCACCACGCCGAGCCGCACGCCGCTGATCGAAGCCGCCGATCTGCATCCGGGGCTGCACATCACCGCGATGGGTTCCGACGCCGAGCACAAGAACGAAATCGCGCCGGCCGCGCTGGCGGCGGCGCGCTACGTATGCGACCGCGCGCAGCAAACGCGCGTGCTCGGCGAACTGCATCACGCGCTCGCCGCGGGCACGATGCGTGCCGATGCGGCGATCGTCGAATTGGGCCAGGTGATCGCGAAACAGGCCGCGGGCCGCACGGGCGACGCCGACGTGACGATCTGCGATCTGACCGGAACCGGCGCGCAGGACACCGCTATCGCCGCGCTCGCATTGCAGCGCGCGCGTGCCGCGAAGGCGGGAACGACATTTGGCAACGACGCGCCGCTTAGATGATGCGCGATGAACGGCAATACGCCGCGCAAGCGGCTCACGAAGGAGTAGTACAGATGCGGGCATCCCCGATTCAACCGACGGTCGATTTCAATGCCGACGGCGAACAGCATGGTTTCCTGAAGCTGCCTCATTCGCACGACGTCTCGGCATGGGGCGCGGAGATGATCCCCATCACCGTGATCCGCAACGGCGAGGGACCGACCGCGCTGCTAACGGGCGGCAATCACGGTGACGAATACGAGGGGCCGATTGCGCTGTCGAAGCTCGCCGCCACGTTGAAGGCGAGTGACGTACGCGGGCGCGTGATCATCGTGCCGTTCATGAATTTTCCGGCGTTTCGCGCGGGCACGCGCACGTCGCCGATCGATCACGGCAATCTGAATCGCAGCTTTCCGGGCAAGCCGGACGGCACCGTGACCGAGAAGATCGCCGATTATTTTCAGCGCTATCTGCTGCCGCTCGCCGACTATGTGCTCGATCTGCATGCGGGTGGCCGCACGCTCGACTTCGTGCCGTTCGCCGCGATTCACGTGCTGCCCGACGCGATCCAGCAGGCGCGCTGCGAGGCAGCGATGCGCGCATTCGGCGCGCCGTACTCGATGCGGATGCTCGAACTCGATAGCGTCGGCCTCTACGACACGGCCGTCGAGGAAGCGGGCAAGGTGTTCGTGTCGACCGAGCTTGGCGGTGGTGGCACGGCAACCGTGCACAGCGTTGCGATTACGGAGCGCGGTGTGCGCGGCTTTCTGCAACACGCGGGAATCGTCAGGCAAGACGAAGCAATGGGTCACTCGAGCGCGAGCGCGCCGCGCACGACGACGCTGCTCGATATGCCCGACGGCACCTGCTACACGACGAGCGAGCACGATGGCCTGCTCGAACTGTGCAAGGACCTCGGCGACATGGTCGACAGCGGCGAGGTGATTGCGCGGATTTACGACGCGAAGCGCACCGGCGCCGCGCCGATCGAATATCGCGCGCGACGCGGCGGCATGCTGGCCGCGCGGCATTTTCCGGGGCTCGTGCGGATCGGCGACACGGTTGCGGTGCTCGCCGACGTGCTCGAACGGGGCATACCGGTAACGGTCTGAACGCGCGATGAAATTCGACCGCTACGATCTCGCGATTTTGCGCATTCTCGCGCGCGATGGACGCATCACGAAGTCGCGCCTCGCCGAAGAAATCAATCTGTCGATTTCGCCGGCATGGGAGCGAGTGAAGCGCCTCGAAGAAGAGGGCGTGATTCGCGGGTATCGCGCGGATATCGATTGGGTGCGCGCGTTCAAAGGCAGCCGCGTGGTGGTCGAGGTCACGCTCGCGCGCCATACCGCGCCGGACATGCGGCGCTTCGAGGAGCGCATCGCGGCCGCGCCCGAAGTCGCGCAATGCCTCGCGACGGGTGGCGGTGTCGACTATGTGATGCACGTGCTGTCGCGCGATATCGACCACTATCAGCGCTTCATCGATACGTTGCTGACCGACGAATTGGGCATCGAAAAGTACTTCACGTATATCGTCACGAAGGTGGTGAAAAGCGGGGCCGAAGGCTTGCCCGAATGGGCCGAGCAGTCGATTGGCGAGAACGGCTGAGTGGCGCGCTACATGCGGTCGAAGTACGGCGAAATGTCACACCCGAAAAAACGATAACCATGCGGCGAATTGCAGAAAAAACGTAGCCCTCGACAAGCGACAACAAAAAAAACCGCAGTGCCGCCGGACCTACAGTGATAGCAGACATCGCACACAGGAGGTCGTCATGTTGCTGGGTCATCCGGTCCTATTCAAATCGCTGTGCTACGTGGATGGACGCTGGGTTCATAGCGCGAGCGCCGCGAGCGTCGCGGTGCAGAATCCCGCGAATCAGGAAGTGCTTGGCCATGTGCCGATGCTCGACGCGGCGCAGATCACCGCGGCGGTCGATGCCGCGCAGCGCGCGTTCGACACGTGGCGCTGGATGCCGGTCGCCAAACGCTCGGCGCTGCTGTTGCGCTGGCATGAGCTGATTCTGCGTCATCAGCAGGATCTCGCCGCGATTCTGTCGCTTGAACAGGGCAAGCCGCTTGCTGAAGCGCGCGGCGAAATTGCGTATGGCGCGAGCTTCGTCGAATGGTTCGCGCATGAGGTGCGGCGCCTGAATGGGCGCACGATTCCGACGCATATCGATGGCGCTCATCTGGGCACGATCATCGAGCCGGTCGGCGTGGCCGCGCTGATCACGCCGTGGAATTTCCCGTGCGCGATGCTCACCCGCAAGGCCGCCGCCGCGCTCGCCGCCGGTTGCACGGTGGTCGCGAAGCCCGCGCACGAGACGCCGTTCTCCGCGCTCGCGCTCGCGCAACTCGCCGAAGAAGCGGGCTTTCCGGCCGGCGTGTTCAACGTCGTGCTCGGCGAGCCGCAAATGGCGATGGAAACGCTGGTTTCAGATAGCCGCGTGCGCTCGGTCAGCTTCACCGGCTCGACGCGTGTCGGCGCGCTGGTGATGCAAACGGCCGCGCGGGCAGGCATCAAGAAGACCGCGCTCGAACTGGGCGGCAACGCGCCTTTCATCGTGACCGAAGATGCGGACCTCGAACAGGCCGTGCGCGTCGCGGTCGCGGCGAAGTTCCAGACCTCGGGCCAGGACTGCTGCGCGGCAAACCGGATCTTCGTCGCGCGTTCGTTGTATGAAGCGTTCGTCGCGCGATATAGCGATGCCGTGAAGGCGTTGAAAGTGGGCGGCGCATTCGACCCGAACGTGGACGTCGGCCCGCTGATGCACCAGGCCGCGCTCGACACGACCGTGCAGCGCGTCGCCGACGCGCGTGAGAAGGGTGCGCGTGTCACGGTAGGCGGCGCGGCGCACGAGCGCGGCGGCTGGTTCTTCGAGCCGACCGTGGTCGCCGATGCGGCGCCCGGCATGCGCATTTACGACGAAGAAAATTTCGCGCCGATCTCGGCGGTCACGCCGTTCGATTCGCTCGACGAAGTGGTCGAACGCGCCAACGACACCGAGTATGGACTCGCCGCCTACGTGTGCGCGAAAGATCTGAACACCGTGTTTCAACTGATCCGCCGACTCGACTTCGCGATGGTGTCCATCAACGGCGCGAAATTCACCGGCGCACCGATTCCGTTCGGCGGCATCAAGTCGTCGGGGCTTGGACGCGAAGGCGGCGTCGAAGGCTTCGAGCCGTTCGTCGAGACACGCTATTTCTGCCTTGGCCAGCTTGGCTTGCCGGTCAGCGACAGCGCCCCCGCTCGTGCCGCTGCACATGCGATGGCGACGGACGCAATGGCCTGAACCTACCGATTCATTCATCCAGACATCACACGAAGGAGCGACCCATGACTCAATTCGATCAACTGCTGAGCGCCGATCGCGCGCACTTCATGCATCCGTCGACGCACGCGCACGATCACGCGAGCGGCGCGCTGCCGGGCCGGATCGTGACCGGCGCGAAAGGCATCCGTATCGAAGACCATGAAGGCAAGTCTTTTATCGATGCATTTGCCGGTCTTTACTGCGTGAACATCGGCTATGGCCGAACCGAAGTGGCCGAGGCGATTTACGAGCAGGCAAAGAAACTCGCGTATTACCACACGTATGTTGGCCACTCCACCGATACGATCATCGAGCTGTCGTCGCGCATCATCGACTGGTCGCCGCAGGGCATGAAGAAGGTGTACTACGGCATGTCCGGTTCGGACGCGAACGAAACGCAGATCAAGCTCGTCTGGTACTACAACAATGTGAAGGGCCGCCCGAACAAGAAGAAGATCATTTCGCGCGAGCGCGGCTATCACGGCTCGGGCATCGTCACCGGCAGTCTCACGGGATTGCCGAGCTTCCACCAGTTCTTCGATCTGCCGATCGAGCGCGTCAAGCACACCGTGTGTCCGCACTGGTATCGTCGCGCGCCGGCCGGTATGAATGAAACGCAGTTCGTCGCGTACTGCGTCGACGAACTCGAAAAACTGATCGCACGCGAAGGCGCCGATACGATCGCGGCCTTCATCGGCGAACCGGTGATGGGCACGGGCGGCATCGTACCGCCGCCGGCCGGTTACTGGCCCGCGATCCAGCAGGTGCTGAAGAAGCACGACATCCTGTTGATCTGCGACGAAGTGGTGTGCGGTTTCGGCCGGCTAGGCTCGAAGATGGGTGCGCAGCACTACGGCATTCAACCCGATCTGATCACTGTCGCGAAGGGTTTGACGAGTGCTTACGCGCCGCTGTCCGGCGTGATCGTCAGCGAAGGCGTATGGGACGTGATCGATAAGGCATCGCAGGAATCGGGGGCGTTGGGGCATGGCTGGACCTATTCGGGCCATCCGATCTGCGCGGCGGCGGCGCTCGCCAACCTCGAGATTCTCGAACGCGAGAACCTCATGCAGAATGCGGCGGAAACCGGCGCTTATCTGCTGGAGCAATTGCATGCGGCGTTCGACTCGCATCCGCTCGTCGGCGAAGTGCGCGGCGTGGGCATGCTGGCAGCGCTGGAGTTCATGGCCGACAAGGATGTCCGCACGCCGTTCGATGCGGCGCTGAAGGTCGGGCCGCGTGTGTCGGCTGCCGCGATGCAGCGCGGACTGATCGCGCGGGCGATGCCGCACGGCGACATTCTCGGCTTTGCGCCGCCGCTGGTGACGTCGCGCGGCGATGTGGATGAGATCGTGAAGCTGACGCGCGAGGCGGTGGATGAGGTGGCGTCGCAGGTGTTTACGCCGGCTGCTTCGCTTTGATCAAGTGAGGTGAAAGAGAACCCCGGCTGCTGTCATGTCATGCGGTCGGGGTTTTTATTTGCTTCGTGCGGTAGTACCGCCATAGCTTCACGATCGTCACATATGCTAAAGCGGCGACGATCAGATCAATCGCTGCCCAAACCGCGAAATATAAATCCTCGGGATCGCGGACACCGAGCCAGCGTGAAGCGCGCCACCACATCGCGGACTGGCTTTCAGGCATCGGCCACGGGTACGTGTGGACATACGGCACGGCGAGACAGAAGAGGCCGATGAAGAGCACCACCTTGAAGAGTCTACGGACAAATATTGCCATATGTAATGACCTCAATTGTTCCGTAGGCACGAAGTCCCGAAAGGCGGGCAGGAATCGTCATGGTATGCAGCAGCGCGGTGCGGATTCTCAGGAAATCGACACGGCTTGGCAGGGTAATGCAGCCAAGTGACACCCCCGCACCACCTACGGGATGTAACCGGAACTGACCGCGTTGCACACCGTTGACCCAGGTTACATCATCAATGCTGCCATCATCCCGATACAGCGCGAACCATTCGTTGTGGTTCGATGGCGTACCCAATGCCGAGTTGAAGATGTCTTTTGCCCGTGCAGTGACTTGGGAACGGATGCCGTCCGTGGGGCGGTCAACGATCCAATATTTGCCTGCCGGTATCGGACCGTCATTAGGTAACGCCGTGCAGCCGCCCCGATTGCGATACTGGTGGTTACCGGAAAAGGCATTGAATGTACCCAGGCCATTAATGGTAAGCGGTGACAAGGGTTTGTTGTCCACGAGAAATTTACCGGTGTAAGCCATCATTTCTCCCGCTCATCCGCGTTCATTCCACGAATCGGTGTATTTGATGTTGCCATCAAGGTAATGCCACGTGATACGGTCATACATCATGGAGACCGATTCAACGTGATTGAGTGCGGACGCCTGCGCCAGCTTGGTATTGGCCATGCCGGGGTTGATGCCGCACACTTTCACGCCTTCGAGCGCCATCACAAAATAGACTTCTTCTTTTCCTGCATCGTTGATGCGATACCACTTGATCTCCGCAGACGTCAGCGTTTGCCCCTTCGCCACGGCCTTGTAAAGGTACGGCGTTGCTGCATCAAACTCTTTTTCAAACGAAACCGGCGAGTGCGTGCGTGCGCCGGTAATTCTCCCGTTGGCGTTATCAACCGGCAGGTTAACGCCGTGACCGAAACTGATGAGTTCAATACTTCCTTCCCGATCCTGAACGGTTGACGAACCCTTGATATCTGCACCGCCGTCATCCTTTAGCCACATATGTGCGGGAATGCCCATGCTGAGTAAATCCTCCTTTGATTGAAAGCAGCGTTAATTTTCGGGAAAGGCGCACCTTGTCTGAGCGGCGCCTTCGCTACGCAGCCCCCAATGATGGAGGACCGGACAGTGATTCAAGGCAAAGAAAAATGTAAATTGACAACAATTAACGATTGCTATGCGCGAAAAAAGCCCGCCTTGAAGGGCGGGCTCGCAGCGTGCCTGGTTCGCAGTCGAGGATTGATTGCAGCGGCCGGCGGCTTTATTGCATCGAGCGTTAGCGTGCGACCGAGTCGCCATAATGCCGATCCGGAATCACAACGATATTTCCCACAAAGCGCTTCTCCATAAACCGCGTCTGCGCGTCGTGAAACTTCGACAACGGATAAGTCGCCGCCAGAACCGGCCGGATCGTACCGTTCTGAATATAGTCGAGCACGCGTTTGAACGCGCCACGCGTGCCCTGCGACGATCCATTCAACTGCAGCTGCTTCAGATACATCGTGCGCAGATCGAGCTGCACGACCGGACCCGCGATCGCGCCCGCGGTCGTATATCGTCCCTCAGGCCGCAACACGTTCAACAGCTTGCCGAACAGCGCCCCGCCGACAAGATCGGCGACTACATCGACGGCCCGCCCCTCGGTCATCCGTTCGACGTTCCCGACGAAATCGCCGCTATCGCGCAGCATCACCCCTTGCGCACCGAGCGCTAGCACGGCCTCTTCCTTACCCTTGCTGACCACAGCATACGGAATCGCGCCGCGCGCGCGGCATAGCTGGATGATGGCCGAGCCGACGCCGCCGGACGCGCCGGTAATCAGCACCGTTTCGCCGTGCTTGACGGCCGCGCGTTCGATCATCTGCTCGCCGGTGTGATAAGCGCACCAGAACGTGGCGAGTTCGGCGTCGGAATAGGTGCAGTCGACCCGATGCGCGTTTTCCGCGGGCACGGCCGTGTATTCGGCGTAGCCGCCGTCGCGGCCGTGGCCGATGTAGTCGATATCGGCGAGGCTGTCGTCGTCGCGGTTGTAGATCGACGCGTCGACGATCACGCGCTCGCCGATACGCGCGTCGCTGACGCCGCGACCCACCGCGACCACGCGTCCGACGATATCCGCGCCCTGAATGCGCGGAAAAGTCAGCGTCGAGCGGCCGCGTCGCCACGTCGACACCGCTTGCGGATCGTCGTCGGTGCCGTAGGCGCCCTGGCGGACCCACACGTCGGTATTGTTGAGACCGCATGCGGTGACGTCGATCAGTACCTCGCCAGCCGCGCACAAGGGCACCGGCACGTCGTCGCGATAGACCAGTTTGTCGAGGCCACCGTGCGCGGTCAGCACGACGGCCTTCATCGTTTTCGGAAGCATGTTTCCCCTTTCGTTGAAACGGGCGTCGTGCTTCGCGAGTTCACGCGGGCACGACGCCCGCGCAATCACGGTTTGACGAACAGCTTGCGTGGCGTCCTGCAAAAGGTCTCGACGCCGGTCCGCGTAATCAGAATGCTCTCGGTGATTTCGAGGCCCCAGTCGTCGAGCCACAGACCCGGCATGAAATGAAACGTCATGCCGGGTTCGAGGACCGTCTTGTCCCCAGGGCGCAGGCTCATCGTGCGCTCGCCCCAGTCCGGCGGATAGCTCGCGCCGATCGGATAGCCGCAGCGGCTGTTCTTCTCGATGCCGTATTTATGCAGCACCGCGAAAAACGCATTGGCGATGTCCTCGCAGGTATTGCCGGGTTTCGCCGCGGCGAGCCCGGCCTCGATCCCTTCGACCACCGCGCGTTCGCCTTCGATGAAATGCTTCGGCGGCTTGCCGAGGTAGACGGTGCGCGACTGCGGGCAGTGATAACGCTTGAAGCAGCCGGCAATTTCGAAGAACGTGCCGGCGTCCTTCGCGAACGGCGTGTCGTCCCAGGTCAAATGCGGGGCGGCCGCGTCGGCGCCGGTCGGCAGCAGCGGCACGATCGCCGGATAGTCGCCGCCATAACCGTCGATGCCGCTAATGCCTGCCGAGTAGATCTCCGCGACGAGGTCATTCTTGCGCATGCCCGGCTCGATTCGCTCGACGATATGCGCATGCATCTTCTCGACGATGCGCGCGGCCACGCGCATGTACTCGATCTCGCGCGGCGATTTGATCGCGCGTTGCCAGTTGACGAGGCCGGTTGCGTCCTGCCACTTCGCATCGGGCAAATGCGCGACGAGCGAGCGATAAGCGGCGGCGCTGAAATAGTAGTTGTCCATTTCGACGCCGATCTTCGCGTTGGCCCAGCCGCGCGCCGCGATCACGTCGCGCGCGAGGTAGTCCATCGGATGACGCGCGGTGGATTGCACGTAGTGATCCGGATAGCCGACGATCTGATCGTGCTGCATGAAGACGGTGCGCTTGGCACCGTTCGCGTCCTGACCGCGGCCGAACCAGACCGGCTCGCCATCCAGCGCGAGCAGCACGCACTGATGCACGTAAAACGACCAGCCGTCGTAGCCGGTGAGCCAGGCCATATTGGTCGGGTCCGACACGATCAATAATTCGATGCCGGCCGCCTGCATGGCCTTGCGCGTTTTCGCGAGACGCGCGGCGTATTCGTCGCGTTCGAACGGCAGGCGCACGACGGGCGCCTCAATTCGCGATTCGTGTAGCGTCGTATTTGACATCTTCCCCTCTCTCTGAGCGTGACGTCGTTGCGGGAAGTGGCGCGCGGTGCACGAGAATGCGGCGCCACGGGTATTTCTCGCTGCAGTCTAATGCCGCGAAAAAACGCCGCTGAATGTGCTAGTTCAATGTTCGAGACGTTATCGACGGACGCTGCATGTTTGTTGCAGTGCACGCTGCACCGCCCTTGCCCGCGTGCAGAAAAGAATTGTTCTAGAGCAATCTGGTTCGCAAATATGGCTGCGTATTCTGGTTCGCACTACACGTACGGCGAACGGGAACGAATCGATATGAACACTGCGCGAGTTACCGATCTGTTGAGCGCTTCAGGCATCGCCCCGGCAAGTCTTTCCTCCGAGGAGCGCGCGGTCGCCTCCGCAAGCACACCGGCGCGCCAAGACGAAAGCCCGGCGAGCAAGCCATTGATCCGGCTCGACCGGATCACGAAACGATATGGCGCGCTGACCGTGCTCGACGAACTGTCGCTCGACGTGATGCCCGGCGAGAAGCTCGCGCTGATCGGTCCGTCGGGATCAGGAAAAACCACTATCCTGCGCATCCTGATGACGCTGGAAACGATCGACGGCGGCCATATCGAAGTGGACGGCGAACAGTTGTTCCATATGCCGCGCGGCGGCCAGATGGTGCCCGCGAACGAACGGCATCTGCAGAAGATGCGCGAGAAGATTGGCATGGTCTTTCAGCACTTCAATCTGTTTCCGCACAAGAGCGTGCTCGACAACGTGACGCTCGCTCCAATGCTGACGAAGGGCGAGAGCCGTGAGTCGGCGGAGAGGCGCGCGCTCGAACTGCTCGACATGGTCGGCATGGCCGATAAGGCGAAGAGCCGTCCCGCGCAACTGTCGGGCGGGCAGAAGCAGCGCGTGGCGATCGCGCGGGCGCTCGCGCTCGCACCGCGGATCATGCTGTTCGACGAAGTGACGTCCGCGCTCGACCCTGAACTCGTCGAGGAAGTCCTGAACGTGATGCAGCGGCTCGCGCGTGAGACCGATATGACGATGCTGCTCGTCACGCACGAAATGGGCTTCGCGCACGACTTCGCCGACCGCGTGCTGTTCTTCGACCGCGGCAGGATCGTCGAGGAAGGTAAGCCCGAAGACATCTTCACGCATCCGACGCACGAGCGGACCCAGAGCTTCCTGCGCAAGATTCTCGCCGCGGGGCATCGAATCTGAGCTGAGTCGGAACATATTGTTTTTCCCACGCTGCACATCACTCACTACTACGCCGTACCACTACGCCTTAGGAGCCAAAAATCATGAAGCTAAAGGGGATTCTGATTGCGGGAGGGCTGTCGCTGTTGACGCTCGCGAGCCTCGCTTATGCCGCCGACGACAAGCTCACGCAACTGCGTCAGCAAGGTTTCGCGCGCATCGCGATCGCGAACGAGCCGCCGTTCACCGCGGTCGGCGCCGACGGCAAGGTGACGGGCGCGGCGCCGGACGTCGCGCGTGCGGTGTTCAAGAAGCTCGGCGTCAACGACGTCGTCGCGTCGGTCTCCGAGTACGGCGCAATGATTCCGGGCCTGGCGGCTGGACGGCATGACGCGATTGCGGCGGGGCTGTTCATGACCCCGCAGCGTTGCGCGGCCGTCGCTTATTCGCAGCCGGTGCTGTGCGCGGTCGAAGCGTTCGCGGTCAAGAAAGGCAACACGAAGAGCATCAAGACCTACGAGGAAATCGCGAAAGATCCGAAAGCGGTGATCGGTGTGGAAGGCGGCACGACCGAGCAGAAGCTCGCGACCGCCGCGAATATTCCGACCGATCGCGTGATCATCGTGCCGGACGGGCAAAGCGGTCTGAAGATGCTGCAGGACGGCCGCATCGACGTGTTTGCGTTGCCGCTGCTGTCGATCACCGATCTGCTCTCAAAGGCGAAAGACCCGAACCTCGAATCAATCGCGCCGGTGCAGAACACGCCGGTTCAATGCGACGGCGTCGCGTTCCGCAAGCAGGACACCGCGCTGCGCGATGCATTCGACGTCGAGCTCAAGAAGATGAAGGAGTCCGGCGAGTTCGCGAAGATCGTCGAGCCCTATGGCTTCTCGGCGAAGGCGGCAATGTCGACGAGCCGCGAGAAACTGTGCGCGGCGAAGAACTGAGTCCGCGATAAGACGCCATGCGCGCAACGCGATAGCGCGCATGGCCCATGACACATTGTGCGCGAGGTGCGTCGATGAACCACTGGTCCGGCTATTTGCAGCTGATTCTGCAGGGAGCGCAGACAACCGTCGAACTGACGCTGATGGGCGCGGTCCTCGCGCTCGTGATGGCATTCGTCGCTGGACTCGGGCGCCTGTCGCGTTTCTTCGTGGTGCGCGCATTGGCCACGTCGTATATCGAGTTTTTTCGCGGCACCTCGATATTCGTGCAGCTGTTCTGGGCGTATTTCGTGTTGCCGATGGCCGGCCTCACGCTGACGCCGCTGCAGGCCGGCGTCCTCGCGCTCGGTTTGAACGTCGGCGCGTACGGCGCTGAAGTGGTGCGCGGCGCGGTCGCCGCGATCGGCCACGAGCAGCGTAGCGCCTGCATTGCGCTGAATCTTTCCCGCTATCAGCGCATGCGGCACGTGATCTTGCCACAGGCCTTGCCGCTGATGCTGCCCACGTTCGGCAACAACGCGATCGAGCTGCTGAAGGGCACGGCCGTCGTGTCGCTGATCTCGCTCGGCGACATGACGTTCCAGGCGCAGGTGGTGCGCTCGCAAACCGGCAATACCGTGATCCCGTTCGCGACGATTCTCGCGCTGTACTTCGCCATGGCCTGTCTGATCTCGTTCGGCATGCGCAAGCTGGAAAGCCGGATGAGTTTTGGTCTCGACCGCATCAGGAGATAGACGAATGGAATGGGACTGGAGCTTCGTGCGCGAGATTCTGCCGACCCTGCTGCAGGGGTTGGAGATCACCGTGCTCGCTACTTTGCTCGGCGCGGTGGTGGCGGCCGTGGTCGGCATGGCGATTGCCATTTTGCGGCTGGCGCCGAATCGCGCGGTGTCGCGCGGCACGTCGGCGATCGCGAGTTTCATTCGCGGCACGCCGCTGCTCGTGCAGTTGTACTTCGTGTTCTACGTTCTGCCCGACATCGGCATTCGGATGCCGGCGCTCGCGGCCGGTGTGCTCGCAATCGGAGTGCATTACGCGACGTATGCGGCCGAGGTTTATCGCGCCGGCATCGAAAACATTCCGCGCGGGCAATGGGAAGCAGCAAAGGCCTGCAACCTGAGTCCCGCGCAAACGTGGCAGCACGTGATCCTGCCCGAAGCGGTGCCGCCGATGGTGCCCGCGCTCGCCAATTATCTGATCTCCATGTTCAAGGAGACGCCGTTGCTGTCGGCGATCACGGTCCTCGAATTGATGAATCAGGCAAAGATCATCGCGAATACGGACTACCGCTATCTGGAGCCGATGACGCTCGTCGGCGTGCTGTTCCTGATCATCAGCCTGATCGCGGTGGCCGGTGTGCGACTCCTTGAAAAGCGTTTTCCGGCTCCGGGGCATTGAACGATGCAAATAACTATTCGACAGTTCGAGCGCGCGCCGCATCTGATGGAACGCGCTTTCGACAAACGTATCGGCCTCGTGATTCTCGCAACCGATCACACGACCGAGCCGGACTTCGCGGCACTCGTCGCAAACGAGCGTATCGGCATCTATGTGAATCGCGTGCCGTATGCGAACCCGGTGACGCCCGACAATCTGCGCGCGATGCAGCCATCGCTGAGCGCGGGCGCGGCGCTGATCCTGCCCGACGAAACGCTCGACGTCGTGATGTATTCGTGCACGTCGGCATCCGTGATGATCGGCGATGCGCAGATCGAGCGCGCTATTCATGCGGCGAAGCCATCGGCCAAAGTCGTCACCCCGACCGCTGCCGCGGTCACTGCGCTGAGCACGCTGAACGCGCGGCGTATCAGCGTGCTGACGCCGTACACCGCCGAAACCAGTCGGCCGATGTTCGAGTACTTTGCCGCGCAAGACTTTGCGATCGACCGCTTCTCATGCCTGGGTCTGACCGACGACCGGGAGATGGCACGGATTTCGCACGACGATATCGTCGCCTTCGCGCGCGATGCGACAGCGCCCGACTCCGATGCGCTGTTTATTTCGTGCACTGCGGTGAGAGCCGCGCAGATCATCGCGCGAATCGAAGCCGCCATTGGCAAGCCGGTAGTGAGCAGCAACCTCGCGACCGCGTGGATGTGTTTGCGCCTTTGCGGCGAGAACGAGGCGAGGCCACAGCAGGGTCGTTTGATGACGCTGCCGTTGCTGATGCGCTGAGAGCACTGCGCGAAGCCGATCATGTTGTTTTTCCCGAACGCGCGCGACGCGTCGCCGACGCACGCGTACGGATTACCGCATCCGTTACAGCTTTATGGAAAACCCCGATGCCTGCATCGTCCTAGAACATCGTTGCAGGCGCGGGTCGCCGGTATCGTGGATTCGGGCGACGTTGCCTGTGTCGCATAGAAACATCCCAGGAGAAGACATGCACTACGTACATTCATGGACCGCGCAGAGCGCGCAACCGCAGGCGCGCAGCTTGCTGCGACGCGCAATCGCCGCGTCGGCACTCGGAAACGCGACCGAGTGGTTCGACTACGGTATTTACGCCTATGGCCTGAGCTATATTTCGGCCGCGTTGTTTCCCGGCAGCACCGCGCAGGCCACGTTGTTCGCGCTCGCGACGTTCGCCATTTCGTTTCTCGTGCGTCCGCTTGGCGGCCTGTTCTGGGGGCCGCTCGGCGATCGCCTCGGCCGCAAGCACGTACTCGCGTTGACGATCATCCTGATGTCGGTCGCAACGCTGCTGGTCGGACTCGTGCCGACTTACGCGAGCATCGGCTGGTGGGCGCCGGCTATCCTCGTCGTTCTGCGGATGATCCAGGGCTTTTCGACGGGCGGCGAATATGGCGGCGCGGCGACTTTCATGGCCGAATACGCGCCGGACAAGAAGCGCGGCTTTTGCGGCAGCTTCCTCGAATTCGCGACGCTGTCGGGTTTCTCGCTCGGCGCTTTTCTGATGCTCGGTTGCTCCGTCGTGCTCGGCAACACGGCAATGCATGCGTGGGGATGGCGTCTGCCGTTTCTGATCGCGGCGCCGCTCGGCCTGATCGGTTTCTATCTGCGCTCGAAGCTCGAAGACACGCCGGTCTTTCGCGAACTCGAAGAATCGATGCACAAGGAGCAGCATAGCTGCGTCACGCTGAAGGCATTGCTGCGCGACTATTGGAAACCGCTGATCCAACTCGGTGGACTCGTGGTTGCTTTGAATGTCGTCAACTACGTGCTGCTCGCCTATATGCCGACGTTCATGCAGAAGCAGCTCGGCATGAGCGACAACATGTCCCTGCTCGTGCCGCTGATCGGCATGCTCGCGATGATGGTGTTTCTGCCGTTCGCGGGCACGTTCTCGGATCGCGTGGGACGCAAGAACGTCTGGTGGTTTTCGCTGATTGGCCTGTTCGTCGCGGCGATTCCGATGTTCCTGCTGATGAAGCTCGGCGTGGCGGGCGCGTTCATCGGCTTTGCGGTGCTCGGGCTGTTGTACGTGCCGCAACTGGCCAGCATCTCGGCGATGTTCCCCGCGATGTTTCCGACCCAGGTCCGTTACGCGGGGATGGCGATTGCGTATAACCTGTCGACGTCGATTTTCGGCGGCACGGCGCCGATGGCGAACGAATGGCTGGTCGCGCATACGGGCAACGCGCTGGTGCCCGCTTATTACATGATGGCCGCGTGCGTCGTCGGGGCGATTGCGTTGATCTACGTGCCTGAAACGCGCGGGTGTTCGTTGCGCGGGCAAGGCATTCCGGGGAAGCAGGAAGTGATTGTTTGAAGTGAAATGGCGTGGCCAACCGCGTATCGATGCAGTTCGGCCACGCGTGTTTGATTGAGCGTTTATTTCAGCTGGCTTTGCGCGAGCCTCGACTTCAGCAGTTCGTATTTCTCCCGCGACGTATCCGCGAACGCCGCTTCACGATTCGAACGCGTATCGTCGAATGGAATCGGTTCGGCAAACTGGCTGACCGTCAGATCCCATCTGCTGCCGTCGATCAGGTTGTAGAAGTGCGTGCCCCCCGACGTACGCGTCGTCAGAATCTCGCCACCGAAATAGTCCTGCATGATCAGAGACGTAACGCTGCAATGATTCTGCGCGGGATTCGTCGACGACCACGCGTGCGTGGGGCTCGACGTATCGCCGGCCCAAACGCGTGCAAGGACGCGGTATAGATCGATGGGCGTCGCAAAGGTCTTCGATACGGCAGGCGTCTGTGCTTCCTGTGTCATGGCGGCAATCCTTCATTCGATGAGCGCAAAAGGTCGTGGAAAACAAAAAGCCCCGTCGTTGCCGGCGGGGCTTTCTGGCGCATGTCGCTGCGAATGATGTCTAGCGGCGTATGCGTATGCGAGTCCCCACAGGCAGTCCCACGCGGGCATGCGCATGATGATGCTTTGCAGTCGGGTGGTACGTGAGGGCTTGCATAGCGAGCGAGTGTGCCTTCGATTGCGCGACGCGTCAACGAATCATCGATAACTGCGCCGCGCTGACCGTGCTTACGACTTCGCGCCGCTCAGGATCGCGAGGCTCGGGCAGTAGTGCGTCGCGCTCAGATACGCGGCCTGCTGCGAGCGCACGCCTGCGCTGCTCGACGTCGGCGGATCGATGAATACCTGCGCGTTGTTCGATCCCGCCGGTGCCGTCAGCGTCATCGTCACTTTCCACCAGTTGCCGGATTTCACCGCGCTCAGCGCCGTCGCTTGCCCCGCGCCCCACGTGCCGCGCACGATCGCGCCGGTGTTCGTGTTCAGCACCCAGCCGAACTCGGTGCCGCTCGGGTCGTCGGTTTGGATCGAGCCGCCGGGGAACACCGTTGCATTGGTGGTGGCGAGCACGTAGTCGGTGAACGTGTACGACTGTCCGCCCTGCACACGGATCACTTCGTGAATGTTCGACACGGCCGAACCGTTCGTGCTCGTGACCGTCGCGGCGCCGCGATTTACGCCGGAGATGTCGGTGGCGGGCACGGCGGTGCCGCCGTTCGACTGGAACCATGCATCCGGCGTCGCGAGACTGAGTGGCGAGTTGATCAGGTTGTTCGCATAGCAAGCCGACGCGGCCGCGTTGGTGGGCGGCCCGTAGAAGCTCGCGATGCTCGACTGGATCGCGTTGTCGGTCGTATCGGACGTCGCCTTCGTGATGATCGCGCCTTCGAAGAACTGGATCGGCGCGGCGCTGCCGTCGCCGCCTTCGCCGAGCGACAGACCGCCTTGCCATTGGCCATTGAATGCGTGACCGGCATCGTTGCCGAAGATCAGTGCTTCAGGTGGCGCCTGATCGTACAGCGACGTCAACACGCTTTGCGAAGCGGAGCCGCCTTTGACCGCGAACAGATTCGACGCGGTGACCGGCGAGTACTTCGACAGCACCGTCACGAACTTCTCCTTCGCCGGCTGCTGCGGACCATACAGATAGACGCCGGCTTCGGCATCGACGCCCGGCCAGTTGGTATCGAGCGCATTGCACACCGGGCCCTTGACGTTCGACGGCTGGATCGAGTTGCCGTCGCAATAGCCGAATACTGCTGCGTTGCCGTTCGAAAACGCGAGTGCGAACATTTCTCCTTCCACTTCGCCGTGAGAATAGGTGCTCGGATTCGCGCTGTTCTCCATGTTGCCGTAGGTGCCGCAGCAGGTCGACGACTGGCTGTAGTGGGCGCCAGCCACCATGTACTCGGCGATTTCGCTATCGCCAATCGACTGGTTCACCGTGCCGAAACGTTTGCGATAGGCCTGGCCTGCCAGCGTGCCGAGAGCCGGAATCTGTACGCCGTTCGTCGCAACGAACGCGAGCTTGGCCGGCGTGCCGGGAAGCGCGGGCAAGTCGTTGCCGATCGTCAGTTGCTGCGTCGGCGCCTGCTCGGTCAAGGCGGTCGGCGGTTGCGCCAACTGCACGGTCAAGGCGCCGGAGGTGCCGGGCAGCGTGATGGTCGCGAAGCCGTTGAGGACCGGCACGGTGGTCTTTTTGCTGCCGTTCTGTACGGTGAGCGATTCCGTGCCGTCCTGGTTCAGCGTCAGCGTCGCGGGGACATTGCCGAACGCGCCGTTTTTCAGCGGCGCAACCAGATCGATCTGATCGTAGATGTAGGTGACCGAGCAGGTCGTGTTGTTACAGAAGGATTGCGTGTTCTGCACATTCGCCGAGCCGACCAGCGAGCGGTCGCCGCCTTTCAGCGTGCTGTTGGTGTACGGATAGACGTCGAGCGTCGTGTTGTCCGACGCGCGTTGAATCTGGAACAGCGGGCCCGTGTAGTTCTTCGTCAGCAGTCGGGTCACGCTGTGCGCGGCGGAGCAGGGCGTGTTGGCCGTGGCGGCGGCGTCGCAGGGCAGTGGGATAGCCGTCGTCGCCTTGTTGTCCGCCGATGCATTCGAATTCGATTGCGATGCATTGCTGATCGGCGCCGCGCTCGAGGTGGCCGCATTCGCCACCGGCGATGTCGACGCGCCGCTATTGTCGCCATTGCACGCGGCGAGTCCGACGGCCATCGCCAGCCAGACCGCCACTAACCCCATTCTTCTGGACATCATGACCCCTCCTGTTGAACCGCTGATCGGTTAAAAACACTTAGTTGATCTGGATAAAGAATCGAGACAGCCGGCAGGCCGGCGCCGAACTTCCGGCAGGTAATAATATTAGTCAATAATATTGATTTGACGGCATGGGGTAATCCCCATGCGAGTTGGATGAAAATGAAAGAATCCCAGCTACGTGCGGCATACGCATTCCGCATAAGCTAGCGTCTTGGTGGGATTATTACTAATATTTTGTCCAGCGCGACATGCTGCATGCTGGTCTGCGCGAGGGTGTGAAGCGAAGGGGATAGAAGTGAACGTGACGCGCGTCGAATCAGGCGTTCGACCGCGGATGGCTTGCGCCGATGTGCTTCAATGCAATTCAACCGCCGGACAGAACCGTGTCCTCGACTTCGTAGCGCTCATTGCCAACTGAAATCAGATTGATGCCGGCATGCTTGCGCGTCAGCGTGTCGCCGGGCATCGGCCGATCGCTCGCGGACGCGGCCGTACCCAACACGCGACCGTCGACGCCAAAGAAAATCGCCCGCGTGGCGCCATCGGGCCAGTAGACGACGACCGTAGTCGATCGATCGCCGTGATGCACTACGCCGAACTTGCACATCGTTTTGGTCTGTCCGTTGCCGCGCTCGCACGGCAACGTGCCGCTCGCGCTGATAGGCGATTCCTTCACGGGCCCGTGGCCGTTCTGCGAGCCGGCCTGAGCGTTTTCAGTCGAAATCGAAATCAGCGTCACGCCATCCGCTTCGCCAACCACCCGCGCATGCCACTGATGCCCGACGATCGCGCGCACGGCGGCGCTGTCGCGCGAGCCCGGACAGCCGACCAGAATTGCCGTATGGTCGAGATAGTTCACGGTTGCGGCCGACTCGCCGAGCCGCCGGCAGACATCGCCCGAGTGCGGATAGCCATCGCCGAGCACGACGAACGACGCGGGCCATTCGAACGGTTTCTCCATGCCAGCGGCCTGCGCGGAAGTCGAAGTGCCACCGGCACCGAATGCAATCGCGGCAATCGCGGCGCACAGCGCCGAAGCAGGAAACCGGATCGCACGTCGCATCGATGTTCTCCTCAGCATGCTCAGGTTCGAGCCGCACCCGCCGACATTGCGGCCTGCGCCCGCTGCAGCCACTCGCGATTATGCTCGCGCGCGTGACGTGGCCAATGTTTGGCATCCTGCACGATTTCGGCATAGAGCGCGCCGGCGCGGCGGCGGTCCGCGTCTTCGGGTTGCGCGGCGAGCCAGTCGGCGAACAGGCAGCGCGGCGCGACGTCGCTCGCGCAGGTCAGCGCCTGTTCGAATGCCGCGCGTGCGCCCGGCGCATTCAGCGCGGCCAGCGTGCGCGCGTACAGCAGCGCCGCCTCGCCCTGGTTGCGTGCACGCGGATTGACCGAGAACAGGTTCGCTAACGTCGCATCGGCGGCCGGGTAGTCGCCGAGTGCGAACTGCGAGCGCGCGAGACCGAGCAGCAGCGCGGGATCGTTCGCGAATGGGCCGTTCGCCGCGGCCTGGAAATGTTCGAGCGCTTCGCGCGGATTGCCGGCCGCGAGCAAGGCCTCGCCGAGCCGCATCCGATGTTGCACGGTCGGCGCGCGGTCGAATTCGGCGCGCGCTTCACGCAGCGCGCGATTCGGATCGACAAATTGCGTGATCGCCTGCGTGGCCACCCGCGCGCCGCGCGAGTGGCGCAGACTCGGCAGATAGATCGCGAACAAGTACACGACGCTGCCGAGCAGCGGGAAAGCAAACAGAATGAATAGCCAGTAGATGCCCTGGTTATTGCGCAACGCGTGGACGGCGAAAAAAATCGCGATGAAAACGTGAAGACCAATTCCAAAAAAGTAGGGCATATCGATTCAACCTTCGAGCATGAGGAAAAGCGCGCCGCGAGCCCGTCATTGGCGTAACCGGGCCCTAATGCAGCGAACCGACCCGCAGATACGCGAATAGAAGCGACAACGCCACGACGATCACGCCGGTGGCAATGACGAGACGGTTGGCCAACAGTCGGCGCATCGCAAGTCTCCTAGACGAAACTGTAGCGTTCGGAATGGTAGCGGATGCGCGGCACCTTCATTTCGCCGAGCGCCGTTTCGATCGCATCCATCATGGAGTCCGGGCCGCAGATGAAATACTCGTGATCGGCGAACTCAGGCGGGAGATGTCGCCGGAACATCGCGGCATCGATGCGCCCGACTTCCCCGCTCCAGCCTTCGGGCGGGTCCGACAGCGCATAGACGATGCGCAGATCGAGCCGCGCTTTCAGCGCATCGAGCTCCTCGCGGAAAGTCAGCGAGTCCCAGGTCTTGCCGCTGTACAGTAGCACGAGCGGACGTTGGTCGCCGCGATCGGCGAGCGAGCGGATCATGCTCATCATCGGCGTGATGCCGATACCGCCCGCGATCAGCACGTGCATGTCGGTCGGATGCCCGATCGTGAACGCGCCATACGGTCCGTCCAGATACACACGCCGACCTGTTTCGATCGTCTTCACCTGGCTCGTGAAATCGCCGAGATTGCGGATCGTCATTTCGACGCGGCCGTTCGCGGCCTCGGCGCTCGACGAGAACGAAAAGGGGTGTCCGGTGATCCTGAACGGGCTGCCCCACACGTTGAGCCAGCCGAACTGGCCGGGCTTGAAGCGAAAGCCAGCGTGGCCGTCGGGCTGCATCACGAGCGTCGTCGTGTCGCCGCGTTCGGCGCGCACTTCCGCGATCCGGTACGGACGCCTGATCATGAAGAGCGGCTTGAACAGACGCACGTACAGCAGCAGCGCTACCCAGAATACTGTCATGCAGATCCACAGCGTGCGCTTGAACGGATCGGTCAGATAGAACCCCCAGCCGATCATATGTAGCACGCCGCCGAAGATCGCGACGAGCGCGAGCCCGATATGCGACAGATGCCACAGCTCATAACGAATCTTCAATTGCTTGCGCCATAGCGCGGTGATCACCAGCACGATCACCGAGCCGATCGACAGGAACGCGAACCACGCACCCCACGGGACTTCGAGCAGCGAGTCGGGCATCGCGACCTTGTCGGAGCGGATCGCGAACAGGATCAGCGGATGCACGACGACCAGGCTGACCGCGAGCAGCGACACGCGTCGATGGAAATGATAGATAACGTCCTCGCCCCACGGCTCGGTCACGTGACGAAAGCGCGCGGTGAGGCCGAATTGCAGGCCCATCATCGCGAGTCCGGAATAGCCGAGCGCCACCGAGAACTCGGTGCCGAAGTTGCGCGCGGGCGGGAGCGTGCCGGTCAGCAGCGCAAACAGCGGCGCGAGAATGAACAGTAGATAGATGACCGACCAGACGGCCTTGCGCACGAGATCTCGAGACTGCATCGGTGCTTCTCCATGCCGGGTGCGGCGGTCCCGCTCGCGCTCAGTCCGCGTTCAGACGCAGGTGGTGAGCAGCAGCGCGGGCCCGAACGTGATCACGGTCGCGACCAGCGCCGCGATCAGGGTCCAGACGACGACGGTATGCATGAACGAGCTGATGCGTTCGGGACCAGGGTCGCGGGTCGCGGCGCGATAGCGCCATAGCCAGCCGATCGCGATCAGATGCAGCAGCAGAATGATCGCGAGACTCGCGCGCAGCGGGCCGGTGGGCCACGCGAACGCGCAGCCGATCGCGTGCAGCGCATACAGGATCACGAAAGCGAGACACCAGATCGTGAAGCCTACGGCGAGCCACCACAACCGCCGCGGCGAAAGCGGACGCGCATTCATGGTCTGGCTCCCAGCACGGCGACGAGGCTCGGCAGCGCGAGCACGAGTCCAAGCGCGATGATGCCCGTCGCCAGCGTGTAATCGACCCACAGGCGGGTGAGCCGCAGATCGGTCAGGCGTCGCGCGGAAACGAAGCCCGCGCCGACGCGCAGCACGTTGCTGATGAGGAACAACAACCCGACGCCCGCGTGAACTGCGATGTACGTGAGCAGCGCCGCGGCCGTCGCGCCGAGCGCATGCTCGCGCGGATTCGGTGTCACGCCGTTGATCAGCATCACGCAGGCGATGAGCGCGACGATCAGCGCGATCGCGCTCAGCCCGATCGTGCCGTGCGGTTTGCGCTCGGCGGCGGCCGCGCGCAACGAGCCACGCGTGGCGACTGCGGCCACCGCGAGCGCGACGGCCGCGACGAGCGCGAGCCCGCGGTTCGGATGCGGCGTCACGGCTGCCGGCCAGTTCGGCGCGGCAATCCACAGGTAGAACGTGCCGAAGATCAGCGAGGTGAACAGCGTGCTGTTCGCGATCAGCGCGCAGATCATCGAAAGCCATGACGGAGAACCGGCGACCTCGGTATGCGGCGGCACGCTGACGCCTCGGCCGACCGGCAGCGCGCCGTAATCGCGTGCGTGCCCCGCGCTCTGGCCCGCGTAGATGAAGAGGCCAAACGTCACGAATGCGAATGCGACCGACAGCAGATAGAACTTGAACAGCATCGCGAGCACCGCCGCGGCGGTCACGACCGCGGTGACGAGCGGCAGATAGGTCGAGTTCGGCAGCACGATCAGTTGTTCGGGCTCGCCCGACGTCATATGCACGCCTAGCGTCTCCTGCCAGCCGTTGCGCGTGAAACCGAGGTAACCCTCGCCGCGCGCCAGAGAGGTCGCTAGCTGGCCCGGGGGCACCTTTTCGGTTTCGGCGTCCATGTGCGGGATCGACGCGAATGCGTACGGCGCGGGCGGAATCGGCATCGCCCATTCGAGCGTGATCGATTGCCACGGGTTACGTCGCACGCGTTGGCCGAAACGCAATTGCACGACGATGTCGATCACGACGAGCGCGAAGCCGATCGTCATCACGAAGCTGCCCACCGACGACAGCAGATTGAGCCAGTTCCAGCCTTCGTCGCCGCTATAGGTGAAGACGCGCCGCGGCATGCCTAGCAGGCCGGTCAGGTGCATCAGGAAGAACGTCATGTTGAAGCCGATGAACACGAGCCAGAACGCCGGCACCGAAAGGTTATGCACGGCGGTGCGCCCGGTCAGCAGCGGCAACCAGTAATAGAACGCCGCGAGCATCGGAAACGCGAGCGCGCCGGCCACCACGTAGTGCAGGTGCGCGACGACGAAGTAGGTGTCGTGCGCCTGCCAGTCGAACGGCACGATCGCGAGCATCACGCCGGTCAGCCCGCCGCACGTGAACACGAAGAAGAAGCCGAAGATGTACAGCATCGGCACGTCCCAGCGCGGGCGGCCGTGCGACAGCGTGGCGAGCCACGCGAAGAACTGGATCGCGGTGGGCACCGCGACGATCGCGGAGCCCGCCGAGAAGAACGCGAGCGCCAGATGTGGAATGCCCACCGTAAACATGTGATGCACCCAGATGCCGAAGCTCAGGAACGCGAGCGCGATGATCGCGACGACGATCGTGCGATAGCCGATCAGGCGGCGTCGCGCGAACACGGGGATCATCGTCGACAGCACGCCGGCCATCGGCAGGAAGATGATGTACACGTCCGGGTGGCCGAACAGCCAGAACAGATGCTGCCACAGCAGCGGATCGCCGCCGCGCGTCGGATCGAAGAACGGCAGGTTGAACGCGCGCTCCACCTCGAGCAGGATCGAGCCGAGAATCAGCGGCGGAAACGCGACGATCATCATCATCGCGGTGACGAGGATGTACCACGCGAAGATCGGCATGCGATCCAGCGACATGCCCGGCGCGCGCATCTTCAGGATCGACACGACGATTTCCATCGCGAGCGACAGCGCCGAAATCTCGACGAACGTGATGCCGAGCAGCCACACGTCGGCGTTCAGTCCGGGCGTGTACACGTTGGAGCTGAGCGGCGTGTACATGAACCAGCCGCCGTCGGGCGCGCTGTGCAGAATCAGCGACACCGTCAGGATCGTGCCGCCGAACAGATAGCACCAGTAGCCGTAAGCGGTCAGGCGGGGAAACGCGAAGTCGCGCGCGCCGAGAAACTTCGGCGTCAGATAGACCGCGAAGCTCTCCACCATCGGGATCGCGAACAGGAACAGCATCATCGATCCATGCATCGTGAAGATCTGGTTATAGGTCTCCACATCCATGAAGGCGGCATGCGGCGTCGCGAGCTGCACGCGCGTGAGCATGCCGAGAATCCCGGCGATCGCGAAGAACACGAACGACGTGATCATCATGCGCATGCCGAGCACCGTATGGTTGACCGCGGCGAGCCTCTGCACGCCTGGCCCGGTAGCCCAGATCGCGGCAAGCTGGCGATGCAGCCGCAGCGCGTTGATGCCCTGTGATGGCGGCTCGACGGGCACACTCATTTCTTCACCTCTCCGTTGGCGGCGGCGATTTTGACAGCAGCCGGAAAATCTTCCGGACGATCGACGATCACGGTGAAGTGCATCCCCGCATGACCGATGCCGCAAAACTGGTTGCATTGTCCGGCGTACTCGCCGGGCTGATCGGCCTGGATACGCAGTAGGTTGTGGTGGCCAGGGACCGCGT
The DNA here is from genome assembly GCF_050436225.1 of Paraburkholderia lebeckiae. Classification (NCBI taxonomy): domain Bacteria; kingdom Pseudomonadati; phylum Pseudomonadota; class Betaproteobacteria; order Burkholderiales; family Burkholderiaceae; genus Paraburkholderia; species Paraburkholderia lebeckiae. Next base: position 2,559,476 of record NZ_JBNDLU010000001.1, on the reverse strand, counting down.
CGATCTTGCCCGCGAAGCGCGGAATCCAGAATGCGTGCACGACGTCCATGCTGGTCACGGCGATGTCGACCGGCGTGCCCGCGGGCAGATGCAGCACGTTCCCGGTTTCGACGTTGCCGAGTTCCGGATAGCGGAAGGTCCAGCGCCATTGCTGCGCGATCGCCTCGATGCGCGCGGGCGCATGCGCGCGCAGCGGCAGCAGCAACTCGCCCGCGTACAGCGCGTAGCAGATCAACGGGATCAGGATCACTGCCGGCAGCACGAGACCGCCGAGCACGATCCAGCGCGCGGGCGACACGTGCGAGCCCCAGCCGGGCCGGAAGACCGTCATCAGAAACAGTACGAGCACCATCGCGAACAGGATCGCGGGCGCCCGTCAGCATCACCCACCACAGCCCGGCGATCGATGCGGCGGCCGGACCCGATGGCTCGAGCGTCGAGAGCGGCCCGGTGCAGCCGGACAACGCGGCGAGCGATCCTGCTTGGACGGCCAGGCGCAAGCAGCTATGATGGTTTGCACCACCAGGCATTCGATGCGAGGGCACACCACCATGGCAAACAAAGGCAATGCTGGAAACGAGAGGCGAAGCGAAGTGATGCTCGAGCTGTTGCGGCTCGACAAGGGGTCGGTGGTGGCGCTCGTCGGTCATCCGATTCACGTGATGATGGTGCATTTCCCGATCGCGTTCGTCGTCGCGACGTTGGGCGTCGACGTAATCTACTGGTGGACGGGTGACCCGTTCTGGATTCGCGTCGGCTTGTGGGCCGCCGGTTTCGCGTTCTGGAGCGGCGTGGCTGCGAGCGTGGTCGGTACCGCCGAGCTGCTGCTGGTGCGCGGTATCCGCCTGAAGGAAGCGAGCTGGTCGCATGCGGTCGCCGCGATGACGCTCGTCGCGCTCGCGGGTGCGAACTGGGGCGTGCGCCTTTACTACCCCGATGAGATCCTGCCGCATGGGCTCCTGCTGTCGGCGCTCAGCTCGGTGATGACGGGCTTCGCCGGCTGGCATGGGGGCAAGCTCGTGTTCGATCATGGCGTCGGAATTCTCGTTTCGCCGAAGGAGTGATGCAGCCAGCGGCCAAGTCCACCGGGCTCGAACAGATGCGGGGCCAGCAGGTTCGAGTCGATGTGAGGCTTGGCCAGCACGATCCAGACGATCGCGACGACCACGATAAGATAAGCGCTGGTCAGCGCGATCGCCGAGGCACGGCTGAACCTGCCGTCGGGCAGATACAGATCGTGCAGTACGAGGCCGGCCAGCACATGCAGCATCGCCATGATGCCGACGAACACCATCTTCGCGGTGAACCATTCGACGAAGGTGGCCTGCAGAAAAATCAGCACGGTGCCGCTCGCAATCGCGACGAAAGCGGCGGGCGAGGTCAACTCCACGAATACGAGACGCGTGATGCGGTGCAGCCGGTCGAGTTCGGCGCCCGCCGCGAGCCCGCGGCGCTGCCAGAACAGATACGGCAGCACGATCAATCCGCCCGACCAGACGGCGATCGCGGCCAGGTGAATGAACTTCAGCAGGGTCGTCACAGCGCGGGCTCTCTGACGCGCAGGCTTGACCAGACGAGCGAAAGTCCTGCCGCGAGATAAGGGATCATCGCCAGTACCCACATCAACAGTCCGGCGAGTTGCTGGTCGGCGAGCGGGGTGAGCCCCCACGCGGCGGTGGTCGCGAAGTGCGCGACGTAGAGCGGCACCGGCGCGAACACGATCAACGCGCCGAGCAAACCCATATGGCCGATCGTCGCGACGAGCGCCATCAGCGCGGGGCCGGTCGGCAGCGACGGCGAGAAGATGCAGCGCCACATGAGCCATGCACTGCCAAGCAAAGTAATCTGCATCAGCCAGTAGCCGGGTACCGTCGCGAGTCCCCACGCATAAGGCCCCGGCGCATGCCACAGCCAGATGATCACCGCATGAGCGGCGACCACCGGCACGAGCGGTGGATGCGCGAGGCGCGGCAGCGGAAACGCGAGGGCGAGCAATGGAGCTACTGCAGCGATCAGAATGACGTGATGAGTGACGCGTGCGGAGAACAATGCCGAGGACAACGCGCAGAGCGGCGACACGAACACGAGGGCCATCAATGCGACGGCGCCCCATCCCGCCCGTGCATTCGCCGAGCGGTTGCTGGCCACGAACCATGCGAGCGCAGCGAGCGCGACGAGCAATGGCGGATCCGTATTCCAGCGCAGCCACAAGCTTTCAGGGACAGCCGCGGGACCACAGTAGGCGACAGGAAAATATGGCATGGGCGATGTCTTCAACGAGTCCAGGTGCTTCTTCCGTACACGCAAGCAAACGCGTGACAGATAACGCCTTCGAATTGTCGGGACGGCTCACGATCCAACTGATCGCTCACGTACTCTAGCGCAAATAAACTGTTTAGGGACGGCTATCTGAATCCCGTAAGTTTTTGCGTGACAGAATGTTTTCAATTTGTCACTCGAGGCTTTTGCCAGCCGGATAAAAGCCGGTGTAATGGCGACGGTAAGATTGGCAATGGTGCGGCGCAATACTTCAGGCTTACCTGCCCGGCGTACTATGATGAAATCATGTGACGGAGGCCCGCCATGTTTCATGATCCCATCCGAATTCCCGCAATGATCGAATTGACATTGCTTGCGATCGTGCTGATCGTTGTCAGCATCGTACGCGCGAAGCAGCAAAGGGAGCGGGCGCGGAATCGGGCCATGGCGGAGCAGCGAAGGTCTGATAAAACGCGAATGTAATATTCGCTTCGCTTTTAGCGCATCTTTTAAGACTTTCGTATTCAGCTATTTTGCTGGTCTTTGTTACTTCTATCGACGGCTTTTCGGCGTGGCGGCAGCCACGCCGGTCGACTTTATAGCGGTGGACGCTCCAGTTGGACCCACTGCTGCACGCTGGCGCGCTGCCATTGTTGCGTGGCGTACTCCTTGAGCTTGTGCGGAACGGGATCGCCATTCAGCACGAGGCGATTGAGCATCAATGCGAGGTCCGTATCGGCGATGCACCATTCGCCGAACAGATTTGGCGAATTGGCCGGAAGCAATGCATCGGCGGCGGCGAAGAGCTTTTGTGCCGCTTCTTGTGCGCTGGCGGAAAGCGGGCCGCCGCGCGATCGGTAGAAAATGACTTCGGTGGAACGCTCCTGGCGAACCGGTAGCAGATCGCTGCGCAGCCAGGCCTGCAGCTGGCGCGCTCGCGCGCGCAGACGCCGATCTCGAGGATAGACCGGGGTGTCGGGGAAAGTCTCTTCGAGGTACTCGGTGATCGCCGACGACTCGGATAACGCAAAGTCTTCGTGTATCAGGGTCGGCACGCGCCGCGTCAATGAGCGGGTCGCATAGTCGGTGGCGTGATTCGCCTTGTTCGCGAGATCGACGGTCGAAAGGTCGAACGGCAAGCGCTTCTCGCGAAGCGTCACGAAGACGGACATCGCGTAGGGGCTTGCGAATTGGGCGTCGGTGTAGAGGTGGAAGGGCGGGTGTGCCACAGGGGCTCCGTTTTCGTTAGTCATCGATATCGAGCTTCGAACACTAGCTGCTCGTCGCGCGCCGTGCAGCCTTTCACCAGTGCGGATTGGCCATCTCGCAGGCGAGCAGGCAGCCTAACGCCGACACGGTGCCGACCGCGCCGAGACCGAACCCTACGGCAAGGTTCTCCGCCGTCGTTGCGCAACCCTGCAGCAGCGTTATCGACGTCAGCAGCGACGCGAGAAAAAGACGATACCGAAGTCGCGAAGAAGATGTGCGTCGAGGTGACATGATATGTTCGCCGTGAAGGGCGCTCTTTCAGCGCATCAGCGTACGAGCATAGCGGTCCGCCATTTGTCGCATTCACCCGAGTAGCGGCCCACAAGCGTCAGTCCTTACGAGCTCTTGCTAGGCGCCGGGCCGCGCTCGAATCGGTCGCCGGGCAGCGATACGGGTTGAACGCCTCGTCGGTTTTTCGACCGGTATTGCAACTGCAGAACAATATCGCGCGAGGGGCTTCAAAAAAATAATCAGGCTGATACAATGGCGCCCCTCTGCCCAGGTGGCGAAATTGGTAGACGCACTATCTTGAGGGGGTAGCGCCGAAAGGCGTGTGGGTTCAAATCCCGCCCTGGGCACCATTTCGAATCGTCGATTCGAATCTTCAAGTACTTCGCGCTTTCTTCAGACAACGGCGGCCGTATCAGACCATCGCGTTGTCTCCGCTTCTGCGCTCAGAACTCGTTCCGGTAGGCAAATAGCCCCGGAAGCCCGCCGCTCATCACGAATAGAATTTTCTGTCCGGCACTGTACTTCCCGTTGCTCACGTTTTCCACAAGACCCGCAAATGCTTTGCCGCTATACACGGGATCGAGCAACAGACCTTCCGTCGATGCCATCAGCCGAACAGCCGCGCGCATGTTATCGGTTGGAACGCCATAGCCGGGTCCGAGCTGCGCTTCGTCGATCGAGATCGCGTCGTCACTCACGCTTAGGCCAAGGTCGATCAGCCGGACCGTCTGATTCGCCTTATCCAAAGTAACCGTGCGTGCGTGGCCAGCATTCCCATACACCGTGAATGCGGCAACACGCGACGGATCCAGGCCCAGCGCAACAAAACCCGCGACCAGCCCCGCATGCATGCCGCCGCTTCCATTCGGCACCACGACGCGATCGAAGGCCACGTTTTGCGCTTGCGATTGCGCGACGATTTCAGCTGCGCAGTCCGCGTAGCCGAGACAACCGACCGGGCTCGAACCGCCCAGCGGACACACATAGACGTTACGGCCCTGCGCTCGCAACTCGTTCGCGCGTTCCTCCGCGAATTGCAATGCGTTCACCGTGCCGGGAAGATCATGCACGCGCGCATCGAATAGCGCATCGAGCAGCACGTTGCCGTTCTCCATGTAGTCGTGGTCGAAACGTGGCACGGTTCTCGTCAGCACCAGCTCGCATTGAAGCCCGACGCGAGCCGCCGCGGCCGCCGTGAGGCGCGCATGATTCGATTGCCGCGCGCCGACGGTAACGATGGTGTCCGCGCCGCGCGCGAGCGCTTCGCCAATCAGGAATTCGAGCTTGCGCAACTTGTTGCCGCCACCACCTAGTCCCGTCAGATCTTCTCTTTTGACGTAGATGTCCGCCCCGCCGAGGCGAGCGCTCAGACGCGCAAGGTGCTGAATTGGCGTCGGGCCTTCGAGAAGCGCATGGCGCGGAAACTTTGATAAATCGAGGCGGTGCGATGAGGCGGAGTTCATGGTCGTGTGCGCGCGATTGAGTTGAAAGAGACGTTTCTATTCATTTGACTGAAGCAAAGTTCTCTTTGACCGAGTGCTCAATGCGTCAACGTCCGTATCCCAGCCAGTAATTTATCAACTTCGGCGTCGGTGGTCAGATAGCTGACCGATGCGCGCGCGATCTGTGTCAGCCCTCTGCTAGTCATATCGAACGGCGTGTACGCGACGCCATTCGAGCCGATCGTGATGCCCTGTGTCGCCAACGCGCGTCGCACCGACATGGCATCGAGTCCGGCGACGTTGAACGACACCAGACCTGATCGTTCGACACCCTGGTCGAGCACCCGCACGCCCTCCATCGCGGCCAACCGCTGGCGCAATGTCTGCGCGGTCCGATCGATCTGCGCGCGGATGTTGTCGATGCCGATTTCCAGCGCTTCGTCCAATGCATTTGCCAATCCGCAATGCAGTGCAAGCGACGCTTCCGATGATTCGAAACGCGCGGCATCGTCGCGCAGTACAGGGTCGCCATTGGCGTCGAGCGGCGCGGAATACGTGTCGACGAAGGCTGGCGTCAAGCGGGGCAGAAAATCCCGCCGGACGTATAGCAGCCCGGTGCCGCGCGGTCCGCGCAGTGCCTTGCGGCCCGCGCCGGCCAGCACATCGCAGCCGACTTCGTCGACGTCGATCGGAAGCTGTCCGACGGCCTGCGCCGCATCGATGAAATACGGAATGCCGTGACGGCGTGCTATCCGCCCAATCGCGGCGGCCGGATTGATCAGTCCGCCATTGGCCGGCAGCCACGTCAGCGCAATCAGTCGGACCCGGTCGTCGAGCATCGCTTCGAGCGCGCGAGGATCGACCCTGCCGCTCTCATCGGAAGGAATCGTCTCTATCGATGCGCCCGCGCGTTGCGCCAGAAGACGCATCGTCGCGAGATTGCCGCCCCATTCGTGCCGCGCAACGAGGATGCGTTGCCCCTCGCGCCACGGACCCAATGCCGCGAAAGCAGCGCCCCAGCCCGGCGAGTTGCCCGTCGTCAACGCGATCTCGGCGGGCTGAGCGTTCAGCAGTCGCGCGGCGAGCGTGCGCGCCCGTTCGGTCTGTTCGCGGGCAGCCGCGCCCGCTTCCATGGGTCCCATCGAGGCTTCGCGCAACAGATGCGCGTGAATTGATTCGAGCGTGGCGGCCGACGGCAGCGACGCGCCCGCATGATTGAAGTGCGTGGTACTGCGAACACCGGGTGTGCGGGCACGTATTGCGTCGATGACAGCGGGCGACAGCGGAGAAGACATTGGCGGCTCCGAGTGTATGAGTTGAATTCAGACGTTCTTCAAGGCGACAACCGCTTCGACTTCGACGGCGACCCCTGCCGGCAGCGACGCAACACCCACGGCGCTGCGCGCGTGACGGCCGGCGTCACCGAAGATCTGCACCATCACATCCGACGCGCCATTGGCAACCGTGCTTTGAGCACGGAATGCCGGCGTGCTCGCGATGAACACGTTCAGGCGCACGATGCGTGCCACGCGCTCGAGCCGGTCGCTCGTCGCTGCGACGATCTGCGCGACGACACCAACCCATACCGTCCAGCATCATGCCTGCCACGCTTCTCCTTCCGGATACCAGTACCTGTCCAGTGTCCCTTCCAGCATCTCGATGCTATACCCGGCCCTTTGCGGCGGCATATAGTGCCCGTTGCGGATCACCACGGGATCCACGAAATGCTCGTGCAAATGATCGACGTATTCGAGCACGCGATTCTCGAGCGACGCCGACACGCAGATATAGTCGAACAGCGAAATATGCTGCACGTACTCGCACAAGCCGACACCACCCGCATGCGGGCACACCGGCACACCGAACTTCGCGGCCATCAACAGTACGACGATCACTTCGTTGAGTCCGCCGAGCCGGCAACTGTCGATCTGGCAGAAGTCGATGGCTTGCGCCTGCAGCAGTTGCTTGAACATCACGCGATTGTGGCAATGCTCGCCGGTTGCGACGCCAATCGAACCGAGCCGCCGGCGAATCGCCGCATGACCGAGGATATCGTCGGGACTCGTGGGCTCCTCGATCCACCACGGGTCGAACTCGGCGAGACGGCGCATGTTCGCGATCGCCTCATCGACGTCCCACACCTGGTTCGCGTCCATCATCAGCTTCAGGTTCTCGCCGATCTCTTCGCGCAGAATGCGCGCGCGCCGTACGTCTTCCTCCAGATCGGCGCCGACCTTCTGCTTGAAATGCGTCCATCCCTGCGCGACGCCTTCGCGCGCGAGACGGCGAATCTTGTCGTCGTCGTAACCGAGCCAGCCCGCCGATGTCGTATATGCCGGATAGCCGTTCGCGAGCATTTCCTTTTCACGCTCGCCCTTGGTCTTCGCATGACGATGCAGCATCGCGACTGCTTCGTGCGGCGTGATTGCATCGGTCACGTAGCGAAAGTCGAGGCAGCGCACGAGTTCTTCCGGGCTCATGTCGACCAGCAGCTTCCAGACCGGCTTGCCGACGGATTTCGCCCACAGATCCCACACCGCGTTGACGACCGCCGCGGTGGCAAGATGAATCGCACCTTTGTCCGGGCCGATCCAGCGCAGTTGGCTATCCGAGGTAAATGCGCGCCAGAAAGCGCCCATATTCGCGGCGATATCTTCGAGCTTCTTGCCGACGATCAACGGCGTGAGTGCATTCACGGCAGTCACGCAGATTTCATTGCCGCGGCCAATCGTGAACGTGAGGCCGTGGCCCGTGAGATTCGGCGTGTCGGTTTCGAGCGTGACGTAAGTGGCGGAGTAGTCCGGCGCGGCATTCATCGCGTCGGAGCCGTCCAGCGAACGTGAGGTGGGGAACCGGATGTCCCGAACGGACAGCCTTGTGATCGTTGTCATCTGCGCACCCTCCGGGCTATGGCTATCGGCTTGTCGTCCGCGGACGCAGACGGATCGGTTTCGTGCGCACGTTCTCTGTGTGCGCGTTCCTGCTACGCGTACGGGTAAGTCCGTACTCCCAGATACCAGGCATCCCTAGCTATTTCCAGGCATTTGTACGCGTTGACAACACGGCATTCACTTTCTAGCATGCTAGCATGTCTTCTCGAAATCAAGGCCTTCGTGAATTCCTCGACCGAACTTGAGAATGCCGCCGGTGGCCCATATGTCGCACTGCAAAAAGTCGGCGGCGGCGAGCGCGGCAGTTTGACCGACGCGGTCGAGGCGGCGTTGCGAGAAGCGATTGTTACGTTGGCGTTGGAACCCGGCATGATGATCGACAAGATGGCCGTATGCGAACGGATGGGGGTATCGCGCTTTCCGGTGTCGTCCGCGTTGGCGAGGCTTGCGCATGCGGGTCTCGTCGAAGTTTTGCCGCAACGCGGCACGCGCGTCAAACCGATCGCGCTCGACGACATCCGCCAGCATCTGTTCATCCGCAGCGCACTGGAAGTCGAGACGGTGCGTGGGGTCGCGCTGATGCACGACACGGCGACGCTCGACGCATTGGCAAGCAATCTCGATCAGCAGCGCAGTCTGGCTGGAAGTGGCGAACGTCTGGCGTTTCACGCGCTCGATCTGGCTTTCCATGAAATCCTGCTCGACGCGGTGAAACTGCCGCGCGTGAAGGAGATCGTCGCGGTGTCGCGCAATGCGCTGGACCGCGCGAGACAATTGCTCGCGAGTCCAGAACGGCTCACGCATACGCTGGAAGAGCACGAGAGCATCTTCAAGGCCCTTTGCGCCGGCGACGGCGATGCGGCCGCGAAAGCGATGCACGATCATCTCGACCAGGTCGTCGCCGAATTGCACCGGTCCGCAAAAGAGCGGCCCGACCTGTTCGCGCCTTGAATGAAAGCTGGAACGAAAGCCGTTGTTCAAGCCGTAAAAAGCTCCACCGTAAAAACGTTGGTGATATAGGCAGCCGTCGACAGACCAGTACATGAACCCACTCATTTCCGTCAACAATCTTTGCAAGAGCTTTCCGGGCGTAAGAGCGCTTCATGACGTCCGGTTCGAACTCATGGCCGGCGAAGTCCATGCGCTGATGGGCGAGAACGGCGCGGGCAAGTCGACGCTGATGAAAATTCTCGCGGGCGTCTATACGCGCGATTCCGGCGAAATTCTCTTCGACGGCAAGCCTGTCGATTTTCAAGGTCCGCGCGACGCGCAAGCTGTCGGCATCGGCATCATTCATCAGGAACTGCAACTGATGAATCATCTGAGCATCGCGCAGAACATCTTTATCGGCCGTGAGCCGCGCAAGGGTCTGGGTCTGTTCCTCGATGAAGACAAACTGAATGCACAGGCAAGCGAGATCCTCGCCCGCATGCACGTGAAACTCGATCCGCGCACGATGGTCGGTACGCTGACCGTCGCGAGTCAGCAGATGGTCGAGATCGCGAAAGCACTGTCTTTCGATTCGCGCGTGCTGATCATGGACGAACCCACGTCCGCGCTCAACGATGCCGAGATCGCCGAGCTGTTCCGGATCATCCGTCAATTGAGAGAGCGCGGCGTCGGCGTCGTCTATATCTCGCACAAGATGGATGAGTTGAAGCAGATCACCGATCGCGTGACCGTGATGCGCGACGGTGAGTATGTGGCCACCGTGCCGACGGAGGACACCGGCGTCGAGACGATCATCGGCATGATGGTCGGACGCACGCTGGGCGACGTGACGCCGGTCGAGAGCGCGCCGGTGAAAGGCGAACTTGCGCTCGAAGTGAGAAATCTCGTCGCAGGTCCGCTCGTGCGCGACGTCAGTTTCGAATTGCGCAAGGGCGAAATACTCGGTTTCGCAGGCTTGATGGGCGCGGGCCGCACGGAGGTCGCGCGTGCGGTGTTCGGCGCCGATCCGGTCGAATCGGGCGAGATACTCGTGAAAGGCGTGAAGGCGTCGATCAAGAGGCCCAGTGATGCGGTCAAGCGCGGCATCGGCTACCTGTCCGAAGATCGCAAGCGCTTCGGTCTCGCGACGGGAATGGATGTCGAATCGAACATCGTGATGGCTGACCTCGGCAAGTTCCTGTCAATCAATATGTTTCTGCGCCGCGGGCAGATTCGCAAAAGAGCGCAGCACTTCATCAAGCTGCTTGCGATTCGCACGCCTTCGGCGACGCAGCAGGTTCGACTCCTGTCGGGCGGCAATCAACAGAAGATCGTGATCGCGAAATGGCTCGAGCGCGATTGCGACGTACTGTTCTTCGATGAACCGACGCGCGGCATCGACGTCGGCGCGAAAAGCGAAATCTACAAGCTGCTGCGCTCGCTGGCGGCGCAAGGCAAGGCGATCGTGATGATCTCCTCCGAGCTGCCGGAAGTTCTGCGCATGAGCGACCGCATCGTCGTGATGTGCGAAGGCCGCATTACCGGCGAGCTGTCCGCCAGCGAAGCGACGCAGGAGCGCATCATGCATCTCGCGACGCTGCGCGAAACCCTGAAAACGGTACAAGCCTGAAGAGGTCTACGACATGACATTGCGAACGGATACCGCGGCGCTGGACAATGAAAGGCGCACTTCCGGGCTGAAAGCGCGAATTTTCGCGCCGACCGCCGTGCAAAAGATGCTCGCGTTCGCGAGCCTTATCCTATTGCTGGTATTCTTCAGCTTCGCGTCGCCGGCCTTCATGCAGATGGACAACATCCTCGGCATTTTTCAGGCGACAGCTGTGAACGGCGTGCTGGCGATTGCCGCCACGTTCGTGATCATTACCGGCGGCATCGATCTGTCGGTCGGTACGTTGATGACATTTACCGCGGTGATTTGCGGAGTGTTTCTCACGTACTGGCATCTGCCGATGTGGACGGGCGTGCTCGCGGCACTCGCGACGGGCGCGGTATGCGGAACGGTATCGGGCACGCTGACCGCCAAAATGAAGATCCCGCCATTCATCGCGACGCTCGGCATGATGATGCTGCTCAAAGGTCTTTCGCTCGTCGTGTCGGCGGACAAGCCGATCTATTTCACCGATACGGAGAACTTCTACCGCATTTCCCAGGATTCGCTGATCGGCTATTTCCTGCCGGGTGTGCCGATTCCGAATGCGGTACTGATCCTGTTCTTTCTCGCGATCGTCAGTTCTATTACACTCAATCGCACCGCGCTCGGCCGCTATACGTTCGCACTCGGCAGCAATGAGGAAGCGGTGCGGCTCTCGGGCGTCAATGTCGATCGCTGGAAGATCGCGATTTACGGCGTGGGCGGCGCGATCTGCGGCATCGCGGGTCTGCTGATCGCGTCGCGGCTCAATTCGGCGCAGCCGGCGCTCGGTCAAGGCTACGAGCTCGATGCGATCGCGGCGGTCGTGATCGGCGGCACGTCCTTGAGCGGCGGTTCGGGAACGATACTCGGCACCATCATCGGCGCTTTCATCATGAGCGTGCTGACCAACGGACTGCGCATCATGTCGGTCGCGCAGGAGTGGCAGATCGTCGTGACCGGTTTGATCATCATTCTGGCGGTGTATGCGGATATCCTGCGGCGCAGCCGGAGAAGTTGACGCAGGAGCAAGGCAGCAGCAAATAAGCAGGGAATGCAGGAGCAGGAGAGAGAGGGCACGTGAAGGCTCCCTCGAAAGCTCGATAGCGGCTTGATAGCCCAACCATTGGAGGAGGCCCCATGTTGAAGAGAAGACTGATCGGTATCGTGGTCGGTGTCGGTGCGCTCGTCGGCGGAAGTAGTCTCGCGTATGCGGACGAGCCGTATATTCCGCTTATTTCGAAAGGCTTCCAGCATCAGTTCTGGCAAGCCGTCAAATCGGGCGCCGAGCAGTCCGCGAAAGCGAACAACGTCAGGATCACGTTCGAGGGACCGGAAACGGAAGCGATGGTCGATAAGCAGATCGACATGCTGTCGGCCGCGCTCGCGAAGAAGCCGCAGGCGCTCGGCATCGCGGCGCTCGACAGTAAGGCGGCCATCCCCTTGCTCAAGCGCGCCCAGAACGAGAAGATTCCGGTGATTGCATTCGACTCGGGCGTCGACAGCGATATTCCGTTGACCACCTGCTCGACGGACAACGTCGCCGCCGCCGCGCTCGCCGCCGACAAGATGGCCGCGCTGATCGGCAATTCCGGCGAAGTCGGCGTGATCGTGCACGATCAGACGAGCCGCACCGGTGTCGATCGCCGCGACGGTTTCGTCAATCAGATCAAGTCGAAGCATCCGAACATCAAGATCGTGTCCGTGCAATACGGCGCCGGCGATCACCTGAAGTCCGCGGAAATCGCCAAGGCCATGATCCAGGCGAATCCGAACCTGAAGGGTATCTTCGGTGCAAACGAAGGTTCCGCGGAAGGCGCGGCGATCGGCGTCAAGGAATCGGGCAAGAAACTCGTGTTGATCGGCTTCGACTCCGGCAAGGAGCAGAAGGAGAACATCATGTCGGGCTTGATGGCCGGCGCGATTACGCAGAATCCGGTCGGTATCGGCAAATGCACGGTCGACTCGGCGGTCAAGGCGTTGCACGGCGAGAAGCTGCCGAAGAAGATCGACACCGGTTTCTACTGGTACGACAAGACCAACATGAACGATCCGAAGATCGCAGCCGTACTGTACGACTAAGCGAGGCCGGCGATCGCGACTCGGGAAGCCGAGGCTGCGACAATCATCAAAGAGGGAGAGCCACGCTCTTCCTCTTTTTTATTGCCGTTCCGCAACTTCGGCATCGCGCTATACCGAGCGGCCCGTTGCGCCGCAACAACATGTAATCCGAACCGTCGTTCTCCGTCGAGCAAGTCGGGATTCGCGCTCATGCAGTGCTTTTGATCCAGGGCTGCTGGTCATTTCACGCCATTGCATGCATTAATCTGATACCTTATGTTTATGTAATCGCTGCACGAGCCGTCCATTCGCATGCCGATTCGGACCCACCCACCGTCGAATGCGCAGGTCATGGCTTTTACCGAACCAAGATCTCCATTTTTCAAGTGGGTCGTATCCTCGGCCCAGAACCTGAGTCCGGACAACCGGCAGATTCTGCTTGCCAACCTGTTCACGCGAACCGCATCGATCGTTTTCGCATCGATTTGCGAAATCAGCGTTTGCGCAACCGCGTATTATTTTTATCCGATTCCTCTATATGCCGCGTGGGGCATTGCGGTCGTCGCATTGCTGATCGCGCGGCTCACGCTGATCTGGCTATGCCGCATGCGGGCCGCCGAAGGGCTGGCCACGCCGACTTCCGCGTTTATTTTCGTGAGTCTGTTGTGGAGCGCGTTATTCGGGTTTGGCACATTCCTGTGCAATATCAGCGGAAGTCCCACGCTTTTTCTGCTTGGGAACGTTTGCGCGGTCGGTGTGATCGGCGGATTGGCCGGACGCAATGCGGGCACGCCGCGGCTTGCGTTATTGCAGATCGTTTTTATTCTCAGCTTTCTGAGTGTCGGCGCCGCGATGTCGCCGGGCAATGGCAAGCTCGTGCTGCTATTTCAGGCTCCGTTTTGCGCGGCCGGCTTCTTCACGGTCGCGCTGCGCAGTAATCGCGACACCGTTGCGTTGCTGCTCGCGCGGGAAAACAGTCATCGCCTCGCGCGCCAGGATAGCCTGACCGGTTTGCCGAATCGCGCGCATATCAGCGAGTTGCTGATCGAACGCACCGGCGAGAGTTCGACGCGGCAGGGCGAGGCGTTCGCGGTGCTGCTGATCGACCTCGACGGCTTCAAGGCGATCAACGACAGTCTCGGTCATGCCGCCGGCGACCAGATTCTGCAGGAAGCGGCCTCCCGTTTGCGCGATTTGCTGCCGAGCGGCGACCAGGTTGGCCGCCTGGCGGGCGACGAGTTCGTTGCGATTTCGGACGACGCCGGGCAGCTTCGCGACGTGCGCGTGCTGGCCGATCGCATCGTCAGAACGCTGGCGCGGCCGTTCGTGTTGAGCGAAGCGCTCGTGCATATCGGCGCGAGCGTCGGCATCGCGCTCTATCCCGAACATGCGCAAACGGGTCCGCAATTGCTGATCTGCGCGGACCGCGCGTTGTACGGCGTCAAGCGCAGCGGCAAAAGCGCGTTCGCAATTTTCGATGCCGAGAAACACGCATCCGACGAAAGCCTGAGCCTGCTGCGCAGCGATCTCGAAGGCGCGCTGAAGTCGTTCAATGGTTTGCGCATGGAGTATCAGCCGATCATCGATCTGAATACCGGTGCGGTAGCGGGCCGCGAGGCGCTGATTCGCTGGGCCCATCCGACGCGCGGCGAGTTGTCGCCGTCCGCGTTCATTCTGACCGCCGAGCGCACCGGCCTGATCCTCTCGTTGGGTGAATGGGTGCTGCTGCAATCGTGCATGGCGGCGTCGACGTGGCGCGACAAGGTGATCGTCGCGGTCAATGTATCGCCGGTGCAGTTGCGCGAGGAATCGTTCGCATCGACGGTGACGGCAATACTTCGGAAAACGAGGCTGCCGCCGACGCGGCTTAATCTCGAGGTCACGGAAACGGCACTGCTGAACGACGACGAAGTGACTCGCCGCAATATCACCCGGTTGCGCGCATTGGGTATCGGGCTGGCGCTCGACGACTTCGGCACCGGCTTTTCGACGATGTCCACGCTCGTGCGCTTCTCGTTCGACAAGCTGAAGATCGACAGTTCGTTCGTCCGCGAGTCCGTGCATGGGCGCGAATCTGCGGCCGTGGTGCGCGGCATCGTCGCGCTGGCGCGCGAGATCGGCATGCCGACCACGGCCGAGGGCATCGAAACCCAGGAGCAGCTCAATTTCGTGCGCGTATGCGGTTGCACCCATGCGCAGGGTTATCTGCTCGGCAAGCCGATGTGCAACGAAGAAATCGAGCAGTGCGAAGCGGTGCTCGACGCGCGTGTCGCCGACAAGGCCGCGCCTGCGGACTTTTGATATCCGTTACCGATGCGATCGAGGTCTTGATGTCGTCTCCCTTGCAATTTCAACTGCGAATCACCGCGTCGCTGGAACTCGCCAACTCGCTGCGCGCGGACCCTTCGTGCGCCGCGCATCCAGCGCTTCGTGCCATTTTGCAGACGCATCACGCAACGCTCAAATGCCAGTTCGATGCATTCGCCGACTACGTGAGCGAAGCGGAGAGAATGGGCATCGAGAACTACCCGCTCTATCAATGGACACGCCAAACCATCGAGAACCCGGAGAAGAAAGCGAAGTACCTGCAGTCGTTCACGCTCTATGTGAATGGCGACGAAGTGTATGACAAGGACGTCGCCGATGACCTCGAGGCCGGCTTGTCGAAGCTGATCGACGCGAACGGTATTGTTCGCGTGTCACGGTACGACACGAATCCCGCGAACAATCCGCAGCCGCCCGCCCGCGCGTGAGGCAGCCGTTTAAATTTCACTCCGAAAGCTTCATCGTTAAGCGATGTAACATTTGACGACATGCCATAAAGTTCGTGAGACGATGCAGCTTCACTTATTTTTGTGGGAGCGCGACATGGGACTTCTGGACGAAGTGGGCAAGATTGCCGGTGCGGTTGCCGCCGTTGAAGCAGCGGAGAAAGTCGATCCCGAAGCGGGTCTGCTGACCAAAGGCTTGGCCGCTATCGCCGGTTTCGAAGGCGCTGGAAAGCTGGAAGCGCTGGTGGAAAAGAAAGAAGAAGAGAAGCAGGACGACGCCGACCACGCTCAAGCCGCGGACGATACAAGCTCCCAGACCTGAACGGACGTCAAGCGGATTGCCGGTTGCATGCGCGCGATCGAATCACGCGCTGCACCGGCAATTTGTTTTCATAGACCTTGCGATATCGAACCCTCCTTCCGCTATTCGCCCGATGTTTCATCGGGCTGTCATCGCCGTCCGGCTACGATCGTCCGTCACTTTCCGTCCGCGCTCGCCCCGCGGGGCGTTGTTTTGCGCTGGCATTCTTCCACCTGAACAACCATACCGGACATGTCGAACAGAATACTCGTCAAGACAACGCCTGCCGATGAGCACGGCGCATCGATCGTCTCGCGTCGCGGCTTTCTGAAGTTCGCCGGCGCATCGGGTCTCGCGACGGCGGCGGGCGCGCTCGCATCGACCGCGCGCGGCGCCAATAGCGGCACGCCCGATGGCACGCCCGAACAGATCCATCTGACCTGGGGCGGCGACCCGACGAGCGAAATCACCGTGTCGTGGTCGTCGCTCGCGCCCGCGGTCAACCCGCAGGTGCGCATAAGCGGCGCCAATAACGGGGACCACGCGAAACATACGGTGCACGCGGTGCAAAGCACTTACACCGATGGCATCAACGGCGAGGTGGTATTCAACTATCACGCACGCGTGCGCGAATTGAAGGCCGACACGAGCTATCAGTACGAAGTGACGGCCGATAACGACGGCAACGCAGCGCAACCCTTCACCGCGAGTTTTCGTACCGCGCCGCGCGGCCGCGCGCCGTTTCGCTGGACGAGCTACGGCGATCTCGCGACGCCGAATACGAAATGGGTGCTGTCGTCGCCGCAAAGCCGCTTCGCGGTGGCGGCCGTCGAGCGCTTTCAGCCGCTGTTCCATCTGCTGAACGGGGACCTCTGCTATGCGAATCTGAATCCGACGCAGCAGCCCGAGGTGTGGCGCGACTTCGGTAACAACGCGCAGACGTCGGCGTCGAATCGGCCGTGGATGCCGTGTCCCGGCAATCACGAGCTCGAATTCAACAACGGCGAGCAGGGCCTTGCGTCGTATCTGTCGCGCTACGTGCTGCCCGATAATCACACGCGTTTTCCGGGCCGCTGGTACAGCTTCCGCGTCGGCTCGGTGCTGTTCATTTCGCTCGATGCGGACGACGTCGTCTATCAGGATGCCGCCGCTTTCGTCGCCGGGCCCGCGCCGCTGACGCCGGTCGCGAGTACCGGCAATCCGCCGATTCCGGCGGGTACGTCGCTGTATGTGCGCGGCTATAGCAATGGCGAGCAGACACGTTGGCTCGAAAAAGTGCTGCAGCATGCGTCGCACGATAACGACGTGGACTGGATCATCGTGCAGATGCATCAGGACGCGCTCAGCTCGTCGAAGACCGGCAACGGTTCCGACAAGGGCATTCGCGAAGCGTGGCTGCCGCTGTTCGATCGCTATGGTGTGGACCTCGTGCTGTGCGGTCACGATCACGACTACGAGCGCAGCTATCCGGTGCGCGGTTGCAATCACAACAAGGGCACCGACATCGCGACGGGGCGCCCGGTCGATACGTTGCAGCCCAAGCCGATCATGTCGGCGGTATCGGCGGGTGCATCGACGTTCGATACGAGCCACGGCACGATCCACCTGATTCTCGGCGGCGGCGGCACGAGCGCGCCGCTCGACGTGTATGGCGTCGATACCGGCACAGGCCTGCCGCAGGCGCGCATCTTCACGAAGCCGAATCGCCCGGTGCCGTCGACGACCGCGGGCACGTTCGTGCGCGCGAGCGCCGACGCGGTCGAAGACGCGATCTGGTCGGCGCAACGCGACACCGGCACCGGTTACGGCATCGCGGTGTTCGATTACGATCCGGGGCAGCCCGGCGGCGACACCACGATCACGATGAACTACTACCATGCGCCGGGCGCGGATCAGACGCCGACACCGGAATATGATCTGTTCGAGACGATCGAATTGAAGAAGAAGCGGCGCGGGTAGAAGGATAGGTTCGATTCACTGATCGGCATTCAATTTCAAGGGGCCGCTCATCACGAGCGGCCCTTGTTTTTTCACGGTCACCGCAAAAAACAATGCCCCATTCATTTTGTTACACGTCTTACCGCCACGGACTGTCGTGGTTACAAAGGCCTTTCGAAAGCCCCGCTATACTCGGCGCCGTCTCACTAAAACAAAGACCCGATATGTCCAATAAGATCATCCAGATGGTTGCCGTGGCTGCATTGAGCGCCGCGGCGTCGTTGCCGGCACTCGCCGGTGATATGAACAACATGCTCGGCGGCGCGCTCGGTGGCGTGGCCGGCGCGGCGGTCGGCGGCGCGGTGGGCGGCAGCACCGGCGCGGTGATCGGCGGCGCAGTGGGCGGCGGGGCGGGCGGCGCGGTCACGTCGAAACGCCGCGAACGCACCGGCGCGATCATCGGCGGCGCGCTTGGTGGCGGGGCGGGCACCGCGGCCGGCAACGCGATGGGCGGCCGCACCGGCGGGCTCGTCGGCGCGGCGCTCGGCGGCGGCGCGGGTTCGGCGCTCGGCGGCAACGTCTCGCGCTCGAACTCATATGCCAACGACTACTCGCGCGGCTACCAATCGGGCAAGCACCATCACAAGCATCGTCGTTACGACTGAGACGGCTTGACATCGACAGGGCCGGTCCGCGTCCGCATCACAGACGAATGCGGCGGCCCTCGTCCATCACGCATGCAAAACCAGTTTCTGAATACGCCAGTTCAGCAACTCGGCAACGACTAATACGTTTTCCGAAGGACACGCCATCTCGTGAATCCAGCCGAACTGTTTCGGCTGTTTGCCCGCTTTGCCAAGCACACCGAGCACTTTGCCGTCGAGCGTCATCTTGTAGATGCGGCCCGGAAAGGCGTCGGCGCTATAGAGCACCTGATTCGGTCCCGGCGAGATGCAGATCGCCCAAGGCGAGCCCGGCGCGAACGTGCCCGCGGCGAGGTCCGCTTCGCTCGGCATGTTGCCGATCGCGGGGCGCGCGTCCGGCGGCACCGGTACGTCGATCGTGAACTGGCGCAGGAACGTGCCCTCGGTATCGAACACCTGGATGCGCCGGTTGCTGCGATCGGCCACATAAACGTGGTCGTGCGCATCGACCGCGATGCTATGCGGCGTATGGAACTGCCCCGGTCCCGTGCCGCGATCGCCCCATGACTTCAGCCAGTTGCCGTCGCGATCGACCTTCGCGACGCGCGAGTTGATGTATCCGTCGCTGATATAGGTGTTGCCCGCCTTGTCCCACGCGACGTCGGTCACCTGGCGAAAGCGTCCGGGTTCGGACGGCAGCGGCGGATTCGGATGCTTGAGCGGCGCGGTCTCTTCATCCGATGCTTCCTGCTTGCGGCCGAACACCATCGCGACGCGTCCTTCCGGCGTGAACTTGATCACCATGTCCGAGCCCTTGTCGGTGACCCAGATGTTGTCGTGCCGGTCCACTTTCACCGTGTGCGCGAACGACCATGCGTACAGGTTGTGGCCGATCTCGCGCACGAAGCGTCCATCGGGCGCGAACTCGAGCAGTTGCGCGGCGGCCGCGCCATATGCGGGGCCGGTGGTGTTGCCGCGCGACAGCACGAAGATATGGCCATGCGAATTGAGCGCGACGCCCGAGCATTCGCCGAAGTACCTGTCGTTCGGCAAACGTACGGGGTTGGCAATCGAGTCGTAAGCAATCGTGGGCACGGCGGGTGTGTCCGCGGCGAACGCCGGCGGCATGGCCAGTCCGGCGGCGCTACCCGCAAGCAGGCTCATGAAAGTCCGGCGGCTCATCGCCCGGTGGTCGGGA
Organism: Paraburkholderia lebeckiae; assembly: GCF_050436225.1. Lineage (NCBI taxonomy): Bacteria > Pseudomonadati > Pseudomonadota > Betaproteobacteria > Burkholderiales > Burkholderiaceae > Paraburkholderia > Paraburkholderia lebeckiae. The sequence continues at coordinate 2,539,890 of NZ_JBNDLU010000001.1, read as the reverse complement.
CCGCCGCAGCATGCGCAAAACGACTCGTAACGCTCGCTCATTCGTTGTCTCCTTTGGACCATCGCTTGTAGTGTGCAAAGGCAAGCCTAGTGCACAAAACGTTTAATGGCTAAATCGTTTTGGCGATGCTGAAAGAGATAGTTGCCGTTATGCGCGATCACGTGCCAGTGGTGGCAGATGCTGTCCAGGTCGCGGCGCGCGGCGACGCGGTACCGCTCGGCATCGCGAGCCAGCCCGCTTTGCTACTATGTAAGACCGCGACCGCTTAGGTCCGCTTTAGTCCCGCGTTGGTCCATCACACAAGGAGATTCGAATGAGCAAAGGTTATTGGGTGTCGTCGTACCGCAAGACGAACGATCCGCAGAAACTGGCCGCATACGCGCAACTGGCCCCGGCCGCCGTGGCGGCGGCGGGCGGCAAGTTCCTCGTACGAGGTGTGGCGGACGAGGCGCGCGAGCAGGGCCTTAAGGAGCGCACCGTCGTGATCGAGTTCCCGACGTACGAGGCGGCCGTCGCCGCTTACGAAAGCGAGGAATACAAGAAGGCGCTGGCCGCATTGGGCGATGGCGTCGAACGCGATCTGCGCATCGTGCGCGGCACCGACTGACGCGCGACCCGCAAGCGAACACTGCGCGGCACGCGCCGCGCATTCACTCACTTCACCGCGCCGAGCGCGAGCCCCTTCACCATATATCGCTGCAACCATGCAAACACGATCGAAACCGGCAACGTCGCGCACAAGGTCGCGGCCATCACCAGATGCCATTCGACCACGTACTTGCCCGCGACCATATCGGTCACCTGCACGGTCAGCGTCTTGTTTTCCGGCGAGCGGATCAGCGTATAGACGACCGCGAACTCGTTCCACGCATTGATGAACGTGAAGATGGCAGTCACGACGATCGCCGGCACCGCGAGCGGCAGAAACACCTTGAACACCGCGCGCGTGCGGCTGCAGCCTTCGAGCCACGCGGATTCCTCGAGATCCTGCGGCACGGTCTGAAAGTACGACGACAGCATCCACACCGCGAACGCGATATTGAACGCCGCGTACGACACGATCACGCCGATCCTCGAATCGACGAGGTTGCCGTCGCCCCATGGAATCATCGCCGCGAGCCGGAATAGGCCGACCACCAGCAGGATCGGCGACAGCATCTGCGTGACGAGCAGGAACTGCCGATACAGGCCGCGTCCGCGAAATGGGAAGCGCGCGAGCGCGTAAGCGGCGGGCAGGCTCACCGCGAGTGCGAGCGCGGTGGACAGGAAACTGATGATCGTGCTGTTGCGCAGCGCGACGCCGAAGTTGGCCGCGTCCCACATGTCGATGAAATTGCGCCACTGCCACTGCACCGGCAGCCAGCGCGCAGGATAGACGAAGATCTCCGAGGCCGGTTTGACCGCGGTGAAAAACATCACCGCGAACGGAAACAGTATGACGATCACGAGCGGCATCAGGGCGATCCAGCACCACAGCGAGCGTTTCGTCTTCGCGCTCAGACTCATGATGGCACTCCTTCTTTCGCGCGTTGCAGACGTAGATAAGCGATCGAGAACACGAACAGCATCACGAGCATGATCAGCGAAACAGCGGCCGCTTCGCCGGGCCGTCCGAGCCGGAAGCCGAGTTCGTACAGGTAAGTGACGAGGATGTGCGTGCTGTTGTCGGGGCCGCCTTGCGTCATCACCCAGATGATCGGAAACGAGTTGAACACGTAGATCACGTTCAGCAGGATCGCCATGTTGATGAACGGGCGCAGCAGCGGCATCGTCAATTGACGGAACTGCTGCCAGGCGCTCGCGCCGTCGATACGCGCGGCTTCGTAGATATCGCTTGGGACCGAAGACAGGCCGCCAAGAAAAATCGTCACCGTGAACGGAATCGACACCAGAATGCCGACCGCGATTTCGACGGGGAACGCGAACTCGGGCGTCGCGAGCCAGTGAATCGGCCCGCCGATCAGGCCGAGCCGCTGCAGCGTGACATTGACCATGCCGTAGTCGTCGTTGAAGGCCCAGCGCCAGACGACGGCGGTCATCGTCAAAGAGACGGACCACGGCAGCATCACGATCGTGCGCGCCACGCCGCGACCGTGAAAGTCCTGATTCAGAATCAGCGCGACAGGTACCGAGATCAGCACCGTGCCGCCCACCACGCACACGGTCCAGATGATCGTGCGGCGTACCGAAGCGAGAAACACCGGGTCCTGAAACACGTTGATGAAGTTCTGCGCGCCGGTAAAGTCGCGGATCGCGCCGAAGCGCGATACCTCATGCAGCGATTGCCACACGATGTTGAAAATCGGATAGCTGATGATGAACAGCGCGAGCACGAGGCTCGGCGCAATCAGCAACCAGGGCGCCTGCGCGCGCGAAGAAACGGAACGGCTCATGCGTGCTCGATCGTAAGACGCGCCCGCTCTCTGGCGGCGGGCACGACGGAATGGGCCGGAGGGTGCATCGTGCTGCATAGGCTCGAATGTGGGAGTGGCGCGGCGCAACGCGCGGCGCTTTAGCTACGGCGCCGCGCGTCCGCTGTTCGTCTCGTTACTGTCAAAAGCCGCGTATCAGTGACCGAGCGACTTGTTCGCCTGCGCAGCGGCCGCATTCAACGCTTCCGCCGGTTGCGCCTTGTTCAGGTAGATCGCCTGCATCCCGTCGGTCACGGCTTTCGCGGTGTCTTCCCAGCCGGTCACGGTCGGCGCGAAATGAGCCGTGGGCAGCAGCGCGATGAATGCCTTGATGTCCGGATCGTTGAACGCCGGGTCCGCCGCTTCGGCCTTCGTGGTCGGCAGGAAGCCTTCGGTCGTCGTGAACTCGACGCGCGGTTCCTTCGTGAACAGATAGTCGAGGAACTTCCACGCGGTCTTCTTCGCCTTCGAGTTCTTGAACATCACGATCGAGTCGGTGACCGCGTAGGTGGCGTGTGTCGTGCCCATCGGTACCGGGTCGATACCGTACTTCAGGTTCGGTGCTTCCTTCTTGATCTGCTTGGCGAGGAACGGCGCGGAGATCACCATCGCGACGCGGCCCTGCTTGAACAGGTTCTGCACGTCTTCGCGGCTATAGCCGGTGACGCCCGGTTGCGTGAGTCCCTGGTCGATCATCTGCTTGTACATCGTCGCGGCCTTCACGCCCGCCGGCGAATTGAACGCGGCCTTACCGTCCTTGCCGACCACGTCGCCGCCCATCGTCCACAACGCGTAGTAATAGTAGACGTCGGTTTCGATTTCCTTGCCTTGCAGACCGAAGCCGGCGATGCCTTGCGCTTTCAGCTTCTTCGATGCATCGATCACTTCATTCCAGGTCTTCGGGCCGTCGGGGTAGCCGACCTTCGCGAGCAGATCCTTGTTGTAGTAGAGCGCGCGCGCGGAAGCGGCGATCGGCAGGCCGTAGGTCTTGCCGTTGATCTGGCCAGGCGCGAGGAAAGGACCGATGAAGCGTGCCTTGAAGTTCGCGTCCATATAGCCGTCGAGCGGCTCGGCGACGTCGTCCTTCACGAAGTCGAGGAGCCAGCGCGTGCCGACGATCGCGAGGTCCGCGTTGGCGCCGCCGGAGATGTCCGTTTGCAGCTTCTGTTGCAGCGTGTCCCAGTTCACGTCTTCGATCTTGATGGTCGTGCCGGGATTGGCCTTCTCGAAGTTGCGGGCCATTTTCTCGAAGTACGGCGCGGTCGCGTCGCTGTAGTGAGCGACCGTCACGCGGACCGTGTCGGCGTGGGCCGAGACGGCGATACCTGCAAACGCGAGCGCCACGGCGACTTTGCCTAGCGCGAGGGAAGCACGGGCATGCAACGACATTTTTCTCTCTCCTGGGGGTGGTTTGCTGCCGTTGCCGGCCGCCTGGGTAAATTGTTTGAAAAAATCCTACATGACGCAAAATAGCTTGTCACGTAGGGTCTTCGATATTTTTTCGCGGGCTGTTTTGTGCATAAGATGCTGTAAAGCATGGGGTATTCTGCACTGCGTGACGGATGCGAAACCCACTCTTCGGGACGGCCGGCAGTCGTCGCGGGTTGGATATGTAGGAAATTTACAGCGTTGCACGTAGCGCGAGCCGGGTGGCGGACGGCGCCGGCAAGACGGCCGAAACGGCCAGGCCAACGAGCGAGGAACACATGGATCGTGTCGTATTGGTAACGGGCGCATGCGGCGGTATTGGCAGCGTGTTATGCGAGCGCTTCGTCGAGGCGGGTGACACCGTGCTCGCGCTCGATATCGACGCGCCCGCGCTGCAATCGTTGAGCGCGCGACTCGGCGCGCGCCGGGGTTCGGACAAGGTCGTGCCGGTCGCGGTCGATCTCGGCGACGCCGCTGCGGTGCAGCACGCGGTGGCCGCGGCGGTCGCGCAGCGTGGACCGGTCGACGTGCTGGTCGCGAACGCGGGCGCGGCGCTCGGCGCGTCGCTCGCGACCACCGACGCCGCAAGCTGGCAGCGCGACATCCATCTGAATCTGAACGGCACGTATCACACGGTGGAGGCGGTGCGCGCGTCGATGATCGAACGGCAGCGCGGCGCGCTCGTGCTGATCGGCTCGGTGAACGGTCTCGCCGCGCTCGGTCATCCGGCATATAGCGCCGCGAAGGCCGGCCTGATCAGCTATACGAAGGCGCTCGCGGTCGAGCTGGGCCGCTTTGGCATTCGCGCGAACATCGTGTGTCCGGGCACTGTGAAGACGCAGGCGTGGCAGGCGCGTGTCGACAAGAATCCGCAGGTGTTCGAGGAACTGAAAAAGTGGTACCCGTTGCGCGACTTCGCGACGCCCGACGACATCGCCGATGCGGTGCTGTTCCTCGCATCGCCGCAAGCGCGCGTAATCACCGGCGTGGCGTTGCCGGTCGACGGCGGCTTGATGGCGGGCAACCGCTTGATGGCGCAGGAGCTGACGCTCGAGTCGTTCTGAGCCGCGCGCGGCGCGTGCACTACGGCACCGGCAATACAACATCGGCAATACAACACACAGCAAGACAATGAGGACAGCATGGCAGCAGTGCAACTGAGCGGCATCTTCAAACGCTATGGCGACACCCAGGTCGTGCACGGCATCGATCTCGACATCGACGACGGCGAGTTCGTCGTGCTGGTTGGTCCGTCGGGCTGCGGCAAGAGCACGCTGATGCGGATGGTGGCCGGACTCGAGGAAATCAGCGGCGGCGATCTGATGATCGGCGGCACGCGCGCGAATACGCTCGCGCCGCAGCAGCGCAACATCTCGATGGTGTTCCAGAGCTACGCGCTGTATCCGCATCTGTCGGTGTATGAAAACATCGCGTTCGGTCCGAGAATCCGCAAGGAATCCTCGGAGAAATTCAAGCCGCGCATCGATGCGGCCGCGAAGATGCTGAACCTCAGTGGCTATCTGGATCGCTTGCCGCGCGCACTGTCGGGCGGTCAGCGGCAACGCGTGGCGATGGGCCGCGCGGTGGTGCGCGAGCCGTCGCTGTTCCTGTTCGACGAACCGCTGTCGAATCTCGACGCAAAGCTGCGCGTGCAGATGCGCACCGAAATCAAGGCCCTGCATCAGCGCTTGAAGAACACCGTGATCTACGTCACCCACGACCAGATCGAAGCGATGACGATGGCCGATCGCATCGTCGTGATGAACGCGGGACGTATCGAGCAGATCGGCCGTCCGCTCGAACTCTATGACCGGCCGGCGAATCTGTTCGTCGCTAGCTTCCTCGGCTCGCCGTCGATGAATTTCGCCGAGGGCGTGATCGTCAATCGCACGCAGGGTGCGGGCCTCGCGTTGAAGCTCGCGGACGGCAGCGAGGTCGCGCTCGAACGCACGCCTGCGTCGGCCGTGGTCGGTGCGAAGGCCACGCTCGGCGTGCGGCCCGAGCACGTCGAGATCACGACGCAGATACCGGATGCCGCGCTCGACGTCGAAGTGATCGAGCCAACTGGCGCCGAAACGCACTTGTACGGGAAAATTGGCGGCGCTTCGTGGTGCGTGACCACGCGCGAGCGCTCGAAGATCGAGCCCGGTCAGCGTGTCGCGCTGCGTCTGCCGGCCGAACACATCCATCTGTTCGATACGGAGAGTGGACGCAGGCTGGTCTGAACCGCGTGCGGCTTGAACTTCGATCAGGCCGATTGAAGCCGAAGAAGCTGCGAGCGACGCGGATCCATATGAAACAGCCCCTAAGGAACACCGGGTGTCCGCACCGAACTTGATTCCCCACATCCGCAACGCACTCGCGAGTCTGCGGCCCGCCGAGCGGAAGGTCGCCGACATGGTGCTCGCCGACGTCGACTTCGCGATGCGCGCGAGCATCACCGAACTCGCGCAGCGCGCCGAAGTGTCCGAGCCTTCCGTCACGCGTTTTTGCCGGGCGATCGGTGCGCACGGTCTGCGCGACTTCAAGATGCAGCTCGCGCAGAGCGTCGCGGGCGGGCTGCCGTATGCATCGACCGCGGTCGCGCGCGACGACGACGTGCAGACCTTGATGGACAAGGTCGGCGAAGCGGCGATCGACGGCATCACGCATGCGCGCGGCGCGCTCGATCCTGCCGTGGTCGAAAGCGCGATCGCGGCGCTTTCGAGCGCCCGACGCGTGTTTTTCTTCGGCGTGGGCTCAGGCTCGGGGCTCGTCGCGCAGGACGCGGCGCTGCGTTTTTTGCGCATCGACATCGCGGCGGCCGCGTTTACCGATGGTCATTTGCAGCGTCTATACGCCGGTCTGATGGAGCCGGGCGACGTCGCGTTTGCGATCTCGCATTCGGGGCGCAGCGTCGAAGTGAATGAAAGCATCCAGATCGCGAAGGAGCGCGGCGCGACGACGATCGCGCTGACCAACGTCGGCTCGCGACTCGCATGGCTCGTCGATATTCCGCTGCTGCTGCGCGTGGCGAGCCCGATCGATCCGAACACGCCGGGCGTGTCGCGGCTCGTGCATCTGTGCATCATGGATGCGCTCGCGATCGGCGTCGCGCTGAAGGCCGGGCCCGAGACGCTGGAAAAGATGCGCCACGCGAAGGCGCGGCTCGTGCCGCATGCGCCGGAAGGGGCGGGCGGGTAAGGCGCGCACGTTCCGCGACTTTCGTCGTCGCTCCAGGTAGAATCGGCTCGCAGCGTTCCCGTTCACGTCCGTCCGTCCGCCCATGTCCTCCCGTTCCGCCGACACCGCATCACACGCCCCATCAATGACCACCGCCGAACGTGTGCCGACCCTGCTGCTGGCCGCCGCGCTATCGCTCGGCAGCGCGACAGCGCTCGGCTTGGCGCGCTTCGCGTACGCGCTGCTGTTGCCGTCGATGAAACTCGACCTCGGCTGGAGCTTCGCGCAGGCCGGCGCGATGAACACCGCCAACGCGCTCGGCTATCTGCTCGGCGCGCTCGTGTTTCCGCGCCTCGCGCGCCGCTGGTCGGCCGGCGCGCTGTTCGCGGCCGGTTGCGTGCTAACCGCGCTGCTGATGGCCGGCAGCGGCCTCACCGCCAGCACGCATGCGCTGCTGACGCTGCGCGTGATCACCGGTGCGAGCAGCGCGGCGATCTTCATTGGCGGCGGCGTGCTTGCGGCGCGGCTCGCGTCGGCGCGACCGCGCGACGCGGGGCTCGTGCTCGGTCTGTATTACGGCGGTACGGGTTGGGGGATCGTCGCGTCGTCGGTGCTGGTGCCGGTGACGATCCTTGATGCCGCCCACGGCTGGCAATTCGCGTGGTTCGCGCTCGCGGCGGCCTGCGCGCTGTTCGCTGCGGTCGCGATCGGCGCGTCGCGCAGGATCGAGCGCGCGCACACGAGCGCGGCGGCTGCGGCGCATGCAGCCGGCGCCACCCCCGCCCCGGGCTGGCCGCACTTCGCGGCCGCGCTCGCGGGCTACGGACTGTTCGGCATCGGCTATATCGGCTACATGACGTTCATCGTCGCGCTGCTGCGCAACGCCGGCATGAGCGCGGCGGTCGTCACCGTTTTCTATCTACTGCTCGGTGCGGCGACCGTGGTGTCGGCGCGGATCTGGTCGACGCTGCTCGATCGCATGCGCGGGGGCCAGGCGCTCGCCCTGCTCAACGCGCTGCTGGCGATCGCGACGCTGCTGCCCGCGCTCTTCACGCAGCCGTGGGTCGCGTTCGTTTCGGGCGCGCTGTTCGGCGCGACGTTCCTGTCGGCGGTCGCGTCGACGACCGCGTTCGTGCGCCACAATCTGCCCGCGAGCCACTGGGCGAAGGGCATCAGCGCCTTCACGATCGTGTTCGCGTTCGGGCAGATCGTCGGGCCGGTCGTGATCGGCTGGGTGTCGGATGGCGCCGGGCTCGCGCGCGGGCTCGTGTATTCGGCGCTGCTGCTGGCGGCCGGCGCGGTACTCGCGGCGTGTCAGAAGGCGTTGCGCGCGACGTGAGTCGCCTTGTGCATGCTTCGTATTCAGCGATAGGTCCAGCACCGATGCGCGACGAACGTGAGCGGCGGCACCACGCACACGACTAGCGCGATGCCGAGCGCGGGTGGCCCGCCCGCAAGCTGTCCGATACGCTGCGCACGCGCCGCCGGATGCGCGCCGTGGAGCGGGCCGCGAAGATCGCGCTGAAATTGCTGTTTCCGTTGATGTTCTGCATTTTTCCGGCGCTGCTCGTCGTGCTGATGGGGCCCGCGATGATTCATATCTATCGCGATCTGCTGCCGAGCATGGCGGGCGGCGTATGACCACGCACCTCGTCGCGAGCGGATCGACTTGTGGAATGAACGGAGAGAGTCGGTGGAACGCACGAGATAACGTGGCGCGGCGGCGGTGCTGATTCCGCAAACCGCGAGCTGAAGCGCGCAGGACCTGTTATGGATTGTCGCGCGTCTCGGCCGTGCGTCTGCCCTGGAAGACCGGCAGCCGCCAGCCGTAGCGCAGCGACGCGAGCCGCACCAACACGCAAGCCAACGTCGCGAACCACGGCGTCCACCAGTCCGTCCAGCCCGCGTACGAAAAACCGACCTGCACCGCCGCGCCGAACAGCGCGGCCGACGCATAGATTTCGCGCTCGAGAATCGCGGGTACGCGCGAGAGCACGACGTCGCGCATCACTCCGCCGCCCACCGCGCTGACGACGCCGAGCAGAATCGCGAGTTCGGCATTGTGGCCGTACGTGAGCGCTTTCTGCGCACCCGACACCGCGAACAGACCGAGTCCGATCGCGTCGAAGAACAGCACTGGCTGACGCAGCCGGCGCACCTGCGGATACGCGAGAATCGTCACCGCCGACGCGGTGAGCGCGGTGGCCAGATAGCGCCAGTTCGACAGCCCGGCCGGTGGGATCGCGCCGATGCACACGTCACGCACGATGCCGCCGCCGCACGCGACCATGAAGGCGATCACGACGATGCCGAACAGGTCGAGCCGTCGTTGACGCGCGGCGACCGCGCCGCTGATCGCGAACACGAAGGTGCCGATCAGATCGAGAATGGTATAGACGGCGTGTGAATTCACTGAATGGTTTCAACCTGGTCGGCGACGATGCCTGCGGTGCGCAGCGCCTGCATCGACAGTTCGGCGTGCGCGTACAGGTCTTTGTAGATCGCTTCGATCAGCTTCGACATGGAGGGCTCCTTGTTGGCGTGGACACCAGGGAAGGCGGCGAAATGCGGATCGTCTGTCAGGATCGCGCAGGCGGCGCGCTTGCGGACTCGCTTTCGAGCAGGCTGTGTGAAAGCTTGCCAAGCAGACGTTCGAGCGTTTTGCGTTCGTTCGCGCTGAGCGCCTTGGCGAGCTCGACCTCGAGCTCGGTGCCCACCGCTTCGGACGCCTGCGCGATCTCGAGGCCGTGCGCGGTGGCGCGTAACGCGATGCTACGACGGTCCGACGCATGCATGTTGCGCGTAATCAGGCCGCGGGTTTGAAGCTCGGCGAGGACTTTGGAAAGCAGCGTCTTTTCGATCAGCGCGCGCTGCGAAACGGCCTTGGGCGTGATGTCGGGCTCCGCGCAGACGAGGCGCAGCACGCGCAGCGCACGCACGTCGAGATCCCAGCGCTCGCGATAGACCATGTTCGCGCGATTGATCAGCAATGCGCTGGTCAGATCGAGCCTGAAAGTCAGGAAGTCCGAGTACAAGAATTTGCTCCGCTGTCGGCCGTCATATGCGGTGCTGGCATTATAGGCAGGTAGTTGAAATTTTCAAATACTTGCGCGGAGCGCACTGCCAGCGCAGTCAAAGCTGTTTGCAATAGAACGTCGTGGCGCAAAACGCACCGTCGGGCATCAGCGCGTAATTCGGTACGCTGCCGACGCGTTGCCAGCCGGCGCGCTGATAGAGTCGCTCGGCATCGCCACCGGTTACGGTGTCGAGCACGAGAACCGACTTTCTCTCTTCCCGCGCGATGCGATCGAGTTCGCTCATCAGAGCGTGCGCGACGCCGCGCCGGCGTGCTTTTCTGTGCACGAGCATCTTCGCGACGTCGGCGCGATGTGGCTGATTTTCGGGTTGCGCGGTAATCAGCTGCACGGTGCCCACGATATCGCCGCTGTGATCTTCGGCGATCAGCAATACGCGCTCGCCGCGCGCGACGCTCTCCGCGACGTTGCGCCAGAACGCGAGCGCCGTGTTACGCGAGATCGGCAGCATGAAGCTGACCGATGCTCCGCCTTCCACGCAGTCGATCAGCACGTCGGCGAGCGCTTCGACGCAGGCCGAAGCTTCGTTCGCGCCCACGCGCCGTATGGTCACGTTATCGCTCATCCGTTTCTCCGTTCGTTGACTGCCGATGTGGTCAGCGCGACGAGATAGCGCGCGCGTTTGCGAGTGGGGTTACGGAACACGGTCGGGCTGTCGAGCCGCATCGCCAGGCAGTCGCCGGTCTTGAGCCGCCAGCTGGTGTCGCCGACCGTGATTTCCATCGACCCGTCGAGCATCCACACCTGTTGATGAATGTCCACGTCGTGCGCGCCGGATTCGTAACTGACGCGCTGACCGGCGGGAAAGTTGACCTCGACCAACTGGATCGCCGAGCGCGCGGTCGGCGACAGATGACGTCGCACATACCCCGAGCTCGGATCGGTCCACACCGCCTGCTCGGCCGCGCGACTGACCGGCGATGGCTCGGCAGCCGGCGCGCCATCCTGCTCGAATAGCGACGCGAGCGGCACGTTCAACGCGGTCGCGAGTTTATCGAGCACGGTCGCGGTAGGGCTGCTCTGACCGCGCTCGATCAGCGAGATATTCGAGCGGCTGACCTTGCTGCGTTCGGCCAGTGCATCGAGCGACCAATTTTGAGCGTCGCGCAGTTCTTTGATCCGGCGCGCGATCAGGGCGTTGATGTCCATGTAATCCAGTTTAAGGGATGCGGTTTCCAGTAAACTAGACGGCGGCTTTTTTGTTGTCAATGCGCAAATGCCCACTCACCAATTTGAATAAAAACCCGCACCAAATGACGACTCTTTATTCGCTTTGATTCGATAACTTTCAATTGGCCTGTGTCGGAAAAGCCTTACGCCCCATTACGCATAAAATTACACATATTGGTATAAATACTGATGCTGTAGTCAGACTACATTCCTACATTACTCACCACGGAGAGTCGCTACAGCCCATCCAGTTGCGCCGATTCTTCTTTCCACAGGCAAACGTTTGCAGTCATCGCTGCATGCCTGTTTTCGCGTCCGTTTCCCACCCCCCGACGCGCTCCGGTTGCCCCCAGAAAAGCACAATTTCGGAGAGACATCTATGCAGAAGAAACTATGGCCGGCCGTCGCGATTGCGGCGGCCGTGAGCGCCGCTGCGCACGCGGAAATTCCCACTCCCGGTCTCGACTTCGCGCCCATGTCGACGGTGCTTAACGCGTTCGCGTCGGCCGCGGCGCATCGGCGCGCGGAAACGCTCGTCAACAAAATGACGATCGACGAAAAGCTGCAGTTCATTCACTCGCAGTACGCGATGTCCGCCGTGCCGGGCGGCGGCGCGGGCTACATTCAGGGCGTGCCGCATCTCGGCATTCCCGACCTGAACATGGTCGACTCGGCCACGGGTTCGGGCAGCACCAACCAGCCATCGACGACCTTCCCGGCGACGCTCGCGGTAGCGGCGAGCTGGGACCGCGCGCTGTCGTGGAAGTTCGGCAAGCAGATCGCGATCCAGTTGCGTCAGCAGGGCTTCGGCATGGGGCTCGGCGGTGGCACCAACCTCGCGCGTGAGCCACGCGGTGGCCGGCTCTTCGAGTATCTCGGCGAAGATCCGGTGCTTGCCGGCGAGATGCTCGCCGAGCGCACCGACGGCACGCAAAGCCAGAAGGTCATCGCGACGATCAAGCACTACATGGGCAACGAGCAGGAACATAACCGCGGCGGCGGCAACAGCCAGATCGACGAGCGCACGATGCGCGAGCTCTATCTGCTGCCGTTCGAAATCGCCGCGCGCCGCGCGCAGCCAGGCAGCGTGATGTGCAGCTACAACGAGGTCAACGGCATCCAAGCCTGCGAGAACCCGCACATTCTCAACGACGTGCTGAAGAACGACTGGCACTTCGAAGGTCAGGTGCAGTCGGACTGGGGCGCGACGCATAGCACGGCACCGGCGATCAATGCCGGTCTCGACGAGGAAGAAGACGTCGGTTCGACCGTCTATCTGACGCCCACGCTGGTCAAACAGGCGATCGCGAACGGCTCGGTGTCGACCGCGCGCCTCGACGACATGGTCGAGCGCAAGCTGTATGTGATGATCCGCACGGGCGTGATGGACGATCCGCCGAAGGGTGGCGCGACCATCGACTTCTCGGCCGCGAGAGCCTTCACGCAGTCGGTCGAAGAGCAGTCGATGGTCTTGCTGAAGAACGCCAGCAATCAGCTGCCGCTCGCCGCTGGTTCGCTGTCGCGTATCGCGGTGATCGGCGGCCATGCCGACGCGGCGGTGCTGACGGGCGGCGGTTCAGGCAACACGCGCGATCCGGTGACGGGCGCGTTCGCCGGTTGCGGCGGCTTGACGTTCGGCACGGAGACGGGCTGCAGCTGGTGGACGAACCCGTGGCTGAAGCTGAATACGCCGATCGTGTCGGCAATCAAGGCGCTCGCGCCGCAGGCCACGGTGACCTTCGCCGGCAACAGCGATCAGCAGTCGCCGTTTGCCGCCTACACGCAGCAGCAGATCACCCAGGCGGCCACGCTGGCGGCCAACTCCGACGTCGCGATCGTCGTGGTCGCGCAGCCGGCCGGTGAGGATATCGGCGATCTGCCGAGCCTGGGCCTCGCGAATCCGACCAACCAGGATGCACTCGTCGAAGCGGTTGCGGCGGCCAATCCGCACACGATCGTCGTCGTCGAAAGCGGCAACCCGGTGCTGATGCCGTGGAAGGATAGGGTGTCGGCGATCATCGAAGCATGGTATCCGGGCGAAGGCGGCGGCAACGCGATTGCGAACGTGCTGTTCGGCAAGGTCAATCCTTCCGGCAAGCTGCCTGTCACGTTCCCGGTACGCGACCAGGATACGCCGACGTGGGGCACGAATGGCGCGTTTGCGGCGAACCCGGTGTACGCCGAGAAGCTCGATATGGGCTATCGCTGGTACGACTCGCAGAACATCACGCCGATGTTCGAGTTTGGCTATGGCCTGTCGTACACGCACTTCGCCTACTCGGGTCTGTCGGTTCAGCATCTGCCGGGCGGCCTGATCGACGTGTCGTTCAACGTGCGTAACGATGGTCGCGTCGCCGGTGCGGAAGTGCCGCAGGTGTACCTCGGCGTGCCGTATCAGGGTGAACCGCCGCGGCGTCTCGTCGGCTGGGACAAGGTGGGTCTGAACCCGGGCGAATCGCGTCGTGTGCACGTTGTCGTGACGCAGCGCATGCAGAGCGTGTGGGATACGACGAGCAACCGTTGGCTCTATGTGCCGGGCAGCTCGGTGTACGTCGGCGCATCGTCGCGCGATATCCGTCTGCAGGGGCACGGCTAAATAGTGTGACGGTGTAGCGAATGCGGGCGCGCCAGGTTGCGCGCCCGCCTGTATTGCTGATTACGCTTTCAGCGTGTTCTTGTAGAACTTTCCATCCTTCATCACGATGCGCAGGTTCTGCTCCGGGTTCGCGATCAGGTCGAGATTCTCGAGCGGATTGCCGTCGACGAGCAGCAGATCGGCGTACGCACCTTCCTCGAGTACGCCGAGCTTGCGCGGGTACGGATTTCGGTGCCCGGACAGCGCGAGTAGTTGGCCATTGGTGCCCGTTGCGATGCTCAATGCTTCGGTTGCGCTATACCACCCCTTCATATGCGTGAGCATCGTGCCTTGCCGCGCGGCCACGGCCTGCGAAAAGATCAGGTCCGTGCCGAACGCGACCTTGATGCCATGCTTGCGCGCGAGTTTGAAAACCCTGTCGGTGCCCGCGATCACTTGAAGAAATTTTTCGCGGATCGGTGGGGCGAGCGGACCCGCGTCGTCTTCGTTGACGAACGGCTGCGTGCTCAACCACGTGCCGTTCTTCGCCATCAACGCCGCAGTCCTGTCGTCCATCAGATGACCGTGCTCGATGCACTGCACGCCTGCCGCAACGGAGCGCTGAACCGCTTCGGGCGTGTACGCATGCGAGAGGATATAGGTGCCCCAGTCGGCCGCTGTTTCGACGGCCGCGCGCAACTGCCTTTCGGTAAACGTGAGCATGTCGAGCGGGCTGCGCGGCGTCGATACCCCACCGGCTCCGACCAGCTTGATCTGCGTCGCGCCCTGAATGAACTGCTCGCGCACCCGCAAGCGGATTTCGTCTTCGCTGTCGGCGATCGCAAAGCCGCCGTCCCGTTCCAGTTGGGTGACCTGGCTGCCGGTGCGCGGCAGATCGCTCAGCGCACGAAAATCGCCGTGACCGCCGGTGGTCGTGATCATCGCGCCGGACGGATAGATTCGCGGCCCGGAAATCATGCCGCTATCGATTGCCTGCTTCAGCGCGAATGACGGGCCGCCCGCGTCGCGTATCGTTGTGAAGCCGCGCAGTAGCGTACGTTCGGCTTCAGCGCTTGCCGCAAGATGGACGAAAGCAATGTCGGATTGAAGGATGACCTGAATCGGCACTGCCGCGAGCAGCGCGTGCCAGTGCATGTCGATCATGCCGGGCATCATCACCTTGCCACCGCAATCGACGAGCGTTTTGCCGTCGATCGAAGCCGGTTGACCCCGACCCAACTGGCTGATGCTGTCACCCTCGACAACCATATAGAGGCCGTCACGCAACGTCGACGATTTGCCATCGAACAAGCGGAAGTTCGTGAACAGCACCGGCTTGTCCGGCGGTGCTGGCGGTTGGGTGGTTTGAGCATTGCCAAGACCGGGCAGAACCAGGCTCAGCATCGAAGCGGCGAGACCGGTGACGAAGCCGCGCCGCGACAGATCGGCACTGATACGGCGGTTGGCATACTGCGCTTGAGACTTGTCACAAAGACATGAAAACGACGGACTGACTGTTTTATCGCCGATGTATTTTCCTGAAGGCATAGCGCACCCGTAACGTAGATCACCGTGCATCGAAAGCCGCCATCTGACTACATTTCACACTTGGCGACGCGAAAGTCAAGCCCGCACAGATTATCGCCTGCGAACGAGGATGGCAAATTCCGCGTCGCTGATACAAGCATTGAAATTGCATCTATTACTCGATTATGCGGTTGCAGCATGTAATTAGAAAAATATGCTTGCGACGGGCAAAAAGAACGGGCTATGCTCACGCCACGTATTCTGTAAATGAATCTCCGAAATAAGGCGCGATTCCCTACCTGCTTGGGAGGAAGAGGCGTGCCAAACAAACGTCCCAATAAAGCGGATGCATCGGCTATTACAAACGTATCTTCTATCATCGCCATTTTCGAGCGAGGCGACCGGTCATTCTTTTAACGCCGCTGCAATTAGAAACTCAACTATTTCACAATTTCGCTGCCACTCCATGAATGCCGGGATCGGAAAAATCGCATTCAGTCTTTTTTAATTTTTTCACGGAGAAACAGAAATGATCGATGTGTCAAAGCCGCGTATGCTCAAGGTATTGGCGGGAGCTGCCTTGTCGCTGTTTGCCGTCACCGCGATGGCCGACGATACGCTCGGTTTGTCGGAAAGCCTGTTCTCCATCGGCGCGCCGGAAGTGACGCAGGCGCCTGGCGCGAGCGCGAGCCCGTGGCGCTTTGCGGTTGGCGCAGGGGTCGTGAACATGCCGAAATTTCCGGGCGCGAGTGGCACGAAATGGGAGGTGGTGCCGTCGGTGAGCGTGAATTACGACCGCTTCTTTATCGGCGCGAATCCAGACGCGGGCTCGGTGCTATCGCTGGGCGCATATCTGTATCGTGATAGTAACTGGCGCGTCGGCGCGGCGGTGACCTACGATTTCATCGAACCGCGCAGCGAGTCCGACGACTCGCGGCTGCACGGACTCGGCGACGTCAAACGCACCGCGCACGCGGAGCTGTTCGGTGTTTATACGTGGGAGTTCGTCACGGCGCGCGCGAGCGTTTTGACCGATATTGCCGGCAACGATCGCGGCACCGTCGCGACTTTCGATCTGTTGGGACGCTATCAACCCATTCCGCAACTGACGCTCAGCGCAGGCCCGGGCCTGACGTGGGGAAGCGACAAGTACAACGAAACCTATTTTGGCGTGAATTCCGGCCAGAGCGCGCGCTCGGGATTGCCGACCTACTCGGCCAGCTCCGGTTTGAACCAGTTGCGCTTCTCAGTCAACGGGGTTTACCGGATCGCGACGCGTTGGAACGTCGGCGCGAGCGTGTCGTTCGCTTGGCTGCGCGGCGACGCGACCGACAGCCCCATCACCGAAAAGACGAGTCAGATTACGTACGGCCTTTTCGCCAATTACCTCTTTTAGTCGTCCGCCAAAACGAAGGCCCGCTGCACCCCGATCGCGTGGGTGCCGCGGGCTTTCCCGTTCTACGAGTCAGCAAGCGCTTCGTCAATTCTTCTGCGCGAGCAGCGCCTGAATCCTGGCTTCGGTCTGCGCATAGTCGCCTTCTCCAAAGTGCGTGTAGACGATATGGCCTTGCTTGTCGATCAGATAGAACGCGGGCCAGTACTGGTTGTTATAGGCATTCCAGGTCGCGTACTGGTTGTCCTGCGCGACCGGATAGCTGATACCGAGCCGTTTCAGCGCGGTCTTCACGTTGCCGGTGTCGCGTTCGAACGGATATTCCGGCGTATGCACGCCGATCACCGTGAGCCCCTGATCCTTGTATTTCTGGTTCCAGCTTTTTACGTAAGGCAGCGTGTTGGCGCAATTGATGCAGCTATAGGTCCAGAAGTCGACGAGTACCACTTTGCCGCGCAATTGCTGCAATTTGAGCGGCTCACTATTGAGCCATTGCGTGATGCCTGTGAGCTCGGGTGCGGGCGAGCCGCTTTCCTGCGGCGCGGCGATGGCGACGGTACTCGTCGCGATCAATGCGAAGGCGGCAAACGCGGTGGACAGTGCGAAGGTTTTCAAGCGGGTAGTCATGTCAAAGTCCTTTGAGTGAGGGGAAGAGACCGGCGAGCCGTGCGTACAGCAGCACGTCGTACTGCAAATAGATGGCGAGGGCGGTCAGCATCACCAGTACGCCGAATACCTGTTGCAGGCGCTCCGCGTGACGTGAGACCACACGGACATGACGCGTCACGTAGTGTCCGCCGTAGATGATCGCGAGCATCGGAATCGCCGCGCCGATCGCATACAGCGTGAGCAACAGAGCCGACCAACCGAGATCCTGAGCCTTCACGACGAGCACCAGAATCGACGCGAGCACGGGGCCGGCGCAGGGCGTCCATACCGCGCCGAGCGACATGCCGAGCACGAAGCCGCCCGCGTTGCCGCTGCCGGGTTGCGTACCTGGCGCAATGGCCGCGCCGATGCGCTCGAGCGGCCCTTGCAGTTGCGCGACGAGCCAGTCGTAAGGTCGCGGCCAGATACGCAGAAGCCCGGACAGTGCGAGCAACGCAATTCCGGTATTGCGCAGTACCTGTTGCGCGACGTGCACGGTGCTCGACACCGCGCCCAATAGCAGCGCAAAAGACGCGAAAGTCAGAATGAAGCCGGCGACGATGAACAGTGGCCGCGTGCGGCTCGGTCGTTCGACGGAAGTGCCGAGAAGGATCGGCATCACCGGCAGCACGCAGGGAGAGGCAATCGTCAGCAGCCCGGCGAGCAGGGCGAGCGGAGTTTCGAGAGTACTGTGCATGATGGGCGTTCCGTTGGCTGGGATGGCCGTATTGGAACGCCCGCGCGTATCTGGTTTATGTCGGGATCAGGCGCGCTTGCAATGTAGTGTGTCTGCGTATGGCGCGGATACATTGCGACACAAATCGGTTGAGGAACCGATGCGCGCGGGGGGCGAGGCGGCGATAGCCGAACGCTGGCTCAGCGCGCCCTGCGCTTACGCACAGCGGTTCCCGTCGCGGCTGCGACGCTATTTGCGCTGGACTTGGAGAACATCGGCATGCGCTCCTCGATCCAGCGCAGCAATTCGAGAGGTCCCGGTGCGAGCGGCCGGCCGGTCTTGACGAGCACACGCGCCTGCGCGCCGGAAAACAGCGGATGCGCGATTGGTATCGTCGTCAATTCGCCGCTCGCGATTTCGCGGTAGGCAGCGAATTCGCCGATCAGCGTCATGAAGTTGTCGACCGTGACGAAGCGCTTCAATGCGCTCAGTGAGTTGGTGGTCAGCGTCGCGGCAATCGACACGTTCTCGGCGAGTTCCGTCATCTTGACGACATGACCGATCCCAAAGGTGGGTGGCATCAACGCGAGCGGCCACGCGCGCAGGTCGTCGAGCGTCGCGGGTCGTTTGCGCTTCGCGAGCGGATGGTCGCTTCTTAGCAACAACACGACCGGCTGCGGCGAACTCGCGCGATGCTCGAGACGCGCATGAGGCGGCGGATTGTACGCAAGCCCGATATGCGCACGACTTTCGGCGACTTCTTCCTGGATCGCGTCGACCGCGAGCATATCGAGGCCGATTTCGAGTTCTGGATATTGGACACAGAATGGCGCGAGCACATCGTCGACCAGCGTATCGACGAAGCCTTCACTGACCGCGAGCCGGATCTGCCCTCGCTGCAGGCCTTTCAACGCATGCAATTGATCTTCGAGCTTCTCCTGCTGCGAACGGTAGCCGCGCCAGAATTCGAGCAGATGCGTGGCCGCTTCGGTTGGCCTGACCCCGCGCGCCTGCCGCTCGAACAGCACGGTGCCGAGTTCGTCCTCGAGCAGCTTGATCTGCCGTGTGATCACAGAGGGCGACGTATTGATGCTTTCGGCGGCGCCGCGGATGGTGCCGTGCGTGAGCACCTCGTTGAAGTAGCGAAGGCGTTGCTGGTTGATCTCGCGCATGTGATTTGTCGATTGCAATTACTGCGTTGCCTACAAGGCAACGATATGTGAACTTAGTTGCTCTTGTTGATGAAGGGTTGCGGTGTCACTATCCATCTCAAGCGTCGCGACAGCGGTAAGCCAGTGGTTCAGTCGTCAAGGCATCTCCGGTTTCAGATTCGCTCTACCCGTCTCGTTCGATTCGTTTCAGATTGCCATTGAAGTCCGCTCTGCCTGCACGGCGCTCGCATGCGGCTGTGCGATATCGCGCGCGAGCGGACCCGATCAATTCCGTATCAAAGCCTGATAAAAGGAGAATAACCATGTCGGATCAGATCAATAGCCGTCGCCGCCGCTTTCTCGGAACAACAGTTGCCGGTATCAGCCTGCTCGAGTTGGGACTGAGCAGCCTCGCGCATGCGCAATCGGCCGACACGGCTGGTAATGCAAAGGCGGGCGCGCGGGTCGCGTCGTTCGAGAACATTCGCTCGATCAATGCGGGCACGCTGAACGTCAGCTACGCGGAAGCGGGCCCACAGAACGGACCGGTGGTCATTCTGCTGCATGGCTGGCCTTACGACATCTACAGCTTCGCCGAAGTGACGCCGTTGCTGACGGCGGCCGGTTATCGCGTGATCGTGCCTTTCCTGCGCGGCTACGGCGGCACGCGTTTTCTGTCGGCGGATACGCCGCGCAACGGTCAACAGGCGGTGGTCGCGGTCGACATCATCAACCTGATGGACGCGCTGAAAATCGACAAGGCCGTGCTCGGCGGCTTCGACTGGGGCGCGCGCACGGTGAACATCGTCGCCGCGCTGTGGCCGCAACGCGTGAAGGCGATGGTGTCGGTGAGCGGCTATCTGATCGGCAGCCAGGACGCGAACCGCGCGCCGTTGCCGCCGAAGGCCGAGCTCGCGTGGTGGTATCAGTTCTATTTCGCCACGGAGCGCGGCCGCGCGGGCTATGAAGCGAACCGTCATGACTTCAACAAGCTGATCTGGCATACCGCCTCGCCGAAGTGGAATTTCGAC
Source organism: Paraburkholderia lebeckiae (assembly GCF_050436225.1). Classification (NCBI taxonomy): domain Bacteria; kingdom Pseudomonadati; phylum Pseudomonadota; class Betaproteobacteria; order Burkholderiales; family Burkholderiaceae; genus Paraburkholderia; species Paraburkholderia lebeckiae. The sequence goes on along the minus strand of NZ_JBNDLU010000001.1, from coordinate 2,519,623 downwards.
GACGCCACGTTCGAGCGCTCCGCCGAATCGTTCAATAACCCGGACCATGTTGCCGTGGTGATTCACAACTATCGCTGGCGTCTGGGACTCGCGCAGGGCGAGCCGCAATACGACGAACTCGAAAAGCGCCTCGCCACCGGACCGACGATCGCAGTGCCGACCATCACACTCGAAGGCGATGCGAACGGCGCCGCGCATCCCGAGCCCGCAGCATACGCGAAGAAGTTTACCGGCAAGTATCAGCACCGCAATGTCAGCGGCGGCATCGGCCATAACCTGCCGCAGGAAGCGCCGAAAGCTTTTGCGGATGCGATTCTCGACGTCACCCGCCTTTGATGGAGCCGGCGCGCGCCGGCTTCTTCTGAACGGAACCCCAGCAGTCGAACGTACGGCTGCTGGGGTTTTTTCATGAGCGGGCCATTTGCAACACACCTGCAACCCGCACGACGCATGCGACGCCGTCCCTGCACGGCATGTTCGGAAGTCGGTTTTTGTATCGCAATGTATCAACGGCATATGCAGACAAACACGCTTGCAGAAATGGGGGTGACGAAAACATTGCAGATACGTTGGAGCGTTCTAATGTCTTCACGCAAGGTTGATTCACAACGTTGCGTGAATCAGGTGGGACGTCACAGTGTATCCGCGTCGATGGCTTCGCGTCCCGCTCAATCCTTATCCCTGATGGTTTGATACCCGGAGAAGACTCATGAAACTCGTTCAATCGCTGATCGTCGCCGCACTCGTCGCCGTTCCCGTCGTTTCGTTCGCGCAATCGCAACCGCAACAGGCACTCACACGTGCCGAAGTCCGCGCTGAGGTGGTCCAGTTGCAGAAGGCCGGCTATAGCCCGGCCAGCGACAACGCGCAATACCCGCGGAACATCGAAGCGGCAGAAGCGCGCATCAGCGCCGGCAGCGACGCTACCGCCTACGGCGGTGTCGCGAATGGCAGCTCGGCTTCCAGCTCGCGTGTGCCGATGAAGCATGCGGCCGCGAATGGCGCCAACGACGGCTCGAACGTCGTCGGCCTCGGCGCGATCTACGCGCACTCCTGATTCGTTGATCCCTGAATGTTTTGATACCCGGAGAAGACTCATGAAACTCGTTCAATCGCTGATCGTCGCCGCACTCGTTGCCGTTCCCGTCGTTTCGTTCGCGCAATCGCAACCGCAACAGGTACTCACACGCGCCGAAGTCCGCGCGGAACTGGTCCAGTTGGAAAAGGCCGGCTACAACCCGGCCAGCGACAACACGCAATACCCGCAGAACATCGAAGCGGCCGAGGCGCGCATCAGCGCGGGCCATGACGCGGCCGCCTACGGTGGCGTCGCGAACGGCAGTTCCGCTTCGGGCTCGCACGTGTCGATGAAGCGTGCGGCGGCGGATCGCATGTACGACGGCTCCAACATCGTCGGCCTCGGTTCCATCTACGCGCATTCGTGATCGATGCAAATGAGCAGGCCGTCCGCGTGCATCGGCTCACGTCGACGCGCGGACTCCTTGTTTAACTCAACCTGTCGAGACAATAACGATGACCACGCTGCTGAAAAAAATTCTGGGTTCCGTTCTGTTGCTGGGCGGACTGTTCGCGTTGCAGGCCACGGAGTCCGCGCAGGCCGCGCCGTCCGATGACCTGAAGGGCAAGAATGTCGTTCTCGTACACGGCGCTTTCGCTGACGGGTCCAGCTGGGACAAAGTGATCCCATTGCTCGAAGCGCGCGGCCTGCACGTGGTGGCCGTGCAGAATCCGCTGAGCTCGCTCGCCGACGACGTGGCGGCAACCCGGCGCGTGATCGCGCAGCAGAACGGGCCTGTGATTCTGGTCGGCCATTCATGGGGCGGCGTGGTGGTCAGCGAGGCCGGCAAAGACGACAAGGTGAAGAGCCTCGTGTACGTCGCGGCATTTGCGCCGGACAACAATCAGTCCATTGCCGACCTCACGAAGGACCAACCCGCGCCAGTCTGGGCGAGCGAATTGCGCAAGGACTCGGCGGGTTATCTGACGCTATCGACCCAGGCGGTGCTGGACGACTTCGCGCAGGATCTGCCGCTGCCGCAGAAGCGCCTGATCGCGGCGACCCAGCAGCCTTGGGCCGCTGGCTGTATCGACGACAAGGTGACGAACGCCGCGTGGCATGGCAAGCCGTCGTACTTCGTGGTGTCGGGCCGCGACCGCATGATCGATCCGTCCTTGCAACTGGAGATGGCGAAACACATCGACGCGAAGATCACGCGCGTCGCCACGAGCCATGTCGCGATGCTGAGCCAGCCGCAGGCCGTGGCCGACGCGATCATCGCCGCGTCGCGGGCCGCGCATTGAAACGCGCGCAGTCTTGTCAATCAGATTGCGATTGACGGAATGCTCTTCATGCAGCGCAGCGCGAACATCGAGCGGCTATGGCGAATGCCTGCGATCTTGTAGAGCTTTTCGCGCAGGAAGCGCTCGTAGCCCGCGGTGCCGTCTACCGCGACCTTGACCAGGTAGTCGTAGTCGCCAGACACCAGGTACGCTTCGAGCACTTCGCTGAGCGTGGCGAGTTCGGCGCCGAAGCGTGCGAGCGCATTTTCGTCGTGGCGGTCCAGCGTGACTTCGAGCAGCACGACGTCCGCGAAGCCGAGCTTTTGCTGATCGAGCAATGCGACATAGCCGCGGATATACCCTTCGTTTTCGAGCTGCCGCGTGCGATTCCAGCACGCGGTGGTCGACATGCCGACCAGTTCGGCAAGCTCCGCATTGCTGAGCCGGGCGTTCTTCTGAAGCTCGCGCATGATCTTGCGATCGAGGGCGTCGAGCGGGCGGTTTCGGGTGCTCATCGACGTTATTAGAAGGATATTTTTAAAAAATCAATTATAGGTGAAGATCGTTCCGATTCAACCGCTTCTGATGGTACGTTTAAGAAGCCTATCCAGTGGGGCTCCCGGTATATTTTCAGCGTGCATTCATGCCCGGGACAACCGCCCGGACCGCCGGCCTCGCGCCGGCGATCCTCCGTGGCCACAAGCCGCTTTTTCGGTGTCTCGCCGCCTTCACGGGAAGGCGGCACGCGGGCGAATTCCGGCGTTACCCACGCCAGAAGGCGCGCTCGCCGGGCATGGACGCATGTCGCCACATATGTCTATCGCTACCCTCTTTTGCCCGCTGATTTGCCGATGCCGATCCACTTGTACGTTTCGTTCTTCTGGCTTCCGCCGTACTCGTTTATTCGCCCGGCCCGGTCAATGTTCCGACGATGAGCCGGGCGCTCAGCGCCGGATGGTGCGCGGCATTGCCCTGTGTGTTGGGGGGGCACCTGCGCGGTATTGCTGCAACTCGCCTTTACGGCGTTGTGTCTGAATTCGTTGTTGCTGATCGATAAGAGCGGGCTAATCGTATTGCGCTGGGCCGGCGCGATTTATCTGGGCGGCCTCAAATCTGAAGTGCAACACCTATCTCGTATAAGGTGTTGCGATGCACGAAAGAACTCAGTACCAGCAACTTCAACCTGAAGAGCGTCTGACCATTGCAAGCCTGCATCTGCAGGGTTCGAGTATCCGGGCCATGGCCCGGATACTCGGGCGCTCGCCGGCCACCGTTAGCCGGGAACTGACGCGAAACAGCTCTCCCGCTGGCTACGCGTCCGTGTCGGCTGAAGCACTCAGTGCCGCACGCCGCAGCGCGGGTCGCCATCCCACAAAGCTTTGCCTGCAAAGCGTCTGCTGGCGTATCGTTCTCACCCTGCTCGAGTGGAAATGGTCACCCCAGCAGATATCGGGCACACTCAAGCGTATGTATCCGACCGACCCGACCCAACAGGTTTCGCACGAAACCATCTACACGGCCATCTATGCCCAGCCGCGCGGCGAACTGCGCCGTCAGCTCATTGCGTGCTTGCGCCATGGCCACAGCACGCGCATGCCGCGTACACGGGGCACAGACCGGCGCGGACAGATTCCTGACATGGTCAGTATTCATGTGCGGCCGCCCGAAATCGAAGACCGACTGCTGCCTGGGCACTGGGAAGGCGACTTCATCAAGGGTGCCGGCAACCAGTCCTCGGTAGGCGTGCTGGTCGAACGGACCAGCCGGCTGGTGCTGCTTGCCAAGATGGAAGACGCCACCGCCGCTTCAGCGCTGGCGGGCTTCTCCGCCAAACTCAATTCGATTGTCGCGCCATTACGGCAGAGCTTCACCTACGACCAGGGCAAAGAAATGTCGCGCCATAAAGAGCTCACCGCCGCAACCGGCGTGAAGGTGTACTTCTGCGACCCCCACAGTCCCTGGCAACGCGGCACTTGCGAAAACACCAACGGGCTACTGCGCCAGTATCTGCCCAAAAGCGCAGACCTTTCGGTCTACAGTCAGGACGAACTTGACGCTATCGCCGACAGTCTGAACAGCCGACCTCGCGCGACTCATGCCTTCCATTCGCCATTCGAGGTCTTCGCCGCGACCCTTGCCTCGGCAAGTCAACCTCAAGGCTCTAAACATTAAACCCGCTGTTGCGCTTCACTCTTGAAACCGCCCTGGTTTATCCGGGCTTCAGACAATAGAGACGCGGCACGTTTTCGGCTTCACCGGTTCTGTCCCATGGCGCCGGACAACGCGGTCTGTTTTGGCGCGGCTTCGCGACGTCGGGCTTGAATCCGAAAACGCTATTGTTCTTTCCGTCTTTCTTTCCACAGTTCGTCAGTACTTCGTCGAATGAAGCGCATTGATAGGCCAATCATCAGTACCTTTTGCTGGGCAGTACTTTTGCGCTGATGTTCGCGTTGGGCATCGCATCGACGGCAATCTTCTCGCACCGCCTGCGTACGGTTCTACAACGGCCGACGCGGCTGCGCATCGTGAACTGTCTGATGGGGAGCTTGCTGGTAGAGACGGGCGCGCTGATGGCGGCGGTACGCTGACCATGAAACGATCCGCATACCGCCGCCGCGGGAACAACGTCATCCTTATCGTCTGTACCGCGCGATATCAATGGAAAATGAGGTACAGGATGATCAGTACAATCACTGGAACGCCGAGCAGCCAGCCAAGTAGGTAAGGCATGATGTCATCTCCTTTCGTATTGAAGTTCGAATATGCGGGAGTTTCAGCAGGCAGCGTGCCTGGCTCGAAGATGTCGATCTATTCGAGCAATCGATCGACCGCAACGCCGATGGTCCGCATATCGGGCTTTAGCCATTGTTCGAAAAGCCCGGAGACATACGGCCGCCTTGCCGATATCTTCCATGGCGCCGACCCGCCGATTCCCGCATTCGCGCCGGTAATCAGCGCGACGTGATTGGCCAGTAACTCTTCCATCGAGTGCTCCGGCAACGACGAAAAAGCGAAGCCGCCACCTACCGGCACGCGACATCGCGCGGATAGACGGCGGCCCCGCCTCATGTTCCAGTCCACTACGCGTGGTCTATATCACACCGGCAACCAGCAGAACGATCACCACGATCAGTACGATGCCGAGTCCGCCGGTCGGACCATAGCCCCACGATCGGCTGTGTGGCCACGCCGGAAAAGCGCCGATCAGCAGCAGAATCAGCACGATTAGAAGAATGGTTCCTAGCATGTTATGACCTCCGCCTGGTTGAGAGAGACCTGCTTTATCTACGTTGGCCACAAGGCCGCAGGGTAATCCCTAGACAGCAAAACTTGTGCCCAAGGTCGATCCTTTTAATCAGATCACCGGGGCGACACGCGACGCGTGCGAAGATTCTCGAGCCAATTGGAACGGCACCCGTCGCGCTCAAAACCTGAGCAGGGTGCCGTTTTTCCAATTGCGGACACGTCGCGCGTCCTATAGATAGGTTCCGCCGATGCGGCCTTCGAAGATCGCGGTGTTGATGTCCCAATCGTCGACGGTACCCGTGCCACCACCGTCCACCTTGACGACTACCGAGCGGCCGCCGCGCAGCGTCCTCATCTGTTCGGCGGTCAGCGTTTTCTCGTCGGATGGCTCGCCCGCGCCGGGCGGCAGGTCTTTGATGATCACAGTGGCTTTCATGGCATTTCTCCTTGACGTGGAAAGGCGAGCACAGTGCGGCGCCCGCATAGCTTTCTGCAAGGCCTATGCCAATGTGAGGGAACGTGCGCCGCAACATGGAGCGGGGGCCGCGATGCGAAGCCTGGCAAGGATCCGCGCGATAGCCGCGTTGAATCGCACTGAGCACGATCGCGATTGCGCGTCGAAGTGTTTGCGCGCGTCCCACGAGTCACGTGCGAATGGTTGGGGCGCAGCGCAGCGTCGCGCGTGGCGAACTCAGGCGTCCAACACTCAATCGCAAGCGCAAACAGAAACGGCACGCGCCATATGCGCGTGCCGTGATGGTGAAACGCCCCGGCGAGCAATGCTAGCGGCGCTGGCGTCTACGCGGCAAGGCTGCTTCCGCGATACGCAGATGCGCGGCCGGAAAGCCCGGCGGGTACTCGACGACGCGCATCGCGGCCGGCACCAGCGGCGCGGCGAGACTCGAGCGCGCGCCGACTCGGGCGCCGCCGACGATCGCGGCCATCGCCTCGCGGTCCAGTTCGACGCTTTCGGTCAGATCCTTGATGCTCAGCTTGGCCATGATGGCTCCAGAAAAACGCTCCGGCGGCCAGACCCGTTCGGGTGCCGGCCGCCGTGCCCGGAATGTGTTCGGCGTGTTATTCGTTGTACTGAGGTCTCAACGCACTATCAGTATAGGAAATCCGCTCGCGGCGCGCATGGCCGTGGTGTTGCCGCGGCAGTGAAGGAACCCCCAGTCCCCCGCTGCTGCCCCGGCTTACACGGCGGAGTAATTGGCGCCCGACAGGATAGGGTCGACTTTCAGCTTCAGCGGCAGCACGACGCCTGGGCCGATCGAACCGATGTCATTGAGCGCTGCGACGTTGACGATTTGCTGCTGAGCCAGATTCTGAATGACGTTGACGTTGACGTTGACGTTGGCGATGCCGGCAAGGCTGCCGAGACCACCAAGGCCCGAGGGCATGGGCACGTTGCTGCCGGTGCCGCCGGCGATCCCGGACATGGCCCGGCGGTCGAGTTCGCGCGTGCCGGACAGATCGCGAATCATGAGGGATGACATGGCGTTTCTCCAAAGACGTACGGAAAGCGGACATGAATGGCTTGCGACGAAGCGGCCCGCGGCTGCGGGCGCCTCGCCGCACCACGCACTATTAGTGGTTGCTGTTGCTCGAATTGATATACGGCGAGAAGTCCGACGTGATGCCGGTGGCGAACGCAACATCGTTGCCGTTGGCGTTCTGGAAGTTCAGTTCGTTACTGATCACTTGCGTGGTGGTGCTGTTCTTGACGCTGGTCGGCGCATAGACCGGGGCGAAGCTATAGTACTTGCTCGGGCCGAAGCCGCCGCGTACGGCTTGCATGGCTTTGCTGTCGAGTTGTTCGGTGACGGACAGGTCTTTGATCATCAGCGTTTTCATGGTGAGTCTCCTGAAAGAAGTGTTCGCAGTGTTGCGAGTGGTTTCGAGCAATTCGTTTGCTCGGACATCACTAACGCACAGGCTGTGCCAGTCTTAGTCAAGTATCCTGAGGAAATCGACGAAGCCCTGTCGTATAAGGGTTTTGCGCGTGGAAGGACCATCGTGCCGGTCAGGTCGAAACACGTTGACGCGCCCCGAGCGGTGGCCGCCGTCCGACATTGCGGCGGACCCTGTTGGATGGCGCACGACATTGCGCGAGCCAGCACGCGGCGCGGCGCGCGGCTCATGCCTGGTTTGCCTGGTTTGCGAAAGCGCGGACCGGGAGCTAGTATCGAAACGGCACATGTAACTGGATACGACAGGTTTTCTATCGACCCGCGTGGCGTCGGTCGCATGCGACACGGTCCAGCGGCAACGGCGGTGCTTCGCACAAATGGCTAGCCTTGCGCGTGTGATTCTCGACTTCCAGAGCGGCGAGCTATCGCGTGACGAGTTCGTCGCGCAGCTCGACAGCGCGTTGGCGACCGAGCAACTCGGTCCGACGCGGCTGCTGGAGACGCTGTACGCCGCGCATCATCGGTCGCCGTTGCCCGACGATCTCTACCTGGAAGTGCGGCGGCGCATCGAGCTGCTGCGCGTGTCGAACGTCGCGGCGGGTGGCGAGGAAACCGGCATCCAGACCACGGTCGATCTACCGTCGCTGCGTTCGTCGAGCGCTGGCAGTGCGGGCGCCGCGAGTACCGCCGGAAGCGCCGCGCACGAGACCATCAAAGGCATCGGCGATACGCTGAACAACCGCTTCGTGCTCGAGGAGTGCCTCGGCGTGGGCGGCATGGGCACCGTGTACAAGGCGCTCGATCTGCGCAAGCTCGAAGCGTCGGATCGCAAGCCCTACCTCGCGATCAAGGTGCTGAACGTCCAGTTTCGCGGCAATCCGAATTCGCTGGTCGCGCTGCAGCGCGAGGCGCGCAAGGCGCAGGTACTCGCGCATCGCAACATCATCACCGTCTACGACTTCGACCGCGACGGACCGATCGTCTATCTGACGATGGAGTACCTGAGCGGCAAACCCCTGAGCCAGCTGCTGCGCACGCCGGGCTATCAGGGCATGCCGGTGCGGGCCGCGCTGCCGATCGTGCGCGGCATGTGCGCGGCGCTTGCGTACGCGCACGAGCGCGGCTTCGTCCATTGCGATTTCAAACCCGCGAACGTGTTCTTGACCACGAATGCCGAAGTGAAAGTGATCGACTTCGGCATCGCGCGCGTATTCCAGCGGCCTGAAGAGGAGAGCGACGCGACGGTGTTCGATCCCGGCAGTCTGGGCGCGTTGACGCCGGCCTATGCGAGCCCGGAGATGATCGAGCATCGCGAGCCGGACCCGCGCGACGATATCTACGCGCTTGGCTGCATCACGTACGAGCTGTTGACGGGACATCATCCGTTCGATCGCCTGTCGGCCACGCAGGCGCGCAATTCCGATTTCAAGCCGCAGCGTCCAGCGAATCTCGATGCGCGACAGTGGCGCGCGTTGCGTGCCGCGTTGTCGTTCGATCGCAATACGCGGATACCGAGCGTCGTGCGCTTTATCGCCGAGTTCGACAATGAAGCGCGCGCGGAGAAGTCCGGGACGCTCGCGTGGATCGGGCTCGCTGGCCTCGCCATCGTGTGCGCGGTCACGGTGGGCGTGTTCGCTTTTCGCTCGGGGTCCAGCCGGCAGCAAGCCGCGCAAATCGAGGCGGCGAGATCGCAGGGCGATCAGGTCGATCGGGCGGCTGGGGCGTCCGCTGTCGCGCCTGCGCCGAAGCCCGCGTTGACGCTCGCCGCGATCACGCCCACGCTTGCCCAGGTGCCGTGTTCGGCCCTATCGGGCGCGGTGCAGGACCACGCACTGACGGTACGCGGTTTCCTATCGCAGCGGTACGGTGCCGCGCATCTGAAGGAGACGTTGGCGGCGCTGCCTGGCGTCGATACGGTTTCGCTAGACGTGCGGCCGCTCGCCGACGATAAATGCGACTTCGTCAAAACGCTCGCGCCGCTTCTGGTGCGCAACTGGCAGGCGGGGCGCGTGGCGTCGCTGCAGATGCGTCCGCCGAGCGGTTTGCTGACCGAGAACGACTCGCTGGTGGTCGACCTGAAAGCGCCGCCGTTCGATTCCTTTGCGACCGTCGACTACTACCAGCTAGACGGCCACGTCGTGCATATGGTGCCCAGTCGTCTGTGGCCGGACAATCAGATGCAGGCGAACGGCGGTCCGTACACGATCGGCAGCAATGCGGGCGATTGGACCGTATCGAAGCCATTCGGCTCGGAGATGGTGGTGCTGATGGTGACGCCGGTGCCGTTGTTCGACAAGCTGCGGCCGGAAAGCGAAGCGCGCGCCGATTATCTGCGCGCGCTCGCGACCCGGCTCAAGCAGATTGGCGGTCAATACGGGCAGGATCACCTGTTGGCGGACTTCGCCCCGATCACGACCAGACCCGCGACGCGATGATCCGTCAGGGAGCCAATCGACACGGCTTTTAGTGCAGATCCTTGACGACGCGAAAACCGTTCTGCGATTGGCGCACGCCCGCGCTGTATTTGAAGCGCGTCGCGCTGAGCATGTAGTCGCCGCCTTCGCGCCATGAGCCGCCGCGAATCGCGCGCATCTCGCAGCCGGGCGAGTCCCACGCGTGACCATCGACGGGCGCGCCCTGATAGGTGTTGTGCCAACAGTCGGCGGTCCACTCCCAGACGCCGCCGTTCATGTCGTACAGACCCAGCGGATTCGCGGCGAACGTGCCGACGTTTTCCGGGCCTTCCTTGTGCCACGGGTCGCCGCAGTCCTTGCAATTGGCGTTGCCCTTGCGCATCTGCTCGCCCCACCAGTACGCGGTCGTGGTGCCGGCGCGGTCCGCGTATTCCCATTCGGCTTCGGTCGGCAGACGGTACGGTTTGCCGGTCGTTTTGGCGAGCCACTTGACGTACTGCTGCGCGTCGTCCCAACTGAGATCGCGCGCGGGTGCGGTCTTGGTGCTATTGCTCTCCGGCGTCAGCTTCTGGCAGGCGCCGGCGGCGACGCACGCATTCCATTGCTCGACCGTCACGGGGAATTTACCGATCGCGAAGGGCGCGCCAATGCTCACGTGATGCACGGGCTTTTCCGACGGATCGTCGGTATTGCTGCCCATTGCGAACGAGCCGGCGGGTACCGCGACCATGACCGGACAGGCCGCGCAGTCGCGGATTTCACCGGCCGTCGGGGGATGAGCGACGGTCTTTTCGGCGAATGGCGCCGCGGCGGCCGTGGCGGGCGGCGTTGGCGATGGCGCGACGGCGGGGCGCGGTGGTGGCGGCGCGGCTGCGCTGGCTTGCGTCGCGGGATGCGTGACCTGTGCAGACGGCGTGGGTGGCGCGACGTGACCGCTCTGCGTCGCGGGCGCGGCTGGCGGTGCAGCCGGCGCGGCACTCACCGCGGGAGTCGATGCCGCCGCGCGCAATCGATCGATACGTGCATGCGCGAGTGTGGCGAAGCGGCCATTCGGATAGGCCTTCAGATAAGCCTCGTAATCGGCTGGGTAGTTGCTGTCCTTGATCGAATCCCAGAACGTGATTTCGTATTGTTCGCCGCTTTCCTTGGGCATGATGCCGCGACTGCGCGGCGTGATGGCGCGATGGTCTGACGTATTCGACGACTCGATAGCGCTTTCGCCACTTGTGGGAATGGATGAACGCGCGACAGAGAGCCACGGTTGCTGCGTTCCGCGTGTAGCGGCGCGTACTTCGGCGCCGACCTGTCGGAACAGCGCGGCGAGCGATCGCGACGATGCGTCGGCGTTGTTGAGTGCTTGCAGCAAGGCATCGGTATAGACACCATGCCGCGGACCGTCCGCCGCGAAACCGCCCGGTGCGGTTGCATAGGCAATCACGGTGTTGGCAGCGATCTTCGGTTTATCGATCGCAACCGCGGCGGGCGCAAATGGATTGTCGAGGCACGTATCGAGAATCACGAGATTGAGCCGGCCCGCGCGAGCGGATTGCATCGCATGCAATACGGTATTCAGATCGACGCCGTTATTCAGTAGCGACACCGGCGCGCGGATATCGCCTCGCGCATTGAGCCCCGCCGGCAGAAGCAGCGTTTGTGCGCCTACCTGCATGCCGTGTCCGGCGAAATAGAACAGTCCGATATCGCCTGTTCGCAATCGTCGTTGAAATTCGTCGATGGCCGCGCGCATTTGCTGCGGCGTAGCATTCGTGCGCGTGATGACTTCAAAGCCACGCGCACGGAGCGCAGCGCCGATCGATTCGGCGTCGCGCGGCGCGTTGGCGCGGATCGGGTTAGTGGCGTCACCGTACTCGCCATTTCCGATCACGAGCGCGACACGCCGCGAATGCGTGCCGTCGCGTGACGAAGCAAACGGTGAATGGAGTAAAGCGGTGTCCGCCGGCCGCGCCGGATGACTCGCTACCCAAGCCGGGCTCGGCTCGATGCTTTCACGTTGCGTCGCGGCACCGGCACTGTCCCACTGCGCCTGGATTGCCCCAACCATGCACACCAGCAGGAATCGTCGCCACATCTTTATATCCTGTTTGTACCGGACAGAGTTCAGGCATTCGTGCACCACGCTCGCGCTGCCCGCGCTCTTTATTAACGATAGCACGCACTTTGCGTCACAACTGTCCGGGAGTCCTTAACGCGTCATACGGTTAACGAGCATGGCGTATCTTTTTGGCAAGTTACGTCCTAAGCTGATTCACAAAGTCACGTCGCACGGCCGTTTTAACTAGGTGGCTGCCTGCCGGTTTCAACCCGCGACACGCCGCTCGAACACCCGGAAGGTCATCGATAGCCGGGTCCCAGCCATGACTCCTGTTCGGGAGAGTGCGCTATGCGAAGAACCCGTGTTTCCTTTCTTTTCGGCAGTCGTGATCCGGCGCAAGCGCGTTGCGGCGGATTACGCGCGGCGATGTGCGCGACGCTCGTCGCGGTCTGCCTCGGTATCGGCACTGGCGGCGTTGCGCGCGCCGAGCAGACGCCGTCACCGCCGGGGGCCGAGGAGTACATCATCTGGCCGTCGGATGGCGCGGTGATTCACGGCGGCAAGCTGTGGGTGCGCATGGGGCTGCGCAATATGGGTGTGTGTCCGAAGGGCATCGCGTTTCCGAATACCGGCCACCATCATCTTCTGATCGACACGGATTTGCCCGCGCTCGATCAGGAGATTCCATCGGACCGCCAGCACCTGCATTTCGGCGCGGGCGAAACCGACGCGCGCATCGAGTTGCCGCCCGGCAAGCACACGCTGCAGCTGATTCTCGGCGACCATCATCACGTGCCGCACGTACCGCCCGTGTATTCGAAGAAGATCACCATCACCGTGCTAAAAGACTAACGCGATCCGTTCGTTAGAACTGGTCAAGCCGGAACGGAGAGTCCTGATGAACAAGTTCATTGCGGCCGCGGCATTCGTCGCAGCGGCACTGGCGGTATCGACCGCGCCGCAGAGCGCGTGGGCAGCGACGCCGTCGCCGCCCGGCGCCTACGCGTACGTCGGCTATCCGAACGATGGCCAGGTGGTGCCCGCCAATAAGCCGTTTCGCGTGTGGTTTGGCCTGCGTTTCATGGGTGTCGCGCCGAAAGGCGTCAAGTACCCGAACACCGGCCACCATCATCTTCTGATCGATAGCGATCTGCCGCCGATGGACCAGGAGATACCCTCGGATCGTCATCATCTGCATTTCGGCGCGGGCGAAACGGAAACGATGATTCAATTGCCGCCGGGCAAGCATACATTGCAGCTGTTGATGGGCGACGACATGCATATGCCGCACAACCCGCCGGTGTATTCGAAGAAGATCACGGTGATCGCGCGGTGACTGTCATCACGCAGCCAACAATGTCGCGCGCGCTGTTGGCTGCGATCCACCATTCACTGGTCTCGCTCTGCCGCTCGTCAGCGTCGGGACAGCGGGTGCGAACTTCCAGGCCTTTGCTACAAGGCGTTCAGGACGCGAATGACAAAAGCAAGGCACTCCTGGCATAGCCCATGCATCAGTAGCGCCCGAGCAGACAAGTTGCTCGAACCCGACGCACCACGATGCGCTTTCCCATTCCCAGGAGATTTGCCATGAACACGCTGATGATCAAGGACCTGTCCAACACCGAACAACTCGACAGCAAGGCGATGAGCGCCGTGCGCGGTGGCAACAGCTACTATTCGATGCCGTCGTACCTCAGCTATGCGCCCGTCTATGCGCCGCACAGCATCAAGAACGTCTCCACGACGCAGATGATCAACACGGAAATGAACATCCAGAGCGCGAACGGCAACAACTCGGCGCTGGTCAGCGGTACGACCACCTACATCCAACCGACCATTTACTCGAGCAACGTCAACAACGGGTAGTGAGCGGCGCACGCGCGGCCCGGGCGGCCGCGTGTGCGTGCCCCAACAGGCGCATCGCTCAAAAAGACCGCTAATCCAATCGTCCTTTTCCACGCATCCTTCGCGTATCCGCCGCTCCCCGCATCGACTTTTCCGCCGCTTCATTGCCGAAGCCGCGCGGAAGCGGCTCGGCCTGAACAACCGGGCATCTCGCGCGAAACAGGCGGGTGCAACTGGAGACCACCGTGTCAGCATTGCCGGAATCATCGTTCGATTCGTCGCGTGATTCGCTGGACCTTCAGCGGGTTCCTGCTGAAGCCAGGACGCCTCGCCGCATAGCCCGTGTGCTGCGCGGGACGTGCGCCGCAACGATGTGCGCAATGGCGTTGAGTGCGTGCGTCGACGTCAGAATGCCGGCTTATCAACGCCCGGACACGCCGGCCAAGACCTCGTGGTCGGATCGCAATGGCGCGCCGGTATCGGCCGCGGAGACGATCGAGCGCGACTGGTGGAAGGGCTTCCAGGACCCGTACCTCGATACGCTGATCGACAAGGCGATCGACGGCAACTTCGATATCCGGGTGCTGGCCGCGCGTATCGAAGTCGCGCACACGCAGATCAGCGAGACAGGCGCGGCCGCATTGCCGACGGTGGACCTCGGTGCCGGCGCCGACTACACGAAGACGACTGGCCAGCCTTTGACGAAGACGTACAACCTCGCGCTGCAGGTGAACTGGGACATCGACATCTGGGGCAAGGTCGAAAAAGGCGTGCAGGCGCAAAAGGCCGAATTCCACGCGAGCGAGGCGGATTGGCGCGCGGGCTATCTCGAACTCGTCGCGAATGTGGCCAGTACCTATTTCCAGATCCTGCAATTCGACGACCAGATCGCACAGCAGCAAAAGACCATCGCCACGAACAAGCAAATCCTGGCGATCTACGAAGGCCAGGCGCGCAATGGGCTCGTGCCGCAAACGCAGGTGTTGCGCCAGCAGGCGGAGATCAACCGGCTCACCAACGATCTCTATGACCTGCGCCGATCGCGGGCGGTCTCCGACAACGCGCTATGCACGTTGCTCGGCGTGCCGGCCGGCGAATTCCATGTGCCGCAGGGCCATTTACAGGAGCGCGTGAAATTGCCGGCCGTGCCCGATGGTTTGCCCGCGCAATTGCTGTCGCGCCGCCCCGACGTGGTGGCGGCCGAATTCAGGGTGCTCGAGACCTATGACCTCGTCGGTCAGTCGAAGCTTGCGCAATTGCCGAGCATCGGCCTCACCGCGCAAGGCGGCACGGCAAGTTACGCGCTTAACCAACTGCTGAAGTCGTTCACGTTCGGCCTGATGCCGAGCATCAATTTTCCGCTGTTCGATCCGGGCGTGCGCGCACATGTGAAGGTGACCGAGGCGCAATCGAAAGTCGCCGAGCAGCAATATCGCGTGGCCGTGATGGGCGCATTCGAGGAAGTGGAGAACGCGCTCGTCAATCTGAGTGCCCATAAGGCGCAGCGCGCGGAATTGCAGCAGCAGGTGTCGCGCCTGCAGATCGTCGCGGATCAGATCCAGTCGCAACTGCGCCTTGGCGTCGTGTCGCAACTCGAAGTATTCGAAGACGAGCGGACCTTGCTGGAGGCGCAACAGGCGTTGCTGGAAAACCACCAATTGATTCTGTCCGACACGGTAACGCTTTATAAGGCGCTCGGCGGCGGATGGCCAGGTGTCGACGTGCAAGCGCAGGTCAAAGAGAAGTAACGAAGCATTGAGCTAATCCACGAGTTGGCGTACCGCGCGGGTATTTCGTCGGCTGACGGCTTATCCGCGGTCTCCTCATCCGGCGATATCCAAATTGACACTCTCGATGCGTGACTTACAATCCTTTAGGGGTCAGCGTTTGCGTGGCTCTTCACGACAATATCGTTGCGCCGCTGTTCTTCGTCCAGTTCGCCCCGCGTTCCCGCCGCGGCGGGTAAACGCTTAGCGATCCAGATAAAATGGCCACCGGCGAAGCTCCGATTGCTGAAATGCGCGTGACAGCGGACGCTGCCTTCGACGTGGTGTTGTCGCCGGTTGCCTGCGCGCAGCGCCCCGCGCTCGACGCCATTCGCATCGTCGACAACCTGTTCGCCATCGGCCGCATCGAAGCGCCGTTCAGCGACTATCCCGCACAATGGACCGCCGGTCTCTCGCGCCGACACGCACGCGTTTTCATCGAGCATGGCGCGATTTATGTTGCCGATCTCGGCAGCAAGAACGGCACGACGGTCAACGGCATCGCGGTGCGGCAAACCCCCGCGCGTGTACGCGCCGGCGATGAACTCTGCTTTGGCGGTGAACTGCGCTACCGTTTCGGCATCGAGCCGCGCGCGCGCGTCGTCACGGGTGGAAGCGCTTCTTCCCTCATTCATCTGTTGCTGGTGCCGCAGCGCGATGACCTGGGTCTGCAACCGGTCGACGTGCTGGCTTTTCCATTTCTGGTCAGTAAAACGGACGAGGTTTTCTCGCGCTACAAAGACCGTTATCCGCACCAGGTCAATTACATTTCCCGGCGCCATGCGCACCTGTTTCTGAAGGGCGGCGAGCTCTATGTCGAGGATCTCGGCAGCACCAACGGCACGTTCGTGAATGGACAGCGGATCGGCGAATCGGCGCTTGCACTGGCGGACGGCGACGTCGTTGCATTTGGCGGCGACCACTTCGTCTACAGGGTGTCGCTACAGAACTCCGCCGACGTCGAACCCACCGTGACCCAGCTCTCTCTTCAGCCCGCTGTCGACAGTGCCGCCGATGCCGACAAGACGACCTTCGTCGGCACTGCGCATTCGTTTCTCGACATCTTTTGCGTCGATCCGGCGCTGCAACGCGAAGACGAAGTGAATGAAGCGGCGCAGCCGAGCTCCGCGCGCGCGAAGCGTGACGGAGTAGGGACGGCAAATGGCGCGCAGGGCGCCAAAGGCGCGCAGGCGGGGCATCCCGCCGATACGAGAGACGGCGCGAATGAAAGAAGCGGCAAAGCTAAAAGCGCGGCAAGAAGTAAGCCGCGTCGCTGGAAAATGATCGCCGGCGAACTCCACAAGGCGTTAGCGGACGGCGAGCGCACCAATGTGCGGCGCGCGGCGGCATGGGGCGGAGCGGGTATCGCGATCGTGGTTGCGCTTGGCGTGGGCCTTTATCTGCACGGTTCATCGGAACGGGAGTTGAAGAGCCTGCTCGCGAGCGGTGATTACTCGAGCGCTCTCACGATGGCAAGCGGCTATCTGGCGACGCATCCGGCGGACACGACAATCAGCGCGCTCGCGAGCGAGGCGTTGTTGAAAGCGAACTTGCCGGGCTGGATCGAAGCCGTGCAACAAGCGAAGTTCGACCAGGCCGACACGCTGCTGAAGAACATGAGGGCGTTGAGCGGAAATGACGCCGATGCCGCGTCGCTGGTCGGCGAATTGCAATGGGTCGGCGATCTCGAACGCTTCGTCGCGGCGCGTGGCGGCGTCGACGCGCCGATCCGCATGTATACGGACGAAGCGACGATCAACGGTCTGCTGCACCGCTGGGACGACGACGCGACGAGTCACCAGCGCGCGCTCGATCGGATTGCGAGTTATGTGCCGGTCTTCGCGGAGCCCTACGCACATACGCTCAGCCATCTGCGCAAGCTCGAAAGCGACGATTCGGTGT
This sequence comes from Paraburkholderia lebeckiae, assembly GCF_050436225.1. Taxonomy (NCBI): domain Bacteria; kingdom Pseudomonadati; phylum Pseudomonadota; class Betaproteobacteria; order Burkholderiales; family Burkholderiaceae; genus Paraburkholderia; species Paraburkholderia lebeckiae. The sequence goes on along the minus strand of NZ_JBNDLU010000001.1, from coordinate 2,502,183 downwards.
ACGTCGCCGCGATCGATCGGCTCAATGGCGTAATTCATACCGAACTTTCGCGCGACAAACCCGACGCGCTGCCGCCGGTACTCGACGACTACGCGCAGCGTTATCCGCGGCTCGCGGGGCTCGATAGAGTACGCGACGATTTGCGCCAATACACCGGGTTGCTGAATGCCGCGTTGAGCGGTCAATTGACGTCATTGCTGGCGATGATGAAAACGGTGCGCTTCAGCACGCCGCCGTTTCAGGCGCAATTCCAGCAGCTTGCGTCTACACGCTTGCCGTCGGCGGACATCGTTCAACGGCAGGACGCGGTCGATGCCGCGTGGCAGCGCGGCGACGCGCAGCAGGCGCTGAACGATTTGCAGTCGATGCCGGCGAGCCCGTGGTCCGATGTGCTCGCGGCCGAAGCGACGCACAAGAAGGCGTTGTCCGATCGATACAACGATCTGCAGAAAACGCGTGGCGGGAAAGATTACGACCAGCGTTTGCTGTCGTTCTACGCGAGCCTCGATCCGCGGACCGACGCATGGTTCGTGCAGGCGATCCAGAAAGACGTGGCCGCGTTGCATGACAAGGCGCTCGCGCATGCGCAAGATCTGCTGGTGCGCGCGCAAAGCCTGTGGAAAGAGTACCGCGCGAACGGTTCGATCGGCGGCACGCAGCGGCTCGAAGCCGGTATCTCGCCGGGCTTTCGCAACGAGGCCCGTCTGCTGAGCGACGCGCAGACGGCGGCACGCCAGGGCATGCGCATCTATACGCAGTTGAAGGCCGATCATCCCGCCGACTTCGATCGCCTGCTCGCGGATATCGAGGCCGAAGCGAGTTTGCAGCGCCGCTCGTTGACCGAGTTGCGCATGGTGCTGGACCCTGGGCTGCTGAAAGCGAAGCTCGCGTTGATTGGAGGCGATCAGAGTGAAACGCGACCCTCACCCTAGACCGTTGTCGGAGGCGCTCGAAGATCATAGCGTCGAAGGCATTGCGATTCTGACGTCCGAGCCGGTGCGGATTGCGCGCGCGCTGATTTGGGCGATGGTCGCGCTCGTCGTGTCGGGTTTGCTGTGGTCGTTCGTCGGCCGCGCGGATGTGATCGTCAGTGCGCCCGGCACGTTGTCGCCGGAATCGGAGGTGCGGCGCATCTATACGCCGATCGACGGCGAACTCGCGGATCTGTATATCGCCGAGGGGCAGCCGGTGTCGAAAGGCGACGTGCTCGCGCGGCTCAATGCGCGCGGCGCGATCGAAGCAGCGAGCAACGCGTTACAGGCACAACTGAAACTCGAAGACGCCGAACGCGAATGGAAGCAGTTCCCGGAGAAGAAGGCGTTGATGGAACGCAAGGCCGCGTCGTTGAAGGCGCAACTCGAAGTCGAGGAGCGCTTGCACGAGAATCGCGTTTCAGAAGGCACGACGAAGCTTGCCGAAGGGCAGAAGGCCGAACTCGACGAAGCGCGCAGCTCGCTCGACAACGCGCGCCGCACGCGCGAAGCGGCGAATCAGGAACTCGATCGCTATTCGCGGCTGTTCGCGCAGCCGGGCGGCGGTGGCATTGCCGAATTACAGGTCGAGCAGAAACGCACGGCCGCGCTCGAAGCGGATAACGCTTACCGTGTCGCGCAGTCGAAGCTGGCCGAGCTCGACTTTCGTCTGAGCCATGAATACGCGCAGGCCAATGCGCAACTCGCGACGAGCGGCCAGCAAAGCACCGATCTGCAGCTGCAATACGATTCGGCGGTGCGCGAGATCACCGATGCGGAAGACAAACTGCGCGTGCAACTGCAAAGCGCGCGGCTCGAAGCCGATGCCGCCGCGCGGGTTCGTTTCGAGAACATCGATAAAGACAATTTTTTGCTGATTCTCGCGCCGGTTTCAGGCGTGATTACCGACGTCACGTCGACGCAGCGCGGCGACAAGATTCAGGCGAATGCACCGCTCGGCGGCATTGCGCCAAAAGACGCGCGGCCCGTGCTGAAGATCGAAATCTCCGAACACGACCGCGCCTTTCTGCACGTGGGCCTGCCTGTCAAATTGAAGTTCAACGCGTTTCCTTACCAGCGCTACGGGTTGATCAGCGGCACGCTCGCCTATATCTCGCCGGCCACGAAGCCATCCGCGCAGGACAAGCAACCGGTCTACGAAGGCCGTGTCACGCTGGACAAGGACTACTACCAGGTGGCCGGCACGCGTTATCCGCTGCGTTACGGCATGACCGCCAACGCGGAAATCGTCGTTCGCGAGCGGCGCCTGATCGACCTCGGTCTCGATCCGTTCAGAGAGGTGGCGGGTTGAGCGCGCGAATCAAACATCCACGAAAGGAGCCGAGCAAATGACCGCGATAGTGCGTATCGATGACGAAGTCGTGGACGTGGACGAGTTCATTCGTCTTCTGAAACTGACCGGCCAGTTCGAGAGCCTGATCGAGCAGATCGTGCGCGACAAGCTTACCGTCCATGCGGCGAAGAAGCAGGGCATCGCCGTCAGCGCCGACGAGATCCAGCAGCGCGCGGACCAGTTTCGCCGCGTGCGCGGGCTGCATCGCGCGGCGGACATGAATCATTATCTCGACGCGCTGCACGTGAGCCTCGACGAATTCGAGGCGTTCATTACCGACGGGCTTTATCAGGAGAAAATGCTCGACGACATCGGTAACGACGCTGCGATCCATGATTACTTCGCGTTGAATTCACCGAAGTTCGACGCGATCGAAGTTAGCCATATCGTGCTCGATAGCGAAGGCAAGGCGAAGGAAATGATCTCGTACCTGCACGACGACCCGGACGCCTTCGGCGAGATGGCGCGCGAGCATTCGATTGCCGACACGCGCGAGTCGGGCGGCGTGATCGGCAAAGTGCTGCGCGGTTCGCTGAAGCCCGATATCGAGGCGAAGATTTTTAACGCGGCGGTCGGCGATCTGCTTGGGCCGTTTCCGTCGGCCGACCGCTCGTGTTTCGAGATCTTCGCGGTCACGGCCAAATATCCGGCCACGCTCGATGCGGACGTGGCCACCGAAATCCGCCGTTTGCTGCGCGAGAGCTGGCTCATTGCCCGCGCCCAGGAACACGTGATCGAAGCGCGCTAGTGCCCGACTAGCGCCCGATAAAGCGAGGCTCACCGATACATGGACGCCCCCCAGACCGCGCCATCCGCGCCTTCCACCGCCGAATTTCTCGCTTCGGTGGAGATCCTGTCGCCGTTCTCGCGCGACGAAATCGAGCGGCTTGCCGAGGACGCGCAGGCCAGGTTCTATTCGTTTGGCGAAACGGTGTGCTCGGCCGGTGAAGTGGCCGAAGGTCTCTATGTGATCCGCTCGGGCACGGTACGTATCTTCACCGAGGAGCACGGCAAGGAAACCAGCATGGGCGTGCGCAAGTCGGGCGAGATCTTTGCCGACATTGCGATGTTGCGCTCGTACGTTCACGAAGCGTCGGTGCGTTCGTCGGGCAAGACCGAAGTACTGTTCATTCCGCGCAGCGCGGTCGAACCGGTGATGGCGGGCAACGCCGCCGCGTTGGCGTTCGTCGCCAGCTATGTGGCGATCAATTCGGCCGGGGGCTTCGTCGCGCAATTGTTCGATCTGCGCGGCAAGCTGAACAAGGCGGAACTCGAAGAGTACGTGCGCAGCGTCGGCGCAAAACGGGTCGCTGCCGGCAAGGAGATTCTGAAACAGGACGGCCGCGACGACAGGCGGCTTTATGTGGTGCGGCAAGGCCAGGTGCGCATCGTGCGGCATGAGGAGGGCCACGACTATACGCTCGCGACGCTCGGCAAAGGGGAGATATTCGGCGAGAAGGCGTGCCTGATGCGCCAGGAACAGATGGCATCGGTCGTTGCAACCACCGACACGCGGCTGCTGGTCATCCCCGAGCGCACCGTTCATTTCATTCTCGAACGCAATCCGAAACTGCGAGAAGTGCTCGACGAGCGCATCCACTATGGCGACCGCGAATTGCAGCGGCAAAAGCGGCTCGAACAGCGGCGCAAGCTGCCGTTGATGCTCGACCTGCAGAGCAAGCCGGAACTCGGCGAGAAGATCATCCGGCGTTTCGCGCTCGTCGAGCAGGCCGAGGAGATGGATTGCGGCGCCGCGTGTCTCGCGATGATCTGCCGCCATTACGGCATTCCGATGACGCTCGGCAAATTGCGCGAACTCGCGAACGTGACGACGCAGGGTGCGACGCTCGACAGCCTCGCGCGCGCGGGCGAGTCGCTCGGTTTCACGACGCGCGGCGTGCAATGCACGTTCGATTCGCTGCGCGGCTTCGATCTGCCGTTCATCGTGCATTGGGAGGGCTATCACTATGTGGTCGTGTACGGGCTGTCGAAAGAGTATGTCTGGGTGGCGGACCCCGCACTCGGTTTCAGAAAGCTGAGCGTCGAAGATTTCGAACGCGGGTGGAGCGGCACCTGCCTATTGTTTACCGGCGGATCGCAGTTGCTGCAGATGTCGGCCGCGCGCTCGCCGTGGATTCGCTTTGTCGGCTATCTGAGGCCGTACCGCAAGATACTCGGCTATCTGTTTCTGGCGACCTTCGTGATTCAGGTGCTCGGCGTGATTCCACCGCTGATCATTCAGAACATTCTGGCTATCTGTTTCTGGCGACCTTCGTGATTCAGGTGCTCGGCGTGATTCCACCGCTGATCATTCAGAACATTCTGGACGGCGTGATCGTGCATCAGAACGTCAGCCTGCTGCATATGCTGATCGGCGGGCTCATCATCTCCAATGTCTTCACGCAGTTGATGTCGACGATTCGCGCGTATCTGGCGAACTTCATGGTCCGCAACATGGACTTCGCGATGATGTCGCAGTTCTTCAAGCATACGTTGTCGCTGCCGTTCTCGTTCTTCGCGAAGCGCAAGACCGGCGATATCTTCGCGCGCTTTCAGGAAAACCAGACGATCCGCGCGTTCCTGACCGAATCCACCGTGACGACCGCGCTGAATCTGCTGATGATCTTCATCTACTTCACGATCATGTTCGTGTACAACGTGAAGATGACGCTGGTGTTGATCGCATTCGTAATTCCGATCATGGGACTCACGGTGATCGCGACCCCGAAGATCAAGGGCTACGCACGCGAGGTGTTCACGGCGTCGACCGAGGCGAAGTCGTTCCTGATGGAAGCTCTGGCCGGCGTCGAGACCGTCAAGGGCATGGGCATCGAGCGGCCGGTACGGTTGCGCTGGGAGAAGAAATACGCAAAGGCGCTCGAATTGCAGTATCGCGCGCACGCATTCAATATTCTGGTCGGCTTCGGCAGTCAATTGCTGAATGCGGCAACGACGATTGCGATTCTTTGGGTTGGCGCGAATCTGGTACTCGCGCGCGAATTGACGATCGGTCAGCTGATCGCGTTCAATGCATTCATGGGCAGCGTATTGAGTCCGCTGATGGGTCTCGTCGGCTTGTGGAGCATGCTCAACGATGCGGGTGTCGCGATGGAACGGCTCGGCGATGTGCTCGATATCGAGCCCGAACAGAAGCCGCAGGATTTGCCCTCGCGCGTGATGCTGCCGGAACTGCAAGGCGAAATCAGCCTGCAAGGCGTGTACTTCCGCTATGGCGAAGAGGATTCCGCTTACGTGCTGGAGAACATCAGCTTCGATATCAAGCCGGGTGAACTGGTCGCGATCGTCGGCCGCAGCGGGTCGGGCAAAACCACGCTCGCGAAGCTGCTGGTTGGCTTCTATCAGCCGAGCGAAGGGAAAATGACGATCGATGGCTATGACTCCGGCGTGATCGACAAGGCTTATTTCCGCGCGCAAATCGGCTACGTGATGCAAAGCAATCTGCTGTTCTCGGGCACGATCGCCGAGAACATCGCAAGCGGCGACGATGCGCCGGAGCGCCGCCGCATCGAGGAAGTCGCGAAAATGGCCGACGCGCACGGCTTCATCGGCAAGATGCCGCTCGGTTATGAGCAGATCGTCGGCGAGCGCGGCATCGGTTTGTCGGGCGGTCAAATCCAGCGGCTTTGCATTGCGCGTGCGCTGTATCACGATCCGCGTCTGCTCGTGTTCGACGAGGCGACGTCGGCGCTCGACTCGCAATCGGAGAGCAATATTCTCGGCAATATGCACGACATCCTGAAGGGCCGCACGGCGGTGATCATCGCGCATCGGCTCAGCACGATCATGCGCGCGGACAAGATTCTCGTGCTGTATGAAGGCGCGATCGTCGAACAGGGCCGTCATGAGGAGTTGATCCAGCGCGGCGGCATGTACTATCAGCTCGTGCAGAAACAGTTGAGTGCATCATGATGAAGATACTCGACCAGATTGAAGAGGCGAGTCCCGCGATATCGTACGCGGGACTGATCGAGCGGATCGAGATCCTGCGCTCCACGTTGCGCTGGTCGTCGCGGCTCGAACGCGCCGATATCGACAAGCTGCTGAGGCAGGCCACGTCGTTGCGCGACGAAGTGATGCAGCTTTCGCACAAGGAGCGCTTCGTGCAGGCGGCCACCGCGGGCGAGCCGCAGACGAGCGCGGAGCAGTCGCGCGGTGCGCGCCGCAAGGCACTACTCGAACGCAGCTTCATTTTCGAGGGCACGTTCGGCGACAACCCGCGTTTGCTCGAATCGCTCGAAATCGCGGAAAAAGCGGCGCCAACCGATTTGCCGGTGTTGATCGATGGAGAAAGCGGCACCGGCAAGGAGCTGATGGCGAAAGTGATTCACGCGAATGGCTCGCGTGCGGACAAGCCGTTCGTTTCGGTGAACTGCGGCGCGATTCCGGAAAATCTGCTCGAATCCGAACTTTTCGGACATCGCAAGGGCGCATTCACCGGCGCGTCGAGCGACCGCAAGGGAAAATTCGAAAGCGCGCATACGGGCACGATCTTTCTCGACGAAATCGGCGAGTTGCCGCTCGCGGGCCAGGTCAAGCTGCTGCGTGTGCTCGAGGCGCACGAGATTCAACGCGTCGGCTCCGACGAAACGATCGCGGTCGATACGCGCATCGTCGCGGCGACCAATCGCAATCTGCGCAAGCTCAGCGAGGAAGGCCGGTTTCGCGAGGATCTGTTCTACCGGCTCAGCGTGATTCACGTAACGCTGCCGCCGCTGCGCGAACGGCGCGACGAAATTCCGTTGCTGATTGCGTGGTTCGGCGACGAAGCGGCGGGCACGCTGAAACGCCGGCCAGTCAGGTTGACGCCGCGTTTGCGGGACTTTCTATTGAGCTACGCATATCCGGGCAACATTCGCGAATTGCGCAACGTGATGTACCGCATCTCATGTCTGGCTGCAGACATGGCCGACGTCGAGCATTTGCCGCTCGATATGCGACCCGCCGCACCCGGTTCGGCGGCGGCGCAGGCGGAGGGCGGACAGGCGAGCGGCGAGCAGCCGATCAGCGTCGCGAATCTGATGTCGTTGAGCGACGCGAAGCGGGCGGCTAGCGACGACGCCGAGAAAGCGTTCCTCGAACGCGGACTGCGTGAAGTCAGCGGGACCGTCGCCGAACTGGCGCGGCGCATCGATATGAATCGCTCGCACTTGCAGATGCTGCTGAAAAAACACGGCCTGCACTCGAAAGATTTCCGCAATCGCAATGCGCCGCCCACGAAGAACGGCGCGAACGAGCGCGACGAGGAAGACGACGAAGGCTGAGTGAAGGACCACTGAACGCTCGGTGAAACGCGCGCCTGAAGATCATCAAGGCGCCGGGTTCAGCAAGGTCGTGTCCGCCGCATTGGGGTCCTGCGCTTCGACGACCACTGCGGTGATGTTGTCGCGCCCGCCGCGGGCGAGCGCGAGGTCGACGAGTTCGCAGCATGCGTTTTCGCGCTCCGCCGTGGTCAGCACGTCGGCGATCTCGTCGTCGCTCAGTTCGTTGCTGAGACCGTCGCTGCACAACAGGAACACGTCGCCGTCGGCGACTTCGATCGCGTCGTCGTCGAGTTCGAGCGAATCCGTTGCCCCGACCGCGCGCGTGATCATGTGCTGCGCGGGATGATGGCGCGCCTCTTCGTCGGTGATGACGCCGAGCGAGCGCAGCTCCTCGACCTGGCTGTGATCGCGCGTCAGTTGCCGCAATTGCCCCGCGCGGTACAGGTAGATGCGGCTGTCGCCGGCCCACACGTAGCCGCAGAAGCGATCGCATGCAAGCAGCACGACCACGGTGCTGCCGATGCGCTGCACCTGGCGGCGCGCGGCTTCGTCGCGCAATTGACGGTTCGCGGTTTGCAGACGCGCGCGTACATCGGCGATCAGCATTCTGAGGCCGTGCGGCGCCGCCAGTTGAGTCAACGCGTCGATCACGGTGCGGCTGGCAACGTCGCCGACCGCGTGACCGCCCATCCCATCGGCGACAGCCCAGCGTCCCGCTTCGGGCTCGTCGAGGCAGGCATCTTCGTTGATTTCGCGGACCCGTCCCGTGTCGGAACGCGCGGACGACGTCCAGCGAAATTGACTCTCGCAGGTCACAACGGCTACACCATATCGTTTCGGTTGCGTGCGTCCGGAGACACGGTGAGGTTCGCGTTCGCGCCGGTGTTGCGTACGTCGACCGACTGGAACTGGTTGATCATCTGGTTAGCATAGAAGTTGTTGGAGACCTCGTACAGATTGACCACCGGCCCAATGCTCGGCGTTTGCGGCACGAACGGCTGAATCCAGCCATAGATCCATGGCGCGCCGCCGCCACCGCGAATCGCCGCCATCGCTTTGCGATCGAGCGCGAGGTTCAGCGAGAGGTCGTTCAATTTGATGCAGGACATGTCGTTCTCCGGTTGGCCGCGTGGGCAATGCGCGCGGCTGAATGGACTCGGCACCACACGTGCAAAGGCCATGCCAATCGGGGGCGGATTCGACGCGAAGCCCACGGCGCGTTGACTGGCGCGGCTTGCGCGGATTTGCCACGAACACGGTCGATACGATCGGTCGGCTCGCGGCCAACAAGCCCGCATTTGAACAGGTGTGAGACCCAACACATTCAGCGGGGTCCCCACGGGTTCTCCATCCGGTTGAAATCAACGCGCGACACGGCTCGCAAATGAGCGTCGAACACCAACAGAGCAGCGCGATTTCTGTTGGTCCCGTCCTGACATCTACCTCTTCAGAAAACCGCTCGATCGGCCGTCAACCCTGTAAACAGGGGTTTTCCGGCGCCTGGCCCGGATGATGCAAAAGCTGTCGCAACAGTGTTGGAAATGCGAACGAGGCCAGCCATGAACACCCAAACGCTCGACACACGCGACGACGACCCGCAATCCGCAGCCGCTTGCGTTACCGCATCATCGACGATCGATCTGCCGATCGGCGCGCATCTGGTCACGCAACGCAACGGCTACGAACATCACGGCATCTATGTCGGCAATGGCCGCGTCGTGCACTACTCGGGCTTTGCGGCCTCCGCGCATCCCGGACCGGTCGAGGAAGTCGAACTCGCGCGCTTCGCCGCCGGCCATTCGCTGTCGGTTCGCGCGACGCCGAGCGCGATCTACGTCGGCGCCGATGCGGTGCGCCGCGCGCGCTCCCGCCTCGGCGAAAACCGCTATCGCCTGCTGACCAACAACTGCGAACACTTCTGCGCGTGGTGTCTGCTCGGCGAAAGCCACAGCGAACAGGTGCATTGCTGCTTGCGCCATCCGAGCACGGGGGTGCGCGCACTGCTGTGCCTCGTGAAGGCGTTCGTCGAGAGCGGGGCGAGGAGCGAACACCGCGTGGCGCAACTCGCGCAAGTCGCGTGAACGCAGCGCGTCAGGAACCGGACGATTCGAGGAGAACATCATGATTGCCGCAGAAAAAAGCCTGCACTGGGCCGTCGACAAATGGCTCGCACCCACGCCGTCGATGCCCGCGCGCGTGGTGCGGTTCTGCCATCGCGCGTCGCAACAGCAACGCTATGTCTGTGTGCAGGCGTTGAAGCCGGAAGGATTGCTGTCGATTTTCTTCTTCCGCCACGGCGACGGTTCGTGGAACGTGTTCCCGCCGCAAGCCGAGCGGCCCGCGATGAACGGGTATTGCCGCACGGCCGCGTAGGTCCTCATGCGTGACCCGCCGTGGCCGCTTCCTTGGCGAGCCACTGACTGAACAGCAACATCGCCGGCGTCATCGGCTTGCCCTTCAGGCAGGTCAGCCAGTAACTGCCCGCCTTGACCTCGACGTCGAACGGGCGCACCAGACGTCCTGTATTGATCTCCCGTTCGAACATCAACGCAGGCGCGAGCGCGATGCCCGCGCCCTGTATCGCCGCTTCCACCATCAACCGCGACGAATCGAACACCGGTCCGCGCACCGGCCGCGGCGCGATGCCCGCGGCCGCGAACCAGTTCAGCCAGTCGTCCATGCGGTACGAGCGCAGCAGCGTTTCGTTGGCGAGATCGTCGGGCCGTGCGAGGCGCGCGGCGATCTCGGGCGTGCAGAGCAGCGCGAGCGGCGCGTCGAGCAGTTTGGTGGCGAGCGAGCCGGCCCACGTGCCGTCGCCGAAACGGATCGCGAAATCGAGGCCCTCGGTCGCGAGGTCGACGAGGTTGTTATTGGTCAGCAGCCGCAGCTCGACGAAGGGATGCGCGTCGCGAAACGACTTCAGGCGCGGCATCAGCCAGCCGACCGCGAACGTGCCGACCACACCGATCGTCAGCACCTCGTGAAAATGCCCGCCGTCGAACTGCTTGAGCACCGTCTCGATACGATCGAACGCGTCGGACAGCACGGGGCGCAGCGCGAGTCCTTCGTCGGTCATCGCGAGGCCGCGCGGCAAACGCTTGAATAGCGCGGTGCCGAGCCGCTCCTCCAGCAAGCGGACCTGCTGGCTGACCGCGGCTTGGGTCACGTTCAGCTCTTGCGCCGCGCGCGTGAAGCTCAGATGCCGCGCGGACGATTCGAACGCGCGCAGCGCGTTCAGCGGAAGATACGGTCTCATGGTGCAGATACAAGATTTTCTTGTGAGTGGGCTAACTTATCACCATCGGCCCCCTTCGCCGACTTCCTGTCCGTTATTCGCCAGTCGAATTGTGCGACACTAGGGCCACATCGACGGGGGCAATCGTACGCCCGGCGCCGCGCCAGACGCGCGGTGGCGAGTCGGCAATCAAGAGCCGGCAATTGTGAGCAACGGTGAACGGCCGCCACGGATTGCCTCGATGTAGGTGGTGAGAAGTTGACTGTCCAGATGGAATGTTCGACATGTTCTGCCGACGTTCGTCCAGGTAAGCCGTCGGCTCGTGCAACCTTGCATCATTGCCCTCGATCGGGAGTGCGCTATGTCCGTGTATGTTCTGGCCTTGCTCATCGGCGTCGTCGCCGGCCTTCGCGCGATGATCGCCCCCACCGCCGTCAGCTGGGCCGCGCGTCTGGGATGGCTGCCGCTGCAAGGCACGTCGCTCGCCTTCCTCGGCTTCGCGGCCACGCCATATATCTTCACCGTGCTGGCGGTCATCGAACTGATCACGGATCAATTGCCCGAAACGCCGAGCCGCAAGGTGCCGCTGCAGTTCGGCGCGCGAATCGTGCTCGGTGCGCTGAGCGGCGCGGCGATCAGCGGCGCGCATGGCGGCCTGGCGGGCGGCATGATCGTCGGGGTGCTGGGCGCGGTGGTCGGCGCTGTAGGCGCGGTGATCGGCACACTCGGTGGCGCAAAGGTGCGCGGTTCGCTCGCCAGCATGTTCGGGCGCGATGCGCCCGCGGCGTTGATCGAGGACGTGGTCGCGATCGTCGCGGCTGCGTTGATCGTCGTGTCGTTGCACGGGTTCTGACACAAACGCGAAAACGCGGCGGGACGCTTTGCGCGTCGCCGCCGCGTTCGGTCGCTGCCCGCAGCTTATCGAACCTAGGCGATTCGCGCGGCAGTCGTGACTTGCCTGACCGGCGCCGCCGCCGTCGAACTCGCCGCCGCTGGCGGCATCAGCTTGCCTTGCGCGAGCAACTGAAGCGTCTTCACGACCAGAATCGCGATGATCGCGTTCGCCACCACGAACAGAACCGGCGCCGCGAATTCGATCGGACCCGTCGCGCCGCGTTCGACGAGACGCAGGGCCATCGTCGGCAACGCCGCTACGCCGAAGCTGAACGCCCAATAGCCGGGCACGAATGCCTGTTGGCGGATCCACGGCAGCAAACGCAGCAGCATCAGCGCCTGATAGAGACCGTAGCCGAGCAGCGCGTAGGCGAACAGATCGGGCGTGCCGCCGGTGAGGCTCAGATACGCGACACCACCGACGACTGGCGGCGCGAGTTGCACGCCGAGGGTCGGGCGCAGCGCTTCGGGCAGTGGTTCATGCACGGCGGCGCGATGCAGGATCATCGATTCGAGCGCGAGCCACGCCAGCATGCCGCCGCCAAAAAACAGCTCGCCCAGTTGATGGAAGCCGAATGCGGCCGAGCTCGCCGCCGCGACGAAGGCCGCTCCGACCGTCGGCAGATAGATCGCTGGCGTGGTCAGTTCGGGCTTGCGGCCGCCTTGCCACAGCTTGCCCTGTAGATAGACGCCGAGCCCAAGTTGCGCGATCGCCGCGATGCCGTACAGCGTCAGCGCGAGGGTATGCGCGTACGGCTGCAGCAGTTGCGGGGCAAGCAGCGTCGAGATCGGCGCGAGCGCGACGAACGAAGACTGCACCGGATGGTCCAGTTCGGCGCGTGCGTCGGCGGTCCGTGCGAACCACTTGTGCACGTAGGCGGACAGGATGATGACCCAGACGGCGAGCGCCGCGATCGTCACCACGCTGCCGGCGACGGCCGGCAAATGCCACAGGCGGATTGCTACGCGCCACAGGTTGGCAAGCGCCAACGAGCCCACCGCGATGCTCAAGAAGCCAGCGGGAACCGCACCACGATTGCTGTTCATGACGACCTCCGAAAGTTGCGTCGCGCTGCGGGTTGCTGGCCATGCGCGATCGATGGCCTACTGTAAAAGGCCACGGAGAATCGCAGAATGCTGCAAACGCTCGACAAATGGCGCAAGCGTCTCAAGCTGTGTTTTAGACGGCGAAAGGGGCAGAGAAGGCGGGGGAGGAAGGGCGGCCGTCAACCGCCCATGCGCACCAGCATCGCCAGCAACTGGTCGAAAGAAAGCGGCTTGCGCGCGTAGGCAATATGCGGATTCGGCTGGACCGGAATGTCCGATGCGGCACTGCACAGGATGATCGGAATCCCGCGCAGCTCTGGGTCCTCATACAGCGCCGCGCACAACTGGAGGCCCGACATGACCGGCATCATGCAATCGGACAAGATGATACCTGGCCGGCTCGAGCGGACCAGTTCAAGCGCGACGGCGCCGTTCGACGCCGTCCGCACCGCATAGCCGTGTCGTTCCAGCAGCAGCCGCCACACCGTGAGGATGTCGAACTCGTCGTCCACCACCAGAATGGTTTTCATGAGCGGCTAGGTTTTTCGCCGCGATCGCAGCGTGGCCGACAGGCCCGGCGTCGATTGGGTGACCGCGGCGCCGGGCGAGCCGTCGATCACGTCGAGTCCTTGCGACGAAATCGACAGCTCGCGCAGTGACGTGTCGTGCGCGCTTTCGCGTTGCTTCACCACCGAAATCATGCGCCGCAGACCGCCTTCGGTCTCGGCGTAGCGCAGCAGCACGAGGTTTTCGGTCAACGCCGACACGCGCACGGTCTTCGCGTGACCCGGATCGCTGTACAGCGGCAGCTCCTCGGTGACGAGCGTCGTGATGGCCGCTTCGCGCAACTGATGCAGCAGTGCATTGAGGAACAGGCCGAAGCGCTCGGTACGCAACGCCGAATCGCGAAAGCCCTCGACGCCGTCGATCACGATGCGCGTCGCGCCGGTCTGCTTGACGGTGGCGAGCGCTTTCGCGGCGATTTCATCGATCGCGAGTTCGATCGCCGGCTGCCAAAGCACCATCAGACGACCGTCCTGCCACGCATCGGCAAGCGCGATCGACACCGCTTCGGCCTTGCCGATGAGTCTCTGCGGACTCTCGTAGAAGCCGAGATACACGCAACGCTCGCCGCGTGCGAGACCGGCCGCGAGGAACTGCAGGCACAGCAGGGTCTTGCCGACGCCCGACGGGCCGATCAGCGTGGTCGTTGCGCCTTGCGCGAAGCCGCCGCCGAGCAGGTTGTCCAGGTGCAGCAAGCCGAAGCCGAGCCGTGCTTTCAGATCGACGGGGCCCGCTTGCTCCGCGAACTGCGCTTCGAGGCGCGGGAACATCAGCAGCCCGCTGCCGGCGATGCGGAAGAAGTGCTTGCCCATCAGATGATCGCGCGCGCGCATCTTGTGCACTTCGATTTCGCGCGCGCGCCGCATGCCGTCGTGATAGCTGTTCAGCTCGATCAGACCATCCACCAGCGTGTGCTCGGGATGCGACTCGTTGCCCGACAGCGGCGCGAGCAGCAGCGTCGTGCAGTCCATCGCGGCGACCAGCGCGTTCAGCTCGTGGATGAACTTCGACAGCGACAGCTCGGTTTCGCTGAATTCGCGCGCGCTGCGAAAGCCGTCGATGATCATCAGGCTCGGCCGGTAGTCGTAGATGCTCGACGCGATCAGCTTCAGGAAACCGTCGAGGCCGTCCTGCATCAGCTCGTGATAGCCGGACACGAACAGCATCTGCTGCGCGACCGCGGCTTCGTCGAAAAAGCTCAGGCCTTTCAGGTGACCGAGCAGCTTGTCGTGCGATTCGGCGATCAGCGTCATGTACAGCACTTTCTCGCCTTGCCGCACCCGATGAAAACCGATCTGGCTCGACAGGATCGTCTTGCCGGCGCCGGCCATGCCCTCCAGTAGATAGACGCCACCGCTCACCAGACCGCCGCCGAGGATCTCGTCGAAACCGGGCACGCCGGTTTCGACATTGCGTCGCGCCGCGTCAGGCCGGGCCGCGTCAGGTCGCGCCGCCTCGGACGGGCGAGACGTGTTGGATGCGTCGGTAGTCATTGTCGATGTGTCGTTCAAAGTGCAAGCGACGGCCTGGTCGTGACCGTCCTGTGCTCAACTCAGTCGTGGCAGCAATCCCCATTCCCGATGGCGAGCGATAGTGTCCCGCGGCGTGAAATGCGGGGAGTCTATCCGGCAACGCGTGCTCGGCGAACGGAGTGTGCTCGACAGTGCAGCGTGAGAGGACGAAAAAGGCCCGGCGGCGAGGAGCCCGGTGCATGCGGCATGACGGGGAATGAAGTGCGGTGGCCGGTCGAACCTGCAAACCGATGCAATGAAACGGAAAGGCGAGCGCTTCACTCATACGGCCGCCGCGGGATGCGGTCGAAGCTGCCGATCACATAGGTCAGGTGCAGGTTCGAACGACGGCTGCGAGTGGCGCCGGCTTCGGCGGGCGGCTTCTGATGCTTGTTCATGGTGTACCGGGTGACGCGCCTCGCCGTATACAATTCGGCAGCGCCTGATCCCAGCGGGCT
This sequence comes from Paraburkholderia lebeckiae, assembly GCF_050436225.1. NCBI lineage: Bacteria > Pseudomonadati > Pseudomonadota > Betaproteobacteria > Burkholderiales > Burkholderiaceae > Paraburkholderia > Paraburkholderia lebeckiae. Next base: position 2,486,867 of record NZ_JBNDLU010000001.1, on the reverse strand, counting down.
TACACCCGCCTATTTGCCAACCGATCCAACCCATGCCGAATCCGACCCGGGCCATTCTTCTCGGCCCGCTCCTGAAAGGCGTTTCACGCTCCTTCTATCTGACGCTGCGCGTGCTGCCCATCGGCATGCGCGATCCGATCGGCCTTGCGTATCTGCTCGCGCGCGCGGCCGATACGATTGCGGACACCTCGTTGATAGCACCGGGCCAACGCCTCGAATTGCTGCTCGCGTTGCGCGATCAGGTCAATGGCGTGGCCGTCGATAGTGGGCCGTTCAAGCGCATCGCCGCGGAAGTCGCGGGTCAGCAGGCGCATTCGGATGAAAAGCTGCTGCTCGAATCGTTGAGCCCCGCGCTCGACGTGCTCGCGCAACTGAGCGAGTCCGACCGCCACTCGGTGCGCGCGATCGTCACGACGCTGACCGAGGGCATGGAATTCGACCTGCGCACGTTCCCCGACGAACGCTCCGGCCAGATCGCGGCGCTGCGCGAATACGACGAACTCGATCGCTATACGTATCTGGTCGCGGGCTGCGTCGGCGAGTTCTGGACCACGATGACTTACGCGCACATGCCGGGCACGCTGAAAGAACAGCCCGACACGATGAAGCAGCGTGGCGTGCGTTTCGGCAAGGCATTGCAGATGACCAACGTGCTGCGCGATTGCGGAAAAGATTTGCGCATCGGCCGCTGCTATCTGCCGCAGAGCATGCTCGAGCGCCACGGTCTGAGCGCGCGCGATCTGCTGCAACCGGCCAATTCGATGCGCGCGCGGCCGCTGCTCGTCGAACTGTTGCGCAAGACGCTCGATCATTTTCGCGCGGCGCTCGACTATACGCTTGCGATTCCGGTGAGCGCGGTGCGCTTGCGGCTCGCCTGCGTGTGGCCGATCCTCATCGGCCTCGACACCTTATTGCTGCTCGCGGAGAACGACGCGTGGCTCGATCCGGCGAAAGTGTCGAAGGTGACGCGCCATGACGTGTATCGGATCATCGCGTCATCGCTGCTGCTGGTGCCGTCGAATGCGCTGGTGCGCAATGCGATCAATAGCCGCATCGCGCGGATCGAAACTCGGCTGTAGGCGTAAACGCCTACCGTTGCGCGCACAGCTACGCGCATCGAATAAAACTGAATCGCTTCAATGCACTACGAATCGCCCGCAGGAGCCGCGAGTTATTCTGGATCATTGAATCTTCAACAATCGGGAAAGCCCCAGGCCACTGCATTCGCGCTTCACGCTAGTCTCTTCGAAAAGGAGACGACCCATGCGACAAGCGTTCAATATTGCGTTGGTGCTTTTGCTTGGCTATCTGATGGCGGATCGCGCGTTGATGCGTGCGCAGGCGGGCGAGGTCGGCACGATTACATGTCACCAGGGCGCGGCGCTCGTCAAATCAGACGCGTTGAAAAAGGGCTTTGGTGACGCTGGCGCGAGCGCGCAGAGCGAGAGCTTCCTGTCGAGTTGCCTCGTGACCGGGCGCGGCCAGGTCGGCAATCTGATCGCACGCGACTGAGCGCGGGCAGCTGAGAATTCATCGCGGCGCACGCAGAGCGTCGCGAAAAAGCGCCCAGACCGTGAAGGCCTGGGCGAAGTCATCGGGAGCCCGATGACGGAGGTAACCACATACGAACTGGCCCGCGCTCGGACATACCCGAGTCGCGGGCCAGTTCATTTGAATCGGGGCGCGCGTCGCAAGGACGCGCTATTTGGAAGTGCTCGCGGTTCGTTTCGCCGTAGGGCTTCGTGGCCACGTAGCTGCGCTTGACGAACCGCCTGCCACCTACCGCTTACTGACCGAAGTAGACCGACTTCGGGCCACTCGTCGGAGCCGCATGGCTCGTTTGCGACGTACCGCTCACCGCACCACCAAAGCCGGTAGCGGTTTGACCGACGCCGTTTTGCGCGTCGACGCGGGCTTGCGCAGCCTGGATGTCAGCCGGGTAGTGCGGGTCGGCGTGACCAGGTTGATAGCCGGCCTTTTCCAGTTGGATCAGCTCGGCGCGCACTTGAGCGCGGGTCACGGGCTGGTTGGCTTGCGCGAACGCGGCGACCGGAGCGGCGACAGCGACGGCGATGACAACGGCTTGAATCAGCGATTTCATGATACTTACCTCCAGTTCAGGGTTTTATCTTGCTGCGAACTTGCTTGTTCGTAGTCAGTGATTGCATTGTAATTTGGCGAACTGGTGAGAGTAAGACGTAAGATAGGTAATGTTTGTTGCGAAATTTGATATAAAACGACGGAATGTTTAGGGTTAACGCGTAGACGTCTGTCCGGTGTCGCAGGAAATGGAAACGATGCGAGGTCGGTGAACGACTGCTGCCACAGTTCGTGATTGATCCGCGCGGTCGACATCCCTTGCGAGAGTAAGGTGGTCCGCGATTGCGTCAAATCGATCCACTGCCGTCGTTCGAAGCTTCGTCACCTCAACGGCAGCTTACTCTGGAACAGCGATCATCCGACATCCCGCGCTGAGCGACATGAACGGCCATCGCGGTCGTTGGTTGCACGGCCGTAACAACCCATGTCGAGCGTCCGCTCTGGCGGTGCGACGAAAATGAATCGGGGGACAAGCAAGTCCGGATTTCACCGCGCGCGCAAATGCGCTATTGGACGCCATCGGCCTTCCGAGGGCGGCGTGGCGCGATCAAACGACGGCGATGCCGTTACGCCTGCAACTTGACGCAACTTTGCTGCTGCGGCAACGACCAACGGCGACTTCTTCAGCCTGCCTTAAGGTAGTGCGCGAATACAGCCGGATGATGCGGCTAGTACGCGCGCAATGGATCCGACAGGCATGACTGCCGCTGCATTCTTTAGCTGCGCCCGGAATATCTCTTCCTCCAACCCGTTTACTCGACACTTCTCTCGCGGCATCCGATTCGCCGATTTCACCCAGTCGCATCGCCTCGCGGGTTGCCCACCGCGAGGCAGCGTCATGGTCGAGACAGGCGACCCGCTGCCCGGCCATGGACAACCCGCTGCTCAACTTTCAAAGGAGGTTAAGCCACGCATCAATACCTAACTGCAGATCTGTCCGTCGAAGCGGGTCCACCTCAGGAGCAATCATGAAATCGCTATTCAAGCCCCGCAGCTTTAGACCACTGGCTTCTCGAGCTGCCAGTCTGTCCGCTGCCGCCTTCATCGGCGCGTTGGCCGCAGGCCAGGCATGCGCGGAACAGCCGCCGCCACCTTGCCATCCGAATCCGAACGCTGCCGCTGACGGCGCGCTGGTGCGTCAGCGCGGCGACATCGCGCACCTGCCGGATTCGCTGCAGGATCTTCTCGAAAGGATGGCCGAGCGGCCCCATAGCTATTTGCCGATTCAGGCCTATGCCGAGGCCGACAAACCGAGCCAGTTGTTCCAGTACTACCTGCTGTCCACAGTAGGATTCGAACCCAATCCGTTCACGGCACGATTCCCCGGCATCAACGACAAGGCGATGCTGACGGCAAGTGGTGCCGTCTGCGGCTTGCCAACCATCGGTGCCGTGCGCGTTGTGGTCGAACCGAAGCCTGGGCTGCCCACTGATCCGAACAACGTTCGCGCCTTCATCGATGTATTTACCGACCTCTCATATCTGTTTGTGATTAACAACGAAAGCGGTTGGTATGAGGGCTGGATGATCCACGATTTACACGTGCCGGATATCGCACCACCCCGACCCGACGGGCACGCCCAGTTCGGCACGATGACAACCGCGGACGCGGCCGCCTTGCATGCGATGGGCACACACAACAACGTGCCAGACCGGCTATTCACAATGGATGGCAGGGCACCGCATTTCCCCGACGCTTCTGATCACTTTCCCGACCGCCAGACCAATATCGTGCCGATCCAGCTAAGCATGGGGGCGATTAACTGCATGCAGCAGTCTGATTGTCACGGCTACTGGGAATTCAATTACACGACCAACTGGATCCATCCACTCTACGAGTTGCCTTTTACCGGCGGTATCCCCGGTACTTTTGAGGCGGGCAAACTTGGCGCGCTCTCGTCACTGATTCCGGGCTCTGGACCGGCAGGCGTGAAGAACAGTCCGATCGACTATGGTGACGATCCGAACAATGCGGCTCCGCTGGGTGGTGCGGGTCCGCGCGACCCCGACCGATTCGACGCGGACGTCGATAACCAGCGGGAATACCGTCAGCGCTTCATCCCGAGCGGGCTGGCCCACGAAATTTACCTGGACACCTATGTACGAGTGGCATCGTTCGAGCCGGGCACGCCATTCCCGCAGCGCTTGTACGACGCCTATGTGGCCGAAGTCAGACGGGTCGATACCAATGGCGACGGCGTCATATCGGCACGCGAGGGAGACGTGGATACTGCCAGCGATGGGTTCCCGGACAATTCCCGCCTGTTCTTACCGGTGACTTCGTTCCGTCGCTTTGCCGTGACGCGCGAAATCAATGACGGTTTGCTGGCACCGCGGTTCGCACCCAGCCAGCGGGCCTGGGTACTGACTGGTGCCGCCATGACCGTCAACCCGCCTCGGCCGGCGTCTGCGGGTCGCGATGGCGACGACCGTTGAAGCAACTCGTCGACCTGACGGGCTGTCTGCTGAGTTGCAAGAGGCGTTCAACCCGTATCGTGCGCTCTCCAGGTAGAGAATAGGGCTGCCCAAAAGGCGGCCCTATTGTTGTCGCGTTCCGTTGATGCTCATCATTCAACGGAAAATAGCGAAGACAAGACAGTCCTTGTTCCCCTGTGGAACCTTCGTGGGCTGGCAGCACCGGAAGGCAAGGATTGAGTTTCTCCGCAGGCTTCACGCTGAACAGTCGAGCGCATTCCGTATCTTGATAGCGGACACATCCATGATGTCGCACCGCTCGACCCCCAATGTCGGCTTCGGCCGACGACACAACCGACGCAATTGGCACGCTAACGTCCGTTGCCCGGGGCGAAGCCGACGCTCGAACGTCCGTGTACAAGCGTGGGCGAAGGTCCGTAGTTGGCCGTTGTCCGCGCGATGTCGCTTGTCGCCGGGAAAATAGCCGGCGGCGCTGCGCTGCGGCGGTCCCGAACCGAAATTCTCGGTTTCTGTGGCACAGATTCACCGTCCGCTTCACTGATACCGTCACTGCCAACCGGGCACTGCGTCAAGACTATTGAAATAGTCGAAGAAATCCAAGGTCCCCGATTTCACGAACTCTGGCATCCGGCAACGTTCCGCACTACCACCGCTTTGCGGCGTGCTATTTCTCCGGGACCGGATTGACGGACGATGCCGTTTCTTCCGCATCGTTTCGCGCGATGCCCGGCGTCGCCTCACGGACCGATTGCCGCAAGCGCGTGAACGCCTGGCTCGTGCGCGCATCGCGTTGGTCGCGTGCGTCGTAGAAGTCCTGGCTGAGCCACTGGCCGAGACTCATCATCAGCGAGCCCAACGCGCTCTTGAAGCGCACCCATGCGTTGCCGGTGCGCGCCAGTTGCGCGGCCGCCTCGACCGCCTCGGCGGCGAGCCGGTCCAGTTCCGCGTGCAGATAGTCGGCGAAATGATGCAGGCCGTGCTGATTGCCATTCGACGATTTGCGCTCCAGTTCGACGTGCTGCGCAATCAGAGATTGATTGGGCACGCGAATAAACGGCGGCGTATCGGTGCGCGCGCCGCCGCCACGGCGAATCGCCACACCGAGGTTCGCGGACGCCTCGGCGCGCTTGCCGAGCGGTGGCATTTGCCACTTGTCGCACAGGTACTTCAGCAGGCTGCAATGATCGAATCGTTCGTTGCACACGCCAGCTTCGCACCACGGTGACACCAGGATGGCGGGAACACGCACGCCGAGTTGTTTGAAATCGAAGCTCGCGGTGTGGTCGTCGGGTGCGACCGCGTCGGCCGGCGGCGATACGTGGTCGTAGAAACCGCCGTGCTCATCGTAGAGGACCACCAGTAACGTGCGCTCCCACAGCGCCTGATTCGAGCGCAGCGCATTGTAAGTGTCCGCGATCAGCTTCTCTGCCTTCATGATGTTGTGCGGCGGATGATCGTCGTTCTGCGCTTCGCCGAAGTACTTCGGCTCGATCAGTACGAATTGCGGAAACTGACTGGCGGGTCCCGCCGCGTCCTCGAAGAATTTATCGAAAGAGCGGTAATTTGCGAGGTTTTCCGCGCGGCGCTGGTTCTTCAGCAGCAACGAGGCGGGGAAGTCGTAGAAATAGACGCTCCATGTTTTGCGCGCGGCGTTCAACCGATCGAAAATCGTGTCCTGATCCTGCTCGGTGTACCAGTGCGGATTGAGCCCGTCGAGTCCCGAAGGCATTCCGATCTCGCCTTTCGACGTACCCGTCAGCGCGAAAAAACGGTTGGGCCACGTCGGCCCCGGCAATGACGAGAACCACTGGTCGCACACGGTGAATTGCGTACCGAGCGTGTGCAGCGCGGGCAGAAAGCCGAGCGGGTAATAGCCCATCACGTCTTGCCGCGCGGCGAGGCTACTCTTCGGGTAGTCGTTCACGAACGTACGCACGAAACCGCTGTTGTCGGCGGCGATCTGTTCCATCACGGCCTTGTGCTCGTGATTCGGATCTTGCTTCATCTGCCGCTCGCGCGTTTCACGCGGATAGAAGGTGTGGCCTTGACCGTCGGCGTTCGATTTGCCGGCCGCGTTGCGTACGCCGTCCAGTTCGTCGTGCACGGCGTCGAGGCAGCCGAGCATCTGGTCGAACGAATGATTCTCCATCAGCAGCAGCACGACGTGTTCGATCGGATCGTTCTGCGTGTTCTGCTCGACGTCACTCATCTTTATCGCTCCACTCGGGACGGGATGGACTTCGCGTTGCCAACTTAGCGCAAAACGCGCGGTGGCGAAAGTGCCCTGCTTTGAAACGGACATGCACGCGACGCTTGGGGTATTTCGTCGCGTGCATGATTCGCTCAATGCAGCATCGACTCAACTACCGCCCGAGAAGATCGGACCTTGCCCGCCCGGCGCGAACGATGGGAAGTGGTCGCCGGACGGCGCGGCTGCCGCCGGTGCATGCGATCCCGACTGCGACGCCGGTTCGCGCAACGTCAAGGCGCTATCTGCCGTGATCGGCACGCTCGGCTTCGCGAGCAGCTCGGTCTTGCGCATCGAGCCGACCGACGTGCCGAAGTAATAGCCGATGATGCTGATCCACGCGGTTCCCAACGCGCCGACGATCACGTTGACGAGATCCTTGTTGGTACCCGGCAAAGGCTGGAACGCCATCAGCAGCAAAATGCCGAAGAAGCCGGTGGTGACCGCCATCGCGAGCACTTTCGGGACCCAGTCGCGATTGGCGACACCCATCGCGCGTGCGTTCGCGGTGTCACTCGTGGCGATGCGGGCCATGTCGGCGTCGTGCGCGAGGCTCGACTGCGCGGCCGTCACCATCAACTGCTGCAATTGCAGCGAGTTCGCGCCTTCGGCCTGGCGAAGTTTTTCGAGTGCGCCGGGGTCGTTCAACGCGGGTTCCACGAAGGCTGGGTCGCTCGGCGTGCCGAGCGCGTGCGAGATGATCGCGGCCGCAGCGGTCACGCCGAGGCCGACCGGCCCCCCTACGAGCCCGGCGAGAAGCGGGGCGGTGCTGTTGATATTTTTCGCTACTTTAGACCAGTCCATCATGCTGCTCCCAGGAGAAGATTGGCTGCCATGCGTTCGGTCCAGCCGCGGCTGAAATTCGGCCACGAATGCAGGTTCCGCAGGTACCGCAGACGATACGCGGCGAAGCGCATCACGAACTTCATCGGATCGGCGTTCTTGACCGCATCGAGCGTGTCGGGGCCGAACTTGCCGTCTTCCCTGGCGCCAGATGCCTTCTGCATCCACAGCACGACGAGGCCGCCGTTGTAGTTCGCATCGAAAATCTGGAAAGCCACGCGCGGATCGAGTTCGTCGAGATGCAACGGGTCCCAGTACCTGCGCTTGGCGATCTGATGGGCGGTATCGAGCGGCAGGTCTTTCATCGCGCCGTTATAGCCCTCACTGCGCGCGACGCGCGCTGTCACACCCCACATTGTTTCGCCGCCTGGATCGGCCGGATTGAAGCTGTAACCGCCTTCGTTTCCGATCAAGGCTTTGAATGCATCTTCGAAGCTGTCCATCGAACTGTCTCCTGTTCGGCTGTGTTGCCAACTCAAATGGCGAATGCGCGCGGCTCAGGCCGCTCGCATCGCCCGTCCTACGGCGTCGCGTACCGTATCGAGCGATGCCCGAAGCGGGTACGACGTCATGGGATTCGAAACGGGCTTGACGCGCAGGTCAGGCCTCGATGTCCGGGTGTCGGCTTCGTCGGGCGATGCGTCCGTCGAGAGCGCCAGCTCGCGTTCGCGCGCCGACAACGTACCGGCGTCGAGCTGCAATGCCTGTGCATACTTGCGCGCGGCCTCGCGCAGCGCGCCTTTGTGTTCCAGCGCGTGGCCCCATTCCACATAGGACGGCGCGAGATCGGGACGCAACGCGACGGCGTGCGACAGCTTGTCGATCGCTTCGTCGTCGTGGCCGGTTTTGACGAGCGCCTCGGCCCAGTCGTGCAGCGTGTCGACGGAGTCGGGGTTCATCTCGGCGGCCTGCCTGAACGCTGCGAGTGCTTCGCGATCGTGCTTGTTCGAATGCAACAGCACGTCGCCGAGCAGTCGCAGGTTTTCAGCGGTGCGCGACTTTTCCTTCGCGCCAGCCCGCAGTTCCTTTAGCGCATCGTCGATGCGGTTCTGCTGTTCGAGCGCAATGCCGAGACCCGCGCGCAGCACCGCGGAGTGCTTGTATTGGGTCAATGCTTCACGGATCTGCTGCTCGGCTTCTCTCGAGCGCTGCTGACTGTCGAGCAACCACGCCTTGCCCGCGACTGCCCATTGGGCTTGCTCGGATGACGGCAATGCGAGGACTTCGTCATAGATCCCGACGATCTCGCGATAGTCGCATTGCGCGAGCGAGCATTTGGTCTTTTGCACCTGCGTGTACAGATGACTGGCGAGGATGTTAGGTTCGGCGAGGCGCATCGCCGTGACTGCGATGTCGTGCACGAGCTTTTCGAGGTCGCGCCCTTCGAACGGCACCGTGCTTTCGCGGCCGTTGAACGGTCCGTGTTCTATCTGCACGTGCGCAACGTATGAATCCGCGCTGCTATTCGTTTTCGTGATGCCGATGTGCACGGCGACATCGTCGCGCTTGAGCACGCCTTTGATGAAGCGCACCGTCGTCGCATACGACATTTCCTGACCCGGAATCTGGATGTCCTGCTGCGCGTCGTTGCTGGTCATCGTGTCGTGTGGAATCGATTCGGCATCCTGGCCGATTTCCTTCATCGCCGACATGATCCGCTCGGCGAGAAAGTTCGCCGTATAGCCGCGCTCGGTCAACGTTTGCGGTGTCTCCACCGGCGGTACCAGCAATTGCCGCGCGAGCACGCCGCGCACGACGAGGCAGATGGAACCGATCGTCAGTAAGATGAACAACCAGGGTAGGACATACGGCCAGAGGCGTTTCGGTCCGCGACCGATCACGCCGACGGTGTGCAAGCCGAACAGCACGAATTCGCTCGAATGATGACGATCGCGACGATTCGCGGTGTTGGCGCGCATGAACGGGCCGTCGTACCCGTTGGTTGACCGGCGTTGACTCTGTGCACTCGACATGACTCACCTCGCTTCGATCCGCGATCGATGTTGGCGATCGCCTGACTTGCGCGGTGGGTATGCATCGAACGTGCCATCGCGCATGGAACGGGCTGGCAGCCGGATGTTGGCCTTCTGGTGGGGAATTGAAAGAAAGAAGTGTTGCGACGTGGCCAACGTATTGCGAAAAACAGTTTGCTGGCGAGAGACAGAATGTGCGTTAGCAAATAAAAATGCCGCTCAGTCCAGAAGACTGAGCGGCATCGGTGAAGCGAACTACTGTTTGTGGACTCTGCGCTGCCGCGGTTTAAACCGAACTCGGCCGCCACTTCAACAATCGATTCTCCACCGCGGTCAGCAGGTAGTCGGCGGCAAGCGCGACCACCGCCAGCACGATCATCGCCGCGAACACGCCGGCCGCATTGAACGCGCCCTGCGCGGTCGAGATCAGCAAGCCGATGCCCTGCTTCGAGCCGAGAAACTCGCCGACTACCGCACCGACCAGCGCAAAGCCGAAGCTCACGTGCAGGCTCGCGAGAATCCAGCTCAGCGCCGACGGAATCACGACCGAGGTCGTCACCTGACGGCGCGACGCGCCGAGTATCTGCGCATTCGCGATCATGTAGCGATCTGCTTCGCGCACGCCCTGGAACGCGTTGGCGAACACGACGAAAAACACCATCACGACCGCGAGCGCGACTTTCGATGCCATGCCGAGCCCGAGCGCGATCACGAACACCGAGCCGAGCACGACGCGCGGGATCGAGTTGGCGATCTTGATGTAGAGGCTGAACACGTCGGAGAGCAGCTTGTTGCGGCCGAGCACGATGCCGCAGAAGATGCCCCCGATCGAACCGATGATGAAGCCGAGCCCCGTTTCCTCGAGCGTGACCCACACCTGCGTGAGCAGCGGCCCTTGCGACGTACCGTTCACGAACCAGTCGACGATCTGAGCGAAGATCTCGGTCGGCATCGAGAAGAAGAAAGGGTCGATCCACTTCAGGCGCGCGGACAGTTCCCAGCCGCCGAGCACGACCACGAGCAGGAGAATGCGCAGCGAAATCACCAGAACCTGGCGCTGGCGGATCTTCTTCTGCGCAATACGCTCGACGTGAGCGAGCGACGCGGCGTCGATGCCCGTGGGCATCATCTGTTGAGAGGTTGTAGACATGTTTGCCGTTCCTTGATTAACCGATCTGCACTTCTTCGCGCAGGTCATGCCAGATATCGCGCGAAATTTCGATGAAGCGTGAGTCGTAGCGGACCTCCGATGTGACGCGCGGTCGCGGCAGATCGATTTCGTAGACTTTCTTCAGCGTGGCGGGGCGGGCAGTTAGCACGAACACGCGGTCGGCGAGCGCAATCGCTTCTTCGAGGTCGTGCGTGACGAACACGACCGAGCCGGCGCCGCCCCACAATTGCAGCAACTCGTCCTGCATCAATGTGCGCGTCTGCATGTCGAGCGCCGAGAACGGCTCGTCCATCAGCAGGATTTCCGGCTTGTTGATGAAGGTCTGCGCAAGCGCGACGCGCTTGCGCATGCCGCCGGACAGTTGATGCGGATAGTGCTTGCCGAACTTGTCGAGGCCCACGCGGCGCAGCCATTCGTTCGCTTCGTCGTAAGCGGCCGATTTCGAGCGGCCGCGATACAGCGGACCCGCCGCGACGTTGTCGAGCACCGAGCGCCACGGAAACACCGCATCGGCCTGAAACACGAAACCGATGCGCGGATCGATGCCGTCCACCGGCGCGCCCATCACGCGCACTTCGCCGGTGGTCGGCTTCAGCAAGCCGGTGATCATGCTAAGCGTAGTGGACTTGCCGCAGCCGGTCGGGCCGACCACCGCGACGAATTCGCCGCGTGCCACCGACATGCTGAAGTCGCGCAGCGCGATCGTGGCCTTGCCGTCCGGGGAAATGAAACGGCACGACACTTTGCGCATTTCGATCGCTGGCGTCTCGCGTGACATAGGTTGATTCATCGGCGGGTGCCTCGCAGTTCTGTAAATATGAAAGAAGCGTTACTTCGACGCGGTCTTGACCGGCGCCGACACGTAGTCGTTGGTGTAGGTCTTGGCGAGATCGATATGCTTGCCCTTCACCGACGGATTGAATGCGGACAGCACCTTCAGCACCGTATCCGGGCCGTCGGCGGGCATCTTGCCGTCCTTCGTGAACATCGGCAGCGACGCCTTCAGCGCGTTCACGTACAGGTCCTTGTTGTTGCCGTAGTAGTCCTTCGGCATCTGCGCGGCGATGTCCTCGGCGCTATGCGTCGCGATGTAGTTCAGCGTCTTCGCGAACGCATGCGAGAGCTTCGCGGCCTCGTCCTTGTGCGCTTCGGCCCACGCGCGCTGCACGTAGAAGCTCGAAGCGGGGTAGGTGCCGCCGAGCGCGGCGCGCGTGCCGTCCACGTTGCGCATGTCGACCAGCACCTTCGCGTCGCCGGTCTTCAGCAGTTGCGAGACGGTCGGCTCGGTGGTCATGCCGGCGTCGATGCGGCCTTGCTTGACGGCGGCGATGAAGCTGTTGTCCGCGCCGACCGGCAACATCGTGTATTGCGTCGACGGCACGCCCGCGCGCTGCGCGAGGTACTGCGTGAGGAAGCTGGTCGATGAACCGAGGCCGGTCACCCCGAGCGTCTTGCCTTTGACGTCGGCCATGCTCTTCAGCGAATCGGCCGCCTTCGTCGAGACCATTTCGACTTCGCCCGGGACCTGGCCGAAGACGACGAGCGCCTGCACTTCCTTGCCCTTGCTCTGCAGGTCGATCGTATGATCGTAGAAGCCGACCACGCCTTGCACCGCGCCCGCGAGCAGTTCGTTCTCCGCATCGACGCCGGCCGGCTGCGACAGGATCTCGACGTCGAGGCCTTCGTCCTTGAAGTAGCCGAGCTGCTCGGTGAGCTTGGCCGGCAGATAGATGATCTTGGTGGCGCCGCCGACCATGATCGTGATCTTCTCGGCGTGAGCGGCGGCCGAAGCGGCGGCAAGGGCGAACGCAACTCCTGATACAGCGGCAATCTGGCGCAAGGTACGCATGAAGCAGTCTCCTTAGGTGGGTCGCCGCGACCGTGATGCGCGGCGCTTTTCTGGGTCAATGGGGGCGATTATAGAAACGCAAAACCTTCTGCCAGCTTTCGGGGTTTGGCGCAAAACATGGGTGTTAACCCGAAAATGCGCCGAAAGAGCGCCGAAATTTGCGCGCGGATCGGCACTGCGCTCGCGGTAGGCACCGGACGTATGCGGCAAACCACACGGTATGCGCGCAGGCCCCTTGTTTTAAGGCACAATCGACGACCTGACTTTTGCCGTTGCCGCCATGAAGCTGCTGCTGATCGAAGACAACCCCACGCTTGCGCACTGGCTCGCGAAGATGCTTGAGCAGGAAGCCTTCGCGCTCGACGCCGTGCAGGACGGCGATGAAGCCGACCGCCTGCTGCGCACCAATCACTACGACGTGATCCTGCTCGACCTGAACCTGCCGAAGCTGTCGGGCAAGAACGTGCTGCGCCGGCTGCGTCAGCGTGGCGACGCGACGCCGGTGCTGATCCTCACCGCGAGCGGCTCGATCGACGAGAAGGTGGAGCTGCTCGGTGCCGGCGCCGACGACTATCTGGTGAAGCCGTTCGAAGTGCGCGAGCTGATCGCGCGCATCAAGGTGGCGATTCGGCGGCAGTCGCCGTCGAAAGCGGGCGAGGTGATGTGCGGCGATCTGTCGTTCGACATCGACACGCGCCAGTTCACGCTGAAGGGCGCGCCGCTGAACGTGACGCCGCGCGAGCGTTCGGTGCTCGAAGCGCTGATCCTGCGCCTCGGCAAGACGGTGACGAAGCCGGCGCTCGTCGATGCGATCTTCACGCTGGCCGACGAGCCGAGCGAGGACGCGGTCGAGATCTACATTTCGCGTCTGCGCAAGAAGCTCGATGGCAGCTCGGCCGCGATCGTCACGCTGCGCGGGCTCGGCTATCTGCTGCGCAAGCGGGAAGACGACCAGTAACGATGGCCAATAGCCTACGCATACGCCTGCTGTGGTGGCTGCTCGTACCGCTCGCGCTTTATGTGTTCGTGACCGGCAAGACCGAGTACGACAACGCGCGGCACACCGCGAATCTGGTGCAGGACAATCAGCTGGTCGCGTCGGCGCGGATGATCGCGGGCGAGGTCGAATGGAGCGACGGCTTTCTGCGTGTCGATGTGCCGCCCGCCGCGCTCGAGATCTTCGCATCGCCATATCGCGACCAGGTGTTCTATAGCGTGCGTGTCGACGGTGGGCGGCTGCTCGCGGGTACGCCTGATTTTCCGCCGCGTCCGCTGCGGGCGCCCGACGTGCCGGATTCGTACTACACGCAGTTGCACGGCCAGCAGGTGCGCGCTGTCGACGTCGTGCGGCTCATGTACGACAACGGCGCGACGCGTCCCGTGCGCGTGACTGTCGGCAAGACCGTGCGCTCGCGCGATGCGATGACGCAACAGCTGTGGCGGCCGCAACTCGTGCGCCAGCTCGAAATGATCGCGCTGGCGGTGGCGCTCGTTTGCATCGGGCTCACGTTCGAGTTGCGGCCCTTGATGAAGGTGAAAGACGAGGTGGCCGACCGCGATCCGATGCAGCTCGAACCGATTCGCGTCGAGCGTCTGCATACGGAACTGCGGCCCATCGTCGATGCGATCAATCAGTGCATCGCGCGGCTCGGCGTGCAGGTGGCGGCGCAGCGGCGCTTTATCGCCGACGCCGCGCATCAGTTGCGCACGCCGCTCACGCTGCTCGGCACGCAACTGCAATTCGCGCGGCAGCAGGAAGGCCTCAATCCCGCGCTCGACGAAGCGCTTGCCGCGATGCATCGCAGCAACCGCTCGATGGTCGGGCTCACCAACAAGCTGCTTTTGCTCGCGCAGGCCGAGGCCGCCGACAACTCGCAGCTCGCGATGGAACGCGTCGATCTGGTGCCGCTCGCGATGGAGGTCGTCGAAGATCTCGGCCTGCTCGCGCAGGCACGTGAAATCGATCTGGGCGCGGAATTGCACGGCGCGGCGCCGGTGCTCGGACATCGCGGCTTGTTGCAGGCACTGATCGCGAATCTCGCCGAGAACGCGATTCGCTATACGGGCAGCGGTGGTCACGTGACGGTCGCCGTGAACGCTGATACCGCGGCCAATGCGGTGACGGTCAGCGTGACCGACAACGGCCCCGGCATTCCGGCCGAATCGCGCAGCCGTGTGTTCGAGCCGTTCTTTCGTGCATCGACGGATACCGAGGGCACGGGCCTCGGTCTTGCGATCGTGCGCGAAATCGCGGACGCCCATCACGGCGAGATCACGCTGAAGGCGGGCGAGGGCGGCAAGGGTGTGCATATCGCCGTGACGTTTCCGCGCGCAACGCCGAAGTGATCGGGATAAACCCGAGGTTCGCGCAACATGCACAGCCGTGCAAGCATCGGGATGGGTTCGCACCTTCACAATCACGGGCAGGCGACCCCCGCGCGGCGCCCAGACGCAAGATAACGGAGACACCCCAATGAAGCTTTCCTTGACGCGTTTCTCGCGCGCGGCCTATGCCGCCGTCGCGGCGTCGCTCGCGCTGTGCGCGCTCGCGAGACTCGCGACGCCTGCGCAAGCCGCCGCGCCGGAGAAACTCGCGATCATGGTGGGCGGTACCAACAAGCTCATCTATCTGCCGGCGCGTCTTGCCGAACAGCTCGGCTATTTCAAGGCCGAAGGGCTCGACGTCGAACTGCTGTCGCAGCCGACTGGAATAGACGGCGAAAACGAAATGCTCGCGGGCGCGGTGCAGGGCGTGGTCGGCTTCTACGATCACACGATCGATCTGCAGACACGCGGCAAGGAAGTGAAGACGATCGTCGTATTCAGTCAGGTGCCCGGCGAAGTGCAACTGGTCGCGGCGAAATCGGCCGATTCGATCCGGAGCATGGCCGACGTGCGCGGTAAAACACTCGGCGTGACGGGGCTCGGCTCCTCGACGAGTTTTCTCACGCAGTACCTCGCACAGCGCGCGGGCGTGCGGTCCACGCAATACACGCTGCTGCCGGTCGGCGCGGACAGCAGTTTCATCGCGGCGATGCGGCAAGGACGCATTCAGGCGGGTATGACGACCGAGCCGACCGTCACTCAACTATTGAAAGCGGGCGACGCCAAGGTACTCGTCGACATGCGCAATGTCGATGGCACGCGCGCCGCGCTCGGAGGCATGTATCCGGCGTCGAGCCTCTACGTGCAAAGCACGTGGCTCGACGCGCATGCCGACGTAGCCGCGAAACTCGCGCGCGCATTCGTCAAGACGCTGCGCTATATGCACACCCACAGCGCGGAACAGATCGCCGCGCAGATGCCAAAACAAGACATCGGCAACGACAGGGCGCTGTATATCAGCGCATTGCAGGCCTCGCTGCCGATGTACACCGTCGACGGCAAGATGCCAGCCGACGGTCCGCAGACGGTGCTGAAGGTACTGTCGAGTTTCAATCCGGCGGTGAAGGGGCGGCATATCGATCTGTCGCGCACGTTTACCGATCAGTTCGTCGATGACGTGAAGCCTTGAAAGCGGGCTGACCGCGTGGGTCGCTTCGAGCACAAGATGAAGCTTCACCATGGTTACGTCGTCGCGACGACGTTTGGCGCGAAGCACCAGTTGCAATTGACGACGGGTATTCGCACGCGATTCTGAGTCGCGGGACGGCTTGCGAATGCCACTCACGACTTCCGCTCGCGTCCCGCACGCGTCTTGTCCGCTCCGCTCCTCGCGCGGGTCTGCGCCGCGAGTTCCTCGACCATTTCCCGCGCGGCCGTCTGCAACTCGGGCACATAGCGCCGCTTCGCTTCCGCGAGCGACACCGCGCGCGACAGAAACACCACGTTCAAGCTCGCGAGCACGCGTTCCTCGAACACGATCGCGACGGCAACCGCGCCGATCTTCCCCTGGTCCGCCCAGTCGCCGTGATTCGAGCCGAACCCATCCGCGCGCACGCGTCGCACGAGGCTGCGGATCAACGCGTCGTTCGACGCGAGCGCCTTCTGCTCCTCGCCGCCGGCGCCCGCGCGCAGCAGATCGAGAATGTCCTCGCGCTCCTCGTCGGGGCACATCGCGAAGTACGCGCGACCCGCCGCGGTCAGCAGGATCGGCAAACGGCGGCCGACCATCGCGCGATGAAACGACAACGGACTGAAGCGGTGCGTGGTCTCACGGACGATCATCGCGTCGCCGTCGGGCGTGGTCAGATCGGACGGCCACGCGACGCGTTGCAGCAGACGCCCCATCACCGGCGGCGCGATCGTCGCGATGCGTTCGTCGTCGGTGAAGCCTTCGCTCAGCGCGCGCACCTTCAGCGTGAGCCGGAAGCTGTCGTCCGACGCGCTGCGCCGCACGAAGCCTTCCTCCATCAACGTTTCGAGCAGCCGCCGCGCGGTGGTGCGATGCAGGCCGGTCAGTTCGCTGATCTGCTGGCTCGTCGCGCGGCCGCTGTCCATCGAGTTGAGCGCCTGCAGCACCTGCAAGCCGCGCGACAGACCTCGCACATTCGTGTATTTGGTCACTTGAAACCTCAATCAAATCATCTATGTGCATTCTATGCACAATTTCCAGATTTTGTTGAGCGGGCAGGTGGCCGGTCCTAGACTGCCAACAAATCAACGATTTCATGGAGACGCAAGCTGTTGCCCGCAGGCGATTTTTCGCCATGGCGACAGCCGGTTCCCGCCGCCGCGCTCCGTGAATATCTCGGCCCGGTCACTCTGGTCGACATACGGAGACAACATGCCCCAAACGCTCGACCCGGTGGCCGCGCAAGGTCACAGTGGACCCGTCACCACCGACGTCGCGATCATCGGCGCCGGCCCGGTCGGTTTGATGATCGCCAACTATCTCGGCCTGCAGGGCGTGCGCGTCGTGCTGATCGAAAGGCTCGACAAGATCATCGACTATCCGCGCGCGATCGGCCTCGATGATGAAGCGCTGCGCGTGTTTCAGTCCGTCGGTCTCGCCGATGCATTGCTGCCGCACACGACCCCCGATCACTGGATGCGCTTCGTCACGAGCAACGGTCACTGCTTCGCATCGATCGAGCCGCGCACCGACGAATTCGGCTGGTCACGCCGCAACGCGTTCATTCAGCCGCTGGCCGATCGCGTGTTGTACGAGGGCCTGCAACGCTTCCCGCACGTCGAGGTGCGGTTCGGCCACACGGTCAACTCGTTCACGCAGGACGGCAGCGGCGTCACGATCGAAGCGCAACACGCGCAGAGCGGCCGCCGTACGATCCGCGCGTCGTACATGGTCGGTGCGGACGGCGGCAACAGCTTCGTGCGCCGCACCCTCGACGTGCCGTTCGAGGGCCGCACGAAACCGAATCAGTGGATCGTCGTCGACGTGCGCAACGACCCGATCGGCTCGCCGCACGTGTACATGCATTGCGATCCGCGGCGCCCGTACGTGTCGGCCGCGCTGCCGCACGGGATTCGCCGCTTCGAATTCATGGTGATGCCCGGCGAGACCGAGGAAGAGCTGTCGAAGCCGGAGAACATGGCCGCGCTGATCCGCAAGGTCGTCGCCGAGCCGGAGAAGGTCGACTACATCCGCAAGCGCGTCTATACGCACAACGCGCGGCTCGCGAGCAGCTTCCGCGTGAACCGCGTGCTGCTCGCCGGCGACGCCGCGCACATCATGCCGGTGTGGCAGGGCCAGGGCTACAACAGCGGTATTCGCGACGCGAGCAACCTCGGCTGGAAACTCGCGATGGTGGTCAAGGGCGTCGCCGGCGATGCGCTGCTCGATAGCTACACCGCCGAGCGCCGCTCGCATGCGCGCTCGATGATCCACCTCTCTGAGGTCGCGGGCGACATCTTCGCGCCGACGAGCCGCTTCGGCATCAAGTTTCGCGACGCGTTCGTGCGTACGTTCAACTTGTTCCCGGCGGTCAAGCGCTACTTCGTCGAAATGCGTTTCAAGCCGATGCCACGTTATGAAAGCGGCGTCGTATTGCTGGCGCGCACGCCGCGCAAGCATGGCTGGCTCGCGCGCGTGCTCGAACGCTCGGGGCATTCGGCGCCGGGCCGCCTGCTCGGTCTGATGAGCGAGAAGCGCGAGTCGCGGCTCGGCCGTCTCGTGTATGGACGCGACCCGCATTGTCATTCGCCGGTCGGCCGCATGTTCATTCAACCGCGCGTGCGCACGGTGAGCGGCGAGGTCGTGCGACTCGACGATGTGCTCGGCAACCGCTTCGCGATCGTCGGCTGGGGCGCGGAGCCGACCTTCGGTTTGTCGGAGCAGGCGCGTGCGATCTGGCAGCGGCTCGGCGGCTGCTTCGTGGTCGCGAAGCCGGACACGCAGCTGTCTTTCCATGACGACGTGCCAGAAGACGTCATCGCGATCGGCGATGTGAATACGCGGCTGAAGGACTGGTTCACGCGAGTGCCGGAATCCGTCGTGCTGTTGCGTCCCGATCGTTTCGTCGCGGGCATGGGCTCGCCGCAGCAGGTGTCGCAACTCGTCGTCGAACTCGCGCGGCAGCTGCATCTCGACGTGGCGGGGTGGGCTGACGTGGCCGGTTATGGCGACGAAGCAGCGTTCGCGCCCGATGCCGTCGCCACTTTCGCCACCGCTGCAATCGCCGGAGCCTGATATGCCGATGCTGCTCGAATGCCTATCGCACACGCCGTTGCACGGCTATTACGATCCCGCGCCCGAAGTCGTCGCGGAAGTCGAGCGCGTGCATGCGGCAGCGCGTGCGCGCGTCGTCGAGTTCGATCCCGAACTGGTCGTCGTGTTCGCGCCCGATCATTACAACGGTTTCTTCTATGACGTGATGCCGCCGTTTTGCATCGGCGCATCGGCGAGCGCGATCGGCGACTTCAAGAGCCTCGCCGGTCCGCTGGATGTGCCCGCCGATACCGCGTTCGACCTTGCCGAAGCGGTGCTCGCGAGCGACGTTGACGTCGCCGTCTCGTACCGCATGCAGGTCGATCACGGTTGCGCGCAAGCGCTGGAGATTCTGACGGGCGGCCTCGATCGCTATCCGGTCGTGCCGGTATTCATCAATTCGGTGGCCGCGCCGATGGCTTCATGCCGCCGCGCGCGTCTGCTCGGCGATGCGTTGGGTCGAGCGCTCGCACGCTCGAAGCAACGCGTGCTCGTGATCGGCTCGGGCGGCATCTCGCACGAGCCGCCGGTGCCGGAACTCGCGGGCGCGAGCGAGGAAGTCGCCGAGCGTCTGATCGCGGGCCGCAATCCGTCGGCCGAATCACGCGCGGCGCGTGAGGCGCGCACGATCGCGGCGGCGCGCGCGTTCGCCGCGGGCGACAGCCGTCTGCATCCGCTCAATCCGGAATGGGATCGCGCGTTCCTGAAGCTGCTCGAAGAAGGCGAACTCACCGCGCTCGACGGTTTCACCAACCGCGCGATCACGCGCGAGGCCGGCAAGTCCGCGCACGAAATCCGGACGTGGATCGCCGCGTTCGGCGCACTGAACGCGAGCGGCCCGTATCGCGCGTCGCTCGATTACTACCGTCCGATCCCCGAATGGATCGCGGGCTTTGGCGCGATGCATGCGCGACCCGTGACGGCCCACGTCTAACCGAATCAGGAACCCGTTATGACCATTCAAAGCAATGCAGACGCGCTCGCCCTGCGCCTGCGCGAATCGGAACGTACGCGCGCGACCATCGCGCCGTTGCGCGACGACCCGCGTTTCGTCGAACTGTCGAACCCGGCCGACGCCGAGGAGCTCGCCTACGCGGTGCAGCAGGCCAACGTGGCCGCGCGCATCGCGGCGGGCGAGCGCGTCGTCGGCCGCAAGATCGGACTCACGTCGCCGGCGGTGCAGCGTCAACTCGGTGTCGACCAGCCTGACTTCGGCGCGCTGTTCGCATCGATGGCGTATGGCGACGGCCAGCCGATTCCGGTGGACGAGCTGATCCAGCCGAAGGTCGAAGCGGAGATCGCGCTCGTGCTCGAACACGATCTGCTGCACGAGCGCCACACGTACGCCGATCTGATGCGCGCAACCGCGTATGCGGTCGCGGCGATCGAAGTGGTGGACAGCCGCATCGAAGGCTGGAACATCCGTTTCGTCGATACGGTCGCGGACAACGCGTCGAGCGCGCGCTTCGTGCTCGGCAGCCGGCCGGTCCTGCTGCGCGATATCGATCTCGCGGCCTGCGCGATGACGCTATCGAAGGATGCGGAAGTCCTGTCGCGCGGCAATGGCGCCGCATGTCTCGGCAATCCGCTGAATGCCGCCGCCTGGCTCGCGGATCGCATGGTCCGGCTCGGCACGCCGCTGCGTGCCGGCGACGTGCTGATGACGGGCGCTTTGGGCCCGATGGTCGCCGTCAAGGAGCCGGGCACCTACTGCGCGCAGATCGAAGGTCTCGGCAGCGTCCGCGCGACTTTTTCCGCATAAAGCAAGCACTCGCAAGCATTCGATAGGGAACTCATATGGCAAGCGAAAAACTCAAGGCCGCGATCATCGGCTCGGGCAATATCGGCACCGATCTGATGATCAAGATCCTGCGTCACGGCAAGCATCTCGAAGTCGCGGCGATGGTCGGCATCGATCCGAACTCCGACGGCCTCGCGCGCGCCGCGCGGCTTGGCGTCGCGACCACGCATGAAGGTGTCGAAGGTCTGACGCGTCTGCCCGTGTTCAACGACATCGACTTCGTGTTCGACGCGACCTCGGCGGGCGCACACGTGAAGAACGATGCGCTGTTGCGAAAGCTGAAGCCCTCGATTCGCGTGATCGATCTGACGCCAGCGGCGATCGGCCCGTACTGCGTGCCGGTGGTGAATCTCCACGCGCATCTCGACGCGCCGAACGTGAACATGGTCACGTGCGGCGGACAGGCGACCATTCCGATGGTCGCGGCCGTGTCGCGCGTCGCGAAGGTGCATTACGCGGAGATCGTCGCGTCGATCAGCAGCAAGTCAGCGGGCCCAGGCACGCGCGCGAACATCGACGAGTTCACCGAGACGACTTCGAAGGCGATCGAAGTGGTCGGCGGCGCCGCGAAGGGCAAGGCGATCATCGTGCTCAACCCGGCCGAGCCGCCGGTGATGATGCGCGACACGGTCTATACGCTGTCGGAGCTGGCCGACCTCGACAAGGTCGAGCAGTCGATCGAGCAGATGGCCGCCGCGGTGCAGGCGTACGTGCCCGGCTATCGCCTGAAGCAGAAGGTGCAGTTCGACGAAATCAGCGCGAGCGCGCCGCTGAACATTCCGGGCCTCGGTAGCTTCAGTGGTCTGAAGACGTCGATCTTCATCGAGGTGGAAGGCGCCGCGCACTATCTGCCCGCCTACGCGGGCAATCTCGACATCATGACTTCGGCCGCGCTCGCGACCGCGGAGCGCATGGCGCAGGCGCTCGTGCAGGCATCAGAGGCTTAAGGAGACTTCCCGCATGGACAAGAAACTGTATATCTCAGACGTGACGCTGCGCGACGGCAGCCACGCCATTCGTCACCAGTACTCGATCCAGAACGTGCAGGACATCGCACGCGCATTGGACCGCGCGAAGGTGGACAGCATCGAAGTTGCCCACGGCGATGGCCTGCAAGGTTCGAGCTTCAACTACGGCTTCGGCGCGCACAGCGACCTCGAATGGATCGAAGCGGTGGCTGACGTGGTCGAGCACGCTCAGATCGCGACCCTGCTGCTGCCTGGCATCGGCACGATCCACGATCTGAAGGCCGCCTACAACGCGGGCGCGCGCGTGGTGCGCGTCGCCACGCATTGCACGGAAGCGGACATCTCGAAACAACACATCGAATACGCGCGCGAACTCGGCATGGACACCGTCGGCTTCCTGATGATGAGCCACATGACTACGCCGGAGAACCTCGCCATCGAAGCGAAGAAGATGGAGAGCTACGGTGCGACCTGTATCTATGTGGTCGACTCGGGCGGCGCGCTGACGATGAACGACGTGCGCGACCGCTTCCGCGCGGTGAAGGCGGTGCTGAAACCCGAAACGCAAACGGGCATGCACGCGCACCACAACCTATCGCTAGGCGTGGCCAACTCGATGGTCGCGGTCGAAGAGGGCTGCGACCGTATCGATGCATCGCTCGCGGGCATGGGCGCCGGCGCGGGCAATGCACCGCTCGAGGTGTTCATCGCGGCGGCCGAGCGGATGGGCTGGAATCATGGCACCGATCTCTACACGCTGATGGACGCCGCCGACGACATCGTGCGTCCGCTGCAGGACCGGCCGGTGCGCGTCGATCGTGAAACGCTCGCGCTCGGCTATGCGGGGGTGTATTCGAGCTTCCTGCGTCATTCGGAAGTGGCCGCGAAGAAATACGGCCTGAAGACCGTGGACATTCTGGTCGAGCTGGGCAAGCGGCGCATGGTGGGCGGCCAGGAAGACATGATCGTCGACGTCGCACTGGATCTGAAGCGCGCGCACGCAACCGACGCAGTGGCTTCATGACCCGGACGCTGCGCGACGGCGCCGCATGCCGCGCGCGCAGCGTTCATTTCATCCAGCAAGGTCGCCGCAAGAGCGACGCTGACTCAACATTGGAGACTTTTATGCGGCAGTCAACGCAAACAACGCAAACAACACAGTCGACGAAACCTCTTGCCGGCGGCGCGCTGACGATCGGGCTCTGCCTGATCGTCGCGCTGCTCGAAGGCGTGGACCTGCAATCGACCGGCCTCGCGGCACCGCGCATGGCGCGCGAATTTCATCTCGCGGTCGCGCAGATGGGCTGGGCGTTCAGCATCGGCGCGTTCGGGCTGCTGCCAGGAGCCGCGATCGGCGGACGTCTCGCCGACCGGCTCGGGCGCAAGCGCGTGCTGATGTGGTCGGTCGCGCTATTCGGCATCTTCTCGCTCGCGACCGCGCAGGTGTGGGACCTGAACAGCCTGCTCGCCGCGCGCTTTCTGACCGGCCTCGGTCTTGGCGCAGCGATGCCG
This sequence comes from Paraburkholderia lebeckiae, assembly GCF_050436225.1. Lineage (NCBI taxonomy): Bacteria > Pseudomonadati > Pseudomonadota > Betaproteobacteria > Burkholderiales > Burkholderiaceae > Paraburkholderia > Paraburkholderia lebeckiae. The sequence continues at coordinate 2,463,360 of NZ_JBNDLU010000001.1, read as the reverse complement.
AATCTGATCGCGCTGTGCTCGGAAGCGGCGCCGCCACATCAGCGCAACACCGCGGTCGGCGCCATGTATTGCGGCATGCCGTTCGGCGCGGCGCTCGCGGCGGTGGTCGGCATCATCAGTCCGGGCGACGCGGGCTGGCGGCATATCTTCTACGTCGGCGGCTTCGGGCCGTTGCTGGTACTGCCGCTGCTTGCACTGTTCCTGCGCGAGTCGGCGCAGTTCGTCGTGGCGCGTGCAACCAGCGGCGCCCGTCGCGATGCATCCGCTAGCGTGACGCACGCGCTGTGGCAGGAAGGACGCGCGGGCACGACGATCGCGTTGTGGATCAGCTATCTGGGCACGCTGATCGTGCTGTATTTCCTGATCAACTGGCTGCCGTCGCTCGTCTTGACGCGCGGTCTGACGCGCGTGCAGTCCAGTGTCGTACAGATGATGTTCAACATCGGCGGCGGCATCGGCGCGATCGTGATTGCCGGCATGATGGACCGGATGGGCCGGCGCCGCACGGTCGCGGGCATGTATGTGGGCATCGTCGTTGCGCTCGGGGCGTTGCTGAGCGCGAATGGCGGCACGTCGATGGCGTGGGGCGGTCTGCTGGCGGGGCTGTTCCTGGTCGGCGGGCAGTCGGTGTTGTATGCGCTGGCAAGCAGCCTGTACCCGACCGAAGTGCGTGGCACCGGCGTCGGCGCTGCGGTGGCGGTAGGCCGTCTCGGCTCGATCCTCGGACCGTTGATCGCCGGGCAGCTGCTCGCGATCGGTCAGGGTGCGAGCGTGCTGCTCGGCGCGAGCATTCCGTTGATCGCGCTCGCCGCGATTGGCGCGTGGCTCGTCGTGAATCGCTCGACACTTCGTTATGCCGCGGCGGCCGCGCAATAGCTTTGCAGCCCGAAATACCGCGCGGGTCCGCCGTCGACGGCGACTCGCGGTCACTTAATCCGTGAAACAAAGGAATTCGACATGAGCAATACCAACACGCAAGTAGCGGCGATCACCGAGGAAGCGACCAGCCGATTCGTCCGCATCACCGAAGACGGCCGCGAAATGCAGCTCCACTACAACGATGTGGGGCAGGGTGCGAAAACGGTCGTGATGCTGCACGGCTCGGGACCGGGCGCGACCGGCTGGGCCAACTTCAATCGCAACGTCGAGCCGCTCGTCGCGGCGGGCTATCGCGTGATCCTGATGGACTGCCTCGGGTGGGGCAAGAGCGACCCGATCATCTGCAAGGGCTCGCGCTCGGAGCTGAATGCGCGCTGCCTGAAGGCGCTGCTCGATGCGCTCGATATCGAACGCGTGCATATCATCGGCAACTCGATGGGCGGGCATAGCGCGGTCGCATTCGCGCTCGCCGAGCCGCAACGCGTCGGCAAGCTCGTGCTGATGGGCGGCGGCACCGGCGGCCCGAGCCAGTTCGTGCCGATGCCGACCGAAGGCATCAAGCTGCTGCAAGGGCTGTACCGCAACCCGACCATCGAGAACCTGCAGCGCATGATGAGCGTCTTCGTGTTCGACACGAAGGCGTTGACCGAAGACCTGATGCAGGCGCGCCTCGCGAACATGCTGGCGCGCCGCGATCATCTCGAGAACTTCGTCGCGAGCCTCGCCGCGAATCCGAAGCAGTTCAACGACTACGGGCCGCGCCTTGGCGAAGTAACCGCGTCGACGCTCGTGATCTGGGGCCGCGACGATCGTTTCGTGCCGATGGACATCGGCCTGCGCCTCGTGGCCGGGATGCCGAACGCCGATCTGCATGTGTTCGGCCGCTGCGGGCATTGGGCGCAGTGGGAGCATGCGGACAAGTTCAACCGGATGGTGGTGGAGTTTTTCGGACGCGGGCAATAAGCAGGGTTGTCGTTGTGGGCGACTGGTGCGTCGTTGCGGCGGCGGGCTGGGGCTCGCGTGGGCCGTGCTGTGGTTGCTGCTTTATCGGCATCTGGACCGTCATCCGGCGCTGTCGTGCGAGGAGGCGGACTATATCGGCGCGACGCAGGAATCCGGTTTGCGCGCCGCGAAACACTCCGGGCCGAGGGTGTTCGACATCCTGAAGCAGCGCGATTTCTGGGGCATCGCGCTGCCGCGTTTCTGCGCCGATCCGGTGTGGGGCACGCTGGTCTACTGGATGCCGCTCTACCTGTACCAGGCGCGCGGCTTCGATCTGAAGGCGATCGCGCTCACCGCGTGGCTGCCGTTCGTCGCGGCCGATCTCGGCTGCAGGGTCGGCGGTCCGCTGTCGGCGTGGTTGAAGCGCCGCTTCGACGTGCCGATCGTCAACGGCAAGCGCATCGCGTGCACGATGGCCGCGTTCCTGATGATCGGCATGGCCGGCGTCGGCTTCGTCCACGATCCGGCGATGGCGGTGTTCCTGCTGTGCCTCGGCGGCTTCGCGCATCAGACGCTGTCGATCACCGTGACCTCGATGTCGGCCGGCCTGTTCCCGCGCCGCGAAGTCGGCACGGTGACGGGACTCGCCGCGCTCGTCGCGGGGCTCGGCAATTTCGCGTTCACGATGACGATGGGCTGGTTCGTGAACCGCGTCGGCTATACGCCGTTTTTCGTCGCGCTCGGCTTTGGCGATCTGATCGGCGCGAGCCTGCTATGGACGCCCGTGCGCCGCCCGTCGACGACGCCGGCGCGGGGCGTTGTGACGCGCGAAGCGCGGGCGTGAGGAGCCGGCGGCGGAAGCGCATCTTCGAGGCGCCCAATCGTCGGCAAGTGGAGGGCAGCAGTCACGGCTCCATGGCGCCATTTGAGACTCGTCAATGCGACCAATTCGCATTTGTCCAAAAATAATATGCGACAGGTCATCTATAAGATATCTGTCTTAAGACCGGGGTAATCGGCCGCAAACCCTTGCCAGTCATGGATCGACCCGTTTGGGTACGGTCTCGCGACCTGTTTGTCTGGTCACATTTAGTGGAAAACGCGCATATACTCTCGGTCGTATCGCAAAACGAAGGTCGCGGGGTTGCGTCGTGGCGAACTGACGCCGTCGCCGTCGCGCCACGATTTGCGCTGGCTTCGACTGCCAACGCTCTGTCTATCACTTCCTAGCAAAGCATTAATCATGTCCACACCGCCGAAGATCATCTACACCCTGACCGACGAAGCGCCCGCACTGGCGACGTACTCGCTGCTGCCGATCGTCAAGGCGTTCACGCGCTCGTCCAACGTGCTCGTCGAAACGCGCGACATCTCGCTCGCCGGCCGGATCATTGCCGCATTTCCGGACTACCTGAGCGCGGAGCAGAAGGCTTCCGACGATCTGGCGGAGCTCGGTGGACTCACCACGCGCCCGGAAGCGAACATCATCAAGCTGCCGAACATCAGCGCGTCGGTGCCGCAGTTGAAGGCCGCGATCGCCGAGCTGCGCGACCAGGGCTATAAGCTGCCGTCGTACCCGGACGTCGCGACGACCGACGCCGAGAAGGACGTCAAGGCCCGCTACGACAAGATCAAGGGCAGCGCGGTGAACCCGGTGCTGCGCGAGGGCAATTCGGACCGCCGCGCGCCGTTGTCGGTGAAGAACTATGCGCGCAAGCATCCGCACAAGATGGGCGCATGGAGCGCGGACTCGAAGTCGCACGTCTCGCACATGAGCGATGGCGATTTCTACGGCAGCGAGAAGTCGGCGCTGGTCGCGCAGGCCGGTAGCGTGAAGATCGAACTGGCCGCCGCCGACGGCACGACCACGGTCCTGAAGGCGAAGACGCCGGTGCAGGCAGGCGAAATCATCGACGCGTCGGTGCTGGGCAAGAACGCGCTGCGCAGCTTCATCGAAGCGCAGATCGCCGACGCGAAGGCGAACGGCGTGCTGTTCTCGGTGCACCTGAAGGCCACGATGATGAAGGTCTCGGACCCGATCATCTTCGGTCACGTGGTGTCGGTGTTCTACAAGGACGTGCTCGCGAAGCATGCGGAAGCACTGGCCAAGGTCGGCTTCAACCCGAACAACGGTATCGGCGACCTGTACGCGCGTCTGAAGGATCTGCCGGCTGAAACGGCCGCGGCGATTGAAGCCGACATCAAGGCGCAGTACGAACAGCGTCCGCCGCTCGCGATGGTCAACTCAGACAAGGGCATCACGAGCCTGCACGTGCCGAGCGACGTGATCGTCGACGCATCGATGCCGGCGATGATCCGCGAGTCGGGCAAGATGTGGGGCGCCGATGGCGCGCTGTACGACGCGAAGGCGGTGATTCCGGACCGTTGCTACGCCGGTGTGTACCAGGCGGTGATCGAAGACTGCAAAAAGCACGGTGCGTTCGACCCGGTCACGATGGGCACGGTGCCGAACGTCGGCCTGATGGCGCAAGCCGCCGAAGAATACGGTTCACACGACAAGACGTTCCAGATCCCGGCGAACGGCGTGGTCCGCGTGACCGACGAAGCCGGCGCGGTGCTGCTCGAGCAGCCGGTGGAACAGGGCGACATCTTCCGTATGTGCCAGACCAAGGACGCGCCGATCCGCGACTGGGTCAAGCTCGCGGTGAACCGCGCCCGCGCTTCCAACACGCCGGCCGTGTTCTGGCTCGACGCGGCGCGCGCGCACGATGCGCAGATCATCAAGAAGGTCGAGCAGTACCTGAAGGATCACGACACCGACGGTCTCGACATCCGCGTGATGACGCCGGTCGAAGCGACGAAGTTCTCGGTCGAGCGCATCCGCGCCGGCAAGGACACGATCTCGGTCACCGGCAACGTGCTGCGCGACTACCTGACCGACCTGTTCCCGATCATGGAACTGGGCACCAGCGCGAAGATGCTGTCGATCGTTCCGCTGATGGCCGGTGGCGGCATGTTCGAAACCGGCGCGGGCGGTTCGGCGCCGAAGCACGTGCAGCAGCTTGTCGAGGAAGGCTTCCTGCGCTGGGATTCGCTCGGCGAATTCCTCGCGCTGGCGGCATCGCTTGAGCATCTGAGCACCGCGTATCACAACCCGAAGGCGCAGATTCTTGCGAAGACGCTCGATCAGGCGACCGGCAAGTTCCTCGACAACGACAAGTCGCCGGCGCGCAAGGTCGGCGGTATCGACAATCGCGGCAGCCACTTCTACCTCGCGATGTACTGGGCCGAAGCACTGGCCGCGCAAACCGACGATGCCGCGCTGCAGGCGCAGTTCGCGGGCGTCGCGAAGGCGATGGCCGACAACGAGGCGAAGATCGTCGCGGAACTCGGCGCGGCGCAGGGCAAGCAGGTGGATATCGGCGGCTACTACCGTCCGAACGTCGAGCTGACTAGCAAGGCGATGCGCCCGAGCGCGACGCTGAACGCAATCGTCGATTCGGTGGCTTGAGCTCGCGCGGGCGACTGATGCGGTAAGCGCCGCGGCCCCGCACCTGCGCTGGCCCCGAAAGCCGCGCGGTAAGCACGCAGCGCAACCGAGGACAAAGCCGCAAGCAGGACCGCAAATACGACAATGGCGCCTTCGGGCGCCATTGTCGTTTCTACTGTCACTGCTACGTCGCCGTCGGTCATACCCGTCCTTATACGTGAACGATTTCCCAATCGGCGAGCTTCTCCGGAATCTCGAGCGTCGACGTGTCGAGCTCCGACAGATGCTCGCAGCTCAGACCGCGCGCGAGGTCGTCGGCCGCCTGCTGCGGGCTCGAGAATTCTCCGAGCGTTTCGTTGCCGTAGGTGGCTTCCCAGCCGTCCTGACCCGGCAGAATGTAGAACGCTCCCTGCGTCGAACCAAAGCGAAAGCCTTTCATTTTTAGTCTCCCAGTTGCCAATAAAAAAAGCCGCGATTCGTGACGGCTTCTTCGCAATCTGTGGGATTTGGGTGGCCGTGTCGTGAGGCCCCTCGAATCCGACTGCGTGAAGCGCGTGCTCTTGTAAAAGAGTGTACGTCAGCGAATCGGCGGGCAATTGGGCGTCGAACTGGTCTTTATCTTAAAAATATTGGCTTAAAAACAAAGGCTTGTGCGATTCGTTTTGCGATGTGCAACGCTGCCGGGCATCGTGAAATGGCCGCTTTGTGCCACGCGCCATGTTTTTTTACGACGCGCGGCATCGTTTCGTATCGTGAAAATTAGGGCTGCGCGCGACCCGCAAAAGGACGCTGTGCGGCCCTATGACGCGTCGAGCCGTTCGATCAGCATCGCGACGAAGGTCTCGGTCACCGGCGGCAAGGTTCGGCTGCGCTTTTTGATCAGCGCGATGCGCCGCGTGAACGCGGCTTCGTCGATCGGTCGCGCGACTAGCTCGGGCTCCGCGCGCACCTCGCGCGCCGACGCCGGCAGGATCGTGATGCCGAGCCCGGCGCGCGCCATCGCGACCGCGCTCATCATGTAGGTCGGTTCGCAGGCGATGCGCGGCTCACAATGCGCGTCGGCGAACGCGCTGTCGACGACCGCTCGCACGCTCGTGCCCTGCGCGGTCAGCACGAGCGGCTCGTTGGCGAGATCGGCGAGCGTGACGGGCCGGCGCCGCCGCGCGAGCGCGTGCTGCTTCGGCAGCACGGCGACGAGCCGGTCGATGCCCGCATGCAGCACCTCGAGCCCGCTGTCGTTCAATTCGCCGCCAGTCAGTCCGATATCGGCTTCCTCGTTGCGCACCAATGTGTTGACCATGCTCGCGACGACATCGCGCACCTCGAAGCCCACGCGCGGCACGGCTTTTCTAAGCGCCTGCACGAGCTCGGGCAGCACGCTCGCCGCGAAGGTCGGCAGACACGCGATGCGCACCGTGCCGCTCGCGCCTTCGCCGAGCGCGCGCGCATCGAGCAGCACGTGCTCCATGTCGTGCAGCGATTTCTGCAGCACGGGCAGCAGCTCGCGGCCGGTCGGCGTCAGGGCGACGTTGCGGCTGTTGCGATCGAACAGGCGCAGGCCGACCGTTTCCTCGAGCCGGCGAATCTGCACCGTCAACGCCGGTTGCGACAGATGCAGCCGCGCGGCCGCACGCGTGAAGCTGCCCGTTTGCGCAACCGCGATAAACGCGCGGATGTCCCGGAGATTCAGATCCATGATGATTTGTGATTGCTGCAATCAATTCATTTCAATTGCTTTATTGCTGCCCCGAACTTACGCTCGATCACACTAAAAAACAACCTGGAGACAAGCTCATGCTGCCATTGCTGGGGCTGGCTACCATCGTCGTGCTGCTCGGCGCGATCCTGTCCAAACGCATGTCGCCGCTCGTCGCGCTGATCATCGTGCCGCTCGCGGCATCGCTGCTCGGCGGCTTCGGCTTGCAGACCAGCAAGTTCGTCGTCGATGGCCTCAAGAGCCTGGCGCCCGTCGTCTGCATGTTCGTATTCGCGATCCTGTACTTCGGCACGATCACCGACGCCGGTACGCTCGACCCGATCATCGAGCGCATCCTGCGCGCGGTCGGCACACGGCCCACGCGCATCGTGATGGGCACCACGCTGCTCGCGCTGCTCATCCACCTCGACGGCTCCGGCGCCGTCTGCTTCCTCGTCACCATTCCGGCGATGCTGCCGCTCTACGACCGCCTGAAGATGGACCGGCGCGTGCTCGCCGCGGCGGTATCGATGGCGGCCGGCATCAATTTCCTGCCATGGACGGGGCCGATGATTCGCGCGTCCGCGTCGCTGCATCTGCCGATCTCGGCGCTGTTCAATCCGCTTATTCCGGTGCAGGCGATCGGCCTCGTATTTGTGTTTTCGATGGCGTACTGGCTCGGGCGGCGCGAGGAAAAGCGCCTCGGTATCAACGCTGCGAGCGGTTCGGTGCCGATGCCCCAACGCGAACTGACGCCGGAACAACAGGCGCTGCGCCGCCCGCAAAACTTCTGGTTCAACATCGTGCTGACGCTCGTCGTGCTCGGCACGATGGTCGTGATGGGCGAGAAGATTCCGCCTGCGATCATGTTCATGGTGGGCCTGTGCATCGCATTGATGGTCAACTATCCGAATGTGGACATGCAGCGCAAACGGATCGACGCGCATGCGCGCGCCGCGCTGATGATGGCCGGCATCCTGCTCGCGGCCGGCGTGTTCACCGGCGTGATGCAGGGCAGCGGCATGCTGAAGGCGATGGCGCAGGCGGCCGTCGGCTTCGTGCCGCCGGCGATGGCGAGTCATATTCCGATCGTGCTCGGCCTGCTGTCGATGCCGCTCAGCATGCTGTTCGATCCCGATTCGTTTTATTTCGGTGTACTGCCGGTGATCGCGGAAGTGGCGGGCCAGCTCGGCGTGCCGGCGGTGCACGTCGGTCAGGCCGCGTTGCTTGGACAGATGACCACCGGTTTTCCGGTCAGTCCGCTCACGCCCGCGACGTTCCTCGTGGTCGGGCTGTGCGGTATCGATCTGGCCGATCATCAAAGATTCACGTTTCCCCTGCTGTTCGGCGCGTCGGTCGTGATGACGATCGCGTGCGTCGTGCTCGGGATCTTTCCACTGTGAGCTTCGCTGAACGAACGGGAGCACCATGACAGCCACTGAACCTCGACGCGTCGTGCGCATCGGCGCGGGCGCGGGCTATTCGGGCGACCGCATCGAACCCGCGCTTGAACTCGCGGAACACGGCCAGCTCGACTATCTCGTGTGCGAATGCCTCGCCGAACGCACGATCGCGATCGCGCAGCAGGCGCGCAGCAAGGACCCGGAGCTCGGCTACGACCCGCTGCTCGAAGCGCGCATGCGCGCGGTGCTGCCCGTCGCGGCGCGCAACGGCGTGCGTATCGTGTCGAACATGGGCGCGGCCAATCCGCTCGCGGCAGCGCGCCGGACCGCGCAGATCGCGCGCGAGTTGGGTCTCGGCGGCCTGAGGATTGCCGCAGTCACCGGCGACGACGTGCTCGACGTCGTGCGCGCGGGCGACTTCCATTTCGTCGAATCGGGCGAGGCGGTGGCCGCGTACGCGGACCGGCTGATATCGGCCAATGCGTACCTCGGCGCGAGCGGCATCGTCGCGGCGCTCGCGGCCGGCGCGCAGATCGTGCTGACCGGGCGCGTCGCCGATCCGTCGCTGTTCGTCGCGCCGCTGATCCACGAATTCGGCTGGCGCATGGACGACTGGCCGATGCTCGGCCAGGCGACGGTAATCGGCCATCTGCTCGAATGCGCGGGGCAGATCACCGGCGGCTATTTCGCGGACCCCGGTTTCAAGGACGTGCCGAATCTCGCGCGGCTCGGCTTTCCGATCGCCGAAGTTGCGCGGGACGGTTCAGTGGTGATCACGAAGCTCGCGCAAAGTGGCGGGCTCGTGACCGAGGCGACCTGCAAGGAGCAGTTGCTCTACGAGATCCACGATCCGCGTCGTTATCTGCAGCCCGACGTGGTCGCCGATTTCTCGCAGGTGCGCGTCGAGCAGGAAGCCGTGGACCGTGTGCGCGTCACCGGCGGTGGCGGCACGGAGCGCACCGCGACGCTGAAAGTGTCGGTTGCGTATTTCGACGGCTATATCGGCGAGGGGCAGATTTCGTACGGCGGACCCGGCGCGCTCGCGCGGGCGCGGCTCGCGCTCGATATCGTGCGCGAGCGTCTCGCGCTGACCGGCGTGCAGACGCGCGAGTTGCGCTTCGATCTGATCGGCGTGAACGCACTGCATGGTGACGCGGTGGCGGCCGGTCATGGCGAGCCGTACGAAGTGCGCGCCCGGGTGGCGGGACGCACCGCGTCGCTCGCGCAGGCGCTGCGCATCGGCAACGAGGTCGAGACGCTGTACACGAACGGACCGGCGGGCGGCGGCGGCGTGACGAAGGCGGCGCGCGAGGTGGTCGCGGTGCAATCGGTGCTGCTGCCGCGCGAGCATGCGGCGCCGGCTTTCTCGCTGATGGAGGCTTGAGATGAAACTACGAGAACTGGCCCATTCGCGCACCGGCGACAAGGGCAATACGCTCAATATCTCGGTGATCTGCTACGACGCGCTGCATTACGAGCGGTTGCGCGATGTCCTGACGCCCGAGCGCGTCAAGACGCATCTGCGCGATGTAGTGCGCGGCGATGTGGTGCGCCATGAGTTGCCGGGCATTGCCGCATTCAACTTCGTGCTCGGCGACGCGCTCGGCGGCGGCGTTACGCGTTCGCTCGCGCTCGATGCGCATGGCAAATCGCTGAGCTCGGCGTTAATGGATCTCGACGTGGGCCAGTGAAGGCATTGCCGGCGGCGTGTCGTATTGCGGAGCGGCCGCTCAGCCCCGCATGTGATCACACGCCAGCCTTCGTCAGGTCATGCGCGCGGCGCAGTCGCTCGCGGCTGTTGCTCAGATGCATGCGCATCGCGGCGCGCGCGTCGTCGGCATCCTGACGCTCGATCGCGCGATAGATCATCAGATGCTCGCCGAGCACGCTGCGCAACACCTCGATATGGTCTAGCTCCGCGATCTCGGCCGAACCGAGCCGGGTGCGCGGGCTGACCGAGCGGCCGAGCTGGCTCAGCACGTCGAAGAAATAGCGGTTGCCGCTCGCGCGCGCGATCTGCAGATGGAACTCGATGTCGTGTGCGAGTGTGTCGGTGCTGCCGCGCTCGAGTTCCGACTCGAAGCGATCGAGCGCAGTGCGGATCTGCTTCAGGTTCTGCTCGGTGCGCCGCGATGCCGCGAGCGCGGCCGCGGCCGCTTCGACGTCGATCCGGAACTCGATGATCGCCATCACGTCGAGCATGCTGGTGAGATCGGCGGCGGGAAGCTGCATCGGTTTTTCGGCGGCGGGCGCGAGCACGAACGTGCCAATGCCGTGGCGCGTTTCGACGATCCTCGCTGCCTGCAGACGCGAAATCGCCTCGCGGACCACGGAGCGGCTCACGGACAGCTGCTTCATCATCGCGACTTCGGTGGGGATGCGGTCGCCTGGCCTCAGCGCCCCGCGGCGAATCTCATCGGAAAGGGTGGCCACCACCTTTTCAGTTAGGCTGCTCATTTTTGTGGCTGGTTGACTGATCCTGCAAAGTATCGCACAGGACTGTACTCGTTTCTGCCGCGTTCGGCGGCATCGGCGCGGGCTATTTTTCGCGTGCGGATGCGCGGTGGGGCGGGGACGAGGCGGACATTTGCGCAGACGCATGGGCTGCTCACGACAGTCTGCCAGTTAGAGACATCAGACGTCCTAGTTTGCGACGAATACCGGTTGGTCAACAGGGCTCTGAACCTTTGAATCTGCCGCTGCTTCGAGGTGAGTGGTCTGAAACTACAGGGTAAACCCCCCATTGGATTTGACAAAAGTAACGCGGTAGACTGTCGTCAGACAACATATTCAAGCGTAGGGCAGGGTCTTGCACCCACCGGGTGCGCCGCGCTGCGTTCCATCAGGCCTCGTGGCCGATAGGGAGACACAACTTGACATCAGTTCTGACCACCGCGCTCGACCCGCTGGAATCGGCGGTCGCGAAGGTGAAGCGCAACGTGTTGCCGCTTTTCCTGATCATGTTCATCGCGAACTATATCGACCGCGTCAACATCGGCTTCGTCAACGCGCATATGAAGGCCGATCTCGGCATCGGCGCGGCCGCCTACGGGCTCGGCAGCGGGCTGTTCTTCATCGGCTATGCGCTGTTCGAAGTGCCGTCGAACGTGCTGATGCAGAAGTTCGGCGCGCGCGCCTGGCTCACGCGCATCATGGGCACGTGGGGGCTGGTGGCGGGCGCGATGGCGTTCGTCTGGAACGACACGTCGTTTTACGTGCTGCGGTTCCTGCTCGGCGTCGCCGAGGCGGGCTTCTTTCCCGGCGTCGTCTTTTACTTCACGCAGTGGCTGCCGCAAAAGGAACGCGGCAAGGCGATGGCGATCTTTCTGTCGGGCTCGGCGCTCGCGTCGGTACTGTCCGGTCCGATCACCGGCTCGCTGCTGTCGATTCGCGGCCTCGGCCTGCAAGGCTGGCAGTGGATGTTTCTGATCGAAGGCGCGTTCTCGATCGCGCTGTGCGTCGTCAGCTGGTTGCTGTTGAAGTCGCACATCCGCGACGCGCACTGGCTCACGGCCGAAGAACAGCGTGTGCTCGAACAATCGATCGCGGCCGAACAGGCCGAGCGCGAAGCGCAAGGCGGCGCGCGTCTGCCGACGGTGAAGCTGCTGAAGGACCCGCAAATCGCGCTGTTCTGCTTCCTGTACTTCGCGATCCAGCTGACCATCTACGCGGCCACTTTCTGGCTGCCGACTATCATCCGCAAGATGGGCGGCCTTTCCGACTTCGAGGTCGGCATGTTCAACGCGATTCCGTGGCTGATCTCGATGGTCGCGATGTACGGCTTCGCGGTCTTATCGGCGAAATGGCGTCATCAGCAGGGCTGGCTCGCGGTCGCGCTCGTCATAGCGGCGGTCGGTCTGTTCGCGTCGACGTCGGGCAACCCGGTGTTCTCGTTCGTCGCGATCTGCTTCTCGGCGATCGGCTTCAAGGCGGCGTCGTCGTTGTTCTGGCCGATTCCGCAGGGCTACCTCGATGCGCGCGTCGCCGCCGGTGTGCTCGCGCTGATCAATTCGCTCGGCAACCTCGGCGGCTTCTTCGCGCCGGCCACCTTCGGCTATCTGCAGCAGCATACGGGCTCGATCGCGGGCGGGCTGTACGGTCTCGGCGTCGCGTCGCTGCTCGCGGCGGCGGCCGGCTTCCTGACGCGCAAGAAGCCCGGCAATCGCGAGCCCTTGCCCGATTCGTTGCACGGCAACGCGCATTGATTACGCTGACGGCTCGCATGCGGCCGTCGATTTTTCTGTATTCGAGTTCTCATCCGGTCCGGTCGAACACGCATGCGGCGCGCGGCGGCTTCCGCCGGCCGGCCTACTTCATCACACAGGTGCTTTTCCCATGTCCACCAAACCTACCGAATCGAACGCCACGCCGGTCGTCACCGAACTGCGCGTCGTGCCCGTCGCCGGCCGCGACAGCATGCTGATGAATCTGAGCGGCGCGCATGGTCCGTTCTTCACGCGCAACATCGTGATTCTGCGGGACAGCGCGGGCCATACCGGCATCGGCGAAGTGCCGGGCGGCGAGAACATCCGCAAGACGATCGACGACGCGCGGCCGTTCGTGGTCGGTCAGTCGATCGGCAATCTGCATGCGATTCTGAACAAGGTGCGCACGCAGTTCGCCGATCGCGACGCTGGGGGGCGTGGCCTGCAGACCTTCGACCTGCGCACGACGATTCACGCGGTGACCGCGCTCGAAGCCGCGCTGCTCGATCTGCTCGGGCAGCATCTCGGCGTGCCGGTCGCGGCACTGCTCGGCGAAGGCCAGCAGCGCGACGAAGTGGAAATGCTCGGCTACCTGTTCTATATCGGCGATCGCAACAAGACCGATCTTCCGTACGCGAACAACGCCGGCGCGCGTGACGACTGGGAGCGCGTGCGCACCGAGAAAGCGCTGACGCCGGAGACGGTCGTGCGTCTTGCCGAGGCCGCGAAGGCGCGCTACGGCTTCAACGACTTCAAGCTGAAGGGCGGCGTGCTGCCAGGCGACGCCGAGATCGAAGCGGTCACGGCTCTCGCCGAGCGCTTCCCCGAAGCGCGCGTGACGCTCGACCCGAACGGCGCGTGGTCGCTCGCGGAAGCGGTGCGCCTGTGCCGTGACAAGCACGATGTTCTCGCCTACGCGGAAGATCCATGCGGCGCGGAGAACGGCTATTCGGGACGCGAAGTGATGGCCGAGTTCCGTCGCGCTACCGGCCTGCCGACGGCGACCAACATGATCGCGACCGACTGGCGTCAGATGGGTCACGCCATCCAGCTGCAATCGGTCGATATTCCGCTCGCCGATCCGCATTTCTGGACCATGCAGGGCTCGGTGCGCGTCGCGCAGATGTGCAACGACTGGGGCCTCACGTGGGGTTCGCATTCGAACAACCACTTCGACATTTCGCTCGCGATGTTCACGCACGTCGCGGCCGCGGCGCCGGGCAAGATCACCGCGATCGATACGCACTGGATCTGGCAGGACGGTCAGTTCCTGACGCAAGATCCGCTGCAGATCGTCGGCGGTAAGGTCAAGGTGCCGCAGAAGCCGGGGCTCGGCATCGAACTCGATATGGATGCGCTCGAGAAGGCGCACGCGATGTATCAGCAGCACGGCCTCGGCGCACGCGACGACGGCGTTGCCATGCAATATCTGATTCCGAACTGGAAGTTCGACAACAAACGGCCGTGTCTCGTGCGTTAAGGACGATTTAACTCAATCAAAAGCCCTGGCGGGCTGCACGAAAGGTGCGGTTCACCAGGCTTGCATTGCACGGTGCGAGATAGCCGCACCGCGGATGTCGGCGGCCATCATCGGGCCACTTGTCAGCTCTTGCGAAACACCACATGCGAAATCCGCTGCACCAGCAGCGCGGCCGCGAGCGATGCCACCGCCGTCAGCCACACGCCGATATGAATCGACTGCACGAGCGCGTCGCGTGCGCTATCGATCAGCGCGAGCGTATCGAGTCCCGAGGTCTTCATATCCGCCATCAACTGAGTGCGCGACGCGTCGTCGATCAGGATGCGCAGATCGACGAAACGCGGCCGCCATTGCGATGAGGCCGGCTCTCCGAGCACGCTCATCGTGCGCGTGACGACATTGCGATAGTGATGCTGCACGACAGTCGCGACGATGCTGGTGCCGAGCATGCCGCCGACCATGCGCGTCGATTGCAATAGCGCGGTCGTGATGCCGAAGCGCTCGCGTCCAGCGATCTCCTGGCCGAATACGTTCAGGTTGTTCAGGATGAAGCCGAGGCCGATGCCGACCGCGCCCATCGGCAGCACGATGCGCCAGTGCGGCGTGTCCGGATTGGCGAACGCGAGCGCGATCGACGCGAACATCAGCAGCCCGAAACCGATCGTCAGAATGCGCGTGGGCTTTTTCATGTGAATCACGATGCGCGTGTTCACCACACTACCGAGCGCGATGCACGCGGCGATCGGCGTCGCGAGCAGGCCGGCCTGCTGCGGCGAAAGACCGAAGCCGCCTTGCAGCAGCAAAGGCGCGAAGAAGATCAGCGAGAACATCACGAATCCGGACAGCATGCCGAGCGTGAATAGCGTGACGAGCTGCGCGTCCTTGAACAGATCGAGCGGAATGATCGGATGCGTGGCGCGCTTTTCGCACCTGAAGAGTGCGATCGCGCCGGCGATCACGCACGCGCCGAGCACGAGATTGCCCACGGTGAGGCCGTGCTTCGGCACCGCTTCGATAAACGCCTGCAAGCCGCCGAGCACGCATGCGACGAGCCCCGCGCCGAACCAGTCGATCTTTACGTCGCCGTCATGCGGCCGCCGGAAATTCGGCAGATGCATCCAGATGAAATAGAGTGCCGCCGCGCCAACCGGCAGATTGACGAGAAACGTCGAGCGCCAGCCGAGGTGCTCGCTCATCCAGCCGCCGAGCGACGGGCCGGCCGCCGTACCGATGCCGTAGGCCGCGGCCAGCACGACCTGCCAGCGCACGCGGGTGCGCGGGTCGGGGAACAGATCGGGAATCGACGCGAACGCGGTGCCGACCATCATGCCGCCGCCGACGCCTTGTAGTCCGCGCGCGATCGCGAGAAACAGCATGCTGTTGGCGAGGCCGCACAACACGGACGCGACCGTGAACGTGATCACCGCGGCGATCACGAAGCGCTTGCGGCCGAAGTAGTCGCCGAGCCGCCCGAACACCGGCACCGTGACGACCGAGGCGAGCAGGTACGCGCTTGCGATCCACGCAAAATATTCGAAGCCGTGCAGCTCGGCGACGATCGACGGCAGCGCGGTGCTGACGACGGTCTGGTCGAGCGCGACCAGCATGTTGACGAGGCCGATGCCGAGCATCGCGTAAAGCGCGTGGCGAAACGGCAGGGCGGGGGCGGGGGCGGCGGCGGCGGAACTGGCGGGGGCGGTGGAATTCACGGATCGGGCAGAAGGCGGTTCGGGGTGGACGCTGCACGGCGGATCGCGGTCAGGCTCCCGGCGATTGTGCGCAAGTTGTCTGACGTCTCGGGGATTATACGGGTTTCCCCTTGGTCAAAATCATTCGTCGCACGAAAAACCACACGGCGCGGGAAAAAAGGCGGTGCCCCCGGGCACGGCGCCGCACACGGGCCGCGGCGACTCCTGCATCGCCGTTCTCCAGTCGCGGATGCTGGCGCGCGCTTGCATCGTTGGGACGTGCGCGAGCGTACTGGACGGCCCGCACGGGTTCGCCCGAACGTGGTAAGTTCGCTCGCGGAATATCCGATCGATGTGTTCGAGGAGGAACTCATCCTGCGTCACGCCATGGCTTTCCTGCTGAACACAGTCCGCGAAGCCTTGACGATCAGCGTCGGCGTGAGAGCGGTTTGGGGAGGTGGCGCGCTTCTGCTCTATGCGCACGGCGCAGCCGCCGTCACCGACATCGATACCGGCACCGGCGCCGCCTCGGGAATCAACACCGGCTTCGTCTCGCTGTATGGCGTGATCGACACGAGCGTCGAAATCACCGACCCCGGTTCGGGCTGGGTCGCGCGCATGGACTCCGGCGCGTATCGCGGCTCGCGGGTCGGGCTGCATGGCGCAGAGCCGCTCGGGGGCGGCAACGCGATCGTGTTCACGCTCGAAAACGGCTTCAGTTCGACCGACGGCAGCTTGCAGGTGCCCGGCTCGATCTTCAATCGTCAGGCATGGATCGGCGCGAGCGGCAGCTGGGGCGAACTGCGCGTCGGCCGTCAGTATTCGCCGATCTATATCCCGTTCAAGGGCGATCTCGACGCGTTCGGCGCTGGCACGATCGCCTCGGGGCTCAACAATCTGTCGAAGATTACGCCGTATGCGAACAACGCGGTTGCGTATCTGTCGCCGCGCATCGCCGGCTTCAGTGCGACGCTGATGATGGCGACGCGCGATCCGTCCGAGGGCGACGGCAACGGCATCGACGGTTATTACGTGACCGCGTCGTATCGGCTCGACCACCTGCATCTGCTGTACGCGCGCCAGCAGACGCACGGTGCCGGCGCGCTGCGCGCGAACCTCGGCGGCGCGAACTACGCCTTCGGCAAGCTGCGCGTGTGGCTGTCCTTTTTCAACGGCGATGGCGGCACACCGGTCTATCACGGCGCGGGCGGCTCGCTGTCGGCGCAGTACAGTTTTTCGACCAATGCGCGTGCCTCGCTCGGCTATGCGCACGTGCGCGACTACACGACGCCTGGCGGCAGTGCGGACCAGTTCAGCGCGGCGTTCGAATACAGCATGTCGCCGACGCTGCTGCTGTATTTCAGCGCCGCCTATCTCGCGAATCACGACGACTCGCGCTTCACGCTGCGCGGCGTCAACGTGACCGGGCTGCCCGTTGCCTATCCGGGCGCGCCGGTCGCGGGCGTCCAATTCGGTGTGATAGAGCGGTTCTAGGGAAACACTGATTTATCAGGCTTGGCCGTCATCGCTGAGGTGTCCGAGTGCGTTGTAGAAGGAAGCTCACGGAACGGACCCATAGTGATGAAGCGGCAGATCAGCTTTGCAGAAGCGGAAAGTGCGGGCAAGAAGCGGGTGACCAGGCGTCAGCGCTTCCTGACAGAGATGGAGAGGGTCGTCCCATGGCCGCGGTTGCTGTCGGCGATCGAGCCGTACTACCCGAAGGGTGAGCGTGGCCGTCCGCCGATTGGTCTGGAGCGGATGCTTCGAATCTACTTTCTGCAGCAGTGGTACGGCCTGTCGGACGAAGGTCTGGAAGACGCGATGTACGACAGCATCGCGATGCGAGCCTTCGCCGGCATCGATCTGGCGGTCGAGGACGTTCCGGACGCGACCACGCTGTTGAAGTTCCGGCGCCTGCTGGTCGAATATGACCTGACGCGGAAGCTGTTCGACGAGATCGGCATTTCGCTGTGCGAACGCGGATTGATGATGAAGGAAGGCACGCTGGTCGACGCGACGATCATCGAAGCGCCGTCGTCGACCAAGAACGCCGGGAAGAGTCGCGATCCGGAAATGCATCAAACGAAGAAAGGTAACGAGTGGCACTTCGGCATGAAGGCGCACATCGGCGTCGATGCCGATTCGGGACTGGTTCACAGCGTGGTCGGCACGTCCGCCAACGTGTCGGATGTCTCGCAAGCCTATGCGCTGCTGCACGGGCATGAAGAGGAAGCGTTCGGCGACGCGGGCTACATCGGCGTAGACAAACGCGACGAAATGAAGGGCAAGTCGGTGAAGTGGCGCGTGGCGGCCAAGCGCGGAAAGATCAAGGCGATGCAGGACGGTCCGCTGAAGGACCTGGTGGTTGCGGTCGAGCGAACCAAGGCGCAGATTCGCGCACGGGTCGAGCATCCGTTTCATATCGTCAAGAACCTGTTCCGTCATCGCAAGGTGCGCTACAAGGGACTGGCCAAGAACACGGCGCAACTGTTCAGTCTGTTCGCCCTGGCGAACCTGGTGATCGCGCGAAACCGGTTGCGGTCGGTTCATGGGAGCAGTCCGTCATGCGTGTGAAAAATGCGAGAAATGAGGCGCATCCTCAGGTCAAAACTCACCAGAATTGCCAACGCTTCATTTCGGCATCCGGAAATTCCGAACCAGCGCCGCCGACAACCTCGCGGGATGGCCTATTAATCAGCGATTCCCTAGCGCGCATCGCAATACGTCAAGCTTTCAGTCGAGTCAATTCACCCATTGGATAAAAGCGCTTGAATGCGGGCGCGAAATCACATGTCGCGCGGACCTGATTAATTGATATATGGTGAGTACACTTTTGATGCGACCGCGGATCGACGAAAACGTCACGCGAGTCGGAATTGCAAAAGCGTCACGAATAAAAAAAGCCGACATAATGTGTCGGCCTAAAGATTCTGACATCCGAGGCTGACTGCCAGAACCTGAGAGACAGTCTCCTCTCCTCAATGAGAAAGCGCTTGGGCGAATTGTCAACCCTTTCTCAATGACGTGACAATGCATCTTGGATTGGGACTGTTGGAGCTCAACTCGGCAGTTCAAACAAGGACTCAATCGAAAGTGAATGCAGATTTCGTGGTCGATATTTTCTGATGTCTTGGCCTATCCCCGTTTTCACAAAGATCGAATACCCGAAGCCGATCTCCTGGCGCCTGTGGCTGCCAACGCTCGCTGTTGTCGCTGCGGGAGCAGCAGGGGCCGTTTTGCTGCTGTGGCCGCACGGTAAGTCAACACAGACGCTCCAGTTCTGGACCACTCTGATCGGTGCACCGCTGGTTGCCTGTGCTCTCACGTTCGGTTCAGAGTTGGATCACTGGGAAGACGAGCAGACCGGCGCGGAGGAATCCGAAAAGGAGCAGGAACGCCTTAAAAGCATGTGGTGTGAATGGACTCGCCGCCACTTGTGCGTCGTCGATGCAGCAGTCTTTCCTGCGGCCACAGCCGAAATTGCCAGATTCGCCGGTGCGAAAGCCGAGCTCCCGACCAACAGCGACCGCAGCGTGACATTTGACTGAGTGAAGGGCTCCGCGACTGCGTTCCGACGTACACGCCTGTTGCATCTCATCGCGCGCTCGAAGTGGCCAGACAGATCGCGTATGCCCGCGACTTCCTCCATCGACGTCCTGCCGAAGAACTCCGGCGAAACCGCGCCAATAAAAGGCATGTGCGCCGCGGCCGCTACCTTCGACAGATTACGCAGCAACGCAATGTCGGGTGCGCTGGCATCAAACTCGTAATTCGCGATGACCGCGGCGAAGGGGTACGCGCCCGGCGTATCGTATTCCTGGGTGTATGTCTGGAGGAAGAGGCCGCTCTGGATCAGTTCGGGCGCATCCTCGAAGTCCTGGCGCAAGGTCTCTTTCGAGACATCGAGCACCTCGATACGCACGTTGCGACGAAGGTCTGTCCGGTCAACCAGGAATTGCAGGCCACGCCACGCAGACTCAAGCGTCTGGAAAGCGGGGTGGTGGAGGATGGTGTCGATCTGCCTGCCGAGTAACAGGTCGATGGTGGCGAGATCGTGGTCAATGCGTAATGCATCTGTGGCATCCACGCGCGCACGCTCATCACGCGCACCGTTCCGCGTGAACGAGTCGGGTGTCGTGGTCTTCTGGTCTCGCTGCGTGCTGTTCTGGAAGCTTGCGCTCATCGTTCAGTAACTGATATCCCGGCTTCGCTTAACTGGTGATATTTAGCACGCGATACATCTCAAAACCAGCCTTAAAGGTCAACAATTGTCAGTGACCGATTAAAAACAACAAACACTACCTGTCGACGCGAGCACTGCTTCACTGGCAGATCGAAGGCGCGTAATGTACTCACCCCAAATACCCATTGGTTACGCGATCGTATTTCATGCGTAGCAGTTCCGACGTACTGCTGATCAGGTGAGGAATAAGCAAAAATGGCAAGCCTGTATGACGAAGCGAGGAAGGTTGTATCGGATCTGACGGCGACACCAGGACGTCAGGCGTATTTCCTGGATGTGCCGGGGACTGACAGTGCAACACAACTCTCGGTCGTGTCATTTGACGCGTCCGAAAAGATGGGCGAACCCAACCTTGTGCGCATCGTGGTGACCCATCCGGGCCAGCTTGCACGCACCGACTACCTGAGCCGGGATGCGGTCTTCAGGATCGTGCCAGACGATGGCGTGCCGAAGATCTTTTCGGGATACATCGAGCGCTTCTCGACAATACAGACGACAAAGGATTTCAGGAAATATGAGTTTTACCTGAAATCCCACATCGGACGGCTTGCCGCAGTCGACAACACGCAGATCTACCAGCATCAGACGATACCGGAAATCATGGCGGCGATCCTGCGACGTCATGGTCTGCGCGAACACCAGTTCTCTTTCCGCCTGCGGAAACAGTACCTCAAGCAACTTTTCCGTTTCCAGTACAGGATCAATGATCTGGCCTGGCTGCAGATGCTCATGCAGAAGTCGGGCATCTACTTCTATATTGTTGAGACCGAGTACGGCGATCAGGTCGTGTTTGGTGACGACATCGATCACTACATCTACGACCCGCGACTCATCGTGCCGTACCGTGAAGCGGCGGGTCTCGAAGCGGGCGGAGTAGAGGCCATCACGTCGATCAGGACGCATACGGAGACGGTGCCGCAGTCGTTCGTCGTCGCGGACTATAACCCGGAAAGCGCCTGGGAGCGTTTTCGGGATGAAGCGAACGTTGCGCCAGACGATCCCACCACCTACGGGCAGCCGTACATTTACGGTACGAACCACCTCGACCAGGACGGCGCAAAGTGGGAAGCACAGTTGCGCCACGAAGCGGCGCTCGCCCGCCAGATCGTGTATGAAGGCGAGAGCACCGTGCTCTCGCTTCAATGCGCGCGTGTCCTGGAGACGGATGTTGCTCTGCCCGATGCGCCGAAAGGCCAGGTGGTCACCGAGATCACCCACAGCGGCGCACGCGACAAGCCCTATACAAACAGCTACAAGGCCATCCCGGCCGACCGACGTTTCCGTCTTGAACTGAAGCCAGACACCTGGCCCAAAATCGCCGGCACACTTTCAGCGCGAATCTGCAGTCCGGACAAGTACACGTATGGGTACCTGAATTCCGTCGGCTATTACGTGGTGCGTTTCGACGTGGATTTTGCGGACTGGCCGAAGGGCGGTGAAAGTGTGCCACTGCGCATGGCAAAACCCTTCGCCGGAAAGCTGCACACCGGCATGCATTTCGTCGCGCTGGATAATGACGAAGCCGTGATTTCCTTCAGGGATGGGGATCCCGACAAGCCGGAAATCACGGCTTTCCATCACCACAGCCAGGCCCGCGACCTCATCACGAACGACCGGCGCTGGCTGTCGCGCAACATGATCCGTACGCAGAAGAACAACAGGCTGCGTATGGAGGACTGGGAGGGCCAGGAAGGCATCAAGCTGAGCACGGAGCATTCCGGAAAGTCACAGCTCAATCTGGGCTATCTCGTGAACCAGAAGCTCGAATACCGGGGTGAAGGCTACGAGCTCCGGACATCGGGTTACGGAGTCAACCGGGCGGGTAAAGGTCTGCACCTGACGGCGTATGATCGCCCGGCCGCGAGCGGTCAGCAGCTCGACATGCAGGAGACCATTGCGCAGCTCGAAAGCGCGCTGGCGACCGCAAAGGCGCTGGCAGCATCCGCCAGCAGCGCGAAGGCCGAGCCTGCAGACACCGATGCGCAGCAGCAGGTCAAAAGCGATCTCGACGGGCTGAAGGAACCGGGGCTCCTGATGAGTACCCCGGCCTCCGCGGCGCTCGTCACGGGCCAGGGTCTGCAGTTCGCAGCAAAGGACAATATCTCGGCTGTTGCCGGAAAGAACGCCGACTGGAGCGTGGTGAAGCGGTTCACGGTTGCGGCCGGCGAGAAGATTTCGCTATTCGCCCAGAAGCTCGGTATCAAGATCTTTGCAGCGAAAGGCCCGGTCGAGATTCAGGCCCAGAGCGATGCAATGTCGCTGTTCGCCGATCAGGACGTGTCGGTGTCGAGCGTGAACGGTACGGTACGCATCAGCGCGAAGAACGAACTCGTTCTCGAATGCGGCGGTGCGTTCATCCAGCTCAAGGACGGCAACGTCACGCTCGGTGGTCCTGCCGACCTGTTCTTCAAGGTCATCACAATCCAGAAGAAGGGCGCGGCGTCGATGCAGATTTCCCCGAAGCTGCCCACGGCAAATGACCTCCCCGACCTGACCGGGCATGGCTCCAGGTTTTCTGGCTAAACTCATTCGATCTGTAAATGGCCTCTCCACAAAACCATCCGCCGGCGCCGCAGAACAATCCGGCAAATACACCGTCTGCTTCGTCACTGACATGGCGATATCCTTTTCCAGCGAAGGACGGCAAGGAAATCACCGATCCGCAGATTTTCTACGGCGCGCTGGGAGCCATGAGCGATGGTTTTTTCCCGCTTGGTGTAAATGGCTTTCCGCACGGCGGCGTTCACTTTGGTCCGGCTTCTGCGTCACGCGTAGACCAGTCCAAGGGCGTGCGGGTTATTGCTGACGGCGATATCGTCGCCTACAAGCTCGACGATACGTACCCGCATCTGCAGTTCACGCAGACGCGGGACTGGGCTCTGTACTCGACAGGCTTTGTGCTGGTCCGTCACAAAATGACAATGCCTGCAGCGCCTGGAAGTACCACCGCACAACCGGCCGACGAGACGCTGACATTCTTCAGCCTCTATATGCACATGGCAGACTGGAGCACCTACCTGGCGGACGGCACGCTCGACCGACCAGGCTGGTGGCCTGGTGTGACAGCATTCCGCATTGGGGCGAAGGACACGCAGGTTGGAGGCGGTGCATCCGGTGCGCTCGTATACACGGCGCCGACGGCAGGCAAGAAAAACAGGTTCACCCCTGGGCAATATGTCGGCTTTTTACCAGAAGGAAGTGAAATCACCGTCGGCGAAACGCGCGGTCCGTGGGGGCATATCAAGGCGATTACATCGGGGGTGATGGTTGCTCCTCAGAGCGGTGATTATTTCGGCTGGGAAGACGGACCGCAAGCGCCATGGCTGGTTCCAGATGGCGTCAGGGCGAAGGCTGCGCCAGGGGAGGGTCCCGTCCCCGACGTCGTCAAAGAGACTGAAACACCACTGACACCCGAAGGAGACTGGGGGTGGGTCTATCTGCACGATCAGCAGGCCGTAAAGGAGCCGACGGGTGTCGGCACCGTGGTTATTCCCCCGTCGGACCACCCCCTCCACGTGAGTGCGGGGACATTGTTGGGGCAGCTTGGAGAATATATCGACTACGAAACCTCAACGCCTCTGCCGCCGGTCCCGAGCCGGCAGTTGTTGCATCTGGAGGTTTTCGCCGACGAAACGCTAAAGGCGTTCATCGAGAAAAGCCGGGCGCGGGCTGCGGAGCTGCCCCAAGGTGACAAAACCATTTTCGTTATCCAGGCAGGTGCGAAGCTCATCGCAAAGCCAGTCGGCGCTGACGTCAAACTCGGCGACGGGGCGCAACTTGCCAGGCTCACGCTTACCCCTAACAGTCCGAAAACTGGGCCCTGGGTACAGGTCCAGCCGTGGATTCCGGGTCCGGGAGGGCACGCGCAACAATACCAGGGACCAGTCTGGATTGCGCGTTCCGGATTGAACCGGCCCGGTTCCCCGAACGGAATGTCTGCGTGGAAATCGTTTCCGTTGCAATTGAGTCAAGCCAGCTCACCGGTCAACTCGGATCTCGTGGCTTATCCGCGCGCGGAACTGAATTCGCTCGGTGACGGAAACGTTGCGGTCGACGACAAGGGAGTAACCTGGTGGCGCCTCGAAGTCGGTACGGGTTCAGGGCAGACGGCCACGGGTTGGGTTTGTGGCGGAAGACAATCTGACGGTAGCGGAAATCAGCCCGGCACGCATTGGGAGAGTCCGTGGGCATGGCCGGGCTTTGAAATCGTCGACGCAACGGGCATTAATCTCACTGACGCTTTCAAGCGAAACCTGTCGGTTACCGGCTCGGCGAACCCTAAAGAACAGAAGGCATTCGCGCCCTCCACGGAGGCCGTCGGCAATAGCGCTCTATTGTCGAAGCTCGAGCAGACTGTAAGTCGTTTGCCTTCGTCTGGTGCGACGAAGGACGATCTGGGCAAGGACGGTAGTGTGATTGTGACTGCGGTCAAGTTACGGCAGGCGCTTGGACGCCGGTGGCTGGCAAGTGACTTGGGACACGTCATCCTGAAATACGAAAGCGAATGGGGCGGTGGCGTGAGCCGTTGGGAAGCGCTTACCCCACTCATGCGTAATGCGGCGGAGAACTGGAAATGCGAACTGGAGCGCATCAGGAAGCTTCAGTGGTGGGATTCGGTCAAGGGCAAGCTGGATGAGTTCCCGTCTAGTCCTGTGGTGAATCACATGCACCCTGTGGCTATGATTGGCAATTTCGTTCGAAGCGCCGGCGTGAGTTCGATCTCGGATGATGGAATATATTTTATTTTCTCCCACGAAGCGCTGGCAGGCACGACCAATCACCTTCATTGGCCCGGTGGTGCTAGTGGTGTAACACTAGGCGCGGGATATGACATGAAAGAGAGATCGGCTAGTTCGATCGCATTTGACATGAAGTCCATTGGACTTCCTGACGCAACAGCACAAGCGATTGCCAATGGGGCGGGGTTGCAGGGAAGTGCCGCACATACATTTGTCAACGCGAATCTCAGTCTCGTTAATTTGAGCAATGACCAACAAGTACAGTTACTGCGTCACACCGTTCCGTTCTACGAAAATATGGTGCGCAAAGCAATCAAGATTCCACTAAGTCAAAATCAGTTCGATGCGCTTGTGAGCTTTGCTTACAATCCTGCCGCAAGATGGGGAAGCGTTACCAATTTCATAAATAACGGACATGTCGATCGCGCAATGGCAAAGATCAGAGAGGGAAATACATCCGGCGGCGTTGTGATGCCGGGACTCACAAATAGGCGGTCGGATGAGGTGAACCTCTACATGAATAACCGGTATGAATTTAATGGCCAACCGCTCCCACCGAGATAAGTGCGAATGCACTTGAGCAACGTGACTTCGAAAGGGGTGTTAGGAATGAGATATCTACTTTCTATTTTTTCTTTGCTACTTTGGGCAATTCCAGTTTTCTCGAATGAGTTACCCGACACTATCAAGGGAAAATGGCAGGTCACAGAGGTGCACACAAATACCCAGTCACCGCGCACTCCATTCTACGCATGGAATGATCCGCGTCTTGTTGGACGGCTGTTTACATTCACATCAAATAATATTACGAATGACACTCCAGATGACTCCGAGTGTGTCACGCCAAGTGTTAAGGCCGCTCCCATGCGGCTCGATGAACTGATAAACAAGAGCATGGGTGGGTATGGATACCCACCCAAAAGTGCGGCAGCAGCAGACTACCGTCTTGGCCTTGGACAAAACAACAATACCCAAGCCATGCGGGTTTACTGCAATGGCGATCTGTGGAATAAAGATCTTGGTTTAGATAATGGAGTGCGAGGCTCTTGGCTATTTCTTTCGAATACCGATCAAGTTCTATTGAGATGGCGCGACGAGACCATCCTCGTCATGCATCGACTCGCAGACGATCAAAAGCCCAACCCTTCCTTTGACTGTTCAAAGTCAAACACCAAAGCCGAGAGCGAGATATGCACTTCGATTGAATTGTCAGCTTTTGATAGAAGCGTATCGCAGGCATATAAACTTGCTCTGTCCCAATATCGTGATGCCGGCAACGACTCCCGCCCGCTCACGCTCGAACAAAAAGCATGGCTTGCGAAACGCAATAAATGCGGCGAAGACAGGAACTGTCTCGTTTCCTCAATGAGAAAGCGCTTGGATGACTTGTCAAACATTTATCAATGACGTGATAATTCATCTTGGATTGGATTGGCAAAGATCAACTTTGCAGTCCAAACAACGATTCAGTCGCAAGTGACAGGTCCAGCCGTGGATTCCGGGTCCGGGAGGCCATGCACAACAATACCAGGGACCAGTCTGGATTGCGCGTTCCGGATTGAACCAGCCCGGTTCCCCGAACGGAATGTCTGCGTGGAAATCGTTTCCGTTGCAATTGAGTCAAGCCAGCTCACCGGTCAACTCGGATCTCGTGGCTTATCCGCGCGCGGAACTGAATTCGCTCGGTGACGGAAACGTTGCGGTCGACGACAACGGAGTAACCTGGTGGCGCCTCGAAGTCGGTACGGGTTCGGGGCAGGCGGCCACGGGTTGGGTTTGTGGCGGAAAGCAATCTGACGGTAGCGGAAATCACCCTGGCACGCATTGGGAGAGTCCGTGGGCATGGCCGGGCTTTGAAATCGTCGACGCAACGGGCATTAATCTCACTGACGCTTTCAAGCGAAACCTCTCCGTCACTGGTTCGGCAAACCCAAAAGAACAGAAGGCATTCGCACCGTCCACTGAGGCCGTAGGCAACAGCGCGCTCTGTCAAAGCTCGAGCAGACTGTAAGTCGTTTGTCGTCGTCGAGCGGCACAAAGGACCAACAAGGCAAGGATGGCAGTGTAATTGTGACTGCGGTCAAGTTGCGACAAGCGCTCGGGCGCCGGTGGCTGGCAGGTGAGCTGGGCCACGTCATCCTGAAGTATGAAAGTGAATGGGGAGCTGGCACGAGTCGGTGGGAAGCACTTACGCCACTCATGCGTAACGCAGCCGAGAACTGGAAATGCGAACTGGAGCGCATCAAGAAGCTCCAGTGGTGGGATTCGGTCAAGGGCAAGGTTGACGGGTTCCCCTCTAGTCCGGTAGCCAATCACATTCATCCGGTTGCACTGGTTGCGAATTTCACTCGTTCCGAAAGTTGTGCAATCACGGTTGGATTTCTGGAAAAGATACTGGGTAAGACCGGGGACTAGTTTACGGGAAAGGGCGGCACAGCATCGTTTCAACTCCACTTTCCTGAAAAATACCCGAACATCTACAAATACGACAAAGAGAGGTTTGTTTCGCTGCTGAACAGCAAAATGAAGTCATACAATATCATTGATTGCTATCAGAAAGCGCACTTCCTCTCTCAATGCTTTCATGAATCTGCGCGATTTGAAACGACCATCGAGTTCGCTTCGGGCGATGGATACAATCCTGGAGTGCATCAGGGTGCCATCAAGAACGGAAATACGACGATGGGTGACGGCCCCAAATACAAAGGAAAGGGTCTTATCCAGCTAATGTGGAAAATACGTACAAAATGTATTCCATGTATAGGGGGATTGACTTTGTTTCAAATCCCGACCTTGTTGCATCCGATATGGAGAACGCGATTGATGCATCTTGCTGGTTCTGGCGTCACAAGGGAGGGATTACGAAAAAGTACTGCGCGAACGGTGACATCAACATTCTCATTGAGCATGAGAATAACAATGTTGCCATGATTACGCTCGCCGTCAACGGTGGACACAACGGATTACCGGAGCGTCAGGCGTTGTTTGACAAGATCAAGAATGAGTGGGGCTTGAAGTGAATCTTTCAGAGTTAAATAGACTGCTGGTCTCTGGCCTCATCTGCATGGCAGTCATGGTGCCGCTCCATGCGTTTTCGGACCAATCGAGTGCCAACGTGCTTTCGATTGATACTGCTGGCGCAATTCAGGTTTGCAACACGAAATCCGGTTGCAAAAACATTGCTCCGACTGCTGATCTAAAGAAGGCTATTGATGATGGATATGAAAATATATCTATTGTTGATATCTATAAGGATGGTAATCAGGAGGTGGCGGCAACAAGCACCGGTGGATGTTCTCGCTTTTTTTTCATTTAATCGAACGACGCATACATTTTCTGCTTTGGATTTTGTGGGTAACGGCAAGGATATCTGTAACTACAAAATCGATAAAAACCATTTGATCAGCTCGTATAAGCTCGATTCGAAGCAATATGAAGATGTCTATGAGGTCAGAAATGGTGCTTACCAGATCGTTTTGAGCGACGGATGCGTCGGCTGTGACCAGGTAACGCGCTCGGTCTACCAGGATGGGAGACTGTCAGGGAAACTGCTCGTGACCAATCAAAGGAGTTATTCCGAGCGTCGCCCAGTCACATCGTCAGTGACGGCTAACAAGGCATGGCTCTACTCAAGACCTGAGAATACTTCTATTAACAAAATGTATCTCGTCAAAGACGACAAGGTTCAACTGCTCGAATTCAATGATGCGGACGGCCTTTGGTACCTTGTAAAATATATCACAAAAGAAAATAAAGCAATTCTTAAGTGGATAAAGTGCGAAGATTTGGCGGTATGCAATTAAATTGCAAAACTTGACTACGGAGGATGGTTAGGGATGAGGTATTTTTTTATTTTGACGATGCCATTTTTGGCAACCTGTTAATCAAGGCCAGGAAATGGTAGATAAAGCGCATCTGAAAACCAGAGAGCATATGCGTGCGATCCGGGCAGACGTTCAGGCCCAAAACCTATTGGATGTGCCAGCGCAACTACGGCGAATGAAGAGTTTGTGGGATGGCAGTGGACAGGGCGGACTTGTGGATGGACGCGAAAAAGAAGCCGTCTTGTTTGAGGCTGGGATAAACTGTAATTGCTGGAATTAGTCTCATGAAAAAGATAATAATCCTTCTGATTTTTGCCTTCACGCCCTTTGTGCGAAGGCATCGCAATCCATGTTTACCAGCAACGTCACCAAAGAGCTTGAAGCATGTGCGAGGGAAAATTTCGAATATTCAGACCGAATCCTAAATTTGGCCTATAACGACCTGGCAACAAAACTGTCTCCTGCTGACAAGGGAGTTCTCGTTCAGGCAGAGAAAGAGTGGCTCGCATACAAGGATGCCACTTGCCAAGGCGCCTATGACGCCACATCCCCTGGTGCGGAGGTCGGAATTGATAAATGGACATGCCTAGATCAGATAACAAGGGCACGGACAGAAGAAATTCAATATTTAAATACCGGAATTGGGGCGCTGGGATTTTATAAGGCGTTAGATATAGTTCCAACGCTTTACGAAAATGGTTTGCGGGAAAAATTTACATCAAAATTAACAGATATTTTTTCCAAGAAGGAAGATAAAAACTGGCACTCGTATGTCGAAGCCAATTGTAAATTGGCTGTTGCCCGGGTGCATGAAGATAAATCTGATTGCATTGCGAGGCAGGTATTCTATCGATATTAGATCACGCGAATTTGTATTTTATGCTCAAAAATTCGAAGAATTGGATTGAGGCAGCGCGATGAGAAAAATTTTCTTCTCGATTGTGCTCGCGTTTTTGCCTATGGTAGCGGCACCTGCCGCTGTGCCTTATCAACTTCCAGGCATAACGATTTGTGATGCGCAATCTGGTTGCGCTATGGCTATTGATGACGACGGTTTTCTACGGGATTCTGCATCTCACGAAAAAATCTTCGATTTGCCATTTAAGCAAACTGTTTCTGATAGCTATTCCCTACTAAGATCGGGGAAATATTACATTGTTGAAAGTAGCAACACCACGTCTTCACGTAACTGGGATCTACTCCTCCTTACGTATGTACATGGGTCGGCACGTGCCGAACGAGTGATCTCCCTTTCGAGGGGCTTTGCCATGACGTCGCCAAAGTTGTACTGGAGCGGCTATGAGTGCAGAGGTGACGTTCAGCCTGAGAGGCAATCGTCTCCGTTTGATGCTGCAAAAATGGCTCTCTGCGGCGGAGGTCATCAGCCTGATTCGTTGCGTCTGGGCAAGAATTCTGTCATCGATGCAGCAAAAAAACACGGTTTAGTAGTCGATATCCCCGTTTATGGAATTGCATCGAATAAGAGCACAACGTATTTTTTCCCCGGAGTAGATGAACCTGATGCTGGTTCATTACTTTGCGTGGAAAATTGCAAATCTGGAAAAGAGGCATTCGGACGATATGGCGGATGGATCGGCCATACGTTCTGGATTGATGCCGAACTACAACAATCAGACAACCGTTTCAATTTGACAGGAAGTTATATTTACATCGGCAAGAATGAAGAAATCAAACTAACCGGTAGCTTTGCAGATGGCAAACTGAATTTACGAGAATCGGCCCCTGAAGGCACAGGCGCCAAACAAGAATATGCCGTATTTGAAGGATATGGCTCAAACGATGCTTTCGCAGGAAAATGGCGCTCTGCTAATTCAGGGAAAATTTATGAGTTTTTTATTGCATCCCGTGTTTACTGATGCCGAAGCTGTTGCCAACCGCGCATATGCTGGGAAAAATGGAAATAGCGCCGACCGTAGCCAGCGGAGACGGCTAGAAATATCGAGGGAGAGGCCTGAAGCAAACCATTGGAAGGGAAGTTACAGAGCCTTTACTAATGGATATGCGAGATATTGGACTTCCGATTCTCAGAATTTTGAAGCCAATCCTGAGCTTCTGGCAACCACAAAATACGGAACGAGGTCCGGCGTAGATTATTGGCTTTCGCACAACCTTTACGAGATTGCTGATCAAACAACTGCACCCAATGCTGACTCAAAGGCTAACGCAATTACGGCGCTAATTAATAGCAATACTGACAGTTACGGACTTCGGAGAGACAACTATCACCGAATCATGAATGCAGGTATATTCAGAGGTATTGGGGCATGAGAAACGTATTCTATTCCATTCTAAGACTTGCAGGTTTTTTGCTGGCATTGTCGTCAGTTTCAACGTTCGCAGCCACCCCCGTCGATGCGTCTGGAAACGAAAGACTACGTATTGATTTCCTTTCAGTTCCCGATTGGATCGAGATAAGCCATATCGAGCAAGTACCGGAAAAGCTTGTGATTCAACTTCTTCCAAAGGGCGGGGATGCGATTCCGATTTCAACATTCAATCAGGATGGCCCTACCTTTCCGGAATTAGCTAGTATTTTCAAAAACAAGGTAGATGCAAAGCAGGTGCTATTTGCGATCGTTAAATGGCGATGCTACCTATCTGGAGTCGATACGGAGGGCGACTACTATGAGGTACATGCATACGAGGCTCAAAAAAATGAAAACGGGGAGATTGTTTTTTCGGAAAACAAAAAAATATCAAATTTCTATGGTTCCGGGTTTGATGGAAAACAGGAGGGGAAAATAGTTAAATTCCGGTTTAAAAATGCTTCGGCAATTAGGAATAGTCTAAGGCAGAATCAATAAAATTAAGTAATGTCATGGCCTATTCCGGTTTTCACAAAGATCGAGTACCCGAAGCCCCCAAGTGGCAGGTCTCAGAGCTTTCAACACGAAGCGGCTGCGGGCGTGTTTCGCGTCGACGAATCAATTAACGAATTTTTTCCTTATGTATGATCCTCATACTGTTCGATTCACATAACGCGCAGATTCCGCGGGATCACGCTCGCGCGTTGGCACGATTCCGATTGAACAGAAAACGGGGTAGTGGCGCTATGCTAGCGGTTTCTTCTACTCGAGGAGCGACCGATGACCCAACACGCAGGTTCGATGATCACGTTCAACCGTCCCGATGGCAAGCAGCTACAGGGCTATCTCGCGAAGCCTGAAAAAACCGCGGGTGCGCCCGCGGTCGTCGTGATCCAGGAATGGTGGGGCTTGAACGATCAGATTCGCGGCGTCGCCGATCGCCTCGCGAAAGCCGGCTACTTCGCGCTGGTGCCCGATCTGTATCGCGGCAAGTCGACGGTCGAAGAGGATGAGGCGCACCACTTGATGAGCGGCCTCGATTTCGCCGATGCCGCAACGCAGGACGTGCGCGGCGCGGTCCAGTATTTGCAGCAGCACGCGGCGAAGGTTGGCTTGACCGGCTATTGCATGGGCGGCGCGCTGACGTTTCTCGCGCTGTGCAACGTGCCTGAAGTGGCGGCCGGCGTCGTCTGGTATGGCTTCCCGCCGCTCGACTATATCGACGCGTCGAAGATGAAGGTTCCGGTGATGGGCCACTGGGGTCTGCAGGACGAGTTCTTCGCCGCCGACACCGTCGACGCGCTCGAAAAGAAACTCACCGACGCGAAAGTCGACGTCGAGTTTCATCGCTATCTGGCGCGTCACGCGTTCGCGAACGAAACGGCGGTCGGGTCGGGTCGCATCGCGAGGACGCAATACGACCCGGTCTGGGCGCAACAGGCGTGGGATCGTACGTTGACGTTCTTTGGCCGCACGCTCTGGAAATGAGTTGGTGAATGGCGGAAGCGGACGGCTCGTCCGCTTCGTCAGAGTGCCCGCGGTCGCGGCGCTTTCTTGATACGGCCGTCCGAACTGTGCCGCACGTTGTCCACGATGGACGCGCCCGCGGCTCAGGAAGCGCTCCACACCTGCGTTGTCGATGGCGGCGGCGTTCGGCAAGGAAACAGGCTTGACCGGCAGTGCGCGGGCGGTGGCACGCACCGCGATGTTCACGGCAGCGCGCCGCTATATCGACGCAAATCCCGGCCAACCTGATCTGACGGTCGACAGCGTGCTGGCCATGTCGCAGCTGTCGCGGCCCACGCTGTATCGATTGTTCGAGCCGGAGGGTGGGCTTCACGCGTATATCCGCAATCAATTCATGGAGATGACAACGTGGTGAAGATCGATCCTGACCGACTGATGGCCGACCTCAAACGGCTGCGCGGTTTTGGCGCGACCGGTCCCGGCGTGGTCCGGCTCGCGCTGTCGCCGGTCGATCTGGCGGCGCGCGAATGGCTGGTCGGCCGGATGACGGAGGCGGGGCTCGACGCGCGCATCGACGGCGTCGGCACCGTGTTCGGACGCTCGCGCAATAGCGGGCCCGCGCTCGTGATCGGCTCGCATACCGACACGCAGCCGACCGGCGGCTGGCTCGATGGCGCAATGGGCGTGATGTACGGACTCGAAATCGCCCGCGCGCTAGCGGAGCATGACGCGACGCGGCACCTCGCCGTCGACGTCGCGTCGTGGATCGACGAGGAGGGCACTTTCTCGGGCCTGCTCGGCAGCCGCAGCTTCGTCGGCGAGGCGGTCGACGACTCGATTCGCGGCGCGACGAACCGGCAGGGCGAACGCCTCACCGACGTACTCGAGGCCGCTGGACTGGCGGGCCGGCCGCGTGCCCGTTTCGAGGCAGGGCGCCAGGTCGCGTATCTGGAGCCGCATATCGAGCAGGGTGGACGGCTGGAAACGATCGGCAAAGCGATCGGCGTCGTCACGACGATCGTCGGGTTGCGCGAATCGCGGCTGCGCTTCACCGGTCAGCGCAATCACGCGGGCACGACGCCAATGGCGATCCGCCGCGACGCGGGCGCGGCGCTGGTCGCGTTCATCGCGCGGATGAACGACGCGTTCGGGCAACTGGCGGACGCGGATACCGTCTGGACCGTGGGCCGCATCGATCTCGATCCGGGCTCGATGAGCGTCGTGCCCGGCGCGGCCGACATGTACCTGCAATTCCGCGATGCGAACCCGGCACGGCTTCAGGCCATGGAACGCGCGCTCGCGGAACTGGTGCGCGATTTCAACGCGCACGACGCGGTGAGCGTCGAATTGCAGACACTCGACGAGCCGATCGAACCGGTCAGCATGGACGCCACGCTCGCGGAGCACATCGCGCGAGCCGCCGAAGCACTCGCGCCGGGCCAGTGGTTGCGCATGCCGAGCGGCGCCGCGCACGACGCGCAGGTGATCGCGCGTTGCATGCCGGCCTGCATGATGTTCGTGCCGAGCATCGGCGGCGTGAGTCACGACTTTATCGAGGACACGGCCGAGGAGCATATCGTGCTCGGCTGCCAGGTCGCGGCGACGGCCGCGGCTTCGATGCTGCTGCAGCTATCGGCTGGGCATTCCTGAGGGCCGCGCTATTTCCACTTGTCGCCGAGCGCGTCGAGTCCGGCTTTCTTCAGATCCTCGGGCAGCATCGCGATGCGCAGCTCGCAGTCGGCGTCGAGCGTCAGGAACCACGGTTCGGCAAGCGCGGGGATCGCCGATGCATCGGCGACCTCGACGACCGCCACCGCGCCGCGTTTGCCCTGCTGCTCGGTGAAGTAGATCGCTTCTGGTTTCATGTCATCGAGGATCTTTCTCATCAGGTCGCCGATTCGGCCTTCGCGCACGAGTGTGCTGAACGGTTCGTTCGGTATTTGTATGTTGAGAAGCATGCGCATGTCATCCTCCTGTTCGATACCCCAAAGGGCATCTTAAGGATAGGTGTTGCATGCGCGGCCGGTGGCGTTGATCGCAGACGAAGCATCGGCGAATACGGCCGATGGGTGGCGCGTCGTGCTGGGTGTGCCCTGCTTTAGCTGCCGAACAGCGAACCCTGCGTTCCCCGACTCGGCGGACGATGCGCCGGTTTCGCGGGTGCATCGTCCTTGACCGGTTGCGGCGCGTTTCGCTTCGGCGCCAGCCGATGCGCGTCATCGGCCGCTGCTTCGAGCGAGGTCTGCCCCGCCTCCAGCGAAAGCAGCAGCATCTTGTTGGCGAGGCCGCCGGCGAATCCGGTCAGCTCGCCCGAAGCGCCGATCACGCGATGACACGGCGCGACGATCGAAATCGGATTCCGGCCGTTTGCCGCGCCCACCGCGCGCACCGCATTGAGGTTGCCGATCTGCTGCGCGATCTCCGAGTAGCTGCGGGTCTGGCCGAACGGGATGGTGAGCAGCGCGCGCCAGACCTGCTTCTGGAACTCGGTGCCCTGAAAGTCGAGCGGCAGATCGAAGGCCTGACGCGTGCCCGCGAAATACTCGCGCAATTGCCGCTCGGTTTCGACGAGCACCGCGAGTTCGTTCGCTTCGCGCATTTCGCCGAGTCGCACGCGGTTCGGCTTGTCGTGCTCCCACAGAATCGCGGCAAGGCATTCGCCTTTCGCCACGAGCTTCAACTGACCGACCGGCGAATCGATCAACTTGTATGTGTACGTCACTTTCTCAGGCTCCTGACAGGGTGGAGGCGCAAGGTTCGCGAGGCGGAGGCGTTTCTTCGACCGGACGCGGAAAGCTGCATGAAGGCTGCGCCGTTGTCCAATAGTGTGTCGCTTGTGTCGCCTGAACGCGCTCCAGATATTGCTGTCTCATTCGCATTCGACACGGCCGCGACGAGCCTGACCATCGCAGCGATCACGTCACTGTACCGCAGAGCACCCCAGATGGCCTTTGACTCAGTAAAATCGACAGCTTCGGTACGACGCGCTGCGGGCGCTGCCCGATCTTCTTTCCCACGACTGTGACCACGACTTTAGAACAACTGCGGGCCGGGCGACTGGCGGGTGCGCGCGAACTCAAACTCGCGTGCGGCCTGAGCGAATTTCCGCGCGAGATTTTCGATCTCGCCGATACGCTTGAAGTGCTCGACCTGTCGAACAACGCATTGACGACGCTGCCGGACGATCTGCCGCGTCTGCGCAAACTGCGCATCCTGTTCGCGTCCAATAACCCGTTCACCGAATTGCCCGGCGTGCTCGGCGAATGCGCGCAACTGAGCATGATCGGCTTCAAGTCGAATCGCATCCGCGAGGTGCCGGCACGCGCGCTGCCGCCGCTGCTGCGTTGGCTGATTCTGACCGACAACGACATCGAACGCTTGCCCGCGGAGCTCGGCCGCTGCACGCAACTGCAGAAGCTGATGCTTGCCGGCAACCGGCTGCGCGCGCTGCCCGAGGAGTTGGCCGCATGCACGCGGCTCGAACTGCTGCGGCTCGCGGCGAATCGTTTCGATGCATTGCCGCGTTGGTTGCTGCGTCTGCCGCGGCTTGCGTGGCTCGCGTATGCGGGCAATCCGTTCAACGCGGCGCTCGAACAGGCGGCCCTCATCGACACACCGATCAGCGGCATTCGTTGGGATGCGTTGCGGCTCGAACGGCCGTTGGGCGAGGGCGCATCGGGCGTCATCTATCGCGCGGCGCTGCACGCGGACAACGAGCCCGCCCCGCGTGCGGTCGCCGTCAAGCTGTTCAAGGGCGCGGTGACGAGCGACGGTTTGCCCGACTGCGAGATGGCTGCTTGCATTCGCGGCGGCGAACATGCGAACCTGATCCCCGTGCTCGGCAAGGTGATCGGGCATCCGTCGGATACGCATGGCCTCGTGATGGGATTGATCGATTCGCGCTTCACCAATCTCGCCGGTCCGCCGAGCCTCGCATCGTGTACGCGCGACATCTATCGCGACGACGCGCGCTTCGACCTTCCGACGGTGCTCGGTATCGCGGGCGGCATCGCTAAGGTCGCGAGTCATCTGCATCGGAGCGGCGTGATGCACGGCGATCTGTACGCGCACAATATCCTGCACGGCGGCGCGGGGCGCGCGCTGCTCGGCGATTTCGGGGCGGCGTCGTTTTTTGACGCCGGCGATCGCGAGCTCGCTATCGCGTTGCAGCGGCTCGAAGTGAGGGCGTACGGCTGTCTGCTCGAAGAACTGCTCGAGCGTTGCGACGTACCCGGTGGACTCGACGCGCAACTCGCCGCCCTGAAGACGCGTTGTCTGAGCGAAGACATCGACAGCCGGCCGCTCTTCGACGAAATTGCCGCCAGCGTCGCGTCGTTCGATCGGCACCTCCGCAACCGGCACCCCCGCGAAGGAGTCAAGCCATGACGCAGAACATGCGCCGCCGCGTGCTGCTCGCGAGCGCGCTGGCCGCAACTGGTCTCACTGGCGTCGCGCTGTTCGCTGACGATGCCGGCGCCGAAGTGCTGCCCGGCACGAAGCCGAAGATCGCGCTCGTACTCAAATCGATGTCTGAACCGTTTACGGTCGCGATGGTCGACGCTGCGCGCAATTACCAGGACCACTTCTCGTCGCAATTCAGCCTGACGATTCGCGGCACGGCCAAACAGACCGACACCGCCGCGCAGATCCGCATGGTCGACGAGGCGATCAGGGCAAAGGTGAACGCGATCGTGATCGCGCCGACCGACTCGAAGGCGCTGATCCCGGTGATCGCGCGCGCGATCAAGGCCGGCATCATCACGATCACGATCGACAACCCGCTCGACGATGCGGCGCAAGCGGCCGCCGGCATCTCGGTGCCGTTCGTCGGGCCGAACAATCGCAACGGGGCGAAGCAGGTCGGCCAATATCTGGCCACGCGGCTGAAGCCCGGCGATCAGGTTGGCATCATCGAAGGCATTTCGGTGAGCAGCAATGCGCAGCAGCGCACGGCCGGCAGCCGCGATGCGATGGATGCCG
This sequence comes from Paraburkholderia lebeckiae, assembly GCF_050436225.1. Taxonomy (NCBI): domain Bacteria; kingdom Pseudomonadati; phylum Pseudomonadota; class Betaproteobacteria; order Burkholderiales; family Burkholderiaceae; genus Paraburkholderia; species Paraburkholderia lebeckiae. The sequence goes on along the minus strand of NZ_JBNDLU010000001.1, from coordinate 2,426,036 downwards.
CGAGCGTGCAGGTCGTCGCGGTCGAGCCGGGTGACTGGGAGTACGGCAAGGCCCGCGACGTGGCCGCGAAAATGCTGGCCGAGCACCCGCAACTGCGCGCGCTGTTATGCGGCAACGACAACATGGCGATGGGCGCGGTCGACGCGATTCGCGACGCGGGTCGCGGCGGCGGCGTCTATGTCACCGGCTACGACGCGATCGATGCGATCAAGCCGCTACTCGCCGACGGCCGCGTGCTCGCGACGATGAACCAGTTCGCTGGCCGCCAGACCGTGTTCGGCATCGACTTCGCGTTGAAGGCGGTGACCGAGCGGCGCAAGCAGCGCGAGTTGTCGAAGGTGATCGAGACGCCGCTGCAACTGGTGACGGCCTCGAAACGTTGAGGCGACGCGCGACGTCGTCCGGCGTATCAGCAAGGCCGATGCGCAGGCTCTCGCGATGCACTACATCGAGCGCGTGCGCATTCCCGGGCAGGTGCACAAGTACCCGACGCAACTATCGGGCGGCCAGCAGCGCGTCGCGCAAAGCGCGCGTTTGAAGCAGTTCTTGTGTCAGGTCGTGCGTACCGATTAGCGCGCAGCCACGCCGACCGCGATTTTTTCCGTGGCATGATGATGTCCGGTGTATTGGTATTCAACTACAACGAACCGTTGGGCCTGCCATGTCCTTTCATACCTGGTTGCTTTTCGCCGGTGCCTATCTGCTCACCACCATTTCGCCGGGACCGAACGTTCTGCTCGTGATCCGCAATTCGGTCCGCTATGGAAACCGCGGCGCGGCGGCGAGCGTTGCCGGTAATCTGCTCGCGCAAGGAGTCGTCGTCGTGCTCGTGGCGCTAGGTGTCGGCGCGGTATTGACGACGCTGCCGCCGCTCTTCGTCGCGATGAAAGTGCTCGGCGCGGGTTATTTGATGTATCTCGGCGTCAGGCAACTGCGCGGCGGCAACAAAGAGGCATCGCGGGCCGCGCAGCCGGCGGGCGTCGCATCGTCCGCTTATACGTTCGAGCGCAAGAAGGTATTCCGCGAAGCCTTGCTCGTGTCGGGCAGCAATCCGAAGACGATGATCTTTCTATCGGCGTTCATGCCGCAATTCATCGACCACGAACGCGGCCTGTCGGAGCAGTTCATCGTGATGTATCTGACGATCGCGGTCACCGTCGCGCTCGTGCACACCATTTATTCGCTCGGCGTGCGCGGTATCCATACGCGCGTCGGAGCCAGCCGTTGGGTCGCGGCCATCAAACGCGGCAGCGGGCTCGTCTTCGTCGCGCTTGGCATCAAGCTGCTGACCGCGCAACGCGGCTAGTCCGTCATGATGCCGGCAAGAAAATGAGCCGAATGCAAAGCATCGTCGATGTGAACGTGCTGTTCCTGAATGGGCAGGGCGAGTGCCTTTTCATCCAGCGCGCGAATACCGGTTTCAGGGACGGCCAGTACGCGTTGATTGCGGGCCATCTCGAACCGGGCGAATCGATCGAGCAATGCGCGATTCGCGAATCGAAAGAAGAAGCGGGTGTGACGATCGCGCCCGGCGCGCTCGAATTCAAACTCGTGATGCGGCGCGACTCGGACACGAACCGCATCAGTTTCTTTCTCGTGTGCCGTTCATGGCAAGGCGAACTGGCGAACATGGAGCCGCACAAGTGCTCGGGATTCGTGTGGGCGAAGCCGAACCATCCGCCGGCACCGGTCGTCGACTACGTGGCGGCCGCTCTCGCGCATATCCGCGACGGTGTGATGCTGGCCGATTTCAAGCCGTGATTCGCAGAGTTGCTGCTTATCCCGTCACTTTTGCTGACGATGTCCTGAACGAATCAAACCCACAAAATCGCGCTGAATCGAGCGACGAAACGACCGCCAATTGACGCGGCTCCAATCGGGATTGCGCGGCAATCTGTCGCTTGCGCCGGTTTTGCGTTATTGTGCTGCACCAAATCCGGCGGCGGGCAACGTGGTGTGCTCGCAGGCCGGCATGGCCGTCGAGCGCATGAACGGCGGCGCGCAATTCGCGGCGAAGTACACGAAGCGCTTCGGTCATCCGATCGAATTCGACGCACCGTTCACGTACGATGCGGTGTATATCGTCGTCGACGCGATGAAGCGCGCGAACTCGACCGATCCGGCGAAGGTGCTCGCCAAGGTGTCGGGCACCGACTACAAGGGCGTGACCGGTGAAACGACGTTCGACGCGAAGGGCGACCTTCAGCACGGCGTGATCTCGCTGTACGCCTATAAGGACGGCAAGAAGACGCTGCTCGACGTCGTGAAGATGTAAGAACGGTAGACGCGGTAAAAGCGGTAAAAGCACAAAGGGCCGATGAAGCACTGCTTCATCGGCCCTTTGCTTTAGCGGTAGTGGCCTCGTTCGACTCAGGCCATTGCACTTACGGCACGAGCCACAACGCCACCGCGTAAATCACCAGCGACACCGCAAAAGTCACCGCGGTATAGCCCATCACGCGCTGAATCCGGATACCCGCAATCGCGACGATCGGCACGGCCCAGAACGGCTGCAGCATGTTCGATACGTTCTCGGCCATCGCGACGCCCATTGCGGTGCGCGGCACCGACGCATGCAGGCTGAGCGCCGCGGGCAGCACGAACGGACCCTGCACCGCCCAGTGGCCACCGGCGCTCGGCACCAGCAGCGTGATGATCAGCGAGCTCAGATAGCTCCACAGCGGCAGCGTGACCGGCGAGGCGATCGTCACGAACGCCTTCGCGATCATCGACGCGAGACCCGTGCCCTTCATGATGCCCATGATCCCGCCGTACATCGGATATTGCAGCAGCATCGAGCCGGTCTGACGCGCGGCGCGGCGGATCGAATTCGCGTATGCGATCGGCGTGCGTTGCAGCGCGAGACCGATCATCAGGAAGATCAGGATCGTATTGTTGATGTCGAGATCGAAGCCTTCCTTGTGCCACGTCATCGCCAGATAGCCGATGCCGAGCGCGAGCAGCAGCAGCGTGCCGAGCATTGACTGTTCGAGGCGCGCCGCGAGCGATGTCGCACCGCTCGCGCGGGCATGCGGATCGTCGCTCGGGGTGTCGGCGGCTGCTTCGCCGCTCTGACGAAACGCGACGACGTTCTCCGCCCTCGGATGCATTTTGATGAAGATCACGGTCATCACGACGACGACCAGCACGGTCGGAATGAACACGAACGGCGCGAAGATGGTTTCGCTGAGCGGCACCACGTGGCCAGTCGCTTTCTCGACGAGGTTCAGCGCATTGCCGTGCGACGCCTGCGATAGCGCGATCGAACTCGACAGCCCGCTATTGCAGATCGACCAGGCCGAATAGCTGCCGGCGACGAGCCACGCGAAATCGACGTCGACGCGCCGCGCGATTTCCCGCGACAGCAACGCGCCGACGATCAGCCCGAACCCCCAGTTGAGCCACGCGGCAACCGCGACGACCGGAAACACGAGCAGCGCGGCGCGCGTCGGCGAGTTCGCGTGCGAGGCGAGCGCGCGCAGACCACGTTGCACGATCGGCGCTTCCGCTATCGCGAAGCCGGTCGCAAGGATCAGGATCATCTGCAGCGCGAAGCCCAGAATGCCGAACGTGCCGGTGTACCAGGAGTCGAGCAGCGTCGGCAATGTGCCGGTCGGCGCGATCAGCATCGCGAGCACGGCGACGAAGAACGTCAGGCAGATCGATAGCACGAACGGGTCGGGCATGACCTGCTCGAAAACATACACCAGACCTTCGACGATGCCGCGCGAAGCGGCCGGTCGGCCGGCGGCGTGAGGGGGAGTGTCTCGCTTCATGTGTGTGACTCTGTGTAGTGCCCGGCCCTGTGCTGGGCGGAGGGGCGGGTACGGCGCGCCGGCGCGGGGTGCTGGCGCGTATTGGCGGCAAACTTGCCTTACCTGATCTTGATCACAGCGGACAGATTGGCGCGAATCCAGGAGGGTGGGCCCAGGCTTGGGCGCGACTGGCCTCGAACCCGGCGTTGCGCTCGAAACGACCTCTGTTTCCGTTTCAATGTTCTTACAGTGAACACGGTTTCGTTAAACGAACGCTACATTATTCGCGGTGGGAGCGGGCAATGTCAAGAAAACGTGAAATCGGCTGAATGTCGCCGCATCGATTAATATCTTTCACGACCTAATTACCCAGAAAAAATATATTGGACGTCTTACCGGCGCTCTTGCACTATTCGTTCCCAGCGCAAAGTCCGCGTACTCATGCGATCCCCACGCCCGCGCAGGCGCTCATCAAAACCGATAACAGCAATACCTGAGGATACAGATGCCTAACTATCGCTCACGCACTTCGACTCATGGCCGCAACATGGCCGGCGCCCGCGCGCTGTGGCGCGCCACCGGCATGAAGGACGACGATTTCGGCAAGCCGATCATCGCGGTCGTGAATTCGTTCACGCAGTTCGTGCCGGGCCACGTGCATCTGCGCGACCTGGGCGCGCTGGTCGCGAAGCAGATCGAAGCGGCCGGCGGCGTGGCGAAGGAATTCAACACGATCGCCGTCGACGACGGCATCGCAATGGGCCACGGCGGCATGCTGTATTCGCTGCCGTCGCGCGAACTGATCGCGGACTCGGTCGAGTACATGGTCAACGCGCACTGCGCGGACGCGATGGTCTGCATCTCGAACTGCGACAAGATCACCCCGGGCATGCTGATGGCCGCGATGCGCCTGAACATTCCGGTCGTGTTCGTGTCGGGCGGTCCGATGGAAGCGGGCAAGGTCAAGTCGCCGACCGACGGCCAGGTGATCGCGAAGATCGACCTGATCGACGCGATGATCAAGGCCGCCGATCCGAAGATCAGCGACGCCGAAGTCGCCGAAGTCGAGCGCAGCGCGTGCCCGACCTGCGGTTCGTGCTCGGGCATGTTCACCGCGAACTCGATGAACTGCCTGACCGAGGCGATCGGCCTCGCGTTGCCGGGCAACGGCACCATCGTCGCGACGCACGCATGGCGCAAGGGTCTGTTCGAGCAGGCGGGCAGCCTGGTCGTCGATCTGTGCCGCCGCTACTATCAGGAAGAGGACGCCTCGGTCCTGCCGCGCAGCATCGCCACCAAGCAGGCGTTCGAAAACGCGATGACGCTCGACGTCGCGATGGGCGGCTCGACCAACACCGTGCTGCACCTGCTGGCCGCCGCGCAGGAAGCGGGCGTCGATTTCACGATGTCGGACATCGACCGTATCTCGCGCAAGGTGCCGTGCCTGTGCAAGGCCGCGCCCATGACCGACAAGTACCACATCGAGGACGTGCATCGCGCGGGCGGCATCATCGGTATTCTCGGTGAGCTCGCGCGCGCGGAGCTGCTCGATCTGTCGTGCGGCAACGTGCATAGCGGCACCCTCGGCAACGCGATCGCGAAGTGGGACATCGCCGGCGACGCGGGCGAGGAAGCGCAGAAATTCTTCCGCGCGGCGCCGGGCGGCATTCCGACCACGGTCGCCTTCAGCCAGGAAGCGACCTACGCGACGCTCGACTCGGACCGCAAGAGCGGCTGTATCCGCAGCAAGGAAAACGCGTACTCGAAGGACGGCGGCCTCGCGGTGCTGTACGGCAATCTCGCGGAGAAGGGCTGTATCGTGAAGACCGCCGGTGTCGACGAATCGCAGTGGCTGTTCTCGGGCCGCGCGCGCGTGTTCGAAAGCCAGGACGACGCGGTCGACGCGATTCTCGGTGACAAGGTCGTGCCGGGCGACGTCGTGGTGATCCGCTATGAAGGTCCGAAGGGTGGTCCGGGCATGCAGGAAATGCTGTACCCGACTTCGTATCTGAAGTCGAAGGGCCTCGGCAAGAGCTGTGCGCTGTTTACAGATGGCCGTTTCTCGGGCGGCTCGTCGGGCCTCGTGATCGGCCATGCGTCGCCGGAAGCGGCGGAAGGCGGCACGATCGGTCTGGTCGAAGACGGCGACGTGATCGAGATCGACATTCCGCAGCGCAAGATGCATCTCGCGGTGTCGAATGAAGAACTCGCACGCCGTCGCGCGGCGATGGAAGCGCGCGGCGACGACGCATGGCAGCCGACCAATCGCGAGCGTGCCGTGTCGCAGGCATTGCAGGCGTATGCGGCGCTCGCGACCTCGGCCGATCGCGGCGCGGTGCGCGATATTTCGCAATTGAAGCGCAAGTAAAGCGCGGACGGCGCGGCGGCCCTTTTCGCGGTGACGCGACTGGACCCCAATAGAGACCGGTATGCGGGCGACTGCATGCCGGTTTTTTTTTGCAGTGGCAGTGCGAATGGACGATCGATCAGGCGTCTCCTGCGCAGCCCTGGGCGGAGCCTTTCCTAAGCCGGGAAACTGGAAACGATGTCATCGGCACGCTGCGACGACCCCGCCAGCATCACGCAGTTTCTGCCGTTGGCTTTCGCGGCATAGAGCGCTGTATCGGCTCTCGCCATCACCGAGGCAACGGTATCGCCGTCACCGAATTCGTCGACGCCAGCGCTGAGTGTGCATGCGACGTCGCCGGTCGGAGCGCGCGCAACAGACGCCGCGACGAGTGCGCGCAACCGGTTCGTGAGACGGGCCGCCTCCTCTTTCCCGGTCAGTGGCAGCAGTAGCGCAAACTCCTCACCGCCGATGCGGCCAAGGACGTCGGTTTGCCGAATCTCGCGCGATATCGTCAGGGCAACATGCGCAAGAGCCTGGTCGCCGGCAGCATGCCCGTATCTGTCATTGATGCCCTTGAAGTTATCGATGTCCAGAATAGCGATGGACAGCTTCGACTTCGCCACCTTTGCCAACTCGAACAGCGACTCGGTCCTGGCGATGAACGCCCGCCGCCCGAGCGCGCCCGTCAGATCGTCGATGGTGGCGAGGCGCTCCATCCGCTCCGCCAGCCGGTCATGCGCCAGCATCACCATGCCAACCGACAGGCATGGCAAGGTCAGTATCGCCATGCCGAGAAACGCGACGTTCAGCGGCGTGTCCTCCAGAAAAGTCGTTTCATGCGCCAGGCCGGATCCATATACGACACAACGGACTGCGTGGACGAGCGCACCCAACACCGAGGCCATAGCCACGAAGTGGTAGCCATATTTTGGTCTGCCCACCGGCCGGTAGCGCTGGACGACCCAGGCGATGGCGAATCGGACATAGGCGAGAAAGCCCGAGATCATCGCGCCCCGGGCACTGACGTCAGGCCGCACGTAGGTCCAATAGACGAGCCCAGCCAGGATCGCACAGAGCGCGCCGTATTCCCAGATAACCGATGGCGGCCGATGAAAGAATCGCCGGAAGCCGTGGATCGCGAGGAGGGAGGCCAGTAGCAGCAACGCGCTTGCGCCCAGGACGACGATATCCGACCGACGGAACAGAAGGAGCGTGGCCATGACGGCCAGCAGGCCACTTGCCGCACACCAATGGCGTATCCCCGGAACCTGAGCGCGAAACAGCGAGCCGAGAACGGCGACGCTCATCAGGCAGGACAGAATCGCAATGCCGATGAAAGCGTTCGGGATGGACATGGCAGCGTAACAATGGGTGTGATCCATGAAGGCTCCTGGCGCAACACCAGGTCGCGCCAGTTACATCCGCTGCCTTCGCGCAAAGCACATATCGTACCGGAAGAATTTTTCGCGCCAGATCAAATCTCAACGATTTTCGCCCGACGGTTTCCTTTCGGCGTCGACGTAACGGCGCGGTCGCCACGCATAGCCGGATTTCGGCCTCATGCAACCTTCGCGTTACGGCCTGCTTGCGTCTATGCTTGACTCACTTGTTTGGCAGCCAACAACGCCGACGAGGTCTTCTGCAGTCTTCAATAATCGCCCGCTCACCAAGGGCAACCCAACAGGAGAAAACCAAATGTCACGATCCATCACGCGGCGCGCTTTCATGGTGTTCGGTGGTTTGGCCTTCGCGGGTACGCTGACCTTGGCGCAAGCGGCGCCCGTCTCGTTTGAGGTGCCTTTGACGGGCGCCCAACAGGTTCCGCCGGTGCAGACGCCGGGCAGCGGCAGCGCCAAGCTCACGTACGACCCCAGCACGCGGGTCGTCACCTGGAACATCAGCTTCAGCGGATTGACGAGTCCGACCACGATGGCGCATTTCCACGGACCCGCCCCGGCCGGTAAAAACGCTGGCGTAAAGGTCTGGCTGTCGCAGAAGGGCACCATGGAGGTGACGAGCCCGATCACCGGTCAGGCCACGCTATCTCCGGCCGACGCCAAGATGTTCGAAGCCGGTGACATGTACATCAACGTTCACACGAAGAACAATCCGGATGGCGAGATTCGCGGCCAGGTGACGCCGCCGAAGGGCAAATGAAGCAGGCACGGTAGCCGCGCCCGGAGAGCGGGTTTGCGTCAGGCTCAAAGATAAGCCGCGAGCAGCATCACCACGGCAACGCCGACGCCGAATGGCAGCAGCGCCAGCAGCGCTGGCGCCTGCCGCGGCGCGTCCACGGACGAGGGCAGCAGTTTGTAGCCGGTCAGCATCGGGCGCAGCAGGTTGTGTCCCTTTGCTACCGCGTAGAGGGCGATCACGAGCACGTGCAGCACCACCGCGGCGAGCAGCACGTACCAGACAAGTCCGTGCAACGCCGAGATTGCGTTGGCGAGCCACGCGGGCACCAGTTCGCTAAACGGCCCTTCGTCGGCGATGTCGTTGTTGACGTAGAGCCCGCTCAGCGTCTCGGTCAGCAGCAAGACGAGCAGAAATAGAACCATCCAGCCGCCGGCCGCATTGTGACCGACCTGCACATCGGGCTCGCGATGAAACAGGCGGCGCAAATGGTGAAGCGCGGCAGCGGGTGATGCCACGAAACTGCGAAAGCGGGCGGTCTCACTGCCAAAGCAGCCCCACAGCAGCCGGAAAATAACAAGGGCGAGCAGCGTCTCGCCGACGCGCACGTGCCAGTCGATCCAGTTCAGCTTCAACGTGACATACGCGGCCGTGACCAGCACGACCACCAGCCAGTGAAACAACCGCACTGGCGCGTCCCAGACAAGGACAGGGCGGGTTACGGGCTGGGTCGGCCGTGTGTCGGGTTCGTGAGCATCCATGTCTCGTACCTGCGTGCGCGATCGCGCTCGGACGAAAATCCGCGTGGCTCCTCGGCCACGCGGAAAATCGACTAAGCCGTGCTGGCAAACGAATTCAGTGTTTCGAGCGGGACCGGAAATTTCCCCACTCTATCCGGCGGGAGCTTAAATCCGATTGCCACTCGAAGAGCAACTGGCGGCGGCGAGCGCGGTCGTTGGCGTCTGTTCAAGCCGATTGCCGCCCAGCGACTTGGCTCGATACAACGCCTGGTCGGCGGCTGAGAGCAGGTCGGTGAGGGAAGCCGTTCCGCGACTTGACTCGGCGAGTCCAATGCTGACGGTGGCGCGAATCCGGTCGCCGTCGGCGCGATGGGACATTGCGGCGAACCGGCTGACAACGGTCTCGCCTAGCTTTTTTGCGCGGTCGCTGTCGTAGCCCGGCAGCAGGGCGGCAAATTCTTCGCCGCCGATGCGTGCCAGAATCGCGTCTGTACCCGTCACGGCTCGAACGGTTTCCGCGAATGACCTCAAAACCTCGTCGCCGGTCTTGTGCCCAAAGTGGTCGTTGATTCTCTTGAAGTGATCGAGGTCGAACGCAAGAAGCGTGACGGGCAGTCGATTTATGCCGTGGTCGCTGATAACCCGCTCCCCCTCTTCGAAAAACAACTTTCGATTCCCGAGGCGAGTCAGGTAATCCGTGCGGGACTCCTGCAAAAGCTCACCATGAATTTCTTCCCGGGTCAGCCGGAGCAAGGTCATCGGCAAAATGACCGAGTAGAGAACCCCTTCGTACATCGTGATTTCGCTGGAGACAGCCAGCACGCGCGGCCCGAAGATGGGCACCAGCCATGGCAGTACGAAAGCCCGGGCGACGTAAAACAGCGCGTGGATGCCCGTTACCGCCACGGCGACGCGCCGGGATTGAACCGCCGGCATGCCGTCGCCTTGCAGCAGTTCGAGCGACGTCATGGCGGACGCCAGCGCGATCGGGATGGCGCTGACGTACATCCAGACGGCAGCCTGCCAACGCACGCCAGCCACGGCCCACGTGAGTCCCATCAGCAGAAGCAACCCGATCGAGCTCGCGAGATATCGCCGGCCGTTGAACATTGCCACACCGTCCAGGACGAGCAGATAGCCGGTGAGAATCACGAGATTACTCACTGCGGGGCCAGCTGCACCGAGCAGTTGAACCCGAAATGCAGCCGCCGCGCAACCGATTCCGAGGGTCGCATATCCGGCCGCCAGCATTCGTAATTCCTTGCCGCGCTTGGGATGGGACAGGTGTTCCCAATACATCATGGCGGAACTGGCAAACAAGGTTCCGATCACGAGAAGGTAAAGCGTGGATAGGTCGACTTTCATCGCTGACTCAGAGCGCGTCCCCGCTGCAACGGGGAAAAGGTTAGAGACTATATACGTGATAACGGCAAATGCCGCGCATCCTTGCGAAATGATATCGGAATGGGTCGTGGGAAGACTCGAAGCCGGGCGGTGGGCCTACGTCGTCGCGAAAGGTTGAGTCCATCGCGAGGCGCAGCAGCGCCAAATTGCTATTCTTCAGAGGCATAGACCGGTTCTTCAAGCGCACTCCCATGCGTGCCCGCGCGGAAAGGGGGATGTATGACGCGTCCTGCACTATCGCTGCTTTTCCTGTGCATTTCCGTTGCCGGTCTGTCTGCGACGCACCTTGCGTGTGCAGCAGGCGTTCTTCCGCAGGGCGGCCAATACGTTGCCGGGGCCGGCACCATCTCGAACCGTGGCAATGCGCTGCTGGTCACGCAGCCGGGTTCGACGCGCGGCGTGATCGATTGGAACAGCTTCTCTGTCGGAGCCCATAACCGCGTGACGTTCGACAACGGCTCCGGCGCGACCTTGAACAGGGTCACGGGCGGCTCGGTGTCGGCAATCCTCGGCAGATGTGCTTGCATCAAAGGCGACGCACTCACGCTGTCGGGCGAGTCAAATGCGAGCGTGATCAACCTCGGCAAAATCAGTGACGCGCGTGACTAATCAAGCGGAATTTGGAACCAAATTCTAGCTTCCGCTGATTAGTTAGCCCTGACAAATGAAGCAAAAGGCGGTCAAATTATCGCGGCCAGCGCACGGGCTGGCCAGTTGGGTTAGGCCCGCCCGCCCAACCCTCGCATCCGCCGTGCGAAATGGGCGCGCTCCGCATCGTCCATCAGCATGAGGAACTGATCCGCTTCCATATGAATCAGTTCTTCGTGATCGCCCGCTTCGAAGTAGACGTCGGGCTGGCCTGCCAGGCTGGATTCCAGGTAGGTTTTCATGCCATACGCCATACAAATTGGCGGCAGCGCACCCACATCGCAGTCCTTGAATAATTCGCGCAGTTCGACTTCCGTGGCCAGGGCGAGCCGGCGCCCTGTCTTGCTCCAGAGTTCGGAGAGCTGCACGGCGTAAGTTGACGGCAGCACGGCGGCCACGTAGCCGTGTTCGTCTTCGAGGAGCACGGTCTTGGCGAGGCGGTCGCCCGGAATGTGCGCCGCAGCAGCCGTTTCGATACTCGAGTGGCTGTATGGGTGACGCACGACTTCGTAGCGGGAACCCTTGCTGCGCAGGCAGTCCTGCAAGGTTGGCGACATCGACATGGCACACCTCCTGTCGAATACCTGAAAAGGAATGAACAATTGCGATCTTTTCAGAATAGTTCACGCACCGGCAATACGCACGCCAGCTGAACGATTCCATCGAGCGATCGCAGCCACCGGTTGAATTCGCCGTTCCTCAGCTGACGTCGGTCGGCCGGTCCGGCGAACGACACCTTTGGTCCGTGCGAGGCACGGCGCCGCCGCGGACCGAAAAAGTTCGCCAGCTGTTGATCGTTAAGGAGCTGCGTTCTACCGTTCTCGCAGGTGCTGCCGATTTACAGGTAGCCTGCATTCGTCAACTTGACAACGCCCATCGTGAACCTCGAACGCAGCCACACCTTCTCCTTTAGCCCCGACGGCGAACATTTCCTGCTCGACGGCCTGCCGTTCCAGATTCGCAGCGGCGAGATGCATCCAGCCCGCATCCCGCGTGAGTACTGGCGACACCGGATCCGCATGGCAAGGGCGATGGGGATGAACTGCATCGCGTTGTACATCATGTGGAATTACCACGAGACGCATAGAGGCGTGTTCGACTTCCGCAGCGGGAATCGCGATATCGAGGCCTTCATCCGCCTATGCCAAGCCGAGGAGATGTGGGTCCTGTTGCGCCCCGGGCCTTACGTGTGCGCGGAGTGGGATCTGGGCGGCCTCCCTTCCTGGCTGTTGCGCGATCCCGACATCCAGTTGCGGACCGACTCGGCCACCGATCCTCGCTACATGGCGGCGGTGGCTCGCTATATCGACGAACTGGTTCCGCGTATCAAGCCATTGATGAGCGAGCACGGCGGACCGATCCTGATGATCCAGATCGAGAACGAATTCGGTTCGTATGCGAGCAATCCGGCTTACCTCGAAGAGCTCAGGCAGCTTTGGCTAACAGGAGGCATAACCGGGCCGTTCTATACCGAAGACGGTCTCCCGCAACTCGAACGCAATCGCACCACGGTAACGGGCGGCGCGATCGCGCTGAGCAACGGCGACGCAGCGCAGATCGCAACCGTGCGCCGCGAATTCCCCTCGGTTCCCGCGATGGCTGGCGAGGTGTACCCAGGGTGGCTCACGCATTGGGGCGAAGCGGGGTTCGCGGGCGTGGACTACGACCTCTCCAGTACCTTGGCCGCGTTCATGCAGGCGCGGCTGTCGTTCAACCTGTATGTCATTCACGGCGGCACGAGCTTTGGCTTTTTTGCCGGCGCGAACGTGGACGCTTCAGGCAACTATCAGCCCGACATCACGAGCTACGACTACTGCGCGCCGATCAGCGAGCAAGGCATGGCGACGCCGAAGTACATCAAGTATCGAGACCTTATCGCCAGCTATCTGCCCGAACCCTTGCCAGCCATACCCGACGTCATCGCCACGCTTGACTGCGCAGGCGCTGAGGCCTTGATGCCAACGCTCTACGCCTCGATCTGGGACAACCTGCCGGCGGCACTGCCACGCGTGCATGGCGTGAATCCGCAGTCGTTTGAACGCTACGGTCAGGCGTTTGGCTTCGTGCTGTATCGCAAGTCGTTGGCGGAGCACGCGCGCGGTGTGCTGGATATCAGCGCCGTTCATGACTATGCAACGGTTTTCCTTGGTGAACGGTACGCGGGCGGCGTATCTAGAGCGCAACTGCCGCAGGAGTACGCGCAGTCGCTCCAAATGATGCATCGCGCGCCGCTTGCCCTGCCTTCGGCGCGGCACAACCGCGGGTCGAACCCGGACGGCCAGGTCGCGCTGGAGATACTCGTCGAGGCCATGGGGCGCGTCAACTTCGGACCCGCGATCGTTGACCGTAAAGGTCTGCTCGAGCCGGTCACGATGAAACACGTCGACGGCTCGCTCGCGTTGCTCGAGGAATGGGACGTCTACCTGCTGCCGATGGATGAAACGTTTATCGCCAACCTCAATGAAGACTGCACGAACCCACGCAAACCCGGTCTCTTTTATAAGGCGAGCATGCTGCTGACTGAAGTCGGCGACACCTGGCTCGACATGAGCAACTGGACCAAGGGTATCGTCTGGGTCAACGGCCACAATCTCGGACGCTACTGGAACATCGGCCCGCAAAGGCGCCTGTATTGTCCCGCGCCGTGGCTCGTGCAAGGTAACAACGAGGTGCTGGTCTTCGACCTCCATCAGATCGAGGCAAAGCCGATTCAACTGGCCGACAGGTTGTACTAGCGCATACGCCTCGTCCCCCTTCACCGCTTCGCGGCGGCAACCGGCAGCAGTTCGAGCGTGAGCACTTCGAACGGCGCCAGTTGCACTGCTTGCGACAGATCAGCGTCCAGTTGGGCGGGAATACCGGAATCCCCCGCACGCCCAACGCTGCGCGATTCGAATCGTGCCGCCGCGTGATCCGGCAGTTCCAGTTGGCGCCGCAGGTCGAGTGTGAAGCGTTGAGTGCGACTGTGAGGATTGCGCAGCGTCACGATCGCCTTGTGCGGCGCCCACGCTGCCCAACCATAGGCCGCTTGTTCGTCCGGTGCCCCGCCGATCCAATGACTGTCGCGAAGTATGTCGCCGTTTTCGCGCGCCCATTGGGCGGCGCGCGCAAGCACATCCCAGTCGTGCTCACCCAGCAGCGCCGGCGTAATGTAGAGCTCCTGCAATTGCGTGCCGGTCCCGAAGTACGACCACACTTCGTTGGAGAATGCGTCGCCCGCTGACGCATTGAGGCGTGGATTGCACTGCGCGTAGAGGATGCCGTGCAGCATCAGCGAATTGAGTGGAAAGTACGGACTGCGCTCCACGACGTTGTGATACGTCTGCGTGTCGCGGTATGTGATCCAGCGCTCGCGGTTCGTGCCGCTGCCCGCCAGGCCATCGTCGCTGCCGCCGCGCCAGATGGAGTCGACGTGGCGCAGCCAGAACGGCGACGGATGCGTACCTGTGGTGAGATTGATGAAGGTTTCGGGCTTGGCCGCGCGGATGTCGTCGATCAGTTGAATCGCCGCGTCCCAATCGCTGTCGAACAGGCTGCCGGGGAACACCTTGTCGGCATTGCCTGTGCCGTCGAACTTGAAATGATTGACGCCGTCCTTGTCGAGCAAGTCCATCGCGACTTCATGAAAGCGCCGGTAATACGTCGGCCCCGATAATGCGAGACCGTTGTCGATGACCTCATAACCAGCGGCACGTCCTCGCGTCACGCGTTCCTGTTTCGGCGTACCGTAGCCGCCCCACGGGGAAAGCCATATGCCGGGAGCGGCGCCGAATCGCGCGGCGGCGTCGCGCAGCGGAACGAAGCCATGTGGAAATGCCTTGCTGAATTGCCAGCCGCCGCCAAGGTCGTCCCAGCCATCGTCGAACAGAAGCGAATCGATCTGCACCCCGCGCGCTGTGTGCAACTCGCGGCCGATTGTTTCGATGCGCTCGAGCGCCTGCTCCTGCGTGTACGGCGTGAGGTAGCCGATGTCGCCCCAGCTGTTGTAGTGCAGAAACGGGCGACACGGGTGAGCTCTTTCCCGCTCCAGATAGATGCCGAAGTCGCGCCGAACCTGGCCGTCGCTGGCTACACCTGCCACAGCGGAGTAGACCAGCGTCCTGTTTTTCTCCAGCGGTAACGCGCGATGCAGCATGAAGCTGAGGCTGTCGCCCTCCACTTGACTTGTCGCCAGCGGGTGCTCGAAGCCCAGATAGAAGTTGTCCGCAATGACCGGTGTGCCCTTCCGCTCACTACTGGCCCTGGCGCCTGGAGCGCGCGTCTTCAGCAATGAGACGGCAGCGATCGCTTCGTCCTGAAGAAGCGCGGTAATCGCCAGCTGGACGCGCAGATATCGTGACCCTTCGCGCTGCTCGACGCTCCATTGCACCTTGAGGCGTCCATGTGTATCTACCAGGGAGACGCTCGCGCGTCGCCCTGCGATTCGTTCGCCCAGGCGGGACGCATGCGGGTTGGGTTGGAGCGCAGCGTCGCTCACGGGCGCAACGACCCTCAGCTCGGCCAGGCCCATGGTGGTTCCGTCAGCGAGCAGGAGCGTGAACGGCGCGACGATGCGCAACCTGCGTTTGCGCTCGCAGTCGATCAGCGAGAAACCGGCGAGACGTTCGTCCTCGTTCGTCCAGCGCAATGCAATCGCGTCGTTGCCGAACGAGGAGACATGGCCCGTCGTCTGGAGCACGGGCATGCCAGTTTGCGTAGGCAAAGCATGGTTGGCGCGCATGGAGAAACCTGTCTCGGGCCAGAAGAAGAGATTTTCGCCGCCCCCGCGAATGGCGTCAGATAACGAACTGCGCCGTGGTGGAAGGCGCGAACAGTTCGTCGATAGTCATTAGCCGTTCGGAAAGCCCCTGCGTATGGTGGTAGCGCAAGAACGCGTTGAGCACCGCTTCGTTGCCGGGCACACCGTAGCGCCAAAAGTCTTTGCCAAGCACGGCGACGGTCTCTTCGTATTCACTTGCAAGCCAGGGCAACGTCGTCTTCAATGCGGCGAGTTCGCTCAGCTCGCGCTGTGCGTGGTTCTTCGCAAGAGTAAATGCTTTGAACACGCTCGCAGCCAACCAGGGGTGACGCTCGACGAGCTCATTGCGAATGCCCACGACGTGCATGATCGGAAAGATGCCGGTTTTTGCATAGTACGACTTCTCGGTTGCGCGGAAGTCGGGAAAGAGACGCACGATGTCGGGATGGCCGTCGGTGAACGCGCTCGGGGCACGCGGCGCCACGATGCCGTCGATCCGTCCTTCGACGAGCCACTGGTTGAGCGTCGCATCCGACGGAATCGGCTGGATGTCGATCCCCGCGTTGTTTTGCATCGCCACTTTTTCGTGGCGGCCCGGCTCTTCGACACCGCCCGTTCGCCAATGAATATCGGACGATCGCACGCCGTATTCGTCCTCGAGAATGCCGCGGACCCAAACCGGCGCTGTCAGCTGGAACTCGGGCACGCCCAGGGTTTTGCCGATGAGGTCGCGTGGCGCCGTGATGCCGCGATCGCGTCGCACGTAAATCGCGGAGTGACGGAACATCCGCGAAAGGAACACCGGGATCGCCGTATAAGGCGACTTCCCGCGCGAGCGCAACATCGTGTAGCTGCTCAGCGATAGCTCCGCGACATCGAATTCGGACGACCGTAGTGCCCGAAAGAAGGTCTCTTCGACCGGAAGGGACAGATAGTTCGGGTCGCAACCCTCGATCTCGATGCGGCCATCGAAGAGTGCGCGCGTGCGGTCGTAATCCCAGCACGCAATGGTGAGAGGCAGCTTCATTGTGTTCCTTTGATAGTTGAATGTTCTATACACCGGCCGGCTCAATGAGCGGCCGATCCGATCTGCGCGCGAGCAGCCTCGGTGGCCGTCGCGGGATGACGCGAGCGGTAGATGGCCAGCGCATAAATGCTGATCGCCGCGATAACCAGCGGCGCGGCCACCGCGCCGAAAATCATCTTCGCTTCCCAGTGCGCGGCCAGCATCGCACCACCGATCATCGAGCCGACGATCGAGCCGACGCGTCCCATGCCCAACGTCCATGCCACCCCCGTCGCGCGGCTCGCGGTCGCGTAATAGCTTGCCGACAGAATGTTGGTGCCGGTCATGGTGCCGCCGGTGCCGACACCGGTAACGAAGAGCGCCAGCAAAGCCAGGCCGGGCACGCCCGAGAGATGACCGAACGATGCGAGGCTGATCGACGCACAGACGAACGCGCCGCACAGCACATATTGCGGGTTCATCCGATCCATCAGTACGCCGAGCAGAACCGCGCCAAGGCTGTTGCCGGTGAGATAGAGCGCCGTCATCAACGAAGCGTTATGGAATGACATGCCGCTTTGCTGGATCAGGATCGGCAGCCAGTTGCCGAGAAAATAGATGACGAGCAGCGCCATGAACGCTGTCGTCCAGAGCAGCAGCGTGCCGCCGCCGATACCGGGGCCCAGCAACTGCTTGAGCGGCAAGCCTTGCACGCGTCGCTCTTCAAGCGTGATCGTGACGTTCTCGAGATCCGCGTCGGGCGCGATCCTTTTCAGAATCGCGCGGGCCTGCGCCTGCTTGCCGCCGCGCGCGACCAGATAGCGCACGGATTCGGGCAACCAGCGGGCGAGCACCACGACAAGCAGGAGCGGAAGCACGCCGCCGAGCACGAGCATCGACCCCCACCCAAACGCGCCGATCATGCGCGACGCGAACAGGCCGCCCAGTGCGCCTCCCACCGCGATACCGCATCCGATCGGCGCAACCAGCGTCGAGCGCAGACGGTCGGGGCAATATTCGGCTGCGAGCGTGTACGAATTCGGCATCGCTCCGCCAAGCCCGAGGCCAGTCAGGAAGCGCAGCGCGATCAGCATGCCGATCGAGTCGGCCCGCGCGGACAGCAGGCTGAATAGCGCAAACACCGCGATGGATGCGATGAGCGTCGGCTTGCGTCCGAATCGATCCGCGACCGGACCGAAGATGAAAGAACCGAGCGTGAGGCCGAAGAGACCTGCGCCGAACATCGGCGCGAGCTGTGCGGGAGCCGCGCCAAAGTGAGCCTTCAACGCGGGCGCGATGTAACCGACAACCACCGTGTCGTAGCCATCGAGTACCAGAATTGAAAAGCAAAGCAGGAACGTGACCACCTGAAACCGCGATAACCGCCGTTCGTTGATCAGATCCTGTAAGACCAGCGTGCCGGTATTGCCCCCGTAGCGTTCCGTATTCATCGTGTCTCCTTTTGCCGTTTGCGGCTCGTTTTAGTTGTTGCAGTCTTGTGTTGCGCGACAGCCATTTGACGGATGGTCTCCGAAATGCGGCGTCCGATATCGGCGAGCAACGTGCCTTCCTGCTGCACGCGCTTTGCGCTGTAATCGTCGAGCGAGCGAACCACGCTGATGCTTCCGGTCACCTTGCCATCCGCTGCGAAGACCGGCGCTGCGAGCGCGAACACCCCCTCGTCCACCTCGGCAAGCGCGAGTGCATAGCCCTGTTTGCGAATGCCGGCGAGCGCCTTTCGATATTCCGGCCAGCTGGCGCCGAGCGTGGGGGTTCGCGCCTCGTCCTGGTTCTCCAGGTACAGGCGCATCAATTGTCGATCGGGCAGCCACGCGAGCACGGCGGTCGACGTCGCGCCACGCAGAAGCGGCATTGGGCATCCGCGTCGATAGCTCAAGTCCTTGTCGAGATGACCGTATTCGCCGATCGCGACGACACGGTCGCGGAAAAGCCGGCACAGATGCCACTTCTGCGCGGCGGCGAAGCGCGGCAGATCAGCTTCGAGGGTTTGCATCGCGACCAGCATGGGGTCCGATTCCTGCAACTGTCGATTGAGTTGAATGATGCGCGGCCCGAGGCTGTAACGGCCGGTCGCGACCGGTGCCAGCAGGCCCGAGGCTGAGAGTTCCCGGATGTACCGATAGACGGCTGATCGCGTGAACCCGAGCGCGTCAGCTAGCTCGTCCGCGGACCAGACAGGGCTACTCTCGACGAACTGATCCAGTAGCGACAGCATGCGTTCCAAGCTCGAGTTCTTCCCTTGGGCGTCGTCGACTGGTTCGGTTTCGGGCAGGATCCGGGGGCGCTGGTTCACCATGCGAAATTTCATATATTTAGGAATTAGGCAATATTCCTGCATTATGAAAATAATGTTAATCGGGGGAATGCCTGGGTGATGACGCGCGATAAGCCGCTTCCGTACTGAGTGGATATCGTTGGGCAGCGGGGCAGTGTCACATCGAGCGGCGTCGACGAGACGTAGCAATTCGAAGGCTGACGTGGACCAATCGTGGTGGGGTACGGCTGTAGGCCTGATCGAACCCGGTCGCGAAACCTGACCCTATGCGTGGCGTCTCAGAACAAAGTGATCTCTGGCCACGGGAAATCGCTGACGAGTTTTCTTGAGGTTTGTCCAACGCCTGCCCGCATGCGCCGTCAGGCGCGTGCGAGCCTGCGGACAGGGGCAGGCGTCGAACAAACCTCAAGAGTCGGTAGCTTCGCGCGTGTCGAGTCAGAGGATCACACTGCTGCCGCATCCACGATGCAGCGCATGAAATATTCGGAGGGTCGCGTCTGGATCGCACCAGCGCGCTGCATCAACTGCAGCTTCAGAACGCGTGTCGTTTCAACGAAGTCGAGCCTGCGGAACTGGCCTCGCACGTTGACAGCGCCGATCGCGTGCAATGACCACGCGATGACTGCGTCGAACGTTATCGCGAGACTATAAAGAAGCGCCTGCGACGTGCAGAGTGTCATTCGTTGCGGCGGCGGCAAGCCGTGCCGGCGAAACAACTCGGCAACGTAAATTGGGTACGCGCCGGTGGTATCGGAGTGCAGCCACTCGGCGTCACAAAGATCTGCCAGCGAGGTTGCTTGAGCCAGCAGACCATTTTGCCTTACCGCAAACGCCAGGGGATACACCGCGAGGTCAGTAACCTGCATAGCGGAATCAGAGAGGACCTCAGCTGACGTGCCCAACGCAAAATCGAGCGTCCCTTGGCGCAGGTTGTCGAGCAACCTCGTGGTCGTCTGCTCCAGGAATGTGACTCTGATCTGAGGCATATCCCTTCGAAACCGCTCATAGGCGCCCGGCAGCAGGGTGAGCGCAGTGATGGGCGTCACCCCGACCGTGATTTTCCCTTCCAGCGCGCCCTTTTCGATCGCCATCTGCTCCTCGGCGCGCTCCAGCTCGCCGACGATTAGCCGCGCGCGTCGCACTAGCGATTCACCGGTGGAGGTCAACGTCACACCGGTAACGCTGCGGCCAAGCAAGGTGATCCCGATATCCGACTCGAGTTCGCGGATTGCCTTGGTGACTGCCGGCTGGCTGACGAATAGCGAACGGGCTGCGCCGGCGATGCTGCCCTGATCCGCGACCGCGACTAACGCACGAAGTTGATGGAGTTTCATCGATCTCTATTTCCAGGCGGAAAGCCATAACCAATGGTTATAGACATGAAAGTTTATCAGTTTTTTGTTTACCCCTGCCGCCATAGACTGCCCTTCGATCGCGGTGCAATTGTTGCCGGACGGTTATTCGACCCTATTTGAGGAGGTAGCGTTGTCCCAGACTGTAGATATTTATCCCGAGATTCGCGAACATGCGGCGGAATTTGTCGAGTTGCGTCGGCGCATTCATTCCCATCCAGAAGTGGGTTTCGAAGAACTCGAGACAAGCCGGCTGGTTGCGCAGAAACTGCAAGCGTGGGGTTACGAGGTGACCGAAGGCGTGGGCGGCACGGGCCTGGTCGGACGCCTGAAGGTCGGCGATGGCTCGCGCAAGATTGGCATCCGCGCCGACATGGACGCGCTGCCCATCCTTGAGGACACCGGCCTGCCTTATGCGAGCAAGACGCACGGGAAGATGCATGCATGTGGTCACGACGGTCACACCGCAATCCTGCTCGCCGCCGCTCACTATCTGGCACGAACCCGGCGCTTCAACGGCACCTTGAACCTGATTTTTCAGCCCGCTGAAGAAGGTCTGGGTGGGGCGGTGCGCATGCTCGAGGACGGCCTCTTCGAACGGTTCCCGTGCGACGCGATATTTGCTCTCCACAACGCGCCGGGACTGCCGGTCGGGCAGTTTGTCGTGCAAAGCGGCGCGGTGGCTGCCTCCTCCGACACGGTGACGATCGTGCTGACGGGCAAGGGCTGCCACGGGGCCATGCCCCACTTCGGACGGGATCCTGTGGTTGCAGCCGCCAGCATCGTGATGGCGCTTCAGACCATCGTTTCACGCAACATTTCGACGGCGGACGCGGCGGTCGTAACCGTAGGCGCGATTTTGGCCGGTACGGCTCATAACGTCGTGCCGTCGACGGCCAGAATCCTTGTAACCGTGCGCGCGCGCAACAAGGAGGTGCAGGCGCTGATTGAATCCCGTCTGCGCGAGATCGTCGAATTCCAGGCTCGCAGCCTGGGCGTCACCGCGGAGATCGACTACAAACCAATTTCTCGCGTACTTGTGAATACGCCGCAAGAGACGGCATTGGCGCGTGAAGCGGCTATCGCGGTGGTCGGTGCTGAGAATATTTTCCCGGCGCCGCCTGGGAGGATGGGCGGGGAGGACTTCTCCTGGATGCTCGAGAGAGTGCCCGGCTGCTACGTCGCGCTGGGCAACGGCGCGCAAGGCCACGGCAGTTGCATGCTTCACAACCCGGGCTATGACTTCAACGACGAAGCCCTGCCGATCGGCGCCAGCTATTGGGCCCGCTTAGTCGAGCAGTATCTGGCTGCGTGACAACAGCACCTATCTACTAATCATTTCGCGATCTCGATGAAAAATAAGAAGAGTGTCTTCGTTGCGGGGATAGCCTTGTTCTCTCACGCTGCGTATCCGGACTCGTTCATTCAGTCTCAGTTCACCTTGCCGCAATACAACAGCCAACTCTCCAGCAACGGGATCGCGCTATATGGCGTGGTCGACATGAGCATCAATTACCAGAGCGTCGGCGCAAAAAAGCTCTGGCAAATGCAAAGCGGCGGCACACATACGTCACAATTCGGCCTGTTTGGGCGGGAGGATCTGGGAGGCGGACTGAAGGCCGAATTCAACCTGGAGAACGGATTCGAGGCCAACAACGGCAGCCTGCAGACGAGCCAGACCCTGTTCGATCGCGAGGCATGGGTCGGCCTGAATTCAAAGACCTGGGGCGTGGTGCGGTTGGGCCGCCAGACCACCGCGTCTCTTCCCGATGTGGCCGATCCGTTCGGAGAGGTCGTCACCAACTCGGTTGTCACGTGGCTGGCCGGTGGCGTCGTGCAGACCAGTAAGGGTGTCGGCTACAATGCCGACCTCGGTCCAGGGTCGAGCCAGGTGCTGGTTCGGGTCAGCAACGCGGTGACCTGGACCACGCCACGCGTTGGGGGGCTGGGTGCGACGTTCCTCTATGCGTTCAACGGTACCCAGGGTGTTTCGCCGTATGCGTCTAATCAGGGGGTCGTTGCCTCGTGGACGAACGGTTCGCTGTACGTAGCGGCTGACTATAACCAGGTCTGGAGCTCGCCGGTTGCCACGTCCTCAGGAACGCAGACCGTGCGCAACGATGCTTATGGCGTCGCAGCAATCTACGACGTGGGCAGTTATGTTCTTTCGGCTGGATTTGCCCAGGTGGCGCCTCGACTCGCGGGCAATGGCATCGCGCGCTCGTACATGTTGGGCGCGACGCTGCCGTACGGACGCAATGTGCTGCGCGCGTCGGTCGTCTATCGCGATACGTCGGGTGTTCGGGACAGCGCAGGGCGACTGGCTCAAGATTCGGCGCTAGGTGCAATGCTCGGCTATGACTACACGCTGTCGAAGCGTACTGGCCTCTATGCCCGAGCCGGCTTTATCCGGAACTACGGCATGTCGTCCGTGTTGCTAAACGGTACGTCATTGCCGACACAACCGAACTCGGCATCGCCTGAGCAAGGCACCACGCCGATGACCGCGTCCCTCGGTATGTATCACAAGTTCTGAGCCTGAGCACAGCAAGCCGGCACAGGTCAGTGCGACCAGATGCCGGCGCTGTGCACTCTGCCCCACAGCGTCTGAAGGGACCCATGAAGACAATCAGTACTCCCGGCGCGCAATTGCGCGACCCGTCATCCGCTGTTCGCGTCGATCAGTCTTCACGAAGGATCATTCTCGCGACGGCGCTCGGCAATGCCCTCGAATTTTTCGACTTCACGGTCTACAGCTTTTTTGCTGCGCTTATCGGCAAGCTCTTTTTCCCGGTCGAAGGGGTGCACGGTCCGCTTTTGCTGTCGTTCGCGACCTTCGGTGTCGGTTTCGTGATCCGTCCAATCGGCGGCATCGTGATCGGTGCCTACGCGGATCGCCGGGGCCGCAAAGCCGCGATGACCCTGACGATCCTGTTGATGGCGCTAGGCACTGCAATCATCGGCGTGACGCCGACCTATGCGCAGATCGGTCTCGCTGCGCCGCTTCTGATTCTGGCCGGTCGGCTCATTCAGGGTTTTTCGGCGGGTGGCGAGGTCGGGGCTTCAACGACATTCCTGATGGAATCGGCCGCGCCGGGCACGCGCGGCTATCTGGTCAGTTGGCAGATGGCGAGTCAGGGCGCCTCCGCGCTTGCGGGTGCATTTTGCGCACTGCTATTGACGCATACGTTGTCGTCAGCCGCCCTCGAAAGCTGGGGTTGGCGCGTGCCATTCCTGTTGGGCCTGCTGATCGGTCCGATTGGCCTATATATCCGTCAGAACCTGAACGAAACGCACCACGCAACGCCGCCCATGGGTAGTCGCGCTTGCATGGAACCGCAATACGATGTGCGCCATATCGTCCTTGGCACGTTGCTGATGCTTGGCGGTACGTCGTCGATGTATATCATTGTTTTCTATTTGCCATCGTATCTGACAAACGTCGTTCATCTGTCAGCGGCGACAGCATTCCTGCCGAGCGGGGTCGCCGGTCTGATGCTGATGGTGGCGTCACCAATATGCGGCAGGCTTACGGATAGACTGAAACGACGCAAGCCGATGCTTTATATCACCGGCGTGGCTAGCGTTCTGGTGCTTTACCCGGTGTTTGCGATAATACTTCGGGTACCAGCCATGGTTACGATCCTTCCGGGCGTGGCGCTCATCATGGCCCTCAAAGTACTGGCCAGTCCCGGCGGGTTTCTGCTCCTGCTCGAGAGGTTTCCACGAGAAATCCGTGGGCGGTCATTGGGCATCATCTACAGCCTTGGAGTCACCCTTTTCGGCGGCTTTGCCCCCTTCGTTGTGACATGGCTTATCAGCGTGACAAAAAATGCCTATGCCCCAGTCTGGTATATGGGCGTGTGTGGGCTAATCAGCCTGATCGCTCTGCCGATGTTCGAAGAAAGAGCCACCGATTGAGCGCTGTGTCACGGCTTGGGTAGTGAACCGGAAGGAGATCAGCGATACGGCGCGCGGTAGCCCGCGGAAGATGAATGGCACGGCGTGTGTCTTCCCGGAGCGGGCACCTTGCACCTTACCAGGCCATCCTCGAACGATTCGATAAGATCGGCGGGGACGACACGATAGACCGCAGCTCAGGGACCGGCTCGGACAGTGCTTTAAGATCCGGCGCAGGTCGCCGCAGCGCGTCGTCCGTAGCAAATGCCGCTTCGAGCGCCTCCGAAATGTCCAGCAACCGCCCATCTCCACGCGCTGGGCCGACCAACTGCACACCAAACGGCATGCCGGCATGATCGACCCCGCACGGCAGCGACAACGCCGGATTGGTCATCAGCGAAACGAGGTAAGTCAGTCCCAGCCAGCGATAGTACGAATCGAGCGGCTTGCCATTGATCGCTTCGAGATGCCATTGGGACCACGGAAATGGCGTGACGGACACCGTCGGCGAAACGATCACGTCATAGTGCTGCACGAGCGACTGGAAGCGTCGATACAGCGTCGTTTGCATCTTGTGCGCCCAAACGGCGTCGCCGAGCGTCATCGATGCGCCCAGCTCGAAGTTCGCGCGCGTATTGGGTCCAAGCTGCGACGGATCGCGCTCATAGATTTCCGCGAACTGCGCAACGAAGTTCTGCGCGCGCACTACGTCGAAGCATCGGTCGATGCCGCTCATGTCGATGCATACCGGTTCGCACACCGCCACGAGCCGTGCGATCTTGTCGACCTTCGCGCGGAACGTCGCGCGGGATGCGTCGTCGAGCGCGCATACCCCGAAGTCATCGGTAAAGCCGATGCGCAGCCCCGACGCATCGATCGGACGGCGCTGTGCAAGCGCGGCCGAATCGACGTCGTAAGCTAGCGGATCGCGCGCGTCGAAGCCAGCCTGCGCGGCAAGCAGCAACCGCACATCGGCGACGGTACGTGCCATCGGGCCGCTCACGGTAATCGGTGCCCACCCGAGTTCGCGCCGGTCGCCCGGCACGAGTCCCGGCGATGGGCGCATTCCCACAATCCCGCAGACCGCGGCTGGAATGCGCAGCGATCCGCCCGTGTCCGAGCCGGTGCAGAGCGGGAGCATGCCGGTTGCGAGCGCTGCGGCCGATCCGCCCGACGACCCCCCCGCGTTCAGCAGCGGCGCAAAGGGGTTGCCCGTCGCGCCCCAGACGTCGTTGCGGGTGTTCGCACCTGCGCCCATTTCGGGCGTGTTGGTCTTGGTTGTCACGATGGCGCCCGCCGCCCGAATGCGTGCGACCATCCCGTTGTCCTCGTCCGGAACGTTTGCGCGGAAGAGCTTCGAGCCATACGTCGTGAGTACGCCGGCGGTCTCTTCGAGATCTTTCACGCCGATGGGCACGCCATGCAGCAAGCCGAGCGGCTCGCCACGCATCACCGCCGCTTCCGCGCGACGCGCTTCGTCGCGCGCACGTTCGAAACACGTCGCCGCCATCGCGTTGACGGCAGGGTTAATCGCTTCGATGCGCGCGATGCACGCGTCAAGCAGTTCGACTGGCGAGACACTGCGATCGCCGATCAGTCGGCGCGCATCGACGGCGGAGAGAGAGACGAGAGAGTCGTGCGTCATGGGCATCAAGGAGGAATCGGATAAGAGCTCAAGCCGCCGCTGGCGAAGGCAAGGCCTGTTCGACACAGGCGATGATCGCATCGCGCGTGTTCTCGAGATGCGCGTACGTCTGCTCATGCACGGCGCGCATATCGCGGGCGCGGTAGGCGTCGAGGAGATCGGCATGCTCGCGGTTGTTGCTGTCGAGGATATCGCTTTTGACGTGCATCGAGAGGGACACGTAAGGCCGCGCGACCAGCGACAGCCCTTCGACGAGTTCAGAGAGACGCGTGCCGGCGGCGCTCGCCATCAGATGTTTGTGGAACTCCTCATTGAGGATGGCCCACCTCTCGGACGACAATGTCGCGCACATTTCATCATGCACCTTTTCGGCGGAGGCGAGGTCGCCATCGGTGGCATGCATGCAGGCGCGTTGGGACAGCATCGGCTCGAGCACCATGCGCAGTTCGTAGATTTCGATGACGTCCGCAGCCGTGAGCGCGCGCGTGACGACACCCTTGTTGGGATCGATCGAGACCAGCCCTTCCGCGCGCAGGTCGCGGAACGCTTCGCGCACCGGCGTCGTACTGACGCTGAGGCGTTTGGCGATCTCTTCCTGCCGCAGCCGCGTGTTCGGTGGATACACGCCGTTGAGAATCTCGGCGCGCAACGTGCCGAGCACGTATTGCTGAATCGTACGAAAGGGCTGGCTCATGTTCGTCTCCGTGAGCGGTCGTTATCGTATGTTGCGCATTTCGTCGATCAAATGGTGACGGCGCGTCTTTCGAACTTCAGCATGCTTTCGATGCGTGCGGCAACCCGCAGCAGCTTCGCATCATCGCCGAAAGCGCCGACGATCTGGAAGCCGAGCGGCAGATTTGCATCGCTCCAGCCGGAAGGCACATTGACGGCGGGCGCCCCCATCAGGCTCCAGGGTGCGCAGAAACGGGCGTCGCCCGTATCGGCGTGTCCGTGGGGCGCTTCACCGCTGGCGGGCAAGGTCACGAGCGCGTCACAGCCTTGCAGCAGCGCGGCAGACTGCGAGCGCACGTGCGCCTGCAACAGCAAGGCTTGCTGATAGCGCTCGAGCGGCATCGCCTGGCCTTCGGACAACAGTTCGCGCATGTGTTCGCTCATCAGCGCGGGCGCGCGTGCGGCTACATCGCCGACGGCGCGATACGCCTCGACCGCGAGAATCGTCAGTGTCGCTTCGCGCATTTGCGGCAGGTCCGCGCCGTAGTCCAACTCGACGATGCGCGCGCCGCCTTGGCTCAGCGTCCGCAGCGACGCATCGAAGTTGGCGTGTTGATGCGGCGCGATGAGTTCGTCCCAGAACGGCGTGCGAACGACGCCGAGCGTGAGCGCGGAAGTGTCGCGCGGAAAGTGATCGCGCCACGCCGCTTCGCTTTCGACCGCCTGAGGAGCGCCTTCGACGAACAACGCATGCGCGACGGCGACATCTTCGACGGATCGCCCGAAGAATCCGACGTGATCGAGCGACGCAGCCAGCGGATGCACGCCTTCGCTCGGCACCGCGCGATACGACGGCTTGTAGCCGACGATGCCGCAATACGCGGCCGGGCGAATGATCGATCCGACCGTCTGCGTGCCGATGGCGAGCGGCACGATGCCCGCTGCGACGGCCGCCGCCGATCCGCTCGACGAGCCGCCCGGCGTGTGCGCACGGTTCCACGGGTTGACGGTCGCAGCCGGTCCGCGCCAGGCGAATTCGGTCGTCGCGGTCTTGCCGAAGACCGTCCCGCCGAGCGCGCGGATCATCGACACGATGCGCGCGTCGCGCCCGGGCCGATGCCCGTCGTAAGCCGGCGAGCCGTAGCCCGTGGGCATGTCGGCGGTATCGGCGAGATCCTTGACTCCGATGGGCACGCCCACGAGCGCACGCGCCACGGCGCCGCGCACGGCGTACGTATCCGGCCGATGCACGAAGGCCCGAAGCCACGGCTCCAGCGCATCGGCGCGGGCCTGCGCGTCCAGCAGCGTCGCGCGCGCGGCGGCTTCGTCGTGACGATTAGCGAGCAGTGTCGTGAGCAATGATTGATCTGATCGATTCATCGTTACTTGCTCGCGGCTGCGGCGAACGTGTTGTCGACGCCATTGGCATAAGTGATTGCGCCGGGTTTGATGTTGCCGATCGACTCCTGCAGATCGAGCGCATTGCGGAAGGCTTGCTCGGAAATATCGGGCGTGGCCGCATAGATCTTCTGATCGATGAGACGCTGCACCGCCGAATCGACGATCTTCGGATCGAGCGATGGGAATTCGGCGCGCGCGACGCTCTTGGCCGTGTCGTGCGATTGCTGAATCAGAGCCTCGGCTTCCCCGATCGACTTGACGAACGCGGCTACCATCTTAGGCTTGCTCTTGACGGTGACAGAGAGCGTGTCGATGGTCGAGAACGCATAGCCGCCCGGATACGCCTTCGGGAACGCATACACGATGCGATAGCCCTGCGCGAGCCCCGTTTCCGCTTGCGGCATATAGAGCGCGGCGGCTTCCGAGCGCCCTGCCATCACCGGCGCGAGTTCGGTGCCGATCTGCACGGTGTTCATCTTCACGTCCGCGAGCTTCTGTTCGCTGATGAGCCGTTGCAGCAGATACGTGCTCGTCGACGGCGGCAGTGCGGTCGAGACGCTTTTGCCGGCGAGATCGCCGACGCCCTTGACCGTCGAATCCTTCGGCGCGATCACCCACACCGGCACGCCGGCGACCACGTTGGCCACGTTCACGAGCGATGCGCCCTTGAGGTTGGCGAGCATGGCGGTCATCGGGTCTTGCAGCGAGAAGTCCGCATGACCGCCGATCACCGCTGCAACGCCCGCCGCGCCGCTGCCCGCAGTGACCTTCTGCACGGCAAGGCCGTTCTTCTCGAAGATGCCTTTGTCGATAGCCACATAGAGCGGCAGGTACTGGATCGACTGAAATGCCTGATAGATGACCACCGGCTCGGCGGCCTGAGCGTTCGTCGCGCCGATTCCAGACGCGACCAGACATGCGGCCGCGATACTATTGAGCAGAGCGTGTGTCTTCTTCATTTTTTCTTCCAGGAAATGATCTTCGCTTCCGCGAGTTGAACGATCCAGCTGAGAACCGAGGCCATCAAGGTCAGCACGATGATGCCGAGCCAGACGGTATTGAGATCGAAGAGCGAGCCCGCGACGAACACCGCGTGACCGAGCCCCGACTGCGATGCAATGTATTCGCCGACGACCGCGCCGATCAACGCGAAGCCGATGTTCACGCGCAGCGTCGAGAAGATCCACGGCAGCGCGCTCGGAACGATGAGCTTGGTGAAGATCATCGACGGCTTCGCCTTGAACGAATGGAAGAGATTGAGCAGGTCCTTGTCGACTTCACGCGCGGCGGCGCAGGACGAGATCATCGCGACGGCGAATGTGGAGATGCCGGCGAGCCATATCTTTGACGAGGCGTCGGAACCGAACCAGATCACGATGAGCGGTCCGAGCGCAATCTTCGGAATACTGTTGAGGATGACGGACAATCCTTCGGCGACACCCGAGACTGTCGGCAGGAACCACAGCAGCAGGCCGAGACCGATCCCGAGGCCGCTGCCGATGGCGAGACCCGCCAGCGTTTCATAGAGCGTGACCCAGGTGTCGGACACGAGCGTGCCCTGCGTCAGCCCGATGACGGCGGCCTCATAGATGCCGGACGGCGAGCCGAGCAGCTTGCCGTTGATCCAGCCCGCGCTAACGGCAAGTTGCCAGGCAACGACCAGCGCAACGACGATACCGAAGACGGCGCCCGTCGTGCCGAGCTTGCGGCGCGTACGGCGTACGGCTTTCCTTTGCGTGACGTTGGTGGACAGAACGGCTTCAGTCATGGACGGCTCCTGCAAGGATGCTCGACGGAGCGACTTCATCTGCGTCGCGCGAGATGACGTGTCCGCGCAAACCGTTCCAGACACGCGCGTGATAGCCGCGGAACTCGGGCGCCTCGCGCGCGGAGACGGCATTGCGCGGTCCGTGCGTCGTCAGTTCGATGTCGATCTGGTCTTCGATGCGTGCGGGACGCCCGCCAAGCAGGATCACCCGATCGCTCATCGCGATGGCTTCTTCGATGTCGTGCGTGACGAGCACGACACTCGTGCCGCTTTGCGCACGCAGCGCGATGATGTCGTCCTCGAGTGCGAGACGCGTTTCGTAGTCGAGCGCGGAGAAGGGTTCGTCGAGCAGCACGAGCGTCGGATCGACGAGCAGTGTGCGCGTGAGCGCAACGCGCTGTCTCATGCCGCCTGAGAGCGAATGCGGATAGGCATCGGCGACCGCGCCGAGCCCGTAGCGCGCGAGCATCTGCCGCGCACGGGCGACATCATCGGCCCGGACCTTGCGATACAACTCAATGCCGAGCAGCGCATTTTGCAGCACCGTGCGCCACGGCATCATCAGGTCCTTCTGCAACATATAAGCGATGCGGCCCGCTTCCCCATCTGCGCGTCTGCCGACCGATATCTCGCCTGACTGCGGCGTGAGCAGGCCTGAGATGAGATTGAAGAGGGTGCTCTTGCCCGCGCCGCTTCGTCCGACGATGGACACGATCTCGCCATGTCCCACGGAGAAGTCGAGCCGGTCGAAGATGGTCACGGTCGAGCGATCGGGCGATTGAAACCCGTGAGTGAGCTGCCTCACGCGCAGCGGTTCCGCGAACGTGTTGACTGCCGTTGCGTTCGATCCCTTCATGTCGTTCCTCGCAAGGTCTCGTACTGGTGAAGTAGTTGCTGCAATGCATAATGCACAATCAAAAATCGGAAGCTGTCCTCGTCAAAAAAGTTTTTTCTCGGTGGACTCGCATGGGATGCGTTGGTGCGCAACCTTGGTGCTGCTGCGACTCTGCAGTGCACGTCGCCGTGCGAAATCGGTGCATGTTGCGATGAAACTGTGCGGAGCGAGGCATGAATTCAATGGCACATTAATCGCTTCGTGCAAGTCTCTTGAACGACGTTCATTCCGTTGGGAAAGCCACTCCAAGAGACGATTGCAAAGACAGGAAGTGGCGTTCTGTCGAGGTCGTCGCGTGGGCGAACGAGGAAGGCAGTCGTTTTGCGCCCGGCGCGGGGGGCTCGAGTGCGTTCGTCGATCCCGCGTTGCTCACGGCTACCGCGAATCGCGCGACGCCGGAGACATCCGGTTTGGAGATGCGCTGGATGAAGCGCTTGCGGCAACGCCCGTCATTGGAACGGCGGCCAATGTTCACGACATCAACGTAGCCCTGGCGTTGCTCCATGGTAAAGAAACGGATGTGTACGCGGACGCCGGATATCAGGGTATCGAAAAGCGTTGTGAGGCTGACGCGGTTCGTTGGCATGTTGCGATGCGATCGGCAAAGCGCAGGAAACTGGATCTGAGTGATTCGGTGGACCGGCGTCCAGGTCGCCATCCCTCATGACACGCGGATAGACGCCACCTACCTCGTCCGCAATGTCCGAGAAGGCGATGTCGGCGCCGAGTCGCCTTTCCTTTTCCAGCAGGCGCTCGACCCCAGCGTTGTTCAGCACGCGTTCGGTATTGCGCAGCAGGCGCATTACGAGCCGCGTATCCAGTTCCGTTGCCGCGACGATGGCCTGCTTGACCTTCTGGTGGATCGGCGCTTCGTGGGTCGCCACGAAGCGCGTGCCCATGTTGATACCGCCCGCGCCCATGGCAAGTGCCGCCACAAGCGAGCGACCATCAGCCA
Organism: Paraburkholderia lebeckiae; assembly: GCF_050436225.1. Classification (NCBI taxonomy): domain Bacteria; kingdom Pseudomonadati; phylum Pseudomonadota; class Betaproteobacteria; order Burkholderiales; family Burkholderiaceae; genus Paraburkholderia; species Paraburkholderia lebeckiae. The sequence continues at coordinate 2,394,378 of NZ_JBNDLU010000001.1, read as the reverse complement.
TGCCGCCCGAGGCGACGAACGGGACCCTGAGCTCGTCCGCGGCACGGGGCAGCAGGATGAAGTTGGGGACATCGTCCTCGCCGGGATGGCCCCCGCATTCAAAGCCGTCCACGCTGACCGCATCGCAGCCGATGCTCTCGGCCTTCAGTGCATGCCGCACCGATGTGCATTTGTGAATCACCTTGATGCCGGCTTCCTGCAGCATGGGCAGCCACTTCTGCGGATTGTTCCCAGCGGTCTCGACGATTTTCATGCCGCCATCGATGATCGCGCGCACGTAGCCGGGGTAATCCGGCGGATTGCGTGCCGGAAGGAAAGTCAGGTTGACGCCGAACGGCTTGTCGGTCATGTCCCGGCAGCGCCGGATCTCGCCCGCAAGCGCCTCCGGGCTGGGCTGTGTCAGCGCCGTAATGATGCCCAGGCCGCCCGCATTGGACACCGCTGCAGCCAGTTCCGCGAATCCCACGTAGTGCATGCCGCCTTGGATGATGGGATGCTCGATGCCGAACAACTCCGTGATCTGCGTCTTCATTGCGAATCTCTTTTGAATGGATGGATAGTGGTACCCAGGGATACCCGTCAGAACTCGGCCGGCAATGCCATTGAGCCGCGCCAGTTTCCACGTGATGCCGCAGGACCGAATCCAGTGGCAATTCACGTTTGAACCGGTAGGATCAACGCCCCGTGAAGCGGGCCTCGCGACGCTCAACAAAGGACTGGATCCCTTCCCTGAAGTCCTCCGACGCGAAGACCTCCTCTTGAATCTTCGGGATGACGGCAATCGCTGCCTGCTCGCCGTGTTCGATATAGGTCAGAGCCGCCGCCTTGGTCGCACGCAGGCCGATCGGCGCGACCTTGCAGATCGCCCGGGCGATCTCCATCGCGCGCTCGCGGTGCCGCCCGTATGGATGCACTTCCTGGACGAAGCCGCAGCGGTATGCCTCCGCGGCGGAGAATTCGTCACACAGGAACAGGTGATACATCGCATTGCCCCAGCCCGTGCGGGTGAGGTAACGGTAGTGCGCGCCACCCAGCGGTGCGATGCCGCGTTTTCGATTCCATCTGGCAGAAGCGAGCGGTGTCGGCTGCAATCACGATGTCCGAGGCCAGCATCTGCTCGAGGCCGATCGTATAGGTAATACCATGGACCACCGAGATCACCGGCTTGCGGCAGCGTTTGCCCAGACCGAAGGGATCGACCTGGTCGTCGGGGATCGGCTTTGCCGTGGCGGTCGGGCCGAAGAACTTAGGCATGTCGAGGCCGGCAGTGGTGTGTTCGCCGGCGGGGTCGAGAACTGCCACCCACAGGTTGTTGTCGTCGTCGAACTCGGTCAGCCGCTGCGAGAGCTGCTGCATCATCTCCGGGGTGAAGGCGTTCTTCTTGGCCGTATTGTCGACCGAGATGATCGCGATATGGTCCTCGATCGTCATGCGGACTTCAAGCGTCGTTGCTGCATTGCTCATGATGGTCTCCTTCGCTTAGGTGGATTGGCACTTCGGATGGATTGAAGCGTTCGTGCTGCAGGAGTTTTATGGGCAGACGGGCATCCTGTCGGTGCAGGCAGTCGATCATTAAACGCGATTCGCGCGGACAACCACACGCATGCTTTCGTGGTTGCACGCGCGAGTTGTGCCGCGCCTTGCATGAATCGAAACGCGATTGATCACCGGTCCGCGGGAGTGCGACGGCGGAAGCTGCGAATCCTTCTGCAGCTATGGCACGAGTGGTTGGATCGCAGTTCAGTGATCAGTCATTGCCTCGATCGGGCGCAATGCGGGCCGCGGAGTGTGTTAGTTCCGCGACGCATGCGAACAATCCCGTGCGACCGTTCGAGTTGCTCAGCGAAGACCCTGCGCGCCACCAATGAGCACAGGAAAGGAATGACTGTAGTACCTCGGGAAGCAGCCGTTGACGTCCCGTCAATCCGAACGGCTGGTACGGGTCCGATCCCGGCCTCTCGTTGCCACTGCGAAAAGCACGCCGCTCGCTCAACATACGCAATCACCGATCCAGGCACGACGCCGATAGCCACGTCGGTCCCGCCGATGCCCGGCCTTTCCGGCCTAAGATATTTCAAAGGAGCATCCGTGCGAGGGGCATCATGAAAGCACTTATCGTTGCTGCGACATTGGCGGCTGGCTGTTCCCTCGCCTACGCGCAGACTTACCCGCAGGAAGCGCTGGCTGACCAAAGCATGGTGGCCTATAGAGGACAATTGGAAGCGCAGAAGCAACAGATCGAACTCCAGAACGAACAACTCCAATTACTGAAACAACAGCGCGACATGGATTTGCTGAGGCAGCAGCGCTAACTGAATTCGCTGAGACAACAGCGCCAATTTGACTTGCTCAGACAGAAGCGCTAGATCGCTGTGAGGCGCGGCCCACGCCTCAAGATCCGGCTGAGGCGACTCCAGCCATTAACTGCCGCTCGCAGTTACATTTCCATCGAATGTCTTTGGCGATGAGCTAAGCTGGAATCATGGCGATCACCAACGCCGTCACGGTTCGGGGCCGCCGTCGCTAGTCATCGTCGTTGGCGTCCGGTTCTGAACACGTAAAACGACCCTCATTGGCCGCTTTCAAGCGGTGCATAAGAAGGGCAAAAGGCAATGGGCATTCGTCGCCGCTGCTCCAGTTGTCGCTTGCTGATTCGCTAGGCCGTCCATACGGCAAGCGTTCTGTCGACATCAATGTTCTAAAGGAGGATGGCAATGAAGTACGTAATTAGCTGGTTCGAACGCACGCAAGGTTCGCCTGTAGAGTACGAGAATGCCCAGAAGCGAATCCTTGATGTATTTAGTCAGTGGAAGGCGCCAGACAACTTCAAGATCGAGTTCTTCGTGGTGCGCGTGGGAGAGTGGGGTGGGCACATGTTGGTTGACTGCGACGATCCATTGGCGGTTCACAAAGTTTGCTCGACATTCCCGGCATTTGAATTTCGGGCGCACCCCGTAGTTGCCGTCGAGGACGCAGTCCGGGTCGAACTCGAAGCGATCGCCTGGCGAGACGGACTGAAAAGTAAGTGACATCCGGAGGGTTATGTTGCTTTCACGGCGAGTGAACCCGAGACACTGTGCTCTTTTGAGGTGGTCAGTGTCCTGGCATTGCCGCCGAGTCGCGGGCTTGCCCCCGCTCAGTCGGACGGCCAACGGCCTGCACCCGCTGGCCGTCGTTGACCGTTAGCGTCCGCTTCAGGGAAAGATGAACGGCTGGAGCGGGTGGCGGATTCAACCGGTCAATGCAGTACCGCAGCAGACGTGTCCGTTCAATGGTTCGAACCGGAGGCGAAAGATGATCCCGAGCCGCAAAGCCGCCGCGCTGGTGTTACTCGCTGCATTGTCGCTGCGCATGTATGACGTACACGCGCAACACACTGACCAGCAAATCGCCGCCATCCTCATGGTCGCGAATCGAGCCGAAATCGAGGCGGGCAACCTCGCGCTAAGCCGAAGCCAGAGAAGAAGCATCCAGAATTTCGCTGGACAAATGATCGCAGAACACAGGGCCTTGAATCAGTCAGCCGTCGAATTGACGCAGAGGCTGATGCTCTACCCCGAAAATAGTAGGATGAGCGAGGCGTTTCGGAACGAAGGGGATGACAACCTCGCCAGGTTGAATGCGGCCGATGGGTATGCGTTCGACGGAGACTACCTCTATCAAGAGATCGCATATCACCAGCAATTGGTTCATGCGGTGGACAACACGCTGCTTCCCGCCGCGAAGAACGCGGAACTGAAGGCGCTGCTCGTCAGAGCGCGCGTGATTTTCATCTTGCATCTCGACTATGCGATTCGACTGCAATCGGCACGGGTCTGGTAATCCCCAAGGGATTCGGGTGAGCGAGCCTCGCTTGCGGGTGCACCTTCGTTGATGCCGACAATGCCGACTTCGAGTTGATGTGCGACGCGCTCGATACTGCGCACGTCCCGATACATTTCAGGCGGCGTCTGCCGATCAAGTAGCGCCCGTAGGCACATCTTTTGCGCCACCGACACCAACGAATTTCACTGCGGAGCAAGTCGAGGGCTGCCGACCGCTGCCCTGCGAGGTTCGGGGTGTGGCCGCGCGCATAGTGCAGTAAACGGCCGTTTGCGGGCGTCGGCTGAAGGCACCAAGATTTTGCATCGCTTCCCACGTTTACTACGACGGCACAGTTACTACACTGATAGGTAAGGGTCGCGGATATCAGTTGGGCGGCCTTCTCAATTAGTTGCACGCACTCCACGCTGTCGGAAAGAGCAGATCGAGCCTCCACATTATTTTGTGCGGCGTGCTCGTCTCGTTGGTCCATCAAACAGGAGGATCCAATCATGCAAACTGTTATAAGGACATATTCCGGAAAGGGTGCAAAGGAATTATTCGATCTGCTGGAGAAACGAGCGACTGACGTCGAAGAACTGCTGCGTTCGGTCAAAGGCTTTGTCGGCTACACCCTCGCACGCAGCGGCGATGGCGGATTCTCGGTAACTGTTTGCCAGGACAAGGCAGGCATTGATGAAAGCGTGCAAAAGGCGAAGGACTGGATCGCGAAAAACGCCGGAAACACGGGCGCGGCCGCGCCGGAAATATCGGAGGGATCAGTCCTCATTCACCTGAAGTAACTTCGCCTTGCGACTGGCACCGTATGAGTTCAGCGGCCGGATTGGCAGGTACGTAACGAGCTTCACCGGTTGCTCCTCACGCACACTGTTTACCGAGTTCGTCCAGACCGGCCTTTGTACGTTGATCGGGAAGATCCCACGGAGCGGATTGAGAATTCCGCGATCTCATAATGGGCTGCGGAGGGCTTGTCTTGAACTAGGCAACGCTCTCCGGGAACAGGCGGCACCACGCCGCTCGCCGGTTCCACGTACGGCAATCCGATTTCTTCTTCATCGCTTCATCGAGCGGCGAGTCGCGGACAAGCCGCGCACGCGACTCATGTGAAACGTTGAACGGCTGCTTCGAAGGGGATTGACTAGCCGGAGCGGGTCTAACTTAGACCCGACGCGCGGTTTGGACTGCAGCATCTACTTGCTGTCTGCAGTTCCGCGGGCGCAGATGTACTGGATGTGTTGCATGATGAGGACACCATTGCTTCGACAGTTAGAGGGGCATATGTCGTGCAGGAGCGGTGGTCGATTAAACCGCATACGAAAGGCGTTTCGAAGGGCGAAATCGAGAAGCTAGTCTCATCTGATCCTATGTTGACAATCACGGAGCTGGCAGCACGGACCGGTGCTTCCGATGTATGGTTACGAGAACATTTTCCTCGTGAATGTGCGGGGGTGGCTGCGACATACAGGGAGCGTTTGAGGAAAAATGGCTGGCGTCGACTACTCGCAACCGGTCGCATCATGCGGGAGGCCGCTTATTATCTGGAACAAATCGGGCTCACTTTCAACAAGGACAGTATTGAGAGATATTTCGGTCTATCGATATGGTGGCAAGCATGAGGCGAGCGGATTCGTGCCAAAGTGAGTTTAAGAAATCGTGGCCGCGCCAGCCGTTAAAGCAATAGTTGGTTCCTGGTTGCACTTAGAGAATGTTTCAAAAAGAGTCGTCCGAGCGCTGAAGTGTTCGCCAGCAGATCAGGCAACAGGCGAGTTTAAGGAGCCCTTCATGGATGTCGGCACGACGCTCATATCGAGTACGAAGGCGGCGAAATCCATGCAGCCACGCATTGGTTCGCTCGACGACCCAACGGACCTTACCCAGACCGCTGCCATGGGGTTCGCCACGCCGGGCGATCGATGTGGGGATGCCGACAGCGTGCAAGGGCCGGCGATACTTGTCGTGGTCGTAAGCGCGATCCGCATAGATTCGGGCCGGTTTGCGAAGTGGTCGACCGCGCAAGCCACGAACCGGCGGGATCGCATCGACCAGTGGAAGCAGTTGCGTGATGTCGTTGCGGTTCGCGCCAGTCAGGATGACCGCGAGCGGCGTACCGTTGGCGTCGGTGGCGACGTGATGTTTGGAACCGGGTCGCGCACGATCGGTGGGGTTCGGTCCAGTTTTTCGCCCGCCCCAACCGCTCGAACAGAAGTGGAATCGATGACGACGCGAGAAAAGTCGATCTGGTCGGCGGCACGCAACTTTGCGAGCAGGATCTCGTGGAGCCGATCCCAGACGCCGGCCTGTTGCCAGTCGCGCAAGCGCCGCCAGCAACTGATACCCGATCCGCAACCCATTTCGGCGGGCAGATCGCTCCAGCGAATGCCGCTTTTGAGCACGAACAGTATCCCGGTCAGCGCGGCCCGATTGGCCACGGGCTTGCGCCCTGGATACCGGAAGCGTCTCGGCCTTGCTGGCGGTAGAAGTGGTTCGATCAATGCCCACAATTCGTCGTCGATGATTTGCCTGGCCATCTCCTCGCTCCGCTCGTCACAACGGTCGAGGTTAACAGCTTTGCGTTTGAGTTAAGGAAGGTCTGCAAAAGTCCTGGCATTGCGTTGCTGCTGAGCTATCCTGGAAACAGAGCGAATTAGGCGAGGAGCAGTGTGATGGCGCAACTTGGTCTTGGTCTGGATCTGTCAACGAAGCGCACGCGCAAACGGGAATTTCTCGATGAGATGCGGCGTGTTGTGCCCTGGTTGAAGCTGATTGCGCTGATCGAGCCGCACTATCCCACGGGCAAAACCGGTCGGCCGCCGTTCCCGATTGCGACGATGTTGCAGATTCATTTCATGCAGCAATGGTTCGGTCTGTCAGACCCTGCAATGGAAGAGGCACTCTATGACGTGCCGCTTTATCGCGAGTTCGCGGGTCTCGACGGCGGGATGGTTCGCTTGCCGGATGAAAGCACGATTCTCCGGTTCCGCCATCTGCTGGAAACGCACGGACTGGCAGTGCAAATGCTGGCGCTGGTCAATGAAATCCTGACGGAGAAAGGCCTGATGCTCAAGACTGGATCGGCAGTCGACGCCACTCTGATTGCCGCACCCAGTTCGACAAAAAATGGCTCCGGCACACGTGATCCGGCAATGCAATCAACGCAGAAAGTGGAACGGCCCCGTCGAAAACCGGACACGAGGTAACGCTTAAACTTTAAGGTAGTCTTCCGCCTATGTTTAAGCCTAGCTCCCATGTAGAACCCGTTGAGGTTCTGACCCAGCCGGAACAGCGCCGGCGCCGCTCTGTCGAGGAGAAACTCGCGATAGTGCGTGAGACCTTCGAACCCGGAGCGAGCGTTTCCGGGGTAGCCCGTCGCCATCAGGTGAATGCGAACCAGGTGTTCGCCTGGCGCAAGCTGTATCAGGATGGCAGCCTGTCAGCCGTGAGTGCCGGCGAACAGGTGGTGCCAGCCTCCGACCTGGTCGAAGCGACGAAGCAGATTCGCGAACTCCAGCGGCTGCTGGGCAAGAAGACCATGGAAGTGGAAATCCTCCGCGAAGCAGTGGAGTACGGCCGGGCAAAAAAATTGATTGCGCGCTCACCATTGCTGCCGGGGGACGACCGATGAAGACGGTCTGTGAAGTCCTGGGTGTGTCGCGCTCTAATCTTGCGGTCAAATCGAAGCGCCCCGCCAAGTGGGTCGACCAGCGCAAGACGCCAGCCCTGGACGACATGCCGCTGGTCACCGAGCTTCGGGGGCTGGTTGCCGAGCTGCCCACCTACGGCTACCGGCGTGTGTGGGCGCTGCTGCGGCGAAGCCGGGACGCGCAGGCCCAACCTCGCGTTAATGCAAAACGGGTTTATCGGGTCATGCGTACCTACGGCCTGCTACTCGAGCGCCGGCCTTGTCATGCCCAGTCCGCACGCCGGCACGACGGCAAGGTCGCGGTGGAGCGAAGTAATGCGCGCTGGTGCTCGGACGGCTTCGAATTCCGTTGTGACGATGGTGCGCCATTGCGCGTCGTCTTTGCATTGGACTGCTGCGACCGCGAGGCCATGAGCTGGGTGGCGAGCACGGGCGGCTACACCGGTGACATGGTGCGTGACGTGATGCTTCAGGCCGTCGAGAACCGCTTCCACGGAGCGCTGAGAACCGACAATGAAATCGAGTGGCTTAGTGACAACGGTTCCTGCTACATTGCCGATGAGACGCTGACGTTCTCGCGGGCAATCGGCCTGAAGCCCGTCACGACACCCGTCAGAAGTCCGCAGAGCAACGGGATGGCCGAGAGCTTCGTCAAAACGATGAAGCGCGATTATGTCTCGTGGATGCCCAAGCCTGACGCCAGGACGGCGCTGCAAAACCTGGCCATCGCGTTCGACCACTACAACGAATCGCATCCGCACAGCGCTCTGAAATACCGCTCGCCACGCGAGTTTCGCCAGCAAGCAAATTCACTAACCTAAGCGTGACCGCGTGTCCGGTTATGCAGGGGCGAGTCCAGAAAGGTGGCAACTGGTACTTCGGGATGAAGATGCATATCGGCGTGGACGCCGAGTCGGGCCTGGTCCATACGGTCATTGGAACGGCGGCCAACGTTCACGACATCAACGTAGCCCAGGCGTTGCTACATGGTAAAGAAACGGACGTGTACGCGGACGCCGGATATCAGGGTATCGAAAAGCGCTGTGAGGCAGGCGCGGTTCGTTGGCATGTTGCAATGCGACCGGCAAAGCGCAGGAAACTGGATATGAGTGATTCGTTGGACGCGATATACGATCAAATCGAACGCCTGAAGGCGAGTATTCGAGCCAAGGTCGAACACCCGTTTCGCATCCTTAAGCGGCGTTCGGTTACATGAAGACCCGCTATCGTGGTTTGATGAAGAACACCGCCCAGATCACCACGCTGTTTGCTTTGGGCAATCTATGGATGGCGCGTAGAGCTTTGCGCAAAGCTTGAAACACCGGGTCGATAAGGGTCGTATGTCTGGTTGAAGAGCTCCGGCGCGCGAAAAAAACGGCGATCAACTCACCAAAAAATATCTGAACGCAGAGGCTGCGCTGGATGTGAAAAATAACGCGTGAAAAGCGGGTTGTGCAGACCTTCCTTAACAGTAGCCGTAGCTCTTTTTGAAACATCGTCTTAAGCGAAAGATGATCATTCAGTCATTTTTTGCTTAACTTGTCAAACCACGCACACACCGAAACCCGGCATACACATACTGATAATGCGGCTGAAACCAGTTGCGAAATTCGGGCCGCAGCATGCACAGCGCGGTACGCGCCGAGCCGCCCTTCAGCACGTAGTGCTGCCCATCGAAGAAGTTGGCCGAATAGCCAGGATAGAACGGAAACGCTTCGAAGCCCGGCAGCGCTTCGAAAAGCGTCGAGGTCCATTCCCAGCCGTTGCCGAACTGACCTTCCGTGCCGAACGTGCTGACGTTGTCCGGATGTGCGTCGACGGGCCGTGGATCCCAACTGCGGAAATCGAAGTTCCCCGATGCCCCTTGCGGCGCACCGTGCGCCGCGCGTTGCCATTGCGCCTCGGTCGGCAGGGTTTTGCCGGCCCAGCGCGCGTAGGCGCTCGCTTCGGCGTGGCTCACGTAGACGGGCCAGTCGAGCGGCAAGGGCACGTTGTCGAACATCGTGCGCAGCGTCCATGCGGGGCGACGGTCTTGCGCCGTGCGTTGCGACCAGCCGGCGGGATGCTCGATGTGCTCCGCTTCCTTCCACGCCCAGTCCTTCGACGACCACCACTTCGGCTCGCGATAACCGCCGTCTCCGATGAACTCGAGGAACGCACCGTTCGTGACCATGTATCGATCGATCTCGAACGCGGGCACGTCCACGCTCATTTCGCCGAACTCATTATCCCAGCCGAAGCGGCCGGCCTCGCGCGGCATGCCGAGCACGGCCGTGCCGGCCGGCACGCTAACCATCGACGACAACGCGTCGCGCCGCTCCTCGCTCGTCACCACCGGCTCGCGCAACGCGGTGTTCTTCTGCGCGAGTGGCAACTGATGGAGCATGTACGCGAGCGTTTCCGCATGCATCAACCGATGCTCGATCGCGACGTTCAGCAGCTGCACGGCCGCCTCGTCGTGCGCCGGGTTGCCGAGTTCGTCGAGCGCGGTGTCGATCTGCCGGCGCGCGCGCGTTGCATACTCGCGCACGGCGTCGAGCGACGGCCAATCGCCGGGTTGATCGGTGGGAAAGCCGCCGTCGACCGGATCGATGCCGAAGGCGAACAGCTGGTCGAGTTCCGGCGCGAAAGCCGGCAGATCGAACAGACGCCGGTCGAGCAGATTGCGATCGAACGCTTCGAGATGGCCGATGTAGAACACGACGCGGTGACGCTCGCGGATTGGCCGTTCATAGAGGTAGTCGGGTTTGACGATCGCAAACAGGTCGTCGGTGACTTGACGCGCGTCGAGCAGGCGCTGCACGAGCGGATGATGCGGGACAGGGTCGCGATTCATTGGGGCCGGGTCTCCATGCAACACGGTTGTCCTGGGGGGACGGTCTGAAAACTCTACCCGCTCGCAGGCGGCGTGCCAAGACGAACAGCGCGACCGTCCAGGCCACTCCGGCCGCTAGATCTGCCGCAAGCCTTCGAGATCGACGATGCGAATGTGCTTGCCCCGCGTGTCAATCAGGCCGCGTTTTTGAAATCTTGACAGGGTGCGGCTGACCGTTTCGAGCGTCATGCCGAGGTAGCTGCCCATGTCCTCGCGCGTCATACGCAGATTGAACTCCGACCACGAGTAGCCGCGCTGCGCATTGCGCTGTGACACGTCCAGCAGAAAGGCGGCGACGCGTTCGTCGGCGGACAGCGAGCCGAGCACCATCATCTGCGCGGCTTCGCTGACGATCTGCGCGCCCAGTAGCTTGTGCATGCGTTCCTGGATCGAACTGATTTCGCGACATAGCAGCTTCAGCGCGCTATATGGAACGATGCACACCGTGCTGTCTTCCAGCGCGACGGCGCTGCACGCATGGAGGTCCGCGCTGATGCCGTCGAGCCCGAGCGGCTCGCCGGCGAGACGCAGCCCGGTGACCTGCTCGCGGCCGTCGCGGTGGATCATCACGGTCTTCATCGAGCCGGAGCGCAACGCGTAGATATTGTCGAAGCGGTCGCCGCTGCGATACAGCGCTTCGCCGCGCGGCACCGAGCGCGCCGAACAGATCAGCGTTTCGAGCTTCGGCAGTTCCTCCGCCGACAGGCCCTGCGGCATGCAGATCTGACGCATCGAACAGCTGGAGCAGCGCGCGGCGGTACGTGCGGCTGCGCGTGCCGCCACGGCCTCGCGGTTGCCGGCGGAGCGGGCCGAGGAAGGGGTAGCAGCAGTGGGATTCAGCATGTTCTGCGCGCGATTATTGGTAGTGGTGAAATTGTCCCACCCGCTATGACCCGCAACTGGCGGCAAAGTGACGCGTTCGCTGCCCGGCAGTCCTAGCAACGGCGGTGCTCTGACAAAGGTGAGAAGGTGAGCCGCCGCGGCCTATATCGACCTCGCCCGTCGACGGGTAGCGTGGCTCGATTCCGGCAGGGCCGCGCATGGCGTGCCGCCCCGCGCTTGATGAAAGAGTCAGGCGGGTTTCTTGTCGGTGCCCGCGGCGGACGGTACCAGCAGAACCGGAAGAGTGGCCTGGCGCACGCAGCGTTCCGCGACGCTGCCGAGAATCAGCCGCTGAAAGCCACGCCGGCCGTGCGTGCCCATCACGAGCAGGTCGGCGTTGAATTCGGCGGCGGCCTGCAGCACGATCTCGGCGACATCGCCGAGCGACGAAGCCTCGGAGACCGCCGGGTCGCCCTTCACACCTTGCTCGGCCATCACTTTCGAAAACTCGGCACGCAGCTCCTGGCCTTCCTCGATCAGGCGGTTGCGCAGGATCGACGGGTCGTAGCCGGGCGCCTCGAAGTACATTGGCGTGTTTTCGACGACATAAAATGGCCGCAACACCGCGCCATTCGATCTGGCGAGATCGAGCGCCGCTTCAAACGCACGGCGCGAGGTATTGCTGCCGTCGACCGCTACAAGGATGCGTGTGTACATGTCGGCTCCGCGTCAAGAATGCATCTGCCACATTGCTAGCCGCGGCAGGTTTATTGATCTTTTATAGCAATAAAGCTTAGATGATTGCCGGAAAAGATGCACCGGACCAGGATGTAAATCAAACGCTTGCCAGATATTCCGGCGCGGTGCGGACAAAATGGCGTGCGCGGCGGCGTGCGCGAAGCGGCCTAGCATGCTTACAACCCGTAAAACTTTGCTGAAGCCGAAACAGGGTTGGCCTTACAATCAAGCCATATTCAGACAAGCTGGCCAGTCCGCTGATGAACGATCGAAAAACTAAGGGCTTACCCGACCAGATCTACGGCGACATTCTCAACCGCATCCTCGAAGGCGAGTACAAGGAAGGCGAGCGATTGCCGACCGAACACGCGCTGGCGGAGCGTTTTGCCACGTCCCGACCGACCGTGCGCGAAGCGCTCGCGCGATTGCGGGCCGACGGCATCATCTCGACGCGGCACGGCTCTGGCACGACCGTCGCGCGGCGCCCCGATCCGGACGTACGCCGCTTCGCGCCGCTCGAAACACTGTCCGATATCCGACGCTGCTATGAGTTTCGCATCGTGACCGAGGCGGGCGCGGCCGCGCAGGCAGCGTTGAAGGCCGACGCCGACGACATCGCCGCGATCCAGCACGCGTGGGACGAGCTCGAGCGCATCATCGAGGCGCAGGGGATCGGCGCGAAGGACGACTTCCTGTTTCATCAGGCGGTCGCGCGCGCGTCGAAGAATCCGTTTTTCATTACGGTGATGTCGTTCATCGAGGAACAGATCCTGTTCAGCATGAACCTGTCGCGCAATCTGTCGCTCGTCAAGACGGTGGAGAGGCAGCAGCTGGTGCAGGCCGAACACATGGCGGTGCTCGACGCAATCCGCCGCAAGGACGCGGCGGGCGCGGGCGCCGCAATGCGCGCGCATCTCGAGAACGCGCTGGAACGGATGTTCGGTTCCTGAGTCCGCGCGCGCGGGTGAAGGCGTCGCGACTTTTGCCAGGCCGCGCTTCGGCGAGGCTCAGGCAGCGACGGCGACTGGCCCGAACAGCGAGGTCAGCGTTTTCGCGCTTACCGCGACGTCGAGCGCGACGGCCCGCTCGCCGCCAATCTGCAGCGGCGGCCCGAGCCGGCTGATGTCGAGGCCGGCTCGGCGCAGCATCCTCTCGATCGGCGTGGTGGTCACCGTGACGTAATGCGTGATGCCCATGCGCTGCGCGAAGCGCATCACTTCCTGAATTGCGCGGATTGTCATATCCGTGAAACCAAACGACTGTTCCTCACCGCCGGTTTCGATCGCCCAGCGGCTCAGTTCCCAGATATGTCGCCCGACCGGCGCGGCCGCGCCATGCAGTAGCTGCGGGAAGGTGTCTTTCAGCATGTTCGGACCTTCAGTCGGCATCAGGCGCCAACAGCCGCGCAACCGTTCGTCTTCGCCCTGAATCAGCATGTAGTACGGCCCGAGCGCGTCGTAGCCGTCTATCTCCATTCCCGCGATGGTCGGAATTTCCCAGCCGAGCCGGCCGTGAAAGACACGGGCGCGCAAGCGGTACATCTCGTTGATCAGTTCGTTGTCGAATTCCTGCCGGAGTCCAATTCGGATCGTGGTTTGCATGACGTTCTCCTGTACGCGTTGGGGGACTGCCAGATACGCAGGAAAACTTATGCATTCTGAATCTTTGCGCCACCTACCTACCTGGATAGGTGTGGATGCTTATCGGGTATATCAGAATTCAGACACGTCTTCGCCCCCAACCTACAAGGGTCCAAAATGGAACTCCTCGACAATCACTGGCAACCGCAAACCCACCTCCAGGCGCGTTCTTCGGAGGTCTCTTCGGCAGTGGATCGCGTTCTGATCATTGCCTACCGGAAGAAGAAAAAAGAGAGCCAGCGCCGTTTCTGGGCTCGCTTCGGCGTCACGCAATCGCGCGGCAGTCGCTTCGAGTCGGGCGCGGAGATCCCGGCGCCGGTGTCGATCCTGCTGGGTCTGTACTTCACGAAGACCGTGTCGGACGCCGATCTGGGTCGCGCCGAGCGTGTGATGTACAGCCGCGACGCGGCCGCGCTGCTCAACCCGGGTCAATAAGCCCAAGCTGCGCCGCGATCACGGCTGCCGCACGCCGCGAATTCACGCCGAATTTCGCCCTGATGTTTTTCATATGGAAGTTCACCACCGCTTCCGAGCAACTCAGGATGTGAGATATCTCCCACGTGGATTTGCCGCGTGCGGTCCATTTCAGGCATTCTCGCTCGCGCGGCGTGAGCTTCGGCATCAAGGTCTGCGCATGTGAATTCAGATGCTGTTTGCTGGTGTCGATCACGAGGTCGCGCAACAGCACGAGGTTCGGCAACGCGGCATTCACATGGCGCCTGAACCCGTCTGACGGCTTGTCGTCATTGACGAAGCACATCATGCCGGCTTCCTGATTCGGCCCATGAATTGGCAGCGTCACGCCCGCGCCGAGGCCGTACGAGCGAGCTTCCTCATACAGGGATCGCTGCGCCGGGCTGGCGAAAATCTCGGGCGTCCAGACCAGCGGCGATGAGCGTGACAGGCAGTGTGCGACCGTCGGGTCGATATGCACCATGCCTTGCTCGTCGTACGTCTGGCGCCATGCCGATGCGTAAGTGCTGCGCAGGTAAGCATCCTCGAGACGCATGGTTGGCCGCGGCAGCATCGCGACCAGAATCTTGTCGAAGCCCCACGTTTCGGCTAAGCCCGTGATCACGCCGAACCATTCCGCCTCGTCGGCGGCGTCCAGTAGCGGTGCCATCTGCTCGATAAAGTGTAGCGACAATTTTGGCTCTCTCAGGCTCGCAAATATCTCTTCGCGGTTATTGGCAGACAAACTTCGGTCCGCTCTTTTGGCCCGCACAATCTATCACTAAAAACTCGAACGCAATGCGCCGGTGCTCTGCGGGGGAAACGATAACCGCCACGTGATAGCAACGCCGGTGTCGCTTATTATTATCCTGATTGAAATAGTTCTTTAGCCCGGCCGGGCTTCCCGGGTGAGCAGCGCGGCTAATCGGCATCCGGTGACATATTTTAATATGTTTCGTTGACAGCATTATTTCGTCGCCCTTCAGAATAAATCGTATTTACTCGATTATCTCGGAAAGCGGGTTATTGCTCGCCGCGTCCTTGTTGCCAAAAAAAGGCTGCGCCGATTCCACATGGGCTGCGGGCCCGCTCCATTGTTATACAAAAGGAAATTTCGTGACCGCCACCCGCGCAATTCGCCGCCGGCGGCATGCTGGGCGATCGTTACGCGCAAGTTGTTTGACAACATTGTGATGCGGATGCTACCGTGAAACCTCCGCCTAGCGCGTTTCCGCGTCAACCATCATGAACGAATCACCGCTCCGCGACGGCGAGTTCGCCGCGTCGGTCATGGCCGTGCCGCCGCTCGCGCGCCGGGCCGACTACACGCTCGACCCTGCCCAGAATCTCGCGCTGATCCGCCATATCGAAGCGGGCGGCGTACGCACGCTACTGTATGGCGGCAATGCGAACCTCTATCACGTCGCGGTCAGCGAATACCGCGAGTTGCTGGACCTGCTCGCCGAGGCCGCGGGTCCCGGGACACGCGTGATTCCGGCGCTAGGTCCCGACTACGGCAAGATGCTCGATCAGGCGCGCATCCTCGCGCAGACGCGTTACCGCACCGCGATGGTGCTGCCGCTCGCCGGCTTCACGACGTCCGAGGGCGTCGAGACGGGCCTCACGCGGATCGCCGACACGGCCGGCATGCCGCTCACGCTGTATATCAAGAGCGAAAACTACGTCGCTGTCGATACGCTCGCGCGGCTCGTCGAGCGTGGGACGCTGAGCGCGGTCAAATATGCGATCCCGCGCGACAACCCCGCTGACGATCCGTATCTGCGCCGGCTGCTGCAACGCGTGCCGGCCGCGAAGATCGTATCGGGGATGGGCGAGCGGCCGGCGCTCGTACATCTGCGCGAGTTCGGACTCGCAGCGTGGACGACCGGAAGCGGCTGTATCGCGCCGAGCATGGTAATGGCGCTGCTGCGCGCGGTGCAAAGCGGCCGGAGCGCCGATCACGACACCGCCCAACGTCTGTACGATGCGTTCATGCCGCTCGAAACGCTGCGCAACGACATCTCACTGATCCGCGTGCTGCACGATGCAATCACGTTCACGGGCCTCGCCGACATGGGGCCGCTGCAGCCGCTGCTCAGTTCGACACCGCGCGAGCATCATGCGAAGATCGCGCAGACCGCGCGCACGCTGCTCGCTCTCGAGCGCGAGTTCGCGCCCATCCAATCGAACCGCTCCGACACGCGGACAACCCCATGACCGATCACAGCCGACGCTATCCCGATCCCTCCATCCGCGTGTTCGATCCGCGCTTCAAGTCGTTGATCATCGCGTCGGCGTCGGTCGAATGCCTGTATCAGGGCACGCGCTGGTCGGAGGGGCCGGTGTGGTTCGGCGATGGCCGCTATCTGCTGTGGAGCGACATTCCGAACGACCGCATCCTGCGCTGGGACGAAACGACGGGCGCGGTCAGCACGTTCCGTCAATCGTCGAATAATGCGAACGGCCATACGCGCGATCGCGAAGGGCGTCTCGTCAGTTGCGAGCACCTGACGCGGCGTGTGACGCGCACCGAGTACGACGGCTCGATCACCGTGCTCGCCGATCGCTATCAAGGCAAGCGCTTCAATTCGCCGAACGACGTGGTCGTCAAATCGGACGGCTCGATCTGGTTTACCGACCCGACCTTCGGCATCGAAGGTTTCTACGAGGGCGAGCAGCAGCAGTCCGAGCTGAAGGCGTGCGTGTATCGGATCGACGGCCAGTCGGGCGAGGTGTCGATGGTCATCGACGACGTGCTCGCCCCGAACGGTCTCGCGTTCTCGCCGGACGAATCGCTGCTGTACGTGGTCCAATCGCGTGGCGAACCGCGCAAGATCCGCGTTTTCGATGTCGAGGCCAATGGCAAAGGCACGACGCTGTCGAACAACCGCGTGCTGATCGACGCGGGTCCGGGCACCCCGGACGGTTTTCGTGTCGACACGCATGGCAACTTGTGGTGCGGGTGGGGCATGGGCACCGACGAGCTCGACGGCGTGCGCGTGTTCAGCCCGCAAGGCGAGCCGCTCGGCCACATCGCGTTGCCAGAGCGTTGCGCGAACGTTTGCTTCGGCGGACGGCATCGCAACCGTCTGTTCATGGCGGCGAGCCACGGGTTGTATTCGCTGTTCGTCAATACGCAGGGCGTGCGCGGAGGTTGAGCGGTTGTCCGCTAACCAGACAACATGTATTGCTATCGCGGCGAGGGCTCGGGTTTGCCCTTAACCCACGGTGCCGGGCATTGAACGACAAGGATTTCAGGTAAAGCGAGCATTTTCTCGCCCGACCCACGCTCTCGACTATTTGCTTGACATCGGCTGTTGCGCTTCGCTATGTTCCCTTGGTAGAAAGACACCGCCCGCAACGCATCGACCAGCGGGCTTCCATACCAAGAAGCGAGGAGACGCAATGACTGTTTCGCACAGATTGTCGTTCAAGCTGGTATCCGTCTGTATCGCCGCAAGCGCGGCGTTCGCCCTTGCCGCGCACGCGGCCGATCCGGTCACGATCAATATCGTCGACGTGGCCGGCGATCTTCAACTCACGCAGAAGGGCTTCGAGGCGTTCAAGGCGAAGAATCCGAATCTCGTCGCGAACATCACGTTCACGAACGCGCCCGCGCCGCAATTGCCCGGCAAGATCAAGGCGATGCAGGCCGCGGGCCGCTCCGATATCGACCTTGTTTTGACCGGCACCGACGCGCTCGCGGCCGGCATCGAACAGAACCTGTGGATCAAGCTGCTGCCCGACAACGCGGCGCAGTTCCCCGGCGTGCTCGACAAGTACGCGCCGGGCCCGCGCAAGATGCAGGATCTCGCGCAAGGCTACGGGCTCGAGGTCGCGTATATGCCGGCTGGTCCGCTGCTCGAATACAACCCGGCCAAGGTCAGCGATCCGCCGAAGACACCCGAGCAACTGCTGCAATGGTGCAAGGCCCACCCCGACAAGCTGATCTACGCGCGGCCGGCCAATTCCGGTCCTGGCCGCACGTTCCTGATGGGCTTGCCCTACGTGCTCGGCGACAAGGACCCGCAGGACCCGGTGCACGGCTGGGACAAGACGTGGGCGTTCCTGAAGCAGTTGAACGACTGCATACCGTACTATCCGGGCGGCACCTCGGCGGTGATGAAGGAACTGGGCGAAGGCACGCGCGATATGACCGTGACCGTGACCGGCTGGGACATCAATCCGCGCGCGCTCGGCATCGTGCCGGCCGAATTCCGCGTACAGCCGTTCGACAACATGACGTGGGTCAACGATGCGCACTACATGGTGGTCCCGAAGGGCGTGCCGAAGGAAAAGCTCGACGTGCTGTACAAGATGATGAACTTCATGCTGGAGCCCGCGCAGCAGGCGCTGACCTACGACGACGGCTACTTCTATCCTGGCCCCGCGATCAAGGGCGTCTCCGTCGAGCAGGCGCCCGCGCATAGCCAGGAGGTACTGCAAAAGTATGGCCGGCCCGAATACGCGAAGCTGTTGGCCGATCGTCCGCATGCTTTGCCGCTGAACGCAGCAGCGATGGTCGCCGCCTTCAGGAAGTGGGATAGCGACATCGGCGCGCAGAAGACCCGTTAGGCCTTCACCATTGCGACGGAAAACGAGGCGAAACGCAGCGCGGCGTGAGGCACCGCCGCGCTGCGTGTCTTCAGCGATCACGCGCCTCGGCTTAACTGCCTGATGCGCCGCGCCCACCGCACGCGCGGCACTCGCGACATCCGTCGCCTCACGCGGATCAGGAAACCGCCATGAAGCATCACTTTGAGCAGTTGCGGCTCGATTCGGTGAGCCGCAGTTTCACCAACGCGCAAGGCCACGCGATCGCCGCGCTGCAGGGTCTCGATCTGACGATCCGGCGCGGCGAGTTCATCGCGCTGCTGGGGCCGTCGGGTTGTGGCAAATCGACGGCGCTGAACTGCATCGCCGGATTGCAGCCGCTCACCGGCGGCGGCATCTGGCTCGACGAGCGGCGAATCGACGTGCTGCCGCCGGAAAAGCGCGGCTTCGGCATGGTGTTCCAGAACTACGCGCTGTTCCCGCATATGAGCGTGCTGGACAACGTCGGCTTCGGGCTGAAAATGCGCGGCGTCGGCAGAAGCGAGATCGCGCGCCGTGCACGCGAGGCCTTGAAACTGGTGCAACTGACCGGTCATGAGCCCAAGCTGCCCGGCCAATTGTCCGGTGGCCAGCAGCAGCGTGTCGCGATCGCGCGTGCGATCGTGATCGAGCCGCCGCTGATCCTGATGGACGAGCCGCTGTCGAATCTCGATACGAAGCTGCGCATCGAAATGCGCGCGGAAATTCGCCGCATCCATACGCAGCTCGAACGCGCGACGCTGTACGTGACGCATGATCAGGACGAAGCGCTGTCGATGGCCGATCGCATCGTCGTGATGAGGGAGGGCGTCGTGCAGCAGGTCGCGACGCCGAAGGAGGTCTATACGCGGCCGCGCAATCTGCATGTCGCGCGCTTCATGGGTTATCGCAATGTCGCCGAGTTCTCGCTGGAGGGCATGCAAGGCGATGGCGTCGTGGTCAGCGCTAACGGCGTGCGGCTCATCGGCACGCCGATGGCCGGCTTCGACGGCAAACGCGTGAGTGTCGCGCTGCGCCCCGAAGACATGGAGCGCGCCGAGCCCGGCGCCGACAACGCGTTCGAGGCGCTGATCGACGCGGTCGAGTACGGCGGCCACGATTCGCTGCTGCGCGTGAAGACCGCGTTCGGCGACGTGTGGGCGCGCGTGACCGGTGAATGCGCGGAGGGCGAGCGCATCACGCTGCGCGTGCGGCCGTCGTGCGTGCTCGTCTACGACGCCGAGGCCGCATGAACACGCCGACGCTTGTCCCCCCGCTCACGTCCCGCGCGCCGCGCGATGCCAAGGCCTGGCTCGTCGCGCCCGCGCTGCTCTTTATCGTCGCGCTGTTCATCTATCCGTTCGCGTATGGTCTGGCGCTGTCGTTCCGCCCGATGAACGGCGGCGGCGTGTGGGCCAACTATCTGACGTTCTTCACCGACACGTCGATGTGGCCGACGATTCTCGTCACGCTGAAGCTGTCGGTGCCGGCCACGCTGATCAACGTCGGCGTGTCGGTGCCAGTCGCGTTCGCGCTGCGCCGCTACTCGCGGTATCAGAAGATCGTCACGACGCTGTTGGTGATCCCGGTGACGCTCGGCACTGTGCTGATCGCCGACGGCATGCTCACCTACTTCGGTCCGCACGGCTGGCTGCCGCAGGCGTTGCAGGCGCTGCATCTGTACACGCAAGAGGTGCGGCTCACGCACAACTTCACGGGAGTGCTGCTGTCGCTGATCGTGTCGGGCTTTCCGTTCGCGTTTCTGCTGACGTTGTCGTACGTGACCGGCATCGACCCGACGCTCGCAAGCGCGGCCGCGACGCTCGGCGCGAGTCCGTGGCAGCAGTTTCGCCGCATCTATCTGCCGCTGCTCGTGCCGGGGCTCACGATGGCCGCGTGTCTGTCGTTCGTGCAGGCGTTTTCGGTGTTTCCGTCGGCGGTGCTGCTCGGCGCGCCCGCGGGTCCGACGCGCGTGATGTCGATTGCCGCGGCCGAAGCCGCGTTCGAGAGCTACGACTATTCGCTCGCATCGGCGATCGCGATGGTGATGGGCTTCGTGCAACTGCTGGTGGTCGCCGCGCTGCTCGGCGCGCGCCGCTGGTTCTATCGTGGTCCCGTAACGGGAGGCAAAGGCTGATGACGACCGATCGTCGCGCGACGCAGCCCGATTGGACCGCGTCCACCTCCGCTTCCGCGGCGCCGCAGCCGGGCGACGGCGCGCGCGAGCCCGCGCAACACGCGCGTCAGCGCGCGAACCTGCCAGGCCGTATCTGGCAGGCGCTGGTGTGGGCCGTGATGGCGTTCTTCCTGATCAACGTCGTGCTGCTGATCGCGACCGTCGCGGTGAATTCGATCGCGACGCGCTGGTTCGGCACCGCGTTGCCGCAAGGCTTCACGTTGCACTGGTATGCGCAGGCGTGGAGCGACTTCCAGCTCGCGAGCGTGCTGTGGGTGACCGTGCAGGTGGTCGGCGCGGTCGTGCTGCTTTCGGTGCTGCTCGGCGTGCCGGCTGCGTATGCGCTCGCGCGCGTGCAATTCCGCGGCAAGCGCCTTGCGATGCTGATCTTTCTGCTGCCGTTGATGGTGCCGCCCGTCACCTACGGCATTCCGATGGCGACCGCGATGTACAAGGTCGGACTCGCCGGCACGCTATCGGGCGTGATTCTTGCGAATCTCGTACCGGCGCTGCCGTTCGTGATTCTCGTGATGACGCCGTTCATCGAGCAGATCGATCCGAATCTCGAAGCGGCCGCGCGCATTTTCGGCGCGAACACATTCCGCTATTTCCGTTACGTGCTGCTGCCGCTGCTCGTGCCGGGCATGCTGGCGGCGGGGCTGCTCGTGCTGGTGCGCACGATCGGCATGTTCGAGCTGACGTTTTTTACGGCCGGTCCGGCCACGCAAACGCTGGTGGTCGCGTTGTATTACGCTGTGTTTTCGACCGGCGTGCGCGCGCCGCAATCGATCGATGCGATGGCGATGATCTATATGGCGATCACGTTGATCTGGGTGCTGATCGCACTACAATTCGTGAGCCCGACGCAGATCGTGTCCCGCGTGAAAGAACAGAGGCGCTGACGCATGGCCGGCGCCAATCGTGGAGTAGACGTTGACGAAGAGAAAGACCCCCGAGGAATTGCGTAGTCATCGCTGGTACGGCGCGAACGATCTGCGTTCGTTCGGACACCGCTCGCGCACCGCGCAGATGGGCTACAACCGCGACGAATACGCGGGCAAGCCGGTCATCGCGATTCTGAACACGTGGAGCGAGATCAATCCGTGCCACACGCATTTCAAGCAGCGCGTCGAGGAAGTGAAACGCGGCATCTGGCAGGCGGGCGGCTTTCCGATCGAACTGCCTGTGCAGACGCTGTCCGAGCCGTTCCAGAAGCCCACCACGATGCTGTACCGCAATTTCCTCGCGATGGAAGCCGAGGAGATGCTGCGCTCGTATCCCGCCGACGGCGTCGTGTTGATGGGCGGCTGCGACAAGACCACGCCCGCTTTGTTGATGGGCGCGATCTCGATGAATCTGCCCGCCATCTTTCTGCCTGCCGGCCCGATGCTGCGGGGCAACTGGAACGGCGTGACGCTCGGCTCGGGCTCCGACTCATGGCGCTACTGGGCCGAACTGCGCGCGGGCACGCTGACGCCGGACGACTGGCAGGGCGTCGAGGGTGGCATCGCGCGTTCGCCCGGTCACTGCATGACGATGGGCACCGCATCGACGATGACGAGCGCGGCCGAAGCGCTGGGCTTCACGCTGCCCGGCTTCGCGTCGATTCCCGCGCCCGATTCGCGGCATGCGCAGATGGCCGCGAAAACCGGCATGCGTATCGTCGAGATGGTGTGGGAGGATCTGAAGCCGTCGGACCTGATCACAGCGGCATCGGTCGATAACGCGGTGACGACTTGTGTCGCGCTGTCCGGGTCGACCAATTCGGTCGTGCATATGATCGCGCTTGCACGGCGCGCGGGCATCGAGTTGACGCTCGACCGCTTCGACGAGATCGCGCGCCGCACGCCCGTGCTCGCGAACATCAGACCGACCGGCGCCTATCTGATGGAGGACTTTTTCTACGCGGGCGGTTTGCGCGGGCTGCTCGCGGAGTTGGGTGAACTGATCGACGGCTCGCAGAAAACCGTGAACGGCCGCACGCTCGGCGAGAACCTTGCCGGCGCGCGCATTTTCAACGACGACGTGATCCGCCGCCGCACGAATCCGCTACTGCGCGACAGCAGCCTCGCGGTGCTGCGCGGCAATCTCGCGCCCGACGGCGCCGTGATCAAGCCCGGCGCGGCCGAGCCGCATCTGCTCGTGCATACGGGCCGTGCGGTCGTGTTCAGCGACTACGACGACATGGCCGCGCGCATCGACGACGACGCACTCGACATCGACGAAAGCTGCGTGCTCGTGCTGCAGCACGCGGGGCCGGTAGGCGCGGGCATGCCCGAATGGGGTCAACTGCCGATTCCGCGCAAGCTGCTGCAAAAAGGCGTGCGCGACATGGTGCGTATCTCTGACGCGCGGATGAGCGGCACGAGCTATGGCGCGTGCGTGCTGCACGTGGCGCCCGAGGCATTCGTCGGTGGGCCGCTGGCGTTGGTGCGAAGCGGCGATCTGATCGAGCTGGACGTGCCGCGCCGCAGGCTGAATCTGCTGGTATCGGACGAAGAACTTGCGCGCCGCAAGGCCGCGTGGGTCAAACCCGCTGCGCGCTTCGAGCGCGGCTATGGCGCCCTGCATCAGGCGCACGTGATGCAGGCGGATCAAGGCTGCGATTTCGACTTCCTGCAGCGCGGCGGCGTGAGTCCCGATAGTTCGGGCGAGCCGGAGATTCACTGAGGTTCAATATCCCACGCGATACACGCGCCCCGTCTGCGCCCCTTCCACACTGCGCAGATAAGCAAGCGCCGCGCGTTGCGCGCTGACGGGCTCGAAGCCGCGAAAGAACGGCGCGTAAGCCTCCATCGACTCGGTCAGCACGGTCGGACTCACCACGTTGATGCGCAGCCCGCGCGGCAGTTCGATCGCGGCGCCGCGCACGAAGCCCTCAAGCGCGAGATTGACGGTCGTCGCGCTCGCTCCCTGCGGGATCGGCTCGTCGCCCAGAATGCCGCTCGTCAGCGTGAACGATCCGCCGTCGTTCACATACGGCAGCGCCGAGAATACGACGTTGATCTGGCCCATCAGCTTGTCGCGCAGCCCGACCCAGAACTGCTCGATGCTCATCTGCTCCAGCGGACCGAAATGCACCTTGCCGGTCGCGGTGACGACGCCGTCGACCTTGCCGATGTCGCGAAACAGCCGCTCGACGCTCGCCGGGTCCGTGCTGTCGACGTGATATTGCCCGCGCGTCGCGCCCACCTCGATCACTTCGTGATGCGCCTGAAGCTCCGCGCGGATGGCCTGGCCCAGCGTGCCCGTGGCACCGATGACGACGATTCTTTTCATCCGCAACTCCGTTAAACGAACCAACGTTAAACCAAGCAAAGCACGCACCAGAATAAAACAGTGCGTGCTGCGTGATTGCCTGATAAATCGGAATAAACGCGGTAATTCAAACGCGCGCGTATAAAGGGATGATACGCGCGCCTATTTCACCCGATGTAATTCGATTACGCGCGCGGGCCGCAAATGATTGAGCGCATAGTGAATGCGGCCACGATCGTGGCGCTGTCCGACCGGACGCGGGTCGTCGTACTGATGGTCGGCCGAGTAGGCGGCGAGCGGCTCGGCCATGCCCTTGTCGATCACCGCGTAGCCCGGCTCGAGCGCGAGCAGCAGATGGTTGCCGCCGACCCGGCTGTCGAAGCCGGCCATGCCATCGAGCGACTCGGGCACGCTGTTGTCGAGCGTCGCATTGCTGGTCGTGACCGCGTCGGGCGAGATCGCGCCGTGGCCTGCCAGACGGGCCGCTTCGCGGTTCTTGCCGTCGGTGTCGACCGTGCTGTCGTGCGTGCGGTCGTTGTGCAGGTCCGTGCTTGGTGGGTCCTTCGGGTCCGGCTTCGTACCGGCGTTTTCGGGTTTGCTGATCGCGCTGTTCATCGTGCATTCTCCTGAAGCGGACATTCGAAGAAAACAGCAAAAGCCGTTCCGACTGACACGGCGCCGCTGTGCGCGGGAGTCGCGATGCGTTGTCCGCCATCCTTCGATGCGAGTGGCGTTACCTCGCGATTAAACGGCGATGACGTCCGCGATTCATTTCGTTTTTTTCAATGGACGCGTATTTTCTACAGAGTATGATCTTACTCCTGCGACCGACGCGCGGATAAATTGGCGGCATGCTCTGGCTATTCCATCATGGTCGGAAAAACTAACAAACAAATGGCCGCGCGACTGAGAAAATGTTACGGGGCTTCAGGGGCGGGTGACTCATGCACTTCGATGCTGCATTCACACATCGCGGCTATCTTTTGAATTGCGAACCGGCGCGCTCGGGCGACGGCTCCTGGCAACCGTATGTGGTGATCTCGCGCTCGAGCGACGGCGAACTGGTCGCTAACCGTTTCTTTCCCACGGAACTGCGCTTCTCCGACGAAGCCGCAGCCATCGCGCACGCGCGCGATTGGGCAGTGCGCTGGATCGACGCGAGCAGTCTGACTATCTGAAGTGAGGAAACGGTGCGTGCGTGCCAGCTCACGTCGACGCAATGAATCCGAGCCGACCGGCGCGCTGCCGGGCGGGCAGCGTTAAAACGCGGTAATCTCTGCTCGATAACCACTTCGAACCGTGCACGCCGCGCGGCGCCGTCGCTTATGCCCAACGAGCCTTCCCATAACTGGGGTCTTGAACAGATCGTCGCCGACCTGCGCGCCTCGCGCGAGCAATTGCATCGCACGCGGCATCCGCTCGGCATTCGCGAATTGCCATCGCGCGAAGCG
The DNA here is from genome assembly GCF_050436225.1 of Paraburkholderia lebeckiae. Lineage (NCBI taxonomy): Bacteria > Pseudomonadati > Pseudomonadota > Betaproteobacteria > Burkholderiales > Burkholderiaceae > Paraburkholderia > Paraburkholderia lebeckiae. The sequence goes on along the minus strand of NZ_JBNDLU010000001.1, from coordinate 2,368,931 downwards.
GTGGTCAATATCGTGGCCGGTCTGCGCGCCGCGATGTTTCCGACGCATTACGGCGCACCCGATCTAACCGACGAGACGGTCGACTACTACGTCGGCCACACGCTCGAAAGCACATTGCGGCTGCTCGCCGAACAGATTCGCCGCGCGCTGCGCTTCCTGCCCGAGTTCGGCGCGACGCCCGACGCCGAGTTGCGGGAGCGCGCGTTCGCGGTGGCGCGCGAGTTCGCGACGCAACTGGCGGGCATACGCGCGCTGCTCGTCAGCGACATCCAGGCTGCGTACACCGGCGACCCCGCCGCGCAGCACATCACCGAAATTCTGCTGTGCTATCCGGGCGTGTGGGCGATGACGCATCATCGGCTCGCGCATGCGCTGCATCGGCTCGGCGTGCCGCTGCTCGCGCGCTTCATCAACGAGATCGCGCACTCGGCGACCGGCATCGACATTCACCCGGGCGCGACGATCGGGCCGAGCTTTTTCATCGATCACGGCACCGGCGTGGTGATCGGCGAGACAGCGATCATCGGCGAGCGCGTGCGCGTGTACCAGGCGGTCACGCTCGGCGCGAAGAGCTTCGCGGCCGATGAGGACGGCACGCTGATCAAGGGCAACGCCCGGCATCCGATCGTCGAGGACGATGTCGTGATCTACGCGGGCGCGACGATTCTCGGACGCGTGACGATAGGGCGCGGGTCGGTGATCGGTGGAAACGTGTGGCTCACGCATAGCGTGCCGCCGGGCAGCAGCGTATCGCAAGGCAAGGTCCGCGAAGGAGAGCGCACCGACAATGGACGGCAATGATGCAAGGCTAGCCGCCGCGCCCGCGCGCCGGGCCGATTGCATCGCTGCGCCTAGCCGATCGGCCAATGGCGCAACCACGGCAACACATGCATGCCATGCAGCCACACATGCTCGCCGATAATCCACGCGGCCGCCCAGGACGCCGCAACGACGATCAGATCGCAGTGCCCGCTATTCCACAGATTCAACGAATGTCGCCCGGCGATCCACGGCACGCCGAGCGGATTCGGCCAGTCGGCGAACAGATGCATCAGGCCGCCGCACGCGAAGCCGAACGCGGGCGCCGCGTAGATCGAATGTCCGAGCGTGTGATACGACACCGCGAGCAGCGCGAGCCAGCCGATGCCCCAATGCGTCAACGTGCGATGCGTGATCCACAGCCGCCGCGCGCGCGACCACCATGCGACTTCGAGCCAGTCCGGCGCGGTGCTGCCGGCCACGCCGGCGATGAAGCTCAGCAGCACGCCAGTATGAAACGGACCGCCGCCGCTGCGCGCGACGATCGCCGCCGCGATGATGCCGGCTGCGAAACCGGTCGCATGATGCGCTTTGCTGGATGCCATCGAAACTCGCGGCACACGTGCCGCGCGAAAACTAAAGGGCGGCTATGTTCGCAGATGGGCGCGCAAAAAAATAGCCGATGAGCGAGATAAAAATTCGCGCATCGGCCTTCCGTGCATGACGCGCACGGCGTTCAAGCGCACCGCGCCGCTCAGGTCGCGCAGCGCGCGATATCGAAGCGCATTTCCTCTTCGGGCGGATCGTCGGGCGCATTGGCCGGATGCATGACCTTGATGACCGTGTTGCCGTTGAGCGGGGTCAGCGTGACGAAATACGAGTTGTGCGAATCGGCACCGACCGCGAGTTCGGTCGCGGCGCCGGCGTGCGAGGTGCGCACTCGCGGCAGACGTTCTTCGAGGCAGGCGGCGATGGACGCAGGCGTGCGTGACGACGACACGTACACGAGCGGCGCGGACGCATCGCGCGCGGGGCCGCCCGACGAACCGCAAGCGGCGAGGGTGGCGGTGAGGACGACAGCTGGGACAAGCAGGAGAAGTCTTTTCATGATCCGATCGTCGGCGTTCCCGGTCATGCATGGGAAGGTGAGGCACGGGCGAAGCGCGATGCGCTGACGCACAGCGCGATGCTTCGCGACGAAGCTGCCGTGCAGGCGGCGCGGTTTCGCGGCGTCGCACGGCGGCCGGGGCAGTATACCGAGCATGCGTCGACGTCGTCACTAGCGCGGCCATGGGTCTATTGGTCTGATGGCAAACCGTAAGGCCCATGAAAATACCCGAACGTGATCGTGTCGCGCGCGGCTTCACCGTGCCGCGCGGGGATGGCCGCGCGGCGCAATGCCTGCATGAAAAGCGTGGTGAGAACCGCCGTCAGAAGCGATGCCGAAGACCGACTGCCGCGGCGACCTGGTTGCCGGTCGACGACGGCGCAAGCGTATTGATCGCCGCGACGTTCGCGCCGAAGTCGCCGAATTCGCCCGATGCATGCTGGTACACGCCTTCGCGGTACACGTCGGTGCGCTTGCTCAGTGAGTTGTTCAACTGCTGATAAGCGGCGGCGAAGCTCAACGGACCGTTGTCGTACGAAGCGCCCGCGCTCCATGCGCGATTGTTCGCGAACTGCCGGCCGCGTTGCTGAAACCGTACAGGCCGGCCAGGTTGTCGTTATCAAACGGGTGGGCTGCGAGTTTGTTGCCGTAGTTCTCGCCCGCTTCCGACAGCGGCGCCAGGTAGTCGCTGACCGAGTCGTACTGACGGCCGAGCGTAAGCGTCGGGACGAATCGGCATTCCAGCGAAAGTTGCTGCGTGCGCCCGTTGACTGTCGATTCGTAGCGAAGCGTAATTGCCGCTATGCGGATATTTAATTACGCGCCTTACAACGGTTTATTTTCGAATCCGGGATTATGTGAATTAATCGCGTAAGCGCAGGTCGGCAAAAGGAAAAATATTTTTAACGATGAATGGCGCGATGCGCTGTCGAACCTGAGGCTGTTGTCGGGTGGTATCGGCACAAGGCCTCGCGGCGAGCAAGGGAGAAAGCGGACGAGGCCGTTCGCGCTGATTCCCACGGTTTTGCGCAATGCAGTCTTTCGAAGAAAGCCTTAAATCGGGTTGGGATGCCACTTATAATTTCGATAGACCCCTTCGACCAAAGGGTGTCTTTTTCATTTTTACACGCGGCTTTCGGGCCGCGTTTTTTTATCTGACGTTTAAAGCGGATTTATACATCGTCGCGTAGGGTAAATAAAACTTTTCGCGCGTTGAGGGGCGGCGCCGTTCCGAACGCGCCTTGTCCGTTCGTCAGAGCGAGCACGGCCAGGCGGGCCGGGCAGGTAGAATCGCGGGTTCGAAATATCTTTGTGCGCCCCGCGAAGTGAGTGAACCTCTGATGACCGACACGCCCTTTCCCTCGACCGACACGAATGCCGAGTTCCTCGGACCAGACGACAGCGTGCATGAAGAGCGTCTGTGGCGCGACAACGGCTGGACCGCGCGCATCATCAAGAACGAAGACGACGAAGGCTGGGCCGTCGAAATGATCAAGGACGGCGAGGCGGAGCCCGCGCTCGTCGGACCGTGGACGATGGGCCGCAACAAGAAGGATCCTAAGCCGCTCGACGTATCGGCGTTCAACACGCTCGTGAAAACCGCGGCGGAAGTGCTGCGTCGTCACGAGCAGCAGCTGCGCGCGCAACTGCACAAGACGGTGCGCGTGCCGAGCGCGGACGGCAACGACGAACTCGACATCACGCTCGACATCGTCCCCGACGAAGACGAGCCGTACGCACTGTTGAGCGCGCTCGATCTTTTCGGCGAGCAGATCGCGCAAGTGCAGGTTGCGCCGACGTTCAAGCTCAGCAAGGCGAGCGCCACGGCGTGGGTGGCAAACGAGTTTCGTCGGCCGAGGTAAGTGGCGGTTGTAGGCGCGGCTGCGTCGTGATCGGATCCGCTGGTCGCTCAAACTGCCGGCGATCATGGCGCAGTTGGCAGAGCGGCGCTCCTATTTCACTGGCCATTCGAACTGGCTCGTGGTCGAAGAGATCGACGATCGTGGCGAAACGGTCGAATACTAGGTGTCGCCAAACCTAGCTGCGCTTGCAGAAAATCGCGGTGATGAGCGGCGCGACGTGATGCACGATCGCCGTGCTGCCAGCGTTTTCAAGCGCGCTTTTAACCTTGTCGTCGCTGCCGAACACGACCGCGCCATACGCGGACTGCGCGACCGGTTCGCCGTCGCCGACCCGGAACATCGGGTCGTCCTTTTCGAAGCCCACCACCGCGAATACGCGGAAACCGAACGCGGTCAGATGCGCATCGGGCATCGGCGAGAACGCGTTGATCGAGTTGCTTTCGACGTGACTTGGCTTCGGGTGGATCAGCTGCTGCTGCATCAGATCGGCAATGAACTGGTGGCCGCTCTCATTGCATGTCAGTGGCGCGTCGAGCTCCACGGCGAACGAGGAAAGGGGCAGTGCGGCGGCGGCGGCAAACAGCAGAGGGACAAGGAGACGGTTCATGAGCGTAGGCGGGCGGACAGTCGATGTCGTGGATTAGCAACCACTGCGCCATCCCCCGGAGGGCACGAGCGGTGCTGCACATCGAACAGATTCCGCGTGACTGGCACAACTGGATCCGCACTTTACAGCGATTCGGTGAGTTCCGCTTTTGACGGACACACGAACGGCATCTGCAAATTGCAGAGAAACGTACGGCATAACAGCAAGCTTTCAGAATCCCGTATATATTTCCGCCTTATGACTTCGCAACCCCGACCTCCAATAGACGTTCCGCCGGCACGTACGTGGGACGCCCGACTCGCCCGCCGGCTCGTGACACCGCTAGTCGACACCTGGGTCACCCCGAACCATTTGACCACGCTGCGCCTGCTGATCGGCGTCGCAGGCGCGCTGTGCCTTGCGCACGGGGGATTCGCTTGGGCCAATGCGGGCGCACTGCTGATCGTCCTGTCGAATTTCGTCGATCACACGGACGGCGAACTCGCGCGAGTGGGCGGCAAGTCGAGCCGCATCGGTCATTTTTACGACCTCGCCTGTGATGCGCTCGTGACCGTGATGCTGTTCGTCGGCATGGGTATCGGTGTCGGCGGCGCGCAGATCGACGCTTTGAAGCTCGCGCCCGGCGTGCTCGGCGCGGTGGCTGGTGTCGCGGTCGCCCTGATCTTCTTTTTGCGCATGCGGATCGAGGAAATGGTCGGCAAGGCCGGCACGAAGCAGGCGTCGATGGGGGGCTTCGAAACCGAGGACGTGCTGTACCTGCTGCCCATCGTCACGCTGACGAATGTCATCGCGCCGTTCGTGGTGGTCGCGTCGATCGGCGCGCCGCTGTTCGCCGTATGGGTGGTGATCGACTACTGGCGCGTCGCGCGCCGTAGCGCTGGTCCGACGGCCAAGGCCGCCAGCGCTTCTGAATCGCGTCAACAGTGGGCCGGCAAATGAATCTGCACGCCGAAGACGACGTCATCGCGCCCGTATCGTCAGGCACGCCTGTGGCGGCGCTCACGCCCGCGCCCGATGCCGACCGCGCGGTCGCGAGCCGTACCCGCACGTTCGACAACGCGCGTCTGCGTAAAGACTTCGCCGCGCAGGACGCGTTTCTGTATCTGGACGATTTCCTCGCGCCGGAAGTGACCGCGCAACTGGTACACAGCGCGCGCTCGCTGCTCGACGAAGTGAACCGCAACTATCTGCCGGGTCACAAGCAGGGCGGCAGTGTCAGCCGCCATACGATCGACCGTCTGGCGCCGTTCATCGCCGAGCTGTATCGCTCGAAGGAGTTGATCGGCTGGCTCGAGCAGCTGAGCGGCGACCAGTTGCAGGTGTCGCCCGCCGACGATCCGCACGCATACGCGCTCTACTACTACACGCGCCCCGGCGACCATATCGGCTGGCACTACGATACTTCGTATTACGACGGACGCCGCTACACGCTGCTGCTCGGCGTGATCGACGAATCGTCGTGCCGGCTCGACTACGAGCTGCATACGCGCAATCCGGAGGTGCCGGACCAGCCAGGCTCGGTGCAGATTCCGCCGGGCGGCCTCGTGTTTTTCGATGGTGACAAGCTGCGCCATCGCATCACGCCGGCCGGCCCGAACGAGATGCGTGTGTCGCTGACGTTCGAATACGTCACCGATCCCAACATGCGGCCGTGGCGCCGCTTCGTTTCCAACATGAAGGACGCGATCGCATACTTCGGTTTCCGCCAGGTGTTCCGTCAGATGGCCTCGCGCGGCAAGGATGCCGCATGAGTCGCGCGGCCCTGCTTCTGCTGTCGATCGGCTCGGCGCTGTTCGTCGGCCTGCTCGCCTGGCAGGGCTTCGGCTCGGTGGTTTCGACCTTGCTCGCAGCCGGCTGGGGGCTCGCGGTCGTCGCCGCGTTCCACGTGGTGCCGCTCGTGCTCGATGCGGGTGCGATCGCCGTGCTGTTCAAGCGCGACCACCCCTCGCGTGACGGTGCGCATGAAGGTCCGGCAAGCGGTGCAACCAGCGGCGCGACGGGCGCTGCGCGAGCCGAACCCTCGTTGCGCGATGCGTTGTCCGCACGCTGGATCGGCGAGTCGGTGAATAGCCTGCTGCCCGCTGGGCAGATCGGCGGCCCGGTGGTAATGGTGCGTCAACTGTCGCAGCGCGGCATGCTGCTGCGCGACGCGGCCGCCGCGATCACCGTTAGCACGACATGGCAGGCGCTCGCGCAAATCGTGTTCGCGCTCGCTGGCCTCGCGATGTTCGGCGCGTACGCCGCGCACGGCACGCTGCACGACCTGCGCACCGCAACGCTGATTGCGACCGGCGTGCTCGGCGCGCTGATCGCCGCGTTCTACTGCGCACAGCGGAGCGGTCTGTTCGGCCGGCTGCTGGGCGTGGTGTCGAAGGTGTTCGGCAAGCGCGACTGGTCGTCGCTGATGACGCGCGCGGAAGCCGTCGATGCCGCCGTGCAGTCGCTGTACCGCGAGCGCGGCCGTGTGGCGGCGAGCTTTGCGCTGAGCCTCGTGGGGTGGGTCGTCGGCACGGCCGAAGTATGGCTCGCGCTGCGTTTTCTCGGTCATCCGGTCGGCTGGATCGACGCGCTGCTGCTGGAAAGCGTCGGCCAGGCGATTCGCGGCGCGGCCTTCATGATTCCGGGCTCGCTCGGCGTGCAGGAGGGCGGCTATCTGCTGCTCGCGCCGCTGGCGGGTTTGCCGCCCGACGCGGCGCTGGCGTTGTCGCTCGCCAAGCGTGCGCGTGAAATCCTGCTGGGCCTGCCGGGCCTGCTGGTATTGCACTTCAGCGAACGAAGCTGGCAACGGCGGCGCGCTCCACGGCGTGTGCCGGTTGCCGATTGACCTCCGTACTTTTTTCAAAGGACCGCGCATGCGCGCAATCATTCTCGCAGCGGGCCTCGGCCTGCGTCTCCAGCAGCCGCCGCAAGCCCAGTTTCCGAAATGCCTGTTGCAGTTCGACGGCATGAGCCTGCTCGAACGGCATCTGCAGATGCTCGAAACCGCCGGCGTGACCGACGTCGTGCTGGCGCTCGGGTTCCAGCCGGAATCCGTGCAGGCGGAACTCACGCGCATCGACTGGCCGCACAAGGTCGAAACCGTGCTCAATCCGCGCTTCGATCTGGGCAGCGTGCTGACCGTGCATACCGTCGCCGATGCTTTGACGCGCGGCGGCGACGTGCTGCTGATGGACGCCGACGTGCTGTACGACGAGCGCATCCTGAGCGCGCTGGTGGCGGGCGAGTCGGTGAACCGTCTGCTGATCGATCGCGATTTCGAAGCGGGCGACGAGCCCGTCAAGCTGTGCCTGAAGGACGGCGTGCCGGTCGAGTTGCGCAAGCAGCTCGCGGTCAATCTGGAGTACGACATGATCGGCGAGTCGGTCGGCTTCTTCCGCTTCCGCGAGGAAACCGCGCGACGCTTCACGCAGATCGTCGCGGGCTATGTCGACAGCGGCCGCGCGAACATGCCGCACGAAGAGGCGGTGCGCGACCTGCTGCTCGAGCGCAGCCAGGTGTTCGACACGGCCGACGTGACCGGCGCGCCGTGGATCGAGATCGACTTTCCGAACGACGTCGCGCGCGCCGCCAACGAGATCCTGCCGCAGTTGCAGCCGCTCGTCAGCGCATCGCGCTAAGGCGTCCGTGCCGCGCGCGAAAATGCACGGCAGCGCGCGATGCCACACGGCAAAATCCCCTCGCGCGACAACATTTGTTGTCGCCGCGATGCCATAATCGACGCTTTCCATTGATGGCTGGCCACCGTCGCCATGACAATGCTGCTCGCTTTAGGCGCTTTCGTCGTTCCGCTGATCGTCGCGTGCGCGATGTTCATGGAAAACGTGGACGGCACGGTCATCGTGACGTCGCTGCCGGTTCTGGCACGCGACCTCGGTCATGATCCGATCACGCTGAAGCTTGCGGTCACCGCGTATGTGATCGGCCTTGGCGTCTTTATCCCGATCTGCGGCTGGGTCGCCGACCGCTTCGGTTCGCGCACCGTGTTCCGCACCGCGATCGGCATTTTCATGGCGGGCTCGCTGCTGTGCGCGGCCTCGACTTCGCTCGATACCTTCGTGCTCGCGCGCTTCGTGCAGGGCATCGGCGGCGCGCTGATGGTGCCGGTGGGCCGCATCATCATCTTCCGGTCGCTGCCGAAGTCGGAGTTCATTCGCGCGATGAACTATCTGACGGTGCCGGCGTTGCTCGGTCCGGTGGTCGGGCCGCCGCTCGGCGGCTTTATCACGACCTATCTGCACTGGCGTCTGATCTTCGTGATCAACGTGCCGATCGGCCTGCTCGGCATCTGGCTCACCAACAAGTACATCGCCAATACGCGCGAGCCGCATCCGGGCCGGCTCGACTGGCTCGGCTTCGTGCTGTCGGCTAGCGGGGCTTCGCTGTTCATGCTCGGGCTCTCGCTGGTCGGCGGCGAACTCGTGTCGACGAGACAATCGGTCGGCATGTGCGTGACAGGCATTGTGTTGCTGCTGCTTTATGTGCTGTACGCGAGCCGCGTCGCGCTGCCGGTGCTCGACCTGCGTCTGCTCCGTATCCCGAGTTTTCATGCGAGCGTGATCGGCGGTTCGCTGTTTCGTATCGGTCTAGGCGCCGTGCCGTTCCTGTTGCCGCTGGCGTTGCAGGAAGGGCTCGGCATGACCGCGTTCAGAGCCGGCGCGATCACGTGCGCATCCGCGTTCGGTTCGATCTTCATGAAGACGGTGGCGTCGCGTATTCTCGAACGCTTCGGCTTTCGTACCGTGCTGATGGTCAACGCCGCGTGCGCGGGTCTCGCGATCGCCGTGTACGGGTTGTTCTTTCCCGGCACGCCGCATTGGGTGATCTGGTGCATCGTGCTGGTGGGCGGCTTCTTTCCTTCTCTGCAATTCACGTCGCTCAATACGCTGGCCTATGCGGATATTCCGGGCAGCGACGTCGGCCGCGCGACGAGTGTCGCGAGTGTCATCCAGCAGATGTCGCTCGGCCTCGGCGTGACGATCTCGGGCATCGTGCTACAGATTTCGCATCGTGTGCAAGGGCATCCGAACATCGTGTTCTCCGATTTCTGGCCGGCGTTTCTCGTCGTCGGTCTGTTCTCGTGCCTGTCGATTCCGATTACGCGGCGGCTGCCGCGAGACGCGGGCGATGAGATCTCGCGCGGCAGTCGCGGGCGCGCGTAAGCCATCATACGGATGCCGTCGTCGATGAGGAGGTCATGAAGTTGTTTCGCAACGTCAAAGCTTCAACCAGTGCTTCGATCAGCGGTCTTGCCCTGATCGCAATCCTCTGCGTTTCAACCGGGTTTCTCGAGGCGGCGCCTGCTGTAGCGAAAGCGCCCGCGAAGACGCAACCGGTCGTGCTTGCCGGTTCGGCGATTGCGGTGCCCGACTCATACAGCGCCGATGCCGCCGAGCAGCTCTTCAACGAAGGCGGCAATGCGATCGATGCGGCCGCCGCGATCGCCTTCACCCTTGCGGTCACGTTCCCGGGTTCATGACGCTGTACGTCGACAACAAGCCGTATTTCCTCGACTATCGCGAGCGCGCGCCGCTCGCCGCGACGAAGAACATTTATCTCGACGACAAGGGCGAGATCATCGAGGACATGAGCCTCGTCGGCTATGGCGCGGTGGGCGCGCCGGGCACCGTCGACGGCATGTGGCAAGCGCAGCGCCGTTTCGGCAAGCTGAAATGGCAGCAGGTGCTCGCGCCGGCTATTCACTATGCGCGCGACGGCTTCGTGGTCGCCCCGCAACTGCAGAAGCTGCGCGACGATGCGGCGAAGAACTTCGCGGGCAAGACCAATTTCGACACCTACTTCGGCAATCTGAAGCAGGGCGTCATCTTCAGGCAGCCTGACCTTGCCGCGGTATTGCAGCGTATCTCCGATCAGGGCCCGAAAGATTTCTACAGGGGCAAGACTGCCGATCTGATCGCCGCTTCGATGCGCGGCCACGGCCTGATTACGAAGGCCGATCTCGCGTAGTACAAGGCGGTCTGGCGCGAGCCGATTCAGGCGAACTGGAACGGCTATCGCGTAATCACCGCGCCGCCGCCGAGTTCGGGCGGCGTCGGGCTCGTGCAACTGCTGAAGATGAAGGCCGATATCGCGGCCGAGTTCAAGAACGTGCCGCTCAATTCCGTGCAATACGTGCATCTGATCGCGGAGCTCGAGAAGCGCGTGTTCGCGGACCGCGCGCAGTATCTCGGCGACCCGGATTTCTACAAGATGCCGGTCGCGCAACTGATCGACGACCCGTATCTGGCCAAGCGCGCGGCCGAGGTCGATCCGAATGTGCCGTCGGACACAAAGAGCATTCAGCGGGGGCTCGGTACCTCGATGCCGGAGAAGGCGGAGACCACGCATTTTTCGATGGTTGACAAATGGGGCAACGCGGTGTCGAACACATACACGCTGAACGGCGCGTTCGGCTCGGGCGTCGTGGTGGATCGGGCAGGCATCGTGCTGAACGACGAGATGGACGACTTCTCCGCGAAGCCGGGCGCCGCCAACATGTTCGATGGGGTCGGCAGCGATGCGAATGCGATCGAGCCGAAGAAGCGCCCGTTGTCGTCGATGGCGCCGACGATTTTGACGAAGGACGGCAAGGTCGCGCTCGTGATCGGCACGCCGGGCGGATCGCGGATCTTCACGACGATCTTCCAGGTGATCAACGACATCTACGACTTCGACATGCCGTTGCCGGATGCGCTCGCCGCGATGCGTTTCCATCACCAGCTATTGCCGCCGAATACGATCTATTCGGAGCCGTACAAGCCGATCGAGGGCGAACTCGCACAGCAGCTCGAGGCGAAGGGCTACAAGCTGGAAGGGCAGCAATTCACCGGCGATGTTCAGGTGATCAGGATCGATGGGGACGAGCCGGATGCGGCGGCCGATCCGCGTGGACGAGGGGTGACGCGGGTGGTTCGGTAGGGAGGAGAGCCGGTTGCAGCCATTCTCTTCGACGATCAGCCTAGTCCTGATCGACTTCGGGCCATAGTCTCGGGAATAGGAATCGAAGACTTTTCAATGGGAGTCCGAACGAGAGATTGCCGCGATGGGAAGGCGAGTCGAGCAGTCCAATATCAAGTAGAGAGCGCGTAATCCGGCGAGCCAGAACATCAGTAACGCCAAGTATCTGATTGAATTCGGCGCGGCTGACTGCACGCCGCGTCGCCACAAACTCCATCGCCAGTGCCGAGGCCTCCGGTTTGATCACCGATTTTTCGGAGCCGATCATCCACGGATTTGAATCGAGGTAACGCAATAGATCGAGCAGGCGATCTGCAATGCCATCGAACTCGGTCATGCGAACCATAAAGCTTACCTGGTCCAGGCAGCAATCGAGAAAGAACCGCGCGAAACGCACCAGGCCTTCCTGGGATAGATTGCCTCGGCCATCGAGGTCATTGCGGCGCGTCTGGTCGGCTTCGCTCAATCTTGCGTAGTACAGCTCATGTTCGCGTGCGAGACCGCGAAGCGGAGACCATAGGCCATGCGTCAAGTCGGCCGATCGTAAAGCGAGATGTGAATGCAGACGTGCCACCCGGCCATTGCCGTCTGCGAACGGGTGAGTCCATGCCAACCGATGATGCGAGCAGGCGATGCCGATCAACTGATGGTCCTTGATCCGTAGGCGCGCATATCGCTTGGCCCATGCATCGAGCAATGGCGCGATCATTTCAGGTTCTGGCGCGAGATGCCGGCCCACGGTGACGTCCGATTTGCGAAGTTCGCCCGGCACGATTGGTTCGCCCTCGCTGGTAAATCTCTCAGCTACCGGCAAATAGGAAAAAAATCGCTCATGAATGGTCGTAAGTCGTGCGGGCTCGAACAGGGCGGGCGTCGCAAGCAAATCCCACTCTTCTTCGAGCGAGGATTCCGTTGCAATATGCGCCATCGCAAGGCGCTGCTTTTTGCGCTCGGCGACGTCAGCTGAATAGTCGCGCTTGAGAGCGGCCTCGATCCTGGCGGGTGTGGTGTGCTGGCCTTCGATCTTATTTGTGTAGTACGAATTCATCGCACGCAATTGCGGGACGAGCGCCGCGGCAAATGGCGTCCCGCTTACGGCAAGGAGCTTTTGCGATGAGTCGACGAGTTCGGTCGTGCGCTCGATCAGCGGATCCAATACACGGTCCTCAGGAAACAAGGGTTCGAACGAAACGACGGTCGTCATGGCGGACTGTAGGGTTTTATGTAGAGTTAGATGTTGTTGATTATATCGTTCAATAAATTGATTTATAAGGATTTTAATTATTTCTTGTAGAGTCTAATGTAGGGTTTGCGGTAGGGTGGCGCCTGACTGTCCACCCCGCAGTCCCCAGGCAATCCCCCTCACCCTGCCTGCTCCACCGGCGTCACCGTCAACTCCACCCGTTGCGCGCCGCGCAACACCGTCACGTTGACCGGCTTGTCGATACGCGAAGCATCGAGCGTGCGTTGCAGAGCATCCACATCGTGCACCGGCTGCGCGTCGATCGCGACGATCGTGTCGTCGGTGCGCAAGCCGCCGAGCGCGGCCGGACTGCCTTTGACGATCTCCATCACGTGCACGCCGCTTTGCGTGCCGAGCCCGAAATAGCGCTGCACGCGCCGCGACAGCGGCGTCGTCGTGCCGGCCACGCCGATATACGCGCGTCGCACGCGACCGTGCGCGAAGATCTGCATGATGACCCACTTCGCGGTATCGATCGCCGTCGCAAAACAGATGGCCTGTGCGCCAGGAATGATCGCGGTATTCACGCCGATCACCTGACCCGCCGAATTGATCAGCGGTCCGCCCGAGTTGCCCGGATTCAACGCCGCGTCGGTCTGGATCACGTCGTAGATCATGCGGCCGGAGTTCGAGCGCAGCGACCGGCCGAGCGCCGAAACGACGCCGGTCGTCACGGTCTGTTGCAGCCCGAGCGGGTTGCCGACCGCAATGGCGATCTGCCCGACGCGCAGCTTCGATGATTCGCCGAGTTCGACATGCGGCAGCGGTTCCGGCGAACCGATGCGCAGCACCGCGAGATCGCTGCCGGGATCGTCGCCGACCAGATCGGCGTCGAACTTCGCGCCGTCGGCCAGCGTCACCTGGATATGCGTCGCGCCATGCACGACGTGGCTATTGGTCAGCAGGTAGCCGTCGGGCGTGAACAGGAAGCCCGAGCCAGTGCCGCCGCGCGCGCCGCGCCCATGCGCGGACGCGTCGCCGGGCAGCCGGCGTTCGACGGCGATAAACGCGACCGCCTGCTGCACGCGCTCCAGTGCACCGATCACCGTGCGAGAGTAGGCGTCGAGTAGAGCGTCGTCGTCGTGGGTCAAAAGGTCGGTGGATTGGGGCCCGGGGGCGTCGGATGCGGCGCTCGACAGGTCATCGATGAAGCGTGGGCGGCTTCCCATAACGATGCTCCGGATAGACGGGCTCCGAGATGCGGGGCGCTGCGCGAGTTTTCAAGTGCATCCCGGGGGCGTCGGCGGCGTGCCGGCCGCGCCGCCAGACCGGTGGCCACTGCCCGTGAGACACTTTCCCGGGCGGGCCGTCGCTCGCCGCTCGCTCGCGCCTCGGAGACCCTGTTCATGTCCGCATCTAACGCTTCAGCGCCGCAATCCCCGCCGCCGGGTCCACGCATCGAGTCGCTCAGCGCGATCACGCTCGCCACCGGCGACATGCAGCGCGCCGTCGCGTTCTACGAAGCGCGCGGCTTCCCGCTCAAGTTCGGCGGTCCGCGCGAGGCCTTCACGTCGTTCGCGTTCGGTAGTTCGTATTTGAACCTGATCGCCGATGCGCGCGCGCCCGTCAACTGGTGGGGGCGCGTGATCATCTACGTGTCGGACGTCGACGCGTTCTATGCCGGGGCGGTGGCGGCAGGCTTGCAGCCGTCGTGCGCGCCGTCGGATGCGCCGTGGGGCGAGCGCTATTTTCATATCACCGATCCGGACGGCCACGAACTGAGCTTCGCGCGGCCGCTGCCCTAGCGGTGGAAGTCGAGACCAAACTCGCTATCATGGGGTTAATACGCATGTGCAGCGGCCGCCCACGCGGTAACACGGCTGACACCTCGAGCTTCGATAATCGAACGCGACCGCGTCGCGCTAGCCGCCGCGCGCCATCCCATTCCTGTTGCGAGGAGAGCCGCAATGAAAGAGCCAGACCCGACACCCGATATCGAACTGATGGCGGAGCGGCAACGCCGTTTCGAGGAAGACCTCATCGACGCCTACGACGAAGAACTCGAAATGGAGGTCGACGACCGCATCATCGATGGCCCGGGCGGCTTTACGCCCGAGCATCGCGAGGCGCGCAAGCAGTACTTCCGCGAACTGTTCCGGCTGCAGGGAGAACTGGTCAAGCTGCAGGACTGGATCGTCGCGACCGGGCACCGGCTCGTCGTGATCTTCGAGGGGCGCGACGCGGCCGGCAAGGGCGGCGCGATCAAGCGCATCACACAGCGCCTCAATCCGCGCGTGTGCCGCGTGGCCGCATTGCCCGCGCCGAACAATCGCGAGCGCACGCAATGGTATTTCCAGCGCTATGTATCGCATCTGCCGGCGGGCGGCGAGATGGTGCTATTCGATCGCAGCTGGTACAACCGCGCGGGCGTCGAGCGCGTGATGAACTTCTGCACCGACGAGGAATACGAAGAGTTTTTCCGCTCGGTGCCGGAGTTCGAAAAGATGCTGGCGCGCAGCGGCGTGCAGATCCTCAAGTACTGGTTTTCGATCACCGACGAAGAGCAGGAAATCCGCTTCCAGAACCGCATTCGCGATCCGCTCAAGCAGTGGAAGCTGAGTCCGATGGATCTGGAAAGCCGGCGCCGCTGGGAAGCCTATACGCTGGCGAAGGAGGTGATGCTGCAGCGCTCGCATATCCCCGAGGCGCCGTGGTGGGTCGTGCAGGCCGTCGACAAGAAACGCGCGCGCCTGAACTGCATTCAGCATCTGCTGAGCCAGGTGCCGTATCACGAAATCGAGCATCCGCAGATCGACTTGCCCTCGCGTGTCTATCACGAAGACTATAGCCGTCAGCCGGTGCCTCAGTCGATGATCGTGCCGGAGCTGTATTAAAAGCGGATCGTATGAAATAGCTGGCCAACGAAAAAGCGCGGTACGTGTATGAGCGTACCGCGCTTTTCTTCTTGCTTCGCCCCGCCAGATCGGCGAACTCAGAACACCGAACGGAATACCCAGAACAGCCCGCCCGCGAGCGCGATCGACGCGGGCAACGTCAGCACCCATGCGAGGATCAGACTGCGCACCGTGGCCCATTGCAGACCCGAGCCGTTGGCCGCCATCGTGCCGGCCACGCCGGAAGAGAGCACATGGGTCGTCGACACCGGCAGACCGTAGACGTCGGCTGCACCGATCGTGACCATCGCGACGAGTTCAGCCGACGCGCCCTGGCCGTACGTCAGATGCTGTTTGCCGATCTTCTCGCCCACCGTCACGACGATGCGCTTCCAGCCGACCATCGTGCCGAGACCCAGCGCGATCGCGACCGCCACCTTGACCCACGGCGGAATAAACTTGGTCGCGTGGTCGATCTGCGTCCTGAAGTTGGCGATGATCTTCGCGTCCTCGGGCGAGAACTGCGGCTGATTGGCCTTCTGCATCAGACGGATCGCCTCGGAGGTGACATACATGTTGTTGCGCACGTTATCGACGATGCCTTGCGGCACCGCGGCCATCGAGCCCGACTCGCCGACCTGGCGACCGATCTGCTCGGTCAGCTGCTGCAGCGCCGGCAGCGTGGCGGGCGTCAACTGACGGGTGCGCACGAAGGCCTCGACGTCGGCGCGCGGATCCGCGGAAGGCGCCGCGCCCTGCGTGTAGCGCGACAGCGTCGCCACGGTTTGATGCGCGACCGCGACGAAGTTCTGCGTTTGCGCCGGCGTGACCGCCTTGTTCAGCGCGTAGGCGGTGGGAACGGTACCGATCAGGATCAGCATGATCAGCCCCATGCCTTTCTGGCCGTCGTTCGAGCCATGCGCGAACGACACGCCCGTGCAGGTCAGAATCAGCAGGCAGCGAATCCAGAACGGCGGCGGCTCCTTGCCCTTCGGCTCGGCATACAGCGCGGGCACGCGCACGACGGCCTTCAGGATCAGCAGCAGCAAGCCCGCAAGCAGAAAGCCCACGATCGGCGAAAACAGCAGCGACTTGCCGACGCCGAGCGCCTGATTCCAGTCCACGCCACTGGTGCCGTTCGCACCATGCAGCATCTGATTCATCAGACCTACGCCGATGATCGAGCCGATCAGCGTGTGCGAACTCGAAGACGGCAGGCCCAAAGACCACGTGCCCAGATTCCAGATGATCGCGGCGATCAGCAGCGCGAATACCATCGCGAAGCCGGCGCTGCTGCCAACCTGCAGAATCAACTCGACGGGCAGCAGTTGCAGCACGCCGAAGGCGACCGCTCCGCTCGACGTCAGCACGCCCAGAAAATTCCACGCGCCAGACCAGACCACCGCGATATTCGGCGTCAGCGAGTGGGTATAGATGACGGTGGCGACGGCGTTGGCCGTATCGTGAAAGCCATTGACGAACTCGAAGCCGAGCGCGATCAGCAGCGCGACACCGAGCAGCAGATACGGCAGCACCGAGCTTTCGCGTACGGGCTGCAGGTCGTCTATCAGATGAACGCCGCAGTACACGACGCCCGCGATGAGCAGGGCAACGAAAATAACCAGGCCGGCGCTACGGCCTTTGCCGCTGGCGGCGCCTGGTTGCGGATACGAAAGTTCCGGCATGACGTGAGCCCCAAAAAGTGGTCGCAGAGTTTTTGATGCTGCTTTCGCTGTGTGTCGCAATGATGACAACTGCGTGACGACATTGGGGGCGCAGGAAAAACAGACGCGGCGCGGCCTATGCTGCGCCGCTCACGCCGGTAAAGACTACGCAGGCTGGTGGACGGGAATAGTAAGACGTCCGAAGCGGACTAAGGAAGTGATGAATAACACGAACGGCGAGTGGGCTTCGGTTGCGCTCACGATGCGCTGACTACTTCGCCGCTTGCGCTGCCACCGAGGGTGCGTTTATAAGCTTCCGCGACGATTTCCGCCGGTACCCCTTGCGACGGATCGCGGCCCATCGACTCGAGCGTTTCGGCGACCCACCCCGGGCTCACCACATTGACGCGGGCCTTGCCCCGCAATTCGAGCGCGGCCGAGCGCGCAAACGCTTCGACACCCGCATTGACGATGCTGACGGCGGCGCTGCCTTCCATCGGCTGTTGCGCGAGCACGCCGCTCGTCAGTGTGAACGAGCCGCCTTGCGACACATGGTCCACGCCGCAACGCACCAGATTGACCTGCCCCATCAGTTTATTGGCAAGACTAAAAGAAAAGTCTTCGTCGCCAAGCGCCGCGAGCGGCGCGAATTTTGCCGAGCCGGCCGCGCAGACGATCGCGTCGAAGCTGCCGGATTGCGCAAACATCGCTTCGATGCTGCTTTTGTCCGACAGGTCGACGTGCAATTCCGAGCCTTTGCGGCTCGCGCCCACCACGTCATGCTCGGTGGCGAGCAGCCTCACGATGTGCGAACCGAGCAGGCCGGTCGCACCGACAACGAGTATTCGCATACATCCTCCTAAGGTCTGTTTGCGGCATTTGCCGCGCTGCACACCGCATCGTCAAGCCGGAGCACTCGCCGAACCGAACCGTGCAACGCGCGATCCTATTGGTCGAGGATAGACGCTGCCGGCGCGACGCGCCAACGCCTGAGGGAAGGGCCGGCTGACACGCGCCCGATCCTCCTGAGCATCATTTTTGCTACGCTGGAAGTAAGGTCATGTTTCCCGGGAGCGTCGATGAAGCAAGACAGCGAGACAGTCAACGAGCCGGTAGAGGACGAACCGGCACAGCGAGCCTTCACTTCCTATGCCGCGCCGCTCGTCGATGAGGCGATCCGGCTCGCCAAAGGGGTGCACGGCGACGCGTCACCCGAAGCGCTGCACAAACTGCGCGTTTCACTGCGGCGTTTGCGTTCGCTATGGTGGGCTTTCGCACCGCTGCTCGACAAGGGCGAAAATTCCCGGCAACGCGCGGTCTACAAGTTTCTCGCCACCGCGGCGGGTAAAGCGCGCGATTGGGACATCCTGATCGCGTTGCTCAAGCAGCAAGACAGCGGCGCGCAAGCATTGATGCCGAAGCTCGAGCAGGCGCGCCGCGACACGTTGGCGACCAGCCGCGAGACGTTGTTGAACGCCGACGTCAAACACCTGCTGCGCGATGCGTTGGCCACCACTTCCGCGCAACTGCACGCCACGCACGATTCGGCTATTGCGCTGCGCAATTTTGCCGCTCGACGCATAGGGGCGTCGGAGCACTCATTGAAAAAGCGCATCAAACGCGCGCGCCATGCGAAACGCTCGAATTACGCAGCCTTTCACGATGTCAGAAAAGCGGGCAAGAAACTGCGCTACCTGTTCGAGTTTTTCGGGCCGGTGCTTAAAACCAGCCATAAGCGCACGCTCAAGCGCCTGAAAAAAATCCAGAAGCGCTTCGGCATGCTCAACGATACCGTCGCGAGCGAAACGCTGTTGCGCGATAATGCCGCGTCGCTTGCCGACGCGGACCACATCGAAGCCGCGTTGGGTTGGCTCGACAGGAAACGCAAACGCCGCTTGCGCGCGGCGTCGGAGCTACTGGGCTGAGAGAGCGCGTTCGGTCCTCGCTAGCGCGGAGGATCCGCAGCCCAAAAATGCACGGCGCACCGCGCTGCGGTCCGAAAGAATAGTCCGCGAAGGAGGCGAGGAGCGTGGCGCCGCATGGGCTTTCGCTGCGTCATCGGCTGCGCCTGACTTGCGCGCCCTTCGAGCCGGGATGCCCCGCTATGTGGGCAACCGCCCGTGGGTGGCCGGCGTCGCCGGCACGCTCGTCGCGTTGGCGATGTCGATCCTGACGGCGGTGGAGGTCGGCGAAGGCCGCCGCGAAATGCTCGATCATGCGCGCCAGACGTCGCAAAACCTCGTGTCGATCATTTCCGCCGATCTCGCGCGCAACGTCGAAATCTATAGTCTGTCGCTGCAATCGATGGTGGATGCCGCGGGCGATCCGCTCACCTGGACGCTGCCGGTCCCGGTTCGCCAGGCGATGCTGTTCGATCGCGCGACCACCGCTGCGTTTCTCGGCGGTGCGTATATAGTCGGCGCCGACGGTGAAGTGGCCGCCGCGCAGTACGCCGACGCCAACACCACCGTCCATCTCGACGATCGCGAATACTTTCAGGTGCAGCAGCGCAATCCGGCGGCGGGCCTGTATTTCTCCATCCATTCATGTCGCGGCTGCGTGGCGGCAAGCTGTCGATCGCGCTGACGCGGCGCATCGACGATGCGCAAGGCCGCTTTGCCGGCATCGCGCTGCTCGCGATTCGCATCGAGAACTTCCAGCACCTGCTGGACCGGATCGACACCGGCGAGCAGGGCTCGGTTTTCATCGTGATGGCGGACGGCACGCTGCTCGCGCGCAAGCCGATCGACGCGCTCGCTATCGGCACCAGCGTCGCAAAGTCGCCGACGTTCGCACCGATGACGGTGCACGACTCCGACAGCTACGTATCGGTCTCGCCGGTCGACGGTGTGCGTCGCATCTTCACCTACACGCACGTACCGGGCACGCCGCTGATCGTGGCCGTCGCGCCCGCTGTCGATGACGTGCTCGCGCCGTGGCAGCGTCGCAGTCACGTGGCCGCCGCGCTGACCATCTCGTTCGGCTCGGTGTTCGTGCTCGTGTCGTGGCTGCTCGCGTTCGCGCTGCGCGACAAACAGCGCGCGCAGGCCGCGCTGCTGCGTCTTGCCGCGACCGATCCGCTGACCGGGCTCAACAATCGCCGCGTGCTCGACAAGCGGCTCGACGACGAATGGAAGCGGGCGCGACGCGAGAACAAGCCGCTGTCGGTGCTGTTCATCGATATCGATCACTTCAAGCGTTTCAACGATACCTACGGCCATGAGAGCGGCGACGAGGTATTGGTCGCGGTGGCTGATTGCATCGCGTCCGTGGCGCGGAGCAGATTCGTCGCAAGGTGGAAAACCAGGTCATCGTGCGCGGACACGATGCGCCGCAGGCGGTGACGGTGAGCGTCGGCTGCGCAACGGCGCTGCCGAGCGCCATGGATTTCGCGAACGGACTCGAGCTGCTGGCCGCCGCTGACGGACAGTTGTATGTGGCGAAGAACGAAGGGCGCAATCGCACCCGGTCGGCGCAGTGGGACGAGTATTCGGCGACGCAGGGGGCGTCGCGCACTGGGGCGGTGCTTTAACGCCAGGTGTTCATTCGCGTGGGCGGGCGCTTCGTCGGCGCAGATTGTCGCGATGCGGCGCGATTCAGGCGCG
This sequence comes from Paraburkholderia lebeckiae, assembly GCF_050436225.1. Lineage (NCBI taxonomy): Bacteria > Pseudomonadati > Pseudomonadota > Betaproteobacteria > Burkholderiales > Burkholderiaceae > Paraburkholderia > Paraburkholderia lebeckiae. Next base: position 2,348,295 of record NZ_JBNDLU010000001.1, on the reverse strand, counting down.
GTCCGCACTGCGCGGCGCGAAGCCGCGCAACGTCACCGCCGCAGGTGTTTCGTCCCGCGACGCCGAGCGCGGCCGATTGGCGGCCGAACCATCCGCGTGAGCCAGCAAGCCCACCGGGAAGCCACGCCGCTGCCATGCATCGAGCCCGCCGCGCAGTGCGCGAATCCGCGTGTAGCCATTGCTGCGCATATGCTGCGAGACTTCGAGCGCGGTCGCGCTGTCCGGGCAGATGCAATAGATGACCAGGTCGTATGTGCGCAGCGCGCCGTCGATCTGCTCAGGCGAATGCGGATCGAGCGCGCGCGCGTCGGGAATCTGGCGTCGCAGATCGAGCAGCGGAGCGCCGGGCCGCGCATCGAGCACGCGGGACGGCGCCATGCGGCGCAGGCGACCGGAGCGCCGCCTGCGCCACGGCATGCTCCACGCGGCGGCACTCGCCGATGAGGCCCGCGTCGGCGCGGCCAGCATCGGTGCGGCTTCGGCCGACGTGGCTCGCGTGAACCGGCGCCGTTCGTAATATCGCAGATACAGCCGGTAGAGCAGATAGACGAGCGCCACCGCAAGAAGAATGTCGGCGATTGTGCCGCCGCGCTGCTCGACGAACGCACGCAGCATATGCACCTCGCGTTCCACGGCCGCGCCGCCGAGCAGCCAGAACGTCGCCCACGCGGTCACGCTCGCCAGATCCCATAGTGCGTAGATGCGGATGTCGACGGCGGTCGTACCCATTAGCGGCGGCGTGATCAGGCCGAGGCCGGGCACGAACTTCGAAATCGACACGAGCGGCACGCCATAGCGTTCGAATAGCGCGCGCGCGGTTTCCAGCCTCGTATCGACGGCAGGCGACAAGCGGCCGAGCCACGAAAGCAGTTTGCGTCCATACAGCCGGCCCGCCGCGAACCAGGTGCCGTCGCCGATCAGTGCGCCCAGCACCGCCGCGCCGAGGGTCGGCCAGAACGCCAGGGTGCCCGCGGCGATCGCCGAGCCCGCGAACAGCAGCATCGGTACGGCCGGAATCGGTACGCCGAGGCGCGTCAGCAGGACGTTGACGAACACGATAGTGCTGCCCCAGGTTGAAACCGCCGACAACGGAAACTCGACCAATTGAGGCGCTCCTGTCGCTGCTGTTGGGCTGGCATGCGTGGACGGCCGGTGTCGAACATCGGCCTCAATCGCCAATACGCAACTAACTGTCAACCCCGCGTGCCCACCGCAACGTGGCCGGCGCTTGAAGAGAGTGCGCGCGGGCGCGCACTCTGGATTCGCAGGGGCGGGGGCTGCATCGTCAACGAACCACAAGCAGTCCCCGGGTCCACCTCATCAGGTATTCGGCACCGACATCACGCCCGGATTCCCGACGATCGCCAGAAACTCGCGCCGTGTCGACGGATCGGTGCGGAACGTGCCGAGCATGCGCGACGTGACCATCGTGACGCCCGCCTTGTGCACGCCACGCGTCGACATGCACTGATGCGCGGCTTCGAGAATCACGCCCACGCCGGCCGGCTGCAGCACGTCGTTCAGCGTATCGGCGATCTGCACCGTCATCTTTTCCTGAATCTGCAGCCGTTTCGCGAACGCATCGACGAGACGCGCGAGCTTCGAAATGCCGACCACGCGATGATTCGGCAGATACGCGACGTGCGCGCGTCCGATGATCGGCACCATATGGTGCTCGCAATAGCTTTCGAAGCGGATGTCCTTCAGCACGATCATTTCGTCGTAGCCGTCCACTTCGGAGAAGGTACGCGCGAGGATATCGCGCGGATCGATCTGATAGCCGACGAAGAACTCCTCGTAAGCGCGCGTCACGCGTGCCGGCGTGTCGATCAGGCCCTCGCGCTGCGGATCGTCGCCGGCCCAGCGCAGCAGCACGCGCACGGCTGCCTCGGCTTCTTCGCGGCTCGGGCGTTCGGCGGCCGCTACGGGTTTGGTTTTTTTTGCCTTGCTGCTGGTCATGCGTCGTCCTCCTGGATCGCGCGTCGACGCTGCGCGACGCGCGGGGTCAGTAACTGAGGTCATTGTTCCATGTTTTGCCCTGAAGGTGCCGATGCCCCTTTCGCGGCCGGGGCAGTCGCGGGCGTGCTGCGCACGGCTACTTCGGCCATTCGTCCATCGCGTCGTTGAACAGCTCGGCGACCACGCCGCGCAGCCAGCCGAGGCGTGGATCGTTATGAAACTTGCGATGCCAGTGCTGCCGCAGATCGAAGCGCGGCAACGGCAGCGGCGGCTCGACGAGCATGATCGACGCATGCTCCGACACGTACGCGAAGCCGATCGCGTGCGGCACGGTCGCGAGCAGATCGGTGCGCGCGAGGATGAAAGGCAGGCTCATGAAGTGCGGCGTTTCGAGCACCGCGCGCCGTCTGATGCGTTTCTTTTCGAGGTACTGCTCGAGCACTTCCTGGCTGCGTCCCTCGGCGCGCACGACCGCATGCCCGGACGCCACGTATTGCTCGAGCGTGAGCGGCCCCTTCGACAGCGGATGTCCGCTGCGCATCAGGCAGATGAAGCGATGCGTAAAGAGCCGCTGTTGAAAGAAGTTGTTGCCCGCAAGGTCCGGAAAATAGCCGACGGCGAGATCGACGTCGCCCGATTCGAGCCCGCGTTCCACTTGCGACGGCGACAGCGTGACCGAGCGCAGATTCGCGGACGGCGCGCGCTCGGCGAACAGCTGTAAAAGACGCGGCAGAAACACGATTTCGCCGACGTCGGACAGCGCGATCGAAAACGTGTGCGTGCTCGTCGCCGGATCGAAATCCTGCACGTCGAGCATGCCTTTCTCGATGCGCAGCAACGCGTCGCGCGCGGCGGGCAGGATCGCGAGTGCTCGCGGTGTCGGCTCCATGCCTTTCGATGTGCGCACGAACAGCGGATCGTCGAAGTATTCGCGCAGGCGCCCAAGCGCGGTGCTCACGCGCGGCTGGCTCACGCCGAGCTGCTCGGCGGCGCGGCTCACGTTGCGCGTATCTTCCATCGCGACCAGATAGGGGATCAGGTTCAGATCCAGATGTGTCTCGGACATGCTTGTTATGGCTCGCGGGGCGGGTGGGCAGGGGAATGCTTATGCCGTATCGTTATAGAGCCTAGTTGAAAAATCGCCCATAAGGATAGTGGGAACTTGCGCGGCCGGCATTTTCGCGCGCAGGGCGAGTGCAGGACGACGGCATCCCGGACCTTCGCCGCCGCGCGCGGCGACCTATGATGAAGGGGGTTTCCCTGCCTTGACAATCGGCCCACCGGACAACCATAATCGCCGAGGCGTTCGCTAAACGAATCACTGTTCACGCAACGAACAAATTCAGCGGCGAATCAATCGAAGGCGCCAGCCCGCTCTCCCCTCGCGAGCCGTCGCCAGCATGCCCGGAGACTGTTTCCGCGCGTGATTTGCCGGTTACGACTGTCAGCCCAGCGGCACGTAGCGCCCCCAAAGGAAATTCGACATGATCAACAAGATTTTCGAGACACTTCAATCGGCGGTCGCCGATGTCCACGACGGCGCGACCGTCATGATCGGCGGCTTCGGCACGGCCGGCATGCCGTCCGAGTTGATCGACGCGCTGATCGAGCAGGGCGCGCGCGAGCTCACCATCGTCAACAACAACGCAGGTAACGGCGATATCGGCCTCGCGGCGCTGCTGAAGGCCAAGCGCGTGCGCAAGATCATCTGCTCGTTCCCGCGTCAGACCGACTCGTATGTGTTCGACGCGCTCTATCGCGCCGGCGAACTCGAACTCGAACTCGTGCCGCAAGGCAACCTCGCCGAGCGCATCCGCGCGGCGGGCGCGGGCGTCGGCGGCTTCTTCACGCCGACCGCGTACGGCACCAAGCTCGCCGAAGGCAAGGAAACGCGCCTGATCGACGGCCGTCACTACGTTCTCGAAGCGCCGCTGCACGCGGACTTCGCGCTGATCAAGGCGTACAAGGGCGATCGCTGGGGCAACCTGATCTATCGCAAGACCGCGCGTAACTTCGGGCCGATCATGGCGAGCGCCGCGAAGACCGCGATCGTGCAGGTGTCGGAAGTGGTGCCGCTCGGCGGCCTCGACCCGGAAGAAATCGTCACGCCCGGCATTTTCGTGCAACGCGTGATCGCGGTGCCGCAAGCGGCGCATGCCCCCACGCCCAATCCTCACGACGCTGCTGCCTGACCCGGAGACCGACATGAAGAAACTGACTCGCGATGAAATGGCCAAGCGCGTTGCCCAGGACATCCCTGAAGGCGCTTACGTGAACCTCGGCATCGGTGTACCGACGCTGGTGGCGAACCACCTCGCCGCAGACAAGGAAATCTTCCTGCACAGCGAAAACGGTCTGCTCGGCATGGGCCCCGCACCGGCGAAGGGCCAGGAAGACGACGAACTGATCAACGCCGGCAAGCAGCACGTCACGCTGCTGACGGGCGGCGCCTACTTCCATCACGCGGATTCGTTCGCGATGATGCGGGGCGGCCATCTGGACTTCTGCGTGCTCGGCGCGTTCCAGGTGTCGGCGAAGGGCGATCTCGCGAACTGGCACACCGGCGCACCCGACGCGATTCCGGCGGTCGGGGGCGCGATGGACCTCGCGATCGGCGCGAAGCAGGTCTACGTGATGATGGAGCACCTGACCAAGCAGGGCGAGAGCAAGATCACCGCCGAGTGCTCGTACCCGGTCACCGGTATCGGTTGCGTGACCCGTATCTATACGGACCTCGCAATGATCGACGTCACGAAGGAAGGCCTCGTCGTGCGCGAGATTTTCACGGACATCGGCTTCGACGAACTGCTGAAGCTGACCGGTGTGCCAATGACCGACGGCACGCAGGCCGCGCGCGCGGCCTGATGGTTCGCTGAGGCGTCGCGGCGGCGGTCTGCTTTGCGGCCGCGTCGATGGCGTCTCGTCTGAAAGCAGCATTGCGCGAACGGGTCAGCGCTGTCGGGGCAAACTCCTCGTCAGCGCTGGCCTGGCAACTTCAGCGACGGGTTGACCGCGTTTGGCGCACAATACGCAGCACATACCGCGGCATACGCACGGCACGAGCGCGGAGCAAGCGCGCTACGAGCGCTTGCTCCGCCACGGCGTCTGCTTCGAACCGCCGCGCGCGGTGCCGCTTCTTCGCTTCCGATTCCCTCAAACATCGTTGTCACCATGCTCGACTTCAGCGCCCGTCTGACTGGCCTTCTTTGCGGCACACAGCCGATGAACGACATCTGGGCGCCGCGTGCCACGCTGCAGCGGATGCTCGACGTCGAAGCCGCGCTCGCGCGTGCCTCTGCCGCGCACAAAGTCATTCCCGAATCCGCCGTCCCCGCGATCGAAGCGGCCTGCCAGGCCGATCAGCTCGACGCCGACGCGCTCGCACGCGACGCCGCGCTGGGCGGCAACCTCGCGATTCCGCTCGTCAAGCAACTGACTGCACGCGTCAAAGCCGCGGATGCCGAAGCTGGCAAATACGTGCATTGGGGCGCGACGAGCCAGGACATCATCGACACCGCGACGGTACTGCAACTGCGCGACACCTTCGACCTGCTCGACAGCGGCCTGCAAGCCACCTGCGACGCGGTCGCGAAACTCGCTACCACCCATCGCGCGACACCAATGATCGGGCGCACGTGGCTGCAACAGGCGCTGCCGATCACGCTGGGTCTGAAGTTCGCGCAATGGCTCGACGCGCTGTTGCGTCATCGCGAGCGGCTCGATGCGTTGCGCGAACGTGTGCTGGTGCTGCAATTCGGCGGCGCGGCGGGCACCCTCGCGAGTCTGCGCGAGGCGGCGCCGCAGGTCACGCAGTCGCTCGCCAAGGAACTCGGCCTCGCGGTGCCGACCTTGCCATGGCACACGCAGCGCGATCGCATCGCCGAGACGGCGTCGCTGTTCGGCATGCTGATCGGCACGCTCGGCAAGATCGCGCGCGACGTGTCGCTGCAGATGCAAACCGAAATCGACGAACTCGCCGAACCGGCCGCGGCCGGCAAGGGCGGATCGTCGACGATGCCGCACAAGCGTAACCCGGTCGGTTGCGCGGCGGTGCTGACGGCCGCGACGCGCGCGCCCGGCCTCGTGGCGACCGTGTTCGCCGGCATGGTGCAGGAGCACGAACGCGCGCTCGGCGGCTGGCAGGCCGAATGGGACGCGCTGCCGGATCTCGCGCGCCTCGCGGGCGGCGCGCTCGCGAACATCGAACAGATCGCGTCCGGCCTGAGCGTGAACGTACCGCGCCTCGCCGCGAATCTCGACGTCACCCGCGGCCTGATCCTCGGCGAAGCGGTGATGCTCGCGCTCGGCGATTCCATCGGCCGGCTCGACGCGCATCATCTGGTCGAGCGCGCGTCGAAGGCGGCGATCCGCGACGGCAAGACGCTGTATGACGTGCTCGCCGCCGACTCGGCCGTCACCGAACATCTTTCGCTCGAGCGCCTGAAGCAGTTGCTCGATCCCGCTCAATACGTCGGCCAGGCGCACGCATATGTCGACGCCGCGCTGGCGCTTCACACCACGCGCGCGCAGCGCGCCCATTCCAAGGAGTAACCGGCATGCCCTACGCCGCAGTCAACGGCACCGAGCTTCACTATCGCATCGACGGCGATCGTCACGGCCACGCGCCGTGGCTCGTACTGTCGAATTCGCTCGGCTGCGATATGTCCATGTGGACGCCGCAGGTCGCGGCGTTGTCGAAGCACTTCCGCGTGCTGCGCTACGACACACGCGGCCACGGTCATTCGGAAGCGCCGAAGGGTCCGTACACGATCGAGCAGCTGAGCGGCGACGTGCTCGGCCTGATGGATACGCTGAAGATCGCGCGCGCGAATTTCTGCGGCATATCGATGGGCGGCCTGACCGGCGTCGCACTCGCCGCGCGTCATGGCGACCGCTTCCAGCGCGTCGTCCTGTGCAACACGGCCGCGCGCATCGGCTCGCCGGAAGTGTGGGTGCCGCGTGCCGCGAAGGCGCGCAGCGAAGGCATGTTCGCGCTCGCCGACGCGGTGCTGCCGCGCTGGTTCACGGCCGACTTTATCGAGCGCGAGCCGGTCGTGCTGGCGATGATCCGCGACGTGTTCGTGCATACCGACAAGGAAGGCTACGCATCGAACTGCGACGCGATCGACGCGGCCGATCTGCGCCCCGAAGCGCCGGGTATCAAGCTGCCGACGCTGGTGATCAGCGGCACGCACGATCTGGCCGCCACGGCCGCGCAAGGCCGCGAACTCGCCCAGGCGATTCCGGGCGCGCGCTACGTCGAACTCGACGCCTCGCATATTTCCAACATCGAAAAGGTCGGCGAGTTCACGAAGACCGTGCTCGACTTCCTGACGGAGGCAAAATGAACGACGAAGACCGTTACGAAGCCGGCATGGGGGTGCGTCGCGCGGTGCTGGGCAACGCGCACGTCGACCGTTCGCTCGCGAACCGCACCGAGCTGACCGAGGAGTTCCAGAACCTGATCACGCGTTATGCATGGGGCGAGATCTGGACGCGTGAAGGTCTGCCGCGTCATACGCGTAGCCTGCTGACGATCGCGATGATGGTTGCGCTCAATCGCAGCGAAGAACTCGCGCTGCACCTGCGCGCCGCCAAAAACAACGGCGTGACGCGCGAGCAGATCAAGGAAGTGCTGCTGCAAACCGCGATCTACTGCGGCGTGCCGGCGGCTAACTCCGCGTTTCATTTGGCCGACAAGCTGTTCCGCGAGGATGATGCGGCGGCCGCGGCGGCGAAGTCGTAAAGACTGAGCACGCGCAACTGGCCCGGCGCATCGCGCAGGATCAGGTCGAAGGCGAGGGCAGGCGTGCTCGCGACGGACTCCGCAGCTCACGCGGGAAACGCTGCACGGCCACCCGCGCGATCTGCTGCACCCGACGGTGGATCGCCTTCGACACCGCGCGCAGTTCATCGAGCAGTTCCTGCGGCAGGTACTGGCGGTAGGAAGGGTTGCGGTAGCGGCCGGCCATTTCAGTTCGTCCGGTGAACGGTCAAAATCATAGTGTGTGGTAATTCAAATCCGTCCTTTACAGTGGGCCGATTCGTGGGGAAAACAGAACCACGCTGCAGATGTGCAAAAACCGGACGTTAAGAACGTCAGGGCAGTGAAGCCTCAAGCCACGAAAACCGCAGCAAACGGAAGCCGCAAAAAAACGAAAACGCCTGTCACCGTTGTGAAGGAATGCGCACGGCATTCCTTCGCGAATTCGGCGGGCGCCGATATTTTTTTTATACGGTAGTCGTCGCTACAACGCTCACCGGCACCTGCACGCACACCGCGCGCAACACCGTTTCCTTGATCACCTCGCGCCAATGCGCGAGCGCCGCCTTGTCCATCAGCGGCTCGCCGAGAAACGCGCCAAGCGTGTACTGATTGGCGTTATAGAAATAGCCGAGCGACGCGATCATCAGATACACGTCGCGCGCCGCAATATCGGCGCGAAACACGTGCTGCGCGCGACCTGCGTCCAATAGCTTCTGCACGACCGAAATCGCGTAGCCCGAAATCTCCTTGAGCTTCAGCGATTTTTTCGCATGCTTGCCCTGGTGCAGGTTTTCGCTCGACAGCAACGTGACGAACTCCGGGTGATCGAGGTAGTACTGCCAGACGAACTCGACCATCTGTTCGAGGCCGTGCACCGGATCGCGCAGATCGAGATCGAGTTTGCTTTCCGCTTCGTTGAACTGCGTGTAGATCGTTTCCAGCACTTCGATGAACAACTGCTCCTTGCTGCCGAAGTAGTAATAGATCATCCGGTCGTGCGAACGCGCGGCCTTCGAAATACTTTCGATGCGGCCGCTCGCATAACCCTGCTTCGCGAACACCCTGATGGCCGCCTTCAGGATCTTGGCGCGCGTGTCCTGCGCCTGTTTCGCGCGGATACCGATGGCGCCCGGCTTGCGGGCGGCGGTGGGGTTCATGACGGGTCTCGGATCTCTTTGTCAGCGTAGGTTTGAACGGCGGGCGCGCAGACTCGGCACGCCGATGCCGCATCGCACCATGATCCCGCGTGACGGAAAACACGTTGCACAGTCGATTTTGATCGAGTAGATTTCAATCGAGTTTGGTGTAGAAGATACTACATGAACGGTGAGTGACCGCAACATGAAAGTGGGCGGCCCACGCGGAAGTGCCCTGAAACCGGGACGATTCGCGCACCGCGCAGCACCGCCAGCCATGTCGCGCCCTGTGATGTCGTACGGAACCCCACGATGACAGAACACACGAAGGTCGATTTCGGTGCAGACAGTGTCGATCGCGATACCGCGTCGACGCCGGGGCCGACCGTGCTCGAAAAGTCGACGCCGCGCAGCGAGCGCATGGCCGCGAACAAGATCGAATGCAATGCGTGTCCGGTGTTGTGCCAGATCTCGCAAGGGCGCACCGGCGCGTGCGATCGTTATGCGAATGCGGATGGGCGGTTGATACGCGTCGATCCGGTGGTGTTTCTGTCGCGTACCGATGATGCCGACGCCGACCAGGCAAATGCGGCGATTGAATTCGGCACATCCCCCGCCGCCGACCAAAGCACCGTCGAACCGGCCCTCTTCGTCACCGGCGTCGGTGCCTCCTCGACCTATCCCGACTACAAGCCCGCGCCGTTCATCGTCGCGTCGAAGCTCGACGACGTCGACATGGTCACCGTCGTCACCGAAGGCATCTTCAGCTATTGCAGCTTCAAGGTGAAGATCGACACCGATCGCTTTCTCGGCCCCGAACAGGCCAACGTGCGTTGTGACGGCGAGATCGTCGGTCACGTGAGCACGGCCGAATACGGCTCGCAGATGCTGAGCCTCGGCGGCGTCCATCATCTGACCGGCGGCAGCAAGAAAGAAGGCCGCGTGACCTGCGACATGATGCTCGCGCTCGGCAACAAGGAGGCGGTCGAGCTGAGTATCGACGGCGGCGCGAGTCTCGTGATTCGCGCCGGCGTCGCGCCGATCGTCGACGGTGTCGAGGAGCAGCGCATGCGCGTCGGTTGCGGCTCCGCGACGATCGGTATCTTCGCGAAGCAATGGTTCGGCCACGTCGATGAGGTGGTGGTCGTCGACGATCACATTACGGGGGTGCTGACCGAGCACCAGGCGGGCCGCTGCCTCGGCATGACGCGCTCGGGACTCAAGATACGCGGCCGCAAATCGACGCCGGGCCGCTATTTCCAGGTTGCCAATCCTGGCACCGGTTGGGGGGGCACCGACATTCAGGACCCGCTCGCGATAGTCGAAGGATTCGATCCGTCGGTCGCGAAGCCGGGCATGCGCGTGCTGATGGTCTCGACGACCGGCGAACACGCGCAATGGTACGAACTCGACGCACAGCTCGTGCCGCGCATCGCGCCGATGCCCGACGCGGTGCGCCGCACGGTCGAGCGGATCGGCGAGAACTGCGAGCCGTCGCTCGCGACGGTGCTGTTTCTTGGCGGCGCGGGCGGCAGTCTGCGCGCCGGCGCGACCGAGAATCCGGTGCTGCTCACGCGCGCGATCAAGCGCAAGCTCGTCAACGTCACGTGCGGCGGCGCGCCGGCTTATGTGTGGCCGGGCGGCGGCATCACCGTGATGGTCGACGTGACGCGCATGCCGGACCGCTCGTTCGGCACGGTGCCGACACCGGCGCTCGTCGCGCCGATCGAATTCACGATGACGTACGACACGTACCGCGATCTCGGCGGCCACGTCGAGGCGGTGCGCTCGTTGCAGAGCGTCCTAGCGAGTGGGCCGACGCATACGGAAGGCGCGCCGCTCGCGCGGCGGACGCTGGCTCGCGACCCGGACAATCCGTGGCCGCCTGCAATGCCCGGTTAAGCACCCTAACCAAAAAATCACGCGATGACCCCCACCCGAACCCGGCTCGACGAACACCGTTGGCATTGGCAGCACGGGCCGATCGACCTGATCCTCGGCGCCGACGGCGAGCCCGACGCGGTGCGTACCGCATATGACGCATGCTGGGAGCGCTTCAGTCCTGTGCTGGAGGAGCTGGTCCGCGAATTGAACGTGCTTCGTCAACCACTGCAGGCTGTGTCGGCATTACATGAGTGCCCGCTTCGAGGGCCGGTCGCGACGCGTATGTGGCGCGCGTGTCATCCGCATCGTTCAAGCTTCATCACGCCGATGGCGGCGGTCGCGGGCAGCGTCGCCGACGAACTGATCGCCGCGTTCGCGCGCGACGGCATCGCGCGCGCCTTCATCAACAACGGCGGCGACATCGCGCTGCACCTCGCGGCGGGGCAACAGTATCGCGTGGGCGTGTTCGCGGACCTCGCGCAATTTTCGGGCACGCGTTTCGCGCACGACCCTGCGCTCGACGCGCATCTGACGCTCGACGCTCGGCAGCCGATTCGCGGCATCGCTACGAGCGGCTGGCGCGGCCGCAGCTTCAGTCTCGGCATCGCCGACAGCGTGACCGTGCTCGCGCGCGATGCCGCGAGCGCCGACGCCGCCGCGACGATGATCGCGAACGCGGTCGATCTCGACCATGCGGGAATCGTGCGGCGTCCGGCGTCGTCGCTGAAGGACGATAGCGATCTCGGCGATCTGCTGGTGACCGTCGACGTGCCGCGTCTGCCGCAGCCGCTGATCGATTTCGCGCTCGCGCGCGGCGTCGATGTCGCGAAGCGGTTGCGCGACCAGGGTTTGATCGAAGGCGCCGCGCTGTTCCTGCAAGGACGGGCGCGGGTCACCGGCATCGACGATTCACGCGCGTTGTCCACCACGCGCGCTTCACTGACAACGGAGGCTCCGTGTTCGAAATACGCCGCGTGCTGACGCACGTCGAAGACATCTTCCACGAGTTCGGCCCCGCGCCCGCGCAGCCGCTCAGACGAGGCGCGATCGCCGCGGTGATGACGAATCCGTTCGCGGGCCGCTACGAGCCGAAAATAGAACCCGCGATGGAAGTGCTGAAGCCGATCGGCTTCGAGATGGCGCAGCGGCTGCTGACGGCGATGGCGGTGCCGCATGCGTCGATCGAAAGCTATGGGAAGGGCGCGATTGTCGGCGCGCGGGGCGAACTCGAGCATGGCGCGCTATGGCATGTGCCCGGCGGCTACGCGATGCGCGAGCTGCTCGAAAAGCACGGCGTGCCGACCAACGCGATCGTGCCGTCGACGAAGAAGGTCGGCGCGCCGTCCACCGCGCTCGACGTGCCGCTCACTCATGTGAACGCGAGCTACGTGCGCAGCCACTTCGATGCGATCGAAGTACGCGTGCCCGGCGCGCCCGCCGCCGACGAGATCGTCTACATCCTCGCGATGAGCACGGGGCAGCGCGTGCATGCGCGGGTGGGCGGCCTCGCGAAAGAGGCGATCGTCGGCAAGGATGGCTTGCGCTGAAGCGGCGCGCGGCAATCGTACAGCAAGGCAACGAAACTCGGAGAGCGCAAATGGCAATCAGGCTTCGCAAGCTGGTCGTGCAGGTCGACGAAACACGCATCGAAATGGGCCAGGCCGTCGAGCCGCCCGCGCGCCGCGCGGTCGCGATCGCGGTGATCGATAATCCGTATGCGGGCCGATATGAGGCGAAGCTCGACGCGCTGATCGAGGCTGGCGAGGAACTCGGCGCGCTGCTCGGCAAGCGCTGCGTCGAGGCGTTGGGCATCGCGCCCGGGGAGGCGCAAAGCTACGGCAAGGCGGCGATCGTCGGCGAGGCGGGCGAGCTCGAACATGCGGCCGCGATCCTGCATCCGAAGCTCGGCGCGCCGCTGCGCGCGGCGGTCGAAAAGGGCGCGGCGCTGGTGCCGTCGGCGAAGAAGATCGGCACGCTCGGCACCGCGATCGACGTGCCGCTCGGCCACAAGGACGCCGCCTACGTGCGCAGCCATTTCGACGCGATCGAGGCGCGCGTGGCCGATGCGCCGCGCGCGAACGAAATCGTCGTGGCGGTCGCGGTGACCGCGTCGGGCCGGCCGCTACCGCGCATCGGCGGCTTGCAGGCGAACGAGATCAAAGGCGAGGACGGGCTGCGCTGAGTGATCGTTTTTTTCAGCCGCCTGTTTGCCGTCGCTTGTTTTGCGGGTTGTTTCGCTGGTAGTGTCCTGCCGTTGACGCGGGCGCGCATGGTGCCGCCCGCGCTGCAACGTCCGCCGATCGGGCCGCTGCGCATGTTGCGCACGCGCCGTTCGGCGAGCTGCCGAGGGTCTCGATGCTTTCGAATCTGCTGGTACAACTGGTCAACGGACTCGCCGACGCGTCGACGCTGTTTCTGGTCGCCGCCGGTTTGTCGTTGATCTTCGGCGTAACGCGCATCGTCAACTTTGCGCACGGCTCGTTCTATATGTTCGGCATTTACGTCGCGTATAGCATCGCGAGCCGCTTTGGCCACACGGCGGGCGGCTTCTGGTTGTCGGTGCTCGCCGCCGCGCTCGCGGTCGCGGTGTTGGGCGCGCTCGTCGAAATCGTCGTGTTGCGGCGGATCTATCAGGCGCCGGAGTTATTCCATCTGCTCGCCACGTTTGCGCTCGTGCTGATCTTTCGCGATGCCGCGCTATGGCTATGGGGTCCCGACGATCTGTTCGGCCCGCGCGCGCCGCATCTCGCGGGCGCGGTCGACTTTCTCGGCCATCCGCTGCCCACGTACGACATCGCGCTGATCGTGATCGGTCCGGTCGTCTTGCTGCTGCTGTGGTACGCGTTGACGCGCACGCGTTGGGGCACGCTCGTGCGCGCCGCGACGCAGGATCGCGAGATGCTCGGCGCGCTCGGCATCAATCAGGCGTGGCTGTTTACCGGCGTGTTCTTCGTCGGCGCGTTTCTCGCGGGACTCGGCGGCGCGCTGCAAGGGCCGCGCATGTCGGCGAACCTGTCGCTCGACCTCGAGACGATCGGCAATGCGTTCGTGGTCGTCGTGGTCGGTGGCATGGGTTCGATTCCGGGCGCGTTCGTCGCGGCGTTGCTGATCGCCGAGATCAAGGCGCTGTGCATCGGTATCGGGCACGTGACGATCTTCGGCATCGGTTTATCGCTGAGCCGCTTCACGCTGGTGGCCGAATTCGTCGTGATGGCGGTCGTGCTGGTGGTGCGGCCTTGGGGCCTGCTCGGCCGCGCGAGCGCCGCGGTGCGCGCGATGGGTACGCCGGAAACGCCATTGCGTCCGGCGGGCCGGCGTCTGAAGGGGCTGGCCGCCTTCGTGTTGCTGGTGCTGGCGCTCGCGCCGCTCGCGGCCAACGCGTTCCCGTACATGCCGGTGCTGCTGGTTGAAATCCTGATCGCGGTGCTGTTCGCGGCGAGTCTGCATTTCATCATGGGTCCGGGCGGCCTGCATTCGTTTGGCCATGCCGCGTACTTTGGACTTGGCGCTTACGGCGCGGCGCTGTTTCTCAAAGTGCTGAATCTGCCGATGGAAGCCGCGTTGCTGCTCGGGCCACTGCTCGCGGTGGTGGGCGCGCTCGTGTTCGGCTGGTTCTGCGTGCGCCTGTCCGGTGTCTATCTGGCGATGCTGACGCTCGCATTCGCGCAGATCGTCTGGTCGGTCGTGTTCCAGTGGGACGACGTGACCGGCGGCAGCAACGGCGTGCTAGGGCTGTGGCCGTCGAACTGGCTGTCGTCGCCGGTTGCGTTTTACTACCTGACGTTAGCGTGCGCAGTGCTCGGCGTGTGGCTGTTGCGCCGCATGCTGTTCTCGCCGCTCGGCTATGCGATGCGCGCGTCGCGCGATTCCGCGCTGCGCGCCGAGGCGATCGGCATCGACGTGAAGCGGGTGCAATGGGCGTCATTCGTGATTGCGGCGCTGTTCTGCGGACTCGCCGGATCGCTGTACGCGTTTTCGAAGGGCAACATCTCGCCCGAAGTGATCAGCGTGAGCCGGTCGGTCGATGGCCTCGTGATGGTGCTGCTCGGCGGCTTGCAGACGTTGAGCGGGCCGATCGTCGGCGCGGCCGTGTTTACGTGGCTGCAGGACACGGTCGCGCGACAGACCGACTACTGGCAGGCGCTGCTAGGCTTCGCGATCCTGCTGCTGGTGATCGCGTTTCCGCAGGGTATCGTCGGCTTCGTTCGCGAGCGTTTCGGCGATGCGAACGGCGATCAGGCCGACAAGACCAACGGCGGCGCCACGTCGCCGTCGCAACGGGCCGCCGCGGTCAAGGAGGGGCTATGAGCCTGCTGCGCGTAAGCGGTCTGTCGAGATCGTTCGGAGGACTGAAGGCGGTCGATAACGTTTCATTCGAGCTCGAAGCCGGTCAACTGCTGGCGCTGCTCGGTCCCAACGGCGCGGGCAAATCGACGTGTTTCAACATGGTCAACGGCCAGTTGCAGCCGTCGTCGGGTTCGATTCTGCTCGACGGTCACGAACTCGTCGGCATGCGGCCGCGCGATATCTGGCGGCGCGGCGTCGGCCGCACGTTCCAGATCGCCGCGACGTTCAACTCGATGACGGTGCTCGAAAACGTGCAAATGGCGCTGGTGTCGCGCGAGAAAAAGACCTTCGGCCTCTGGAAGCCAGCGGGCTCGCACCATGCCGACGAAGCGTTCGCGCTGCTCGAACAGGTCGGCATGGGCGCGCACGCGAAGCGTGCGTGCGGCGTGCTCGCGTATGGCGACGTGAAGCGCGTCGAGCTTGCGATCGCGCTCGCGAACCGGCCAAAGCTGCTGTTGATGGACGAACCGACCGCCGGCATGGCGCCGAAGGAGCGCAACGAATTGATGGCGTTGACCAAGCGGCTGGTGACCGAACACGAGATCGGCGTGCTGTTCACCGAACACAGCATGGACGTCGTATTCGCGTACGCCGACCGGATGATCGTGCTCGCGCGCGGCAAGCTGATCGCCGAGGGCGACGCCGACACGATCCGCAACGACGCGCGCGTGCAGGAGGTCTATTTCGGCACCGGCAAGACGTTCCGGCCACACGCGCCACTGCAAGACGCGTCAGGCGGCGCGCGGGATCGTGGAGCATTGCAATGAGCGAACCGATGCTGAAAGTCTCCGGCCTCAATGCGTTCTACGGCCGCGCCCACATCCTGTTCGACGTCGGCCTCGAAGTCGGCCGCGGCGAGGTGGTCGCGCTGATGGGCCGCAACGGCGCCGGCAAATCGACGACGATGAAAGCGGTGATGGGACTGCTGCCGCGCCGCCACGGTGAAGTGACGTTTCGCGGCCAGAACATCAGTGCGCTCGCGCCGTACAAGATCGCGCGCATGGGCGTCGGTTTCGTGCCCGAGGACCGCCGCGTGTTCGCGGACCTGACCGTGATGGAAAACCTCGACACGGGCCGCCAGCCGCCGCGCGAAGGCGCGCCGCAATGGACTCCCGACAAGCTGTTCCGCCTGTTTCCCAATCTCGGCGAAATGCCGAAGCGCCCCGGCGGGCAGATGAGCGGCGGCGAGCAGCAGATGCTGACCGTGTCGCGCACGCTAATGGGCAATCCGTATCTGGTGCTGCTCGACGAACCGTCCGAAGGCGTCGCGCCGGTGATCGTCGAGCAGATGGCGAACATGATTCTCGAACTGAAACGCGAAGGGCTATCCATTCTGTTATCCGAACAGAATCTGCACTTCGCCGAGCTGGTCAGCGACCGCGCGTATGTGCTCGAAAAAGGGCAGATCCGTTTCAGCGGCACGATCGGCGAACTCGCACGGAACGAAACAGTGAGGCGCGCTTATCTGAGCGTGTGAATTCATCGGGTAGTGTCGGCGAAAGGAGAGGCAGATGGCGGCAGAGACGTTGACAGGCTTGTCGGGCAAGGTCGCGGTAACGAACATCGGGCTGCTGCTGTCGGGCGATATCGATCAGCCGATTCTCGACGCGGACACGCTGGTGATCGACGACGGCGTGATCGTCGCGGTCGGCCGCGAGAAAGACTGCGATCTCGAAGGCGCGCGCACGACGGTCGACTGCAAGGGCACGACGGTCGCGCCGGGCCTGATCGACTCGCACGTGCATCCGGTGTTCGGCGACTGGACGCCGCGCCAGAATCAGCTGGGCTGGATCGAGTCGAACCTGAACGGCGGTGTGACGACGATGATCTCGGCCGGCGAAGTGCATTTGCCTGGCCGTCCGAAAGACGTGCTCGGCGTGAAGGCGCTCGCGATCACCGCGCAGCGCTCGTTCGAGGGCATGCGCGCGGCCGGCGTCGGTGGCGGCGTCAAGGTGCTGGCGGGCGCGCCCGTGATCGAGAAGGGCATGGTCGAGCAGGACTTCAAGGAGCTTTCCGAGGCCGGCGTAAAGCTGCTCGGCGAAGTGGGCCTCGGCAGCGTGAAGGGCGGCGAGGAAGCGCAACAGATGGTCGCGTGGGCGCGCAAGTACGGTATCCAGAGCACGATTCACACGGGCGGTCCGTCGATTCCGGGCTCCGGCCTGATCGATCGGGACGTGGTGCTCGCCGCCGATGCCGATGTGATCGGCCACGTCAATGGCGGCCATACGTCGCTGTCGTACCGGCACGTGTGCGATCTGTGCGAGCAGTCGAGCCGCGCGCTCGAAATCGTCCACAACGGCAACGAGCGGATCGCGTTGCTGACCGCGCGTCATGCGATCGAACTGAAGTGCCCGCACCGGATCATTCTCGGCACCGATAGCCCGGCCGGCTCCGGCGTGCAACCGCTCGGCATTCTGCGCATGATCGCGCTTATCTCGAGCCTCGCCGACGTCCCCGCCGAAATCGCGTTCTGCTTTGCGACCGGCAATACCGCGCGGCAGCGCCATCTGCGCCAGGGGCTGATCGAGGTGGGCCGTCCCGCCGATCTCGTGTTCATGGACCGCGCGCAGCATACGGCCGCCGACACGCTGCTCGAAAGCGTGCAGCTCGGCGATATTCCGGGTGTGGGGATGGTGATGATCGATGGTCTGATCCGTTGCCGGCGCAGCCGCAATACGCCGCCCGCGACCGAAGTGCCGGTGGTGCTGTGAACGCGCGGCACGACAGGGTGCTCGCATCATGACGAGCCGCGCCACGCAGCTCGTGCTGAAGGTGAACGGCGCGACGCATGTGGTCAGCGCGGCGGCGCAGACACCGCTGCTCTACTTGTTGCGCAACGATCTCGCGCTGAACGGGCCGAAGTTCGGTTGCGGTCTCGGCGAATGCGGCGCCTGCACCGTGCTGCTCGACGGCATGGCGACGCGCGCCTGCGTGACGACCGCCGAAGTCGCGCTGGGCCGCGAGATCACGACGCTCGAAGGGCTCGGCACGCGCACCGCGTTGCACCCGGTGCAGCAGGCGTTCATCGACGAACAGGCCGCGCAATGCGGCTACTGCCTGAACGGCATGATCATGACCGCGAAGGCGCTGCTCGATCGCGATCCGCATCCGACCGTCGCGACGATCCAGCGCGAGCTGTCGCGCAACCTGTGTCGCTGCGGCACGCATGTCGAAATCGTGCGCGCCGTGCAGCGCGCGGCGCAATTGCTCGACGCGCAAACGGACGCGGACGACGGAGCGCGCGTATGACCGGGCCGGATTTCAGCGTCGATCGTCGTGGCGCGACGCCGTCGCGCAAGCAGTTGTACGACGCGCACAGCGTGCTACTCGTCGCGCGGCCGCCGCATGCACCGGTCAAGGCCGCGCGCGGCCAGCCGGGTTCGCGTTCTTCGTTCGTGCCGACCGAGGCGGATCTGTTTCTGGTCGTGCGAGACGATGGCAGCGTGGTCGCGTTCAACGGTCATGTCGACCTGGGCACCGGCATCGGCACCGCGCTCGCGCAGATCGTCGCGGAAGAGCTCGATGTGCCGTTGACGCGTGTATCGATCGTGCTCGGCCATACCGGCGAAACGCCGAACCAGGGACCGACGATCGCGAGCGCGACGATCCAGATTTCGGCGGTGCCGCTGCGGCAGGCGGCGGCACAAGCGCGTCAGTATCTGGTCGCACAAGCGGCTGCGCGCCTGAATGTAGACGCGAACGATCTCGACGTGCAGGACAGCCGCGTGTTTCCACGCGATGGCGACCCGGCGCAGGGCATTCACTATGGCGAGCTGATCAAAGGCCAGCGTGTCGAACTGCTGCTGTCGACCGATGCGCCTTTGAAACCGCCGCACGCGTACCGCGTCGTCGGCAAAAGCGTGCCGCGCGTCGATATTCCCGCGAAGGCGACCGGTGAGCTGAGCTTCGTGCACGACGTGCGCGTGGCCGGCATGCTGCATGGACGCGTGGTGCGGCCGCCTTATGCGGGCGTCGCGCAGGGTGAGTTCATCGGGCATAGCCTGCTGGAGGTGAACGAAGCGGCGATTCGCGATTTGCCTGGCATCGTCAAGGTGGTCGTGATTCGCGATTTCGTCGGTATCGTCGCCGTGCGTGAGGAGATTGCGCAACAGGCGGCGCAGCGGCTCGACGTGCGCTGGAAGACGGTCGATGGTCTGCCGCCGCTCGACACGAGCGAGCAGGTCGAAGCGGCGCTGCGTGCGAATCCGGCGACGCGGCGCGACCTGGTGATCGAAGGCGACGTGGATGCGGCGCTCGCGCAAGACCCGTCGCGCACGTTGGAACGCACTTACGTGTGGCCGTTCCAGATGCACGCATCGATCGGCCCGTCGTGCGCGGTCGCGGACTATCGCAACGGAGACGGCGACGACACGCAGCTGAAAATCTGGTCCGGCACGCAGAACCCGCATTCGCTGCGCGCCGACCTCGCGTTATTGCTGACGCTCGACGAAGCGCGCATCGACATCGTGCGGATGGATGCGGCGGGCTGCTACGGACGCAATTGCGCGGACGACGTCGCCGCCGACGCCGCGCTGCTGTCGCGCGCGGTCGGCGCGCCGGTGCGCGTGCAGCTATCGCGCGAGGACGAACACGCGTGGGAACCGAAGGGCGCCGCGCAACTGATGGACGTACACGGCGCGCTCACCGCCGAAGGCGACCTCGCCGCCTACGACTTCGCGACGCGCTATCCATCCAACGACGCCCCCACGCTCGCGCTGCTGCTGACCGGCACGATCCCCGCGCAGCCGCAGGTGTTCGAGATGGGCGACCGCACGGCCGTGCCGCCGTACGACTATCGCAACATGCGCATCGTCTGCGACGACACGCCGCCAATCGTGCGCGCCGCGTGGCTGCGCGGCGTGTCGGCGTTGCCGAACACGTTCGCGCACGAGTCGTTCATCGACGAACTGGCAGAGCAGGCCGGCGTCGATCCGGTCGAATTCCGCCTCAGGCATCTGACCGATCCGCGCGCGATCGACCTCGTCAAGGCGGTCGCGGCAAAAGCCGGGTGGGAACCGCGCGAACCCGCGTTCAAAACGCGCGGCGAGGACGACGACGACAACATCGCGCGCGGCCGCGGCATCGCGTACGCGCGCTACGTGCACAGCAAATTCCCGGGGTTCGGCGCCGCATGGTCCGCGTGGGTCGCCGACGTCGAAGTCAATCGCAACAGCGGCGAACTGGCGGTCACGCGCGTCGTGGTCGGCCAGGACACGGGCACGATGGTCAATCCCGATGGCGTGCGTCATCAGATTCACGGCAACGTGATCCAGACGACGAGCCGCGCGCTGAAGGAGCAGGTCAGTTTCGGCGACAACGCGGTGACGAGCCAGGAGTGGGGCGCGTATCCGATCCTGACGTTCCGCGAAGTGCCGGTGATCGACGTCGTGATGATGCCGCGCCACGGCGAGCCGCCGATGGGCGCCGGCGAGTCGGCGTCGCTGCCCGGCGCGGCCGCCATCGCCAATGCGCTGTACGACGCGACGGGGGTGCGTTTCCGTCGCCCGCCGTTCACGCCGGAAAAGATCCGCGCCGCGCTCGCCGACGCGCAGGCGGAAGACGCGGCGGCGGCGCGCAGGAAAAAGCGCTGGCTGCGCGGCTTTTTCGGTTTGTTGGCCGCGGGCGCGGTCGGCTGGCTTGGTGCGCTGTCGTTCGCGTCGGTTTCCAGCGCGCCGCTTGCGCCGATCACGCCGCCGCTTGCAAGCGCGTTTGCGCCGGAACTGATCGCGCGCGGCAAGCTGCTCGCGTCGCTCGGTAATTGCGCGGTTTGCCATACCGCCCACAACGGCGTGCCGAACGCCGGCGGCAAGCCGCTCGCGACCCCGTTCGGCAACGTCTACAGCACCAACCTCACGCCCGACGGCCAAACGGGGATCGGCTACTGGTCGCTCGAAGCGTTCGTGCGCGCGATGCGGCACGGCATCAGCCGCGATGGTCATCGGCTGTATCCGGCGTTTCCGTACACGTCGTTCCAGAACATCTCCGATGACGATCTGCATGCGCTCTACGCGTATCTGATGTCGCAAACGCCGGTGCGCAGCCGGCCGCCCGAAACGAAGCTCGCGTTTCCTTTCAGCGTGCGTCCGCTGATGGCTGCATGGAACGGCCTGTTTCTCGGCCGCACCGCGTTTGCCGCCAAGCCCGCGCAGAGCGAGCAATGGAATCGCGGCGCGTATCTGGTGAATGGCCTTGGCCATTGCAGCGCGTGCCACACGCCGCGCAACGCGTTCGGCGCCGAGAAAACCGGCGCGGCGTTCATGGGCGGAGGCAGCGCCGAGGGCTGGGAAGCGCCCGCGCTGTCGGCGTTGTCGAATGCGCCGGTGCCGTGGAGCGAGGACGAACTGTTCCGCTATCTGCGCGACGGTCACGCGCCGTTGCACGGCGTCGCGGCCGGGCCGATGGCGCAGGTGGTCGGCGATCTCGCGGCGCTGCCCGACAGCGATATCCGCGCGATGGCCGTCTATCTCGCGTCGCTCAATCCGCTGGAACCGAACGCCGATCCGGCCGCGACCGCGCGCGCATACGAACAGGCCAGCGCGATGAGGGGCGCGCCGGTCACGGCGGGTGCGCGGCTTTTCGACGGCGCGTGCGCCGCGTGCCATCACGCTGGCAGCGGACCTCAGTTGTTCGGCGCACATCCGTCGCTTGCGCTGAACACGAACTTGCACGGCGCGGCGCCGGACAACCTGATTCGCGTGATTCTCGACGGCATCGGCTCGCCTGCGCGGCCCGAACTCGGTACGATGCCGGCTTACCGCGACAGTTTCAACGACGCCCAGGTCGCCGAACTCGTGTCGTTCCTGCGCGCGCAGTTCGCGGGCGGCAAGCCGGCATGGCAGGACGTCGCCGCGAACGTGGCCAGAATCCGCGCGGAACCGCGCGAGCAATGAATCGCCAGCCGTCGTCCGCAGGTGCGCAGGTCCACGCGCTTGCGCGTCCGCACGTTCGCATGTCTGACTAAAACCACCATTCCTTCTGATAACGGAGAAACGCATGACCACGCGCGCAGGATGGATCTCTCGCCTCATGGTGTCGACCGTGTGCTCGTTTGCCGCGCTCGGCGCGAGCGCACAGCAGACCATCAAGATCGGTGAGATCAATAGCTACAAGGCGCAACCCGCCTTTCTCGGGCCTTACAAGCAAGGCTGGAATCTCGCACTCGAGCAGGTGAACGCGGCGGGTGGCGTGCTCGGCAAGCAGCTCGAAGTTATCTCGCGCGACGACAACGGCAATCCCGGCGACACGATCCGCGTCGCCCAGGAACTGATCGCGCGTGAGCAGGTGCAGCTGCTGTTCGGCGGCTTCCTGTCGAACACCGGCCTCGCGCTAGCCGACTTCGCGAAGCAGAAGAAGATCTTCTTCCTCGCGGCCGAACCGCTGACCGACAAGATCGTCTGGGCCGATGGCAACAAATACACGTACCGTCTGCGCCCTTCGACCTACATGCAGGTCGCGATGCTGGTGCCCGAGGCCGCGAAGCTGAAGAAGAAGCGCTGGGCGATCGTGTATCCGAACTACGAGTACGGGCAATCGGCGGTGGCGACCTTCAAGAAGCTGCTGACGGCCGCGCAGCCGGACGTGCAGTTCGTCGTCGAACAGGCGACACCGCTCGGCAACGTCGACGCGGGCGCCGTGACCCAGGCGATCGCCGACGCGAAGCCCGACGCGATCTTCAACGTGCTGTTCGGCGCCGACCTCGGCAAGTTCGTGCGCGAGGGCAATACGCGCGGGCTCTTCAAGGATCGCGCGGTGGTGTCGTTGCTGACCGGCGAGCCCGACTACCTCGATCCGCTCGGCGCCGAAGCGCCGACCGGCTGGATCGTGACCGGCTACCCGTGGTATTCGATCGATACGGCCGCGAACAAGCAGTTCGTCGACGCGTATCAGGCGAAATATCACGACTATCCGCGGCTGGGCTCGGTGGTCGGCTATTCGGCGCTGATGTCGATCGCGGACGGAATCAAGAAGGCGGGTTCGACCGACCCGGACAAACTCGCCGCCGCGTTCAAGGGGCTCAACGTGCAGACGCCATTCGGCCCGATCATGTACCGCGCGCAGGACAATCAGTCGACGATGGGCGCGTATGTCGGCGTGACCGGCGTGAAGGACGGCAAGGGTGTGATGACGTCGTACCGCTATGTGGATGGCGCGAGTGTGCAGCCATCGGACGCCGAGGTGAAGAAACTGCGCCCGGCGGATTGAGGACGTGGCGCGCGGCGGTCCGTCGTGACTGCCGCGCAATGGCCGCGCGAGTGTTGGTGAATGCACGTTCGCAGCGGCTTTTGCCACGAGCGGGCGGCTTTGAAAACGGCGGTTGCCGTCGGCGAAACCTACTCTTCCGCGTCGTGCTCCGTGACGAAGCGCTTCAGATAAGCGAGTACGGCCGCTTCCATCGCGCGATGATCGGCGGTGTTTTTCGAGCCCGCGTTTTCTTCATCGCCGAACAGTGTGGACGGCGCGTTGTGCACGTCCACTTCCTGCCCCTCGCGGAACACGCGAATTTCGTGGACGTCTTCGACGTACTCGGCGATCCAGTGCACGCCCTCGATATGTGTGCCAGCGCGAACCGTAACTATCTTCATGGCTGTCTCCATGCAAGGCGGTCGATTTGAGTTGGCGCTTCGGCGCTTACTCCCGTCCCATGTCCACAACCATACGCCGTCCCGCCGACGCACGCGAGTCCCGCCGCGCAACCCCCGCCGGACGATGGCGCGGATCGGCGCTCCGGCACGCTCGTTGCTCAATGATAGAGACTCACCCACAACCGGAGAACCGTCATGCCAGAGCAGAAAACCTTGAAGCGTGCCGAGGCCGATAAACGCGCCGGCAAATCAGCGAGTACTCAAGCGGGAGAGTTCGTCAAGGAACAGGTGGACAAAGTCCGCGCCGGCAAGCACGGCGTGCGCTCGCCGAAGCAGGCGATCGCGATCGGGCTGTCCGAGGCGCGGCGCGCGGGCGTCGACCTAAAGCCGCCGAAGAAGGGCGCCACGAGCGAGGCGACCCGCAAGAAAGCGCAGAAGGACAGCGCGGCGGGCAAGCACGAAGGCGCCGCGAAGAAGAGTGCGAGCAAGGAGTCGAGCGCGAAACGCTCGCGTGTGTCGGAGAGCGTGCTTAAACGCGAGAGCAAGGCCGGGGCGTCGTCGGCGGCGATGTCGAAACAAGCGAAGTCGGCGGCGGCCAAGCGGCCAGCCGCGAGCCGCTCGGCCGCAGCCAAAAAGGCCGCTGAGACAAAGGGCGCGGCTGGACGCTCCGCTGCCGCGAAAAAGGCCGCGCAAACGCGGGCGTCGCGCGCGCATCACTGAGCTTGCGGCTCGCAATGCGGCAGCAATAGAAAAGAGCGGCGCACGCATGCGCGTGCCGCCGCTCTTTCGTCGTCGACGGGTGGCGCGCTTGCGCGCCTTCTTACTGCACCGTCGCCAGCACCTCGCCAACGGTGCGGAAGAGCCGCGCGATCTGCTCTTCGTCGATGATCAGCGGCGGCGAGAACGCGAGGATGTCGCCGGTGAAACGGATCAGCACGCCGGCCTCGAAGCATTTGACGAACGCCTCGTAGGCGCGCGCCCCCGGCGCTCCGTCGCGCGATTCGAGCTCGATGCCCGCGACGAGGCCGAGGTTGCGCACGTCCTTCACGTGCTTCGCGCCGCGCAGCCCATGCGCGGCGGCTTCGAACGTCGGCGCGAGGCTGGCCGCGCGCTCGAACAACTGGTCGCGGCGGTACAGATCGAGCGTCGCGATCGCGGCCGCGGCAGCCGCCGGATGCGCCGAGTACGTGTAGCCGTGAAACAGCTCGATCGCGCCCGGCGCGCCGCTGCCGACGACCGTGTCGTGGATCGTGCGGCTCGCCGCAACCGCGCCCATCGGAATCGACGCGTTGTTGATCGCCTTCGCCAGCGTGATCAGGTCCGGCGTGACGCCGAAGTGTTCGCTCGCGGTCGCCTTGCCGAGGCGGCCAAAGCCCGTGATCACTTCGTCGAAGATGAGCAGGATGCCGTGCTTCGTGCAGATCTCGCGCAGCTTCTGCAGATAGCCTTGCGGCGGAACCAGCACGCCGGTCGAGCCGGCCACCGGTTCGACGATCACCGCGGCGATCGTCGAAGCGTCGTGCAGCGCGACGATGCGCTCCAATTCCTCGGCCAGATGCGCGCCCCATGCAGGCTGGCCCTTCGAGAACGCGTTGTGTTCGAGGTCGTGCGTGTGCGGCAGATGGTCGACCGCCGGTAACAGCGCGCCGGAAAACGTCTTGCGATTCGGTGCGATGCCGCCGACCGAAATGCCGCCGAAACCGACGCCGTGATAGCCGCGCTCGCGGCCGATCAGACGCGTGCGCTGGCCTTCGCCGCGCGCGCGATGGTAGGCGAGCGCGATTTTCAGCGCGGTGTCGACCGATTCGGAGCCCGAGTTCGTGAAGAAGATGCGATCGAGCCCTTCCGGCATCAGCTCGGCAACCTTCGTCGCTGCTTCGAACGCGAGCGGGTGGCCCATCTGGAAGGTCGGCGCGAAGTCGAGCGTCGACAACTGCTGCGTGATCGCGGCGACGATTTCATCGCGGCTATGGCCCGCGTTCACGCACCACAGTCCGGCGCAACCGTCGAGAATCTCGCGCCCGTCGGTGCTGCGGTAGTACATGCCCTTCGCCGATTCCAGCAGGCGCGGCGCGGCCTTGAACTGGCGATTGGCGGTGAAGGGCATCCAGAAGGACGACAGATCGTCGATGACGGGGCGCGAAGTCATGGCTTCTCCTCGAAGTGGCGCGGTTGAGGGCTTTGGGCGTAGCCAAACTGTAGCCCTCGCGGTTTAATGGCGGCATAAACAGTTGACCAAGTGTGGTGTCAACTGTGCTGGTGGATTCGCGCGAACTGTTCCGGTAGGCGGGCGGTCCGCGGTCCGTCTTTTTGCCCCTCGTTTTTCGCCCGAGACATGATCGAACTGGACCTTCAACGCGACCGGCGCGCGGCGCCGACGCTCGTCGAACAGGTCGTGCAGAGCTTCGCGCGCGCGATCGACTCGCAATCGCTGCGCGCCGGCGCACTGCTGCCGTCGGTGCGGCAGCTTGCCCAAAGCCATGCGCTGAGCACCTTCACCGTGACCGAGGCGTACAACCGGCTCGTGTCGATGGGCCTCGTGGTCGCGCGGCGCGGCTCCGGCTATCGGGTGGCGGCGCGCTCGCCGTCCACGCGCGCGGCCATCGCCGACTGGACGCCGCCGAGCCTGACCGCGACGTGGCTGCTGTCCGACGTATTCGCCGATCACTCGGTGCCGATCAAGGCGGGCTGCGGCTGGCTGCCGAGCGAATGGACCAACGAGAGCGGCCTGCAGCACTCGCTGCGCGCGCTGAGCCGGGTGCCGGCCGCGCGCCTCGGCGACTATGGCCATCCGTACGGCTTCGCGCCGCTGCGCGAGCGCATCGCCGAACAACTCGACCGGCGCGGGCTGCCCGTCGACGTCGCGAACGTGCTGCTCACCCAGGGCGCGACGCAGGGACTAGATCTGATCGTGCGCACGCTGCTGCGCGCGGGCGATGCGGTGATCGTCGAAGATCCCGGCTACTGCAATCTGCTGCAGATCCTGAAGCTCGCCGGGCTGGTCGTGCATGGCGTGCCGCGCACGCCGGCCGGCGTCGATACGGACGTTCTCGCAACGCTGGTCGCGCGGCACAAGCCGAAGGCGATCTTCGTCAACACCACGCTCCAGAATCCGACCGGCGCGACCTTCGGCATGTCGGCCGCGTTCCGCTTGCTGCAGATCGCCGAGCGCGAGCGCATCTGGGTGATCGAGGACGACGTGAGCCGCGAACTCGCGCCGGCCGGCGCGCCGCTACTGGCGGCGATGGAAGGCTTGCAGCGCGTGTTGCACGTCGGCGGCTTTTCGAAGACGGTGACGCCGTCGCTGCGCTGCGGCTATGTGGTGGCCGAGCAGGCGGTGCTGCGCGAACTCGCGCGCACGAAGATGGCGGTGGGGCTGACGTCGTCGGAAACGATCGAGCGGATCGTCGACAAGGTGCTGGTGGAAGGGCGTTACGCGCGCCACGTCGAGACGGTCAACGAACGGCTGAAGCTCGCGCACGTGGCCCTCGAAGAACGGCTGGACGCGCTCGGGCTCGAGGTGTTTCACCGGCCGCGCGCGGGACTCTTCATGCTGGCGCGTCTGCCGATCGAAGCGGAGCGTGCCGCCGAGGTCGCAACTGCCGCGCTTGCGCACGGAATCTGGCTCGCACCGGGCTCGTACTTCCGTCCCGACGACGCGCCAAGCGCGTGGTTCCGCTTCAACGCGCCGTATTCGAGCGACGACGCGTTGTGGCGCTTCATCGAGCGGGTCGGGCAGGGGGCGTGGTAGACGTGTAGCGACACAATAAAGTCCGTACTTTTCTGAGCGGCCATTCCTCAAACAATTAAGTTGTACCTTTGGTTATATCGCGAACTGGAAATGCGCGCTGAGCCCAAAGACAGCGCATGGACCGTTAAGTGTGTACTTTCTTTTCCTGACAGGTTTTCAAAGTTAATCGTTGACTGGATTGCGTTTGAGATTCCAGGGAATTCTCCCGCCGCTGCGGTCAGCCGCGACCTGCCGGCTATACGAATAGTAGGCACACAGGAACATCCAGCACTTCGGCAATTCTGGCTACCCTTGCCAGATGTCCCTCGGCAACGCCCGTTTGCCTTGACAAGCGCCATTGACTGTATCGCACGTGCTTGCGTAGCACGCCACGAAAGACCGACCTACGGACAAACGCAATCTGGGCCACTAACGGCGACATCGTCCGCATTGGGTTCAGTGTCATTGCGACTGCGACAAGGACCGAGGTCAAGATCGCGAAATATTCGTTTCAGTGAGAAATAGGTGAGCAAATGAATACGCTCGTTCGAGCGGCTTCGCCACACGCAACTGGCGGGTTCTTTTCAACGCCGGCTGGACGTTGGCGACCATCGAAAATTTTCCAGCGACGGATATTTATTCATGACCATCATCTCGTCGAAGTTCACGGGACAACCTGAATTGGCCGGATGCTTTCCCGCCGCAACAACGAGACTGTCGTCGCGCAAATCCGCTTCCCAATTCATCTCCGAAGATGCCAGCAATATTGGTTCTTGACCGCATATCGTGCGCACTGCGGCCACCTCGTCTTTGTAGTACGTCTCCTTCAGCAGGATATAGCCCGTAACGCTTGCCGCAGCGAGGACCGAGTTCGCGATGCCGAAGGCGAGTACTACATGGAATAGTTTCCGATTGGATGAAAACCCCGCAATGACCAGAAATGGGACCATATAAAACATCGGGACGTAGCGGGCCCACCAGGACTGCGGATGTAGCAGAACGCTCGCTAACGTTGCGAGAAGAAACACTTTCGCAATCTCACCGCCGTCTCTCCTTCTCCAGAAGAAAGAAGCGATGCACGCGATAAACATAACCCCGAAGAAGGGTCCGAACGCGCCGAAACGCGCAGCAGCCGTATGCAGCGCGATAAACGCGTCGCGCAAGTGGGCGTATGACGGGACAAAGGTAGGCTCCGCGTTCTCGCACGGCCTGCAATCCAGCGGCAGCGAGAAATACGATAAGAAAATCCTCTGCAAAGGATTCATTGCAAGAAAGTGTGCTGACACTCTTCCACCGATAATATCGACCTTGTCGCTGCCCAGCACGGGGTAGAAAATGTGTTTGCCAGCGACTATGTTCTGCACGTACGGCGAATAGCCGATCACTGCGACAGCGACAACAGACCAGATGACCAACTCTCCGATAACTTTCCGGTTCTGAGTCAGAAAGCGTCTCTTTTCGCCGCCAATAAACTCCGCCGTGAAGAAAACAGCAATCGAGATGGCGGCGAAGGCGGGTCCTGTCAGCTTCGAGCCGATCAGAAGCACGAGTGCGATACCTAGTTGAACTCCGGAATAAGGCCTACGCTTGAGCGCGAAAAGCAAATGGACAGAAAAGATGGCCCAGCAGTAGTAATGTGCAGCGTCGACATAAAAACTCGTCACCTGGCCGAGCGCTACCGGGTTGTAAACAGAGGCAACCGAAGCAATCAGTGACGCTCTGGCAGATATTCCCGCTGACTGCAGCAAACCCATCAGAGCAACGCAGGCAGGGACACTGAGCAATAGCGTAAATGACTTTCCACTGTTGAACCGTGAAGTCAGAACCTTGGCCGTGTATGCAAAATACTCAAATGCTTTGGGGTAATGTGCGGCCCAGAAGCTTCCGCCCAGTGCGTCGGTATCGGCAACGCCGTTTAGGGTGTGGTCTATCGATAACGGTGTCGCGATGTGATAGTTCAGGCCGTCGAAACTGAATTCTCGCAGGAATCCAAACGCAAACAACACCACCGCGATGAATAATATCGTAACGATCGTGGTGCGCCATTCGGAACGAGAAACATAGCCATAGATGACGACGGCTACAACGATGGCGAACGCCCAGATTCCTGCCAGCACGCCGCTATTGATGTCGAGGTTGTAGAGGATCGCTGCATATAGCGACGAGCCGAATACGAAGATGAGGATCTGGTCGCACAGCTGCGTCCAGTTCACACGCTCCAGGGCGGCTTGCATCGTCATCGATCTCCGCGTGGAGCTCACACGCAGAATGGCGTCATTCGTCATCGTGGACATTCGGGCCTTCTCCGGTTGATGGAGACCCTCGCCGGTCGACGCATGCCCGCTGCTACCAAGGTCACCACTCTGACCGTCGAAACATGCCCACGACAACACAACGCAAGGCCGGGGTTGGGATGAACGAAGTAAAAGAGGAACGACAGCGAATCGAACAGCGCCGATTATGGGCATTTGAATGGCGCTGCGCAAGCTCGCATTGCGCGAACCGCCGAGGCACTTTTCTGCTGTCGGAGCGCCGCACAAATAGCGCAGCTCGATGGGTGGTGCTTGGAAAGTCGAGGCGTGGACCCAGACGCGGAGAGTGTTCGACGTTATCGGCCAATATCACCACATTGCAAGCCGCTGTGACACCGGTCAGAGCCGGCAGATCTATGCTCGCTGCAGGCGCCAACGGTTCGCTGCAACGCAGCGAATAAGCGATAGCCAGCGATTGGCTTCATTGTCCGCCCACGAATCTGTCGTGCTAACCCTATCGACAGGTCGATGCGCGCAGACAAGGGTCGAGTGCATGACGATCACGATCTTCATGCGGGGAACGTGCGCCCACCCTTCACTTCGGTAGGGCGCATTCCACGCGGAGTTGCGCTTCTCAAGTACGAAGATTCACTGGCATCAGTAGATGTTCGTGGCTGGCAGAGCCGGCGATTGCGCTCGCCAGACTCCTTTACAACGCCTTGAAAGTTGAGCACCCGACCGAGGCGACGACGCGGAAATGAGTCGCGGCAGCGGCCCGTTGCGCTCGCGTGCTGATCCAGCGGGTCAATGCGACTTTTGCATTGCTTAAACTTTGGAAGGTTGATGACGATTTATGTCCATCGAGGTCACCATGGCTGCCATTCCACTTTGCGTTGATCTGGACGGGACACTGACGCACAGCGATCTTCTGATCGAGTCGTTCCTCGCTCTCGTGAAGCGAAATCCGCTCTATCTGCTCTATTGTTTGGAATGGTTGCTGCGTGGAAAGGGATATCTCAAAGCGCAGATAGCCGCGCGGGCCGCAATCGACGTGTCACTGCTGCCGTACAACGGACGCCTGATCGACTTCCTGAAGAAAGAGAGCGCGGCCGGCCGCGAGCTTTATCTCTGCACTGCAGGCAATCAACGGTTTGCCGAACAGATCGCATCTCACCTCGGATTCTTTAAGGGGGTGATGGCGAGCAACGAGTCGATCAGTCTGTCAGGCACGAACAAGGCGTCGGCTTTGACGGCGGAGTTTGGCGTACAAGGATTCGACTATTGCGGAAACGCGCGAGCCGATCTGCCGGTGTGGAAGCAGGCGCGCACGGCGATTGTCGTTGGAGGAAAGAGCATCCAGGCGGCCGCGCGGAAGGTGAATCAAACCACGGTCATCTTCGATAACAAACGGTCTCTCTTCAGGCTGGCCGTACGGGAAATGCGCGTCTATCAGTGGGTGAAAAACCTGTTGATCTTCGTGCCGCTTCTTGCGTCGCATCGCTTCACGAACTTCGACGCACTGAAGGTTGGCGGGATCGCATTTCTTTCGTTCTGCTTCTGTGCGTCTTCGGTATATATATTGAATGACATGCTCGATCTCGACGCGGACAGGCGCCATAGTCGCAAGTGCAAACGTCCGTTTGCCTCAGGCGAGTTGCCGCTTGTTAGCGGAATTGGCATGTTATTCGTCCTGTTGCTGGCGTCGGCGAGCCTCGCGGTTTTCCTGCTGCCATCGTTTCAGCTCGTGCTAGCGTGTTACGTCGTGATGACACTCGCTTATTCCTTCCACCTGAAGCGGGTGATGCTGGTAGATGTCTTCACGCTGGCTGCGCTCTATACCACCCGCATCGTGGCTGGGGGCGCGGCGGTCGATGTCGTGCCGTCAGACTGGCTAATCATGTTCTCGGTGATGATATTCCTCAGTCTGGCGTTGGTGAAGCGCTATACCGAACTCGACAAAATGCAGCGAGAGGGCACGGACTCGACGCCTGGCCGAGGTTATCTCACGGCGGACATGAGCATCGTGCGCTCGTTTGGACCCGCAGCGGGCTATGTGGCGGTGCTCGTTCTTGCGCTTTACATGAATTCTGCCGCCGTCACGGGGTTGTATCGTCATCCCCACAGGCTTTGGATCTTCTTTGTTCTCGTGCTGTACTGGATCAGCCGCGTCTGGATGGTAGCTTTCCGAGGGCAGATGCATGACGACCCGATCGTGTATGCGTTCAGGAACCGTTCTAGCCTGGTCATCATGATGCTTTGCGTAGCCGCAGTCCTTTTTGCGATTTGATCAAACGCTAGCTCTTTATAGGTTGCATCGCAAAGCGACGCGATTCCGAACCCCAACATTGCATGCGTACAAGACGCGGCGGCGCGCGTCGAAAGCTCAGCCGCCGTGCCTGATCAGCTTCAGCGCGATCGGATACAGCGACGCCACGAGCAGCAGCGCCATCGCGATGTTGAAGACGCGCAGCCGCTTCGGGTTCGACAGTACCTCGCGCATCGCGGTGCCGAAACCGGCCCACACGCAGATGCACGGAAAGCCGATCACATAGAACACCGCAGCCATCGCGACGGCGTTCATGCCGAAGCTGTTGCTCAGGTGAATCGTCGTCGCGGCGGTCAGCACCATCATCCACGCCTTCGGATTGACCCACTGAAACGCGATCGCCTCGTGAAAGCGCATCGGGCGACGCTCGCCGTTCCTGAGCTTCAGTTCGCCCGACGTGCCGATTTTCCACGCCAGATACAGCAGATAAGCGACGCTGACGACTTCGAGCACCGTGTACAGCACGGGGAAATGCACGAACGCCTCGCCGAGGCCGATGCCGACCGACAACATCAACAGCACCACGCCGACGCTGATGCCGGACAAATGGGGCAGCGTGCGGCGAAAGCCGAAATTGACGCCCGACGCGAGCAGCATCGTGTTGTTCGGACCGGGCGTGATCGAGGTGACGAGCGCGAACAGGATGCCGGCGGGCAGCGCGCTGAGAGTGACGAAAGACATGGGGGCTCCGGTGTCGCCAACAAAAAACGGTGAGGCTCATTCTAGCGATAGGGGCCGGTACAGTACCGGTACGGTTTTGAAAATGATGTCCGGTACGGATCGATGATGACTTGATTGGCCGGAAAGCGTCGGCACGCGGCGTTTCAACACTCGGTAGTTAACATATGTTGCATTTATTTTTTTAATGGCAACATATGTAGACGGCTGGCGCAGCAGTCCGCCATCCATCAGGAACCTGCCGCACGATTGGAGATACCCATGAAAGTGATGAATTGGTCCACTGTTGCCATGCTCGTGGCGGCAACGTTGGCGAGTCCGGGCGCGTTCGCGCAGGACGCGACGTCCACGCTCGCGAAGATCCAGCGAAGCGGCGTGATCGCGATTGGCCATCGCGAGACGTCGGTGCCGTTCTCGTACGTCGACGCGAACAACGAGGTGGTCGGCTTTTCGCAGGACCTGTGCAACAAGGTCATCGATGTGGTCAAGACGAAAACGAAGCGTCCGGACCTCAAGGTGCGCTTCATCCCGGTCACCTCGCAGAATCGCATTCCGCTCGTGCAGAACGGCACGGTCGATCTCGAATGCGGCGTGACGACCAATCTCGTCGCGCGCCAAAGCCAGGTGACGTTCGCCGACACGTTCTTCGTCGCGACGACGCGTCTTCTGACGCGCAAGGACTCGGGCATCAAGGACTTTCCGGATCTCGCCGGCAAGACCGTCGTGACGAATCAGGGCACGACGTCCGAGCGCATCCTGCGCAAGATGAACGAGGACAAGAAGATGAACATGCAGATCATCAGCGCGAAGGATTACGGCGAAGGGCGCCTCACGCTCGAAAGCGGCCGCGCCGTGGCGTACATGATGGACGACGTGTTGCTTGCCGGCACGCGCACGCTGACCGCGAAGCCGTCGGACTGGATCATCACCGGCACGCCGCAATCGTCGGAAGCGTATGGCTTCATGTTGCGACGCGACGATCCGGAGTTCAGAAAGCTCGTCGACGACACGCTCGAACAGGTGATGAAAGGACCGGAAATCCACACGATGTACGACCGATGGTTCATCAAGCCGGTGCCGCCGAAGAACATCAGTTTCGACTTTCCGATGAGCGATTCGCTGAAACAGCTTTACGCGACGCCGAACGAGAAGGCGCTCGAATAATGTCTTTGGCCGCTATTGCGCGTAGGAATGGTTTCTAGTGGCAGTCTTTTGCTCTTTCCTCTATACCTGGCTATAGGCGGCGCGTTTCGGTTGAACGTCGCCTATAGCGGGAACGGAGGTGCAAAGTGAAGAGGCCGATGGAATCTTCGCGGCGCGGACGGATTTTCCCCAGTGGAATTCTTCGTGCTGCGCTGGCGTTGGCAAGCGGCGTATTCATGGTGTCCGCAAACGCCGACGCACAAATGCGCGCGATTACGATCGTATCGGGCACCTATGGCGAGAATTGCGGCGCGCTGCGCGGCAACCTGACTCGTGAGCTCGAGCGTCATTGCAACGGACGGGAAACTTGCGATTACGCGTTGCCCGGCCTGCACAAAGGTGGCACGACGATGGCATGCCCACGCGACTTCCGCGCCGAATGGCATTGCGACCACGCGGACTTCCACACTGCGGCGCTGGGTCCCGGCGCGAAATCGGGCGACACGCTCGTGCTGGGTTGCGTCGAGTCGCGTGGCGCGGGCAAATAGCTCCGTGCGCGAATAAAAAGGCCGAGGCCCTAACGGGGCTCGGCGTTTGATTTTTGCTGCGGTCTTTTTAGCTGGCTTTCCGAACCGGTGCGAAGCGCCGCTTGCTGAGCGACGGCCCGATACGACGGAACCGTTCCCGTTTGTGTTCTTCTTCGAAGTGCGCGAGCGACGGCTTGACCAGATCGCTGCGCGACACGATCCCCACCAGACGCATGCTGTTGCGATCGGCGACCACCGGCAGGCGTTCGAGCCCCAGCACGGCGAGCCGCGTCGCCACGAGCCGGCAGGTTTCGGATGACAAAGCAAACGCGGTGTTGTGTTGCGCAAACACGTCCGCGAGCGTCATCGCGCGCTTGCGTTCCGGGTCCTCGGCGCAGAAGCGATCGAGCAACATGCGGTCGGCCACGCCGATGACCGCGCCGTCGCGCACCACCGGATACGCGCGGCGCAGCTGGTTCGCGCCGAACAGCGTCTGCAGCGTTGCGCCGACCGTCGTGGCGGCATCGACCGATTCGACCGAGGCGGTCATCACTTCGTCGACATAGTGGCGCTCGAGCGGATCGACGCCGTACTCGCGATAGATGTGATAGCCGCGTCGCGCGATTTTCTCGGTCATGATCGAGCGCCGCATCACGATCGTGCAGAAGCCGTGCGCGATCAGCGTTGCCGTCAGCAGGGGCAACAGCGCGTTGGCGTCGTGCGTGAGGCCGAACGCGAACACGATGGCCGTCAGCGGCGCGCCGAGCGTGGCACCAAGCGTCGCGGCCATGCAGACGAGCGGCCACAGCGCCGGTTCGCTGCCCGGGAGCCAATGCGCGAGCACCGTGCCGAGTCCGGCACCGAGCATCAGGAGCGGTGCGAGCACACCGCCCGACGTGCCCGAGCCGAGCGCGATGACCCACATCACCGCCTTCACGGCGAGCAGCAAAAGGGCGACCTGCACCGCAATGTGCTGATGCAGCAGATCGCCGATCACGTCGTAACCGACGCCGAGCGCACGCGGTTCGAGCCAGCCGCCGATGCCGACGACGATGCCGCCGAGCGCTGGCCACCACATCCAGTGGATCGGCAGCTTGCCGAACAGGTCTTCCACCTTGTAGAGCGCGGCGGAAAGGCCGGACGCCAGCGCGCCCGACAACACGCCAGCGACCGCGCACGACAGCAGCGACCAGCCATCGGGCGCGGCAGTCTGTAGCGGAAACAGCGGACCTGTACCGAAGAAAATCACGCGGGCGAAGCCAGCGACCGCGCACGCCACCGCGACTGGCAGGAAGCTGCGCGGCCGCCATTCGAACAGCAGCAGTTCGACCGCGAGCAGCACGGCCGCGAGCGGCGTGCCGAACACCGCGGTCATGCCGGCCGCCGCGCCCGCCACGAGCAGCGTCTTGCGTTCCGCCGACGTGACCTTCACGCACTGCGCGATCAGCGAGCCGAGCGCGCCGCCGGTCATGATGATCGGGCCTTCCGCGCCGAACGGCCCGCCGCTGCCGATCACGATGCCCGACGACAACGGCTTGAGCACCGCCACTTTCGGCGACATCTTGCTCTTGCCGAACAGGATCGCCTCGATCGCCTCGGGAATGCCGTGGCCGCGAATCTTTGCGGAGCCGAAGCGCGCCATCAGCCCGACGATCAAACCACCGATCACCGGCACGCCGATCACCCAAATGCCAAGCGCATTGGTGGCGGGCGAGCGGTCGACGAACGACAGCGTGCCGAAGAAAAACAGATTGGTGAACAGGCGAATCAGGTTCAGCAGAACAAAGGCGGCAATCGTGCTGACGAAACCGATGCCTGCGGCGAGCGCGAAGATGCCGGGCAGCCGTGCATTCGCCGCGAAGTCGCGTTTGTGGGAATCCATGCTCATGGTTAGTCGAGGTCGATTCGTGGAACCTGGAAGGAGCCTTCGAGCGATCTCAATTCGGCGCGATGCAGTTCCGCAAGCCGTTCGAGTACCCGTTCTCCCGCTCTTTCGATGTGTACTTCAACCTGGCGGCGATCGGTATCGCTGACCTGGCGGCGCACCAGATTCAGTGCCTCGCAGCGCGATACCAGCGCGACGACGCCGTGATGTTGCGCCTGCAGACGCTCCGCGAGTTCGCCGACGGTCGCCCAGTCGCGCTCCGGATAGCCCTTGATGTGCAGCAACAACAGGTATTGCAACGGCGTAATGCCCTCGCTTTGCGCGGCCTGCTCCGAGAAGCGCTCGAAGCGCCGCATCTGATAGCGAAACTGCGACAACTGCTCGAAATCGCTCTTAACGAGTTTGCGAGTCCGTACTTTCATGGCAAATCCGTCGATGCGAAGAAAACCGAAAATATATCACGTCATGAGGTATGTGTGCGAATTGCGGCCGTCGCAACGGCATCGTGCGGCAGGTCTCTTCGGTCTTTTAGTTGAAAATCAGGCCGCCTCGCGGGCTCGGGTGGCGGTTTGCCGATACAGGCCGGAGATCAGGTCCACCTGCGCGATCATGCCGACCACGCGGCCTGCGCGGTCGAGCACCGGGATATGGTGATGGCCGAAGTTCGCGAACATCGGCACCAGTTCCGTGATCGGATCGGTGACGGCGACGGTGCAGACGTCGGTGGTCATCACGCTGCCGACGTTCGACGTGCGAAGCGCATCGCTGCGCAGCCACCCGTCGAAGTAGTTGAGGATCGGACCGAGCGCGCCGAAGCTCCTTCTGTCGACGAAATCGGCGCGCGTGACGATGCCTAGCAGTTTCTGCGCCGCGTCGATGACCGGCAGCGCCTTCACGTTGTGGCGCTTGAACAACTGCCATGCGGCGGCGGCACGCGTGCCCGGCGACACCGACACGACGTGGCGCGACATCACGTCTTCGCAGCGCAGTTCGTCGAAGCTGCGCGAGAACGCCTGAAGCTGAGTTTCGCGCAACAGTGAATAGAGGTCGTCGGTGTCGATGTCGAGCAGTTCGTCACGGCGCCCGAGCACGGCTTTGACGTCTTCGCGCGTGAAGCCGACGCGCGCGGCTTCGTCGGCGGCCTGGCTCGGCGTCGCGCGGTCCTGGCGTCCCGCATGCGGATAACGGTGGCCGGTTGCCGCGTGATAGACGAGCGCCGCGAACAGCAGCGCGGCCGACTGGATCGCGATCGGTTCGAGCACGAAGCGGTAGCCGAGCGCATGAATGACCGGGCCGCCCAGCACCGCGGTCAACGCGACCGCGCCCGACGGCGGGTGCACGCAGCGCAGCGCGAACATGCCGGAGATCGACAGCGCCACCGCGAGGGCGGCCGCCAGCGTCGGATCGCCGATCAGCATCGCGCAGGTTACGCCGACCGTCGCGGACACGAGGTTGCCGCCGATGATCGACCATGGCTGCGCGAGCGGGCTCGCGGGCACCGCGAACAGCAACACGGCGGAAGCGCCCATCGGCGCGACGAGCAGCGGAATATTTGCGACGGGGCCGAGCAGCAGATACATCAGACCGCCGGTGAACGCGATGCCGAGCAGCGCGCCGAGGCACGAACGCGCACGCTCGTGCCATTTCACGGTGACCGGTGCGGGGAGAAAGCTGGCAAGCCAGCCGAGAGCAGGAGAGCGGGACAAGATAGGAGCAGAAAGTAGTCGATGATGCCGGGCCCGACATTACCGGGGAAACCCTGGCAACGCGAATACAGTCTGGTCATGATTATATTTCAATATGATATAAAAAGTTCTCCGCCCCTTGCGCGGCGCGCGGAATCCGTCGCGTATCGCAGACAGTCGAGAACACGGCCGACGTGCTTCAGCATGGCCCTCGATCACCCCTCGGTGCGTTCCTTGTTTGTCACATCGTGATATAAAATGAAAGCAGACGGATTGGAAGCACCCGTTGGCCCGTTGCCTGATAGACCGATAAAGGAGCCATCATGATGATCACGTTTCAATCGACGGCGTCGCCGGATGTCGTCATGCTCAGGGATCTCGCACAATATCTGCTTGGTCTGATCGGCAAGCGGCTCGGCGCGCGGGGCGTTATCAGCCACGACGAACTGCCCCGCGCGATCGATCGGCTCGAAACCGCCATCACCGAAGACGCGGCCGCGGAAACGACCCTCGAAGCATTGCACTGCTCAACCAGTAATCAGCGCGAGTCGCGCAACCGGCTGTCGCAGCGCGCGTGGCCGTTTCTGGACATGATGCGTGCGGCGCGCGACTCGGACGCGGACATCATCTGGGGGCTGTAGTTGGTCGAGGGGATCGCGATGAAACAACTTGCGTCGCGTCGACTTTTCGCAATCCTCGTTATTTCGGTTTGCGCCGTTCCGCTTGCCTATGCGTTCTCACCCGCGCAGCAGACCGGCCGATACCCGCAGCCGGTGCGCGGCTCTTGCACCGCATCGTGCGGCACGGGGGTGCGAAGCAGTGTGATCGGCGTGTATGGCGGCACCATTGTCGACCAGTTGTCCAGCGGAGCGGTGGTGCTCGTGAGATGGCCGAACGGTTCGCCGCACGAGGCATGGACCGCTCGGTCGCATGGCTATGGTTTGCCCGTCGATCCCGCGGCAAACGCTGTTCATGTTTTCTTTCTGTGGCCTGAGTCGTAGCGCGGTGTTCCTGACCGCCGCGCCGAGCAACGGCTATTTCAGGGCAGGGATTCGGTGGCCGCCGAAACTCGCGAATAGTGTCTGTTTGACGGCGTTTCTGTAGGTATTTGCGTGCATCGGTGTCGCGCGGTATGTATCACGAACTGACATATAATTAATTGATCACGTGCCGCGCGGCGCAAGGAGGTTCTCATGTCGAGCTTCAAGCGCATTCTTCTCTGCTACGACGGAACTCGCGAAGGACAACACGCGTTGAAGGACGGTGCCGCTCTCGCGCAAGACCTGAACGCTGAAGTGCATCTGCTTTCCGTGCTCAACAATACGGCGTGGATGCAGGGCGCGGACATCACGTCCGCGGTGCCGATCGATTTCATCAACGAATCCGCCAAAACGCTGCTCGACGAGGGCTTACAGAAGCTCGCCGCACGCGGAATTCGCGCGACCGGTCATCTCGCGATCGGCGAACCACTCGATGAGATTCCGTTTTTCGCTAACGATCTGAAGGCCGATCTGGTCGTCGTCGGTCATCGTCGCAGTCATGGACTCGCGCGATGGTGGGGTGGCCGGCACGACGGGCTGCTGCTCGATCGCGTGACGTGCAGCGTGCTGGTGACGATGGGCGCGGCAACCGATGCGCCGGCCGCAGTCGCAGGCACGGGCGAGACCGCGCGGTCCGCCGAACATTCATGAGCGTCGTGTTGTGGGTTGTGTTGTGTTGTGTTGCGTTGGCACGGAGGCACACCATGACAGACGTCGATGAATAGTTCAATCATCCCCAACCCGTCAAGCACAGCGATAACGAAAAGAGCAAGCTGCCGCAGCGCGCCGCCGATGCGCAGCGGCCGAAGAAAGATCCCGAAGGCGAGCCGCCGGTCGAGTGACGAGAGGCGGCGCCACGCCGTTCAGTTCGCGCGTAAACGCTAAAACGCTGCCAGCCCGAAAGCCTGGCAGCGTTTTCGTCATGCATGCAAGCCGCTGGCACAGGCGACCGACGTCACGTCAGACAATCAGAAGTCGGTGCTGACCGACAACAGGAACGTACGCGGTGCGCCCTGGGTCAGGTACGTCGTCGCGCCGTAGGCCGACACGGCTGACCAGTACGCCTTGTTCGTCACGTTCTGCACGGTGGCACGCAACGTCGTCCTCTTGCCGTAGATGGAGGTCTCGTAACGCGCCCCAAGGTCGAAGCGGTTCCACGACGGGATCGACAGCGTGTTGGCCGCGTTCGCTTGCTGCGCGCCGGTATGGATCCAGCGCGCGTTGACCGCGAGCCCCGGCACCATCGGAATGTCGTAATCGGCGCCCAGATTGAACAGGAAAGTCGGCACCCCCACCGGACGGTTGCCGTCGTAGGTTCCGCCTTGTGTGTTCTCGAGCGTCGCGTTCATTAGCGAAGCGCCGGCCAGCAGACGCAGGCCCTTGAGCGGCTCGCCGTGCACTTCTGCTTCAAGGCCGCGATGGCGTTCGTTACCGTTCAGGCCATAAATATGGGTGGCGGGGTCGGTGTATGCCGACGGCTGTTCGATCTGAAAAGCGGCAAACGACGCACCGAGCCTTTCGGTGTCGTACTTGACACCCACTTCCCACTGCTTCGTGCGGACCGGCGCCAGTTGTTGACCGTAGTTCAGCGTGCCCGCCGGCGCGATGCTGCCCGCGGCCAGCGCTTCGCTGCGGTTCGCGAAGATCGACACGTTCTGCGTCGGGCGCAGAACGAGGCCGAACAGCGGCGTCGTGATGCCGTCGCTGTAGTTGCCGCTGCCGATGCCCGTGTTGTCGTAGTTGGCCGTCGCGATCTGCTGGCGACGCGCGCCGACCGTGAACAGCACCCGGTCATGCAGGAAGCCGAGCGTGTCGGACGCGGACACGCTGCGGATCACCGTGGTGGCCGTCATGCCCGGATCGGCCAGGTCGCCGCCTGACATCGTCGTGGCCGGGTAAGGCGTCTGCACCGTGTTGTAGAGCGAGACCGGACCCATGAAGGCGTAGGTCCACGCGGAGTTGGTGTTCTCGCTCGTGATGGCGCCGCCCGCCGCAACCATGTGTGACACCGGGCCAGTGTCGAAGCGGCCGCGCACGCCGACTTCGGCGGAGGTCGAATTCTGGTTGTACGGCACGCCGAGACGGGCACCGGTGACGCCGGTCGACGAATAGGTCGGCGAGTAGTACTCACCTTGCTCGACCGTGCGGCGCACACCGCCGGTCGCATAAGCGGTCCAGCCCGGCAGGAAGTCGTATTCGGCCTTCAGGATGCCGACGGTGTCTTCGAGATTCGTGTACGACCAGTTCTGCGCGTAGTTGTACGTTGCCGGCGGCACGGCGGGAATCGCGTCGGTGAAGTAGACGACCGGGCGGCCGTCGCTGACGTGCTCGCGCTGATACAGGAAGTCGCCGGACAGACGCAGCTTGGCGCCGCGCCAGTCGAGCGCGACGGCCGTGGTGTTGTCGCGGCGGTGTTCGCCGTCGATGCTCGTCTCGCCGTCGCGATTCGCCTGGTTCACGCGGATCCCGAACTGGCCTTCGCTGCCGAAGCGTCGGCCGACGTCCACATGCGCGCCGAACTCGCCGGAGCCGCTGGTTGCGAGTGTCACGTTGGCGGTGGGCGTGTCCTCCGCTCGCTTCAGCTGCACGTTCACGCCGCCGCCGATCGCCGAGCCCGTCGGCGAAGCACCGTTCAGGAACGCGTTGGCGCCCTTGAACACGTCGACCCGCTCGACCGCCGCGGTCGAGACCAACTGGCGCGGCGTAACGCCGTACAGACCGTTGATCGAGATGTCGTCGGCATTGAGCTGGAAGCCGCGAATCACGAACACTTCCGAGAAGTTGCCGTAGCCGTACGCGGTTCGCACCGACGGGTCGTTTTCGACTACGTCGGCGAGCGTGCGCGCCTGCTGATCCTTGATCAGCTTGGCCGTGTAGGTCGTCATGCTGAACGGCATGTCGATGTTGCGCTGCTTGCCGAGTACGCCGTAGTCGGCGCCGCGCGCGACCTGGCCGCCCGCGTATGTCGGCGACAGGTCGCCGGGCAACTCTTCGGCGGCGGCCGCCTGAACCTTGATGGCGGGCAGCGTGCCGTCGGCGGCGGGGGCGGAGTCGGTGGATTGAGCGAACGCGCTGGCCGGGACACTGAAAGCGACGGCGATGGCGGCGAGGATGGTGGCGCGATGCAGAGTGGCTTCAGCAGGCGTGGCCTGCGGGCGATTCCAGCGTGAAACGGACATGAATTGGAAAGTAGGCGTGGTCGTCGATCTTCCGTCCCGGGGCGCTAGTTGGAATCCGGGCGGCATTTTTTCCCTGATTGCACGCGCGGACGATGCCATTTATGTAAGCAGTCCGAGCGCGAAACGAAAGGTTCGGCGGAATTATAGTGCAAATAGGAATCATTCCTATTGTAGGAATGCAACAATTTACAGAACTGATGGCAAAAGTGGATATTTGGATGACGTCGAGCCCGCCGCGACGCGCGGCTTTGACGCCGCCGCAACCGCGGTACAGCGCTTGCTACCCGCCTCAAGGTTTAATCGCAGGCCGCAATACATGCCACGAAATCCGAGTTCCTGCCAGAGGTGGAGCGCCCGAGAGGTCCAGCTATTGCACGACGTGCCGCGTGTGCTCGTCATCGACGACAACGAGAACGCCGCCGAAGCGCTTGCCACCTGGCTGTCCTACGAGGGAGTCGAGGCGCGCGCCGCGACCGGCTGCTCTGCGGCGCTGCACTGCGTGCGCAACTGGGTACCCGACGTCGTCGTGCTCGACATCATGATGCCGGAGCGCGACGGCTACGAAACGGCAAGCGCGCTGCGCCGCTATCTGCCGACGCACAGCCTCGGCATCGTCGCGTTCACGTCGCTAGACGAGGACCACGTGAGGCAAACCGGCCGCGAGCGCCACAACTTCGACGGTTATTGCCAGAAGGGCACGGCGCCGGCCGCGCTGCTCGCACTGCTGCGAGGGTTGTGGCGCGGCTGGTGACGGGGCGCGCGTCGACAAAAACGCGGCGGCGTGGACATCGCTCCACACCGCCGCGCTTTTCAACCGCGCTCTTTAGTCGGACGCGGAACCCGCCGGGCTCAACCGCTCAGCTCTTTCGCGCGGTCTGCATCCAGCCGGCTTGCACGCCGAACTGCGCGATCTGTTTCGCGACT
Source organism: Paraburkholderia lebeckiae (assembly GCF_050436225.1). Classification (NCBI taxonomy): domain Bacteria; kingdom Pseudomonadati; phylum Pseudomonadota; class Betaproteobacteria; order Burkholderiales; family Burkholderiaceae; genus Paraburkholderia; species Paraburkholderia lebeckiae. The sequence goes on along the minus strand of NZ_JBNDLU010000001.1, from coordinate 2,305,251 downwards.
GCATCGGCGAGGCGCTTTGCATCGGCCGACACACCCGCACGCTTCGTTTCGGTCACGCCGTGCAGGCCCGCGCCGGCCGCTGCCGCGGTCGCGACGGTGCCGGCCGCCGCGCCAACTCCGGCGGTTTCGACCATGCCGGGCATCTTGCCGCTGTCCGCGTTGGCCGTGAAGCTCTGCACGACACGCGGCGTGCCGCCCGCGGGCTGGTAGACGATCCGCACCGTGGTGCTCACCTCGCTCTTGCCCGCGCCCAAGCCGATCAGCGTGCGGCGGCGGCGACTGCCGGCGTCGATCGTCTCGAAGCTGCCTTGCACGAGCAGAACGTTCTGGCCGGCGGGCACAGGCGCGTCGGTGCGCACCGCGTGCAGACCCATCGCCTGCAGCTGATGGACGATCTCGTCGGCGACCTGCTCGCGCACCTGGGCGGCATCGGCAACCTGCTTCTGCGCGTCCGACGAGCCTGACATCTGCATCTTCAGTTTCTGCAGCATGCCGCCGTTGTCGAGCTTGACCTGCTGCGGATCGGCATCGAACGTGTAGACGTAGATGGTGTCCGGATGCATCGTCGATTGTGTGCCTGCGTCGGCCGTCGCGGACGTGCTCGTCGCGCTCAGATTCGTGACGCTGGCGCCGGCGCAGCCGCTCAGCAGCGCGCCGCTGCACACGAGTGCCATGCAGGTGAAACGGGCGGCGTTCTTTTTGATGAAGTTCACTGAAGTCAACATGATGATCCTGTGGTCGGCACGCGGTGCCAGTCTGTTCGAGTCCATCGCCGATGATCGGGCAACCGTGGGATCGTCGATCATCGGCGAAGGGATTCGCACGTGAAGCCTTTCGATCTCATGCGTCTGTGATTCGTCACGCACCGGCAGCGAACGAAGTATGGGTGAGCGCCTCGCCGAACTCCATTCGACAATTATTTCGAGCGATGTCACGGCGAAACGAAGGCGCGAAGCGCGGGCGCGCGCGCCGAAGCGCGACGCGAAACGGCAGGGGAGCGAGACGAAGAAGAGCGCGCGGACGTCGAGCCGCCGATCAGCTCAAAGCGAGCTTGACGATGCAACACAGGACGAACACTAGCAGGGCGGCGGCAATGGCCATGTCCAGCGGATAGCGCATTCCTTCACCCTGCCCTGACGTTGCGGAGCTCCTATCGTAATCACCTGACGGGAGATGAAAAGCGTCAGAGAAGCGCCAATGTGGGACAGGCAACGTAGTCCCGGAAAGCCGAGCGGGGCGGGGCTGCGGGAAACTCTTCCACCTATCGGCGAGATGCGGCGATGGCGCGGTCGCTCGATCGCGCTCGCATGCTCCGGCGCAAAGAAAAAGCGCCACGTGGCGCGGCGCTTTATTCGCAATTCGCGATGAGAATTTATTGCGGTTGCGCCGCTGGCTGACCCGGCGGCGGCGTGCCATGCGGCGCCTTGTTCGCCGCCACGAGATCTTCGGCGAGACTCGTGCGTAGCGTCGCGATCGCCTGCTCGGGATCGGCGGGCTTCAGCTGCTCGCGCGCGAGCGAGTCGTACACGTAGTGACGCAGCATCGGGTCCTGGGTCTTGTTCAGCACGTCGTGGTAGACGGCGACGATCTCGCCTTCATGACCGTTTAGCGCATACAGACGGCGCAGTTGTTCGAGATCATTGATCACCGCGAAAGCTGGGCCCGGGTGACCCATCATCGGACCATGCCCCGGCGGTCCGTCGCCGCGCGGGCCGCCGTCGTGCATGGCGGCGGGCGGGGGCGGCGGCATGCCGTCGTCGGCGAGCGCGGCCGTCGCGATGATGCCAAGAACCGCGGCGACGGCCGCGCTGAAGAATGCTTTTCTCATGACGTCGCTCCCATCGAAAACAGCGCCGGCGCCACGATGGACCGGCTCCTCGCAACGATAGTCGACCCGCTGATTCGTCGGGTTACGAAAGCCATTCAGTAACTTTCCGAGCCTTTCGCGGCGCGCGGCTTAGCGGCGCGGACCTCGAAGCGACGCAAATTGCCGCGAACCGGTTTTCGCCAGGGTGAGTCCGCTGGCGCAACCCAGCCGGATAGCGCATGATTGCTCCGATGTGCCGTGCGACCCCAAAAGCATCTTGCTGTGGCGGTGCGCGCGGCACACGCAGCCGCCGGCATCGGCGTCGCGCCTGGTGCGGGCGGCGCAGAGGCGATGAATCTTCAACCGCAAGGAGGATTTCGCATGGACCGACCCGATGCAGCCAATCCGTTTGGCGATCTGACCAAAATGCTGGAGCAGTTCAAGCTCCCCGGATTCGACGTGCCCGCCATCATGGAAGCGCGCCGAAAGGACATGGAAGCGCTGGTTCAGGCGAATCAGACAGCATTCCAGGGGATGCAGTCGCTCGCGCAGAAACAGGCCGACATGCTGCGCACCACGCTGGGCGAGCTACAGGCGCTGACTGCGCAACTCACGGCGGCCGGCACCGCGCCGTCGAGCAAAACCGCGGAGCTGATCCAGCAGAGCCTGCACAAATCGCTCGCCGACATGCAACAACTCGCACAAGCCGCGTATCAGACGCAGGCGGAGTCGTATGGGGTGATCGCGAAACGCGTGGAGGAGAACGTGCAGGAGTTGAAGTCGCTTCTTCAGCAACAGAAGACGTAGCGCACGCCGCGAGTTCCGGACGATCTATGACGCGGAGGGCCGCCAGGCCCTCCGTTTTTTTTGCTCGTCGGGATTCGTGTCGCAAGCCTCATGTAGTCAGAGGAATGCGGACTCCGCCCACTCATTATTCGGCAGACGCTTACATCGATGAGCAAGCGCTGCTCACGTTCGCAACTTTTACGCGTGACGGCCGCAATTTCCCCAGTCGATCAGTTCTAAATGTCAGACGGAAAGCGAATAAGCGTCAAGGCATTGACGCCAAAAGGCTTTGCCCACGCTGATCAAACCTGGTCGAACGATTCAGGAACTCCGAACGGTTTCAATCGCGCCGCAAACGATTGCCGCGCGCCATTCCCCTGACTAAAGTTTCGCCTCGCCTTTCCGTAGACGCATTCACGCAGCCCAACCGGCGTGAAGGCAACCGGCTTAGCCGGTCAGGTGTGCGCCCCTAGTCTCGCGTTTGTGATCGGCTACATGCAGGTCGCGGCGTTTCACCTCGAAGGAATCTCTTGAAACCGATGCTTCTTACCCGCATTGCCTGCGCAATGCTAGGGGCAAGCTGCGCGTTGCCGTTCAGCGCGTACGCGACGCTCGGCCAGAACGCCAGCACCATCGACGGCGATCAGACGCGCCTGCATGCGCTTGCTCGCGCGGCCAGCGCACAGGGCGCGTATTCGGTGCATGCGCTGACGCTGCCGTCCGGCACCCAGGTGCGCGAATACGTGGCGGCCAACGGCATCGTGTTCGGCGTCGCGTGGGATGGCCCGACGCTGCCCGATCTGAAGGCGATGCTCGGCGCCTCCTTCGATGCCTACGTCGCCGCCAGCGCGGCGCGGCGCGGCGCGCCGCTCGCGGTCTCGAACAGTGATCTCGTGGTGTTCTCGAGCGGCCATCTGCGCGCGTTCACCGGCTACGCCTATCTGCCGCAGGCGGTGCCCGCGGGCGTCGACGTCAGCGTTATTCAATAACGGAGCGAATCATGCGATCCAGGTCTTCGTGGATGACTCTGCTGGGCGCGGCGCCCATCGTGGTTCTGGCGCTGCTGTTGAGCGCGTGCGGCGGCGGAGGCGGCGGAGGCGGCAGCGCGAGCACCACGGCCAATTCGAGCACCTCAAGCAACTCGAACGGTTCGGGCAGCTCGACCAGCTCGTCGGGTTCGACCGTGACCAACACGTCGCCGTCGCCGCAGGTGCTGGCCGCCAACGCGGTGCGCGTGACGGTCGACTCGGGCGTCAGCAACGTGCCGAACATGCCGTTCGTCAGCATCACGATCTGCGCGCCCGGCACCAGCAACTGCCAGACGATCGATCACGTGCTCGTCGATACCGGCTCGTGGGGCGTGCGCGTGTTCGCGTCGCAATTGCCCGCGTCGATGAGCCTGCCGCAGCAGAAGGACGGCTCCGGCAACCTGGTTGCCGAATGCATGCAGTTCTTCGACGGCTACACGTGGGGCGCGGTGAAGCTCGCCGATGTGCAGATCGCCGGCGAGAAAGCCGCTGCGTTGCCGATCCAGGTGATCGATCCGGCCTACGCGTCGCTGCCGGGCGATTGCGCGGCCGTCGGCGCGGCACGCAATACGCCGGCCGCCTTGCAGGCGAACGGAATTCTCGGCATCGGCGTGTTCAAGCACGACTGCGGCGCGAACTGCGTGCAGCTGGCGATCCCCGCGACCTACTATGGTTGCGGCGGCACCAGCTGCACGTCGATACCGCTCGCGGAGACGTACCAGGTCGCCAATCCGGTGCCGTACTTCGCGACCGACAACAACGGCTCGATGCTCAGTCTGCCTACCGTGTCGGGCGGCGCGCCATCGGTGTCGGGGCAACTCGTGTTCGGCATCGGCACGCAGAGCAACAATGCGCTCGGCGGGGCGCAGGTGATCGGTGTGAGCCCGTCGAACGGCACGTTCACGACGGTGCAGAACGGCGCTACGTATACGCGCAGCATTATGGACAGCGGCTCGACGGGACTCTTCTTCCAGACCACCTTGATGCCGGCCTGCGCGAGCCCGAACAGCGCTTATTACTGCCCGAGCTCGACGCAGCAGTTGAGCGCGATGATCGAAGGCGTGAATGGCACGACGAGCGCGGTGACGTTCAACGTCGGCAATGCGATGTCGATCGCGCAGACTTATAGCGGCGACTCGGCATTGCCGCTGCTCGCGGGCCCGGCATTCGTCACGTCGACGGTGTTCGACTGGGGGCTGCCGTTCTTCTATGGTCGCAATGTCTATGCGGCGATCGAGCAGCAGTCGACGCCGGATGGGAAGGGGCCTTATGTGGCGTACTGAAGTCGCGTACTGAAGTGGCGTACTGAAGTGGCGAACCGAGCGCGTGTAGCCGGTTGCTCGCGGCTCGATGATGAGCGTCACAAGCGCCCGTTGCCGGCTGGTCCGGCGGCGGGCTTTTATGCGCTTGTTGGCTCGCGGATGCCCCGCTTGTCGCGCTTGTCACCCGCGGCCGCGATCACGCGATGCACAAAGCGCAGCTTGTCGACCACCGGCGCGGCGAGCGTGAACGGATAGCCGTCGGGCAGGCCGAGACTGCGATTCAGACTGTTCAGCGCATACGTCAGCGGAAACCAGCGCTTCATCAGATTGCTGAAGCTCGCGTCCTCGACCGGCGTGCGGTCGGTCAGCGTCGGCTCGCTCGGATCGTCGGGCAGCAGCGCGAGTCCGTACGACGTCGACGTGTCGAGCACATCGACGATCAGCAGATAGTGCGCCCATGTCTCCGCCCAGTCTTCCCACGGATGCATCGTCGCGTAGGCGCTGATGTACGACGCCTGCCAGTCGGCTGGCGCGCCGTCGCGATAATAGGCGTTCAGCGCTTCGCCGTAGTCGGCCTGCTCGTCGCCGAATAGCATGCGAAACGGTTCGAGCCAGCGCGGCTCGTTTTCGATCAGGCGGCTGAAAAAGTAGTGGCCCGTTTCGTGGCGGAAGTGGCCGAGCAGCGTGCGGTACGGCTCGCCCATCGCGCTGCGCACGTTCTCGCGATGCGCGTCGTCGGCCTCGGCGATGTTCAGCGTGATCAGCCCGTTGTCGTGACCGGTCATCACGTGCTTGCCGTCGCCGCCGTCGGCGAGAAATTCGAAGGCGAGACCGCGCCCGGGGTCCGCGTCGCGCGATCGCACGTCGAGGCCAAGCTCGCCCAGCGTGTACAGCAGACGGCGCTTCGCGACTTCGAGCCGGTACCAGTAGAGCCGGTTTTCCGGTTCGCTCAGGTTCGGAATCGTGCGGGTCAACTGGCAGGCGTGGCACAGCGTGTCGGGTGAGTCGGCCTGGATCATCCAGTTGCAGACGTTTTCGACCGCGTAGTTGTGGCATTGTCGGAACAGCGCGCCATTCGCCTCGGGATGCAGGCTGCGCCAGCGGCCGTCGCCGGCGTCCTCGAACGCGCTGATTTCCCGCAGTTCAGGCAGATAGCCGAGCAGCGACCCGCAGCGCTCGCAGCGGACGTTCTCGTAGAACACGAGTTGCGCGCAGCGATTGCAATGGAAGGTTTTCATCGGGCGGGCCCTGTGATCGGTGCTATGTCGTTTGCGGTGATGAGCCATGATGGCGGCATCGTCAACGCGACAGCGGACGAAAGCCGGTCGCAATCTTCATGCCGCGATTGCCAGAGGTCACCGCTTTAACGCACAGTATGGTCATGATCGTGCATCGGCGCTGCGCCGCTTTGGTGCACGGTCCGACGCGAGCCCGCGGCAGGGCGCGAGGTGCGCAACGCAAACGCAGTTCACACAACACCAAACGATTTATACGGGTTTGTCCAGCAACGGCATAGAGCTTGCTTTTTTGGCGGGCTGCCCCTTCGTCGAGGAGTCCGGAGTGTCCATACGCGTCGCGTTGCATCACGTTACTCATTACCGCTACGACAGGCTGGTCACGCTGTCACCTCAGGTCGTGCGGCTGCGGCCCGCGCCGCATTGTCGTACGCCGATCCTGTCGTACTCGATGCGCGTCGAACCCGCGAGTCACTTCATCAACTGGCAGCAGGACGCGTTCGCCAACTATCAGGCGCGGCTCGTGTTTCCCGAGCGGACGCGTGAGTTCAAGGTGAGCGTCGATCTGGTCGCCGAAATGGCCGTCTACAACCCGTTCGACTTCTTTCTAGAACCGTCGGCCGAGCAATTTCCATTCGACTACGCGCCGGAGCTGGCGGCCGAACTCGCGCCCTATTGCGTTAAGCGGCCGATGACGCCGCGCTTCGCCGAGTTCGTCGCGAGCATCGACCGCACGCCGGCCGGCACCGCGAACTTTCTCGTCGCGCTGAACCAGCGGCTGCAACACGGGATCCGCTACCTGATCCGGATGGAGCCGGGCGTGCAGACGCCCGAGGAAACGCTCACCAACGCATCGGGCTCGTGCCGCGATTCGGGCTGGCTGCTCGTCGAGACGCTGCGGCAGCTCGGCTTCGCGGCGCGCTTCGTGTCCGGCTATCTGCTGCAGCTCGCGCCCGACGTCAGATCGATCGACGGTCCGAGCGGCACCGAAGTCGACTTCACCGACCTGCATGCGTGGTGCGAGGTCTATCTGCCCGGTGCGGGCTGGATCGGACTCGACCCGACGTCTGGGCTGCTCGCGGGCGAAGGGCATATTCCGGTCGCGTGCACGCCGGAGCCGGGCAGTGCGGCGCCGATCTCGGGCGCGGTCGACGAATCCGAGGTCGAGTTCGAGCACACGATGTCGATCGAACGCGTGCTGGAGTCACCGCGCGTCACGAAACCGTATAGCGAAGCCGCGTGGCACGACGTGCTGAACATGGGCGCGCAGGTCGACCACGAACTCGCCGACATGGACGTGCGACTGACCATGGGCGGCGAGCCGACCTTCGTGTCGGTGCGCGATCGCGACGCCGCCGAATGGAACACCGACGCGCTGGGGCCCACCAAGCGCGGCTATGCGGTCGCGCTGATGGACCGGCTGCGCGAACGCTACGGCGCGAACGGCTTCCTGCATATCGGTCAGGGCAAGTGGTATCCGGGCGAGCAACTGCCGCGCTGGGCGATGTCGCTGTACTGGCGCGCCGACGGCGAGCCGTGCTGGCACAACCCGGCGCTGTTCGCCGACGAACGCGAGCCGGGCCGCTACACGGCCGGCGACGCGCAACGTTTCATCGCGCATCTGGCCGCGAAGCTGTCGCTCGACGCGGACTGCATCCAGCCCGGCTACGAAGACACCTGGTACTACCTGTGGCGCGAGCGTCGCCTGCCGGTCAACGTCGATCCGTTCGACGCGCGTCTGGACGACGAGCTCGAACGCGTGCGACTGCGGCGCGTGTTCGACGCGGGGCTCGCGAGTCCGTCAGGCTACGTGCTGCCGCTCGGCCGCGAGCGCGGCGCGCCGGGCATCACGCCGACATGGATCACGGGCCGCTGGTTCTTCCGCGACGACCGCATGTATCTGATTCCCGGCGATTCGCCGATGGGCTACCGGCTGCCGCTCGAATCGCTGCCGTGGGTGTCGAAGACCGACTATCCGTATCAGCACGCGCACGATCCGTTCGCGCCGTCCGAGCCGCTGCGCACGGCCGCGCAGTTGCGCGTGCAGTACGCAGGCGGGCGCGAGGGCGCGCAGATCGCCGATGAAGAGACCAGCGCACCGCATGCGGCTGCGCTGTCGTTATCGGCGGCCGATCTGCTGAGCGGCATGCCGCACGGCGGCGTGCTCGCGTATGCGCCGCAGCGCGGCGACGCGTCACTGCCGGAGCGCGGTCAGTCGTCGCCGGAGACGCTGCGCACCGCGGTGTGCGTCGAGGCGCGCGACCCGAAACGCGCGGCCGGCCCGGAAGCCGAAGCCGATTCGTTCGGCAGCGGCCGTACGCTGCTGCACGTATTCATGCCGCCGCTGACCGAGCTCGACGATTATCTCGACCTGCTCGCCGCAGTCGAAGCGACGGCCGACGAACTGAAGATGCAGATCGTGCTCGAAGGCTATCCGCCGCCGCGCGATCCGCGTCTGAAAGTGCTGCAGTTGACACCGGACCCTGGCGTGATCGAAGTCAACATTCATCCGGCCGCGAACTGGGACGAACTCGTCGATCACACCGAGTTCCTTTATCAGTCGGCCGCGCACAGCTATCTGAGCAGCGAGAAGTTCATGCTCGACGGGCGCCACACTGGCACCGGCGGCGGGAATCACTTCGTGCTCGGCGGCGCGACGCCGGCCGACAGCCCGTTCCTGCGCCGGCCCGATCTGCTCGCGAGCCTGATCGCGTACTGGCACAACCATCCGTCACTGTCGTATCTGTTCTCGGGGCTGTTCATCGGACCGACGAGCCAGGCACCGCGCGTCGACGAAGCGCGCAACGATCAGGTCTACGAACTCGAGATCGCGTTCTCCGAACTGCAACGCCAGGTCGATCTGCTCGGCGGCCGCGACAGCGGCAACCTGCCGCCGTGGATGATCGACCGCGCGCTGCGCAACATCCTGATCGACGTGACCGGCAACACGCACCGCGCCGAGTTCTGCATCGACAAGCTGTATTCGCCCGACGGCCCGACCGGCCGCCTCGGCCTGCTGGAGCTGCGCGGCTTCGAGATGCCGCCGCACGCGCGCATGAGTCTCGTGCAGCAACTGCTGCTGCGCGCACTGGTCGCGCGATTCTGGCGCATGCCGTATACGCAGCGGCTCACCCGCTGGGGCACCGAGTTGCACGATCGCTTCCTGCTCGGCACCTTCGTGAAGATGGATTTCGACGACGTGCTCGCCGAGCTCGGCGAAGCCGGCTTCGCCTTCGATAGCGCGTGGTTCGCGCCGCACTTCGAATTCCGCTTCCCGCTCGTCGGCGAGATGGCGCTGAGCGCCATCGACCTGACGATCCGCAATGCGCTCGAACCATGGCACGTGATGGGCGAGGAGGGCGCCACCGGCGGCACGGTGCGCTATGTCGATTCGTCGGTCGAACGGCTCGAGGTGCGCGCGCTCGGGTTGAACGGCAATCGTCACGTGCTCAGCGTCAACGGCGTGCCGCTGCCTTTGCAGCCGACCGGCCGCGTCAGCGAGTACGTGGCCGGCGTGCGTTTTCGCGCGTGGTCGCAGCCCTCGGCGCTGCATCCGACGATCGGCGTACACGCGCCGCTCACGTTCGACCTCGTCGACACATGGAGCGGCCGCTCGCTCGGCGGATGCCAGTATCATGTCGCTCATCCGGGCGGGCGCACCTATCAGACCTTCCCGGTCAACGCCTACGAGGCGGAAAGCCGGCGACGCGCGCGCTTCTTCGCGTCGGGTCATACGCCCGGGCCGCTCGTCGTGGGCAGACCGCAGCGCAGCCGCGAGTTTCCGTTCACGCTCGATCTGCGCCACAGTTGAAAAACACGCATCACTGACAGCAAACGACCTTGGCCTTTCAATCGACTTTGCCCTTCGAAGCGTCCGCCATGCCGGCGGACGCTTCGTCCCTGTTGCGATTGCTGCCGGGTCATGACGGACATTGGGACGAGCTGCGCGACGCGTCGGGCGCGCTGCGCGAGCCGTGGCGGCAGTTCTTCGCGCTGCTCGACGAAGAAGGCGTGGCGCGGCTCGCGGACCATCACGCGTCGATCGCACGGCAGATCCGCGACAACGACATCAGCTACAACGTCTACGCGGACAATGGCAAGTCACGGCCATGGGCGCTCGACCTCCTGCCCTTCCTGATCAGCGAGGCCGAGTGGGCGCACCTCGAGCGCGGCGTCGCGCAGCGCGCGCATCTGCTCAATGCGATCGTTGCCGACATCTACGGACCGCGGACGCTGCTCGAACATGGCCAACTGCCGCCCGCGCTGGTGTTCGGCCATCCGGGCTATCTGCGTTCGGTGAAGGGCTTCACGCCGCCGGGCGGTCAGTATCTGCAGGTCGTCGCGCTCGATCTCGCGCGCACGCCGGGCGGCGAGTGGAGCGTGATCGCGCATCGCACCGAGGCGCCGTCTGGTCTCGGCTACGCGCTTGAAAACCGCCTGATCGTGTCGACGCTCCTCGCGGAGCCGTTCCGCTCGCTGCGCGTGAGCCGGCTCGCGCCGCTCTATTCACAACTGATCGCGACGCTCGTGCAGGCCGCGCAAGCGACGATGCGCAACGGGGAAAGCGCCGACGCGTCACCGCATATCGCGCTGCTCACGCCCGGACCATACAGCGAAACCTATTTCGAGCACGTGTTTCTGGCGCGCTATCTCGGCGTCACGCTGGTCGAAGGCAAGGATCTGACCGTGCGCGGCGACCGGCTCTATCTGAAGACCCTGGCCGGCCTTGAACGCGTGCACGTCGTGCTGCGCCGTCTCGACGACGCATTCTGCGACCCGATCGAACTGCGAGCCGATTCGACGATCGGCGTGCCGGGGCTGTTGCAGGTGATGCGCGCGGGCAATGTGATCGTGTCGAACGTGCCGGGCTCGGGGTTCGCCGAGTCGCCGGCGTTGCACGGTTTCATGCCGCGTATCGCCGAAGCGTTGCTCGGCGAAGAGCTGCTGTTGCCCGGCGTGCCGACCTGGTGGTGCGGCGAACGGGCCGCGCGCGAGCATGCGTTCGCGCGTCTCGACAACGCGTTCATCGTACCGACCTGGCCGCTCACGGGACGCGACGCGCCGCCCGGCATCGAAGGGGGCAGGCAGCCGCTCGCGGCATGGCGCGAGCGCATCGACGCGTTACCCGACGCGTTCACGATCCAGCAGGAGCAGCGCTTTTCCTGCACGCCGCGCTTCGAGGAGGGCACGATCGGCGGAAGGCCGTCGGTGCTGCGCGTCTATGCGATCGCCGACGTCAACGGCGGCTGGCACGTGATGCCGGGCGGTTTTACGCGCATGGCCGCGGAGCGTCAGACCACGGTATCGATGCAGCACGGCGGCAGCAGCGTCGATACCTGGGTGCTGTCGAGCCAGCCGAGCTCGACGTTCACGCTGCTGCCTTCGCCGATGCAGCCCGCCGATCTCACGCGCAAGCATCGGACGGTATCGAGCCGTGCCGCGGAGAACCTGTTCTGGGCGGGCCGCTACGGCGAGCGCGCGGAAAACAACGTGCGTCTGCTGCGGCTGATTCTCGGCTCGCTCGAAGGCAACGACGACGACGCGATGTTCGCGACGCTGGTCGAACTCGCGACATGGTGCGGCCTCGTGCAGCCTGGCGACCTCGCGTCGCCGCACGGGCTGCCGTCGCCGCAGACGTTCGAGCGCGCGCTCGTCGCGAATCTCGGCGAGAGCGCGGGCAGTGTCAGCATCAGCCAGAACCTCAATTGCCAGGCGCGCGCGAACGGCGAGGTGCGCGGGCGCTTGTCGAATGATCATTGGCGCATGATCCTCGCGGCGCGCAACGACTTTCAGGACGCGTTGCAGGCGCTGCCGCCAGCCGTGGGCGCGGGCAACGGCGGCGCGGGTGCCACGAGCAGCGGCAATGCGTTCGATCGCTACGACCGCGTGACGCTGGCGAATGCGCTCGAGCATCTGTCGGTGCAGCTATCGGCGATCAGCGGCGCGCAGGGCGACCGCATGACGCGCGATGAGGCGTGGCGGCTGCTGTTCGTCGGGCGTCATATCGAACGCGTCGCGACGATGGCCGCGTTCATGCGCGACGTCGCCGCGAACGGCCAGCTCGCGACGCCGGCCGGCTTCGACCTGCTGCTGCAAATGTTCGACAGCACGCTCACGTATCGCTCGCTGTATCCGGGGCGTTTCGAAGTACCGGCGCTGCTCGATCTGCTCGTGATCGAACCGCATAATCCGCGCGGCATTTATGGCGTGTACGAGCGCCTGCGCAACAAGCTCGACGAGATCGCCATCGCGGCGGGCAGCGTGCGGCATCGGCCGTTCGCGGAGCTGCTGCCGCCCGTCGAATCGCTGCCGTCGCTCGAATCGCTGTGCGAGGTCGACGAACAGGGCTCGTATGGCAAGCTGATTGCGCTGTGCGATCAGATCGGCAGCTTCGCCAACGCGGCCGCGCATGAGATCAGCGCGCGCTATTTCAGTCACGCGACCACGGTTGCCTCGCAGGTGTGGGTATGAAGCACGCGCCGACGGTGCTTTCCGTTTCGCATCGCACTACCTATCATTACTCGACGTATGTCGAAACCGCGCAGCATCTGGCGACGATCCGGCCGCTCGCGAGTCCGTGGCAGCGTGTGATCTCACGTAGCGAGCGGATCGAGCCGCAGCCGTCGTATCGGCATAGCCGTATCGACGCATTCGGCAACGACGTGCTGTACTTCGCGCTCGATACACCGCACGAGCGTCTGCAACTCGTCAGCGAAACCACGGTCGCGCTGACCCCGCGCTGGACCAACCTCGACGCCGAGGCCACCCCGCCCTGGGAGAAGGTGGCCGAGGCGCTGCGGTTTCGCGTGGGCGGCGCGTTCCGTGCCGAGGCGGAGTACTGCTTCGCTTCGCCGAATATTGCGCTACGGCCGTCGCTGCGCGCGTATGCGTTGCCGAGCTTCGCGCCCGGCCGGCCGCTCGTCGCGGGCGCGATCGATCTGATGCATCGGATTCACGAGGACTTCGCGTACAAGCCGTCGGCGACGCTGTTCGATACGCCGGCCGAACGCGCGTTTGAGCTGAAGAGCGGCGTGTGTCAGGATTTCGCGCAGGTGATGATCGGCTGTCTGCGCTCGCTTGGTTTGCCCGCCCGCTACGTCAGCGGCTATCTGCGCAACGATCCGCCGCCGGGACACCCGCGCCTGATTGGCGCGGATGCTTCGCACGCCTGGGTATCGGTGCATTGTCCGGCCAGCGGCTGGATCGATCTCGATCCGACCAATGACGTGCTCGCCGATCTCGATCATGTGACGCTCGCGATCGGGCGCGATTACAGCGACGTGTCACTGCTTCGCGGGACGATTCTTGGCGGCGGCGCGCATCGGATGGAAGTCGGGGTGACGGTGCTGGAGTTGTGATTGCGGGCGCGGTTCGGTGCCGGTATTGGACGGAGATCGGCCGACTATTGGCCCCGCAACTCATTGTCGAACAGAACGCGAATAAGCCGAATCGCGTTGACTGTCTGTGGCCCGGAACGCTGATCGATCAACTACCATTATTGCCCTGCTCGCGCAATTCAGGCTTCGATATCGCATTTGTGCCGGTCTTTGCCGCGCTCGCGCATCGGTGTGGCAAGTACTCTCATGGGCTTCGTAATGGCTATCTGCATCAGGAATTCTCGGCACGGGGAAAGCGCGAACAATTCCAGCGCTTTACCGCGTGACTTGCAGAATTCCCATCATTGTCACCGCGTTTCGCTGCGCGATATCGCGATAGCAGTTGTTGAACAGGACGACAGCCTGGAGCACTGCGGATTCACATCTTCTCCTTCACCCCTGAACGGATCAGCCACCAATTGACGGGGTAGCTGGTGGCGAATCCTGCGAGCATGGCGAGCTGCATGGCGAACCAGAACTCCGGGCTCGCGACTTTCGCGATACCGCCGTAAGCCGGTTTGAACCAGAGAAACTGGATGACGGCCATGAGTCCATACATGCCGACCTGCCACGCCGTAATCGAGGCGATATCGGCTTTTGCGGCCGCCAGCACACCCGCGCCAACTGACAGCCCGCGCATCGGTTTGATCGTGAAGTACTGAAACACGATGCCGATCAGAAAGGCGACGATAAAGTCTGGGATCCAAACGGCAAACGTTTTTTCGTTAAACACCGTGTGCCACCCGAACCAGACCGCCAAGGCGGGAAAGGCGAAAGCTGACCATTCGACGATGATGTCGCCAAGCGTACAGCCGGCACCGCAGTGACTGGTTCCTTTCATTACCATCGCTGCGAACGGCTGCGCCTCTTTCTTCTTCCCGGCGTCCGGAGCGTTGCGCCCCCACGCGTAGTAGGCAGCAACCCAGATGACGGTACCGAACAGTGCCGTGAGCGGCCACACGAGATTCATGATCCACATCTTCTGCGGGTGTCCAACTTCGTCGACCACGAGGGCGACGGCACAGATCGCGCCCAAAACGATCCACGCAACTGAAAGAGTGTGCAGCCAAGAGGGGAAGGTTCCGTAGGTCATCGCTGTTCGTGCTGGCGGCCTTGATGTCGCGCCGAAAGCAAGCCGCGTTCCCATCCGGTGACCGGTGTTGGAGGCGCTTCGGTCAGTCAATGCAACGGAGCCAATGTCGGGTCATGGGACCCTGAGCCGACGGTGGACCCAGCAGCACATATTCGGCAGCTTCCAACTACAGCGGCCATTCACTCCTGCCAGTCGCTCGGCGGGTCATCGGCCGAAGTGGCCATGGCCGAGATTGGCCGCGAGTCACGGCTAACGTCCATTCCAAAACCGCTATTATCAATGTTCGCCCTAAAGGAGAACAACCGATGAGCCGACCAGATTTCATCAAACACTGGACTGAACTCGAAGAACCGGATGCGCATTCCTATCCCGCCGATACCGAGCCAATGGCGTTAGACGCGCCGCTTTCCGCCGCACTCGGCATTACGCGTATTGGCATTCATCATGTGAGGCTTCTGCCAGGCCGGCGGACGTCATATCCGCATGCAGAAAGTACCGAGCAGGAGTTTGTGTACGTGCTCGAGGGCAAGCCCGATGTCTGGATCGACGGCGTGCTGCATCCCATTGCTGAAGGCGATTCCGTCGCATTTCCGGCAGGCACCGGAATCTGCCACACCTTCATCAACAATACGAAGGACGAAGTCAGGCTGATGGTGATCGGCGAACGTCCGCGCGACGACAACCGTATTCGTTACCCGCTCAACGAAGCGCACGAACTTACCCGCGCGGACCGCTGGGTGGACTGGCCCGCTAGACCACTCGGCGACCATAACGGGATGCCGGACTGAGGCTTACGCGGATGACCGCAATGGCCGATGAAGCACAATTCGTCCTCGCGAATTGAATGGCCGCTCGCTGGGTGGATCCGACATCTGAACGTCCGCGCAACGGTGCGGGCGAATGACGCTCATGGCCCCGGAAGAGACCTCCATTTTTTCCGGGAGCGGTGATTGAAGCAGCTATCGTCCCGACTCTGCACCGGATATCGACAACCGGTTAGCGCTGCCCGACGATGCGAAGCGAGACCGATTTAGTGATCCTCGAGCAAGTCACCAAGGCGCTTGGAGTAATGATTCAAAAAATCGCGTGTGATCGCGTAATGCTCGGTATCTTCGTAATCTATTTCGTAGATCCCGGATGAATCAAATTGATAGATTTTTGCCCGCGGATAAGCAAGAAGAATGGGCGAGTGTGTTGCAATAATGAATTGCGATTCATCCTGAACAAGCTTATGAATGGCGGACAACGCCGCTAGCTGGCGAGTTGGAGAGAGAGCGGATTCTGGCTCATCCATAATATATAAACCATTTCCGCGAAGCTTATTCGAAATTGTGGCCATAAACGATTCGCCGTGTGAGACTTTATGAAGCGACCGACCTCCATAGCCTTTGAGGTAATCCACCTCATCCATATAAGTTGCAACGTTGTAAAAGCTTTCGGCCCGTAGAAAGTATGAATCGGACGGCTTGCGGAAACTCTTTATTAATCTAAGCATCGCATGAAGAGAAGAAACCGTATCGGCAGTACGAAATTGAACGCTCTTTGTTCCGCCCTCAGGTCCGAATCCAAGTGCCACAGCAATTGCTTCAACAACGGTGGATTTGCCAGACCCGTTTTCCCCGACGAAAAATGTAACGTCGGGATGAAACTCTAAAGTACCCAATTCACGGACAGCCGGGAGCGATAAAGGAAAAGCCTCGAAATCAAATTCGAGGTCATCGCGCAAAGACACTTGTTGCAGGTAGGGTTTGGGTTCGAGAGCCATGGCGACGCCAATCGAAGGAGAATTCGATTGTCTCATAGACAGTTGTTGTCGAAATGCGTCCGCAACCCAGGCTCCCGGCGCGATTGTCGGCGATCCTCGCGCAGGATCTGGTGGACCGCTTTTGGGCCGGCCGGCGACATCCGCGTCGGTCTAGCGAATTCGCGCCGGCAATCCGGCCATCACGTTCCTTCGCTGTGGCTCCGCGGTCCAGATAAGCCCTGCGATTGCTGCTCCCACCGGGTGATTACATCAAGGCGGCGAAAGTCGCGCACTCAGGCGGTTCGGTCTATTGTGTAGCTCCCTGGGACGATCGTCGTCGGCGGCCGCACATCGGACGGCACGGGGTGTAACGGTGTTGAATTTGCGATGGCGGGTTCAGTTCGTTGCCGGTATCCAAGTGAGTTCAGCCATAATGTAGAAAACGTCGCCGGAGTTGGCCCGCTCATGAAGTCCCGTTGCTTGGCAGCAGTTCTCGTCGTTCTCGCTACCGGCTGCACAGCGACTCCGGCGAACAATCAGCCGGCGGTCGATACGAACGCCTACTTTCTGCACGCTCCAGACGGCGCATCGTCCGCTGACTCCACGTCAAGACCACCGAGACTCACTGTCGGCACCAGCTATTCCGACACGCAACTTATTCTGCCCTGGTTCCTCAATGACCTGATCGACTTCGTGAACTATCGCTAGTCTGGTAACTGGCAGTTGCCGTCCGGTGCTTTCAAGCAGGGCGCCGGCCCGCAGTAAGGCTATGTGCAAACATTCCATCAACCTACGACTCCCGCCCGCGTCCTCAAGAGGGTCAGCGGGCGTTTCATCCCGTGCTTTTCGGTGTGGTTCGGAACGCGGAACTTTCCTCGGTATGCCCGCTTGCGTGCACCGCCAGCGGCAACAAAGGCGCGCGGGGCGATCCTGTGGTTAGCGTGGCTAGGAAACAGCCGGCGGGCGTGACAGTAGTGCTGGCGTGACAGCGCGTATCACTCAAATCGGCTAGGTGAACTATGATGATAGAAGCTGCATTCATCAGCGCAGGAGCACATCATGACCTCCAATCCATCCGCTGAGCCGACCGGCACCTCTCTCGACCCCGCGCAAACTTCCGCCGGCAAGACTCGCCAGCCCGATCCGAAGGGCCCGCAAAATCCGGCCCCAGACGACCTTCCTAACGCCGACGCGGCAGAGCCCGAGCCTCACGAACACCTCCCGTCCAGAAGCGACGACAACTGATTCAACACTGCAGGTGCCGACGTCGTCCGCATGACAATCCACGCGGCAGGTTCGCGAGTGGATCGCGCATGCTTTCCCGTCGACGCCGTGAAGTCGGGGAGCGCTCGCGGTTCACGCAAATGGCTCGATGCATTTCGTCCAACAAAGTCACGGCCCAGGTTGAACCGCACAGGAGCAGATCATGCAGAACGTGCTGGTAGGTTATGACGGGTCGGCGTCCGCGCAATATGCCGTTGCTTTCGCGGTCGATCTCGCGAAGCGTTTCGACGCGCGCTTGCATGTGCTCGTCGTCGCGCGCACGCCAGACTGGGGTGCGATAGAAGTTGAGCGAAAAAGTCTGATCGATCTGGAAGTGCGCCATGCCACCGCGATCCTCGACGACATCAAGGCGAAGCTCGCCGCTTCGATCGGGGCCGTGGAGTTCGATCTCGTGGTCGGCCCGCCGGCAAAGGAGATCGTGCTGTACGCGGAGCGGCATGCTATCGACCATCTCGTGGTGGGGCATCGCGGACATACGCCGTTCGATCGCTGGCTGATCGGTTCGGTCGCCCGCCAGGTGCTTGCCTACGCGCCGTGCGCGGTCACCATCGTGCGCGATCCGGCGACGATGAAAAAATCGCGGCATGAGAGCGAAGCACCATCGGCATAAAATCCGCGCCTGGCCGATCACGCACACGGCTTGCGCGATTGTGACCATGTAGCGCCTATGGCGTCTTCCGGCCAGCGCTCATCGAGTGCTCACCCGATCTCTCTCCGGTCATTTACAGCCCGTCAGGCAACACTGGAGAATCATGAAATTGCAAAAGATCAAAGCAGGGAAACTGCTGCAGATGATGGGCTCAGGACAGACGCGACCGATCGAGCAAGCTGGAAGCGGCTTGAGCGTGGAGGCGCTGAGAACGCTTGCGTCGACGAACAAAAGCTCGCATGGCCGCGCCTATCAGCTCGCTGCCGAAACGCCGGAGCTCATGATTCGCATGCTGATCGTGGGTTACTGCTTCGGTGTCCGGTCCAAGCGACGGCTATGCGCAGACCTTTGAGCTTCCTCGACGACATCATCAACTTCGTCAACTATCGCCAGACATCGATCGCGTCGCGCGGCTCTTCACATGATCGATGAACGCACGCAGCTTCGGCATGATCTGGCGGCGGCTCGGATAGTAGAGAAACACGCCCGGGACCATCGGCGCGTACGCCTTCAGAACGTCCACCAGCTTTCCCGTTCGCAACCCCTCGGCGGCCATCGGCTCGGGTAGCTGGGCAAGGCCAATGCCTTCGATCGCCGCGCCCAGCACGCTCGGAAAATCGCTGGCGATGAAAGGACCGGAGACGGCGATCTCGATCGGCTGGCCGTTATCGTTGAACGACCACAACGCGAGCGCGCCGCTGGAGCGCCGCCATCGAATGCACGCATGCTTGCGCAGATCGTCCATTTGCTCGGGGCGGCCGCGCGCCGCGAAATAGTCGGGACTTCCCACGACGACAAATCGGAACGGCGCCGTGAGCGGCACCGCGACCATGTCGGCGGCGACGAACTGACCGAGCCGGATGCCGGCGTCGAAGCCTTCCATCGCGAGATCGATCAGTTCTTTGCTGGCCGCTATTTCCACCTCGACCTCGGGATTGGCCTTGCAGAATGACGCGATCAGCGGCTCCAGCAGGATCGGCACGACTGCACGCGGCACGGAAAGACGCAACAGGCCGGACGGTCGCTCGCCGAGTCCGCGCGCCACCTCGCTGGCGGCGATGAGTTCCTCGAAGGCGGGCTTGGCGCGAGCGAGAAAGCGCTCGCCGGCTTCGGTCAAGCCGACGCTGCGCGTGGTGCGGATGAAGAGCGTCGCACCGAGGCGGGCTTCGAGCACACGCACCGCCTGACTGACGGCCGACGGCGTCACGCCCAGTTGCGCAGCGGCCCCGCGAAAGCTGCGATGCTCGGCAACGCTGAGGAAGACTTCGACGCCGTCGAGTGCGCCCTGCCTGACTGTGAAGTTCTGCTTCATAGCCTGTCAACATTGTGAGGAATAGTCACCCGCGCGAGACGATGGTACACCTAAGACCTGCGCATCCAACATTTGACAAGGAGGCACCATGTCACCGCGACTTCTGTTCCAGTTGCACCTCGTTTTGGGCTATGTCGCCTGGCTGCTGTGCTTCGGCACCTACGTGTGGCCGAAGCTCAAGTCGATGGCTCCGTTCGACGCGCAACGCGCGATCGCCACGTTGCACAGCTTCCGCTTCTTCGGGCTCGCCTTTCTGTTGCCTGGTGTCGTCAGTCCGCAACTGTCCGCGAGCTTCGCCGTGTTCGCCGCCTATGGGGATTTCGCCACGGGAGTGCTGGCGATGCTGGCGTTGCTGACGGCCCGGATACGTCCGCTTTTCTGGTCGTTCGTCGTCGCTTTCAATCTTGTTGGTATGGCCGACCTGATCATCGACTACTACCACGCAACCGCGGCCGATCTGCCCGCGCATGCAGGCGAGCTGGGCGCCTTGTACGCGATTCCGATCATCTATGTGCCGACGCTGGCGATCACGCATGGTGCCGCCTTCTATCTGATGTTGCGCCCTCGACTGAAGCGGCATCACGCCCGTCCTTCCGTCGGCCGTGACATTTCCCAGGCGTAGCCTGCTGCACTGGCCGCAGTTCGGCCACGTAACGAGGAATCCGATCGGCATCGAGCGGCGTTTTTACGCCTTCCACCTGCGTTATGCTGTCGGTCGTCGAGTCGATGCTCGCGGCCTGAACGAAGCAGGTGCGCAAACCCGGACTGATGCGGCCGGGTGGTACCCTTCACTGGCACTTCCGGCTTTCGTGCATGCGACCTGATTCTCGCGTCCCTCGGCCCGACGACGCGAGCAAACGCCCGGAACGACCACTGAACTCAGCGAGGTGCCGACGTGAAATACTGCATGCTATTGCTGCCGCTCGTTCTCGCCGCCTGCGCACAGGCACCGGAAGTGACAGCGCCGGCGCCATTGGCAACCACGGCGGCCGCCAACCCGGCGTCGCCGACCGGCACCGATCTGCTCACGCGGTACCACTGGCAACTGAAGAACGCGATCGATCGCAATGGCACGCACATCGATGCCCTGTTCGTCCGCCCAGACAGGCCAGTGCAGCTCGACTTCAGTCCGTACCGGATCACCGTCGTCAATGGCTGCAACAGCATGGGAGCGGGTTACACCGTCAGGAAAGGGCATTTGCAGATCGGCCCGATGGTCAGCACGATGATGGCCTGCCACGATGCCGCGCTTGCCGCACTCGACGATGCGATCTCGCAGCGTGTGCGCGGCAGCGTCGACGTGACCCTGCTCGCGCGGGACAACGCGCCGAGCCTGCAACTGATCACCGATAGCGGCGACACGCTGAGCTTTACCGGTGTGCCCACGGCCGAGACGCGCTACGGCAGCCCCGGTCAAATAGCGTTCCTTGAAGTAGCGGCGCAGTCCGTGCCGTGCAACCATCCGTTGATGCCGAACGCGCAATGTCTGCTCGTGCGCGATCGCTTCTTCGACGAGCAGGGCCTGGCGACCGGCACGCCTGGTCCGTGGCATCCGTTGAATCAGGATATCGAAGGCTATACGCACGTGCCGGGCATCCGTAACGTCGTGCGCGTGAAGCGTTTCACAGTCAGGAACCCGCCTGCCGATGGGCCGTCGGTCGCATATGTGCTGGACCTGGTCGTCGAATCGGAGAAGGTGGGGCAGTAACGACTCTTCAAACGTGCCGCCAGACACATTGGCGGCCTCCTGGGTCGACGTTGGTTGCGATGTACGCAACGAGGCTCACTGTAGACGTGAACGTCGCGGCGAATTTCACCTGTGCAAGCCAGTAGGCGCTGTTCAACTGACGTTGAAATGCACGCGGATGTTTTGCGTGCTTTCGACGGGCCGGCCATCGCGCAGCGCGGGAAAAAAGCGCCAGCGCCGCAACGTTTCGAGCAGCAGTTGATTGAGACGGGGGTTCGGCGTCGCGTGAATGAGCTCGACATCGACGGAGCCGTCGGCGTGGATCGTGAAGCGGGCTGTCGCGATCGTCTGATAGGCCTGCTCGCGCAAGTCGTCGGGCAGCGTCGGTAGCGGTTGCGATATGGAGCGGGCGGCGATGTTGGAGCTTGCCGAGGCGGCTGGAGCGGCGTCGCGCTGTGCGGATGATTGCTGCGATTCCGCGGCGGCCGTTTGTTCCGGCTGATCATCTTTCGACGGGCGTTGTGCCTGACTAGCAACCGGTGCCGACGGCGCTGCGGCGGCGGGCGTCGTCAGTGTCTGCGGCCTGGTTGGCACAGGCGGCATCGCGCGATGCGCTGAGGTACGCGATTGCGTCCGCGCGTGCCGTGGCGCCTGTTCGGCTGGAACCGCGACCGGAGTTTGCGACGGACGGGATTCAGGCGGCGCAGGCTCGTCGAGCACGACCACGCGCATATCCATTGGAGCAGGCGGTGGGGCTGGCTGACTCGACTTCAGCAATCCGGACGACAGCGCAGCCAGCACCAGAAGCCAGATACCCAGCGAGATCAGACAAGCGACGGCGGTACGCAGCGTTCCCACAACGTGCGCCTCGGACAGCTCGCGGCAAGCTTTATTCACGATGCACGGCGATCAGAAAGTGTTCGGCGCCCGCGCGTCGCGCCGCGAGCATAGCCTGCACGACCGCGCCGTGACCCGCGTGATCGTCGGCCGCGATGACGACGTTGCCGTCCGCGCGCAGCAGGCGCTTCACTTCAGGCTCGATCTGATCCGCGCGAACGACGTGGCGATTGACCGAGACCTCGTCGTTGCCGTTCACCGATATCGTCAGCGGCTCGCTCGTGCTGATCGGCTGCGCGCGTCCCGAAGGCAGATTGATCCGCACCGCGTCGAGACGTTGCATCGCCAGCGACGCGAGCATGAAGGTCGCGAGCAGAAAGAACATCACGTCGATCATCGGAATGATTTCGATGCGGCCGCGCCGCGAGGCGCGCGAGCGTTTGAGTTTCATCCGCGTTCGCCTCGCGCCTCTTGTTGCAGGCGCAGCGCGCTGAGTCGCGCGTTGGCGAACAGTTCGAGTTCATCCATCAGACGCTCGAGCCGCCGTGAAAAATAGTTGAACGCGAACAGTGCGAAGACCGCGACGATGAGTCCGATCGCGGTCGCCACCAGCGACTGCGCCACCCCGCCCGTGACGCCGCCCGGGTCGACGAGCCCATTGCCGCCGAACAGTTGGAATGACTTCATCATCCCGACGATCGTGCCGAGCAAACCGAGCAGCGGCGCCGCCGTGACGATCGTCTCCAGTAGCCACAGACCGCGGCCCATGTCGCGCTCGATCTGCGATGCGATCGATTGCGCCGACGCCTCGCGCAGCCACAGCGGCGAGTCTGATTCCGACAGCCACGGCGCGGCCATGCGCCGAAACGCGTGGTGCGGGGCGAGACGGTCGAGACGGTTGTCATCGGCTGACGACGTGGGTTGCAAAAGACGCGCCGGTGCGCTCGCGAAGCGGGCGAACACATACGCCCGCTCGATGATGATGGTCAATGCGAGCACGCCGAGCACGCTGAGCGGATACATGATCCATCCGCCGGTGCGCATCGCCGCGATAAAGCCTGTCCATTCCTGCATGATGGTTCTCCCTGCCGTCGATCAGAAGTACTTGGTCACGCCCGCATAAACCGCGAAATGCGGACCGTACTGCGGCGCGCCGACGCCGATGCCCGAGCCGTCACGCAACTCGTACACGCGGTTGAATGCGTTGATCACCACCAGACGCGCGTCGAACTTGCCGATCATCGGCTCGTTGAAGTGCTGGATTACGCCGAGGTTGAACTGCGCATAGACGGGCAGGCGGTCGGTGTTCGCAAAGCCGCTGCGCAGGCCGGAGCCGACGATTCCGTCGAACGTGAAGGTGGTTTGGTGGAAGTCGTATGCCGCGCCGAACGATGCGGTCACGCGCTGGTCGTGATCGAGGTACACCCAGTTGTTCGAGATGTACGCCAGTTCGTCCGCACCGAAATTGAACTGCGCGGAGTTGATGTTCTTGCCTTGCGCGCGGCTATACGCGAGGTTCAGATACGCGGAGAGATTGTCCTGTTTGTAGTTGGCGGTGAATTCGACGCCATACGTTCTGCCGTACTGGTAGTTGAACGGCGCGTAGATCAGAGCGGAACCGAACTGTCCTTCGTCGAGCAGGTCGGTCGATTTCTTGTAGTACGCGTCGAGTCCGAGTGTGACGGCAGGGCCGAGTTTCTGCGTGATGCCGAGATCGAAATAGTGGCTGCGTTCCGGCTTTACGGGATCGTTCTGCGTTACCGAACTCTGATTCGTCGTGCCGTCGAACTTCGATATCGTCGAGCCGGACACGAGTTCGAACGGTGGCGGCGTGAAGTAGCGCGCGTAGCCGGCGTGCAGCGTCGTCGACGGCGTGAGCGTGTACACGAGGCCGACGCGCGGGCTCAACTGGCTCGCGCTCGTGTACTCGTCCATCCGGTCGTAGCGCAAGCCATAGTTCAGCGTGAGCCGGTCGGTCAGCTTCCATTCGTCCTGCGCGTACAGGCTGTACAGATAGCCGGTCTTGCTGCTGCTGTCCTGGATGTTGAAGGGCACGTCGGAGAGCTGGTTGCCGTCCGCGTCGGCGGGGAACACAGCCACGTTATTGTCGAATACCGCGTGTTCCTGCTGGAAGAAGACACCCGCGCGAACCGTGTGCCTGTCGTTGATGCGCCAGGTCGTATCGACCTGCACGCCGTTGGCTGTGTTGCTATGAAAGTCCTCCGATGCTACGCCGTTGAACATCAGGTCGCCGATCGGATCGGGGTTGAACTTCGTGCGCGTATAGCGCGTAAAGAAGGCGACCTGGTAATCGAGCGCGCCGCCGTTGGTGCCTTGAAGCGCGACCGCCGCGAAATTGTTCAGCTCCGATTGCGTTTCGTTCAGTTGCGACGAATCGAACGTGGTTTGGCCGTTGAGCGCGAAGTTCGGCGTGAGCCCCGGCGTGTTCGGAATCTCGAACTGGTTGCTGGTCGCGCCGAACAACAGACTCACACGAGTGAGCGGATTGATCAGATACGACAGATAGCCGAATGCATTGCCCTGGCGCGTGTGATCGTGAATCGCACTGGCGCTCGCCGTCGGATTCTCGATGCCGAGATTGTTCATGCCGAGCGAGCCGCTCAGGTAGTAGCTGAACGGTCCCTCGCTGCCGAACACGTCGGCGCTCGTTTTGACGGTCTGATGGCTGCCGCCGAATACGTCGATCGAGCCGCCGCTGCCCATGTCGCCCGATTTGGTGCGGATGTCGACGATACCGGCCGTGCGGTAGCCGTACTGCGCGGGCAGGGCGCCCGTGAGCAGGTTCAATTGATCGATGATGCGCGTGTCGAGCGACTGGCCGAAGCCGCTGATGGGCTCCGGAATGATGATGCCGTTGATCCGGTATTGCAGATTGGCGTGCTCGCCGCGCACGTGCAGCTGGCCGTACGAGTCGTTGGCGACGCCGGGCGCTTGCAGCAGCACCTGATTGAGCGGCGTGTTCGCGCCCGCCGGCATCGTGGCGATATCCGCCTGCGTGAAGCGATAGACGCTGCTGCCCGTTTCGGGCAGCAAGCCGTTGCGAGCAGCGTTCAGACGTTGTGCGTTGACCTGCACGTCGAGTGTGTCGCTCTTTTGCAGTTGTACGCTGACGCTCGCCGGGGCGCCGGACTGGGCGGTCGCGATGCTGCTGCCGCTTGCAAAACCGGCCGCGGTGACGACGACCGCATACGTGCCGGGCGCCACGCCGTCGATCGAGAAGTGGCCCGACGCGTCCGTGTTCGACGCGCCGATGGAGGCGCCGCTCGCGTCCTGTACCT
Organism: Paraburkholderia lebeckiae; assembly: GCF_050436225.1. Lineage (NCBI taxonomy): Bacteria > Pseudomonadati > Pseudomonadota > Betaproteobacteria > Burkholderiales > Burkholderiaceae > Paraburkholderia > Paraburkholderia lebeckiae. The sequence goes on along the minus strand of NZ_JBNDLU010000001.1, from coordinate 2,279,852 downwards.
CCACTTTCGCGTGAGCGACGGGATGGCCTGCGGGATCGGAGACCGTGCCCGTCAACATGGCGTTGCCTGGCGCACCCCATGCGTTCGAGATGGCGGTACAGAACACGATCGCCGCCTGTGCGGTCAGTGTGCGTTTTTTCATTGTTGTTGCTTGCGGTATGGACGATGCGTTGATGAACAGAAGCGTTCGGCAAAAGCTCACCCACCTCGCCCCTGGCCGGCAGGGGAAGGACAGGCGAACTGGAGGTTGACGACGCGCGATAGCAGGCCCGTCGATCAGGCCTACTTTTCGATGAGAACGGTAATGGAGATGGCGGTCATAGGTGGTCGTTGAGCATGGACTGTCCGCTCATAGGTCGGACGGATTTTGTTGGACGTCGCAGTGGGCCCGTGTGAAAAACGGCAGGGCTGGAGCGCCAATTTTTGGTCATGTTATAACATAACAAATATAGCTGGCAAGTCGCAAGATTGAAGGCCGCTGTAGCGCAACGGGTGAGGCATTTGCCCGTTACCATTCGAAAAACTTGACACAGTGCATATGCACACATAGACTTCGCTCCATGAACCGTCCTCTCTCCTACGACGAATGCAACTGCTTCGCGCTGCGCCAGGCGGCGCGGCACGTCACGCAGATGTACGAGCGCCATCTCAGCGGCGTCGGGCTGACCGCTGCGCAGTTCACGATCCTCGCAAAGCTCGCGCGCACACCGAACCTGCCTATGGCGGAGCTCGCGGACGCGATGGTGATGGAGCGCACCACGCTGGTCCGCGCGATGAAGCTGCTGCAGCGCGACGGCCTCGTGCTGGCCGAGGCGGCGGACCACGACAACCGCACGTTGCTGTTCAGCCTGACGGAAAAAGGCGAGACGACGTTCGATCAGGCCTCCGTCGCATGGCGCGCCGCGCAGGACGAATTCGAAAAGAAGTTCGGCCGCGCCCGCGCAAAGACGCTGCGTACCGAGCTGTTCAGCATCACCGATTAGCTCGCGCGTAGGAACCCGCTTCGGCGGGTTTTATGACGCCGCTTAATGTGCATATGCACTAACTAGCAAAGGAAGTGAAGCGAATGGAAGCGCTTTTCGACGACGACTGCTTTGCGATCCGCCAGGCCGCGCGTCACGTATCGCAGATCTACGACCGGCATCTGTCGAATGTCGGGCTGACCATCACGCAGTTTTCGCTGCTGGGGCGCCTGAAGCGCACCGGTCCGATGACGATGAAGCAGATCGCCGAGGCCATGCGCATGCAGCGCACCACGCTGGTCCGTACGATCCAGCCACTGCGACGCGACGGAATGGTATCGAGCGAGGCAATGGGCGCGGATGCGCGCGCGCTGCTGATCTCGCTGACAGCCGAAGGCGAAGAGCGCTTGGCCGCGGGCCGCGCGCACTGGTATGCCGCACAGGCCGAATTCGAACACCGCTTCGGCGAGGAGCGCGCGGCAGCGCTGCGCACCGAGTTGTTTGCCATCACCCGGGATTTGCTTTGACATAAACGCTGAAGGTAGCGGAGGCCGGCGCACTGCGCCGTTTTTTTCAACGTGATGAGTGCATACGCACATATCGACACATGTCCACAACTCCTTCGACCGTCGCGCCGCCAAGCGCGGTACAACCCGCCAGACAGGCTCGGCGTATCCCGTGGATGCTGCTTGCGATCCTCTCCGTGCTCGTCGCGCTGGCGCTGGCCACTTCGTACTGGTTCTTCGTCGGCCGCTTCGTCGAGAGCACCGACGATGCATACGTCGGCGGCGACGTCACGGTGATGGCGCCGAAGGTCAACGGCTTCGTCACCGACGTGCTCGTGCACGACAACGAGTTCGTGCACGCCAACCAGGTGCTGGTGCGTCTCGATGCCCGCGACTACGACGCGCGCCTCGCCCAGGCCAGCGCCGAAGTGGAGAGCGCGCAGGCCGCCGTCACCGAACTCGAAGCGAAGAAATCACTGCAACTCGCGGCGATCAACGAGCAGGCCGCCGAGGTCCGCGCGTCGGGCGCCGAACTCACACGCAGCGCCGCCGACCAGACGCGCTACCGCGAGCTCGTGAAAGACGACGCGGTGTCGAATCAGGTCGTCGAGAAGGCCGACGCCGATCTGACCAAAGCGCGCGCCGCGGTCGATCGCAGCAGCGCGGCGCTGCTCGCGGCGCAACGCCAGATCGCGGTGCTCGACGCGCAGATCGGCGACGCGAAAGCGCGCATCGCGACCGCGCAGGCCGCGCAGCGCGTCGCCGCGTTGAACGTCGAGTACACGACGATCCGCTCGCCGATCGATGGCTATGTCGGCAATCGCACCGCTCGCGTTGGGCTGCTCGCCAACACGGGCGTGTCGCTGCTGACCGTCGTGCCGGCGAGCGGTCTATGGATCGACGCGAACTTCAAGGAAGATCAGCTGCGCAAAATGCATTCGGGCGACAGCGTCGATGTCGAACTCGATGCGTCGAGCACAAAGCTGCACGGCGTGGTCGACAGTCTTGCACCGGCGACCGGTGCGACCTTCAGCGTCTTGCCCGCGGAAAACGCGACCGGCAACTTCACGAAGATCGTGCAGCGCGTGCCGGTGCGCGTGCGCCTCGACGTGCCGAAGGACATGCAGGGCGTGCTGCGTCCGGGCCTGTCCGCGACCGTCAAAGTGCACGTCGATGCGGGCCATTCGGCCGCCCAGGGATGAACCGATCATGACTCACGCTTTTGACAATCCCGCCGACCAGCCGACCCGCACCAAGGTCTTCGCATTCGCGCTGATGTGCGTCGGCTTTTTCATGGCGACGCTCGATATCCAGATCGTCGCATCGTCGCTGCGCGATATCGGCGGCGGACTGTCCGCCAGTCAGGATGAACTCTCCTGGGTGCAGACCTCGTATCTGATCGCCGAGATCATCGTGATTCCGATGTCGGGGTGGCTCACGCGGGTGTTCTCGACGCGCTGGGTCTTCACCTTCTCCGCGTTCGGCTTCACGGTCACCAGCATGCTGTGTGGTCTCGCGTGGGACATCAATTCGATGATCCTGTTCCGCGGTCTGCAAGGCGCGCTCGGTGCCGCAATGATTCCGACCGTGTTCACGACCGCGTTCGTACTGTTTCCTGGCAAGCAGCGTTTGATCGCATCGACGACGATCGGCGCGCTCGCGTCGCTTGCGCCGACGATCGGCCCGGTGATCGGCGGGTGGATCACGTCGCAATGGTCGTGGCACTGGCTGTTCTATCTGAACCTGGTACCGGGCGTCGCCGTCGCGCTGTTGGTGCCGAAGTACGTGAATATCGACAAAGTCGATCTGTCCTTGCTGAGAAAGGGCGACTACTTCGGCATCTTGCTGATGTCGGGTTTTCTCGGTTGCCTCGAATACGTGCTCGAAGAGGGACCGCGCAAAAACTGGTTCGGCGACGACGTGATCGTGCTGTGCGCGTGGGTCGCGGCGATCTGCGGGTTTCTGTTCCTCGTGCATGCGTTCACCGCGAAGGAACCGATCGTCGATCTGCGCGCGCTGGCGTTGCGCAATTTCGGTATCGGCAGTCTGCTGTCGTTCATTACCGGGATCGGCATCTTCTGCACCGTGTTTCTGACGCCGGTGTTTCTTGCGCGCGTGCGCGGCTTCGATTCGTTGCAGATTGGTCTCGCATTGCTGTCCGTTGGCTGTTTTCAGTTGCTCGCGCTCGCCGCCTATTCGACGCTCGCGCGCTTCGTCGATATGCGCATGCTGATGGTGTTCGGACTCGCGCTGTTTGGTATCGGCTGCTATCTGTATGTGCCGTTGACGAACCAATGGGGCTGGCAGCAGTTGCTGATTCCGCAAGCGTTGCGCGGAATCGGCCAGCAATTCTGTATTCCGCCGATCGTCACGATGGCGCTGGGTGCGTTGCCGCCGTCGCGGCTGCGCTCAGCTAGCGGGCTGTTCAATCTGATGCGTAATCTCGGCGGTGCGATCGGCATCGCGGTCAGCAGCACGATGTTGAACGACCGTCTGAACCTGCACTACGAACGGCTCGACGAACATCTGAATGCGGGCCGTCCGGTCGTCGAATCGATCCTGCAGAAGCAGGCCGAGTATCTGTCGGCCGTTGGTGGTGACGTCTTGAACGCCGCGAGTGCGGGGCTAGCCGAATTGCACGCGGCATTGATGCGCGAAGCGCTGGTGCTCGCATTCTCGGACGCCTTTTTGGCGGTTGCGCTGTGCTTCGTGGTCGGCTTGCTGAGCGTGCTGTTTTCGCGCCCGTTCGGCAACACCGCGCCCCCGCCCGATGCCCATTAGGAGACCAACATGAAACGAATCGTGATGAAGTTACTGGCGAGCGCGGCGTTCCTGACGCTAGCGGCCTGCGCGGTGCAACCCGCGACGCACGCGGATTTGCCGCATACGGTGCAGACGCTCGCGCCGGCCGCGTGGAGCGTCGACGCGCCGCAAGACAGCGTGAACACCGATGCCTGGTGGGCGCAATTCGGCGACCCGGTGATGCATCAGCTGATCGAATCGGTGTTGACCGGCAACCTCGACGTGCAGGCCGCTGCCGAACGCGTGAAGCAGTCGCAGGACCTGGTGACGCAGAATCGCGCGGCGCTGCTGCCGGAGCTGAACGCGAACGCGGGCGCGTCGACCGAGCGGCAGAACACGCCGCCGCCGCTCGGCTATGTGCGCCAGGCCGGCTTTGGACTCGCCGCGAGCTGGACGCCGGACGTGTTCGGCGGCGAACGTCTCGCGGTGCTCGCCTCGCAGGCGCAGGTGTCGGGTAGCGTTGCGGCGCTGAACCAGTTGCGGCTCGCGCTCGCCGCGAACACGGCGGCTGCGTATATCGATCTACGCTGGGCGCAGGCGCAATTGCAGATCCTCGACGACAACGAGCTGATTCGCAGCCGCGCGCTGAAGCTCACGCAGGAGCGTCTGCATTACGGACTGTCGACGCAGCTCGACGTCGCCCGCGCGCAGAATCAGTTGCAGGACTTGCAGGCGCAGATTCCGCGCATGCAATCGGCGGTGCAGCATCAACTGAGTCTGATTGCCGTGTATTCGGGGCGTACGCCGGAAAGCCTCGATACGCTGCTGCTTTCCAACGCGCGCGAGATTCCGGTGCCTGCGCAAAGCGCGCCGCAGGTGTTGCCGTCCGACGCGTTGCTGCATCGACCCGACGTGCGCACCGCCTATGCGCTCGTCGAACAGCGTGCGGCGGAAGTGGGGGTATCGAAGGCGCAGCGCTATCCGCAGTTCAAGATTAACCTGACGAATGGGCTGCTCGCATCGTCGTACCTTGGCTTGCCGACGCTGACCGACAACCTGTTCAGCGCTGCGTTGAATGCGACGAGCCCGATCTTCAACGCCGGGCGCATCACGGCGAACATCGACGCGAGCGAGAGCCGCATGCGCGAATCGCAGCTCGGCTTGCAGCAGACGATGTTGCAGGCGCTGAAGGAAGTCGAGGACAATCGCAGCGATCTCGTCAGCGGCGCGGTGCAGGTGCAGCGCCTGGCCGGTGCGCTCGATGCCTCGAATCACGCGCTGCGTTTGTCGACCGAGTTGTACAAGGGTGGCGCCTCGAGCTTCCTCGATGTGCTCGACGCGCAGCAAGCGTATCTGCGCGACTCGGAGTCGCTGAATCAGGCCCGGCGCGAGCACGCGCTTTCGGCGATCGCGCTGTATCGGTCGCTGGGGGGCGGGTGGGAGCAGGGGGAAACGGTGGCGGCGCAGTGAAGGCAGCGACATGAAAGCGTATGGGAGGGTTGAAGTCCGATCAAGCGTTTCGCAATCGTCATGAGTTGGTGTGTCGTGGGGCTTGCGCTGGCTTGCCTGGGCGGCGTACTCGTAACGCGATTCCGGCTGGCACACTTTGTATCTGGCGTGCCGTGGTGGCTGGAAAACGCTATCAAGAACGCAATACGGTGGGTGGACCTGCCTCGCACGCACCATCTGGCCGACACCACCCGCCTGCTGGCAACGCTCCCCGGAACCGATCCCCCAATCTTTGCTACATTCCTGCACAAGCACCGAATACGCGGCACCATGAAGATGCGTCCGCCAGCGACGCTCATGATCGGCAAATCGAAATCTTTCAAGAGGCTCAAGATGCGAATTCTGGTAGTAGGAGCGGGCGCGGTAGGCGGTTATTTCGGCGGACGTCTGGCGGCGGCGGGGCAGGACGTGACCTTCCTCGTACGCGCCGGTCGCGCGGAAAAGCTACGGAGCGACGGCCTCGTCATCAACAGCCCGCGCGGCAATCTCCAGTTGCCCGACGTGAAGACGATACTGGCCGGTGTCGCCGCCGAGCCGTTCGACCTCGTGCTGCTGAGCTGCAAGGCCTACAGTCTCGACGACGCGATCGATTCGTTCACGCCGTTCGTCGGAGAAGACACGCTGATCCTACCGATGCTCAACGGCATGCGCCATATCGACGTGCTGACCGCGCACTTCGGCAAGGAGCGCGTGCTCGGCGGTCAGTGCGTGATCGCCGCGACGCTCAATGCCGAGCAGCACATCATGCATCTGAACGACATGCACGCGATCACGTTCGGCGAACTCGTGGGCGGCACCTCGGAGCGCACCGAGGCGCTTGCCGATGCAATGTCCGGCGCGAACTTCGACGTCGCGGTCAGCGACAACATCCTCCTGCGCATGTGGGAAAAATGGGTGTTCCTCGCTACATTGGCCGCGAGTACGTGCTTGATGCGCGGTTCGGTCGGCGATATTCTGGCTGCGCCGGACGGCAAGCGCGTGATTGAGAATCTGCTCGGCGAATGCCGCGCGGCGGCCGAGCACAACGGCTTCACGATGGCCGCGGACTTCGACGTGCGCGCTACCCAGGTGCTGCTGACGCCGTCGCCGCTGACCGCGTCGATGCTGCGCGACGTCGAAAACCGCTCGCACACCGAGGCGGATCATATCCTCGGCGACCTGATCTCGCGCGGCGGCGACGCGCAAAAGGGCGAACACGGCGTGTCGCTGCTGCGCATCGCCTATAGTCATCTGAAGACGTACGAAGCTCGCCAGACCCGCACTTCCTGACGGCTCGCCGCGGCCGACGCGAACGCGGATCGGGCGGATGGCGCGACGCACGCGAGCGCCGCCGCAACCTGACGATCGGAGGTCAAGCATGCCGGCTCCAACTGGATCGGTGCCCGCGCTCAGCGCCGCTTCCGCGACCGTGTTCTCGATCGGCATCGTGTTTCTCGGCTACTGGGGTATGTATGAGCCGACTGCCTGGCGCAAGGCCGACGTCGTGGTCTTTGTGCTCGCGCTGGCCGGCTTCGCGTGCCTGGGCCTCGTGCCATGGATGGCGACGAGTCCCGTCGAGCCGGAGAACAGCGACTCACGCGTGCGTATCGCGCGGCATCTGTTTCTCGCGGGCGTGACCGCGATCTGGTTCGCGGTGGCGGTTTCCGTAATCTTCTGAAGCTCCGCGAAGACGCGCCGCCGCTTACTCCGGCATCTTCCTGAACGACACCGCAATGCGGTTCCAGCCGTTGATCGCAACGATCGGCAGCGTCAGGTCGCTGATTTCCTGCTCGCTGAAATGCGGCTTCACCGCGTCCCATACCGTATCCGGCACGCGCGTTTGCGCGACCAGCGTCACCGCCTCCGTCCATTCGAGCGCCGCGCGTTCGCGCGTCGGGCGTCCGTGGCGGTAAGCTGACGTTCGCCACTGGTCGGTCGAAATAACCATTTCGCCGTTATTTGAGGTAACCACCCGAATGGACATTCACATCGCGGTCGAAGGCCATCACGATCTGTCCGGACAGATTTATCGGCAGTTGCGCGCGGGCATTCTCGAAGGGCGCCTTGCCGGCGGCACGCGTCTGCCGTCCACGCGCGATCTCGCGACGCAGCTCGGTGTGTCGCGCAAGACCACGCTCGACGTATTCGAGCGACTGCTGTCAGAGGGTTATCTGAGCGCCCGTGCCGGTTCGGGCACCTTCGTCGCCGACGGACTCGAACGGTTGCCGGCCGAGCGTTCCGCCCACGCGCGCGCGGCGGCTCGTTCGCGCGAGCGGGCCGCCGCGCAAGCGAAGGCCGCCGCACGCGCGCAGCCGCTGTGGGAGCAGATGCCCGACAGTCTGGCGTTGCCGCGGCCGTCGGTGCCGTCCCCGCTCGACTTCATCGGCGGCGCGACCGACAAGACGCTGTTTCCCTTCGACGTCTGGCGCCGCTGCGTGAATCATGCTCTACGCGGCCAGGCGCGCAGCCCCGGCACCTATCGCGACGTCGCGGGGGAGCAGCAGCTGCGGCTCGCGATCTCGCGCTACCTCGCTTTCAACCGTGCGGTGTCGAGCAACTGGGAAGACGTGATCGTCACGCAGGGTGCGCAGCACGCGCTCGATCTGATGGCGCGCATCACGCTGCGGCCCGGTGAAATCGCGGCCATCGAAGACCCCGGCTACCCGCCCGCGCATGCATGCTTCAAGGTGACCGGCGCGCGCGTGGTGCCGGTACCGGTCGATCGCGAAGGCCTGATCGTCGGCAAGCTGCCGGACAAGGCACGGCTCGTCTACGTGACGCCTTCGCATCAGTTTCCGCTCGGTATGCCGATGAGCCTCGAGCGTCGCGTCGAACTGCTCGAATGGGCGCAAAAGCGCGGTGCGGTCATCATCGAGGACGACTACGACTGCGAGTACCGTTTCGAAGGCCGGCCGATGGAGCCGCTGAAGAGTCTCGATCGCGCTGGCCTCGTCGCCTACGTCGGCACGTTTTCGAAGACGATCTTCCCCGAATTGCGCATCGGCTACCTGGTGCCGCCCGCGTCGTTGCACGGCCCGCTGCTGAAGGCGCGGCAGATCGCCGATTGTCACGGCTGCACGCTGACGCAAACGGCGCTCGCGTCGTTCATGCTCAATGGCGACTTCGCGCGCCATCTGCGGCGCATGCACAAGGCTTACGCGGCCCGCCGCGCGATGCTGCTCGAGCATCTGCAAGGCGGTCTCGCGCGCTGGTTCGAGCCGATCGTGCCGACCGCCGGCATCCATCTGGCGGCGCGGCTCAAGGGGCCGTTGGCGTCGCTCGGCGAAGAGGTGCTCGTTGCCGCCGCGCGTGAAGCGTCGATCGGCCTCTATGGACTCGCTCCATTTCACCATCGCGTGACACCGCAGCCTGGCTTGATCTTCGGCTATGGCAGCATCGCGGCCGAACATATCGACACGGCGCTGACGACGCTCGCCGACATCCTGCAGCGCATCGCTCGCTGAAACGGAGCCCGCCGCAAGCGAGGCGTAGGCATCGTCGAAACGTTGGGGGATGCGTTGCTTGACGCGTCAAACGAAGAAAATGCCCTGTTTCAAGGGGCGAAAACACCGGCTCGCCCGACGCAACCGCCTCGAAACCGCGGCCGAAACAACTGTAACGAGCGTTACTCCTGCCATGTCAAAGAGCTCGCCACGCACGTTTTAGCCGCTAAAACAGGTACTAAAACGTGTTGCACCGTTGGCGCCGCGCAAAAAACTTCATCGCAATACATAAAAGAGTCGCGCAAATCGCTTTAGCGCTTGTAGAATCCGGCGTTGAAGCGTGCACATACGGTGTGCGCTTCGAGCAATTCACTGACCACAACAGGTAGGAGAAACATGCCGACTTCCGCAAAAAAGGTGGCCAAGAAGGCTGCTGCCCCGGTACCGACCAAGAAGGTTGCTGCAAAGAAAGTTCCTGCGAAGAAAGCCGTCGCAGCCAAGAAGGTCGCCGTGAAGGCGTCTGGCGCACCGTCGCCGATCAAGGACACCTTCACGAAGGCCTCGTTGGCAGCTCACATCGCTGAACGTGCTGCAGTGGAACCGAAGACCGCCAAGGCCGTGCTGGCCGCGCTCGAAGACACGATCCTCGGCACGGTGCACAAGAAGGGCGCTGGCGAATTCACGCTGTCGGGTCTGCTGAAGATCGTCGTGCAGGCTGTGCCGGCGAAGAAGAAGCGCTTCGGCAAGGACCCGTTCACGGGTGAAGAGCGCTGGTTCCCGGCCAAGCCGGCCAGCGTGCGCATCAAGGCACGCGCGCTGAAGAAGCTGAAGGACGCAGCGACAGCCTGAACGCGTTGCTCGCACGACTCAGGCGTCGGCATAGCGCTGTTGTGTTTAACCATGCCTGACGTTTGAGTGCGTGAAAAAGCGCCTGCCTGCAGGTGATCGAAGTCCCCGTGGATGAAGATTCACGGGGACTTTTTTTGTGCGCTCGCTTCGTAGTGCGTGTCGAGTCCCTTGGCGAAACGGCAAGCGCGCCTCTCATAGTGTGCCCCCTGATGGCGCGCACGCACCTGACTGGCGCATGATGATCCACGACAGTACGATCAAGGCAATCCGACGGCCTGCGGATGCTCCGTTAGCGGGCACGTCAACGCGCTCTATCCCGACATATTGAATGGCATAGCGCTTGCTTGATCGAAGGTCGAATACCGAATGCGCAGCGCATTCGCCTTCTATTTGACAACAAGACGGGGCTGACATGCGATGCTACGACGAGATGCGCCATCGCGACGATGGCGTGCGGCCGCATTACGCGCGCTTTGAGCGATGGTTGGACAGTCAGGGCGATGAAGCGATCGCACGCAAGCGCGCGGAAGCGGACCTGCTGTTCCGGCGCGTCGGCATCACGTTCGCAGTGAACGGCGATCTGTCAGGCACCGAGCGGCTGATTCCCTTCGATCTGATTCCGCGCATCATCCCGCGCGGCGAATGGCAGACGCTCGAGGCGGGTTTGCGACAGCGGGTGCAGGCTCTCAATCTGTTCATTCACGACGTCTATCACGATCGCAACATCGTGCGCGCGGGCATCGTGCCGGCCGAGCAGGTCTATACCAACGCGCAGTATCGTCCCGAGATGCAGGGCGTCGACGTGCCGCTCGGTGTTTACGCGCATATCGCGGGCGTCGACGTGGTGCGCGCCGGCGATGAAGGCGAGTTCTACGTACTCGAAGACAATCTGCGTGTGCCGTCGGGCGTGTCGTACATGCTCGAAAACCGCAAAATGATGATGCGGCTCTTCCCCGAGCTGTTCGTGCAGAACCGCATCGCGCCGGTCGCGCATTATCCCGACCTGCTGCTCGATACGCTGCGCTCGGTCGCGCCCGCGGGCGTCGACGATCCGGTCGTCGTCGTGCTGACGCCGGGCATGTACAACTCCGCGTACTTCGAGCATACGTTCCTCGCGCAGCAAATGGGCGTCGAACTCGTCGAAGGCAAGGATCTGTTCGTCGACGACAACTACGTGTTCATGCGCACCACGCAAGGACCGAAGCGCGTCGACGTGATCTACCGGCGCGTCGACGACGATTTTCTCGATCCGCTTGCGTTTCGCCCCGACTCCGCGCTCGGCGTACCGGGTCTGCTCACCGCATATCGCGCCGGCCGCGTCGCGCTCGCGAACGCGATGGGCACCGGCATCGCCGACGACAAATCGATCTACCCGTACGTGCCGGACATGATCGCGTTCTATCTCGACGAAAAGCCGATTCTGAACAACGTACCGACCTATCAGTGCCGTAAGCCCGAGGATCTCGCCTATACGCTCGCGAATCTGCCGGAGCTGGTGGTCAAGGAAGTGCACGGCGCGGGCGGCTACGGGATGCTGGTCGGCCCTGCCTCGACGAAGGCCGAAGTCGAGGCCTTCCGCGAGCGGCTGATCGCGCGTCCGACCGGTTATATCGCACAGCCCACGCTGGCGCTGTCCGCGTGTCCGACTTTCGTCGAATCGGGCATCGCGCCGCGCCATATCGACCTGCGACCGTTCGTGCTGTCGGGCAAGACCACCACGATGGTGGCGGGCGGCCTCACGCGGGTCGCGTTGCAGGAGGGCTCGCTCGTCGTGAATTCATCGCAGGGAGGCGGGACCAAGGACACCTGGATGGTCGACTGACGCGGTTGCCGCCGCGCTTCTCGCCTCGCTCGCAACAGAGCAAAGCAGGGCGCGACACTCGCAACCTGATGCGCCGCTGGCGCTCAACGGATAACCAGCGCGGACTTTCGTCGCTGACGAAGGCCTCGCGCGTTCAGATCACAGACATGGAACGCCGTCATGCTTAGCCGAACCGCCGATCACCTCTTCTGGATGGCCCGCTATATGGAGCGCGCGGAGAACACCGCCCGCATGCTCGACATCAACCTGAAGGCGCAACTGCTGCCGCAGACGCCCGAACAGGAGGCTCGCGCGCAGCGCTCGGTGCTGCTCATCTCCGAGCTCGAAAGCGCCTTCGCGCAGCGCTACGACGAACCGACGCGCGACCACGTGCTCGACTTCATGGTCGCCGACGCAAGTAATCCGTCGAGCATTCATTCCTGCCTGCAGGCCGCGCGTGAAAACGCTCGCGCGGTGCGCGGCACGCTGACGACCGAGTGGTGGGAAACCATCAACGACACGTGGCTCGAATTCAACGAGCGGCTCGCGAGCGGGCAGGCCGCGAGCAATCCGGGCTCTCTGTTCGAGTGGGTCAAGTTCCGCTCGCATCTGTCGCGCGGCGTGACGATCGGCACCGCGCTGCAGGACGACGCGTTCTTCTTCACGCAGCTAGGCACGTATCTGGAGCGCGCCGACAACACCGCGCGGATCCTCGACGTGCGTTTCGCCAACGTCGAGCCGAATTCGCGCGACGCGGCCCGCCAGCTCGAGGACTTCTATTACTGGACCTCGATCCTGAGTTCGGTATCGGCGCTCGAGATCTATCGCAAGGTATATCGCGACGTCGTGACGCCCGCGCGCGTCGTCGAGCTGATGATCCTCAATCAGCGGATGCCGCGCTCGCTGCTCGCCTCGCTCGACGGCGTGTGCAGCAATCTCGCGATGCTGCGCACGTCGGGCTCGAACCAGTGCGAGCGCTTCGCCGGCAAGCTGCGCGCCGACCTGTTGTATGCCGACATCCGGCAGATTTTCGAAAGCGGTCTGCACGCCTATCTGACGCAGTTCCTCGCTCGCGTGTTCGATCTGGGCAATCTGGTGGCGCGTACTTATCTGATGCTGCCAGTGGCCTGACGGAGTTTTCTCATGTACCTGACGATCCGCCACGACACCTCTTACCGCTACGAAGCGACGGTTCACTATTCGATCCAGCAGTTGCGCCTGACGCCCGCGAGCGGCGCCGCACAGACCGTGCGGCGCTGGAACATCGACGTGCCGGGCAAGCTCGACGCGACGCTCGACGCCTACGGCAACGTGCTGCACACGCTCGTCATGAACAAGCCGCACGACGAGATTCATCTGCGCGTGTCGGGCGAGGTGGACACGATGCCGCTCGTCGACGGCGTGCTGCGTGATCCGCCCGGGCCGATTCCGCTCGAGCATTTCACCTGCGCGACGCGTCTGACCGAAGCCGACGGCGCGATCCGCGAACTGGCGGAGTCGGTGGCGAATCTGGCGAACCCGGCAAGCCTGCTCACGCTGTCCGAGCAGATCGTGCAGCGCGTGCAGTACCGGCCCGGCGTCACAGAGGTTACGAGCACGGCCGCCGAGGCGCTCGCGCTCGGCAACGGCGTGTGTCAGGACCATGCGCATCTGATGCTCGCGTGCTGCCGCGCGCGCGGCGTGCCGGCGCGCTACGTGAGCGGATATATCGAACCCGGCGACGTGCAGCATGGCGCGAGTCACGCGTGGGTCGACGTATGGCTCGAAGGCAAAGGGTGGATTTCGATCGACGTCACGCATGCCGGGTTTGCCAGCGAGATCTACTGCCGGCTCGCGGTCGCCCGTGACTATGAGGCGGCGGCACCGGTACGCGGCCGACGCATCGGCGGACTCGAAGAGGAGCTTCACGTGGCGGTGGCGGTCAGCGCGCAGATGCCGCAGTAGCCGCGTGCAACGCCAACGCGCGCGACGGCATTTAACACTCTCCTGCCAAGTGTTAGGAATCAGCAGCCAAAAGTCTGCAAAAAAGGCCGTAAACACGGATAAAAGGCGCCCGTGCGCCGCATTACAATAGCCCGTTCCTTTGCCTTCCGCGGATTCCTTATGACTTACTGCGTAGCGATGGCCGTCAACGACGGACTCGTATTTTTGTCCGACACGCGTACCAATGCGGGCGTCGATCACATCAGTACCGCGCGCAAGATGTCGGTGTTCGAGCAACCCGGCGAACGCATGCTGGTACTGCTTGGCGCTGGCAATCTGTCGATCACGCAGGCGGTGCTGCACGAGCTGTCCGAGCCCGCCGATGCCAGCGAGCCCACGCTGTGGAGCGTGCCGACCATGGCGGATGCCGCGCGCGTGGTCGGCAGCGCGGTGCGTCGCGTGCATGAGCGCGAGGCCGAGGCGCTGCAGAAGTTCGGTGTCGACTTCAATTGCAGCTTCATTCTCGGCGGCCAGATCGTGGGCAACCGGATGCGCCTTTTCATGATCTACGCGGCGGGAAATTTCATCGAGGCGTCGGCCGTGAATCCGTATTTCCAGATCGGCGAGGCGAAGTATGGCAAGCCGATCATCGACCGGGTGCTGACGCCGTCCACACCGCTCGACGAGGCCGCGAAGTCCGCGCTGATCTCGATGGACTCGACGCTGCGCTCGAACCTGTCGGTGGGCTTGCCGCTCGATCTGCTCGTGTACGAGAAGGATGCGCTGCGCGTCACGCGGTTCGTGTCGATCGATCGCGACAACGCGTACTTCGACATGCTTCACCGCACGTGGGGCGAGCGGCTGCGCCAGGTGTTCGCCGAGATTCCCGATCCGGACTGGCAGCAGTCGCTGGATGCACCGTCGCCGCAGTCGGAGCGGGCGCTGGTGCTACATCGCGCGCCGGTCGGCGCCGATGGCGTCGAGCATGAGCACGATGTGTCGCCCGCGCAGATTCTCGCGCAGGCCGACAAGGGCAAGGCGCAGCGGCGCTAGCTGCGTTGGGTTCGGAGCGCGGGGTCAGGCTCGCTCGGGCCCGCACCAAAACCTCAGGACGAAAAAAACCAGCCATCGGCATCGCCTCTGGCTGGTTTCTGGTCTCTGGCTACGCAGCCCGTCGGCTGCGTAGCAGGTCCGATTCGAAGTCCGATTAGAACTTGTGACGGATACCGAGGCTGACCATGACCTGGTTGTTGGTGCTCGACTGGTTGCCATACGAACCGATCGAAGCCGTGGACGAAACGAGTGCGCCCGTAGCCGGATCACGCTGTTGGCCGCTTGCATGCTGCCATGCGGCGACCGTGTACACGTCGGTGCGCTTCGACAGCGAGTAGTCGCCGCCCAGCGAAACCTGGTTGTACGTTGCGCTTGCGTCGCCCGAGCCGTGCGTGTACGCATAGCCGATACCGACCAGCGCTGCCGGCGTGAGCTGGTAGCCCACGTATGCGCGGCCGACGTTGTACTTCTGCGTCGTCGCGAAGCCCGAACTCGCGTCCGGCTTGTACTGTGCGTTGCTGTATGACAGGTTAGCCGTCCACGGGCCCGTCACGTACTGAACCGCTGCCGACGCGATGCCGATCGACTTCGAGAACGCGTAAGCCGAGTTGATACCAGCGGAGGCCCCGAAGTTCGAATCGAACGTGGCGAACGGCGCTGCCGTACCAGCCCAGCCGGTTTCAGAAGCCGCACGCGTAGCCGGCGAATTGGCATTGCTTGCGTGCAGGTAACCAGCAGCGATGCTGAACGGACCCGTTGCATACGTTGCCGCGCCCGACCACGTCTGGGCCGAACCCGTCGCGCCCGCGACGCCGCCCAGAGCGTACAGACCTTCGAACTGGAAGCCCGACCACACCGGCGACACGTACTTCATCGAGTTGATGATGCGGAAGCTGTTGTCGTTGTTGTCGACGTCACCCGGCGTAGCGAACGTGCTGCCGAAGTAGTTGTCGCCCGTCAGCGGCTGGATCATGTCGACCAGCGGGTCGTACTGACGACCGGCCGTAAACGTGCCCCAAGTGTCGCCCGTCAGACCGACGTACGCCTGACGACCGAACATCGCGCCATTTTGCTGCAGCTTGCCGGTGTTGATGTCAAAACCGTTTTCCAACTGGAAAATCGCCTTCAGGCCGCCGCCGAGGTCTTCCGTGCCCTTCAGGCCGAAACGGTTGCCTTGCAGGTTGCCGCCAAACATTTGCACGAGGCTACCGCCGTGAGGGGTAGCGTTGTTCACGTACTGGATCGATTCATCGACCAGGCCATAGAGAGTCACGCTGCTTTGCGCGTGAGCCATGCCGGAAACGCCGAGGAGCGCCAGCGAGAGGGTAGACAGTGCGATTCGTTTCATCCATTTCTCCACGCAGATGATTGTTCGTTGTTGCGGAAAGCAGAATAGCTCAGTGGCTCGGCGGGGTAGAAACGAAAAAAAAGAGTGTCGCCAAAAACTGACAATCGACGCAAACCCTTGTATTTAAAGCTCCCGACCATTGTTTCCATTTGCGCAACATTTATTGGTCTGATGCGCATTATTGTTGATTTGTTGATAGTCACTGGGCGAATGAACGCATATAAGCATCGATTTGCATGCTAAATGTAATCTAGTCGTCTACACGTCCACTCGTCTTTGTAGCGAAAGCATAAAAGAGACGGCGGACGAAAGGACTAGACAGGCTGGACAGAAGGGGGGCGTTGTGTCCCAAGCGCAATCGACGGGATTGACGGCGCAACACGTGCATCTATAAGGATATGGACGGTAGCGTGGGTGAAGCGCCCGATTCAGCGCCGGTCGGCGCCACGGCGCGCCATGGCCGCGGCCGTGAGCCCCGCGGCGGCCGCGAGCAGCACCGAGGTCCACGGGTTGCGTCGCACGTAGCGGTCGGCGGCCGTCGCCTGGCGGCGCGCTTCGACGAGGGCGGACGCCGCGAAACGGGTGGCTTGCGCTTCGACATCGAGCACCTTGCGCGTGACGTCCACCGCGGTCTCATGCGCGGAGCGCCTTTGCGCCGCCGCGTTGATTCCCGCGGGTAGCGGCGTGGCAATTTGGCCGGCAACACCCACAGCAGCGGGAGAAGACGGCGCGGCATTTGCCGCGACGGTCGATGCCGCCAGTACCGACGCGAGCTTCGCGCGGCTGCCCGGCGGAGACTCGCCCTGCATGCCCCAGCCACCACGCGGGTCGTGCAGCCGGCCGCGCGCCGCCGAGAACTCCGCGCCGAGCAGCAGCACCAACGCCGAGAAGTACAGCCACATCAGCAGCACCGCGAGCGAGCCAGCCGCGCCGAACGCGCTGGCCATGCCCGCATGCGCGAGATAGAGCGCGAACAGCTTCTTGCCAGCCGTGAACAACACGGCGGCGACGATGCCGCCCACCACCGCATCACGCCACAGCACCCGAGCGTCGGGCAGAAACTTGAGCAGTCCGGCGAACGCGAAGATCAGCACGAGCAGCCCGACGCCGAGCTGCAGCAGATTGCCGACCACGACGTACGGCGAGTCGCCCCACAGCCAGTTGCCGATAAAGACGATCACCGTATCGAGCACCAGCGACACGATCAGCAGGAACGCGACGCCGAGCACGAGCCCGAACGAAATCAGTCGCACCCGCACCAGCGCGAGCCAGCTGGAAGTGCGCGGCCCGCTGTACGGCCACACTATATTGAGCGCGCTGTTCAGCGACGAGAACGTCGCCGACGCGCCGATCGCCAGCAGCGAGAACGAGATGATCGTCGCGATGCCGCCTTTGGCGCCCGCGTGATGCGCGTTCTCGACGATCGTCTGCACGCCGGCCGCGGCCTGGTCGCCGATCAGTCCGTTGATGTGGCCGAACAGCTCGCCGCGCGCGGCCGCCGGGCCGAAGAACCAGCCGGCCACCGCGATCACCATCACGAGCGTCGGCGCGAGCGAAAACGCCGCATAGAACGCGATGCTCGCCGCCATCGCAGGACAGCGGTTCTCCGTGAACTGCCGCAGTGCGCCCATCGCCCAATTGGCCTGATGACGCGCGGCCTGCTGAAGGTTCTCGCGAGAGAGCGTGTCGATGTCCATGATCGTGTCTGAATCGTGAGGGCGCCTTCAGGGTGTTTGCTTCATTGCCTTTCGCAAACCTCGTGCCCGTCACTATACAAGTTAAGCGGAGCGCTGCATGGCCGGCTTTCATGGCCTGCTTTCATGGCCTGTTTCGCGGCCGCCCGCGCGTACCGCTAGAATGCAGCGGGTCAATGTCACCTTTCCGCTCATCATGCATTCGCACGAACTCGTACAGCAACTGGACGTCATCGAGCGCGACCAGTGGAGCGCGCATCTGCCCGCGCACGTCATCGAACAATTGCCGGCGCGCGGGATCACGGTGTTCGCCGTCACCGACGACGCCTCCGACACCGCCGCATTCAGCGCTCGCTACGGCTTCGGTCTCGAAGACTGCGCGAACACGATCGTGATCCGCTACAGGAAGGAGGGTGGCGAGCACTATGCGGCGCTCGTGTCGCTCGGCTCGCGGCGGCTCGACATCAACGGCGCGGTGAAGGCCGCGCTCGGCGCACAGCGGCTGTCATTCGCGAAGCGCGAGGCGGCGGTCGAGCATAGCCAGATGGAGTTCGGCGCAATTACCGCGTTCGGTCTGCCGGCCGACTGGCGCATCCTCGTCGACGCCGCCGTGATGGAGCGTGCGCAGATCGTGATGGGCGCCGGCGTGCGCGCGGCCAAGCTGCTGATGTCGCCCGACGTGCTGCGGCAATGGCCGCGCTGCGAGGTGGCGGCGCTGACGCTGCCGGCGGACGGAAACCCGCAACCTTGAAGCCGCACTGAAGTTTTACTCCGTCGCGCCGTTAATCCCGACTACGACATGAAACGTTTGCGGCGTCCGCTCGCGCGGACAGCCGCCGACCACGACAAGGGATACGGAAGATGGAACGGTTTCGCCTGAAAGTGCGGCTGTGGCTCGCGCTCGCGGTGATGTGCATGGGCATTCTGGCGATCGGCCTGTGGGGGGCGTTCAAGACACGAGACACGATGATCGCCGATCGCGAGGGCGAGCTGAAAAACGTGGTCAGCATCGCGTACAGCGTGCTCGATCGCTACAACGCGCTCGTCGCGGCCGGCACGATGCCGCTCGCCGACGCGCAGCGCGCCGCGATGGACGACCTGCGCGCAATGCGCTACGACGGTGCCGGCGGCTATCTCGTGCTCGAAGACCGCCAGGCGCACGTGCTGATGCATGCCACGCGCGCCGACCTCGTCGGCAAGGACATGACCAACGTCACCGATCCGGACGGCCGCCACGTGTTCAAGGAAGGTTCCGAGCAAACGCAGCGCGAAGGCGAGGCCTTCGTTCATCTGCAGTTCCCGAAGCCCGGCACCGACAAGCTTGCGCCGAAGATCAACTACATGCGGCTTTATAAGCCGTGGGACTGGACCATCGTCACCGGCGTTTTCACGGACGACATCGACGGCGTGTTCTACCGCACCCTCGTGCAATACGTGATCGCGGCGTTGGTGCTTTGCGCGCTCGTGTCACTGGTGATCGGCGTGATTCTGCGCAGCATTCTGCGTCAGCTTGGCGGCGAACCGGCGTACGCGCTGCAGATTGCATCGCGTATCGCGGACGGCGACCTCGACGTGGTCGTCGACGCGAAGGCCGGCGACAGCACGAGCCTGCTCGCCGCGATGAAACGGATGCAGCAGCGTCTCGCGCAGGCGATCGAGCAGATTCGCGGCGGCGCGACGCTGATTTCGTCGGTATCGAACGAGATCGCCGCGGGCAACTCGGACCTGTCGCGCCGCACCGAGCAGCAGGCGGCCGCGCTAGGCGAGACCGCGTCGAGCATGGAGCAGATCACCGCGACCGTGCGTCAGAACGCCGACAACGCGAAGCAGGCGAACCAGCTCGCGTACAACGCGTCGGAGACCGCGGCGCGAGGCGGCGCGGTGGTCGGTCAGGTGATCGGCACGATGCGCGGGATTTCACAGTCGTCGCACCGGATCGGCGACATCATCGGCGTGATCGAAGGGATTGCGTTTCAAACCAATATTCTCGCGTTGAACGCGGCCGTCGAGGCGGCGCGCGCGGGCGAGGAGGGCCGCGGTTTCGCGGTGGTCGCGGGCGAAGTGCGCACGCTCGCGCAACGCAGCGCGGCGGCCGCGAAGGAGATCAAGGCGCTGATCGAGGAATCGGCCGCGCAGATCGCGGGCGGTTCGGAGCACGTCGGACGCGCGGGTGACACGATGCAGGAAGTCGTGCAGGCGGTACGTCGTGTCAACGACATCATGGGCGAGATCAGCGCTGCGTCGGCCGAGCAGACCTCGGGCATCGAGCAGGTCAACATCGCGGTCGCGAGCATGGATCAGACGACGCAGCAGAATGCGGCGCTCGTCGAGGAAGCGAGCGCGGCGGCCGATGTGCTGAAGACGCAGACCGGGCAGTTGTCGGCGGCGATCGCGGTGTTCCGGTTGCCCGAGCAGCGCTAAAGCACCAGGCCGCGTTGTCGACGCGCGCGAGAATTCACCGCACGCGGGCTCGCAACGCGGTGCGTGTCTCACGCCAGGCCGATCCCCGCGCGACTCAACAATTGGCGGTTGCGCTCCGACAGATTCTTCATGCGCAATTCCTTGCCCGCCTTGCGATAGCGCTCGGCCAGACCCTGCAACGCGGCGAGCGCCGAATGATCGGCGAGCAGCAGGTGACTGCAATCGACGGTCACGCTCGCCGGGTCGCGCGCCGGATCGAACAGCTCGTGAAAGCGCGTCGTCGACGCGAAAAACAGCGTGCCGCGCGGCACATAGGTCTTATGGCCCGCTCGATCCTCGGCATGCGCGTGAATTTCGCGCGCGTGCTGCCACGCGAAGTTGAGCGCGGCGATCACGATGCCGCACATCACCGCGATCGCGAGATCGGCAAACACGGTGATGACCGTGACCGCGACGATCACGAGCGCGTCGTTGCGCGGCACCTTGCCGAGCACGCGCAGCGATCCCCACGCGAAGGTTTGCTGCGCGACCACGAACATCACGCCCACCAGCGCCGCGAGCGGAATTCGCTCGATCAGCGGCGACAGGAACAGGATGTACAGCAGGATCATCACACCGCTGACGATTCCCGAAAGCCGCGAGCGCCCCCCCGAATTCAGGTTGATCATGGTCTGGCCGATCATCGCGCAACCGCCCATGCCGCCGAACAGTCCCGATGCGATGTTCGCCGCGCCGAGCGCGACGCATTCGCGATTCGGCTGACCGCGCGTTTCGGTGATTTCGTCGGTCAGGTTGAACGTCAGCAGCGTTTCGAGCAGACCGACGATCGCGATCAGCACGGCGTACGGCAGGATGATGCGAAGCGTCTCGAGATCGAGCGGCACGTCGGGCAGATGCAGCGTCGGCAGATTGCCGGCGACATGCGCCATGTCGCCGAGCGTGCGCGTCGGCAGATGCAGCAGCTGCGTGAAAAGGCCGATGCCGAGAATGGCCACGAGCGCCGGTGGCGCGGCTCGCGTAAGTCGCGGCAGCAGATAGACGATCGCCATCGTCAGCGCGACGAGCGCGCACATCGTCGCGAGCGCGCTGCCGTGCAGCCAGGCTTCGCCGTGCGGCGTGACCGTTTTGAAGTGAGCGAGCTGCGCGGTCGCGATGACGATCGCGAGTCCGTTGACGAAGCCGAGCATGACCGGATGCGGGACCATACGGATCAGTTTGCCGAGCCGCAATATGCCGAACAGCATCATCAGGAGGCCGCTCAGGATCACGGTCGCAAGCAGATACTGCGCGCCGTGCTCGACGACGAGCGCGACGATCACGACGGCCATCGAGCCCGCGGCGCCCGAAATCATGCCGGGACGTCCGCCAAATAGCGCGGTGACGGTGCAGATAAAGAATGCGCCGTACAGACCCATCAACGGATTCAGATGGGCGACGAGCGCAAAGGCGATGCATTCGGGCACCAGCGCGAACGACGAGGTCAAGCCTGCGAGTACGTTGCTGCGAATGCCGGACAGCCAGGCGGGCCGACCGGAAGCGGGACTAGCGGTGTTCATGTTCTACGAGGTGGCGCGCGAGCGCAATGCTGAGGCTTGTATGGGCTGCGCCGAACTGGCGTGGCAACGCGCGGCTGCGCGAAGGATTGCGTCCGCTGGGCGCGGACGCTTTACGAAAGGCGTGGATTCTACCGTAGCGCGATGAACGGCGCTGGCGAAGCGGGCGGGAACGCTATGGCCCGAACGCGCGGCGCGGATCTGTCGTGCAATCGCGCGGCGCGCTCGCACCACAAATCCGCAAGAGGGAAAGCTGCGCTCAGATACTCAGATAATCAGCCGCGACACCTTCGTGCCCTCGAGCGACACGCCGGCCATCAGGCCGCCGTTGGTCAGCACGAAAGCCTGTACCGGGCTCGTCGCGGTCGACGAATCGACCGCGCCGTTCGCGCCGACTTTCAGCACGGCGACGGTCGCATTCGCGCCGACTGCCCAGCCCTGGCTGTGCATGAATTCGTCGAGCGCTTCCTGCGTCATGAACAGAAACACGAGCGCCTTCGACTGCGCGCCGATCTGCAACCCGAACGAGCCCGCGACCGTGCTGTAGTAGCCGACCGTGCGGCCGCCGATGCGCATCGCCCCTTCACCATACTGTCCGCCGACCCAGAAGCCGGCCGAGATCACCGATGGAAACACCAGCACGCCGCGCGCTTTCGCGACGAGCTCACGCGCACCGTCGACGTTTTCGTAGAGACGCGCGAGCGTCGAGTCGACGCCGGCGTTGATCGTGTCGCGCTTGCCGGCGTTGGCAGACGGCGATGCGTTCGAGGATGGCGAAGTCGTCGTGCAACCGGTGAGGCTCAGGCCTGCGACGGCCAATGCAGCGCTGCCGGTCATGATGAATTGTCGTCTGCGCATGACGGTTTTCCTTTGCGTTTCTCACGCGTGTTGTACGTTTTGGAAGAGTGCGGCGAATCGCCTGCTTTGCTTTGTTCTCATTTGCGCGCTGGAGGTTCCGTGCGCGCGCGGTTATCGCAGCCAGGCGGCAGCGTGCCGCGACGTTCGCATCGCGGACGTCCACCGCTCAAACAGCAGATAGCGTGCCCAAGGGCCGCGCCGCCTTGCGCGAGGGCGGCGCGGCCATTTGCAGTTCGGGTTTTTGCGCCGCCTTCCGTCGCGCGTCGTCGCTACACCGTTGGGCGAATGTTCTGGTTATGGCGGAACAGGTTGAGCGGATCGTAGCGGTTCTTCACGGCGACGAGCCGCTCGTAGTTGGGCCCATAGGCATCCGCGATACGGCCGCCTTCCTCCTGCGTCATGAAGTTGACGTACACGCTGCCAAGTGCAAAGGGGCGCGACGCGTCGAAAAATTCGCGCGCCCATTTGACACAGCGCTCGTCGTCGCGCGCATCGTCCCAGCGGCCGTGCACGTTCATCGCGTATTGCGTCTCGCGACTTGGGTAAGCGGTCGCGTCGACCGCCACGCGCTGCGTTTGCGCGCCGATGAGCCCGAAGAAAATTTCGCATTGCGCGGACGGCAGTGTGTCGATCGCGCGGATCAGCGCGTCGATCAGTCCATCGTCGATGGTGGCGAGGTTGTGCGACTTCCAGTAGTTGCGCGCGCCCGGCGTGAGCAGCGGATCGAAGGCCTGTTGCCAAACTTCAAAAGGCATCGGACCGAGATGTTCGCCGAGCGGCTTGCCGAAGCCGCGCACGGCTTCCACCGCGGCTGGGCCTTTTTCGACCGGCCCGTTGTAGCACATCGCGAACACCAGCACGGGCTGGCCGTGCACGTCGGGCGGCAGGAACGGCAGCGGTGGCGCGAGCCGCGCGATGGCCCAGACGGCCAGCTCGTCGGGCATCGCGGGCACGGCATCGCGGTATTTGATCAGCGCTTCCTTCGCGTCGGCGAGCGGCAACACGACGAGGCCGCCATACACGAGCGGGCCGACCTCATGCAGCGCGAACTCGAATAGTGTAACGACGCCGAAATTGCCGCCGCCGCCGCGAATCGCCCAGAACAGATCGTCGTGCGAAGTGGCGCTCAGGTGGCGCAATTCACCGTCCGCGGTGACGATGTCGGCCGCGACGAGGTTGTCGATCGTCATGCCGTAGCGGCGGCTCAACCAGCCGAAGCCGCCGCCGAGCGTCAGACCCGCGACGCCGGTCGTCGAGTTGATACCGAGCGGCGTCGCGAGTCCGAATGCCTGCGCTTCGTGATCGAGATCGTGCAGCGTCGCGCCCGGTTCGACATAGGCGCGCCGCGCTTCCGGGTCGATGCGCACCGATTTCATCGTGGACAGATCGAGCACGAGGCCGTCGTCGCACACAGCGCTACCGCCGATGTTGTGGCCGCCGCCGCGAATTGCGAGCGGCAGGCCGTTGTCACGCGCGAAGGCGACGCCGCGGCGCACGTCAGCAACACCCGCGCAGCGCAGGATCATCGCGGGAGAACGGTCGATCATTGCGTTCCAGATGCCGCGCGCCGTGTCGAAGCCCGGCGTGTCGGGCAGCAGAAGCTGACCGCGAAGTCCGGATTTGAATTCGTCGACTGCGCTGCTGGAGATAGTAACCATGTTGTACCTCGTCGAAGAGGGGAAGGCACTCGCAGAACACTGCTCCGCAGACCAAACAAAAATGCGGGCGGTGAATGAAAGCGGATTGAGAGGTTCGGCTGCGTGCAGTAAACGGGGCGGCGCGTCGAAGTCAAACAAAGGTTTACCCGCGTTCCTGGGCGATTCCACGCGGTGGCTCGCGGGGACAGGCTTTTGCGGGCAGGGCAACGACGATACGCGGCGGTACCGCTGAAGATGGTGGGAATGCTCCGGGAAAAGCGTGCGCGCTGATGTGTTGGTTATTCGACGCGCTGGTGGTTGTGCCACGACACTTTGCATATGGGCGTGGCTCGTGATCGCGTGCAACCGAGGCACACGTTCGACGACTGTGCGAGGTAGCGCACATCGCGACAGCGATTTTCGCGACGCACGCGCATTTGCCCGGCGACGCGTAATGTTTCGCACGCGCGATTCGGTGATTTTCATTGCGTTGTCTATTGGATTGCTCTCATTTGGGTTTTCCTATCTTTATTTTTATGTGCGGAATGGCCACATGAATAAACGGATGATGTGTAAATCGTCCGTATTTGTCAGATAAAAACCAAAGGCTAATTTTCTTTTTTCTTATCCGATTGCATTGAGCGTGATAGTTTTTAATTTCCTGTCTGAAGAATATGGAGTAGCGGATTTGGCGGGCGGATCGGCGTTTAACGCCGCCTGACGGGCCGAATCGGCAATATCGCATTGCGTGGTCTAGCGCACGGTCGAGCGATTGCGCTGCGAATAACTTCAACGTCCATCAAGCCTCGCTGTGCGGCTCTCACGATCACGTGCGCGCATGGCCAGCCGATTCTCTCGAAGCACGCCAAATCGGACCGGGGATTTTCCGTGAGAGAAGTTTTTAGTGCGAACGCATTTTAAATTCGCATAAAGCGAAGCTGCGCAAAGGCTTTGACTTTTCGTTTTTTGACGAGCGGAGATTCACTCGTTAATTGGACCGGTCTTTTTGGTGAAATAATTCGGAGAGTGAAATGAAAAAGCAAAACGGGGACGCGTGGATATTGGGAACGCGACGGGCGGCTTTGGCGGTCGCGGTCAGTCTTTATGCGGCGATGGCGGGTGCGCAGACGAATTCGGGGAGCACCGCCGCGCCGGCAACGAATCCCGGAGTGATGGTGCTCGCCGAGGCTGGCGTGAACGGCGGATGTCCGTCGGGCGGCGGGCCGGGCTGCACGTCGCAGGGATTCGGGCAGCTCGGGGCGGGCGCCTTCGGCGTCGCGGCGGCGGGGCTCGGCCCGACATCGTCCCCCGGCTCGCCGACGGGCAACGGGACGTCCTCGACGGGCACGGGCGCGGGAAGCGGTGGCGGGAATAGCTCGGCTAATTCCGGCCCGGGCGGGGTGGGCTCGGGAAATACCGGCGGCAACAACGGCAATGGCGGTGCCGGTGACAACGGTAATGGCGGCGCGGGCGGCGATGGCGGCACGGGCGGCGATGGCGGCGGTAACGGAGGCGGTGATAACGGCGGGGACGGTGGTGGGGATGGTGGGCATGGTCACGGTCATGGTCACGGTGGCGATGGTGACGGCGATGGCGGCCACGGTCATGGTCACGGTGGCGATGGTGACGGCGATGGCGGCCACGGTCATGGTCACGGTGGCGATGGTGACGGCGATGGCGGTCACGGTCATGGACACGGTGGCGATGGTGACGGCGACGGCGGACACGGTCATGGGCACGGTGGCGATGGTGACGGCGATGGCGGTCACGGTCATGGGCACGGTGGCGATGGTGACGGCGATGGCGGCCACGGTCATGGACACGGTGGCGATGGTGACGGCGATGGCGGTCACGGTCATGGGCACGGTGGCGATGGTGACGGCGATGGCGGTCACGGTCATGGGCACGGTGGCGATGGTGACGGCGATGGCGGCCACGGTCATGGGCACGGCGGCGATGGTGACGGCGATGGCGGCCACGGTCATGGGCACGGCGGCGATGGTGACGGCGATGGCGGTCACGGTCATGGCCACGGCGGTGATGGTGACGGCGATGGCGGTCGTGGCCACGGTGACGGCGGTCACGGCGACGGTGGTCATGGCGACGGCGGCCACGGCAGCAGCGGTGGCGAAGGCAAAGGCGGTTCCGGCAATGGCGGCCATGGCGGTGAAGGCGGTGGCGGCCAGGGCAACGGCGGCTCCGGCCACGGCGGCCATGGTGGTGAAGGCGGCGGCCAGGGTAACGGTGGTTCCGGCAATGGTGGCCATGGCGGTGAAGGCGGTGGCGGCCAGGGCAACGGCGGCTCCGGCCACGGCGGCCATGGTGGTGAAGGCGGCGGCCAGGGTAACGGCGGTTCCGGCGACGGTGGCCATGGCGGTGAAGGCGGTGGCGGCCAGGGCAACGGCGGCTCCGGCCGCGGCGGTCATGGTGGTGAAGGCGGCGGCCAGGGTAACGGTGGTTCCGGACACGGTGGCCATGGCGGTGAAGGCGGTGGCGGCCAGGGCAACGGCGGCTCCGGCCACGGCGGCCATGGTGGTGAAGGCGGCGGCCAGGGTAACGGCGGTTCCGGCAACGGTGGCCATGGCGGTGAAGGCGGCGGCCAGGGTAACGGTGGTTCCGGCAACGGTGGCCATGGCGGTGAAGGCGGTGGCGGCCAGGGCAACGGCGGCTACGGCCACGGTGGCCATGGTGGTGAAGGCGCCGGCCAGGGTAACGGCGGTTCCGGCCACGGTGGCCATGGCGGTGAAGGCGGTGGCGGCCGGGGTAACGGTGGTTCCGGAAACGGCGGCCATGGCGGTGAAGGCGGTGGCGGCCAAGGCAACGGCGGCTCCGGCAACGGTGGCCATGGCGGCCATGGCGGTAACGGTGGCGAAGGCAACGGCGGCTCCGGCAACGGAGGCCACGGTGGCCATGGCGGCAACGGCGGCAACGGCGGCAACGGCGGCGGTCAAGGCAGCGGCGGCCACGGTGGCGGCTACGGCGGCGGTGGCTCCGGCAATGGCGGCCACGGCGGCGGCAACCACTAACCAGTGGCAGGAGTCCCGCGAACCTTGCTTGCGGGGCTCCCAAGGATGGAGGCCGGCGCGGCCTGGCCTCCACACCGAGAGCCAGCCACCTCCCGGCAAACCAATCCGCAACAAAAAATCAACCAATCAACCAGGCAACAAAGTGGACGGCCCCCGCCGTCCACTCAACTCCTCAACTCGATCACTCTCTGCTGTACCACCAGAAAGACCCTCTCCCCCAGAACGCACCCCGTCTCAGGCGCGCCTCCGGTAAAACGACCGAACGCCGGCAGCACCCCCCGATCAATCCCGAAGCGAAAGCACGGCACGCGCACTGAATCGGTCCGCATCGCAGTCCGATAGACCGGATACAAATGCCCCGCGAGCACATACGCGTGATCGACCGCATGCGGGTGATGGCACAGCGCCCACGCCCCGATATGCCACGGCTCGCGCACGGACTCGACATCCAACGTAAGCGGCAACTCACCGGCATGCCGATCGTGATTGCCCTCGACGAGCATCACGCGCCTCGACGCATGTCGCGCGCGCCACGCATGCAGCGCATCGAGCGTGAGCGTCGACAGCGACTCGCGCGCATGCAGCAGACCGCCGAGAAACACCAGCGTCGCCGGCTCGAACTCCGTGATCAGACGATCGATCCGCAGCAGATTCTCCGCGGTCGAACCAGTCGGCACTGGAATGCCGCGCGCGAAACACCGCATCCTTGCCGAAATGCGCATCGGTGATAAAGAGCGCGCGCAGCGCCGGATCGAAACACGCGCGCAAGCTCGACAGCACGAGAGGTCGTCCGCCGACGTCGATCGCGAGCGAGGTCGGCTTCATCGTTGCGCCGCACGTCGAGTTCCTGCAGCAGTACTTCGGTATCGGCCTGGCCCGGCAGCAGATTGCCGCGATCGTGCTGACGAAAGATCTCGTAGAAAATCCCGCTCGATCCTTGCAATTGCCGCGCGCTCTTCTGCTGTCCCGGATGCGCCTGAAACACGAGTCCCGACACTCGCGCAATCTCGCGAAAACGTCGCAAGAAGAGCTCGGACGAATTGAGGCTCGCAAGAATGTCGTGATCGAGTTCGTCAGGTGGAAGCAGGCCAGTCTGTAATTGCGCGGCCCGATCGAAAGCCTGCGCGCACAGCAATTCGAAACCGTAGTCGTTCATCGAAATCGAAAACGTGCCGGGCTTGCCGCGGGCGACTCGCCACGCGAGCAGAGCGCCAGGTCCGTATGCGCGGTGCGCCCCGCGAACGGATAGCAGTAGAAGTGGTGACCCTCGCGCGATTTGAGCAGATCGACGACGAGTACGCCCGGCTCGGGCAACGCCGAGCACTTCTGCTGCAATTCGAGCAGCGGCCGCGCGGCCGCCGAACGTGAACACATCGCCGGGCTTGAGCCGCGAAATGGACGATTCCTCGATTGCACCAATGCGCCTGCCCGATAGATACGCAACGTTCAACGTGCCATTCGCGACGATCGCACCGATGGTGTTGCGATGCCGGCGCGCGAGATCGTTGCGCGGGACGCGGTACAGACCGTCGCTATCGCGCGCGACGCGATGGTAGTCGGGATATGCGCGCAGCGTCGCGCCGCCGCCTTCGACGAAACCCAGCGTCCAGTTGAACTCCTGCTGCGTCAGATCGCGATATGCATAGGTATGCAGAAGTTCATCGTACAGCTCGCGCGCGTCGAAGCCACCGCAGATAGCAACGGTGACGAGGTGCTGCACCAGCACGTCGAACGGCTTTTGCGGCGTATCGCGGCTTTCGATCTGCCGCTTGTCGACGGCTTCACGCGCGGCCGCCGCTTCGATCAATTCGAGCGCATGCGTCGGCACGATCGTCGCGCGAGACGGCAAACCGGGCGCATGTCCCGAGCGGCCCGCTCGCTGCATCAAGCGCGCGACGCCTTTTGGCGAGCCGATCTGGAATACGCGTTCCACCGGCAGAAAATCGACGCCGAGGTCGAGACTAGACGTACACACGGCAACCTTTAGCAAACCGTTCTTCAACCCACGTTCGACCCACTCGCATACCTGCCGATCGAGCGAGCCGTGATGCACCGCGATCACTCCGGCCCACTCGGGGCGCGCCTCGAACAGCGCCTGGTACCACACTCGCATTGCGAGCGCGTGTTCGTGAAGACGAGCGACGTGCGTGCTTCATCGATCGCGCGCGCGACCGCATCGACCTGCCGCATGCCCATCTGACCGCCCCACGGAAAGCGCTCGATCGTGTCGGGAATGATCGTGTCGACGATCAGTGCTTTCGGCAGCGCACCGTGCACGCTGACGCACGGCGTCGCCACCGGCGCGAGCAGTACCTCGGTCGCGAACGACAGATTGCCGAGCGTCGCCGACAGCCCCCACACCTGCAAGTCGAGCCGCCAATGGGTGAGACGCGCGAGCGCGAGTTGGGTCTGCGTGCCGCGTTTGTTGCCGAGCAATTCATGCCATTCGTCGACGATCACAATCCGAACCTGAGCCAGTACTTCGCGCGCGTCGGCGCGCGTCAGAATGAACGTCAGACTCTTGGGCGTCTCGTCGGAATGGGCCGGCTCGGTCATCGAAAGCGCTCTCATCGGGTGTGGCGGATTCGCTTGCCGGCGACTCGCGCCGGATGTACATGTGGACCGCGGGGTCGCGCGACGGTTCAGCGAGGTTCCTGATGGGCACGCAACGACCCTCGGCATCGGGCAATAAGTGGGAGCCTCGGCCGACACCCGATCCGTTACAATCAAACGGACTACCCCACAGGAGATTCGCTTTGAAATCACTCGTTGCATTGCTGGCCGCAGCCGTTCTGTCCTCGACCGCGATGGCTGCCGCGCCGACCACCGAGAAGCTGCCGTCCGGCGTCATCGTCGAACATCTGACGCAAGGCACGGGCCCGCAACCGTCCGCGACCGACGTGGTCAAGGTCAACTATCGCGGCACGCTGCCCAACGGCACCGAATTCGACAGCTCGGCCAAGCATGGCGGGCCGGCCACGTTTCCGCTCAATCGCGTGATTCCGTGCTGGACGCAAGGCGTGCAGAAGATGAAAGTCGGCGGCAAGGCTCGACTCACGTGCCCGGCGGCGACCGCATACGGCGATCGTGGCGCCGGCCCGATTCCGCCGAATACAGATCTGACCTTCGAAGTCGAACTGGTCGACATCGTCAAGTAAAGCAGGCGAGCGGCGCTAAAGATGCACTGACACCCCAGCCTCGCTGCGCCAATCGCAGCGAGGCTTTTTTATGGGCGCCGAATGGTCCGCCAGGGGATTCACCATGAAACGTGACAAAAGTAGCGTGCAGGTGGCCAGCATTGGTTTTACCGGCAAGAGCGCCCAGAAATTCTTCAGTTTGCTGAAGGACGCCCACGTGCGCACCGTGCTCGACATTCGCCTCAACAACACGTCGCAACTGGCGGGTTTTGCGAAAAAGCAGGATCTGACTTTCTTTCTCGAGCAGTTGTGCAATGCGGCGTACCTGGCGGTTTCAAGAGTGAAGCGCAACAGCGGGTTTAATGTTTAGAGCCTTGAGGTTGACTTGCCGAGGCAAGGGTCGCGGCGAAGACCTCGAATGGCGAATGGAAGGCATGAGTCGCGCGAGGTCGGCTGTTCAGACTGTCGGCGATAGCGTCAAGTTCGTCCTGACTGTAGACCGAAAGGTCTGCGCTTTTGGGCAGATACTGGCGCAGTAGCCCGTTGGTGTTTTCGCAAGTGCCGCGTTGCCAGGGACTGTGGGGGTCGCAGAAGTACACCTTCACGCCGGTTGCGGCGGTGAGCTCTTTATGGCGCGACATTTCTTTGCCCTGGTCGTAGGTGAAGCTCTGCCGTAATGGCGCGACAATCGAATTGAGTTTGGCGGAGAAGCCCGCCAGCGCTGAAGCGGCGGTGGCGTCTTCCATCTTGGCAAGCAGCACCAGCCGGCTGGTCCGTTCGACCAGCACGCCTACCGAGGACTGGTTGCCGGCACCCTTGATGAAGTCGCCTTCCCAGTGCCCAGGCAGCAGTCGGTCTTCGATTTCGGGCGGCCGCACATGAATACTGACCATGTCAGGAATCTGTCCGCGCCGGTCTGTGCCCCGTGTACGCGGCATGCGCGTGCTGTGGCCATGGCGCAAGCACGCAATGAGCTGACGGCGCAGTTCGCCGCGCGGCTGGGCATAGATGGCCGTGTAGATGGTTTCGTGCGAAACCTGTTGGGTCGGGTCGGTCGGATACATACGCTTGAGTGTGCCCGATATCTGCTGGGGTGACCATTTCCACTCGAGCAGGGTGAGAACGATACGCCAGCAGACGCTTTGCAGGCAAAGCTTTGTGGGATGGCGACCCGCGCTGCGGCGTGCGGCACTGAGTGCTTCAGCCGACACGGACGCGTAGCCAGCGGGAGAGCTGTTTCGCGTCAGTTCCCGGCTAACGGTGGCCGGCGAGCGCCCGAGTATCCGGGCCATGGCCCGGATACTCGAACCCTGCAGATGCAGGCTTGCAATGGTCAGACGCTCTTCAGGTTGAAGTTGCTGGTACTGAGTTCTTTCGTGCATCGCAACACCTTATACGAGATAGGTGTTGCACTTCAGATTTGAGGCCGCCCCTGGAAATACCGGAGCTGGCTCCCGAGCCGGACCTGCTCAAACGCTACCAGGGCAAGCAATTGAGTTGGGAGAACTTTCGGGAGGAATATTTCGACCTCATCGCGCGCCGCCGCGTGGAAAGTAATCTGGATATCTCGCTATTCGAATCGGGTTGCCTGCTTTGCAGTGAACATTTACCACATCATTGCCACCGGAAATTCGCGCTCGAGTATCTGAACCAGCACTGGAATAGTCGTCTGTCCGTTACACATTTGGCCTGACCGGCGCCGCTCAGGCCGGTTAGGTTTTTCCGCCTCATCGCCCGGCGGCTCTCCGTGCCGGAGGGTTGAATCTCGCCGGATCCGCCCGCGTTTCCTTCAGTAGCCCGAATGGTTGAGTGGCGCGAAACGTGGAAAATCGCGTACAGAGCGCATGTTTTTTCAAGGCGCGTGCCGCTCGCTCGTCTACTATCTACTCACGCGCACCTCCCTGTATTCGTCTCGCCCTATCGCCGGCCACAAACCGGCCATGCTTACGCGCGCCAGGAGCGCATGCCATGAATATCGACTTCCATTACGGCGTGGTCTACATTGCCACGCGCGTCGGCGGCATGACGGTCGGCGATGCGCAAACCGTCGCGCATGCCTGCCAATATGTCGACGACGCAACCACGAGCGGAATACTGCGGTTCAAAGGCGGCGAGACCTTCGAGCGATTCGCGACCGCGCACAAGTTATTCGATTACGTCAATACCGAGGACGACCAGAATCGGCTCGTGTGGACGCCATTCCATTTTCTGCCGGCTGGGGTTGGCGAAACTCTGGAGGAAAAGGCGGTTTGCCGGCCCGATAGTGACGTCGCGCGCGAAGTCGTGCGGCGCGCGATCCGGCAGCGCGATTCGGAGACCGCGTTGCATCGACTCGGCGTGACGCTTCATACCTATGTCGATACCTGGGCGCACCAGGGATTCGCGGGCATCGAAAGCCCGTGGAATCGCGTGCATCTTCTCGAAGCGCAGGATTGCACCCGCAAAGGCTGGCTCGCGAGCCTCGAACTGGCGGTCGCGCATCTGATCGAGCATGTCGAGGAGGACGTTCTCACGATCGCGTTGCCGGTTGGCCATGGCGCCGCGTTGCATTATCCCGACCAGCCCTGGGCGCGCTGGCATTACATCGACGGCCGCAATCACTTCATCTCACGACATAATTTGCCGGATTTCGTGCAAGCGGCGGACATGAGTTGTCGTGTCGTGCGAGCTTATCTGGCCGGACGCGAAGATTTCGAAAACCAGCCCGGCATGCCGGACGACGTAAAAGACGCACTGACCCGGCTGCTCGATACGAACCGCGAACCCGACGACAACCTGCGTCTGAGAACCGTTTGCGAATGGGTGAATGCAGGCCGTATTCCAGGTTTGAAAGAACCCGTGCCCGGCTATATCGCCAAAGGACAAGGGTCGTGGAAGTACCAGGCCACCGGTTTGTTGTTCGATGACGACACCGGGGACAGACCGGAGTGGACGACCGCCTTCGAGAAGAGCGACTACCGGCTCTTTCACGACGCGGTGAAGCAACACCGTTTCGTGACCACTCAGGAGATCTTGCCCGCGCGCGGATTACGCATTGCCTAAGTGATCGGAGCAGGGCGCATCGCCGCGAACGGAGATCCGATCATCATTGACGCGTTGCCGGTGCGAACGTTTGCGGTGGCGCCCGTATTCTCCAGTCACTGCATTCGGGCTTGCTGATGCGGCGCAGCCTGAACCGCCGCCTGCTGTTCTTCGGCGTGCTTTTTGGCCATATGCCGTCCGACGATACAGCCGCCGACCGCGCCGACCACCGCATGATGTCCCGCGTAGTGCCCGGCGACGCCGCCCACTACCGCTCCTTTCAGGCAACCAGCCGCGTTCGCGGTGCCGGCCATTGCCAACGAGACTGCCATTGCCCCGAGGGCGGTCCGAATAAAACCAGCTTTCATTGCAAGTACCATCGTGTTTGAGTGGATCGGAATTAGGGTGGTCCGGCGTCCATTTCAATAGCCGCCGCGAGCATGGCGGCTGACAAAGGACTCTCCATTGGCCATACGTCCGCCGCTGGGCACGGATACGAAGTGTAAATGGACTTGGCCGGTACAGGGGGCAACAGGTGCTGCAAGATCGGTAACGGCACGTTACCGGAGCCGGGGCGGTGTCTTTGCACGCGTCGTCAGTGGCTTTTCGCGCATGTTCGAATCCGTTCGCTATAGCGGGCCACGAAAAAAGACCGTTTTCAAATAAAAAGTGGACTACTCTCCTTTGAATATCCAAAGGCCTGGCTATAGTAGAAGCGACTAATGCCAGAAAGCACGGCGGCGCCCCTTTTTGTCGCCGATGCGGATGACGGGGAAACACAAATGACGCCATCGAATGCCGCGATCTATCAGACCAGGACTTGCACGCCAGAGTCGTTGCGCACGCTCGCGAGCTTTCTCGAATTGGCGCTCGACGAGGGAAAAAGCGTGGTCGTGATGCGGATCGGCAAGCAGGCGCGCAGCGTTTACGTCGGAAATCCATCCGGTGCATTGGAGGATTTAACGGATTCCGGCGTCGTCGACGCTTTCCAGGCAGATGAAATGCTGGTACTGACCCGCCTGGGCCTGAACCGGATAACGGCGGACGGTCAACACTACCGCTTCATACGGAGTGTGAGGTACATTGCCGATCGCCAGGTCGTCGTTTTTACACCTATCTGAGTGGTGGTGGAACCGAAATGAAAAAGAAGAATCAGGAGGGAAGGAAAAGGAAGAAAGCTTCGATGACCCGGTAGAAAACCTGAAAGCTTTGTTATTTGAACGCCGCATCGGCGCTCGTATCGATGTATTGAAGCTCGGGATAGGTCAATACACTGCCTTTCTTCCGTCATTCATGGCATAGTTCGACGATTACCACATAAGGAGCAATCAAATGCCTTCGTTAGAGCAAATCCAAGCAAAGCTTAAGAAGCTCCAGGAGCAAGCTGACGTTCTCATTGCCAGAAAAGCACAAGCCGCGGTCGACCAGATTCGCGAATTGATGCTCAAGCACGGTCTCACGACTGCCGATATCGAAGCACAGGCGAAGGCACGACGTGCCGCGCGAGGTCTGAATGGCAATACGGCGGGTCGCGGAAGACCTGCGGGCGCGAGCAAAGCCGCCAGGTCGGCAACCCCGGCGAAGTATCGCGACCACAAAACCGGCGCGACCTGGACGGGGCACGGCCGCGCGCCTGGCTGGATCGCCGGCGTGAAGGACCGCACGGCGTTTCTGATCGACGCTGCGAGCGCAAGCAAGCCCGCGGCTACTCCCGCCGTGAAGGGCGGCAAAGGGCAGCCGAAAGGCGCCCAGCCGCCGAAGTACCTGAATCCGAAGACCGGCGCGACCTGGAGCGGCCGCGGTCCGGCGCCGGCGTGGCTCGCGGCCGTCAAGGACCGCAGCAAATTCCTGATCGATGGCGCGAGCACGGCTGCCGCTCCGAAAGCGGCGAAAACGGCGGCAAAGAGCAGCCAGGCGAAAGCGACCGCGAGTGCGGTAGGCAAGAAGACCGCGGCGAAAAAAGCAACGCGCAAGACGGCCGTGAAAAAGACCGCAGCCAAAAAGGCAACTCCGGCAAGCCGGAAAGCCGCGGTGAAGAAGACCGCCGGCCGCAAAAGCGCTGTGAAGACCGCAAGAAAAGCACCGGCACGTAAGGTTGCTGCAAAGAGTACGGCCGCGCCCGTCGCGGCGGCTCCCCAAACGCCAGAGACGCAAGCAAGCGCGTAATAGCCGCGGAGTCGTGAGCCAGATGGTTAGCACGTTCGACGCACCCCGGCAGGAAGATCAGGTCTTCCTGCTGGACTCCACTCCTCATCCGGCAGCCGATGCCGCCGAACCATTCATCGTCGCCAGCGATCGCCGCGTGATCCTCACTTATCCGATCGCGGAGTCGGACTTTGAACGGTTCGGGCCATTCGATCCCGACGACGATCCTTTTTGCGCGGTGTTGTTCTCCGACGCCATCTTTCATCGTCTCGGGCCGCCGGGCGATGACGATCTCGCCATTCATCCGCTCGCAGCGCAAGGTCTCGCCGGCTGCGCGGTGCATGAAGTCGTCAATTCGTCGTTGTGCGCCGAGATTGCCGCCATGGCGATAGACTCCGTCGCCATTGCTCCCGAGGCACCGGCGCGACGGCATTTCGTCATTACGTTTCAGGCATCGACGTTCGAATGCGTGGCGTCGGACTATACGGTCATCGGCGTATTCGGCGCGGGCGAAATCGCAAGCCGCGAGGCGTTTGCATTGGTCAGATAAAGCGTTGAAACCAGAAAGCAAGGCGCGGTCCTGATCCGGGCACGCGCCGTGCATGACGTGCTGATAGTGAAAGCCAGGCACGAGTGCGGCATTCCCCCGTCGGATGCGGGAGTCGTATGCCGTGACCCGCCGCCTGCCATCGAGGCCACGCATGCTGACCGTTTCTATTACCGCGTTCGCCACGCTCGTGATCGTTCTCGTGATCGCCAATCTGTCGAGCGGCGAGAAGAAAATAGAACACAGAATCGAGCGGCTTTATAAGAGCGAAGATCCGCAATTCCTTCGTTCGATGGGTTTATTGCTCGGTCCGCCCGTGGTGCCGGGTAATCGCTTCGAGATGCTGCTCAACGGCGACCAGATCTTTCCGTCGATGCTCGAGGGCATTCGGTCGGCGCGCGAAACCATCACATTTGAAACGTTCATTTACTGGTCTGGCGAGATCGGCGGACAGATTGCGCGTGCGCTTGCCGATAAGGCGCGCGAAGGTGTCGCCGTGCATGTACTGCTCGACTGGGTCGGTTCGTCGAAAATGGATCGGCGCTATCTGCAACTGCTGCGGGAGGCCGGCGCCGAAGTGGTCAAGTATCACAAGCCGCATTGGACCGGACTCGGCCGCATGAACGACCGTACGCACCGCAAACTATTGGTGATCGACGGCCGGATCGGTTTTACCGGCGGGGTCGGCATAGCGCCGGAGTGGACTGGCAATGCGCAGGACGAAAAGCATTGGCGCGATACGCATTTTCGCGTGACGGGTCCAGTGGTCGGCCATATGCAGGCCGTGTTCATGGACAACTGGATCAAGGCGACCAGCAGCGTATTGCACGGGCCCGAGTATTTTCCGCACATCGATGCCGAGCCGAAAGGAGCGGGCCAGGGTCTCGCGCATATGTTCAGCAGTTCGCCGTCGGGCGGCAGCGACGACATGCAGTTGATGTATCTGATGGCCATCACCGCCGCCACGCGCAGTTTGCAGCTTGCGAGCGCGTACTTCGTGCCCGACAAGCTCACCATCAACGCGATCGTCGAAGCCGCGAAACGCGGCGTGAAAGTACAGATCGTCACGCCGGGCAAACGCATCGACACGCATACGGTGCGCGAAGCGTCGCGTGCGTGTTGGGGCGATCTACTGAAAGTGGGCGTCGAGATCTACGAGTACCAGCCGACCATGTTCCATTGCAAGTTGCTGGTAGTCGACGAGTACCTGGTGTCGGTCGGCTCGACGAACTTCGATAGCCGCTCGTTCAAGCTGAACGACGAAGCGAACCTGAACATCTACGACCGCGATTTCGCCAGGCAGCAGACCGCCGCGTTCGATGACGACATCGCGAAGTCGAAGCGCATCACGCTCGAAGCATGGACACGGCGTTCGTTCACCGAGAAGGTCGTCGAAAAGTTCGTACGGCTACTGGATACGCAGCTTTGAATACCGATAGCAACGTATCGGGGCGCCGACGGATCAATGAACGGCGCTGCTCAGATACGCTTCGATGTCGGGCCGCGCGGCTCGCTTGCCGTTGTCGTGTTCAACGGCAGCCGCATCGATGAGGCGCGCTTGGGCGTGTTGATACGCATTGGCAAAGCCGCGCAGTTGCTGCGTGACCGGACGATCGTCGAGCCGGCGTCGTGTGAGAGCTTGCGCGATGCTGCGTTCGATCAACGCCAACTGGCTGTCGATATAGTCGATGCACCGCTCGCGGCAGCGCGAGGATGCTGCCGCGACGCTCAGCAGGGCGGGCACGAGCGAGATCGTCAGAAAGCCGCCGGCGGGAATGCGTGCGAGGGCGGTGGGTGAATCGAACAGGTCGGCGCGCAATGCGTCGAACACGGCTTGCGTCCAGATCGCGCGCTCCTGTTCGAGCGCGCGACGCCGTCGCGCAAGCGCATCTTCAGCATGCGGATCGGCAATGCGGCTCTCGTCGACCAGCAACGCCGCGTCGTCGTGTTTGCCTTCCTGAATGCATGCACTTCCGACATAGACGGCGCTGTCGCCGCGTTCCGCCAATACCAGGTGTTGCAGACTGTCCGGCACGAGCGGGTCGAGCGGTACCACCTCGCACGTCAGCGGCTTGCCTTGCAGATGAATCGCGCAGCGCCCGTCGTCCGCCAGCGCCGGGCAGCGCGCGAGCGACGGATAGTCGAAGCCCTGCGCAACGATGCTGAAGGTGTCGCCCGCGCGATACAGCAGCGTATCGGCCAGCGCCTCGAACTCCGCGCAATCGGCTTCGTCGAGCACCGCTTCATGTCGGCCGACACGCAGCCTTTCGCCGGACCGCCTGCGCGCCACGCGTCCAATCGCGAGGCAGCCGATAAACCGGTTGCGATGGCGAAACAACTCCGCCAGCGTCATCGACGGGGGACTGTTGCAGCATCGACCGCACGCGGAGCAGGAAAACGAAAACGTATTCACCACGGCCGACGCACCGAGTCCTGATAACGCGTGAGGATGAAATGCGCGACGTCGTTCGAATGATAGGCGGCGACCAGTTGCGCGACCCATGCGTTGTGGCGATCGCTGTCGCGCACGGTCAGCACGTTCGCATACGGCGAGCGCGCGTCTTCGAAACTGAGACCATCGCGAGCGGGACGAAGACCTGAGTGCGCCGCTGTGTCGCTGTCGATCACCGCGAACGCGACGCTGTTCAACGTGTCGTACAGACGCGCGCGCGGTACCCGGCGAATCTTCAGATGGAGGCGGTTGCTCGTGATGTCGGCGAGCGTCGCGTGCAGGGCCGCGTTGTCGCGGAACGTCAGCAACGTTTCGTTTTGCAGAAGGATCAGCGCGCGTGCCGTGCCGGCGGGGTCGTCGGGAATCGCGATCGTCGCGCCGCGCTGCAATTGCGCGAGGTTCGTCAGCTTGCGCGAGTACAGCGCGACCGGAAACGTGACGGTCGTGGCCACACTCGTCAGTGCGTAGCCATGCAGTTTGCGCTGTGCGTCGAGTGCGGCTTCGTCTTCGAAGCTCGCGACGTCGATCTGTTTCGCGGCGAGCGCTGCGTCGATTCGCGACGGCTGATCGAACACCACGACGTCGAGCGCGAGACCCTCGGTCGCGGCGACCCGGCGCACTTCGTTCATGATCTCGGCTTGCGCGCTCGAGCTCACGCCGACTCTGATCGTCCGCGAGGCGGCGTGCGAGAGTACAGGCAGGAAAGCAGGCAACACCGAGAGCGCAAGCGCGGCAATCGCATATCGCTTCATGACGCATCCCTCGACACCGTGCGAAAGCCGATATGCGAAGCCGGCAAATCGGCTTCCTGCTGCTCGCGCGACGCCGCGCGATATCTGACGCAGTAGTCGCGCGAGCACAGGAACGAGCCGCCTTTGATGACCATCGGCGTATCGTGGCGGCGGCTGATTGGCGTCACGGCGGCAGTATCGCCGTTCGTATGCGACTGGTGCGGACCGCTGTACACGTCCTTGGTCCACTCCCACGCATTGCCGATCATGTCGTAAAGCCTGAAGTCGTTCGCCGCATAGCAGCCGACCGGTGAAAGGCCGACATGGCCGTCCTCGCCAGTGTCGAGCACCGGAAACACGCCTTGCCAGTAGTTCGCGCCTGGCTTGCCGTGCGCGTCGCGCGGCGCGGTGTCGAGGTCCGCGCCTTCATGGCCGGCTTTGCCCGCGTATTCCCATTCGGCTTCGGTCGGCAGATCGCGGCCGAGCCAGTGTGCGTACGCGAGCGCATCGGCCTGCGTGACCATCGTCACCGGTTGGTTCACCCGGCCGTCGAGCGTGCTGCCGGGACCGGTCGGATGATTCCATGCGGCGCCTTTGACCCAACTCCACCACGCGAGATCGCGCGCGTTCATTTCTTCGCGCGTCGGCGTGTGAAAAACGACCGCGCCGCCCTGACGCTCCGCATCGCTCACGTAGCCGGTCGCCCGCACGAACGCGGCGAACTGCGCATTCGTGACGTCGGTCTGGTCGATCCAGAAGCCGGCAACGTGCGTCTTGCCGTCGCCGGGGCGCTCGTCTTCGTAGCCGAGCTTGCTGCCGAACACGAAGTCGCCACCATGCAGATGCACCATGCCGGCTTGCGGGTCGTCGCGCCAGCGCGCGGGCAGGCCCGAGTAACGCTCGCATTGCTGTTCGGAGCCGAGCGCGGCGAGCGGACGCGAGCGGTTCTGGCTGTCGAATGCGCTGGACGGGCCACCGCCGAATACCGCCGCGCTCGCCGCACTGATGGAAGGCGCGGCAAACGCGGCGGCGAATGCGATCGCCGCGATCGCGCCATATGCGCCATACAGCGCCACGCCGCCTTTGAACTTGAATGAAAACGCCATCGTGTGCTCAGTAGTAGCCGCGCGGACGCAACGGTTCGACGCCGCCGACGCTGGTCATGTAGTCGTTCCACTGCTGCACGAGACCATCGATGATCGACTGGTTCTGCGCCGACACGTCCTGCGTTTCGCCGCGATCGGCGCTCATGTCGTACAACTGCCAGTGACCGTCGACGGGGCCGAGCGGCGGTTCGGTCCACAGGGCTTTCCAGCGGCCGTCGGCGCTGCGCAGATAACCGCGGCCATAGGCTTCGTCGCCGAACGACGCGCTATGCACCGGCGCCGTGCTCTGATCTTCGAGCTGCGGCAGCAGCGATTGTCCGGTGATCGGATACACGTAGCGGTTGTTGTAGACCACCTTGCCCTTGTTCTGATCGACGCCGGTCAGCGTGTTGATCAGCGCGGGTGCGGGCGTGGTCGGCGGCGCGATGTGCGCGACCGCGAGGAACGTCGCGGTGTTGTCCGTCACGTGCGTGAATTCACGCAGCGTTGGCTTCTGCGAAGTCTGGCCCGGCAAATGCACGATCAACGGTGTGGACACGCCGCCTTCGCCCGAATAACCCTTGGTCAAGCGGAATGGCGTCGCGCTGACTTCGGCCCAACGCAAACCGTATTGCAGACGTTGCGCGTTCTGCTTGCCGTTGTCGGTGCCGAGCTGGGAGTAGGTCGGATCGGCCGCGTTCGCCGTGTCGGTGGCGGTCGGGTCCGCGCCGGAATCGATCGGCCAGCCCTCCGCGCCGTTATCCGACTGGAACACGATGAACGTGTTGTCGTATTCGCCGATGTCCTTCAGATGCTGGATCAGCAGGCCAATGTTGTGATCGAGGTTCTCCACCATGCCCGCGTAGATTTCCATGTAGCGGGCCTGCGCTTTCTTCTCGGCCGGCGACAGGCTGTCCCATTTCTTGTCCACATAGCCGGGGCCGTAATCGGTGTAGCCTTGCACGGCGCTGTGCACGGCGCTCACGTATTTCGCGTTCGCGGTGCCGTTGTTCGCGGTGGCCGGGCTCGCGGCCAGCGTCTCCGACGCGCCGCCGAACGGCACGAAGTCTTGCGCAATGATGCCGAGCGCTTTCTGCCGGGCGATACGCGCGTCGCGGATTGCGTCATAACCGGCATCGTATTTGCCGACGTAGTTGTGCAGATAAGGATCGGGCACCTGCAGCGGCCAGTGCGGTGACGTATAGGCCGCGTACGCGAAGAACGGCTTGCCGTCGCCCTTGTTCGAATCGATGTAGGAGATCAGGCGCTGCGTGTAGAAGTCGGTCGAGTAGAACACCGCCGGGCTGCCGCCCACGCCGCCGGGTTGTCCCGGCTGGCCGGGTTGCACGTACTTGCCGTCTTCGGTGTAGTTCTTCGAGCCGGCCAGTTCGTGCGCGAAGTGATTGGTCGCGGCGCCGCCGAGCAGCGCGTAGCTGTGCTCGAAGCCCCATTGGTCCGGCGTCTGCCCGCTGCCCGTCGCGCTGCCGACGATGCCCGAGCCGATGTGCCACTTGCCGGCCATGTACGTGTGATAGCCGCCGTCTTTCAGCAACTGCGCAACCGATAGCGCGCGATCGTTCAGATAGCCTTCGTATCCCGGCAGTCCTTTGCGCTCGTCGGTCGGCACGCCCATCGTGCCCTCGCCGACCAGATGGTGATCGGTGCCCGAGATCAGCATCGAACGCGTGATCGCGCAGACGGTGCCCGTGTGGTGATTCGTCAGGATGCGACCGCTTTGCACCAGCGCATCGAGATTGGGCGTGTTGATTTCGCCCCCGAACGCGTGGATGTCGGAGTAGCCGAGGTCATCGGCCATGATGTAGAGGATGTTCGGCCGCTTCTGCGCGACGACCGGCGTGGACGCGGGCGCGGCGCTCGACGCGGCGGACGCGCTCGGCAGGTTGTCTTCGCCGCACGAGGCGAGCGTGACGAGGCTCGCGACGGCGGCGCCGATCACGCCGAGACGCAAAGTAGGGCGAAAGTTGGTACGGCGAAATCGAAGTGTTGTCATTGTTATTGCGGACCGTCAGGTAGGGCCGCTGATGTTAGCAATGACGTCATAAAGGCCAAACGAACGATTTCTGCGTTGCTATCGACGTTTGTCGATATAGCAGGCAGTAGACGGCAGAGGCAAAGACATCGCCATCTACCGCGCTAATTGCCCGGATTGAGCACGGGCTTGTCCGGGTCCGCCTGGGTGCGGTACGGCAACCGCGCGGCGTGAGGATCGGTGATCGTGTTGTCGATCACGCGCTCGACGTCCGCCGTTTTGGCGAGTTCGGTGAGGAAAGTCTTCTTGTCGAAGCGCGGCGCGACGCAGCCTTCGACGTAGATAAAGCGGCGTTGCAGCGTGAGCCATAGCGTCGATTGCTCGCGCCAGTGCGTCGCGGCGTTCAGATTCGCGAGACGCCGTTGCACGCTCTCGGCGATTTCCGCGTCGTACAGATACGCGTTCGGCAAACGGCAACGGCCTTCGATCCAGCAGCTATTGCCGCGTTCTATTCTGTAATGGCTATCGTCGAGCCATTCCTTTTCGGTTTCGAATGGGCCAAGCGGAGTTGGGCAATCGGCGATCGCTTTGGAGATCTGCAGGAATGGATCGTGGCCGCGATTGACGCGCGCCGGTTCGCCATGAACGCGAGCCGTGGCCGCGCAA
Source organism: Paraburkholderia lebeckiae (assembly GCF_050436225.1). NCBI lineage: Bacteria > Pseudomonadati > Pseudomonadota > Betaproteobacteria > Burkholderiales > Burkholderiaceae > Paraburkholderia > Paraburkholderia lebeckiae. Next base: position 2,236,774 of record NZ_JBNDLU010000001.1, on the reverse strand, counting down.
ATCATCAGACCGGCAAGACTCAGTTCGAACACGCGTTTCATGTCGTGGTCGCTCCAGGTGTGGACCGCCCATTATCGCGCGCCCGCGAACCTTAACGCTTGCTGCGCCGGTTCTCGACCGCGAACTTGATCAACTCGGCCTGTCCTTCGATATCGAGCTTGCGCTTCAGATTGAGCCGATGCGTCTCCACGGTTCGCACCGACAGATCGTTGCGCTGCGCGATCTGCTTGCTCGACAGTCCCTCGGCAAGCGCATCGAGAATGTCGCGCTCGCGCGGCGTCAAGCGTTCGACCGGCGATTGCGTCGCCGACGCCTGGATCAGTCGAGTACCGATCTCCGCGCTGAAGAACGTCTTGCCGTCGAGTACCGCGCCGATCGCCTGAATGATTTCGAGCGCCGGCGAATCCTTCAGAACGTAGCCGCTTGCGCCCGCGCGCACCGCCTGCGTCACGTATTCGAGGTTGTCGTGCATCGACAGCATCAGCACACGAATCGCCGGAAAGCGTTCGTGAAAGAGGCCCGCCAACGCAATGCCGTTCATGCCGCTTTTCATGCCGACATCCATCAGCGCCAGATGCGGCGCCTGTCGTTCGGCCAGCGCGAGCGCTTCCTGCGCGTCGCCCGCTTCACCGACCACTTCGAAGTGGCGCACTGCTTCGAGCCGTGCGCGCAGACCGTCGCGCACGAGCGGATGATCGTCGACGAGCAGCAGACGCGCGATGGAAGGAGAGGTCGTGTCGTTCATGATGCGAGTTCCTGCGGGGACGGCACAGTTGCATGCGTCGTGGGCAGTGGCACGCGCGCGCTGACGACGGTGTGTCCCGGCTGCGAGTTCAGCGACAGCGTGCCGCCGAGCGCTTCGAGCCGTTCGCGCATGTTGCGCAGGCCGACACCTTCACGTCCGCCGACGAATGCTTCGGTCACGTCGAAGCCGCGGCCGTTGTCGGAGATCGTCAGCGTGACCGCATCGCGCGAGACTTCGAGCGCAAGCGCCGCGCTCGACGCCTGCGCATGTCGCACGATGTTCGTCAGCGCTTCCTGGGCGATGCGAAACAGCACGGTGTTGACCGTGTCGGGCAACATGGCGGCATGCGTATGCGCGATCTGCGTGAAGCCGATCGCGATGCCGGACTCGTCGCCGAGTTCGCGCGTCAGTTGTTCGAGGGCGGCCGCGACGCCGAGATCGTCGAGCATCGACGGACGCAGCGCATGAGAAATGCGCCGGACTTCGCGCAGCGTATCGCCGAGCCGCGTGAGTCCGGTGGACAGGGCGGCCTCGGCGGCGGGCACGCGTGCGTCGCCGCGTTCGAGCCGCGCGAGCGCCGATTCGAGCAGCAGCTTCACGGACACCATCATCTGGCTGATGCCGTCGTGCAATTCGCGCGACAGGCGCGCTCGCTCGTTTTCCTGCGACTCGACGACCTGCTGCGCGAGCCGCTTCAGCTTCGCGTCGGCGCTGCGATATTCGGTCACGTTCAGCACGAGTGCGCACAGCGCAATGACCGCGAGGCCGGCCACCGCGATCGCGTCGATCCACTTCATCGTGCGATCGATATTGGCCGCGGCCTGGGCGTCGATATGCGCGAGCGTCGTGTCGACGTCGTCGAGATAGATGCCGGTGCCGAGCATCCAGCCCCAGCGTTCGAGTGGCACCACGTAGCCGAGTTTCGACTCCTCCTTGCCGGTCGACGGCCGATGCCACAGATAGCGCACATAGCCGCCGCCGCGCGCGGCCGCGGCGAGTAGCTGCTGGATCGTCGGCGTGCCCTGGCTATCGCGCAACGACCACAGATCCCGACCCACCAGATCCGGCTCGCGCGGATGCATCAGCGTGCGGCCGTGCAGGTCGTACACGAAGAAGTAGCCGTCCTCGCCGAAATTCATCTTTTCGAGCACCGCGAGTGCACGCGTGCGCAGCAGCGCGTCGTCGCGTGCGTTGTCGCCGCCGGCTTCGTAGAGCGGCGCGATCGCGGTGGTCGCGAGCTCGACGTAGTGCTTGAGCTCGATCTCCTTACTCGCCATGTACGCGGCTTGCGTGGTCGCGTGCTGCCGCTCGGCGAGCGCCGTTGCTTCGCGGCGCACGCCCGTCTCGATGCTGGCGATCGCCGCCAGAAAGGGCACGATCGCGAGCAGCACAATCTTTGCTTTGAGTTTCATCGTTGAAAAAAGCCAGTCAACGGGCTACGTATTATTACGTAGACGGCTTACGTAGTTGCGCGCTTGTAAGCAAGCGCGCGAAGGCGAATACTACATGCCCGTCGCATACCGCGCTGGGCAAGGCCTGGCGGGCGAGTATGCGGCGTTCCCCGATTTCCCGCCTGACCTCAGGCAACCGGGCATCCGCGCGTCGGGGCACGAACCATCGCGCGCGCTGTCGATAATACTCAGGAGACGTTCGTGGAGACCTCCCCCTCGGCCGGCCGTTCATGGCTCTGGCTTATTTTGCTGATCCCATATGTCGCGCTGCTGTGGCTGCCGTTCTATAACGATATGCATCCGCCGCTCGCGGGCTTTCCGTTCTTCTACTGGTATCAGTTTCTGTGGGTGCCGTTGACCTCGCTGCTGATTTACATCGTGTATCGAGGTCTCAAATGAGCGATCTGAATCCTGTGAACCCGGTTGCGATGACGGTCTTCATCGCGTTCTTCGTGCTCGTCACGGTGATCGGCTTTTTCGCGGCGCGCTGGAAACGAGGCGATCTGACGCAGTTGCATGAGTGGGGTCTCGGCGGACGGCAGTTCGGCACGGTCATTTCGTGGTTCCTCGTCGGCGGCGATTTCTATACCGCCTATACGGTGATCGCGGTGCCCGCGCTCGTTTATTCGGTGGGCGCGTATGGCTTCTTCGCGCTGCCGTACACGATCATCGTTTATCCGTTCGTGTTCGCGGTGATGCCGAAGCTGTGGAAGGTTGCGCACGCGAAGAACCACATCACCGCGGCCGACTACGTTCACGGCGAGTACGGCGGCAAGTGGTTCCCGGCGGCCATCGCGCTGACCGGCATCGTCGCGACGATGCCGTATATCGCGCTGCAGCTCGTGGGCATGCAGGTCGTGATCAAGGGGCTCGGCGTCAGCGGCGAATTGCCGTTGATCGTCGCGTTCGTGATCCTCGCGCTCTATACGTATGCAAGCGGCCTGCGCGCGCCGGCGATGATCGCGTTCGTCAAGGACATCATGATCTATATCGTCGTGATCGCGGCGGTATGGCTGATTCCGGTGAAGCTCGGCGGCTATGGGCACGTGTTCGCACTGGCCGATGCGCACTTCCAGGCGAAGGGCGGCGCGACCGGTATCCTGCTGAAGCCGAATCAGTACACGGCGTTCGCATCGCTCGCACTCGGCTCGGCGCTCGCCGCGTTCATGTATCCGCATACGATGACGGCGGTGCTGTCGTCGGCGTCGGCAAAGACGGTGCGCAAGAACGCGATCTTCCTGCCTGCCTACACGGTGCTGCTCGGCCTGATCGCGCTGCTCGGCTATATGGCGATCGCCGCTGGCGTGAACGTGAAGTCGGCAAGCGACGTGGTGCCGACCCTGTTCGGCACGCTGTTCCCGTCGTGGTTCGTCGGTTTCGCGGCCGCCGCGATTGCGATCAGCGCGCTGGTGCCGGCCGCGATCATGTCGATCGGCGCGGCGAATCTGTTCACGCGTAATCTGTGGCGTCCGCTGGTGTCGCCGAACATCTCGCCCGAGGCCGAGGCAGCCAATGCGAAGATCGTTTCGCTGGTCGTCAAGTTCGGGGCGCTGCTGTTCATCGTGTTCCTGCCGACGCAGTACGCGATCGATCTGCAACTGCTCGGCGGCGTGTGGATTCTGCAGATTTTCCCGGCCATCGTGTTCACGCTGTACACGCGCCGTCTGAACACGCCGGGTCTGTTCCTCGGCTGGCTCGTCGGTATCGTGCTCGGCACGGGCCTCGCGATTTCGCAAGGGCTCAAGCCGGTGTACGGCCTGCATTTCGGCCACGAGAACTATCCGCTGTATATCGGCCTGATCGCGCTCGTCGCGAATATCGTCGTGAGTTTCGCGGTGTCGGCAGTGTCGCCGCGACGGGCTGCCGTGACGGCCTGATCGACGGTTGTCCGGCTCGATGAAGAACGCCGCGGGCTGTTGGCCCGCGGCGTTTTTTGATTGTTTCGACGGCTGGCGGCCTGGTTGGGGGCGTGCCGTGAGGTGGCTTTAGCGTGAGATGACGATAACTGCGCGATGAAGGCGGAGATTTCGAGCGGGCCTCAGACCATCCGGCTAAAACCGCTCGACTCGAAACGGCCGCGGATCGACCAGCGTCTGCTCGCCGGTCATCATCTCGGCGATCAGCCGCCCCGTCACCGGTCCGAGCGTCAGACCATGATGCGCATGGCCGAACGCGAACCACAGTCCCTGATGTTTCGTCGCGGGCCCGATGATCGGCATCATGTCCGGCGTGCACGGGCGGCGTCCCATCCACGGTTCGGCATCCAGACGTTCGCCGAGCGGAAACAGCGTGCGCGCGATCGGCTCGACCGCGTCGAGTTGCACCGGCGTCTTGGCCGCCTCGGGTCGCGCGATTTCGGCGCCCGTGGTCAAACGGATGCCGCGCGCCATCGGCGCGAGCACATAGCCGTGTTCGACGTCGAGAATCGGATGGTTGAGCCGCGCGGTCCGACGCGGCGCGTAGTGCATGTGATAGCCGCGCTTGACCGCGAGCGGCAGCCGATACCCGAGCCGCGTGCTCGCGCGATCCGACCACGGTCCGAGCGCGATCACCGCCGACGCGGCCGTGATCGCCCCGTCCCGCGTCTCGACCTGCCAGCCTTCACGCAGCGTATCGGCATCGCCGATGAAGAACCGTCCGCCGAGCGCTTCGAAGTACCGCGCGTATGCGGTGACGAGCGCGTTCGGATCGCTGACCGAATCGGATTGCGGATAGTGCAGCCCGCCTTGCAGACGCTTGTCGAGATCGGGTTCGAGCTGTTGCAGGCGCGGCGCGTCGAGCGTTTCGAACTCGACACCGTACTCGCGATGCCACTGTTCGGCGAGGATGGTTTCGGCGTCGCGCGCGGCGGCATGGCGAAACACCTTGATCCAGCCGATCGGCCGTAGCAGCGGGCTGGCGCCGGCGTCCGCGGCAAGCGCGCGATGTTCGCTGACACAATGCTCAATCAGCGTCGCGTACGACTTCGCGATTTCCGCGTGCTTCGCCGGATGCGAGTTGCGCCAGTAGCGCCACAGGAACGGCGCGACCTGCAGCATCGCGTCGGCGTGATAGCGCACGTCGGGCGACTGGTTGCGCGCGTAGCGCAGCAGGGTGCCGAGCCCGCGCGGAAACGCGTACGGATAGACGCCTTCGCGCTGGATCAGCCCGGCGTTGCCGAACGACGTTTCGTTGCCCGGCTGCTTACGGTCGATCAGCGCGACCGCGCGGCCGCGTTTCTGCAGATGCACGGCGATGCATACCCCGACAATGCCGGCGCCAAGCACCACGGTATCGAATTTCATGCTCCCTGTCCGCCTTGCTTGTGTTCTGTGTGTTGTCGACGCTCCGCCGTGTTCCAGTGCGCAGCGAGGCGCCAGCTTTCATCTTATACAGGGATAGGTCCGCTTCGCTATTGGCAAAAAACCGCGCTCGGGAAAAACGCGCGAATACCAGCTTCGATCGGGCAAAACCGTGTCTTTCGACGCACGATCGAGCGAGCGAATTCGGACTCGCTGGCGGCAGCGTGTAAACTGCTGACTTTTTTGCGTCCGGTGGTATGTTCCAAGCCCCTCAGCGCAGCGCCATCACTGGGCCTGCGCTCGTTCGCTTACTGGCCCGTCTCGCCGAGGCCGACGTCGCCGAATCGCGACAATCGCTGGCGGATCGGCTGAGCCAGTGGCTCGGCTGGACCGACGCGATCGCGTTGTCGTCGGCGCTGGATGGCAAGCCGCCGTCCGTCGCTGGTGGCGCACGGGCGTTCGGCCGTGCGGAAGAGGAAGAGTGCACGCGCGTGCGCCGCTCGCTGGTGAGCGCAATCGCCAGCGATAGCGTGCTCGCCGGCTCACGGCGGCGTGGCTTGTCGCCGTCGTCCGCCCGGATGTCGGCGCCGCGCGTGGCGGTCGACACGCAGGCCGACTACGCGGTGTTTCGACAGCGCTATCTAGCGCTTCAGCAGTCGATGGAAACGGCGATCGGCACGTTGCGTGGCCGGCTGCGCGCGCTGCTGGCGACGCAGGCGCCGTCGCTCGCGCGGCTCGCGGTCGTCGATGCGGTGATGGAGCGTGCGCTCGGCGAGCGCGAGCGGACTTTGCTCGGCGCGGTGCCCGGGTTGCTCGGCGGGCACTTCGAGCGCTTGCGCGAGGGCGAGAAGCGGAGGTTGGCGGAGGCGGAAGCAGCGACCGAAGTTGCCGCCGATGCCGATCCCACGCGACAGCAGTCGGCCGAAGTCGGAGCCTTGGCTCACGTCAACGCAAGCACCGCGGCCACCCGACTCGCCAAGTCGACCGATGGCGGCAACGCTGCCGTGCCGCTCGCGTCCGACGCGTGGCTCGACTTCTTCCGCAAGGACATGCAGAGCGTTTTGCTGGCCGAGCTGGAGGTTCGTTTTCAACCGGTCGAAGGGCTGCTCGCGGCTCTTCGCGCCTGCTAACCGGGACCCCATGTCCAGATATCGTATCGATTTCGTTGTATTTCTCGCGGGGCTCTCCGCGGCGTGCTGGATCGCCGTCGGCTATGCCGCTTCCAATCCGCTCGCGTTCGCCGTCACGCTGCTGATCGGCGTCTTCTACGTGCTAGGCGCGCTCGAATTGCGCCGCTATGGTCAGGCGACCGCCACGCTGACGGGCGCGCTCGCCGCGTTGTCCGGACCACCGCCGAGCCTCGCCGCGTTTCTCGAAGCTGTCCATCCGAGTCTGCGCAATAGCGTGCGGCTGCGCGTCGAGGGCGAGCGCGTCGCGTTGCCGGGACCCGCGCTGACGCCGTATCTGGTCGGTCTGCTGGTGCTGCTCGGCATGCTCGGCACGCTGCTCGGCATGGTAATGACGCTGCGCGGCACCGGCCTTGCGCTGGAGAGCGCGAGCGACCTGCAGGCGATCCGCGCATCGCTGGCCGCGCCGGTCAAGGGGTTGGGCTTCGCGTTCGGCACGTCGATCGCGGGTGTCGCGACGTCCGCGATGCTCGGGCTGCTGTCCGCGCTGTCCCGCCGCGAGCGGCTCGAAGCGGCGCAACAGCTCGACGCGAAGATCGCGACGACTTTGCGCGTCTACTCGCAGAGCCATCAGCGCGAAGAAAGCCTCCGGCTGCTGCAACGCCAGGCCGAAGCGACGCCGCTGCTGGTCGAACGTCTGCAGACGATGATGAGCGCGCTCGAACAGCAGAGCGCCGCGTCGAACGAGCGGCAGATCGCAAGCCTCGACGCGTTTTACGGCCGCACCGAAGCCGCCTATCTGCGTCTCGCCGGTGTGATCGAGCAGTCGCTGAAGGACAGCGTGGCCGGCAGCGCGCAGGCCGCCGGCAGGGCCCTGCAACCGGTCGTCGAAGCGACGATGGCCGGCCTCTCGCGCGAAACCGCCGCGTTGCACGACGCGGTCACCCAGGCCGTGCAGCGCCAGCTCGACGGCATGTCGAGCGGGTTCGCGGCGACCAGCGCGAACGTCGCCGAGATTTGCCACAGCGCGCTCGCCGGACATCGGCAGGCGAGCGACGAGTTGGCCGCGCAACAGCGTGCTTCGGTCGAACGCGTTGCCGAAGCGTTCGAACAGCGCTCGGTCGCGCTGCTCGACGGCGTGTCCGCGCGGCTCGAAGCGACGGCGAGCGGCATGTCGCAGGCCTGGGGCGACGCGTTGGCTCAGCAGCAAAGCGCGGGCGACAAACTCGCCGCCAACAACGAACAGGCGTTGGCGCGCGCCGCCGCGACGTTCGAGCAGCATGCCGCGGCGTTGCTGAGCGCGGTCGGTAGCTCGCATGCGAACTTGCAGACCGAACTGAGCTCGCGCGACGAGCAGCGTTTGGGCGCGTGGGCCGAGGCGCTCGACGCGATGGGTGCGAAGCTCAGCGAACAATGGCAGCAGAGCGGTGCGCAAGCCGCCAGCCATCAGCAGCAGATCTGCGACGCGCTTGCGCAAACGGCACGCGATATCTCCATGCAGACGCACACGCATGCCAGCGCGACGATCGCGGAAATCGATCGACTGGTTCAAGCCGCGGCTGAAGCACCGAAGGCGGCAACAAACCTGCAAGCCGAACTCGCCGCACGCGACGAACAGCGCTTCGCCGCATGGACCGAAGCGCTCGGTGCGATGACCGCAAAACTCAACGAACAATGGCAGCAAACGGGTTCGCAAACCGCGACCCGTCAGCAGCAAATCTGCGACGCACTCGCGCAAACCGCACGCGATATCTCCGCGCAGACGCAAACGCATGCCAGCGCGACGATCGCCGAAATCGAGCGCCTCGTGCAAGCGGCGTCGGAAGCGCCGAAGGCCGCTGCCGAAGTCGTCGCGGAGCTGCGCCAGAAGCTCTCGGACAGCATGGTCCGCGACACCGCGATGCTCGAAGAGCGCAGTCGTCTGCTCGCCACGCTGGAGACGCTGCTCGACGCAGTCAACCACGCGTCGACCGAGCAACGCACGGCCGTCGATGCCTTGGTCTCGACGTCGGCGGGTCTGCTCGAACGCGTCGGCAATCGCTTCACCGAACACCTCGAGCACGAGACCGGCAAGCTCGGCACGGTCGCCGCGCAGGTCACCGGCAGCGCGGTCGAAGTCGCGAGCCTCGGCGAAGCATTCGGCGCGGCCGTGCACGCGTTTGGCGAAGCGAACGACAAGCTCGTCGCACATCTCGAACGCATCGAAGCAGCGCTCGACAAATCGCTCGCGCGCAGCGACGAACAGCTCGCCTACTACGTCGCGCAGGCGCGTGACGTGGTCGACCTCAGCGTGATGTCGCAGAAGCAGATCGTCGAAGACCTGCAGTTGCTGGCCGCGCAGCGCGCGACCGCCGGAGCCGACGCGGTATGAGCGAGGACATCGACGGCGGCGTGGAAACCTCCGCGCCGATCTGGGCCGCGTTCGGCGATCTGATGTCGGTGCTGGTCGGCGCGTTCGTGCTGATTCTGGTCAGCGTGATCGGCGTGCAGCTCGAACTGTCGAGCAAGCTCGAGCAGGAGGTCAAGCAGCGCCAGGCTGAAACGCAGCGCCGCAAGACGCTCGAACAGGCACTCGCGGGACCGCTCGCGGCGGGGCGCGTGACCCTCGTCAATGGGCGCATCGGCATTAGCGGCAACGTGCTGTTCGCGCTGAACTCCGCCCAGCTGCAGCCCGAGGGTCGCGCGCTGCTGAAGAGTCTCGCCGGGCCGCTGTCCGCGTATCTGCGCGCGAGCGATCAGATTCTGATGGTCAGCGGCTTCACCGACGATCAACGCCTGCGCGAAGGCAATCGACGCTTCGCCGATAACTGGGAGCTGTCGGCGCAGCGCGCGTTGACGGTCACGCGCACGCTGATCGACGAGGGCGTGTCGGCGTCGTCGGTGTTTGCGGCGGCGTTCGGCTCGGAGCAGCCGGTCAGTTCGAATGCCGACGAACCCGGCCGCGCGAAAAACCGCCGCGTCGAAATCGCGCCGGTGCCGCGGCCGTCGAGTGCGGCGGCAGCGGAGAAGTCCGGTGTCTGACGACGCGATCCACGCGGTTCGCGCGAGGCTCGATGCATGGCGCGCGAGCGGCGCGGCGCGGCTCGATCCGGTGCGCTTTCATCTGCTCGACGCGCTTACGCGGCGCGCGGCACAGCACAGCGGCGAGCCGCGACGAGTGCTCGAGCAACGATTGGCAGGACTGCTGGCCGAATATACGGCCGAGGTCGAGCGCGCCGCTGCGGACGAGAGCGCGTCGCAAGCCACGTCCGGCGAAGCCAACGCGGCAAACGCGGCCAACGACGCCACGCTCGCGGCGCTGATCGAACGCCTCGCCCGCCACCACGCGCGCGCCGATGCTCCGCACGCCGCCGCCTATCCCGATCTGCCCGCAGTCGACTACTTCCGCGAAGTCTGGTCCAAAGTCCGCACCGAAAAGCAGTTGCGCCAGTCGCTCGCGCAGGTGCCAGGCAACGCGGGGCCGCTCAATTCGAGCAGCCTCGTGCATCGCGCGCTGTCGTTGATGCGCGAGCTGTCGCCGGAATATCTGAAGCAGTTTCTGTCGTATGTCGATACGCTGTCGTGGCTCGAGCAGATGAACGGCGGCGCACCGGTCGAGAAGGAAGCGCCGCGCGCCGCGACGACCGGCAAGGGCGTTCGCAAGAAGGCGCGCTGATGCGCTAACGGCGGTTGGAATTTGCGTGCGCCAAGCCGCCGAAGCGTTCAGTCGAAGTCGAACACATCGAAAATTGAGCGCTTCTTTTTATACCCGCGATGTTCATCGCGACGCTCCTCGTAACGCTGCCGCTCGCTTTCCAGGGCACGCTCGCCGCGCCGCGAGCCGTCGTCGTCATCCTGCGCAATCAACTTGTCCAGTTCGCCGCGATCGAGCCATACGCCTCGGCAGTCCGGACAGTAATCGATTTCGATCGAGCGGCGCTCGGTCATCAGCAGATCGGTCGTTTCGCAGACTGGGCATTTCATCGCAGCATCACTCCTCGCTGCTTGCCAGACGTTTCGTTTTCGCGCGCCGCGCGAGCATATTCATCGCCTCGACGAACGCGGAAAACGCCATCGCCGCATAGATATACGCCTTCGGAACGTGCGAGCCGAAGCCATCGGCGATCAGTGTCATGCCGATCACGGGCAGGAAGCTCAGCGCCAGCATCACGATGGTCGGATTGCGATCGATGAAGCGCGCGAGCGGCTGCGCCGCGAACAGCATCACCATGATCGACACGATCACCGCGACGAACATGATCGGCAGGTGCTCGGTCATGCCGACCGCGGTGATGATGCTGTCGACGGAAAACACGAGGTCGAGCAGGATGATCTGGCCGATCGCCGCCGCCACGGTCAACTGCACGGTCGAGCTGGTTTTCGCGGCGACTTCGTCATCGGGGATCATGTGCTGACGGATTTCTGTGGTCGCCTTCCACACGAGGAACAGGCCGCCGCCGACGAGGATCAGATCGCGCCACGAAAAGCCATGATCGAACAGCGTAAACACGACCGCGGTCAGCTTCGTGATCCACGCGATGGTGCTGAGCAGAAGCAGCCGCATCACCAGCGCGAGCAGCAGCCCGATGCGTTGCGTGCGCGCGCGTTGCGCTTCCGGCAAGCGGTTGCTGAGGATCGAAATGAAGATCAGGTTATCGATGCCGAGCACGACCTCCATCACGATCAGCGTGACGAGCGCGGCCCACGCGGCGGGATCGGCAACGAGTGCGAACAGGGAGTCCATGAGGTGACGGAATCGAGTGCGCCGCGAGCGACGGAACAGCCATCATGGGCCTATTCGCGGTTCGAATGAACCGGTGATAACCTGAACGACGTTTCGGTTTTTTCGAAGTATCGGATCAGCATGCTCAACTATCGTCACCTGTACTACTTCTGGATCGTCGTGAAGGAGGGCGGCTTTGCGCGCGCGGCCGGGCGGCTCGACATGGCCGTGCAGACGATCAGCGCGCAGGTGCGCGAGCTCGAGAAAGCGCTTGGGCGCCAGCTGTTGAAGCCGGCCGGGCGCGGCGCCGCGTGCGACAACACCGAATCGGCCGGCGCGCCGCGCGCGTTCTGGTACACGCCTTCGAGGTAGAAGTCGGTGCGCTTGCTGAGCGCGTAGTCGGTTTGCAGCATCGCGCTGTTCCGTGCAGGTGACGAGCCGTTATAGGCGCCATGCGTGAAGGTGTACGCGTCGCAGACGCTTGCGCACATCGTGTAGAGGCCGTGAGCGTCGTCAGGGGCGACGAGCTGCCCTGGCCGTTTCATCGACACATGGCATAGTGACTGAACCCATCATCACCGGAGGCCAGCATGCGTATCCAGACATCCTTTCTTTTCGACCTAGACGGCACGCTCGTCGACAGCGTCTATCAGCACGTGCTGGCGTGGAAAGAGGCGCTCGACAGCGAAGGTATCCCGCTGTCCGTCTGGCGTATCCATCGCAAGATCGGCATGAGCGGTGGGCTGTTCACGGACCAGTTGCTGCGTGAGACACACGGCGAGATCAGCGTCGAACGCGCCGAACGGCTGCGGCACGCGCATGCGGCCGCCTATCAGCGGATGCGCGCCCAGGTCTGTCCGCTGCCGGGCGCGCGCGAACTGCTCGACGCGCTGACACAGGCCGGCACGCCGTGGGCCGTCGCGACGAGCGGGCGGATGGAAACCGCCGCGCTGAATCTGGCGGCGCTCGGCGTCGATCCGGCAAAGGCGGTGGTCGTCACGCGCGACGACGTCAAATACGCGAAGCCCGATCCCGACCTCTTCCTCGCCGCGGCCGAGCGACTCGGCGTGTCGATCGAGCACACGGTCGTGGTCGGCGACAGCATCTGGGACATGCTTGCGGCCCGCCGCTGCCGCTCGCTCGGTGTCGGCCTGCTGTCGGGTGGCTATGGCACCGAGGAACTGGAGCGCGCGGGGGCATTGCGCGTCTACGACGATCCGGCCGATCTGCTCGCGCACCTCGACGAGGTGGCGTCGCGGCCGTGAGCCCCGCGTCGCTCAGGGTTTGATGATCGGCGGCTCCGAGGCGGGCTGCGTCGGTCCCACCTTCGACGATTCGCGGACCAGCCGATCGGTCATCGCCGACGCGACCGGGTTCGTGCCGCGGCCGCTACCCGCGCCAGCCGCCGGGGGATTGTCAGACTGCAACGGCACGGTGACGCCGGACGGCATCGGCAGCGACGGGTCGGGTTTCGCCGATTCCTTGACCAGTTGGTCCGTCAGCATTGCGGCGACGGGGTTGGCGCCATTCGGGTGCGTGTCGTCGCGCCGGCGGGCCTGGGTCTGCTCGATGCGCGGCCCGTACTGCGGCCTTGGTTGAGCTTTTTGCTGGGCGTACGACTGCGACTTCGAGGGGGCGTGCGCGCCTGCGGCCGGCGCTGCGTTATCGATGCGGCCGCTCGCGGTCTGACTCGACTGGAGCGTGACGCTCGGCACGGGCGCGGCCGCTGTGGCGGGCAGGGACGGGGCGGGGGCGGGCGCCGCAGCAGGTGCCTGAGCGGCTCCCGGAGCCGGAGTGGCCGACTCCATCTGCGGCAGCGCCGATTGCGGCGCGGGCGGGCTCACGGGTTGCGCAGGCCTCACGCTGGCGCCAGTGGCACGCGTCGCATCGGTCTGCGGTTCCGATTCCACCGCGCCGGTGACGCTGCGGGTCACCGCGCCGGTCACGGCCGGCGCCTGATCGTCCTTGGGGTAAAGCAGATAACCGGCGACGCCCGCATCGACCACGAGCAGCCCGACTATCATCATCTTGCCGGTATTCGTCATATCTAAGCAACAACCATTAAACAACTGCGATTGACTGATGATAAACGACCATTTCGACATCGACGCTTCTTGTTGGCATATTGCGGCGCGTCATGATGATTGATGTCCGAACGGACCTGGCACGAACGGCGCGCGCTTGCCGCTAAAGCGATTCGCCGGCACGACGGAAGCCGACATTTTTTCCGCGTGCCGCGATTTTCTTTTTCGACCAATTAGTCCCCCGCATTTGCGCGGCCGGCGCCTGCAGGAATGCGATTTAAGTTGTGCCGCCAATGCGCGGAGCCTGTACTATACGAACCATTGCAGATGACCGGCAGCCACGGTTCGATTATCCGGCGTGTGAAAGCGACTTGCAGCGACCTTGCAGCGACTGGCTCGCAGCGCACATGCCGGCAGGCCCGCGCCAGGCTGCGCCACCCGAGACGCGCGACCAGCGTCGATAGCGGCGCGAACAGCGACGGCAGGCGGTGACCGGTAGTAGCGACAAGAACCCATTGATCATGCGGACCCGCGGGCGAGGCATCGCCCGGCATTCCTTGGGCAGTCGCTTGGCGAAACGCCAGATCGACCGACCGGTCGGTCGGGGGCATTCGCGGCGGCGTGAGAAACACGTGAAGATATGAACAACTTTATTCGACCTCCCGTTTTTTACCCGTCCACAGTGGTGTTCGTCGACGACAACGACAGCTACCTCGACGCGCTCCGCCGTTTCTTCCCGGGCACCTACACGAACCTGTTTTTCACGCGTCCGCAAGCGGCCCTCAGCTATATCCGCCAGCACGCACGCGAGAATTCGCTCGAATTCGCGGCGGCGTCGGCGTGTCTGAGCGAACCGGGAGTCGAGCGTTTCGTCGAGACCTCGGCCGAGCGCGACATCGTCGCGCAGCCGTCGCGCTTCGAGGAAGTGGCGGCGGTCGTCGTCGACTACGACATGCCGGGCATCGGCGGCGTCGAGTTTCTGTCGTCGATCTCGCACCTGCGTTGCGCGAAGGTGTTGCTCACCGGCGTCGCCGATGAAACCGTCGCGGTGAAGGCGTTCAACGCCGGCATCGTCGACCTGTACCTGCGCAAGACCGACGCGGATTCGGCCAATCGCCTCACGCACTTCCTGAAGGACGCCAAAAGCCGCCATTGCGCGGAGTCGGGCTGGCTCGCGCTCGGCGAAAACGGCATGACCTACTGCGATCCGCGCACGCGCAAGGTGATCGACGAAGTGGTGGCCGCTCGGGGCATCGTCGAGTATTACTGGCGGCCCGAGCAGAACGTGATCCTGATGTTCGACGCCGCCGGCAATCCGAGCGTGTTCGTCGCGTGGGCCGAGAACGACTGGATCTCGCAGGGCGAGATCGTCGCCGACGAGGGTGGCCCGTCCGATCTGCTGCGCCAGCTCGCCACGCGCGAGGTGATGCCGCTGTTCTGGCCGGACCTCGCGTATCGTGCCGGCATGAAGTTCCGGTCACTGACGCCCCAAAGCATTCCTGGTTGGGACGACGCGTTCTTCGGCTGGACCCGCATAGAGCCGGCCGAGGTCGGCCTCGATCTCGTCACGTTCGCGCAGTGGCGCGGCAACCGCAATCGCTGAGCCGCGATAACGCGCCGGGCGCGGCGGTGCATATCGCCGCGCTAATGGCGTGCGTGTTCGCGGAGAAATTCGCATACAGCCCTGTGCATGGCCTGCACGCCGGGGCTCGTTTCAAGCGCGCGCCAGCATCCATGCACGAGCCCCGTGCCGATCAGCAGCCGGGCATCTCCACCAGCTTCGCAAATCCGCTCGACGAACACCCGCGCGTCGTCGCGTAGGGGGTCGTGCTCGGCGCCGATGGCCAGCGTCGGCGGCAATCCGTCGAAGCGGGTTGCGGCGAGTGGGATCGTCCATGCGGGGCCGGGCGTGGGGTCGGCGTTTTCTTCGCCTCTTTCCCCGGTCTTTTCCCCGTTGTTTCCTCCGCTTGTTCCCCCGCTTGTTCCCCAGTACGCGTTGCGAAACTTATGCACGTCCGCGAGCGTCAGCATCGGCGCATCGGACTCGGTGTCGCGCGCAGGCAATTGCGGCTCGGTGCCGAGCATCGGATAGACAAGCGCGATGCCGCGCACCCCGCTCGCACATTCGTCACGCAGGCGTAGCGCGACGCTTGCCGCGAGCGTGCCGCCGGCGCTATCGCCCGCGAGTTGCAATGCGACGCGCTCTGGGAGGTCGAAAGGCAGGCGGTGGTTCAACGCGGCACGCGTGATCTCGAGGCAGTCGTCGTGCGCGGCCGGCGCGCGATGCTCAGGCGCGAGCCGGTAGTCGACCGCGATGACGTCGAGGCCGGTGTCGGCGGCGAGGCGCGCCGTCACCATCTGATGACTGTTCAGCGAGCCGAGCACGAAGCCGCCGCCATGAAAATACAGCACCGTGCCGCGGATCGTGCCGTGTTCGCTTGCCTTCGCTGGATGCCGGTAGAGCCGTAGCGGGATCGCATGGCCCGCGTCGGTGCGAAAGCTTGCGTCCCGTGTGGTGAGTTCGCTGGGCAGTGGCGGCGTCAACGTCGCGGCGTAGCGGTCATACAGCTCGCGCTGCTCGCGCGGCGTCATCGCCGCGTGATGCGATGGATAGAGCGCGCTCGCTCGTTCGATAAAGGCGGCGATTTCCGGCTCTAGCATGGTCACTCCGTTTGAGTAGTGCGTCCCGTTTGCGCTGCGCATCGCAAAGCGATCACACGTCCCGCGAAACGCGCCGGCGGCAATGCCGCATGGGCTTGCGCGAGTTCGTGTACACGCGCTTCGACGTCCGGATCGAAAGCAATGCCGCGCGGT
Source organism: Paraburkholderia lebeckiae (assembly GCF_050436225.1). NCBI lineage: Bacteria > Pseudomonadati > Pseudomonadota > Betaproteobacteria > Burkholderiales > Burkholderiaceae > Paraburkholderia > Paraburkholderia lebeckiae. The sequence goes on along the minus strand of NZ_JBNDLU010000001.1, from coordinate 2,220,630 downwards.
CCGCTGGTATCGACGTGCAGCAGCATCTGCTCGGCCGCGGCGACGGGGCCGCTGCGTTGGCTTTGCGTCGTGTCCAGCGCAAACATTTCGAAGTACACGTGAATACGTTTCGCGTCGCAGCCGAGCACGCGCATGTCGACACGCACCTGCGTGCCTTGTTTGATTTCATGCAGATAGTTGAGATGCGCTTCGAGCGTGTAGATCGATCGATGCCGCTCTTTGCGCACAACATCGGGCAGGCCGATCAGATCGATCAGCCCGTCGGCCGCGAGACTGAAGATCAGCAGGTAGAACGCGTCGCGCATGTGACCGTTGTAATCGACCCATTCGGCGCGCACGCTGTCGCGGTAAGACGGCAGGGTAACGGGATGCGACATGAGCGTCTATCTCCTCGATCGAATGCGATGGCTGCGGCGCGTCGTTGGGCGTCATCAGTGTAGTTCATCGCGATGAGGCTGCGCTGGAACGTGGTCGCCACGAATTGTGATCGTTACAGCAAAAGTGAATTCATGGTTCAGGGCTTACTACGTGGCCTGACCGGCTCCTAAACTGGCGTCAACGCTGCGGATGGCTTATCGGTCACGCAAGGCTCCGCGGCAATCGCATGAAGCCATTTCTGGAGGCTGGAAATCATGAAGTCCATCAGGTCGCTGATCGAAGCAGGGGTTATCGCCGCTCTCATTGCCGCTCCGCTCGCGGCGTTTGCCCAGTCGAACCAGGCCAATCAGCCGATCTCGCGCGCGCAGGTGCGCGCCGAACTGAGCCAGCTCGAAAAGGCCGGTTACGACCCGTCCAACGCGAACGTGATCGACTATCCGGCCAATATTCAGGCAGCCGAAGCAAAGGTCGCGGCGCAAAACCAGGCTGCGCAGAACAGCGGCTACGGTGCGCCGGCGAATGGTTCGTCGCAGCGCAGTGGCCGCACCGATTTCGCGCCGACTTCGTATTCCGTGCCGGTGGTGAATTACACGCGTTGATTGCAGCATGTGCAACTAACGTCACTTCCGAAGTGCAGCAACGCGATGCCGTCGAATCTGACGAGCGGCCCCGATGAACACGAGCATCGGCGAAAGACCGCGCGCAATCGGATAGACCTGACCGAAATCGCCGCTTCTGTACGCGCGAATCAGCGCGAGCAGATAGCCCCATTCGAGCACTGCCGACGCAACGATATACGGCCACGCGGCCAGCGCCGGCAGCGGCAGCAACAAGGCCGGAATGGCGTTTTGAATCCGGCCGCTCAGTGCCCCGCGCGCGGCGCGCGCCGTCCTCAGATCACCCGTTCACGCAGCCACGCCGAGCCGAGATCGATCACCGTCACGACGACGATCACCATGATCATCACCGCGGCCGTCTGCGCATAGTTGAACGAGCGGATCGCTTCGTACAGCACGACGCCGATGCCGCCCGCGCCGACCATGCCGACCACCATCGCCGAGCGCACGTTCGACTCGAAGCGATACAGCGCGTACGAGATCCACAGCGGCAGCACTTGCGGCAGCACCGCATAGACGATTTCGTCGAGGCGCGTCGCGCCGGTTGCGCGCACGCCTTCGGCCGGGCGCGGATCGATCGCCTCGACCGCTTCTGCGAACAGTTTGGCGAGCACGCCCGTCGTATGTACCCACAGCGCGAGCACGCCGGCGAACGGCCCGAGGCCGACCGCGACGATGAACAGCATCGCGAAGACCATTTCGTTGATCGCGCGGCACGCGTCCATCAGGCGGCGCATCGGCTGCACGACCCACTGCGGCGCGAGATTGTTCGCTGACATCAGGCCAAATGGAACCGCGCAGACGAGGGAGAGCGCGGTACCCCAGATTGCGACCGCCAATGTCACGTACATCTCCTGCACGTAGCTGCGCCACTCGGTGAAGTCGGGCGGGAAGAAGTCCGCCGCGAACTGGCCCATGTTGGCGGAGTCGCTGAGCAGATCGAGCGGACGCATGTCGGCGCCGTGCCACGCGCCGCCGAGCACGGCGAGCACCGCGATCCAGCCGAGCAACGACCACCAGCTTCGCTTGCCGGCACGATCTTTCGCCTGCGCCGCCTGCGCGGCCTGCGCTTCGCTAGCGCGCGCAGGCGACGTGATCAGATCGGCCGTGTTCATTGCTTCGACTGTGCGTTGCTGAGCGCGCTCAGCTTCGCGTCGAGGGCGGCCAATTGCGTCTTGCGGTCGCTATCGGACAGATGTGCATCGTTCTCGATCTTCTGCTTCTGCTGGAACAGCACGATCTCGCGAATCGGCAGCAGTTGCCGATCCGACGATGCCTCGAAGCCGCTGTACTCGGTGATGCCGGCCATCACCGCTTTTTCGTGCAAATCGGTTTTCGCGTAGTTCAGGAAGAACTTGCGCAGCTTGTCCTTCGTCGCTTGCGGCAGATCCTTGCGCCACACGAGCGGGTCCGAAGGAATCAGCGGCGAGGTCCACAGCACGCGCACCTGCGCGAACTTGTCCGGATGCTCGCGCTTGAGCGTTTCCATCATCATGCTGTTGTTGGTCGCGATGTCGATCTTGTTGTTGACGACGGCCAGCAGATTCGCTTCGTGGCTCGACGGCAGCACGCTCTTGAACGACGTGTTGACCGGCGCGTTGTGCTTCGCGAACAGGTAGTAGCCAGGCACCAGCGTGCCCGACGTCGAGTTCGGATCGCCGAAACCGAGCGTCACGCTCTTCGTGTCCTTGAACACGTCGTCGAGCGTCTTGAAGCGGCTGTTCACGTTGGTGATCAGCAGCGAGTAGTAGCCGCTGTCGCCGTTCGCGTGCTGCGCTTTCGCGAATACTTCGCCACCCGAACGATCGACGGCTTCGATCGCCGACGCGTTGCCGAAATAGCCGACCTGCACCTTGTTGAAGCGCATGCCTTCGATGATGCCCGCGTAATCGGTCGCGAAGAATGCCTTCACGTTCAGGCCGGTCTGTTTCTTCATGTCATCGATCAGCGGTTCCCAGCGTTGCTTGAGCACCGCCGACGAATCGGTCGAGATGATCCCGAGGTTGACGTCCTCGGCGTGGGCCGCGGCGATGCAGGCGAAAGCGGCAGCGCCGGCCGCGAGCGTGATCAGGGAGCGCAGGAATTTCATCGGTTGAGATCCGGTGGAGTGGACGGAGAGAATCAAAAGCGCACGACAGCGTGCGCGGTTCAGTTCGACGGCGCGGCGTTCAACGCGAAAGCGTAGCGCGCGGCGGCGGGGCCGCTGTCCGGCCGCGTGGGCGCGGCGGCGGTGTCGGGGGCGTCAGGCGCGTCGTGAGTTTCGTCTGCGTCGTGTGTCGCGTCGTCGAGCAGTTCGCGCGCATCGCCGCCGTAGAGTTTCTTTAGCAACGCCGGTGTCAGCGCACTGGAAGGGCCGTCGTAGACCACCTTGCCGTGACGCAGCGCGACCGTGCGCGGGCAGTACTGCATCGCGACGTCGACCTGATGCAGCGACACCAGCACCGTGATCCGGTGCTCGACGTTCAGCGCTCGCAGCATTTCCATCACGCGGCGCGACGACTCGGGATCGAGCGAGGCGATCGGCTCGTCGGCGAGCACGATTTGCGCACGTTGCACGAGCGCCCGTGCGAGCGCGGCACGTTGCTGTTGACCGCCCGACAGGTTCGCGGCCCGCTCGCGCGCATGTTCGCCGATCCCGACCTCGTGCAGCGCGGCCCGCGACAGCGCGTGTTCCTCGCGCGGGAAGCGGCCGGAGAGACGTCGCCACCACGGCAGGCGCGCGAGCGCGCCGATCAGCACGTTGGTTTCGACCGACAGTCGGTTCACCAGATTGAACTGCTGGAACACGAAGCCGATGTCGCGGCGAATGCTGCGCACCTCGCGCACGATGCGGCCGTTCTGCTGGATCGGCCGGCCGAGAATCTCGATTTGCGACGGCTGCGCGTCCGACGCGGTAAAGCCCGCGATATGCCGCAGCAACGTCGATTTTCCCGAGCCCGACGCGCCGATCAGCGCGACCATTTCACCGGGCGCGACGCGCAGATCGATTTCGTCGAGCACTTTGCGGCCGTTACCGAACGTCTTGCTCAAACGTTCGATTCGAATAGCTTCACGGATCGCTTCCATCTGTATTCCCTCTTGCATCCGGCCACTGCCGGCAGGTGTGGGCCCATTCTAGGAAGCGACTGTGACGGTTGAGTGAAGGCATCGTAACGTCTAGACGATTACATCTTTGTGCGTCGCGTTTTCCGCTGTGTCATGTGTCGTCAGGATGGCAAAACGAAGTCAGAGCGAAGTCAATGATTCGAACGGAAAGTGACATACGGATGACACGATTCGCGTACACACGTGCGCGCTCGCGCGTGCTGACACACAGCCAGGCTATAGTGCGGGTTTTCCGGCCGTCCTTAATAATCCCGACACTCCGGTCACGCCGTCATGCCGACTCCTTTGAGCTTTCTTCCGGACAGTTTTGCCGAATATGAAGATCTCAAGTCGATACTCGACCAAGGCAGGGCGAGCTTCGAAATCCGCGCGGTCTGCGAGACCGAGGTACGCGGCCGGCGCTTTTCCATCTACACCGCGAGCATCGGTTCATCCGATCCGCTCGCGCCAGCCATTGGCTTTTTCGGCGGGATTCACGGGCTCGAGCGAATCGGCTCGCAACTCGTCCTCGACCATATGCGCGCGCTGCTCGCTCGGCTCGAATGGGACGAATTGCTGGTGCGGCAATTGCAGTCCATCCGGCTGATCTTTCTACCGATCGCGAATCCCGGCGGCATGTGGGCAGCGACGCGCGCGAATCCGCGCGGCGTCGACCTGATGCGCAACGCACCGCAAGACGCCGACGCGCGCGTGCCGCTGCTGGCGGGCGGCCAGCGCGTCGGCGCGTGGTTGCCCTGGTATCGCGGCCGCGCGGGCGAGCCGATGGAGGTCGAGGCGGCCGCGCTGCTGCATGTAGTCGAGACGCAGCTCGCCGCGCGGCCGTTGAGCATCGCGCTCGATTGCCATTCCGGCTACGGCTGGAGCGACAGCATCTGGTTTCCGTACGCCCGAACCCGCCGGCAGATGCCGCATCTGCCCGAAATGTACGTGTTGAAGAGCATGTTCGAACACGCGCATCCGCATCACGGCTACACGTTCGAGCCGCAAAGCCATCAGTATCTGCTGCACGGCGATCTGTGGGACTACGCGTATGACCGCACGCCGGCGCCGAACGTCTTTCTGCCGATGACGCTCGAACTCGGCTCGTGGCTGTGGATCAAGAAAAATCCGCGGCAGTTGTTTTCGCGGCAGGGCATGTTCAATCCGGTCATGGAGCATCGCACCGCGCGCGTGCTGCGGCGCCATGCAAACCTGTTCGACTTCCTCGCGCGCGCGGCGTTTTCGGCGCAGCGCTGGCTGCCGCAAGGCAACCGTCGCGAGCAGTTGCTGCGAAGCGCGCGGGATCACTGGTACGGGCCGGATCGCGTATGAGCACGTGGATTCTGCTGCGCGGACTGACGCGGGAAACGCGGCATTGGGGGCGCTTGCCGGCGGCGTTGCGCGAAACCCTGGGTCAAATTTCGGGCGATAGCTTGCGCGATGCAACCCCAGCCGCAACGAGCACGACCGGCTTGCGTTTGCTGCTGCTCGACCTGCCTGGCAACGGTGAATACGTGCGGCGGCGCGCGCCCGCGAGCGTCGCGGGCATGGTCGCATTCGTGCGGCAGGCAGCGCTCGAAACGGGTGTGCCGGGCCCCTACAACGTGCTCGCGATGTCGCTCGGCGGCATGGTCGCGACCCACTGGGCACAGCGTCATCCCGGCGAGATCGAACGGCTCGTGCTGATCAATACAAGCATGCGGCCATTCAGCCGCATGCACGAGCGGCTGCGGCCGTCGGCGTGGCCTGGTCTGCTCGGCGTCGCGGCGCATTGGAGCGATGCCGCCGATGCCGAGAGCGGCATCCATCGACTCACGTGCAATAACCTCCACACCTTGGGCGCGGATCTCACTGCCTGGACCGCGATTCGCCTCAGCGCGCCGGTGAGCCGCGCGAATGCGCTACGGCAATTGTGGGCGGCCGCATGCTTTAGCGCGGCGCCCGCCGCGCCGGAGTGTGCACTGCTGATTCTGTCGTCGGAAGCCGATGGGCTCGTCAACCCGGTCTGTTCGGCGAAGCTCGCGGCGGCGTGGGGCGCGCCGCATCGCAAGCATCCGTGGGCCGGCCACGATCTACCCCATGACGATCCCGCGTGGACGGCCGCGCAGATTCGCGCGTGGCTCACCCAGCGCGCCGAGGATAGCGATGCGGCCGCGCCGGCACCGGCGCCCACAAAGCCCGCGCGTTGAGCCGCGCACGGCGTTGCCGCGCCGCAGCGATGCGAACTGGGCCCGGCGATTCTTCGACGACCGGTCAGCGGGTATTACCTGACTGCGCGAAACGGCCGTATCGCGTACGGCAGGCGCATAATTCCAAGTCAGACGTTGCCTGCGAATCACGCGATACTCACCATTGCCGCCAGCCAGGGGAGTCGATCATGCAAGCAAAGAACGAAGAGGCCGTCACACACCTGCTGAACGATGTTGTTGAATTTGCACGGGGGCGGTTGCCGGAGCCGACCTTCAATATCGTCGAACTCTTCCTGCGGCATTACTACGATTTCGTCGACGCGGGCGATCTGCAAAGCCGCTCGATCGCCGATCTGTACGGCGCGGCGCTGGCCCACTGGCAGACCGCGCAGCGCTTCGTGCCGGGCGAGCAGCGGCTGCGCGTGTATAACCCGATCCTCGAACAGCATGGCTGGCATTCCGATCACACGGTGATCGAAATCGTCAACGACGACATGCCGTTCCTCGTCGATTCGGTCTCGATGACGGTCAACCGGCATCGGCTCGCGCTGCATTCGGTCGTCCATCCGGTATTTCGGATCTGGCGCGCGCCGGACGGCAGCATCGCGCGCGTGAGCCAAGGTGCCGAAGAAGCCGGCGATACGCGCTCGCATCTGACCTCGTGCATCCATTTCGAGGTCGATCGTTGTGGCGATGCCGCAAAACTCGACGCGTTGCGCGACGACATCGCGCGCGTGCTCGGCGACGTGCGCGCGGCGGTCGAGGATTGGCCGAAGATCATCGAACGCGCGAAGCAGACCATTCAAGATATGAAGGCGCGCGAAAGCGGTCCCGAGGGCGTCGAAGCGCGCGCGTTCGTCGAATGGATGGTCGCCGATCATTTCACGTTCCTCGGCCACCGTGATTACGAACTGGTGCACCACGACGGCGGCTACGGTTTGCGGGCGGTCGCGGGATCCGGTCTCGGCATTCTGCGCGATGCGCAGCAGCCGGGCGGCGCGGCGGAAGTCACGCCGTTGCCGCCGGCGGCCGCCGAGATCATCTCCGGGTCGTCGCCGATCTTTCTGACTAAGGCCAATTCGCGCGCCACGGTGCACCGGCCCGGCTATCTCGACTATGTCGGCATCAAGCTGAGCGGCGCCGATGGCAAGGTGACGGGCGAGCGGCGCTTCATCGGCCTGTATACGTCCACCGCTTATTTCGTGTCGTCCGCGGAGATTCCGATCGTGAGGCGCAAATGCGCAAATATCGTCAGACGCGCCGCATTCCTGCCGAAAGGTCATCTGGCGAAATCGCTGGTGACGGTGCTCGAGACCTATCCGCGCGACGAATTGTTCCAGGCCGACGAGGACCAGCTGTACGACACCGCCCTCGGCGTGCTGCGTTTGCAGGAGCATCAGCGCACGCGGCTGTTCGTGCGGCGCGATCGCTTCGATCGCTTCGTAACGTGCCTCGTGTTCGTGTCGCGCGACAAGTACAACACCGATCTGCGGCAGCGCATCGCGAACCTGCTCGCCGACGCATTCAATGGTGAGAACGTCGAATTCACGCCGCTGCTGTCGGAGTCGACGCTCGCGCGAATTCATTTCGTCGTCCATGCCAAAGCGGGCGGCATGCCAAGCGTCGACACGCGCGAGCTCGAAGCGCGCCTCGTGCAGGTCGCGCGACGCTGGCAGGACGATCTGGCCGACGCATTGCTCGACGCGTACGGAGAAGAGCAGGGCAACCGTTTGCTGCAGCACTACGCCGATTCGTTCCCGGCCGGCTATCGCGACGACTATCCGGCGCGCACGGCCGTGCGCGATATCGAACTGATCGAGCGCGTGCAGGGCAGCGAGCGGCTCGCGATGAACCTATACAGGCCGATCGAATCCGGACCGCGCGCGTTCCGTTTCAAGGTGTATCGCGCGGGCCTGCCGATCGCACTGTCGCGCAGCTTGCCGATGCTCGAACATCTGGGCGTGCGCGTCGACGAAGAGCGGCCTTATCTGATCGAGGCGCCCGGTGCGATGCCCGCGTGGATCCATGACTTCGGCCTCGAACTCGCTGACGATACCGAGTTTGACATCGAGCGGGTCAAGGATCTGTTCGAACAGGCGTTCGAGCAGGTGTGGACCGGCACGATCGAAAGCGACGACTTCAACCGCCTCGTGCTGCGCGCGCAGCTCAATGCACGCGAGGTGACGATTCTGCGCGCGTACGCGAAGTATTTGCGGCAAGTCGGTTCGACGTTCAGCGACGCGTATATCGAACGCGCGGTGACCGGCAATCCGGCGATTGCGCGCATGCTGGTCGACCTGTTCATCGCGCGCTTCGATCCGGCGCTCGGCGCGGTACGCGAGGCCCGCGTCAACGCTTGTCTGGAGACGATCGACAGCGCGCTCGACCAGGTGCCTAATCTCGACGAAGACCGCATCCTGCGGCAGTTCCTCGGCGTGATCAAGGCGACCAAGCGCACCAACTACTACCGCCATGACGCTCTGGGCCAACCGAAGCCGTATCTGTCGTTCAAGTTCGATCCCGCCCAGGTGCCCGGCTTGCCCGAGCCGAAACCGATGTTCGAGATCTGGGTCTATTCGCCGCGCGTCGAGGGCGTCCATCTGCGAGGCGGGCGCGTCGCGCGTGGCGGCCTGCGCTGGTCTGATCGGCGCGAGGATTTCCGCACGGAAGTGCTCGGCCTGATGAAGGCGCAGATGGTGAAGAACGTGGTGATCGTGCCGGTCGGCTCGAAGGGCGGCTTCGTCGTCAAGAATCCGCCGCCGCAGAGCGAGCGCGATGCGTGGATGCGCGAAGGCGTCGCGTGCTATCAGACCTTCCTGCGCGGCTTGCTCGACGTGACCGACAATCTGGCGAGCACCGAGGTCGTGCCACCGCCTGACGTGGTGCGCCACGATCCCGACGACCCGTATCTGGTCGTCGCCGCCGACAAGGGCACGGCCACGTTTTCCGACTACGCGAATGCGATCTCGCAGGAATACGGTTTCTGGCTCGACGACGCGTTCGCGTCGGGCGGCTCGGTCGGCTATGACCACAAGAAGATGGGCATCACCGCGCGCGGCGCGTGGGAGTCGGTCAAGCGGCACTTCCGCGAAATGGGCGTCGACACGCAGAGCGAGGACTTCACGGTGGTCGGTGTCGGCGACATGTCGGGCGACGTGTTCGGCAACGGCATGCTGCTGTCGCCGCATATCAAGCTGCTCGCCGCGTTCGATCACCGCCATATCTTTCTCGATCCGAATCCCGATCCCGCGGCGAGCATGGCGGAACGCGCGCGGCTCTTCATGCTCGACCGTTCGAGTTGGGCCGATTACGATCCGTCGCTGATCTCGGCCGGCGGCGGCGTGTTCCCGCGCAGCGCGAAGACGATTCCGCTGTCGACGGCGGTGCAGGCGGCGCTCGGGATCAGCGCGGCGGCGCTCTCGCCGGCCGAGTTGATGCGCGTGATTCTGCAGGCGCCGGTCGATCTGCTTTACAACGGCGGCATCGGCACCTATGCGAAGGCGAGCCGCGAGACCAATCAGCAGGCGGGCGATCGCGCGAACGACGCGATTCGCGTGAACGGCGCGGATCTGCGCTGCAAGGTCGTGGCCGAGGGCGGCAATCTCGGCTTGACGCAACTCGGGCGCATCGAGTTCGCGCAGTGCGGTGGCCGCATCAATACCGATGCGATCGACAATTCGGCCGGTGTCGATTGCTCGGATCACGAGGTCAACATCAAGATTCTGCTGGGCCTCGTCGTCGCCGACGGCGAGATGACGGAGAAGCAGCGCAATGCGTTGCTTGCCGAAATGACCGATGAAGTCGGTCTGCTCGTGCTGACGGACAACTACTATCAGACCCAGGCCTTGTCGATCGCGGGCCGTTTTGGCGTGGAGCTGCTCGATGCCGAAGCGCGCCTGATGCGCTATCTGGAGAAGGCGGGGCGGCTCAATCGCGTGATCGAGTTTCTGCCCACCGACGAGGATATCGCCGAGCGCGCGGCCGCGAAGCAGGGACTGACGACACCCGAGCGCGCGGTGCTGCTCGCTTATAGCAAGATGTGGCTCTATGACGCGCTGCTCGAATCGTCGATGCCGGAAGACCCGCTCGTCAGCGATATGTTGATCGAGTACTTTCCGAAACCTCTTCGGCAGCGTTTCCGCGAACCGATGCAACGCCATCCGCTGCGCCGTGAAATCCTCGCGACGTATCTGACCAATGCGCTCGTGAATCGCGTCGGCTGCGAGTTCGTGCATCGGCTGATGGAGGAGACCGATGCACAGCCCGGCGACATCGTGCGCGCGTGCATCATGGCGCGCGACGTGTTCGATCTCGATCAGATCTGGCGCAGCATCGACGCGCTCGACAACCGCGTTCCCGACGACGTGCAGGCACGCATGTTCGCGGAGGTCGCGCGGCTCGTCGAACGTTCGGCGCTGTGGTTCCTGCGGCATCTGCAAACGGGCGCGGCCGGCGACGACGTGACCGGCCTGCTCGCGCGCTGTCGCGACGCCGCGCAGCGTCTCGCGCCACAATGGCCGGCGCTGTTGCCTGGCGCGGACCTCGAAGCGTTGTCGGAGCGGCAACGGGTATTCGTCGATGCGGGTGTCGATAGCGATCTCGCGGTGCGGATCGCGAGCGGCGAGGTGTCCGCTGCGCTGCTCGATATCGCCGAAGTCGCGTCGACGTGCGGGCGTAATCTCGAACAGGTCGCGGGCGTCTACTTCGCGCTCGGCACGCTGCTGAACTACAGCTGGATTAGCGAGCGCGCCGCCTCATTGCCGGCGCCGACGCATTGGGACATGCTCGCGCGCGCATCGGCGCTCGCCGAACTCGCACGGCTCAAGCGCGCGCTGACCACGAGCGCATTGGCCGGCGCGACCGATGCATCGACGCCCGATTCGCTGGTGCAAGCGTGGCGCGACAAACGCCCGACACAGCTCGAGCGTTATACGCGTCTGCTGACCGATCTACGCGCGACGGGCGGCGCGAGTCTTTCGGTGTTGCTGGTTGTCGTACGGGAGATGGCGGCGCTCGAGAGGGCGTGAGCCGCGCGAATGGTGCAAAGGACGCCTGGGGAACTGGCGGCACGACGGCACATCAGGTCCGATTCCTGCGACCGGGTGTGTCGTTGTCATCCATAATATCGAGTACTTGCCGATCACTTCGCTCGTGCAATACCCAAAAATACCCAGCCCACTCACCGACCGCCGCCAGCAGATGAAAGAAGAATCGCCGAAAGCCATTTTCTACGCACTCGCGGCCAACTTCGGCATCGCCGTCTGCAAGTTCGCCGCGGCGGCGTTCACCGGCTCCGGATCGATGTTCGCCGAAGCGATTCACTCCACCGCCGACTGCGGCAATCAACTGCTGCTGCTATTCGGACTGCGCGAAGCGCGCAAGCCGGTGAGCCCTTTGCATCCGATGGGTAGCGGCCGCGAAATCAACTTCTATTCGCTGCTGGTTGCGTTGCTGCTGTTTTTTGTCGGCGGTGCGTTTTCGGTGTATGAGGGCGTGCATCGACTGATTGCGCGCGAGCCGTTGCAATATGCGTTCGTCGCGTTGGCGGTGCTCGGTGTGTCGGTGGTGCTCGAATCGCTATCGTTGTGGGGCGCGGTCAAGGAGATTCGCAAGACGCATCCGGATAAAAATCTGTGGCACTGGTTTCGCGAGACGCGCGAATCGGACCTGCTGGTCGTGGCCGGCGAAGATATCGCCGCGCTATTCGGTCTCGCGATCGCCTTCGTCGCGGTGCTATCGACGATGGTGACCGGCAGCCCCGTGTATGACGCGCTCGGCTCGGTGGGGGTCGGTCTTCTGCTGATGACGATCGCGTGGCTCGTCGCGCGTGAAGTGAAGTCGATGCTCGTCGGCGAATCGGCGAGCCCGGAAGTGCGCAGCGCCATCGACGCGCATCTGCGCGCGCGTCCCGAGATTCGCGGCATCATCAACATGATCACGCTGCAGTGGGGGCGCCACGTGGTGGTGGCGGTGCAGGCGGAAATGATCGACTACGCGAGCGGCCGCGCGATGGTCGATGCGATCAACGTCATCGAGGCCGATCTGCAGGCCACGTTTCCTCAGGTGCGCTGGGTGTTCTTCGAACCGGATGTGCCGCGCAATTAAAGAAGACTTCTCCACTCGGGCATGAATCGGGTCCATGAACCCCGCGGACGAGAGGAGGCGAGGAGGCGAGCGGAGGCGAAGCGACGTGCGCTGCAATCGCGGGTCATTCCGCCCGTCCCGACTGGATGCCAGTACGCTTCACAGCGTTTATTTGAACCCCGCCACCGCATGCGGCACATACAGTTCTTCGAGCCGGCGAACTTCGTCGTCACTGAGCTTCAACGAGAGCGCCGCGACTGCATCGTCGAGATGATGCAGTTTGGTAGCACCGACAATCGGCGCGGTAATCGGCTTCTTCTGCAGCACCCACGCTAGCGCAACCTGCGCGCGCGGCACGCCGCGCTCTTTCGCGATCTCGCTGACCCGCTCGACGATACGCCGATCCGCTTCCTGCGTGTGCGCGTACAGCGTGCGGCCGAATTCATCGGTTTCCGAGCGCGCGCTTTCGGTGTCCCAGTCACGCGTCAAGCGTCCGCGGGCAAGCGGACTCCACGGAATCACGCCGATGCCTTCGCTTTCGCACAGCGGCAGCATTTCGCGCTCTTCCTCGCGGTACAGCAGATTCACGTAGTTCTGCATCGTCACGAAGCGCGTCCAGCCATTGCGCTCGGCCACCTGCAGCGCCTTGGCAAACTGCCATGCGTACATCGACGACGCGCCGAGATAGCGCGCCTTGCCGGCTTTCACGACATCGTGCAGCGCTTCCATCGTTTCTTCGATCGGCGTGCCGTAGTCCCAGCGATGGATCTGATACAGGTCGACATAGTCGGTACCGAGCCGCCGCAGGCTGTTATCGATCTCCGCCATGATCGCCTTGCGCGACAGCCCCGCGCCGTTCGGGCCCGGATGCATGCGGCTATTGACCTTGGTGGCTAGCACGATCTCATCGCGCTTCGCAAAGTCCTTCAGCGCACGGCCGACGATTTCCTCGCTGGTGCCGTCCGAATAGACGTTGGCCGTGTCGAAGAAGTTGATGCCGTGATCGAGCGCCTGCTTGATGAAAGGCCGCGCGGCTTCGTCGTCGAGCGACCAGGGGTGCGTGCCGCGCGAGGGTACGCCATAACTCATACAGCCGAGACAGAGACGCGATACATCGAGGCCGATGCGGCCGAGTTTCACATAATCCATCATGTTGCTCCTATAGTGAAGTGAAGCGCACAAACCCGCTGCGAGGGAAGGACGTTCGATTATAGGGAAACGACGGCAAGCGCGTCGTCACGGGCCGCACCCGCTTTCGATCGCTTCAATGCAAATGCGCCCGCGAAGCCACTTCGCGGGCGCATGACGACGAGTGCCGTGAACGTCAGCCAACGCTCAATGTTGTACCGGGCGATACGGCGTCCACACGGGCGTGTCGGTATTCCAGTTGTCGAGTTCCGATGGTGTCATGATGTGCTCCTCGATGAAGAGGCGCGCAGTTTTGCTCCGCAAGCGCGCCGGGTTCTGAATCAACTTCTTCTAACTCGTTACTGGCCCTTCGCAACTCGCGTCACTTCGCCGTTCGTTCCTTCCTGCAACGCGATGCGCGCGGCTTGCGTCTGGCCGATCAGGCCTTTGTCCGGATACGAGGTGCGATTCAGTGAGGGCAGCGAGCCGTCGCGATACGCGGCGACCAGTTCGGCCTTGACCTCGGCGCGTGTCTTCGTGCTCGCGGTCGGCGCCGGTTGCGTGTCATACGTTCCCGCGCGGCCGATACCGCCGCCGCCTTGCGCAAATGCCGGAACGCTGACGAGCAGTGACATAGCGAGGCCTGCCAACAGATTGCGTTTCATGATTCACTCCTGTCCATTCATTGGCAGCGCGATGGCGCTGCGACAGGGTGAAATGTAGACGTCGACGCGGTGCGGATAAATCGCGGTTTTGCGAAATGAATTGTCGCGATTCAGGAACAATCGCAAGCGAGGCTTCACCGGGGCCGTGCGATTGCACAGTTGCCGCGGCATTGGAGCCGCGGCTGGAATTCACTGTTTCACTTCCCGTACTTCATGCGACCCATTCGGTCATCACCGGCGTGTCGAGTGCCGGCGCGGACTCGCGCTGCTCGAAGGTGCGCTTCGTGCAGGTGGCGTCGAGAGTGCCGCGTCCGCTCAGCAATGGGCAACGATCGAACAGCTCCGCGATCCAGTCTACGAAAACGCGGACTTTCGGCGACAGATGACGACTGTGCGGATAGACTGCCGAAATCGGCATCGGCAAGGGTTTCAAGTCCGGCAGTACTTCGACGAGCTGACCCGAGCCCAGATGCGGCAGCACCATGAAGCGCGCCGGCTGAATCAGGCCGAAGCCTTCGAGTCCGCAGGTCACGTAGGCATCCGCGTCGTTGACCGACACGATGCTTTTCATCTTCACTTCCACTTCGTTGCCGTTCACCAGGAACGCCCAGTCGAGCGTGCGTCCCGTGCGGCTCGAGAAGTAGTTGACGGCTTTGTGATTGTCGAGATCTTCTAGCGAAGCGGGCACGCCCGCGCGCTTGATGTAGTCGGGCGACGCGCAGGTCACGCCCTCGAACAGACCGATGCGGCGCGCGACCAGCGACGAATCCTGCAACGCGCCGACACGCACCACGCAATCGACACCTTCTTGCAGCAGATCGACGGGCCGGTCGGTCAGGCCCAGTTGCAGATCGATGTCCGGATAGCGCGTGTGGAATTCGCACAGCGACGGAATGACGAGCAGACGGCCAATCGAGCCTGGCATGTCGATGCGTAGCTTGCCGTGCGGCTTCTTGTTGCCGCTCTGGAAACTCGCCTCGGTCTCTTCGACGTCCGCGAGGATGCGCACGCAGCGCTCGTAGTACGCGGCGCCATCGGGCGTCAGCGACAGACGGCGGGTGGTCCGGTGCATCAGCCGCGTGCCGAGAAACGCTTCGAGGTTCTGAATAATCGTAGTAACCGATGCGCGCGGCAGGTCGAGCGTTTCCGCTGCTCGGGTAAAGCTGTTGGTGTCGACGACGCGCGTGAACACTTGCATGGCCTGAAGCCGGTCCATTGCAAACCTCCAGAAGGGGCTGGTGCACAGGCGGGAATGGAGTCCGCGAAAACAATCACAACGGGATTGTTCAAAGGCACCGAATTGTGTTGCCGGATTATAGGCATTTATTTGCGAGTCTGCCGAACCCACAATTCGGACCATTGAAGTTCTATGCGCATTTGCGCGGCTCGACATGGATGCATTCAAATCGCCGTACCCGCCTTTTTCCACCGGCGTTTCCGCCGAAGACACTGGCGCTGAGGCCAATGACGCAACGCTTGAAGTCACCGACGTGGGTATCGATGGGTACGCTCAACCCATTACGTTGCGCCTGTATCGGCTGACGAAAAAAACCGCATTGCCGGTGCTGCTTTATTTTCACGGTGGTGGTTTTACGAAGGGTTCGATCGAATGCGCGGACTTCGCCGCGCGGTATTTCGCAGAACATTTACCGGCGCTCGTGGTGTCGGTCGGCTATTCGCTCGCGCCGCGGTTTCCGTTTCCGGCCGCGCCGGAAGACGCGCATCGCGCCGCGCTGTGGGTGCAGACGCGGGCACGGGCATTTGGTGGCAATAGCAGAAAGATCGGCGTGGCGGGCCACGACGCGGGCGGCCAACTCGCCAATTGTCTCGCGTTCATCGCGCGCGATCGTAACGACGTGCCGATCAGCGCGCAGGCGCTGTTCGGCCCGATGCTGGATCCGAGCCTGACGCGGCTCGGCGACGAGCAGCGGCTCGGTTCGGACATCACCGCGCGCGAGTGCGCCGCGTGTTATCGCGCGTATCTGCCGCAAGCGTCTCAGCGCATGCATCCGTATGCGGCGCCGCTCGAATCGTCGCGGCTCGCCGGCTTGCCGGCCACGCTGATCGCGACCGCGCAGAACGACGTGCTGCACGTCGAGGCCGAGAAGTATGCAAGCAATCTGATCGACGCGGGCGTGCAGACCCAGGTGGTGCGCTTTCCGAGCGTGTCGCACGCGGCGCTCGCCGATCATCCGCCCGCTTTGCAGGAAGCGGTGCGCTTTTTCCAGTGGCGCTTCGACGCGCGCGCTCATCGATAAACAGAAATTCAATCAACGATACCGGGAGCTACACATGACTATCCTTCCTCTTTCCCGCCGCCGCGTGGCGTTAGCCGCCGTGGTCGTCGTCGTCCTTGCCGGGCTTGGCACCTTCGGCGCGATTCGTGTCGATGCGAGCTCGCCGGCCGCACCCACCATCGTGCCGGAAGTGGACGTGGCGACCGTCGTGCAGAAGACGATCACCGACTGGCAGTCCTATTCGGGCCGTCTCGAAGCCGTGCAGAAAGTGGACGTGCGTTCGCAGGTGCCGGGCACGATCGTGTCAGTCAACTTCAAGGACGGCGCGCTCGTGAAGCAGGGCGACACGCTGTTCGTGATCGATCCGCGTCCGTACGCGGCCGAAGTCGATCGCGCGCAAGCGCAGCTCGCGGCCGCGCAGGCACGCACCGGCTACACCCAAAGCGACTGGGAACGCGCGCAACGGCTGATTGTCGACAACGCGATCGCCAAACGCGACTACGACGAGAAGCAGAACGCCGCGCGCGAGGCGAGCGCGAACCTGAAGGCCGCGCAAGCCGCGCTGGAAACCGCGCGCATCAATCTTGGCTACACGAAGATCGTCGCGCCGGTGTCGGGCCGCGTGTCGCGCGCGGAAATCACGGTCGGCAACGTGGTGTCGGCGGGCGCCAGTTCGGTGCCGCTGACGACGCTCGTCTCGGTGTCGCCGATCTACGCGTCGTTCGACGCGGACGAGCAGACCTACCTGCAATACCTGAGCCGCGCGAAGGACGGCAGCAAGGTGCCGGTCGAACTCGGTCTCGCCGATGAATCCGGCTACTCGCGCAGCGGCACGATCGAGTCGGTCGACAACCGGCTCGACACGTCGTCGGGCACGATCCGCGTGCGCGCGAAGTTCGACAACGCGGACGGCGCGCTGATTCCGGGCCTCTACGCGCGCGTCAAGGTGGGGGGCAGCGCACCGCATCCGGCGCTGTTGATCGACGATGCCGCGGTCGGCACCGACCAGGACAAGAAGTTCGTGCTGGTCGTCGATCAGGGCAACCACGTCGTTTATCGCGGGATCACGACGGGTTCGATGCAAGGCAATCTGCGCGTCGTCAAGGACGGCTTGAAGCCGGGCGATCGCATCGTCGTCAACGGCGTTCAGCGTGTGCGTCCCGGCGATACGGTCCGCGCGCACATGGTGCCGATGACGACCGACGACGACCCGAACAGCGCAGCGCTCGCGCAGTCGCGTGCCAAGGCCGAGGCCGGCGCGAAAGGCAATTCGTGAGCCGCATGCTCCAACGCGCATGCTCCAACGTTAAGAGCTTCCAATGAACATATCCAAATTCTTCATCGATCGCCCGATCTTCGCAGGCGTGCTATCGGTATTGATCCTGCTCGGGGGCATCATCTCGCTGTTCAAGCTGCCCATTTCCGAGTATCCGGAAGTGGTGCCGCCTTCGGTGGTGGTGCACGCGCAGTATCCGGGCGCGAATCCGAAAGTGATCGCCGAAGCGGTCGCCGCGCCGCTCGAAGAGCAGATCAATGGTGTCGAGAACATGTTGTACATGCAGTCGCAGGCCAATAGCGACGGCAATCTGACGCTGACGGTCACGTTCAAGCTCGGCACCAATCCCGACCTCGCGACGCAGCTCGTGCAGAACCGCGTCAATCAGGCGCTGCCGCGTCTGCCGGATGACGTGCAGCGGCTCGGCGTGACGACGATCAAGAGTTCGCCGACGCTGACGATGGTCGTGCACCTGATCTCGCCGAACGATCGCTACGACATGACGTATCTGCGCAATTACGCGCTGCTCAACGTGAAGGATCGGCTCGCGCGGATTCAGGGCGTCGGCGAAGTGCAACTGTGGGGCTCGGGCGATTACGCAATGCGTATCTGGCTCGATCCGCAGAAAGTCGCGCAACGCGGTCTCACGGCGACCGAAGTCGTCAACGCGATCCGCGAGCAGAACATCCAGGTTGCGGCCGGTGTGATCGGTGCGTCGCCGTCGGTGCCGGGCACGCAATTGCAGTTGTCGGTGAATGCGCGCGGCCGTTTGAAGACCGAGGGCGAATTCGGCGACATCATCGTGAAGACCGCGCCCGACGGCGGCGTGACCTATCTGCGCGATATCGCTCGCATCGAGCTCGCGGCGTCGGAATATGGTCTGCGTTCGCTGCTCGACAATAAGCCCGCGGTTGCGCTTGCGATCAATCAGGCGCCGGGTGCGAACTCGCTCGCGATTTCAGAGCAGGTGCGCGCGGCGATGAAGGAACTCGCCGAAGACATGCCGGCCGGCGTCGAATACCGGATCGTCTACGACCCGACGCAGTTCGTGCGTTCGAGTATCGAGGCGGTGATCCATACGCTGCTCGAAGCGATCGCGCTGGTCGTGATCGTCGTGATCGTGTTCCTGCAGACGTGGCGCGCGTCGATCATTCCGTTGATCGCGGTGCCGGTGTCGATCGTCGGCACGTTCTCGCTGCTGCTTGCGTTCGGCTTTTCGATCAACGCGTTGTCGCTGTTCGGCATGGTGCTCGCGATCGGTATCGTGGTCGACGATGCGATCGTCGTGGTGGAGAACGTCGAGCGCAACATCGAAAGCGGGCTCAGTGCGCGCGAGGCGACCTACAAGGCGATGCGCGAAGTGAGCGGGCCGATCATCGCGATTGCGCTGACGCTCGTCGCCGTGTTCGTGCCGCTCGCGTTCATGACGGGTCTCACGGGCCAGTTCTACAAGCAGTTTGCGATGACCATCGCGATCTCGACGGTGATCTCGGCGTTCAATTCGCTGACGCTGTCGCCGGCGTTGTCCGCGCTACTGCTGCGCAGCCACGGCGAGAAGGAAGACTGGCTGACGCGTGTGATGAACCGTGTGCTCGGCGGCTTCTTCAAGCGTTTCAACAAGGTCTTTCATCGTGGTTCGGAAGCCTACGGCCGCGGGGTGACCGGCGTGCTGCGTCGCAAGGGCGCGATGCTCGCGGTGTACGCGATCCTCATCGGTGCGACCGTGCTGGTGGCGCGGATCGTGCCGGGCGGCTTCGTGCCCGCGCAGGACAAGGAGTATCTGATCGCGTTCGCGCAGTTGCCGAACGGTGCGTCGCTCGATCGCACGGAGAAGGTGATCCGCGTTATGAGCGCGATCGCGCTGAAGCAGCCGGGCGTCGAAAGCGCGGTGGCCTTCCCTGGTTTGTCGGTGAATGGCTTCACGAATAGTTCGAGCGCGGGCATCGTGTTCGTCACGCTGAAGCCGTTCAAGGAGCGCGGCGACAAGAAGCTGTCGGCGGGCGCCATCGCCGGTGCGCTGAACCAGCAGTACGGTGCGATCAAGGACTCGTTCGTCGCGGTGTTCCCGCCGCCGCCGGTGCTCGGGCTCGGCACACTCGGCGGCTTCAAGATGCAACTCGAGGATCACGGCGCGGTCGGTTACGCGGAACTCAACAAGGCTGCCGAAGCATTCGTGAAGCGCGCGGCGCAAACGCCCGAACTTGGGCCGACCTTCTCCAGCTATCAGATCAACGTGCCGCAGCTGAACGTCGATCTCGATCGCGTGAAGGCGAAGCAGCTCGGCGTGCCGGTCACGGACGTGTTCGACACGATGCAGATCTATCTGGGCTCGCTGTACGTGAACGACTTCAACCGCTTCGGCCGTGTGTATCAGGTGCGCGTGCAGGCGGACGCGCCGTTCCGTCAACGCGCCGACGACATCCTGCAACTGAAGACGCGCAACGCGGCGGGCGAGATGGTGCCGTTGTCGTCGCTCGTCACGGTGACGCCGACCTACGGGCCGGAGATGGTGGTGCGCTACAACGGCTACACGGCGGCCGACATCAACGGCGGCCCAGCGCCCGGCTTTTCGTCGGGACAGGCGCAGGCCGCGGCCGAACGCGTGGCCGCCGAGGTGCTGCCGCGCGGCGTGAAGCTCGAGTGGACCGACCTCACATATCAGCAGATCCTTGCCGGCAACGCGGGCATGTGGGTGTTCCCGATCAGCGTGCTGCTCGTGTTCCTCGTGCTCGCCGCGCTGTACGAAAGCCTGACGCTGCCGCTCGCCGTGATCCTGATCGTGCCGATGAGCGTGCTGTCCGCGCTGACCGGCGTGTGGCTCACCGGTGGCGACAACAACATCTTCACGCAGATCGGATTGATGGTACTGGTGGGCTTGTCCGCGAAGAACGCGATCCTGATTGTCGAGTTTGCGCGTGAGCTCGAACACGACGGACGCAGTCCGCTGCAGGCCGCGATCGAAGCGAGCCGTCTGCGTCTGCGGCCGATTCTGATGACGTCGATCGCCTTCATCATGGGCGTGGTGCCGCTGGTGTTGTCGAGCGGCGCGGGCTCGGAGATGCGTCACGCGATGGGCGTCGCGGTGTTCTTCGGCATGCTCGGCGTCACGCTGTTCGGCCTGATGCTGACGCCGGTGTTCTATGTGGTGCTGCGTTCGCTCGCGGGCGGGACGATTCACGTCGCGCAGAAGGATGCGCCGCGCTACGGCGCGCCCGTTACGGACGCCTGAGGAGAAAACAACAATGAAACGCTTTGAATCTCGCTTTGACTCTTTGCGCGGATGGGGCCGCGCGGCCGCGAGCGGTTTGCTGATCGCGCTGCTGGCCGCTTGTTCGGTCGAGCCCACGTACAAGCGTCCCGACGTCGATACGCCGGCGGCGTTCAAGGAAGCGCCCGCGATGGCGACGTCGGCTGCGGCGGCGTCGGGCGTGGCGGCTGGTTCGGCCGCGTCGGCGCAAAACACCGGCACGTGGAAGCCGGCCCAGCCCGCCGACGACGCCCTGCGTGGCGAATGGTGGAAGGTGTTCGGCGACCCGCAGCTCAACGCGCTCGAAGAGCAGGCCGCCGCCGCGAACCAGGACCTGAAGGCCGCAGCCGCGCGCGTGCAGCAGGCGCGCGCGGTCACCCAGGCGGCGAAGTCCGACTGGTTCCCGAAGCTCGACGCGGGCTTCGGCCCGACCCGGGAGCGTGCGTCGGCGGCGTCGCAGTTCCTGCCGGACAGCGCGGGCGGCACGACCGGCACGATCTGGCGTGCGCAGGTCGGCGCGTCGTATGAGGCGGATCTGTTCGGGCGGGTCAGCTCGAACGTGAACGCGTCGCGCTCGGACGAGCAGCAGAGCGAAGCGCTGTTTCGCTCGGTGCAGCTGTCGTTGCAGGCCGACGTCGCGCAGAACTACTTCCAGTTGCGCGAGCTCGACACCGACCAGGATCTGTATCGCCGCACCGTCGCGTTGCGCGAGGACACGCTGAAGCTCGTCGAGCGGCGCTTCAAGGAAGGCGATATCAGCGAGCTGGATCTGTCGCGCTCGCGTAACGAGCTCGCGAGCGCGCGTGCCGATGCGGTCGGCGTCGCGCGGCAACGGGCGGCCTCGGAGCATAGCCTCGCGATTCTGCTCGGCAAGCCGCCCGCGGATTTCTCGTTCGCGGAACAACCGCTTGCGCCGGTGGCGGTGCGCGTGCCGCCGGGTTTGCCGTCGGCGCTGCTCGAACGCAGGCCGGACATCGCGGCAGCCGAACGCGCGATGCAGGCAGCGAATGCGCGCGTCGGGCTCGCGAAGTCGGCGTTCTTCCCGAAGCTCGACATCACGGGCGCGTTCGGCTTTGAATCGGCGACGCTCGGCGATCTGTTCATGTGGTCGAGCCGCGCGTTCATCCTCGGTCCGTTCGCGGGTACCGCGCTGACGGTGCCGATCTTCGACGGCGGCCGCCGCAAGGCCAATCTCGCGCAGGCCCGTTCGAAGTACGACGAGGACGTCGCGCAATATCGCCAGCAGGTGCTCGTGGCGTTCCGCGAAGTCGAGGACAATCTCGCCGATCTGCGCTTGCTCGACGATCAGATGCGCGAGCAGAACGACGCGGTCGATGCGTCGCAGCGCGCCGCGCACCTGTCGCGCACGCAGTACACGGAGGGCGCGGTCAGCTATCTCGACGTGATTGATGGCGAGCGGCAGGTGCTGCAGTCGCAATTGCAGGCGAGCCATCTGGCGGGCACGCAGGCGGTCGCGACCGTGAATCTGATTCGCGCGCTCGGTGGCGGTTGGGGCGATGTGACGGCGGCAGATACGGCGGTCGGGGCGGCGCCGGTGCCGGTTGGTGCTTCCGGCGGCGCGGCGGCTTCGCTGGCTGCGGCTTCCGGCTCCGCGGCCGGAGCCGCATCGGTTTCAGCGCAGCAGCAGGTGGCGAAGCGCTGAATTCCTGGCCCTGTTGGCAAGCGCTTCATCAACCTCATCAACGACGCCGGGTCGCGCGCAAGCGCCTCCCGGCGTTTTTCATGCAAATTGTTTGTAGCGCCACAGCGCCGTTCTGTCCGTCCGAGGTACAGGGCTTGGTCGCCGTCTCCGCAGGCGCACCGTTCTGCAAGAAGATTCTGCAATTCGCGGGGCCCGGCCTGCTCGTATCGATCGGCTATATGGACCCGGGCAACTGGGCCGCCCCGATCGAAGCAGGTTCGCGCTTCGGCTACAGTCTGCTGTTCGTCGTGCTGCTGTCGAGCCTCGCGGCGATGGCGCTGCAATGTCTGAGCATGCGCCTCGGTATCGCGACCGGGCGCGCTCGCGCAACTGTCGAGCGCTCGCTATTCGCCGGGCGTCGCGCGTGCGCAGTGGCTGCTCGCGGAGCTGTCGATCATTGCCTACCATCTCGCCGAAGTGCTCGGCGGCGCGCTCGCGTTCCTGCCACTAGCGCCGATCGTCGGCACCGGCTTCGCCGCCTTCCTGTTCGCGATCACGCTGCTCGCGTCGGGACAAAGCTCGACGTTCACCGGCACGGTGGCGGGGCAGGTCATCATGGAAGGCTTCCTGAAAATGAAGATTCCGTGCTGGCAGGCGGCGCTTCATCACGCGAGCGCTCGCGCTAATCCCGGCGCTGATCGGTGTGCGGATGCTCGGCAATGGCGCGGTTGGGTATTCGGCACGCCGGTTTGCCCGGCGCGAAGGCGAAAAAAAATCCGCGCGGTTCAATCACTGCGCGGAATCATGTGAGCTTCGGTGAGAATCGGGTCGACCGCGTCTCGCGACGGCGAATCGATCGGTCAAGCGGCCTGCGCAACCTGCGCCGCATCGAGCGCTTCCCGGCGCGCGGCTGCTGCCTTCTTCGTCTTGCCGGCACGCGACGGCGGCTGGCAGGCGCCGCACACGACGTTGTGCTGCAGGTCGTGCTTGTGCGCGACGAACTTGCCGGTACAGCGGCAGCATCTGGTCAACTGCAGGATGTCGGCGTCGAAGAAACGCACGAGCGTCCACGCGCGCGTCAGATCGAGCACCGGCTCGGTTTCGCTGTGCTGACAGTGTTCGAGATACAGCCGATAGCCCTTGGTCAGCGCATCCAGATGCGAGCAGCGCGCTTCGTTCTTGAGGAACAGGTACGTGTTGTAGAACAGCGACGCGTGAATGTTCGCGAGCCACGTCATGTACCAGTCCGCCGAGAACGGCAGCATGCCCTTGGGCGGCGATACCCCCTTGACCTCGCGATACAGGCGGATCATACGGTCGCGCGACAGGGTCAGCTCGCTCTCGAGCACCTGCATGCGGGCGCCGAGTTCGATGAGTGCGATCGCGCGAAATACTTCCTGTGCATCTTCGGTCAGGCTTCGCTTGAGCATTGCAGTCACCTCGTTCAGGCAAATTGCTCGGCGGGCTGGCCTGCAAGCAGGATCGCCGTGTGAGTCGGTGCAACTGCGGTGTGCTTCGTCGTTTGCGTCAACGCCGACAGCATCACGTGGTCGTTGAAGCGGAAGAAGCACAAAAGCTGGTCGGAAGCGGCCAGCTTGACGATTTGCGCGAGCGACAGCCCGGCAAGCAAGTCAGCCAGTTCCGACGACAGTCCCAGCCGGAACATTCCGACCGGTTTGTCCTCGCGCAACATGCGTTGCGCGAGCATGATGTAAGACAAGTTGATCTCGCGGATTGAATCCAGCGTCTCGCTGCTACGGTCCATTTTGTCTGTTTCCGAAGCCCCGAATTACTATGTCGGCTTTGCGCCGTTATGTCTTTTCTGCCTCGCCGGCAACGTGGCCTCCGGCTACATGTTGCTACTTGCTACAGACAGCGAACATTTGATACATGACGTTACATTTCGTAACAGCTCGGGACGAATTGTATGAAGGCTAAAACCAGAAATCAATCCTTTCTCAAAAAAATATCTCAAAAAACTACATCGTTTTTCGGTAAGTTTTTCACGCCATTGTAATGAATGATGCCAAGTGAATTTATAGCCTTTCGACACTGGCCTCTGTTCCATGAAAACCATTACTGGTTGGGCATCCTGCGCAATTGTCAGAGGCGCGCGTCCGCACCGCGCGGCGCTCGGTAAATTTGTTTTGGATTAGGAAGGAAACAGAAAGCGATGGAATGGACGGTAATAAATACTCATGTTCGGCGGCGCATGAGGGACGGATGGATCCTGTAACGGTATGAAGCGTCCCCCGTTACAAACTTCGCAAACAGGGCCGGATTTGGAACGGCTCGCTGAGGACCGGGCAGCCGGTCTGGCGCACGCGTTCGACCCCGAGACCTAACAGCGGTCGCAGACGCCTACCGATCAGATTGCGGACGGAGGCTGCGAGAAGCCAGTGCCGTGCAGGCTGTCTGACACGATGTCGGTGCGATAGGCGACGACATTACAACATTGAGGAGGCGCAGGAAATGGCCGCAAGGAGGCGTTGTCAATAATTCCCGGGGGCTACGCGAGGAATCGCGCCATCAGATCCTCGTCATGGAACACCCCGTCGACGTTCAAGGCGCCGACTTCGCACCCATATTTGCGAAAGCCGAGCGATTCATACAGCCTGCGCGCCGCGTAGTTGCGGCTACCCACGGTTAGCTGCACCTGTCGCAAACCGTCGACGCGCGCCGCGCGCGTCAGCAACTCGCCGAGCAGCGCGCGCCCGACCCCACGACCAGCCGCTTCCTGTGCGACATACATGCCGACCACGTTCGCCTTGTGCCGCTCTTTGTGGGCTTTATTGCGCAGCAGACCGACGACGCCGATCAGCGGAGCGTCGGCCGCCGCATACGCGCCAAGCAGAAACGTGCCTTCCGTCTCCGAGCCCTGCAGTGTCGCGTCATCCGGCGCCTTTCGCCAGCGCTTCGTCGTGGCTTTGTCCGAACGAAGCGGGGTGCGCCTTCAGCCCGCGCAGACGAAGCTGGAAATAGGCGTCCCGGTCGGCGGGTCCGAGTTGGCGGATCAGCAGGGTGTCGGCGTTGACGGACATCTCACTTATTCGTGGTGAGTGGAGTGGAGGTACGCGAGCGGCTAGCCGCGCTGGTGTTCGGCAAATTCGCGCAGCGCCGACGCGGTTTGCCGATCCGCCGGAAAGAACGCCTCGATGGCGAGTTCCGACAGCGTAACGTCCACGGGCGTGCCGAACACCGTGGTGGTGCTGAAAAACGACAGCACGCCAAGCGGCGTACGCAGCCGCAACGGCACGGCGATCTGGTTGAGGACTGCATCGTCCAGCGTCGAGGCGTCTGCATCCGGCGGTGCGGGGTAGCCGGCCAGTTCGTCGCGCAGTGCGCTCAGCGTGTCGTCGCCGCTGACGTCGATCTGCCGTTGCAGGCGGGCCAGCACATGCTCGCGCCACGCATGCCAGTTGACGATCGACGCCGCAATGCCTTGTGGATGCAGACTCAGGCGCAATGCGTTGACCGGTGGCTTCAACAGTTCGGGACTCGCGCCGCTCAACAACGGCGCAATCGCATTGTTGGTCGCGACGATGGTCCAGTGCCGGTCGATCGCGAGGGCCGGGTAGGGCTCATGTCCTTTGAGCACCAGTTCGACGGCTTCGCGCGCGGCGGCGAGCTGCGGGTCGGAGAGGGGACGTTCGCGAAACAGCGGCGCGTAACCGGCCGCGACGAGCAGAGCATTGCGCGCGCGCAACGGCACGTCGAGGCGCTCGGCGAGATGCATGACCATTTCCCGGCTCGGTAGCGCGCGCCCCGATTCGACAAAGCTCAGATGGCGGGTCGAAATATCAGCCTCCGTGGCGAGCAGCAACTGGCTCATGCGCCGCCGCTGCCGCCATTCGCGGAGAAGTTCGCCGACCGCCCGAGTGCCGATCGGCGCGGATGATGGAGCCGCTTGTGCAATAGAGAGTGTGTTCATGCCACCGATCATAGTCAAAGCGTGCAAGCAATCGATTACCTGAGAGGTAATGCCCCGCCAATTTCAGTCAACGAGACGCGTGCCCGGCTCAGGCGGCAGCCAGGCGCAACGGCACGGCGGTGAATTTGACGCCGATCGCACTGGCCAGTTTGAGGACCGTGTCCATGCGTGGCTTGGAGCCGGGCGCGAGTGTCTTGTAGAGGCTTTCGCGGCCCAGGCCCGCTGCAGCGGCGATCTTCGTGATGCCGCGCGCCTTGGCGATATCCGCGATGGCGGCGAGCAGCAGATCGGAGTCGCCTTCGTCGAGGGCGGCGTTCAGATAAGCCGCGACCATTTCGTCGTTGTCGAGGTACTTCGATGCATCGAAGCGTGCCGTTTTGATCTTGCTCATGACCGTTCCTTTCTGATGGTTGTCCACATTGCTCCGGCATGCCTGATATCCGCCTGCTGCGTGGACTTGTTACCCCCGCAGAGCAGCAGATACATCATGCGTTCCTCGCGCGCGCGCGTAGTAGACCCGGTAACCCGGCCCGCAATCGATGCGCATCTCGAACACGCCGCTTTCCAGCAACTTCGCGTCGCCGAAAAGCCCGCGTTCCGCGCGGCGGATCCGCACGAGAATTTGCGCCTTCGCCTTGAGGTCGGTGAGGCCGTGAAGCCAACGGTCGAACTCTTCGGTGCAGTTGATCGTGTACACGCGCGGTGTGTCGATCTGCGGATGATTGTATCTCCTAGGATACGGTCGTGCAAGCGAGAAAAGCGTCTCGATAAAGCGGTCCAAGCGGTCCTCCTGTTCATTGCATTGCCCGCCTCGCGATGTCGTCGGCGGGCTTCGATGAGTCACTTGAGGTTAGCGGTGCGAAGGTCTTTTGACGACTCGGCCGAATGACCTATTTGGCGAAGGCTGCATCCGCTTGATTACCTCTCACGTAATCGACGCAATGCACGCGAGCCGTCAATCTTCATTCCGAGCCCGCCGCATGCGATGCGCATGCCGCGCGAAGTGCTCAGTCCTGTCAATCGAGGAGTTTGAGATGAATGCGCATACCGATTTGATCGACCGTTATTTCGATACCTGGAACGAGACCGATGGCGCGCGTCGTCGCGAGTTGATCGCGGCAACGTGGAGCGCCGATGCCGACTATCGCGACCCGCTGCTGGCGGGCGCGGGCCACGATGGCATCGACGCCATGATCCGCGCGGTGCATGAGCGTTTTCCGGATCACACGTTTCGCCGTACGACCGACGTCGACGGCTTCGCGAATCGCCTGCGCTTCTCGTGGGCACTGACGACCCCCACGGGCGAGGCGATCGTGAAGGGCTCGGACTTCGGCGTGGTGGACGCGCATGGGCGTCTGCAAGCGGTCACCGGTTTTCTCGACGAAACCCCCGGCGCCGCCTGAGGCGTTTTTCACGGAGACGATCATGCACGAGCCCGCCGCTGCCAAGCCCGCGCAAGTCCATCTCGCGTTGCTGCGCGTCGCGGCCGCGCTCGATGCGTTATCGAGCGCGATCGCCGGTTTCGCGCTGCTCGGCGGCGCGCGGGCGTTCATGTTCATCGCACTGCTCGGTTGGCGCGAGCCGGTGCTCGGCGGCGCGGGGCTCGTGCTGCTCGCTTTGGTCGGATGGCTGCGCTGGCAATGCGGTGCGAGCGCAGCGCCGCAAGACGTCCGGCGCGCTTGCTACAATCGATCGTCGTGCGGATGAAGCGTGACACGCATCTAGCGCAAAGCTCACGACCTCACCCCCGCAGCATGTTCCCAACGAACGACCTGGAGACCCCGTGCTGAAAAATCTGGACCCGCTACTGAACGCCGATATCCTGCACGCGCTGCGCTCGATGGGCCACGGCGACGAGCTCGTGATCTGCGACGCCAACTTTCCGGCCGACGCCGTCGCGCGCGATACCGTGCTCGGCAAGCCGCTGCGTCTCGACGGCGTCAGTTCGCCGCGCGCGATCCGCGCAGTGTTGTCGGTGCTGCCGCTCGACACCTTTATCGAGCATCCCGCGTCGCGCATGGAAGTGGTTGGCGAGCCGCACATGATTCCCGCGGTGCAGCGCGAAGCGCAAGCCGAGGTCAACGCGGGCGAGGGGCGCGAGGTGCGCTTCGTGTCGATCGAGCGATTCGCGTTTTACGAGCGTGCGCGCCAGGCATACTGTGTGATCGCGACGGGCGAGGAGCGCGGCTACGGCTGCTTCGTATTCACGAAGGGCGTGTTGCTCGCGCCGGACGCGCCACGCGCATAGTCGCTACCACCTTTCTCGATTCATCACGACAAACCCATGAGCTTCCAGCTAGCCAGTCTCGATCATCTCGTTCTGAACGTCGCCGACGTCGAAGTGAGCGCGGCGTGGTACGCGCGGATGCTCGGCATGCGACGCACCGAGTTCGCGTCGCGCACCGGCACGCGCGTGGCGATGAACTACGGCAATCAGAAGATCAATCTGCGTCCCGCGTCGGCCGATACCGTCGCCTGGTTCACGTCGCGCGAGGTGGTGCCGGGCACCGCGGACCTGTGCTTCGTGACCACCGCAAGCCCGGACGACGTCAAGGCGCACTGGCTCGCGCAAGGCGTCGCTATCGAGGCGGGGCCGGTGGAGCGCGACGGCGCGCGCGGCAAGATGACCTCGGTGTATTGCCGCGACCCGGACGGCAACCTGATCGAGGTCGCCACGTATCCGTCAGCCTGAACGGGCTTGGAAATCGCGGCCATTGCTCATATGCTCAGGGGCGAGGCGGGGAACTGAGCCCCTGCATTCGGGTCTGCTGCTTATTCATTACAGGAGTCCCCCCATGTCGCGTCCCGTCGATTTCGGCATCATTTTCATCGCCCGTCTTGCGCTTTCCGTGCTGTTCCTGTGGAGCGGGGTGATGAAACTGCTGGGCTATGCGGGCTTCGTCGGCTACCTGCATTCGAAAGGCGTGCCGTTCGTGCAGATCGCCGCGCCGATCGCAACCGGAGTCGAGGTGCTCGGTGGCCTGCTGCTCGTGGTCGGCTTCAAGGTACGGCCGCTCGCGCTGGTCATGGCGGTGTATACGGTCGCGACGGCGGTGCTCGGCCACGACTTCTGGAATATCACCGACCCGGCCTTGCAGCACGACATGGTGATTCATTTCTGGAAGAACATAGGAATCGCGGGCGGTTTCCTGCTGCTGTTCGTCACCGGCGCGGGGCGTCTGAGCATAGACAACGCGCGCGCGCCGCGCGGCGGACTCGGCGGGCTGTGAAGCGGGCTGTGAAGCGGGCTGTGAAGCGTGAGCGCATGCAGTCCGCTCGGCCCGCATCCTGCTACACAGCCGGATGTCCAATCCGCGCCAAGCAAGGGAGCAGATGATGATTCAGAACTTCGAGCAAATGATCGGCGGCAAACTCACGCAACTGTGCGCGAGTCTCGGCGAAGGGCCGACGCCGCATCGTGTGATCATCAGCCTCGCCGAGTCGGCGAAGACGCTGGTGGTTCTGGATGCGTCCGGATTCATCGGCACGCTGAAGGCGGATATCGAGGACCCCGAAAAGCTGGTCGCGGATGCGATCGCCAAGGCGCGCAACGAAGGCCTGATCGAGCGCGCAATCGATACCGGCACGATTCAGGAGGCGTCGCTGTAGGCGGCTGCATTACACACCGCTTACTTACTCGCGGCGCTCGCCCCGCGCGCAGACGACGCCGCCGCGTGCGGCTCCGGATGCACGAAACACGCGAGCACGAGAGCCAGCACCAGCAGTCCCACCGAAATAGCCGTCGCCGCTTGCATCCCTGGCACGATCTGCGTCGCGGCCGCACCGCCCGCGAGCGCGCCGAAGGCCGCCACGCCCACCGCGCCGCCGGCCTGGCGCGCCGTGTTCAATACCGCCGACGCCGTGCCCGCGCGCCGCGCTTCGGTCGATGCGAGCACCGCCGTGGTCATCGCCGGCACCGCGAGTCCCATGCCCGACGGAATCAGCAAAAACGGCAGCAGCAGGCCAATCAGCGGCGTCTCCGCGTCGACGAGATGCAGCAGGCCATAGCCGAGACCAGCCGTGATCGCGCCGAGGATCATCGGCACGCGCACTCCCAGGCGGCCGATCACCCAGCCGCTCGCGACGTTCGAGATCAGGAAGCCGCCCGTCAGCGGCAGGAACGCGAGGCCCGCCTGCAACGGCGCGTAGCCCCGCACGCGCTGAAGATAAAGGCTCAGCACGAACACCATGCCGTAATACGTCAGATTCACGCAGATGCCGAACAGCACCGCCGCGCTGAACGTGCGCGTGCCGAACAGGGACAGCGGCAGCATCGGGCGTGCGACGCGCGCTTCGACGAACACGAACGCACCGGCCGCCAGCAGCGCCAGCACGAAGCCGCCGGCGACCAGCGGATGCGCGAGCCCGAGCGGCCGCCATTCGATCACCGCGGCGACGAACGCGGTTAGCGCGACGATCGCGAGACACTGGCCGCCGAGATCGATGCCGCGTGGCGTCGCGCCGGTGTTGCCGCGAGCGGCGGCCGGCACGCCGCGTTGCGAGGTTTGCGGACGCGGAATCCACAGCAGTGTCGCGAGCAGGCCGGCCGCGCAGATCGGTAGATTGACGAGAAAGATGCTGCGCCAGCCGAACGCGGCGATCAGCAGACCGCCGGCCACCGGCCCGGCCGCGATCGAAATCGCGCCGGAGGCGGTCCACAGGCCGACCGCGCGTGCCCGCAGCTTCGGTTCGTGGCCGAACGACTGGTTGAGCAGCGCGAGCGAATTCGGCAGCATCGCGGCCGCGCCGATGCCTTGCACCGCGCGCGCGGCGATCAGCATCGGGGCGTCGAGCGCGAGCCCGCAGGCCAGCGACGCGAGCGCGAACAGCACGATTCCGCTCGCATACATGCGCCGCGCGCCGAAGCGGTCGCCGAGCGCGCCGGCCGACAGCATCAGCACCGCAAACGCGAGCGTGTATGCATCGACGACCCATTGCAGGCCCGCGACGTTCGCGTGCAGGTCCGCGCCGATTCGCGGCAGCGCGATGTTGACGATGGTCACGTCCAGTTGCGTGACCACGAAGCCGACGCTGACGGTCGCGAGAACGCGACCGAGGGCGGGCGAAAAGGAGGGTGTGGATGAGTTCATGACTGCATCGTAAGCCCGATGCAGTTCGCCACGTTTCGGCGTGGCGTGAAGTATGGATGTCGCCTGAACGAGCGACGGCGCGTCGAAAACCGCGCCATCGCGGAGCGCTCCGTCGACGCGCTACTTATGGGTCGACGAAGCGAGATCCGCCGGATCAACGCCCACGCGGCGCATCCTTGATGAACAGCGTGGTCAGCGCGCCCAGCACGCAGATCGCCGCGACGTACAGCGGCGCGGCCAGCGGGTTCGACTTCATCATCAACGATACGGCGATCGGCGTCAGACCGCCGAACACCGCATACGCGACGTTGTACGAGAACGAGATGCCCGAGAAGCGCACCACCGGCGGGAATCCGCGGACCATCACGAGCGGAATCGCGCCGATCACGCCGACGAAAAGTCCGGCTAGTGCATACAGTGGCACGAGCAGGGACGTATCGACGGCCAACTGGCGAAACATCACGTAATACGTAATCGCAAGCGCAACGCCGCCGACGAAAATCGTGCGACCCGCGCCAATGCGTCCGGCGATCGAACCGGCCACCACGCAGCCGATCGTCAGGCACAGCGTCGCGACACAGTTCGCGAGCAGCGCGGTGGCCGGCTCGATGTGAAATTGCTTTTGCAGCAGCGTCGGCGTCATCAGGATCACGACGACGATCGCCGCCGACAGCATCCAGGTGAGCAGCATCGACACGATCACCGCGCGGCCGTGATCCCGCAGCACGGCCTTCAGCGGCACTTCCGCGGCGATCGCCTTGCGTTGCTTCAGTTCGGCGAACACCGGCGTCTCGTGCAGCCAGCGGCGCAGATAGACCGAGAACATACCGAACACGCCGCCGATGAGGAACGGAACACGCCACGCATATTCGGAAATATCGGCCGGCGTGAAATGGCGAGTGACCGCCGACGCAATCAGCGAGCCGAGCAGAATGCCCGCCGTGAGGCCGGCCGTCAGCGTGCCGCACGCATAGCCGACGTGCCGCCCCGGCACATGCTCCGAGACGAACACCCATGCGCCCGGGACTTCGCCGCCGACCGCCGCGCCCTGCATCACGCGGAACAGCAACAGCAGCACCGGCGCGAGCACGCCGATGCTCGCGTAGGTGGGCATCAGGCCAATCAGCAGCGTCGGCACCGACATCAGCAGCACGCTCAGCGTGAACATACGCTTGCGGCCGAACAGGTCGCCGAAGTGCGCCATGATGATGCCGCCGAGCGGCCGCGCCAGATAACCGGCCGCGAAAATGCCGAAGGTCTGCACCTGACGCAGCCAGTCCGGCATCGCCGCCGGGAAAAACAGCTGGCCGATCGCCGGCGCGAAGAAAACGAAGATGATGAAGTCGTAGAACTCGAGCGCTCCGCCGAGCGCGGCGAGACCGAGTGTCTTGTAATCGCTGTGCCCAAGCGGGCGGGGGGTGACAGCCTGCGCTCCACCCAGATTTGTCGCTTGCATTGCCATGTCTTTTGATGAATTGTGAGCCACGCGGCGGGTGACGCGTGGACATACGGCGGTCGTCGGGCGAGAAGTGTGACAGGCGCTGGGTAGAGCACGGGACACGGGCGCGCCGTCCGGATAGGGCGGGCGCGCTGACGACGGAGGCCGGCGCGGATTTTACAGGATGGAAGCGGAAGTCCTGCGGACGCGCCCAGTTGGGCGAAGAAAGCGGCGGA
This sequence comes from Paraburkholderia lebeckiae, assembly GCF_050436225.1. Taxonomy (NCBI): domain Bacteria; kingdom Pseudomonadati; phylum Pseudomonadota; class Betaproteobacteria; order Burkholderiales; family Burkholderiaceae; genus Paraburkholderia; species Paraburkholderia lebeckiae. The sequence goes on along the minus strand of NZ_JBNDLU010000001.1, from coordinate 2,187,388 downwards.
AAATAGGAATGCTCCGAAGGGAGGGACCGGGGTGCGGCTCGGAGAATGACCTGCATGTCCTTGTCGAGAGTCCATCCCATGCGCGTTGCAGTTCTTCAGCGTGACCCGGTCATGCGTCAGTCCATTGAATCAAGTCTGGTGAGAGCCGGCCATTTCTGCGCGGCCTATGACGACGGCGTTGCGTTGTCGAGGTCGCTCGTGCGCTCCACGATGGATCTGCTGGTGCTCGACTGGCAGGATATCCGGCCCGCCGGCGCGGACCTGTTGCGCTCGGTGCGCCGCGTGGCAGGCGAGGACGTGCCGATCATGTTCGTGTCGAACGACCGCTCGGAGGAAAGCATGGTGCGCGCGCTAGCCGGCGGTGCCGACGATTACCTCGCGTTGCCGCTGCGGGACGCCGAGTTTCGCGCGCGAGTCGCGGCGCTTCTGCGGCGCGCGTATCCGGAGCGTCTCAGCACCGCGACCTGTTTCGAGATCGGCCCCTATTGCTTCGACACGATCCGCCGGGCGGTCACGCTGCGCGGCGAGCCGGTGTCGCTGTCGCCCACCCAGTACCGGATCGCGGCGCTGTTCTTTTCCAACGTCGATCGCGTGATGTCGCGCGACCATATCTTCGCGACGGTGTGGGGCCGCGAACTGCGCGAGTTCACGCGGACCATCGACAGTCACGTGTCACGGCTGCGTCTGCTGCTCGCGATCGAGCCGCACAATGGTTTCCGGCTGCAGCCGGTATACAGAAGCGGCTACCGGCTGCTGCGGCTTCACGACCATGTGCTCAGGGAGTGAAGATTGGCAGTCGGCGCGCACGGCATGAGGTCGCCGTGGCCAGTTATATGCTGAAATCCGCGTTGCAGCCCGTCGCGCTCGCCAGCGGTGCTCATTCTCCTTACGTGTCCGTATCGGTAAGCCGGGTTACCGTGTTTGCACTGATGGTCGTCGACGTCGATACCGAATAGTGGGTCGTTTCGCGCCCCGCGCGCGCGGCGTCTCACGCATCGCGCCGCTATGCCGAAATCGTCTCAATTCGCGCGCACGCGCACCAAGACCCACCGGCCCGCGATTCCTACCATGGGCGACATGAAAACCCTCAACATCATCGACTCGCACACCGGCGGTGAGCCCACCCGCCTCGTGGTGTCGGGTGGCCCGGATCTGGGCGGCGGCACGCTTGCGCAACGGCTCGAGGTTTTCCGCACCCGCTTCGACGACTGGCGTGCCGGCATCGTCACCGAACCGCGGGGCTCGGACGTGGTGGTCGGCGCGTTGCTCTGCGAGCCCGACGATCCGACTTGCGCGGCCGGCGTGATCTTCTTCAACAACGTCGGCTATCTCGGCATGTGCGGGCACGGCACCATCGGGCTCGTCGTGTCGCTCGCGCACATGGGGCGGATCGGGCCGGGACGACACCGCATCGAAACGCCGGTCGGCGTGGTCGAGGTGACGCTGAACGAAGACGGCGGCGTCGCGGTGCACAACGTGCCCGCGTATCGCCACCGCAAGGCGGCGCAGGTCGAGGTGCCAGGCTATGGCGCACTGACCGGCGACATCGGCTGGGGCGGCAACTGGTTTTTCCTCGTCGCCGAGCATGGGCACGAGCTCGAAGCCGCGAACATCGCGAGCCTGACGGCTTTCAGTTCGGCGATTCGCGACGCGCTGATCGCACAGAACATCACCGGCGCGAACGGCGCGCTGATCGACCATATCGAGCTGTTCGGACCGGGCTCGCGCGAGGGCCTCGACAGCCGCAGCTTCGTGCTGTGTCCCGGCAATGCGTACGACCGCTCGCCGTGTGGCACCGGCACGAGCGCGAAGCTCGCGTGTCTCGCGGCCGACGGCAAGCTCGCCGAAGGGGCGGTGTGGCGCCAGGAGAGCATCATCGGCAGCGTGTTCGAGGCGATCTATCGCGCGGCGGGCGACGGTGTCCACGTGATTCCGACCATCACCGGTCACGCGCACATCATGGCCGAAGGGCGTCTGTGTTTCGACGAGCGTGATCCGTTCGCGTGGGGTATCCGGACCGCATGAGCCCGGACGTGCTGATCATCGGAGCGGGTATCGTCGGTGCCGCGTGCGCGGCGGAACTGGCCGCGCTCGGCATGCGCGTCGACGTGCTCGAGGCGCAGCGCATCGGCGGCGGCGCGACGGCGGCCGGCATGGGCCATATCGTCGTGATGAACGACTCGCCCGCCGAATTCGCGCTGAGCCGCTATTCGCGCGAGCTATGGCTCGAGCTCGTGCCGCAGCTGCGTGCGCGCGACGCGTTCGCGCGCTGCGGCACGCTGTGGGTCGCAGCCGACGACGAAGAACGGCGAGCCGCGCGCGCAATGCAGGCGGCGTTTGCTGCGCAAGGCGTCGCCGCGCAATTGCTGGACTCGGCCGAACTGCGCGCCTGCGAACCGGCGCTCGCACCCTCGATGGCGGGCGGTTTGCGCATCGAGCACGACAGCATCGTGTATGCGCCGACCGCCGCCGAATGGCTGCTCACGCAGTCGCCGCATGCGGCGAATATCAGCGTGCGACCTGGAGCGCCGGTCGCGTCGGTCGGTGCGGGTGGCGTGACCCTGGCGTGCGGCGAGCGCGCCAGCGCGGCGCACGTGGTCGTCGCGAACGGCCTCGGGGCGGCGCAATTGTTGCCGTGGCTGCCGTTGCGGCCGAAGAAAGGCCATCTGCTGATCACCGACCGCTACCCGGGGCTGATCCGTCATCAACTGCTCGAACTTGGCTATATCAAGAGCGCGCATCACGCGACCGGCACGTCGGTCGCGTTCAACGTACAGCCGCGTCCGACCGGGCAACTGCTGATCGGCTCGTCGCGCCAGTTTGAAACAACCGATCCCGCCGTCGAAATGCCGGTGCTCGCCCAGATGCTGCAACGCGCCGCGCAGTATCTGCCGCAGTTGCCGGCGCTCAGCGGCATCCGCGCGTGGACGGGGTTTCGCGCGGCGTCGCCGGACGGCCTGCCGCTGATCGGACCGGCCGGCGAGTTCGCGCCCGACGTCGGCTCTGGCTCCGCATCCCGCCTATGGCTCGCGGTCGGCCACGAAGGGCTTGGCGTAACGACCTCGCTCGCGACCGCGAAACTGCTCGCGGCGCAGATCGCGGGCCATGCCGCGCCGATTCCGTGCGAACCTTATCTACCGGTGCGTTTTGCAGAGCAGGTGGCCCATGACCGGCACTGACGCGGCCCGCATCCGTTTGACCGTCGACGGCCGCAGCATCGAAGTGAAACCCGGCACAACCATAACCGCGGCGCTCGCGATCGCGGGTGTGCGCGGCTCGCGGCTGTCGGTCAAGGGCGAGCCGCGCGAAGCCTTGTGCGGGATGGGCGTGTGCCAGGAGTGCCGCGTGACGATCGACGGTCACGCGCACGCGCTCGCGTGCCAGACGCTATGCCGCGACGGCCAGCGCGTGCAGACACGAAACGGGACAGTACACGCATGACGCAGCACTTCGACATCGTGGTGATCGGCGGTGGTCCGGCCGGGCTCAATGCTGCGCGAGCGGCGGCGCAGGCGGGCGCGACGGTCGCGCAGATCGACGACAATCCGCGCGCCGGCGGACAGATCTGGCGCCAGGGGCCCGCCTATCCGCCGCAAGCAGCGTTGCACGCGTTGCTCGCGGCGTTGCAATCGCAGCAAAACTTCACTTACTGGCCATCGACGCGCGTGATCGCGCCGCTCGGCGCGCAAGGCTTGCTGCTCGAATCCGCCGAACACGGCGGCGTGTCGATCACCTATGACAGACTGATTCTTGCGACCGGCGCGCGCGAGCGTCTTCTGCCGTTTCCCGGCTGGACCTTGCCCGGTGTGACCGGCGCGGGCGCATTGCAGGCGCTGATCAAAGGCGGCATGCCGGTGCGCGACGAACGGATCGTGATCGCCGGCAGCGGCCCGCTGCTGCTGGCCGCGCTCGCCACCGCGCGAGAGGCCGGCGCGCGCGTGATCGCGGTGGTCGAGCAGGCATCGGCGGCCGAGGTCGCGCGTTTCGGCGTGTCGCTGCTGCGCGAGCCCGCGAAGCTGCGTCAGGCGATCAGCCTCACGCGCGGCTTCGCGGGACTGCGCTACTGGACCGGCAGCATCGTGCGCGAAGCCCGCGGCGCGCAGCGCGTGCAACAGGTGACGATCCGGCGCGGTGAACGCGAGGTGACGCTCGATTGCGACCGCGTCGCGTGCGGCTTCGGACTGCTGCCGAACGTCACGCTTGCCCAGGCGCTCGGCTGCGCGATCAACGACGCGGGCGAAATCGTCATCGACGACGGACAGCGCACCTCGCTCGAACGCGTTTACGCAGCGGGCGAGTGCACGGGCATCGGCGGCGCTGAGCTCGCTGGCGCGGAAGGCGAGATCGCCGGTCTCGTGGCGAGCGGCGCGGCGAGCACGCAACGCGCCGCGCTGGCGGCGCTCGTCGCGCAACGCGCGCGCTGGCGGGGCTTTGGCGGGCGCGTCGCGGTGTCGTTCGCATTGGGCGAGGCCGCGCGCACGCCGCCCGCCGACGCGACGCTGTTGTGCCGTTGCGAGGACGTGAGTGTCGGCGAGGTGCGCCGCTGCGCCGACTGGCGTGACGCGAAACTGCAGACGCGCTGCGGTATGGGCCCTTGCCAGGGGCGCATCTGCGGCGCGGCCGCGAGTCTGTACTTCGGCTGGCCAGCCGCGGCGGCGCGTCCGCCGTTCAGTCCGGCGCAAATCGGCACGCTGATGAGCGCCGCCGAACCGCCGACTGCGGCGCCATGACGGCTCCGCGCTTACCCTCGGTAGATATTGGCGGGCGACGCGCGGCTCTATAATCGACCGCAATCAACCGCACGAGCAGGCTGCCCGGCCGCACCGGCGCAGCGATCCGCGAACGCAACCTAACGCAATCAACCAGGCACGCACCCACGGAACCGCACGATGAACACGCTGGCGCATCCGCTCGAACCCGACGATACGACGCTGTCCAGCATGCTGTCGCATTTCAGGTTGCTCGAGCCGGTATTCGATGCAATGCCGGACGTCGTGTTCTTCGTCAAGGACGCCGACGCGCGGTATGCGCTCGTCAACCGCACGCTCGCTTCGCGTTGCGGCTTCAAGGAAAAGGCCGCGCTGCTCGGCAAGACCGCGGAAGACGTGTTTCCGCGCCGCTTCGGGCGCATCTATACCGCGCAGGACAAGGCGATCATCGGCGTCGGCAACCAGATGCTCGATCAGCTCGAACTGCATCTGTATCCGGGCCGTCAACCGGGCTGGTGCCTGACCTGCAAACAGCCGTTGCGCGATGCGACCGGCAAGGTGGTCGGCCTCGCCGGCATCTCCCGCGATCTGAAAGCCGACGAAAGCAGCCACCCGGCCTACAGCCGGCTTGCCGCCGTCGTGCAGTCGATCCAGGAGAATTACGTGCAGCCGCTGAACCTGAAGCAGCTTGCGGCGATGGCGGACATGTCGGTCGCGCAGCTGGAGCGGTACTTTCACAAGGTGTTTCATCTGACGCCGCGCCAGGTGCTCCTGAAAACGCGACTCGATGCGGCTACCGCGCTGCTGGTGTCGCACGACAAGGTCACCGACGTCGCCGCGCGTTGCGGCTACACCGATCACAGCGCGTTCACTCGGCAATTCAAGGCGACCGTCGGCGTTACACCGACCGAATACCGGATGTTGCTGCACGGTACGCTACGCGGCTGAGCGGCGTCGGGCGTGTCATGGCGGGTCGCGCGCATCACTATTACGTGTACGTCGTCGCGCTCGACGACAAGGTGTGGAACGAGGCGCGCTTTCGTCGCGCGAATCCCGGTTACCGTTTCGACAAGCCGTGCGTGTACGTCGGCATGACGGGGCTCGACCCGGACTTGCGCTTCGATCGGCACAAGGCGGGCATTCAGGCGAATCGCTATGTGCGCGACTACGGCCTGCGTCTGATGCCCGAACTGTACGAAGTGTTCAACCCGATGCCTTACCGCGGCGCGCAGGATATGGAAGTGGAATTGGCGATCGGGCTGCGCGAGGCGGGGTATGGGGTGTGGCAGGCTTGAAAGGCTTGACGCGGCCGAATTCTGATCAGACGAATCGTGAAGTCTCTTTCCGATTGAGCTCGAAGGTACAGCTTCCAGTCATTGGTTTTTGCTCCGGAATTCCCTGCGGTGGCGGAGCAATGACTATTGCGTGTACGTCGGTGCCAGACAATCGGAGCGTTCTTAAAGATGCCTCGCATGTCTACGAAACTGATGCAGAAGCGCGGCGGTCTGATCTATCGCCAAAAACGTAGGCCACGCTCAATGGCTGTGGCTGAATAGAAAAAAGCCGCGTCAACGCAAAGCGCTGACGCGGCCTCAGATGACCGGGTCGCGAGCCGATCTGGTTACTTCACCCCAAGCCCTCGCAACACCGCATTACCCTCGGACGTCAGACGGATATGCGGCGTGCCCGCATCGTTCGAAACGGTCTCGACGAGACCTGCTTCGTAAAGCTGCGGAATTTCCGGTTTTGCGGATGCATCGATCGGCGCGTGCAGCAGCAGCAGCAGCGTCGCAAGTTCGTGATGGCTCAACAGACGGCGCAGGATAGTTGGCCGTTTGGCCGGTGTTTCGTTGGTTTTCGGTTCGGGCTGGTTCATGGAGCGCACCTGGTACGGGGACATGTCCGGGGATCTTGCGGACGAAGTCTTAAACGATTCTTAAGACCCCATTGTCCTGTAACACCGTGACATGAACGTTGCAATGGATCAGATTCCGGCGCCCGCAACTTCGCCTTTATGCGCCACAAAGCCTTATGGCGCGCAGGTTTTGCCTGCCGATTCGATCCACAGGTTGCTTACATGACGCTTGCCCGCATAGAAACGGTAAGTTGTCGCGCCGTTGTCGCTGCGTACCTTGACGATGTTCGAGTCGCCGAAGTCGAGCATCTGACCTTGCGGGATCCCGGTCGACTTGAACGCGGCGTTGTGATGATTGGCCATCTGCGTCAGACAGGCGACCACGTCGTCGACGGAACGCTGTGTCGTCGTGTCCGTGACGGGTTCGCCGGAATCCGGGTCTTTCTGGAAATACGCGCAAGCGCTGAGCAGCAGCGAAAGGGACAGGACTGCAGCGAACTTCTTCATATCTCTCCTGGCGTTGATTCGGCGATTCGGCTGAGCAGGCGCCATTATATCGAGACGGCGAGCCTGCCCCGATCGGGGACGCAGGTCGCGTGCCTGAAAAGACGAAATCCGTATCGACGCGGCGACTTCCAATGACGAAGCCGCCGTCTGCCTCCGGGGTCCGCCCGTTACTTGCGCCGCTGCGCCTGCGCCGCGAGCCGCACCGCCGCATTGGCCGCGCCGTAGCCGTCGTAGCCGCCGCGCCGCTCGACGATCTCAAGGAAGAAGCGCTGGTCGAGTTGCTCCGTATAAGCGTGGAAAAACTCGCCGCCGCGTTCGTCGCGGTCGTACAGGATATTGTTCGCGCGCATCGCTTCGAGCAGCGTGTCGGACAGCGCGTAGCGGGCCGCCAGGTCGTCGTAGTAATTGCGCGGAATGCGCAGGATCGGCACGCCGTCGGCGACGAACTCGGGGATAGCGCTGAAGATGTCGCCGGTACTGAACGCGACGTGGTTCAGTCCGGAGCCGTGATACGTGTGCAGCGCCTCGGCCACCGCCGTATGGCGATCCACCGATGCATTCAGCGCGATCCGCACCGAGCCGTCGGGGCTGCGCAGCGCGCGGCTGCGCACGAGGCCGTACGGATCGGGAACGAGCACCCCCGGCTCGGCCAGGAAGCCGAACGCGGTGCGCAGAAACAGCACCCACGTATCGAGCGCACTCGCCGGCACCGACAGACACACGTGATCGATGCGCTCGAGCGGTCCCACCTCGGTCGGGCCGTTGACGTCGGTCAGCACGAAATCGGCTTCGAACAGCGTGGGCTGATCGGGCGTTTCGTCGACGAAATAGTTGAGGCTGCCATCCGGCGCCTGCACGGCCGGCAGCACGCGCTCGTTCGGCCCGATCTGGCCGGAGAACGGCGCGTAGCCAAAGCCGGCCGCGCGCTCGAATGCGTGGCTCGCGTCATCGACACGAAATGCCGATGCGCACAGCGACAAACCATGCTGCTGAAAAAACGCGTTCGCGAACGAATCGGGTTCGGCGTTCAGTACGATCGAGGCCGCGCCGTGCTGATACAGCGTTACGTCCTTCGAGCGATGCTGGCCGGCCTGGCGAAAGCGCAGCTTGCCGAGCCAGTCGGCTAGCTGCGTGCGCGTGGTGTGATCGACCGCGAATTCGAGGAACTGATAGCCGACGTGCGCGGGCGCGGCGGGCGAGCGGTACAGGCCGCCTGTCGTCTTGCGCGGCTGCTGTTGCTCCTCGAGCAGCGCGCGAGTTTGCTCTTCGAGGAACAACAACGAGCGATGGCCATCGGCGGCCGTGATCGTGGTGGGGGCGGCGCGAAAGCCGTCGTTGAAGATTTCCAGCGAAAGCGGGCCCTTGTAGCCAGCTTTGACGACCTGCGCGGTGAAGTTGGCGAGATCGAAGTCGCCCTGGCCGGGGAAGCAGCGGTAGTGGCGGCTCCATTCGAGCACGTCCATCGCAAGCTTCGGCGCGTCCGCGATCTGCACGAACGCGATGCGCTCGCCAGGAATGTCGGCGATCGCGTCGGGCGTGTCGTTCAGCGACAGCGTGTGAAAGCTGTCGAGCACGAGCCCGAGATTCGGATGATTCACGGCGTCGACAAGCTTCCACGCGTGGCGATAGGTCTTTACGTGCCTGCCCCAGGCGAGCGCTTCGTAACCGGCGACCACGCCAGCCGCTTCGGCCGCCCGGGCGAGCGCGCCCAACTGGTCGATCATCAGCGAGTCGTCGCAGATCGTGTCCGGCGACACGTTGCTGCACACGAGGATGCGGTCCGTGCCTAGGTCGTGCATCACGTCGAACTTGCGCTTCGCGCGGTCGAGATTACGCTCCAGCCGTTCGGGACTGACGCCGTCGAAATCGCGAAACGGCTGGAACAGCATGATCTTCAGGCCGAGGTCGTCGGCGATGCGGCGCACGTCGGCGGGCGAGCCGTCGAAATACAGCAGGTCGTTCTCGAAGATTTCGACACCTTCGAAGCCCGCCGCGCGGATCGCGCTCAGCTTCTCGACGAGAGTGCCGCTAATCGACACGGTGGCAATCGAACGTTGCATGAACGGCTCCTGCAAAAACGGACAAACGAGGGGGAAACCAGCAGAAAAACCGCGGCGGCGCGCCTGGTTGCGCGGCCTGCCGGGCTTGCTGCAATGCGCAAAAATGAGCTAGTTCGTTATGCACTGGAGCAAGACGCAGGCCAGAATTCCCCACACTACCTCGGGGAGTTTCGATAGTCTATACAAACTAACTAGATGGTACAAATTCGTAGAAACCCCGAATGACGACGGCGGCCGATGCGCGCACACTTCGCCATGCGTCGAAGAACCGCCGCGGGTGCCGCGGTTCGAGTCGCGCCTTATTTTGCGGGAGTCGTTGTCATGAGCTTTGCCTCCGTACTGGTCCTGAACGGACCGAACCTCAATCTGCTCGGCACGCGCGAGCCGGCCATCTATGGCGCGGAAACGCTCGACGACGTCGCGAAGCTGTGCCGCGACGCGGGCGAGCGCCTCGACCTCGCGATCGACTTCTGCCAGTCCAACGCCGAGCATCAGCTGATCGACTGGCTGCACGCGGCGCGCACCAAGGTCGACGGCATCGTGATCAATCCGGCCGCTTACACCCATACGTCGGTCGCGATCGCCGACGCATTGAGCGCGATCGAAAAGCCCGTCATCGAGGTGCATATCTCGAACGTGCATCGGCGCGAAGCGTTCCGGCATCACTCGTACGTGTCGGCGGTGGCGGACGCGATCATCGTCGGCTGTGGCACTCAGGGCTATGTGCTCGCGCTGGAACGGATGGCGACGATTCTTAAGAATAGGGCGGCGAAATGAACACTCAAGCGAACACTCGGGGAAATTCCCGAACCGACGCGCAGATCGCCGCGTTGGCCAATGCGCAGGCGAGCTTGCGGGCGACTCCCCACTCCTTTCTGGTCGGTCTGATCGGCTCGGGCATCAGCGGTTCGCTCACGCCCGCGATGCATGAGGAAGAGGGCAGCAAGCTCGGACTGCACTACGTATATCGACGCATCGATCTCGATGCGCAGAAGCTCGACACCGCCGCGCTGCCGGAGCTGCTGACGGCGGCCGAACGGATGGGTTACAACGGCCTGAACATCACGTATCCGTGCAAGCAGGCGGTGATTCCGCTGCTCGACGAACTGTCCGACGACGCCCGCGCGCTCGGCGCGGTCAACACCGTGCTGTTCAAGGACGGCAAGCGTATCGGTCACAACACCGACTGGTCCGGCTTCGCGCGTGCGTTCCAGCGCGGCCTGCCGGACGTGCCGCTGGAACGCGTCGTGCAGCTTGGCGCCGGCGGCGCCGGCGCGGCGGTCGCGCACGCGGCGCTGAACATGGGCGCGCAGTCGCTGACGCTGTTCGACGTCGATGCCGCCCGCGCGCAGTCGCTCGCCGACGAGCTGCAGGCGCGTTTCCCGAAAGCCAAGGTCAGCGCCGGCACGTCGCTCGAAGAATCGCTCTGCGTCGCGCAAGGCCTGATTCACGCTACGCCGACCGGTATGGCTAAAATGCCGGGCCTGCCGCTGCCGGCCGAATTGCTGCACCGCGACCTGTGGGTCGCCGACATCGTCTATTTCCCGATTCGCACCGCGCTGCTGCAGGCGGCCGAGGCGCTTGGCTGCCGCACGCTGAGTGGCGGCGGCATGGCGGTCTATCAGGCGGTCGACGCCATGCGTATTTTCACGGGGCTCGAGCCGGACGCCGAGCGCGTCTACACACACTTTCAATCGTTGTTGCAACGCTAACCGGCCGCGTAGAGACCGGCACCCAAGCTGATCGAGGAGACAAGCACGACATGACGCAATCGTTCCAATCCAGCTCCGCGGGCTCGCCCGCGCAGAACAAGGCGGCGAGCCCCGCGCGCCGTTCGAAAGCCCGTTACAAGATCCTCGCGCTGCTCGCGGTCGGCACGATGATCAACTATCTCGACCGCACCGTGCTCGGCATCGCGGCACCGCAGCTGACGAAGGAACTCGGCATCAACGCCGCGCTGATGGGCCTGCTGTTCTCCGTGTTTTCGTGGAGTTACGTGGCTTCGCAGATTCCGGGCGGTCTGTTTCTCGACCGCTTCGGCAGCAAGCTCACATACTTCCTGTCGATGACGTTCTGGTCGCTCTGCACGCTCGCGCAAGGGCTCGTGGGGGGCATCGGCGGCCTGTTCGCCTTCCGTCTCGGCCTTGGCGTTTCGGAGGCGCCATGCTTTCCGACCAATAGCCGCGTGGTCGCCACGTGGTTTCCGCAAAGCGAGCGCGCGATGGCGACCGGCACCTATACGGTCGGCGAATATATCGGCCTCGCGTTTTTCAGCCCGTTCCTGTTCATGCTGATGGGCGCATTCGGCTGGCGCTCGCTGTTCCTCGTGGTCGGCGGCGTCGGTATCGCGTTCGGCGTCGTGTGGTGGCTGCTGTATCGCGAGCCGCGCGATCATCCGTCGGCGAATCAGGAAGAGCTCGACTATATCGAGGCGGGCGGCGGTCTCACGCAACGCAACAAGGATGTAGCGGGTGCGGCCGCGGGTGCACCCGCAGGTGCAGCCGATGCGGCGGCATCGAAGAAGAGCGGCTTCCAATGGCGTACGATTGGCCAGCTGCTCAAGCATCGCCAGTTGACCGGCATCTGCCTCGGCCAGTTCGCGGGCAATTCGACGCTGGTGTTCTTCCTCACATGGTTCCCGACGTATCTCGCCACCGAACGTCATATGGCGTGGCTGAAGATCGGCTTCTTCGCGATCATGCCGTTCATCGCGGCTTCGATCGGCGTGATGTTCGGCGGCCTGTTCTCCGACTGGCTGCTGCGCCGTGGCAAATCGGCGAACGTCGCGCGCAAGCTGCCGATCATCGCGGGTCTGCTGCTCGCGTCGACGATCATTCTCGCCAACTATGTCGAGAGCAACGTCGTGGTGATCGCGATTCTGTCGGTGGCGTTCTTCGCGCAGGGCATGGCCGCGCTCGGCTGGACACTGGTGTCGGATATCGCGCCAGAGGGCTTGCTCGGCGTGACTGGCGGCATCTTCAACTTCGCCGCGAACCTGGCGGGTATCGTGACGCCGCTCGTGGTGGGCCTGATCGTCGCGGCGACCGGTTCATTCGTGGGCGCGCTGGTATTTATCGGTGTCATCGCGTTGATCGGCGCGCTGTCGTATATCTTCGTCGTCGGCGATATCAAGCGGATCGTGCTGGTGGATTGAGTCTTCCCGCTGAGCCGTCGCTTCATGTGACGGTCGTAGTTCCCTTCGAATCCCCGGTTGTCGTCGCGGTGCGGCGGCAACCACGTCGACTGCCGTCACCGGTTTGCCGGGGCAGTAAGCCGCTGAACGCGCTGCGTTTCTCGAAGCGATAAAAAAAACGGGATGTGGCTTTCGCCACATCCCGTTTCCTTTTCAGCCGGTCGCCGCGCAACCGGCGTCAATCGTCCTTCTTCACGAACCGCAAGATCGCATCGACGATCATCGCCCGATGCCGCGCCCGCAGCCGCGGATGCGACGGATCGCGCCCAAACGCGGTGCCGAACGTATGCCGGTTGCCCACGCGATGGAAACACAGCGAGCTGATCATCAGATGCAGATCGATCGGATCGATGTCGCTGCGGAACTGGCCGGCCGCGATGCCGCGCGCGAGCAGATCCTCGATCGTGTGAATCACGGTGACGTTGCGTCCTTTGAACGTCTTGACCTGCTCGACGTACTTCGCGCCGTGAATGTTTTCGATCGTCACGAGGCGCACGAAATCGCGCTGGCGGTCGTGGTAGTCGAACGTGAATTCGACCAGCGCGCGCATGCCTTCGACCGGATCGAGTTCGCTGATGTGCAGGTCCTGTTCGAGCGCGCGAATGTCTCCATACACCTTTTCCAGCACCGCCTGGTACAACCCTTCCTTGCTGCCGAAGTAGTAGTACAGCATGCGCTTGGTGGTGTTCGTGCGTTCCGCGATCGCATCGACGCGGGCACCCGTCAGCCCCATCGCGGAGAATTCCTGGGTCGCGACGTCGAGGATGTTGCGCTTAGTCTGCTCGGGATCGTATTTGCGTGGGGCGTCGGTACGCCTGGCGCCGGTACGTCGCGCGCCGGCGTGCGGCGTGCCAGACACGATGCCGTTGGTATCAGGCTCGGCGGCCTTGCTTCCCTTTTTCATTGTGGTTTCGAGCGGCAGTGACGGCGCATTCTAGCATGGCGAAATGGGCCTCTGGCGTGGGTCCCGGGCATCGACGAAGGCATCTCGAAGGAGCTTGCGTGGCGCTTACGCGACCGGGCGCGTGGGCCGGCGGCGCGCGGCGAGCGCGTCGCGTGTTTGCATCGCGGTGTACGTGAGCTGCGCGGCCGCGAGGCCGAGCGCGCCGTACGTGCGCGTGAGGCCGAAGGTCGCGAACACATCGGGCACCGGCCGTTCACCGCAGATAGCCGCGGCCAGCAGTTCGCCCGACACCGTGGTCGGCGCCATGCCGTGTCCGCCGAAACCGACCGCGTACCAGACTCCGTCGGTGCTTTGGCCGATCTGCGGCATCTTGTGTCGCGCATAGCTCATCAGGCCGCCCCATGCGTGATCGATGCGCACGTCGCGCAGCTGCGGATAGACCTTCAGCAGGTCCTGTCGTAACAGTCGCGCGATCGCCTCGGGCTCGCGGTCGCGCACGGAGATGCGGCCGCCCCACAGGATGCGCGTGTCGGGCAAGGGGCGATAGTAGTCGAACGCGAAGCGGGTGTCATAGATCGCGGCGCGTGTGGCGATTGCGTCGTGCAAGCGTTCGCCGAGCGGCTCCGTTGCCATCACGTAGGTGGCGATAGGCAGCACCGCGCGCTCGACGCGCGCGTACACGTTGCGTGCATAGCCGCCGCCCGCCATCACGACGTGACGCGCGTCGAGCGCACCTTGCGGCGTCTCGACGACGAAGCCCGCGCCGTCGCGCCGCAAGCTGACGACCGGCGAGCGCTCGTGTATCGTCACGCCCGCTTGCGCGGCCGCCGCCGCGACGCCGATAACGTACTTGAGCGGATGAAAATGGAACGCGTTGCGCTCGAACAGGCCGCCGTGATAGCGGCTCGTTTTCAGATGCGCGGCGAGTTGGTTGGCAGCGATCGGTTCCCAGTCGACGCCGAACGAATCGCGCATCAAACGCCGTTGCGCTTCGAGACGCACAGGTTCGTCGAACCAGTTCGCGAGGATCACGCCGGCATCGGTCGCGTCGCAATCGATCCGATAGCGCGCAATTCGCTTGCGCATCAGCTCGACCGCGTCGGTGGTCAGCGCATAGAGTTCGCGCCCGCGAGTCGGCCCGAGCGTCTTCAGCAGGTCGGCGCAATCGAGGCTGTAGCCGCCGAACACGAAGCCGCCGTTGCGTCCCGATGCGCCGAAGCCGACCTGCTGCGCCTCGAGCACGACGACGTCTTCGACGCCGCGTTCGGCGAGTCCCAGCGCGGTGGAGAGTCCCGCAAGTCCGCCGCCGACGATGCAGACGTGCGCGCTGCGTCGGCCGTTGAGCGGCGCATAGGCGGAGGAGCGGGTGACGGTGGCTTCGTAGAAACTTTGCATGGGGCGCGAGCTTGTGGACACGCCCTAGGTTAGCGGCAATCGCGTGTGCCCGTCCAGCCCGCGTGAGCCCGCACGTCGACAGGCGCCCCGCCGCGCTTCGTTCTGCGTTATCGACCCCAGCGCAACACCAGCGGATCGAGGCGGCGTGCGATCTTCAACAGTCCTTCGCGCGTCGCCGGATGCATCTGCGGCAGCGGGTGACGCACCGCGTCCGAACCGATCACGCCGCCTTCTTTCATCAGCGCCTTGCACGATGCGAGGCCGCCCTGGCGATTCTCGTAGTTGATCAGCGGCAGCCACTGCTGATAGTGCGCGGCGGCGGCCTCGGTATCACCGGCCGCATAGGCATCGACGATCAGGCGGATGCCATCGGCATAACCGCCGCCCGTCATCGAGCCGGTCGCGCCCGCATCGAGGTCGGCCATCAGCGTGATTGCTTCCTCGCCGTCCCACGGACCGACGATCGCGTCGCCGCCCAGTTCGATCAGCTCGCGCAGCTTGTTCGCGGCCTGCGGCGTTTCGATCTTGAAGTACGACACGTTGTCGATCTCGCGCGCCATGCGAGCGAGGAACGGCGCGGACAACGGCGTGCCGCTGACCGGTGCGTCCTGGATCATGATCGGAATCTGGATGGCATCGGACACCGTACGATAGAACTCGTAGATGCCGCGCTCGCCGATGCGGATCGTCGCGCCGTGATACGGCGGCATGACCATCACCATCGCGGCGCCCGCGGCCTGCGCTGCGCGGCTGCGCTCCGCGCACTGGTACGTGCTGAAGTGCGTGGTCGTCACGATCACCGGCACGCGGCCCGCGACGTGTTCGAGCGCGAGATGCATCAGTGTGTTGCGCTCGTCGTCGGACAGCGCGAACTGCTCGGAGAAGTTCGCGAGAATGCACAGGCCGTTCGAGCCGGCGTCGATCATGAAATCGAGGCAGCGCTTCTGACCTTCGAGGTCGAGACGCCCTGCGTCGTCGAAGATCGTCGGCACGACGGGGAAGACGCCGCGCAGGGCGGGAGAATGTGACGCTTGGCTCATGGCGATGTGGTCCGTACGGGGATGGAAGGATCGCGCTCGACCCCCCGAACGGGCGGCGCAACTGCATGAATGTCTCCTTCGGCGACTATACGGCGCTGGGCCTCGCGGGTATATTGAATTGTTTCCATATCGTGATCGCTTTTGCGACTCACCCCATGAAAGACACGCTCAACGTCCTGCTGTCGAAGCTGCGCATGAAGCAACTGCATCTGCTGATCGCGCTCGACGATCACAAATCGCTGCACAAAGCGGCCGGCGTAATGTCGATGACGCAATCGGCGGCGAGCAAGGCGCTGCAGGAACTCGAATCGATGCTCGACGCGCCGCTTTTCGAGCGCTCGAAAAGCGGCATGATCCCGAACCAGCTCGGTCATTGCGTGATCCGATATGCGCGCGTCGTGACGTCGGACCTCACCGCGCTCTGCCAGGACGTCGCCGAAATTCGTTCGGGGCGTGGCGGGCGGCTCGCGCTCGGCGCGATCATGGGCGCGATTCCCGACTGCGTGGTGCCCGCGCTGAATCAATTGCATGCGGCGCAACCGGGTCTGTCGATCGAAGTGGTCGAGGACACCAGCGCACGAATGCTCGCGCAGCTCGACGACGGGCGGCTCGATCTGGTGGTTGGCCGAGCGGCGGTCGCGGCCGATCCGTCGAAGTATCAGTATCGTCCGCTCGGCGACGAGCCGTTGGCGGTGGTGGTTGGTTATCAGCATGCGCCGTTGCCGCGCCGCGAGATGATGTTGCGCGATCTCGCCGGGCATCGCTGGGTCATGTATCCGTCACACATGCCGCTGCATGCGCTGCTCGAACGCGAGATGGATCTCGCCGGCCTCGACATGCCTGACAATCCGATTTCGACGGCTTCCACGTTTGTGACAGTTGCACTGCTGCAAAGCAGCGCCGAACTCGTTTCGCTGCTACCGAGTGCAATTGCTGGGCCGTTCGTGCGGCACAAGATGCTGCGCGTCGTGCCGGTCAGGCTCAAATCGCCATCGCAGACGTTCGGCATCGTCACGCGCAAGGGCGGCGTGCTGTCGCCGCCGGCGGAACGGTTTATCGCGCTGTTGCATGCACAGACGAAAGCGCGAATTTAGGCGCTGCGCAAACAGGTTGCTCAGCTGTCCGCCCGGTTGCCGGTAAGAATGCCAGCGAAAAATCGACTTTCTTTCGGCAAGGCCCGCCAGAAACGGCAAAACCGCCCGAAAAGGCGGTTTGTTATTCGTGTGAAAAGAGCTTCAATATCTCATGCCGGTTCGCGTTTTGTCATCCGACGCCAGCAGGTGTTGTAGCCGCGACACTGTCGCATCAATCCGAACCGATGAGGGTTTCTCGTTCCGAGCTACACTGGTTTGAATGAACTGAGCCAGGCTCGACACCCTGGCCATCGCTCGGGGAGAGCAGCCATGAATCGGCCACCGCTTCGGTTTCCGCTTCGCGTGACCAGCACCGTGCCCGTGCGGAGTTGGCGTTGGCTCAAATGGGGGCTTGCCGCGTTTTTGCTGCTCGCGGTGGCGCTGATTGCGCGGCTCGTGCAGATCGAGATCGAGACCTCGCGACTGCAGGCGCGGTACCTTTCCGAGCTGACCCGCGACGTCGCTTTTTCGGTCACCGACGGTCCCAGTCATTCCATCCGCTTTCCGCAAGCCGACAAGGGCCCGTATGACGCGCGCCTCGGCTACGCGCTGTTGCCGGCTATCCAGCAGCGTCTGTTGCAACATGGCTTCGAAATCAGCTCGCAGGCGCGCGATTCGGAACGCATGCTTTCGCTAGCCGATGATGGCCTGTTCCTGCCTTACGACGAAAAAGACACGGCCGGCCTGCAACTGTTCGACGGCACCGGCGTGCCGCTATACAGCGCTCAGTTTCCCGGTCGCGTGTACGACAGCTTCGGCGCGATTCCGCCGCTCATGGTGGACTCGCTGCTGTTCATCGAAGACCGCTATCTGCTCGATCCGGATCAGCCGAACCGCAATCCGGCGATCGACTGGGGGCGCTTCAGCCGCGCGCTCGTCGACCAGGGCGCGCGCGTGTTCAATCGTCATCAGCAGACGCCCGGCGGCAGCACGCTCGCGACGCAGATCGAGAAATTCCGTCACTCGGCGGGGGGCCGCACCGCGACGCCGCCGGAAAAGCTGCGGCAAATCGCGTCGGCGTCGGTGCGCGCTTATCTGAACGGGCCGCAAACGCTGCCCGCGCGCGAACAGATCGTAGTCCATTATCTGAACTCGGTGCCGCTTGCCGCGCAGCCCGGCGTCGGCGAAATCAACGGTATCGGCGATGGGCTCGCCGCCTGGTATGGGCGCGATTTCCGCGAGACCAACCGGCTGCTGAAGGCGCCGTCGACCGATGCAAATCTGCCCGACCAGGGTCTGGCGTTTCGCGAAGTGCTGTCGCTGATGATCGCGCAGCGCGCGCCGTCGTTTTTTCTGCAGCGCGGCTATCCCGAGCTCGAACGGCTGACCGACAGCTATCTGCGGCTGCTCGCTAGTGGCGGCGTGATCACTGAGCAGTTGCGCGACGCGGCGCTGGCGGCGCACGTCGAACTGTATCGCGCGCCGCGCAGCACACCGGATCTCGGTTCGTTCGTGTCGCGCAAGGCCGTCACGTCGATGCGCTCGCATCTGCTCGCCGCGCTCGGCGTGCGTAGTTTCTATGAACTGGACCGCCTCGACGTGCAGGCGACAGGCACGCTGAACAATGACGTGCAACAAGCCGTTGCCGAGCGCCTCGCCGCCGCCGCGACGAAAGACGGCGCGAAGGCCGCGGGTCTCGTCGGCTACGAAATGTTGCGCGGGTCCGACGATCCGTCGCATATCGCCTACAGCTTCACGCTGTTCGAGCGGCACGGCGACGCGAACCTCGTGCGCGTGCAGACCGATAGCGTGAACCAGCCGTTCGACATCAATTCCGGCGCGCGCCTGAACCTCGGCTCGACCGCGAAACTGCGAACCGTCGTCACGTATCTGCAGATCGTCAGCGATTTGCACACACGTTACGCATCGCTGAGCAATGCCGAGCTGAAGGCGATCACGCCCGATCCGAACGATCGGCTGACGCGCTGGGCGATCGACTATCTGCTGCACACGCGCGACCGTTCGTTGCAGCCTATGCTCGACGCCGCCGTCGAGCGCAAATACTCGGCGAGCCCGGGCGAAACGTTCTTTACGGGCGGCGGCGCGCAGACTTTCGCGAACTTCGAGTCCGACGACAATAGCCGCATCCTGACCGTGCATCGCGCGTTCCAGCATTCGGTGAACCTCGTGTTCGTGCGACTGATGCGCGATATCGTGCACTATGAAATGGTGCAGACCACCGGGCCGTCGTCGCAATGGCTCGGCGATCCGGCGACCCGCAAGATGTACCTGACGCGTTTCGCCGATCAGGAAAGCCGCGTGTACATGAAGCGTTTCTACACGAAGTACCACGGCAAGACGCCTGATCAGCAGATCACCCTATTGCTGCTCGGGGTGCGCAAGTCGCCCCCGAAAGTGGCGACCGCGTTGCGCAGCGTCGCGCCGGATCAATCGAACGCGTGGTTCAACAGGATGATGTACGCGGCGCTGAAGAACACGCCGGCGGCTTCGATGCTCGACGACGAAGATCTCGCGAATCTGTACGACAAGTACGGCATCAACCGCTTCAACCTGAACGACCGCGGCTATATTTCGAGTGTGCATCCGCTCGAACTATGGACGCTGAACTACCTGCGTTCGCATCCGGATGCGACGCTTGCGCAGATCGAAGCCGCGAGCCAGGACGTGCGCCTGTCGACTTACTCGTGGCTGTTCAAGACGCGCTATCACGTGACCCAGGATCACCGCATCAAGCGCATGGTCGAGCTGCGCGCCTACGACGCGATCGGCAAATCTTGGCAAGCGCTCGGCTATCCGTTCGCGTCGCTGACGCCGTCGTATGCGGCGGCGATCGGCGCGTCGGGCGATCGTCCGGCGGCGCTCGCGCAACTGATCGGCGTGATCGCGAACGGCGGCAACAAGGTGCCTACCGAAACGCTGACGCAAATCGACTTCGCGAAAGATACGCCGTACGAAACGCATTTCAGGCGCGCGGTGGTCGCGCCGCAGCAGCAGGTGTCGCCGGAGATTGCCGGGGAGGTGCGGATGCTGTTGCGCGACGTCGTGACGGGTGGCACCGCGAGGCGTCTCGCGCAAGGCATGACGTTCCCGAACGGCGAAACGCTCGAAGTCTATGGCAAGACCGGCACCGGCGATCAGCGCTTGAACGTGTACGCGAAGGGCGCGCGGTTGATCGAGTCGCGCAAGGTGAATCGCAGCGCGACCTTCGTGTTCGCTCTCGGCGACCGCTTCTACGGCACGTTGACCGCATGGGTGCACGAGCCGTATGCCGCGCGTTACGACTTCACGAGCGCGCTGGCGGTGCAGTTGCTGAAGTCGATGGCACCGGCGTTGCAGCCGTTGCTCGACAAGCCGGTTCAAACAACCGTGACGGCGGCGCCGGCGGGATCGACGCCTGCTGCGACGAAAGTTGCCGCGCAGTGAATCGCTCACCGCTCGTCATAACCCGTCTCCGACGCCGCCGGCTTCAGGAACAGCTCATGAACCGGCGCGAAATGCGCATATAGCGGCAGAATCGCACCGCCCATCGCGCGGGCGTCGGCGCCGATCGCGCCTTCGAGCAATTGCGGCCGCACCATCCCTTCCCATTCGAAACGATCGAGCACGCGCTCGGTGCGACGAATGATCTCGCGCAGCAATAGCCGGTCGAACTCGCCGTCGATCACGACGGCTTCGAGATCGAGCAACGCGGCCGCATTGGTTAGCGCGTTCGCGATCGCCGGGCACGCGGTGTCGAGCCATCGCTCGGTATGCCGCCACAACTCGGGCGACAACGCGCGATGATCATGCGCCGCGGCCGCCGGCGCGCCCGCATCGCTGAACAGTTGTTCGAGTACGAAGCCCGATGCCGCGTGCAGCAACTGCCGCGCGGGTTTGCGTGCGCTGCCTTCGCGCAGCGGGATCGAACCGACCGCGCCCGCGTTGTCGTGCGGACCGCCATGCAGACGTCCGTCGATCACGAGACCCCCGCCGATGAACGTGCCAACGAACAGATACAGGAAGTTGTGGATGCCGCGGCCCTGGCCCATCACGAGTTCGGCCGCGCACGCGGCCGTGGTGTCTTTGGCGAACTCGACGGGCAGGCCGGTTATCGTCGCGATGCGGGCGCGCAGATCGATGTCGTTCCAGGCGTCGAGCGCGTCGGGCGGCGCGCCGAGAAAGTCGCGCCAGCCGCCGAGCCACAACGGCGCGGCGACACCGACGCCGACCACCTTGTCCGCCTTCGCGCCGAGCGTCTGGTTCACGCGCGCGAGTTTGGTTTCGAGCGCGGGGAACAGCGCGCGCGGATCGGGATACGCATACTCGAATACGTCGCGGCATACGATGCGCCCGGCGAAGTCCATCGCGAGCACGTCGAGACTGCGGCGTCCGACCTTGATGCCGATCGTGTACGCGCCGTCCGCGCACAACGCGATCGGCACCGACGGCTGGCCGATCTTGCCGCGCAGGCGCGCGTGCTTTTCGAGCAGGCCGTCGGCGATCAACCGGTCGACGATCATCGACACCGTCTGCATCGAAAGACGCGTGAGGCGGCCGACCTCGGCCTTCGGCAGTGGTCCATGCAAGCGGATCGTTTGCAGCACGATGCGCTCGTTGAATTGCCGCATGCCAACCTGATTCGAACCGACCGTGCGTTTGACCGGCGAACGCCTGCTGGTGCTGGGGGTGTCCATTGTCGTGTACCGGCCTCGTGGCTCAGCGGATTGAGCGGCGCGTCATGCGATCGCCTTCACGTCGGCTGTCTTCGCGCCGGTCATGATCGCGACCGCTTCCGACATGTGCACATCCTTCGTATTGACGAGCGCCGCGCGCCGGCCGAGCCGCTGGATATGGATGCGGTCCGCGATCTCGAACACGTGCGGCATGTTGTGGCTGATCAGAATTACCGGCAGGCCACGCTCGCGCACGCGCCGGATCAGTTCGAGCACCATGTTGCCTTCCTTCACGCCGAGCGCGGCGGTGGGCTCGTCCAGAATCACCACGTGGCGCGCGAATGCCGCGCTGCGTGCAACGGCGACCCCCTGGCGCTGGCCGCCGGACAGCGTTTCGACCGCCTGGCGCATCGAGCGGATGCCGATTTGCAGATCCTTCATGGCCGCGGTCGCTTCCTCGAGCATGCGGCGCTTGTCGATCATCTTGAACAGCGAGCCGCGCCAGCCGGGCTTCAGCAATTCGCGGGCGAGAAACAGGTTTTCGGCGATGCTCATCGCCGGCGCGACGGCGAGTTCCTGGTACACGGTCTCGATGCCTTGTGCGCGCGCATCGAGCGGACTGCGGAACTTGACCGGTTTGCCGTCGAGCAGAATCTCGCCTTCGTCGGGCACCGTGGCGCCGGAGAGTGCCTTGATCAGCGACGATTTGCCCGCGCCGTTGTCGCCGATCACCGCGAGGATCTCGCCGGGCAGCACTTCGAAATCGCAACCGTCGAGCGCGGTCACGTTGCCGTAGCGTTTGACGAGCCCGCGTGCCTGCAGAACCGGCATCGGAGCGGACGTGGAAGGGGAGGCGGAGGTCAACATGAGAGGGCTCCTGTGCGGGATCAACGGCCGCGGTGCGAGAGTTTATCGGCGGCGACCGCGAGAATCACGAGGATGCCGGTGATCAATACCTGGTACACCGAGGAAACACCGATCAGCGTCAGGCCGTTACGGAATACGCCGACAATCAGCGCTCCAAGCAAGGTGCCGACGATCGAGCCGCGTCCACCGAACAGACTCGTGCCGCCGAGCACGACCGCGGTGATGCTGTCGAGGTTCTCGGTTTGCCCGGCCTGCGGATCGCCGACACCGGTGCGCGCTACCGACAGCAGCGCGGCGATGCCGTAGATCGCGCCGGCAAGCGTGTAGACGGTCAGCAGAATCCGCTGCGACGACAGGCCCATCAGTCGCGCGGCCTCGGCGTTGTTGCCGAGCGCGTACAGATGCCGGCCGGGCACCGTGTCGCGCAGCACGAACCACGTGGCCAGATACATCAGCAGCGTCAGCACGGTGCCGTACGTGACTTCCGCCGGTCCGAGCCTGAACGTGCTGCCGAGGAACATGATCGCATCGGGCAGGTTCGACACGCTTTCCGCGTTCGAGTAGATCTGCGTGAGCGCAAACGCGATGTTCAGCGTACCCAGCGTGACGATGAACGCCGGCAACTTGATGCGCGTGATCAACAGACCGTTCAGTAAGCCGAACAAGGTGCTGGCGCCGATGCCGCACAGAATCGCGAGGATCGGCGGCACGCCGAGCACGACCGCGAACTTCGTCATGATGATCGAGCCGAAGGCCATCACCATGCCGCAGGACAGATCGATGCCACCGGTCAGCACGATCAGTGTCTGGCCGATCGCGATGACCGCGACGACCATCGTCTGTTGCAGGATCAGCGACAGGTTCTGGAACGATAGAAAGCGGCTGCTCTGCGAGATAAAGAATGCGCAGGCCAGTACCAGCGCGATCAGCGGTCCGATTTCGGACAGCGACGGCAGGTGCTCGGTGAAAGACGGGCGCGGGCGGCCGGCGGGCGCGGAAGGGGTCGACATGATGGCAGTCCTCGGTACATGAGCGTGACGTGAAGGTCACGCGGCAAATCAATTGGCGGCCCGGTGCGACGCGCAATGGGCCGCTGTGCAATGCGTGTTACTTGTTGCCCCAGCAGTTGTCGAGGCCGAACTTCGTGTCTTTGCTGTCGATGCCGGACATCGGCTTGTCGGTGATCAGCGTGACGCCGGTGTCCTGATAACCGGACACCTTCTTGCCGGTCTTCGCGTAGTCGACGCCGGCGGTGACGCCGAGCGCGGCCATCTTCAGCGGATACTGCTGCGAGGTCGCCGCGATCGCGCCGGCCTTCACGTTGCGTACGCCTTCGCAACCGCCGTCGATCGACACGATCATCACGCCCTTGTCCTTACCCGCTGCCTTCAGAGCGCGATACGCGCCGGCCGCGGCCGGTTCGTTGATCGTGTAGACCACGTTGATGTCGGGCGCTTTCTGCAGGCAGTTTTCCATCGCCGTCTGACCTTTCGCCTGATCGCCGCGGGTGTCCTGGCTGCAAACGATCGACGGATCGCCTTCCTTGACGCCGAAGCCTTCGAGGAAGCCGTTGTGGCGCAGCACGCCGACCGACACGCCCGGCGCGAGATCGAGCGTGGCGATCTTCGCGGGCTTGCCGTTCAGCGCGGCCTTCGCATATTTGCCGATCAGCACGCCGGCCTTGAAGTTGTCGGTGGCGAACAGGGCGTCGGTTGCGTCCTGCGGATCGGTCGGCGTATCGAGGGCGATGACCATCACACCGGCCGCGCGTGCCTTCTTGATGCTCGGCACGATCGCCTTGGTGTCGCTCGGCGTGATCAGGATTGCTTTCGCGCCGGCCGTCATCATGTTTTCGATCGCGGTGACCTGACTCGCATTGTCGCCGTCGAACTTGCCGGCGGCCGTGACCAGTTTCGCGCCGTCTTTCGAAGCGGCCGCGTCCGCGCCCTGGCGCATCTTGACGAAGAACGGGTTCGTATCGGTCTTCGTGATCAGGCCGATGACGGGCTGGTCGGCGGCCTGACTCGCGCTTGCACACCACAGCGCCGCTGCCGCGGCGCACATCGACGCGATTGTCCTGGCGACAGGACGCCTGTGGGAATTCAGATTCATGAGACGCTCCTCCGGTTATTGGCAACGACGTATGGGACTGCAAATAGATCGAAACTGCGAAGCTGCGGGCTTGACGTTTGGCGATGGCGCTTCGACGTAATGTGGTCCGAAGGAAATCGCCTAAATCACTTTGGTTGATTTAGTACAGCAGGCGCGCGACCGCTCGTCAAGGAAATGTGAAGCGCGGAAATTCGCCGCGCCGCGAACCGCGTGCAGGCTGATAGCCTTGTGTGGTAACGCTTTGGCGCTGTGTTGCAGTGCGAAGCGGCGCTTCTCGGCTTGGGGAAAGTCCTGGCCCATATGAAAGCTGATTGAAATATAAACGATGGTTTTTCCACGCAATTCGCGGTGCGTAACGCGCTTTTTCGGTGGGCGCTGAATGTTTGCGAGAGGTTGCGGCGGAACAGCGCTTGCTCGCCTCGACAGAATGCGAACCTTTCGGAGAGACCCATGCCTTCGCACTGGTGGCAGCGACGACTCGGCTCCCGCGCATCGCTGATCGCCGCCGCCCTCGTGATCGGCGTTCTGTACGCGGGCAGCACGATGGTCACGCCGCTTTATCCGCTCTATCAACGCCGGTTCGGCTTGTCCGATCTGACGATCACGCTCGTGTACGCGACCTACGTGATCGGCAATCTCGGCGCTTTGTTTCTATTCGGTCGCGTGTCCGACCAGGCCGGGCGCCGATCGGTCAGTCTGCTCGTGCTCGCAGCCGCGATCGCGAGCACGATGTGTTTTCTGTTCGCCACGCATGCGACGTGGCTTTTCGTCGCCCGAGCGGCGAGCGGCCTTGCGATCGGCGTCGGTGCCGCGACGGCGACCGCGTGGATCGCGGAATTGCACGCCGGCGCCGACAAGGCGCCCGCCAGCCGTCTTGCCGCGGCGGTCAATCTGGCTGGGCTCGGAGTGGGACCGCTGCTGACCGGTCTGCTCGCGGAATTCGCGCCCTGGCCATTGCGCACGGTGTTCGTCGTTTATCTGTCGACGCTTCTGGTCACCGCGGCGTTGGCGGCGCTCGCATGCGAAACGGTCCAGGCGCGCGCCCGGACGTTTGCACAGGTGTCGTTCGCGCCACGCATCGGCGTGCCCGCGCAATTGCGCGTGGCATTCGTCGTGCCTGCCGTCACCGCATTCGCGACCTTCGCGCTGCTCGGCTTTTTCGCGGCGCTGTTGCCCAATCTGATCGCGAACAGCATGCATCTGCACAGCCCCGCGCTGAGCGGGGCGCTCGTCGCCGAACTGTTCGCCGCGAGCACGATCACCGTGATGGTCACGTCGAAACTCGCCGCTCGCACCGCGATGTTCGCCGGACTGTGGCTGTTGCCGCCGAGTCTCGCGTTGCTGCTGTGGGCGCAGGTTGCCGCGTCGATCGTAGTGCTGAGCGCGGCGACGGCGCTGTGCGGCATCGCCGCGGCGCTCGGGTTTCGCGGCAGTTTGCAGGAGATCAACCGGATCGCGCCCGCGGACCAACGCGCCGAATTGCTATCGGCGTATCTGCTCTGCTGTTACACCGGCAACTCGTTGCCGGCGGTCGGCATAGCGCTGCTGTCGACCCGGGTCGGACATTTGTGGGCGAACGTCGCGTTCGCGGCGGTTTCCGCGGTATTGGCCTGCATTGCGTTGGCGGTCGGTGCGCGCCGGCCCCGTCACGCGAGTTGACGCGCGGCAAGCTGGCCGAGCCTGGTCCAACTGCTACGGACTGCAACGTTGCGGCGCGGCTGTAACCGCCACATCAACGCGAACGCGGTGCGGCCGTCGATGCGCGCACGACCAGCTTCAGCTCGGACGAAATCCGCATCGGCACGTGCGCCGGCAGGTCCCGCGCGGCGCGTCCCGGCTGTCCGTAGGAAGTCTCGATCAGCTCGCGCAGCAGTTCCACTGCAAGTCCGGCGACCTCGACCGTCGGCACCGCCACCGTCGTCAGTGCGGGGCGCGACTCGCGCGCGAGCTGGATGTCGGTGATGCCGATCACGGACAGATCGTCCGGCACGCGCAGGCCGAGATCCGCGGCCGCGTGCATCGCGCCGAGCGCAGGCAAATCGTTGGTCGCGAAGATCGCGCTTAGTTGCGGATCGGCTTCGAGCAGCGCGCGCGCCGCCAGGTAGCCGCCGTGGATCGTGTCGAGCGCGTGCCGCACGCGATTTCTCGTCACACCGGCCGCGCGCAACGCGTCGACGAAACCTTCGTAGCGCGCCGCGTGAATGCCCGACGCCTTGCTGCCGACGATCGCACCAAAGCGCCGATGCCCGAGCTCGAGCAGATGCTCGCCGGCCAGTTGGCCGGCCAGCCGGAAATCGACCGCGACGCACGGCAGCCCGGGCGGCTCGGTGGGCCGCTCCCACATGCACAGCACGACCGGCGTGCCGCGCGCTTCGGTCTTGTGCAGATCGGCGAAATCGAGGTTCGCGTTGGTCACAAGCACGCCTTCGGACAAGGTGCCGGCGATCTGGTCGAGGTACGCGCGGCCGCTTAGCGGATCGTCGTTGGTATTGCAGATGATCACGAAGTGGCCGCTCGTGCGCGCAGCGCGTTCGACCGCGAGCGCGAACTCCGGATAGAACGGATTCGCGATGCTCGACACCATCAGCGCGAGCGTCGGCGCACGGCCCTCGGCGAGCGCGCGCGCGGCGAGATGCGGGCGATAGCCGAGCGCCGCGACTGCCTCGAGCACACGTTGCCGGGTCGTTTCGCCAACGCGGCCGCGATTGCGCAGCACGTTGGACACCGTGGCTGGCGTGACGCCGGCATGACGCGCGACTTCGCTGAGTGTGGGCATGATATGGTCAGTATTTGGGATGGCTGTCCGACATTTGCGTCGCGGCGCGAGGCGCGGCAACATCTGTCGTCAAACCAAGGTACAAAACGATATCGGAGACAGACCCAACGATCGCTTGCGATCGATTTTTCGGTCACGCTGATTAAGCGCTTAATCTCCGACTTCGCGCCGATTAAATCACGGAGTCGATGCAATGGCGAGCATTTCGTTACGAGGCGTGCAGAAGGCATATGGCGACGGTGCGCCGGTGATTCGCAACGTCGATCTGGACATTGGCGAAAACGAGTTCTGCGTGTTTCTCGGCCCCTCAGGTTGCGGCAAGTCCACGCTGCTGCGCATGATCGCCGGACTCGAAGATGTGACCGACGGCGACCTGTCGATCGGCGGCAAGATCGTCAATGACGTGCCGGCCGCGCAGCGTGGCGTAGCGATGGTGTTCCAGAGCTATGCGCTGTTTCCGCACATGAGCGTGTTCGAGAACATGGCGTTCGGCCTGAAACTCGCGAAGACCCCGAAGGATGAAATCGAGCGCAAGGTGCGCGAAGCCGCGCGCATCCTGCAACTCGAGGCACTGCTCGAGCGCAAGCCCAAGGCGCTGTCGGGCGGGCAGCGGCAGCGCGTCGCGATCGGCCGCGCGATCGTTCGCGAGCCCGGCGTGTTTCTGTTCGACGAACCGCTGTCCAATCTCGATGCAACCTTGCGCGGACAAACGCGCGTCGAAATCGCGCGTCTGCATAAGCAGTTTGCGAAGGCGAGCGTGGTCTACGTGACGCACGATCAGATCGAAGCGATGACGCTCGCCGACAAGATCGTGCTGCTGCATTCGGGCAAGGACACCGAGCGCTACGGCAGCATCGCGCAAATCGGCGCCCCGCTCGAGCTGTATCACCGCCCGAAAAGCCGCTTCGTGGCCGGCTTTATCGGCTCGCCGCGAATGAATTTCCTGCCGGGCAAGGTGGCGTCACTCGATGCGCAGGGCGTGCTCGTCACGCTCGATCACACCGGCGAGAACGTGCGCGTGCCGGTCAGCAGCGCCGGATTGCAGCCAGCGCAGCCGGTCACGCTCGGCGTGCGTCCCGAGCATCTCGAGTTCGTCGATGCAGCGGCCACGACGAATGAGGGCGTGTCGCAAGACGGCGCGCTCGCGCGCACCGTATCGCTCGTCGAGCAGCTTGGCGAACACAGCTACGTGCACCTCGATCAACCCGGCGGCGCCGTTCTGATCGCCAAGGCGCCCGGCAACACGCGCCTCGCTCCAGGCGATCGCGCGAGCCTGCGGGTGCCGTCCACGGCCTGTCATCTGTTTACCGAGGACGGTTTCGCGGCCGCGTCGCTCGAATCCGTCGAACACTACGCTTGAAAAACATTGGGGACATAGGGATGCGTCTTGGAGTCTGTTATTACCCGGAGCACTGGCCCGAGTCGATGTGGGACGACGATGCGCGCCGGATGAAAGCGCTCGGCATCGAGCAGGTGCGGATTGCGGAATTCGCCTGGAGCCGGATCGAGCCGACTCCCGGCGAATACGACTGGGGCTGGCTCGATCGCGCCGTCGACGTGCTCGGCGCGGCTGGCCTGAAGGTCGTCATGTGTACGCCGACCGCGACGCCGCCGAAGTGGCTGATCGATCGTCATCCGGACATCCTGCCGGTCGGCGCCGATGGACGTCCGCGCGGGTTCGGCTCGCGGCGTCATTACGACTTCTCGTCGCCCGCGTATTTCGAGGCGTCGCGTCGTATTTGCACGGCGGTGGCCGAGCGTTACGGCAATCATCCGGCGGTCGCTTTCTGGCAGACCGATAACGAATTTGGCTGTCATCACACGGTGGTCAGCTATTCGCCGGCCGCGGTCGCGCGCTTTCGCGAATGGCTGAAGGCGCGTTATCGCACGATCCAGGCGTTGAACGAGACGTGGGGCACAGTGTTCTGGAGCATGGAGTACCGCGGCTTCGAAGAAATCGACGCGCCGGTCGGCACGGTGACCGAGGCGCATCCTTCGCATCGTCTCGACTACCGGCGCTTCGCATCCGACGAAGTGGCGCGCTACAACCGTATGCAGGTCGAGATCATTCGCGCGCATTCGCCGGGGCGGCCGGTCGCGCACAACTTCATGCAGCTCTTCACCGAGTTCGATCACTACAAGGTCGCGGCCGATCTCGACGTCGCAACGTGGGACAGCTATCCGCTCGGCGCGCTAGAAGAGCAGTGGTTCGCGCCGGACATCAAGGCGCGCTGGTTGCGCACTGGTCATCCGGACTTCGCGTCGTTCAATCACGACGTGTATCGCGGCATGTCGAAGCTGCCGTTCTGGGTGATGGAGCAGCAGCCGGGACCGGTGAACTGGGCGCAGTGGAATCCGGCGCCGCTGCCGGGCATGGTGCGGCTGTGGAGCTGGGAAGCGTTCGCCCACGGCGCGGGCTGCGTGTCGTATTTCCGCTGGCGTCAGGCGCCGTTCGCGCAGGAGCAGATGCATGCGGGCCTCAATACGCCCGATAACCGGCTCGACGTCGGCGGTAATGAAGCATCGCGGGTGGCGTCGGAAATTCACGCGGTGCTCGCCGCGAGTGCCGACGCGAATGCGTCGATCCGCTCGAAAGTCGCGCTCGTCTACGACTATGAAGCGAAGTGGTTGTTCGAGATTCATCCGCAGGGCGCGGACTTTCACTATCCGCGGTTCGCATTCGAGTACTACTCGGCTTTGCGCGCGCTCGGACTCGACGTCGATGTCGTACCGGCCGATGCATCGTTCGATGGTTATAGCCTCGTCGTCGTGCCGCCACTGCCGGTCGTGCCCGACGATTTCGCCGAACGTCTCGCACGCTCGGGCGCGCAGGTCGTGTTCGGTCCACGCACCGGCTCGAAGACGCGCGAGCTGCGGATTCCGGCGAATCTGCCGCCTGGCGCATTGACGTCGGTGCTGCCGCTGCGCGTGTGGCGCGTCGAATCGATGCGGCCGAACGTGACCGAAGCGGTGGTGCTCGAACAGCAGGGCGGTGCCGCCGAGGGCTTCGCGCGACACTGGCGCGATTTCATCGACAGCGATGCATCATCTTCATTCGACGTGCGCGCGCGTTTCGCGGACGGTCACCCCGCGTACGTGCGAAGCGGCGCGTATCACTACTTTGCGAGCCTGTTCGACGACGCCTTGACCGTGCGCCTGTTCGCGCGTATCGCGCAGGAAGCGGGCCTCGAAACGCAGGCACTCGGCGACAGCGTGCGCATCAGCCGTCGCGGCGGACTGACGTATGTGTTCAACTATGGCGATCGAACCCACACGCTCGACGACATTTCCGACGACGCATTCGTGATCGGCTCCCGGGAGGTGGCGCCGCAAGGGGTAGCGGTCTACCGCTCGCAATAGAAGTCCGGCCTTGGCGATTCCACGCAGTCATTCGATATAGAAGCGACAACGACGTAAAAACCATGGAATGAAGGAGACAGTCAGGATGAAACTGAAACCACGCAAGATTCTGTTGGCGCTCGCGCTGGCCGCGGTTGCCGCGGGGACCTCGGTCGTCGGCACCGCGCAGGCGGGCACGCTCGCGCTGAACATCGCATACAAGGGCGCGGGCCAGCGCGCGGTTTGGCAGCAGGTGGTCGACGAGTTCAAGAAGGCGCATCCCGGGGTCGACGTGAAGGTATCGTTCATCGATGAGGAAGCCTACAAGGTTCAGTTGCCGGGTTGGCTTTCGACTGTCGCGCCAGATATCGTCAACTGGCACGACGGCGAGCGTATGGCGTATTACGCGCAGCGTGGCCTGTTCGAGGATCTGACCGGCGACTGGCAGAAGAACGGCTGGAACGACATGTATGCGTCGACGAAGGAAGCATCGTCGTACAAGGGCAAGCAGTATGCCGCGCCGACCGTGTACTACTCGTGGGGGATGTTCTATCGCAAGGACCTGTTCGAGAAGGCCGGCATCAAGGGCGAGCCGAAAACGTGGGACGAGTTTCTCGACGCCGCGAAAAAGCTGAAGGCCGCCGGCATTGCGCCGATCGCGGTGGCGGGCCGCGATGCCTGGACGCTGGCCGGCTGGTTCGATTATCTCGATCTGCGCCTGAACGGCAATGCGTTTCACCAGAAGCTGATGGCCGGCGAAATTCCGTACACCGATCCGCGCGTGAAGAAGGTCTATACGACGTGGAAGCAACTTATCGACGACGGCTACTT
This sequence comes from Paraburkholderia lebeckiae, assembly GCF_050436225.1. NCBI lineage: Bacteria > Pseudomonadati > Pseudomonadota > Betaproteobacteria > Burkholderiales > Burkholderiaceae > Paraburkholderia > Paraburkholderia lebeckiae. The sequence goes on along the minus strand of NZ_JBNDLU010000001.1, from coordinate 2,156,054 downwards.
CATCAACAATTCACTGTCCTACGATCTCGACGCGGTGCAGCCGTTCCTGTTCCAGGGCAAGGCGGCCATGATGCTGATGGGGACGTTCATTGCGGCGGGTTTCCCGGAGAACGTGAAGCCGCAAATGGGGTACTTCCAGTTCCCGATCATCGACTCCAAGGTGCCGACCGCCGAGGATGGACCGGTCGAATCGCTGCATATTCCGTCGAAAGCGAAGAACAAGTCCGATGCACACACGTTCCTTGCGTTCGTCGAGACGCCTCAGATCGGTGCGCAACTCGCAAAGGGACTCGGCTCGTTGTCGGCGAACAGCAAATCGCCGGAACCTGAAGATCCGATTTCGAAGATCGGCTTCCAGATCCTGTCGAACACGAAGGGCGGCATTGCGCAGTTCTACGATCGCGACATGACGAAGGAAATGGCCGATGAAGGGATGAAGGGGATGCAGCAGTTCGTCTCCGATCCGTCGAAACTGGACGACATCCTCGCGCAGCTCGAGCAGACGCGTCAGCGTATCTACAAGAAGTGAGCGGCGGCGGCCGCAAGGCCGCTGCCCGATGCATCGGATTGGATCGGGAGATTGATCGTGTCGCATTCCGTCAGCCGTCATAGCGTCGATGGTCCTGTTGAACCCGGCGGCTCGGGCTTGCCGGCGTCGGGCGGTGCGCTGAGCGGCGCGTCCGTCGCGTCGCGCCGGCGCGGCCCCACGCCGACCGCACGGCGGCAGCGGCGCGCCGCGTTCCTGTTTCTCGCGCCGGCCTGCTTCATGGTGGCCGTGTACGTGGTGTGGCCGATCCTCTCGACGATCCGCCTGAGCTTCTTCAACTGGGATGGGATGACCGAGCCGACCTTCGTCGGCCTCGCGAACTACATCGAGCTGGTCCATACGCCCACGTTCTATACGGCGCTCAAGAACAACCTGATCTGGCTCGTGCTGTTTTTGCTCGCACCGCCGACGGGCCTCGCCGTCGCGCTGTATCTGAATCAGGCGGTGGCGGGCATCCGCATCGTCAAGTCGCTGTTTTTCGCGCCATTCGTGTTGTCGGGCGTCGTGGTCGGACTGATCTTTTCATGGTTCTACGATCCGACCTTCGGCCTGCTCGCGATGATGCTCGGCCACGGCGTGCCGGTGCTCGGCGATCCGCGCTATGCGACGCTCGGCATCGTGTTCGCGGCGCTGTGGCCGCAAACCGCGTACTGCATGATTCTTTATCTGACCGGCTTGACCACGTTGAACGCCGAGCAGATCGAAGCTGCGCGAATGGAAGGCGCGCAGGGCTGGTCGATGCTCTGGCATGTCATCCTGCCGCAGTTGCGGCCTACGACGTTCATGGCGATCGTCGTGACGATCATCGGCGCGCTGCGCAGCTTCGATCTGATTTCGGTGATGACGGGCGGCGGTCCGTTCGAAAGCTCGACGGTGCTCGCCTATTTCATGTACGACCAGGCGATCAAGTACTACCGCATCGGCTATTCGGCGGCGATCGCGGTGGTGCTGTTCGGCATCATGCTCGTGTACATCGTCTATCACTTGCGGCGGATGCTGCGCGCCGAGCAATGAGGAGCCGCTGATGTTTCCGATTTCAATCGACAAATGGAAGCCGGCCACGCGCCGCGCATACAAACTGACGTTGCCGATTGCACTCGTGATCTGGCTGTTGCCGATGATCGCGGTGCTGGTCACGTCCGTGCGTTCGACCGAAGAACTTAGCGAGGGCAATTACTGGGGATGGCCGAAGCACTTCGCGATGTTCGATAACTATCGCGAGGCATTGACGACGTCGCCGATGCTGCATTACTTCTGGAATAGCGTGCTGATTACGGTTCCTTCCGTAGTGGGCTCGATCGCACTCGCGGCGATGGCGGGCTTTGCATTGGCGATCTATCGCTTTCGCGGCAATTCGACGTTGTTCGCGACGTTCGTCGCGGGCAACTTCGTGCCGATTCAGGTGTTGATGATTCCGGTGCGGGATCTGTCGTTGCAACTCGGTCTGTTCAATACCGTGAGCGCGCTGATTCTGTTTCATGTGTCGTTCCAGACCGGCTTTTGCGCGCTGTTTCTGCGCAACTTCATCAAGCAGCTGCCATTCGAGCTGGTCGAGGCGGCGCGCATCGAAGGGGCGAACGAGTGGACCGTGTTTTTCAGGATCGTGCTGCCGCTGATTCGTCCGGCGCTCGCGGCTTTGGCGATCCTCGTGTTCACGTTCGTGTGGAACGACTATTTCTGGGCCTTGTGTCTGACGCAAGGCGATGACGCCGCGCCGATCACGGTCGGCGTGGCCGCGCTGAAAGGGCAGTGGACGACCGCGTGGAATCTCGTTTCGGCAGGATCGATTCTGGCGGCGCTGCCATCGGTCATGATGTTCTTTGCAATGCAGAAGCATTTCGTCGCGGGCCTGACGTTTGGCGCGACGAAGGGGTGATGCTGTTCACGCGTGGCGCTGCCGCGTAGAGAAGGGTTGCCCGCGGAAGCGGGCTTTTTTTCGGCGTGGCGAACCGCTGCTCGCACGCTGACTTCTCGATCAGCGCTTTTCAGCTGACGCCGGGTTGACCCGCTGCATAACGGCATTCAACGCCGCGCGCGCACTATCGAGAGGCCGCTTGCCTTCGCCGACTTCGCTCGCGAAGTCCAAGTTCTGCTACCGGTATGGCTGCTACCCGTATCAACCATCGAACGAGGCCTTCCAGCCTGAAAACAGGAAGGAAGGCGCTTGCCGCTGTCAGGCCGGATCAGCGTACTTCAGCGTCCACGTCAGCGTACGGCTGGCGCCGCCCGACAACGCGAACGGGTTGGTCGTACAGGCGAAGTTGGAGTGCAACTGTCCAATCGGCGTGGTCGACAGCGGGTTCGTCGCACCGTTCACCGTATCGAACTGTGACGGCGCGCAACTATCGAAATCCATGGCGGCGTAGTTCGTCGCGGGGCTATTCGTGTAGCTGACCGAGTAGCCGTCGCTATTCGCCGTCGTGTACAACGCGTTCTTGGCCGCTTGCCTGAACTTCGCGGTGTCGAACGTGACGACCACCTGACCATTGGTTTCCTGCACGTTCAGATTCCTGTAGTACGTGACCGGGATATAGGTTTTGCCGTTGTACGTGACCTGCGGAATCATCAGCGCATAGCCGAGGTCAGTCGTGCCATACGCGAGATTGTCCGAGAACGGCGCCGGATAGTACGGCGTGTACGAGTTGTAGTCGGGCGCCTGGCTCAGGTTCAGGTTGATCACGCGCTTGCCGTCGCGCACCGTGATCAGCGCGGCGCTATACGGATGCGCGGTATCGCTCGGCTGGTTGTACCAGGTCAGCGTGTAGTGCGGGAAAGCGTCGAGGTAAGACTGCATGTCGGTGTCGGACAGCGGCGCCTTGCCGTTGAAGCCGAGCTTGTCCCACCACGCGTTCACGTACATGTACTGATGCAGCAGGCTGAACTTTTCGCCCATCACGCGCGGCTTGCTGCGATACGAGTCGGTGCCGCGGCCCTTGACCCACATGTTGACGGACGGCGTCGGCAGCGCCGGGTCGTTAATCGCAACGCCGTCAAAACAGCGACGGCTCAGGTGTGGAAGCCTGAAGAGTTGAAACCCGCACGCCTGCCTATGCAGGTGTGCGTCTGCCTTCGTGCGTCTGTCTATCTGTGGGCGGGCCGTGGCAGGGAGACCCGGAAGCGTCTGCCGGTTTGTTTTCAACGCCGGTCTTCCACCCCTGCCACTGTGCCCGCCCCCCATCTTTGCGGCAACGGGCGGGCCTTCTTTTACTCCAACGAAAAAAGAAGGACACAACATGAAGAAAAGCGATCCCCCGCGACGCCTGCGCCTTGTTGCTGGGTGTCGTGCTGATTGTCTTGTTTTTCTTTGACAGGCGGCAGGAAGTGTCAAGTCGCTTGCCAGGCGAGGGCGACCGGAGCCGTTCTGATGCGCAATGAATCACATGTGCCGGATTTTCTTTAATGATTGTCAAGATGCGCCTATCTCACATTGTTTCCGTTGACCTCGCGAAATCTAAATGGTTAGTTAACGGGTTTTGCAGCCAATGCTGTGTCGCTGGTCTTTTCAAGGAGCAGGGAGTGGCAGAATTCGACCCGTTAAGCCAGGGTATCACGGGACGCCAGGCGTACCACCTGTCGGTGCCAGGCACCGACAGCGCGTCAGCCTTATCGGTCGTTTCGTTCACGGCCACCGAGACGATGGGCGAACCCAACGTCGTCCATATCGAGTTGACCCACCCGCAGCAACTGCTGCGCTCTGACTATCTCAACCTCGATGCGGTGTTCACCATCGTGGCCGTGGACGGGACCGTACGGAAGTTCTCGGGATTCATCGCGCGCTTCTCGACGGTGCAGACCACGAAGGATTTCGTCAATTACGAAGTTGTCCTGAAGTCGCACTTCGGACGGCTTGAGGCCGTCACGACCACCCAGCCTTACCAGCACCTCACGACACCGCAGATCATCCAGGCCGTCCTGGGCCGGCACGGTATCCCGGCTCACCTGATGACGTTCCGCCTGCGCCGCCAGTATCCGGTTCATGCGTGGCGTTTCCAGTACCAGGTGAATGATCTGGCCTATGTCCAGATGCTGATGCAGAAGGCGGGCATCTACAGCTATATCGTGGAAACGGAACATGGCGACATGACCGTTTTTGCCGATGACATCGACCACTACCGCTACGACGAGCCGCAACGGATTGTGCCTTATCGCGAGGCGGCGGGACTCGAAGCGGACGGGGTGGAAGCCGTCACGGCCATCAGGACCCATACCGTGACGGTGTCGCAATCGTTCATGGTCGCCGACTACAACCCGGACGCCGCCTGGGAGCGTTTGCGCGACACGGCGAATGTCGCGCCAGGCGACCCGACCACCTACGGCCAGCCGTACCTCTATGGCACGAACCACCTGGACCAGGCCGGGGCCAAGTGGGAGGCGCAGCTTAGGCATGAGGCGGCGATTGCGCGCCAGGTCGTGTATGAGGGCGAGAGCAACGTGCTTGCGTTGCAGTGCGCGAGCGTACTCGAAACGGATATCGTGCTGCCCGATGCGCCCAAAGGTCAGGTCGTGATCGAGGTCACGCACAGCGGCGCGCGCGACGCGTCCTACACCAACAGCTACAAGGCGATCCCTGCCGACCGGCGTTTCCGGCTGGAACTGAAGCCCGAAACCTGGGCAAAAATTCCGGGAACGCTGTCCGCACGTATTTGCAGTCCGGACAAGTACACCTATGGCTACCTGAACGCGGCGGGCTATTACGTGGTGCGCCTTGATGCCGACTTTGGCACCTGGCCCAACGGCGGTGAGAGTGTGCCGCTACGTCTCGCGAAACCGTTCGCAGGCAAGCTGCAAACCGGCATGCACTTCGTTGCGCTGGATAACGACGAAGCCGTGATTTCCTTCAGGGACGGGGACCCGGACAAGCCGGAAATCACGGCTTTCCATCACCACAGCCAGGCGCGCGACCTGGTGACGAACGACCGGCGCTGGCTGTCGCGCAACACGATCCGCACACAGAAGAACAACAAGCTGCGCATGGAAGACTGGGAGGGCCAGGAAGGCGTCAAGCTCAGCACCGAACACTCGGGCAAGTCGCAGTTGAATCTCGGCTACCTCGTCAATCACAAGCTCGAACACCGGGGCGAAGGGTATGAGCTGAGATCGTCGGGCTGGGGGGCGCTTCGCGCAGGCAAAGGCATGATGGTCACGACCTATGACCGTCCCGGCGCGACCGGCAAGCAGCTCGACATGCAGGAGACCATGGCCGAGCTTGAGAGCGCGCTGGAGCTTGCCAAGGCGCTCGCCGCAACCGCCAGCAGTGCGAAGGCCGAGCCTGCCGACACTGACGCGCAGCAGCAGATGAAGGACGATCTGGACGGCCTGAAAAATCCAGGCCTGCTAATGAGCACGCCCGCGTCGGCGGCGCTTGTCGCGGGCGGCGGCGTGCAGTTGTCGGCGCAGGGCGACATTTCGGCAGTGGCCGGAAAGAATGCCGACTGGAGCGTGGTCAAGCGATTCACGGTCGCGGCGGGCGAAAGGATATCGCTGTTCGCGCAGAAGTTCGGCATCAAGATTTTTGCGGCGAAAGGTCCCGTGGAGTTCCAGGCGCAGAGCGATGCCATGTCATTCATTGCGGACAAGGATGTGACCGTTGCCAGCGTCAATGGAAAGGTCAACCTGTCCGCGGCGAAGGAACTGATCCTCGAATGCGGCGGTGCGTTCATCCACATGAAGGACGGCAGCATCACCCTGGGTGGCCCGCTCGACCTGTTCATCAAGACGATCACGGTGCAGAAGAAAGGCAAGGCATCGATGCGCAATCCCGTATCGCTTCCGCCTGTGCCAATTGAGCAGAACGCGGACGAACTGTATACGCAGACGTTTGATGCGAGTACGGTTGCCGCCAATCTGGGGGATGGACTGGCTCTCAATAGCCAGCCGTACCGTGTCTACCTGCCAGATGGCACACTCAAGCAGCAGGGCGTGCTGGTCGAAGGCTCGACGTTTAGCGTCAGCACAGCGGAATCGGTAAAGGTCAGGTGTGAAATTGGCGCCGGGAATTGGAGCGTGGTCGAAGACGCCTACGACCATGAAGAACCTGAAAACGATCCGGCGCAGGTTTGAATATCTACCTTCTCTTTTAAAGTGACTTGTCAAGGCGAATAAATGGCACATCCGCATCACGCTCCCGCTTCCGCCCCTACCAGGGCTGCACCGTCGCCCTTTGTGGAAGTGACAATCGTGTTCAGGGATACCTTGAAAAAGCCGATTGAAGGACTGTCGGTACTGGTTAAGGCAGGGGCGGGCGCACCGCAAGCGCCTGAATGGAAATTTGGGTCTGCGGAGGGCAGCGACGGCCCCTGGTTGAGCAGAAGATACGCACCTAGTGAAGCGTCTGCGGCGGAGGCAGCGTCGGTCCTTGGTGGAGCATCGGCATCCGCGCCGGATGCTTCCGCGCCAACGGTAAGCAACAGGGCGGAAGTGGTTACAGACGCTAACGGATATGCCGTGACAATCCAGAACGCCGCGCGTAACCAGCCAATTGCTGTCTGGGTAAAGAACCGGAGTGGGAAGTACGCGTTGAAGGCGACAGTGACGCCCAAAAAGGATATCAGCGCGTTCACCGTTGTCAGTCCCGAGTATCACCTGGAAGCGACGACGAAGCTGACGCCGAAGGATGAACTTGAGCAGGATCTGGATTTGCCGGTTGTGAAGGAAGGCGAGGTCATGACCATCGAACGCCTCGTTAAGGATTTTGGCCCATACATTGGCTGGTCGCAGAAAGTAACCGAGCAGGGTGAGGTCAAAAAAGATTTTCCGACGCGCAAGAAGGAGGTGACGGAAGATGAACGGACCCACAAGAAGAAAACGAAGATTACCATCGAGCACCATTACAAGGTGGTAGACACTGGAGCGCCAAGAACGGTTGTGCTGAATGTCCTTGGGTCCAGACTAAATTATCCGAATCCAGCGACGTTTTCTGAAGATCAGTATAAAAATATGGCAACTCAACTGAATGTTGAGGTTGCTGCTATCAAGGCGATTGTTGAGCAGGAGTCACAAGGTCACCCTTATTTGGAGAATGGCCTTCCGGCGATACTGTACGAGCGACGACATTTTTTTGATCTTGCGGTAAAAAAGCGAAACGCGAGTGATAGAAGTGAAGGCGGAGCGAATAAACAGCGAGGAAAGAAGAAGACTGCTCCTGTCGAAAATCCATATCCAGGCTTTCCAGAGCTTTGCTTTTCGAGTGGAGATAATTACGGGCCTAGTGGGTTGCATCAATATGAGAAGCTAGTCCGGGCCGCGAAACTTGATTTTGAAGTGGCTTTGATGGCTTGCTCTTGGGGAGGGTTTCAGATTTTGGGCGAGTATTACTCTTCGTGTGAATGTACAACGATTTTTGAGTTTGTTAATAAATTTATTTCGGGCACGGATGGGCAAGCGGAGATATTTGTTGCGTTCATGAAAAATGTCAAACCAAACTGCGTCAAAGGTCTGCAGACTCATAATTGGGGACAAGTCGCGGATGCATACAATGGCACGAGCTGGCGTACTAAGAACCCAAATTATGCAAGCAACTTGGCAAAATATTATGATCAATTCAAATAAATTCATCGTGAGCATTGCAGGATTGTATCTATCGATTGCAAGCGCATATGCTGGCAAGGCTGTGTTATTTGATCAACCAAATTTGATCGGATTTCGTGATGGTGAGGTTGTTTCCGGGTTTTATGACGGGGAAAATGCAAAGTTTTCGTGTCTTTTTTTCTTTTTTCAAAATGGAAGAGAATCACAGACTTCGAAAGCCACGGGATATACAGAAACAAAATTATCAACATTCGCGCCAGGCGAAAACTCGTTTGAATTTTCCAATCGAGATCGGACATTTGATATCGACGGAAATTTATACCGCCGCGAGAATGAATGGATAGTCAAGACGGCAACCGCCCAGGCAGGATGTGAGAATGCGACGGGAACATTCACTTTCGATCCCAATGATTTTCGTGCCACCAGCTATTATTCTGAAAAGGAAATTCCAGCAATCGGCATTTGCCTTGTAAAAGAAAAGTCGTATTTATATGACTACCATGACGGAAAATTTACTATGCGAAAGGGGTATCTAACAAAATGGAACGGCGTCATCGTATTGCAGACGCATGACCAGTTTTCTTTAGTCCGTTTCGCGGACCCGCGAATGAATGTCGAGAATCCAGGCCGAATAACAACCGGCTGGGTCCACTCCGCCGACCTCGTGAACCCCTTCCCGGCAGCGAGTAAGCAATGATTGATTTCATTTGTTTTGGCGAAACCGCCAACATAACAAAGCCACGAACAGTGCAAATACTGGGAGGATAGTGAATGGGCACATTCCGCACGCGGGACCCGGTTGCCTACGTGATCATGTTCGAGAAGGACGATGGAGAACGCCGCTATCACGGCAGCGAATTGTCGGATGGACAGGTGGCGCTGCGCTGCTACCCGTCGCCTTTCGATGCACTGCTTGATATTTCGCGTAATCCCGCAGTCGTTGTTGGGCGAGAACAATCCATCGTCATCCATCCGGTCGATGCGCTGCGGCCGGAAGCGGGGGGTACACCAGGCGACCGGCCGGTGATCGCCTGCGTTCATGTCGCGTGGCGGGCGTGTTCCGGCAAACTGCTGATTCGCCCGGACGGCATGCCGGATGCCGTGCTGTCCACCTCGCCTGAACTGGAGTCAGGGGGCACTGTACGGAAACTGCCAGGCGGGCTGCTGCGTCTGGTTGATGAAATTCATGAGCAGGCAGGGCTGTTTGCCTGGAACGAAACAGTGAATACCTTCTCGGACTGGAGTGAACGCGACCTGCGGGCGCTGGCGCATCAGGCGTGGCGGGACGCGCCGACGATGGAAGCGGATCGCGCGAACCCCGGTTTTGACCAGTTCGCGCTTTACGACCCGGAGTTCCGGCAATGGCACTTCGTTCAGGCGGATGAGGTCATCGCATCAGCCTGACGTTCTGATGCCCGTTACGCCGCCTCCGGCAGCGCGGCGCTTGCTCGGGGCCGAGGTCGTAGACCCGTTGAAATCCGGCATGGAATCCCTCAACCCTTCTCTACGCGGCAGCGCCACGCGTGAACAGCATCACCCCTTCGTCGCGCCAAACGTCAGGCCCGCGACGAAATGCTTCTGCATCGCAAAGAACATCATGACCGATGGCAGCGCCGCCAGAATCGATCCCGCCGAAACGAGATTCGGACCCATACCGTGACGGTGCCGCAATCGTTCATCGTGGCAGACTACAACCCCGAAAGCGCCTGGGAGCGTTTGCGCGACACGGCGAATGTCGCGCCAGGAGACCCGATCACCTACGGCCAGCCCTACCTCTATGGCACGAACCACCTCGACCAGGCGGGGGCAAAGTGGGAGGCGCAGCTCCGCCACGAAGCGGCCATTGCCCGCCAGGTGGTCTATGAAGGCGGGAGCAATGTGCTGGCATTGCAGTGCGCGAGCGTACTCGAAACGGATATCGTGCTGCCCGATGCGCCCAAAGGCATGGTGATTATCGAGATCACGCACAGCAGCGCGCGCGACCAGGCCTGGTCGAACACCTTCAGGGCGATTCCCGCCGACCGCCGTTTCCGTCTGGAACTGGAGCCGGAAAAATGGGCCAGGGTAAGCGGCACACTCAGCGGGCGGATTTGCAGCCCGGACAAATACACCTATGGCTATCTGAACGCGGCGGGCTACTACGTGGTACGGCTCGACGCCGACTTCGGAAGCTGGCTCAATGGCGGTGAGAGCGTGCCGCTGCGCCTGGCGAAACCCTTCGCGGGCAAACTGCAAACCGGCATGCACTTCGTCGCGCTGGATAATGACGAAGCAGTCATCTCCTTCAGGGACGGCGACCCGGACAAACCGGAAATCACGGCTTTCCATCACCACAGCCAGGCGCGCGACCTGGTGACGAACGACCGTCGCTGGCTCTCGCGCAACACGATCCGCACGCAGAAGAACAACAAGCTGCGCATGGAGGATTGGGAGGGCCAGGAAGGCGTCAAGCTCAGCACCGAACACTCGGGCAAGTCGCAACTGAATCTCGGCTACCTCGTCAATAACAAGCTCGAATACCGGGGCGAAGGGCATGAGCTTCGCACATCCGGTTACGGGGTGAATCGCGCGGGTAAGGGAATAATGGTCACGGCGTATGACCGTCCCGGCGCCAGCGGCAAGCAGCTCGACATGCAGGAGACCATTGCGCAGCTGGAAAGCGCGCTGGCAACCGCAAAGGCGCTCGCCGCATCGGCCGCGAGCGCGAAGGCCGAGCCTGCCGACACCGACGCGCAGCAGCAGATGAAGGATGATCTCGACGGCCTGAAAAAGCCGGGCCTGCTGATGAGCACGCCTGCGTCGGCGGGCATCGTCACGGGCGGCGGCATGCAGCTTTCGGCGCAGGACAACATTTCGGCCGTAGCCAGGAAAAATGCCGACTGGAGTGTGCTGAAACGCTTCACGGTCGCGGCGGGCGAAAAGATATCGCTATTCGCGCAGAAGTTCGGCATCAAGATTTTTGCGGCCAAAGGCCCCGTCGAGATTCAGGCGCAGGGCGACGCAATGTCATTGATCGCGGACAAGGATGTGAACGTTGCCAGCGTCAACGGCAGCGTCCACATCGTGGCGAAGAAGGAACTCATTCTTGAATGCGGCGGCGCGTTCATCCAGCTCAAGGACGGCAGCATTACGCTGGGCGGGCCGTTCGACCTGTTCATCAAGACCATTACGGTCCAGAAAAAGGGCAAGGCAACTTTTGCGGAATCGGTGAACTCCTGGGGCCACGCGAAATTCGACGAGCACTTTGCCCTCACGTGGCCGTTTGACAGAGCGCCCATTGCCAATCGCAAGTTTTCCATTACACGCGCGGATGGCACGGTAATTCACGGCATAACTGACGCAGAAGGCAAAACCGACTTACAAAGAAGCATGCTCGTTGAAGGTATGCAACTGCGTATCCACCGTGACTAAGCGGCCACTCATTACCGTTCGCTTGGCAGGGTCAAGCACCGTCATTTGCCTATTAAACACGATCGGTCAAAGGCAGACCGAAAGGACTTCGCATGGCTACTGTTGAACGCATCATTCCACCCACGTTAGGCGCCGACGGCTCTGTGCACTATTCGTCCGTGACATCCGCTCCGGACGACAGCATCGCCGTTTGCCACATGGTGCCGGACCGCATTATTCCCGTAATTTTTGTGCCAGGGGTCATGGGATCGAACCTGAAGCGGAAGGGGCAGCCGGATGCGGTATGGCTGCTCGACAGCACGTCGACTGTTGCGACGTGGATGGCGAAAAAACCGGCGGATCGCAAACGCATTCTGGACCCTGACAATACGCAGGTTTACAGCGATGGCAAGATTCCGTCCGGCACGGTGCAAACGGAAGATGAGTTGCGGCGCCGCGGGTGGGGCGAAGTGGCGTGCATGAGTTACGGCGAGTGGCTGGTCTGGCTTGAAAATGCGCTCAATGATGCGCACGCTGGCACCGATTACGGACGGGCGGGGCTGCGCGCCGAACTCATGACGCACCTCGTGGCAGAAGCGCCGGGCGTCACGCCACTGACTCACGACGAAGTGGCCCTGTCGTACAGATATCAGTTTCCGGTTCATGCTGTCGGCTACAACTGGCTGCAATCCAACGAGGCATCGGCGGAGCGGCTGGCGGCGAAAATAGACGAATTCACGAAGTACTATCGAGAAAAATGTCGCTATCGCTGCGAGAAGGTGATTCTGGTTACCCATTCGATGGGCGGGCTGGTCGCGCGTTACTACTCGGAGCCGATGGGGAATCGCGACAAGGTGCTCGGCATCGTACATGGCGTGATGCCTGCCACGGGGGCGGCGGCGACCTACAAGCGTATGAAGACGGGGACGGAAGGTCTGGCCGGTCTCGCACTAGGGCCGGATGCGGCCACCATGACAGCGGTGGTCGGCAATGCACCTGGCCCGCTACAGCTTCTGCCGAGTCCCGAATACGGAATGGGCTGGCTCAAGATCAGGGATGGCGAGCAGTTCGTCACGTTGCCGCGATCCGATCCCTACAGCGAAATCTATACCGTGCGCGGCGCGTGGTGGAGTCTGTGCGATGACAGGTTGCTCAATCCGCTTGATCCTGGAAAGAAAACCATTGACCCAGACTGGAGTAAGTTTGCGAATCTGATTCAAAGGCGCGTGCAAACGTTTCACAACGATATCGCCGACAAGTATCACGCGAGCACGTATGCCTTCTACGGCGACGATGAAAAACACAAGGCATATGGCGATGTTAGATGGGTGCAAGAGGCTCCCTCGCTGCTGCGCGGCGATTCACTTCCGCTTGTCAGTCTGTTAGGTGGTCAGGCGAGTGATGACCCTGGGACTGGCAGTCAGCTTGTCAAGGCAACCGTCAGCGGAAAGACGGCGTTCGGACATTTCGTGCTGAAAGATGCGGACGAAAATGGCGACGGCACCGTGCCTTTGCGATCCGGCCGAGCACCGGCCAGCAAGGCAAAGGTCTGCATGGCATTTCCTGGTATCGACCATGAGGGCGGCTATAAGCCAGATGCGACCCGTCGCTTCACCCTGTGGGCCATTACCAAGATCGCGCAGAACGTGAAAGGCACTAGCCTTGCGTACAAGGCATGAAGTGCCAACGCGCAGGACTGACCGTCTGCATACTAGTCGCGCTTGCCGCGTGCGGGAACAAGCCCGCACCATTGACGCAACAGGAGAAACAAACCGTGAACGAATTGACCGCGAATCTGAAGACACGATGTGTGGGCCGCTACCTTGTCGATATGCCTGAAGGCATGTACGTTTCCGGTTACGCAAAAATGCAAGGTGTCGATATTGAAGCGAAAGCAATGTCGCACAATGCGTATGAGCGGGAAATTGCGCAACGCGAAATGGAGTTGAATGCGATCAAGAGCATTCACGGGTACAAGTCGCTCTATGCGAGTAGTGAGGCGTGGGGTAAGGACACGAAATATTTCATTCACCTCGAAAGCGAAGTCGCGGACGCAGCAAGTCGCGTTATCGAAGCCTATAAATGGGACCATGGCTATCGAATCAAAATGAAGGTCGAAGGGAGTGACTTTACGAATCCGGATCAAACAAGCGATCCAATCGTCATGCAAATGACTGTGAAGAATGACGTGCCGCAAAAGACCAGTCTGGTGTTTGGGTTGCTTGAAAAAGCCCGCGGCCGTGCCGACGACGAAATCCCAACCGAACCAGGCCTATGTTTTTATGGGGGCTTCGTGCCAGCAAAGGCAGGCAGCGAAGAGGAGGTGAGCACGCTGTATACGTTCAAGGGTCAAGACGACATCAATTTTGCCTTCGAGACCACTCCAGACCTTCGTGACAGTATCACCCTGTTACAACATGCCGACAGCCCGGAAGCGCGAGCGGCACTCAAGGCGATGGACGCCAAGGTTATCCGCAAAGGGACCGTTGAACTGCCCGGTATGAAGGCTGAGGAGTGGCTATTCGAAGGCTTGAAACCTGGAGACGGGCGTGGTGACACATTTTCGCTTAGAGCGAACGAGATCACGAGCAGCCCTTCGTCGCCGTTTCTGTCAATGGATCTGACTACAGGGGGGCAGGTGCAGATCCAGAGCGGGTATGTCAAGCTCGACAAGGCGTCGCTGACAACAGGCGAAGCCGTTGCGCTCTGGGATGCCGTGTCACGTACCCTTCGGCCACGTCCAAACGGCTATTAACTTGGTCGCGAGCAGCGCTCTCGTCATCTCCACAAATTCAGCGTAGCCGCGACGGCGTGTACGAGTAATAGTCGGGCGCCTGGCTCAGGTTCAGGTTGATCACGCGCTTGCCGTCGCGCACCGTGATCAGCGCGACGCTATACCGATGGACGGTATCGCTCGGCTGGTTGTACCAGGTCAGCGTGTAGCGCGGGAACGCGTCGAGGTAAGACTGCATGTCGAAGTATTCACTCGTCGTGTAGCCGACGCATTGCTTTCGCCTCCATGCCGACCTCCTTCGAAAGTGGTTACACGATGGCCGAATTCGTGCGCTTTGTGCGTTTCAGGTTAAACATTTTCTTTGATCTGTCGAGACCAGGGGCCATTGCGAAAGATTACTAGGAATACCAGGTATCGGATACGCGTGCCGATCCGTCGTGGCCACCAATTCGCCCGCTCGCCGCCCATCGGATAAGATACGGCCCGCCATGCATTTTTTAGAACGGAAGGAGTGGTTTCAATGATCGAACCGAGCAACCTTTTCAAGGAAAATCTCGCCAGAATGCCGGCGATCGACGGCATCGCACGCATCGATCTGGTCAACGTCAGCGGCACCGTGGTCGCCAGCATCGAGAACAAACCGGGCAAGCAGGGCTCGCTCGCGGTGTACAACTACCTGCGCGGCGCGTTCGGCACGCTCGACGCGAAGGCGGCCGAACACGGCCTCGCGCTGTTTGCCGAGCATACGGCCGACGCGCGCAACCGTCCGGGCGCGCATCCGAACGTCGACCACCTGCTTGCGATTGCCGCTGGCGGCGAGGTATTGCGCATCGATGTTGTTCCGGCAGCTTGAGGCCGCTCAAAGTCTTTTCCGCGCCCGCAAGGTAGACGTTTTCCTGCCGGTGCCGCGAATTCCAACACCCCCGGCGACGGGATCTGCGGCCCACCTGCGCTAATTGCTCGGTAAAAACCCTCGTTTTCCCGAAGCCCCGGATTGGCTTCAGATTCGGCTTCTGTTCAGTGAATTGAAACGCGGGGGGCGGCGCACACTGGGTTCGTCCCGCCGCGTATATCGCGCTTTTCCGTAAGGAGCCCCGGATGTCTTCCCGTCACAGCAAACCCCGCCGGTTCGACGCCGACCTGCCGGAACTCACCACCCCGAAACGGGATCAGCCGACACCGGGTCCGGACGCCCCCGCGATGCGCGAACTGCAACGCGGTTCCGAAGCCATCGTGCGTCTCGCCACGCAGGCACACGCGGCCGTCGCCCGAAGCGACGAAGCGGGCGCGCAAGCCGCGCGCCAATTGCTCGAAACGCAGTTGACGTTCACGACCGCCCTGATCGATGAGCTGCTGTTCGGTGCGCCCGAGCGGTCCACGCTGCATTGACAGCCTACGCGGCAGCATCACCGTACTAACCCGCAGTTCCGGAAACTGACATGAGCGCTTTGACCGTCATTCTTTGCATATGGGCCATGGTCGCGTTTTGCGCGGTCCTGTTCATCCGCGGCGCGAGTCCGCGCGTCGAGCGTGAGGCGGAGCGGCCGCGTGCTCGTCCGTCGCGCTATTCGATCGCAGAGTAACGCGCACGACCAACGACGCGGAACCAACGGGGTAACATGAGGAGCGCCGGCGCCACTGCCGGCCGGCACCGACGATGTTCCCCACGGAGGTTCCCGTATGGACACACATTCGATTCTCGGCATGCTGCATGCCGAAGAGGCTTTGCTGGTCTCCATCGTGCGGTCGCTGCCCGACGATATCAGGCGCAGGATCGCCAACGACTTTCACGAGCAGGCGCAACTCGCCGAAAGCTCGCATCTGAATCCCACCACGAACCGCGAAACGAGCGACGCGTTCAAGGCCCATGTCCGACGGCTGTCGAACATGCTTGCTTCGTTGTCGTAACCCGGTCGACGTCCGCGCGGCCGAGTCGAATATTCCGGCTTGTTCTCCTCGTCGGCGCAGCGCGATTGCGCCGTCATGCCCGTCGAGCCTCAGCGGCCAAAGTTCGAGCTCGTGCCCTCGCCGCATCGCAGGCTCAATTGGGGGCAGCTTAAGGCTGACTTAAGAAAGCAACCATAGGCTGCCCCGAGCCTCATGCAGCGTCTTACGCAGTGCCTGGAGACGCTGATTCAACGAAACCACCTCGTCGTGCGTGCCTTTCGCGCATGCGGTGGTCGACAGTCGTTCCTGACCATGCCTCTATCCGTAGCTCGTCTTCTGCCGGGGCGCACCAGCAAAATCATTGTCGTATGTGCAATGAGCTCGGCGTGCGCTGCCTATCTCGTCACTCATGAACGCGCCGCGCGCAATGGCGAACCCGACGTGTCGCTTCTGAGCAAGGACTCGACGCAGGCCGTTGCGCGCGTGCCGATACCGGCGTCGGCACCCGCACCGGTCGTGCCCGCTGCGCAAGCTCCCGCGTTCACCGTGAGGGAAGCGCCGGTCGAGCGTACATTCGCGGCGGCCGCGCAGAGCATCGGCGTCGATGCAGGCACCACAGCCATTCTGTCGCGCGCGTTTCGCGACGAGCTCGATCTGTCGCGCGATCTGCAACCTGGCGACCGCGTGAGCGCCGTATTCGACACCGGTAGCGACAACAGCAAAGACGCATCGCGCGAACCGCTCGCGGTGCGCATCATGCGAGGCTCGACCGCGCACGACGTGTTCCTTCAGAAAAATCTTCACGGCCAACCGTTCTACTACTCGAAAGACGGCGTCAGCCCAGGGCCTGCGTTCGAGCGCTATCCGCTCGACTTCACGCGCGTGTCGTCGGCTTTCTCGTTGCGCCGCTTCGATCCGGTGCTGCATCGTTGGCAAAGTCATGACGGTGTCGACCTTGCCGCGCCAGCCGGCACGCCCGTGCATGCCACCGCGCGCGGCGTAATTCGCTTTATCGGCCGTCAGGCCGGTTATGGCAACGTGATCGTCATTCAGAACCCCGCACCGTTTTCTACGACGTTCGCGCATCTGTCGCACTTCGCGAAAGGACTGCGCTCCGGCAGCCGCGTAAGGCGCGATCAGGTGATCGGCTATGTCGGAAAGACCGGTTGGGCGACCGGACCGCATCTGCATTTCGAGATCCACGTGAACGATGTGCCGCAGGATCCGCTCAAGGTCGACCTGCCGCAGAAGAGGTCGCTTGCCTCCGATGAATTACGGCAGTTCGAGTCGCGCGTCGCGCAATTGACCCCGCTGCTGTAAGCCGCTTGCCGTCTCAACTTTGCGACACGCCGGTCCGCATGATTCAGGCGCGCTTTCATCGCATGACGTGTCGGCATATTGACTGGTAAGGGTCCCAAAGCTTGGTTCGTCAATGCGCGTTCGGGTATTCCCGCGCGCGTCGAACGACGTGTGCGAGCCAGCACGAAGGCGTCGGGGCATCCCGCGGCGTCTCATTTCCGATGCATCGCGTGCGATCAGGCCCGCTTCGAAGCTCCCCGGCAGGCATTTCTCCATACGTAGCAAGCCTTCATCCCAGCATGGCATAGCCATTGCAATGACGAATGCACAAGAACTACATATGTTGCAGCCGGAATTTCACGCAGTGAACAAATGCCGACGGCAGCAAAAGTCTCGCGATTCGCGCTCGGGGAGCTTGGCGCAACTTGCGAGGTGCGGCGGGGCCAATAGCAAACGGATGTCGACAAACAACGACGACGCGAGCGGACGATACGGCTGCATCTAACGTCCGCTCGCGATCGTGACGGCGTGAAGCGATGACCCCGCCATTTTTTCCGTGCATGCGGGTCAAGCCGGATTCGCGGCGGGCCCCCGCTAAAGGGCGCTTGCGCGCGGGCCGGCGGGCTGCGAAGATCATGCTAACGACCGCCGCATCAGGGAATTCCATGTTAGCGTCGAGCCCGTTTCCCGCATTGCTGCACCACGCGAATCTGTGGCTGCAAGCCTACGCGCTCGTGCTGGTCATGATGGGCGTCGGTGCGTTGATCGAGCGTCGCTGGCCGGCCGCATTGCTGCAATCGCGCGCGGGGCAGCGTTTGAACATGGCGTATGCGGGCCTGTATCTGGCGTTGGCGGAAGCCACGAAACCGCTGACGGCGGCCGCGAGCGTCGCGATCGTCAATGCACTTGGCGGCGGGATGGTGGTGCTGGTGTCGCGCGGGTGGGGCGCGCTCGCTTCGTTCGTGATCGTGCTGCTGACGATCGATTTCCTCGAATACGCGTTTCATCGCTTGCAGCACACATGGCCAATCCTGTGGAAGCTGCATTCGCTGCACCATAGCGCGGTGGATTTCAACGTGACGATCACGTTGCGGCATCATTGGATAGAAGTGCTGCTCAAGGGCTGCCTGCTTTATCCGCTCGTCGGCGTACTGTTCAAGGTCGAGCCGTGGATCGTCGGTGCGACCTCGATCGTGTTCATGTTCGGCAACTATTTCGCGCATCTGAATCTGCGCGTGGACCTTGGCCGCTACGTCACGTGGGTCAACAATCCGCAGTATCACCGGCTGCATCACTCGATTCGCGCCGAGCATTTCAATCACAACTTCACGCAGCTATTGCCGATGTGGGATCACGTGTTCGGCACGCGTTGGGTGCCCGCGAAACACGAGTGGCCCGCCACCGGTCTCGACGATGGTACGCAGCCGAGCTCGCTGCTCGGCGCGTTCAGCTGGCCATTGGGTCAGCATGCGGCACGCGATGCGTTACCCGTTCGCAAGCCGCTTGTCGTGCTCGACAAGAAAGTGAAATAACGCTGGCTACCCGGGTTGCGCGGCGCGCACCGCGTTGCCGCCCAGCAGCGACACGATCAGCGTGGCCATCACGAGCACGCCCAGCGCCGCGCGCAGGCCAACCACGCCGGCACCGAAACCAATCAGCGGCGGCCCGACCAGAAAGCCCGCATAGCCGAACGTGGCCGCCATCGACACGCCGATCGCCGGCGTCGCGCTCGAGCGACCCGCCGCGCTGAAAATTACCGGAACGATATTCGCGAGACCGATGCCGACCATCGCGAAGCCGACGCACGCGGTCAGCACCGTCGGCAGGCTCAGCACGAGCGCGAGTCCGGCGAGCGCGATCAGACCGCCGAGCGCGACGACCTTGCTCGAACCGAAGCGCCGCACCGATGCATCGCCGGCGATCCGGCAGGCCGCCATCGAAAACGCGAACGCTGAGTAGCCGATCGCGGCGACGCTCGCTTCCTGGTTCAACGTGGAGCGCAGGTACACCGCGCTCCAGTCGGCCACCGCGCCTTCGACGAGCATGCACATGAACGCGAGCAGCGCCAGTTTCATCACGCTGCTGTCGGGCCATGCGAAGCCGCTCGACGCGGCGGCCGCACGCGGACCGATATCGCGCAACGCGAACGACGCGGCGAAAATGATCAGGGCCGCGATCAACAGATCGGGCGCGAACAGCCCGCCCATGACGCCGACGCCGCTTTTCTGCAACATCGCGCCGCTCGCCGCGCCAAGCAGGCCGCCCGCGCTCCACGCGGCATGAAACGACGACATGATCGGCGCGCGCCAGCGTGTTTCGATCGCGCTCGCATGTCCGTTCATCGACACGTCGAGCGCGCCGTTCGACGCGCCAAGCGCAAACAGCACCACGCACAACGTCAGCATGCCCGGCGCGAGCGCGGGCAACGGCAACGCGATCGCGAATGCCGCGCCGAGCAGCGCGGTCGCGCGGCCGCTGCCGACGCGCGGCGCGAGCTGTCCCGCGAGCGGCATCGCAACGATGGCGCCGAGCGCGAAGCAGAACAGCGCGATGCCGAGCGAGGTGTCGCTGAGCGCCAGGCTTTCCTTGATGCGCGGCACCTCGACCGCCCATGCGCCGATGCCGAAACCGTTGGCGAGAAAGACGGCGAGCGTCGCGATGCGTTCCCTGACGAGTGAGTTCATGGGCGTGCCGCCATCACGTTATCGCAGACGGCCTGGAGGCTCGCGACACGCGCGTCCGGCACGTCCGCTTCGACGAACAGATAATCGACGGCCGAAACAGGCGCTACCGCGAACGGCGCCGCTGTCATGAGCTTTTCCGAGGTCAGTGCGATGGCGATCTGGCTACTCGCTTTGACCATCGCGCGTTTCAGTTCGGCGTCCTCTGCGTCGAATACGGCGACGCCTTCGTCGGGGTCGAAGGCGCAGGCGCCGAGAAAACAGAGGTCCGCGCGGATCTGCTGGATCTGCAGCAGCGCGGTCGCGCCGAGCGAGCCCGCCGCGCCGCCGGCGATGTGGCCGCCGATCAGGATCACGTCGATACCGGGGCGGTGCAGCAGCCGCGCGCAGGCCTCGGGCGAATTCGTGACGACGGTCAGGCCAGCGTTGTCGGGCAGCGCCGACGCGATCGCGACGTTCGTCGTGCCCGCGTCGAGCAGCACGATCTGCTTCGGACGAACGATCGATACGGCCGCCGCGGCAAGGCGTGCCTTACGATCGACGGCCTCATGCATGCGCAGCGCCGCGGGTTTGTCGGCGGGCGACATCAGTAGCGCACCGCCGTACACGCGCTTGCAGTGCCCCTGATCCGCGAGATCGCGCAGATGACGGCGCACCGTGTGCTCGGAGATCTGCAGGTCGGCGGCCAGCTCGGCCGCGAGCACGCGACCATGCGTGCGCAATCGCTCCAGAATCAGTGCTTCGCGCTGCTCGGGCAACAGCCCGTTGATCGCGTCTTCCCGGGTTCGCTGCATGGGTCTCGTCTCCGTTTCGGCGTGAATCGATCATAAGCGAGCAAAATATATCGTAAACGCTCGTGAGGCACAAGCGGTGCGCCCCGGCTCGTCTTGATCTCACGCCACGCCGTGCGGTTCGGGTCGTGAGTCACGGCCGAAAACCAGCCGGTCGAGCAGCCACACCGCGACGAGCGTTGCGCCCATTAGCGGGAAAACGACGCCGAGAAGCGCGAGGCCGGTTTTCCAGCCACGCATCGGCGGCGCGGCGCGCTCGCGCGACGGCGCGCCGAGCGAGCGTTGCGGCCGACGTTTCCACCACGTCACGAAGCCGGTCACAGCGAGCGCGCCAAGGCCGAGCGAAATGGCCGCGCACAGTATCTGATTCGCGACGCCGAAGTAGCGACCCATATGCAGCGACGTGCCGTACGACACGGCCTTCGCGATCGCGCCGTAATCGCCGTAGCGAATGTCCTTCAGGATCACGCCGCTGTATTGGTCGACGTACAGCGTGCGTTCGTCTTTGGGATTCGCGGGGAACCAGGAAAGCGTGTAGACGCCGGCTGCGGAGTTCGGCAGCACGATGCGGTAGCCGTCCGCGATACCGAGCGACGCGGCGAGCGCGACGATATGCCCGAGCGACAGAGGCTGCGCCGCGTCGGTGGCCGCGGAAGAGGGCACGCTCGCGTTGCCCGCGGCCCACGGCGTCAGCGGCAACGGCAGGTCGTCCATGACCATGCCGGGCATCGAGTCCATGTCGGCGTGCGTGGCATGCGCGACCGTGGCACTCGCGTGGTCCGGATGGTCCGAGGGCGTTCCCGGCACGATGGAGCGCAGCGGCAAGCCGCCCCACGCGCCCGGCGGAGCGCCAAGCTTCGTCGCGGTCGCGAACGCCTTGAACTGCTTGCCCCAGGAGCCGGTCCACGGCAACCCCGTCAATACGAACGCAAGTGCGCCAAGCGCGAGCCAGATGCCGATCACCGCGTGAAGACTTTTCCATAGCGGACGTCCTTTCAGCGCCAGGCGCGGCAGCAGCACCGCGCGCGCGGTCGTTTTGCCGCGCGGCCACCATAGTGCGACGCCGGTGCCGATCATCACGAGCGTCCAGCATGCGGCCAGTTCCATCAGCAGTTCGCCGGGCTTGCCGAGCAGCAGCTTGCGATGAAGCATGCGATCCATCTGCATCAAGCGATTCTCGACGCTTAGCGTGCCCAGCACATCGCCGCTGTACGGATTCAGATAGACGCTCTGCTGCGTGCCGTCCGCGAGACGAAATACGAATTCCGCGCTGCGTTGCGGATCGCGTGTGATCACGGCGGTCGTCGCGATCGAGCCGGGCGGCATCGCCGCGCGCGCTTTCGCGAGCAGCGCGTTGTCGGCCAGCCTCGGCACGGCTTGCGGTGCGACGACCAGTTGCTGTCGATAAAGCAGCGGCTCGATCTGCGGCTGGAAGCAATACAGCGTGCCGGTGATGGCGAGCACGAGTAGAAAAGGCATCACGAAGAGGCCCGCATAAAAATGCCAGCGCCACAGTGTTCGATAGCCTGGATGTGTCGGGCCGCTCGTGGCGGCGGTTGTACCGTTCTGCGCGCGCACGCGTTCGGCGGTTCGAGTCGTGGACATGAAATCCTCGTCGGGCAAATGGGGCAATGGTTCGTGCGCGACAAGCGGTTTGCCGCGTCTTGCGTCAGGCCTAGATATGCAGCTTCGCTTCGACATAAAACGTGCGGCCCGGATACGGGTGGTAGACGAAGTAGCGCGCGTCGAACAGGTTGTCGACGCCGATGCCGAGTTCGCTGAGCTTCGTCGGCTTGAACGTGAACTTCGCGTCGACGACCGTGTAGGTGCTGGTGCCGCCGAACACGTTGGGGTTCGTGTCGGTATTCGTCAGCGTGTTGTACTGACGACCCGAGTAACGCGCAGCGAGCGTCAGCGCCGCGCGCGCGTCGAAGTGATACGTCGCGGCAAGATTCGCGCGCCACAGCGGAATGCGGTAGAAGTACTTGCCGACCGAGGCCGGATTCCGTGCGTTCTCGAGGATCTTCGACTGCGTGTACGCGACGCTCGCGAGCAGATCGAGCCCGCGCACGAACACGTCCTCGCCCGAATAGCTTGCTTCGACGCCGCGCGAGCGAACCTTGCCGATGTTCTGGAAGTTCGTCACGTTCGGAATCACGGTGGTGTCGGTCTGACTGAAGATCGTGTTCTTCACGTCGTCCTGAAACAGCGAGAAGCGGAACACGCCATTCCAATGCGTCCATTCGGCGCTCAGTTCTTTCGACAGATCGTCTTCGGGCTGCAAATATGGATTGTTGTTGACGATCGCGGAGCCATTGATTTGCCCCTGGAACAGTTCGCTCGCGGTCGGAAAGCGATACGCGCGAGCGATCGACGCGCGCAAGGTCAGCTCGTCGCTGACATCGAACGATAACGACGCCTTCGGCGAAAGGTGGCGCTGGCTGGTATCGCTGAACGCGATCGTCGTGCCGGGCAGCGACTGTGCGCCATCGTAGGCTTGCCAGTCTTCATAGCGCACCCCGTAGACGAACTTCCAGCGCGGCAGAAAGCGCCACGCGTCCTGCGCATAAAGAGCTTGCGTCTGCGTCTTGCCGGTGAACGCGTTGGCGAACGAGGTCGCGTCGCCGTCGCGCCAGTCCTGCGTGTTGTAGGTCTGGTTGTCGACGAAGTAGTTGTCATAGTGGTAGCCGACGCTCAGTGCGTGATTGGCCAGTCCTGGCTGGCTCGTCGCGGGCGTATAGGTGCCGCGCAGGTCCAGCGTCTTCCAGCCGGTGCCGTCGTTGAACAGTACGGTGCCGGGGCCATTGCCCGGGCCGCCGGCATTCGCGGTGCGTGCGACTCCATTGCCGATGTCGTAGTACGAGGCGATCGCCTCGCCGTTCCAGCCGGTCGCGTTGCGCGTTTTCAGCGACACGCCGTAGAGCCAGTTCTCGCTGTGCCCGACACCCGGCGCAAACGCGGCCACCGGAATCGTGTAGTGGTAACCGTTGATCGATACGTTGCCGCTGTACACAGGGTTGCCGGCCGCGTCGCGCAGGAACGTCGATGTTTCGCTGTTGTACGTCTGGTGCCAGTAGCCGAGCGTGAAGCCGCCCTGCAGCGTCGGCGTGAAGTCGTACTGCATCTTCAGCTTGAACTGGTCCTGCACCGTGTGCTCGATGCCTTCGCCATTCACACCGAGCACGGCCGTCGGCGCATTGGTCTGGTTGTTGTAGAAATAGGCGCCGGTGACAGGCGTGTCGCCGGCCTTTGCGTGCGTGGTCGATTGCGCGAGCGTTGCGAATTGCAGCGGCTGACTCGTGTTCTCGAGATGATTGACGCCGAGCAGGTACGAGAACTTGCCGATGCTATCGCCGATCGACGCGCTCGCTTCGCTGCCGTTGAAGCTCTGGTTCACGCCGAACAGGCTGAAGTGCTGCGTGAATGCCTTCACGTCGGCGTTGGCCTCGAACTGCTTTGGCATGCGCGTGCTGATCAGCACGGTCGCGCCGAGCGAATTGCCCGGATACAGCGCGGAAAACGGCCCGTAGATTACGTCGACCTGCTGGATTTCGTCGGGATACACCATCGACCAGCGCGGCGGAAACGAATAGCTATTGCCGAGCAGGTTGCTCAGCAGCAAGCCGTCCGCATAGACGAGGCCCCGCGCGCTCTGCGTATTGCTGGTGCCGCGCACCGCGATGATCGAATTCAGATCGCCGGTAAAGCGCTTGCGTACCGCCAGGTTCGGCATGTACTTGAGCACGTCCTCGGTGTTGACGACGTTCCAGTTCGCGAACTGATCTCGCGTGATGGTTTCGACGGAGGCGGGCAGGTTCGGGTCGACGGCGCGCGGTGCGGCGCTTGCGCTTGCGCTCGCATTGACGCTGACGGCGGGCAGCGTCGCGTCGGTGTTTGCGTCGGCGGCATGCGCGGGTGTTGCGAAGAAAGCCGGCACGAAAGCCGGCACGAAGGCAGGCATGAGCGCGGGCCAAAGAACGGAACGACGAACCGCGCGATGAGCGGAAAAGACAGCGTCACGACGGACGCAATAAGAGAGCCTTCGCAGCGCGAAGTTGAACATGAGCGTTTCCTCGATGCATTGAACAGGCGATCGCAGGCCTCGTCGATATGAGCGACGAATGCGCGATCAGAACCGGTAGCGATCAGGAAACGGCAGGTGGGGCGCGCGGACGTCCCGACGGGAAGGCGCCAAGCGGGGTGAAGCGGGTGGACAGCGTGGGCGGCGCGGTGCCGGACAGCGGCAGCGCGGCCGGCGGCTCGACGGCGGCGAGCGTCGGCATCGCGACGTGATGTTCGAGCAGATGACAGTAGCCGCAGGCGCCGAATGCATCGTCGTGGCTCAGATGCACGGGCGCGGGACTGGTTTGAGCGACGACGCTCGCATCGCTCGCATTGCTTGCACCGGCCGGATGAAGCGCCGAACATAGCGCGGCAATCGGCTCGTGGGCGCGGCCCGATTCGAGCAACTGACTCACGAGCGGCGCGAACACGACGAGCCACATGGCGAAGAGGCCAAGCCATGCGGTCAGGTGGTTGCGCGAGTGTCGAGTCATGATCGTCGAAGAAAAGACGGGCGCGATTCTAGCATCACCGCGCGATCCTTTCATTCGCAATGACGGGCATAACGGCGGATTAGACGGTGAAAAAGCGCTTATTTCGGGGCGCTGAGGCCGAGACGAATCACTTATGCTGTGAAATCGCGCGAGGTGCGCGTATCGAATCAACAGCGCAACAGCGGCGCAACGGCGGCGCAACGGCGGCGCACCCGCTGCACGGCCACGCTGCTGAAACATCGCCACGACACATGACACTCACGCAGACGCCTGCTTCTTCGATCGCCGACATCAACCAGCGAGCCGTGGCGCTATGTTCGGCCGGGCAATTCGCCGACGCGTTGCCCCTCGTCGCGCCGCTGCTCGAAGATTCCGCGTTGCCGAACGATCAGCGGGCCGAAGCGTTCAATATTGCCGGTGCGTGTTCGTTCGCGCTGGGTCGGTGGGCGGACGCGGAGAATCGTTGGCGCCAGTGCCTGTATCTGAAGCCCGATTACGCGGACGTCTACGCGAGTCTCGGCTCGCTATTCCGATCGCTCGGCCGCCTGTCGGCCGCGAAGTCGACTTATCGGCAACTGGTGTCGATGCGCCCGCTCGACGCGAACGCGCATTATCAACTCGGCAACGTGCTTTACGGGCTCGGCTACCGCGCCGAAGCGGAGGCGGCATATCGGCAGGCGGTGGCGCTTCATCCCGACCACGCCGAAGCGCATTACAACCACGGCATCGTGCTGCGCGACCTGCGACGCCCGCAGGAAGCAGAAGTGGCTTATCGTCATGCGCTGCGCGGCTTGCGTGCCCATGCCGAATTGCACAACAACCTCGGCAGCGTGCTGATGGAGCTCGGGCGTCTCGCGGAAGCGGACGCCGCGTATCGCGAAGCGCTGACGCTGAAGCCGCAATATCCGGAGGCGCTCAATAATTTCGCCGGTGTGCTGAAGGCGACCCAGCGTCTCGCGGAAGCGGAGCTGGCTTGCCGGCTCGCGATCGCTATCCGGCCCGACTACGCGGAAGCGCATCTCAATCTTGGCGCGGTGCTCGTCGATCTCGATCGGCTCAGCGAGGCCGAGGCGGCGTACCGCGAAGCGCTCGCGCATCGGGCGGACTATGCGGAGGCGCATTACAACCTTGGCGTGGCGCTGTTCAGGCAGGAACGTTATGAGGAAGCCGAGCAGGCTTACCGAGACGCGATTCGCTGCCAGCCCGGGCTTGCTCATGCGCACAACAATCTGGGTTGCGTGCTGCGCGTGCTAGAGCGATTTCCGGAAGCGCTCGATGCGTTCCGGCAAGCGCTCGCGGTGTCGCCACAACTCGCCGAGGCGCACTCGAACATTGCCAACGCGCTGACGCAACTCGGGCGCTTTGCCGAGGCTGAAGGCGCGTATCGGCAGGCGATTGCATTGAAACCCGACTATGGCGAGGCGCGTTTCAGCCTCGCCGTGTTGCTGCTCGGCTTCGGCCGCTTCGACGAGGGCTGGCCCCTCTACGAATGCCGCTATGAGCAGCCCCATTTCATTCATCGAAAGTCGCGGGCGATGCTCAGTTGTCCGCAATGGCTCGGCGAGCCGCTCGGGGGCAGGTCCGTGCTGCTGTGGCAGGAAGACGGCCTCGGCGACATGCTGCAATTCAGCCGCTACGTTCCGCTGCTGAAGGCGCTGGGGGCCGCACATATCGCGTTTGCGTGTGCGCCGGCGTTGCATCGGCTGATCGGCGAGGTGGACGGCGTCGATGCGGTGCTCGACCACCACGGAGCGCTCGCGCGCGTTGCGACCTACGATTGCTGGACCAGTCTGCTTAGCGTGCCGTTGTATCTGCGCACGACGCTGGATACGATTCCGCGTCCCGCGCGACTGAGCGCGGATCCCGCGCTCATCGAACAATGGCGCCCCGCGCTCGACGCACTGCCGCCCGGCCACCGGGTCGGTCTGGTCTGGAAGGGCAACGCGAAGCATCATAACGACGCGAATCGCTCGATGCCGTCGCTCGCCACGCTCGCGCCGCTGTGGAGCGTGCCAGGCCTGAGCTTCGTGAGCTTGCAGAAGGGGCAGGGCGAGGACGAAGCGCGCAATGCGCCGGTCACCCAGCCGCTGCTCGATCTCGGCGCGCGCGTGACGGACTTCGCGGACAGCGCGGCGATCGTCGCGCAACTCGATCTGGTGATCTGCGTCGATACATCGATCGCGCATCTGGCGGCGTCGCTCGGCAAGCCGTGCTGGGTCATGCTGCCCGAACGAGACGTCGATTGGCGCTGGATGCACGAGCGCGACGATTCGCCGTGGTATCCGCACACGCTGCGCCTGTTCCGGCGCGCGCCGGGTGAGGACTGGGCGAGCTCGGTCGAGCGCATGCGGCAGGCGTGCGTCGAGCGATTCGGCGGCGCGTTATGACGCCTCTGTGAGCTGGCGCGCGTTTTTCGACGGCCTACCGGACCCAGCCAGGAATAGTTGAACACTAATCAATTGAAGTGCTCAGTTCGCGCCGATACTGACGGTGCGCGTCACATCGACGACCGACAGCCGGATCGCGTCGATCAATGCGCGCGCGGCCGGTGACGGCGTGCCCGCCGCGCGCATCGTCAGGCCGATCTCGCGCCGCGTGTTGTGCAGCGGTACATCGAGAACCACCAGTTGTCCGGACTGAATCTCGTGATGCAACTGCTGCGCCGACAAGGCCGCCGCCATGTCGGTACCGAGCAGCAGGCCGCGAATCACCGCGAGGTCGGCGGTCTCGACGGTCGGCAAAGGAGGCTTCACCTTCATCCGCTTGAATTGCGTTTCGAACAGCGCACGCGCCGGCGCGTTGCTGCGCGGCAGAATCCACTGCGCGTCGCGCAGACCCATGATGGTCAGATCGTGCGCGTGAGTCAGCGGATGACCGCGGCGCACCAGCACCACCATGTCTTCCGACATCAGCCGCTCGTTTTTCAGGCCGCTCGTCGCGTCGTTGTCGCGCAGCGCGCCGAGAATGAAATCGATGTCGCCCGCGCGCAGACCGGCCACGAGCGTCTCGTACGCGCTTTCGTCGGTGACCACGCGCACGCCGGGATTCTCCGAGGTCATTCGCGCGATCGCCTTCGGCAGGATCAGCGTGCGCCCGAGCGGCAACGCGCCGACCGTCACCGAGCCCTGAATCTTGCCGTGCAATGCGGCGATATCGTCGGGGACGTGGCGCAGTTCGTTCAGCGCGCGGCGCACGTGAAGCAGGAACGTTTCGCCCTCGGCCGTCAGCAGAATGCCGCGCGGGCTGCGGTGAAACAGACTCAGTCCCGAGCCGCTTTCGAGTACCCGGATCGCGGTGCTCACCGCGGGCTGGCTGATGCCGAAGGTTTTTGCCGCGCTCGGCATATGCCGATGCCGCGCGAGCGCCGCGAATAGTTGCAACCGCCGCGTGTTGAGCAGATACGCGGGCAATGCGCCTTCCGCGACGGGCCGGCGGCGCGTCTGTCGCGCGGCGCACCATTGCGCGAGCTCTTCGAGTTCAGCGAAGATCCGCTCGCAGCGATGCAGCACCGCGCGGCCGACCGGGGTGGGCAGCATGCCCGAAGGACCGCGATCGAACAGCGGTTCGCCGAGCGCCGACTCGAGCTCCTGCACGGAGCGCGTGACCGCCGACTGCGCGCGAAACAACGCGGCCGCCGCGCGCGTCGCGCTGCCCATCTCGGCGACGAGCCGGAATGCGCGCAGTTGCGCGAGATTGAGCAGGTCCTTGCTGCTGACCGGTAGCGGCGCTTTGGCGGTCGCCTGGCTGGTTGCGGCGGAAAGCGTGTCGTTGCTCATGCCGCGCCCGCGATCAGATGCAACGACGGCAGCGACAGATTCAGACTTTCCTTCGAGATATGCGTGTGCTCCTTCATCAACGCATCGACGCGCGCGCCTTCGCCTTTTTTCAGCGCGTCGACGATCGCATGATGCTGGCGATGCGCGTACATCAGCATCATGAATTGACGCTCGCGCGCGGATTCGTCGAACGCGATCGTGAACGGCGACACGAACGGCACCTTGTCGTTCAGACTGAGCGCGGCCGTGACCGCGTGATTCTGCGCCGCTTCTACGATCAGCGCGTGAAAGCGGCCGTTCATCTGCGTGTAGCGCACGTCGTCGCCTGGCTGCAGATGCTTTTGCTCGAAGATCGCGTCGCCCTCATGCAGGCAGTCGTCGAGCGCGGCGGCGAGCGCGGGGCTCAGGCCGTTTTCGGCGACCGAGCGCGCGGCGAGTCCCTCGAGCACGCCGCGCACGTCGATCGCGTCGAGCACGTCGCGCACGCTGAAGCGGCGCACGACGTAACCGCGCGAGCCCGAACGATCGAGCAGGCCTTCCGACGACAGCACGCTCAACGCATAACGCAGCGGCGTGCGCGACACGCCGAGCCATTGCGCAAGCTGCGCTTCGACGAGCCGCTGCCCGGGCGACAGTTCTCCCAACAGGATCTTCTCGCGTAAGGTCTGCACGATCGCTTGCTGGGTGGTCTCGTTCATCGTTTCGTCGCTCGTCGGAAGCACCGCAGTATAGCCACGCGTGCAGCACCGCTCCAAGCCTTGGAAATGTGCGTTGCGAGTTGTTTTCCGGGTCATCTGTTTTATTTATCGCGTGCCGAGATGCCAAGGCGTCGCGGAAGGCTTGCCGCAGGGGCTTGGGATACCGAGGAAGCCCTGCGCGGCGTGGCTCGGGCCGCGCTTCATCCGCGCTGCGGGCGATCAAATACCGGGCTTTTACTCATCAACCCGGCGCTGTCTGAGGTATACCCGTACTTCCCGTATCGCGGCACTATTTTTATCTTTGTATCCCAAGACGGTCGTGGTGACTAGCGCGGTAAACCTGGCGACCTATCCGATTGGCAGCAGCACGGAAGTGACGGAAGAGAACGAATATGGCAAGAATCATTGGCGGTATCGGCACGTCCCATGTACCCACGATCGGGTTGGCATACGACAAGGGCAAGCAGAACGAACCGGCATGGGCGCCGATGTTCAAGGGTTATGAACCGGTGGTGCAGTGGCTGGCCGAGCAGAAGCCCGACGTGATGGTGATGTTCTACAACGACCACGCGAACAGCTTCTTCTTCGACTGCTATCCCACGTTCGCGCTCGGCGTGTCGCCCAACCACGAATTCGCCGATGAAGGCGCCGGCAAGCGTCCGCTGCCCGACATCGCCGGGCATCCGGATCTCGCGATCCATATCGTCGAGCAACTGGTCGCCGACGAATTCGATCTGACCGTATTCCAGGACCGCCCGCTCGATCACGGCGTCAATTCGCCGCTGTCGCTGATGCTGCCGCATCAGGGCGGCTGGCCGCTGTCGCTGGTGCCGCTCGAAGTCAACGTGCTGCAGTATCCGCTCCCCACCGCGAATCGCTGCTACCGGCTCGGCCAGGCACTGCGTCGCGCGATCGAATCGTTCGAGCAGGACCTGAAGGTCGTGGTGGTCGGCACGGGCGGGCTGTCGCACCAGGTGCATGGCGAACGCAGCGGCTTCAACAATACCGAATGGGACATGGAGTTCCTCGACCTGATCGTCAACGATCCGGAGCGTCTTGCCGCGATGAAGCACGTCGATTACGTGCGCCTCGGCGGCGCGGAAAGCGTCGAGACGATCATGTGGCTCGCGATGCGCGGCGCGCTGGGTCAGCAGGTCCGCGAGCTGCATCGCAACTACTACCTGGCCACCAGCACCGCGATGGCCGTGACGATCTACGAAGAAGAGGTGGCGTCATGAATCCGCAACTGGTTGGCGTCGAAGAACTGACCGGCACGTATCCGTTCGATATCCGCCAGAGCATGAAGGCGATGCGCCTGAACCGCTTTTTCTGGCAGATGCGCGAAGCGTCGGCGCGCGCACTGTGGCTCGAAAACCGCACCGCCTCATACGATGCGGCCGGCCTGACGCCGGAAGAACGCACGTTGGTCGACAACACCGACTGGATCGGTCTGATCCGTTACGGGGTGTCTTTCTTCGTGCTCGAGAAGTTCGCGCGCGTGGTGAAGATCACCAATCTCGGCATGTACGCGAGCATGCGCGGCGAAACGCTCGAAGAGTTTCTGAAGACTCGTCAGGTACCCGACGCCGTTTAAAGGCCGCGCATCAAGGCGATGCTGTCCGCTGGGCAATCCGATTTGAAGTTCCGACGTGTAGTCCAAGCCATCCGGCTTACTTCGACCCGACCGTGATTATCGGCGGGTTCATGTCGCATATCTTCTTTACTGTGCCGTTGGCGTTGACCGTCAAGCGGTTGATGGAGAATCAGCGGTATTGACGAGGTTGTTCGGAACAGAAAGCCGGGTTCGGTTGAGCCCGTTTTTTCATCGGGACGCTGCATTGCAGCGATCGCGACTGCCACTTCGCCCTTGCTGAAGTTGCGAACCGCAACTATATTGATTGCGCAACGCAACTGATATGCGAGCCCATCATGGACCTGATCGACGCCCCCGCCAAACCCCGCGACACGACGATTCTCGAACTCCGCGAGTTTTCCCGCCGGCTGGTCCGCGAACTTGGTTTCATGCGCACGACCATCGCCGACAGCGATCTGGCGCCATCGGCCGTGCATGCGGTGATCGAGATCGGCATGTCGCCGGGCATCAGCGCCAAAGATCTGGCGACCATCCTGCGGCTCGACAAATCGAATACGAGCCGGCAGATCGCGAAGCTCGAAGCGAGCGGACTGGTCGAGCGCACGGTCTCTGTCGACGATGCCCGTTCCTCCGAGCTGTACCTGACGGCCGAAGGTCAGAGGTTGCGCAAAAAGATCGACCGGTTCGCGACCGATCGCGTGTCCGGCGCGCTGCGGCGCATGGTTCCCGCCGACCAGCAGGCGCTGGTCCGTTCTCTCGCGCTGTACGCGGACGCCCTCGCGCAGGGTGACGTCAGCAAGCTTGCCGCGACGGAAGCGGGGTCCGCGGGAATCGTGGAAGGCTACCAACCCGGCTGCATCGGCGATATCGCGAGTCTGCACGGGCGCTATTACGCGCAACACTGGGGTTTCGGCGCCTTCTTCGAAAAGAAGGTCGCGACGGGGCTGGCGGAGTTCGCGGGCGCATTGCCGGCCGAAGGTAAAGGGCTTTGGCTATACGTCGAAAACGGCCGCACGCTCGCGTCTGTCGTGATCGACGGGGATAACGACACGGGTGTCGCTCATTTGCGCTGGTTCATCGTCGACGATTCGTTGCGCGGCTCCGGGATTGGACGGCAATTGCTGTCACATGCCATGCGTTTCGTCGACGCGCGGTTCGACGAAACCTATCTATGGACGTTCAAGGGGCTCGACGCGGCGCGTCATCTGTACGAGTCATTCGGCTTTCGGCTAAGTGAAGAATCGGAAGGCACGCAATGGGGAACACGCGTGGTCGAGCAGCGTTTCAACCGGCTTTCCGCAAGGAAACGCGATAAGACTACTGCCTGATCGACGCGGCAGCGAACTCGACGCCGTCGGTCAGTGCGCGACGACCGACGCCGCGATCCGGTCGGCCAATTCGCCGAGAACTCGGCTCAACGCGGCCGCCTGCGCGAGCGCATCGTGTCCATCGATCGCGGAGTCGAGCGTCACCTGCTGCCGCAGCAGCGCCTGATCCGAGTGCCCAGCCAGCAGCGTCCACTCCGCTTGCAGCGTCAGCGTGCCGCTCGGATCGGCCGTGGCATTCAGCACGGTGACGACCAGCGTGCGCGTGCCGGGCGGCGCGGGTGCATCCGGAACGACGAACGATCCGGCGGGCAGCCGCGTGAGCAAGTCCTGGGCAAGCGTTTTGCGCATCATCTGAGCGAGCGGTGCGCCCCACCGGGCGCTATCGTCGATCGTCAGCCGGTTCTGCGAAGCCAGCGTGACGACTTCGAGCCGATCGAGCACCGCGGGAATATGCACGGCGGTCAGTTGAATCGGTGGCATCGGCGCCGTGGCGGGCGGCGCGTCGGCGGGCATCGGGTTCAACGTCACATAGCGTGTCGGTATGCTGTGTCCGCACCCGGCGAGCGTCATCGCCGCGACGGTTACGACAAACGCCGCCGTCCTGACGCTCGTCGCGAGCGATGCCGCGACGGCGCGTCCGACGGGGAACGTCGACCTCGTCATCATTGAGCCTCCTGCTGTCTGCCATGGATCAGCGCCTCCGGATGGCGGTCGAGATAGTCGGCCAGTGCCCGAATCGAGCGTGCGGTGTCGGTCAGCTCCTGCATGGCGGCAGGCAGGTCGTTCTGGCTCGACGCATCGCCGCCTAGCGTCCGGTTCGCCGCGGCAACGGTGCGATCGGCCGCGTTCGCGGTGTCGCGCAATTGCGCGACCAGCGGACCGATCTGTGGCGAGACCTGCTGCAACGTGTGATCGATCTGCGCGACCGAGTGGTCGATGTGCGTCAGGCTGTCCTTGATCTGAGGCGAGGAACTGAGCGCGTTGATATGCGCGGCGATACTGCGGACCTGTTCGCCGGTTTGCCGGATCGGAAGATCGTCGATTTTCTGGATCACCTCGTTGGCCTTGGCCATCGTCGTGTCGAGATTCGCGGCGGCAACACTCGGAATGACGGGCAGGCCGTCCTCGCTGGCGAGCGTCGCGACCGGCGCGCCTTGCACGAAGTCGAGGTTGATCTTGTCCGCGCCGACGACCGGCGGATCTTGCGACAACCGCGCGCGCAAGCCTGTGGCGACGAGGCGGGTGAGCATGCCGTCGACGAGCGGGCGCCAGTCCCCGTTGGCCGGTGGCGGCGCGCCGACGATGCCAAGCTGCGACGGGTTCAGGGCGATCTGCACCGGGGTGCTCAGCGCGCCCGTGCGTGCGTCGTAGTTCAGGCGCACGCTGGTGACGGTGCCCACGTCGAAACCGCGCAATTGCACATCGGCACCACTCTTCAGGTCGCCGACGGCGCCCTCGAAGCGCACCAGATAGGTGACGACCGGGCCGTGCCCCGGCGCGAGCGCGGGGCGGCGATCGACACCCTCGAAATGCGATGCCGGTTCGCCGGGCCCGGGTTCCATCACGATCTCGGGGCCGGACAGCACTCCCTTGATCGACGCTGGATCGTTGAGATCCACGTGTGCGCCGCGCAGAAAAAACCTGGTCTCGCTGCGCAGATACTTTTTTTCGGCGCGATCTATCTTGAGCTCGGCTTGCACGTGTTGGCCATCGGGCGCGAGCGTAATCTCCGATACGGCGCCGACCTTGACGCCGCGCAGCGTGACGATCGTGTCGTCGGATTTCATGCCGTACGCGTTGTCGAAGGTTACCGTGACCGTCTCGCCCTGATGCATCAACGCGCGAACGCCGAGCCATCCGGCCATCGCGAAGGCTGCGACCGGCACCGCCCAGATCCAGCCGGGCCACGCGCTGCGCCGCACCTGGGCTTGCGAACGACGGGGACGCGTGCCGCTCATCGCTTGCTCCGCGGGTGGACGTCCCACATCAGGCGCGGGTCGAATGCGCGCGAAGCGGCCATCGTCAGCAGCACGACCAGCGCGAACGCGGTGGCGCCGATGGCGGGTCTCGCCGCGGCGATGCCGTCGAAGTGGATCAGCGGCACGAACGCGGCGATCGTGAACACGTCGACGAACGACCATCGGCCGAGTTCGTCGATCAGGCGGTACAGATGCGCCTTGACCCGCAGATGCCGGCGCGACCGGCGCCGAACGGAGACGACGAACCATGCCATGCCGAGAATCTTCGCCACCGGAATGACGATGCTCGTACAAATGATCAGAATGCCGAGCGGCCACAGGCCCGCATGGAACAGCTGGTAGACGCCGTCGATGATCCGGTGCGACTGGGTTCGCCCGAGTTGCATCGAAGTGGTCATCGGAAAGAAGTTGGCCGGGATCGTCAGAACGAGCGCGGCGAGCGACAGCGCGGCCGCGCGCACGACGGCGTCGGTTTTGCGGGCGCGCAGCGTCAGTGCGCAACGAGGGCAGGGGCGCCCCTCCTGCGACATCGGCACGACCAGATCGCAAACCGTGCAGGACAGCGGCGCTTCATGTTCCGGCAACTCGTTTTCCGCAGCGATCGCGCGCCACACCGTTCTCCGGTCGAGCGACGCGCGCGTGAGCATCGACAGCAGCGCCGCGGCGATGAAGCAGTAGCCGCCGGGGGCGATCGTGCCGGTCAGATTCTGCGTCACGCGCGCGTAACCGACGAAGCAGCCGACCAGATAGACATCGGGCATGGCCCAGATATCGAGCGAGGTGGTCCAGCGAAACAGCGCACCGATTCCTCTGGTACGCCGGCCGAGCCGCAGCGTGACGAGGACGATCACGAGGCCGCCAAAGCGGATGAATGGCAGCACGATACCGAAGGTGCCGAGCAGCACCGCGAGAATGAACCAGCCATCGTTCCACATCTCCACGATGCCCGACGACAGCAGTGATGAGCGCTCGACGCCGAGCATATGGACATACATCAGGGGCGCGAGGTTGGCCGGAAACAGCAATACGAAGGTCGCGCTCGCGCACGCGAGCGCCGCGGTCTGGCTTCGGCCGCTACGCCGCTCGAGCGGAAAGTGACAGGCGCGGCAACGCGCGTAGGTATGTGCGGTGAGCGGCGGGATGTCTTCGAGCGCGCCGCATTCGGGGCAGCCGATCGTCATGCGACGTTCTCCATCGGCTGTCCGTTTTCAGGCGGGCAGTGCGTTGCGAATGAGGTTTCGCCGATCATCCCTCGACCCCTGGCGCCGTTTGGCGCGTGCATGTACGGCAGACGCGCTGGCGCGCGCCAGCTCTTGTCCTCCACTAGCATGGCGCGTTCCCGGCCGGCCTCGGCGCGCCGGGCCGCACGGACGAACGGCGGCCGCGGTGTGGCGATGCGGCGTCAGTCGGGTGAGCGGGATGGTTCGACGAGGCGAGCATCCGCTGTGCCGGCAGAGCGCGCGACCGCGCGGTTCAGCCGCGTGCTCATCCACCCGCTGACGGAGCGGCGTCGGCAATGATCAGCAACCTCGAAGACAGCGCGTCGGGGTGGCCCGGCTTGAACCAGTTCATCTCGGGAATGCGTGAGTCGGTCAGGTAGATCGTGCCGTCCGGCCCTTCCGCGAACGTATCCGGCCATCGCAGGCCGGGCTCGTGCAGCAACGTCGTCAATGTCGCGCCGTCCCATACCTTCACCGCGTGTTCTTCGACCGCGGCAATCAGCAGGCGTCCCGTCCGGTCGATATGCAGGCCGTCGGCGGGGCGATGCTCGAGCACTTTCTCGACGCGGTTGCCGACTTCATCGGTCGCGAGCGCGGTGTCGCGAAGCGCTTCGGTGGGCACGCGGTAAAGCGTTTTGCCCTTCACGGCCTGCCAGTACAGATAAAGACCATCGCGAGTGAGCGCGATGCCGTCGGCCGAAAATTCGACGCCGCGTCCATCGGGACGCCGCAATGGTGCGCCGCCTGCATGGACCGTGACGCCCGGATCCGTTTGCGTCGACGGATGCCCGTCGAGCACGCGGCGCGCTTGACCGGTGCCGAGATCGACCACCACGATCGCGCCGCGTGTTCCAGAGTCCGTGATGTAGGCGAAACGGCCGTCGGGACTGATGCGCACGTCGTTCAGATAGCTGCCCTGAGGCCCGATTTCGAGCGTGAACGCAATGCAGCCGACGACGCTATCCGTCGCAAGATCGATGCGGACCAGTTTAGGGGCACCCGGCACGACGAACGCCTGGGCCGGCGCGCCGGGGTCGAGTACCCACAGGTTGTTTTGCGAATCGCACAGCATCGCCTGCACGCAGACCCAGCGATCCTGCGGGTTCAACTCCTCACGCCTGGCATTGCGCCAGCCGTTCCATCGATCGTCGGGATAAGGACGGACGTCGCCATCGGGCGTGAGTACGCCGACGGAGATCGGCGCGTCTTCTGTCCAGCGCGGGAAGTTGACGAAGATGCGTCCGTCCGCGGCGACGGCGACGCCGGTCACCTGGTGCCCGAACGACGCAATCTCGCGCAGATGCGGCAGAGAGCCGTCGTCACCGGCGCTCGATGCAGGCGCGGCGGTCAGTGGAACCCGATCCGCGGCGGTTGGCGTGGCGGTGTCTTTCATGGGCTGCCTCCGGGACAGGACGGAAATGTCCATATTCAGCAAAGCGAATGCCGCGTGCAAAGATAAAGTGAATCGTAATCCGCGAATCTTTCGGAAGGTATTCAACGTGAATTGCGGACCCTCCTTTATGCGAATTGTTTGACTTTCGCGCGAGCAGAGAATGGTAGTGCGCGCAATAGGGAAAGCCGAGTTGTCGCGTAGCGCCTGATCCGACATGGCGCGCTAAAAGGCCGCGTCGCTACTACGTCATTCAGGGCGAAGAGAATCGCTCCGCGGCGGCGTGCGGAACCGCCGTACCAGGCGGTCCATTTCGGCAACTCTGACTCTCAGGGTTTCTCCTGCCTCGCCTCTGGACCCGCCGTGTCACTCGTGCGCTACACCGCTCATTTGCAAAGAAAAAATAATGCCGACGTCAAAGGAATGTGCTAAAAAATAACAATTGCACGCGCAGACAAATAGCCACACCTGCAAGTAAAAATTTCGGCTTTCAATACTCTTAATCGGCCGTGAGGTGGATCATGAGAACAACGACGCTTTGGGGGCTCGGGGTGACGACGGTCGCTTCGGTGCTAACGCTGCAGTGTTATCCAGCGTGGGCCGACGGACCCGAAGCGGCGTATGCGTCCGACGACGAGGTGCCGGCCGGCTCGCTCAGTCCGAACGAGTACAAGGTCAATGCGGACGGCATGAAAGAGGATCCGAATGCGAAGATGTCGGACGTGGCCCGCGCGTATCGCAATGGCTATATCAACCGCGGCAAGCAGGATCAGGCCGATTACCAGGCAATGATCGACTCGCACAATCACGGTCAGCGGCAACCCGCCAGGACCGACGTCGCGCGGGTCGACGTGCCGCCGCTGCCGCCGGGCGTTCCCGAAGACGATAACTCGAAGTACACGAGTATTCCGCCGCAGCCTCAGAAGCCGCGGCCGGTCCAATACGCGCAGCGTCAGGTGCCGCAACCGCCGCCGCAACAGCAATATCAGCAGGTGTACCAGCAGCCGCAATACGCGCCGCCGCCAATGCAATACCAGCAGGCGCCGGCCTACGCGCAGATGCAGCCGGTCTACGACAACCAGCCGGTATACGTGCGGCAGGACTATCCTCAGCCGCCCGTGCAGTACGTGCCGGTTTATCCGCAGGCGCAATACGATGAAATGCCGCAGGTCGTGGAAACGGTGGTTCAACCGGCCGCGCCTGTCGCTTATCAGGTTTATCGTCCGCCGGTCTATTGGGCGCAGCCGCGCGTGTATGCGTATCGCGCGCCGGTCTACAGCTATCGTATGTGGCGTTGAGGTATTGCGCGAGTCGTGGCGGCGTTGCGCAGCAATGGAACGCCGCGGCGAATACTCGCACGCATCGATTGATTGGTCGATAGAAAGTACTCAGCCCGGCGCATTCGTGTCGGGCTGAGTACTTTCTTTTATTCGTTTTGCGCTAGTGACCGCTGGCACCTCTCGTGCGCACATTCAAATGGTTATGCACCTGTCTGACTCCGCGCACCGATCTCGCGACACTGCCCGCGCGTTGCACCTGAGCGCGCTGCGGTACCCAACCGGTCAGCGTCACGATACCGCGGCGCGCCTGCACGTGAATCGACGTTGAATGCAGGTTCGGCGTGCGTGCGAGCGCGCGCCGCACGTCGCGCGCGAGCTCGCTATCGGGTCTGTTGCGAGCAGGCGATGCCGCGATGGATTGGCTTTGCGCGGAAGCATCGTTCGGCATGCCGCCACTGGTTTGCGCATTCGCACAGGTCGCAGTGCCGATCGCAATCGCTGCCGCGGCAATGGCGCCAATTAGGGCGCTCGCGCTGTCTTTTCTCACAAGTCCTCCTGTACCACCTGATTGTCGCTCGCCGCGCAGCAGATCGACGTTGCGGCTATTGCGGTTGTCCGTTGCCCAATAGCGCGTCCGTCGTGACGACCGTGCAGTACTCGTGATCGAGATTGGCCAGTGACATCGCATGAACGTCGTCGGCACTGCGCCGCGTTCCGTTCCAGTCGGTCCGTGCAAAAGTGAAACAGCCGTCGGCCACGAGATATGTATCGAAGCCGAGGTTGCCGGCCATCCGCACCGTCGCCTCGACCGAGTTGTTGGTGATGACACCCGCCACGACCAGCGTCGAGTGGCCGGCGGCGCGCAGGCGGTCCTCGAGTCCCGTGCCGATGAACGCGTTATTCGTGCGTTTCGCAATCACAGGTTCGTCGGGCAACGGCACGTTCGACGCCTTGAATTCGTGTCCCGCCTGACCCGGCCGATAGTGCGACCCAGGCTCCGTCGAGTCGTGCCGCACATGCCACACCGGCCAGTTTCGGCTACGCCAATGCGCGAGCAAGCGGCTCATCTGCGTCTCGGCTGAGGGATTGTTGCGCTCGCCCCAGCTCGGATGATCGATCGCGCGTTGCAGATCGATCAACAACAATACGGCGCCGGCGGAAGGAGCAGGAGTGCGCATGGGTCGAATGAGTCTGTGTAGATGTCGATATGGTTCTGGCAGACTTTACGGTATTGCCGCCATCAATAGCCATTGTATGATGGCGGACTCGCGCCCGGCCGGAGCCCCGCGCGGGCGGCTTGCGCGGATCGCGCGCCGTCTGCCGCGCCCACCGGGCCGCAACGCATCCATTCACGATGACCCAGAGGAAAACCGCCATGACGGCTGCAACGCAATTCGACCAGGTTTCTGTTGTCAAACGAGCCAACGTGTACTTCGACGGCAAGTGCGTGTCGCACACCGTGCTGTTCGCCGACGGCACGCGCAAGACGCTCGGCGTGATCCTGCCCGGCGCGCTGAACTTCGGCACCGACGCGCCGGAGCTGATGGAAGTGCAGGCGGGCAAATGCCGCATCCGTCTCGACGGCAGCGACGAGTGGAAGACCTATGGCGCGGGCGAATCGTTCTCGGTGCCTGGCAAGAGCCGCTTCGATATCGATGTGGTTGAAACGCTGGACTACGTTTGCAGCTATCTGTAAGCGGCTTTAAGGCGCGTGCAATCGGATAAGACAGACCTGTTGCACGCAGCCGTGACGGCTTGGACAATGGGCCCAGGCTCTCTTTGCTCAAATGTGTTGAAGAGACAACACGCAAGCATTCGCGAGTGAATGCGTGAGCCAGGTGCTCAGAATGGGCCGTCCATTACGCTTCGCTTCGACGATGAACACCGCCGCCAGCACCGCCGCGCCCAAACAGAATCGTCGCGACCGCACGATCGACGTAGCCGTGCATCAGCGTGAATAGCGCGATCGACGCCGCCGCGGCAACCCGCCACGACGAACGAAAGACGCCGTCGATGAGCCGAGAATATCAGCGCGACCTGCCCGAAAAACATGATTGCCGCGCCGCCGACTATCAGCCCCCATCGGGGCACCTCGCTCCAGCTTCTTTTCGTTAAAAGCGTCAGCGCGTGCAAGATTACGCTGTCTCTTTCGCCACGATCTCCTCGATCACCTGCACGAATTGCTCGACCGGCTGGCCGCCGGTCACCAGATAGCGGCGGTTGAAAATGATCGACGGCACCGATTGAATGCCCATTTCCTGATTGTTCTTTTCCGCTTCGCGCACTTCATCGGCATACGCGCCGCTCGTCAGCACGTCGCGCGCTTCGTCGGCGCCGAGTCCTACCGACTGGGCCGCTTCGACCAGCACGTCATGATTGCCCGGATTCTTGCCGTCGGCATGATACGCGCGCAATAGCGCGAGCTTCAGCGGTAACTGGTGGCCCTTCAAGCCGGCCCAATGCAGCAGGCGGTGCGCGTGGAACGTGTTGTAGGTGCGGACGCGCGGACCGAAATCGAAGCCGACGCTCGCGCCGCGTTCGCGGATCATCGCCTGCGTTTCGGCGATCTGCGCGGCCGTGCGGCCGTATTTCTTGCCGAGATACTCGACGATGTCTTCGCCGTCCGGTCCCATCTGCGGATTCAGTTCGAATGGATGCACGACGATACGCGCGTCGATTTTGTCCTGAAGCCGCGCGAGCGCGAGCTGCAGCGACGACAGGCCGATCGCGCACCACGGGCAGGCGATGTCGGAAACAAAATCGATGGTGAGCTGCTGTTTCATGGTTGTCCTAGGCGGAATGAAGTGCGATGCGGCGGGGGCAAGTGCGGCCGCAACGATCCCGACAGCGTAGCGTGAATCGTTCGTCCGTGCAGTGCGGCTGAATTTGACCGCAAGACCCGGAGTGTTTTCCCGCCACCACACTCGTACACTAAACCCATCGAGCTACCTACTTTTGATGGCGCGGGCGACGAGCCCGGCCGCCCACTCATCGACGATGAACGCAATCGCTCCCACCCAAACGATCGACCAACGCGTCGACGCACTCGACTGGCCGCGGATCGAACACGATCTCGATCAGTACGGTTGCGCCGCCGTGCCGCAACTGTTGACGCCGCACGAATGCGACGCGCTGAGCGCGCTCTATACACGCGACGCGCTTTATCGCAGCCGCATCGTAATGGCGCGCCACGGCTTCGGTCGCGGCGAATACAAGTACTTTGCGTATCCGCTGCCGCGGCTCGTTGGCGGCTTGCGCGGTGCCCTTTATCCGCACCTCGTGCCGGTCGCGAACCGCTGGAACATGGCGATGGGCATCGACGTTCGCTATCCGCCGAAACATGCGGATTTCATTCGACGCTGCCATGACGCTGGCCAGGTGCGTCCGACGCCGCTGATCCTGCAATACGGCGAGGGCGATTTCAACTGCCTGCATCAGGATCTGTACGGCGAACACGTGTTCCCGCTGCAGGTTGCGGTACTGCTGTCGGAGCCGGGGCGCGACTTCACAGGCGGCGAGTTCGTGATGACCGAGCAGCGTCCGCGTATGCAGTCGCGTGCCGAAGTCGTGCCGCTCGCGAAGGGCGACGCGGTCGTGTTCACCGTGAACAGCCGGCCCGTGCAGGGTACGCGCGGGCCGTATCGCGTGAATCTGCGGCACGGCGTGAGCCGCCTGCGCTCGGGGCATCGGCATACGGTCGGCATCATCTTTCATGATGCGCTGTGAGGACCGTTGTCGGCGCAATGGCGCAACACCGCGTGCCGTGAGACGATAATGGCCACGATTCCAGCGATCTACCGCCATTGTCGTAAGACCCGTCGCCTCGTCCCATGGAAAACCTGCTCAAGAAACTCGATCTGACTTCGCTGCGTCTGTTCGTCGCCGTTTGCCAGGAGCGCAATATCGCGCGCGCGGCGGAGCGCGAGTTCATCGCGTCGTCGGCGGTGAGCCGGCGCATCGCCGAGATCGAGGCGCTGATCGGCCTGCCGGTGATTCAGCGGCAATCGCGCGGCATTACCGTGACGCCGGTCGGCGAGACCGTGCTGCGCTACGCGCTCGCGATCATCGGCAATATCGAGCAAATGAGCGCGGAGTTGTCGCGCTTTTCGACAGGCGTCAAAGGGCGCGTGAGGGTGGTTGCGAATCTGTCGTCGATCGTGCAGTTTCTGCCTGAAGACGTGGCCGCGTTCGGCCGCGCGTTCCCCGATGTATCGATCGAACTCGAAGAAGAAAACAGCGCGGACGTGCTGCGTATCGTCGACGAACACGGCGCGGACTTCGGCATCTGCAATCCGGTTGCTGGCAGCGAGGCGTTCGAGCAGGTGCCGTACCGGCAGGACCGGCTCGCGGTGCTCGTGCCGGGTGGGCATCGGCTCGTCAGCGCGGCGCGGGTGAACTTCGACGATCTGTTGCACGACAGCTTCGTCGGCTTGCGCAGCGAAAGCGCGCTTATGCGTTTGCTCGCGCAGCAGGCGGCAAGCGCGGGGCGGCAGCTCGACGTGCGGATGCGCGTGAGCAGTCTCGATGCGCTGTGCCGGATGGTGCATGCGGGGCTCGGCATCGCGATCGTGCCCGAGCCGGTCGGCCTGCTCTACGTGAACACGCTCGACGTGCGGCTGCTGCCGCTTGCCGATGCGTGGGCGGAGCGTCATCTGATCATCATCTTCAAGGCGCGCGAGCAGTTGAGCGCGAGCGCGGCCGCGCTGGTGTCGTTCCTCGGCAATCCGCCTTAGACGATTCCACCACCCGCACTCCGCGCCGCGGCTCCGCCATCGAGCATTCGCGAAACGAGACGGCAGCGTTGCCGCACCGGCACTTCGGCATCCACCTTGCGCGCCGTATAGTGAGCGCAAGGAGAATGCAGTGATGAGCGATACGATTCGTTTGGACGGCCGCGTGCTGTACCTGTCGCAGGACCCGGCCGTGGTCGAGGCGCAACTGGCCGGCGAAAACTTCACTCGCGACACGGCGGGGCCATTGCGCGACAACGTGTCGACGGACGAGATCACGCCCGTCACCGTAATGCTCACCTACGACGAGCGCCTCGGCCAGTACCCGTACGTCGGCTTCAAGGCCGGCGAGCGTCTGCCGATCGGCCGCAATGCGGTGAAGGACGGCGGCTTTCGCGTGACGGTGGCCGGCAAGCGCTACGGCAAGGGCTCGTCGCGAGAATCGAGCCCGCTCGCGGAGTTGTCCGCAGGCATTCGCCTGATCGTTGCCGAGAGCTTCGAGCGTATCTATCAGCAGAACTGCGACAACATCGGTATTCTGACCACGACCGATTTTTCCGTGCTCGATCGCCTGCTTGCAGGCGCTGCGGTGCCGATCGACGAATTCCTGAAAGGCCGCGACTCGCTCGCGCAGCAGAT
Source organism: Paraburkholderia lebeckiae (assembly GCF_050436225.1). Lineage (NCBI taxonomy): Bacteria > Pseudomonadati > Pseudomonadota > Betaproteobacteria > Burkholderiales > Burkholderiaceae > Paraburkholderia > Paraburkholderia lebeckiae. The sequence continues at coordinate 2,112,008 of NZ_JBNDLU010000001.1, read as the reverse complement.
CATCCGCAGCGGCGGGCTGCTCGCGTATAGCCGGTTTGCGGAGTGGCCCGCGCCCGGCGGCCGCGCGAGCGATGCCCCGAACGAGGCGCCGGGCGCCGAGCCGAAAACGCTGGTCGAGAAGATCATCGACCGTCATCTGCATCCGGGCACCGCGAGCGCGCAGCGCGGCGACGGCGTGTTCATCGCCGCCGACTGGCGCTTCAGCCACGACTATTTCACCGGCATGTGCGCGCATCTGATGCATCGCGCGTTCGGCAAGCCCGCGCCGCTGCATGCGCCGGATCACATCATCGCGTTCCAGGATCATCTGGTGCTCGCGCCGCAGAGCATCCCTCACGTGCGCGACGGTCTGTTGCCGGGCGTCGCGAATCTGATGGAAGGCCACACGTCGTTTTCGCGCGACTACCCGGTGCGCTCGCACGGTGCGCTCGATGGTGTGCCCGGCTCCGAGGGCATCTGTCATGCGTTGATGGCCGAGCAATACGCGCTGCCGGGCCAGGTAGCATGCGGTACCGATTCGCACACGCCGCATTCGGGCGCGCTCGGCTGCCTCGCATTTGGCGCGGGCGCGACCGAAATCGCCAATAGCTGGGTCACGGGCTACGTGCGCTGCAAGGTGCCGGAGACGCTGCGCATCGAGATCGACGGCCAGTTGCGCGACGGCGTGACTGCGAAGGACGTCGTGCTGCATCTGCTGCGGATGGACGCGATTCGCTCGGGCGGCGCGATCGGCCTCGTGTTCGAATACGGCGGCGCGGCGGTGCGCGCGATGTCGATCGACGAACGCGCGACGCTGACCAACATGGTCGCGGAACTCGGCGGCTTCACCGGCATCGTCGAACCGGACGAGCGCACGATCGCGTTCCTGAAGGAGCGGCGCGGCGTCGATTTCGTGCTGGAAAGCTGGATGAAAAGCGACGCGGACGCGACCTATCGCGACACGATCCATATCGATGCGAACGCGATCGAACCGATGCTCGCGCGTCCGGGCGACCCCGGCAATGGCGTGCCGGCGCCGTGGCTCGAACAGGACGTCGCGATCGATATCGCGTACGGCGGCTCGTGCACCGCGGGCAAGCGCGAGGACTTCGATTTCTATCACGAGGTGCTGCGTTGGGGCGTCGAGCACGGCCTACGGGTGCCCGAGCGCACGCGTTTGTATCTGCAATTCGGCACGATGGCGGTGCGCGCGTATTGCGAGGAGCGGGGCTATCTGCCGGTGTTCGAGCGCGCGGGCGTGACGCTCGTGATGCCTGGCTGCGGCTCGTGCGCAAACTGCGGACCGGGACAATCGGCCAACCCGAACGATGTGACGATCAGCGCGATCAACCGCAATTTCCCCGGCCGATCGGGACCAGGCGACGTCTGGCTCGCGAGCCCGTACACGGTCGCGGCGAGCGCGCTGGCCGGGAAAATCACCACGTTCGAACAATTGCAACGCGGGCACGGCTAGAATGCTGGCCGGACTCCGGCCGACCCATCGTGGCGCGTGCGACGCGCGACAAGACGCAAGGCCGGCATCGAACCGGCCGCGGTAAGCGATCAGCCCTGCCGTAAAAGCAGTCGCAACAGAAGGAGACAGACAACATGGCATTCCCCGATCCCGCGGGGTCCGTCGCGCGCAGCGGCGGTACCGTGGCGCATTCCACTGACGCGGCCGGCAGCGCCGCCCGCAGCACGCCCGCTCAGGCGGCGGGCCACGCATCGCTCGACGCCGGCAGCATTTCGGCGCGCCTCGACCGCTTGCCCGCCACGCGCTCCGTCTGGAGGCTGGTGGTGCTGCTGAGCCTCGGCTTCTTCTTCGAACTCTACGACCTGCTGTACTCCGGCTATATCGCGCCGGGCCTCGTGAAAAGCGGCATGTTGACCGCGACCACGCATGGCCTGTTCGGCTCGACCGGCGTCGCGAGTTTCATCGCCGCGCTGTTTAGCGGCCTGTTTATCGGCACGATCGCGTGCGGTTTCCTCGCGGATCGCTTCGGGCGGCGCGCGGTGTTCACCTGGTCGCTGCTGTGGTACACCGCGGCGAAGATAGCGGTTACTCAATATATACTCAGGATTCCACCCGTTTTTGTGGTCGAATCCAGATGGCACCCGTACGTCAATCAGCGCGCAAACTCGCGCCTTCCCATCCCCCTGGCAAAGTCTACAGCTACACGCGGTTCAGTTCGCTGAAGCAGGCATCCGGCACGAGCGCCGAGCGTCAGGCAGAGTACGCCGCGAAGTGGGCAGCCTCGCATGGCCTCGAACTGGACGAGTCGCTGACGATGCGCGACGAAGGCCTGAGCGCCTACCACCAGAACCACATCAAGAAGGGCGCGCTCGGCGTGTTCCTCAAAGCCGTTGAGGGGGGCCGCATCCCTTGGGGCTCGGTCCTGATCGTCGAAAACTTCGACCGCCTTTCGCGCGCGAGCGCGCTGGATGCTCAGGCGCAGCTTGCCAGCATCGTCAATGCCGGCATTACGGTCGTTACCGCGACCGACAATCGCGAGTACAACGCAGACAGCCTGCGCGCCGACCCGATGAGCCTCATCTATAGCGTACTGTCGATGATTCGCGCGCACGAAGAAAGCGACCGCAAAAGCCAGCTTGTCGGGGACGCGTTCCGCAAGCGCGCCGAGCAGTGGATCGAAGGCAGGTTTCGCGGGCTGGTCGGTAGTCCATCGCAAGCCCCCTCGTGGGTGCGCTACATCGATAACCCGGACAAGCTCGCACGGTTCGAACTGATCCCGGAGAAAGCGGCAGCATGGCGGCGCGCGATAGAACTCTACCGGGCCGGATATGGCGGGCTCGGTACGGCGAAGCGGCTAGAAGAAGAAGGCCTGTCGGTCAGCGAGCGTTACCCGGTCGCCGCGATCAATCGCACTATCACTTCCCGCGCGCTGGTAGGCGACAAGGCGTTCACTACCGGTGGGCAAACGTTCACCCTGCCTGGGTACTATCCGGCACTGCTGAGTGAGGCCGAATTCGACGAGTTACAGGCACTGGCGACGAAGCGCGGATTCCGCAAGGGTAAAGGGGTCGTCACTTCAATCGTGAGCGGCTGGGGGATTACGTTCTGTGGCTACTGCGGCGCTATCGTTGCCTCGCAGAATCTTGACCGGGGCAGGCCAGACGCTACCAGGCGCCATCAATATTCGCGCCGCCTGCGTTGCCATCAGTACCAGCGCAACGGCCAGCACTGTACGGCTGCGGTGACAAGCTGCTCAGCCGAAGCGGTCGAGCGCGCGATCATGCAATATTGCGCCGACCCGCTGAAGCTCACGCACCTTCAGCAAGGCACCGACATGGTTAGTCCGCTGATGGCGCAACTTGTCGCGAAGCGCAAGGTCGTGGCGAAGCTCGAAGCGAAGCTGAAAGGATTTACCGACGCGCTACTCGAAGATGACGAGGCGTCGCCCGCCGCCTATATCAAGCTGATGCGCGAGACCGAGAAGCAGAAGAAGGACGCCGAGCGCGCTGTCGGCGATCTGGAACGCGAACTGGCTGTCAACACCCAGGCGCAACCGTCGCGCGCGGATGAGTGGGCCGGGCTCGTCGATGCCGTGATCGAACTCGACGACGATGCGCGCATGAAGGCGCGCAAGCTGATACAGGACACCTTCGAACGTATCGAGGTATTCATGAAGGGCCTTGACCTGACTGGCGAGCATATCCACCTGCAACTGACTTCGAAGCGCGGCGTGGGAGTTGGTTTCGACATTGACCGCACGACGGGCGAACTGATCGGGGCCGCCAAGGACCGCGCGGAGACGCTGCAAAAAGCGCGGGGGCCGTCACGCAAGCCTCGCATCCGGTAGGAGACCGATCAGCCGTATTCAGGACCGAAGAGGTGCCGGGGGCACCCCTATGCTTTACCAGTCCTTGTCCTGAAACAGACCCTCGGGCGTTGAGTGGATCCGCAGATAGCCCTCGCCGACGAGATACTTCCGATAGGCGAGAATAGCCAGGTCCCACACTTCCTGCTGAACCTGCGGACCGAGGTCGAGTATGTGGCCGTGTTCATCGACGACAGCCAGTGTGGCTGGTCGGCCGCTGGCGTCCGTGATCGTATAGCACTCCCATATGACGGCGCTGATACACGAGTTCTGGAGAACGGCGCGACTCTCCGACTTCGGGTCGTCAATCGGACTGGTGACGTCTGTCATGTCTACTCCCCCTGCCTTGCCTGCCTTACCAGTTCGCCGGATCGAGCGCGCCTGCCGTGCCGAACGTACAGACGCCGCACATCCCGGACTGATACACGACGCAGCCATCCCTGATGCCGGTCACGCACGGCGACTGTCCGCAGACTTCGCACGTCGCGCCGTAGTCAGGCTGGAACGAATCGAGCGTCGTTTCATTATCCGCCGATGGCGCGGCCGGGGCCGGCTTCGCGCGTGCCTTCCTGCTACGTGATGACATGATGCGCTCCTTCAGGCCGGGTGCGTCATGATGAAGTCGCGTACGGTCCGGCCGAAGTTATGCTGCAAGCTCATGTCGTAGTTGATCACGCCCCATGGATCGCCGCAGATCAACTGATACACGACCAGCGCCTCGACGCCGTACAGTTCACGGCCCGACCAGTAAATCTCGTCCATGAACTGCTTCGCCCATTCGGTGCGCTGGTCGTCAGTGTCGCCTTCGTTGCCGTTCCACTCGGTGACGATGATCGGGACGCCGTACTTCGATTTGCAGTGATCGAGCAGGTTCACGCGCGGCTTCATGTAGTCGAGCGACATGTCGAGCATCGAGCCGTAACACTGGTAGTTATTCCATGTGGTGATGTCCCAGCGCAGTTTCGGATGCCCGCCGCTGCCATCCGGCTGCATGCCATCCCACAGCATGTCCGAGCATGCGATCGAGCATGCGGTAAAACAGTTCGAGGCGATCTGCACGTGCGGGCCGCCCACCGTGCGCACGGCCTGCGCGCAGCCGTTGATCACGCCGCGCAGCGACGGGAAATGACTGTTCCGGAAGTCCTCGGGCACGCCGCCCTGCATGCGCTGATCGACCCTGATGCCTTCCTTCGCGTCGAGTTCATTGCCAGTCTGGAAGATCGTCACGCCAAGCGGCGCGAGCGCGGCGGCGACCTTCGCGCCCGCCATCCATCCCGCGTGATACGCCTCGCCCTCGCTTGCGTACAGTTCGCCGCGCTCGTTGACCATCGACAGGTTGATGCAGCAGATCATGTCGATGCCGGTTTCGCGCAGCGCCGTCGCGAGGTTGACGAGATAGTCCATCGTGTGCGGGCCTTCCCACGCCACGCGGTAGTAACCGGGCTCCATGCCCATCATGCGCAGTGCTTCAATCTGTTGATCAATCGTGTGGTTATAGTCCCAATGTCCGTTAGCGCCATAAAACATGATGCGTTCTCCCTGAACGTTTATCCGGCATGGCCGTGCATAGCCGTCATATGCACGGGTCTAACCTGCGCAGACAGCGCTGCGCCTTATGCGGCTATGGATTGACGGCCCGCAAGAGTTCACTCGGCATCATCCGCGCCGTTGCCGGTGAGTGCTTCCTCCGATGCTTCGAGCGTGCCAAGCGTGCCGGACAGATGCAGCAGATCGACGACGCGCGCGGTCTCGTCGCCGTCCTGCGGATGGACCTGAATACGGGTCGTAAAGCTGCACGTCCCGCCGTCCTGGGCGAGAAAGCTGATCCTGTCGAGTTTCGCGTCGGCAAAGCGCAGTTCATCGCCGGTCTCGCCATCGTGAAACACGAACAGCACGGGCGAATACCTGCCGGCCCACTTCAGTGTCCCGAGCTGCGGATTGCGCAGGTTCGGCGTGCTGTCGGGTTCCAGCATGTCGGCGGTATCGTCCGCGTCATACAGGGACGTGCGCAGCGTCGGCGATAACTGGTCGAGAGCGGTGTTCGGCAAATCGAAAGCGACTCTCAGGTCGAGCGTCAGCACTTCGTCCTCGCCGTGGACTTCCATTCTCGTGTTGATGTGTTCCAGCATCACCAAATGCTCGGTGAAGTTCATCATGGCGTGCCTCTCTGCATCTGTTGCCGCTGTTTTATCTCGCGCAGGAACGTGCGTCGTTCCTCATGCAGCCGGTTAACAGTGGGCGCATCGATGCGCCCGTCTACCGGCGCGGTCAGGATATCGATGCAGTGAATTGCACCTGCGTAGAACGCCATGCGCATGTCACTGTACTGACTGCCGGGCGCATCTAACGGGATCATGTCGGCTGCGAAGCTCTGCCATGCCACCGCGATTGAAGTTGAATGTTCCATACCTGCCTCGTCTTGCCTATCCTGTCACCGTTGGTGCGCTTAGCGCCTCGCCAGCCCGGTCTATCTCACGCCTCGCCTGCCTTACTGACCTTCAAACTGCTTGCGTCGATAGGTATAGGTTTCTTCCAGTTCGCTGCGCTGACCTTCGACGGGGACCGCGCCAATCAGCGTGGCTGCCTCGTCAAGTGCATCGGGCGTCGTTGCTGCCTGCAATGCGTCCATCACCTGCGCATAGGTCATCACTGGAGGCTCGCCCGATGACGGTGCTGCGTCGTCTTTCTTCGCAGCCTGATGCGCGGCGGTGCGCGCTGCATTCAGGCGGTCGGCATAGGCGGTGCGCGCAATCTCCTTCTCGCGGTCGGTGCGCAGCTTTCCGGCCAGTTCTCCGGCCGCGGCCAGTTCGTCCGCGTTCGACGCGTCGTGAATCTGGTGCAGCACGTCATCGAGCAACACGGACCGGGTCGCCGCGTTTTTCTTCAGGTTCTGCTTTACGCTGTCGGTGCGCGATGCGGAAGGCAGCACGCGCGGTACTTCGTCGACCGTTCCCATGTTGCGCGGTCCCGGATCGAAGTCCAGTTCCTCAGGCGTATAGACGCCCAGCAGCACATCAGGTGCATGGCGTCGCGCCCACTTGCGCACCGCGAGGTAGCCGATCTGCTGCTGCGGGTCGGTCGCCCACTGCGTCGAGAAGCGCGGATGTGCCTGCGCCATCATCACCTGCACGGTGCGTGGGTCAGTCTCGCCCCTGAAGGTCGCACCGACGATCACGCCAAGCCCTTCCTCGTCCTTCTTCGTATAGGTCGCCACGGCGTATTCGCCGCCCTTGTCGGACTTGCGCTGTTCGAACTTGCCGAGCACCCGCGACCAGTCACCGAGATAGTCATAATCGGGGCGCGCGATGATCGGCGCGCGCGCGATCACCACCGCCGCGACAAGCTGCCCGTCATAACCGATCAGCCCGCTTTTGGTGATGTGCGTTTTCGACGCGACCATGTACGGGTCCATCTCCCAGCGCAGCGACTGCATGGCAATCGCGAAGCATGCGCCCTTGTTTTCGCGCAGGTGTGCAGGTACGGCAGGCCCGGCACTCGCCATCAGTCCGGCAAGGCGATCGATCTGTTCGATCAGCGCGGCGTTCAGCGTGAAGCGCTCGCTCTGCACCTGATGAATTGCGGTACTCATTCGTTGTTCTCCTTCGTGTCGGCGGCCTTCGCCTTCGCAAAGGTCAGAGTCTGATAGTCGCAGGGCGGCACTGTGTACGCTTCACGATGGATGGCCTTGCGCCGGTACTGACCGCCTTCGGGCAGACGACCGACAGCAGCGTTCGCCATTGCGTGCAAAATGTGCGCGCGTGCGCCATCGGCGACCGCCTGATATAACTTCGTCTGTGCATCGGCATCGAGTCGCACCTGATGCCACGCCTGAATCTCGGCAGGCAGATCGATCGTGCCGCCGTCCGTGCCGGGATACATGCGCTTCAGCAGTCCGATCGTGGTCGGATGATCGAAGTCGGGCGGTGGCGGCTCGCGCCGCTCGACGTACTGCCAGAAAAGAGCTTCGCCTTCGATCAGCATCTGTTCAAGTTCGGCGTCGCGCTCGATGTGATAGACCACCAATCGATTGCCGCCAACGCAGGCACCAATATCCCATACGGGATAATCGCAAACACTCATGTAGTGCACCGTTTGCAGTAAGTACGGCGTCGGAACTTCATCTGATCCCGGTTCGCCCCATTCGCCGAAGCGGTACGCCATTGCATCGACGTTCTTGATTTCGACTCCGCGCCGCTGGCCTTCGACTAATCTGTCGATGTTTGCCAACATGAACGGATACTTCGGGTGCCGAAGTATCTGATTGCGTCGGCGCAAACGCACATTGAAACGCCGCGCATACTGATCGGCAATGACACCTTCCAGTGCGCGGCCGAAATCAGTTCTTTCAACGCCGGCCGCATCCATGTCACGCGGAACCTGCTGGCCGATCTTGTCGAAGTACAGTTCAAGCCTTGTCACGTACGGACTCTGACCGAGCGCCGCAGCAGCATCGCTGCCGCCGACGCCGGCCCGTCGAAGTTCCAGCCATTGTTCGCGTGTGCCCATTTTCAAATCTTCCTGCCTGCCACACCAAGCCCCTGACCGCTATGCCCCGACTTGTCCTTCCCGTCCTCCGATCGACAATCCCAACCTCGCCTCGCCTGCCGATCCAGTCCTCGCCAGTGCACGCCTGGCCCGGTACGCCGTACCGCGCCTGCCGTGCCTCGCCGGTATGTCCGTCGCTGTCCCATCAACGCCCCGACACGCCTGGCCTGCCAAGTCAGTCCATCGCACGCCCAGCCAGTCGCGGCCCCGCCGAAGCTCGCCTGCCTCGCCATCGCCCTATACGCCAGTCCGTACCGGTCCATGCCTCGCGATACCTGCCGATCCATGCCACCCGGAAATTCCGAGACCTTGCCCATCCGATGCTGAACGGCCCATCGACGCCGGCCTCTCAATGCCGGTCTCGTCCGATCCCTCACACACTGCGGCGAGCCGAGCCGAACCGCGCCTGCCTTATTGCGTCATCGGTGGCGGGGCAGAAAAATGCTGCTGCACTTCGGCGATACCGGTCAGCAGCGCATCGATTTCGTTCTCAAGCGAAAGCACACGCGCGAGCGCGCGCGCCCTGACAAGCCGACCGCGTACCGCAGTGAACTCGCTAATTAGCGCGCGACGCGCGCGGTCCTCGTCGGTCGCAAGCTGCACGACCGAGCAGTAGCCAGCCCGCGTATCCGGGTCTTTCACGTAGCAGGGCGCGACAATCGTCATTTCCGTGCTGTGGACGATCAGCGTCACGCTGCGGATGATCTCGCGCATCTGCATGAGACGGTACGCATGCCCCGCCTTTTTGTTATCCCATTCGAGCAGCGCGTGAAGCGGGCTTTTCGGGTCTCGGGCATCCGCAACGCCTATCTCTGGCGTCAGGTTTCCGTCGTGCTGGTCGTGTAGCTGCTGAAGCCGTTCGCGCACCGGATCGGTTTCGGGTTTTGCCCTTGTCATGATGAGCGTCCTATACTGTTGAGGCGGCGCACGTTAGCGGCGTGCACCGCCCCGGTTGGTTGTGAAAGTCTCTCTGTCATGCAGCCTTGATGCCACGGCGACGAAGCTCGACATCGAACCACGCAAGCAGTTCGGCCGTTTCGTCGTCGTAGGCAACCGGATCATCCATCGCGGCCTGCTGCGCCGCTCGCGTGCCTTCCTTCACGATCTGCACGAACGCGGGATCGTTCTCGCCGACCACTTCGAACTGTCCGTAGGAACCCGAACCTTTCTCGGGACGCCAGTCGCCGATACCGCTGATCAGTCCGGCCGCCGAGATCAGGTTCGCGACCGCCTGCCCGCGCAGTTGCGGCTCGACGTATGTGATCGTGGCGACCAGTGCCCAGCGGGGAATGATCACGCGGGTTCGCACGTCAGGCGTCTTGCCGGGGTCGGCCATACGGGTGATGCTGCACAGCACCTGCGGGACCCCGTAGACCGGAATCATCGGCTCGCGCATGAAGGTCAGCCGCCCGATCTGCGCTTTCGACGTTCCGGGCATTTCGAGTGCTGCTGAACGCATCGCACCCTTGAATGCGACCGAGGGAACGCCGAGCAGGGTAGGTGCGGTGTCGTCGCCCATGCGATGCGCTGCCGAGCGGAATTCCTCAAGCGGGTTGTGTTTCAGACTCTGTGCTTTTTCTGCTGCGTTTTTCCGGGGCGGCGGTAACAGCAATTGCTGCCGTGCTTTTTCGGATAATCGATTCATGACCATCGGCGTGCTGCTGCGGATGCAGACGCGAACCGTCGAAGTCTTCAACGTCAGAATTTCCAGCGTCTCCGGTACTTCGGATTTCTTACTAACTGTCTTGCCTGCTGCCATTTCGGGTGCCTCTTTTTCAGGTAGTGCGCCGGATCACGCGCCGACGCGTCGCGTTTTCTGCTGTACCTGCCTTGCCCTGCCGTTTCGCTACATGCCCCGCCGTGCAGCGCCTCGCCTTCCAGCCGTGCCGCGCCTGCCTCTCCAGTTCTGTTCTGTCCCAGCCCAGCCGTGCGATTCCTCGCCTGCCTCGCCAGTCCTAACTCGTACGCGCCATGCCTCGACGTCCATTCCCGGCCTAGCCAGATACGTCCCGTCCTAGCCTGCCGCTATCGCTGCGCCGGTCCACGCTGCGCTACGTCATTCCGTCGCAATCCTCGCCAATGACATCCTCGCCTGCCTCTATCACCGGACCAGTCGTTGCCCCGCCAGGCCGTGCCGGTTCAATCCTCGCCAATCGGCGCCTGCGTCGCCACACCTGTCTAAACCGAAGTCATGCCGGCCGTTATCGCCACGCGTTGCCGCACCAGGCCTGTCCGTGCACGTCAATCGCGTCCATTACGCTCCCTGCCGTGCCCGTCCTGTCCAGCAAAACGCACAGCCTGTTCCCGCCAGTTATCGCCTGTCCGAACGTGCCGGATTAATCCATCGCATTGCTAACTAGCCCGTGGTCAAGCCATTCAATTTCTTTACGCTTATTCCCTATCAGGCGGATAGCGGAATCGTGCATTTATTGGCCGGTGCGTGAGTGGCAATTTAGGCGCGGCAAGTAGCGGATTTCAAGAAATTTATTTTTTTTCAAAGTGGCGGGAAAAGGCTAAGTGACATCGTTTTGACATCGTTTTGACTACGTTTTGACATCGTTTTTCAGCCGCAAACCCGCGTGGTTAAGGTCTTTTGCCAAAAGTCAAGTATCGGGATTGGGTGCAGCAGAAAAGTACTTTCTGGCAGGCTTTTTCGGCCATCGGCAGGGTTGAACAGGCGCGGTCAGTGGCCTATCGTTCAATCGCGGCGATAACCGCAGCAGGCATTAAACAGGGAGTGATTCTAATGACGCGATCCGCTGAAGCGCTCGCCATTGCGAGTGCATATCCCGGCATGCGCGCGTTAATCCGCGCTATTGAATTAACCGGCTCACAGGAACAGCTTGCGCAGGCGATTGGCGTCGAAGCCAAAGACATCAGCCGCTGGCTTCACAAGACACGTCGCGTGCCGCTCGAATACGTGCCGGCCATCGTCGCGGCGGTCTATCACGATGACGTGAGTCCGGTCACGCTGCGCCCCGACCACCTGAAGGGCTGGGCGTTGCTCGCGCGTCAGCTTGCGCGACCGCCACGCGGTTATCAGATCGACGCCGACGATCCCGAACTCGAAGGAGAACCGCAATGAACGACGATCAGGGTATCGGGCGATGCAAGGCCCGCTTCGTGACGGTCTATCCGCGTCATCACCAGCCGCTGACGCTCGCCGACTATGAACGTGCAGCACAGGTATTCATGCGCGACTATGAGCGCGTGCGCGCGAGCATGGACTTCACGCTAGGCGCGTTGCGCGAGCAGGAAGCGCGCGCTCAGGCATTGATGCGAGTTGCGCCGCTGCCGTACTCCGGTTCGTGATCAACGGGGACTGCAATGCCACGTATCCGCACGATCAAGCCGGACTTCTGGACCAATCCGCAGGTGGCGAGCGTGAGTCATGCGGCGAGGCTGCTGTTCATCGCAACGTGGAACTTTGCGGATGACTACGGCAACCTTCCGCGCGATCCTGAGGCGCTGAAGAACAAGGTCTTTCCGAGCCGCCACGACGCCGATGTCGATGTCGAGCCGCTGATCCGTTCACTGATCGATCAGGAACTACTCATTGAATATACCGTGAGTGATACCGGAGAGCGCTTCCTGCACATTCCGACCTTCACGAAGCATCAGGTCATCAACCGGCCATCGCAACCCGCGTATCCCTTACCCGGCAAGGCTTTGCTCGATTCATTGAGTCATAGAAAAAAGCGCCATTGCGTTAGCACTCGCGAACGATTCACTGACCACTCACGGACGGAAGTGGAAAGGGAAGTGGAAAAGGAAAAGGAAAAGGAAAAAACCATAGGGAGTAGTGGAGGTAGTGGTACATCCGCGCGCGCGCGAAAAGACGCGCCCGCATCTACTGCCCCCGCGTCGATCACGTGCGCAATGCGGCAGGGGCGCATCGTCGGCGCGCAGCCGTCGAACCCGCGCATCATCGCGCTGGCCGATGCGGGCGTGACGACCGAAGCCGTGAACGATGCCTGTGCCGAGGCACACCGCCAGCATCCCGGCGAGCGGATCGGCGCGGCGTACGTCTGTTCGATCCTCGAGCGGTGGCAACGCGAAGGGCAGCACACGAACGGGCATGCATCGACATCGGCCACGTTCGACGAACGCGCGAAGGACCGCAAGCGTGTCAGCGATGCCCTTACGGGCGGTGAGCGCAAATCGCGTGACATGTGCGAAGTCGTTGATGTGCCCACCCGGGAGATCGGTCATGGGCCGCGCCATTCCTGAGTACTGGATCGAACGTCTGTTCGCGCGCATGGAGTCGATCTGGGGCGCACGCTTTCAGGACTTCTGGCGCAACGTGTCGGACCCGAACGAGGTCAAGGCGGTGTGGGGCGAAGGGCTCGCGGACGTGACTGATGAAGGTCTGAAGCGGGGAGTCGCTGCGCTGTTCCACGAACCCGGTCCGCCGACGCTGCCGCGTTTTCTCGAACTGTGCCGCCCGCAGCCGGCGATGTACACGCCGAACCGTGCGGCGCTGACCGACGAGCGGCGTACGGCGCCGGGCGAGGCGCGCGAGCAGCTTGCCCGCATCCGCGAGATCGCGGCCGGTCTGCTGCGTGAGCATGGCGCGCCGGCAGGAGGCGGCATCCGCTGGGCGTTCCGGCTGCTGCAACTCGCAGAGAACGGCGAGCACATCACGGCGAACCAGATCGGCTTTGCAAAGGAAGCCATCGAGAACTACAACCGCACGCACGGCCAGCATGAGAACGGCCATGCGCGCGAACCCGGCAGCGACGACGAGTGAGGCGATCATGGAAAGCATCAGCGACAAACGCTGGATCGATGTGGTGCAGGCAATCTGCGCAGCAGCGAGCATCGTGGCGGCGTACTTCGGCAGTCACCCTGCGGGCTATGCGCTCGGCGTGGCGATCTTCGGGCTCGCGCTGTTCCGCGCGATGAAGGCAGGCGAGTGAGGCATGACATGCGCATCGAATTCACGATCCTTGGGGAGCCCGCGAGCAAGGCCAACTCGCGCGAGATCGTCGCGCGGAAAATGCGCGATGCGTGGGGCGGCATCAAGACGCGGTCGATGTCGATCAAGTCGGACAAGGCACGCGAGTATGAGCGCTCGGCGATGAAGCAGATTCCGAAGTCTGCGCGCGTCGCGCTGACCGGTCCGGTGCGCGTGACGATGCGGATTTTTTACGCGAGCGAGCGGCCTGACCTCGACGAGTCGGTGATCCTCGATGTGTTGCAGTCGAAGTATCAGAACGTGAGGAAAGACGGCAAGGATACCCGCGAGTGCATCTTTCGCGGCGTGTATCTCAACGACCGGCAGGTACGGCAGAAATTCATCCTGCACGGCATCGATGCCGCGAACCCGCGTGCCGAGATCCGCGTCGAGCCGTTGCACGCGCAACAGTCGATGCTCGACTTCGACGAGGTGCCGTATGACGTTTTCGACATGGAGCGGCTATGAGCAACTGGGTCGAGCAGCAGGTCGAACTGCTGCTGACGGCCGAACGGCCGCTAACGCTGGACGAACGCGCGATGGTCGCCAGCATGCTGAAGCAGCTGGACGCGTGGCTCGTCGCGCGTACGACCGCGCTCTACCGCATCGGGATCGTGGTCGATGCACCCGCGGGCACGGACCTCGTTCATGAACTGCCCGACATCGTTGCGCAGGTGCTGAAGCGCAAAGGGGAACAGTGATGCACAGGTGTCTGTGGCCCGGTTGTGATATCCCGGTGTGCCGTTCGATCTGGGGCTGCCGCGCACACTGGTACGCACTGCCGAACAACCTGCGCGCATGGATCGGCCGCGCATACCGTCAGGGCATCGCGCGCGGCGATCACCCGTCGCGCTCGTGGCGCGAGGCGCACGCGGCTGCGCTCGCATGGATCGAACAGCGCGAAAGGGGCGGGTCATGAACACGATGGTCGAACCTAAAACCGGTGATCTGGTCGCGGTGCTGGAGTTCTACCCGGACGCGCCGCAGTACCGCTGGGTGCTGGCCGAAGTGGTCTACGTCGATGCGTACAGGATCGGCGTGCTGCTGATGGCGGGCGTGGACTCGGGTAAGTACCGCATGCTTGAACGCTCGACCGAGAACCGCGAGTGGAAACGACGCGAGGCATGATGCAGTGAGGCAGAACATGGACACGATCTTTCTCGACACGCCTACCGCGCTGCACGTGTCGTTCCTGATTGCAGCGCTGCCGGTCTCTGAGCCGTCATCGTTGCGCGGTGCGCTGATCCACATGCTCGAAACGATGCCGGTGCTGACCTACCAGCAGGCATCAGCACTAGCGCGCATGATCGGCACGCGATCATCGACGGTCAACTTCGGCGGGCTGACCCGCCACGAGATTCACGGCCAGTGCGCGATGATCATCGACGCGGTACAGCATCGGCTGCCGTACCCCGAGCTTTGCGTGGTGCTGGCCCGCTTCGCGCCGACTGAACGCACCAAGGGCGTCGGCGTCGATGGTCTGATGCTGTGGCTCGCACCGATTGCGCCGATCACGAATCACGCCGCGCTGTCCTCGCTGATCTGGCGGCGCTACGTGCCGAAGAAGTACCGCGACGGCTTTTCGCTGCGCGCGATTGCGAAGGCGACCGGATCGAGCAAGTCCACGCTCGGCCGCGTCGCGCAGTGGCTCGATGATGAAGCAGCCGGGATGGAACTGCGCGCGATCCGCCGGCTCGAAGAAACCTTCGTTGCGCATGGCGTCTGCGATGCCATGCCGATGCAGTCATGAACCCCGTCACCCGGAACCGTCTGATGCTGCACTCCCACCACAAGGCGCACCGTCTTGAAGCGGACGTTGCGCGGCTCGTCGATGTGCTGGCAATCATCGCCACGATGGCCGAGAACCGGTCCGCGCTGATGCCCGAGGGTGAGCTACTTGCCCATATCGCGAGGCTCGCCAGAGCCGGCCTTGCCGGGGCCACGCCGCCCGCCGATCCGCATGCGCACGGATGACGCTTGACACGTGGGACAAACAGGGCTAGTTTGGCCCCAAATTGGACAAGTCCACCCGGAACAGACACAGCCCGCCGCCGTGCGCAACGGCCGCGGGCTTTTTTGCGTCCGGTTTCCACCCAGGAGAAGCCGCCATGCAGGTCAACATCGCAAACCTCGGAGACAACCCGGTACGCGTAATCGTCGATCACGAAGCCGACGACGACGCGCAGCTTGGACCGGGCGAGGACCAGCAGTTCGAGACGGCTGACGGCGGCGTAATCGAACTAGGTGACGTGGCCGGCGCCGACGAAGGCGCGGAAGGCGCCGCGCAGGCCGAACCGGAAGGCGTACCGCCGTAGTCCCGTACAACGAGCGGGCGGGAACCGGTCGAGCGGCGGCGTACACCGGCCGAGAAACCGCCGACGCGCGGCGGTGGCTACGAGCGTATCGGGCGACCGGCGCGAAGCCGCTAGCGGCGCGATCCTGACGCCGTCCCGCGCAGGGCAAAAAAAAACCCAGTCGAAACCGGGCTCGCGGAAGGGGACGGGTGCGCGGTCAACCTTCGACGACGCCGAGCGTGAGCCGCTTGCCGAGCGCCGCGAGCGCTTCGGCAACCGCGTCTATCTTCGTCGCGTGTTCGGGATCGAGCAGACGGTTCACCGCCTGACGCGTCGTGCCGAGTCGTACGGCGAGATCGACCGGGCGAATGCCCTGCGCGGTCATCTCGGCCAGTAGCAGCGCCTTGGCCGCATGGCTTGGTAGCAGGTCAGGGGTGGCTCGGGTCATGGTCGTCGCTCCGTCAGTTAATCGCGGCGAGTATCGCGCGCGCCTCGGGATGCTCGCACGCGTAGTACCGCAGCAGGTGGTAGTGGTCCGCGAGTCGGTCGGTGGAGTTGCCGTCGCCGCGTCCGTGCGCGGTCTCGGCTATCGCGCCGAGCGCAAACATGGAGAGGATAATGCCGGCGGCCTCGGTCGAGACCTCGCAGTCGGTGTAGTTGCCATCGACGACGATCCGCCACGTCTCGCGCTCGGGCGGCGCTGCGAACATCGCGCCGTTGCTGACGCGATGGAAGCTCCAGAGTCCGCCGTCATAGTCGGGCATAAGTGCTTCCGCGAAGTGGAACAGCATCCCTTCGCCGGGAATGAAGTAGCGCGGGCCGAACATGTCAGGCGTGAACTTGGGCCGTTCGGTATCCGAAACGTTGGTGACGGTCATGCGGGTGGTGCTGGTGGTCATGGCGACTCCGTTGGGTCAGGCAGAAAAGGCTTCGTTCGCGAAAATGGTGGCCTCGTCAAGCGTACGGAACGCGCGGCCGGTCCTGCCGACCGTGAACAGCAGGCCGAAGCGGCTGGCGGTTTTGCGGATCGCGTGGCCGTTGACGGTCGCCACCGTATCGGCGGCGAACTTCTCGCGCATCGCGTCGTTGTAGCCTTCGGGTCCAAGCGCCTCGATGCAGGCGAGGCGCCCTTCGGGTGTGTCGAGATTCCAGTTCATGTGATGGTCCTCAGTCGTTCTTGACGGCCCAGACGAGGGCGACGCCCCAGCCGAGGATAGTCCAGCCGAACAGCAGGTTCGTGATCGCGATGGCGTTCATGTTCCGGTGCTTGCGGAACCGCGCGACAAGGCCGGGCAGGAAGTACAGAAGTACCAGGGCGATAGGGATAAGCAGGTCCATGATGTGGACTCCTTGGTGATAGTGGCCCGCTAGCGCGGGCCGGGGTTTAGCGCCACCCGATCTCGCGGGCGACTACGCCAGGCAGATAGCCAAGCTGTGCGCCCTCGACGAGATAGACGACGTTCTCGTCAGGCTGTTCGTCCTCGTACTCGTCAGGGTCCGGCTCATAACCGGGCGGGCGAGCATCGGGACCGACTAGCACCGCGTCGGCGATGCCGTACTCGAACGGCCAGTTCGGTTGCTGCGCAATGCGGATATCGGCGTCCTCGGGCAGGCCTTCGAGCAGTTTGATAAGTTCAGCGACTTTCATCTCGTTCTCCTTCGTGATCCTGACTAACTTCTTCCTTCACTTTCATCGTAAGCGGATCGTCAGGTTATGTACACACATTGGGTTACGGAAAACGGGAAAAATCAGCAGGAGTTCGAAATGACTTTGACCGCCAGAGGTCGGGCACGTATCAAGCCGTCGAACTTCGCGCTACCCGGCAGGCGCTATCCGATCAACACGACCGCACGCGCGCGCAACGCGGTGGCGCGTGTCGCGCAGTACGGCACGCGTGCCGAACAGGCAAAAGTACAGCGCGCGGTGCATCGCCGGTGGCCGTCCATCGACGTAACCAAAACGAACAAGCGGTGATGATCTCGGCGATCATGACGCTGATCGGCGCGCTCGGCGGTGGCGCGCTGCGGCTGCTGCCCGAGATGATCTCGGCATGGACCAACAGGCAGCAGAAGGAGAACGCAGTCAGGCTTGCGGAACTGCATGTTGACGAAGTGCGCGCCGAACTCGCGAGCCGGCTGGAACTCGCGCATCTTGGCGCGGAGAACATCGAAGCCGAAAGGCAGCTGGAACTCGACAAGGCGAAGGCCGCCTCGATGGTCATCGCGCAGCAGGCACAGGCGCAACTCTCGGGTGTGCGGTGGGTCGATGCGCTCACGCTGTCGGTGCGGCCGGTGGCGACGTATCTGATGCTGCTGCTTTACATCGCGTTCAAGCTGATCGTGATTCGCGATGCTGTGATCCAGTCCGCCGCACCCGGACCCGCAACGGTTACGTCGCTAGTCGAGGTGGTGTGGAACGAAGACGACGCGGCGATTTTTGCAGCTGTTCTGACCTTCTGGTTCGCCGATTCGGTGCTCGTCCGTCGCACCAGGGCTGCGCCATGAGCCTGACTGCTACGCAACTTACCGTCGCCGTGCCGCGCGTAAATACTGCCGTGTGGCTTGACGCGCTGAACGTCGCGATGCGCGAGTTCGACATCAGCACGCCTGCCCGTGCCGCTGCTTTTCTCGCACAGTGCGCGCATGAGTCGTCGGACTTCACACGCCTTGTCGAGAACCTGAACTATTCGGCTGACGGGCTGGCGAATACCTGGCCTTCCCGTTTTGCAACCGCGCAGAAAACCGTAGGCCGGCGCACCCCGAACGCGGCGGCGCACCGGCTCGCGCGCAACCCCGAAGCCATTGCCAATCACGTCTACGCGAACCGGCTCGGCAACGGCGATGAAGCGAGCGGCGACGGCTGGCGCTTCCGTGGTCGCGGGCTGATCCAGTTGACCGGGCGGGCGAACTACCGCGTCGCGTCCGGTGCGTTCGGTATCGATCTGGTTGACGAACCGCAGACGCTGGAGCAGCCGGCACTCGCCGCGCTGGTCTCTGCGTGGTGGTGGTCGGCTAATCGCGTGAATGCCATCGCGGATCGTGGCGACTGGCTCGCGGTCTCACGCGCGGTGAACCTCGGTAACGCCGCAAGTCCGGCCATGCCTCACGGCCATGACGACCGGCGCGCGCGCACGCTGGCCGCGCTCGATGCATTGCAGGACTACGCATAGGGATCGCTGTTGTGACTGCTACCCCGCGCACGCGTGGCCGCAAGTGGCTTCGCATCCGCGAGCGACAGCTTCGGCTGCACCCGCTATGCGCGCGCTGCATGGCGAACGGCTTCGTTACTGAAGCAACGGAAGTCGATCACATCGTCCCGCTCGTCAAGGGCGGCAAGGACGCGTGGACGAACCTGCAAAGCCTCTGCGTGCCTTGCCACGTCGAGAAGACCCGCGAGGATATGGGCCGCAGTCCGGGCGGCTGCGACGTGTCGGGCATGCCGACCGATCCGCGCCATCCGTGGGCCACGCGCTAGATCAGTCGTGGTCAGGTTCGTCGGGCCGTAGCCGTACTGCCTGATCGCCGTTCATGATCTGCGGCAGGCCGGGAAAGTACACGTCGCAACGTTTGTTCGGTGCGCTTTCGCTTCGACGTGGGCAGTCGGTTATCTCCGACCCGAGATCAGTCATCGGGAAGTCGGCGCCAAGCTGGTCGAGCAGCTTCGCCAGCCGGTAGCGCCCGCGTCGCTCGCATCGGGTACAGGCGACTTCGAGATGGGTCGCGCGCGCTGCGACTTCGCTGAGAGAAACAGAACCTTTCTTCATCGTCGTGTGGGTGCGTTCGGGATTCGGGTGGCACAGCGTAGCAGTATCCGGCCGGGGGAGCGCGAGCGGGGGGCGGACCGGAAAATTCTCCGCACCGGACGAAAACCTACGCAAAAGTTTTTCTCACAGGGGCGCAATTTGCCAGCAGGGGGTCGAAACATGGCACGACGCACCGAACCCGCGCAGAGCGCACCGGCCGCGCGCGCCGCCGACGCCGCGCCGCAGTGGCCGGCCGACCGCGTCGAGCGCTGGCCGCTCGACCGGCTCATTCCGAGCGCCCGCAACGCGCGGACCCACTCCGACGCGCAGATCGCGCAGCTTGCCGCGTCGATGCGCGAGTGGGGCTGGACGATGCCGGTTCTGGTTGACGAGGACGGCGGGTTGCTCGCCGGTCACGGTCGCGTGCTCGCCGGGCGACAGCTCGGTTTTACGAGCGTACCGACGATGGTCGCGCGCGGCTGGTCCGACGCGCAGAAGCGTGCCTACATGATCGCGGACAACAAGCTCTCACTGAACGCCGGGTGGAACGAGGAGATGCTTCGCGTCGAGATCGACGCGCTCGCGTTCGATGGCTACGATACGGCGCTGACCGGCTTCAGTACCGATGAACTCGCCGAACTCGCGTGGACCCCGAAGGCGCCGAAGGTGCCGGTGCAGTTCGAGGCGACGGGCTCGGACCTGAAGACCGACCACCGCTGCCCGAAGTGTGGATACGAATGGAGTGGGGCTTCGCGATGACAGCAGGGGCTACACAAAGACCGCCCTACCGCGTACCCGCTATGGCCGAAATAGACCGGTTAGCGCGTCATGGCAAGGTGGTCGTTTCCACGTTCTCAGGTGGTGGCGGTTCGTGTCTCGGCTACCGAATCGCGGGATATCGCGTGCTGTGGGCCAATGAATTCATCAAGGCCGCCCGCGAGACCTACGCCGCGAACTTCCCCGACACCGTGATCGACCCGCGCGACATCCGCCAGGTGCAGCCCGACGACATCCTCGCGGCGACCGGCCGCGCCGTTGGCGAGATCGACCTGTTCGACGGCTCCCCGCCGTGCGCCGCGTTCTCGGTCTCGGGCAAGGGTGACGCAGGCTGGGGCGAAACGAAGCTCTACAGCGACGGCGCGCACCAGCGTGTCGATGACCTCTTTTTCGAGTACACCCGACTGCTTGCCGGGCTTCAGCCGAAGGTATTCATCGCCGAGAACGTCAAGGGGCTCGTGCGGGGCAAGGCGAAGGGGTACTTCAAGCTGATCCTCGCCGCGCTCGCCGACTGCGGCTACACCGTCGAGGCCCGCGTGATCAACGCCGCCTTCCTCGGCGTGCCGCAGGCGCGCGAGCGCCTGATCTTCGTCGGCGTACGTCGCGACCTAAACCTGTCGCCCGCGTTCCCGAAGCCGCTGCCCTATGTCTACACCGTACGCGATGCGCTCGGCGGGCTCGACACCGCTGCGCCGGTCGAACAGAACGCGTGGCTCGGTGGCTATCAGACCGGTGCAGAGTGGCGACGCCTACGGCCGGGTCAGGGTTCGGCGAAGTACCTGAACCTGATCCGCGCGCACTTCGATGCGCCGTGTCCGACCGTAATCGCCGTCTCGGGAAAGGTCTCGACCGCGTGCGTCACGCACCCGACCGAGTGTCGCAAGTTCACCGCAGCCGAAGTCAGGCGCCTGTGCAGCTTTCCCGACGACTTCATCCTGACGGGTAACTACCAGCGCCAGATCGAGCGAATGGGACGCGCGGTGCCGCCGCTGATGATGTCGGCGATTGCCTCGACCGTATACGCCGAAATTCTCTCGAAGGTCCAGTCATGAAAATTCCGCCAGAGTGGACATTCAAAAGCGATGCCATCGCGAGCAACTTCGATGCGCATGTGCGCGAGCAGTTGCCGTGGTACGACCTCGCTACCAATGCGGTCGCCCACTTCGCACGCCACTACATTCCGTACGGCGGGCTCGTCTACGACATCGGCGCGGCTACCGGCAATATCGGCCGCGCGCTCGCGCCGACCGTCGAAGGGCGACAGGCCGAGTTCATCGCCATCGACAGTGCGCGCGAGATGGTCGAGCGCTATACGGGTCCGGGGCGCTGCGTGCATGCCGACGCGCTCGAATACGAGTTTGCCGCCTGCGATGTCGTGATCGCCTTTCTGGTCGTGATGTTCCTCGCCCCCGCGCGTCGACGCGACTTCGTGCGCAAGCTCTCGAACCTGATCCGCCCCGGTGGTGCGCTGATCATCTTCGACAAGACCGACTGCCCCGGTGGCGGCTACCTCTCGACCGCGATCCATCGCCTAACGCTCGCCGGCAAGCTCGCGAGTGGCGCGCAGCCGCTCGCGATCATCGAGAAGGAACTGAGCCTGAGCGGCGTACAGCGTCCGCTCACGTGGCAGTTCATGCACCACGCCGCGCCGGCTGCCGTCGAGGTGTTCCGCTTCGGCGAGTTCGCCGGGTGGGTCATCGAATCGCAGGAGTAGGAACCATGACGACGACCGGCGGACGCAAGCGGGTGCCGACCGCACTGAAGCTGATCAGGGGCAACCCCGGCAGACGGCCGGTGAACACGAACGAGCCGAAGCCGGCGAAGACACCGCCGCCAGCACCAGCGCATCTCGACGCGCGGGCGCGCGCCGAATGGGACCGGCTCGTGCCCGAACTGTTCGCGGCGGGCCTGCTGACCAGCATCGACGGCGCGGCGCTCGCCGCGTACTGCAACGCGTTTTCGCGCTGGGCTGAAGCCGAGGAAGCGCTTGCGAAAATGCGCGCGCGCGACGAGCTCACCAGTGCACTGATGATCAAGACGAAAAGCGGCAACGCGATACAGAACCCGCTAGTCGGCACGTCGAATCGCGCGATGCTGCTCATGTGCCGCTTCGCCGCCGAGTTCGGTATGACTCCCGCCGCTCGCGCGCGACTTGCAGCGCTTCCGTATGAAAGCCACCCGAACGACGACAGGAAGGAAAGCTACTTCTGACCGGGTGACGCGCTATGCACAGCGGGTCGTCGATGCGCGGATCGTCGCGGGTCCGCATGTGCGCGCTGCCTGCGCGCGACACCTTGACGACCTGAAGCATGGACACCGGCGCGGTCTCTTGTGGAACGTCGAAGCGGCGCGACGCGCGATCAACTACTTCGGCGACGTGCTGCGTCTGAACGGTGGCGACTTCGAGGGCCTGCCGTTCGTACTGCTCGACTGGCAGGCGTTTATCGTCGGCTCGCTGTTCGGCTGGAAGCGTCGCGACGGCTCGCGCCGTTTTCGCGAGGCCTATGTCGAGAGCGGCAAGGGTTCGGGCAAGTCGCCGCTCGCGGCCGGCATCGGACTCTACATGCTTACGTCCGACGACGAGATGCGCGCCGAGGTCTACGCAGCGGCGACGCGTCGCGATCAGGCGATGGTGCTGTTCCGCGACGCCGTCGCGATGGTTGACCTCTCGCCCGAACTGACGCAACGGCTGCTGAAGTCAGGGCGCGGCGAGCGCTGCTATAACCTCGCCTATCTCGCCAAGGGCTCGTTCTTTCGCCCGATTGCGAGCGACAGCAGCGGGCAGAGCGGACCGCGCCCGCACTGCGCGCTGATCGACGAGGTGCACGAGCACCGGGACCGTACGGTAATCGACATCATGCAGGCTGGCAAGAAGGGACGCCGCCACCCGCTGATCTTCCAGATCACCAATTCGGGCTTCGACCGCACGAGCCTGTGTTACGAGAAGCACGAATACGGCGCGAAGATTTGCGCGCGTACGCTCGATGACGATGCGTTCTTTGCCTATATCTGCGCGCTCGACGAGGGCGAGGACCCGCTGAAGGAGAAGCGCTGCTGGATCAAGGCCAATCCGTCGCTCGGCGTGACCATCCAGAAAAGCTACCTCGAGGAACAGGTCCGGCAGGCGCGCGGGATGCCATCGCTCGAATCGACGGTGCGCCGCCTGAATTTCTGCGAATGGGTCGATGCCGACAATCCGTGGATTACCGGCGATATGTGGAAGTCGTGCGAGACAGACGACCTGACGCTCGACGACTTCAAGGGCTCGGTCGTCTATGGCGGTCTCGACCTGTCGGGCCTGCGCGACCTGACTGCGCTCGCGGTGGCACGCCGCAACGATGACGGCTCGGTCGATGCGTTCGTCGAATTCTGGACGCCTGAAGACACGATGCGCGAGCGCGCCCGGCACGACCATGTACCGTACGACGCGTGGGTGCGTCAGGGCTACCTGTTCGCGACGCCGGGCAAGGTCATCCGGTACGAATACGCCGTGAAGCGGCTGGCCGAACTGATGGACATCGCGCAGTTCGAAGGCATCGCGTACGACTCGTATCGCATCCGCTACTTCATGGATGAACTCGAAGCCGCGGCGCTGACGCTAAACATGGTGCCGCACGCGCAGGGCTTCTACCGGGCGTCGGAGTCGGGCCTGTGGATGTGCCGCTCGATCGAACTGATCGAACAGCTGATCTTCGAAAAAAAGCTGCGCGTCATGTTCAATCCGTGCCTGCGCTGGAACGTCTCGTGTGCGGTGATCGAGTCGGACGCGAAGAACAATCGCATGTTCCGCAAGCGCAAGGAAACCGGGCGGCGCATTGACGGGATCGTCGCGCTGACGATGGCAATCGGACTGGCGCTCGACAAGACCGCCAGCACGCGCGAGCCCGAGTACCAGATGTTCTTTCTCTAGCAGCACAGGGGGCAATCATGCCACTCAGACAAGGCTACAGCCGCAGGTCGGTCAGCGCGAATATCCGCACCGAACGGCGTGCGGGCTACTCGCAGAAACAGTCCGTCGCTATCGCGCTGAACGTAGCGCGCAAGGCAGCACGCAAGGCACTTCGCGCCGGCACACACAGCAGGGCCGCGAAGCGGGCAGCACGCTTCTACAAGCGATGAAGCCAACCGATCGGCCCTGTCTGCTAACGGAAAAAGAAAAGGGAGCCGAAGCTCCCTTTCCCCGTACTGCCTGCCTTGCCAGTCCGGTCCCGGCCAAGCCCCGCCATAACGATCCACGCCCGACCTGCCGGATTCGCCATTCTACCGCGTCGCGGTTCTGAAGGAGAAAGAACTATGGAACGTGCCTACTCGCTGCTGACGATCCGCAGCGCCGACAATGATGCTCGCGTGATCGAGGGCACTGCTACAACGCCTTCGGCTGACCGTTACGGCGACATCGTGGTTTCGACGGGCGCGGTTTTCAAATGCCCGCTTGCTCTGCTTTGGCAGCATCGACACGACCAGCCGATTGGTCAGGTCGAATTCGCGCAAGTCACTGAGACTGGTATTCCGTTCAGTGCGACCATCGCGAGGGTCGATGAGCCCGGTACGCTGAAGGACCGCCTCGATGAAGCATGGCAGTCGATCAGAGCCGGGTTGGTGCGTGGCATCAGCATCGGTTTCAGGCCGCTCGAATACTCGATGATGGATAACGGCGGCATCCGCTACCTGTCATGGGAATGGGTCGAATTGTCTGCCGTCACCGTTCCCGCCAACGCTGAAGCAACGATTAACGTTATCCGCAGTATCGACACGACCACCCGCGCCGCGCTCGGCATCGGTGGCGGTCATGTCGTGCATCTGAAACAGAGCCCCGCGCGCGTCGGCGCAACCCCGTTTGTGATCCGCACCATTTACAGGAGTCAGGATCATGAAGCCGACAATCGCGGAGCAGATCGCGGCGTTTGAAGCGCGGCGCGTACAGTCAGCAGCACGCATGGCCGAACTGATGGAACTGGCCGGCACTGAAGGCGCGACGCTCGACGCCGCACAGCAGGAAGAATTCGACACGCTCGAACTCGACATCAAGGCTATTGATGGACACATCCGGCGGCTCAAGCTCGTCGAGTCGCAGGCCGTGGCAAACGCAACGCCGGTCAACGGCGAGAACACGCAGCAACGCGGCACGCAGATGCGCGCCGTGGATACCTCGCCGGTTATTTCGATCCGGCGCAACCTGCCACCCGGCACCGCGTTCGCGCGCTATGCAATGGCGATTGCCCGCTCGCGCGGCAATCTGATGCAGGCCGCGGAACTCGCGGCC
The DNA here is from genome assembly GCF_050436225.1 of Paraburkholderia lebeckiae. Taxonomy (NCBI): domain Bacteria; kingdom Pseudomonadati; phylum Pseudomonadota; class Betaproteobacteria; order Burkholderiales; family Burkholderiaceae; genus Paraburkholderia; species Paraburkholderia lebeckiae. Next base: position 2,086,611 of record NZ_JBNDLU010000001.1, on the reverse strand, counting down.
GGCTGGCACGACTCGACGCCGGAAGTGGAAACCGTGCTGCGCGCAGCGGTCGCGGTCGGCACGACCACCGATCCGACGTGGGCCGGACCGCTCGTGGACTATCAGACGATGGCGGGCGAGTTTATCGAACTGCTGCGGCCGGCGACGATCATCGGGCGCATCACGGGCTTTCGCAACGTCCCGTTCAACGTGAAGATGCCCGCGCAGACCACCGCCAGCACCGCGCAATGGGTCGGCGAGGGTCAGCCGAAGCCGGTCAGCTCGCTCGGCTTCGAACTCATCTCGCTCGGCTTCGCGAAGGTCGCGGGCATTGTGGCGATGACCGAGGAACTGGTGCGCTTCTCGAATCCATCGGCCGAGGCACGCGTGCGCGATGACCTGATCGAGACCATCGCGGAATTTCTCGACCATGACTTTGTAGACCCGGCCAAGGCTGAAGTGCCGAACGTGTCCCCGGCGTCGATCACGAACGGCGCGCCGAGCATCGCGGCGAGCGGCACTGATACCGCTGCGCTGAAGGCCGATATCCGCGCGCTGTTCGCGAAGTTCATCAATTCGAACCTCTCGATTGCCGGGTCGGTGTGGATCATGGACCCGGTTATGGCGCTGTCGATCAGCATGATCCAGAACCCGCTCGGTCAGGCGGAATTCCCCGGCATCAACATGAACGGCGGGATTTTCATGGGCCTGCCGGTGATCGTCTCGACCAACATGCCGAACATCATCATCCTCGTGACGCCGCGCGAAATCCTGATGGCCGACGATGGGGGCGTGACGATCGACGTGTCGCGCGAAGCCTCGCTCCAGATGGACAGCGCGCCGAGCGGCAACGGCCATAACCTCGTTTCGCTCTGGCAACAGAACCTCGTGGCGCTGCGCGCCGAGCGGTTCATCAACTGGCGTCGTCGCCGCGCCGATGCCGTGGCCTATATCACTGACGCGAACTACGGCGCACCGGCCACCTCGGGCGGTGGTGGAGATGGCGGCGGTAGCGGAGGCGAAGGGCTGACCAGCAGCCGTTCGCGCTCGCGGCCGCCTTCGTCATCGACGGGCGCGTGACCCGAAGGGGAGGGCACCCGCCTGCCCCCTTTTCCGTTGTAAGAGGACTAACGTGAAAACGCGCAAGGAACCGCCAGCGCCGAAGCGCCGCCGCCAGCCGGCGCGCAAACAGAGGCGCGAGGAAACGGCGCACGACGACACGGCGCACGATGATCCGCAGCCGGCACAGAAGGGCCGCTACAAGCGTCGCGACATGCGCGCCGAGCGGTAGGCACACCATGCGCATTCTCGGGCTGGAGATTACCCGCGCCGCGCCGCGCGCGACGACCGCGCAGAACCTGACTCCCGTCAACACGCCCGGTGGCGGTGGCTGGTGGCCGCTGATCATCCGCGAGCCGTTTTCAGGCGCATGGCAGAAGAATGTCGAGCTGCGACCGGAAACGCTGCTCGCATTCCATGCGGTCTATGCGTGTATCACGCTGATCAGCGCCGATATCGGCAAGCTCGCCATTAACCTGACGCGCCATGACAGTCACGATATCTGGTCCGTCATCGAGAGTCCGGCCTTCTCGCCAGTGCTGCGCAAGCCGAACCACTACCAGACGCGCATCCAGTTTGTCGAGAACTGGATCATGTCGAAGCTCACGCGCGGCAACACCTATGCGCTGAAGGAGCGCGACGCACGCAATGTGGTCACGGGCCTTCACGTACTGGACCCAACGCTCGTCACGCCGATGGTCACGGAAACTGGCGAGGTGTACTACCAGTTAGGCAATGACCGGCTGCCCGACATCGGAAGCGATGTGACGGTCCCGGCGTCCGAGATCATCCACGACCGGATGAACTGCCTGTTTCATCCGCTGGTGGGCACGTCGCCGCTGTTCGCGTGCGCGCTCGCCGCACGGCAGGGGCTCGCGATCCAGAACAACTCGGCCTCGTTCTTCGAGAACGGCGCGCAACCGGGCGGCATTCTCGTCGCACCCGGCTCGATCAGTGACGCGACCGCCAACCGCCTGAAGGAACAGTGGGAGGAAAAGTTCGGGGGTCCGAATCGCGGCCGGCTGGCGGTCCTCGGTGACGGCCTGAAGTACGAAGCGCTGACCATGAACGCGGTCGATGCGCAGACCATCGAGCAACTGAAGATGACGGCCGAGATCGTCTGTTCAGTCTTTCACGTGCCGCTCTACATGATCGGACTCGCCTCGCCGACCTACAACAACATCGAAGCGCTGTCGCAGAACTACTATTCGCAGTGCCTGCAATCGCTGATCGAGTCGCTTGAACTGTGTCTCGACGAAGGCCTCGCGCTACCCGGCGACCTGCGTACTGAAATGGACCTCGACGGACTGCTGCGCATGGACGGCGCGACGCTGATGAAGACCCTGCGCGAAGGTGTCGCGGGTGGCTTCGTCGAGCCGAACCACGCGCGCCGCAAGCTGAACCTGCCGCCCGTCGCGGGCGGGCAAACGCCCTACATGCAGCAGCAGAACTACTCGCTCGCCGCGCTCGATGCGCGCGACAGCACGGCGGCCGCCGCGCCGCCACCGACCGATCTGGCCGGCACGCTTGCGGCGATGCGGGCGGGCCATCAACAGAAGCGTCAACTGATGACGGCAAGCCATGAATGAACCTGATCATGATGTGCTGGCGCGTGCCGCTGGCGTGCTGATCGCCGAGGAAGTGCCGCGCGAGGTCGAGCGTGCGCTGCGGCCGGTCCATGCGCGAATCGCGGAACTCGATCGGCGCGAACCGGCGCGCGGTGATCGTGGCGAACGTGGCGAGCAAGGCGAACGCGGTGAGCCGGGTGAACGTGGCGAACCGGGGCCGAAGGGCGAACCGGGCGAACGTGGCGATGCGGGCGAGCGCGGTGAACGTGGCGAACGCGGCGAAGCGGGTGAGCGTGGCGAACCGGGGCCGAAGGGCGAACCGGGCGAACGTGGCGATGCGGGCGAGCGCGGTGAACCTGGCGAGCGCGGCGAAGCGGGTGAGCGTGGCGAACCGGGGCCGAAGGGCGAACCGGGCGAACGTGGCGATGCGGGCGAGCGCGGTGAACGTGGCGAGCGCGGCGAAGCGGGTGAGCGTGGCGAACCGGGGCCGAAGGGCGAACCGGGCGAACGTGGCGATGTGGGCGAGTGCGGTGAACGTGGCGAGCGCGGCGAAGCGGGTGAGCGTGGCGAACCGGGGCCGAAGGGCGAACCGGGCGAACGCGGTGAACCGGGCGGGCGTGGCGAGCGCGGTGCAGATGGCCGCGACGGCAAGGATGGGCGGGACGGCAAGGATGGCCGCGACGGTACGTCCGGCGCTGACGGCCGCGATGCGTTGGATCTCGATGTGCTGCCTGCGATCGACTTCGGCCGCATCTACGCGCGCGGCACGCTGGCCAGTCACGACGGCGGCCTGTGGCGGGCATATGCGAATACGGACGGCCAACACGGCTGGGGCTGCATCGTCGAAGGACTCGCGGAGCTGACGGTCGAGCCCGAAGGCGAGCGGACCGTGGCCGTGTCGGTGCGGCTCTCGGGCGGGAAGTCCGAACGCCATGTCCTTGCGTTCCCGGTGCTGATCTATCGCGGCGTGTGGTCGGGCGAGCGCGCCTATGAACCGGGCGACACGGTGACGTGGGCGGGTTCGCTCTGGCATTGCAACGCGCCGACCACCGGCAAGCCCGACAGCGATCCGAATGCCTGGACACTCGCGACGAAGCGGGGACGCGATGGCAGGGACGCACAGCCATGAACCTGATCACGATAGACGAAGCTCGGGCGCACGCGCGCATCGATGGCGACGTGATGGACGCCGCGCTCGCGCTCGCGGTCGCCGCCGCCAATGCGTCGGTCTGGAACTACCTGAAGCGCGCCGAGCCGTATCCCGACGACGCGATCCCGGCGGATGTGAAGATGGCCGCGCTGCTGATGGCGGGCAACTTCATCCGCGACCCGGACGCCGCCGAAGCGGCAAACTGGACACAGGGCTATCTGCCGTGGCCCGTCATCAACATCCTGTATCCGTACCGCGATCCGGCGATGTCATGAGAAAGACGACCGGCATCAGGGCAGGCCCGCTGATCCACCGCGTCAGGATCGAGGCTCCCGTGGTGGGGATGGACAACAGCAACGCGCCGGCCGTGAAGGCGTGGCGGGAAGTCGCGACCGTCTACGCCGCGATCGAATCGCTGTCGGGCCGCGAATGGCTGGCGTCGTCCGAGTTCCGCTCGGACGTCACGACCCGTATCCGCATCCGCTGGCGCGAGGATATCGACGCGTCGATGCGGGTCCTGCATCACGCCACGATCTATCGTATCGACGCCGTGCTGCCGCAGCATCAGGGCCGCTCCGAAGTGTTCCTGTTGTGCAGCACCGGCGCAGTCACTGAAGGGGGCCAACCGTGAATGTTTTCGTGAATGAGGTTCAGGGGCTGAAGGAACTCGGTGACTTCCTGAAGAAGCTGCCGGGCGAGATGGAATCGAAGATGCTGCGCGCTTCACTGATGGCTGCCTCTAAGCCGATCATGGACAAGGCCCGCGAGAACGCGCGGGCGATCAGCGAGCGCAACACGAGCGGCTACGCGGTCGGCATCCTTCAGGAAGGCATCGTGCGCTCTCGCGTGCGGCCGGATCGCACCGTTCACGCGGTACGCGTCGACGTGAAGCTGAGGAAAGTGCGCGGACGCCCGACCATGTTCTTCAGCCGCAGCGGCGAGCGGGTCTACAAGAAGCAGGGCAGTGATCCGTTCTACGGGCGCTTCCTCGAATTTGGCACGTCGCGCTCGCCGGCGCAGCCGTGGCTCAAACCCGCTGCCGAAGCGCGCCACAGCGAAGCCGATCACGCGATGCGCAAGCGCCTGACGCAGCAGGTCAAACGCCACGCGAAGGCGAACGGCGTGAGGTTCGAGCCGGGTACGACATGACCGAAGCCGCGCTGTTCAGCCTGATCGAAAAAGCCCTCCCTGCAAGGGCTTTTTTCATTCTGGCACCGATGGCCGTACGCGAGCCGTACCTGATCCTGACGCGCGTTTCGCTGGTGCCGCAGAACACGCTCTGCGGCTATGCGCACATAGCCCGCGTGAGCTACCGGCTGGACAGCTATGCGCTCACGCGCGCCGAGGCGCTGGACAACCTCGCTCGCGCGATTGCCAGCCTGCGTGCGAGCGGCGACCCGCCCACCTTTGAAAACCAGCAGGACATGTACGAGGAAGGCACGCGCATCCACCGCGTGACCGTTGAACTGATCACGTGGTTTGAACCGGAGGTGAAGCCATGAGCCATGCCAATGAAGCTATCAGCGCGCAGAACACGAAGATGTACCTCGAAGACCCGAACGCCGCGCCGCAGGCAACCGGGACGGTCGTCACCGTGTCGCGGTCTGAACCGGCGACCGCGATCTTCGACAGCGTGAGCGCACTCAGTAACGGCGACCCGGTGCTGATCATGGGGACGGGCTGGGCATCCATCGACGGCCAGACGTGGGTCGTGCAGGAATTGAACCGCGAGACGCGCGCCGCGAAGCTCGCCAACAGCAATACGGGTCGCGAGACGGCCGACGCGCAGGCCGGCGCATGGCGGCTGAATGCGTTCGTGGACGTGTGCGCCGTGACCTATACGATCACGCCAACCGCCGCCGCCGAGATCGATTCGACGACCTTGTGCGACGAAAAGAAGACCTCGCTGCTCGGGTTCCGCGATCCCGGCACGCTCACCTTCGACTTCTTCATCAACCCGGTCTCGCCGCAGACGCGCGCGCTCGACGAAGCGTACGACGATGGCGAGCGGCGCATGTTCCAGATCATTTACCGCAACGGCGCGGTGCGTACGCTTCCGGTGCAGGTGCAGACCGTGACCGAAACGGGCGGCGTCGATCAGGCGATTCAGGGCAGCGCGACGCTGCGTATCGTCGGCGCGGCGGTCCTCACGCTGCCTGACCTGTTCGGCGACGAAGGTTCGGAATACGACCTGATCATTCAGGCCAATCCGTCCTTCGGCACGGCACCGCTCACGGTGACGCTGCTTATCGCCGAACAGGGCAACACGGCCTCGGCGTTCCTCGTCGATTGGGGCGATGAAACCACGCCGCAATCGATCACGACCAACACGGCGACGCATACCTACAGCGAGCCCGGTCAGTTCCGCGTACGGGTCACGCCGACCGTGCAGGGCTATCAGACCGCGCCGTTCTACGGGCCGATGGTCTATGTGAACGCGGGCGAGGCTGCGACCGAGACCACCAGCAGCGAGACGAGCGGCAATGCGGGGGCGACGTATGAATGACATGCAGAAACCGGCCGGTCTGCCGCTGTTCACGCTGGCGACGCAGACCGAGAAGCTGAAGACCGAGCACTTCGGCACGGTGACGGTCAGCGAACTGCCCGTGCCGCTGCTTACGAAGTTCTTCGAACGGCACGGCGAGAAAAAGGACCCGGTACGGATGGGCTATGCGCTGATCTGCGAATGCGTGACCGGCGAACACGGCGAGCGCTTCACGATGGCGAGCATCGACGCGCTGCCGGGCCGCGCAATGCGTGACCTCACCCAAATGATCGATGCCGCGCAGCGCGTGAACGGCTTCACGCAGGACGCGGTGGAAAAAGCCTCGCCGCTCCCGTGACGCGCCTCGTCTTTGCGGTCGCTTCACACCTGCACATGACGGCGGGGGCGGTGATGGCGTCGATGGGCGCGCACGAGCTTTTCTGCTGGCACTACCTGCTCACGCAGGACACGCGCGCGGCACCGCGCGGCGCGCAGCTGTCGGTGGAGGACGAGATCAACGCGTGGCAATGAGAGATAGCACATCATGGCTTCAGCCGGGACACTGATCTTCGAACTCGCCGCGAACGTTTCACGTCTGCGCACCGACATGCAGCGCGCGCAGGCCGAGATGAAGAAGTCGCTCGAAAGCATTGCGCGCACCAGTGCGGTGACGGCCGCGAAGATGGGGCTCGACTTCGCGACCTCGTTCGCCCGCTCGTTCGCCAGTGCGATCGCGACCGGCAACGAACAGACCGTGGCGATGGCGCGTCTTGCCGAGCGCTTCGGCACCACGACCGAAGCGATCTCGACGCTCGACTATGTGGCGCGGCAGTCGAATATCTCGACGGACGCGCTTGCCGGGTCGATGCGCAACCTCGCCAAGACGATGATCGATGCGCAGAACCCGGCATCGACGCAGGCGGCAGCGCTGCGCGCAATCGGCCTGAGCGTCGATGAACTTCGCGCGAAGGACCCGGCGCAGGCGATGGCCGACATTGCAGACGCGATGTCGGGCTTCGCGGATGGAGCCGACAAGGTAGCGGTCGCGCGGGCGATTTTCGGCAAGACCGGCGATGAACTGATTCCGATGCTGAATCAGGGCGGCGAAGCCTTCCGCAGCATGGAGGAACGGGCCAAGGCGCTTGGGATCGCCGTGTCGGATGATGCGGCACGCGCAGCGATCGAATTCGATGCGAAGCTCACCGACCTGAAGGTAATCGTTGATGGGCTGAAGCGGTCGCTGGCGGCCGAACTGAATCCGACCATTTCCGCCTTTGCCGATTGGGCGATCAACGCCGCACAGGAAGGCGGTGCATTGCAGACCGTGTTGCAGGGCATTGCGTACGCGGCCAATGTTGCGGCGAAAGCGTTCGTGGGCTTCACGGGCCTTGCCGTAGGTGCATCGAACACGTGGAATAACTTCAAGGACACGCTTTCAAAAGTCGGCAAGTCGAAGGAGGAAATGGCTGTCATTGACGCGCGCATGGCAGCGCGCGCCGAGGATACACGTCGCGCGATGGATCAGGCGGCCGACGCGCAGACGAAAATCCAGAAGGCCTACGAGGAAGGCACCAGGGGCTTGCAGCAGCACGGCACGACCACGGCCGCGACCACGAAGAAAACGCTCGACTTCAAGGCTGCGCAGGACAAGGCGGCGAAGTCAACGAAGACCGCGAAGGCGGCAGTCGATGAATACGCGAAGGCGATGCAGTCGCTGCAGGAGGAATTGCGGCGCGTACAGGCCGCGGGCGATTCGACGCTGCTGCTGCTGAGCGACCCGAAGTTCCTGCAATTCTCGACGCAGCAGCAGCAGGCGCTGCTCGCCGTGCGTGAACAGATCGATGCACTCACGCGCGCGCAGCAGGCCGAAAGCGAGGAACACGAACGCGCGAAGCGGGCATGGGCCGACCTGCAATCGATGATCGATTCGAACGCGCAGCAGGTTGATGGCTGGGTGCAGACGCAACTCGATGCGATCGACCCGACGCGCGAATTCCACCGCGAACTCGACCTGCTGAATGCGGCGTTCGACGAGGGCGCCATCGTCGGCGATGAGTATCACGCGATCCTCGGCAACATCATCGCCCGCTTCGATGAATCGGTGAACAGGCTGGACCCGCTCAAGCAGCAGACCGAAGATCTCACCCGCGCCATCGAGCAGTTCGGGCGCAACTCGGCCGACATGTTCGTTGACTGGATCAGCGGCGCGGATAACAGCAGCAAGTCCTTCGGCGAGATGACTGCCTCGATCCTGCGCGACATGGCAAAGATGCTTATGTACAAGCAGGTGATGGAGCCGCTATTTGACTGGTTCGGCAAGCTCAGTGGCGGCGGCAGCAGTGGTGGGCTGTTCGGCCTGATCGGCGGTCTGTTCGGTCGCAGTGCAGCGGCCGAACCGCTGCCCTATGCCGGCCAGCGCATGGCGGGCGGGCCGGTGCTGCCGGGGCATCTGTATCGCGTGAATGAATCGCCATTCGCGCGGGAGTTTTTCTCACCGGGCGTACCCGGCCGCGTCGACAGCATCCGCAACGACAACGGCGTGAATGTCTCGATCACCGTCAACGCGCAGACCGGCGCAACGGAAGTGCAGGGCGCGACGGCCGACGCGATCGAACTCGGCAAGCGCATGGCGACAGTCGCGCGGCAGGTCATCGCCGACGAGCGTCGCGCGGGCGGTCTGCTCGCGGCATCGTAGGGAGTCCACATCATGCCGATAGTCGATCCCGCCGACATGCGGGTCTATGTCAATCCGGTGTGGTGGGCGAATCGTGAAGCACCGCATGAAACCGTCACCGAGCGGGAATGGGTGCGGCGCATCGAGGCGGCAGCAGCCGGGCGCGTGGCGGGTGCCACGTTCGACTGGTGTCCGACCTCATGCAGCGGTGATGTTACGCCCGCCGTGATCGAAACCCCGTTCGGTGACGGCTACAGGCAGCGCAGACCGGCCGGATTGCGCACGAAGTTTGCCAACTGGCAACTCGAGTTTGCCAACCGTGAACTCACTGTCGCGCACGCCATCCTGAACTGGCTGAGCGCCCGGAACGGCGTGGATATCTTTAACTGGAGCCCGCCGCGCGAGGCGCGCGTACTGGACGTCTACTGTCCGGAATTCTCGTGGACGTATGGCGACCTGGTCGCCGATGGCTCCCGCTCGATGTCGGTCAGTGCGACCTTCGTCGAGGCGTACGCGTGAAGGGGAACGGCGATGCTGATCCACGGCGCGGCACAGGAACTCAGTCCCGGTGCGGTCATCGAACTGTTCCAGCTCGACCTGACCGAACTCGGCGGCGAAGTGGTGCAGTTTCACGCGGGCACCAATGACCTGCCGATACCCGGCTCGGTCGCGTGGCGGGGTGCGTATTACGAGCGCTACCCGGTGAAGGCGACCGGCTTCGAGTACCGGGCGCAGGGCACGTTACCCCGGCCGGTGTTCACGGCCAGCAACGTCATCGGCGTGATCTCGGCGATGTGCCGTATCTATGGAGATCTGGTCGGAGCACGCGTGATCCGCAGGCGCACGCTCGCGCGCTTTCTCGACGCGGTGAACTTCGTGGGCGGCAATCCGACTGCGGACCCGAACGAAGCCTTTCCCGATGAAATCTGGTACGTGAACCAGAAGACCCGCGAGGACTTCGAAGTCGTCGAATTCGAACTGGCGACGAAGATGGATGTCGAGGGTGTGCAGCTTCCGCGCCGTCAGGTGATCCGCAATCACTGTCCGTGGCGCTATCGCGGCGACGGCTGCGGCTACGGCGGGCCACCCGTGGCCGATATCAACGACATTCCGACCGGCGATCCGGCGAACGATGTCTGCGGCAAGCGGCTCTCGTCCTGCCGGATGCGCTTCGGCAATTACGGATGGCTGCCGTTTGGCGGCTTTCCCGGCGCGAGCCAGTACCGGTGAGGCGACCATGCACGACTTCGCGCCCGTCCTTCCGCTGATCAGGATTCACGCTGCAGCGGAAGCGCCGCGCGAGTGCTGCGGGATCGTCGTCAGACAGACCGATGGCACGCTGAACTACATCGCGTGCCGCAACACGGCGAGCGAGCGCGATGTGTTCCGCATCGATCCCGCCGACGCCGCGCGCGCCGAGGATACGGGCGAACTGGTGGCCTATGCGCACTCGCACGTCTATACGCCACCGATGCCCACCGACGCCGACCGCGTGTACATGGCAGAAACGGGCGTGCCGTGGATCATCGTCAATCACCCGACCGGTAGCTTCACGATCAACTACCCGGCCCCGTTCGTGGCTCCGCTCGAAGGCCGGAAATTCGTTCACGGCGTGCACGACTGCTACGCGATCATCCGCGACCACTACGCGACGGTGCTGGGCATCACGCTCGCCGACTATCCGCGCGTATGGGGCTGGTGGGAGAACTTCGACCTGCCCGACATCTACCGCGAGAACTTCGCGCGTGAGGGCTTCGTGTCGATCCATGAAGGCGCGCTCGATGTCGAGGCGCTGCGCAGGCTCAAACCTCATGACGTAATCCTGTTCCGCATCCGCGCGCCCCGCGACAACCATGCGGGCGTCTATGTGGGCGAGAACTTCATGATCCACCACCTGATCGATGAACTGTCACGCCGCGAACTGCTCGGCGAGTTCTACCAGCGGCGCGCGCGCGCAATCCTGCGGCACCGCAGCCTGATGGAAGGAGGATGACATGCTGACGGTCGTCTTTTACGGCGCCCTGCGGCGTAACTTCGGCAAGCGCTACACGCTCGACGTTCACAGTCCGAAGGAAGCGCTGCACGCGCTGCTGTTGCAGATCGGCGGCGTGCGCGAGTACTTCAGCGAACACGGCGCGCAGTCGTTTCTCGTGCGCGGTCCCCATCAGGACTACGACGAACACGACATCGACTATCCGCAGTCGTCGGGCGTCCTGAAAGTCGTGCCCATCGTCGAAGGCGCGGGCGCATTCGGCAAGATTCTCGGCGGCATCTTCATCGCGGCTATCGGGCTGGTGTTTCCGCCCGGTGCGCTGACTACTGCCGTGATTGGCTTCGGCGCATCGCTCGCGCTCTCGGGTCTCGCGGAACTGCTCGCGCCGCGTGCGAGGGCGACGGCGACGCCCGAAGCGGCCGACAACCAGCCGAGTCTTGCCTTTGATGGCGCGGTCAACACGATGGGTCAGGGCGGGCCGGTGCCGCTCGGTTACGGGCGCATGCGGGTCGGCTCCCAGGTTATCTCCGTCGGCTTCTCGTCCAATAACGAACGGGTCGTCTGATGCACGCCCTGCCTGTTCCGGTCGCTGGCGCGGGTGGTATCGGCGGCGGCAAGGGCGGCGGTGGAAGCGGCCAGCGCTCGCCGCAGGAGTCGCCCGACTCCTTGCGCTCGACACAGTACGCGCGCGTCATCAACCTGATCTGCGAGGGCGAGATCGAGGGCATCGTCGGCGGCGCACAGGGCATCTACATCGAGGACACGCCGCTACAGAATCCGGATGGCTCGTGGAACTTCACCGGCGCGGCGGTCGAGTGGCGCAACGGCCTGCCGTGGCAGGCCCCGATTCCCGGCTTCTCGTCGGTCGAGTCGGAAATCTCGGTCGGCGTGACCGTACGGCAACTCGCGCCGGTTACGCGCACGGTCAGCAATCCCAACATCGATGCAGTGCGCGTGACGGTCGGCTTTCCGTCGCTGTCGTCCACCGATACAGGATCCGGTGACGTGCGCGGCGCATCGGTCGATGTGTGGATCGAGGTACAGGTGAACGGCGGCGGTTTCCAGCGCCTGATGCTCGACACGGTTGAGGGCAAGACGACGAGCCGCTACCAGCGCTCGTATCTGGTCAACCTGTCCGCCCGCTGGGGGACCGGGCCGAACCAGTACGATATCCGCGTCGGTCGCGGCACCAACGATTCGACCACCGTCTATCTCGTCGATGCGTTCCAGTGGGAAACCATGACCGAGATTGTGAACAACAATCTCGTCTATCCGTACTCGGCGATCTGCGGCGTGCAGGTCGATGCCGGAACGTTCCGCTCGATCCCGAAGCTCGCCTTCGACGTGAAGATGCGGCGGATTCAGGTCCCGTCGAACTACAACCCGGTGACGCGCGAGTATTACGGCGTGTGGGACGGGACGTTCCAGATCGCCTGGACCGACAATCCCGCGTGGATCATGTATGACCTCGTGACCAGCGAACGGGTCGGGCTTGGCAACTGGATCGCGCCGCACCTGTGCGACAAGTGGAACCTGTACACCATCAGCCGCTACTGCGATGAACTGGTGCCCAACGGTGTCGGCGGCAGCGAGCCGCGTTATACCTGCAACGTCTATCTCCAGACGCGCGAGGATGCGATCAGCCTGCTTCAGCAGTTCGCCGCGATCTTCAACGGCCTGATCATGTGGAACGCCGGGGCGATGACGTTCATGGCCGACATGCCCGGCAATCCGCTCTATGCGTACACGCCCGCGAATGTGGTGGACGGACGTTTCACCTACAAGGGCACGCCGCTCAACCAGCGGCACACGGTCGCGCTGGTGACGTGGAATAACCCGGCCAACCAGTACCAGCAGGAGATCGAGTACGTTGAGGATCAGGATGCGGTGCGGCGCTGGGGTATCCGCGATACGCCGGTCAGCGCGCTCGGGTGCACGTCACGCGGGCAGGCGCATCGCATTGGACGATGGATACTGCTGACCGAACAGTGGCTGGCCGAGACGGTCGTCTTCAGCACGGGATTGCAGGGCACCTTCGTTCGGCCGGGGCATCACTTCCTGACGACCGATCCGGTGCGCGCCGGCAACCGCGCTGGCGGCCGTATCGTGGCTGCCGCAGCGAACTGGGTGCAGCTTGACGCACCGTATGAATTCCGGCCGGGCCTGTCGTACGGCCTGAGTGTGATGCTGCCCGATGGCACGATTCAGAGCGCGGCCATCATCACGCCGATGGGCGCGAGCGACAGCGTGACGATCACCGAGGTATTCCGGCAGACGCCGCAGCGCAACGCGATCTGGGCTATCTCCGCAAGCGACGCGCTCAACGAGACATGGCGCTGTATCTCGTGCGTCGAGGACGAGGACGGCAACGTCGAGATTCAGGGCGTCGCGCATCGCAATGACAAGTTCCTTGCGATCGAGCAGGGACTGCAACTCGCGCCACTGCCCACCGGCATCATGAATCCGTTCTTTGTCGGCCCGCCGACCGAACTGCGCGTCACCGAAAGCCTGTACCAGATCAGTCCGGTCGTGGTCGGCGCGCGGGCCACGTTCTCATGGCTCGCGCCGCTCGGTGCGATCCGCTTCGTTTTCAACTACACCGCGCCGGGCGATCCGCCCGTATGGAACGAAGCGTTGATGTCGTCGGTTGACATCGAGCCGACGCGACCGGGCATCTGGACCTTCAGCGTACAGGCAATCAACTCGCTGGGCCGCGTGAGTACGTGGGCCACGATCAGCGTCGAGATCGTCGCGCTGAACCGGCCGCCCGAAGACGTGCAGGACTTCCAGCTCGACATGTATAACGACGGCGCGAACCTGCGCTGGCGGCAGGCGGAAAACCTCGATGTGATCGTTGGCGGCCAGGTGGTGATCCGCTACAGCAACCGGCTCACGACTGAGGTCGTATGGGAGGAAGCGCGCGAGATCATCCGCTTCGCGGGTTCGCAGACTTCGGGTTTTGGTCCGCTGCTGCGTGGCACGTACCTCGCGAAGTTCGTCAACAGTTCCGGCCGCGCCTCATGGAATCCGGCCTACGTGATCAGCACGACCGGGCCGCTGCGCGATTACAACCTGGTCGCCGAACGCATGCAAGAGCCGTACTTCGCCGGCCCCAGGACCAACCTCGTCGTGCGCTATGGCGCGCTGCACTTCGACCTCGATCCTGACGGGTTCGCGGTCTCGACGGACGCGCGCTATGGCTTCGTGCCGTCGCCATCGGTTGACATGGGCAGGGTCTACACGGTGCGCGTATCAACGACCATCGAAGGCGCGATGTACGGCCTGTTCGATTCGGTCGACAAGTGGCCGGACTTCGATGCGCGGCTCGACGTGGACGGCATGAAGATCGACGAAGGCGGTGCGGAGATCGTGGTGCGCTTTACGAACGTCGATCCGGCCACCGCGCTGCCCGAGGACTGGTCGCCATGGCAACGGATCGTCGCGGCCGACCTGACGTTCCGGGCGTGCGACTTCAACATGATCGCGCACGTCCCGGATAACACGTGGGGGCTGGGTATCGTCGAACTCGGCGCGACGATCGATGTCCCTGACCGGCTGGAATCACAGAACAACGTGCCGATCCCGGCTGCTGTGACCGTGATCAACTTCGCGGTGCCGTTCAAGGAGACGCCCGCGATTGCCATCATCGCGCAGGGCCTTCAGACGGGCGACTGGTGGACGGTCTTTGCACAGTCAGCGTACGGCTTTGCGATCGTGTTCCAGAACGCGGCCAACGCGTTCATCCCCAGAACGTGCGACTGGATCGCGCGCGGTTACGGATACGAACACCGGGACCTCGAAGGCCTCGGGTATTCGAAGATGCACGGCATCACGCCCGAACTCGCGCGCGAGCGCAGGCTGATCGGCGAGGCGGGTTTCCATCCGGTGATGACGGAGTAACAGGACATGGCACAGGTAGCGAGTTATCAGGTTCCGGCGCATCCGTCAGGGCTTGACATGCGTCTGCAACTTAACGAGATCGTGCTGGCGCTCGTTGGCGACAACGCGGGGCCAACCGAGCCCGTCGAAACGTTTCCGGGCATGTGGTGGGGCGATACGACCGCGATGCGCCTGCGTCGTCGCAATAACATCAACGACGCATGGATCGACATCGGGCCGCTTAACGATCCGCTCGCCGATATCCGGCAACTCGTGTACGACACGGCGGCATGGAAAGTAGACAAACGCGGCGACTACATGAGCGGCGGGCTGTTCATGCGGCAGGTCCCGCTCTACTGGCAGAACGCGGCGGCAACCGGCAATTTCGGCTATATCAGTTCGTACGGTGACGATCCCAACGCGGCGGGCTCGGGGATCGGGTTCGTCGACAGCTCATTCACGCTGTGGAATTTTCAGGTTAATAACAATGGCACCGTGGTTGCGCGAATGGGTTTGAATGTCAGCAACGGCGGCGCAAACATCTGGGGGCCGGTGAACCTGCGGCAGCACGGCGCATGGGGGGAAGTGCAACTGTATGCCACCGATGGTTCGCGCGGCATCATGCGCGGTCGCGGTGCCTATGGCGGCATGGAGTGGGTGAACAACGCGTATACCGCGGTCATTCTGAGCATGGACGATGCCGGCGCTTTCCTGTGGCCGCTGACCGGCGCGCGACTGAATCAGGACGGCAATATCTTCATGTCGTTTCGCGGCCAGTACCTGTCGGACGCGCTGGCGTATCACGATGCGGCGATTGGCAATGCGGTGCCGCGCGGCGCACAGGTCATCCACGGCTGGGACTTCGTTGAATTCGCCAGCCTTGAGGGTGGCGGCAATACGGTCGTCGATCTGCCGAGTCCATGGTGGGTCATGGGTCTGCGCATCACGGTCAGTGCAGACATTAACCGTATCTACCAGCGCAGCCGTTGGGGCTATACCCCGTGAGGTTATCGATGGACTTCGACTTTTCGAGCTATACGCACGATCTGATGGTGTCCGTGATACGCGAGCATTACCCGACAATGGTGCATGGCAGGAACTATCTCGTCGCGCATCCGCTCGATCCGGCAACCGGAGAACAGAACGGCGATCCGCGCATCGTGTCGTGGGCCAATGCCGATATCGAACAGCCGAAGGACGAAGATATTCACGCGCTGTTTCATGCGGACGAGGCGAAGTACCGCGCGGCGTTTATCCGCCGTCTACGCGACGAGGCACTGTCCAACACTGATGGCAAGGCGAGCACACCGGTTGATGCGCCGCCCGCGTTGCAGACAGGTGCCGCTGCGTGGCGGGTCTATCGCCAGGCGCTACGCGACATCCCGCAGCAGGCCGGATTCCCGTTCAGCATCGAATGGCCCGAGCGACCGCAGAACTAGTGCGCGCGGATATCTTCGGCATTATTTCCGGGTCCTGGACGGTAACGCGCGGTGGACCCGTCGGAAACCTGCGTCGGACGGGCGGGCGAGGTCAGGCCTGTCGCGAGAGTCAAACAGGAACTTTACAGACTCCGAGGACTCAGGCGGTGGCAACGTATCCCTGAGATCGTCGAAATACTTCGCGATGTCGTCGCTGATCGCGGCTTTCCATCGAGGGCTATTATCCATTGCCATGACCTGATTGCGCGCACAGGCCCTGACCAGATTAAAGCCGTAGGCGCGTTGCAGACCTTGAATCCTGAACCTGCGGAAGTCGTCGGTAAGACATGGGGTAAGCGGCAGGCCGAGAGCCTTCGCGAATGCGGCTGCATACTTCCAGTTGTGCTGTTTGCGACTGATCATCGTGGCAAGCGAGTGTTTCAGGACTTTCAGTGTCACCCCCCTGTCGGTATAAGGGAACATCAGTTCGGCTATGCGCGCCTGGGTCCAGCCAGTCAGGGCCATAAGATGCTGGACGTTCGACCACAGGCCGGGTTCATCGTGATCATCTCCGTGCTTCATTGCAGTTTCATTCCCGTCATTGCCACCATCCCGCGACGACCTCGCCGGCCGAACGCCGGCCGAGTGCGAAGCCGCACAGGATTGCGTGTTCCTCAAGCAGTCTGCGCAGCATCGCGCAGTTCACCGTAACCTCGACCGTTTCGCAGGCGGCGAGCGTTTCCATCAGCTGCACGCTGGTCTCGTATGAGTCGAGGACCGCCTTGCGCATATGCGCATCCAGCATCGCTCTGCCTGTCATGATTCCGTTCTCCCTTACGGCTGGTAATACTCGCGCGACGGATCGCCATCAGCACGCCGCCGCCCGCTCTGCGGATGCCGCAGCCAGCCTGACGGCTCGCCGTGTCCATCCCATGCCGTGAGCGCGGCGGTAGCGCTTCCACGGTCGCGGTAATAAAACGCGTTGTTGTGGCCGCGCTCGAACAGGTCCGTGCAGATCGCATACAGCCACGGGTTCACTTCCATCAGGCAGGCGATGCGGCCGTTATCGAAGCGGCGAATCGGCGCGAGATAGCCGCGCGCGAGAAGATCGTCGTCGGTGGCATTCATAGGCGTAGTCTCCTGCGCAATAAGGCGCAGTACAGCCGCGACTGGGCTCGACGCCCCGATAGATTCGAAGCCTTTGAAACGGCAGGCATCGTCGATGATGACCTGATCCCACACGCCGGCCGAGTCGCGATAGATCACGCGGTCGCCCGTCAGGAGCGCGGCGAGACGGACCAGATCAGCCAGCACGTTCTCGATGTCGTTGGTCACACTCCGGCAGCCGGATACGTTGAGGTCAGCGATCGCAACGATATCCGGACTCAGACGATTGAACGCATAGGACGCTCGCACGGTCATGGCTGGACGTCGCCGATGGGCGTTATCGTGATATCGAAGTACTGGTCGGTCGTGATGGCTGTATCGGCCTGATCGACAAGCTGTTGCAGGATCGCGCGGAGGGCATCGGGATCGACTGCACCGTTGCGGCCGAGTGTTGCCATGCCGTGGCCGTGGACGCCGCCGAGGACGATCGTGACGACTGCTGTTGCGCCGGTCGCCAGCATGAAGCTGCGCGTTTCGGCTGCGTACTTTTGATCGTTCATTGGTTAAACCTCCTAAATATTGGGATTGTGGTTCTTTCCCCTTCTTAACCGTTCCCCGACCGTCCGGCGCTGCTCAGTGACGCATGCCGGTTGCCAGCCATTCTGTGAGCCAGCGCTTCAGCGCTGACACGCTACCCTTGACGCGCTCGAAGGGCACACGCAGATGCTTCGATGCAGCCTCGACATCATGCGCGATGAAGTCGGTCATCGCGAGTACGACATCAGCACCTGACCCTTTCGTGAGCATGCCCGCGCCGCCGTGCCCCGTGCCGCCCGTGCGCTGGGCCTTCACAAAGATGAAGTCGATCACGCCGCTGAACGCGGCCGACACGTCCTGCTCCTGCTGGTTGATCAGACCCACCACGCACACGCGGGGAAGGCGCGTACGCGGCGGCGGCATCACTCTGGGATGCGAGACATCGCCCCCGGACGGCGCTGCGGGCGGTATCGCGTGGTTCTGCAGTACGGCCGTCACTGCGCCGACCAGTTGCCGCAGACATTCATCGACGGTCGCGGTCAGCACCGGGATAACCTGTTCGGCGACTGCGCGCACGATCTGCGTATCGACCTCGGCCGATGTATGCGGCATATAGCCCGCCTCATAACGATGGACAACAGAATCGGAGCGTGGTATCTCGGCGGAAGTTTTTTCGGGGATCGGTGGGGCGGGTTCGATGGCGCGCGGGTAGCGCGGCGGTGCTGCTTCGTCGGGCGTCGCTATCAGCACGGATGCGCGCGGCGGCGTTAGCCAGCGCTCGACGTGCCTATGCTGTCTGATCTGTCGCCAGCGTTCACGGGGTAGTACATCTTCCTGCGCGCGCCACGCCGCAACGTATAGCGGCATGCGTGGCGTAGCGGTTATGAGTTCGTGCGCGCGTGCGATGACCCTCGCCGTTTCATCGGCGGTCCAGCGGACGCGGCGGATCGCAGCCCGCCTCGGCGACATTGAGGCGGGCGGCATGGTCACGTGTAATGAAGCTGTGGGCATGTCATCATCCTGCGGTAAATTTGGTTGCGTGAAGTTCAGGCATAATTTCGAAGCGTGCAGCTTTAATCTGGACTTTAAGAACTATCAAAGCGTAGATCAATACCTCTGACGGCCAATATTTTTCGTAAGAGAAGGTAACAAGTATGCGAGAGGAATCATTGATGGGGAGCATGGGTGCGCGGATTGCAGTGGCACGCACCCGTCGGGAGATGTCGCAGTCGGCACTCGCGCGTGCCGTGGGCGTGACGCCGACTGCTATCAGCAAACTCGAATCAGGTGAGACGCAGATGCTGCGCGCAGACCATCTGCTGCGCATCGCGGCAGCGACCGGGACCGATCCCGTCGCGCTGGTGTTTGGTGAGGACAGTGCCGAGTACCGGCGTATCGCGGGCTCGTGGCCGGATTCGTCGGAATCGGTCGTGACGACCGACCTCAAACCCCGCGAACGACGGCTGCTGACCTGCATCATCCAGGCATTCGTCGATCAGTGCAAAGCCGGCTAAAGCCTATAAGCGATTGTGTTAACACGACGCGGCTGTCTTTGCGTCGATGTAGGCGAGTTTTACCCGCGCGAACGCCTGCGGGCCGATCAGTTCCTCGGAGCAGCCTGTGTAGACGCAGAAGTGCTCAAAGTCAGCCATCGCGGTTGCATGAGGCACAGGTCGGCCATAAGCGGTCTTCCGAATGTGCCGTTGCAAGGTACGAAAAGGCTGTCAATGCCGAGCTGGTGGCGCGAACTGGGCGATGTCAGTAACGCGGGCTAGTGGAGTGAAAAAACCGCAGCGCCCATGTACTTTCGTTGAAAGGGAGACCCGTGGGCCGATCTGCAGGCCACGCTCCAAGGTACCTGCGCTGCAATGCGACGCGCGGTTGCTGCGCGCCAACTTTGAGGACCATAGCGGCTCCGGGGCTTCTCACTTGGGTTGAGACGGCTTGCACTCCGTTTCGAACCAATGGTCAACCCGGCGCTGCGCCGCGTGTAGATCCGCTGGGTAGTTTGGGTCGTCGTGCCATGGTGATGGGTTGTAGCCCGCTTTGCTGAGAGCCGAAATCTCGCTTCGGTGTTGTGACCTCGTCCGAGGCGCGTTGCTTTTAGTCGCGGCCAGGTCATGGCACTCGGTTGGGGTCAGGTGTGGCCCGCTGTGTGGTTCTCCGGCTGCGGCGTAGCCAGTCAGAAGGAGTCCCAACGCAGCAAGCGTCGAGCAGCTTTTCGCGAGCTTTTCCATAGCGCATCTCCATGCGTCCGATTGGCGCAACGCAGCGGCGTGATGCCGCCCGTCGCGCGAAACTTCCTCGCCTATTTTGCCTTAGTCCAGTCACCGGAAGAGGTGCACTGTACAAAGGGGTACAGCGCTGCACAGCGGCTGATAGACGACGGCGTGGTGCTCTAGCACCGCGATCGGCAGGCCCACCCGTATGCGACCTTGGAACTTTGCAAAAGCCGTGTGAACCGGTCAGGCCGCCATCCGGTGCTCGTAGTACGGTCGATATCGATCATCCAGGATCGCGTGAAGCGCCGTCAGATTCGCCGGATCCGGATTTAGCCAAGCATCGATATTCTCTGGCTTGATCGGCACGATACAACGGTCGTGGCCAGCCGAGGCAATCTCCGCGGGCGGTTCGTCCGTAATCGCCGCGAACGACAGCAGATCCGCCTCGCCAGGTGCCTTCCAGTGTGACCACAGACAGGCGACCAGCATCTGGCCGCCCGTGTCCGGCCGGAATTCCAGCACCACGTTTTCATCCTGCTCGCCGTCCTGCAGATCGCGCCCTTCCATCTTGGCGCGGCTGACGTTCTCGTAGAACGCGCTGACGACCATCAGGCCGTGTGAGTAGCCGAATAGCTCTTTCCAGAATCCTTCGAGATTGTCCCGGCGCGCGTTGTAGGTGCCGGGATATTTGCTGTCGTAAAACTTCGGTTTGCCAGCCGGCCGGCACTGGTAGCGCATGGGTTTGATCACCCGGTGGCCTCCCTCCATGACCATCACCGGCGCGTAGGTGCCGGGAAAGATTCGCGAGTCGCGGTCCTTCAGCCCGACACGCCGGAGATCGTCGAGTCGGCGGATCGTCGCGTCGATCTTGCCTGCGGCAATGCGCTTGCTCTCGGTAGCGGCCTTTGTTGTCCTGGTCTGGAGCGTCCGCTCAGCGTCCGCGAGCCGCCCGCGCTGCCTGAATAGCTCCTGTTCGAGCGCCGTGGCCTGCTCCGCGTTGAACCGGTCGATCGCCGCCTTGATCTCGCGCTGTTCCTCTTCCTGCGGATCGTCGAACGCCGCGTCCATGGCCTTCGGGATCTTCACCTTGCTCCCGTTCGCGCGCGCCCAGTAGAGGTCCGCGAATTCACGCAAGCTCATCCGGGCGCCGAACTCTCGCACGAATTTCTTGTAGTCCGCTACGATCTGCGCCGAGTAGCACATGGCTCACTCCCTTCTGAGACGACCCTATGATACCGCCGTCGCTCCTCGATGTACTGCACGTCCATACAGTAGTTGGGTCTGTCCCTTGA
The DNA here is from genome assembly GCF_050436225.1 of Paraburkholderia lebeckiae. Lineage (NCBI taxonomy): Bacteria > Pseudomonadati > Pseudomonadota > Betaproteobacteria > Burkholderiales > Burkholderiaceae > Paraburkholderia > Paraburkholderia lebeckiae. The sequence continues at coordinate 2,065,248 of NZ_JBNDLU010000001.1, read as the reverse complement.
CGACCCACTGTGGTCGGTCGAGCTAGCGCGATGTACTGGGCAGTTCTCAAGGTCGAACGGTCATTCATTCGTCTCGTCGGACGGTCGAAGCGCCATCGTCCACGTCCAAGTATTGAGGATCTCGCTCCTATTTGCTGTCGTTAAGTGTGTCGTTTGAACGCCCTATGCTCCGGTCAACTTCCCGCGACGAGCGTCAGGACAATCACGCCAATCTTTCACCGCTAATTTGTGGGCGTGCCTCGTTCATTACAATCCAGAACGAGCCGATGCCTTGAATAGCGTCCATGAACTCCCCGAACTCGACCGGCTTGACCACGTACGCATTCACCCCGAGATCGTAGTTTTCAGCAAGTCAATCCGTTCTCGCGATGAAGTCAACATGACGATGGGGATGTGCTTCAGCGCTTCATCAGCCTTCACCGCCGCCAACATCTCGTGACCGTCTATTTTCGGTAGCTTTTTGTCTAGGGGGATGACGCCAAGTTGCGCTGGTTCGCTATTCGCCCATTCACTCTGGTGACGAAGAAAATCTAAAGCCTCGGCGCCGTGTCGCCGGGATCGGCGCTGCTGTCGTACTTCATGCGCGGCGAAGTGCTGCGGACGGCCGCTTGGTGGGCGATGAGCGTCGCCGTGCTCGGCGTTGCGATCACGACATGGACAAGGTGGGATAGGCGCTTAGTTCGGTTTCCCAATCATGCTCGGTTAGGACGCGGCGCAAGCCCCACGGGCGGCGGCGTGTCGCGCTTCGGTTCGGGCGGCTGAAACACCTGCGTGCGATCGGATGGAAACAGCGTCTGCACAAGACGATCGATAAACTCGAAGAAGCGGTCCGATGCATATCCCGCGACGAACGCCATCGCCAGCGGAGAGAACTCTGTGCCGCCCTTGACGAGATCGCTGAACAGGCCGATCGAAATACCGACGATCACTGCCGTCGTCACATGTGCGCGGTTGGCGACCTTCGAATACTCGGGATGGAACAGGCACGTCGCGGTGTCGTCGCGCAGCCTGCGCAGAATGGCCGCTATCGCGCCGAGCCACGCGTAGAAGATCGGCAAGATGAAGCCCGTTGTCATGCCGACGAAGGTCAGGAAATTTTCGCGCGCATAGTTCGCGGTCGCGCGAATCTGCTGATACGTGGCGATCTTCTGAAAGCCTTGATTAACGGTGTCATCGGGAATCATGTGATGCTTCTGATCCGCCGTGAGACCGATATTGAAAAGCGGTAAATCGATTTCGAGCGCGCGCCGGCGGGAATCGACCGTGCATTCCCAATCGTCACCGGCCGTCGAAGATTCCATGTGAAACCCAAAGGTTATACCGCTCAGCAAAGCTGTGTTTTCGTTAGGCAAACTGGAAACGGTCGGCGTGTCGCACTTCTTCGCATACTGGCTTGCCACCGCGCCCCAAGGCTCGCCCCAGTCGTATCCGAAGAACTTGTAAAGGCGATCGCCCACCGAATTCGGAAGCCAGAAGAACAAGTGGCTCGCGCTGCGCGCCCGTTCGATGTCGCTATAAAGCTGCCTGTTATTGGACGCGAAGGTTTGAAGCGTGTCCTTGATCGCCACGGCTTCTGGCGAGTTCTGGATTTGTTCGAGTTCATTGCCCGATAAATCGCCTTTCGACGTCGCAGAGATATTCGCGCGATTGAGCGCGGCGGCATACGCCTGCAACTGATTGTGCAAATTGAGGGCGATCGGATCATTCTTCTCGATCTGAACATGCACGTCGTCAGAAATTTCACTGACAACGAACATCAGGCAAGACAACGCCAGCAGCAGACAGGTCAGCCCGAGGGCGGACCACGAATAGTTCCTGATCGCGAGACGCGCTCCCTTGCGTGCTTCGGCCCCAACCGTCTCGGCCACGACGGGCGCGACCGCGTGCGTGACGCGGCTCATGGCATCGTAGAACGGCGCTTCGACGGTGGCGTTCCAGTTGAAGTTGCGTTGCGCGTCGCGCGCTTGCGCGAGCGCCTTGACGTCGTCGCGGTCGAGTGGCTTGCCGCTTAGGCCCGCGTGCGTGACGACATCCGAGCAATGCGCGAGATCGTCCGAGATCGTCCTGCTCGGATACGGCGACCGCGCGACGATATCGGCCATCGCGACATAGAAACTCGCCTCGATCTCCGGTGTCATTTCGTTCGCTTCGAAGGCGATCCGCGCAATCTTGACCGCGCGAACTTTCTCTTGCGGGATTCGCACGCCGGCACGCGCCGCAAGCGAAATGCACAACTCGCAACGCGCGATATCGCTCGCCAGACGGGCGCGCGGAGTATCTTCCTCTGACGACTCGGAACTCATGGCAACCTCCGCGGCCGCGCCTCGATGTTTTCAAACCCGTGCTATGCCAATCGCTCTTGTTTCAATGGCCTAGTCGAGCGATGCATCGAACTGCATACGAACGGACGTCCTCGTCGCTTGGAGTCCTATGTGTCCTATAGCGGCGGCCCTAAGGGCGCCCTTAACCAATGGAACGAAGATTAGGTCACTTTTATTAAATTTTCCGACGCAATTCCGGCGCTGTCAGAGAATGCGCTCAATCGCTTCGCTTTTGTCTTTTGCTTACTAAGATTTGGCGGCGTTATTGGATCCTGGGTGGCTTGCTCATTTATTTCGCCAAAGGCTGCTCGGCCGTCGCAGAGATTAAACAGGGAGTTGGCACGCCAGCCGGAAACCGCAGTGGTCAGACCCCGCATTTGTTCCGCAAAGACGATTTGGTCGAAATGGCGCAAGGCGTCCTCGTACTTGCCCGAACGAACATACGCCCGTACATCCGAACGATCACACGAGATTTGCAACAAGTCGAAGACAGTCCCTCCTTGAGCTACTTCATGGGCCCGCTCAAGCAGTTCTTGGTCATGCAACGCTTTGCGCGCGCCGCACTATCGCGCAGGCTGGGGCGAGATTTTCCCGCAGAGGCTGGTCGAACTCACCCGCGCGACACGGCCTTTAAGAACCCGAGCGCGGAAATATGACTTCACATACATACAGGCTATTCGAACGCAATGCGCTATCGTCAAATGACCGCGGCGACAAATTAGACAGTGTCAGCCCGTGACACTCTTTCACCCGGCCGCTTAGCGGTGGGCAACGGACATCTGAACGTCGGATTGATGATAGAGACGGACGACCCTTCATGGCCGGGTTGAGGCAGTGCCACCGGTAATTCGCTCGCCGGAGACCGGCAATTGAGGAAGGGCGAAAGAGGCCCTTGGTTATTCAGTTTGGATGGCGACCTCGACCGGCGGCTTGTGGCCGACAGTCGCCCGATGCGTTGGCCGTAGCCGACCCACTGCGCGTTCGACCCAACGCCACGCAAGCGTCGGCTTCCAGGGAGCCGCGGCCGTTTGCGAACGCAGGGGTTCATGCTATCCATGTGGCTAGCAATCTCCGGGGATTGACCTATAACGACAGCAGGGTTGCCCACTGCATACGCCACGACTAGCGGCGTGAGCCCGTTGCCAAAAGGCAACGCACTGACCCTTTGCTTCTCCCGCGCGGCCCGCGTCATCCCTGTCGTAGAGTCCGACGGCGAACCCTCAGTTGAGGATTCACGTGGCAGGCGCTCGTACCCGCGCAATGCGGTGTGCCGGCCCGGTGGCTGCACTCGGGAAGGCATCGCCACTGAATTCCCAGGAGACATCCCGTGAAAACCATTAAGCAGCTAATTTTGGTCGTTCCTCTATTGGCAGCGTCACTTTCATTTACCGCCTGTAAAAATCCGCCAATTTATCCGCCTGAAAAGGTCGCATCGGTTAATGGAACTCACCTCGCGTATACCGAAGCTGGACAGGGTGAGACGGTCGTTTTCGTGCATGGCGCCTGGGCCGACACCAGAGCGTGGACGGCGCAGCGCGACGCAGTGTCGGCGCACTACCGGTTTGTCTCGTACAGCATGCGATATCACATGCCCAACGAGTGGCAAGACGACGGTAGCCTTTACAGCATGCAGACGCATACAGCCGACCTGGCGGCTTTTATCAAATCGCTCAATGTTGGCCCGGTTCACATCGTCGGGCACTCCTTCGGGGGCCAGGTAGCAGCGCAACTCGCGATGGAGCACCCGGAACTGGTGAAATCGCTGGTCCTCGAGGAAGCATCCATTTTCACGGTTCTAGATTCTCCAGCAGGAAAGGCGGCAGCCGGGGAATTTTTCAAGCCTGCGCCAATGGCAAAAGACGCGTTGAAAACGGGCGATTCGCTGAAAGCGACTCAAGTCATGATGGATTCGGTGCTCGGCGATTCAAACGGCTGGGAGAAACTGCCGCCTACTTTCGTCGCGATGCTGAGTGATAACGCCAGGACGATGGGACCGTTTATGGCTGCTACGCCACCCGCAGTGGGTTGCGTTCAGGTTGGGAACATCAAGGCACCGACGCTTATCATCGAAGGGGACCACACCATTGCGTTCTTCCGGGAAATCGACAATGTCCTCCTCCGTTGTATTGCCGGAAGCGAGCGGGTGGTCGTAACCGGCGCTGACCACCTGGTGCAGCTGCGCAATCCGAAGGCTATGAACGATGCGCTGCTAGCGTTCCTAGCAAAGCATTCATGACCCACGTCCGAGCGCAGGCGCGGCATCAGCGCAGGGAAGGCGGGAAATAGCTCCGAGGCGCGCGGCCGGAAGACGATAAGGCTGCACATATATTAATAACGCGGCGTGGCTTACTTGTGCAGTCAATTTGAGCGCCGACCCCAACGTATGGGACGCTCGTCATACGGATACAGGCCGTAATGGGCCTTTGGGGTCCAATGACCGTTTAGCAGAGCTGACCCGACCTCTGAATGTCCGATCGACGGTACGGGCGAATGACGCTTCATGGCCGCGTGCTGCCCCATGCAGTCGGCATGCGATGCCTGAACCATCGGAAGACCGCGATCGGCAGCACGCGACCCTGTCCGGCCATTGACCCAAGTGCAGTGAACGTCCGGTGATCTACTGGGACCAGCCGACCAACGGACGGCATGAGACGGTGCCGTAATTGAAGCTGGTGTGCAGCTTTGCTTGCCTTCCTGAAGGCCGGACTGGGTCGGGGCGGCATGCCGCTGCACGTCGTTCAGGCCAACGTGGAGAGTGGCGCGCTCGTGCCGCTGGAGTTTGAAGAGACGCGGGCGAACGTTGCCATTTCTCTGTCGGCCATCTACAGGACTGATACGCCGCCGGGGCCTGCCGGGCGGTGGCTGCTCGATCAGATCAAGGCGGTTGCGGGTCAGGTGAAGACCGCACGCCCGTCATTCTGACGCGTCAGGCGGTGCGGCACCCTGCCAGGAAAAAGGCGACGCTGTCCTTTACGTGCGGCTCGATCTGCGCCCGCAGGACCTTCAGGTTTTCGCCAACGAGCGCGCGCATGAGCAGCGGGCCAACGATCAGATCAAGAAAAAACCGCGTTGTTCGCTCGATGCGTCCGGGTCCGAGGGCAGGGTACCGCCGAATGTCCGCTGCATTCGTGGCCCCGCGCAGGGCTTCCAGGGCGGCCGCGGCACCGCGCTCGCGTGCGCCTCGCCCGAAATGGGCAAGTTCAGGGACGCGCCGTGCTTCCGCCGCGGACAGCCGCATGAAGTCGATGACCTCGTCTGCGAGCAGTTGCCCAAGCATCTCCTGTCCGATGTTGCTCAACCTCGCCTCGAGGGTTGCCCCGGTGTTCCCATAGTTGCCGAAATGCGCGCTCACCCTGGCAGCGTTGCGCATGCCCACCGCCGCAAAGAGCGCCTCCTTGGTCGCGAACCGCGCATAAATACTGGGTTTGCCGGCGCGCGCCAGGCGGGATATTTCGTCAATGCTCGCGCCGTGGAGGCCGCGCTCCACGAATACCTGGTAGGCGGCGTCGAGGATACGTTCGTCAACCTCGCCGGAGAGCGTTCCCGGAGGGCGTCCGGTGCGCACGGAAGAGCTCGCGGAGGCAACAGGTCCCGCCTTTTTGGGGACGGCGATTTTAGGGTTTGGCATGCGTGGGGCGGCCGAGGCCTGGGTAATGGAACATCACTGATGTACCACGACGGGTGATGGGCTGTAAAGAAACGAAACGATTTCGTTTCGATGAGGGTTGACACGTCGAAACGCCCCTGTTACGTTAACTGAACGAAACGGTATCGTTCAGTTTCGACCAACTGGTTCAAAGGAGCGTGTCAAATGAATACCGAAATCACCATTCGCCCGAAGCTTCAGCACTTCGGGCTGGTCACCGGCAACCTCGATGCGATGACCGAATGGTATCGCCAGGTGCTGGGCATGACGATCAACCATCGCTTCGGCAACGACGGGGGCGCACAGGGTGGGCCGCCTTTCCGGGCAGCATTTGTCAGTAACGATGAGGTGCACCACCGCATCGTGTTCTTTGAGCTGCCGGGCCATGCGCCGGATGCCAGTCGACGGGCCGGCATGCAGCATGTTGCCTTCGAATACCGCACCCTGGACGACCTGTTAGGCACTTACGTGCGCCTGAAGGGCCTTGGCATCATGCCTCTGTTTGCTGCAGGTGAAGGCTTCCAAACCGTATTCAATTACGCGGACCCGGATGGCAACGCGGTCGAACTCAACGTCAACAACTACGGCAACGACTGGACCGCAACCGAGCACATGCGCAACCCCTCGCAGGGGCATGCACGGCGGAGCCTCGTCGATCCCGACAAGCTGGTCGCCGCGCGTCTTGCAGGCGTTATGCCAGAGCAGATCCACGAGCGCATTATGGCCGGCGAGTTCGTGCAGGAACGGGCACACGGCGGGCATGACGTCAGTCATCCATGAGTGTGATGGTCATGTCAGCCGATGCGGACCGCCTGCCAGTGCGCGTCATGGCCCCCCTGTTTGGGCTGGTGGCTATCGACGCCATCGGCATGGGGGTCATTTTGCCGCTGCTGCCGTTCTATTCGCAGCACTTTGGCGCCAGCCCGTTCGCCCTCGGCGCGCTGGTGGCCATCTTTTCGCTCGGCCAGTTAATCGCCGCCCCGATGCTCGGCAGACTTTCCGATCGCTTTGGACGCAAAGGGGTCCTGCTGGGTAGCCAGATCGGCACGTTTGTCAGCCTCGTGCTGCTCGCCTGCGCGGGCAACCTTCTGATTGTCTTTCTGGCGCGTATCCTGGACGGCATCACTTCTGGAAATCTCTCGGTCGCGAGTGCCTATGCCGTTGATCACAGCTCACCGCAAAACCGGCGTCGCGCTATCGGACTCGTCAGCGCAGCCGTCGGGGTAGGTATGATGGTTGGCCCGTCACTCTCAGCGGGGTTATCGCGTATCTCGATCTCCGCTCCGATCCTGGCTGCGGCGTTATTATCGGCGTTGAGCGCGACGGTCAACGTGATCTTCCTGCCGGGCGACGATAAATCAGCGCCGAGTAAGGGAAAGCGCCAGGTGCTGTCCCTATGGCGCACGCTTTTGTCTCCGGGCGCTGCGCCGGTGCTTCTTGTGCTGGCACTGTTCTATTTTGGCTTTTCCATGTACGTCTCGCAGTTCGCGCTGTTTCTTCAGGCGCACTACGTCTGGAACGGAGCCGCTTTTGGACCGCGTGAGGTGGGCTATATCTTCACCGCGTCCGGGGCCATCAACATCATCGTTCAGACCGTCGCGATGAAAAAACTCGATGAAGTGATTCCTGAGAACCTGCTTGCTGCTGTCAGCCTGCTACTGTTTTCCATAGGGTTGAGCATTTTCAATTTTCTACCAGGGCTTGCGCCGCTGGCCGTCGGCCTTGTCATGGCAAGTGTAGGAACGGCGATGACCAGGCCAACACTGATGGCCGCGTTGTCCATGACATCGTCACCTCAGCAGCAGGGTGCAATCATGGGCTTGAATACGTCGCTGATGGCGGTCTGCAACATCATTGCGCCACTTGTTGCGGGGGCGCTCATTGATCACGGCCTGTATTTCGGCTGGGCTTTCGCCATTGCCTCCATTATGGCTGCGGGTGGTTGCTGCACCCTTGTTCTGGTCAGGCTGAAGAAATGGCCGGGTGCCGCTCTGAACAAGACCGGCGAGTGACGTCTCTTGGGCCAGTTTTGCTCGAATCCGGCGAAGCTTCCCTGCGTCATGTACTTCCCTAGCCGGCCAATTGCAGTCTTTCATGCGTTCGCGTCGCCGGACACTCATGGGTCTCCTGCGCACGATTTTCGGCCTTTCATTGTCCGCAGGTCACCCGCGTTTCATCTGTCAAAGGAGCCGGCTTGACGTCAGTCGAAACATGACCGGTGCGGGCGAGCCGTATGTTATTGTCGGCGTGACCTCGTGGGGACTCGCTCTGAAATCCGGCGTCCGCGCTATGCTTGCGGAGGGTGCCATCGCGTTCGCTATACCGTCGCTACGGTCGGGCGTGATCACGGCCTCAACGCTATCCGGCGTTACTTGCTATCTGCTTCTCAGGCTCAAGCCAGGTCATACCAGGACAACCCGATCTCAGGGGATTGACTGATCGACCTCGCTACTGGAGACAAGCATGCTCAGGCTCGACACACCGGAAACGCTGATGGCCGCTGCCCTCGTTCTTCTGCTCGGGCGGCTGCTCCTTGCCCGGACACGCATACTGCGTACTTACACCATCCCCGAACCGGTTGTCGGCGGATTGCTCGTCGCGCTGCTCGTGTTTGCGTTACGCAGCATCTTGCGAATCGAAGTGCAGTTCGACCCGACGCTTCAGACGCCACTGATGCTCGCTTTCTTCGCCACCATCGGTCTCAATGCGGATCTGGCGAGCCTTAAAGCCGGCGGACGGGCCTTGATCGTCTTTCTCTGTGCGGTGGTGGGCCTGCTCGTGATGCAGGATGCGCTCGGCATCGGCCTCGCCTGGGCGTTGGGACAAGATCGCCTGCTCGGCCTGCTCGGGGCGTCGGTGACCCTGTCGGGCGGTCATGGTACCGGCGCAGCGTGGGCCAAGGTGTTCGCCGAGCGCCACGGGCTCGCATCGGCAACGGAGATTGCGCTTGCCTGCGCAACGTTCGGCTTGATCCTCGGGGGATTGATCGGCGGCCCGGTCGCGCGTTTTCTCATTACACGGCATCGCCTCGCCCCCGCCCCGGAGACCGGCGTCGTGGACACAACGGGGTTTGAACAGCCCAAGGCAGTGCGCCCGATCACGGTTGAGGCCGTCATCGAAACCGTGGCGCTGATCGCCGTCTGTCTCGCGGTCGGCGCGGTGCTCTCGTCCTGGTTGAGCGGCACCGCGTTCGAGCTACCCACATTCGTGTGTGTTTTGTTCGTCGGCGTTGTTCTGCGCAATGGCCTGGCGCTGCCTGGCTGGTACCAGCCCTTCGAACTCGCCGTATCGCTGCTTGGCAATGTCAGCCTCGCGCTCTTTCTCGCGACCGCGCTAATGAGTCTACGTTTGTGGGATCTCGCCTCGCTTGCGCTTCCGCTTCTCGCGATCCTGGTCGTGCAGGCGCTTGCGATGGCCGCGTATGCGATCTTCATCACGTTCCGCGTGATGGGCCGCAACTATGACGCGGCGGTGCTGGCCGCCGGGCACTGTGGGTTCGGCCTCGGCGCCACGCCGACTGCGATCGCCAATATGCAAGCCATTACGGAGCGCTTCGGACCTTCCCACCTGGCCTTTCTGGTGGTGCCGATGGTGGGCGCGTTTTTTATCGACATCGCGAATGCGATCGTCATCAAGCTGTTCCTGCTCCTGCCCATTTACGGATAAAAACCGATTTCCCGAGCGCCACACGAAGCGCGGCGCGGCCCTTCAGCGCACGCACGACACGTAGCACCTGTGCGAATCGTGACCAATGCTCACTTGACTGTCAGCAAGCTTCACAACCTTGCGGACGCCCTTGCCGGCGAAGGTGTGCGACCAATACACGCAACCGCCGCCCCTGCCAAAGGCCGGGATTACGAGAATCGTCTGTTGGCGCGACGATGGCGTATTTTCTTCCCGTATCCGCAGCGAGGTTGAACTCATTTTCGTGGCGCTCGGGAGCACAGTGTGACCGGTCTCCACCTTGCTCAAACACGCTTACCTAAGAGAGATTCCTTTCATGCTGCGACATATCGTGGCGTCGAGCCGCTACATCATGATCGTTCCCGTCGTCGCGACGTTTTTGGGTTCTGTGGCGTTGATTTTATATGCGGCGATAGTCTTATCCACGAGTGCCATTGATACGGTCCGGGCCGGCTCTGTCTCGGCCACGTCGGTAAAAACATCCGCGGTTGGGATAATTGAGGCAGTCGATGTATTTCTGATTGCTATCGCTGTCTACATCATCAGTATCGGTCTCTATTCGCTGTTCATTGATGACAAGCTACCGTTGCCGAAATGGCTGGAAGTCCACAATCTCGAAGACCTGAAAGGAAATTTGGTCAGCGTCGTTATTGCCGTCCTCGCCGTCCTGTTCCTGCGCGAGGCCGTAGCCTGGGACGGTACCCGTGACATCGCCGCTTTTGGTGGTGCGCTAGCACTTGTGGTTGCCGCCCTTACATTCTTTCTCATGAAGAACAATGCCCGGAGGCAATGAGCCCCGCGTTGGAGCCAGCTATACGGCACGGGGCAGTCTCACGATACCGAACCGCCAGGGTGCGTTGCGCGACCGAACGGCTCGAAAACGAAGTCAGACGATGGACAGCTTCGGCTGGCCGCTCAAGCGACATATCCTGCGTGCTTCTCTGTATCGCAAACAACTCGGCGAACGCTTTGCCGGGTGACGTCGGTTCTTCAGCGCCAAATGGCCGCGAGACGGACGCCCTGGCACAAGCGTCCGCGTCTGTGGAGAGCGGCGAAGAGTGCTTTGTGCATCCGGTCGCTTGACCTGCGTCAATTCAAGAGGGTGGCGAAGACTTATCGTGGTGGGAAGTCTGAGGGGTTTGCCATGGAAGACGTCTCGTTGGAATTGGGTGAAGGCGCAGAGCAGGCCGAATCCGGACCGCGGCCGGCCGTCACCCACCATCTTTCGCGGGCGGAGCGCCGTGCGCTGGGCAAGAGTCTGCGCGAAAAATGCCCGCGCGCCCTGCATGGCAGCTGGAAGCCACCCGGCAACCGCCCGGACCCAGTGCATCTGGTGCAGGAATCCGACAAGGGGCGTATGCCGGAACTGATTCCGCTCCGCCACGGGCGCATGGTGGCGTCGCCTTTTACCTTTTATCGCGGCGCAGCGCTCAACATGGCGGAGGACCTGGCGTCCACGCCGAGCACCGGCGTGCGTGTCCAGTGCGCAGGCGATGCCCACCTCGTCAACTTCCGTTGTTTTGCCACACCGGAGCGCAATGTCATCTTCGCGATCAACGATCTCGACGAAACCCTCCCGGCCCCCTGGGAGTGGGATCTCAAGCGCCTCGCGGCGAGCTTCGTGATCGCCTGTCGCGACAATGGTCTGAGTGAATCCACCGCCAGGGACACGGTCCTCACCTGTGTCAGGTCGTACCGCGAACACATGGCCGAATTCAGCCAAATGAGATCGCTGGACCGCTGGTATTTTGCCCTCGAAGCCGAAATGCTACTTTCGACCATCGCGGAACCGCGCATCCGCCGCCGCGCCATCAAGGGCCTCGCGACGGCACGCGAAACCAACCTCGCGGAAGACGTTTTTCCCAAGCTCGTGGAGGGGACGGGCCACACGGCGCTCATCAAGGAACAGCCGCCCATCCTCTTTCGCCTGAAAGGGCAGCGCGCAGGGGAAATCGACCCCGGGATCGCGAATGCCTTTGCCCGCTACTGCGAAAATCTGACGCCCGCCTGCCGCGTGATGCTCGATCACTACAGGCTGCTGGATGCTGCGATCAAGGTGGTCGGCGTCGGGAGCGTCGGCACCCGCTGCTGGGTGGCCCTGCTCATGGACGGCGCAGGAGATCCGCTCATTCTCCAGCTCAAGCAGGCGCGAGCGTCGGTTCTGGAGGCCTATGCGGGCAAAAGTGTCTACCCGAACCACGGGCAGCGCGTCGTGAATGGCCACCGGCTGATGCAGCCATCGAGTGACATCTTTCTGGGGTGGACTGAGGGAAGCGCGGGGAGCCATTATTATGTGCGTCAGCTCCGGGACGTCAAGATCAAGTTTGCCGTCGAGACGTTCGGCAAGGCCGAGATGACCGTCTTCGCTGACTGGTGCGGCTGGTCGCTGGCGCTTTCTCACGCGCGCTCCGGAGATCCCTCCGTGATCAGTGGATACCTGGGCAAGAGCGACGCGTTCGACAAGGCGCTGGCCGCCTTTTCGGTCGCGTACGCCGATGAGACTGAAGCGGACCACGCTGTGCTAAAGCGAGCGATCGACAACGGCAAGGTCAAAGCCGTCTTCGAAGAGCAGGGATGAGTCACGCGGGGAAGCACCCACGGCCGCGCCTGCTGTTGATATGGCGTGAATGGCCGGTGCCCCCAGATTGTGTTGAAAAAGTCGCCCGTGGTTCGGAATGTTCGGTATCCTGGAAGACATCGATCGACGGGAGTGATTCGTCATGATGGGTCAACTGGGCAGTGGACAGGACAAACTCTTCTACTCGTTCAACCTTGATAGTCACGTCCCTCGCGAACACCTGTTGAGAGGCATTGATCACTTCCTCGACCTTCGCGATCTGCGCCAGCATCTCGCGCCGTTCTACAGTCCAATGGGACGGCCGTCGATTGATCCGGAGCTCATGATCCGCATGTTGATTGTGGGCTACTGCTTCGGCATCCGGTCCGAACGCAGGTTATGCGAGGAGGTCCATTTGAACCTTGCATATCGGTGGTTCTGTCGACTGGGTCTGGAGGACGTCGTACCCGAACACTCGACCTTCTCCAAGAACCGCCACGGTCGCTTCCGCGATAGCGATGTGTTACGCCATGTGTTCGAGTCGGTGCTGGGTCGCTGCATGTCCGAGGGGCTCGTAAAGGGTGAAGGTTTCGCGATTGACGCAAGCATCGTAAGGGCCGATGCAAGCCCTGCACACGGTGTCCCAGGTACTGAGTCCATCAACTGGGGTTGCGTCAAGGACCAAAGCCGCGCAGTACGGGAATATCTAAAGGTATTAGAGGAAGCGAACCCGGCCGGCGCAGACGCGGTCGAGGAGGCAGAGACATCGACACCTCCAAAGAGAATATCTCTGACCGATCCCGCTGCGAGCTGGACAGCCGCCAAGGGTAGCCCGGCGTTCTTCGCCTACTCGACCAATTATCTGATTGACCTGCAGGCAGGGATCATCGTTGACGTCGAGGCGACGCCCGCGAACCGCTCGCACGAAGTGGAATCAACCAGGACGATGATTGACCGCGTTGAGCGGCGGCACGATCTCAAGCCCCGACGTCTTGCAGGCGACACCGCGTATGGCTCGGCAGCGATGCTTGCCTGGATGATCGACGAGAAGGAAATTGCACCACATGTTCCGGTCTGGGACAAAACGACGCGCAAGGACAACACATTGTCCAGCAGCGAGTTCCAATGGGATGAACTGGCCAATGAATATCGCTGTCCCACCGGTCACACACTACGCAGTGATCGGCGCAACTTCAGAAATCCGCGCTCGCGCGTCACTAAGGCTGGCACGATCATCTATCGGGCAAGCCAGTTCGACTGCGAAAGCTGTTCGATGAAGGATCGCTGCTGTCCGAATACACCATTCCGCAAGATCGCCCGCAGCATCCATGAAGCTGCGCGTGACGAAACGAGGCATATTGCGAAAACGCCTGAATACAAGCGATCTTGCCGTGAGCGAAAGAAGGTGGAAATGCTCTTTGCCCATCTCAAGCGCATTCTGAAGTTGGACCGTCTGCGCCTGCGGGGTCCAAGCGGCGCCCATGATGAATTCCTGATGGCGGCGACTGCGCAAAACCTGCGAAGAATGGCCAAGCGTTTCATGTCAGGAAGCAAGCAGATGAACCAGGCAGTGGCATGACGAGAAACGAGGATCGTTGCCTCGCACAGCTTCGCCGCTTCGCCGATCGCCACAACTCGAAAACATGCCGCCAACTCCGGCGTCTCCGACAAAAACAAGACTTTTTCAACACAATCCCCAGATAGCGGCCGTCGGGCAGGCGCCTGGTTCGACGACCGGAACGGGTCGCGTGCCGCCGATCGCTGCCTTGCGAAGTCCGAGCGATGCATGCCGATTGCATCAGGCAGTGATCGGCCGAGGGTGTGTCAAAACGTGGGGCTTCGTTGGCGACTGTGAAAGTTGACGCACCAGAACGCTCTATATTGGCTTCGAGGCACTTGGGGAAGGGTAAAGCGACACCCGAAAACCGGGGAATTTCGAGTTTTGACACACCCTCGGGCCAGGAGCGGCCGTTCCACCGCGAATTCGCGCGGACGCTCGAACGTCCGCTGCGCCCAGTTAATGGACCTTCTCACGATGATCACGCTCGCCCTGTAATGCAAGGTGCCGCCGCAATGTCGCCAGCTTTCGAAGTCCATCCGTGAAGTTGAGAGCTATGCGTGCGCATCCTGTTCCAGCAACAACATAGCTCGCAAACAGGGGATTGAGCACGCCAAGGAGGTCGATGGTGTCAAAGCGTTCGCCGTCTCGAAGCCTGCCGCAACGATGATCGTGGCCACTACAAGCTTTCTGGCGTGATCGAAGACGGCTTTCAAACCGCCGCGATCGAAGAGTGCTTGCGAAATAGAATCCGGGAAGATTCTCATTGACGCCTCTGCTTGGTCCGAGTCGACATGGCCAGGGTCCGCAACGCGTCGCGTACCGCCAATCGCCGACAGGCGAAGACGGTCATCTCCAGCTGTTCCGCTGGACGCTCGCATGGACCGTCAAATGGCCGCGTAGGTAACGGACATTGGCATGCCGCCGTTGCGCTTCAACCCGTCGGCCAAAGTTGTAATTCATGCTCCGTCAGGTGGTGTCATTGCCGAACGCCTTCTTTACGACTATTGTGTTTGAGTCGCCGATATAGCGATTCGGTACTTGCCGGTGATCAAGCGGTGCAGTGACGGGTCGCGCGGCCCCTTCTCGGGACGACGACCAGAATAACTCCATAAAGCGTTACTTCAGCTCTGCGCGCCGTACGCTTCGCATGCTTTCAGTGCTATCTGGACGGGGCGGCAACAACACGAGACTCCGCATGTGGCCGCAGTCTAACGGTACGAAGGAGATAATTCGTGAAGAAGCCGGTCGCAGGCAAGGCGGGCGTCGTTATCCTCACTGTGATCCTCGGAGCATGCTCGCCTGAATCCAATGTCACGAAGAATTCTGGCTTCCTGAGGGATTACTCCCGTTTGGCAGAGACCAGGGACACCCAAGGCGGCACCATTATGGATTGGGTGAGCCCCAAGCTCACGCCCGCCCACTACAATGCTGTACTGTTCGATCCGCTCGTCTTCTACCCGGAGCCGAGGCCGAGCGAACAGGTGAGCGCCGAGACGCTACAACAAATTCTCGCCTACTCCAACGACACACTTAAGCGGTCGCTCAGCCGACGGTTCAGGGTGGTCGATTGTGCCGGACCCGGCGTGTTGCGGATTCGCGCCGCGTTCACTGGCATCGCAGCGCAAGGGGAGCACCTCGAGCCCTACCAGTACCTTCCTCTTGCCTTTGTGGCCACCATGGCCGCAAGGACCGTGACGGGTACGCCGCAACGGGCGTTCGTCGTCATTGAAGTCGAGGAAACAGACAGCGCCACGGGCGAGTTGCTGGCGGAGAGGGAGCGGGTAGGCACAGGCCAGCGCTTGGCACGGGTCGCCGATCAACAGATCATCACGCTGGACACGCTGAAGCCGCTGCTGGACGAGCTGGCCGACTCTGCCTTTCCGAAACTGGCGCAGTACGTCAAGCCCAGGTGAGGCGGATCCAATCTGGTGAAGCGAGGCGCCGGCGCAGATATGAAATTCTCCACCCTGTGCCGGGCCTCGCGCGGCACCGACTGACCCTTCGGAAGCGAAAGCGACTCCCTTGGGGTTGGCCTTTATGCACTCTGCTTCCACGAGTTGGGTTCCGGGCGTCCCGCCGTGTCAGGGCGCATTGGCCGCGCTGACGGCACGAGCAGCAGCCTGGGTTTGTCGGTTGCGGCGAAATCTGGGTGTTCCTGGTGACGGGTGCACCATGGACGCTGCTGCTGAGGCGGCCGATGGACTAGGAGGGCTGTCGATTGCTGTTTGTAATTATTGGCAGCTTCATGTGAAAGCTTGTGGGTGCAAACGGCCGTTGTATCTCGGAAGCGGCCGGTCGGGTCGCGTCGGTCCATCCGACCGCAACGGGTCGACTTGCGGCGGTGGTCGTCGGCCCGGGGTTGCTAGCACGACGCGGTTGTCTTGGCGTCGATGTAGGCGAGCTTTACCCACGCGAACGCTTGCGGGCCGATCAGTTCCTCGGAGCAGCCCGTGCAGGCGCAGAAGTGCTCGAAGTCATCCATCGCGGTTGCATGAGGCACAGGTCGGCCAACACCGGTCGTTCGACATTGGTGCCTGAATCGTCGAAAATCTGAGAATTCACTCAATCAGAGTCGGCCCAACCTTAACCATTCATCACGACATGCCCCCATGTCTCGTTCACGGTTCGAGTATCTTCCGGAATCGACTGGCATGACGACCTAAACTCTTCGCACACGACATGGAGTCGAGCGCTACCGCTACAACGCTGACAGCCACGACATCGAAGAACGATAAGACGCTAAAAACCATGAAATCCGAAATCATCTTCACCCAAGACTACAGCTACAGCGTAACGGCGACTCACGCCACACTCGGGCAATTAGGAGATGGCAGGCTTACTTTCGGACCGGGAGAAGGCACAACCCTTCAATTCAGCCTGAGCACTCTCAAGCTCACCGAACGCCAAACACTTGATGAGGTTCATGCAGTCACCGAGGACGGTCGACACTTCACCCTCTTTGACTGCCAGTTTGAACAGCTATTTCTCTCGTGCCAATACATCGTTAGCACGGAGGCAACCGACGCTTTCGTTCTGGCAGAAGTCGAGATTCTTGACATATCCCCTTGGTTTTTTGAATACCAGCGCATGCAGGGCAAGCCAGGAGCAAAGATCGAATGGGTTAATACACCTCACGAGATAAGTGCGAGTCTGACGCTTGATGACAAGAACATCACCGTCAAAGCTTACCCGCATACCAGCATCGACCAGACAGACGACGGTCATTTAATCAAGGATTCGGTTCTCTTCAGCATTGAGAGCATTACCGCCTTGAGCATAAGTAACGTGAGACGATACACGACCGACTTGCTGGCGTTGTTGAGCATCCTTCTGGGCACACCCGCATCAATTTCAAGCGTTGGCATAAAGTCTGATAACGGCAGTTCGGGCTACGCCTTCTTTCCGTATTACGAGCCTGAAGCAGACACTGGCACACGCAAGAAAGGGAGCCACGACTACTTCCTCAAAAAGCCCATCTTTGAAGCCGCGTGGCAGACGATAGTCCAGAACTTCTTTCCCTCAGAGTTGCGCGATCCGCTCTGGTTGCGACTATCAGGGATGAAGCGTTACAACGACTTCTGGGAATACAAGGTTCTGGGCTATGTCACCCTTTGGGAAGCTTACGTCTCATCTCAAACACAGAGCCTTGGCAAGAAAACCATCGGGATACCCACGAAGGCAGTCAAGCGCTTTCACGAAAAGCTGGACAAGAGTGAACTTACCCTGACCAACGAGCAGGTTCAGGGGGTGAAAGATTTAGCCGACTCAGTGTTCCAGACTCGTGAATACACACTCCAGGAAAAAACTGAGATTGTCATCTCTCAGACCGACCCCGACATAGTCAAAATCATCAATCTGTCTTCGGATGCCTTTATCAGACTCAGGAAAATCCGCGATGAGATAGCGCACGGCGACATTATCACCATACCTCCCGATGAATATCCTCTTCTATCAACCCGCATTGAGAAGCTCACCCTGCTACTCACTTACTTCGCGTTTATCGAGTTTGGCCTGAAAAAGGACGACTTTCTTGCATGTCTGCGCTCGACATGGAACAGAATGGTCAGAGGCGCCGACCTCAACGTAGCGCACCTGGATAAGGTAATGGGGACTGCCGAGTTCATCACTCTGACAAGCGAAAACCTTCTTGCACTAAAGCCAGTGGCGACCGGTCAAAGTTTTTGCTGTTTCTACCGGAGCGACCAAGGGCAGGTCGCCTATTCCCTAGACGATACGAAGACTTACTTCGCCAAGCTTCGGTCCAACACCGTGGGCAACAACCCGGATTACAACGAGGTATTCAACAACCACGAGAAGAAGATCCGGTACGTCCCCAACCTCTACTTTGAGGATGGTCAGCACAACCTTCATTTCACCGCTGTCATTCTTTTTGAGTGATGCGCATGCTAATGCAAGCGTCCGCTTTAGCGAAAAACGACCGTCCCTTGCGGGTCGTGTGCCGCCGATCGCTGGCTGTCGAGGTTGGATCTGCTTATGCAAATTGCATGAGTCGGCACCCGGCCACAAGCAGTCCTTTGCAATCGCATGACGAACGTCTCTTGTTGAGCGGCGACCCGTCATTTGGCGAAGGAACATCGAAAGACGATTCCTAGGTCGACCAGTTTTGATTTTCAAGCGCTGTGTGAGGCAGCTAAGACTTCGATTGCCCCTCTGGTCTACGACGCTTCGGGGAATTTGCCCGTGGCTTCTCGCCGTTCAATTGCTCCTTCAACGGAGAATCGCGGCCGGCACTTGGATAGCCATCTTTTTCCGGCAATCTACAAACATTATCACATATACAAAAGTTCAAACGGCCCCATTGCCGGCCAGTCGAGGGGTGATTCCGCTTGGCTTGTCTCAACGGCGTAAACACAGCCCCCGACTCGATATTCCCGACGCCGGGCATTCAATGATGAACCAACCCGTCACTTCACTCGAACCCGCTAGTTCTTACGCGCGCTCAATGACGGGGTTCTCCCGTTTATCACTCACTCATGCACGAGATTATAATCCCCGCTCGTCGGGCCTCCTTGAGGCTGGGCCGGGGGCTGTGACGGACCACCGCTGGAGGCGAGGTCGGTGTGCTCACCACCCGCGGCACAGACACCATTCGTCGGCTGCCCGTTATACCATAGACAGAAGCACTTTGAACAGAATCGCCAATTACTTTGAAGAAACAGTGCCATAATGATCTCCTATCCGGCGACCGCCTACGAGGCGGGCAGTCCTTCGCGCTGACTTACTGAACCCTTCTATGTTTGCCGTTCCTTGCAATCTGCGCTAGTACGGCCGTCTCAACAAGTCATGTAATCACATAATTTGGTTCAGTGTATCGGTATATTAACGATTTTTCTAAATCGGCTCCCATCACGGCAAACCAGCACGTCGAGGCAGCATTTGAATACGGAAAGTCGTGCGAAGTGGAATTTGTTAATGCTACGAAAATAGATAACATTTTTGGATATTGCAAGTTAGGTCTAAGTAATGGCGCAATTTGGCGATACCCCGCGGCGATTAGTTAGCATGGGAAATTCATTTTTTGCGAATAGTGGGGCGTTTTACTTCGGCGTCATTTTGGTGCACAGAAAATCACGGACGTTACAAGCGGATTGTCACCTGAGCCAAGCCACTCCAACAGGACATAAAATGTGAGCACCGACAAAAAGGCTCCACTGTTTGACGCATAATACATATTCTCGACCGACGACGGGTGAAAACAAATAGGCGGCTTTCGGGTAGGCGCAACCGTGCCTTAATGGCAGAACGACTGCTATGGAGGGGCGGATTCAACCGGTCGATGCAACACAATGAACGTCGCATGAACGGCGGGAGTGTTGCAAATGAAACAGAGGCGCCGGATCTATTACAGCGAAAGCCAGAAGGCGTTGATGTGGGAACGCTGGCGTAAAGGCGAGTCGTTGCAGCACATCGCCCAGCTATTTGACCGCAATCACTCGTCAGTACAGGGAATTCTGGCGCAAACTGGAGGAATCCAGCCTGCGCCACGCCGACGATCGAGGCTGGCGCTGACGCTTGCCGAACGCGAGGAGATTTCGCGAGGTCTCGTCGCCGGCGATTCGATTCAGTCAATTGCCCGGCGACTGTCGCGATCACCGTCCACGATCTGTCGCGAGATCAAGCGCAACAGTGGGCAGGCCGGCTATCGGGCCAGCCATGCCGACCAGCTTGCATGGGATCGGTCGCTGCGCCCGAAAGTCTGCAAACTGGTCGAGCACCGGATGCTGGCTCATATCGTGGCCAACAAGCTCCAGTTGCAGTGGTCGCCCCAGCAGATTGCTGGATGGCTCAAACGCGCCTGGCCAGGCAGCGAGGACTACCGCGTGTCACACGAAACCATCTATCGCAGTCTTTTCATCCAGGCACGGGGTGCACTGAAGAAAGAGTTGCTGGAGCATTTGCGGCGCACCCGGGCCATGCGCCGCTCGCGCCATCACACGCAGAAAACGGACGATCACGGCAGGATCCGTGACGCGGTATCAATCCGTGAGCGCCCCGCCACTGTGGAAGACCGTGCGGTGCCGGGGCACTGGGAGGGAGATCTCCTGTGTGGCAGCGGCGGCAGCCAGATTGCAACGCTGGTAGAGCGTCAGACACGCTACGTCATGCTGGTGAAGATCGCGAGCAAGGACAGTGAATCGGTTGCCAATGCGCTCATCAAACACGCTGGAAAGCTGCCTCAGGAACTCTATAAATCGCTTACGTGGGATCGGGGAACAGAGATGGCGGACCACAAACGGTTCACTATCGCCACCGACATTGCCGTGTATTTCTGTGATCCCAAACACCCCTGGCAACGCGGCTCGAACGAAAATACCAACGGTCTGTTAAGACAGTACTTTCCGAAAGGCATCGACCTGTCGGTCTACTCACAGGCCAAACTCAACGCCGTGGCACGAAGGCTGAACGAGCGACCACGAAAGACACTGGATTACGAAACACCGGCTGAACGATTCCATCGAACTATTGCATCGACCGGTTGAATCCGCCAGGAAAGAGGCGACATTCGAGAAAGTTGCCCGTAGGGCTGGTCAGGGTCGAAATGCGTCCGCCGGACGACGTACAGTTACAGTGCCCACTTGTGCAATGCAACCAAGAACGCCGGCATCAGCCAGCAAATAAGGATGTCCCATTTTTCGAGCAGTTCCACGGGTTTCTGGTAGCACAGGGCGCGGCCCTCGGGGTTCGATACGCTCGATCAGAAGGAACGGTTCCCGATAACCCGACGCTCGACGGAAATCCGGCAAACCCAAGCGTGGCAGGGGATTGCGCTGGTGGAGCCCTATATATATACAATAACTACTACCAACCTCGTGATGGCGTTTCAGGAGAGCGCGACGGGCCTTAATTTCTGGCGCTTCGTCGCCGGTGTCGGCATCGGCGTCGAGCTGGTGACGATCGGCACGTACATCTCCGAGCTGGTGCCGAAACAGATCCGCGGCCGCGCGTTCGCGTGCGAGCAGGCGGTCGGCTTCACGGCCGTGCCGGTGGTCGCGTTTCTATCGTTTCTGCTGGTGCCGCGCACGCTGTTCGGTCTGGAGGGCTGGCGCTGGGTCGTGCTGATCGGCGCGCATGGCGCGCTATTCGTCTGGTGGATTCGCCGCGCGTTGCCGGAAAGCCCGCGTTGGCTCGCGCAGCAAGGACGGCTCGCCGAAGCCGACCGCGTGATGAACGCGCTCGAGGCGAAGGTACGTCACGAATATGGCCGCGAGTTGCCGCCGCCGGCGCCGCCGGTGCCGATCCCACCGCGCGGCAGTTTCCGCGACATGTGGGTACCGCCGTACCGCGGCCGCACGCTGATGATGACGATCTTCAACATCTTCCAGACGGTCGGCTTCTATGGCTTCGCGAACTGGGTGCCGACGCTGCTGATCAAGCAGGGCATCACGATTACGACGAGCCTGATGTATTCGAGCGTGATCGCATTGGCCGCGCCGCTCGGTCCGATCATCGGGCTGTTTATCGGCGACCGCTTCGAGCGCAAGACGGTGATCGTCGTGATGGCCGGCGTCAATATCGTGTGCGGGTTGTGGTTCAGTCAGGCATCGGGTGCGGTGCTCCTCGTGAGCCTCGGAGTGTGCCTGACGCTGGCCGGCAACATCATTTCGTACAGTTATCACGCGTACCAGGCCGAACTGTTTCCGACCAGCATCCGGGCGCGCGCGGTCGGCTTCGTCTACTCGTGGAGCCGCTTTTCCGCGATTTTCACGGCCTTTCTGATCGCGGCCGTGTTGCGCTACTTCGGGACGACCGGCGTGTTCGTGTTCATCGCGGGCGCGATGCTGATCGTGATGCTGGCGATTGGCTTGATGGGGCCGAAGACGAAAGGGCTCGAACTCGAGAAGATATCCACCTAGCGAAGGCCGGCTGTCGAGCCGGCCCGCCGCCATGTGCAGCATTGGCTATGCCATCAATGGAATGCACGGTCAGAGCGCCGACCTTCCTGCAAAGCGGGGCCCAGGACTGCTTCAGGTGCCCACAGGACGGATCGACAGCGCGTTCCTGACCGAAGTTACGCCAGGTACCCCTTTCGCCACCTCGGTTGCCCGGTCGCTTTGTGCCTGAAGCGGTACGCTGCCCTGCAGCGTGACAGCACCATCGCGGGCGCGCACTGTGATATTGGCCGTTGAGATGTTCCTATCTTTCACCAGCGCATTTCGAACCTGACGCTGTAGTGCCCGGTTCGCTGCTTTCATTGACTTGTAATGCGATCGGGCTTCGGGCGTCGTGGTCGGGGCAGACTCAGGGGCGTTAGCGTTGCTCGCCTGCGCATAGGCGTGAATCGAACCCGAAATCAGAAGGGCGGTACCGACCAGTTTGACGGCGTGGATTGCTTTCATGCATCTTCTCCTGTCGTTGCAGATCGTTGGGCTACAGATTCAGGGATATCAGACACACGCCCCCACAATATTTCTGAGGCGGATCAAATGGCACTATAGGACAATAAAGGGTTAGGTCAAGCAACAATGCAAATCCGGCCAATTGCGCGGACAACCGAAGAAATTAGAATACTTCAGATTATGAAGGCGCTCTAATTCTATTGATAGGGTTGCAAATCAAAACTAAGGATTAGTTTTTTTCCGCCGTTAATCACCGATTACCGGTGTCCGATTGACATTTTTAGCCATCCCCGATGTAGCGGCACAGTTACATTGCGCCGTCGATTTACGCCGGCCTGGAGAGCGCGAAGCATGCGATACGCGACCCGCGGCAACTCGCCCTGCCGCACCTTTGCTGTGCATAACACGCACTCCGATGAAGAGGCCGAGCCCCCGTCCATGGTGAAGTAGGCAATTCGTCCATGCTCGCAGCCGCGCGTTCGCCGCCCCGATCAGAACAACTGCTTCTGCCCCGACGTCAGCGTCGTGAAATCGTCGCGTAGCAACGGCAGAATCGCGTCGGCAACCGGCTGCAATTGCCGCGTCAGATAGTGCTCGTAGTCGATCGCCGAGCGCAGCGTTTCGAGCGGCTCGGGGCCGGCCACCGTCATCACGTAGCTGATCCAGCCGCCGTTCTGATATTGCAGCGGACGTCCCTGCCGGCGATTGAACTCATCGGCGACGCGTGCCGCGCGCACATGCGGTGGCACGTTGCGCTCGTAAGCGTCGATCGGTCTGCGCAACTGCTTGCGATAGACGAGCTGATCGTCGAGCCGGCCGGCGAGCGTATCGCGCACATAGTCGCGCACGTAATCCTGATACGGCTGCTCCTTGAAGATGCGCCGATACAGTTCCTGCTGAAACTGCTGCGCAAGCGGCGTCCAATCGGTGCGCACGGTTTCGAGCCCTTTGTAGACCACGTCCTCGCGGCCGTCCGGCAATACCGTAAGTCCTGCGTAGCGTTTCTTGCTGCCTTCCTCGGCACCGCGCACCGTCGGCATGAAAAAGCGCCGATAGTGCCGCTCGAATTGCAGTTCCAACGCACTGTCGATACCGAAGCGCGCCTGCAGCTTCTGCCGCCACGCCGCGTTGATATGTTCGACGAGCGCGCGGCCGATGCGCGCGGCGTCTTCCTCGTCATGCGCGTGCCTGAGCCAGACGAAGGTCGAATCGGTGTCGCCGTAAATCACTTCGTAGCCTTGCACCTCGATCAGCTCGCGTGTCGTGTGCATGATCTCGTGGCCGCGCATCGTGATCGACGACGCAAGCCGCGGATCGAAGAAGCGGCAGCCGGTCGAGCCTAGCACGCCATAGAACGCGTTCATGATGATCTTCAGCGCCTGCGATAGTGGCTTGTTGTGCTCGCGCTTGGCCACTTCGCGTGCCTGCCACACCTGCGCGACGATCGACGGTAAGCAGTGACGCGTGCGCGAAAAGCGCGCGCCGAGAAAGCCCGGCACCGAGCTCGCGTCGTCGGGATGCAGCATCCCTTCGACCAGACCGAGCGGGTCGATCAGAAACGTACGAATGATCGACGGATACAGGCTCTTGTAGTCGAGCACGAGCACCGAGTCGTAGAGCCCGGGCCGCGAATCCATCACGAATCCGCCGGGGCTCGCGGCGCCGGCCACGTCGCCGAGATTCGGCGCGACATAGCCCTGCCGATGCATGCGCGGCATGTACAGATGCGTGAACGCCGCGACCGAGCCGCCGCTGCGATCGGCGGGCAGGCCGGTCACGGTCGCGCGTTCGAGCAGGAACGGCAGCAACTCGGTCTTCGCGAAGATACGCGTGACGAGCTCGCAGTCCTTCAGGTTGTAACGCGCGAGCGCGGGCTTGTCTTCGTCGAAGCGGCGCTGGATTTCGTCCATGCGCTGATACGGATTGTCGATCGCCTTGCCTTCGCCCAGCACCGAGCGCGACACGTATTCGAGGCTGAACGAAGGGAAGCTCCACGTCGCCGAACGCAATGCCTCGATGCCGTCGATGACCCAACGACCCGCCACACCCGCGAAAAAGTGATTGCGCGTGACGCCGTGTTCGCGCCACTCCATCACCGCGCCGCCTCGTCCGATGCGCAGCGGCACGCGATACTGTTCGGCATGTTGTTGCAGTACCTTCAAATCGAACTGCACGAGGTTCCAGCCGATGATCGCATCGGGATCGTGCCGCTCCATCCACTCGATCAGCTTTTCGAGCAGCTGTGCGCGGGTTTCGCAGTATTCGAGCTTGAAGTCGATGGCGTCGATGACGTTGCCGTCGTTGCCGTCGTTGCCGTCGTTGCCATTCGGCGGGCCAAGCATATACACCTGCCGCTCGCCGCAGCCTTCGAGCGCGATCGAATATAACTCGGCATGCGCGCTCGTTTCGATGTCGAGCGACACGAGCTTCAACGGCGGACGATATTCGTTGGACGGTTTGAGTTCGCTGTCGAGCCAGGGGCCATCGAGCCCCGGACCATTCTGCTGCGGCACGCCGCTGAACCACACCGGCGCGGTGATGAAGCGCTCCATCATGTAGCGCTCGGGCGGCTGGATATCGGCTTCGTAGACATCGACGCCGCCTTCTCTGAGGCGCTTCTCGAAGCCCTTCAATTGCCGGTATTGCGTACAGTAAAGCCCGCTGACCGGCCGATGCTGGAAGTCGCGCAATCCGAGCGAACGCAGATCGAGCGGCGCGTCGCGCCGTAGAATCGTTTCGGCGCGTTCGCGATGTTCGGCCGGAATGAAGGCGACGGACGGCTGAGGCCGCAGACGGATGTGGCGCGGCCCGCTGTCCGTGGCCAGCCAGAACTCGATTTCCGTGCCGGCGGGCGTGTCCCGCCAATGTCGGGTCAAAATGAAACCCTGTTCGAACTCAGTCAAACTTCCACCTTTAAAGCGGCGCAATCGCCTTGCGCGATTTTACCGCCGCAGGCAGGGACTGTTGAACGGGCAATGAAAAGGGCGCTTCGTACTGAAGCGCCCCAACCAGCACGGCTTCATCACTTCAAAGCCGGTTCAGTTCGTTCCCGGTTCGCTCAAGCTTCGAGCGCCAGCGTCGCGAACGTGGCGAGCCAGTGCTCGCCCATGTAGTCGCCGGCCACATGCGGCAGCGCGCTGTGCAGATGACGCTCGGCCGCATCGAACAGCACGGTGCGACGCACGTCGCCGGCGGGCAGCGCACGCGCGAGCGCACGCTGGCACCACGCGCGGCTCAGATTGAGGCCGTCCAGATGCGCGATCTTGCCGTCGCTGCGATCGGTCACGGTGACGGGCTCGAACAGCGTCGCCGGTTTTTTCGCGCCGAGGTCCGGCAGGAAGCGTCCGAACCAGTCGGCGAACTGCGCCGACGGCAACACACGCCGCATCAACTCCGCTTCCATCAGCGACGGCGACAGGAATTCGTCGCCGGCCGGCTCCCACGCCTGACACGCGACGTCGTCCAGATACCAGCGCTCCGCGGTGCTGACGATCAGCGCCTCGAGCGATGCGCGCGAGGTTTGCCGCGAGAAATCGAGCGTCAGTGCGAGCGCGAACGCCATGTTGAAGTGCGTGCCGACGCGCAGCGGATAGGTTGCCTTCGGCAGGAACTCCTCGAAGCGCTCGACGAACGCCTGAGTGAGCGGGGCGAACGTCTTCGCCCAGCGCGCGGCTTCCGAGATTTTCATCGACTGCAACTGCGCGCCGAGCGCGAGCAGCCACGCCCAGCCATACGGCCGCTCGAAGCCGCGGTTGTGCGGCAGGTCCAGATACGCGAGTTCGCCGGCGACGTTCGCCGCAGTGAAATGCTCGTCGACCACGGCGATGATGCGCGCGGCCTCGGGCAGATCTGGAAAGCGTTCGAGCAGATGCAGGATCAGCCAGTAACCGTGCACGCACGAATGCCAGTCGTAGCTGCCGTAGAAGATCGGATGCAAGGCGCGCGGACCCTGCACGTCCTGCGGTCCTTCAAGCGAGTGCGTGAGCTTGTTCGGGTATTCGCGCGTGAGGTGGGCGAGTGCGACATTGGCGAATCTGGACGCGAATTCGCGGGTGAGCTGGGTGGTCATCGGCGGCTCCTCAGAAGCGGAATACAGACACGTGCAACAGTATGGTGTTGACGATCAGCAATAGTAAAGCGGTCGGCCATTGCGCCTTGATCACGCCGTTCTGGTCCTTCAGTTCGAGCAGCGCGGCGGGGACGATGTTGAAGTTCGCCGCCATCGGCGTCATCAGCGTGCCGCAGAAACCGGATTCTTCGTTTCGACGAAGGGCGCGCACTTGAGCGTCAGCGTATCGACCAACGTGATGAGAGCACGCGGCCGGTGGTGGCCGCATGCAAGCGCGAGATCAGATGCCGCGCCTGTTCGAATGCCTAGCCGAACGCGCTGACGATCTCCACCGTCTGCAAGCCGCCGGCTGTCCCGGTCGCGACGCCCGCGATCGTCACCACCAGCAGCGCGTTGAAGCGCAATGCGAAGCCGAGCACCACGATCGGCACGCCAATCAAACCCCCCCTTCCGGCTCTCCTTGCTTCGTTTCCTCGACGCATGGCGACGGAATCTACCACGAGACTTTATTGATAAATAGTCGATAAAATATACCTATCGGGTAAACGCCGAGAAAGTGGCAGCGTGTGCGGGAAACGATCAACCCGCGGTCATACCCTCCGCCGTCAACTGCCGCAACTGCTCCAGCAGCTTGACCGCCGGGCTCGGCAGAATCCCCTGGCGGCGCCGGAACGCGGTCAACGTGCGCCGCCCGACCACGCCCGGCACGCCGAGCGTATCGAACACGCCGGCCTTGCTTTCGGTCACGTACATCGTCGACGCCATCCAGCTCAGAAAGCCCGAACGCGCGACCAGGCTCTTCAGAGCCGTGACCGAGCGCGTTTCGACGACGACGTTCGGCAGTCCCAGCCCGCGCTCGGCAAACACGCTCTGCATGTGCTCGAACGGGCCGGTGCCGCGTGGCGGAATCGCCCAGCGTTGGCCCAGCGTGTCGGCGAGCGTGAGGTCGGGCTTGCGCCGCAGCGGATGATCGAGCGCGGCGACCACGTAGCTCGCGTCTTCCCAGCGGAAATCGGCGATCGCGGTGATCTCGTCGGTATCGGGCACGGCCATGCTGAGCGCGAGATCGATCTGACGTTTGACGAGCGCATCGGCGAGCCGGTCCCACACGCCCTCGATGATCTCCACGCGCAGGTTCGGCCACTTCGTCAACACGCCGCTCACCGCGAGCGGCAGCACGAGGCTCGCGATGCTGCCGACCGCGCCGACGCGGATCGTGCCGCGCGCGAGGCCGCGCATCGCGTCGATTTCCTCGCGCGCCTGTTCGGCTTCTCGTTGCAACAGGATCGCGTGCGGCAGCAGCGCCTCGCCGACCGCAGTCAAATGCATGCCGCGCGAATGCCGCTCGAACAGCGGCGCGCCGACCTGTTCCTCGAGACGGCGGATGGTCCGGCTCAAGGCCGGCTGTGTGATGTGCAGCGCTTCGGCGGCGCGTCCGAGGCTGCCGCTCTCGACGATCACCGCGAACGCCTGCAGTTGTTGCAGGTTGTAAGTCATGCCGAAAGGTAATGCCTTTTTGCGAATTGGGCAATTTTCGGTTACCCCGGCGGCCGTGATAATGGCCATTCGATTTTCCGCGCTCACCAGACAGGAGACTTCGCATGACAAGCAGCGCGCCGCAGCAGAATCAGGCACACGCAAAGGAACAGAGCACGCGGTGGACCGTACGCGACGCGGTCATCGACTTCGCGCGCCGCGTCGGCATGACGTCGATCTTCGCGAACCCGGGCTCGACCGAACTGCCGATGTTCCGCGATTTCCCCGCGGATTTCCGCTACGTGCTCGGACTTCAGGAAGCGGTCGTGGTCGGCATGGCCGACGGCTACGCGCAGACCACCGGCAACGCGGCGCTCGTGAATCTGCATTCGGCGGCGGGTGTCGGCAATGCGATGGGCAATATCTTCACGGCGTTTCGCAACCGCACGCCGCTCGTCGTCACCGCGGGTCAGCAGGCCCGCTCGATCCTGCCGTTCGAACCGTTCCTCGCCGCGACCCAGGCCATCGAATTGCCGAAGCCCTACGTGAAGTGGAGCATCGAGCCGGCTCGCGCGCAGGATGTGCCGCTCGCGATCGCGCGTGCGTACGCGATCGCGATGCAGGAGCCGCGCGGCCCGGTGTTCGTGTCGATTCCCGCCGACGACTGGGATCAGCCGGCCGAGCGCGTGGCCGACCGCGAGGTCGCGCACATCATGCGACCCGATCCGGCGATGCTCGAACGCATCGGTACGGTGCTCGACGCGTGCGAGCGGCCCGCGTTCGTGGTCGGTGGCGCGGTCGATCGCGCGGACGCGGCGGCTGAAGTCGTGCGCCTCGCGGAGCGGCATTCCGCGCGCGTCTACGTCGCGCCGATGACAGGACGTTGCAGCTTCCCCGAAACGCACCGGCTGTTCGCGGGCTTTTTGCCGGCGCTGCGTGAGCGCATCGTCGAGTTGCTCGGCGCGCACGATGCGATCTTCGTGATCGGCGCGCCAGCGTTCACGTATCACGTCGAAGGCAGTGGTCCGCATGTGCCGCCGGGCTCGCGGCTGTGTCAGTTGATCGACGATCCGGGCATTGCCGCATGGACGCCGCAGGGCATCGCCGCGGTCGGCAACGTGCGGCTCGGCGTGCAGGATCTGCTCGCGCGCGCCGCGCCCAAAGCGCGTGAGTTGCCCGCGCCGCGCGCGGTGGCGCCGCGAGCGCTGCCGCCCGCGCGGGGCGAGCGGATGTCGGTCGCGTTCGCGTTGCAGACGCTCGCCGAAGTGCGCGATCCCGATGGCATCGTCGTCGAGGAAGCGCCGAGCTCGCGGCCCATCATGCAGACCTATCTGCCGATCGCGCGCGCCGGCACGTTCCTGACGATGGACAGCGGCGGCCTCGGCTACGGCATGCCGGCGGCGGTCGGCGTTGCGCTTGCGCGGCCGGGCGAGCGCGTGATCGCGCTGATCGGCGACGGTTCGAGCATGTACTCGATTCAGGCGATCTGGAGCGCGGTGCAGATGCAGTTGCCGATCACATTCGTGATCCTGAACAACACGCGCTACGCGGCGCTGCAGGATTTCGCGCCGGTGTTCGGTTTCGCGCCTGGCGAGACCGTGCAGGGCACGGACCTGCCGGGCCTCGACTTCGTGACGATCGCGGCGGGCATGGGTTGCCCTGGCGCGCGCGTCAGCGAGGCGGCTGAACTTGCCGACGTGTTGCGTCGCGCGCTGACCGAAGGCGACGTGAAAAGCGGTCCCACGCTCGTCGAAGCGATCGTCGCGTAACGGCGCTTCCCATTCACGAAAAGGAGAGAGACCTACGATGAAAAACGTATCGATGCTGATCGGCGGCGAGCAGACACAGGCGCGCAACGGCGCGATCTTCGAGCGCCGCAGTCCGCTCGACGGCGAAGTCGCGACGCGCGCGCCGGCCGCGACCGTCGAAGATGCCGTCGCCGCCGTCGATGCCGCCGCGGCCGCATTTCCGGTGTGGTCCGCGCTCGGACCGAGCGAGCGCCGCGCGCTGCTGACGAAGGCCGCGCACGCGCTCGAAGCGAAGGCCGACGCCTTCGCGGCCGCGATGGCCGCCGAGACCGGCGCGTCGGGCATCTGGGCCGGCTTCAACGTGCACCTCGCGGCGGCCGGGCTGATCGAGGCCGCCGCGCTGACCACGCAGATCGCCGGCGAATTGATCCCGTCCGACGTGCCCGGCAGCCTCGCGATGGGCGTGCGCCAGCCCGCGGGCGTCGTGCTCGGCATCGCGCCGTGGAACGCGCCGGTGATTCTCGCGGTGCGCGCGATCGCGCTGCCGCTCGCGTGCGGCAACACGGTCGTACTGAAGGGCTCGGAGATCTGCCCGGCTACCCACGGCCTCATCATTGAGGCGATGCAGGAGGCGGGTCTGCCGCGCGGCACCGTGAACTTCGTGACCAATGCGCCGGCCGACGCCGCGCGCATCGTCGACGCCATGATCGGACACCCGGCTGTGCGTCGCGTGAACTTCACGGGCTCGACGCGCGTGGGCCGTCTGATCGCCGAAACGTGCGCGCGCAACCTGAAGCCCTGCGTGCTCGAACTAGGCGGCAAGGCGCCGCTCGTCGTGCTCGACGACGCCGACATCGGCGCCGCGGTCGATGCGGCCGTGTTCGGCGCGTTCGCGAATTCCGGGCAGATCTGCATGTCGACCGAGCGAATCATCGTCGACGACAGCATCGCCGATGCGTTCGTCGAGCGGCTCGCCGCGCGCTCGCGCGCGCTGCCACTCGGCGATCCGCGCAAGGGCCCGGTCGTGCTCGGCTCGGTAGTCCACATGAGCACGGTCGAGCGCTGCAACGCGCTGATCGACGACGCGCTCGCCAAAGGCGCGACGCTCGTGTGCGGCGGCAAGAGCGAAACCACGCTGATGCCCGCGACGCTGCTCGATCGCGTGACGCCGGACATGCGAATCTATCACGACGAATCGTTCGGGCCGGTCAAGCCGATCGTGCGCGTGCGTGGCGAGGAAGCCGCAATCGCGTGTGCGAACGACAACGAATATGGCCTGTCGGCGGCGGTGTTCAGCCGCGACACGGCGCGCGCGCTGAACGTCGCTAAATGCATCGAGTCGGGCATTTGTCACGTGAACGGCCCGACCGTGCACGACGAAGCACAGATGCCGTTCGGCGGCGTGAAGGCGAGTGGCTTCGGCCGCTTCGGCGGCAAGGCGGGGATCGCGGAATTCACCGATCTGCGCTGGGTCACGCTGCAAACGATGCCGCGTCACTATCCGTTCTGATGAGGAGCGTCGCGATGGGCTCGCTGTTCGGCGGCCAACTCGCCGAAGCGGGCCATCGCGTCGCACCGTACTGCCGACAACAAAAAAAATCGAACAACGCGCGTGCAGCGCAAACAACGGAGACAGGTTCATGAGTTTCGTTCCTCCCGCTTCGGCCGCGGCCTCGACCGCGACCGCGCGCGACGACGCGGCGCTCGCCGGCATCGCGCGCGGCGGCAACACGTTCGACATCGGTCATGCACTCGACGACGGCCCCTACACGTTGCTGCAGAAAATCGCGGTGGTGCTCGCGGCGCTGTCGATCGTCGTCGACGGCTTCGACAGCCAGCTGATCGGCTTCGCGATTCCGATGCTGATCAAGGAGTGGGGCATTACGCGCAACGCGTTTGCACCAGTGGTCGCGTCGGGGTTGGTCGGCATGGGTATCGGCAGCGCGTTCGCGGGGCTGTTCGCCGATCGTTTCGGCCGCCGCTGGGCCGTGATCGGCAGCGTGTTCGTGTTCGGCTTGGCGACCTGCGCGATCAGTCTCGCGCCGAACGTCGCGGCCATTGCGGCGCTGCGCTTTATCGCGGGGCTCGGCATCGGCGGCGCGCTGCCGACATCGACGACGCTGACCGCCGAGTTCACGCCCGCGCGTTTTCGTACCTTCGCGGTGACGGCGACCATTCTGTGCGTGCCGCTGGGCGGTATGGTCGCCGGATTGTTCGCCGGCCAGGTGCTGCCGGTTTATGGCTGGCGCGGTCTGTTCGTAGCGGGTGGTGTGCTGCCGCTCGTGCTCGCCCTCGTCCTGCTCGCGGCGCTGCCGGAATCGGCGCGTTTTCTGGCACGCCGTCCGCATCGCTGGTTCGAACTCGTGAAGCTGCTGCGGCGCATGGCGCGCGACGTGTCGGCCGATGCGAGCTTCACCGATGTGCGCGAACAAAGCGCTGAGAAACACGTCGGCTTTGCCGCGCTGTTCCGCGGTGGCCGTTCGCGCGACACGGTCGCGATCTGGGGCGCGTTCTTCATGTGCCTGCTCGCGGTGTATGCGGCGTTCAGCTGGCTGCCGTCGATGCTCACGAGTGAGGGCTTGAGCGTGTCGCTCGCGGGCTATGGCCTGAGCGCGTACAACCTCGGCGGCGTAATCGGCGCGGTGCTGTGCGCGCTGGCGATCGGGCGCTACGGCTCGCGCTGGCCGCTGCTGCTGTGCTGCGCGGGCGGCGTCGCGAGTGCGTGGATGCTGCTCGGCGTCGGCGCGACGCAGCATACGACGTTGATGATGGTCGGTCTCGGCTTGCACGGGCTGTTCGTCAATGCGGTGCAATCGACGATGTACGCGCTATGCGCATACGTCTATCCGACCAGCGTGCGGGCGACGGGCACCGCGTCGGCACTCGCGTTCGGACGCGTCGGCGCGATTCTGAGCGCATTCGCCGGTGCCGCGGTGATCACGGCCGGTGGCGCATCGGGCTATCTGCTGATGCTCGGTATCGCAATGGTCATCGTGCTGCTCGCGCTGGCGGTGGTGCAGCGGCATATTCCGCGTCGATGCGCCGAGAGCGCGCGCTGATCGACGCGACGTCTCTCGCGGTGCGTTCGTATCGCGAGGGACTTTTGCGCATCGCGGCGGTTTCCACTTGCCCCATGCACGAGCGACGCTATCAACCTCGCTGAATATAAACGGGCAACGCCACTGCATTCGCCGCGGGATCGCCGGCCGCATTGGTCGGCAAATACTGTGTCTGAAACGCGGTAAACATCGCGGCAAACCCATCGGCGCGCTGCACGATCACCGCGCCGTCCTGGAACGCGCCGTTTTCCTTGTAATGCGGGCCGCGCGGATTGCCCTGATTCATGTGAGTCTCGTGAAGACCGTCCTTCTTCGGCAGAAACAGAAAGCCGAACCCATAGACCACGATGCCCGCGGTGGTCGGTGTCCAGAAATCGCGGTTGTGCAACTGGCCGCTGCCGTTGTCGTAGGGCAGACTTTGCGACGGCTTGCTTTCGTCGATGGTCAGGATTTCGTCGATGATGTCGTTGACGTCGGCGCGGTTGCCGTTTTGATCCTCGTAGGGGACAGGCCGCATGCGGTGAATGTCGAGCAGGCTGCTGTCCTGGAAGTAATCGAGCCGCGGAAAGCCGCTCGTGTAGAGGCCGAGGTTCAGGGGCTGCAGTTTCGCGGTGAGTGGATCGGCGAAGTTCAGATCGGCATAGAAGTACACGTCGTCGTTACCGCTTGCGCCCGGTTGCGTCGACGCCGAATTGACGACGATGTTGAATGGCGTGTTGTCGTTGCCAGTCACCGTGATCACATAGTGCGGACTGCCTATATACGAATCTTTGAAAGGCGCCGCGCGCAGCAGTTTTCCCTTGAACATGCAGTATTCGTTCATGACTGAATGACCTTGTCGAAGTTGACGAACGGAAAGCGACGTATCCAAGCATACGGTGCTATACGTCGATAAACAACCGCGCCCGCTGTCATACGGTTGCAATGTTTATCCCGACGTGCGTTTGGGCTGATCGCGGTGACGGGTGCGCGCATCTGGGTCGTCAACAAGGTGGACTTCTCCGACAACCGCAATCTGATGGTAGCTGCCGTGACCCTGGCGCTCGGCGCGGGCCATTTCTCGCTGAAGCCGGGCAGCTTTGCGCTGGGCGGCATCGGCACCGCGACGCTAGGCGCGATCATTCTGTAGGCGCGATCAACGCGGTTTCCGACAGATCCACCTCCCGCATCAGCTTGTGGAGTGTCTCGCCGCTGATCTTCTGTGCCCTGCGCAGCGACAGCAGCAAGGCGCGTTCGGCGCGCACCGCGGCGAGCTTCGTCTCGAACTCCAGCGCTTCCGCGTAACGCGCCTGTTCGCTCGGCGCGGTCTCGTCGCCTAGAGTCGCGAGCCGGCGGCGATAAATCTCCATGACGCGCGCGGTCACGTCCGCCGCGTGGGCGGACGCCGATTCGTGGAAACCAGCGCTGGCCGTTTCATGCAACTCGTCGATTGCGCGAATCGCCGCCTCGGCCGCGAGCTGGCGCGCGAGCCGCTCCTCGGCGGCGTGCGGATCGTGTCCGCGCCGCCAGCCACGCAGCAACGGCGGTAGCGCTACTACCGCAACCAGCAGCGACATCAGAATCACGCCCGAGGCGATGAAGATCGCGAGATCCCGGCCCGGCAACGGCATCCCGTTAGGCAAGGTCTCGGGCAGCACGCATCCCTATATGTGCGACATTGCCTATCACGAAGCGACATCGCTACACGCGGCGTTTCGCCGACGAGAAGCCGACGCGTACAAGGATCGAACCGATTGTTGCGGTGAGGGGCACAATGTTTTGCGACCAGCAAGGACCCCGATGCATGGAGCAAGGCGCTACTATTGCCCGTGTTCTGTATAACGATGCAAAGCACAGGGCCACTCGAACCCGGCGCCTGAGCGTTGCATCCCGACACGTGTGATAAAGGCAGAGGCGCAGTATGCAGCACAGCATCTCTGGTGCGCATGCGTGGGCTTTAATGACGCGACGTCATTTGACGTCACTACTGGAGAGATAGTTGAAAATCGAACAAATCCGCAAAGATGCTTTTGCGATGCCCGTCCACAATCCTTCCTACCCCCGCCCGCCGTTTCGCTTCCTTGATCGCGAGTACTTCATCATTTCGTACGAGACCGACATGGACGCTTTGCGCGCCGTGGTGCCGGAACCACTGACAGTCGCAAGCCCCCTCGTGCATTACGAATTCATTCGCATGCCAGACTCGTCGGGATTCGGCGATTACACGGAAAGCGGCCAGGTTATCTCGGTGAGAGACGATGCCGGCGCGCCAGGCAGCTACACACACGCGATGTACCTCGACGACGAAGGCCCGATTGCCGGCGGTCGTGAGATTTGGGGCTTCCCAAAGAAGCTGGCGAGTCCGAAATTGCGTGTTGACGGCAACGACACGCTGCTTGGAACGCTCGACTATGGCACCCAGCGCATTGCCACGGGCACGATGGGCTACAAGTACCAGCCACTTGACCTCGAGGTCGAGCGCAAGAAGCTGGCGGACACGCCGAACTATCTACTGAAAGTCATTCCGGACGTCGACGGTTCAGCCCGCATCTGCGAGCTCGTGCGCTACTTCCTGCGGGATGTCACGGTGCTCGGCGCGTGGGGCGGTCCGGCCGCGCTTGAGCTGCACCCCCATGCCTTGGCTCCTGTGGCGGATTTGCCGGTGCGCAAAATCGTCGGCGCGCGGCACGTTATCGCCAATCTCACGCTCGACATCGGGGAGGTAGCTTTCGATTACCTCGCCGAGGCGCCGGCACTCAAGCTTGCCGCGAATCAGTAAGCACCCTCTGACATATTAAGGAAAAGGCATGTCCGTAAAAGATAAGGTCGCGCTCGTGACGGGCGCTGCAAGTGGTATCGGTGAACAATGCGCACGCAAGCTCGCGGCGCTCGGCGCGTCGGTGGTAATCGCGGACCTGAACCTCAAGGCTGCTGAGAGCGTGGCCGAGAGCATCCGCAAGGAGGGTGGCAAAGCGCTGCCGGTATCAATGGACGTGACGAGCGAAGAAGCGGTCAACGCCGGCATCCAGCAGGCTGTCGACAAGCTTGGCAGCATCGATGTGCTGGTCTCGAACGCGGGCATCCAGATCGTCAACCCGATTGAAGATTATGCTTTCTCCGACTGGAAAAAAATGCTCGCAATCCATCTGGACGGCGCGTTCCTCACGACCAAAGCTGCTGTCAGGCACATGTACGCTGCGGGCAACGGTGGCTCGATTATCTATATGGGCTCGGTCCACTCGCACGAAGCGTCGAAGCTGAAGGCTGCCTACGTGACGGCCAAGCATGGACTGCTCGGTCTCGCACGCGTGGTAGCCAAGGAAGGCGGTTCGCGCGGTGTACGGGCCAATGTCGTGTGCCCGGGCTTCGTGCGCACGCCGCTTGTCGACAGGCAGATTCCGGAGCAGGCGATAGCGTTGGGCATTTCGGAAGCAGACGTCGTCAAGAACGTGATGTTGAAGGAAACGGTCGACGGCGAATTCACGACGGTGGAAGACGTCGCCAACACCGTGGCGTTCCTCGCGGGTTTCGAATCGTCGGCATTGACGGGGCAGTCCATCATCGTCAGCCACGGCTGGTCGATGCACTAAGGAGCTGCCCAGTGCGTCAAAATCTAGAAAGACCAGGCACACGGAAGCCTTTCGAACTGCCAGCCTATGACGAGGTAGCTCTCGTGCTACAGGGTGGCGGCGCGCTGGGCTCCTATCAGGCCGGCGTCTACGAAGGCCTCGAGGAAGCTGGCATTCATCCGGACTGGATTTCCGGCATCTCCATCGGCGCGCTTAACACAGCCATCATCGCGGGCAACGCTCCGGGGAAGCGTACCGAGGCATTGCGTGGATTCTGGACCACCATCTGCCAGCCGGCGGACATGCTTGGGAACCTTGGCGCGTGGCTGCCCCGCGCCGCGGGCATGCACGACCTGTCGCGCAAGTGGTCGAGCTGCTGGGCGGCAGGCCGCGCACTCACCGAAGGGCAGCGAGGCTTTTTCTCGCCGCGCCTTCCGGTGCCCATCCCAGGGATGGGCAAGCGCTCGCCAGAAGAAGTGAGCTTTTACGATACCACCGCGCTTCGGGCGACCCTTCTGCAATTCGCCGATTTCGACAGAATCAACGACGGCGATATTCGCGTCTCCATCGGCGCGGTCAACGTGCGCACGGGTAACCTGGTTTACTTTGACAACACGCAGATGCGCCTTTCGCCAGAGCACTTCATGGCCTCGGGTGCGCTCCCTCCGGGCTTTCCTGCCGTCGAGATTGATGGCGAATATTACTGGGACGGCGGTCTGGTGTCGAACACCCCGTTGACCGAGGTTTTAAGTGACCCGCAGCACAAGGACTCCCTGGTCTTCCAGGTTGACCTCTGGAGTTCGAGCGGCGGCCTCCCGGGCGACATGCTGGATGTGTCCGAGCGCGCCAAGGACATCCAGTATTCCAGCCGGACCCGCGCTATCACCGCGATGCTCGGGTCGACCCAGCGTCATGCACAGCTCATCAAGGAGCTATTGAAGCATGTGCCGCCGGGCCTGGAGAAGCAGCATCCGCTCATCCGGGAGGCACGGGAAGTTGCCGATGGCAGTACGGTCAATGTTGTGCACCTCATATACAAGAACAAGGCGTATGAGGGGCACTATAAGGATTACGAATTCAGCATCGACACGATGAGCGAGCACTGGCAGACGGGTCTGGGCGACATTCGCGCGTCGTTTGAGCATCCGGACTGGTTTGCGATACCGGATCACGATTCCGGATTCGTGACGCACGACGTGCATCGTCCTGGGGGCGCGACTCACGTGGCGCGGCTGGAGGGCGCTACCAAGCCAGCGCATAGCTCGCGCAGGCGCCATAAAGCGGGCGTTGCGCAACCGCCTCTCGAAGTGGCAGCGCCGAAGTCCGTTCCACTTGGGGAGATCACGAAGGAAACTGAGCGGGATACGACAGGCCGCTAGCCGTCGTGGGGCCGGCCGGGTCCAGCGTGGTCGGTCCCTTTCCACGCCAGCCAAAGGGGCGCTGCCGCAGCTGAATTCGTCCGCCTGTGGTGTTACCGGCAACCGAGGTACATGACATGCAGAATCCCAGGTTTATGTAGAGAAAATCCCTCTATCGGGTCAAGTGCGCGCGGTCAATCACATACCATCAAGCGGTTTTGCGTTGCCGCAGGCCGCGTTATGGCGCTCGGCGCATTCGGCCTGATCGGCGGATGCAGCATGACTTTATTCAATCCCAAGGGCGACATCGGTGCACAGGAGAAAACATCTGATCCTGCTTGCGTTGGGTCTGATGCTGCTCGTGGTCGTTCCGGTCATTCTGTTGACCTTGCACTTCGCATGGCACTATCGCGGGTCAAACAAGAGCGCGACCTATGCGTCCAAACGGGCACACTCCACTGCAATTGAAGTTGTCGTTTGGGCGATCCCTTGCGTCATCCTGGTGATGCTGGCTCTCGTGATCTGGCGTACCACGCACAGCCTGGATCCATCCAAGCCGATCGAATCCCAGACAAAGACCGTCCGCGTCGAAGTGGTCGCGCTGAACTGGAAGTGGCTCTTCATCTATCCGGACTACGGCGTGG
Source organism: Paraburkholderia lebeckiae (assembly GCF_050436225.1). Taxonomy (NCBI): domain Bacteria; kingdom Pseudomonadati; phylum Pseudomonadota; class Betaproteobacteria; order Burkholderiales; family Burkholderiaceae; genus Paraburkholderia; species Paraburkholderia lebeckiae. The sequence continues at coordinate 2,026,719 of NZ_JBNDLU010000001.1, read as the reverse complement.
CTGCGGTGAACCAGCTGGCCATTCCCGTCGATACGCCTGTCTCGTTCCGGCTGACGGCCGAGTCGCTGATGAATTCGTTTTTCATCCCGCAACTCGGCAGCCAAGTCTATACGATGGCCGGCATGCAGACCCAGCTCAACCTGATCGCCGATACTCCGGGGGTCCACGCGGGCCGGTCCGCCGCGTTCAGCGGCCCCGGCTTCTCGGACATGCACTTCGAGACGATCGCGACGAGCCGCGGCGACTTCGAAGCCTGGATCGCGCGGGCGAAACAGTCGGGGCAGACGCTCGACACGGCGACCTATACGGCGCTGGAGCAGCCGAGCCAGAAGAATCCGGTCGCGCTTTACGCGAGCGTCATGCCGGGCCTATTCGATAACGTCGTGAACCGCTACATGCGCGGCCCGTCGGGCGACCCGCGTTGCGGGAGCGGTCCAGCCGGCACGGGCACGGCTGGCACAGGTCCGGCAGCCATTTCCTATGAACGTCAGGGCGCGCAGTCGCCTGCGATCCTGGCCGCAAAGTAATCATCATGTTCGGGAAATTCAATCTAGATGCGATTCCGTATCGTGAGCCCATCGTCGTGGGCACGCTGGCTGTCGTCGCCATGCTCGGCGCCGCGCTGCTGGGCGCCGTGACGTACGCGGGGAAATGGACCTATCTCTGGCGCGAGTGGATCACCTCGGTCGATCACAAGCGCATCGGGGTGATGTACATCATCCTTGCGCTCGTCATGCTGCTGCGCGGCTTTGCCGACGCGATCATGATGCGTGCACAGCAGGCCATCGCGTACAACGACGCGGCCGGCTATCTGCCACCTCACCACTACGATCAGATCTTCACCGCGCACGGCGTGATCATGATCTTCTTCGTCGCGACGCCTTTGATCCTGGGGCTGATGAACGTGGTGGTTCCGTTGCAGATCGGCGCGCGCGACGTCGCTTTCCCGTTCGTCAATTCGCTGAGCTTCTGGTTGTCGGCGCTCGGCGCGGTGCTCGTGATGCTGTCGATGTTCGTCGGCGATTTTGCCGCCACGGGATGGGTCGCGTATCCGCCCTTGTCGGAACTCGGATATAGCCCAACGGTGGGGGTCGACGACTACACCTGGTCATTACAGATATCGGGAATCGGTGCGACGCTGACGGGCATCAACTTCATCGCGACGATCCCGCGCATGCGTGCGCCAGGCCTGAACCTGATGAAGATGCCGGTGTTCGTCTGAACGGCGCTCATCACCAACATCCTGATCGTTGCCGCGTTTCCGGTGTTGACGGGCACGCTGGCGCTGCTTGCCGCTGACCGCTATCTCGGCATGCACTTCTTTACCAACGAGCTGGGCGGCAACGCGATGATGTACATCAACCTCATCTGGGTGTGGGGACGTCCTGAGGTGTACATCCTGATCCTGCAGTGCTTTGGCGCATTCTCCGAAATCGTCGCGACGTTCTCCGGCAAGCCGCCGGCCTTCCTGATACATAGGATCTAACACCCTCTAGTCTCGCCGCTCGCCGCCGCAGATGCCACGAGCGACGCATAGCTGGAAGCGTAGTCAACTCAGTCTGATTTTGGGCTGTACAAGGCTATTGATCTGTTCGGCGCTCCACATCAGTGCTGCCTTTCCGAAACCATGAAGCGCCTGCTGATGGCGGCGATAAAGCATTGCATGGCTCAATTGCGCGAAGCGTCCGCGTATGAAGCCACCGCGGAAGAAGCCAAAACTCCCTAACGTGCCAAATGCGCCATAGTCGCTGAGCGAAACCAGCGAGCCATAATCCCGGAACTTAAAGTCCGGCAATGGTTGGCCTGCGAGCCACGCCGGCAGATGGCGGGCCAGATGCTCAGCCTGCTGCGTTGCGACCTGCGCTGTAGGCGGCAAGGGCCGTTCGTGATCCATCAGTGTCAGACTTGCGCAGTCGCCGAGTGCAAGAATATTGTCGTTGTGCGTCGACTGAAGCGTGGCTTTAACCACGACCTGGTTTGAACCCGTGGTTTCCATTCCCGCCATATTGTTCATGAAATCTGGCGCCTTGACGCCTGCGGCCCAGACCATGAGGTCGGCGCTGACGAGACGCCCGCCGTCGATCTCGAACCCGTTGCTTTGCGCTGCCATGACCCGCGTCGAGGTCTGCACACTAAAACCGATGTGCCTGAGCTGTTCTTCAGCGGATTCTGAAATCTTTGGCGGGAAAGAAGCAAGGACGCGCGGTCCGCTTTCAAGCAGCGTCAAGCTCAGTCGGCTGCGCAAGGTAGGGTCACCGTAGCCCTCGGCAATCTCCAGTACGCGGCTTAACTCAGCGGAGAGCTCGACACCGGTCGCGCCTGCCCCAACAATCGCGACCCGGAGTCGTTCATCCTTCGCCACGGCGCGAAGCATCCGGTTGCGCAGAACCACGTTGAAAGCTTCGGCCTGTTTCTGGCTATCGATGAAGTGGCAGTGTTGCCTGACGCCAGGGATGCCGAAATCGTTCGCCTGACTGCCCACCGACAGCACCAGCACGTCGAAGGGAATCGTCCTGGCTTCGAGCACGAGTTCGCCCTCGGGCGTCCTCATCTCGTCAAGCAGCACTTCTTTGCGGGCAGGATCCAGTCCATACATGCGGCCTGGCTGCCATGCAAACCGGTGTGCGCTCGCGTGAGCGAGATAACTAACCTGCTGCTGGGACACATCGCGCGTGCCTGCCGCGATCGTATGGAGCATCGGTTTCCAGATATGGGTCTGGCTGCTGTCGATCAGCGTCACACGGGCTTCGTCCGAATGGGCGTAATAGTTGCCCAGCCTTGTCGCGAGCAGTATCCCGGCGATTCCACCGCCGACAATGACAATACGGATTGGGTGAGACATAACGGTTCCTGGTTGAACGGAGTTCGCCGGCCGACGCGAATGGGCGACCGATGTACAGAATCAATGAGCCTTCGAGTGATCCGCGACCCGCGTGAGTTTCGGCGCAAGCCATACCGCCAGCGCCGCGAATCCGTCGCCGAGCGCGCACTAGGGACACGTCGAGCGAGACATCATGACGGCTCGCGCTTTCCCGGTTTCCCAAAAGCTCGTAAAAATACGTCCGTGCCGCGGCGTGTCCGCTCCTTGATTTCCCTATCGGTTGCCCGCTTCACAACTCCGAATAGGATGCGCGCTTGCAGATCACCTGCCCACAGGCTCACCAGGTCGTGGGCCGCCAGCTCCGGCGAGTCGACGATCAGTTCATTGCGCGCCGCGGCCTCGCTGATGATACCGGCCAGTACCGCCACAGTCCGCCCCGGCCCTGCATCGTAAAAGCGTGTCCTTAGCGGCAGGTCTTGGCGGCCGGTCGGCAGCGCGTGCGCCATGCCAGCAACATGGACATTGACGATGGTCTTCAGGAATGCGGCGCCGATCGCAGACAGCCGTTCCCGTAAGGGTAAATTTTCGGAACTCACGGGCGGCAGTACCTGGAGCATCCGGTCCGAAACGCCACGCACGACTGCCTCGAATAACGCTTCCTTGTCCGAGAAATGGCTGTAGACCGTCATCTTTGACACCCCCGCCTCTGCGGCGACGGCCTCCATGGTTACGGTGTCGTAGCGCTGCCCGGAGAACAGCCTCGTTGCCGCTTCCACAATGGACGTGTGCTTGGCGGCATCTTTCGGGCGACCGACGCGGCTCTCTGGCGAACTTTTCTGCACGTAATAACTCCTCCTTGCGATTCCTGTACTTTATAGTCTAGCATAACCGTTGCTGTACTGATTAGTATAGAAACACATGCGCACATCAAAGACTAGCAAAAAGATTCATGCGAAGTACAACGGCCGCCCATCGATAGCGCAGGAGCGAGCCGCTCCGCTTGCGTCTCTGTCATTGGCCCCACATGTGACGTTCAGCTGCAGCGGCGGGGGCAATGCGCGTGCGCGTCTAGTAACCCGTTCCGCTGACTCTATTCTCGAAAAGCTACAGAGACTTTCTGCGCGAATCAGCGGAACGGAACACTAGCTGCGTGCCTGTCGCGCCGGCTTTGCACCAGCACATCGAACACCGTGCCATGCTGATCCACACGCAGTCGCGTAAGTCTCTTGCTGCGCTCATCGGCCCGTGCTATTTCGCTGATTGCGCGGTCGTATCCGGCGAGCCGGGATTCGATGTTGCCGGCATGTCGAGCAGGTCACCGATGCATGGTCTGGCCGAGCCGGGTAACGCATCGAGATGCGCCGGGATTTATCTTCGCAGACGCCCGGGACTCTGCGGTAGCACCGAGCCGAATTGGGAGAGCAGGCCAGTCGGACGAGCCGCGTAACCCCCTCGGATCGCAGCCAGTTTTGATTAACTAACCTTCACGTTTGGGATGCGTAAACGCGCTGACCGACCAGATATCGTGATGGCACGCATTCGTGTCGTCGGGCATCGGGCTCGCATAGTCGATGACGACGGCGGTTTGTGATTTCTTAAAGTCGCGATAACCTGGAGCTCGATATGAATAGCCGATTCAAACTAACCTCAATCATCGCCTTGATGATAATTAGCGTATCCGCGAGCGCAGCGGAGAAATTCTCGGCAGAGGAATGTCACTCGTATCCCTTTGTAGCGGCCAAAGCGGGGATAACACATGGCGACATCATGCGGGAATTGTCGGAGCTCGAATCGGTTGGATACCAACCGGCCAGAAATGATCCGCAGTATCCGAACCAACTCACGCAGGCGGAGGAGCGCCTGCATGCAAAGTTCGTTGCCGATTGCGCCCCGGCATCGCAGACGTCCGCAAAGGGGAACCAGGACGCCCCGGCAAGCTCCTGACCTGTTGGCTCGGCCCACGCCCGCGCCAACTGCCTGGCGAGCTGCCTTCTGAGTAAGGATTGCGAGCTTTAGTCTTCCGAATTTGATTCGCGCTAAGCCCGGCCTCTAAAAATTCCGATTTCAGGGTCTGCACATCGCAGCCTCGTCGCCCACGGCATGACCTTCTGTCACGCGCCGTCATAGGCGAGGCGCGCTGCTCGAACCTATCCGAAAGGAGCATTGAATTGATAACGAAAGAAAGAAAATCTGACAGCGACCACGATGATCCCGATCGCTCGCGACGAAAGTTGATTGTTGGCGGCGGCGTGGCCGCAGCCGGCATGTTGCTGTCAGGCGTCGCGCAGGCTCAGAAGTCGCCCGGCGGCGCTCCGTCGATGGACGGGCTGCCCGTGCCAGTGCCGCCGGCGGATAAGACGGCCGGGCCGATCATCGCTGGCCGAGATTCCAGGTTGCAGGGACGCGTTGCGGTCGTCACCGGGGCGGCCCGCGGAATCGGGCGCGCCATTGCGGTCGAGTTCGCGGCAAATGGAGCGGACGTCATTGCGCTCGACATCTCGGGACCGGTCAGTACCGCCTCCGATGCGGCACCCGCCACGCCGCAAGAGCTTGCTGAGACAGTCAGGATGATCCAGGCGTATGGGCGCCGTGCGGAGGGTATTCGCGCAGACGTCCGCGACCTCGGCGCGTTGCGCGCCGCCGCTAGTCGCATCGAACAGCGTTACGGAAAGATCGATATCGTGGTAGCCAACGCCGCCATTCAGTACTGGAAGCCACTTCTGGACCTCCAGGACACAGAGTGGACGGACGTCATCGACAATAACCTGAACGGGACCGCGAATACTATCCGAGCATTCGCACCCATGATGGTGAAGCGCAACTATGGCCGCATCATCGTGGTTTCTTCGATGCAGGGACGGCACGGTACGAAAGACGCAGCAAGTTATGCGGCGTCCAAGTGGGGCATCTTTGGGCTGATGAAGTCGGCGGCCCTCGAACTCGGTCGCTACAACATTACAGTCAACGCGGTGGTACCGGGGCTCGTCGCCACCGCTTTGACGCTGTACGAAAAGCGACTGACCGAAAGCGTCGGTGAGACCGGCTACCACAAACCGGACGGTTTCCTGACGCCGCAGGAGGCGTGGGACCGCCGCGCGGCAACGATGCCGCTTGGAGTCGGGTGGGTGCAGCCGGAAGACATCTCGCCTGCGGCGGTATATCTTGCCTCGGATGCCGCCGCGATGGTCACCGGCTCCGAAATCGAAGTTACGGGCGGTGACAGCGCGAAAAGCCTATAGCGTGAATTGTGACTCGCTCCGCCTCTCAATCAGGCGTCGATGCCCCCAATTCCTCAAGGGATTTTCGCGCCGATCGATTTTTGTGCCGGGTGGAGACCACTCTGACGCATGACCTGTTATGGATAAGCGTAGGTTTAGAGTCACGCGTTCCCGACCGACGCATTCTTAAGCAATGAAACCCCGTGATTCATAGTGGTTGCCGCGTTGGCGGCGGTCTGCGGCTTCGCTGAGCCATTAACAACGGCCCAGCCGGCACAGATGCCGCTCGCCTATATCCGGCACAGGAAAGATAAGAAGAGACAGGGTGTGGGCCCACGCACGGTGTCGGGTTGGCAGCGCGCGCATCACTGGTCGGCTGAAACGCTCGGCGGCAGGCTGCCAGTCGAACGCCTGCTCGAAGACGCGATCCAGTACGCGAAGCGCGGCATGCCGTGATGCAGCTTCATGGGCGCGCTCGCGGTTGGACCAGTATTGGTGCGATACCCGCCGCACCGCCGCGGCGTTTGCGGCCACCACCAGGCGGCTAATCCCATTTCGCGGCAGGGAATGACTGAACGCTATCTCGCCCAGCACTCTGTGGAGCGCTGGGCTCAAACGTCATCGTTCGTATTGCGTGCGATAGCACGCCACGTCAGAAGCGATGAATCATGGCGACGCGATAGACCATCTGGTTCTGGCTGCTAGACATGCCGGCCGCGGCAGGGATGTGAGCAAAGTCGAAGTCAGTGCCCGTGTGCGCGCTGACGACGTGTTGGTAGGCACCTTGTGCATAGACCGACGTGCTCTTGCTCAGATCGTAGTCAAGCGTGAGACCCAATTGATGCCACTTGGGAGTAAAGGAACCGCTGGTGGAGTGAAGGTGCGCGACCGTAAACGTGTAAGCCGCTCCAAGCCACAGGTCCGGTCGGAAGAAGTACTGCTCGTTTGCTTCGAAGTTGTCGAATTTCCAGGAATTCCATGTCCCGCCGGAGGGCCCGCTGTTGGACGTGAAATACAAGTTGTAAGTCGGGTCGTACACGTCGACGTGCGAATAGGCGAGTCCGGCCAGCGAATGCGCAAAGCGGTAAGTCGCGGCCACGCCGATGTCCTGCTGCGATGAGGCGGCAAACAGCGTGTCGCCGGAAACGGCGCCGCTGGCGTTTGCACCGGGGTTGTCGAGCTTGAGATAGGAAGCCGCCGCCGTTAAGCCACCGTTCTGGTAGTTCAACGTCGCGCCCCAGGTGCGGTTATCCGCGAACCCGCCCGCCTGGTTGCTAAAACCGTACATCGCTTCGCCAGTCAGGCCGCGGTATGTCGGGCTCACATACTTGACAACGTTGTTGACGCGGAAATCCCAGTCCGCGTTGTCGTTGTCGAACGGATGCGCGTTCACATCGCCAGCATAATTTCCGGCCGCAGTAAGGCCGCCGAAGCCAAGCTCGTCGACGCTCGTATCGTACTGACGGCCGAACGTGACGGTGCCGTACTGATCGGACGACAATCCTACGTACGCCTGCCGGCCGAACAAACGCCCGCTCTGGCCTGCCTGTCCACTGTTTGTATCGAAGCCGCTTTCCAGCTTGAATACCGCCTTCAGACCGCCACCGAGATCTTCCTCGCCTCGCAAGCCCCAACGGCTCCCGTACGTGTCACCGCTTTTCATTTGATACGTGGCGTGTCCGTTTGCGTTGCTCGTGAAGTTGAGGCCCTCATCGAGAAGCCCATAGAGTGTCACGCTCGATTGTGCGTGCGCGACGCCGGTGACCAGCGTCAACGAGGCGACAGCTGCCCACGTCAAATTCGTCTTTTTCATTTTGACTCGCTATTTAAGGATTGTCCGCATGATGTTGCCAGGAGCCGCAGACGATCGATCTCGAGACTGCCTACGCAATTTCGGTCGCTCGACTCGAAAGGCGAAGCAAGTCTAGGCAGCGAGAATTGCCACCGTTCACAAGGAAATGAAATCGAGCATTCAGGAAAGTTGAACAAGGCGCGTGAGTCGTTCTCGGCGTGGAAAGTGCCGGCAAACAGACGTGTTGCGGGGGGCGCAAGCCGTTGTATTTGGCTACCCCCCGCTTGACTTACTTTTTTTAGCGTTGGTGTCGGCGCGAAGCAAAACTAAAAAAGACTTCATCAACGTGGAGCGGGGACTTTAGGGGAAGCGAGCAATGATGCATCCATCGTTCAACCATGGACATTGCGTCATGAATCAGCTTCAGGCTATGCGCGTCTTCACCCGTGTGGTCGGCCTCGGCAGTTTCAATCTGGCGGCCAAGCAGCTTGGCGTGTCAGCGGCATCGGTCACGCGCAGCATTGGCTTGCTGGAAGCTCATCTGCACACACGCTTGATCAACCGGACGACGCGCACGCTGTCGCTAACGGAGGCAGGTCGCGATTATCTCGAAGGCTGTCGCGTGATTATCGAGCAGTTGGACGAAATGGAAACGTCCCTCGTACAGTCGACCCGGGAGTTGCGCGGAGCGCTTCGGATTGCAAGCGTGGCAACCTTCGCTGACGCCGGACTCGTACGCCTGGTTGCCGCCTACCGCGAGTTGCATCCTGGCGTGTCTTTCGAGGTAACGACTTTCGATGTCCATATCGACATGGTCGAAGGTGGCTTCGACGTCTGCTTCTCGGACGATCCTGGGCTATTCAGCTCAGCGCTCGTTTGCCGGCCACTTCTGCGTATCCCACAGGTTGTCGTCGCATCGCCTCGGTACCTGTCCAGGCACGCCACGCCAATTGCCCCCGCGGATCTGACCCGACACACGTTGCTGTACCGGTCGGGAAGCGGGGCTCGCTGCTGGGAGTTCGTGGATCGTGGCCAGGTTTCACGCGTCACCGCATCTGCCGGGATTGCGTCGTCCAGCTATGCGATGCTGAAGTCCGCATGCATGCACCACTTGGGAATCGCTTTGTTACCCCGTTCGATCGTCGAACCGGAATTGCAGCGCGGCGCGTTGGTCGAGCTATTCGAACAGTTCAACGTGGGCAGCGGCGCGAGAAATCTTTGCGCGTTGTATTCGTCGCCGGGGCTGTTGTCGAGGAGGGTGCGAAGCTTCGTAGACTTCGCGGTGGACCACTACCGCGCAATGGATCGCACGTCATCGCTCAAGGCGGTCGCTTGAACTTCAAGCCACCGTCTTTCAATGAGGCCTTGCGGCAAGCTCCGCACTGCACGTGAGAACTGCGCGTCCAGCGACTGGGTGAAACTTATCTAACTCCAAACCCCCGCAGCGGGCAGCAATGCGCACAAGCGTCGCCGACCTCTGCGGTGCTGTGTCGAGCTTTCGTCCATACGAGTCTCGCTAACTAAAAGTTCCTTAATGTTCGAGGTAGAACACTGTTAGCGCCCTACGTTCAGAATCCCCTCATAAACATGCGTGCCATGCATCAGGCGCATTCCGATGCCTGCGCGCGATGACCATGCGCTTTCCTGAATGGAGCTGTTCCGATGTTGAAACTGGTCAGGCTGGCGTTGACGCGGCCCTATACGTTCATCGTGCTCGCGATGCTCATTCTAATTCTGGGCCCTTTATCGGCATTGCGCACACCGACGGACATTTTTCCCGACATACGCATTCCGGTAATTAGCGTCGTATGGAGCTATACGGGGCTACAGCCTGACGACATGGCGGGTCGAATCGTTACTTACTACGAGCGCACGCTCGGTACGACAGTGAACGATGTTGCGCATATTGAATCGCAGTCGTTCACGGGCTACGGCATCGTCAAGATATTTTTCCAGCCAACGGTCGACATCCGGACCGCGACGGCCCAGGTCACATCGATCTCGCAGACCGTGCTCAAGCAGATGCCGCCCGGCACGACTCCGCCGCAGATTCTCAACTACAACGCATCGACTGTTCCGGTATTGCAGTTAGCGTTGACAAGCGACACTCTCGACGAGCAGCAACTCGCCGACTACGCGACAAACGCGATTCGTCCGCAATTGCTGAGTGTGCCGGGCGTCGCGATTCCGACGCCATACGGCGGAAAGACGCGCGAGGTGCAGATTGACCTCGATCCCAAAGCGTTGCAGGCGAGAAAGCTGTCGGCAGAAGACGTCGCCGCGGCGCTTGCCCGGCAAAACCAGATCATTCCTGTCGGCACGCAGAAGGTTGGTGCATTCCAGTACAACGTCAAGCTGAACAATAGTCCGGTGGACCTCGAGGAGTTGAATGCGCTGCCCGTGAAAGTAGACGGTGACGCGACAATCTACATTCGCGATGTTGCGCATGTACGCGACGGATATCCGCCGCAAACCAATATTGTCCGCGTTGACGGCCGCCGCGCGGTGCTGATGAGTATCCTGAAGAACGGGTCCGCTTCGACACTCGACATCATTTCTGGCGTCAAGGCGAAACTGCCGCTCGTCGAAGCTTCGCTTCCCCCGCAATTGAAGCTGGTCACGATGGGCGACCAGTCAAAGTTCGTCAAGGGTGCCGTGAGCGGCGTGGTGCGTGAAGGCGTCATTGCCGCGGCCCTCACGTCCGCCATGATCCTGCTCTTCCTCGGCAGTTGGCGCTCGACGCTTATCATCGCGGCGTCGATTCCGCTAGCCTTGCTTGCGGCAGTGGCGGCGCTTTCCGCGATGGGCGAGACGCTGAACGTGATGACGCTAGGCGGGCTCGCGCTGGCAGTAGGAATACTTGTCGACGACGCCACGGTCACCATTGAGAACATCAATTGGCACCTGGAACAGGGGAAAGATGTGCAGCGGGCGATCATGGACGGCGCGCAGCAGATCGTCACGCCAGCACTGGTTTCATTGCTGTGCATCTGCATCGTGTTCGTTCCGATGCTGTTGCTCGACGGCATTGCGCGGTTCCTTTTCGTGCCGATGGCGGAAGCCGTGATGTTTGCGATGATCGCTTCGTTCATTCTGTCGCGTACGTTTGTGCCGATGATGGCACAGTACCTCCTCGCCCCTCATGCGTCGGGCGGGCATTCAAGCGGTGAACTCGCGGCGACAATCGAATCTCACGGCAGCATGTCCACAAGTCCAACGTCGCGCAATCCGTTTGTACGTTTCCAGCGCGGCTTCGAGCAATGCTTTGTGCGCGTGCGAAACGTTTACCGCGTGCTTCTCGGCCTTGTGCTGACGCACCCGAAGCGCTTTGTGGTCGGCGTACTGGCCGTCGTATGCGTGTCTTTCCTGCTTTCACCGTGGCTCGGACGGAACTTCTTTCCCGACATCGACGCGGGCGAGATCGCCTTGCATGTGCGCGCGCCGGTTGGGACACGCATCGAAAATACGGCAAGTATTTTCGATCACGTTGAAAACACCATTCGCCAGGTTATTCCGCCGGGTCAACTCGGCAGCGTGGTGGACAATATTGGCCTGCCGGTCAGCGGTATCAACCTGACATACAACAACAGCGGCACCATCGGCTCACAGGATGGCGACATCATGATCGCGCTGCGTGAGAATCATGAGCCGACGGCGGGATATGTGAAAAGGCTACGCGAAGTGCTGCCCGCAGCGTTTCCAGGTACGACCTTCTCTTTCCTGCCGGCGGACATCGTTAGCCAGATTCTGAATTTCGGCGCACCGGCACCGATCGATCTGCAAGTCGCCGGGCCGGACCAGGCCGGGAATCATCGATACGCGAACGAACTGTTGCGACGTGTGCGGATGATCTCCGGTATTGCCGATAGCCGTATCCAGCAGGCGGTCACTTATCCGCAGTTCACCATCGCGGTGAATCGCTCTCACGCGGGACGACTGGGCATTAGCGAGGAGGATGTGACGAACTCCGTCGTAGCAACGCTCGCCGGTACGAGCCAGGTGGCGCCCACGTACTGGCTCAATCCAACGAACGGGGTTTCATACCCGATCGTCGCGCAAACCCCCGAATACTGGATGGCATCGCTGTCCAGTCTCGAGAATCTCCCAGTAACAGACGCCAGTGGCCGCTCGCAATTGCTCGGCGGTGTCGCGAGCATCGCGCGCGGCGTCGGCAGCGCGGTGGTATCGCATTACAACATCGAGCCGCTGTTTGATATTTACGCCACTCCGCAGGGTCGCGATCTCGGTGCGGTCGCGAGCGACATCGACGGCATCGTGCGTGCCACAGCGAAAGATGTGCCCAAGGGCTCAACGGTCACGCTGCGTGGTCAGGTACAGACTATGAATAGCGCATTTACCGGGCTGTTACTCGGCCTCGTCGGTGCAATCGCGCTCATCTATCTGCTCATCGTCGTCAACTTCCATTCGTGGGGCGACGCCTTTGTGATCGTCTCGGCGTTGCCTGCGGCGCTGGCTGGCATCGTGTGGATGCTGTTTGCGACGCACACGCCGCTGTCGGTGCCTGCTCTCACTGGCGCCATCCTCTGCATGGGTGTGGCAACCGCGAACAGCGTGCTGGTCGTCAGCTTCGCACGCGAACGGCTCGCGGTGACTCACGACGCATTGCGAGCGGCCTTCGAAGCGGGCTTCTCGCGGTTTCGCCCTGTGTTGATGACGGCACTCTCGATGATCATCGGCATGGCTCCGATGGCGCTGGGTCTCGGCGACGGCGGCGAGCAGAACGCACCGCTCGGGCGAGCCGTTATTGGTGGCCTGATCTGCGCAACCTGTGCCACCTTGCTGTTCGTTCCTGTCGTTTTCAGTCTGGTGCACCGGCGCGACGCCGCCCCACCCGACGCTGGGCCGAGCGAACCACAACGCGAGTCATACGACCATTCATCTTCCGAACCTGGAGTCATCCATGTCAACTGACATCGACATCGCAGCGCCGCGGCGGCTGCGGTCTCTCAAACTCGCAGGAGTTGTCGCTCTGCTGGCTGCCGCAGCGGTTGCAGCGACCGGCATCGCAACGCGCGTCCATGCAAAGGAGCAGATGGCCAAATGGTCGGCCGCGCAGGCGATTCCAACGGTCGTCGCCAACCCGCCGTTGCATGACAGTTCCGCGCAGGTGCTAGTCTTACCGGGCCAATTGTCGGCCTATGTGAAGGCACCGATCTATGCGCGCGTGTCGGGTTATCTGCATGCGTGGTATGCAGACATTGGCGCGCACGTGAAGGCCGGGCAGTTGCTGGGCGAAATCGATACACCCGATCTCGATCAGCAACTCGCTCAGGCACGTGCCGATCTGCGCACCTCACAGGCGAACGAAACGCTCGCGGCATCCACGTCGCGCCGGTGGACCCAGATGCTGCAGCAGGACTCCGTATCGCAGCAGGAGACAGACGAAAAAACGAGTGACCTTGCGGCAAAGCAGGCGATGGTGGCCGCGAACCAGGCGAATGTTGCACGGCTGCAAGCGCTTGAATCGTTCAAACGGATCACCGCGCCTTTCGATGGCGTCGTGACCGCGCGCAAGACCGATGTCGGCGCGTTGATCAGCGCGGGCGGCGGCAACGGACCGGAGTTGTTCACCGTCTCCGACGCACGGCAACTGCGCGTGTATGTCAGCGTGCCACAGAACGAAGCCGCCGTGATCCGGCCCGGACTGGTCGCCAGTCTGACCGTGCCTGAACGCCCCGGCATGCAGTTCTCCGCAAAGCTTGTCGATACGGACGACTCCATCACGCCCTCTTCAGGGACGCTGCTGGTGCAATTGGCAGTCGACAATTCCAGCGGCGTGCTGATTCCAGGCGAATACACGGAAGTTCATTTTGAACTGCCCACGGACAAGCATGCGATGACCATTCCTGCCAGCGCGCTGATGTTCCGGGAAAGCGGTTTGCAAGTGGCGGTGGTCGGTCCTGGCAATCACGCCATGCTGAAGCGGGTGAGCGTCGCGACCGACCTGGGTACCAAGATTGTGATTGCATCGGGTTTGACTGCCACCGACCGGGTGATCGACAACCCGCCTGATTCGCTGGCAAACGGCGATTCAGTGCGACTGGCTTCGACATCCGCGACGACCGCGCTCACACAGCATAACGAAGCGGAGCGCAGTCATGGTTAGGCGCCGCGTATGCGCGGTTCTGATTGCCGCAGCGCTCGTGAGCGGGTGTTCGTTCGCGCCGCCGTATCAGGTACCGCCGTCGGCCATGCCGAGCGCGTTCAAGGAGGCCCGCGGTTGGCAACTCGCGCAGCCTGCCGACCGTATGCCGCGCGGTGAGTGGTGGACTGTGTATCGCGATCCTGTCCTCGATGAACTGGAAAGCAAGGTGGCCAGCGCTAACCCCGACCTGGCTGCGGCGATTGCTCGGCATGACCAGGCGCAAGCGTATCTGGACCAGGCTCGCGCTGGCCTCTTTCCCACCATCGGCGCTTATGCGCAGGTCTCGCGCTCGCGTCAGTCCGACAACCGGCCATTGAGGGGAGCTACTCAACCAGCGCTCTACAATTCGGCGACTGTCGATGTCGGCCTGAACTACGACCTCGATCTATGGGGAAAGGTGCGCAATGAGGTTGCCGCGGGCAAGGCGGCCGAGCAGGCGAGCCAGTACGACATCGAGTCATTGCGATTGAGTTTGCAGGAAAAGCTTGCTGAGGCGTATTTCCATCTGCGTGGTCTCGATCAACAGCAGGAATTGCTGGCGGATACCGTTCGCACATATGAGCATGCATTGCAGTTGACTGAAAGCCGGCACGGTGGAGGTATCGCATCCGATCTCGATGTGTCTCGTGCTCAAACCCAACTTGAATCGGCAAGGGCGTCAGTTGAAGATGTGTCGGCACGAAGGGCCTTGTACGAGCATGCGATCGCGACTATTGCGGGAGAAGCGGCTTCAAAATTCTCTCTAGCGCCCGCCGTCGCCCCGACGTATTTGCCGTCGATCCCAGTTGGAGTGCCTCTCGCGCTGCTGCAACGTCGGCCCGATATCGCGGCTGCCGAGCGCCACGTCGCCCAGGCGAACGCGCAGATTGGCGTCGCCAAAGCAGCTTTTTTCCCGGATGTGTCGTTAGGTCTTGACGGCGGTTATCAAAGCACAACTTTATCCCCGTGGCTGGCAGCGCCTAACGAGATGTGGTCGATCGGTCCGAGCCTGCTGGTGACCCTGTTCGACGGCGGCCGGCGAGCGGCCGTCACGCGGCAGGCGCAGGCAAAGCTGGCAGAAAATGGTGAAAAGTACAAGGCGACGGTGCTGCTGGCGGTACAGCAGGTGGAAGATCAGCTTTCGCAGTTGCATTACCTGGGCAACGAGTCCGCGAAAGAAGGACGCGCGCTTTCGGCTGCGCAGCGTACGCTCGAGTTGTCGATGTCGCGGTATCGCGATGGCGTCGTGAGTTATCTGGATGTCGTCACTGCGCAGGCAATGGAACTCGAAACGCAAACCTCGGTGCTGGATTTGCAAACTCGCGAGTTGATCGCCTCCGCTGCACTGATAGACGCGTTAGGAGGTGGATGGGCCAACGAACCCGCCGACACGCCCCCGTCCACAACGACGAAGTGAACAGTCACGTTTCGCAGAACAGGATGCCTCGCAGCGGTTTGCAGCGATTCGCGGCGATGCGTCCTGCTCGTCATGCACAACGCGAGTTAAAGACAGATGTCTAGAAGCGGTGGCGCAAGCCCATTGCGACCACGGTCTGCTGATTGCCTGCCGACGGTGCCAGCGTGAAGATAGAAGCATTGCCGAGCGCCGGTATGCCGCTGGCGCCGGACACATGCTGATAGACCCCTTCAAGATAGACGTCTGTACCGTGCGACAGCGCATAGTCGGCTTGCAGCATCACCTGATTCCATTTGGGCGATGCGACGCCGCTCGCGCTGCTGAAATGCCCACCGGTGAAGGTATAAGAGCCGCCGAGGCTCAGGGCCGGCGTAAGCGCATATCGCGCGTTCAGTTCGTAGTTGGTGAACGTCAAGAGGTCCCCCTCGAGAGCGACGTACGTACCGCCTTGCGCGACTTGAGCTGGGTTGTCCATGATCGTGCGCGTAACTACCAGGCCGACGGTGGCGGGCCCGAATGCGTAACGGCCCGCTGCGCCGAGGATGCGTTGACGTGCGCCCGTTAGCATCGCGTCGCCGTCACTGCTGCTGATCGCACCACCCGTGTTGGTGGGCGCGTCGACGCCGCCTGGATGATTACCCTGAAAATATCCGACTGCCAGGTCGACCGGCCCGCGCGACCATGCGGCGCCGGCGCTGAATGCGTTATTGTTGCTGAAGCCGCCAGCCGCATTGCTGAATGCGTAAGCCCAGCCGAATTTGAAACCGTGATAATCCGGGCTGCGGTACTTGACCGCATTGTTCATGCGGAAGTCGTTAGCCAGGTTGTCGTTATCGAATGGGTGATCGGCGATATTTCCGCCGAAGCCGGAGCCGGTTGCCGACAAGGGCGCGACAAAGTCGACGAGGAAGTCGTATTGACGCCCCATGGTCACTGTGCCCCACGTGTTGCTCGACAATCCCACCCACGCCTGCCGCCCGAACACATCTCCGCCATTAGCCAGTTTGCCGTTGGCAATGTTGAATCCGTTCTCCACATCGAACACCGTGTGCAAGCCGCCGCCCAGGTCTTCGGTGCCACGCAGCCCCCAGCGGTCACCGTTGAGATTGCCGCTCACCATCATCCAGTTGCTATGTCCCTGACCGTTGGCTGTCTTCTGGTTACTGACATAGTCGATACCCGTGTCAAGCGTGCCGTAGAGCGTGACATTGCTCTGAGCGTGCGCGGCTGTCGCGAAAGCCGCCGCTAGCGCCGCGCAGGCTGTTGTCAATGCTTTATTCATGTGGTTTTTCCTAGGGATAGATACGGTCTGCCGCGCTTTCGGGCGCGAGTTCGCGCATCGATGCGAGCGACTGGCGGCAATGTATTTGGACACGATTGGCTGCGGATGATAAAAAGCGATCGGTTAAATGAAATTCCTTTAATTTTTCGATCCGCACGGGTTCAGCGATTCGTGATCGCACGCTATGTCTTCGATAAACTAATTTTCACCGTTCAGCTAGTCATCCGATAAAGGTGGCTGGTTATGCTGATCCTCAACCGGTTCTCGCGAGGCATAACGCGCAGCGACCGGCTAATTAACCTAAATGTTGAGGATGAGAAAATGAAACGGATCACATTGGCGATCGTTCTCGCTGGAACACTGTCGGCCGCAACGGCCTTTGCACAGTCGGCTCCGGCCGGTTCCACGGGTAGCACGCAGATGAGCAGTCAGGCGGCTCAGGTCGCGTCAAATGTCACATCGGCGGGCGCGGCCAGTGGCCAATGGGTGCCGCCATATGGTCAACCGGAGGCGCCGAAGACCCGCGCTCAGGTCTACCAGGAACTGGTGCACGCCGAGCAGGATGGGCAACTTGCTTACCTGAACTCGACGATCTATGCGCACCCGTAACGTAGCGAAGCGCCTTGACCAACGGCGGCACGATGACGTCGTTGGCTGAGATTCGTGCCCTACAAACGCTTGTAATCTGGAGCCGAGATGAAGCGAAGCCGATCCACGAAATTTCGCATGGCCTTGATTCTGGCGACCGTTGCTAGCGGTCTCCTGTCCGGCTGCGCGGCGGACGCAACGAAGGCCGCCGACCAATGTGTGGGTCCACCAAGCTATTGCAACGTCTACTTTGGTGGTTCATAGGAAGTGCGCTTCCCTTAGTCGGGAAGCGTACAGTCAGCGGCATGCGAAGAGCAAAGAAGCGGGAAAGCCGCGATGTGTCACATCTACCGGAAACTTTCGTCAACCATTCGTCAGCGTGAGCTGATAGCCGTAGCGTTTTAATGTATCGATGTGTACATCCGGATAATGCGGCGCGAGCTTGCGACGCAGACGCGATATGACAAGATTGACGCTCGAAGCAGCGACGTCATCGTGATCGGGCCACGCATAGCGGATCAGATCGGATCGTGACACAGGCAGATTCGGCTGGCGCAGCAGGCATTCAAGCAGCATGGATTCGCGGCGTGTTAAATAGAGCCGCTGTACCCCCAGCACCAGCTCCCGCGTGGCAGTATCGAATGTGGGACACACGGGGACCTGTCCCTCGCGTTGGACCGCATCAGAGCTAACGCGCCGCAATGCATGCATGCGCTCGTGCAATTCAATGAAAGACAGCGGATGGCAGAAGCAGGCGTCGCCACCGGCTCGCAGTACCTGCGTCCTTTCCTTTGCGTGAGCCGCACCGAGCGCCACGATAATCGGTGCACCGCGGCTTTCGCTCGCGAGTTTTGGTAGGGCGGCTAGCAGGCAGGCATACGGCGGAACGTCTGTCGACATGACAATCACTGCGTCAAAGAGCTCTTGCCCTGCCAGGAAGATCGCATCGTTCAAACAGTCGACGTGCTCAAGGCTGTGCGCGCTCTCGATCAGGGCTTTCTGAAGCCAGGCGGCCTCGGGTTGTGTACCGGTAACTAGTAGGACACGCATGAACTGTTGAGTGCCAGGGGCTGATTGAGAAAATCGGTCATGTCAATGTTTTGGTCCAGCACTGAATCGTCACGCGCGTGCCCGGGTTCGCATCGCTGATGCGCATGGAGTAGTCATGCACGTTCACGACTGCCGAGACGATGCTCAGCCCGAGGCCGGAACCCGGCAGATGTCGCGTCCGGTCGCTGCGATAAAAGCGCTGCAGGACCGCGTTGCGTTCATCCGCCGGAATGCCCGGACCACTGTCGATGACATCGATCTGCGGGCCACGCGAGGTCCGAATGAGTTCGAGCCTAACGGTGCCTCCATCCGGCGTGAACTTGATCGCGTTGTCAAGCAGATTGCTGAGAGCTTCAAAAATCAACGCGCGGTCCGCATGCGTCGTACCGACGCTCGCAATTTGTGTGACGACGCCGATTGACCGGCTCTCGGCCAGCGGTTCAAAGAGTTCGCCGACTTCCGTCAAAAGCGAGGCCAGTTGCATTTCCTCGAAACCGCCGCGACGTTGCAAGCTTCCGATTTCGGAGATACGCAGCATCGCACGGAAGCGCTCCAGCAGCGCATCAGTGTCGCGCCGTGCGTCATTTACTAGCTTGTTCAGCTCGGCGTCCGGTAGTCCGGCTATTCGCTCGTCAATGTGCATCAACGACGTGCGTATATGGCTAAGAGGCGTTCTGAGATCGTGAGCGATTCCGTCGCAGGTTCCTTTCACCTCGTTCATCAGCCTTTCGACTTCGGCGAGCATGTGATTGACCAACTGAGCAAGCATATCGATTTCATCGCGTCCCCCGGTCGGCAGACGTTGTCCGAGGTCGCCGCGTTGCGCAATACGTTGGGTCACGCGGCGGATTGCTTTCAGGCGTCGAGCCTGTCTGACGCTCAGTGCTAGTCCGGCAACGACGCCCGCGCTGAGACAAAAAAGACCGCCGCCGATCAGCGCAATGATCATGGTCTGCCGTATGCGCAAGACATGGGTAAGGTCTCTCGCGATCACCAGCGTGTCGCCGTTCGCGCGCTGGGCGGCCATGACGCGAACCATTGGGGCCGTTTCGTTGCCTCCGAGTACGAGTTTGTCTCCGAGCGTCATACCCACGCGATTTACGGGGACACCAGGCGGGCGCACGAGTATATCGCCAGCCAGATGCCGTCCGTCGGAAGCAAACAGACCGTAAAAGTTGGGGTGCATGCGCTCGTGTTCAGAACGCTGACGAACGGCGTCGGCGAGACTGTCGACGGGAGTGGTATCGAAATAGATCAATTGCCAGTGGAGGACTGCATCGGTTTCGCGGTCCATTACGAACGTGACCGAACGTTCCACCAGCACTAACAGCAGCATGACGGAGACAGAGAAGATCGCCGCGTAGACCGTCACAATGCGCAAGGTCGTTGAATGCCAGCGGCCGCCCAGCACCGGCTGCGAGGAGAATGCCTGGTCGCTCAAGATGCCTCTAGCCAAGTAAATATCCTGAACCGCGTACGGTCTGGATCAATGGTTGCACGCCAGGCGGATCGATTTTCTTGCGCAGACGGCCCATATGGACATCGATCAGATTGGTGCCCGGGTCGAAGTGATAGCCCCATACTGCTTCGAACAACATCGTGCGGGTGATTGTCTGACCTGCATGGCGCATCATGTATTGGAGTACACGATATTCGGTGGGGAGCAGCGCGATCTCTTGGTCGTCGCGTGTAACCGTGCGTGCGACCAGATCGAGTTTGAGAGGACCGACTTGCAAGGTCGCCTCGGATTGTGCCGGTTGCACTTGCTGGCGGCGTAGCAGCACTTCTATGCGTGCTGCCATCTCGTCGGCGTCGAAGGGTTTGGTGAGATAGTCGTCGCCGCCGGCGCGCAAGCCGCGAATGCGTTCGTCGACGTCGCCCAGCGCGCTCAGCATGAGCACAGGCGTCTGAATGCCGATGCCGCGCATCGTCCTAAGTATCGTCAAGCCGTCGGCGCCCGGTAGCATGCGGTCGAGGGTGATGACGTCGTACTCATCGCTGAACGCGCGCGCCATTCCCTCGCGGCCGTCTGCAACCCAATCGACGGTGAAGCCACGATCATTTAGCTCTCGCACGATTTCGCGCGCAGTCATCTCGTCATCTTCTATGGTCAACACTTTTGACATCGTCTTTCCTCGGTTCGCGTCCAACAGAGCAGCGCGAGATGCGCTAATTCGGCATGCAATGCTCCTGGTCGAGGGCCGCCAGATGCTGGGTTATCGCTTCGCGCAGTTGTGCGAGGCTGTGCGTCGGTAATGCGAACCCGGTCCATCCCAGCCCGCTATGCCGAAGGATCAGTACCGCGCCGTCATACAGCGGGGGCTTTTCGGTATGCCAGCATGGGTCCATCTCGATTACAAACTGCTGCTGTGGGGACGGCTGCAGGGGAATGTCGGGGCGCATTCCCGCACGCAGGTAGCTCAGACGGTGAATCACTCCGTCGATGTCTTCTGCGTCTAGAAGCACCGCTGCGTTTTCAATACCCATGCGTACCGCGGGTTTTCCGTGTTCGTTCACGACTTCCAGGCTCATAGCTTGCGGCATTGCGTGCTCCCAGGATAGATTGTCCTCGCCCATTATGGCGCGCGGAAAACCGCGGCTGTCTGAAAGAGCGCAATGCTTCGATGAAACTTTCTTTAAGCACGAGACTATCCTAAGAATTCCCGCGTGGAAGAGGCATCTCGCAGATTAGTCCTGGTCGCATTTCAGGGCTTTCGCCCGCACATTAAAAAATTTTAATGTGGCGTCGGCTCGAGCCGGCGGCTCGACATACCCGTATCTCAACATGTAGGCGGCGCTGACAACGGCATGGATAAGTGCACCGCAAAGCCTTTATCGACTTTATTCAGTACACGATCGACAGGCATATCGACGTCGTTCGCGCGGGTTCGAAATCGTATGCCCATGCTGCATCGGGAAACCTACTGCGCGAAGTTGAGCGCTGTACCCGATCACCGACGTGCGGCCCACGGCAGCTTCGACGTGCAAAGAGATTAACTAATCTTCATCGTTTGGGTAGCAAGCCGATACCGGCAGCAGACTACGCTGGTTAGCAGCCTGTTTACACGTTTAGTACCCAAGCGGTCGGCTATCCGGCTTGCCCGGCAAATCAGTACGAACGTCGTGATATCGCATTCGCGCCTATTCACTACGTCTTTGGTCGTGCCCAAACGACGATAGCCAACACCTGCAAAACGCCAACAAAACGGGAGATCGCAATTCCTTGGAGACAATCCATGCAGTCCAGCTCAACTGACTCCCACCGCCGACAGTCGCCGATTATCGCCATCTTTCGCGTGACAGCCGGTAATTTTCTTGAGCAGTTCGATTTTTTTCTCTTCGGCTTTTACGCCACGCAGATCGCCGCTGCCTTCTTTCCTTTGCATAGCGAGTTTGCTTCGTTAATCTCCACCTTTGCCGTATTCGGTGCCGGGTTTCTGATGCGCCCGCTTGGCGCGGTATTTCTCGGCGCATACATTGACGACGTCGGTCGGCGCAAGGGCCTTATCATGACGCTTGGCCTCATGGCCAGCGGTACCGTGCTGATAACGTTCGTGCCTCGGTACTCGACAATCGGCCTCCTGGCGCCGGCTCTCGTGCTGATTGGCCGCTTGCTCCAAGGCTTTGCGGCGGGCGCCGAGCTCGGCGGGGTTTCTGTTTATCTTGCGGAATTGGCGTCGCCAGGAAAGAAAGGTTTCTACACCAGTTGGCAGTCAGCCAGCCAGCAATTGTCGATCGTTGTTGCAGCGAGTCTCGGGTTTGCCCTAAACCGACTGATGGATGCGGCGGCAGTCGCCGCATGGGGATGGCGTGTTCCATTCTTCGTCGGTTGCCTGGTTGTACCGTTTGTGTTCATGCTCCGATACAAGCTCGAGGAAACAGAGGAATTCAAGAGGCGCGAGACTCGACCAGCGATGCGCGATGTGATCCGCACCTTGGCCGCCAACTGGAAGGTCGTGGTAGCTGGAGCCATGCAGGTAGCCATGACCACCACCAGCTTCTACCTCATTACTGTCTATGCACCGACATTCGGCAAGACTGCCTTGCGCTTGGGCACGGCGGACAGCCTGCTCGTGACCGTCTATGTCGGCCTGTCGAACTTTATCTGGTTGCCGGTTAGCGGTGCCTTGTCGGACCGGGTAGGGCGCCGGCCGCTGCTGCTGTCGACAACGGTGCTTGCGCTCGCCACCGCGTACCCCGCACTTTCGTTTCTGGCCGACGCGCCGACATTCGGCAAAATGCTAGCAGTGCTGCTTTGGCTTTCGTTCCTCTATAGTATGTACAACGGTGCAATGGTCGCGTCCCTTGAGGAAGTGATGCCGCCGGAGGTGCGCGTTGCGGGGTTTTCGCTTGCTTATAGTGCTGCGACAGCGCTATTCGGCGGCTTCACGCCGGCAATCTCCACCGCATTGATTCACGCAACGCACGACAATGCGGCACCTGCCTGGTGGTTGAGCTTTGCTGCGACATGCGCATTCTTCGGTACCTTGGCTTTGTGTCGGCATAAGCCGGCGTCTGTGAGTCCGTCTTCAGCAGCCGAATCTCGGTCTGTTCCGCGACCTTAGTCGGCACGGCCGCTTATCCCTTCTGACCGCCAATCCGAATCAGCGCATGTCGAATAGCTCCTGATGGAAGTCTTCGTGCGCTAATCCACCTGCAACCAGATCGTGCCGCAAGTTCTGGCCGAAACTCGCTGGCCCGCAGAACCAGACATCGGAGCACATCCAGTCGGGCACGATCTCACGGACGCGCTGGCCGGTCAGGCGGTCGTCCTTGCCGCTAATCAGCACGTGAAGGCGCACTTGGGCGGCAATTGCCAGTTGACTCAGCTCGCGGACGAACTCGTCGTCCATCGCGTTAGTGCTATAGAACAGGTCCACTGCACGTTTATCGGAATGACGCTCTCGCGCTTGCATTCGCGCGAGAAATGGGGTTATTCCAATTCCGCCGGCGATCCAGATCTGTCCTGGTTTGTCGCTGCGAAAGTCGAAGCGGCCATAGGGCCCTTCAACGCTGACGCGGTCGCCAGTCTTCAGAACGGCCGGCAATTGCTCGGTGTAATCGCCAATGCTCTTGATATGAAAGCGCACTTTGCCATCGTCGTGCCACGCCGAGGAGACGGTGAACGGATGCGCACCCTCGTCCGCGTCGAACGTGACGAAGGCAAATTGTCCGGCGGCATGACCCAACCAGCGGTCCTTGAGTTTGATGACGATGCTCAGTACGCGCATCTCCCGGTAATGCACAAGCTCCTCGATATGCCCGGCTGCTTGTCGCGTTCGTCCGATACGGCGCAGCAGCGAGACGGACGTGGCCACCATGGCCAGAAAAATCAGCAGTGTTATGACTGGGCCAATCGCTGTGGTCCAGTAGCCGTGCTTCATGAGTACCACCGCATGGAACGCCAATAACGGGTACGCAACTGCCAGCAGCCGATGTGTCTTGGAGAAATGTCGGTAAGGAAAGGCTTTCAGCAATGCAACGACGATGATCGCAACCGTTGCATAGAATGTCCATTCGCCAATCCCTTTCGCGAGCCCATGCTGCGCGTCCAGAATCTGGACTAAGGCTGACGGCGCGACCGATGGTGACAAGGCGCGCTCGCGCAACGGACTTTGCATCCACCCCAGGCCGATTAGCCAGTTCGGAGACTTCGCACACAGCCAGTGAAGTGTGGAAAGTACCAGTGCGCTGATACCGAGCCATTTGTGCAGTCGGTACATCTTGTCCAGCCCGCCGAGAAGGCGCTCCATGCTGGTCGGCCGGACTGCTATAACGATGCCCGAGCTCATGCAGCCGATCGCGAGAATGCCGGTCAGATTGATCATTGACAGTTGCAAGGCGCGGAATCCATGCGACCCGGGCAATGAACTTTCAGCGATTAGCCAGAGCAGGGCCAGCCCTGTCAGCAAAAGCAGATAGGTTAATCTGATGTTTTTCATGATGTGGATGCGCCGCAGTGTGACTCCGGTGCGCAGTCGTCGTCGAGCCGCGCTGGAGCTGAGAACACGGTTGAAACGGCCTGCCGTTAGTTGACAGCAGCCGCGAGACTTCGTCCGGCTATGTCGACGGTTTTTTCGGGGTGCCGAGCTTACTGCCGGACGGTGACCGGACCAGACTGACGCAGTTGATCAATAGCCGGGGGCAGGCGATTGGATGTATGCGATGTTGAGGGTCGGCGGATCCGGAAAGAAGCTTCCGATCCGTCGCCGTTTCGTGCCTGCGCCCGGTCACTATTCTCATGAGTTAAAGAAAGTTTGCGGACGAGCCAATGTAGCCCGTACAGCCTAAAAGGTGAGCTGCCGGAACATGAAGTTATTTTTATGCAGTTGTCAGTGCAATTGCTCACCGCGCGTTGCCGGGCAGCGTCGCGGCGAGACGCGGACTTGCGAGATGAACTAGCTTGCCTTGCTGAGAGCGCTAGAGTCAACGTGAGTGAACGACTTGCCGTACACATGTAATTGCGTTTTTTGCGCGTATTTCAATGTATCTCCGGTCATGTCGAACGTGATCGAGAAAACACTTGTCGCGTCGTTCTTCAGCATGTATTGAGATTCGGCTACGCCGTTAGATTTTGACGTTAGAGTCATCTTATCGCCGGCTTTTCCTTCCGCCACAACGCAGACCGCCCGGGGAATACAAAATGAGTCATAGACGGTCTGGTTCTTCTTGTCGTAAATCAGATAGCCGCGTTGGTCATGGAACTGTTTGTTGTCTCTTTTTCGGAACACCTGCAGCGTGTAAGCCATTGCCACCAGGTATTGATCGCTGGCATTCGTTGCATCCGCTGCGGGTTCAAAGGTCAACTGTTCGTAATAAGGTTCCACTGCGGGATTGCCGGTACCTACTTTGGAACCCACTTGACCGGGCGCCACGTCGAGGCCGCCGGCAGCAACGGTTTTCCAGGTTCCGGCGAGTTTGGCTAATGGACCGAAGTCCATTCCTTTAAGGACGGTTCCCTGCGCGTATGCGGTGGACATCGTTGACAGGGCGATTGCAAAACAAACGACGTATTTATTCACGATTGGCGTTCCGTTATTCAAAAAAAGTTTTTTTGTCTGACGGCTATTTGACAAGAGAAGCT
This sequence comes from Paraburkholderia lebeckiae, assembly GCF_050436225.1. Lineage (NCBI taxonomy): Bacteria > Pseudomonadati > Pseudomonadota > Betaproteobacteria > Burkholderiales > Burkholderiaceae > Paraburkholderia > Paraburkholderia lebeckiae. The sequence goes on along the minus strand of NZ_JBNDLU010000001.1, from coordinate 2,001,322 downwards.
ACCATCAATTGTTTCATGTCCTGTAATTGAAGGTTTCAAAAAAGTCTGCGCGCCGTAGCGACCGGACTGGTGTAAACGGCGGGGTACAGTCGCCAATAACTCATGGCAGAGTCAGGGATGCCAAGTCTGGGACGCGACGATTGACGCAAGGTATCAACTGTAGCTGCCGTCGGATGTGTATCGCGCCGACGGCGCGGCGACGGCTGAAATCTTTCCCCTGCTGGCTCGAAGAGCCGCTGTCGGCCCACGCGCCGGCACGGTCATCGAACAGGCTGCTCAGAGCCCGCGTCTCGCGCGTCAGCTTCCACGACTGGTGTCGCTATTGCCCATGGAACTGGTGCTTTGGTCGTAGTCGAGGGGGTGGAAACGCAGCACGAGGCGTTGCTCGCGATGGAGTGCGATCCGGATTTCGTCCAGGGATTTTACTTCGCCCGCCCGGCTGCAGATCGCGCCGACGAGTCCGCATGCCGCACTGTCATGGATTCGCTATGGCAGCTGTTTCGTGTCCGCGTTGAGGAGAACGCGCGGAAGGAGTCCGTCCTGGGCCTGGCGCCGATTACGACGGCTACAAACGCAAACGCGGCAGCGAGTCCCACATGGCGGTTGATACCTTGGGGCAGTTACTTGCTGTGCATGTTAAGCCGACACCGTGACCATGGAGGCCGTCGCCGCAGAGGCGGGAGTGTCAAAGATGACGGTCTATAGCCATTTCTCGGACAAGGAAGCATCGAGCAGACGGCGGTTCTGAAGGCCGGCAGCCCCGCGCAAACTCTTCAGACATCATGACGGCTCGCGCTTCCCCGTTTTCCCAAAAGCTCGCAAAAATACGTCCGTGCCGCGGCGGGCACGCTCCTTGATTTCCCTATCGCTTGCAGGCTTCACAACTCCGAATGCCATGCGCGCTTGCAGATCACCTGCCCACAGGCTCACCAGGTCTTGAGCCGCCAACTCCGGCGAGTCGACGATCAGTTCGTTGCCCGCCTCGGCCGCGCTGATGATGCCGGCCAGTACCGCCACAGTCCGCCCCGGCCCTGCATCGTAAACGCGTGTCCTTAGCGGCAGGTCATCGCGCAACACGGTCGGCAGCGCGTGCGCCATGCCAGAAACATGGTCATTGACGATGATCTTCAGGAATGCGGCGCCGATGGCAGACAGCCGTTCCCGCAAGGGTAAATTTTCGGAACTCGCGGGCGGCAGTACCCGGAGCATCCGGTCTGAAACGTCACTCACGACGGCCTCGAATAACGCTTCCTTGTCCGAGAAATGGCTATAGACCGTCATCTTTGACACCCCCGCCTCTGCGGCGACGGCCTCCATGGTTACGGTGTCGTAGCGCTGCCCGGAGAACAGCCTCGTTGCCGCTTCCACAATGGACGTGTGCTTGGCGGCATCTTTCGGGCGACCGACGCGGCTCTCTGGCGAACATTTCTGCACGTAATAATTCCTCCTTGCAATTTCTGTACTTTATAGTCTAGCATATTGGTTGCTGTACTAATGGGTATAGAAACACATGCGCACGTCAAAGACTAGCAAAAACATTCATCCGAAGTACAACGGCCGCCCATCGGTAGCGCAGGGGCGAGCCGCTCCGCTTGCGTCTCTCTCGTTGGCCGCACTTCTGGCGTTCGAGACTATGCTCGCGGGTTGCACGGTTGGACCGAATTACGCCGCTCCGTCCGCGCCCACTGTGTCGAAGTTTACGGAGAAGCCAGTTCCCGCGCGCACTGTTTCCGCCGATACGACCGCGGGCACCGCGCAAACCCTCGTCGAGGGGCGCGACATTCAGGGTGACTGGTGGGCGCTGTTCCATTCGCCGCAGATCAACGCGCTGGTCGAGCGCGCGCTCAAGGCCAATCCCACGCTTGCCGCCGCTCAGGCGACGTTGCGCGAGGCGCGCGAGAACACGCGTGCGGAGCAGGGCAGTTTTTTCCCGCAGATCAGCGCGAGCGCATCGGCCGAACGCGAGCGCACCATGCTGGTGAGCCCGGTGCCGCAGACATACAGCCTCATAAGCGGATCGCTCAGCGTGTCGTACACGCTCGATGCATTCGGCGGCGTTCGCCGGCAAGTCGAGCAACTGAACGCCCAAGCCGAGTATGAGCGCTACGAACTGGAGGCGACCGAACTGACGCTGATCGCGAACGTCGTCAATGCGGCCATCAACGAGGCTTCGTTGCAGGCGCAGATTGACACGACACACGAAATCATCCGTGCGTATACTGCCGCGCTCGACGTTACGCGCCACCGCTTCGAGGCCGGCGGCGTAAGCCAGGTGGACGTGCTGCAGCAGCAGTCGCTGCTGGATGCGCAGATCGCCACGCTGCCCGGTTTGCAAAAGCAGCTCGAGCAGCAGCGCAATCAACTCGCGGTGTACCTGGGCGGCCTGCCGACCGACTACACCGGGTCCACGCTGGATCTCGCCAGCCTCGTGCTGCCGGAGGAACTGCCGGTGTCGCTGCCGTCGAGTCTGGTTGCGCAGCGCCCCGACATCCAGGCGTACGGCGCCTTGCTGCATTCGGCGACGGCGAACGTCGGCATCGCGGTGGCAAACATGTTGCCGCAGATTTCGCTGACCGGCAGTTATGGACGCGAAGGCAGCAGCTACTCAAACCTTTTCAATCCCGCAGGCATTGTGTGGAGCCTCGCGGGTAGCCTCACCCAGCCGGTCTTCGAGGGCGGCACACTCAAGGCGAAGAAGCGCGCCGCCGATGCTGCGGTCGATGTCGCCGCCGCCCAGTACAGCAGCACGGTCAACTCGGCGTTTCAGGACGTGGCCAATGCGCTCGTCGCCATTCATCGGGATGCCGAAACGCTTGCTGCGAACCTCGAGACGCAGAAAACGGCTGCTGCGAGCCTCAGGGTTGCTCAGGCGCAATACCGCGCGGGCGGCGGGACCTACCTCAATGTGCTGAGCGCCGAGCAATCCGATGAGAGCGCGCGCCTCAACCTGATTTCCTCTCAAGCCACTCGCTACACCGATACCGTCGCGCTCTTCCAGGCGCTGGGCGGTGGCTGGTGGCATCGAAGCGATGTCGATCCCAAAGTTGCGCAATGTTGCGGAGCATTTTAAATCATGACCACTGTTACCCCGCTTGCGGATACCGCCAATACCCCGCCTGAATGGCAGCGGCCGCCTAGAACCGTGCTTCGCCTGTTTCTGATGCTTCTGGTGGTGGGACTGCTTGCCGCCGCGTTGATTGGTTTCCACCTGTTCAAGGGGCACATCCTGAAGCAGGTCACGGCCGGCATCCAGTCGCAACAGGCGACCGTGTCGACCACATCCGCTGTCTTGCAGCCGTGGCAGCCGACGCTCACGGGCGTCGGATCGCTGCGAGCGTCGACGGGTGCGGATCTTTCGCTGGAAACGAGCGGCGTGGTCGATGAAATCGACTTCGAGTCCGGCCGCGACGTCAAGCAAGGGACCGTGCTGCTCCGCCTGCGTCCGAACGACGATCCCGCCAAGCTCGCCCAACTGCAGGCCACTGCCAGTCTGGACGAGATCACCTACAAGCGCGACCTGCAGCAACTTGCGGCGCAGGGCGTGGCGCAGTCGACCGTGGATACAGATGTCGGCAATCTGAAGGCGGCGCGCGCGCAAGTCGCGGCGCAACAGGCGCTGATGACCGAGAAGGTCGTCCGCGCGCCGTTTTCGGGACGTCTGGGCGTGCGTCAGGTCGATGTGGGTCAATACCTGGCGGCCGGCACGACGGTTGTCACGTTGCAGGCACTCGACCCGATGTTGCTCGACTTCTATCTGCCGCAGCAGGTGCGTGGGCAGATCAGCGTCGGACAGACCGCATCGGTGAGCGTTGATGCGTATCCCGGCAAGACGTTCACCGGCACGGTGACGTCGATGAATTCGAAGGTCGACACCTCGAGCCGCATGCTGCAGATACGCGCGTCGTTTGCGAACCCCGACGGCGCGCTGCTGCCCGGCATGTTCGCCACCGCCAGCGTGGCGAGCGGCGCGGAGCAATCGCTCGTGACGATTCCGCAGACGGCGGTGACGTACAACCCATATGGCAGCCTCGTCTACGTGGTCCACGAGGGCAAGGACGCGCAGGGCAGGCCGCAGGCAAGTGTCCGCCAGCAGTTCGTGACGACCGGCGCGACGCGCGGCGATCAGGTCAGCATCCTGAAGGGACTGAAGGCCGGCGACGTGGTGGTGACGGCGGGGCAACTCAAGCTGCACAACGACGCATTGGTGCAGATCGATAACAGCGTGAAGCTGCCCAACGACGCCGCGCCCGTCCCGCAAGATCACTGAACAGGACGGCTCATGAAATTTACCGACATCTTTATCCGCCGGCCTGTACTCGCGTGCGTGGTCAGCCTGATGATCCTTGTGCTCGGCTACAAGGCGTTCACCTCGCTGCCCGTTCTCGAGTACCCGAAAACCGAAAACGCCGTGGTGACCGTGACCACGACGTACTACGGTGCCGATCCGCAGACCGTGGAGGGTTTTGTCACCACGCCGCTGGAAAACGCCATCGCGCAGGCGAACGGGATCGATTACCTGTCGTCGAAGAGCATCGCCGGCACCAGCACGATCACCGCGAACCTCGTGCTCAACTTCGACCCTGACAAAGCGGTCACCGAGATCAACGCCAAGATCAACTCGGTGCTCAACCAGTTGCCGAGTGGCGTGCAGCAGCCGGCCATCACGGTCGCGATCGGACAGTCGCTGGACGCGTTGATTATCGGCTTTTCGAGCGATGAACTCACGCCCAACCAGATCACCGACTACCTCGTGCGCAACGTGCAGCCGCGTCTGCAGGCAGTGCAAGGCGTGCAGACGGCCGAACTGCTCGGACCGCAGTATTTTGCGCTGCGCGCGTGGCTCGATCCGCAGAAGCTCGCGGAGTACGGCCTTACCGCGACTGATGTCACCAACGCGCTTTCCGCGAACAACGTGATCGCAGGACTGGGAACCACCAAAGGGCAGATGGTGCAATTCAACCTCACCGCATCGACGGATCTGCATTCGGCGCAGCAGTTCCGCGATCTCGTGATCAAGCAGGTCAATGGCGGCATCATCAGGCTGAAGGATGTGGCCAACGTCACGCTCGGCTCGGAAGACTATGAATCCGGCGTGTCGTATAACGGCCAGAAGGGCGTGTACGTGGGGATCCAGACGGTGCCGGGGGCGAGCCTACTCGATGTGATCAAGGGCGTGAAGGCTGTGTTGCCCGACATTCAGAAGGCACTGCCGGCGGGGTTGCACGGCTCGGTCATCTACGACTCCACGGTATTCGTTGACAGTTCGATTCATGAGGTCAAGAACTCGTTGATCGAGACGGTGGTGATCGTCACGCTGGTGGTGTTTGCCTTCCTCGGCGCGCCGCGCTCCGTGCTGATTCCGGTCATTGCGATTCCGTTGTCACTGGTGGGCACCTTCGGGGTGATGCTCGCGCTAGGGTTCTCGATCAACCTGCTGACCTTGCTCGCGCTAGTACTGGCGATCGGGCTGGTGGTCGATGACGCGATCATTGTGGTCGAGAGCGTGAGCCGTCATCTCGAAGAGGGCATGCGGCCACGCGATGCCGCGATCAAGGCCGCGCGCGACCTCGCCGGCCCGATCATCGCGATGACCATTGTCCTGATCGCCGTCTACGTGCCGATCGGTTTTCAGGGTGGACTGACCGGCGCATTATTCACCGAGTTCGCGTTCACGCTGGTTGGCGCGGTGACCATGTCCGCGGTCATTTCTCTGACGCTGTCGCCTATGATGTGCGGCCAGTTCTTGAAGCCGCACGATCAGGGCGGCCGTTTTGTCACGCGCATTGTCGAGACGATCGATCATGTTTTCGGTTCACTGCGGCGTGGCTATGAACGGCTGCTGCGCAACAGTTTGCGGACGGTCCCGGTGACGCTATTGTTTACCGGGCTGGTAATTGCCAGCATCTATTTCCTCTACACAAGTGCCGACAGCGAACTCGCACCGCAAGAGGATCAAGGGGTCGTCATTCTGCAGCCGACTTCCGCGCCGGACGCGACGCTGCAGCAAAAGGAGGCGTTCGGCCGTCAGGTCGCCGACATCATGGCCAAGGTCCCCGAGGCCGCGCAGACGTTCCAGGTTGAGAGCCCGTCGCAGTCGATTGCCGGTGTGACGTTCAAGCCGTGGGATCAACGTCATCGCACTGCGACCGATATCCAGCGCGATCTGCAGAATCAGTTCAACAAGGTGGCAGGTCAGAAGGTCGTCGCGTTTCAGCCCCCTCCGCTGCCCGGTTCGCAAGGCTTGCCGATCCAGTTCGTGCTCAAGTCGACGCAGCCGCTGGATAGGCTGAATGTAGAGGCTCAGAAATTCCTTTCGGACGCAGCCGCCAGTGGGATGTTCCTATTTATCGATAGCGACCTCAAGGTCGACCAGCCGCAGAAAGTGTTCGATATCGACCGCGACAAGGCCTCACAACTCGGCTTGACGATGCAACAGGTCGGCACGGCGCTGGGCGGTCTGTTGGGGGGCGGTTATACGAATTACTTCAGTCTCGATTCGCGCTCGTACCAGGTCATTGCCCAGGTGCAGCAGCGCTCGCGCCTGACGCTCGACCAGGTCATGAATTACCAGATCGCGACCGTGAATAACGTGCCCGTGCCGTTATCGTCGATCAGCCATGTGCGGACCGAAACCGTGCCTGAAACCATCAATCATTTCCAGCAGGTGAACTCGGCGACGATCTCCGGCGTGCCCGCGCTCGGCGTTTCGCAGGACGCCGCGCTCAGGTCGCTGCAGGCGCTTGCGGCGCGTACGCTGCCGGCGGACGTGTCGATCGACTATTCCGGTCCTTTGCGTCAACTCGTGCAGGAATCGAGCGGCTTTGTGGGCACCTTTGTTTTGGCGCTGATCATCATCTACCTGAGTCTCGCGGCGTTGTTCGAGAGCTTCCGCGACCCGTTGGTGATCCTTGTTTCGATCCCGATGTCGGTAGCGGGTGCGCTCGTGTTCATCAGCCTTGGGCTGGGAGGGGCGTCGCTGAATATCTACACGGAGGTCGGGCTGGTGACACTGATGGGGCTGATCAGCAAGCACGGCATTCTGATTGTGGAAGTCGCGAATGCGGCGCAGCACGAGGGCATGTCGAAACTCGAAGCCATCGTCCATGCGGCGGGGATTCGCTTGCGGCCGATCCTGATGACTACCGCGGCGATGGTGCTTGGCGTCGTGCCATTGATCCTGTCCTCAGGTGCGGGTGCGGCGTCGCGTTTCAACATGGGGCTGGTGATCGGCAGCGGGTTGGCGATAGGTACGTTGTTTACGCTGTTCGTGTTGCCAGCGGTTTATCTCGCGTTCGCTGCTCGACATGCAAAGGAGTCGACCGAGTCACGGGTGCAGACGCCGGAGATGGTTTAGCCTCTGCTCGACCTCGGCGGTGAAGCGGCCGCTTATTAGATGGTACCGCCCGATGCGAAGGCATACGGCGCGGAGCGCTCACCGTCCACCAACACAAGGGTTTATTTCTCGCTCATGCCGCGCAGGGCGATATCCGGCAGGGCGAGGCATTCTGGCCCGAGATGGCCGGGGCATGGACGGCAAGCGGACTCGGCGTTCGACGTTTCTGTCGTGAGCATTGGGTTGCGAACACTTATGAAATTCCTGATCAAGAGCGCGGTCTGCATTCCGCGCGACGGCTTCCCGTTCGTGCCGCACGACGCCTACGTGTGCATGAAGCGGCTGCACTACGCGCACGCGATCGCGCAGTTCCGCGTGCTTGTGAACTATGTGCAGAGCCGCGTCGATGCGCAGGTCGCATTCGAGAACCTGGCGGGCGTCGCGGGCCGCTATCTGACGGTATTGGCGACGGACGCGGGCTGCGTCGCCGCCGATCCGCGGATGGCGCGGTCGCTCGAACTCGGGCGCTGCGTGGTGGATGCGTTTCCGTCGACGCCGGCGGCGCGCGATTACCGGCACGTCGCCGCCGAAATGCTGTACTGGCCGATGCGGCCAGCGATGTCGTCACGGTAGCCGGCCGGGGCTGCGCCCAAGGGGCGCCTGGGGGGCGAAAAAGCCCGCGCCTAGGCGGGAAAATGGGTCACTTCGCGCCATTCCAAAAAAAATCGACCCTTCCGGTCGATCGCCGACGTGTCAGTCGAACTTGAGCAGACATTCATTATGGACCACCTCGAAACGCTGCGGATTTTTTGCACCGTCGCCGAAATGCAGAGCTTCACGCACGCCGCAAATAAGCTCGGCGTCTCGACGTCAATCGTCTCGCGCGCGATAACGGGGCTCGAAACCAGGCTCGGTGTACGTCTTTTTCAGCGCACGACCCGACACCTCGCACTCACTGAAGCCGGGGACGAGTTTCACGCCGGCTGCTCGCGCGTGGTTGCTGAACTGGACCTGCTCGAAGCCGGTACCGGGCAGCGCGCACGGGAGCCTGCGGGGGTACTGCGGCTCGTCGCCCACACCACCGCGGCGGTGCTAGAGTTGCCACCGCTGATCGCCGGGTTCCGTGCCCGGTACCCATCCGTGCAGCTCGAATTGACGCTGGCGGAACGGCCAGTCGATCTGATCAAGGAAGCCTTCGATCTCGGCATCGTGCTGCCGTTCATGCTGACGAGCGAGCTCACGATCACCCGTGCGTTGTGCCGCCTGCCCCTCGCCGTGGTGGGCTCGCCCAGCTACCTGCAGGGGCGCCAGCTACCGCAAAGGCCCAACGATCTCGCCGCATTCCGCTTCGTCACAATACTCGCCTCGATCAGCGAACCGCAACTGCGATTCCAGCGCGGTGGCGAACAGTTTGCCGTGCCACTGGAACACGACGTTTCGACCAACAACGCCGCGTTGAACAAGGAACTGGTGGTGAGCGGTGCTGGTCTCGGCGCGTTGCCTCTTGCGATGGTCGGCAAAGAGCTGGGCGATGGCCGGCTGGTACAGCTGCTGCCCGACTTCGAGGTCGTGAGCGCGCAGGCTGAGCTGAGGCTCGCATATCGGGACCGGAGCCTGATGACGGCGAAGGTCCGGGCGTTCATCGACTACGCGACGTCGTACTTCGACGCGCGCGCGGCTCAGATGGGCCACGCGCAGCAGCGGCCGAAGACGGTGGCCGCCGGCAGTGACAGGCCGTCCTGATTGCCAGATGCTCATGCAAACCTTCCCTGCTCTCGTCGTCTGCGAGCATTGTGACAGCGTGTACCGCCGCCGCGCGCTGGCCACGCGCGAGGTGGCGCGCTGCGGGCAATGTTCGGCCGTCCTCTATCGCGCTAGCCAGCTCGATGTCGATCGGTGGCTCGCGCTAACCGTCGCCGCAGCCATCGTCTTCGTGATCGCTAACGTCTGCCCGGTGATCCGGATTTCCCTGCGGGGCCTGCACAGCGAGACGACGCTCTGGCAGTCTGCGGCAGCGCTGGCGCACGGCGCGGTTGCACCGATTGCGCTCGCCACTGCGATGATGATCGTCGTGGTGCCGCTTCTGCAGATCGCGCTGCTCGGCTGGGTGCTGGCATTTGCCCGCGCCGCACGCCGGGCGCCGGGTTTCGCGTGGAGCATGAGGCTGCTTGCGATGCTGCGCCCTTGGAGCATCGTCGAGGTCGGCGTACTTGGCATGCTCGTAGCCGTCATCAAACTTTCCAGCTTCGTGCAGGTGGCAGCCGGTCCCGGCATCTGGGCCACGGCAACGCTCATGGTGCTAATCACCATCATCGCCAGTCGCGATGTCCACTTGCTGTGGGAATGGACCGACGCGGAGACAGCATGAAGCCACCTCCTCGCGCGGGACAGCTCGGCCTGATTGCCTGCCATGGATGCGGACTGGTTTGCGCACATATTCCGCGCCTGAGCGGAGACGCCCAATGCCCGCGCTGCGGACTAGCGCTGCATCGGCGCCGCCCGGACAGCATCGCACGGTCGTGGGCGTTCCTGATCGCTTCCCTGATTTTCTACATCCCCGCCAACGTGCTGCCGGTCATGCACACGAGCCTTCTGGGACACGGCAGCGACAGCACGATTCTCTACGGCGTCGTGGAGTTCTGGAAAGCAGGGTCCTGGGGCATTGCGTCGGTGATCTTTATTGCAAGCGTAGTCGTGCCGTGCGCCAAGTTTCTGATCCTCAGCATGCTGCTCGTGACCACCCAGCGGCGCAGTCGCTGGGCAATGAGCGAGCGTGCCCGTTTGTACCGGCTCGTCGAAGCGGTCGGCTACTGGTCGATGCTCGACGTGATGGTGGTGGCAATCGTCTGCGCGTTAGTCCGCTTCCAGGCGCTGTCCGGCAGCGAACCGCGCATTGGCATTGTTTTCTTCGGCCTTGTGGTGATCCTCACCATGCTCTGCGCCATCAATTTCGACCCCCGACTCATCTGGGACGCTGAGGAAACATGAATCCTGTATCAAACAAGCCGCTACCCGAACCTCTCGATCCTGTCGTCACGCATAGCCGCTGGCGGGTATCGCCCGTCTGGCTCGTGCCGCTCGTCGCCGCGCTGATCGGGCTGTCGATGGTGATCCACGCGTGGCTCTCGGCGGGACCGGAAATCGCCATCTCGTTCAGGACCGCTGCGGGGCTGGAGGCCGGCAAGACCCCTGTCAAATACAAGGACGTGACGGTCGGAACCGTATCGACGGTTGCGCTCAGCGACGATGGCTCACACGTGGTCGCCTCGGTTTCGCTTGCCAGGAGCGCGCGGAGCCTGGCGCGCGCGGACAGCCGCTTCTGGGTCGTCCGGCCTCGTTTGGGCATGACCGGTGTCTCGGGTATGGACACGCTGCTGTCCGGCGCCTATATCGGCGTGGACACCGGCACTTCGGAGGTCGCGCGCACAGCGTTCACGGGGCTGGAGACGCCTCCCGCCGTCATCAGTGGGACGCCGGGAAAGAGTTTCACGATTCATGCGGACGACCTCGGTTCGCTCGACATCGGCTCGCCCGTTTACTACCGGCGCATTCAGGTCGGCCGCGTCGCGTCGTATAAGCTCGACGGCGATGGCCACGGCGTCAGCGTACAGATCTTCGTCGATTCACCGTATCACCGGTTTGTCACGGCGGATACTCACTTCTGGAATGCGAGCGGGGTCGACCTCTCGCTGGGCGCCGACGGTTTCAAGCTCAAGACGCAATCCGTGGCCGCGATCGTTGGCGGCGGAATTGCGTTCGCCACGCCCGTCGGTAGCACCGCCGCCGGCCCAGGCGGCAGCCAGTTCATTCTGGCGAAAGACGAAGAGACGGCGATGGCGCCGCCAGACGGTCCGGCCCAGTACATCGAGTTGCGCTTCGCACAGTCGTTGCGCGGCCTGTCCATGGGCGCTCCCGTGGTGTTTTCGGGAATCAACTTCGGACGCGTGGTTTCCATGAAACTCGATTACGACCCGGCCACGCAGCGTTTTCCCATGATCGTCGGCATCGAGGTCTATCCGCAGCGGCTTGGACCGGCGCTCGACAAGCTGCCCAGAATAAATGGCGATATTGAAAAGGCAGCGCATTTCCTGTCCACCATGGTCGCGCACGGTCTGCGCGGACAGGCGCGCTCCGGCAATCTGCTGACCGGACAGCTCTATATTTCGCTCGAGTTCGTACCGAACGCCCCGAAGGTCTCATACGACGCCGATGCGCGACCGCTTACGCTGCCGACCACGAGCGGCGGCTTCGACCAGTTGCAGGAGCAGGTGGCGAGCATCGTGGGCAAGATCGACAAAATGCCGCTCGACTCCATCGCACGCCATCTCGACACGGGTCTGGCGGATCTGGACAGCACCCTGAAGCAGATCAACGGCCAGGTGCTGCCGGCGACCACGCAAACCCTGGAGCAGGCTCGCCAGACCTTCGGCGCCGCGCAGGGCATGCTGGCCGAAGACGGGCCGCTCCAGGAGAACCTGGGCCAGACGCTGCAGGAAGTGCAGCGCACTGCCCGCTCGCTGCGCACGCTCACTGATCTGCTCGGCCGCCATCCGGAAGCGCTGCTGCGCGGCCATGCAGCGGATCAGTCAGCCGTGGCCCCGGTCACCGCGGCCAGCCCCTCTGCTTCACAGGAGTCCAAACAATGAGTTTTTCAGCCCGCGCCAGCCTGCGCGCAGTCACGTTCACCGTCGCGCTGGCCCTGAGCGCCTGCGCGTCCGCGCCGGTGCACTACTACACGCTGGTTTCCCCGGCAGCACAGCCCGCTTCGGCCCAGCCAGCCGCGCCGTTCGCGATCGACGTGCTGCCAGTGGGCGTTCCCGCCGAGCTCGACCAGCAGGCGATGGTCGTACGGCAGGGCGACAGCGGCGTTGCGGTGCTCGACGACGAGCGCTGGGTCGCCCCGCTGGGCGATCAACTGCGCGCCGCGCTATCCACCGAACTGGTGCGCCGCCTGGGCACCCAGGATGTGGCCGGTCTCGCCCGGCCGATCAATCAACCGGTGCTGGGCATCAGGCTGCAGATCCGGCGCCTCGACGCGTGGCCGGGGCACGCGGTGCAGCTCGAGGCTGACTGGAGCCTCGGTTTCGCGCAAGACCCCAACGGTGTCCGCCTGAGCTGCCATACGCAGCTGCAGCAGGCGGCGCCGGGTGGTTACGCGGACCTGGTGCGCGCGCAGCAACTCGCCATTGCGAGCCTGGCCGGCCGCATCACGGAGGATGCGCGAGGCTGGGCGCAGTCGCGACAGCGTGGCTGCACGCCACAGGCCTGAGCCATCACACCCCATACGCAATTACGTGCCCTTGCCGGGTCTACCATCATGCGCAAAGTACCGGACTTCGTCTTTCGTCTCGCCCTGCTGGTGACAAAGAAGCCCCCCCGGGGCAGGCTGAAGGCCGTCAAGCGACGGTATGCTGCTCGACCGCACTGCCCTTCATACGCGAATCAGCGAGCCAATGCGACAGACGGTCAAACCACAGGTGCACGACCGGCGTCGTGAACAACGTCAGCATTTGCGAAACAATCAGTCCGCCTACAATCGCTATGCCGAGCGGCACGCGCAATTCGGCACCGGCGCCGTGCCCTAGCGCAAGCGGCAGTGCGCCGAACAGCGCGGCGAGCGTTGTCATCATGATTGGACGGAAGCGCAGCACACAGGCCTGCCGGATCGCTTCTCGCGGCGACATACCCTGCTCGCGCTCGGCCACCAGCGCGAAGTCGATCATCATGATCGCGTTCTTCTTGACGATACCAATCAGCAGGATGATGCCAATCATGCCCATGATCGACAGATCCTGACCGCACAGCATCAACGCGAGCAACGCACCCACACCCGCCGAGGGCAGCGTCGAAATGATGGTGAGCGGATGAATCGCGCTTTCGTACAGGATGCCGAGAATCAGATAGACCACCACGAGCGCCGCGGCGATCAGATACGGCTCACTCGCGAGCGACGCCTGGAACGCCTGCGCAGTGCCCTGAAACGAGCCCGTCAAACTATCTGGCTTGCCTGCCGCGACTTCGGCCTGGCGAATCGCCGCCACCGCGTTGCCAAGCGACTGACCCGCCGCCAGATTGAATGAGATCGTCACGGCCGGGAACAAGCCCTGGTGATTCACCGAGATCGGCGACACATTGTTTTCGATCCTGGCGAGCGTGTCGAGCGGCACCAGTTCGTTCGTGAGCGGCGAACGCACGTAGAGATGCGCCAGTGCATCCGTCGTCAATTGAAAGTGCGGATCGACTTCCTCGACGACGTGGTACTGATTCAGCTGCGTGAAGAGCGTCGCAATCTGCCGCTGGCCGAATGCATCGTAAAGCGTGTCGTCGATGGCTTGCGCCGTGATGCCGAAACGCGAAGCGGTGCTGCGATCGATCACGAGTGTCGCGCTGGTAGCGGCGGCCTGCTGGTCGGACGTGACGTCGGCCAATTGCGGCAGCTTCGACAGGCGATCGGTCAGTACGCCCGCCCAGTGATTCAACTCGTTGATGTCAGGGTCCTGCAACGTGTACTGATACTGCGCGGCGCTGATACGGCCGCCCACCTGAATATCCTGCCGGACCTGCATCGACAACGAGATGCCCATGACCTTCGCCAACTGCGGCTTTAAACGATTGAGCACCTGCGCAGCACTGTCCTTGCGCTGAGCGAACGGTTTCAGGTTGATCATGACGCGCCCCTGGCTCACGGTCGGGTTAGGACCCATCCAGTAGTAAACGTTGTCGACGGCGGGGTCGGCCTCGATGATATGGCCCACCTGCTGCATCTTCTGCGACATCGAGCGGGGCGAAATATCCGGCGCGGCCTGGGCGGCGCCCATGATCAGACCGGAGTCCTCCTGCGGGAAAAATCCCTTGGGGATCGCGACGAACAACGCGCCGGTGGCGACGATCGTCGCCACCGTGACAGCCAGCATCAGCTTCTGGCGGTCCAGTACCCAATCGAGGCCGCGCTCGTAGCGCCGCTCTACTGCGCTAAAGACGGCTTCGAGCCATGTTTCGAGCCTGCGCATCCGGCCGCCGCCATCCGGCTCAGGCAAACGGATCAGCCAGCCGCACAGCATCGGCGTGACGGTCAGCGATACCAGCGCCGACATCACTATCGCGGCGCTCACCGTCACTGCGAATTCGCGGAACAGCCGGCCCACGATGCCGCCCATCAGCAGGATCGGGATGAACACGGCGATCAGCGAGATGGTCATCGAAATGATCGTGAAGCGCACTTCCATCGCGCCAAGCAAGGCGGCCTTCATTCTCGGCACGCCGTCTTCGATATGCCGCATGACGTTTTCGATCACGACGATCGCATCGTCCACCACGAAGCCTACCGCGATGGTCAAGCCCATCAGCGACAGATTGTCGAGGCTATAGCCGAGCAGATACATGACGCCGAACGTGGCGACCAGCGACAGCGGAATCGTCAGGCTCGGAATGATGGTCGCCCATACGTTGCGCAGGAACGAGAAGATCACCATGACGACGAGCGCGATCGTCAGCATCAGCGTGAACTGCACGTCGTGCACCGACGCGTTGATGGTTTGCGTGCGATCGCCCACCACATGCAAATGCGCGGCCGCGGGCAGCATCGCTTCGAGCGCGGGCAGCTTCGCCGTGATGTTGGCGATCGTCTGCACGACGTTATAGCCGGGCTGCTTGTGAACATCGAGGATGATCGCGCGTTCGTGCTGAAGCCATGCGGCCTGCTGGTTGTCCTCAGCGGCGTTCAACACGGTGCCGAGATCGGACACGCGAATCGGCGCGCCATTCTTGTACGCGACCACCAGATCGCGATACTGCGAGGCGGTCGTGATCTGGTCGGTCGCGTTGAAGATCACCGAGCGATCCGGACCGTTCAGGCTGCCCTTCGGTGCATTGACCGTCTGCACGCCGACGATCGAGCGCACGTCTTCCAGCGTCAGGCCACGCGCGGTGAGCTTGTCGGGGTCGAGCTGAATACGCACTGCGGGCCGCTGCTGGCCGTGGAAATCAACGAGACCGACGCCGGGCATCTGCGAGATCTGTTGCGCGAGATAGTCTTCGGCGTAGCTGTCGAGTTGCGTGAGCGTGAGCGAGGGCGACGTCAGCGCCAGTGACAGCAACGTGAAGTCGGCCGGATTGACTTTCTGATAGGTCGGGGGGTTCGGCAGGTTCTTCGGCAACGTGCCGCCGGCTGCGTTGATCGCCGTCTGCACATCCTGCGCCGCGCCATTGATGTCGCGCGAGAGATCGAATTGCACGGCAATGCTGGTGTTGCCGAGCGAGCTCGACGACGTCATCTGCGTCACGCCCGCAATCAGCGAAAGTTGCCGCTCCAGTGGTGTCGCCACCGAGGTCGCCATGGTTTCCGCGCTCGCGCCGGGCAACTTGGCGACAATCTGAATGGTCGGAAAATCGACCTGCGGCAGCGGCGCGACCGGCAGCAGAAAATACGCCACCGCGCCGACCAGCAGCACTGCGATCGCCAGAAAACTCGTCGCGATGCGCCGCTTGATGAACAGTTCCATGAGGCTCATGAGGGAATATCCTGATCAGTCTGGCTGCCTGCCAGATTCGCGTTGGGCGGCGCTTCGGAACTGGCGGGAACCGTGGTGGCCGTCACATGCACGCCCGGGTTCAAGCGGCTTTGGCCATCGAACACGACGAGATCCGCGGGCGCGATGCCACTGCGTATCTCCGTCATGCCATCGACGGTGATACCGGTTTGCACCGGGCGCATCTGCGCGGTGCCGTTCGCGGCGATCAAATAGAGCTGCGTGCCGTTCTGCGAGTTCACCACCGCGCGGCTCGGCACCGCGAGCCGCTGCGTATCGGTGCGCACCAGCACGCGCGCATTCACCAGCTCGCCGGGCCACAGCTTGCGGTCCTGGTTGGTGAACGAAGCCTTGAGCCTGATCTGGCCGGTCGTAGGATCGACCGTGCTGTCGATGAACACCAGCGTGCCGTCGGCGAGCGGCGTGCTGCCGGAACGCGTGGTCACGTTCACCGCCAGCGGCGCTTTCGCCTGATTCGCGAGCAGTTCGGGCAGCACGTCCTGCGGCACGGAGAACAGCACGGTGATCGGCTCCATCTGCGTGACGGTGACGATGCCGGTGGTGTCAGTCGGATGAACGATCGCGCCGATATCGGCCTCGCGTGCGCCGACGCGTCCGGTAAACGGCGCGCTCAACGTGGTGAAGCTCAATTGCAGCCGGTCGCTTTGCACCAGCGCGGCGTCCGCAGCGACCGTCGCGGAGAGCGCTTCGACTTGCGCCTTCGCGGTGTCCACCGCCTGAGTCGTCGCCGCGCCGATGCCGACCAGTTGCGAGTAGCGCGCGAGATCGAGCCGCGCGTTATCGAGCGATGCCTGGTCTTTGCGCTGCGCCGCTTCCGCTTGATGCAACTGGGCAGTGAGCGGTCCCTGATCGAGTTGCGCCAGCAACTGGCCGGCTTTGACGTCCTGTCCTTCAGTGAAGGCGACGCGCTGCAATTGCCCGTCGACACGTACTTTGACGTCCACGGTATTGAGCGCGAGCACCGTGCCCACCGCGGCGACGCGAATCGGAAAGTCGCGGCTCACCGGATGACCGGCGTTGACCGGCACGGCGGTCGCCGCCTTGACCGCCGGGTGCCGCGGCCAGAACCACACCGCCAACATCGCGACAACGACGGCAAATGCCAGGATGAGCGGCGCGCGGCCGCGTCCGCGGGGCGCCTCGTGGTTCGGAAGGTGTGCAGATTTCATGAGCGGGATGACGTAGAGGTGGAGGCGGTGCTGCTATCGCTATCGTCGGTCACGCCGAAGCCGCCGCCGAACGCGCGAAACAGGCTCACGGACGCTTGCAGGCGCGCGAGCCGTGCCTGCACCAGCGTGTCTTCGGCCTGATACAGCGTGCGTTGCGCGTCGAGCACGGTCAGAAAGTCGACGGTGCCGAGCTTGTACTGGGCTTGCGCGAGCGTAGCGGCTTTGCGGGCGGCGTCGGCGGCGTTCTGGTCAGCGACTTCCGCGAGCTGCTGCTGTTGCGCCGCCGTGAGCGAGTCCTCCACGTCCTGCAGCGCGGTTATCACGGATTGGCGGTAATCCGCGACGCCCTTCGCTTCGGCCGCCTGGCTCGCGTGCAACTGGCCACGCAGCGCGCCGCCGTCGAAGATTGGCGCCGCCAGCGAGGTGGCGAGACTGGCGAACGGGCTCGACAGGAAATGCGACAGCGACTTGCTGCCCAGCCCGCCGTCCGCGGTCAGTACGATGTTCGGCAGAAAGGCCGCGCGCGCCGCGCCGACACTCTGATTCGCCGACTGCAACTGCGCTTCCTTCGAACGGATGTCGGGGCGCGTTTCCAGCAGGCTCGCGGGCAGATTCGGGCGCGGTTGGGGAATCGGGATGTCGGCGAGCGCGGCGTCGCTGACCGTGAATTGTTCAGGTGCGGTGCCCGCCAGCACCGCAAGCGCATGGATGTTGGTATCGAGCTGCTGTTGCAGCGCCGGCACGGCCGCCTGGAAGGTGGCGAGCGCGTTGCGCTGCTGCTGCACCTGCAATTCGGTCGCTACGCCCGCCTGCTGTTGTGCGATCAGCAGTTGCAGAATGTGCGCGGCATCGTCGGAAATGGAACGCGCAATCGCGAGCCGGCGGCGCAGACCCTGCACCTGAAAATACGTGTCGGTGACCGAAGCGGTCAGCGTCAGCGCCACCGTATCGCGATCGAACCCGGAGGCGCGCGCGAGCAGGTCGGCGGCGCTGGCGTTGGCGGCGTTGAAGCCCCAAAAGTCCACCTCGTAACTGGCTTCGGCGAACAGGCTCTGGGTCTTCTTGGTCGAACCGCGCCCCTGATGACTGCGATCGAAGCTGGCGCCGAGCGATAGCGACGGATACTGCGGCGCGCCGGCTCGCTCGGCGTTGCCGCGCGCCTGTTCGACGCTCGCAATCGCGGACGCCAGCGTGAAGTTGTTGCGCAGACTGCGATCGACCAGCGCGTCGAGCGCGGGGTCGTGATACTCGCGCCACCAGCCGCTTCTGACTGGCACGGTAGCGGCGAGCGAGCCACCGGCCGCGCCGTCGAAGGATTGCGCCAGCGGCGCGCCCGGCCGTTGATAGGCAGGCACAAGCGAGCAGCCGGCGAGCACCGCGAGGCCGAGCGCACATACGGCGGCGCGCAGGCACGATACGCGCGCAGCTGGACTGACGGCGCGCGAAAGCGGCGCCCAACGGGACAGTCCTGACATTGGAGAACGCTCCGGCAACTAGAAGTGTCGCCAGATTAGCCAGCGGGTCCTGTCGGCGCTTTCGCCCATTAATTAAAAAAATTTAATGCGGCGCAACATGCCGCGTCGGCGCGCCGAGCCGGGGCTTGCAGGGCGTTCCGCGCGTGTCAGGGCGCCGGGTTCAGCACGTATCCCGCGCCGACCACGGTATGAATCAGCGCCAGCGGGAAGTCGCGGTCCACCTTTGCCCGCAGCCGATGCATGTGCATATCGATGATGTTGCCGCGCGGCTCGAAATCGTAATTCCAGGCCGCCTCGAGCAGCATGCTGCGTGTCACGACCTGCCCCTCGCGGCGCACCAAACATTCGAGCAAAAGGAATTCGCGGTGCTGCAGGCGCAGATCACGACCGCCGCGGTTTGCGGTCCGCGCCCGCGTGTCGAGTACCAGATCCGCGCATTCGAGCCGCTCGCTCATCCTGCTGCGATCGGCGCGCCGCGCCAGCGCCTCGATTCTGGCCAGCGCTTCGACGAACGCATACGGCTTCACGAGATAGTCGTCGCAACCTGCGCGAATCGCCTCCACCCGTTCGTTCAGGCCGCCGACCGCCGACAGCATCAGCACCGGCGTCGTATCCCCGCCGGCGCGCAACTGCTGGACGAGAGCCAGGCCGTCGAGCGCCGGCAAGCGCCGATCAGTCACAATCACGTCGTAGATGCCCTCGCGCGCATAGGCGAGCCCGGTCGCGCCGTCGGCCACCGTGTCGACAATCAGACCGCTCTCGCTCAGGCCACGCGCCAGGAACTGGCTGGCGCGCGTATCGTCTTCGATCAGCAGGATTCGCATACGCTGCGGCTTACGTTAAGGGGCTTACATTAAAATTTTTTCATGTTGGCGCGAAACGCCTGTGCAGCTTCGCGCGGCATACTGCGGACATCATAGGTACGAGCCTAGTGTAAATCGGCCGGCTAGCGCAGGTTCGACGCTCGCTCATTTCTGGAAAAAGGCATGTCGAACGTATTGGTCGTCGAGGACGACGAGCAGACTCTCGCAGAGATAGTTGAAGCGCTCACCGATCACGGCTGCCGCGTCGAAACCGCGAGCACCGGCCGCGACGGTTTGATGCTCGCGGTCGCCAACAGTTACGACGCCATCGTGCTCGATCGCATGTTGCCGGGCGGCCTCGAAGGGCTCGGCATGCTGTCGGCGTTGCGCAGCGCCGGCGTGCTCACGCCGGTGCTGATCCTGAGCGCGCTGTCCGCGGTCGACGAACGTGTGCGCGGTTTGCGCGCCGGCGGCGACGACTATCTGACCAAGCCGTTCGAGTTCATCGAACTGACCGCGCGGCTCGATGCGTTGATGCGCCGGCGCGAGGCGGCGCCCGCTGTGCAGGAGTACCAGGTCGGCCCGTTACGTCTGGACCCGCTCAAACGCGAAGTGACCTGCGCCGGCCGCCCGGTACCGCTGCTGCCGCGCGAGTACCGGCTGCTCGAATACCTGATGCAGCACCAGGGTCAGGTGGTGAGCCGGACCATGCTGTTCGAAGCGGTATGGGACTACCGGCTCGACGAGCGGACCAACGTGATCGACGTGCACATCAGCCGTCTCAGGAAGAAGCTCGACCCGGACGGGACGGCTCCGATGATCGATACCGTGCGCGGTTCGGGGTACATGCTACATGCGCCTGACTGAACTGCACCGCACCACCGGCTTTCGCCTCGCCACGCTGTTTCTGGTGCTGTTCGGCGTGATCGCGCTGCTGCTGTTCGGTTACCTGTACCGCGAGATCACCGGCTTCGAACAGGAGCGCATCGACGACTGGCTGCTTCGCGAGCACGCACAATTGAAACGCGAAGCGCCGGACGAACTGGTCGCGCGATTCGAACATCAGAACCAGTTCGATCCGCGCCGCCAGCGCCCGTTCGGCCTGTTCGAAGCCAGCGGCAAACATCTTGCCGGCGGCTATCCGGGCGATCTGCCGGCCATCCCCGTCTTTGGCAAGCCGTTTTCGATGCGTCTCGCAAATCTGCCGGGCCACCCGCCTGGCCGATGCATCGCCGCGCACGTGCCCGATAACCGCATCGCTTTACAATGCCAGAACACCCTCGAGCTCGACCACTTCGACGACGAACTGCTGCATGCGCTGCTCTCCACCGCGATGATCACGCTCGTGATCGGCCTGATCGGGGCGACCCTGATTGGCGTTTCGGCGATGCGGCGGCTCGATGCGGTGACCGCGTCGATCGAGGAAATCGTCGCCGGCAATCTCGGCAGGCGTTTGCCGGTGCATTCGAAACGCGACGACGTGGATCGCCTGGTCGGCGTCGTGAACGGGATGCTCGACGAAATCGAGCGCCTGATGAACGAGGTCAAAGGCGTCTGCGATGCGATTGCGCACGATCTACGCACGCCGCTTACGCGGGTGCTCGGCGGACTCGAACGTGCGCAACGGCGCGCCAGAACCGAGGCAGAGTATCGCGCGGCCATTGATGAAACCATCGTGGAAACCAGCGGCCTGCTACGCACTTTCAACGCCCTGCTGCGCATTTCGGAAATCGAAAGCGGCGTGCGCCGCGCCGGCTTCACCAGCGTCGATCTGGCCGCGGTGGCCGACGACGTGTTCGAATTCTACGAGCCGACCGCCGAAGACAAGCAGATTGCCTTCGAACTGCAGCGCACCGTGTCCGGGCCGCTGGAGATCCAGGGCGATCCGAATCTGCTGTTCGAGGCACTGGCGAATCTGGTGGAGAATGCCGTCAAGTTCGCACCGCATGGCGGAGCCGTGCGTATCACGCTGTGGCATGACACAAGAGGCGCCGGCGTGACGGTCAAGGACGATGGACCAGGCATCGCACCGACCGAGCGCGATGCCGTCCTGCGCCGTTTTTATCGTGGAGAGGCGAGCCGTCATACGCCCGGCAGCGGCCTGGGGCTCAGTCTTGCCACCGCCGTAGCCGGCATGCACGGCATGATGCTGGCGTTCCACGACACGAACGTTGGTTGCGAGATCAGCCTGTTCAAACCCGCCCAACGTACCCAACGTCATATTGCGGATAGCCGATGATCGATAACCTGCCGGTGCATTGACCTCGCTCCGTAAGGTTCTCGGCGGGCCTAAGCTTCTGCTCCGCGTACTGTTTTTTGTTACATAGAGCCTTGCGCGAAAAAAACGCTCAGATTGGCGCCCCATGCACGCGCTCACCCTAACCGTCACACGCCAGAGCGCGCAATCTGGAATTCGGCGGGAGGTGCGCTGCGGGAAAGGATTGCTACCCTTTGTCAGATGCGAGGATGATGGGTGTCATCGAACTATTGCATCGACCGGTTGAATCCGCCCAAACAGCCTGTCGTACGGCCGCGGCGTGTTTTTAGATCTCAGTTTGCGCTGAGATCTCGAGCGCATCGTCGACCTCTATGCCGAGGTATCGAACGGTGCTTTCGAGCCTATGTCCCAGCAGAAGTTGGACCGCTCTGAGGTTCTTCGTCCGCTTGTAAATCAAAGGAGCCTTCGTCCGACGCATTGAGTGTGCACCGTAAGCGGTCGGATCAAGGCCGATCGCGGCGACCCATTGATACACCTTCCGGGCGTATTGTCGCGTTGAGATATGCGGCGACCGAGAAAGGCGGCTTGGGAAAAGATAGTCGTCGGACCTCAGCTTAGCCTTCTCGATCCATGCAGCGACCGCAGCGCGAGCGGGCTCTGTGACCTCGAACTGCACGGGTCGTTTGGTCTTACGCTGCATTATCATCGCGCGCGGCAGTATCTGATTGCCGTGGGTTACGTCGCGGACATGCAGGTTGACGAGGTCGCACCCGCGCAGCTTGCTGTCGATCGCAAGATTGAATAGCGCTAGATCACGAACCGCGTGCGCGTTCTGGAGGTGAATCCGGATTGCCCAGACGTCTTTCGGCTTCAGCGGCGGCTTCTGACCAACCAACTTGCCTCCATTCTTTTTCGCCGTCACCGCGGTCCGCCAGGTACTGCACGAACGCATCGACATGAGGCGCCAAGGGCCGCTCGTTGAGCCAGTTGGTGAACAGCGTTGAGGAAGTCGGACGTTTTTCATGGCGGTCTCCTGAAGTAGGACCACCACTGGACTCCGATGCCGAAACTATGTCTGGAAGATCGCTAACCAGCCCGCCGCCAGCCGCGCTGCACCTACATTACACGAATTCGCAGCCAACAAACTATACATAGTTGAATTCTATACAGGCGCCGAATACGGACGTTCGCAATTCGGTCCAGCAGCAATTGTCGGCGCTCTAGAACGTCGGTCCCGATGGCCACTTTGGCCAGCATCATGCACAACAGCCGCTGTACTACGCAGAGGATGGCCTGGGGCGTCAACTTCGACCTGGATGATTTGCAGGCGTTTCGAGCCGTCGTATAGTTGGGTGGCTTCCGGAAGGCCCCCGATGCGGTCAACATCTTGTGGTCGGCTCTGAGCCGCCCTGTCTACATGCTCGAGCGCGCAATCCGCGTGCGGCATTCGAGCGAACGTCGTCTTTGGAACGATCGATGTCCGCTGGTTATCAATGGACGCGGGAGAAAGCCCGCAACTGCCCTAAAGCACAGCAGCCACGTGGTTGCCTTGTCCCGCGCCGGTAAGACTCGCGCTCAGGCCACGAAGCGGCACTGGGACGCGGGCGTTCGGGTGTCCATGTTGCGTCCGCGGTTGAGATGATCGTCGATTTCCGCCGCGCAGCCGAGCATGCGCGGATAAAGGAAGATCGTGAACGCGGCGGTCTCCAGATCGGACTCGCTGAATTCACCACGTTGCAGCGGCTGCCACAGCATCTTCAGCAGCAATGCGGCGATCACCGCATCGACATTGACGCAATAGACGTTGCGCGAGACGCCTGCCTCGAACAACGCCTGCACCAGCTCGCGGTAGTACGCATGGAACACGTTATATTCCCCACGCTTCCCGCACAGTTCCGCGATGAACACTTCGCGCGGGTCGTGGTTGACCGGTCTGTCCTTGAAGACGGGATGGTTCACGCCCGGCAGCTTCGCGATATCGAGGCTGCCCGCATGCTTCTGCCGCGCCTTGTACTGCGCATAGCGCTCGACGGAGCGCTCGGCGAGCGAGCGCAGGTCCACGCCGTGGCCGGGCTTCGACGGATCGTCCAGCGCGGTTTCCCTGAAAGCATCCATCAGGAACGCGATACCCTCGTACCCGTTCCCGCCGTGCGTGTAGCCGGTATGCGAGAGAAAGCCGACCAGCGCCTTGTTGAGTTGCACGCGCTCGGGGCTTTCCGGGCCGTCGGCGGATACCGCGCCCTTTGCTCCCTGCGCCGAGATGGCTCCCGGACCGTTGGTGAGCAGCAGACCGACGAGCGTCTTGAAGGCGAACAGGTCGTCCGGACCCGGCTTCAGGTTGAGCAGCGCGGCGAAGCCGATTTCGGTGAGACTGCGCTCGTTCAGCAATTCGTCGGTGGAGAAGCCGCAGAAACCGTCCGGGCGATGCCGCGATGCGTCAGCCGATGCACCGATCAGCGTCCCAAACAGCATGCTCCACCAGGGCAGGCTTTCGGCGGTCACGCGCGAGATGCGCTTGCGCATGAGCGGGCCCCACGCCAGCGTCGTCGTGATCGCGGCCAGCACCGCGTCGCCGGTCGGGTGAGCGGGCTGAGACGTGAGCCAGCGCACGAACGCCGATTTCGCGCCGCGCGCGGCGAGTCCCGCGAGCATTGCTTCGGCGAGCGGATCGCGGGAGTCGGTGAAGAACTGTTCACAGCCGCTTGCGTCGATGCGTGCGACGTCGAAGGTTTCATTCAGCGCGTCGGCAAGACCAGCGGCCGCAAAACGATCGATCAGCCACCTGGTGACGTCCCGCGCCGCGCGCTGACGTTTCGGCCCGACGATCGACGCCGCGGCGGCCAGAATGGCGTTGGGTGCATTGCCGGCCTCGCGTGCTGCTTGCGCCGCCGCGAGTTCCGGCCTGCCGTGCAGATTGACGAATGCGGCGATCGCGACATCGATGAGTTTTTCGTCGTTTTCTCCGCCGAACTCGTGCAGCAGGGCAAGGCCGACGTTCGCTTCGAGCGAACGCGTCGCGGCCTCCAGCATCGACGCGCCGTGCAGGCTGCTCACCTGCGTCTTCGCATCCATCTGCGACGCGCCCGATGCGTCCTTGAGCGCCTGGCGCGGAGCGATCACGCCGATCTGCCGATTGACCTGATGGACCTGCTCGTTATACGGCGCAACAGCTTCCACGACCGGAATCCCGAGGCCCTCCGGCAGCGCGATGCCCTGATCGGAGCCAAACCACGGCTTGAGTGCGAGACTGCCCTCCGACTCGAAATCGGGCATCGTCGCGTTGGCGCGCATCACGGCGCTCAGCGCGGCCGGGATGTGCGCGATGTTCGTCACCACGGCACCCTTCGTCGAGCAGCATGGATCATCCGGCGTGAAGAGGCGCTCGACGCCGAACTTCTGCATGAACCAGCGTTCCTTGGCTTGCGCATCGTCGTTGCCGCCGGCCATCGCGCCGGCGTGGCCGACTGCCCGCGTGAGGCGGCTCTTCCACCGACCCACGACGCACGCGACGACTGGCTTCGTGAAGACCGCATCGGCCTCGTAGTAGCCACCCGGTTCGCAGTAAAGCACCGCAGCCTTGCTGCGCGCATCGTTGGCGAGTGCGAACGCGAATTCCGGCGCGGCATAGTGGATGTAGACGTCCTTGCCGCTCGAGATGACCGTCGACGTGCCCCAGCCACCCATGCGCAGGTATTGCGCAATCGTCGTGCTGAAGCCACCGGAGTTGGAGAAGATCGCGATCGAGCCCTTGCGCAACGAATCGTCAGGACTGTCGCCGCCGAGCGCTCCGCCGATCCTCACGCGATTCCACGAATCGGCGACGCCGAGGCCGTTCGCGCCGAAGATGTCGATGCCCGCCTGCTGGCCCATCGCGCGGATTTCGCGGGCGTCGTGGACCGCGATCTTCTCGGTGATGATGAAAATCTTCCGCAGCTCGGGATTCACGCGAATCAGCTCAGCGACGCCGTCGCGGGCCGCGGACGGCGGCAGGTAAACGACGCCGCAGTTGAACCGGTGTCCCGCCTGCAGGCCCTCACGGACGTTGTTGTACACGGGGATATCGCCGGCCGGCGTCGCGAGCACTTGCCCGCCCTTGCCCGGCGCGGTGCCGAATACGACGTTACCGCCCGAGAATGCGTGACTCACGGGCGTCACGTCCGACGATTCACCGCCCAGGATGTTGAGCACGCACACGCGATCCTCGCGCGTGGCGATCTGTGCGAGTGAGTTGACGCCAACGAAGTACCTGAACGTATTGCTGCCTTGCTTGTACATGTCGATCTCCTCAGGCATGAGCCGTTCCGGTTTGCCTCGATGACGCGCCAATCCTTGCTGCGATCTGGGCGCGGCCGCCGGCGCGCATCCAGGCGTCCGCCTGGCGTGCGTACTGGATCACTTCGCTGATGTCAGAGTCGAAGCCGAACAGCCGGTAGGGCAGGCCCAGCGAGTCGCAGGTGTCCCTCAGCGCCGACATGCCGCGCACGAGGTTCGGACCTCCCCGGCCCAGCACCACGTAAAGCGGTGTCGGCCCATACTCGCTGAAGTGCTCGCGCAGGGCGTCGGCCATGGCGCGCAGCGTCTCGTAGATGTCCGTGTTATTGGACTTGCCGCCAATGATGAAGAGCACGTTCGCCTGTCCGAGCCAGTGCCTGAAACAGATGCGCGCCACTTCCTTCATCTTCGCGTAAGGCGGATTGCCGCCGAAATCCGACGAGATGATCGCGGCGTCGCCCAGCATTTCGGTGACGAGCGAGTTGGCGCCGCCGCCGAAGGTCGGGGCGAGGATCGTCCCCTTCTCGTTGATCACATACACATTGCTCTGGCCCTGGTGGGTGCGAAGCTGGTTGATCTCCTGCTCGAAATCCGAGTAATCGGCGGCGAACAGATGAGGCGGCAGGCCAAGCCGCGCCCAGCGCGGATCGTCGCGATCGAAGCCGCACTTGAAGTCGCACGCAACCGGCGTAAGGCGACCGTGCCTGTCCTCGCGCATGCGGATCGGGTTCAACTCGAGCGTCGTCATGCCGAAGTCGTGAAAGAGTTCCCAGAGTTTCGGCAACTGCTGCACGAGCGGCGAAATGATCTCCTTCGGCGCGCCGATCTCGCTCAGTGCATTCGCTACGACGAACGCCTTCAGCCCGGTCAGCGCATCGAACGGCACCATCGCCACCTGTTTCGGGTCGACTTCCTCGATGTCCATGCCGCCCATGTGGGAGAGCGTCATGGTCGGTGCGCGAAAGCGGGTGGAATCCGTGATCGAGAAGTAGACTTCGTGCGTGGCCGGCACACCGGCTTCGAAGGTGACGCCATTCGCCTTCGCCTCGATGTGGCCGACGGTATGCCCGGCGAAGTAGAGCCGCTCCTTTTCCGCGAGCGCGGTCTTCAGGTCGGTCGCGCGGCCAAGCAAACCCGCCTTGCCTTTCTTGCCGACTCCGCCCTTGAAGACGGGCTTGATGAAGATCTGGCGATGACGGTCGATCAGCGCCTTGACTTCCTCCTCGCTGGCGCCCGGGCCGAGGATCTCACTCGCCGGAAATCCGACGAATTGCAGCAGGCGCGCGCCGTGCAACATACCGGTGATTTGCATGGAAATGTCTCCTGAAGTTTAAGCAATGCACTTCGCCTGCTTACAAAACAGCACGTTGCGGGCGGACAGTGGTGAACCCAGTCGTGAGATGCCGGTTTGCCGGGACGCGGCGATCCGCGAGCAAAGGTTGTTGGAACCGAATCATTCGGCGCGGGGCGCATAGGCACTTTTATCCGGCCGGTCTGCGGGCCACGCGACGAGATGCGTGCCTTGCGCGACCCGTCAGGCGACGGTCGCCGATCGCTCCGCTGCACCGCCTCGTCGATAGAGCACAAGCGTCGCGACGAGGCCACATACGGGTGCGAAACTCAACCAATAACCGGGCGCCGCCTTGTCGCCGGTCACTTGAATGAGACAGGTCGACACGGCGGGAGTAAATCCGCCAAAGACGCGGTTGCAAGGCTGAAAGCGAGCGAGAAACCAGCGACGCGCACGTTGACCGGCATGACTTCAGTCAGAGCCGCGACCATCGCGCCGTTATACATCCCGAAAAAGAACGACAACCACAGCAGCACCGCGAGCATGCGCACAGTGTCCGAGTGCGTTTCTCAAGTCCCTGCCGCGCCAAGAAACAGTCAGCTACGCGAGAATGGTTTCACCCGCGGATGTAGAGCTCTGGGATTTAGACGAGCTGTGGCAAGCACTTACATTCCGGCAGGCGTCTTCACGCCAGTGCCCGGCAACACATCGAAGCGCAGCAGCCTTCCGCCAGCGCCTGATTCGCCAGGCGAGACCGCGACATACAGGCAGTGGCGTGCAGGCACCAGAAGCGCCGTCTTGGCGCCCTTGGCCGTCGGCACGCGTGCGATTTCCTCGTAATGGCCGGGATCCTTCTGCTGGATCACGCCAAGATAGTCGTCGCCGGCCATGTAGATGCGTTGGTTGACTTCGTCGAAGATCACTTCGTTCGTGCGCTGGGGCGCGTCGAACGTCGCGATCGTGTTGCCGTTCGCGGCATTGAGCACAAGCAGCTTGAACGGCTTGCGCGTGCCGACAAACAGGCGTCGATGGGTCTCGTCGAATGCCATCGGCGCATTCAGTTCCGCGCCATGGATAGGCCAGTTCGCAATCACCTGGCGCGTTGCCTTGTCGACGACGGCAAGCGTGCTCTTGCCCGTCACGTTGACGAAGAGACGGTGGCCGCGCTGCTCGGCCGCCATCGCTTCGGTAAAGTCGCTGTCGAAATTCACGTCGCCGACATGGCTGCCCGTGCGCGGATCGACCTCCGAGACGATCGTCCGCGTCATCTTCGGCTCGGCGTTTTTACCGCCCGTGACAATGTACATGTGACGGCGCGACGGGTCGTAGCGCATCGAGTCCGCACCGACGGTGAGCTGGATCGAACCGATGACGCGATAGCTCGTTCCGTCGACGATGCGCGTCATGCCGGCGCCGCTGTCGGTGACGATCAGACGGTTCAGGTCCGGCAGGTACAAGATGGCGTGGGGCTGGTCGAAACCCTTGACCGTGCGCAGATGCTTGCCGCTGCCGAGATCGAATACTTCGAGCGTGGCGCCGTCTTCTCCGGCGAGGAACAGCCGCCCGCCGTCAACGTCGGCGGCGAAGTGGTCGAAATCGCCTTTGTAGTCCGGCAACGCCGTGCTGCCGATCAGCCGCAGAGGTGCGCCCGCCGGGCTGGCTGCATCGACCGAGGGCGCCGCCGCGCAGGCAGTGTGCGGCAGCGTCGCACACAGGGCCGCGAGCGTCGTCAGAGATACGATCGCGGAAATTCGCAAACGCATGGTCAGACTCCTGAATGGGGATGGCTCGTTGAATACAGCCTCGTCCCCGGCGCGCCGGGGACGAGGCATTGCAAGCGAACGGCGGGCCGTGCGCGCGGCTACTTCGCGGGTTCGAACAACGCGGCGTAGCTCGGGATCTGCTTCTGCAGCGCGTCACGCAGGCCCGTCGATGCGAGGAAGAAGGCGGTCTCGCCCTTTGCATTGGCGCCGTCGTTCTTGTACGCGAGCACGATCTCGCCGACGTTCTGGCCGCTCGCGTCTCGCAGCGGCAGCATCATCACGAACTTCTTGACCGTGTCATTGGGACGATGCCAGCGCGGGTCGACGATCGTGATGCCCTTTTTCGAGATGTCGATGTCGTCCGGATCGTCGGCATTGCCGATGCGCTCGAGGTAGGAACCGGCGAACATCGTGTAGGCATCCTGCATACCCGGAGGAACGCCGTGCAAAGTCACACTGAGTAACTCGGGATGCTGTTGCATGATTTGCTCGGACAGTTTCTGAGCAAAGATCTTCGCGCTCGGCGGCGTCCAGTTCCTGGCGTGCGGCTCGGGCGCGGCGACTGCGGTGTCAACCGCATACAGCGCGGAAGCCGACAGGAGGCCGAGCGTCGCGGCGAGCAGGGTCTTGGTCAGGATCTTCATGTGTCTCCTCTCTTTGCCCGATGGGCGTCATGGAAGCAGGTGCGAGTCGAGTGTAGGCTCGCCACCTTGAACGAGCGTTAACGCGATCTGAACGCAAATTCAGCCTGAAATTGGGAGGCCGTCGCAACGACCGTTGCCGTCACGGCGACTGGCGGCGGTTGCGCGTTCGCGCGTCGCATGGTCACTCCGCCTGATCGAGCTTCGCCAGCTCTTCCTTGACGACGGCCGGTGTCAACGGGATATAGACGCCTTCTTTCGCGACCACGTCCTGTCCCTCGCGGCTCAACACCAGTTTCAGGAATTCCTTGATCTTCGGCTGCAGCGGCTCGCCGGGCTTCTTGTTGACGAAGATGTACACATAGCGCGAGAGCGGATACTTGTGCGTGTACACGTTCTGCAGTGTCGGCGCGAGGAACGGTCCGCCTTCGCTGGCTGCCAGCGGCACGACCTTCACGTTCGGCGTGACGTTGGCCAGCAGTGCGTACGTGAGCCCGCCCGGATGCGTCGCCATGTCCTCGGCGGCCACCGTGAACGCATGCGTGAAGCCCTTGCCCTTGACGAACTGGATGTTGTCCTTGTATTCGCCGCCTTCCAGCAGGTTCAGCTTCAGGAAGTATTCGATGCCGTTGACCGGCTTGAGGCCGTAGAGGTGAATCGGCCGGTCGGCCCATTCGCCGCCGAGCCCCACGTCGCCCCACGTGGTGATCTCGGCGTGGCCGCGATTGCGCGTCTTCGAATAGATCGCGTCGAGCTGGGCCATCGTCAATCCCTTGATCGGATTGTCCTTGTCGACCAGCACGACCGACGTCGCCGTCTTGCCGAGCGACCCGACACTGCCTGTCGCGACGCGAATGGCGAACGGCTTGTAGCCGAACTTGTCGACGAAGGCTTGCTCCTCGGCCGGCAGCAATTCGCGCCCGACCGGCGCCAGGTCCGCCGTGCCGTTGGTCAGCGCCGGGCCGCCGGCACCGGACGCCTTGGCTTCCATGGTGACGCTCAGGCGCGGATAGGCCTTGCGATACATCTTGATCCACCCCAGCGTGATTTCATCCATTACGTCAGCGCCGACGAGACGAAGGTCTTCCTCCGGCACGGACTGGACTTCGCCCGGATGCCAGATCGGTATCGATGGGTCGACCTTGAGGTGATGCTCGACGGCCGCGTACTTCAGGGCGAATGCCGGCGGCGACGTCAGCGCGCCCAGCGCCGCGATGCCGATCACTGCCGCGGCCGATGCCGCCGCAGACCTGCGCAACCCGCCAACCCTCTGCGTCTGTTTCATGTGCGTCTCCTGATTGAAGATGTACTCGTGAGTTCGCCCTCGGCGGGACGATTCGTTGCGTGCTGCGTATCGGGGTGGGTCGGCCCGGCCGACGCGCGTCGTGCATCGGCGATGCTTTCGCCTTGCCACGATGGTGGGCCATGAAGCTGAACCCGACCTGAAGGTATCCTTAATAGATTTTCAGACAGACGACGCCAGTCAGTGCCTGGGTTGAAACAGCGCCGCGAGCGATGGCGTGCTTCCGGCCAGCTCGTCGCGCACCTGCTCGGCCCGGCGCACGATCATGTTGCGATCGACGCCCGGCGCGTAGCGGAATGTCGAGCCGATAACGCCGATCGTCTTGCCGTTGGCGTCGCGCATCGGCAGCTCGACCGACAGATCGCCGGTTTTCGTCACCTCGACGCGGGGCTGGCCGCTGTCGAGCACGGCCAGGTCGTCGGCATCGGCGGACTTGCCGATACGGCCGATGTTCGACGCGATGATGACGTTGTCGCTTCCGGTCGGCGGGGTGACGTGCAGCGCGAGGATCGTCAGCTCGGGATGCGCGGCCAGCGTGGCATCGACGAGTTGCTGCGCGTAGGGCGCGGCGGTCGTGGCGGCGTATGCAGACACGGCCGAGGCGAGCAAAAGCGCCGCCGTGGCGGCGCGGATGGGTCGGTGCATGTGGACACTCCAGGAATCGGCGCCGCCCGGCGGGAATGCGCGGGACCGGCAAGCGGCGCCGGGTTGGCGAGGGGGAGACGAGCGGCGCGCGGTCAGTTGGCGAGCATCGCGCGCGAGCTATCCGCTTGCTGCGCGCGCAGCGGCACGTACATCGCGTGATCGATCACGGCTTGCTGGCCCTGCTTGCTCAGCACGTAGCGGAGGAACTCGGCGATGGCCGGATCGAGCGGCTTGCCGGGCGCCTTGTTGGTGTTGAAATAGATCAGCCGGCTCAGCGGATAAGTCGCCAGCGCGACGTTCTCGTACGTCGGCGCGACGTACGGACCGTTGTCCGATGCGGCAAGCGGCAGCATCTTCACGGGCGCGTCGATATAGGCGATGCCCGAGAATCCGATGCCGTAGCGATCGTCGGCCACGTCTTTCGCGAGCGGGAACACGAGCTTGTCGTAATGGATGTCGTCGCGCCACTCGCCGCGTTGACCGTTGGCGCTCAGCACGCGTTGCCGGATGAACTCCTCGAACCCGTTCCACGGCGTGATCGCGTAGACGTGCACCGGCTTGTCGGCCCATTCCCCGGTGAGACCGAGGTCGCCCCAAGTCTTGATCGGCTTGCCGCCGCGCAGGTGCGTGCGCGAGTAGAGCGCGTCGATCTGGTCGTAGCTGAGCTTTTCCAGCGGGTTGTCCTTGTTGACGAAGAAGCCGATCGCGTCCAGGAAGCCGAAATGCCGGTACGAGCCCCCGGAAATCGGTACGCTGAGCGGGCCGTAGCCGAACTTCGCCTTGAAGTCGGTGACGTCGTCCGGCTTGAGCTCGCGCGAGACGAACACGAAGTCGAGCTTCTCCTTGACCAGCTCCTTCGCGCCGAGGCTGCCCGCGTACGGTGGGGAAATGCGGATGTCGACGTTCGGGTAATACTGCCTGAAGCCTTCGATCCAGCGGTTGACGAGCGACGGCAGCACGTCGGAAGCCGCGCCCCTGAACGTGCCGGCGAGCTTGAGGTCGGTGCGGGGCTGGTAGTCGGGCAGGGCCGCGTCGAGGCGCGGCTGCAGGATTTCCGGCTCGGCCAGCGCGCGTCCGACCTTCATCCCATCGTCGGCTTGTTCCTTGGTTTGCGGCGCCACCGTCTTGAGCGCGGGCACAACCCACTCGACCATCGGCGTGGATGGGGTGTCGGCACCCGCGGCGCCCACCGCCCAGACCGACGCCGCGGCAGTGGCAATGATCAGGCGAGCCGAACGGCGGCGCGGCATGCGCCGGTTCGTCCCGCAACGGGGTTGGTTTCGATTCACGAGATGTCTCCTCCTTTGTTCAAAGCGTGCGTGATTCCACTGCCGCTCCATTTTGAGGCAGGCGGCGCGAAAGTTGAAACGCGGTGATCGCGCCGGCCTGCGCGAGATGCGGCGAACGGCGCAACGCCCATGCCATGCGTCCAACGATAGTGTCGCCGGATGAACGCAATCTGAAGACATTCTGAAAATCCGTTCATGGAACGCCCCTGCCGAGCATGAACGAATTTTTAGCATCGATTCAGGTTGGCTTCAGCGTGCCGCCGTACCGTCGGGGCAGCTTCTCCGGGCGCGATGGCGGGGCCGCGTTCCTGACCGGAAGCCGGCCCGCTGCGCGCCATTCTCCACATCCGGCAGGAGACCCCCGTGCCTGTTTTCGATTCTCCATTGCGGCGCGCATCGTCATCGATGCCGCCCCTGTCGTGCTGGTCCCGGCCATTGCGCTCGCAGGATGCATGCGCGCCCGCGGCGCGTCCTCGTCGTACCGGAGCCGGCCTCCTGCTTGCGGCCTGTCTGGCACTCATGCCGCCGTGCATTGCGCAGGCGGCCGATACCGTTGCAGGCTTGCCGGCCTATCGATCGCTCCCGAACCTGAGCGGAACGCTCAGCAGCGTCGGGGACGACGCGATGGGGCCGCTGCTCGACGCGTGGCTGGCCGCCTTCGAGCGACGCCAGCCGGGGATCCATCGCGGGCCGCATTGGCGGCACGCCGGCAGTGCGACCGCATTCGGCGCGCTCATGTTCGGCGACGCCGATATCGCACCGCTCGCGCGTGAGCCGTTACAGACGGAGCTGCAGCCGTACGCGCACCAGTTCGCAGGCGACATGATGAAGTCGCCGCTGTTCGTTCGCGTCGCGAGCCTCGACGGGCAGGCGGCCTATCTCGCCGTGAACCGGCGTCCCGGCGCGCCGCTGCCGCCCAAGGTCAAGGCGTTCGTGGCGTTTGCGTTGAGCGACGAGGGTCAGGCGATCGTCGCCGCGCAGAAACGCTTTGCGCCGCTCACCGCCGCGCAGGCCGCGTGTGAACGCGCGAAGCTCGACGGCTTCCTGCCGCCGCTTGACGCGCAACTGGCCGTCTATCGTCCCGTGGCCGGCCTGCACGGCGAGATCGACAGCGTCGGCAGCGACGGGATGAAGTCGCTGATGGACACGTGGATCGACGGCTTCACGCACGTACAGCCCGCCGTGCGCAAGGGCGATCGATGGGAACACCTCGGCACGTTGAACGGGTTTCACGCGCTGCTCGCGGGCGACACCGGAATGGCGCCGATGGGCCGCGAACTCTGGCCGGACGAGCGGGCTGTCTATGCGCAAATCCGTCACGCGGCGCCGCTCGAAATCCGCGTCGCGCGTGGCGGTTTCAACACGCCGCAACGGACCACGGCCCAGGCGATCTTCGTGCATCCGGACAATCCGCTCAACGGCGTCACGCTGGCGCAACTGGCGTCGATCCTGCGGCAGAACCCGGGTATCACGCGGTGGGGCCAGCTTGGCCTGACCGGCGAGTGGGCCGACCGTCCGATCACGATCTACATCCCGCCGCACGTCGCGCCGAACGCGATGTCGATGCAGGTCATGGTGCTGGCAGGCGGAGCGTGGAACAGCGCCGTCCACGAGGGATCGATCGACGACACTGCGCGCGCGATCGCTGGGAATCCGGGCGCGATCGGCTTTGGCGGACTCGAGGAAGGCGGCCCCGGACTCAAGACGCTGGCGGTGGCGCGCCGGGACGGCGAGCCGTTCTATGCGCTCGATGCCGAGAATGCGGCGAGCGGCAAGTATCCACTCACACGCTACATGTACATCCGCCTGAACCGTCCGCTGACGCCGCCGGTGAAAGCGTTCCTGCGCTACATCCTGAGCCGCGACGGCCAGGAGCCGGTGCGCTATTCGGCGTACTTCCCGCTGAACGCGGCGGAGGCGCGCGAAGAGCTGGCGAAGCTCAGGTAGGCGCCGCGCGGATCGGTCCGGGCGCATGCCGCGTGCGGCGCCGGCGGTCCCTGAATAGGCGTTCATTTTCCGTTCAGCCTGACTTTAAGGTTGCCCCGTATAACTCAAACCGTTCCGTGAGCCCACCCGTCCCTGATCCGGGACGCGACGCGAACGCCATGTGGAAAACGGCACGCCATACCTATCGAAACCGGAGGAGACATCCCATGAAACACACTGTCCTGCGCATCGCCGCTGGCGCGCTGATGCTCGGCACCCTGGTTCCGGCTGCGCATGCTGCCGAGAAGCTCACCCTGATGGTCGGCGGCATGGAAAAGCAGATCTATCTGCCGGCCAAGCTCGCCGAGCGGCTCGGCTATTTCAAGGAGCAGGGCCTCGACGTCGAGCTCATCAACGAGGCGGCGGGCGTCGATGCCGAGAACGAACTGGTCGCCGGCACGGTGCAGGGCGTCGTCGGCTTCTACGACCACACCATCGACCTGCAGTCGAAAGGCAAGTACATCGAGTCCGTCGTACAGTTCAGCCACACGCCTGGCGAAGTCGAATTGATCTCGTCGAAGCTCGCCGGCAAGGTAAAGTCGCCCGCTGACTTCCGCGGCTTGACGCTTGGCGTCACCGGGCTTGGCTCGTCGACCAACTTCCTAACCCAATACCTCGGCGTGTCGCACGGCGTGAAGACGTCGGAGATGACGGCGCTGCCCGTTGGCGCGGGCAACACGTTCATCGCCGCGCTCAAGCAGGGCAAGATCGACGGCGGCATGACCACCGAACCGACGGTCTCGCGCCTCGTCAACACCGGTGACGCACTGGTCCTGGTCGATCTGCGCTCGCCCGAGAGCACGCAGAAGTGGCTCGGCGGCCTGTACCCGGCGGCCAGTCTGTACATGCAGAACGACTGGGTACAGTCGCACAAGGCGACGGTGCAGAAACTCGCGAACGCGTTCGTCAAGACGCTGCGCTACATCAATACGCACAGCGCGGAGGAGATTACCGCCCAGATGCCCGCCGACTACTACGCTGGGGACCGCGCGTCGTACATGAAGGCGCTGGCCAACGGCAAGGTGTCGTTCATCGCCGACGGCCGCATGCCGGAATCGGGGCCGCCCACCGTGCTCAAGGTGCTCGGGTCGTTTGATAGAGCTGTGATGGGGCACAAGATCGACCTGTCGAAGACCTTCACCACCGAGTTCGTCAACGCCGCGCAGGTCAAGTAGCCGCGCCTGCGTGACGGCCCGACAGCGAGCCGTCGCGGGCGTTTCGTCGAATCCAGTCTCCTAAAGGTGGCAATCCAATGACAGCCTCCCAGGCAACCATGCCGTATCCCGCCGCCGCCTCGAACGACGTTCCGGCGATCGAACTCGACCGCGTCAGCCGCCGCTTCGTCAGCCCGGAGGGCAAAGCGATCATGGCGCTGCAGAACTTCAGCATGCGCGTCGCGAAGGGCGAGTTCTGCGCCGTCGTCGGCCCGACCGGGTGCGGCAAATCCACCACGCTCAGCCTGATCACGGGCCTTGCCACGCCGAGCGCCGGCGCGGTCAGGATCTGGGGCAATCCGGTCACCGGCATCGATCGCCGCATCGGCTTCGTGTTCCAGTCCGACGCGGTGTTCCCATGGAAGAGCGTGCTCGATAACATCGCGGCCGGTCCGCTGTACCGCGGCGAGAACAAGGCGCAGGCGTACGAGCGCGCGATGGAATGGATTCGCCGCGTCGGTCTGGTTCGTTTCGAACGCCACTATCCGCACCAGCTCTCCGGCGGCATGCGCAAGCGCGTCGCGCTGGCTCAGACCTTCATCAACGAACCCGAGATCCTGCTGATGGACGAGCCGTTCTCGGCGCTCGACGTCCAGACACGCATGCTGATGCAGGACGAGTTGCTGCATCTGTGGAGCGTGAATGGCGCATCGGTGGTGTTCGTCACGCACGACATCGAGGAGGCCATCGCGCTCGCGGACAAGGTATTCGTGCTGACGTCCGGACCGGCGACCGTCAAGACGTCGTACGAAATCGACCTGCCGCGCCCGCGCGACGTCGCGGAAGCGCGCTATTCCCCCCGCTTTATCGAACTGTCGCGGCAGATCTGGAACGATCTTCGCGACGAGGTCCACATCTGAGCGCCCAGGGGCGCATTGAGGAAAGCATGAATATCCCGATGACAGGAGCCGCATCGAACGAGATCGAACTGCGGCAGGTGGAAGTGCGGGCCCAGGCAAGCATACGTCGGCGCCAGACGCTGGTGTATGTGCTGCGGCTCGCGGTGCTGGTCGTCACGCTGGGCGGATGGGAACTCGCCGGGCGCGTGGGCTGGATCGATCCTTTCTTCTTCTCGACGCCTTCGCTGATCGCCGTGCAGATCTGGCAGTGGCTCACCGAGGGAACCTCGCAAGGCCCGCTCTGGGTGCAAGTGCTGGTGACGCTGGAGGAAACCGGGCTCGGCTTCCTGATCGGCAGCGTGGCAGGCGTGTTCGCCGGGATCGTACTGGGCCGCAACAAGCTGCTCGCCGACGTTTTCAGCCTGTACATCAAGATCGCGAACTCGATCCCGCGCGTGGTGCTCGGCTCGGTGTTCATCATCGCGCTGGGGCTCGGCATGGCGTCCAAGGTCGCGCTGGCTTTCGTCATGGTGTTCTTCGTGGTGTTCTCGAACGCGTTCCAGGGCGTGCGCGAGGCGGACCGCAACCTGATCGCGAACGCGCACATCCTGGGCGCCTCGAAGCACGCCGTGACGCTGACGGTCGTGCTGCCGGCCGCGATGAGCTGGATCCTGGCGAGCCTGCACGTGAGCTTCGGGTTCGCCTTGGTGGGTGCCGTGGTCGGTGAATTTCTCGGCTCGAAGCAAGGGATCGGGCTGCTGATCTCGACCGCGCAGGGCGCGTTCAACGCGGCCGGCGTGTTCGCCGCGATGATCGTGCTCGCCGTCGTCGCGCTGGGTGCGGAGTTCGTGCTCACGCAGCTCGAGAACAAGCTCCTGAAATGGCGCCCGCCGCAGTTCTCCGACGCGGGCCACTGATCCCCGCGCGCCGCGCCGGTCCGCGTGTCTGACGGACCGGCGCGGCATCCGCAGTTCGCGCCGGCCGGCCACGCGTCGCCGCGCATCTGCCCGCCCCAACCGTCCTGACCCATCCCGCTCGTGCCTCATGCCGGGCGCTCGCACGCAGCGCCGGCCACCCTTCGATCAGGAGAATCGGCCTCATGTCGTCCACCCGTCATCCGGAGTCGGCCGCGTACCGCGCCCCGTATCATGCGCGATTCGTCAAGGCGGCGCTCGCCTTCGGCGCATGCCTGGTTTGCCATGGCGCGCTTGCCGGCCCGCCGTTCGTGACCGACGATCCGGAACCCGTCGAACGGGGGCATTTCGAGATCGATGCCGCCGCGTCGGGCACCGTGCGCGCCGGCAGTCACAGCGGCACGCTGCCGGGTCTCGAGATCAACTACGGATTGGTGGAGAACCTGCAGATCACCGCGACGGTCGGCATGGCGTTCATGCACGAAACCGGAGATCGCACCCATTACGGATTCGGTGATACCGAACTGGGCGCGAAGTACCGCTTCATCACCGAGGACGAGGCGGGCTGGCGTCCGCAGGTCGCGTTCGCGCCCAGCGTCACACTGCCGTCCGGCAACGACCACCTGAGCCTCGGTGACGGCCACGCGCACGTGCTGCTACCGCTGTGGGCGCAGAAGACGATCGGTAACTGGACGACGTTCGGCGGTGGTGGATACGTCGTCAACCGCCATGCGGGACGGAAGGGTTACTGGACCGGCGGTTGGGCCGTCCTGCGCAAGTTCGGCGAACGACTTCAGCTTGGCGGCGAGGTCTTCTACACCGGGGCGGCGACCAGGGACGATCCGTCCGCGATTGGCTTCAACCTCGGCGGCACCTACGGGCTGACGGAGCACGACCGCATCCTGTTCTCCGCCGGGCGCGGCCTCACTCACGTGAGCGACACTAATCGCTTCTCCTATTACGTCGGTTATCAGCTCGACCTGTGACTCGCGCCCGCGGTATGCTCAGGCGGCGTCGGTGGAATGGAGCGGCGCTTTGAAGGGGGTATTGTCCGCGGTGTCGGACGGCGTGACGGCGGGAATCTCGAAGACCATCGACAAGCCGCGGCCGTCTGGCCCGGCCTCCGCGAAGATGTGGCCGCCGTGCAGCTCGACGATACTGCGGCAGATGGCGAGGCCCAGGCCGCTGCCCTTGTCTTCGTCGCCCGGACGACGGATGCGCACGAAGCGTTCGAAGATGCGCTCGCGCTGTTCGGCGGCTACGCCGGGACCCTCGTCCTCCACGCGGACCTGCCAGCATTGGTTCACCAGCGTGGAACGCAAGGTGACGCGGCTTCCCGGAGGGGAGGCCGCCAGTGCGTTGCTGAGCAGGTTCAGGAGCACCTGGCGGATCCATTTCGACTCGATTGCGGCCTGTCCGCTGCCGTGATGGGTCAGGAAGAAGCGCTGCTCGCGGTGTTCGGCGAGTACGTGGGCGTCTTGCGCGAAGTTCTGCAGGAACAGTTCCGGGTCCTGCGGCCTCAGATCGAGCGAAATCGCGTGTGCGTCGGCACGCGACAGGAACAGCAGGTCCTCGATGATGCGGTTGAGGTGCGCGAGTTCCTTGATCTGAATTTGCACCGCCTGTTCCTGCGCTGGCGTCAACTGACCGTCGACGACCAGTTTCTCGGCTTGCAAGCGCACTAGCGTCAGGGGCGTCTTGAGTTCGTGGGAGGCCTCAGCTGTAAACCGCCGGATCTGGTCGAACGACGCTTCGAGACGGTCGAACATCTGGTTGAGCAG
Organism: Paraburkholderia lebeckiae; assembly: GCF_050436225.1. Taxonomy (NCBI): domain Bacteria; kingdom Pseudomonadati; phylum Pseudomonadota; class Betaproteobacteria; order Burkholderiales; family Burkholderiaceae; genus Paraburkholderia; species Paraburkholderia lebeckiae. The sequence goes on along the minus strand of NZ_JBNDLU010000001.1, from coordinate 1,961,837 downwards.
GCGCGCCAGGTCCGAAATCTCGTCGCGCGCGCCTGACAACGGAATGCGCTCGCTCAGGTTGTCCGAGCGGATGCGGTCGGCGGTGTCCTGGATCAGCCGCAGCGGCCGCAGCGCCATTCGGCTGAAGCCGTAGCCGATCACGCTGCTGACCGCGATCATGACGATCAGCAGCCCGTAAAAGGTATGCTCGTACGCGCTCATCACCACGCGCACGTGCTCCTTCGTCGTTGCCAACACGACCGTGTACGGTCCGAGCGCGAACTTGCCCGCGCGCAGTTCGCCCAGCCCATCGATATTCGCATTGAACGCCTGGTCGCGAGGCGACGGGGCAATATCGCGACCGTTAAGCTCCGGTGAGCGAAACACCACCGTGCCACCGGGCCCGTAGATCTCCGTAAAGAACAGTTCCAGGTTGCCGGACATCATCGCCTGCACACGCTGGCGCAGCTCCGCCTCCGTCGGCTTCGCGCCGAGCGCGGTCTGGCCGGCGCGAATCTGTTCGAACTCAGATTGGTTGAGCAGATCCAGCGCGTGGATCGCGTGATGTTCGATGAAATACCTTCCGGCAAGAAACAGCGACGCAAACGTGACAGTCGAAGCGAGTACGTAGCAGATGGCGAGCCGCGCGCCGATGGATTTCATAGCAGCTGGTAACCGACGCCGCGCACCGTCTTGAACAGCGGCTTGCCGAGCGGCGCCTCGAACTTGCCGCGCAGCCGGCTCATGTAAACGTCGAGCAGGTTGGTGTCGACGTCGTAATGGGATTCCCAGATCTTCTCCGCTATCAGCGTCCGGGTCAGGATGCGGCCGGGATTCTGCAGGAAGACTTCCAGTAACGCGAACTCGCGGCTGGTGAGATCGATCGGCTTGCCGTTCAGATGGACGGTGTGGCTCAGCAGGTCAAGCTTGATGCCCTCATGCTGAAGCACGGTTTCCTTGACGGACGATTGGCGGCGAAGCAGCGAGCGCATGCGCGCGAGCAGTTCTTCCAGGCTGAACGGCTTGGGCAGGTAGTCATCGGCGCCGACATCGAGGCCCTTGACGCGATCCTCGACGGCGTCGCGCGCGCTGAGGATCAACACCGGCTCATTGAATCCGGCCGCGCGCCATTCGCGAAGCAGCTCCAGGCCATCACCGTCGGGCAAGCCGAGATCGAGCACGATGACGTCATAGCTCGACTCGCATAGCGCTTCGCGCGCCTCGGCGCAACTTTCAACCCACGTCACCGTATACGCGCGTTCGCTTAACGCCTGCTTGAGGTACAGGCCGAGCTTGCGCTGGTCTTCGACGATAAGGATCTTCATGATAAAAGCGCGAACGCGAGGGAATTTCAGGCTAGCGCAAGCGGATGTCCGTGACAAGCGAAGCATGGCCCTGCGGGGGTTTTCCCGATTTTTCTGAACGCAAATTCAGGAAGCGTTCGCGTCTGTTTCAGGTTGGAAGCGCGCATGTGGGTCGTGGGGCGATAAGTCACGCGCAATGAGTTGGGACTTACCCCGACTTTGCGCTGAATTCAGACTTCATTCAGGTTCGCCGACAAAGATGATGGACATCAACAGTCGTCGCCCAGGCAACCCATGAAACCCGCATTCCGTCCGCTCGTCTTGCAGATCCATCGCTGGTGCGGCCTGACCGTCGGGGTCGTGATTCTCCTGATGGCGATCACGGGTGCATCCATCGCATTCCGGCCCAGCCTCGAGCCGGTGCTCAATCGCGATCTGCTGACGGTGCCGACCTGCGCGGCGCGCGTACCGCTTGACACATTGACCGCGAATGCGGCCGCATCCCGTCCGTCGGCGACGCTCGACTACATTCGGCTGGTCGCCGGCAAGCACCATGCGCCGCGCATGCCGTCCGCGATGGTGCGCTTCACCGATCAGGTGTTCGTCTACCTCAATCCTTGCACTGGAGACGTGTTGGGCGAACGCTCGCGCTACGGTGGCCTGCTCGGCACGCTCGAGCAGATTCATCAGTTCCGCTTCATGAAGCACGGCAACGTGATTACCGGCACGAGCGCGCTCCTGTTCGGCATGCTGATGATCGGTGGCGGCATCGCGCTCTGGTGGCCACGCTCACGTCACGGCTGGCGAGTCGCGTTCACGACCGGACCCGGCGCGCGTGGACAGGCATTCACGTATCGGCTGCATCGGACGATCGGGCTCTACGCCAGCGCGATCCTGCTGCTGACGGTGCTGACCGGGCTGCCGTGGGCGTTCGACTGGTACGCGCACGGCATCTATGCGATCACCGGTTCACCGCAGCCCGCCAGTCCGCCGAAATCGGCCGTGCCCGCGAACGGCGCAAGGCGGCAAACGCTCGAAAGCTCCTGGCGCACCGCACAGGCACTGTCGCCCGACCCGCAGGATGCGCTGCTGCACATCCCCGAGAAATCGCGTGATCCGGTAGAGATGTACCTGATCGATCGCGCGGCGCCGCATCCGAATGCACGTACGATGTTGTTCATCGACGCATACACGGGCAAGGTGCTGCGGTTCGTTCCGTATTCGCGGAGCAGCGTCGGGCACAAGCTGTATTTCTGGGCGTTGTCGTGGCACACCGGCGCGATTGGCGGTGTATTCGGACGACTGTTGCTGCTGTTCGGCGCGCTGTGCGTTCCGGTACTCGCTTACACCGGCGTCCGGAACGTCCTGCGGCGCACGTGGCGTCCGGTGGCGAGCGACGCACGCCTGACCGTGCGCGTCGCGAAGAAAACGGTCGAGGCCGACGGTGTGTGCGCGTTCGAATTGACGGATCCGGCGGGACGCAAACTGCCGCGGTTCGCGGCCGGCGCGCATATCGACGTGCATCTTGGCGACGGTCTCGTGCGCCAGTACTCGCTGTGCGGCGATCCGCGCGAGCGGCGGCGCTACCTGATCGCCGTGCTGCGCGTTGCGGATTCGCGCGGCGGATCGGCGGCCATGCACGAGCGGGTTCACGAAGGCGATCTGCTCGACATTGGTGTGCCGGTCAATCACTTCGCGCTGGACGAGACCGCGCCGCGTTCGCTGCTGCTTGCGGGAGGGATCGGCATCACGCCGATCCTCGGCATGGCGGAACGGCTCGCGCGGCGCCACGCCGATTTCGAGCTGCACTATTGCGCACGCTCGCAGTCGCGCGCGGCGTTCGTGCAGCGGCTCGTGCGGGCGCCGTTCGCCGGCCGGGCCAGGTTCCACTTCAGCGACGAACGCGCGGAGCAACGCTTCGACATCGAGCGCGTGCTCGACAGTCAGTCGCCTCGCACGCATCTGTACATATGCGGACCCGCGGGGTTCATCGATGCGGTGCTGTGCGCCGCACGGAATCGCGGCTGGCCCGAGCGGCAGCTGCACTGCGAGCGCTTCGCGTCGATTGCGCAGAAGCCCATGGCGACGCATGCGTTCGACGTGCAGCTCGTCAGCACGGGCAAGGTGTACCGGATTCCCGAGCACAAGTCCGTCGTCGCGTCGCTGGCCGAACACGGCGTCAGGATCCCGACGTCGTGCGAGCAGGGTGTCTGCGGCACCTGCATCACGCGGGTGATCGTCGGCGAAGTCGACCATCTCGACTGCGTGCTGACCGCCGCGCAACGGGAGCGGCACGGACATTTCACACCCTGCTGTTCGCGCGCGAAAGGGGATCTGCTGGTGCTGGACATCTGACCGGCGGCGCAAACGCGGGCATCGTGCCATCCGGCGCGATGCCCGCCGCGGCGGACCGGATCGAAGACCAATAATCCAATCAAGCTGGAGGAGACCGTGGTGATTGGAAGAACGATGGTGGCAATGGCCGTCATGGTGTTGTTTTCGCCGGCGCTCTACGCGCAGGCCGACGGTGGCACGCGCGAGAATGCACTCGCGCCGCAGCCCGGACATGCGAAGCTCTACGCGCAGCAGCTGGTGGACCGCACGGTCGCGCTGCACCCGGAGCTCGTCGAGCTGGATCTTCATATGCGCCCCCCCGGAGGAGCGGAAAGCGTCATCGTCGCAGCCAAGTCCGCGAACCGGATCGGCAGGAAGTCGGACCCCGACGATCTCGACGTGGTCAAGACCGGTACGCCGTTCGTGGAAGTGAACAAGCGAGGCGACCAGAACGTCGAGGTGCATCTGCCGCTGCTCGACGTCACGCGCAAAGTGATCGGCGAAGTCGAAGTGACGTTCCCGTATCCGCCGGGGTCGGGGCTCGACAAGGAGGCGTTGATCCGGGCGGGCGCACTCATCCGCGACGAGCTGAGCCGGCAGATCCGCTACGGGAACGAACTCTTCGATCCGGTGCTCCCGACCAAAGGCATTCCGGAGAATCCGTACGCGCAGACGCTCGTCGACGAGGTGATCCGCAAGCGCCGCGACGTGATGGCGCTCGTGATGCACGTGGCGCGCCCGGGCGGGGGCGGCGACTATCCGATCATCGCGTCGAACATCGGGCGCATCGGCAAGCCTGCCGATGCGGACGACCGGCGTGTCATCGAGACCGGCAAGCCGCATGTCGAGGTCGGCCGCGAAGGAGATCGCCTCGAAGTGGAACTGCCGCTGCAGGACGCCGGCGGCGCTACGATCGGCGCGCTCGGCGTGGTGATGCCGTACCGCGTCGGCGACGACCAGGAGGTGCTCGTGAAGAAGGCCGAGAAGATCCGGGATGAATTGCGAGGGCGGATCCGCGATGCCGCGGCGTTGTACGAACCGAGGCAGCTCGTGCCGGCGACGTCGGTGATTACGGCGCGACTCGACGCGCAGGCGCTCGGCAACACGCAATCGCTGCCGATGACCAAGGAGGTGATGGGCGCCGGCGCGCTGCAGACGGCGACGGAAGGCGTGACCGACGCGGTCAAGAACCAGGCCGGCGTCGCGCCGACCAACTCGTCGGGCAGCCCTGCCGACGCGGCCAGCATTCGCGGCATCAAGGTCAACCTGTTCGCGAACTACCGGCTCAACGGCGGCCTGCCGACCGCGAACGTGATGTCGGTGCCGGCGGAGGACAAGGAGCGCGTGGAGACGCTGAAGGGCGCGAACGCGCTGATGTTCGGCGTTGCAAGCCCCGCGGGCATCCTCAACATGGTGACGAAGCGCGCGCCGATGGACAGGGACGTCGCCTCGGTGGCGCTGCTCGGCAACTCGTTCGGGCAGTTCGGCGTCGCGGCCGACGTTAGCCATCGATTCGGCAGCGAAAAGCAGGTCGGCCTCCGCGTGAACGCATCCGATACGCACCTCGAAAATGGTGTGCACGGTGCGAATGGGCGCGGCTGGTTCGGCAGCGTTGGCGCCGACTGGCAGGTCACCAACCGCCTGCATTTCCAGTTCGATGTCGAGACTTATCGGAAGGACGTCGTCGAGCAGGGCAGCATCAGCCTGCCGACTGCGGTCAACGGACACATCACGTTGCCGCGCGTGCCCGATCCGAGGAATCTGCTGTCGGGCCCGTGGGCGGTTTTCTCCGCGAAGACGACGAACGTCCAGGGGCGGGTCGACTATGACATTGCGCCCGGCTGGAAGGCGCTCGTCGAAATCGGTCAGTCGGATTCGGATCGCTCGCGCTCGACGACCCGGATCGGCGGATACAACGTGTTCACCGGGGCAGGCGGCATCCCGACCGTCAGTGAGGTGAGGCAGCTCTACTTCAACAAGTACAAGCGGGCAGAGCTGCTCGGTCAATTTGCCACGGGTCCGCTCTCGCACGACATCACGTTTGGCGTGTCGCGCAGCGAGCGCATCGCCGAGACACCCAGACAAAACACGATCGTGTTGCCGGTGCGGGTCAACATCTTCGATCCCATCCCGTTGCCCACTCCGGTGCCGACCCATCCCGACACGTCGCTGCCAAAGCAGGTCAACGCGGATACCGGCCTCTATACCTATGACATGATTGGCATCGGGTCGAAGTGGAAGTTGCTGCTCGGCTTCCGCGAGAGCCGGTCGTCGTCGAACGACGGCGTGGTGTCGTCATCGACCTGGGTCGGGTCTCCGGCATTCGGGATTCTCTACGACGTGCTGCCGACCACCACCCTGTTCGCCAGCTACATGAAAGGCATCGAGGATGGCGGCGTCGCCCCCGCAAACGCGAAGAACGCCTACCAGGTCCTTGCGCCCGCGGTGTCGACGCAGTACGAGTTCGGCGTGCGCGATCACTACTTCAGGTGGTTGCAGTTCAGCGCGTCCGTGTTCGACATCACGCGCGCGAACGCGGTGACCAATCCGGCTACGCAGATTTTCGCCAACGACGGCACGATCGAATACCGGGGCGCGGAAGCCGTGCTCACGCAGGACATCTCGCGCCAGTGGTCGCTGTCCGAAGCCGTCCAGTACCTGCACGCGGTCCAGAACCCGGAATTCGACATGACGATCAAGGGCCGTACGCCGGAGAATACGCCGAAGTGGATCGGCAACATCGCACTGACGCACCGTCCGCTCTGGCTCCCCGGCCTGTCGCTCACGGTGCGTGCATCGTTCATCACGAAGCGCCCGGTGAACCCGCAGAACCAGGGCTACATCCCCGGTTACACCATCTACTCGCTCGGCGCCAGCTACGCGACCCGGATCGCCGGCAAGCACGTCGACATCAGGGTGGCCGTCGACAACCTGTTCAACAAGCGTTATTGGAACTCGGTGCAGACCGGCACGCTTGGCACAGGAATGGACCGCAGCGTGCGGATGGTGGCCAAGATCGATTTTTGAACAAACGTGGAGCCCTTTCCATGCCCAACCTTCACCGAATCATCATGAATCTTTTCTCCATTCGGGCCATCGGCCGTGTCTTCGCCATCGCGGTCGTACTGGCGGGCATGCTGCCCCCCAGCGCGGCGCGGGCGACAGAGCCGTCGGATAACGACGCGCTGTCGCTGATCATCACCTACCAGACCTTGCCCGCGAACCGGCCCGCGTTGCGCCACGAGCTGGCGCACTCGACCGCGCGCGAGCTCGCGCGCTGGAAGCACGACGGGCGAATCAGGCAATACAGCCTGCTGTTCAATCGCTATGCCGATTCGGACAACTGGGACGCAATGGCCTTGCTGACGTTCGCGACGCCCGACGACCTGTACCGCTGGCGTACGCTCGAGCAGGCGCAGCCCGCGGCGCTGTCCGGGAAGGCGCTCGCGGTGACGACTTCAATCCATACGACGCCGGTTAATACCAAACGCGCGGAGGCGCTCGACGCGAAGGCGGCGAATCCGGTCTACGTGGTCATCCCGTACAAGACACTGGTCTCAGCAGGCGACTACGAGAAGTACGCGGACGCCTATGTGATTCCGCAATTCAAGGGATGGATGGACGAGGGCGTCCTGTCGAGCTATTCGCTTTATACGAGCCAGTTTCCGGCCGGCCGCCAGTGGACCGCGATGGTACTCCTGCAGTACAGGGACGAGGCGGCCCTCAGCGCGCGCGAGGCGGTGGTGAACAAAGTCCGCGAGCGCCTGACGCACAACCCTGAATGGAAAGCGATCAGCGACAGCAAGAAGAACGTGCGCACCGAAGAACAGGTGGTGATCGCCGATCCCATCGCCGTAAGTCAATGAGCTCTCTGCTCGCAAGGAAGATCCGATGAAAAAAATCGCACTTACGCTCGTTGCCGCTTGCCTGGTCGGTGGGCAGGCAAGCGCCGCCGAACCGGCCACGCCCGCTGCCGATGCGGCGCCGCAACGCATCGTCCTGCTCGTCGACGAGATTAAGGCCATCCGCAATTTCCCTGTGGTGCTGGCGGAGCGTCTCGGCTATCTGAACGACGGCAAGATGGCCGTGACTGTCATGAACATCCGCGACGACGTGTCGACGGCCGACATGCTGAATGACGGACGGGTCGACGCGGTGGTCGCCTACTACCATCACAACGTGGTTAACCAGGCGCACGGCATCGATACGCAGGCCGTTGTCACGCTCGGCGTGACGCCGGGCGCGAAGGTGCTCGTCGCGAACCAGGCAAGGGAGAAATACCAGAGCGTGACTGACCTCAAGGGCGCGCGTTTCATTGCGGGCGGCGCCGGGTCGTCGAAGAGCACGGTCGCGAACGCGCTCATGCTGGCGGGCGGTCACGGCATCGGCGATTACACGCGGCTCGGGACGGACGGCAAGGAGAAGAACATCGACGCGCTGCGTGACGGAAGCGCCGATTTCGTCGTAGCGCCGACGCCCGACGGGGATCTCTACGAGTCGAAAGGCGTGGCCACGGTGTTCGCGGACCTGACGTCGGTCGACGGCACGCGCCGGAGTCTGGGCACGCTGTTTCCGTCGAGCACGGTCTACATGTCGGGCGCACGCGTTCGGGCGCATCCGGAGATTGCGCGGCACCTGGCCGGCGCGTTCGTGCGCACGCTGCAGTACATCAATTCCCATTCCCCCGAGCAGCTCCTGGCTGTCATTCCGCCGGAGATCAGCGGCAAGGACCGCGTGGCTTATCTGAAGGTGTTGAAGGAGGAGATCCCGATGTTCGCGAACGACGGACGCATGCCGGACGACGGCGCGACGAAGGAGTGGCAGGTGCTCGCCGCGGCGAATCCGGCTTACGGGTCGGTGAAGGTCGATCGGACCTACACCAATGCGTTCGTCGATGAAGCGCTGCGTACGCTGCACTGAGCAGAAGCGTTTTATTCGCGCGGGGCCGTGCGGCTGCGTTCCGCCCCCGCGGCCCATACAGCGCGATGCTGCAGCCGGTCGCGACGTCGTTCAAGCGTAGCGCCGACGCGTGCATCGTCGCGACGGCGGCGGCGAGGCTGAGCCCAAGGCTGCTGCCGGCTGTATGCCTGCTCGTCTCCGCGCGATAGAACCGCCGCAGCACCGCCTGCCGCTCCTCGGGCGGGAGCCAGGGGCTGGGCGTCTCGCTGCAAAAAGCAATGCGATGCGCGACGGTCTCGCGAGCACCTGGAACGGGTCGCTCGAATAGGTTGGAGGCACAGTACGGCTGCGCATTAAAGGCAACCCTAAGAATTCCTTAAATTTTTGTAATGCAGATTTCAGATTGTGTTTATCCGGCGCCGCTATTGTTGAATCGTGGTCAGCAGTTTGGATCTTTGCCGTGCAAGCGCTCCCGCACCATCAGGAGCGTTCGCTGCCACCGGGTCAAGGCACGGTATATCCATTGCAGCCGAAGGAGAGCAGTCATGCGCGCCGCCGATAACTCCCTGCACTCGCTGGTCGACAAGTGGCTTGGCCTGGGACTGGCGAACCCCGTCCGCGTCATGCGCTTCGGGCACACGCCGGCGAACCGGCGGCGCTATGCACTGGTGCAGACGCGGCGCCCGACCGGCATGCTGTCGATGTTTTTCTTCCGCCATGACAATGGTGAATGGTGCGTATTCCCGCCCACCGAAGCGAGTCCCGCGATGCGCTTCGCCGCGCTGTGCATGCCGCAGAGCTGCGATTGCAATGGATGATGGCGAGTCTCACTGCAACGGCTGATCTGCGAAAAGTGTGCCGATCCAGGTGAGGATCGCAGTGACTGCGAGTCACGCCGGAACGACGCTAGTTCATGATTTGCGCCGCCGGTCTCACAATCGAGCTATACGGTGCTTCGGTTGGCAGTAAAAAAACAGCAAGGAGACCGCTTGTGAACGAGATCGGATCGAGTGTCATGATTAGCAGGTCCCGGGGTGGACTGCTACCGCGCCACATCTCGATATAGGTAGCCTGTCCTGCCTTCCGTGATACTGGTCACAGCTGGCACGTAGTTGCCGACGAAGGGGACACGCACCCGTGGGTTACGAATAGCATCTCGCAAACGGCGCAAAACCACACTGCGTCGTCGCAAAGCAGACCAGGGAGCAAAACGATCTGGTGGGTCATGGGTGGGTCCTGTGATGCGTTAGACGGATGAAAGACGGCACTCGATACGAGGCCATCGTCGAATGGTAAGGGCGCGCGCTGGTCTGAACAACTCGCTTTCGGAGCGACGTTCAGTTTCCGATGACGTATCAATCCGGATCGATCGATCAAACGATCCGTCGACAGATTCAGCCCAAGGGGCATGATGAGGAAATGGGTGCGGCGAATCTGCATCCGTCAGGCGAGCGTTCCGCGCCCCAGCGCGTTTGGCCAGTTGCAGGCATATGACGCCGGCGTGCGACGGCCATGCCTATTGCCAATCGACACGCCGCCGCTGTCCTTTCCGGAACACTGCGCAAATGTCATGGCCGCCGAAGTAGTTAACCGGCCATTCATAGCCATGGTTCGGCCGTTTCGGACACTTGTCAGTAATCAATCGCCCTATCGTGGACGCAATGCGCTCAGGCAGCCCGACGACAGCCAACTGTAATGCGAGCGACTCTCCATGTTCATGCAGGAACCCTAAGGTCTTACCGTTGTAACCAACGGTAAGGAGACGGCAAATGGCGACATTCCACCTGTCACAACGATGCAATAATCTGTACCTACGACTTTCGATGTCAGCAGTTGCGGGAGCGGCCGCGCTCGCATTCGCTACGATGCCCACAGGGGTGTCTGCGGCAAGGGACGATCATGCGGCCCAGACCCTAACGCCAATCAAGCATGTGATCATCGTTGTCGGCGAAAACCGAACGTTCGACCACGTGTTCGGCACCTACCAACCCCCGCAAGGCCAATCAGTGTGGAATCTGCTGTCGCGGGGCATCGTCAATGCAGATGGTTCGCCGGGCCCGAACTTCAACCAGGCGCAGCAATACGAAGCGCAATTGGTTGGACCGGCAAAATTTGCGTTAGTCCCGCCGAACAAAACCCCGTACATGCCGCTGCCGGCCCCCAATACCGGCGGTGCGCCGACGGCGGCTAGCGACGCAAGTCCGCCACCTTTCGCGACTCACGATGCGGCCGTGCAGGCCGAAGGCACGGCACTCGAGGCGTCCGACATCGATCAGTTGCTGAGCGGCGCGACCGGACTGCCGAAGGATGTAAAGGATTCGCGGGTGGCCAACTACAACGCGTTGCCGAGCGGTCCATATCTATTGCAGCCGCCACTCTACGATGCGTACATGGGCGGTCCGGTGCACCGCTTCTATCAGGCGTGGCAGCAAGCGGATTGTGCCGTCGCACATGCGAGCCGCGAGAATCCGAGCGGGTGCCTCGGCGATCTGTTCGCATGGGTGGAAACCACCATCGGCGCGGGCAGCAACGGCAAGCCGCAACCGACGCCTTTTACCGATCAGACCACCGGCGAAGGCTCGAATGCGCTTGGCTTCTACAACGTGAACAACGGCGACATGCCGTACTTCACGAAACTGGCCCAGCAATATGCGATGAGCGATAACTATCACCAACCGGTGATGGGCGGAACCGGGGCGAACAGCATCATGATCGGTGCGGCTGATGCGTACTACTACACCGACGGCAACGGCAATGCGGCAACGCCGCCGTCGGATCAGATCGAGAACGTTGATCCGTTGGCCGGCACCAACAACTGGTACACCCAGGACGGTTACTCGGGGGGCAGCTATAGCAACTGTTCGGACCCGGGCCAGCCCGGCGTCGGCGCGATCCGCCAATACCTTGAATCGCTGCCCTACGATCCCAAGCCGAACTGCGCGCCGAAGCACTATTACCTGCTCAACAATTACAACCCGGGATATAACGGCGACGGCACAGTGCTCGACAGAACGAAGTCGCCGTTCACGATCCCCCCGTCACCCGTGCGCACCGTCGGGGACACGCTGCTTGATCGCAAGATCCCGTGGAAGTACTACGGGGAGGGCTGGAACAGCTTCATCAAGGATCCGTCGACAAGCGTCTACTGCAACATCTGCAATCCGTTCCTGTACGAGACGTCGATCATGACGAAAAAGCACGTCCGGGACACACATCTTGCGGACTTGCCAGACCTGTATGCGGATATCCAGGCGGGCAATCTGCCAGCTGTGTCGTTCGTGAAGCCTGGCGGACTGCTCGATGGGCATCCGACATCGTCGAAGTTTGGGCTTTACGAGGCATTCGTGAGAAAACTGGTCGACGCGGTGAAGAGCGATCCGAAGCTATGGGCCACTACGGCGATCCTCATCACCACCGACGAGGGCGGCGGCTACTACGATTCCGGCTATGTGCAGCCCATCGACTACTTTGGTGACGGCTCGCGTATCCCCATGATCGCAGTGTCGAAGTATTCCGCTGGCGGGCGCATTTCGCACGGCTATGCGGATCACGCGTCGTTGGTCAAGTTCATCGAGCGCAACTGGGGGCTGCCACCGATTACCGGACGTAGTCGTGACAACTTGCCGAACCCGGTCCAGTACAGCGATAACCCATACGTGCCGGTCAATGCGCCTGCGATCGGCGACCTGTTCGACCTTTTCGACTTCGACCGGGACTCAGACACGCACGGGCATCATGACGGGTCGCACCCGGACCATGATGCAGGCAACGGCGGTAAGGGCTGGTGGCCTTTCTGACCATAACCTGGAACGCTCGCGCGACCGGTACAACGTAAAGTAGGACCGCCGCGCGTTCCGGCGGCGGTCACGGCGGCTCCATCAGGGCGCCACACGGTTGATTCCGCTGTGGCGCACGGGCACGTCCTCGGGTCGGCGTTCGATGTATCTCCGGGCCGGTTGCCGCGCGTCCCGGAGGGTTGGGCGATTTGAAGGCTGAGCGGGCACTCGAGGGCTGAGGGAAACTGAATCGCAACCACGCAGTGCTATCGGATGCCCACCTGCCGCGCCGTGGCATCGATCGCCGCTTTTGCCTTTGAGACGATTTCGTCGATTTCCGGCCGGCTGACCACGAGCGGCGGCGACAGCAACATCCGGTCGCCGCTCGCGCGCATGATCAGATTGCCGTTGAAGCAGAAGTCGCGGCACATCGTACCGACATCGCCGCCATTCGCGAAGCGCTTGCGCTCGAGCGGCCCCTCGGCGAGTTGCACGCCCGCCACGAGACCCGCGCCGCTGACCTCGCCAACGATAGGATGACCGGCGAACGTCTCACGCAGCTTCTTCTGAAAGTACGGACCCGTATCCGCTTTGACGCGCTCCACGATCCTCTCGTCGCGCAGCAGTTTCAGATTCGCAAGCGCGACGGCCGCCGCCACTGGATGCCCGGAGTAGGTGAGGCCATGATTGAAGTCACCGTTGTCGATCAGTGCGCGGGCGACGCGATCATGTAGACCGACAGCCCCCATCGGCACGTAACCGCTCGTCAGTCCCTTCGCGAGCGTGATCAGGTCCGGCTCGAAGCCGAAGTGCTGATGCGCGAACCATTCGCCGGTTCGGCCGAAGCCGCCGATCACTTCGTCCGCGACGAGCAGCACGTCGTACTTGCGGCAAATGCGCTCGATTTCCGGCCAATACGTGTCAGCCGGAAAAATCACGCCGCCCGCTCCCTGGAAAGGCTCACCGATGAATGCGGCGACATTGTCCGCACCGAGTTCGAGAATCTTCGCTTCGAGCTGCCGCGCGCGTGCCAGTGCGAATTCTTCCGGCGTCTGATCGCTTGCCGCTTCGCCGAAGAAATAGGGTTGATCGATATGTACGATGTTCTCGACTTTCGATGGCATCTGATCATGCATATAAGCCATGCCGCCGAGCGTGCCGCCCGCGATCGTCGACCCGTGATAAGCGTTTTTGCGCGCGATGACGAACTTCCTCGCGGGCTGTCGCTGCGTCGCCCAGTATTGATGGACGATGCGCAGCACGGTGTCGTTGCCTTCCGAGCCGCTATTGCAGTAGAAAAAGTGATTGAATGGCGCGGGCGTCAGTTCGGCGAGCAGCGCAGACAGTTCAATCACGGGCGGATGCGTCGTCTTGAAGAACGTGTTGTAGTACGGCAGTTCCCGCATCTGCCGGAATGCTGCGTCGGCCAGCTCCTGGCGGCCGTAGCCGACGTTCACGCACCAGAGCCCCGCCATGCCGTCGATGATCTTGTTGCCCTCCGAGTCCCACAGGTACACGCCTTGCGCCTTGACGATCACGCGAGAACCCGCGCGATTGAGCGAGCCCATATCCGAGAACGGATGGATGTGATGCGCGGCATCGAGCGCGCGGTATTCGGCGGTGCTGCGCGATGTGGCTTGCGAGGTCGGCGCGTCTTTCGTGTCGCAATGCTGCGACGTTTCCTTTTCCGCATACATCACGTCTTCAGTCTTATAGCTCATACTGCCTCCGTCTTTTCAAGGTTCTCATTGACCGATTGGCCCGCAGCACTCAAACGTGCAGCAGCAAATGCCGGCGTTCCCACGAACTGATCACGCGGAAAAACGCTTCGTATTCGGTCTCTTTCAACGCGAGATACGCGCGGACGAACCGCTCGCCGAGTACTTCGGCAATCGGCTCGCACGCGCTCATCAACGTCAAGCCTTCTTCGAGATTGCGCGGTAATTGATAGGGCAACGCATAGCCGTCGCTCGCCAGCGGTTCGGTCGCGGCGAGCCGCTCTGTAATGCCGAGATAGCCCGCCGCCAGGGTCGCGGCAATCGCCAGGTACGGATTGCAATCGACACCTGGAATCCGGTTCTCGATGCGGCGCGCGACCGGCGCGGAATGCGGAACCCGGAAGCCGACCGTGCGATTGTCATAACCCCACGCGACATTGATCGGCGCGGCCATGAAACGCGACAGACGCCGGTACGAATTGATGTACGGCGCGAAGATCGGCATCAGCGCCGGTGTATATTTCTGCAAGCCGGCGATATAGCCGGTGAACAGCGAGGTCGGCTCGCCGTCGGCGGCGGTGAAGAGGTTGCGGCCGGTTTCCATATCGACGAGGCTTTGATGCATGTGCATCGCCGAGCCGGGTTCACCTTCCATCGGCTTCGCCATGAAAGTCGCGTACATCTTGTGACGCAACGCCGCTTCGCGCACGGTGCGCTTGAAGAGAAACACACTGTCCGCGAGCTTGAGCGGATCGCCGTGCATGAAGTTGATTTCCATCTGCGCGGCGCCGACTTCGTGTATCAGCGTATCGACTTCGAGTTCCTGCACGTCGCAGTACTCGTAGATGTCTTCGAACAACGGGTCGAATTCGTTGACCGCTTCGATCGAATACGCCTGGCGTCCGGTTTCCGCGCGACCCGTACGTCCGACCGGCGGTTGCAACGGCAGATCGGGATCGCGGTTCATGTCGACCAGATAGAACTCGAGCTCGGGCGCGATCACCGGTTTCCAGCCGCGCGCCTTATATAGATCGAGCACGCGCCGCAACACGGAGCGCGGCGAGATTTCGACCGGGGTGCCGTCGAAATGCACGCAATCGTGAATCACCTGCGCGGTCGGGTCGACTGCCCACGGAATCATCCGGATCGTGCTCGCGTCGGGTACGCACACCATGTCGGGATCGGTGACGCCGGTCAGCGAATCGCTTTGCGGATAGTCGCCGGTGACGGTCTGAATCATCACCGCCTGCGGCAGACGCATCGATTCGCCCGATTCGAACTTGCTGCGCGGAATGATCTTGCCGCGCGCGATGCCGGCCATGTCCGGAATAATTGCTTCGATTTCGGTGACGTGATGCTTTTTCAGAAATTCGTCGATGTCATGCATGATTGTTCTCTCTGTTTTGGTCCGCATCCTGGGTCATGTGTGCAGGGTTTCGTGTATTCATGCGCTGGCGGCACGCGTCGCCGAAGGCGCGAAATATCGCGGTCGATAACGCGTCGTCAGCATGTTTCCATTCCGGATGCCATTGCACGCCGAGCGCGAATGCGCGGGCGTTACTGACGCTGATTGCTTCGATCAGGCCGTCCGCTGCGAGGGCTTGGACCTCGAGGCCTACGCCCAGTCGTGCGATGCCCTGACCGTGCAATGAATTCACCCGCGCTTCGTGGGCGCAGCCCGCGAGGCGCTGCAGCATGCCGCCGCGCGTCAGTACGATCGAATGCGATGCGGCGTATTGCGCGTCGAGCGAGTCGTCCTTGTTCTCGCGATGGTCGTTCAGTCCGCCGACCGCATGAACGCTTTGATGCAAGGTGCCGCCGAACGCGACGTTCATTTCCTGCAAGCCGCGACAGATGGCGAGAACGGGTATGCCCGTCGCAACCGCCGCGCGGATCAGCGGCAACGCGGTTGCGTCGCGCGCGGGGTCGTGCAATGTGTCGGGCTCGGTCGAAGTGCCGCCGTAACGCTGCGGCGCGACGTTCGAATAGCTGCCGGTGAATAACAAGCCGTCGACGGCGGCGAGCACATCGTCGATGCGCTGACGTCCACCGAAAGCCGGCGCCAGCATCGCGAGCGCGTGCGAGCCCTCGACGATCGCGGCGATGTACTTTTCGCCGACCACGTGCGACGGATGGGCGCCGAGCATCGTTCTATCGGCGGTGATTCCTACTATTGGCTGGTTTCGCATAACGAATAGGCGTGTCGATCCCACGCCGCACACCACGTGAACGGCGTTAAATAGCGCGCGCGGCGAGGTGGGAAAACGCGACGGCGAGTCGACGCCAAAGCGAATCCGCGCAATAACGCGCAGCGCTTACCAGATTAGAAGCGGTTCGATTGAATCCGTCGCGATGCGCGGTGATCAGTCAGTGCCGCGCGGACGCAACCAGCCAGCTCGCGAAAACGCGTGCAAACGGACGAATCGAACAGCGAAAAGAGATGAAAGAGGAGAGGCGCTACGGCAGCAGCGAAGCGACTTCGTCTGTGCGCACCGCGATGAACGCGCGCGCGGAGAGGACGTTGCGGCGTCGAACGGAACGACGCGACAGGACTGTGATGACGGACAGAAAGCGGCGAAACGCAAGGCTGCCGTTGCTGCCGTCGGCGCTGGCGCCGTCAGCGCAAGTACAACGCGCCTGACTGCGATTCCAATTCACCAAAGGGCCTCGGACTCTCACGATGACACTCGACTGGCGTAGTTGAGGGTATTGAACGGCCTGTTTCGAATCCACAGCGGATATTGAAGAAACAGGACACGGGTTGATCGAGAAGAAATGGTACTAGACGGTAGTAGCTCAATTCGCCGCGCCGCCCACGCGATCTCCCAATAGCAAGGATATACGAGCTAAAAATGCCGTCAATTTATTTTTGGATTTTGGCAAAGCGGCATCGAGCGTGATGCCGCGTGTTTCGTCTACTGCTCATTCACTCCGTGAGACGTGCGCGCACCGTGTATTCGCCTTCGTTGCCCTTGTCTTCGAGCATGTGTGCCATCGCCGTATTGAAGTCGGGCGGCAGCGGCTCGACCGCATAGCCGCGCTTTTCCCACGCATCGAGACCGCCCTTCAGCGCGCGCACATGATGAATGTTCTTCCGATGCAATTGCCTGACGATGCGCTTAGCGGTCGCTTCGTTGGGACACACGCAATAGACGACGATCGGCCGCTCCAGGTATTCCGGATGAATCGGATCGGGCGACTCGAGATCGAGCGGCCGGGCGCCGGCAATGCGGTGCGATTCCTTTTCGCGCACGGTGCTCGGGCGCGCGTCGAGAATCAGCGGCGGTTCGTTCGACTTCATCATCGCGTCGAGCTGATCGGGCGTAATGCGCGTATGCGCGAGCCAGCGACGAAACTGCAAGCGGCGCAGCCAGCGATACACCAGAACCGCCGCGAAGATCACAGCGAACGTATCGAAGATCGTGCCGCCGTTGTGTCGCACGAGCAGCAGCATTTGCACGATCTGGTGGTGCAGGGCGCCGCCGCCGATCACCCAGACGCTGGCCCATAGCGTGGCACCAACCATGTCCCACCACAGAAACACGCCGACGCCGATAGCGGTCGTGCCAAGCAGCGGCGCGGAAATCAGGCCGAGACCGGGCAGGAACTTCGCGACGGTTAGAATCGGTGCGCCATAGCGCTCATAGGTATTGCGCGCGACGCGTACCGTGGTGTCCAGCGACAGAGAGAAGCGCACGAGGTAATTGAGCAGACGGCGGCCGTACGCGCGTCCGGTGAAAAACCACAGCGAGTCGGCGATCAGCGTCGCACCGACCGCCGCGCAGATCATGTTGACGTACGAGGCTTCTCCCACCGCGGCCATCGTTCCAGCGAGAATCAGCGTCGGCGCGGCCGGAATCGGCATGCCGAGCTGCGTGACGAGCACGCTCACGAAGACGGCCCACACGCCGGCAGACGGTGGAATAGCGACCGGGAAATGCCACACAACCGCGCTCCTGATAAGCCAATAAAAGAAAAAAGAATCGTCCGCGCCGAGGCCGATACATGCCTCGAGCGACGCGAAAGACGGATTTAAGCACAGGTGGCGAGTCGGCGTCGTGAAAGAACGCCGACGAAATCGCGCGCGACCGACGAATGGGCGCGGCGCACGACGCGGCGCGGCCTGCATGCGCCGCGCGGCAAGTGGATCAAACCGGCTTGAGAAGCATGATTTGCCTCGCTTCAGGCGAGGCGGTCCGGGAAGAGGCCCGTTGCCTCACGCATCCTCGGACGGATCATAGGGCACCACGCGCTCATGCTCGCCCGCGTGATTGCGCGCAACGATCGCCCGCGCCGCGGCGTTCGCGTCGAGATTGAACGGCTGATGCGGCACGCCCGGCGGAATGAACAGGAAGTCGCCCGGCTCGGTGATGACCGACTCGCGCAAGCCTGGGCCGTAGCGCGTCTCGATCTTGCCTTCGAGCATATAGATCGCGGTCTCGTAGTCGGCGTGAAAGTGCGGCTCCGCATGGCCGCCAGGCGGGACTACGACCATGTACATCGACAGGCCGGTGCTGCCCGCGGTGCTCGCCGAAATGCCGAGGAAATAGGGCAGCCGCTGCATCGTCGCCATTTCCCGTTCGGGGCGCACCTTGACCACCGGGGCCCGCGCGTCGTGCGTAACGTTTGACATGGTCGCTCCTTTCGTCGCCGCCGTGCCGGGCGGCTTCACGCATGCCGAACTGAAAGTCTAGACGATACGGGCGGCAATGTCGGACGTGTTCGAGCGGACCTGGTGAAGCGCGGGCGGCCGCGAAATCGCGTTGCTACAATGGTCGGCATATCCCGACAGAGATCACGGAGACAGCGCATGGCCACGCTTCAGCCCATCAGCCTTCAGCCCATCAGCCGCTACCCGGTCCCCGAGCCGAGCGAGTGGCCCGAAGACATCAGTGCCCGCATTCTCGAAGTGCAGGAGAAAGCGGGTTTCGTGCCGAACGTGTTTCTGACGCTCGCGCATCGGCCCGACGAATTCCGCGCGTTCTTCGCTTATCACGATGCGTTGATGCTGAAGGAGGGCGGTCTAACGAAAGGCGAGCGCGAGATGATCGTGGTCGCGACGAGCGCGGTCAACGATTGTCTTTACTGCGTGGTCGCCCACGGCGCGATTCTGCGCATCTACGAAAAAGCGCCGCTGCTCGCCGATCAGGTCGCGGTCAATCACCGCAAGGCCGACATCACGGACCGCCAGAAGGCGATGCTCGATTTCGCGCTGAGGGTGTGCCGCGCGTCGGGCACGGTCGACGAAGAAGACTTCCAGACACTGCGCGGCCACGGCTTCACCGATGAAGACATCTGGGACATCGCGGCAATCACCGCGTTTTTCGGGCTGTCGAACCGGATGGCCAACGTGATCTCGATGCGTCCGAACGACGAGTTCTATCTGATGGGGCGTGTGCCGAAAGCCGCGGCGGATGCACCGAAAAACTAGCCTCGACTGGAATCGCTTCAGCATCTCTATCGGCAATTCGCGTCACGCCTGCGCGGGGCGAGATGAACGCCGCGCGGGCGTCACTACCACGGTGTCGTCGATAGGGAAATGCAGCAGTGCCGCGATCAATCCCGCCGCGACCGTCGCTACCCATAGCAGTGAGTACGAGCCCGTCAGATCGAACACGAGGCCACCGAGCCACGCGCCGAGAAACGAGCCGATCTGATGGCTCAGAAAGCACACGCCGAACAGGCTGCCGAGGTGACGCGTGCCGAACACCTTGGCGACTAGCCCGCTCGTCAACGGTACGGTGCCGAGCCACGTGAGGCCCATCACCGCCGCGAAAATCACCACGGAGACAGCGCTTTTCGGCAGCGCGAAGAATGCGGCGATCGTCGCGCTGCGCATCAGATAAAGCCAGCCGAGCACATGATGTTGGCGGAACCGGCCGCCGAGCCAACCACATGCCCAACTGCCCGCCATGTTGAACAGGCCGATCAGCGCAAGCGCGGTCGCGCCCAGCCCGATCGGCATATGACACAGCGTCAGATACTCGGGCAGATGCGTCGCGATGAACGCGAGCTGAAAGCCGCAGGTGAAGAAGCCGAGCGTCAGCAAGCGGTAGCCGCGATGGCGCATCGCTTGTGACAGAACCTCGCGCAGCGGCGCCGCGGGCACGTCCTCGAACCGCGCCTGAGCCGTCGCGTGGATCTGCGCACGCCGGTCGAGCACAATGCCGAGCGGCGCGATCAGCAGCATGGCGAAAGCGAGCACGAATAGCGATGTCGCGATGCCCGAATGCAGCCGGATGCCTTGTACGAGCGGCACCATCAGCACCTGTCCGGCGGAGCCGCCGGCGCTGACGAGCCCCATCGCGACGCTGCGCTTCTCCGGCGACGCAACGCGGCCGACCGCCGGCAACACCACGCCGAAGGTCGTGCAGCTTACGCCGATGCCGACCAGCAATCCCATGCCGATCACCAGCAGCGCACCGCTCGGGGCGACCGCCGACAGCGCGAGGCCGGCCGCGAACGTCGAAGCGCCGAACGCGACGACCGGCGCCGAGCCATAGCGATCCGCGGCCGCGCCCGCGAACGGCTGCGCGAAGCCCCACACGAGGTTGTGCAACGCGATCGCGAAAGCGATCAGCGTGACCGGCAGACCGCGGTCGAACGAGAACGGGCCGATGAACAGGCCGAAGGTCTGGCGGATGCCCATCGCGGCGCTCAGGATCAGCGCACCGGCGACGATCACGAGCGTCGCGGTGACGGTCGTCGCGGGAGCCAGGGCGGGGGCGGGTTGCTTGCTATGGGTCGTCGACATGGCGGCTCCTCCTTGGCCACCATCGTCGCAGCCCGCCGCGCAGCCGGCAAAGGAAAAGATTTCGACGACAGGTGAGCGTGGCTCACCTATGCGTTGCTACGTCGTCGTCCGCCGCCGCGTCCGCATGCGCGTCGAAGGCCGCCGCCTCGTCGACGAGCCAACGTTTGAAATCGGCGAGCTCGGGCCGCCGGATCGCGCTGTCCGCATTTTCCGCGCTGACCAGCCAGTAGGCGGTGGTCGATGCGACGGTGGCCGCGCAAGCCTCGACCAGCGCGCCGCTCGCCAGATCGCCGTCGACCAGCGGCCTGCGGCCGAGCGCGACGCCGAGGCCCATGCTGGCCGCTTCGAAGGCGAGCTGGATCGTGTCGACGTGCAAGCCGCCGCCTGTATCGATGCCGCCGGTACCGGTCGCGTCGAGCCACGCCAGCCAGTCTTCACTCGCGGCGTTCACGTGAATCAGCGTCGCGCGTCGCAGGCTCGGGACGCCGTGCTCGTCGCGCAGCGTTTCCAGATAAGCAGGGCCGCACACGGGCACGAAGCGCTCGCCGAACAGGCGCGTCCATGCCGTGCCGGCGACCGGCGCGCGACTCATGCGGATCGCAAAGTCGAAGCCGTCGACCGGAAAGCCGACCTGGCGACGCGACGTGTCCACGCTCACGACGACATGCGGCCAGCGCGCGCGAAAACCGGCGAGGCGCGGCAGCAGCCAGCGCGACGCGAAGGTCGGCGCGCAGCTGAGCGCGATCGGCCGATCCGCGCGATGATTGGGAAGACGTTGCGTGCCGATCGCGATCAGCGAAAACGCCTCGGAGACGTACGACAGATAATCCGCGCCAATCGCCGTTAGCGAGATGCCGCGCGGCTCGCGCACGAACAGTTCGACGCCGAGCGCTCCCTCGAGTCCGACGATGCCGTGACTGATCGCGCTCGGCGTGACGTTCAGCTCGGCGGCGGCGAGCTTGAAACTTTGATGCCTGCCGGCCGCTTCGAAAAAGCGAAGCGCGGGCAGGGGTGGCAGACGAAGCGGCATGTGCGTTCCCCAAGGCGCCGCGTCGTGCGTGGCGCGTGTGCCGGGTGGTGTTGGCGGGTGTAACGAGCTTGCTGTTTGGCGCAAGCATACCTTGCGCCGGCGCCTGGCGAGCGGGTGGTCAAACCGCCGGCAAAATCGCCGCAAAAAGCCGCCGCTGCAAAATCATGGCGAGGCCTGTCGATTCTCCGCAGCCTCGTTCGTCGTCCCTACAGGAAGGGCGGCAAAGCGACGATGCCCGCTCGTCTTCCGTCCGTTTTTCTGACGATTTCTCACAAGGAGATGACTGATGAACGACGCAAACACTTCGATACATACGCTGAAACCGGCCCGCGAACTGGCCGACTTGCCCTCGCGTTTTCCCGGCGAGAGCCCCGGATATCGACGCGCGCGCAACGCGTTGCTCGCCGAGGAGATCGAGTTGCGCCGCCAGATCGAGCGTGTCGCCGCGCAGCGTCGCGCGCTGCCGGCGGGCGGCGTCGTGCCGGAGGATTACCGCTTCGACGGCGAAGCGGGCCCGGTCACGCTATCGCAGATGTTCGGCGCGCACGACACGCTCGTGACCTACAACTGGATGTTCGGACCGCAACGCGCGCGGCCGTGCCCGATGTGCACGTCGCTACTGAGCGCGTGGGACGGCGAAATGCCCGATATCCTGCAGCGCGTCGCGTTCGCGGTGATCGGCCGCTCGCCGATCGACAGGCTCGTCGCGTTCAAGCAGGAGCGCGGCTGGCGGCATCTGCGGCTGTATTCGTCGGGCGGCAACACGTTCAATCGCGATTACGCGGCCGAAGATCCCGCCGGCGACGACCTTCCCGCGCTGAACGTATTCACGCGCACGGGCGGCCTCGTGCGGCACTTCTGGGCCGAGGAGATGGGGCCGTCGACGTCGGACCCCGGACAGGATCCGCGCGGCGCGCCCGATCCGATGCCGTTGTGGACGATCCTCGACATGACGCCGGGCGGCCGTGGCACCGACTGGTATCCGAAGCTGGCGTATTGAGCGGCGCTGCCATGGAGCGATCGAGCGCTACGGATGGGTCTCCGCCGCGCGGCTCTGGGCAAGCGCGGTCCACAGAAACGTGCCGACCGCGCTCGCCCGCATCGGCAGGCTGAACAGATAGCCCTGCACCGCGCGCGCGCCGAGCGCCTTCACGACCTGGGACTGCAACGGCGTTTCGAGTCCTTCCACCACGCATTCGAGCCCGAGGTTGCGGCATAGGTCGATCACGGATTTGATGATCTTCTTCGATGCGCTGTTGGTATCGACGTCGCTCACGAAGCTGCGGTCGATCTTGATCGCGTCGAATGGCAGCCGATGCACGTAGCTGAGGCTCGAATAGCCGGTGCCGAAATCGTCGAGCGACAGCCGGCAGCCGGCCTGCTTCAGCATCGTCATCGCGCTGTGCGCCTGCTCGAAATCGCGCGTCAACGCGGTTTCGGTCATTTCGAACGTCACGCGATGCGGCGACACGCCGCTTGCCGCGACGATGTCGATCAGGCGGCGCGCGCGCGCCGACGTCGAGATATCGATCGCGGACAGGTTGAACGACAGATACAGATCGGCGGGCCAGTGCGCCACCTCGGCGAGCGCCTGGCGCAGCAGCACGTCGGTGATGCCGAGGATCAGCTCGGTCCGCTCTGCAATCCGAATGAATTCCTCCGGCCTGACCATGCCGAGCCGCGCGTTGTGCCATCGCCCGAGCGCTTCGAGGCCGATCGGCCGGCGCGTGAGCAGATCGTAGATCGGCTGGAACTCGAGGAACAGTTCCGCTTCGAGGTCCGCATGGCGCAGCTCCTGCGTGACGAGGCTTAGACGCCGCATCTGCGTTTCGTGTTCGGTCGAGAAAATCACCGGCATGCCGCGGCGGTTTTCCTTGCCGACGTAGAGCGCGGCGTCGGCGCGTTCGAACACCTGCGCGACCGTCGAGCCCGCGTCGGGAAACGCGGCCCAGCCGATCGTGCCCGACAGCTCCGCGACATTGTCGGCGACTTGATAAGGCTGGCTGAGCGCATCGCAGATACGCTGCCCCAACTCGACCAGCGCTTCGTTCGACACCTTGTGGCGCACGAGCACGCCGAATTCATCGCCGCCCAGACGCGCGAACATCAGGCCCGTTTCGCCGATCAACACGAGCCGCGTGCCGACTTCCTGCAGCACGAGGTCGCCGCTCGCGTGACCGTAAATGTCGTTGACCTGCTTGAAGCCGTCCAGATCGATGAGACCGACATTGAAGCCGCCACCGGTTTCGAGCGCCTGCTCCGATATCGCGCTCAGCGCCGCGAAGAAACTGCGCCGGTTCGGCAGGCCGGTCAGACTGTCGATGTTGGCGAGCCGGTAGTTGTCGTCGCTGAGCCGTTGGGTGTTGTGCTGGCTTGCCTGCAGTTCGCGTTGCGCGTGCACCGCGTCTGCAAACGTGCGCCAGTAAAGCTGGATGACCACCGCGAGCGCGACGCCGACCAGCGCCATGTCGACGGCCATCGCGAAGAACACCGGCGAGCCGCTCGACACGAGGAACCCGGAGAAACTCAGGATGACGATGCAAAGCAGCAGAAGCGCGGGCTTGCGCAGATGGATCAGGCAGAACATGCTGCCGACCAGCGTCGTCGCCATATAGAACGCGACCTGCGCCTGCTGGTAGGCGGTGCCGTACGGAAACAGCAGCACCGACCAGACGCTGAACGCGACGCCGAACACGCCGACGATCCATGTCACGCTGCGCAATTCGCGGACCGCCTGAGCGTCCGTCATCTTATGGTTGCGTTTGCGCCACCAGCGCACGCAGCGATACACACACAGCGCGCCGAGCGTGCCGGGCACATACATCGACAGCCAGGCCGGCGCGCTGTCCAGATGCGTCGCCGCCACCGCCGCCGTGTTGACGAGCAGGATGAAGTAGAGAAGCGGTACCTGGCGGCCGAACGCGTGCAACTGCGCACGCATCAGCTCCCGGTCACCCTCGGCGACCGACAGTGCCTTCTTCAATCTCGCAAGCCAAGCCATCGCCATCCCTTTAACGTTTGCGCGTTAAACGCAGCTGTTTATATCGGCGCGAGGCTGATTAACTTGAGCGCTCCGAGGGGATAACGGAGCATCGCAGTCCAGGGGCTGTGAACCCGGCTGCGCGCTTACGGATCGTCGGGCGGTAAGTACTACCTGGCGGCGCGCGTCGGCGGCGCTGGAACCAGACGTTTGTGCCGGATGCCGATCGCGAGACTCGAGCAAATGGCGGCCTTCGAGCATGCTCAAAGCGTGGGGCACGACAGCACCCGCTGCGGCCGCATGGCGGTGCCGGGCAGGCCGGCCGGCGCGGGTGTACCGCGCGGCGCGGCCGCGACGAGCCGGACCGCGTTGGCGCCAGCATTCGCGAGCACGTATTTTTCCGGGCTGTCATCCGGCTGCCAGTACGCGCGAAACACGTCGCCGTCGCTGAACACGAGCAGCTTGCCGTGCACCGTTTTTCCGCCGCCAACAAAGTCCACCGGTTCGCCGTCGCGTAGCGAAAAGCTCTGCGCGGCGCTGGAGTTCGTCGGACCGACGAGGGTCGCGCACGCGTTGTCGTCGGCCGCGGCCGCCGCCGACGACAACGCGGCGAGCAGCGCGCATGTTGCAAAGTGGCGAATTCTCACTTCTTTATGTCTTGTCGATAGTTAACCTGTGACGTGTATTGCAAATGGTGGGCCCGCGCATCGCGAAAAGGGCTATCGTCATCGGGAAGGCGGCGCGGGATCGCGTAACGCGACCTAAAGTACTGAAATTGCAACGGATTGTGATGCGCGGCGAACGCTCATAAGGCGGCGCGCGCGCATAAGCTCGCGATTCTTATGGCAGTTTGGGGCGCAAAAACGTCAAACCGGCGCCTCTGCCTTGATACAAGCCTTACACAAGGGTTTGCGCGAAGGTGCGCCTATGCGTTAGTGTGTCGGTCCCGGCGCCTCAGAGGGCGCCGGTTCCATGATTACCATACGGGAAGTGCTATGAACAAACAGGAACTGATTGATGCAGTCGCCGCAGCGACGGGCGAAAGCAAAGCGGCAACCGGCCAGACCATCGACGCGATCGTCGAGGCAGTGACCAAGGCCGTGGTGAGCGGCGATACGGTGCAACTGGTCGGTTTCGGTTCGTTCTCGACCGGCGCGCGCGCGGCACGCGTGGGCCGCAATCCGTCGACAGGCGAAGAGATCCAGATCGCCGCGGCCAAGACGGTGAAGTTCACCGCAGGCAAGGCGTTCAAGGAAGCCGTCAACGCGTCGTAAGCAACGCGCTTCACGCCGGAGCATTCGCGGTGCGCTCCGCAGCCCCGCTGTGAGGCGCGCGTGAGTGATGCGTCGGGCGTGAGGATCACGCGCTGCCCCACCCGGCCAGGCGATTCGCCGGCAGGTAGTGCGGCGCGTGTGTCTGGCTCCTTGAG
This sequence comes from Paraburkholderia lebeckiae, assembly GCF_050436225.1. Classification (NCBI taxonomy): domain Bacteria; kingdom Pseudomonadati; phylum Pseudomonadota; class Betaproteobacteria; order Burkholderiales; family Burkholderiaceae; genus Paraburkholderia; species Paraburkholderia lebeckiae. Next base: position 1,935,634 of record NZ_JBNDLU010000001.1, on the reverse strand, counting down.
CCAGGCGTTCGTGGGCTCGACCGGCTTCGATCGAGTCTAGAGCGGACCCGTCGCGGCCATCGCGATCGGGCGGTCCGTGCGTTGCCCTGTCAGCCCGCGCGACGCTTGCGGGTTGCCTCGGCGAGCGTGGCGAGCACCGGTTCGGTCTGCGCCCAGCTCACGCAGGCATCCGTGATCGATACGCCATAACGCAACGGCACACCGGCCTTCAGATCCTGACGGCCTTCTTCCAGATGACTTTCGAGCATCACACCGACAATGCGGCGCTCGCGCTCCGACAGTTGTCGCGCGATATCGTCCGCGACCTCGATCTGCCGCAAGTGCGATTTGTTCGAGTTCGCATGCGAGCAGTCGATCATCACCTGCTCGCGCAGACCCGCTGAACCCAGCGCTTCACAGGTCGCCTGCACCGACGCGCTGTCGTAGTTCGGCCCTTTCTTGCCGCCGCGCAGGATCACGTGCGCGTCGTCGTTGCCGCGTGTTTCGAAGATCGCGGCCATGCCCATTTTCGTCATGCCCATGAACGCGTGGCTCGCACGCGCCGCGACGATCGCGTCGGCGGCGATCTGCACGCCGCCGTCGGTGCCGTTCTTGAAGCCGATCGGGCAGCTCAGTCCCGACGCGAGCTGACGATGACTCTGGCTCTCGGTCGTGCGCGCGCCGATCGCGCCCCACGCGATCAGATCGGCGATGTATTGCGGGCTCAACAGGTCGAGAAACTCGGTCGCCGTGGGCAGGCCCAGACCGTTGATGTCGAGTAGCAATTGCCGGGCGAGACGCAGGCCTTCGTTGATGCGGAAGCTGCCGTCCAGACGCGGATCGTTGATATAGCCTTTCCAGCCCACCGTCGTGCGCGGTTTCTCGAAGTACACGCGCATCACGATCAGCAGATCGTCCCGGTAATGATCGGTGGCGGCCTTCAGCTTGCGTGCGTACTCGATCGCCTGGTCGTGATCGTGAATCGAACAGGGGCCGACGATCAGCACGAGCCGGTCGTCGCGGCTGTGCAGAATGTCGGCGATTTCGATGCGAGTCTTCTCGACCAGCGACTGCACCGCGGGCGGCACCGGCAGTTCGTCCTGCAGCAGCGCGGGGGAAATCAGCGGACGGACCGCGCCGATGCGCACGTCGTCGATGCGCGTGGTGTCCTGGGTGGCGTCGGCCGAGCCGACTTCCTGATCGTGCAGGGGATTGTCGAGGGCGCTCAAGATGTTCTCCGCAATCGGTTGATGAGGCGGCCTTGCCGCCTGATTATGCGAGCGCCGCCGCGATGAGGGCGCGCGGGCGCCGCGTGGGTTTGACGTGGACCGTGCGGGTTGGGTTGCTGCGTGCCTCGGGCAAGGTTTGACGCAAGGTCTTGCGTCGGGCTTGACGCGAAGCCGACGCGACCGCGCACGGATGCGCTGGCGCGATTATGACACCCGCGCCGGCCTCATGGCGGGCGGACCGGCGGGCAGGCGGCGCGGCGGATTCAGAGCTTCTCGAGCAACGCCATCGCGGCGGCCGGATTGCGCTCCTTGAAGCCGCTGATCACATACAGATAGACGTCGCGCGTGGCGGCCTTCGCGGGCGGCTCCGCGCAGGTCTCGAGATCGTCGGGCGTGATGCCCGCGGCGAGCTGGCGCGCGCGTTCGGCCCATGCGTCGAGCGCTTTCGTCGAATAGCCATTGGCTTGCTTTTCGCTCGTGCCCATGATGCGCGCGTAGACGAACGGCCCGGTGATGTCGGCGATCTGCGGATACTCGCTGTCGGCCGCGAGCACGACCGCGACCTTGTACTTGCGCGCCAGCGCGATGAAGTCCGGTGTCCTGAACGACTCGTGACGAACCTCGACCGCGTGCCGCAGCTTCTGTCCTTCGATGCTCGCGGGCAGCAGCTTCAGAAAGGCCTCGAAATCGTCGGCGTCGAATTTTTTGGTCGGCGCGAACTGCCAGTTGATGGGCCCGAGCTTCTGCTTGAGCAGCAGCACGCCGCTTGCGAAGAATCGCTCGATCGTGTCGCCCGCTTCGGCGAGCACCTTGCGGTTGGTCGCGTAACGCGGCGCTTTCAGCGAGAACACGAAATCGTCGGGCGTTTCCTGATACCACTTCTCGTAGCTGGCCGGCTTCTGCAAACCATAGAACGTGCCGTTGATTTCGATCGACGTCAGATGCCGGCTCGCATATTCGAGTTCGCGGCTTTGCGTCAGGTCTTCCGGATAAAACGGCCCGCGCCACGGCGCATAGGTCCAGCCGCCGATGCCGATGCGAATGCGTGGGGCGGACGTGGATCTGGACGACGTTTCGGTTGATTTTTTCGTTGGCGCTTTCTTTGCGGCTTTCGGTTTGTCGCCGCGTTCTTCGCCAGACTTCTCGCTTCGCTTGTTGCTTTCCTTCGCGCTTGTCGCTGCGGGCACTTGGGCTCTCCTTCGGGCTGCGGCGGGAAAGCTCGTAGATTAGCCGCTTTTCTCGCGGCGCGCGGCGCTTGCCGGGCCGGTGGCCTCGGGCTTGCCCTCGCTGGCCGCGGCGCTGGCTTCGTCGAAACGACGGCTCGCTGCGGCCACTTCCACGCGAAAGCGCTGCAACGCGCCGAGCGCGAGGTCGGGCGGCGTCAGCGCGACCCACAGCACGTCGATCAGCTGATCGGCGGTGGCGTCGATATCGATCTGCCGGTTCGTCAGCGTGGCGTCCCACAGCACATGCTCCATCGGGCCGAACACCATCGAGCGCAACAGGCGCAGCGGCATGTCGGAGCGAATCTCGCCGCTTTGCTGGCCTTGCGCGAGCACGCGCATCAACGGCGCGGTGTAGCGGCGCTGCAGTTCGGTCAGCGCTTCGCTCAGTTCGTGATGCCGCGCGCGGCCTTCGGACAGCACGAGCGCGCACAGATCGGTGCCATTCACGAGCATCAGCCGCAGATGCATGCGCACGATGAACGCGAATTGCTGGCGCACGTTGCCGTCGCGCGGCAAACCCGCTTCGATTGCGTCGATGATCTCGTCGTACCAATCGCCGATGACACGAGCGCACAACTCGCGCTTGCCGCGAAAGTAGCTGAACACCGTCGCCTCGGAAACGCCCAGGCGCTGCGCGATTTCCGCGGTCGTCGCGCGTTCGTAGCCCTTTTCGGAGAACACGTCGCGCCCCGCCTGAAGAATCTCCTTCACGCGCCGCTGCGACTTGCGCCCGGCCGGCTGGCGACGCGAGACAGGTAATCCGGCCTTCTCGGCAACCGTCATATGAGTAAAATTCAGATTTGTGATGCGGATTGGGGATCGAGCTGGCGTTTGAACGCTGCTTCTGTGCCCGCTGAACGCGATCGTAGCACCGAATCGACCGGCTGATGCGCGTTTGTAAATTTCTGAGTAACACTCAAAAATACCTATTGACGCTTACGTCAATCAGGCGTGAAATGCGCGTTGACATGCTTTCGCGTGCCGCTTCGCGTTCCACCAGCGGCCGCCCATGAACTCAGGAGACACCGCAATGCCCAATCTGCCCGGTTTGCAGTTCCCGCTCGGCGAAGAGATCGAAATGCTGCGCGACAGCATTGCGTCGTTCGCCGCCAAAGAAATCGCGCCGCGCGCCGGGGAAATCGATCGCACCGATCAGTTCCCGATGGACCTGTGGCGCAAATTCGGCGACCTCGGCGTGCTCGGCATGACGGTTTCCGAAGAGTACGGCGGCGCGAACATGGGCTATACCGCGCACATGGTCGCGATGGAGGAAATTTCGCGTGCGTCGGCATCGGTTGGCCTGTCGTACGGCGCGCATTCGAACCTGTGCGTGAACCAGATTCATCGCAACGGCACCGACGCGCAGAAGCGCAAGTATCTGCCGAAGCTCGTGTCGGGCGAGCACGTCGGCGCGCTCGCGATGAGCGAGCCGAACGCGGGCTCGGACGTGGTCAGCATGAAGCTGCGCGCCCAGAAGAAGGGCGATCGTTACGTGCTGAACGGCACCAAGATGTGGATCACCAACGGCCCCGACTGCGACACCCTGGTCGTCTATGCAAAGACCGATCCCGAAGCGAATTCGCGCGGCATTACCGCGTTCATCGTCGAGAAGGGCATGAAGGGTTTCTCGGTCGCGCAGAAGCTCGACAAGCTCGGCATGCGCGGCTCGCACACCGGCGAGCTGGTGTTCCAGGACGTCGAAGTGCCGGAGGAAAATATCCTTGGGGCATTGAACGGCGGCGTCAAAGTGCTGATGAGCGGTCTCGACTACGAGCGCGCGGTGCTCGCGGGCGGCCCGACCGGCATCATGGTCGCGGTGATGGACGCGGTCGTGCCGTATATCCACGACCGCAAGCAGTTCGGCCAGTCGATCGGCGAATTCCAGCTGATCCAGGGCAAGGTCGCCGATCTGTACACGACGCTGCAGGCATGCCGCGCGTATCTGTACGCGGTGGGCCGCCAACTCGACACGCTCGGCAACGACCATGTGCGCCAGGTCCGCAAGGACTGCGCGGGCGTGATTCTGTACACGGCCGAAAAGGCGACCTGGATGGCTGGCGAGGCGATCCAGATTCTCGGCGGCAATGGCTATATCAACGAGTATCCGGTCGGTCGTCTGTGGCGCGATGCGAAGCTCTATGAAATTGGCGCGGGCACGAGCGAGATTCGTCGCATGCTGATCGGCCGGGAGCTGTTTGCCGAAACGCTGTGATGCAAGCGCGCGTGAGCCCCCTCAATACGCCGCACTTTGGAGAAGCGACGTCATGCCGATCATCGAATCGAAACTGAACCCGCGCTCGGACGACTTTCGCGCGAACGCAGCGGCGCTCGAAGCGCTCGTCGCCGATCTGCGCGCGAAGATCGAGCAACTCGCGCAGGGCGGCGGGCAGGCCGCGCGCGACAAGCACACGAGCCGCGGCAAGCTGCTGCCGCGCGAGCGGATCGCGCAACTGCTCGACCCGGGCACGCCGTTTCTCGAACTGTCGCAACTCGCCGCGTACGGTATGTACAACGACGACGCGCCGGGCGCCGGCGTGATCACCGGCATCGGCCGCATCGCGGGACAGGAGTGCGTGATCGTCTGCAACGACGCGACCGTGAAGGGCGGCACCTACTATCCGGTCACCGTCAAGAAGCACGTGCGCGCGCAGGAAATCGCCAGCGAAAACCGCTTGCCGTGCGTCTACCTCGTCGACTCGGGTGGCGCGAATCTGCCGAATCAGGACGACGTATTTCCCGATCGCGATCACTTCGGCCGCATCTTCTACAACCAGGCGAATCTGTCGGCCGCGGGTATTCCGCAGATCGCGGTCGTGATGGGCTCGTGCACCGCGGGCGGCGCGTATGTGCCGGCGATGAGCGACGAGTCGATCATCGTCAAGAACCAGGGGACGATTTTTCTCGGCGGCCCACCGCTCGTCAAGGCCGCGACCGGCGAAGTGGTCAGCGCCGAAGATCTCGGCGGCGGCGACGTGCATACGCGTCTGTCGGGCGTCGTCGATCATCTCGCGCAGAACGATGCGCATGCGCTCGGCATCGCGCGCAGCATCGTCGGCCATCTGAACCGCGTGAAGCCGGCGCCGCTCGTATTGCAGGAGCCGAAGCCGCCGCGCTACGACACCCAGAGCATCTACGGCGTGATTCCGGTCGACACGCGCAAGCCGTTCGATATCCGCGAGGTGATCGCGCGTATCGTCGACGATTCCGCGTTCGACGAATTCAAGGCGCGCTACGGCACCACGCTCGTCTGCGGCTTCGCGCATATCTGGGGGCATCCGGTCGGCATCGTCGCGAACAACGGCATTCTGTTTTCGGAGTCGGCGCTCAAGGGTACGCACTTCATCGAGCTGTGCTGCCAGCGCAAGATCCCGCTCGTGTTTCTGCAGAACATCACCGGCTTCATGGTCGGCCGCAAGTACGAAAACGAAGGCATCGCGAGGAACGGCGCGAAGATGGTCACCGCGGTCGCGACCGCGAAGGTGCCGAAGTTCACGGTGATCATCGGCGGTTCGTTCGGCGCGGGCAACTATGGCATGTGCGGCCGCGCATATTCGCCGCGCTTCCTGTGGATGTGGCCGAACGCGCGCATCTCGGTGATGGGCGGCGAGCAGGCCGCGTCGGTGCTCGCCACCGTCAAGCGCGACGGCATCGAAGCGAAGGGCGGCAACTGGAGCGCGGAGGAAGAAGAGGCGTTCAAGCAGCCGATCCGCGAGCAATACGAGCATCAGGGCCATCCGTACTACGCGAGCGCGCGGTTGTGGGACGACGGCGTGATCGACCCCGCGCAAACTCGCGACGTGCTTGGGCTGGGTTTGTCGGCGGCGATGAACGCGCCGATCGAAGATACGCGTTTCGGCGTGTTCAGAATGTGATGGCCCGCGTCACCGCGATGCGACCGTGTAAGGCAAAGGAGTGCTACGCATGCAATACGAAACGCTGAAGGTCGAGGTTGCCGGCCAGATCGCGACGGTCACGCTCAATCGTCCGGACGTGCGCAACGCGTTCAATGAAACGATGATCGCCGAGCTGACTGCCGCATTCACCGCGCTCCACACGCGCGACGACGTGCGAGCGGTGGTGCTGGCCGCGAACGGCAAGGCGTTTTGCGCGGGCGCCGACCTGAACTGGATGAAGAAAATGGCCGGCTACTCGGACGACGAGAACCGCGCCGATGCGATGCGGCTCGCCGGCATGCTGTCGGCGGTATATCGCTGCAACAAGCCGGTGATCGCGCGCGTGAGCGGCGACGCATACGCGGGCGGCATGGGCCTGATTGCCGCGTGCGATATCGTCGTCGCGGTCGACAGCGCGCACTTCTGCCTGTCCGAGGCGCGGCTCGGGCTGATTCCCGCGACGATCGCGCCATACGTGATTCGTGCGCTCGGCGAGCAGGCGTCGCGGCGCTACTTCCTCACCGCCGAGGCGTTCGACTGCGCGAGCGCGTTGCGGCTGGGTTTGGTCAGCGAAGCGGTGAGCGCCGAGCAGCTCGATGCAACGGTCGCGCAACTCGCGCAGACGCTGTGCGCGAACGGCCCGCAAGCGGTGCGCGCCTGCAAGCGGCTCGTGCAGGACATCGCGGGCCGCGAGTTGAGCGCCGCGCTGATCGAGGACACCGCCGTGCGGATTGCGAAAACGCGGGCCGGCGTAGAGGGCCGCGAAGGCGTGGCGTCGTTCCTCGAAAAGCGCACGCCGGGCTGGCGCAACTGACATGCTTCGCTAACAACCATCGCCCCGTATCGCCCATTTCATCGAGACACTCATGTTCAACAAGATCCTGATCGCCAACCGGGGTGAAATCGCGTGCCGCGTCGCGGCGACCTGCAAGCGGCTCGGCATCGCGAGCGTGGCCGTCTATTCGGACGCCGACGCCAACGCGAAACACGTCGCCGCCTGCGACGAAGCGGTGCATATCGGCGGTTCGACGGCGGCGCAAAGCTATCTGCGCATCGAGCGGATCATCGAAGCCGCGCGCGCGACCGGCGCGCAGGCCGTGCATCCGGGCTACGGCTTTCTTTCGGAAAACGAAGACTTCGCGCATGCGTGCGAGGCGGCCGGCATCGTCTTTATCGGACCGCCGGTCGAAGCGATCGCCGCGATGGGCTCGAAGGCCGCCGCGAAAGCGCTGATGCACGCGGCCGCGGTGCCGCTCGTGCCAGGCTATCACGGCGACGACCAGGAGCCGCAGCTGTTGCAGCGCGAGGCGGACGCGATCGGCTATCCGGTGCTGCTGAAGGCGAGCGCGGGCGGCGGCGGCAAGGGCATGCGCGTGGTCGAGCGCGGTGCGGACTTCGCGGCCGCGCTGCTGTCGTGCAAGCGCGAGGCGGCAAGCAGCTTCGGCAACGATCGCGTGCTGATCGAGAAGTATCTGACCCGGCCGCGTCACGTCGAAGTCCAGGTGTTCGCCGATCGGCACGGCGGCGCCGTTTATCTGTTCGACCGCGACTGTTCGGTGCAGCGGCGTCATCAGAAAGTGCTCGAGGAAGCGCCCGCGCCGGGGCTCTCGGCCGAGGTCAAGCGCGCGATGGGCGAAGCGGCCGTGGCCGCCGCGCGCGCGGTCAACTACGTTGGCGCGGGTACGGTCGAATTCATCATGACGCCGGCCGGCGAGTTCTATTTCATGGAGATGAACACGCGGCTGCAGGTCGAGCATCCCGTCACCGAGATGGTGACGGGGCAGGACCTCGTCGAATGGCAGTTGCGCGTTGCAGCGGGCGAGAGTTTGCCGCTCACCCAGCAGCAGTTGAAGCTCGACGGCCACGCGATCGAGGCGCGCATCTACGCAGAGCATCCGGCGCGCGGCTTCCTGCCGTCCACCGGCACGCTCAAGCATCTGCGCATGCCAGAAGGCGTCGAGTTCGCGATCGACGCGGCCGGACTCGGCGAGCCGGGCCGCAAGGCGCCGGTGCGTATCGACAGCGGCGTGCGCGAGGGTGACACGATCACGCCGTTCTACGATCCGATGATCGCCAAGCTGATCGTGCACGGCGCGACGCGCGAGGAGGCGTTGGCGCGACTCGCGCATGCGCTGCATGCCTGCGAGGTGGTCGGGCCGCACACGAACGTCGAGTTTCTGCGGCGCATCGTCGCGAGCGAACCGTTCGCGAGCGGCGAGCTCGACACCGGTTTGATCGAGCGTCATCACGACGTGCTGTTCGCGCCGGCACAGAAGCCGTTCAAGGAAGCGCTCGCGCTCGCTTGCGCCGCATTGTTGACGCGCGAGGGCGGCACCGCGCACGGCGCGTCGCCGTGGGACGCGCTGTCGCACTGGCGGCTCAATGGCGGTTACACACAAACGCTCGGCTGGCGCGTGATCGACGACGGCGCCAACGACGACAGCGACGACGCGTTCACGGTCATCTTTGCGCGCAGTGGGGGAACGCAAGCGCTCGTGCAAACACTCGAACACGACGGCGTGCGCGAGGACTTCACATGGTCGGTCGGCGCGGGCGCCCATGAATTCCGCGCAACGATCGGCGATGCGCGCGTGACGGGGCGTGTATTCGTCGACGGCGACAGGTTCCATGTGTTCTGCCATGGTGAGACGCTCGCATTCGAATGGCAGAACCTGCTCGCGCATGCCGCGGATGCCGAGCACGGCGAAGGCCGTCTGACGGCGCCGATGCCGGGCAAAGTGATCGCGGTGCTGGTCGAACCAGGCGCGGTGGTCGAGAAGGGCGCGCCGCTGATCGTGATGGAAGCGATGAAGATGGAGCATACGATCGGCGCCCCGGCGGCGGGCACGGTCGCCGAGGTGCTGTATGCGGTCGGTGATCAGGTCACCGACGGCGCGCAACTGCTGGTGCTGGAGGTGCAGCAGGCGGGTGAATAAGCACGTCGAGTGGCAGACGAGCGAGTAGGTGAATCAAGCGAGCCGCGCGTAGCCCGCGGCGCGCGCTTCACTTTCCAGCTCGCCGATGCGCGCGTAGTCGGTCAGCGGCAACGTCGAAAAACCCCTTAAACGCAGGCGTTTTGCACGCTCGGGGCGGACGCTCAGCGCCTCGTCCAACGCGTCGCGCAACGCCGCGACCGTGGCCGGCGGCACATTGGCCGCGGCGATCAGCGGCAAGCCCGGCGAGGCGGCGGTCATGCCGATCGCGCGCATGCGCCCCGCGAGTTCCGGAAGCACGTCGCAAACGAAGGCGAAGGTCACGCAGTCGATCGCGGCGACGTCCGCACGATTGTCCGCGACCGCGCGCAGCGAGCCGAGATGCGAGCCCGTGCGCAGCACCGCGCCGAAGAACATGCCGGCGCGCGCGAGCGGCGCGACCGCGTGACGAAATGCATTCATGCCGCTGTTCGAATCGTCCTGGTTGTAGGCGGCGCGTGCGCCGCGGCACGAGGCGAGTGAGTCGAAGCGCGCGTCGGCGCGCGTGACCAGTACGCTCGAGTAATGCGCGCCGTCGCAGCCGGGCGCATCGAAGCAGGGTGTCGCGACCAATTGCACCTGCGCGTGCAGCCCCTGCATCAGCGGATAACCGCAGGTCTGGGAAATCAGCAGATTCGGGCGCCGCCAGAAGCCGTGCAGTTCCTCGTCCGGTTCGACGATGCGGCACGCGGGCTTGACCCGGCGCAGCACGTCGTCGAGCCACTCGCGCCATTCGAGGTCGAGCGCGGGTGTCACGTTGTACATCGGCAGGGCGGCGATCCAGCTCATGAAGGCGTTTCTCGCGCCTAATGTCTGACCAATTTGAATTCGTCGAGACCGAGCCGCACCGGCTCGCTCGGCGTGAACTGCCATCGCTGCGCGGCTACGGAGAGGATCTCGTCCTGCGCATCCTCGAACGCGACCAGCAGGTCCTGCTTGCGACGGCTCACGGCGCCACAGAACTCGACCAGCGCGTCGGCGCTGACTTCAAAAATCTGCGCACGATCGTCGCAGCACACGCGGAACGCGACCGTCGCGCATTCCGTCACACAGGGCCGGAACCCTTCATCGACATAGACCGACATGGCGAACTCCTTCGGACGCCTGAATCGACAGGATGACAAACCGCGCCTGCCAGGTATGTGGGAGAACCGGCATTGACGGCCAAATGCCCGGCACCGCGACAGGCGCGACGGTCCGGAAACTGGCGGAAAGTTAGCCAGAAACTGGCGGCGGACTCGTTCAAGTCCGAGCCAGGGCCGCGGCGCGAACCGTGGCCGGAGGGAGACGGCGGCGGTTCGACTCGCCATCGGTCTCGCCTGCTGGTGGGCCGCCCCGGTCAGAATCGCGGCGGGAACTGCTCAGGAAACGCTTAAATCGGGCGCTGCAATCCAATGTCGAAATCGACGCGAGAATCGCTCGCGCCGGTCTCGGACTGTGTTTGGATTTTCTCACCAACCTCGCGGTGCAGATCGGCGTAGGTATCCACTTTACGATTAGCGCGCGTTTTGTGCAGGCGATGAGTCCGGCGGGGCTGGCCGGGTTGCGTGAGCGCCCGAGATATTGAGCCGACGGATCAGCGGGCCCAATGTCGTCGCCTGAATCAGCAGGCTGAATACCACGACGAGATACGTGACGCCGATGAACATTTCGCGTCCATGAAACTCCGGCAGCGACAGAGCAAGCGCAATCGAGATGCCGCCGCGCAGTCCGCCCCACGTCAGCACGACAGCCGAATGCGGACTGAGCCGCCGGAAGTTCTGCAGCGCGAGCAGCGGAATCGCGACGCTGACGCCGCGCGCGAACAGTACGACCGGAATCGCCGCGAGCCCGAGCCAAGCGATTTCGACGCGCAGCGACAGCGCAATGATTTCGAGTCCGATCAGCCCGAACAGCACGAGATTGAGCAACTCGTCGAGCAGGTCCCAGAAGTTGAACAGATGCTCGCGCGTCTTCTCCGACATCGACGTCGACGCGCCGTGATTGCCGATCACGAGCCCCATGATCACGACCGCGAGAGGCGCTGACACGTGCAGCGCTTCGGCGAGACTATAGCCGCCGGTCGCGAGCGCGAGTGTGATCAGGATTTCGACTGGATAGCTGTCGATGCCTCGCAGCAGCAGCGACGCGCCGAAGCCGAGCGCCGCGCCGAGCACGAGCGCTCCGGCGACTTCGCGCAGCAGATCGAATGCGATCGCGCCCGCGGAAAACTCGTTCGCGCCGGTCGCGAGTCCGACTAGCGTGACGAATGCGACGACGGCCGTGCCGTCGTTGAACAGCGATTCGCCGGTAATCTTGGTTTCGAGGCTTTCGGGCGCCGCCGCGCGCTTGAGCACGCTGAGTACCGCGATCGGATCGGTCGGCGAGATCAGCGCGCCGAACACGAGACACCACAGCAGGCTCACCGGTTGGCCGAGCCATTGTGCCGCGTAGTAAAAGCCGAAGCCGACCACCGCGATCGAAATCAATACGCCGATCGTCGCGAGCATCAGCACCGCGCGCCGCTGCGTGCGCATCTTCGACAGATCGACGTGCAGCGCGCCGGCGAACAGCAGCAGACTTAACAGGCCGTGAAACACGATGTCGGCAAAATCGATCTGCACGACGATCTTGCGCGCGGCGGTCGCCATCGCCGGATAGTAGAACCCGAGCGCGGAAATGCCGACGCAGACGACGAGCCCGACAGCGGTGATGCCGAGCGTGTCGGGCAACCTGATGAATCGATAATTGAGGACGCCGAATAGCGCGACGATGGCGAACAGAGCACCGGCAATCTGGAAGACGCTCATCGTGCACGCTCCCCCGCTTCGCGGTGGCGCAAACGCGTGATCACGGTGGCACCGAGGTAACTCGCGCGACAAGGCATAAAACAGGCAGGCAGAGAATGCCGACACAATTGCGATATTGAACCAGCGAGATGTTTCACCAGCAATTCCTTATTCAGGCTCATTCAATCCGATAAGCGATCTGCGGTCTGTAATGACACGATCTTTGCCGCTGGCGATCGAGCGACGTACCGGGACGGACGCTTTATTCAAACGCAGCGGACGATGCGGCCAGACGCAGCGTACTTTTTATTGGACCACGAGCGGATGACGGCGAACCGGGCGGAGCCAGGCTCGCCAAGGGGCGCCACGATGGGCAATAGCAGTGTTCGGACTACTGAAGCGCCGGACGAGTTCCGGTCTTTATTTTGGGATATAGTTTTTTATTTCGAGATGGTTCGCGGGGCTTGATTCGTCGAGGCTATTCGATCGAATCTGAATAAACGGTATGAATCTGTAATCCGAATTTGCCGGTCCAATGACTTCACATTGCATGGAGCCTTGTGATTCATTGTTCCAAAATCTGTAAAGCATATATCTAATCTCACAGTAAAACCGTTTTGCTCGTCATTGAGCATGGTTGACGCCGGAATTGGCAGGTCGAGAGCAGGGAAAGCCCTAACCGGGAATCGCTCAGGATGTGTCAATTTTTGACAAACTCGAGTCGAGAATGATGCAGCATCGATACATGGCGAAATGCAGTTGTGTTGCAATGGGTGAAGACGGAGAAGAGCATGGAGCAAACCTATCGTTATCGGGGATTCGACATCGTGGTCAACGCGTTGCGCGCGACCGATATGTCCACCCATGTCGGCAGGGCCACGGCGCGGCGCGCGTACGTGGCGAGCGTCACGTTGAAGACGCGGCTGATCGGCGGCGAGTGGTCGACCGCTTTCCGGGTAGCTTCGGTGCCCGGTCGTTCGTCGACCGATCTGCGGGAAGTGCTGGTGGCTGGATTCGCGGCCGCCACTCGGGTCGTCGACGACGTGGTGAGCGTGATGGGCGACGGTTTCGCGCGCAAGGCGGCCTGAGTTCCACACGAGGCGCTCGGCGCCGTGGTGCCACGCGGCAGGCGTGGGCGCGCACAGGGGTGCCCAAGCGGTCCCGGCATTTCAAAGCACTCGCGATCATTGACCGTCGACTACGGTTGTCGGTCGTGGTGAGCGTCGAAATAACCACGCGTCTCCCTGCGGTGCGTGTGGGTCCCAGGCAGGGCGTGCTCGTCTCCTCAGCGTCCTGTTGTTTTAATCCCGCCCCCCTGTGCGGGATTTTTTTTGTCAGTGGACATTGTGGGCGCTCGGGTAACGCACTGCCACATCCGCACGGCAGGGGAAAACAACAATTTTAACTTTTGTTTGCATTGCGTTTCTTGCTTAATCGTTATAGTCGAACGGGAATCGCGAAAATGTGATTCGGGGATCACTTTTTATTTTTTATGCGCAAGCAAGCGACACAATTAAAAGTGCGTGTTTAGCTCGCGACTTATGTCGGCTGTGTCAAATGCGGGTGAAAAAGCAAGCGGAACAAATAATGATTATTCGAAAAACTTTTCTGTTTGCCGTTATTGTATCCCTTGCGGGGACGACTCAGACCGATAGTCCCGATCCTCATGAACGGCCCGCGCGCATGAATGCGGCGGACGGCACACTGGCCACGTGATCGCTTGCTAACGGGGCAGCAAGGAAAAAAGCCTCGAACACGGGGCGTGATCGAGGCTGCCGAAGGACAGACTCAATGCCTGTCTGGGAAGGTCGATCGGACCCGTGATCGACCTTGCCCACTATAGCCAGTTATCCGCCGAGCAACTGTGAACAAATGTCGCAGTCAAATCGACCGGCGAATTCGCGAATAAATCTGAATCGTAGCGTCGGATTCGATTAGCAGCGCTCACAGGCTTTCCGGCGGGCGAGATCGCCGCAGTCGAATTCGATGCTGATCCGGATTCCCTGGTCAGTGCCGCGGCGCCGACCGTGCGCACGACGTTCATGGGTCTTTACGGCGTCGACGCGGCGATGCCGTCGCACATGATCGACGAGATCGTGATGCGCGAGGAAGGGCACGAAGCGGTCGAGGCCTTTCTCAATCAGTTCAATCATCGTTTCGTCGCGCTGCTGTATCGGGCGTGGAAGAAGTACCGCTATCCGGAAAGCTTTCGCGCGGGCGGCAGCGATGCGCATTCGCGCAATCTGTTGTGCCTCGCCGGCTATGGCTGGGGTGACAAGCCGCAACGCGCCGGCTTGTCCGATTCGCGGATGCTCGCGCTGCTCGGTCTGCTGATCCAGCGAACGCGCACACCTGAAGGGCTCGCAGGCGTGATCGCGCTCGCGGTGCCCGGCGCGGACGTGCGCGTCGATGAGTTCTTTCCCGCGCTCGCGCGCGCGGGCGAGCCGCAGCCGCTGACATAGTCGGCCGCTCGTGCCGGTGCGGTGAACGAGGGCGCGTGCCGCGGCCTCAGCGGCGGCTATGTGCTCGGCAAGCGGCTTGCGTATCGCAGTCGCGCGGTACGCGTGACGTTGCGGCCGGCCCATGCCGCGCAGGCGCACGATCTGTTGCCGGGTGCATGGCTGCATCGCGAGTTGATGGCGTTCGTGCAGTTGTATGTCGGGCTGAAGGCCGACGCGCACCTGCGGATGGAAATGTCGTCGCGCCTCGCGCCGTTGCCGGCGATCAACTCGCCCGGCCCGGCCGCTGCCGGATCGGCCGGACCCGCGCCGCGCCTCGGCTGGACGACCGTGCTGCCTGCCGTGAACGAACGTGTGATCGACGTCGCACTCGGGGTCTATCGGGCGCTCCCGAAGCCCGTGGCCAATCCGTACCTGACTCATGCCGCGTGATGAACGACGCGCCGAAAGGACCATTGATGAACCTTCGTTTTACCGTTTCCACCGTTGCGTCCGTCGCGCTGCTGTCGGCATGCGGCGCCTGGCAATCCGTATCGGACGCGTCGTCGAGCGCGTATCACGCGGTGTTTTTCAAGCAGATCAAGTTGCTCGACATCGATCTGTCCGCGCGCGAAGCGCTGAACCCCGACGATGCTGCTCGTGCGACATCGGTCGCGGTGCGCGTGTATCAGCTGAAGGACCGCAAGACGTTCGATGGGGCGTCGTACGAGGATCTGCTGAAGAACGACCGCACGGTGCTCGCGCAGGACTTGCAGGCGAGCATGGCATCGGTGCTGAATCCCGGTGCGTCGGCAAGCCTGTCGCAGCCGATGCGGGCCGACACGAACTATGTAGCGGTCGTCGCGTTCTATCGCAATCCGGGTAGCGGGGATGGTTGGAAGTATGTGATCGAGAAGAAGAAGCTCGATGCGGACAAGCCGTTGAAGATCTCGTTGATGGATCAGTTTCTAGTGCCGGCGGGCAGTGCGGCCCACGATTAAGTGGGCCGCCGACTCAATCCGTGCGACCGAGATAGCCCGGTAGCCCCAATGCAGAGTCGCTCCTGGCAAGCTTCAAGGCTTCCTTGAGCAAAGCTGTGAACTTTTCGTCGCTATCGGGCCGCGGCAACGTCGCGCGAAAGAAGTCGGCCCAGCGAAATTCTTCCAGCGGGACACTGGTTTTTTCATAGCCGCCGGCATCGCGGACCGCTGCCGCGAGGCTTCGGTATTCATCGTCCTTCATTTCCCACACGTGCTCCGCCAATTCGGCAAACGGCCGGCGCATGCCTTGCGCGTCATACGGAAAAGTCCATCGTTGGTTTTCCATGCTGAGCCAGAACGATGCCCACGTGTACGACGAAAGATCCCGCACCAGCACGACCGGAACCGCGCGCACGCCCACCTGCCACAGCGCCGCCGCCACATGGTGATGATCGATCGCGAACGGTATGCCGTTGGGTCCGCAGACGACCGGTATCGGCTTTTCGGCGATGGCCATCTCCAGGTCATGGCTGCTCAGGGACCGGTATTGGCGGGCTTTTTCGCGGACTTCCCGCGCGCCGTGGGTCATTTGTGTGGGACGGAGCTCTTCGATTTGTCGCGTGTCCATGTCGGTCTCCTTGGCTGGATGCGATTACGCGGCTCCCGCATATTTCATGCCCCGGGCGAGGCGTCGCCCACTTTCCGCCAGACGTCTACGGCGCATCGTCCACACACAGCACCGGATCGCTGACCAGACAATCCGCATCGGAGGCGGCAGGTCCGCCGCCGCGCGTTTTCAACGACGTCTGCTGCGCGGCGATGCGCAATCCCTTGGGCAGCAGCACCCACATGCGCAGCCGCTCTTTGGTGTGGCTCGCCTGGGTCTGCGCGGTTTGACCGAAGCCGTAGAAGTAGTCGGCTCTGACGGCGCCCTGAATCGCACCGCCCGAATCCTGCGCGAGCATCAGGCGGTTGATCGCGCCGGGTGCCTGAGGGTCGTCACGCGTGGACACGAATACCGGCGCGCCGAGCGGCGTGGTGCGCGGATCGACGGCCACCGAGCGGCCCGCCGACAGCGGCACGCCCAACGCGCCCAGCGGACCGTTCGGTGAATCGGGGACCACACGAAAAAACACATAGCTCGGATCTGAAACCGCATACACGGGATGAGGTTTCGGCGTGGTCGTCGCCAGTGTGAAACCGCGCAGCAACGGCGACGTGGGTTCGTCGTCGTCACCGTCGGCGGGCGCCGCATTGCCTTCGTTGCTCGCAGCGGTCGCGCCGTCGCCGCTGATGTCGACCTCCATCTCCATGCCGCGCACGACGAGCTTGCGCGCGCCGGCCGTCGCGTTGCCGCTGTGCGCGAGCGGAGGCAGAAACGGCCGGCCGTTCTGTTCCGCATAGGCGAAGCGGCGAATCGAGCCGTCGCTCATGCGGACCTTGCCCGCGCCTTGCAACTGCATCGAGTACAACATCACGGGGTCGTCGACATAGGCGAGGATCGGCGCCTTCAGTGCGCCGCGCTCGATCTCGGCGCGGGTGTAGTACGGCACGATGCGCCCGCCATCGAGCCGCAGGCGAATCTTCTTGTCGCGGATGTCCGGCACGCTATCGCGCAGGTCCAGCGCGTAGACGCCTTTGAGGTCGCCACTCGTTGTATCGCTGAGCGGGATCACGTTACGTCCATCGATGCGAGCCGCGCTCACGTCACCTCGCGCGCGGTCCGGCAGGCGCCGCGCGTCGAGGTAGAGCATGTCGGCCGGCGTGCCATAGACCGGATAAAGGTAGGCGCCGCCGTACTGCTGGCTGCCATTGAGCAGCGGCTCGTAGTAGCCGGTCATCGTACCGTCGAGCGAGCGGTCGGGATTGCGGATCTGGTACGCGTTGAAATACGTTTCGAAGAATCGCCGGATCGCCGCGACGTCGCCAACGTCCACCGCTCGCGCGGCATTGCACGGGTCCGACCAGCCGCTGCGCGCGCCGAGCACGGTGCAGCTGCGGCGAAACGCTTCCCATGACGCGGTGACGTCGTCCGTGTCCCACCCGGGCAGGTCGGCGAAAGCGATCAGCTCGTAGTAAGCGTGGCGCGTGGCGAAGCCGCCGCTCAACGCAGCCTTGGGACGCGGGTTATTCGAGCCGGTGGACGTCCCCGAGACCGTCGCGTGTGTCGTTACGGGAGCCGGCGTCGGCCCAGGCATCGTCGGCGGTCGCGCGGGTGGCGTTGCTTGCGCCGTCGGCGTCGCCTGCTCGACCGGCGATGTCGCGGTATGGCTCGTGTCCCCCAGGATGACGCTGGTCGCGGGCGTGTTGCTCGCGCAAGCCGCGAGCGTGGCTGTCAGCGCAAGCAGGAGAAGCTGAGCTCTTTGCATGCGGCCTCCTTGCGGACCATCGCGAACGTCGCGCGCGCTAGCCGGGCGGCTTGACGGCATCGATGGTGAACGTGGCGGCGCCGAACGCGCCGGCGCAATCCGCCGTGCCTGCCGGGCAACGCGGCTTGCCCGCGAACGGCGAATAGCGCGGGCCGCGACGCGCGGCCGCTTGCTGCTGGGCATCAGCGGGGAATGACTGGAACGGCGCCGCGGACTTCAATCCACCGTCGGAAAAATCGCGCGGCGTCGTCGATACCAGCGTCAGAAAGTGGTTGGGACCGGGCGGGTTGCCCGCCAGCATCGGCCAGCTGGCGCGCGGCAACGACAGCGTCTGACCGGCGGCGATCCGGTTGTTGCGATCGAGTCCGTTCGGAAACAGCATCAGGTACTGACCGTCCGGATCGACCATGAACACATACACGTAGCCCGCGCGGTTGCTGTCGAGTTTGAACTGCAGATAATCCTTGCCGATCGTGGCGGACGTGCTGCGCGGTGTGGCGGTGATCTGAATCGATGGATCGGCCAGCGTCACGATTCGCTCGAGTTCGCTCGCGGGGGTGAAGGGCGCGAGGTTGTCGGCCTGCGCGGTTGGTGTGGCGGGCGCGGCAACCGTGGCGGGCGAGGCAGGAGCAACCGGGGCAACAGGGGCAACAGCAGCAACGGCTGCCGGGCTTTGAGCGGCATTGCCAGGCGTCGGCGCAGCCGTGTCGGCCGGCCTCGGCGAAGCCGTGTCGCGCGCATCCGTGCTTGCCGTGACAGCCGGGCTCGCAGCCGGTGGCGAACGCATGGCAAACCACGTACCGACCGCCGCGAGCGCCACGACGCAAACGGCACCTGCTGCGATCAAGCCCGTGCGTTTCTTTTGACTACCGCCTGGCGCAGGAACGGCCGCTGTGCCTGGCTCATTGCGCTTCGCCTCGGCTGTCGCGGCCGTCGTTGTTCGCGGCGCATTGATACCCGCTGTCTCGATGGAAGCGCGAGTCGTGGGTTCGATCGCCGCATCGGCGTCATCACGCGTATCGATGGCAATGCCC
Source organism: Paraburkholderia lebeckiae (assembly GCF_050436225.1). Taxonomy (NCBI): domain Bacteria; kingdom Pseudomonadati; phylum Pseudomonadota; class Betaproteobacteria; order Burkholderiales; family Burkholderiaceae; genus Paraburkholderia; species Paraburkholderia lebeckiae. The sequence continues at coordinate 1,916,746 of NZ_JBNDLU010000001.1, read as the reverse complement.
AGTTCGTTCGCCAGCGCCTGAACGCTTTGCGGGCGCTGTTCGGGGCGGACCGCGAGCGCATGGTCGATCGCGCGCAGGAACCGCTCGCTATAGCGGCCGGCCGCCGCCGTGGCGAGCGGCACATACGTGTCGCTCATCAGTCTGCCGACCGACGGCGGCGGTGTCTTGCCCTGAATCGCGAAATAGATGACCGCGGCGAGTGCGTACACATCGGTCCACGGCCCCTGTTTCAAAGCCGCCACTTCAGCATATTGCTCGACGGGCGCATAGCCGGGCTTCAGGATCACCGTCAAGGCCTGGGTCATATCGCCGATCACGCGCCGCGCCGCGCCGAAGTCCAGCAGCACGGGGCGGCCGCTGCCCTTGAGCAGCATGATGTTGTCCGGCGCGATGTCGCGGTGATAGCACTGCGCCGCATGCAATACCGCCAGCGCTTCGAGCAGCGGCGCGAGCAGGGCGCGCAGCCATGCTTCATCGGGTGGGGCACCCATGCGGCGCAAGCCGTCGCGCAGCGTCACGCCCTCGTAGTACGGCATCACCATGTACGCGGTGCCGTTGGCCTCCCAGAACCGGTACACCTTGACGAGCGAATGATGATCGAAGCGGGCGAGCAGCCGCGCCTCGTTGATGAAGCTTTTCAGGCCGGCGCGAAAGGTGTCTTCATGACGTTCCGAGCGGACCGACACTTCGGCCGCGCCGACGCGCGAGGCCAGCGCAGCGGGAATGTATTCCTTCAGCGCGACGTGACGTCCTAGCTGGGTGTCGTAGGCGAGATAGACGATACCGAAGCCGCCTTCGCCAATCAGATCGACGATCTCGAACTCGCCGAGCCGTGTGCCGGCGGGCAGCGCATGTTGCGCGTTCGAACCCTGCGCGGCGGGGCGGGTGACGACTGTACGATCGGCGTGCGCCGCTTCGGCGGGGTTCTGCTGGCGGTCCGGTCCGGACGCCCGTTGCACGATCACGGTTTTGTCGTCGGGGCTGCTCATCGGCTGTGGCTCCCTGGAGGGTACGACGGCAGAGCCCGGCACACGCGAGCGCCACCCTCACGCGCAGGCGTGTCCGTCTTTAAGACGAACGAGCGGGTCATTTTTTGAAATCAGGCGGGCGCGCGTGCCTGAGCGGTGGTCCGCGTGCGTCCGCCGGTTTCAAAATCGGCCGGCCGGATTCGTCTATACGGTGTGAGTCAACCGCTGCGTGCAGCTTGCGGGTTGTACGCGCATTCCATCCCAGCCGCTTCCTTTTGCCTTCTTGCAGGAAGTTAAAGTGAACGAGCGCCAAGGCTTATCGAGCGGGATGGCACACCGGATCGATGCCGCGTGGGTCACGGGCGCGCTCGTCATGGGCTCGATGCTGCTGGGCGCGGCGGGCAATACGCTGGCCGCTGGCACGTCCGCCGCCGCGGCGCGGTCCGCGAGCGCCGTGGCCCTTGCGCCCGAGTCGTTCGGCTTTCGCCAGGCCGATGAACGCGAACGCGACGCCGAAACGATCAACACGTTGACGGCCGAGGGACGTCTGCTGCTGTCGCGAGATCGCGTCAAACTCCCTGCCTACGACTATTGCAGCATGTCCGTCGCGGCCGCCGAGCGCGGCGACTTCCGCGACAGCGTCGATGCCGCGGCGCGCGCCCTGGTGGTGGCCGGGCAGACCAACAATGCGGATCTGGCGGCCCTGTCCAAACGCGATCTCGCGATCGCCTACAGCTATGCCGGCGACCTCGACAATGCCGAACGCTACGCCCGCGATGCGCTCGCTTCGACGCCGAAGGCGCCCGAGCAGGTCTTTGCTCCGGCCAACAAGGTGCTCGGCGATGTCGCGTTGCGCCGGGGCAAGCCGCAGCAGGCGCTGGCCGCCTACGAAGACGCGCTCACGATCGCCTCGCCGCGTTACAAACCGCTGGTGCTGATGTCGATCATCAACGCGCAGCTCGCCGAGGGCGATACGCCTGGCGCGCGCCAAACCTTCGATGCTGTCGGCGCACCGGCCACTGCGGAACTCGCGCCCGCCTACCGGCGCATCGAAGGCAATCTGCTGCTGGCCGAAGGCAAGCCCGAGGATGCGAAACACGCGTTCGAAGCGCTGTTGAGCCAAAGCGGCAATTCCAGCGACGCCAACTACGACCGCCTGTGGGCCCACGAAGGAATCGGCCGCGCCGACCTCGCGCTCGGCGACAAGCCGCATGCGCGCGAAGCCTACCTGCTGGCCGTCGACGACTCCGAGAAAATCCGCACGCGGTTTCGCAGCGACGAGTTCAAGACGGCGCTGTTCGGCGACACGCAAACGGTATTCGAAGAGGCCATCGCGCTGACGGTCGAAGCCGGCGACTACGAGAGCGCATGGAGTCTGTCCGAACGCAGCCGGGCGCGTGCGCTGCTCGACGTCGTGCGCAACCGCGTCGACGCCGGCGTCGACGACCGTCAATTGAACGGGCAGGTGCCGAGTCTTGCCGCGACGCGCGGCGCGCTCCGGCCCAACGAGGCGATCGTCGAATTTCACAGCCTGCCCAACGAGCTGATCGTCTGGGTGGTGCGCAACGATGGCCTGACCGGCCACACGTTGCCGGTTGCGCGCGCGGACATGGATGCCGCCGTGACCGACCTGCGCAATGCGATCGTGCGCCGGCGACCGGCCGCGCTGACCTATGGCGACAAGCTCGATGCGTTGCTGATCGCGCCGCTCGGCTTGCGCGCGAACGAGCGGCTCATCATCGTGCCGCACGGCGCGCTGCACTATCTGCCGTTTCAGGCGCTGCACGATGCCGACGGCTTTCTGATCGAACGCCATGCGATCGCACTCGAACCATCGGCGAGCGTCGCGGTACAACTCGCGCAACGCCAGCAGAAGATCGCGAGCGATCTGGTCGCGTTCGGCAATCCGACCATCACACCTGCCTATGCGCTGCCAGGGGCCGAGGCGGAAGTGCAGGGCATCGCGCCGCTGTTCGCGCGCAACGAGGTGTTTCTGCATGGCGATGCCACGCGCCTGAGCTTTCGCGACAACGCGCCCGCCGGACGCGTGTTGCACGTGGCGACGCACGCCCAAGCCGACACGATCGATCCGTTGCACTCGAGCATCCTGCTCGCGCCCGCGACGCAGCCGGCCGACGGCCCGGACTCGCTGCTGGCGAAAGACATCTACAACCTGAAGCTCAACAACGTCTCGCTCGTCACGCTGTCGGCCTGTGAGACGGGGCTTGGCCGGATCGCGCGCGGCGACGAAATTCTCGGCTTCACGCGCGCGTTCTTCTATGCCGGCGCCACCAGCCTGATCGTGTCGATGTGGCCGGTCGCGGACGAATCGAGCGCGCTGACGATGCGCACCTTCTACGCGCAACTCGCGCAAGGCCATGACGCGATCGACGCGATGCGCACCGCGCAACTGGCGGTTCTGCACACGCCGCGCTTCGCGCATCCGTTCTTCTGGGCGCCATTCGACCTGATGGGTGGCTGGCGTTTGACCATCGCGCGTCAGCAGCAGGGATGAACCAAACAGACCCTAGACCGATGAACAGACTCCGACTGATCGCCGCGGCGGTGTCCTGCAGTAGTGCGCTCGCGTGGGGCCAGACGCTGCCGAACGCGGGCAGCATCCTGAACCAGACGGCGCCGCGCGAGACCCGGCCGGCGCCGCCGGGCGGCGCTCAGGCGTTACCCGCCGTGCCTCCGCCGGCGGCGCCCGTGACAGCGCCCGGCCCGACCTTCCTGCTGAAGAGCATCACATTGAAGGGCAACGACACGATCGCCAGCGACGCGCTGCTTGCGCCCGTTCAGGACAAGCTCGGCAAGCAAACCAGTCTCGCCGGGCTAGAAGAGATTGCCGCGCGCATCACGCGGGTTTATCGCGATCACGGCTATCTGCTCGCCCAGGTGGTGATCCCGCCGCAGGACGTCACGTCCGGCAACGTCGAAATGAGCGTGCTCGAAGGGCGCGTCGGCCATGTGCGGCTCGACATCGCGGCTGGCACGCCGATCCGCGAAGATCTGTTGCGCGCGCGGGTCGCGCAGATTCCGTTGGGCAAGCCGCTGCAGCAGCACGAACTCGAACGGACCATGCTGCTGCTGTCCGATCTGCCGGGTATTCAGGTCTCCTCGGCAATCGAAGCGGGCGAGGAGCCCGGCACGGTCGATCTGAGCGTCAACGTCGCGCCGGCCAAACGCTGGACCTTTGCGCTCGATGTCGACAACTTCGGGGCGGAGTCCAGCGGTACCTGGCGGCTCGGCGCGCTCGCGCGCCTGAACTCGCCGTTCATGATCGGCGACAACCTGGACCTGCGGCTGCTCGCCAGCGAACGCAGCGACACCCTTTACGGGCGCGTCGGCTACGAAGCGCCGATCAATGCGCAAGGTACGCGCGTCGGGGTCGCGGTGTCGCGGCTCAACTATGCGCTCGGCCAGGAATTCGCGTCGCTCGATGCGCAGGGCGAGGCGACCGTGGTGGACTTCACGCTCACGCATCCGCTCGTGCGCACACGCAATCAGAGCCTGTTGGGGCGCGTCAATTTCGAGTATCGCGACCTGATCGACAACGTCGGCATCGTCGATCAACACAATCCCAGATCGCTGGTGGAAGGCAGTATCGGCCTGAGCTATGAAAGCCGCGACGCGCTGTTCGGCGGCGGCTTCAATAGCGCGGATGTCGAACTGTTGATCGGCAGTCTGCATTTCCGCAACGCGCAAGCCGAGGCGCTCGATGCCTCGCCGCTCGGACGCGACACGCAAGGCACCGAAGTGCGCGCCACTTTCTTCGCCAACCGCCTGAACGCGATCACCGAGCGGCTCAGCGTATTCGCCGGCGTGTCCGGCCAGTGGGCCGGAACCACGCTCGACAGTTCGTCGCGCTTCCTGCTCGGCGGCCCGCACGCGGTGCGCGCTTATTCGCCGTCCGAGGCACTGGTCGACGAGGGGTTCGTCGCCACCCTCGAAGGGCGCTTTGCGATCGATGCGCGGGCGACCGTGTTCACGTTCTTCGACTTCGGTACCGGGTGGTACAACGCCACGCCGCGTCCGGGCCAAGGGTCGAACGTGATCACGCGCAGTGGCCTGGGTCTCGGCGCGTTCTGGGCCGCGCCGGGCGGCTTTTCGCTTCAGGGCACGGTCGCATGGCGCACGACCGGGCCCGATACGACCGGCAACGACAGGCTGCCGCGCTTTTATGTGCAACTGACCAAGACGTTCTAGCTGGCAGCGAAATGCAACGAAACGCAACGAAACGAGACGAAACGCAACGACAAGCAGCAGCAATCTGTGCCGAGGTGTGCGATGAACAAGCGATGCAATGTGCGACCGGGGCATGTGAGCACGATCGCCGGCGCGGTCGCCGCGTTGTTCGCGGCGTCGTATATGCCGCTCGTGCTAGCGAATCCGACCGGCGCCCAGGTGGTGGCCGGCACGGTCAGCATCAACTCGCCGGGCGCGGGACAGATGCACATCACGCAGGGCTCGTCCAATGCGATCGTCAACTGGAACACGTTTTCGATCGGTAGCGGCGAAGCGGTCAGGATCTCGCAGCCGTCGGCTTCCGCCGCGCTGCTCAACCGCGTGACGGGCAACGACCCCAGCGTGATCGCCGGACGCCTGCGGGCCAACGGCAAGGTGTTTCTCGTCAATCCGGCGGGGGTGATCTTTGCGCCGGGATCATCGGTGAACGTGGGGTCGATGATCGCCTCGACACTCAATATCTCCAATGCCGATTTCCTTGCCGGCAACTTCCATTTCGTCGGCGCGTCGGCGGCGGCTCTCAGCAATGCTGGGTCGCTGACGGCGGCCGCGGGCGGCACCATCGCGTTGCTCGGCGGCACGGTCAGCAATAGCGGCACGGTCAGCGCAAAACTGGGCAGCGTCGCGCTGGGCGCGGGCAACGACATCACCGTCGACTTTGCCGGCGACGGTTTGACCACCCTGAAGATCAACCAGGGCGCGGCGCACGCGCTGATCGGCAATACCGGCACGCTGGCCGCCGACGGCGGCACCGTGGTGATGAGCGCACAGACGGCCGACGCGCTGGCGGGCACCGTCATCAACCAGCAAGGCATCGTGCGCGCGCAGAGCCTGAGCGAACACGACGGCCGCATTCTGCTCGACGGCGGCACGAACGGCGTGACACAGGTGAGCGGGACGCTCGACGCCAGTGGCGGCGCGGGGCAATCCGGCGGCAGGATCGACGTGACCGGCTACGACGTGGCGCTGCTGGCCGGAGCGTACGTCGATGCGAGCGGCGCCGCGGGCGGCGGAACCGTCCACTTCGGCGGCGGCCCGGCGGGTGCGGACCCCTCCGTTCGCAATGCCAATGCGATCTGGATGTCGCCGAGCGCCAGCCTCCATGCGGATGCGCTCGTCGACGGCAATGGCGGCAACGTCGTGGCTTACAGCGAAACGGCCAGCCGCATTTACGGCAGGTTGACCGCGAAGGGCGGGCCGCAGGGCGGTAACGGCGGCTTGATCGAAACGTCCGGCCACACGCTCGACACGACCGGCATGAGCGTCGACGCATCGGCGGCGAAGGGTCAGGGCGGCAGGTGGCTGCTCGATCCGTTCGAGGTCGACATCGTGACGCAGGTGCCGGATGTCACCGCGGCGCCGGTCCCGACGCAGACCGCAACCGATTCGAACACCATGACGTTCGGGCCGATCACGGGCAGCACGTTCATCCTGAACACGGCGCTTACCGGTCCGCTCAGCCTCGGCACGTCGGTGACAGTACTGACAGGGACCGATCCCAACTTCGGCGCGGGCGACATAGCCGTCGACGCGCCGCTCAACCTCACGACCGGCACGCTTCCCGCCACGCTGAAGCTGAGCGCGACGGGATCGGTGCTGGTCAACAACACCATCACGTCGAGCGCGGGGCCGCTCAGCCTCGTATTCGATGCGAATGTGGGCGGCACGAGTCCGCTCAGTCTGGTCTCGTTCCAGGGCGTCACGGTGAAGACCAACGGCGGCAGCGTGACGTTGGGAAGCGGTAGCGCGAGCCCGGTCCTGATCCAGAACTCGAACATCGACACCGCGGGCGGCGATCTGACGGTCACCGGCACGTTCCCGATCAATGGCGTGGCGATTGGCTATCTGATCACGTCGTCGTCGGGCATTTTCATCGACTCGTCGACCATTTCCACGGAGGGCGGCGTGTTCTCGCTGTCGGGTGTCGCGCTGGGCCCGAACGCCAACGGTGTGGCGATCAACGGCACCAGCTCGCTCTCGACGACGAGCGGCGCGCTTCGCATCACCGGCACGGCTACCGCCGGCGGCGGAGGCAACGACGGCGTGATCGCGCAAGGTGACAATACGATTCAAACCGGCAGCGGCGCGCTCACCATGAGCGGCGCCGGCAGTTCGAATATCGAGGATCAGGGCATCGGCGTGCTTCTATCCGGCACTTCAGCTAGCACGACGAGCGGGGCACTGAGCGTGAACGGCAGTTCCTCAGGCAGCAGCGCTACGGGCGTGTTCGTGACCGGCGGCGCCACGGTGGGCGAGGGTCCCGCGCTGCTGCCCGGGCTCGGCAGTTCGGGCGGCGCGATCACGGTCAACGGTAGCGTGACGCAAAGCGCGCAAGGGGGCTTCGGCGTCGAGATTCAGAACACCACAATCTCCAACACGACCGGCTCGATCGGCGTGACGGGCAATGTCACCGGTACAGCCGCCGGCGGCACTTTCGCGGACGGCGTCTATTTTTATGGCACCACGTTGAGCACCGGCAGCGGCGACATTTCCGCCGCCGGAAGCGTGTCGTCGAACATGAACGTCAGCATCGGCCTCGACATGCATGGGTCGTCGGTCCAGTCGACGAGCGGCAACCTCAAGTTCACCGGCCAAAGCGTTGGAGCCGCGGTGAACGGCGACTCGGTGATCGGGCTGATGTTCGAGAACACGCTATGCGTGGACTGCATCCAGACAGCCGCCGTATCGGTGACGACGGGCACAGGCACGGTGAGCCTGTTCGGCAGCGGCACCGGTCCGTTCGTGCAGGGTGTGCTGATCACCGACGGCACGACGATCACGTCGACCAACGGCGGGGCGATCGATATCCGCGGCGCGGTGAGCGGCCCGGCAGGCAGCAGTCCGAACCTGCAGAACGACTACGGCGTGCTGATCGCCAATGGCGCGATCAGCGCGACCGGGACGCGTGCCACTACGATCGGCATCGCCGGTTCGACCACGACGTCAGATCCGGGCGTCGCGGTCGGCCTTGGGGTGCCCGCGACCGAGCAGAGCGAGTTTGGGCTGACCAATCCGACCTCCATCGTCACCGGCGGCGTGACGAGCGCGGTCGTCAATGCCACCGCCGACAACGTGACGATCTCGACGACGAATCCCGCTTCGATCGTGTTGCGCGCATTCAACGACGGCACGGCGAGCAGCCTCGCCATCACGCAGGCGACGCTGTCGTCGCCGGGCGGCGTGCTGTCGATCATGCCGGCGTCGGTGGACCCGTCGAGCTTCACGATCACCGCTCAGAACGCGACACCGATCACGCTGCTCGGCACGGGCGGCGGTCTCAGCGTCGACGCCCCGACTTTCTCGACCTTCGCGTCGATTCCCAGCATCGTGCTCGGGTCCAGCACGCAAACCGGGCGCATCACCGTCGGCGGGCAGTGCGTATCGGGCGGCTCGACTTGCGTGCCGACACGTCCGGGCTTCGCGAACAATCTCACGCTGTCCAACCCGGGCGCGGGCAGTCAAGGGATTGCGCTGACCTACGGCATTTCGACTCCGGGCCAGACCTTGATGCTGCTGTCGGCCGGTCCCGTCACGGACCCTGGCGGCATCCAGGCCGCCGGGCTGATTCTCGCCGGCCCCGGTACCTTCACGCTGACCGATCCGCAAAACGACGTCGGCGTGCTGGCGATGGCCAACGCGGGGAGCGTCGACTTCTCGAACTCGCATGGCTTCGTGATCGGCCCGCTGACGAGCCAGACGTTCGACTCCGCCGCGAGCCAGTTGAGCCCGATCAGCGTGACGAACTCCACGCTGACCGGCAGCCTCGTCGCGACCGCTACGACCGGCAATATCGGGCTGGGCGCGAGCACGCCGTCCGCGACGGCTCCGAATACGAATCTGAACGCGGGCGGCTCGATCGATCTGGTGATGGAGAACGGCGTGTTCGTCGATGCGAACTCCGGCACACCTGGCGCAGGCAACGCATGGCGAGTCTGGGCCAGCACCTGGAGCGGCGAGACACGCGGCAGCGTGCAGCCGAACACCGCGCAGCCCAATTTCTACGGCTGCCTGTTTGGCTCGGGCTGTAGTTGGGGCGGCACGGTGCCCACCACCGGCAATCATTTCGTCTATGTCGCACGGCCGACGGTCACGGTCACCGCGGACGGCGCGACGCGCTACGTCGGCGCACCGAACCCGGCGTTCACCTACACGACGAGCGGCCTGATCAACGGCGATACCGCCGCGGGCACGTTGAGCGGCTCGGAAACGACCACGGCCACTCTGACTTCACCGGCGGGCGGCTATCCGATCGACCCGAACTTCACGTCCAGCGTGGGCTATATCGTCAACGAAGTGCCGGGCACGCTGACGGTGACTCCGTTTCCGAGCACGATCTCGAACCCGCAGGGCCCGATCCCCAATCCGGTCGCGCAAAGCGGTCTGCAGACTTTTTTCAGCAGCCAGGAGCAGACGTTCGTCTACGAAAACAATCTGCAGGGCACCAACATCTGCATCGGCTCGAACCAGCCGCTCTTCAGCACGACGCCGCTTGGCGAGAATCAGGACATCCTCGCGGTCGAATGGAAGCGGGTGCGTTCGCAGCCGAACCTGAACAGCTGCATGCTGACGAACGCCCAGCACGGCTGCGGTGACTTCTAGCGGGAGCCGGGCGAAGCGGGCGGGACGGGTGGCGCGGCGCCTTCGGGTGAATGCAGCGCGCGCAGTTGCGCGATGGCGGCCTCGGCGCTCGCGACGAACCGTTGCGAGAGCCGCCATGCTTCGACGACCTCCTGGTGGACGGGCTGCTCCATCCCGAGGTGAATCCGGAAGAATCGTTCAGCGTGGATGGCCGGGTGGTAATGCTGGCGCACCCGTTTCGCGTCGATCAGCCGCCGGTTGCCGAACAGCCTGCTCAATGCCCACGAAAACGCGCCGTCTTCTCCGCCGACGCGACGAAAGAACGCGTCGAGCGGGAACCCGCCCAGCGCGCGATACACCGCCCGCCGGATCACGAGACTGCTCGGCACGGTGTTGCTGAGGATCGCCGCGTATTTTTCGAAATCGGGATGCTCGACGATCGCGCGCGGAAAGCCCGCATAGTCGACATCGAGCCGCACCGATGCCTCGCCCGGACAACGCTGCAGATAGCCACTCGCCGCGGCCAGCGCGCCGGGCAGATATTCGTCGTCGGCATCGATGAATCCGAGCAGATCCTCGGTCGCGTGCATCGCGGCCCAGTTGCGCGCGGCGGCGACGCCGCCGTTCACGTGCATGCGCAGCACCTGCACGCGCGCGTCGAGGCGGCCGTAATCTTGCGCGACTTCGATCGAAGCATCGGTCGAGCCATCGTCGACGACGATGATTTGTGCCGCCTCCGGCTGGATCAGGCAGCTTTCCAGTGCGCGGCCAAGCGTTGCCGCCATCTGCAGACAGGGAATGATGATCGAGATCGGCATGATGCGAGCCCCGTTCCGATGCTGATCCGCTGCGTTACGCCTGTGCCGGGCCGAACATCAATTGCGTCGCCTGCGCGTCGTCGTCGCCGACCCACACCGCGAACGCCGTGAAGTTGTCGTGATTCGTGCTGGCGCTCGCGCGCACCTGTTGCGCGAGCGCGTCGAGCCAGGCGCCCGGTGTCGCCGCATGAGCCAGCGCGTCGGCGATGCCGGCGTCGTCGGCGTACTCCCACAGGCCGTCCGTGCAGATCAGGAAAGCGTCACCGTCATGCAGCGCGAAGGTACCGTCGACGCCCGCAATGGATAGTGCGTCGCGCGTGCCCAGCGCCGCATACAGCACGTTGCGGCGCGGATGATGACGCATCTCCTCCTCGGCGAGCAGCCGCGCGTCGACCATCTGCTGAACCATGCTGTGGTCGCGCGTGCGCGCGCAGATCTCGCCGTGGCGGAAACAGTAGAGGCGGGTGTCGCCGCAATGGGCCCACGCGGCCGTCGCGCATTCGCGGTCGATGGCGAGCACCACGGCCGTCGAGCGCATGTCTTTTTCATTGCCTGTGCCGCGCAACTGTTCTTCGACGATGTTCTCATTGGCATGCGTGAGCGCGCTGATCAGCCGGTCGCCCGTCGGCGGCAACTCGGCAACGGTCAGGTAGCGCAAATCCGCCAGCACCGAAGCGACCACGAGGCGCGAGGCGGTGTCGCCGCCGCCGTGTCCGCCGGCGCCGTCGGCGACGACGCAATAGTAGAGCCGTTCGCTCGACCAGTCGCCGAACGAATCTTCGTTGCGCGGGCGGTCGCCTCGGTCGGTCAGGCTCGCGGTGGCAAGTTGCACCGTTGACCTCTCATATGCTCGTGGTCTGTCGAGCTCATTCCTGCGCGTGCGACTGCGCGGACAGAATGCCCAGAACCAGCAGGATGACGATGCGATTGCCCGGCGAGATGTCGATGCCGAGGTTGTGCTCGATCCATCGGCCGATTTGCGTGCGGGCGAAGTCGGCGGGTATCGAGCCTTTTTTCAGCGTGACGCCAAGTTTGCGCGCCCGGTAGTGATACGACGCGACGCCGTAACGCGCGGCCACCTGCGACAGACCGCCTTTCTCGTTCGACAGCCAGCCGAGACTGCCGGCGAGCAGCATGCGGTCGGCGTCGTCGAGCGAAGCGATGAAATGCGACGCGGATTCGCGTACCTCGGCTTCGTGCAGACCGTATTGCAACAGGACCGAGCCGATCGGATCGGGATGAAAAGCCGTTTGCCGGTCGATTTCGAGCATCACGTCGCCTTCGTCGAGCGACACGTTGCGCTGATGGCTCGCGCTGCGCAGACAGTCGATCAGATAGCGGCGGAAATAGGCGCACACGGCATGGCTGGTCGAAGGCGCGCTGTGCAGCGGGAAAGTGGGCAATGCCGTCGGCGCGGTATCGAGGCGGAACACCTTGAGATAGAGGAACTGCGAGATCAGTTCTTCCTTGTCCTCGCCCAGCGCCTGCAATTCCGACGGATGGTAGCCGGTCAGCGCGCGGCGCACGATCGTATAGATCGACGCCATTTCGTCGTGGCTGAGGCAGGTGCGGCGTTGCCACAGGTCGGGCAGTGCGCTTTCTCCAGCGTGGTCGGCAATTGCAGCGCTTTGGATATCTGCCACTTTTCACCCCGAGGTGGTGAGCCCCGCTTCTTCAGGGCGGAGCCCGGCTGCTGACACTACCCATTTCGCCGCGTTTGTGGTGCGCCGGTTTCCTGTCCCCAATGAATCCGGCACTCGCTTTGCCGCCATATCGGGCAGATGCGTATGCCAAACACTTGCAATACCGGCAATTCCGCCCTGCAAGCGGCGCGTGATTGGAAAACAGACTTAGTCTATTGGCACGTTTTATTTATTACAAGTTAAAACTTAATATGTTATTCACCGCCTTGACGACGGGTTCTATCGCTATCAGGACTAACCCTAAACGCCATGTAAGCGCCTACCGGCAATCCGGGGAGGTCAAAATTTTTAAAAAATCCGAGCAGCTGATTCGTTTACCTAGACATCGGGATATCTCGCCAATCGACCGTCCTGAAAGGGCGCGCTGCTGAGGTCGTAAGACGACCGGCCGAGCTTGTGACGGGTAATGGTGCCGGAACGAAATGTTAAAACGTCTTAAGTGTTTATGGAGTTGAATGGTATTACATATACTACTTCGCTTAATTAAACAAAATCGTTTCTATTGCTATCCGGCTTTGATTTTCCGGGCTGCGTGCTATTCTCATATCGGATTGCCGCCGAGAAAGGACAACGCTCGCTAAAAACATCGCAATAGCTGGCGAAGGCAATCTAATTAGAGTTAACACGTATTTCCGGGAACGTTGATTCCCGGCGGGCAAGGGCAACCCGTACCGGTCACTTACGGTGCGTCGAGACTACTCATCCGAGACCGATACCAGACATGGCCACGCTTCTCGCGGGCGAAATGCTTGCCGATATATCAGCTGCCAGTCCATGCGGGGACGACCTCGAGTACGACCCTGACTTCCTTGCGCTCGAGCAGGTCGTCCACGGCAAGCCGGAGGTGCAGTTCGGCGAGACCATGGTCGCCGCCACGCCACCTGACTGGAAAGTGGCCGAAGCGCTATCGCTCGATCTGCTCGCAAAAGGCCGCGACTTGCGCGTCGCGGTACACCTGACGCGCGCGCTGCTCAATCGCCGAGGTTTCTCCGGCTTCGCCGAGGGCCTCGCGCTCGTCGAAGGCCTGCTCGAACAGCGCTGGGACCATGTCTATCCACAGCTCGATCCCGACGACGACAACGATCCGACCGCCCGCGTCAACGCGCTCGCCGCCCTCGTTGAACCGTCCGGCATGCTGGTGGACGTGCGCGACGCACCGCTCGCGTCGTCGCGCGCGCATGGTGACGTCAGCTTGCGCGACATCGAATATGCGACCGGCGAAGTGCCGCTGCCCAAGGGCGTCGAGGCGGCGTCGCTGAGCTCGATCGACGCGGTGATCGCCGACGCCCACGAAGACGCCGCCGAAGCGCACACGGCCTTGCTCGCGGCCACGCATAGCGCGATGCGCATCGAGACGGTATTGACCGAGCGTGTCGGCGCGGCGCGCTCCATCGATCTGTCGCCGCTATCGAGGCTGCTGCGGCGTGCGGCCGACTTTCTCGGCGAGCGTCTCGATGTCCCGGACGGAGCGCAGCAGGCATCGCCGAACGGCGACGTGACCCCGGGCGAAAGCGCCGGCGCGGCGCCCGCACCCGTGCTGCTGTCCGGCGACATCACCGACCGTCAGGACGTGATTCGCATGATCGACAAGATCTGCGCGTACTACGAGCGTCACGAACCCTCCAGCCCGGTACCGCTGCTGCTGCTGCGCGCGCGCCGGCTGGTCGACAGGAACTTCATGGAAATTCTGCAGGACCTCGCGCCCGAAGGCGTGCGCCAGGCCAGGCAGGCCGGCGGTATCGAAAACGAGTGAGCAGTCAGGCGGGGATAGGCTTTTTCGCTTCTAGCAACGCCAGTCATGCGCCGCGCTGCTCGCGGCCGTGAGGCGTCAACCAGGGGAATGGTCGTGGCCAAGGAAAGCAGCCAGAAATTCATCGCGCGCAATCGAGCGCCGCGAGTTCAGATCGAGTACGACGTCGAAGTCTACGGGTCGGAGAAAAAGGTCAATCTGCCCTTCGTCATGGGCGTGCTGGCCGATCTCTCCGGTCAGCCGGCGGATCCGCTCGCGCCGGTGGCGGATCGAAAGTTTCTCGAGATCGACGTCGACAACTTCGACGAGCGTCTGAAGTCGATGAAACCGCGCGTCGCCGTGCAGGTTCCGAACGTGCTGACCGGCCAGGGCAACCTCGCGGTCGACATGACCTTCGAGAGCATGGACGACTTTTCGCCCGCGGCGGTCGCGCGCAAGGTGGACGCGTTGTCGAAGCTGCTGGAGGCGCGCGGCCAGTTGCAAAACCTGCTGACCTATATGGACGGCAAGACCGGCGCCGAGGAACTGATCGCGAAACTGCTCAACGATCCTGCGTTGCTGCAGTCGTTGGCGTCCGCACCGAAGCCGCAGCAATGAGCGTGATCTACAGGGGAGTCTGACCATGGCTGAACCTAGCACCCAAGGGCAAGCGCAACCCGGCGAGGCGTCGCTTGAAACGAGCGATTTCGCGAATCTGCTGCAAAAGGAATTCAAGCCGAAGAGCGAGAAGGCGAAGGAAGCCGTCGAGACGGCGGTGCGCACGCTCGCCGAACAGGCGCTGCGCGATACGAACGTGATTTCGGGCGATGTGCTCGCGACGATCGAATCGCTGATCGCGCAGATCGACGAGAAGCTGACCGCCCAGATCAATCAGATCATCCACTCGGAAGAGTTCCAGAAAGTCGAGAGCGCGTGGCGCGGCTTGCACTATCTGGTCAACAACACCGAGACGGACGAGACGTTGAAGATCCGCGTGATGAACGTATCGAAGGGCGATCTGTACAAGACGCTCAAGAAGTACAAGGGCACCGCGTGGGATCAAAGCCCGATCTTCAAGAAGCTCTACGAAGAGGAATACGGCCAGTTCGGCGGCGAGCCGTATGGCGCGTTGGTGGCCGATTATTACTTCGACAACGGCGGGCCCGACGTCGATCTGCTGACGCAGATATCCAGGATCTCGGCCGCCGCGCATGCGCCGTTTATCGCCGGCGCCGATCCCGCTGTCATGCTGATGGATTCATGGCAGGAGCTGGCCAATCCGCGCGACCTGACGAAAATCTTTCAGACGCCTGAGCATGCCGCGTGGCGCTCGCTGCGCGAATCCGAGGATGCGCGTTACGTCGGTCTCGCGATGCCGCGTTTTCTCGCGCGCGCGCCGTATGGCGCCAAGACCAATCCGGTCGAGGAATTCGATTTCGAGGAAGACACGGCCGGCGCGGACAGCGGCAAATACGCATGGGCCAATGCCGCCTATGCGATGGCGAGCAATATCAACCGCTCGTTCAAGATGTACGGCTGGTGTTCGCGGATTCGCGGCATCGAGTCGGGGGGCGCCGTCGAGAACCTGCCGGTGCACGCGTTCCCCACCGACGACGGCGGCATCGACATGAAGTGCCCCACCGAAATCGCCATTAGCGATCGCCGCGAAGCCGAACTCGCGAAGAACGGCTTCATGCCGCTCGTGCACAAGAAGAACTCCGATTTCGCCGCCTTCATCGGCGCGCAGTCGCTGCACAAGCCCGCCGAGTTCGAAGACCCCGATGCCACCGCGAACGCGAACCTGGCCGCGCGTCTGCCTTACCTGTTCGCCTGCAGCCGCTTCGCTCACTACCTGAAGTGCATCGTGCGCGACAAGATCGGCAGTTTCAAGGAGAGGGACGACATGCAGCGCTGGCTGCAGAACTGGATCCTTCAGTACGTCGACGGCGATCCGGCGCACTCGACGGAAGAGTCCAAGGCACGACGCCCGCTCGCGGCCGCCGAGGTGGTCGTCGAGGAAGTCGAAGGCAATCCCGGTTATTACACGTCGAAGTTTTTCCTGCGTCCGCACTACCAGTTGGAAGGCCTGACCGTATCGCTACGGTTGGTTTCGAAGCTTCCGTCCGCCAAGGCGGCATGACGGAAATCCCCATTGAGTGACGAATTGCTTTGAGCGGAGAAGAAGATGGCCATCGACATGTTCATGAAGCTGGGCGATATCAAGGGCGAGTCGCAGGACAAGACCCACAAGGAAGAAATCGAAGTGCTCGCGTGGAGCTGGGGCTTGAGCCAGAGCGGCACGATGCACATGGGCACGGGCGGCGGCGCCGGCAAGGTGTCGGTGCAGGACCTGTCATTTACCAAATACAGCGACAAGGCGAGTCCGCCGATCATGGCAGCCTGCACCAAAGGCACGCACATCGACACGGCGTTGCTGACGGTGCGCAAGGCAGGTGGCGACAATCCGCTCGAGTACTACAAGATCACGTTGAACGGCGTGCTGGTCAGCTCGTATTCGACCGGCGGCTCGGGCGGCGAAGAACGCTTCACCGAGAACGTCACGCTCAACTTCGAAAAATTCCATGTCGAGTACCAGCCGCAAAACGCGAAGGGCGAGAAGGAAGGCGGGGTGGTCGAAGTGAAGTGGAACATCCCCGCCAACGCGACTACCTGATCGGCTGACCGCAAAGGGCGACTGCACTGCGGCGGTCCTGCCGTCGCAGTGCGGCGGCGGGTGGGACGACTCGAGCCAGACCGGAGCGAACCGGCATGAACGCAGAAGAATGCTTGCGCGAAGGCGATCTCGACGGATGTCTGCGCGAATTGCAAAAGCAGGTTCGCAAGGATCCGTCGAAAGCCGCCTATCGCGTCTTTCTATTCCAGGTGCTCGCGGTGACGGGCGCCTGGGATCGCGCATTGACGCAACTGAACGTCGTCGGCGAACTCGACGCGGCCGCGTTGCCGATGGTGCAAACCTATCGTGAAGCGTTGCAATGCGAGGCGCTGCGCGAAGCGGTTTTCAAAGGCGAGCGCGCGCCGCTGATCTTCGGCGAGCCGACCGGCTGGCTTGCGTTGCTCCTCGAGGCATTGCGGCTCGACACCGCGGGCGATAGCGGCGCGGCGGCCGCCGCGCGCGCGCGGGCGCTCGACGAGGCGCCCGCCACCGCCGGCGCATTGAACGGCGAACCGTTCACGTGGCTCGCCGACGCCGACAACCGGCTCGGCCCGACACTCGAAGCCGTGCTGAACGGCCGCTATTACTGGATTCCTTTTTCGCGCATCAAACGGATCGAAATCGAGCCGCCGTCCGACCTGCGCGACCGCGTCTGGATGCCGGCCGTTTTCACGTGGGCCAACGACGGCCAGGCCGCCGGTCTGATTCCCGCCCGCTATCCGGGCACGCTCGCCGAGCCGAATCGAGCGTTGTGGCTCGCGCGCCTGACCGAATGGATCGGTGACGATCCCGTGCTCGCACGGCCGGTGGGACAGCGTATGTTCGCCTCCGATGCGAACGACTACGCGCTCTTCGACGTGCGCACCATCGAACTGACGAGCGGCGACGCGCCTGCCGAACAGGACGGCGCGGCCGTGCCGGATCATGGCTGAACTGACCGCGCGTGATCGCCTGCAACCGTCGCTGCTCGACCGGCTGACCGATCTCGAACCGGAGGCGAAGCAGGAAGCGCGCGAGCGGCGCGTTCTGTCGATGCGCGCGCTGCGCGAAAGTGTGCAGCGCGACCTCGGTTGGCTGCTGAACGCGAATGGCCTCGCGTCGGTGCAGGATCTGAGCGGCTATCCGTGTGTCGCGACATCCGTGATCAATTTCGGCCTGCCGGACATTGCCGGCAAGACCGCCTCAGGCATCGATCCGTCGCGGCTCGAGCGGCTCGTGCGCGATGCGATCTGGGCGTTCGAGCCGCGCATTCTGCGCGAAACCGTGCGGGTCAGTTCGATGCAACTCGAAGAGACGACCGGGCGCCACAACACCGTGTCGTTTCTGGTGGAGGGCGATCTGTGGGCGCAGCCGTATCCGGAGCGGCTCTACTTCAGGACCGAACTCGACCTGGAAGTCGGCGAAATCCGCGTGATCGACCAGGGCGGGCCGCGCTGAAGCCATGAATCCAGACCTGATCAAATACTACAGCCAGGAACTGCAGCATCTCCGGGAGATGGGCGGCGAGTTCGCGCGCGAATTTCCGAAGATCGCCGGGCGCCTCGGACTGGAAAACCTCGAATGCGCGGACCCCTACGTGGAGCGTCTGCTCGAAGGCTTCAGTTTCCTCGCGGCGCGCGTGCAACTGAAGATCGACGACGAGTTTCCGCGCTTCACCCAGCATCTCGCCGAGCTGGTGTACCCGCATTACCTCGCGCCCACGCCGTCGATGGCCGTGGTGCAGATCCAGCCGGACCTGACCAGCTCCAATCTTGCGGACGGCGTGCGAGTTTCACGCGGCAGTACGCTGCGCAGCGTGCTCGACAAGAACGGCTCGACGCGCTGCGAATACCGCAGCGCGCACGAACTGAGGCTTTGGCCGCTCGAAATCACGGAAGCGCGGTTTTTTACGCACGCGGGCTCGCTCGGTGGCATCGACAGCGCGCTGCCGGCGAGCATGGCGGCGGGCGCCGCTATCAAGGCCGGCCTCAGGCTGCGCCTACGCGCCACCGCCGGTCTGAGAATCAACCAGTTGAAACTCGACCGGCTGACGCTGTATCTGCGCGGCGCGGACGGGATGGCCACGCGTATCCACGAGCGTCTGCTCGGTTCGGTGAGCGGCGTCGTCGTGATGCCGGCCAAACGTCCGGCGTCCTGGCATGTGCAGTTGCCGGCGAGCGCGCTGCGGCCGCTCGGGTTTGCCGACGATGAAGCATTGCTGCCTGTCAGCCGGCAGTCGTTCCAGGGCTACCGGCTGTTGCAGGAGTATTTCGCGTTTCCGCAGCGCTTCATGTTTCTCGCCATCGACGGTTTGCACGCGGCGTTGCGGCGTTGCGCGGACACCGAAATCGAAGTCGTCGTGTTGCTCAAACGCGGTGATCCGCTGCTCGAACAATCGCTCGATGCCAATAATTTCGCGCTGCATTGCACGCCCGCGATCAATCTCTTTTCGCGGCGTACCGATCGCATCGCGCTGTCGGACGAACAGTTCGAATATCACGTGGTGGCCGATCGCACCCGGCCGATGGACTTCGAGATCTATCAGATCGAGAGTGCGACCGGCTATAGCGCGGGTGCCGGCGGCGAGCAGCGCTTTGAGCCGTTCTATCACGCGCGCGATCTCGGCGCGACGTATCGCGCCGGCGCGTACTACCAGGTGCGCCGCGAAAAACGTCTGCCGTCGGCGCGTCAGCATGAGCGCGGCCCGCGCACGAGCTACCTCGGCAGCGAGATGTTCATCGCGCTGGTGGACGCGAGCAATGCGCCGTTTCGCGCTGACCTGCGGCAACTCGGCTTGCAGGTGCTGTGCACGAATCGCGACCTGCCACTGACGATGCCGGTCGGCGTCGGCCCCGCCGATTTCACGCTCGATGTCGAAGCGCCGGTGCAGAGCGTGCGCTGCGTGAGCGGCCCGAGCCGGCCGCTGCCGTCGTATGCGCACGGGGCCGTGGCGTGGCGGCTGTTGAGTCACCTGTCGTTGAACTACTCGTCGCTGCTCGATAACGATGCACAGGAGGGCGCCCGCGCGCTGCGCGATCTGCTCAGTCTCTACTGTCCCGCCGACGAGATCGCGAGTCAGCGGCTGATCGAAGGCGTGCGCTCGATCGATTCGCGCTCGGTGACGCGACGCTTGCCGGGCGCGGGGCCGATCGTATTCGGCCGCGGTCTAGAAGTGACGCTGACGCTCGACGAAGCCGCGTTCGAAGGCGCCGGCGCGTTTCTGCTCGGTGCCGTGCTCGCGCAATATTTCGCGCAATACGTATCGATCAATTCGTTCACCGAGACCGTCGTGAAGACGCTGTCGCGCGGCGAGATCATGCGCTGGCCAGCGAGGGTCGGACAATGCCGGACGCTCTGACACTGTTGCGCCGGCTCGAAGACGATGCGCGCCGCTTCGACTTCTTCCAGGTCGTGCGGCTGCTGGAGAATGCGTATGCGGACAAGCCGCGCGTCGGCGAGTCGATGCAGCCGCGCGACGATGCGATCCGTTTCGTGCAGGAGCCCGAACTGGTTTTCCATCCGACGACGCTCGGTGACTTCACCCCGGCCGGCGAGCATCACGCCGCGCGCCTCGCGGTCAAGTTCTTCGGCCTGCTCGGGCCGCACGGTCCGTTGCCCACCCATCTGACCGAGTACGCTCGCGACCGCGCCCGCAACGCGAACGATCCGACCTTCGCGCGCTTTCTCGATGTCTTTCACCACCGGATGGTGTCGCTGTTCTATCGCGCGTGGGCCAATGCGCAACCGGCCGTGAGTCTCGACCGTCCGGGGCGTGATCGCTTTTCCTTTTATGTCGGCAGCGTGTTCGGGCTGGGCGAGCCGACGCTGCGCGATCGCGACGCGGTGCCCGATTTCGCCAAACTGCACTTCGCCGGATTGCTGGGCGGGCCGACCCGTCCGGCCGCCGGTTTGAAACTCGTGCTGGCGCGTTTTTTCAACCTGCCGGTCGACATCGAACAGTGGGTCGGCCATTGGATGACGCTGCCCGCGAATTCGTTGTTGCGCCTGGGCGCAGCGGACGGTTCGGCCGCGCTCGGCGTGTCGACGCTGCTCGGCGCGCGCGTCTGGGATTGCCAGCATAAATTCCGCATCGTCATCGGCCCGTTGAGCCGCGCTGATTACGAGCGCTTCCTGCCGGGCGGCGAGAGTCTGAAGCGCCTCGTCGACTGGGTGCGCAATTACGCGCGCGACGGGCTCGATTGGGATCTCCGGCTGGTGCTGAAACAGGAGGAGGTGCCACGCCTGAAGCTCGGGCGCCACACGCGGCTCGGTTACACCACCTGGACGCTCGGCCACCCGGCGCGCGGCGATCAGCGTCAGCTGGTGTTGCGGCCGACCGGTCCGGACGGCCGTTCACGGATTGCTGTGGCGGCGCCGCCATCGACATCATCGAGGGAATAGAAAAATGGCCGAGATCAAACGGGCAGCGTTGTTCGGCAAGCTGAACAAGCTCGGATTCCGCGCAATCGAGAGCGCGAACGTGTTTTGCAAGTTGCGCGGCAATCCTTATATCGAGCTGTCGCACTGGTTCCACCAGATCCTGCAACTGCAGGACTCCGACCTGCACCGCATCGTCAAACACTACGGGCTCGAGCCTTCCGCGTTGGCGCGCGATCTGACCGAAGCGCTCGACCGTCTGCCGCGCGGTTCGGCTTCGGTGACCGACATCTCGTCGCAAGTCGAGGAGGCGGTCGAACGTGGCTGGGTGTTCGGCTCGCTGATGTTCGGCGAGTCGCAGGTGCGCACCGGCCATCTGGTGGTCGGCCTCTTGAAGACGCCATCGCTGCGCAACGGGCTCTACGGCATCTCGCGTCAGTTCGAGCGCATCAAGCTCGAGTCGCTCGTCGACGACTTTCACGGCCTGCTGCGCGAGTCGCCGGAAGCGGCGATGAGCGCGAGCGATGGTTTTCGGGCGGGCGGCGCGCAGCGCGAAGGCGGCGACGCGGACACCACGGGCGGCCCGGTGCCGGCCGCCGCGCTGGGCAAGCAGGAAGCGCTGCGGCGCTTCACCACCGATCTGACTGAACAGGCGCGCAACGGCAAGCTCGACCCGATCGTCGGGCGCGACGAGGAAATTCGCCAGGTGATCGACATCCTGATGCGCCGCCGCCAGAACAATCCGATCCTGACGGGCGAAGCGGGCGTCGGCAAAACCGCGGTGGTCGAAGGCTTCGCGCAGCGCATCGCGGCGGGCGACGTGCCGCCGTCGCTGCACGACGTTCAGTTGCGCACGCTCGACGTCGGTCTGTTGCAGGCGGGCGCGAGCATGAAGGGCGAGTTCGAGAACCGCTTGCGGCAGGTGATCGAGGAAGTGCAGGCGTCGGAAAAGCCGATCATCCTGTTCATCGACGAAGCGCACACGCTGGTCGGCGCGGGCGGGGCGGCCGGCACCGGCGACGCGGCGAATCTGCTGAAGCCGGCGCTCGCGCGCGGCACCCTGCGCACGGTGGCCGCGACCACGTGGGCCGAATACAAGAAGCACATCGAGAAGGACCCCGCACTGACGCGACGCTTCCAGGTCGTGCAGGTCAGCGAGCCGGACGAGACCCGCGCGATCCTGATGATGCGGGGCGTCACCTCGACGATGGAGCAGCACCACAAGGTGCAGGTGCTCGACGAAGCGCTCGAAGCCGCGGTACGGCTGTCGCATCGCTACATTCCGGCGCGGCAGTTGCCCGACAAGGCGGTCAGCCTGCTCGACACCGCCTGCGCGCGCGTGGCGGTCAGCCAGCATGCGACGCCCGCAGCGGTCGACGATTCGCGCAAGCGGATCGTCGCGCTCGAAACCGAGCTGGCGATCATCGGCCGAGAAAGCGCGGTGGGCGTCGACACGCGGGAGCGTGAAGCCGCCGCGGCGGAAAAGCTCGCCGCCGAACAGGCGCGTCTCGCCACGCTCGACACCCGCTGGCAGGCGGAAAAACAACTGGTGACGCGGATTCTCGCGCTGCGCGCGCAACTGCGCGGCGAGACCGGCAAGGTGGAAGGCGCGGCGCAAGTGAACGACACGAACGACACGAACAAAGCGAACGAAGCTGCGAACCAAACGGTAGACGAAACAGCGGCCACCGGCGCGACTGACAACCCCGCCAGCGACACCGCGACGCGCGAAGCGCGGCTCGCCGAACTGCGCGAGTTACAGGCGCAGCTCGCGCAGCATCAAGGCGAAGATCCTCTGATCCTGCCGACCGTCGACCAGCAGGCGGTCGCCTCCGTCGTGCAGGACTGGACCGGCATACCGGTGGGCCGGATGGTCCGCAACGAAATCGAAAACGTCCTGAAGCTCGCGGAGAACCTGAACCGGCGCATCATCGGCCAGGCTCATGCGACGGAGATGATCGCGCGGCGCATTCAGACTTCGCGCGCGGGTCTCGACAATCCGAACAAGCCGATCGGCGTGTTCATGCTGGCCGGCACCTCCGGAGTCGGCAAGACCGAGACCGCGCTGGCGCTCGCCGAGGTGCTGTATGGCGGCGAGCAGAACGTCATCACGATCAACATGAGCGAGTATCAGGAAGCGCATACGGTGTCGTCGCTGAAGGGCGCGCCGCCCGGCTACGTCGGCTACGGCGAAGGCGGCGTGCTGACCGAGGCGGTGCGCCGCCGTCCATACTGCGTGGTGCTGCTCGACGAGGTCGAGAAGGCGCATCCCGACGTCCACGAGCTGTTCTTCCAGGTGTTCGACAAGGGCTGGATGGAAGACGGCGAGGGCCGCGTGATCGACTTCAAGAACACGCTGATCCTGTTGACCACCAATGTCGGCACGGATCTGATCACGAGCCTGTGCAAGGACCCGGAGCTGATGCCGGAGCCGGAGGGTATTGCGAAAGCGCTGCGCGAGCCGTTGCTGAAGGTGTTTCCGCCGGCCTTGCTGGGGCGCGTCGTGGTCATTCCGTACTTTCCGCTGTCCGACGAGATGCTCGGCGCGATCATCCGGCTGCAGCTCGGCCGGATCGAGAAACGCATCCGCGTGTCGCACAAGATTCCGTTCAGCTACGACGACGACGTCGTGAAGCTGATCGGCAGCCGCTGCACCGAACTCGAAAGCGGCGGACGCATGATCGACGCAATCCTGACCAACACGCTGTTGCCGCGCATCAGCACCGAGTTTCTGACGCGCATGATGAACGGCAGCCCGGTCACGAAAGTGCAGATCGGCGCGCGCGACGGCGAATTTCTCTATACGTTCGATTGATCGAAAGCGGAGGATGCCTTCTTATGCCGCAACAAGTCAGCATGGGCGCGACGCTGCAATGTTCGTTCGGCGCGGCGCCTTCGACGCTCGTGGTGTTGCCGGTCAACCGGGTGATGGGCGAAGGGCCGCCCGCGGCCAACATCATGGATCACATTCCGCTCGTCAACATCATGCCGTTCGGCGTGTGCAGCTCGCCCGCCAATCCGACCGTCGCCGCCGCGACGGCGGCGGCGTTGGGCGTGCTGACGCCGATGCCGTGCATTCCGGCCACCATGACGCCGTGGACGCCGGGCGCGCCGACCGTGCTGCTCGGCAACCAGCCGTCGCTCGACAACGTGTCGACCTGCATGTGCAACTGGGGTGGCGTGGTCACGATCGTCAACCCGGCGACAGTCAAGACGATGATTCCGTGACATGACCACGCAAAACCCGAACCGACACGTCACCGTCAGTTGCGCGCCTGCCGGCGAGGATCTGCTGTTTCTGCATCTGAGCGGCACCGAGGAGTTGGGACGCCTGAGCGAATGGCGGCTCGATCTGCTTGGCAAGCGCAACGATCTGCAGGCCGGCGATCTGCTCGGGCATGACATCTCGATTGCGCTGTCGTTGCCAGAGGACGGCGAGCGGCAATTCAACGGGATCGTCACGGCGTTCCGGATCGTCGCACCGGGCGACAACACCCGCAACCGCATGGCGCGCTATGAAGCGGTGGTGCGTCCGCGGCTGTGGCTGCTCACGCGCGCGTCGCACAGCCGCTTTTTCCATGAAAAGAGCGTGCTCGATATCGTGACCGGCGTGCTGCAGGACTACAACATCGACGTCAGCAATAAATGCCAGGCGACCTATCCGCCGCTGCAGCACTGCGCGCAATACCGGGAGACCGATTTCGCCTTCGTGAGCCGCCTGATGGAGCACGAGGGCATGTACTACTACTTCGAGCACAAAGGGGGCAAGCACACGCTGGTGTTGACCGATTCGAGCGACGTTCACGGACCGATCGAACACTATGCGTCGATTTCGTACGATGCGTGGTACGAGCCTTCGAACGAGAAGGAATGCGTGTATGCGTGGAGTTCGGGCGCGGAATTGCAGACCGGCAAGTACGAAGTCAACGACTACGATTTCGAAAAGCCCACGTTGAGCAATCAGCAAGGCCTGCTGTCGCGCGCGACGCGGCCGAAAGTCTACGATCCGCCGGTGTACGCGATGCAGGAACATCTGAGCGGCCACGCGCAGTCGAGCGATGGCGACCGCTATGCGAAGGTCGGCATCGAGATCCGTCAGGCGCGCAACGACAGCATTTCGGGCCGATCGAGCGCGCGCGGCATCTGGCCGGGCGGTCAGTTCAAGCTCGAGAATCACGCCTGCGATGCGCAGAATCACGAGTATCTGGTGGTCAGCGCCGCATACGAGATCAATTCGGATGTCTATGTGTCGACGGTGCGCCACGATCCTTCGCTGCCGCTCTTCGACTGCGCGTTCACCGCGTTGCGCAAGGAAAACCACTTCCGCTCGGAGCGGCTGACGCCCCAGCCGGTCGTGGCGGGCCCGCAGACCGCCATGGTGGTCGGCCCGGACGGCGAAGAAATCCTCACCGATAAATATGGCCGCATCAAGGTGCAGTTTCATTGGGAGCAGTTCGCTCCGCCGGCCGATGCCGACGAGCGCATGAAGCGGTGCTGGGTGCGGGTATCGCAGAGCTCGGCCGGCAAACGCTGGGGCACGTTCTTCTTGCCGCGGATCGGTCAGGAGGTGGTCGTCGAGTTCATCGAGGGCGATCCGAACCGGCCGCTCGTGACCGGTTGCGTCTACAACGCGAACACGATGCCGCCGTACGAACTGCCGGCCAATCAGATGTTCTCCACGCTGAAGAGCAATTCGACCAAGGGCGGCAGCGGTTTCAACGAAATGCGTTTCGACGACGACAAGGGCAGCGAGCAACTGTTCTTCCACGCCGAGAAGGACCACGAGACCTGGGTCAAGAACGACATGCTCAGTAACGTCGGCAACGACCGGCATCTGAAAGTGACCGGCAACGAGTTCGTGGCGATCACCGGCGCGCGCCACGACGCCGTGACGGGCGACCAGAACGCCCAGGTCGATGGCAACGCGTCGCTGAAGGTCGGGCAGAAGTTGCAGGAAAAGGTCGGCATGGACTATGCGATCGACGCCGGCATGAATATCCACATCAAGGCGGGCATGAACATCGTGATCGAAGCGGGTGCGAGCATTACGCTGAAGGCGGGCGGCGCCTTCGTGGTGGTCGGGCCGGTCAGCGTGGCGGTGTCGGGCACACCGATCCTGCTCAATTCGGGCGGCTCGGCGGGCTCCGGCAGCGGCTCGTCACCGACCGCGCCGAGCGCGCCCAAAGACGCCGACGACGGAACCAAGAAAATCAAATCGTGAGTGATGCACCTGACCGCTCGTGGGGAGCCAAGTGAACTATCCGATTCTTTCGCTGCGGGTTGCGCGATTCAACGACGAGACGCTGGCCGAGCCGATCGCGATCGCGTTCGGCCCCGCCGGAGGCACGATTGGCCGGGCCAACGACTGCACGCTGGTGCTGCCCGATCAACAACGCGCGATCTCGCGCGTTCACGCGCGCGTCGAGTTTCGCGGCGGCGACTATCTGCTGTGCGATCTGGGCAGCAATCCGAGCGTGCTGAATCAGCGCGCGTTGGGCGGCACGCGCGAGGCGCGGCTCGCGGACGGCGACCGTCTGCTGATCGGTCCGTATCTGCTCGAGGTGTCGATCGGCGAGCAGGCGGCCGGCGTGCGCGGTTTGACGGGCGGGCGTGATCCGCTGAGTGCCGCGCAGGTGCTCAGTGGACCGTTGCCGGCCGATTCGCAAGGCGACGCGTTGCAGATGGGCGCGCTCGATCCACTCGGGCAGCCGGGCTTCGGCGAACCGCAGCGGGTCTCGTCGGGTCCGGGCTTTGCGGGCTCGGAGAGCGATCACGTGTCGCCGGAGTTGCAGGCGTTTTCGGCGCCGCAAGCATCCCGGCCCGACCCCGGCCGGCCTGCCACACCCACGGGGGGCATTCCGGCGGACTACGACCCGCTCGCGGATGCGTTGGCGCAATGGGAAACCCCCGGGCAGCCGGGCAGCCGCTCGCCGGCCGCGCCGCATCCTTCGCACGAGTTGCCGGGGTGGCCCACTGCGCCCGCGCCCGCGCCTTTGGGCGGCCCGACCGGCTTGCCGCCGGGATTGCTCGATCCCGGCGCGGCAGGGTCGGCCGCGACACCGTTCGATGATCTGTTCGGGATACCGACAACGCCGTCGACGCAGTTTGCGCCATCGACCCCTTTGGCTCCCGTGGTACCGGTGGTCGTGCCGGTGGTCGCGCCGCAGACCGCCACCGCGCGGGTGGCTGTACCTGGCGCAGCGCCGGGGCCGTCGTCCGCTGCGCAGCCCGCTTTGGAGCCCGCTTTGGAGCCCGTTGCGCAACAGCTTCAGCAGCCGGCTCCGTCCGCGGGCCCGATCACGTCAGCGCCTGCCGCGCCAGCGCCGAGCGCCCAGCCGACCCCGGTTCGGCACGCCGGCGCCGCCACTTCCGCGAGCCAGAACCCGGCCACCCTGCAGGCGCTGCTCGAAGGCCTCGGCCTCGATCCGTCGCGCGCGCCGAACCTGCCCGAAGCGGAGTTCGCGCGTCTGATCGGCACGATGCTGCGCGACGCGCTGCGCGGCACGATGGGCGTGCTGCGCGCGCGCTCGATGACCAAACGCGAAGCCCGTCTCGACACGACGATGATCGTCGCGCGCGACAACAATCCGCTCAAGTTTTTTCCGGACGTCGACAGCGCGCTGGCGCAGATGCTGACTGGCCGCTCGGCCGGTTATCTGCCGCCGGACGAGGCGCTCAGGCGCGCCTTCGACGATATCGAGGCGCACGAGCTCGCGGTGCTCGCCGGCATGCGCGCGGCGCTCGCGCATGTGCTCGGACGCTTCGATCCCGCTTCGATCGAAGCGCAGCTGAAAGACCCCGGCGCGCTCGAAAAAGTGCTGTCCAACCGCAAGGCGAAACTGTGGGATTTGTTCGTTGAATTGCAGGGCGCCGTCGCGCGCGAAGCCGACGACGACTTCCAGAGGCTCTTCGGTCAGGCGTTCAATGACGCATACGAGGCCCAGATCGACGAACTGCGTGCGGCCCGCGAGCGTCAGCCGAAGCATCCCGCCGATCCCACCTAGAAACGTTTGAACGAGACAACATGTCCTGGAACAGCAAAGTCATCTGGTCGGAGGGGATGTTTCTGCAGCCCCAGCATTTGCAGCAGCACGACCGCTATCTGCAGCGGCAACTGGAGACGCGCGCGGCCGGCCTGCGTCCGTACAGTTGGGGCTTTACCGCGCTGGAGATCGACGAGTCGCTGCTCAAGCTCGGCAAGCTCGCGCTGCTGTCGTGCTCCGGCGTGATGCCGGACGGCACACCGTTCGATCTGCCCACCGACGATGACTTGCCCGAACCGCTGGAGATTCCCGAAGGCACCCGCAACATGCTGGTCCAACTGGCGCTGCCGGTGCGCAGGCCGGGTGTCGCCGAAACCGGCAACGACGCCAGCGAGGAGAACTTCGCGCGACACCGCGTCGCCGAATTCGACGTCAGGGACAGCAACGATCCGAATGCCGGCGCGGCGTTGCTGCAGATCGGCAAACTGCGCGTGCGTCTCGCGCTCGCTCCCGAAGTGGCGAATGCCTACACCGCGCTCGGCGTCGCGCGCGTGCTCGAGCGTCTGCCCGACAACCGCGTCGTGCTCGAAAACGACTACAGCCCGCCGTGTCTCGACTATCGGGTGGCGCGCCGTCTCGCGGCGTTCGTCGACGACCTCGTGGGCCTTCTGCATCAACGCGGTGAAGCGCTGGCCGGACGCCTTGCACAGCCCGGCGTGACGGGTGTCGCGGAAGTGGCCGATTTCCTGTTGCTGCAGTTGATCAATCGCCACGAGCCGCTGGCCGCGCATCTCTCGACGATGACAGGTTTCCATCCCGAGGCGCTGTACCGGGTGGCGGTGCAGTTGGCCGGCGAGCTGGCGACCTTCAGCCAGGCGTCGAAGCGGCCGCCGGCGTATCCGGTGTATCGCCATGAGTGGTTGCGCGAAACCTTCGCACCGGTGATCGACGACATTCGCGCGTCGCTGAGCATGGTGATGGACCCGCACGCCGTGGCGATCCCGCTCGAAGAGCGCAAGTTCGGCTTGCGCGTGGCGATCGTGCCGGACAAGACACTGTTTGCCGGCGCCACCTTCGTGCTCGCGGTGCGCGCGCAAATGCCGGCCGAGCACATCCTGACCGGCTTCGCGCCACAGGTGAAGATCGGCCCGATCGAACGGATTCGCGATCTCGTCAATCTGCAATTGCCGGGCGTCGGCCTGCGCGCGTTGCCCGTGGCGCCCCGGCAACTGCCGTTCCATGCGGGCTTTACCTACTTCGAACTCGATCGCGGCAACGAACTGTGGAAGCAGTTCGCGAATTCCGCGGGCATGGCGTTGCACGTCGCCGGCGACTTTCCCGGACTGACGATGGAGTTCTGGGCAATTCGCCGCTGATGCATTGATTGAGGAAGTTCATCGTGAGTCCAGACGAACCGCGTGGCCCCGCCGACGATCCCGGCGCGACGATTCTGATTCCGACACCGGGCGGCGCGCGGGCGGCGTTCATGGCGGCCGCGGCAACGCCCGCGCCGATGCTGCCCGCCGGCGGCGGTCTGAATCCGCTGTTGCGCGCGGCCAACCCGCTGATCGAACTGGCGCTGCCGTTGCGGCAGTTGCCGACCCATCCGAATGTGGAAGACCTGCGCAACCAGCTGATGCAAATGGTGCGCAACTTCGAGACGCAAGGCCGCGCCAACGGCATCGACGACGAGAAGCTCGGCGCCTCGCGCTATTGCCTGTGCACGTTCCTCGACGAAGCGATCGCCAGCACGCCATGGGGGGCGGGCTTGTGGGGCAGCCGCAGTTTGCTGGTGACGTTCCACAACGAGGCCTCGGGTGGCGAGCGCTTTTTCCTGATCCTGCAGCGTCTCGCGCAGAACCCCGCGGCCAATATCGACGTGCTCGAATTGATCTACGTGATTCTCGGCCTGGGTTTCGAAGGACGTTACCGTCTGATCGACGGTGGCCGCACGCAGCTCGACACGATTCGCGAACGCCTCGAACAGATGATTCGCGGCCAGCGCGGCGCGGCCGAACGCGATCTGTCGCCGCACTGGCTGCCGGTCAAGGTCGAACGCAAGCCATTGCTGCAACTCGTGCCGTTGTGGGTGGCGGCGGCAATCGCCTGCCTCGTGCTGGTGATCGTCAATCTGGTGTTGAGCTTCAGGCTCAACGACATGTCCGACCGCGTGTTCGAAGCGCTGCACGGCATCCGCGTCGCGCCGGCTCCCGTGCTTGCCTCGAAGCTGGCGGCGGCGCCCAAACCTGCGCCGAAGCTATCGCAGTTCCTCGCGCCTGAAATTGCCCAAGGCCTGGTGCGTGTCTCGGAGTTGCCCGACCGGACCGTCGTCACGATCAATGGCGACGGCCTGTTCGGGTCGGGCAGCGCCGATCTGGCCGCGGGTTTCGTCCCGCTCATCCAGCGTATCGGCGACGCGTTGAAGGAAGTGCCGGGCAACGTGGTGGTCGCGGGTCACACGGACAGCCAGCGAGTCTTGTCCGCGCGCTTCCCGTCGAACTGGCATCTGTCGCAGGCGCGCGCCGAAGCGGTGCGCGACATGCTCGCGTCGCGGGCCGGCAACCCGGCCCGCTTCAGCGCCGAAGGGCGCGGCGACGCCGAGCCGATCGCACCGAACGACACCGCCGCGAATCGTGCGCGCAACCGCCGTGTCGATATCACGGTGCTGGCGCCGGGAGCGGCATCGTGAAGGCCTTCGGGATGATTCCGTCGCGGGTGGCGCAGGGGAGCCGGATATGAAAATCTTTGGCTGGCTCAGACGAGCCATCGTGCTGTCGTTGCTCGGCGTGCTCGCACTGTCGCTGATCGTGTGGGTCGAGGGGCCGCTCGTCGCGTACGCGGGTCATGAGCCGCTCGAAAGCAACAGCAGCCGCTGGGCCGCGATCATCGTGTTGCTGCTGGTGTGGGCGGTGTACTGGAGCGTGCGCTGGATCGCGATGCGTCTCGCCAACATCAAGTTCACTCGCGTGGTGGCAGAGGGACCGGCCGAGCCCGCGCCCGGCAAGAAACAATCAGAGGCCGACATCGCCGCGTTGAAGCAGCGTTTCGAAGCCGCCATGGCGACCTTGCGCAAGGCGCGGGTCAAGGGTCGCTTCGGTAGTCAGTACGTGTACCAGTTGCCGTGGTACATGTTCGTCGGCGCGCCCGGCACGGGCAAAACCACCGCGCTGTTGAACTCCGGGCTCAAGTTTCCCCTCGCCGAGCGGCTCGGCAAGCAGTCGATCGGCGGCGTGGGCGGCACGCGCAATTGCGACTGGTGGTTCACCGACGATGCGGTGCTGCTCGATACCGCGGGCCGCTTCACCACCCAGGATAGTTTCGCCGAAGCCGATCAGGCCGCGTGGGCCGGCTTCCTGCAACTGCTGCGCAAGTATCGGCCACGCCGGCCGCTGAATGGCGTCATCGTGGCCTTGTCGACGCGCGACCTGCTGCAACTGTCCGACACGCAACGCGCGCAGCAGGCGCAAGCCGTGCGCGAGCGTCTCAGGGAACTATACGGCAAGCTCGGCATGCGTTTTCCGGTCTACGTGATCGTGACCAAATGCGATCTGCTCGCGGGTTTCGCGGAATTCTTCGACGACCTCGGCCGCGACGAGCGCGAACAGGTCTGGGGCATGACGTTCCCGTTCACCGGGCGAGGCTCAGCGGACGACGCACTGGCCGCATTTCCCGCCGAATTCGACGCGCTGGAAAAGCAGCTGCAAGCCCGCGTGCTGAACCGTATGCAGCGCGAGACCGATGTGCGCCGGCGTGCGCTCGTCTATGGATTTCCGCAGCAGTTCGCGGGTCTGCAAGCCGCACTGAAAAGCTTTCTCGACGAAACCTTCAGTACCTCGCGCTTCGAGGAGTCCGCGTTGCTGCGCGGCGTGTATTTCACGAGCGGCACCCAGGAAGGCCGGCCGATCGATCGCGTGATGAGCGCGGTGGCCTCGGCGCTCGGCTTCCAGCAACAGGTGGTGTTGCCCGACCCGGCGAGCGGGCGCGCGTACTTCATCACGCGGCTGCTGCGCGGCGTGATCTTCGAGGAAGCCGGACTCGCGGGCGTGAACCAGAAGCTGGAGCGGCGCCGCGCCTGGTTTCAGCGCGCCGCGCTGGCGGCGATCGGCATCGTCACGGTGCTGGCGCTGGTTCTGTTCTTCGTCAGCTATCAACGCAATCGCGCTTACGTCGCCGATGTTCGACAGCACGTTGCCGAGTTGCAGAAGCTCGCGCAGACCACCCAGCCGGGCGACAACCCGCTTGCGCTGCTGCCGCTGCTCAATGCCGCGCGCGACCTTCCCGGCGGTTACGCGGACCGCGACAGGAGCGTGCCGTGGCTGTCGCGCCTCGGCCTTTATCAGGGCGACAAGCTCGGCCTCGAAGCGCAGACCAGTTATCGGCGGCTGTTGCGGCAGACCCTGTTGCCTCTGGTCGTGAGCCGCATGGAAGAAGAATTGCGCCGCGGTGACGCGAACAATCCCGACTTCCAGTATGAAGTCTTGCGCGCATATCTGATGCTGGGCGATTCGCTGCACTTCGACGCCGACTCGGTGCGCTTGTGGGCCGATGTCGATTGGCGCCGCGGGCCGTTGCGCGATGCCAGCGACGATCAGCGCAACGATCTCGACGGCCATCTCGCCGCGCTGTTCCAGCCGGCGCGCTTCGATGCATCGCTGCCGCTCGACAAGGATCTGATCGCGCAGGCGCGCGCGACGCTCGCCAAAATGCCGCTGACGCAGCGTCTGTTCAACCGCGTCAAACGCGATCTCGAACAGAGCAGACTGCCGGAACTCAGCGTCGCCGACGCGGCGGGGCGCAATGCCGCGCTGGTGCTCGTGCGCAAGAGCGGCGCGCCGTTGACGCGCGGTGTTTCAGGGGCATACACGCGGGCCGGCTATCAGAAGTTTGGCCAGTTGCGCGACGCGGCGGTGATCGATATCGCGAAGGACGATTGGGTGCTCGGCCGTCAGGAATCGGTATCGACGCCGAACGGTATCGAGGATCTGAAGGGGGGCATCACCCGGCTTTACTACGACGAGTACATCCGCCAGTGGGACGCGTTGCTCAACGATATCGACGTGGTGCCGTTCGACGGCGTGCAGCAGGGGGCACGCGTGGCGAATGTGCTCGCGGCGCCCGACTCGCCGCTGCGCTCGCTGATGCTGGCCGCGGCGCAGGAAACCACGCTGGGCGGCACCAAACCGGGCGGTTCGCTGACGGAGCAGGGCGTTGCCGCGTTGACCAACAAGCTCGATGCGGCCAAAAAGCGCCTCGAGAGCGCGCTCGGCAACCAGCCGGAAGACGCGGCACCGCCCGCGCCGGCCGAACTCAATCCGGTCGACGCGCATTTCCAGGCGCTGCACGAACTGGCCGGCAAACCCGGCGCACCGGGCCCGGCTCCGCTGGACGCGCAACTCGCCGCGCTGAAGGACGCCGCGACCTATCTGGAGGCCGCGGACTCGGCGCGCCGTCAGGGCTTGCCGCCGCCGCCCGGCGATGCGTTGAACAAGCTCAAGCTGGTGGCCCAGGGGTCGCCGCCGCCGCTCGCGACGGTGGCCACCAGCGTCGCGAGCGGGGCGGGGTCGCTGATGGTGGGCGGCGAGCGGGCGCGGCTGAACGCGTTGTGGCAGGCGAACGTCGCGCAGTTGTGCCGGCAGGCGCTCGACGGTCGCTATCCGCTCGTGCGCGGCTCGACACGCGACGTCGCGCCCGACGATTTCGGCAGGCTGCTGAGCCCAGGCGGCCTGATCGACGATTTCTTCCAGAAGAATCTGGCAACGATGGTCGACATGTCGGGACCGCAGTGGAAATGGCGCAGCGGCGTCGATACGCTCGGCATCCCCGTCGACGTGCTCGGCCAGTTCCAGCGCGCCGCGCAGATCCGCGACGCGTTCTTCCGGGCCGGCGGCCGAGACGTGTCGGTGCGCTTCACGGTGAAGCCGCTCACCATCGATCCATCGATTACCCAGTTCACGCTCGACATCGATGGGCAGCAAATGGTCGTCAAACCCGACGCGCCGCAATCGATGGTGTTCCAGTGGCCGAGCGGCAAGGGCACCGGCCAGGCCCACGTCGAGTTCACGCCGGCGGGCAGCGCACCGGCGGCGCGCGCCGACGGACCGTGGGCACTGCTGCATCTGATGGACGATGCGCGTCTGCAACCCACCGCGCAACCCGACCGCTTTCGCCTGAGCTTCGACTCGGATGGCCGGCGCGCGGAGTTCGAACTGGCAGCCAGCAGCATCGTGAATCCGTTTCGCCGTGCCATGCTCGAACAGTTTCGCTGTCCGGATCGGCTATGAGCGGCGAGCTTGCGCAGGAGCCGACATCCGGGCCCGGCTTCTTCGGCAAGGTGCGCACGCATGGCGACTTCGTGGGACGGCGCTTGCCAGTCGAGTTCGTCACGCGTTGGGACGAGCGCTTGCAGGAAGGCATGTTGCTCTCGCGGCAGCGCTTTGGCGCGCAGTGGCTGGAACTGTATCTGAATGCCCCGGTGTGGTGTTTCGCGCTGGGCGCGGGTCTGTATGGCCCGAGCGCGTGGGCGGGCGTTCTGACGCCGGGCGTGGACCGTGTGGGACGCTATTTTCCGTTCACGATCACTGAGGCGATCGACGGCGCCGAACTCGCACGGCGACTGGCCGATGCGCAAGGATGGTATGACCGCTTGGTGGCGCTCGCATTGTCGACACTGACGCAGGAATTCGCCCTCGATGCTTTCGACGCGGCGTTGCGAGCCGAGAGCCTGTTCAATGGGAATCGCGCATCGACGCCGTGGCGGCTCGCCATACCTGATGCAGTCGACGGCGGATTCGCCGCCTTGCTCGAACAGACCGTCGCCATGGGACACGCGGTCTGGTGGAGCGACGGATCGCCGGCCGTGCCGGCTTCGGCGAGAGTTTCCGCGGGCACGACGACCGGCTTGCAGTTTGCGAGTCTGCTCGACGTCGGCACGCAAGAGTGGGATTCGGTGATCGACGTAATTGCGAACCCGGGCGCACAGCAACGGCATCACTGACGTCGCCGCCGCGGGTAAGGGTAAGCGTTTCAAATTGACTTCCCATCATTCGTCTTTAAAGGATGAGGCTGTCATACGCCGGTTCGCGCCGGTGTTCGCCGACGGTCCGTAAAGGGGCGCTGGCGGCCTCACCGCAACTCCATTCTGCGGAGATCGCCGTATGTCACGCCTGACCCCTCCGTCTTCCGCACGACGCATTCCGGGCGGCGTTCTGTCCGCCACGCTGTGCTTGCTCGCATTGCTGTGCACGGCCTCGCGCGCCGCCGAACCGGTCCTGAACGAGCAGGACATCAACGAGCAGTCGGTGACGCGCGCGCTCGAGCCCGACCAGTCGAGCGAGTCGGGCGAGAACGTCGTGACGCGCGGCTTCGTGCTGTCGAACAAGCCGCCGTCCGCCGCGCCGCGCCCCGCGCCCGCGAGAAAACCCGCCGCGCAAATCCTGATCACGTTCGCCACCAATTCGGCCACGCTCACCGACAGCGCGAAGGCCGCGCTCGACAAGGTCGCCGGTGCATTGCAGTCGGAGAAACTCGCGGCGTACCGGTTTCGCGTCGAAGGGCATGCCGATCCTCGCGGGTCGCCCGATGCCAACATGAAGCTCTCCGAAGACCGTGCGGCCGCGGTGGTCGAATATCTGACGCGGAAAGACGGTATCTCGGCGGAGCGGCTATCGTCGCTCGGCAAGGGTTCCTCCGATCCGTTGAACAAGCGCAATCCGACGGCGCCCGAGAACCGTCGGGTGACGATCGTCACGGTCACGGATTAGGCGCTTTCGAGGTTGCGACCGATGACACGTTATCGCGTGTATTGCGACGTGGCGACGGGTGTGGCGCTGCTGTTCGCGTGCGTCACCACGATCGCGCTCGCCGCGGGTCCGCAGGATTCGAACAACGCCGCCGACAGACCCGCGGCCGTCGACGACGACACCGGAGCGGTGCGCTTGCCGCTTGCCCGGCTCGCCGCCGCGTTGGCCCCCGACGCGCGCCTGCAACTGTTCACCGTGACGGACCAACCCGGCCTCCATGTGATGCAGGCGGCCAGCCTCGAGCAACAGGGCGCGATGTTCACGCGCGTGGTGGCATTGCTCGAACGCCGCGATATGCCGCGCGACCGCGTGGTGTCGGCGGCGGCCATCGCGGCTCACGCGCGGCGCTTTGGCACCGACCCCGCCGGGCTGACGGCGGGCAACAACTTCAGCGCGGAGGAGTTGACGCATTTTTTCGAACTCGCGCGCGAGCAGGGCGTGGTGCTGAACCAGGGCGAGCGCATGTTGCAGACGATTCTCGTGCGATGGCGTTTGATTCGCGAGGAGCAGGGAACCTGGAAAGCGGCGAACGCACACGATTTTCTGATCACCATTCCCGGGCTGGGTCGCGCGCCAGGCGGCGAGACGATCGACGCCACCGTCAGGGCCGCGATCCTCAGTCACGAATTGGGCCATTGGCAGTACTTTTCGGACGGCGCCTACGCACGTGCGTGCCGCGCGTTCTGGTGGCAGGTATTGAGCTTCGAGGAGCGCGCGGAGTTGACCCGGCAACTGGAGAATCTCGGCTACGACCCGAGCGACCGGATCGTGATCGATGAGATGCAGGCCTATTTGCTGCATACGCCTGCGCGCTATATGCCGATCATCGACACGCCGGGACCTGGCGGCGTCGATGTCGGCAAGGTGCGGCGGCGCTTGCAGGAGGCGGTCGCGAGAGCGGGCGGATAGCAGGACGAAGCGAGCCGCGCGAACCGCGCGACACACGCTGTCGAGGTGACGCATGACGGATTACGCAGAACTCAACCGCATTTTGCCGCGCCTGTCGCACGCGCATGCGACCGCTGCGTTTAGCGACGAGGTGGCCCCGCTGCTGGTCGCCCTGTGGGCTGATGATTATGTTCGGCGCGTGGCATCGTGCGAATTGCTCGAAACTTCCGTGGGCCAGTTTTCATATCTGTTCGATATGACGACCGAGCGCCTCATTGCAGCGTGGGGAATCAGTCAGGGAAAGAGTACGGTGGCGCGCAAGGAAATCGCGACGCGGATGCGCGGACATCCGCTCGCCAACGGCGGGACCTATCACCGGGGGCACGCCATTCCGCACACGCTCGGCGGTTCGACCGATATCAACCTCGTGCCGCAGCTGGGCAAGATCAATTCGGGGCCGTTCCGGGCGTTGGAACGACTGGCGGTCAGCCATGCGGGAGCGCTTTACTTCACCTACTGGCTGTACGGGCCGGGCAATAGTCAGGTGCCCGTTGGCGTGGAGCAGGGGCTTCTGATGCCGGGGGCCACTGCGTGCACGTTCAAGCTGGCGACGTTTGGGAATTGAGGCAAGCGCGGCGGTCCGCAAAAAACAACGCTATGCGCGTCTTTTTGAAAGCTGCGCGCCGCGATTGGGGAAATACGCCGTGTGTCGGCCTTCGTCGGTTAACCCCTCGACGAATCGGACCGTCTACGATAAACAGTACCGCAGACACCGACGTAACGGACCCCGATGATGCCATCCGCTCGCCGTTTCCTCGTCATGCTGGCGTCAGCCTTCCTGCGCGCACGCGCGGGCGGCGCGCTGGCGCTGTTTGCGTCGGCGGTGCCGCTCGCCCACGCGGACGTCGTCGTCTCGTTCGCCGAGAGTCCGGTGTCGGTGATTCGCGGCGCCTCGCTGTATCGGACGGGCGAAGGCGCCAGGCTGCGCGACGACGACATCATCGAAACCGACGCCGGCAAATCCGCGCAGCTCGAAGACGGGGCGGGGACGCTGATCGCGCTCGGGCCGCAAACGCAAATACTGCTCAAAACGCCGTCGGCGCCGCAAAACGCCGCGGCGGGGCCACTGCGAATCACGATGCTGAGCGGCTGGCTCAAGGTTGGCTGCAACGTGAGCGCAGGCGCGCAACCGCCGCTGTCGATCGAGCTTCACGGCCTCGACATCAAACCTTCAGGCAATGGTCCGTGGTCGGTCGTCGCGATGACCACCGGCGAGCGCGCCGCAATCTTCGCGGAGTCCGGAGATGACGCGATCGTCGTCGTTCGCGCCCCTGCCCAGGCGCCCAGGCAAATTCTGCACGCGGGCCAGTACCTCGAGCGACATGCCGACGGGCCCCTGCGCGCGCAAGCGCGGCCATCCGCGGAGTTCATCGGCACGATGCCGCCAGGCTTTCGGGACCCGCTGGTCGGGGTGGCGGGACGGCTCGCGAGCAGGCACGAACTTGCCGCGCCACTGCGCGCCGTCGATTACGCCGACGTCTCCGACTGGCTCACGAGCAGCGTCAGCGAGCGTGCCACCTTCGTCAAACGCTTTGTGCCGCGCCTGAAGACTGCGGCCTTCCGCGCGCAGGTCGACACCCATCTGGACGTTCTGCCGGAATGGCGGCCGATTTTGCATCCGCCGCCGCCACGCCCGGCGAGCGAGCCACACAAAAGGCCCGCGCAAGCGCCGCCGCTAGCGCGTCCGGAATCCGGCGCCGGATCGTTGTACCGGGACAAACCCACGCCGGACGACGCCGACGACGCGCATTGACATACCATGCACCACCAGGCGTTGACTCCCTTGCAACCATTCGCGTGGAGCGTCCATGAACCTGTCGTTGACTCTGAAATTCAATCTCGCCTTCCTCGTCGTGTTCGCCGCGGGATTCGCCGCGACGGGTTTCGTGGCCGACCGGGTGTTGCAGGAAAACGCGGTGCAGACAACCGTGCGCGACGCGAGCCTGATGATCGAAGCCGCTACCGCAGCGCAGAACTACACGTCCGATCAGGTGACGCCGCTGCTTGCCACGCAGATCAAATACGCATTCGTCCCGCAGTCGATTCCCGCGTATTCCGCCGTCGAGAGCCTGCTCGCGATCCAGAAGAAGTTTCCGGGCTTCTCGTACAAGAGCGCGATGCTCGATCCGACCAACCCGCGCGACCGCGCCACGGACTGGGAGACCGATGTGATCCGGCGCCTGCATGACCACCCCGAATTGCCCGAACTGATTGGCAAACGCGCGACGCCGTCGGGCCCCAGCCTGTACATCGCGCGGCCCACCCGCATCGACTCGGCCGCGTGCCTCGAATGCCACAGCACGCCCAGCGCGGCGCCGCGCACGATGATCGACAAATACGGGCCGGCGAACGGCTTCAACTGGCCCCTGCATGAGACGATCGGCGCCCAGGTCGTGTCCGTGCCGATGTCGCTGCCGCTGGGACAGGCGCACAGCGTCTGGCGCACGTTCATGCTGTCGTTCGCCGCGGTGTTCGGATGCGTGCTGATCGCGCTGAACCTGATGGTGCATTTCCTCGTGACGAAGCGGCTCAAGGCTTTGTCGCGCGCGGCCGACGAAGTCAGTCTCGGCAAGCTCGACACCGCATCGTTTTCGACGCGCGGCGGCGACGAAATCGCCTCGCTCGCGGTCTCGTTCAACCGCATGAAAACGAGTCTCGTCGAAGCGCTGCGGATGCTGGGAGCGTAAGCTGGCGTGATCGGCCAGGCGCCCCTCGACCGGAACCCGAATGAGCAACGAAGCAACGCCTACGCGCATTGGCAAGTACCGCATCGACCGCGTGCTGGGGAGGGGCGCCATGGGCGTCGTCTATCTCGCGTTCGACCCGCACCTGGAAAGACCGGTGGCGCTGAAAACCGTGCGTCGCGAACTGCTCGCCGGCGAGGACACGAGTGGCGACATGCTGCTGCGTTTTCGCAACGAGGCACGCGCGGCCGGTCGGCTCGCGCATCCGAACATCGTCACGGTCCACGATTTCGGCGAAGACGGCGATACGGCTTATATCGTGATGGAGTACGTCGCCGGGCATGGCCTCGATACATTGCTGGTGCCGGGCCACGCGTTGCCGCTGTCGGAGGCTTTCCACTGGCTCGCGCAACTGCTCGCCGCGCTCGCGTATGCGCATGAGGCCGGCGTCGTGCACCGCGATATCAAGCCCGCGAATCTGCTCGTCACGGCGGCGGGGCTTCTGAAGGTCGCCGATTTTGGCGTCGCGCGCATCGGCTCATCCGCCACCTCGTCCGGGTGGATGATCGGCACGCCGAGCTATATGTCGCCCGAGCAGTTCGAGGGCGAATCGGTCGATGCCCGCGCGGACCTGTTCTCGGCCGGCGTCGTGCTGTACCGCATGCTGACCGGCCGCCAGCCGTTCGTCGGCTCGCCGGCCACGATCAGGCAGAAGATCATCAAAGATGCGCCGGTCCGGCCATCGGAAATCGTCTCCGCGTTGCCGCCGGCGCTCGACGCGATGGTCGCGAAAGCACTCGCGAGGCGGCCGGACGACCGCTTCGGTTCGGCCGCGGAATGGCTCGCGAGCTTGAGGTCGTTGGCCGTCTCACCGGCGGCGGCCGACGATGACCGGACTATCGTGACGCCGTCCGCGTATTGGTCCGCGTCCGCTTCCTTGCCAGCGCATGCAACGGGCGTCGACCCCGCACCTGTGCCTGTTGTGCCTTCGGCGCCGCCGAGTTGGCCGCCTGGGATGCTCGCGCGCATCGAACGCCAACTCGCGACCCAGATGGGCCCGCTCGCGAGCCTTCTGGTGCGACGCGCGGCCACCCAGACGAACGACCTGCCGACGCTCGGCGCGCAGCTGGCGGCGGCGTTGCCGGACACGGCGCGGCTTGAATTCGAGCAGGCCTTCGCGCGGCTGACGGCTGGCTTGCCCGATATGTCGATGGTCACATCGTCATCGCCGGGCTCACGCGTCGCGACGGCTGCCGCAAGGGTATCGGCTGTATCGCCCGCGAGCGCTGCGGGTACTTCATCAGACAGTGCGATCGATCAGGCCAGCATCGATGCCGTCGCCGTAAAACTGGCCGTCTATCTGGGCCCGATCGCGAAGATGATCGCCAGTCGCGAGGCGCGGCATGCCGCGAATTTCGACGAGTTCGTCCAGCGGGTCGAGGACTGCATCACCGACCCCGCGCAACGCCGTCGATTCCGGCACGATGTTGATTCGTCCAGTTAGCCCACAGCGCCGATGGAGAGGCCTGCGTCATCGTATGTAGGTCGAGGCCGCCAATCGCGGATTGCGCCCGGTCGTCGCGGAGCTGTTCGTCAGTTGGAGCAGTAGCTGGTTGCTCCCGCTGCGGACAAAGGCACGAAGCTTTCGCACTGAACCAGATTCTCCGCATTCATCGGCTTCGTCAAAAAGAACCCTTGCACGTAGTCGCAGCCTGCGTCGCGCAGCGCATGCAACTGTTGATTCGTTTCGACACCTTCGGCCGTCACTTTGATGCCGAGTTCGTGCGACATCTGAATGATGCCCCGAACGATCGAGGCGGCCGCCGCGTCGCGGCCCAGCCGGGCCGTAAACGAGCGGTCGATCTTGACGATGTCCGGCGAAAAATCGGCCAGATAACGCAGGCTCGAGTACGCCGTTCCAAAGTCGTCGATGGCGATGCGCACGCCAAGGCGCTTGAGCGCCATCAGCGTTGTCTGCACGAGTGAGGGGTTTTCCATCAACGCGCTTTCTGTCAGTTCGATCTGGAGGCAGTGCGGCGGCACCCGATGTTTTCGTAGCGCCTGATCGACTATCGCGACAAGCGAGTCATCTCTGAGCTGACGCGCGGACACGTTCACCGACATGGACAGCTCTTTCCTTCCGGCGGCCTGCCAGACGGCCAGTTGAGCGAGGGCGGCGTCCACGACCCATGCCCCGACTTCGACGATGAACCCGCTTTCTTCGAGGATCGGAATGAATCTGCCCGGACCCACCAGGCCTCGTGCTGGATGATTCCATCGAACCAGTGCTTCGACGCCTTTCACCGCCAGAGAGGCTGGCTCATGAATACCCTGGAAATGCAGCACGAATTGGTTCGACGCCAGCGCCGTGGGCAGATTGCACTCCAGTTCGAAATCGCCGAGCACATCGCTGGATGCTTCGTCGGCGAACCGGAAGCCGTTGCGACCGCCTTTTTTCGCCGCATACATGGCGATATCCGCACTCGTCAGCAGCGCCTCGTGATCGCGGCCGTGCTCGGGAAAGATCGATATGCCAATCGACGCCGTGACGAATGGCGCGGCGTGGTCTTTTCGAACGTCGCTTGAAAACAGGTTCAGCAGAGACTGCGCCAGGCTCGCCAACGTGGCCTTGTCGCTCTCGCCCCTGACGATCACCGCGAACTCGTCTCCGCCGAGGCGCGCTACACAGGCATCCGGCGGCAGCGCTCCCTGAATGACTTTGGCGATCTCCTGCAACAGACGGTCAGCGGCCGTATGGCCCAGCGTATCGTTCAGGACCTTGAATCGGTCGAGATCGACGAACATCAGACCGAAGGCGACGTTCTGCCTGCAAAGCGTCTTCATCTGGCGGATCAGCGCGCCCCGGTTAGCCAAACCTGTCAGGCCATCGGTGTGGGCCAGATGATCGAGCGCCGCGAGGCGTTCCTGTTCCAGCGTGATGTCCTCGCTGACACCGACGATGCGCACCACGTTCGCGGAGCCATCGCACACGGGATAGGCCGTGCTTCTGATCCAGCGCAGGCAACCATCCGGACGGCGGATGCGGTATTCGAAGCGACCTTCCGCCACCTCGGACGCGACGCGGTTCATCTCGGCGAGCAATGGCTCCAGATCGTCCGGCACCACGAGATCGAGCCACGCGGAAGGCCTGTTGCCAAGCTCTTGAGGCGTAATGCCGAACACGCTTTCGACACCTGCGCTGACATGATGACAGTGTTCAAAATGCGAGCTATACGAATAGAACAC
This sequence comes from Paraburkholderia lebeckiae, assembly GCF_050436225.1. Lineage (NCBI taxonomy): Bacteria > Pseudomonadati > Pseudomonadota > Betaproteobacteria > Burkholderiales > Burkholderiaceae > Paraburkholderia > Paraburkholderia lebeckiae. Next base: position 1,874,012 of record NZ_JBNDLU010000001.1, on the reverse strand, counting down.
GAGCCGGACATGCAACTCCATTTCATGCATCAATTCATCGCGTTCGCGCAGTGTCTTCAACAGCTCGGATTGCTGGGTGACGTCCTCTGAAGCACAAAGCAACGCGCTCACCGCACCGTCGTTGCCCGCCACTGGCGTGAGCGTGGAGTTCCACCACCTGGTACGCCCCCTCGTCGTCGCGCAGCTTCCAGTGAACGATGTGCTCTTGCCGGAAACGGCGCCCGCCAAAGCCTTCTCGGCGGCCGTGCGGTCCTCGCCGGTCCAGAAAGCGAGCCAGTCCGCGCCGGATAGTTGCTCCGGTGACTCCGCTTCCATCAACATTGCGCCATGCTCCGACACCCGCAGCATCTTTCCGTCGGTAGCGAGCACCTTCAGGCAGTCGCGATTCGCGTGCAGAAGCCCGCTCGCCAGTGCGGTGGCGGCGCTTTGCCGTGCGTAATCCAGGCCGAGTTTGCGACGAACGATCGCGAGACCGGCGACGCCCGATACCATCGACAATGAGACACGCAGCGTAGCCGCCGCTTCGCTGACTGCTTGATGCACAAGAGCGCCGATGCCAACGCCGGCAACGACGGCAATGCAGAAACTCGACAACGGTATGGTCCTGCGTTGACCATACCGCGACAGAAAATAGGAAAGAAACTGCTGGTTGCGAGCTGACCAGCCATTGACGTGTGCATCGCTATCGACCCGGGTCTCGATCGGATTGCTTTTTTTAGGACGCGCAGCCGCTTTGAATCTCACGCTGTTCTCCGACTACCGGGTTGAGCGACGGCTCGAACGCTGCCAGCCGCCTCACTTTTATTATTACGGTAGGGATTCACAAAACTTTAATGCGGGGAAACGAGCGGGAACCGTGGTTCGCATGAGTTCGGGGCGGTTGCGCACCCATCAGCCCTGAGGGGGCTTCACTTGCGCGAACTGACGAATGCGCTCCGCAAGAGCGGGTACTCCCGAGTCGCGAGCCACGTAGTGAGCGACCTGCCGGGTGGCCAGATCGATGGTCACCTGATCGTCGGGGGTTTTCGTGTTGGGTCCGTCAACGGCGGGATGGTATTCGATACGCAGTTGCCTCGCGTTGGCGACGAGCCGTAAATAGCCGAAGTTGCGGTCGTCGTAGCTTTCGAGGACCACGGCATCCGTGTCTTTCGACGCAGCCTGGATCAGTTGCGGGGCGCGAAGGGGCGGCTGTCCGTTGGTGGTGAGTCGCTGCACGGCATGACCGCCGTTCCCGCAAACGATGTAAGGGATGTGGGTGCCATCGGAGCGGGTTCGCGTAAAGCGCTGATAGTTGTGCGCGTGTCCCGCGAGGTCGGCATGCGGCCAGATACCGACCTCATTGCAAACTGTATCGATCTGCTTTTGCATCTCGACACTCCAGCCATGACGGCCGCGCGCCACATAGGGCGGATGGTGATGCGCGAAAAGCAGGGCGCCTCGATAGTTCTCTTTCTTCACCCGCAATAACGCCGCTTTCAGGAACTTCAGCTGGCTGTTGCCGATGTGACGGTCCGCGATCACGCCTGGGTCCTCGAGCGTATTGCTGTACAACGCAATGATGCGCACGAACGGCGCCTCGAACGTGAAGAAAACGCCTGGCTGAATTTGCGTCGTCCGTGAGAGATTGCCCGCATCGGGAGAGACCTGGAAGCAGTCGGAGCAGAAGTTCCTCAGAAACGCCTGCAGGCTCTTTTCATGCTGCGACGGCGAAACCATTCCGTCGTGATTGCCGGCAGCGGCGAGAATCGGCGCATGATAGTTGCGGTACGGCTCGTAGAACTGATCGTAGTAGTACTGCGCTTCGCCAAAGCTGTAGACGATGTCGCCCAGCAGGAAGTTGAATTGCGGCACCTCGGCGGGATCGGCTTCGTCGAAGTCGCTGACCATCTTGTCCGAAACTTCATTCTGGGTGGCCGGACCTTTCGTACTGCCGCAATCGCCGGTGGCGTGAAAGACGATCTGTTCATTCGCACTGATCGTATCGAGGAGCTTCTGGTTGTTGTCCACCACCTCCGCAAACGTCAGCCGGGGCTCGGTGCCGCCGCGCGGTGGCGGAAACGGCAGCGCCTTCAGCTTGTGCTCGCGGTTCAGTTCGTCGATGACCTTGTAGGCTGCGGCATCGGATGCGTGCCTGACCACGAAAGTCTGCGGGTCCGGCGTGGGTTGGGGCTGCGAGAAAACGGGCGCGGCGAGAATCCTGTCGCTGCGGTTGCCGCGTGCGGCTGGCGATTCATCTGAACGCTTTTTCGGCATTTGCAATCCTCCTTGATCGTCGAACGGGAGCGGCCACGCTGTTGTCGGCAAACCGTCAGCATGTGACGGCGCTGGCGCGGGCCGGATGCACCGTTCAGACGAACCTGAAACGGGGAAGTTCAGATCCGCTTGCCGTTGCGCGACCCGTGCGGCCCAAATCGCGGCGCACCGCTGTTCCGTGCGAAAGCCGGGTTCGCGGTGGCACGCGTCTGTTATGACGGCACGAACACGCCCACGGCCGCCAGCGCCATCGCGAGCGTTGCGAGCCATCCTCCCCAGGCCAGCACGCCCTTGACGGCGAACTGTCCCATGACCCGCCGGCTTCGCGCCATCAGCATCATGATGACCATGATCGGCACCGCGGTAACGCCATTGATCACCGCGCTCCAGTACAGCGCGCGGATCGGGTCGAAATGCATGAAGGTGATGGCCACACCACCCAGGATGGCCAGTGCGATCACCGCATAGAATTCACGCGCGAGTGTCAGATGCAACGCGAGACTGCTGCGCCAGCGAAAGCTGCCCGCGGCGGCATAGGCGGCCGAGCCGGCGAGGACCGGCAGCGCGAGCAGGCCGGTTCCGATGATGCCGAGCGCAAACAGGACGTAAGCGAAGCGCCCGGCAAACGGCTCGAGCGCCCGCGCGGCATCGGCCGAGGTTTTCACGTCGATGTGATGCAGATGCAGCGTAGCCGCCGCCGTCAACATGATGAAGAACGCAATGAAGTTGGACACCCCCATGCCAACCCACGTATCGAAACGGATCCTTCGCAACTGCGCGGGCGCCTGGTGCGGTACGCGGCGCAACGGCGCCTGTTCCGGTGCCGAGCGCATTTCTTCGACTTCCTGCGACGCCTGCCAGAAGAACAGGTACGGACTGATCGTCGTGCCCAGCACCGCGACGACCATGGTCAGATAGTCCGACGTCAGCGAGATGCGCGGCAACACAACGGCGCGCGCGACTTCACCCCAGGGGATCGGAACGATGAATGCGACCGCGACGTACGCGAGAAGCGAGAGGGCGGTCCATTTCAGAATGCGCGCATAACTGTCGTAGGGGACAAAAATCTGCAGAACGACGCAGAGCGTCCCGAGGCCGACGACATAAAGGTGCTGCGGACCTGGCAGCAGCAATCCGGCCGCGGCGCCCATCGCCGACAGATCGGCGGCGATGTTGATCACGTTTGCCATGACGAGCAGGGCGACCGCGCCGTACAGCAGCCATGCCGGATAATGCGCGCGTATGTTGGACGCGAGGCCCTTGCCGGTTACCCGGCCAATCTGCGCGCTCACCAGCTGTATTGCGGTCATCAATGGATACGTGATCAGGATCACCCAAAGAAGGTTGAATCCGAACTGCGCGCCGGCCTGCGAATAGGTGCCGATTCCTGACGGATCGTCGTCCGCGGCGCCCGTGATCAGGCCAGGGCCCAGGCGTCTGATCCAGGATCGCTCCACGGAATCGCGTACGGCGGATTCCGGCTCGATCAATTTTTCGTCGTTCATATATGTGTCACCTCGCGGCAACATTTAGCAAGTCGCGGGCCCGGGCGTTCGTGCCAGCGTCGCGCGGCTTCGGGAGGCGGGCATAGGAATCGGCTGCACATCTTGGACGCGCTCGACGAGCGCACCGGCGAAGATGCGCAAGCCGCCTCCGCTGAAAGTGCGCGGAAATGCGGGTTTCTAAACGGGAGTAACGAACTTTGGGCCGCGCCGGCGGACACCGTCACGCATGGTGCGCAAGAGGCTTCGTCCGCAACTGGATCTCGTCGATCGCGTAAGGCAAGTCTTCGAGCACGATTGGCTTGGCGCGGCTCAGTCCAGGCGCGGCTTGAACGCATACTGCCCAATCTCGCCGCCGCGCGCGACCACCGCCGTGCTCTCGGGAATTTCCTCCCAAAAGCCCGGCAAGTCCGCGAGCGGCTCGGACAACACGAGGAACGCATTCTCGCCGGCCGTCTTGATGCGCTCGTCGTCGGGATACAACTCGCGCAGATGACGGAACGACGTGCTGTGAAACAGCGAGCGCGACTGTCCTTCGCTCGAATAGCGGACCGCGATGATCTGCTCGCCGTCGGTCGCGCACACGGTCATGTTCAGCGGTTCATCCACGCCATGCCGGCGGCCGGTGGCTTCGACGAATCCGACCATCCGTTCGAGCGCGGTGACGGGCGCGAGCTCCAGCCCGAAGGTCAGCGCGAGAAAAAACAGCACCTCGGAATCGGTCGAGCCTTCGATGGACGGGAACAGATCGGGGTCGATCTTCACCATCAGGTCGCGGCGCACCGCCGGATAGTTGCGCACCAGGCCGTTGTGCGCGAACAGCCAGCGGCCGTGGCGGAACGGATGACAGTTGGTTTCCTGCGACGGCGTGTCGGTCGCCGCGCGCACGTGCGCGACGAACAGCGGCGAGTGGATTGCCCGCGCGGCCTCGCGTAGATTGCGGTCGCTCCACGCGGGCTGGATGCAGCGGTAGCGAAACGGAATGTCAGTGGGATGTCCATACCAGCCGATCCCGAAACCGTCGCCATTGGTGGTGGTGGCGCCGAGCCGGGAATGCATGCTCTGATCGATCAGCGAATGCCGGGCATTGAACAGCACGGTTTCGAGTTGAAGCGGATTGCCGGTATAAGCGAGCCAGCGGCACATGATTGATCTCCTGTCGGTTGCGCGTGACAACCCTACACCACCCGCGGGCGGGGTTCGTAGGACCAAAGTCCGATTGAGGCAGACACCGTACCTGTCACTATGCCAGTTGGCGTTTAGGTGCTTCCGTGCCGGGCATCGCTTTGAGCTTGCACCGGCCTGATCTGTAGAGGCAGAACGCGCATGAGCCACTTTCTGGACAGGTTACGTTACTTCACGGCCCCGCGTGGATGCTCGCGAGGCGCATCCTGTTCGTGGCACCTCTATATGCCAGCCTGCTTTTTTGCTGATGGAGGTGCCGATGAAACGCCGTGAACTGTTGGTTGCGCTGGCCGCAGGCGCGCTCGCCGAGGGTTCTACCGGCCTGGCGCAGGCAAGCCAGGCGAATTTCACCGGTCAGATCGATCTGCCCAAGCCCAACCTCAAAGGCACGATGTCCCTCGAAGAAGCCATCGAGAAGCGCAGGTCCGTGCGCAGATTCGCGCCAAAGCCGCTGCCGGTCGAGGCCATTGGCCAACTGCTGTGGGCCGGGCAGGGCATCACCAGCTCGGACGGCAAGCGCGCGGCTCCGGCGGCCGGCGCTTTGTACGCGCTCGAACTTTACGTGGTCGCCCCCACGGAGGTGATGCACTATCTGCCTGATGGCCACCGGGCCGAGACGCGGGCGACCCACGACCTGCGCCCCGAGCTGAGAGCACTGGCGGTCAACCAGGCGTCCGTCGAGGCGGCCCCGGCCTTGCTAGTGGTGGCCGCCGACCCCAGTCGGCTGACCGCGAGGTATGGCGGGAGGGCGAATCTGTATGCCGATCTCGAGGTCGCGCACGCGACCCAGAACATGCTGCTCCAGGTCGTTACGCTTGGGCTCGTCGCGGTGACCGTGGGCGCCGTCGACGGAGCGCCGGCGGCGCGCAAGCTCGGCCTGCCTCACGGCCAGACCGTCGTCTATCTGATCCCGGTAGGTTTTCCGGTCTAAAGTCATTGCGCGAGGCAGGATGAGTTCGATCGACGTCGGCCTCCATGAGGCGATCCAGCGATATCTGGGGCAGGACGAGAAATACGAGCAGCGGGCGCGACTGGCTGAGGGTCCCGTTTTCCAGTTTTCTGGGGAACCTGCGCAATCGCGGCGATGACCCGAACGAGATATTGAACGAACAGGCCGACGCGGCCGAGCATGAAATAAGGAATTTCCGGACCGTACGCGATGCGTTCAGAGAGTCGCTCATCGCGGTCGTCTGACACGCGGGCTCGAGGACTGCGGTCCTTGCCGGTGCGACGGCGTGCGCGAACATCGATGCACCGGCCAGCAGTGCGGCAAACACGAACTTCGAAGGAGCGGGTATCGTGTGTGCCATGTCAACTCCGCGTGGTGCCTATGAAACCGATTCTCGTGCGCTCGACCCTGGCGGAATATTCGAAGCGTCGTGCTGTCCGTTTCGCGATGACGGTGATCGCGACGATCATGGCCGGATGCGTTTCCTCCTCACAGCCGACCGGTCATGTCACGCCTTCGCAAGCTTCCGATGCGAAGGCGCTCGACCAGGCGGTCGCCAATCCACAACGCAGTCAGACTGCCCGGGCGCGCGACGTCTATCGTCACCCGGCGCAGACGTTGCGCTTCTTCGATCTGAGTCCGACGCAAACCGTGCTGGAGATCGCGCCGGGCGGCGGGTGGTACACGGACATTCTGGCGCCCTATCTGCACGACGCGGGTCACCTGTACGAAGCGCAATATCTGAGCACGTCCGCGGAGCTGGCCGCGGAAGACCAGTCAATCGATGCAGAGTATTTGCGTAAGCTCGCGGGCACCCCCGCGATCTACGGAAACGTCGTGGTCGGCACATTGCACGCGGGCCAGTTTTTCGGCTTCGATGCACACGAGCGGTTCGATCGCGTGCTCACTTTTCGCAACATTCACAACTGGATCAAGGATGGGCAGCTCGATGCCAATCTGCGTGCGTTCCATGACGCGCTGAAGCACGGGGGCGAACTTGGCGTGGAAGAACATCGCGCCCGGCCCGGCTCGACGGTACAGCAGATGATCGATACCGGATATGTGACTGAAGCTTTCGTGATTGAACGGGCACAGGCGGCCGGCTTCGTGCTCGCGCAACGCAGCGAAATCAACGCGAACGCGCGAGATACGAAAGATTATCCGCATGGCGTATGGTCGCTGCCGCCGGGCTACGCGGGCGGTGACGTCGACCGCTCGCGCTACGCCGCAATCGGTGAATCGGATCGCATGACGCTGAGATTCGTCAAGCCTTAGCGTGTTCTACGGGCGCCAGCCGCGAGCGGTAAACGGCCGACGCGTTGGGCTGCGCTCGGTTTGTTGCACGACCCGTAGTAGCGTCTCGACACAGTCCAGCGCGTCCGACAGTCGCCCGAGCACGATCAGCGAGCGGGCCGCATCGAGATGACCGTGAAACATCGCGTCGCGCGGTCCGGCCCGTTCCACCATGTCGATGAGCTGCCTGATCTCGGCCTTGACCCGCGCGCAGTCGGCGGGGCAGTAGCGGTCAATCCAGTTGCGCAGTGCGCGGATCAGCACCATGCAATCGTCGTACTCGCACTGCACGCTATTCATTGTCACCTCGGCCGTATCCCGCTCGGTGCCGCAAGCGGGATGCCGACTCTTCCCAGCTCAGTCTCATTGCCCGTTGGCGATCTTGCAGATCGCACGACTCCGAAGCTCGATCGTCCATCGCGGCCCCAATTTGGGGAAAACCACCCCGAATCTCGCCCGCGTCTGTGAATGAAGCAAGCGGCGCGCCACGTGTCGCCCGGCGCTCCGCATCATTGCTAGAGCGGGGCGCGGCCATGTTCTCGCAGTTCGGGCTCGAAGAATATCCATCGTGCGGCTGGAAAACGCGCCTTCAGGTCGTTCTCGATTCGGTCGATCGTGCGCACCATATCGCTTGCACTGTCGTGTGGTTCGAGTTCAGCCTGAATCGCAATCACCAGGTCCTCCGACCATTTCAATGCGATCAGACTGACGATGCGGCGAACTTCGTTGCGCTCGCTCAGCCACGTGCGCATTTCATTGCGTACGCGCTGGTGCGCCGATTCACCGACGAGAAGCGATTTGATCTCGCGCATCGAGAACAGGGCCGTGGCCATCAGCACAATGCCGACGCCGACACTGCCGAGCGCATCGTAAAGCGGATTGCCGGTGAGAACGGTAGCGCCGATTGCGATCACGGAGACGAACACTCCCGTTACCGCGGCGGCATCCTCGCTGACCGCGAGCATCACGGAAGGCCGGCCGCTTTCCCTGAACCAGCTCAACAGCCCCCTGGCGCGATGCCGGGGCTCGATCGTGCGAATGGAGGCTCTGAGGGCGACTGCCTCGATCACGCCGGACACGCACAATACGCCAATCGCGAGCAGAGGGTTTTCAAGCCGAGAGTGATGGATTGCTCGAAAACCGCCTATCGCGATCGACGCAACACCGCCGAAGATGAAAAGCTGCATCGCCACCAGCATTGCATAGACATAGGTCTCGCGACCGAACCCGAGTGGATGTTGCTCGTCGGGCTGGGCGCGCGCCGCGCGATGACCGACGAGCAGGGCAAGCTGGTTCAGGCAGTCCGCACTGGAGTGGACGGCTTCGGCGAGTGCGGACCCCGAGTTGGTATAGAGCGCGACGGCGAATTTGCATGCGGCTACAGCGACATTCGAAGCCAGGGCGTAGTAGACCGCGCGTGGCGCAGATGATGTTTGCCGCCCTGACCCGGCCCTCATGACCCTATCTCCCTATTCGCCTCGAACCCGGGCGATTCCCGACCTTGCAGAATGAGCAGCAAGAAGCAGACCTCAAATCGCGACCGCAGCCGGATGTGGCGAATTGCTGACGTGGCGGGCATCGAGAAACCCGACGGCAGCGTCCCGCATCAGCGAACTCACGCCCTCCTCCCCGGAGGGAGGGCGGTGTCCATTCCATCTTGACCCACTCCGGTCAGACAACTTTCTCCAAACCGGTCAGTCGGCCAAATCCAAATTTCGCAAACTGGAGTGCCACTAAGCGGCCGTTGGCGACCTCACCCAATCGGCCATGAACGGTCATTCGACAACAGTGTCGAGATCATCGAAAATCCTCGGTGGAACGTATCCCCGATCACCTCACCCACAGGCCGCACTAACCATGCATGGAAATCCGACCTTGGTAAAAGTACTCACGCGAAAGTCTTTAATTGTTTTCATCGCGATGATTGCCGGCGTTGCTCAGTCGGCGGTACCAGGATGGTACATATTTCGCGCTGCAAACGCGGGCATCATCGATGCGTCAGGATGGACCAACGCTCATTCCGAGGATGGGAAATTTTCTATCCGAATGCCGGGTTTGTATTCGGATAAAACCGTATGGTCCACGCCGACGTATGATGCGCCGGTGACCTCTGCAGAAAGCATTGTGGCGCGTTCGCCAAGCGGTCTAACTATTGTGGCTAGCCGCATTCAGTACAGCGAGCCCACAGCGGCTCGGAAGCTCTTCGATAAGCACCAGGCTGAGCCAGTCGCGAATAAAGACTCATCGCGTCAGAGGCTGCGCGTCTTGGGCTTGGACGCGGTAGACGACATTCGTCACGATTCGAAAGCTGGAGTAGCGGTGATCGAGCGCCGAATTCTTGATGGCAGTGAGCTATTTCTATTGGTGGCAGTCGGTCCTTGGAACGCTCAAACGGACGATGCTGTGTCGATCGCATTCGGTTCGTTACAGATCGAAGATTCGAGCCCGCTAGTCGTCGGGACCCGTCCAGCAACTGCGATGCCTATCCCCTCAAGTTCGAATGAGTAGAGAAAACGCCGCACCAGAAACCTCGACGTTTGCATGCTTACGAGATGCGCCTCAAGTCAAATGGCCGCTATGGCGAAATCTGAAGGGCCGTTGTGGGTCGGGCTGCGTCAGTCCGCTCTTCAAATTCATTGCCGGAAAGCGGCCAGTGGAATCTCGCGGTCTGGAAGCGGCCAGTCGGCAGTGCGTACTCCCGACCCACAAGCGACAGTCAACATTCCCGACAGCGGTCATTGGCGACACCAAGTCAGCGGCAGTTCGCCCTACGGAAACAGGGGCTGGCTTACCGGCATACCCATCCCATTGATCGAGTCAACCAGCTAGGTGCTTAGCAATTCTCTGAACCGATGGGACATTCGGAGCACTTTTCGCTGGCAAATCATGCGGACACCACGGACAGGGCAACATCCGGACCCATTCGAGAATCACTTGGCTCGATTCGCCGGGCAGGTTTTTCATTTCTTCGATGGTTATTTTGAGCTTCGCAACCCTTCCCGACCCATCCTGACAAAGCCAATCGTAGTTACCAAAACCGACGCGTGCAGCACCTGATACCTTCTCGGTCATGCATACGAGCCAATTGCAGCGGAATGTCGTTTGGTCGTCTGGCGGTGTGCCCATGCATAGCGTGTAGATGTTTTCGTAGCGCTGCGCGAACTGGCTCACCAAAACAGCCGAAATGTTGTCCACGCCTTTAACCAAGGTTGGAAACGATATTTCTTCGGTTTTGACTTCCATCACAAGCTCGGCGTCAACCATGAATGCGCTGTGCATCAAATGCGGCCGGTTTCCGTCTTTCGCATGAATATAAGTTTCAATCGACTGTCGTAGCAACGTCATTTCGGCATCCAGAAGCGAAGGGGTCTTCTGTCGCGCAGTCTACCGTGATCGGCTCACACCGCAATTGATGCCCCTACAGCGTCACGGAAATGCCGGATTTGGCAGATCGTTAGCTGGTTCGAGAGCACAAACTGGTGACGAAAATGAATGTCTCTTTCTGGGCCGGGATGAGGCAGTACCACCGGCAATTCGCTCGCCGGAAACCGGCCATTGAGCGAGGGCGTACGAGATCTTCGCTGTCCAAGTTGGATGGCGACCTCGACCGGCGGCTCGTGGCCGGCTGTACTCATTGACAGAAGACGCCCGGAAGCGTTCCAAAGCGGCCCGCTATGCTTGAACGTCAAGAATGATCGACGATATTTGCGTTCATATCAGCTTGACCGGCCAGTCGACCGACGCTCGTAATGCCGCACCAGCTTACTGATCTCGGCATCGGGTGATCATTCCGTTGATCCGGGTGAAGACAACAACGGGCAAGGGAATGCCGCAGCAGCCAGTGCAGCCGGGCATTGAACAATTGGCCGCGCCTCTGCGCTGTCGAACTCAATCCTCACCGGCGTCATGAGAACCCAAGCTATCGCTCTTCCCGATCAATTCTCTCGCGATGGCCTCCGCGCGCGTCATGTCATCGTCAGGCGCTGGTGCGGCGTTTGCATCTGCCTGCGTGATGGCGCTGGCGCTGGTGCTTAGCGCTCCGTCGCGTTGATGCGTATCGACCGACACTGTCATCGAGAGGCCGACTCGCAACGGATGCGCGGCGAGTTCCTCGGGGTTCAGCGAAATGATGACGGGCACGCGCTGAACGACCTTGATCCAGTTGCCGGCCGCGTTCTGCGGCGGCAACATGGAAAAGGCGCTGCCCGTTCCCGGTGACAGTCCGCCAACCCGGCCGTGAAATACCACGTTCGATCCGTAGAGGTCGGCGACCGCGGAAACCGGCTGGCCGATACGCAGGTTGCGGACTTGTCCTTCCTTGAAGTTGGCCTCGATCCACAACTGCTTGACGGGCACAACCGTCATCAGCTGTGTGCCGGCCGCAACCGGCTGGCCGATCTGCACCGAACGCAGAGCAATGGCGCCTTCGACCGGCGCAACGAGTGTCGTTCGCGCGTTTCGGACATACGCAAGCTCCACTTGCTGTACTGCTTGCATCACGGCCGGATCGTCTTCGATTCGGCCCGAGCCGCTCGCGGCGAGTCCGCTTGCAAGTTGACTGCGGGCCGATGCAAGATTGGCCCGCGCAACTTTCACCGCTTCGTCCGCCCGCGCATACTCTTCCCCGGAGACCACTTCCACCGTTGCGCCCGAGCGCGCTTTCAGGCTCTGTTCGGCAAGCGCGAGCTCCGCGGCGCGCGAGTCGACGGCAGCCCGGTACATGGCGTTGGAGAATCTGGCGCTGCGCGCCTGCCTCACCGCGCGGATCAACTGTGCCTCGGCCTCTTGCAGCGCAATGCGCGCCTCGGTGTCGTCGAGCCGGACAAGTGGTTGACCGGCCTTGACGTACTGCGTATTGCCGACCAGCACTTCGCGCGCCGTGCCTGCAATCCGCGCGGCGATTGGCACCACATTGCCGCTGACATACGCATTGTCCGTTTCCTCGACATAACGCCCAGAGACGAACCAGTGCACGCCCGCCGCAACCGCCGCCATCGACACGACGCCGAACAGCAGCGCGAGCCGCCGGTTCCGGCGGCTGACCTTCGTTGTGTCGCGCTCCGTCATCGGCACGCGTTCGCCAAGCAGATTTTCTGTACTCATGAGGCCTGGCTGGAGGAGGGAAGGGAAGAAAAGCGGCTATCGCGGCGGATATCGCTGATGTTTTCGCGCGACTCCTGATTCGCGTGGCTGGCCGGCGAAGCGGCCGAGGGGCTGCTTGCGGTCGCATCGAACCCACCGCCGAGCGCCCGGATCAACGCGATATGAGCGTCGCGTCGTTGCCCGTTGAGTTCGAGAAGACGCAACTGATCATCGAGCCGCATGTCACGCAGCGCCAGCACGTCCGCCTGCTGGACGAGGCCACGGCGTTGCCGTTCGGTGGCGACGGTGAGCATCCTGTCGCGCGCCGCGACTATCTGTGTCTGTGCGTCGATGAGTGCGGTGAGGTTGCGCATTGTCGCGATGGAACGGGCGACCTCGGCCAGCGCGCCGTCAAGCGTCTTGTTGTACAGCGCGATCATTTCGTCGGCTTGCGCGTAGTCGCCATGCAGTTGCGAGCGCAGACGCGCGCGGTCGAATACCGGCAACGAAACGGCAGGGCCCAATGCGAAGAAGAGCGACGCGCTCGAAAACAGCGAGCCGAGGCTGAGCGACGCCAGGCCGCCCGCCGCGGACAGATTGATGTTCGGATAGAACGCCGCGCGCGTTGCCGCGATTTTTGCGGTCGCGGCCTGCACGCGCAACTTTGCGGCGACGACGTCCGGGCGCCGGCCGAGCAGGTCGAATGGCAGATTCGCGGGCACGGACATAGCAGCGGCGTCGGCGTTGGCGAGCGTCGGGCGCCGCAATGCGAGGCCGCGTTCCGGTCCCTCGCCAGTCAGGACACCGATCTGCAATTGGGTTTGCGTGATCGCGTCGTCGATCGTCTGCAATTGCATGCGCAGCGTGGCCTGCTCGATACGTGCCTGCTGTGCGGCGTAGGTGCTGTCGATTCCCCTTGCCTCGCGCGTGCGCCGGATCTCATCGAGTTGGTCCGCTTGTTGCCGCTTCGCCGCAATCAGATCCCGCTTGGCGTATTCGTCGGCAAGACGGCCGTATAGCGTGACCAGCGACGTGGTGATGATCAGGCGGGCCTGCTGTTCTTCGACATGCGCAGCGTCGCGTGCGGACACGAGCTCCTGGGTCACGGCGCGGTTCCTGCCCCACAGGTCCAGGTCGTAGTTCGCACCGGCGATAACGCTCGCAGGCGAGACCCACGGATCGCTGAAGAGATTGATGGGAACCGTGGTGCCCGCCACATTCACGTCCGCCGCGCCGTTGATGGCTGGCATGCGCGCTTTGTAGGCCGCGGCCGCGACGCCGCCCGTGAGTCCCGTGCCCGAAGCGAACTGGTCGAGTTGCGATTGCGCCTCGGCCAGACGCGCGCCGACGACCTGGATGTCCGGATTGCCGGCGCACGCCTCGGCGATCAATGCATCGAGCTGCTTGTCGTGAAACGACTCGAACCATTGCGCTTGCGGCCATGCGCCGTTTGCGGTCTGCGCATCCTGCGCGGTCCGCGCGAGCGCCTCGGGGCCCGGCGAATGCATCGCAAGCGGATGGTAAGAGCTGTTGTCCGCGCAACCCGCGACCGCGCACAGCGCGCATAGCGAAGCGGTGGACACGAACGCCGTCCATAGGCGTTTTCGTGCGAAGCCGATGGGGCAAGAGTCGGTCGTCATCGGTCAGCCTTGTCCGAGCCGCGCCGCAAGCCGCGGGCGCGCCGTTTCGAGCGGACCGAGCCGGCCGAGAAGGCCGTCGACGATGCCGCAACCGATACTGGATAGTTTCGCCCGCTTGCCGGACTCGAAGAGCAGCACCTGGAAGACTTGCAGCAGCGTGATGAAATTGGGCACGAGCGCGACCGGCAGGGAGGGGACATATTGAACGCACAGGTGCATGCCGTTACGCGCCATGTAATAGCGTCGAAAAGCCGGGTGATTCATCGACGTGATGCGCACCGGGCCGAGACGATGTTGCCGTTTGTGGCCGATGCGATGTGACAGCGTGAGCCGCGGCTCGACATAGAACTGGACGCCGTGCAGCAGTGCGCGCAACGAATATTCGGTGTCGACGTGATCGATGAACAGCGCTTCCGCGAACGCACCGAGGCGCTCGTACGCGAGGCGCGAGACCACGCAACCGGAGGACAGCAGAAAGGAGCACGGCTGCAAGGATGCGTCCGCTTCGAACTCCAGCGTGCGGATCGAAAAGCCGTTGCTAACCATCTGCGGCAGGAAGTGCCTGACGTTCTCGTCGTAAATACGCGGTCCGATCGCGAAAGCTCGTGGGCCGAGCGCCTTGCATGACTCGAGCATCAACCGGAAGTAATCGGTGCTCACCTGCGAATCCTGATCCAATAGCGCGACGGCGCCGAGGCCGCGTTCGAACATCCGCGCAAGGCCCCGGTTATAAGCACCGGCAATGCCGCCACGATTCGCGTTGCAGAGATACTCCGCGCCGTGCGCGTTCAGCGCATCGGCCAACGCGCCGGAGGCCGCCGGCGAATTGTCGACGACCAGCAACGGCGTGCCGTGCGCGCAGAGTTCCAGCAGATGAGTCAGGTGCTCGGAAGTCGGGCGGTACAACACCACCAGCGCACCGAGCAGCGGCACTGCGTAACCGGCGCTGGCCGCAGCGCCGGGAGAGGAGATCGTCTGGCTCATGATCGTCACCCTGTCAGGAGTATTAATGTCCGGCGCGTTGGGCCGATACGCCGCGCCACGGTTTGGTGGCCCACATCAGCGCCGCGAGCGCGAGGCACACGAGGCTCGCCATGTAAAACAGGTCGTTGGTCGCCATCATGTACGCCTGTTGCTGAACGACATCGCGGATGGCCGCCAATGGGTTGGCGCCGAATCCGAGCGTTTGCAGCGACCGCGTGAAAAGACCGGTGCCCTCGGATGCCTGCGTGACAGATTGCGCAAGTGCGCCGTAGTGATGTGCCGCGCGGTTGTCCCACCAGGTCACGCTGAGGGCGGTGCCGAGCGCGGCGGACAGCGTGCGTAGGAAGTTCGACAGGCCCGATGCGGCAGCGAGCTTCTCGTTGGGAATGCGCGACAGAATCGCTGCGCTCAGCGGAATGAAAAAGCAAGGCAGGCCGATACCTTGAATAAACGTTGGCGTGACGATTTGCCAGAAAGACATCGTCAGCGTGAAGTGCGCGTCCCATGCCAGCACCGCGAAAAACACGAGAAAGCCGAACGATGTCACGACGCGGGCATCGAACCGGTCCAGAAAAATCCCTATCAGCATGGAAAAGACGAGGGCGAGGATGCCGAGCGGCGCAATGGTCAGTCCGGCCTGAAACGCGGAGTAGCCCATCACGGTTTGCAGCCACAGCGGAAAGATGACGCCGATCACCGAAAAGCTGACCATCCCGAGACAAATGATCGCGACGCCGAAGGAGAAAGTGCGGTCGCGAAACAGGTCGAGGTCGATGACGGGAAAAGGTTCAGCCGACTCCCAGATCAACAGGCAAACCAGCGCGAGCGCGGCGATCAACGACAGCGCAACGATCAGCGGCGAGTCGAACCAGCCGTGGTCGCGCCCGAGGTCGAGCACCGCCTGTAGTGCGCCCACGCCGACGACGAGCAGCACGATACCCATCATGTCGATCGGCGGCTGCCGGGTATCCGGACGCTCGCGCTGCAACAGCGCGGCGCAGGCCGCGAAGGCGAACAGGCCGATCGGCAGATTGATGAAGAAGATCCACGGCCAGGAGAATTGATCGATGATCCAGCCGCCGAGCACCGGACCGAAGATCGGCGCGAGCAGCACCGTCATTGCCCAGAGTGCAAGCGCGAGCACCCGCTTTTGCGGCGGAAACGAGCGCAACAGGATGGCCTGCGACAGCGGCACCATCGGACCTGAAAAGAGTCCCTGCATGGCGCGGCATAGAACGAGCAGTTCCAGGTTGCCGGCGATGCCGCATAGCAGCGACGTCAGCGTGAACAGCAGCACCGACCAGACGAAAAGACGCGCTTCGCCGATCCTCTGCGACAGCCATCCCGTCAGCGGAATCGCGATAGCCGCCGCGACCGAATAGGAGCTGATGACCCACGTCGCCTGGGAATTCGACACGGCGAGGCTGCCGGCGATGGACGGCACGGCGACGTTCGTGACCGTCGAGTCGAGCACCTCGATGAAGGTGGCGAGCGAGAGCGCGAAGGTCAGCAACGCGAGCCACGCGCCGCGCAGTGGCGGGGCGTCGCGGCCGCCGACGTCCTGTATGGCCATGCCTCTTGAAGTGCTCATGTGGACGGTATTTCCCGAAGCCGTTCAGGCGACCGAACGGATGCTGAGGTCGCCGCGCTGATCTGCGCAGCGTTCGATATATCGCGCGGCCGCCTCGCAGGCGTCGGGCGCTGCGTCGATGAGCCGTTTGGCGATCGTGCAACGGGCCGTCACGAGCTTGTCCGTGGTGACGCGCACGAGTGCCGAGGCCTGCGCCTTGCCGCTTGCAGGACTGTCGATGCGAAGGCCGCAGCCGCTTTTCGCCACGCGCTGCGCATTGTCGAACTGGTCGTGCGCGAACGGGGTGACGACCTGTGGGATGCCAGCCGCGAATGCGAGCGCCGCCGTGCCGATGCCGCCGTGATGGACCATGGCCGCGCAGTGCGGCAAGAGCATTCGCAAGGGTACGAAGTCGCGCACCAGCACGTCGCGGCGCGCGAGCGCCCGCGCTGCGGCGGTGCCGGCGAGCACGATCGCGCGGGCACCCGTACGGCGCACGGCTTCGTCGACGGCGCCCAGATAGGTCCGCTCGTCGATCCGCGAGGAGCCTGGCGTGAACACGACCGGACGTTCGCCCGAGGCGACGAAGGCGCGCAGTTCGTCGTCGAGGGCGTTGGGCGCTACATCGTTGAAGAGGGGAAAGCCCGCCATGAAATGATTGCGCGGCCAGTCGGGTTGAGCAGGGGCAAACCAGTCCGGGAACAGGCACAGCACGCCGTCGGGCGAGTGCAGCCACTCACCGAGTATGCGGCTCGCGGGCGCAAGCCCAAGGTTTTCCCGGACGTCGTTCAGGGCAGGTCCGCACGCCTTGTCGAGCACGCCTTTTTCGATCATTTCCATGCACTTTGCCCTGACGGGCAGCGGCAGCCACAACGGCACGGTCAGACGCTTGTGCGTGGGAGGAGCGCTCGCGGAAAGCAGCGTCGAAGGCGACACCTGGACCGATACGTAGGGCGTGCCATGAACCTCTTGCATCAGACGCGCGGCGAACGCCCACAACGAGCCGACCAGTATGGTGTCAGAGGTGGCGATCGCGGCGAGCGCATCGAAGTGAGGGCGGATAGTCGGTGCGATGACGGTCCATAGCGTGCGAAACGAGGTCCGCGGATTCCACAGCGCCGGGCTTGCAATCGCCCGCGCATACTCGTCCCACGTACCAATCGGCACGAACGTGAAGCCGTGTTGTGCCGCGAGCGCGGCGAATTGCGGATGCGTGCAGAACACGATCCGATGTCCGCGTTCTGCCAGGGTTCGCGCAATGCCGATGAACGGATGAACGTCGCCTGCCGAGCCGATTGCAGTAATGACGATTTGTGCCATGGTTTGCTTGCGGCTCCTCAATAGAGCCACGGCACGAGGGCCCGTACCTCCTCGCGATAGGTACGGTACGGCGCGCCGAAATACTCGGAGAGCCACTGTTCCTCGACGCGCACCTTGTACGCGAGCGAAGCGAAGATCAGTACGAAGCCGATCACGCCGCGCCATTGTCCGTTGACGAGCGCGGCGCCGGCAATCGCCAGCAGGCAACCTGAGTAGATCGGATGGCGCACGAGCGCGTAAGGACCGCTGCGGACGAGTTCGTGGTCGGCTTTCAGCGTGACCGACACGCTCCAGTTAGGCCCGAGATGGCGACGGCCCCACACCGAGAAAGCGAGACCGGCGACAACGATCGTGAGGCCGATCCATTGCTGCAAATCGAAATGAGCGGTCGCCGGACTCGAGATGGCGACGCCGTCCGGCAACACAATCAGCGCACAGCCGATGATCAGCGGGATCGACTGAAGCGTGCGTGAAAGTCGATCCTCGCGTTTTAGGGTTTTCTTCACACCGGACGATGCTTTCATCCAGTAGGCGACCCAGACGGCCCATGGGCCGAGGACGGCAAGCGTGTGATAGATCGTCATTTTCCGCTCCCGAATTCGACGTTCAGTCCCGAGTGAGCAAACGTTTGCGCTTCTGCCGCGGGCGAGAGCGCGTCGAGCCGTGAACGATCGAACTCCTGGTTGACGCCGAAGAAGCCGAGAATTTCGTCGCGCATCGTGGCGGCCTGTGCCCGCCCTTCGAGTTCAAGGAAATGCCCGGTGTTCGGTGCGGTCGCGAACTGCGCGTGACGGACATAGCGCGCCATGGTGCGAATGTCGTGCGCAGTGGTGTATTCGTCGAGCTCGCCGTTGATGAACTTCACCCTGCAGCGGATGTTCGCCAATTGATCCAGATACGTTTCGGCCCTTAACGCCAGTATCTGCTCGACGTGAAAGGCGACCTGGCGTTGCTCTTCCTTCGGCAGGCTCGTCAGATAGCGGTAATTCAGGAGTTTCAGTATGCGCGGCAGATGTTTGCCCACGGTGTCGTTCAGCAGTTGCGCGGCTTGCAGATTCTCGCCCGCATTGAGCAGATGCCTCGCTTGCGTCACATAGGCGACCATCGCATCGTTGAGAAACGGCGAGAAGGAGCCGATTACCGCCCGCTCGATAGAAGCAGGCTGCCGCGCCAGCGCGAGCAATGACGCGAGTCCTCCCCAAGACACGGAATACAGGAAGCGGGGCTCGAAGTGTTGAATCAGGTGCAGCAGGATTTCGACTTCGTCCTCTTTCGTCAGGAGGGAACCGGCCCGATTGTGCTGCTTTGATTGCCCCGCATAAGGCAGGTCGAAGCAAATGACGTTATATCGCTCGCCGAGATACTTGATTGTCTGTCCGAACGACGCAGTTGTCGCTAAAGCGCCATTCACCAGTATTACGGTTTTACGACCAACTTCAAAAATATGCGATTCGACTTGTACTTTAAGCGAGTTAGGTAAATGAAAGATACGTTTTTCGATGGACATAGAACCTCCTGCATTTGGAAATGCATGACGAATTGACGTTTAAATGTCGGCGACAATGCGACATACACGACAGGACGCAGTCAGCTAAGCTGCTGAAATCAATCGTATTTAATGGTGGTTAGGCGCAATGTCCGGCGAATTGATGTTGTCTGAACAAATGTGAAAAATCAAGCGCGCTTTCTAATTTTTTATATAAAAAAATCGTGTAAAAAATACTGCTTCATGCTTAATGAATTACTATTTCGCGGAGCGCCGTAAGCACCATTAGCATGGAAATTCACGGCGTCGGAAAAAGCAAAGCCGGCCGCAGCGCACGCATCGACGCCATTCACGACGCGCGAATGTGTCTGGAAACCAACCCCAGGCTTCTCATCAGCGCAAATGCCGGGATGACGGAAAACGCGAATATCACCTGCCGCCCGGTTCGATTCAACGAATAACGGTTGCAGTCAGATTTGCGAAACGGGTAACCGGACGACTAGTCCTAGCTGACCGTGAAGCCGCCGTCCGCGGCGATGATCTGCCCGGTGACATAGCTTGCGGCAGGGCTTGCGAGAAAGAATACGCTCTGTGCAACCTCGATCGGGGCGGCCATTCGTCCCATCGGAATCCGTCCTGCGCCTACGATCGGCCCTCGAATCTTGAACGTCGCGCTGATGTTCTTGCCGCCCTCGCTGGCCATGCCGCCCGGAAGGATTGAATTGACGCGGATTCCGTCGGCCGCGAACTCGCTGGCCAGCGATCGCGTGAGGCTGTCCACGCCGGCCTTCGCGGCATCGTAATGGGCGTTGACGCCCCACAGCGTGGGTCGAAGCGCGCCAACGGAGGAGATGTTGACGATCGAGCCGCCGCCATTCGCCTTCATGCGCGTGATAGCCTCTCGGCAACACAGGAACGTGCCCCGCAGCGTGACGTCTTGCATCTGGTCCCATTGTTCGACGGACATTTCAAAGAATTCGGCCTTCGAACGGTGCGCCGCGTTGTTGATCAGAATGTCGACACCGCCAAACTTCGTATCGACGGCTGCGAATAGTGCCTTGACGGATGCTTCGTCGGCCACGTCGACTTTGCATGGCATTGCAATGCCGCCGTCCGCATCGATATCCGACGCTGTTGCGGACGCGGCATCGGGGTTCAAGTCGGCAATCACGACCTTGGCGCCGGCCTCGGCGAGCAGTCGCGCAATCTCGCGACCGAGACCTTGCGCAGAGCCGGTAACAACGGCGGTCTTGCCCGCGAGATTGAACCTCTTCGCGAGGTGCGCGCCGATCTGTGTTTCACTAAACATGGAATGCTCCGTTTTGAGTGTCAATGAAGGTCGCGCTGTTCGGTTCGCTTCAGTCTTGCCGCTGTGGCCCAATCGTTGGTAGTTCATCGGAATTCACCAGACAGTGAAGATGATTGGGTGCGGACGTCTTCAGCTAATCAGAAATCCGCCGTCGAGCGTAATCGATTGGCCCGTCATGTAGCGGCCTGACGGCCCTGCGAGGTACAGCACCGCGGCGGCAATATCGGCGGGATCGCCCCATCCAAGCGGCAGACGTCGCTCCGCATCCGTACCGGGTCCCGTGAGCTTTGCTGTTTTCAGGCGAGCCTGCATATCCGGATGAAACTGAACCTTGCCGGGCACTGCACCGGGAAGCACGCAGTTGACGAGAATCTGGTCGCGGGCATAGTCCAGCGCTGCGGAGCGCACTAAACCCGCTACGCCCGCTCGCGCGGCACCGTAGGCGCCATTGCCATTCAGTACGGCATGCGTGGCTCCCATGGTCGTCACGTTCACGATGCGTCCGCCCCGGCCTGCGGCGAGCATGTGCTTGATCGCTTCTCGCATGCAAAAGAACACAGACTTCAGGTCGATCGCCATCACTTCGTCCCAGGCGGCTTCGGAGAACTCCGTAAGCGGCCCGTTATTGGTCATGGCCGCGCAATTGACCACGATGTCCGGGCTACCCCAGGCTGCGCTGACCTGATTGAACAACGCAATCACGGAGGCTTCACGTTCCACGTCTGCCTCGATAGCGATTGCTTCGCCGCCCGCTGAAACGACTTTGTCGACGACCGATTGCATGTGCGCTGCGCTGTGATCGGCGACTACGACCCGTGCGCCAGCCTCGGCCAGCACAGGGGCGATATCGATGCTGGAATTGCATCCCTTGTCAGTCACGACAGCGATTTTTCCGCTGATGCCGTATAGCCGCTCAAGCAAGGATGTGGTCATCGAGTTGTCTCCAGGGGGCCGTGTGTCGTTTTTTTTGAACGGCAGGAATGAAGCGACTCAGCGCCGCGCTAGCGGGCCTCGTCGAAACGGGTTGAGCGAAAATACGCACGTCGTTCTAAAAACGCAACGATAATACCAGCATGGATTTCCCTCGTTGCGGGTTTTCGGACGTGCCGCGCAACATGCGCGTGGAGAACGTCGGTCCGCCAGTGATGATGTCGGCACGAACGCACATACAACCTCACAGGAAGGTGCCAAGATGAATGTTGCGAAAAGAAGCCCGGCCCAGATGGAATCGCACCGACCGCAGCCAGATACCGGCACGCTTCCTTTGCAGGTTGAGGACATCACCGCTTCGTGGCTGACGTCGGCGCTCGCGCGCAGCCATGAAGGGGTGGCGGTCGAATCACTGGCCATCGACGACGTAATGTACGGCACGGCTACCAAAGTCAGGGTACGTCTTGCTTACAACGCAACAGGGCGCGAGCTTGGCTTGCCGGAGTCTCTGATCGTCAAGGGCGGTTTCGTTCCCGAGTACCGGAACTTGAACGCCTACATATACGAATACGAGGCGAAGTTCTTCAAGGAAGTCCATCCCTGCTTGCGTGCAAATGTGCCTGCCTGCTTCTATTCAGAGACCGAAAGTCGAAGCGGGCAGTCGATCGTGATCCTCGAGGATCTACGTTCACGGGAAGTGGAGTTCTGTCGCGTGCAGCGGACGCTGACGTTTGCGCAGGCGGCGGCAAACCTGGACGCGCAAGCGCGGTGGCACGCGCAGTTCTGGCAATCGCCTGCGCTCGAAAGCGATGGCGAACTGGCGTGGCTCGCGTCGCAAGACCCGCTGCCCGATGGCGAGTCCGGCACCTATCACTGGGGCCAATTGAAACCCGAAGTGTTCGCCCGCTATACACAGTTGCCGCGCGGGGCCGCCGTGCCAAAGCGGTTTCACGATCGTGACTGGATGGAGCGGGCGCTCCTCGATCTGCGCGCTTTCGACCGCATCGGGCCGATGACGTTTCTCCATGGCGATGTTCACCTCGGAAACCTGTATTTCGACCGCGATGGCACGCCCGGCTTTCTCGACTGGCAGTCATATCGACGCGGACCGTGGGCTCATGACGTCACGTACTTCCTGATATCGGCTCTGGATATCGCGGATCGGCCGAGATGGGAGCGGGCGTTGCTCGAATACTATCTTGAGCGGCTCGCCTTTCACGGCGTCAACAACCCGCCGTCACTTGAAAGCGCGCTAGATGCCTACCGGCGCCACATCGTCTATGGGCTGTTCTTCTGGCTCGTGAATCCTGTGGAGTGGCAGGTCGAAGTCAACAATTGTGCAGTTGCGCCCCGGTTCGCGATGGCGGCACTCGATCACGAGATTCATGATCTCATGGGTCGATAATCCACCAGGCGTTGAGCGACACGCACTTGACGTCGCCGTTTCCGCAGGAGTACAGTTTTGCGATCGACATTCGAAAATGTGAATGCCGGGGAATAATGTAGGAGGCAAAGCATGTCGGAAATGGTCGCTCGACGCAGCACAACCTGGCCCAGCGTGTATGCGTGGGCAGGGCTCGGTGCGCTTTTCGCTTTTGCACAAGTCCGCACCTACGTCGCATGGATTCGTTCGGAGGATTTCCGCCCCGTCGAGTTGGGCGCGGATCCGCTACCGGAATCCGTGAAGGCGACGATCGACCATTACCAGTGGGTCAGCGTGCTGATCCTGATTCCCGTAGCGATCTGGTATGTCTACGGAATCGTCAAAAGTCGCCGCATCGACGCGGTGCGTTTGATGATGATCGGTTGGCTCTCGGCATATTGGCTTGATCCATGGCTGGACTTTCTTCGCCCGATGTTCACCTATAACGCCTATGCGCTGAACTACGGCTGCTGGTGTCGCTTCATTCCATTCTGGCAATCGTCCCATGCTCGCATCGCTGAGCCTATCCTGATCGACGCGCCAAGCTACTTCTATACCTTTACAGGCACCGCCGTAGTGGCGGTGTGGGCGATGCGCGCGGTTCGTAAGCGGTGGTCCCGCGCGGGCAACGTACGACTCGTACTCGCTGGTTTTGCCGCCATCTGGATGACAATGGGCTTGCTCGACATCGCGGCCAGCCGCTTCATGGGCTTCGACGCGTGGCCGGGTGCGTTCCAGAGTGTCTCCTTCTGGGGCGGTCACTACTACCAGTTTCCGGTCTATGAGTTCCTGCTGTTTCCGTCTGCTTTCGTGGCGTCGGCCTTCCTTCTGCTGAACGTCGACGAAGACGGATATACGGCCATCGAGCGAGGTGTCGATCGTGTCGGGTGTCATCCAGCGGTGCGCACGGCGCTTCGGGTGCTGGCTTTCATCGCGTTTTGCAACCTGCTGAATCTGGCCTACACGAGCGCGATGGGTGTGCACGCGGTGTATGCCGATCCGTGGCCGGCGGATATGCCGAGCTGGCTCGCTAACAACCGTTAGGCGTACAGTACCCGCCATCGTCGAACGCCACAGCGGATAACCGATGACGCATTGCAAGCCGCATCGCTTCGCCGACGTCGAGTATCGTGTAGAAGACGAAATCGCTATCGTCACAATGAGCCATCCGCCAGTCAACGGATTAGGTCTGGGAATCCGTCGCGGACTCGTTGCCGCGTTTGAAGCGGCCCGGTGCGACGTGCGGGTTCGCGCGATCGTACTCAATGGCAGTGGACGCGGCTTTTCCGCGGGAGGTGATATTCGCGAGTTCGGCACTTCCGCGGCCACAGCTTCGCCAGCGTTGTCGCTGCACGTTCATCCGGTGATCGAGGCGAGCGACAAGCCGGTTGTAGCCGCTATCCACGGGTTTGCCATTGGCGGTGGTCTGGAAACCGCGTTGGTGTGCCACTACCGTGTGGTCGCGGACAATGCGCAGATCGGTCTGCCCGAATGCAAGCTCGGCGTGATCCCTTTGTCCGGCACGCAGCGCTTGCCGCGTGTGCTGGGCTTCGCGAAGTCGATCGAATTCATTCTTGGTGCTCAAATCGTGCGCGCAGGAACCTTCCGGGGCACCGCGTTATTTGACCGGATCGTCGATGGCGATGAGCATGACATGTCGCGCCTTGCGATCGAGCTTGCGCGTGAGAAGATAGGCGGTACATCGTTGCCATTGATTCGCCGGTTGCCATTGCCTGGTGGCGATCCGGTTTCCATTGTCGCTGAAGCGCGCTCACGCCTCGGCTGTAGCGATGCAATAGAAAGCCATTGTCTGGATGCCATCGCCGCCGCAGCCGAGTCGCCCGATTTCGATGCCGGCATGGCCGCAGCGCGTGCGATCTACGATCGGCTCGTTTCGTCCGATCAGGTATCAATGCAACGAGATCGGTTTTTCAAGTCTCGCCGGGACGGCTCCGCTCGATAAGCACCAGCTGATTTGCTACTACGCGGAAAGTTGCTTGCGCAGATCGCCTTTTCGCACCTTTCCCGAAGGCGTGCGCGGCAACTCTGCGACGATGCAAAGTTGCTCGGGCGTCTTTTGCTTCGCCACGCCCGCGCCGGCAAAGTGGGTCTGGACTGCGATCAGGTCGAGCGACGTGCGTTCGTGCAAGACGACGACCGCACAGACTCTTTCGCCATATCGTGCGTCTGGCTGCGCCACGACGGCGACATCGCGCACGGCCGGATGAGTGGCAAGTACTCGCTCTACTTCGAGCGACGATATATTTTCTCCTCCGCGAATCACGATGTCCTTCTTTCGGTCCGTGATGGTCAGGCAACCGTTTTCGTCGAGACGGCCGATATCGCCGGTCCGGAACCATTTGTCGTGAGTGAACGCGGCCGCATTGAGCGCCGGGTCGGTGTAGCCGACAAACAGCTCCGGTCCTTTGATCAGAATCTCGCCGTCGCGTCCGGCAGGCAGGTCGCTGTCCAACTCGTCGACAACGCGCACCTGCGAGCCGGGCTGAATGCGACCGTCCGTGCAGGCCCGGATATCAAAAGGCGAATCGGCCCAGCCGACACTCACTGTCGAATGCTCGGTCAGCCCGTACGCGCGGGTTCCCGCGAATCCGGCCCGATCGGCCATGGCGACGTGCTCCGGCGTGACACCCGTGCCGCCCAGACCGTAAGAAGCGAGGGACGCCAGGCTGCGCCCGTCGCGGCGAGCGGCTTCGAGGAGCCCCTGGAGATGAAACGGCGTGCCACCCGAGAGGCGCACGCGATACTCGTCGACCAGTCGCGCGGCAAGCGAGGCGTCCCATCGGTCCATGAACACCATCTCGGTGCCTGTAATGAATGGACGCAACAGGAAATTGAAGCCTGCAATATGGCCAGCAGGGAAGGGCGTGAGATACGGCCCAGGCCCGTCGATGAACGGAATCTGCCACTCTGCGCCTACTGTGCGATGAGAGTGCTGCACGCCTTTGGGCGAAGCTGTCGTTCCTGACGTGTACAGCAGCAGGCAGATGTCTTCCGACGTTGGCGGGTCAGCAGGGCGGTGTTCATGCGTTGTCGCGGCGAGTCGTTGCAGCGCGCCAAACGTGATGCCGTTCGAGGGCGCCCGATCGCCAACGACGATAACGCGCTCGAGGTCGGGCGTGTCGCCGAGCGCGGCGACACGCTCCAGGTAGTCGGTTCGGGACCAGAAATCGGGCACGCACAGAACGCGGGCGCGGGATTGTCGAAGGATGAAGCCGACTTCGGCGGGACCGTAGATGTGTACGATCGGCACGAGTACCGCACCGATCTCCAGTGCAGCCAGATACAGAAGCGCAGTTTCGCGCTGTGTGGGAAGCTGTATCGCGATCACATCGCCTCGACGCAGACCGATGGCTGTGAGTGCCTTGCCAATCTCTTTCGCGTCGTGCAGCAGGGACTCGGTGGTGCAAGTGTAGGCACCGCCCTGGGTATGAAAATGGAGCGGCGTCGCGCCGTGCTTTTCGACGGCGCGCGCGATCAGGGCCGCAAGAGGCAAACCGCCCGACCACGGCGCAGTTTTCGATTCGCGCAGATTGGAATTCATGCTAGCAAGGCTCGCAAGAGACTCACCAGCGCGAGTGGCTGGTTAAGCATCATGTGATGGCCTGAGCGTGGCATCGTGATCGGACCCTTCGCGCCGGGAATCGCAGCTACGATGCGGCGCGCGCGATCGGCGCTGACCACGCTGCTGCACTCGGCGTGAACGTAGCTGACGGGAACCGCGATGCGGGTCAGCAGGTCTTCTTCGCCTTCGACCGGCTGGAGATTTCGCAACTTCGGGTCGAAGCGCCATACCCAGCCGTCGGCGGTTTGACGAAGTGATGTCCGCGCGAGATGCTCGAGCAGCCACGGCTCGCAATCTTGTTCCGGGATGAGTCGAAAGCGACTGAGTGCAGTATGCCAGTCAGGATAGGGACGGGGCGGCGGGCGTCGTTCCACTGCAGGCAAGGTTTCGCCGCGTAGCATGAAATACGAATCGAGCACGACTGCATGCGAGAGACGATCGGGAAAGGTCGCGCACGCCTGGAGCAGACGCGATCCGCCGAAACTGTGGCCCACCGCGACGCACGGTCCAGAGCCGATTGCATCCACGACAGCGACGAGGTCGCGCACGAAAACGTCGGCGCTGTATTCCTGCCTGTAGGCGCTCTCGCCCATGCCGCGGAAATCCAGAGCAAAGACGCGAAAGCGATCGGTGAAGAAGGGCGCAATGAAGTCCCACCAGTGCGTGTGCCCGAGAAAACCGTGTGCGAAGACAAGTGGCGGCTTACCGGTGTCTGCGGCGTTCCACGAGACATAATGGACAGTCACCCCGCCGCCTTCGGTGAAGTGAGATCGACGCGGCTGGGCCAGGGCGTGGTCGAACCATGAAGGGATACGGTCATTCATTGCGGATTTTCCATTACCTGAGGCTTGCGCACGCGGTCCAACGACCAGCTATGCGAGTACGATGTGCTGTCGATTCGCATCGATCCAGTCCACCATCGGGGTGAGTTGGACACCACGTTTGGAGAGCGAATCGATCTCGACGCGGTACCCGACCGCGTTGATCCATTCTTGTGCATTCACCCATCCGGGTGCGAGACCCTTTGCTCGGGCTTCATCCGGTGACACGTGCAAAGCGGTGATCTGTGCGCCCAGAACGTTGCCGAGGCGATTCGCAACTTCAGACATCGTGAGTCTTTCCGACGCCAGCGGCACGGTCTCACCGTGCCAGCGTTGCGGATCGTTTAGCGCGCTGGCCGCGAGCGCGCCCACGTCGTCGGCGGCAATCCAGTCGAGTCGCGCGTCGGGTAGCAACGCGCTGAGCAGCAAGCCTTCGCGCAGGTGCGGAAACATCGTGCCCGCTTTTGGCTCAGCGAGATTGTCCATCATGAATGCCGGTTGCAAGACCGTCCACGATTCGAAACCCGCGGCGCGAACGGCCTCTTCCACTTCCCATTTGTCCGTCCAGTATTTTCGGTTCCAACGTTTCTCGCTCCAGCCAGGAAACGTCTCATGATTGCCGGCCTGCGCCACGGAGGTGTGAACGAACTGCGGGACCTCCGCGTTGCGCGCTGCGTTGACGAGCGCAAAACCCTGGCGGCGTTCCCTGTCGCTGCGATCAAAATCAGTCAGGAGAACGGAGAAGACGGAAGCGACGCCCTCCATCGCTTTTGCGAGCAAGTCGCGGTCGTCCAGATCTCCCCGTAGCGCCTGCGCATCCATTTCGACGAGTGCCCGCGCAGCCGGCGAGTCTGGATTTCGTGTCAGGAAGCGTACCTTGCGTCCAGCCGCAAGAAGATGGCGAGCCGCGGCGCCTCCTTGTGCGCCAGTGGCGCCGATGACGAGTACCGCGGCGGATGAATCGATCATGACTTGTCCCGAGGTCGAACGTTAGACGTTGGCCAGGCGTGTCACGCCTGGGCGGCTCGCGCGCGATGCCGCTAACCCTGTGACAGCCATTGCAGGCTCGTGGCCTGGTTGCTCACAAGCATTCGTTCCGATATTAGCACGATGTTCAAAAAGCAGCGAGCAAAGGATGCCAGTGATCGATGCTTCAGAGTTGCCACGCCAGAGAGCAAGGCGAATGGCGCGAGGCGCAAAGACGAAGCTTCGTCTTCGCGCCTGACACGACGATCAATGCTGCGGGCGCAGCGTTTGAACGAGGCCGCCTTCATGTGCAACGATCACCTCGGATCCCGGCCGATAAACCCCGGCAATTTCGTCTCCGCGCAGGCGGTTGCCCTGGAGGCCGCGCAGATAACTCGTGTCGTCGAGTCGCAACACATGTTCACCATGCGCGTCGCGCACGACGATCTGGTCCGATGCGATCGACGTCAGCGTGCCCACATAGGGCAGGCGGGGCTCAAACGGGAAACTTCCGCCGTGCGGCAGGATGCGCGTGTCGAGTGACAGACGAAAACGGTCCGAATGATTGCTGAGACCGGAGTGCGGCGTGCGTCGGCTCATCAACAGGACGTCGCCCAAGCGGTAGTTCGTGCGGCGCCATGCGTCTTCTGGCACGCTCGCGAGATCGATAGGAACGATCTTGTCGCCGTCCTTCCTGTGCAGGCACGGAAGCTTATGCAATCCTTCCGCGACGGCCAATCCGCCGACTTGCGCATCGATATCGCTGAGCGGAATCCAGCAGATGATGAAATCGAGGCGGTCGCTGTAGATCGCATCTTCATGAATGAAGTCGAACCGTGTGCGGCTTTTGTCGATAGCGGGCGGCGACGTGCGGTATTCGGTGAAAGGTACCCAATAAAGCGGTACGCCGAACAGCCGCTGAAAGAATGCACGAACCGCGGGGTCTTCCATCACGGTGCGTGCCGCACGCTGCTCGTTCATCGTCTTCACTGGAAAAAAGCTGAAATTTTCGCGGTCTTTGCCAGTCCATCGCACGTCCCGGTCGTTGCGGTCCACGAAGCCGTTGCTGTCGAGGTGATCAACAAGCAGACCGCGCATGCGCTCCAGTGGCTCGTGGTCGAGGACGTCGCGAAAGAACAGGTAGCCGTCTTCGTTCCAGCGCTCTTGCAACTCGGCGTGATTGCCGAGCAGGTCATTGGAAACGTTGAATTCCCGCATCGTCGGCACGATATCCACGCCTGGTGTGCTCATAAATTGTCTCCTTTGGTCGCGGGGGCGCTCTGATGTCGGCTCACAGCAACCCGCGTTCTTCCGAAGTGCGGGTCGTGGTGTCGATGCCAAGTTCCCGCAGTGTCTCCAGAACTGCCGTGGTCGCGGAGGCGACGGCTGGGAACCCGGCATACGGAAGCGCCTGAATCAGCACCCCTTCGAGTTCGCGTGCGCTCAGACCGTTGCGCACGGCAATGCGGACGTGGTTCTTCAGTTCGAGCGTCTGCCGGCTCGCGATGAGAATGCCCAGCGTGACGAGGCTGCGCTGCTTGCGCTCGAGTTTGTCGTCGCCCCAGACATCCGCGAACGCGTAGTTGATGGCAAGGCGTGAAATGTCGGATCCAAAACCGGTGGACTCGCTTGCGGCCTGTAAGCCGGCTGCCTTGTCTTCACCCATGATTTCGCCGAATACCTTTAAACCATAGGCAAGTTTTTCTTCGAGGCTCTTCACTTGTGTCTCCTGTTTAACCGCGGCGGCGCGGCTATTGATAGCGGATGCGGTTCACCCGAGTCGCCTTGGTCATTGTTCGCATTGTGGAACGACATTCTAAAATGTATGTTGAACGGTGCTGGACGTCAAGATAGTGCGCACCCGATATGACCAGGGTTCGTCCGTAGTGCACCGCAACGGGACAAAGGCGATATGCTGGGGACACCCGATATCAAAGCCATATCACGTCATGGAATTGCGGCATCTCAGACACTTCGTTGCGGTTGCGGAGACCCAGCACTTTGGCCGTGCGGCTGCGCGCCTGGGCATGGCGCAGCCGCCGCTCAGCCAGTCGATCATGCGGCTGGAGGAGCAGCTTGGTATCAAGCTGCTCGAACGTACACCGCGAGGCGTTTCGCTAACAGCCGCCGGAGCCGCGTTGCTCGCGGAAGCGAAGCCACTGATCGCGCAAGCGGAGCTGGCCGAGCGGCGCGTGCGGCAAGCCGCCGACGAACTGGCGAGCCTGAGCGTGGCGTTCGTGCCGATGTGTGCACTGCGAATCATGCCGCTAGCCATTCAGGGGCTTCGCAAGCAATGGCCGGGCGTTGACGTCCGGTTGATCGAGCGCGGCAGTGCTTTGACCGTCGCCAGCGTGAAAAACGGCAGCATCGACCTGGGCGTGGTAGTCACCAGCTCGGCGGACGTCTCCGGTTTGGAAAGCGTGGTCATCGAGCGTCTGCGTGTGGTGGCCGCGGTTCCGGCGAAGTGGCCCGTGGCGGCGCAGCCTTCAATTCGTATCGCGGATCTCGCGCGATATCCGCTCATCATGTTCCCTCAGCAGATGTCGCAGCCGCTGTTCGCTGCGTTCGAGACAGCGCGCCGCGAGGCGGGGCTGTCGCCGCGGGTGACCCAGCAAGCGCGCCATCCATACACGATGCTCAACCTCGTGTCTCATGAACTGGGCATCGGTCTGATGCTGGACTCGGCGCGATACCTGCCCGTGGAGGGTGTCGCCTTCGTCGACATCGAGGATGTTCCGGCTTCAGGCGAAACTGAGGTGTCGCTGGTGTGGGCCGATAGACCTCACAAGCCCTACCACCGTTCTATGCTCGACATCATGCGCGATATCGCGTCGCCGGCGGCGGGGTGATACGCGCTCGCACTGCTCGACAGCTTCGTCCATGCTGCTCCTTTCGTCATCGGCTTCTCATTCATCTTGACACTCCAAAGTGGTGTGTTTATCTTTGCGAATGACGTTCAGAAAATAACCCGCTCGCGTGGCGAGCCAAAGGAGGAGCAATGAGCACGAATGTGGCGAGTCTTTTCAATCTCGATCAGAAAGTGGCGGTGGTAACAGGGGCAGGCTCAGGCATCGGCCGCGAGACGGCTTTGCTGCTGGCGTCGGCCGGCGCGGCGGTGGTCGCGGCGGACCTGAATGAGGAAGCGGCGCAGCAGACGGCCAGCCAAATCGAAAGTGCGTCTGGCAAGGCTATCGCGATCAAAGTGGACATCAGCGATGAATCGTCGATTCTTGCAATGTACGAAACGGTGCAGGCCAAACTTGGGCGCCTCGACATTCTCGTGAACAACGCCGGCATCTATCCGAAGACGCAATTCGTCGAGACGTCGGTAGAAAAGTGGGACAAGGTGCTCGGCATCAACTTGCGCGGCACCTTCCTCTGCATGCGCGAAGCGATCAAGCGAATGCAAGGTGCCAAAAACGGCGGTTCCATTATCAATATTTCGTCAGTGGCTTCGCTGCAGCCGGTGATTTTCGACAACGGTGACTACGGCGCGTCGAAGGCTGGCGTTAACAACCTCACCAAGGTGGCAGCGCTCGAATTCGCAGCAGACGGAATTCGCGTGAACGCAGTGCTGCCCGGCGGCGTGGCAACCGAGGGCGCGGCCGCATCGACGAAGGTTCATCAGGCTCACGGGCCGATCACCCAACCTGGTCGCATGCCGCTGGGCCGCATCGGCGTCGCCTCCGATATCGCCAGGGCAGTGTTGTTTTTCGCGTCGCCGGCATCAGACTACGTCACCGGTCAGCTTCTCGCTGTCGACGGCGGCTTCCAGGTCTCCTGATCACTCGTCTGCGTGTCATTTTCGAATCGCTAAGCTGCGTCGAGAACGCGGCTTAGCGCTGCAATTGCCTTTCCCCGATCGATTGCCGACCCGTTCGCACACACGTCCATGTGTGCGGCGGGCGCTCGCGCATGCGGGTCGGTCAGTGCCTTGTCGGGTAGTGAAAACACCGACGCCATTAATTGAACGACTTGTTGCATAACCATATTCCATGGCCTAGGATGTCCATCAAGAGGCGCCATGCAAGCGCCCGAGAGGCATAAGCCTGATCGGAGACATGCGATGTACTTTCTCGACAGCGATTTACGCGGTCCTCTTGCCGACTATACGTACGACTATCGTCGCCAGCGCGCTGAAAAGGGTGCTGCGTCGTCGGACGAATCGGCTCGCGCAAAACAATCGAATTGGGTGGCGCGCGTGTTGGGCGCGGTGGCGCCTCGTGCTCTGGGCAAGCTGCGGACGGAGGGCCGGGCGCGATGAAAACGCTGACTCGCGAGAGCGCTCGGGAAGCGCGTAGAGTATGGCTCCCACTCATTCTCCTGTCGATTTCGGCGGCGGCGGTCTGGCTGCTGCAACGCGATGTGCGCATGGAAGAGCTAGGCCGGTCCGCACTCTTCGACGTCGTGATGATGTTTGCCGTGCTCGGGGCGACGGCATTGGCGGGCATCATCGGATGTGCGATTGCGAGCCGTGCGCGAGCGCAGGAAGCCGATTTGTCGACAGGCGAGGGTTATTGCTTCATTGGCGCCGTGATCGGTACGGTCGTCTTTTTTGTCGCCATGACAATCTAACGGTAGAAGCCATGAATGAAGAACTGAGCGCGCGCGTCGAAGCACTGTTGGATAAGCAGGACATACTCGAATGCGTACACCGCTATTGCCGCGGGGTCGATCGCATGGACCGGAAGTTGACGCTGTCGGCGTACCATCCGGACGCAATCGACGACCACGGCGCATTCGTCGGGAACGCAGAGGAATTCGTCGACTGGGCCTTTGCGTACCATACCGAGCATCAGTTGTCGCACCACCATATGGTGTTCAATCACAGCGTCGAATTGCAGGGCGACGAGGCGCACGGAGAGACGTACTGGCTTTTCTTCGGAGAAAATCGCGTCAAGCCAGACACGCTAGCGGTGGGGCGCTATATCGACCGCTTCGAAAAGCGTGATGGCGTATGGGCGATTGCCGCCCGTGTCTGCATCTCCGAAGCGATCAACGAACTGACCCCTGCAGAAGTGCCCTCTGCGTGGCGCGAAATCCTGATGTGCAATGGCGTTAGTGCACGAAATCGTGAAGACGTCTCTTACGAACGGCCTTTAAAGACGCGCCAACCCAGCGAGGTTTAAGGCCAGACGCAAGCCGGCAACGACGCTTGCCACCACGGATACCAGCATCGATTTGCCATGAAAGCCAACGTCGGCAGGAAGCCGACGTTGGCTTTCAGCTATTGGGTAATGGCGCAATCGTGCTGTGACCGACAATCGACAGAAACTCGCGGCGGGTGGAAGGATCGTCACGGAATGCGCCCAGCATTCGACTCGTCACCAGCGATGCGCCGGGCTTGTGCACGCCTCGCGTACTCATGCACTGATGCGCGGCTTCGAGAATGACAGCGACTCCCTTCGGCTGCAGCACGGTGTTCAGCGCATCGGCGATCTGAACGGTCATCTTCTCCTGAATCTGTAGGCGCTTGGCATAGACATCGACGAGGCGCGCCAGTTTGGAGATGCCGACCACGCGATGCTCGGGCAAATAGGCAACGTGCGCACGTCCGATGATGGGCACCATATGATGTTCGCAGTAGCTCTCGAAACGGATGTCCTTTAGCACCACCATCTCGTCGTAGCCATCCACTTCGGAAAACGTGGTGGCGAGAATCTGCATTGGATCGGAGTCATAGCCCGAGAAGAACTCGCGGTATGCGCGCGCCACCCGTGCAGGCGTCTGAATGAGACCTTCCCTTTCGGGATCGTCACCGGCCCATCGGATCAGCGTGCGCACGGCTTGTTCCGCCGCGTCCCGCGTGGGGCGAATCGACACTTCCTCAGCGTCAATCTGATTGTCTCGTTTGTTCATCAACTCTCCTGATCATTCATGCCTCGTGCAATCGCATCGGCGTCCGCGAGTGCGGCACACGAGTGTCGGTGATGTGGAGGAAGTGTATATAATTGCACAGTGTTCGTAAATACAAACGACCGGCGAATCTTACACGCGACGTTCGACCATTGCGGGTCGAAAAATCAGGTTGCACTTACCAGGGATCAGCACATGAAAACGCGCATTACAGAGCTGCTTGGGATTCGATACCCTATTGTTCAAGGGGGCATGATGTGGGTGGGTCGCGCTGAACTTGCCGCTGCCGTCTCGAACGCCGGTGCGCTCGGCACCATCACCGCTCTGACGCAGCCCACGCCCGAGGCGCTGCGCAACGAGATCGTTCGGGTTCGCTCACTGACGGATCAGCCGTTCGCCGTCAATCTGACCATTCTGCCGACGATCAAGCCAGTGCCGTACGACGAGTACGTGCAAGCGGTCGTGGAGAACGGTGTGAAGATCGTCGAGACGGCGGGGCGCAATCCCGAGCCATATATGCCCGCATTCAAGGCTGCGGGGATCAAGGTCATCCACAAGTGCACGTCGGTGCGTCACGCGCTGAAAGCGGAGGCGTTGGGCTGCGACGCCGTGAGCGTGGACGGATTCGAGTGCGCCGGACATCCGGGCGAGGACGACGTGCCCAATCTGATCCTGTTGCCGGCCGCGGCCGCGAAACTGCATATTCCGATGCTTGCGTCAGGCGGCATTGCCGACGCGCGCGGCATGGTCGCCGCGCTCGCGCTCGGCGCGGATGGGATCAATATGGGTACTCGCTTCATGGCAACGCGGGAGGCGCCGATTCACGAGAACGTCAAGCGCAGGCTCGTAGAGAATGACGAGCGCAATACGGCGTTGATCTTCCGCACGCTGAAGAACACGTCGCGTATCTTCAGGAATTCGGTAGCGGAGCAGGTGTTGGAACTCGAGCAAAAAGAGGGTGTGACGTTTGCGGATCTCAAGCCGCTGGTGAGCGGTGAGCGCGGTAAGCGAGTGTACGAGACCGGTGACACCGAAGACGGAACGTTTCCGGCTGGCCTCGCAATCGGGCTTATCGAGGATATTCCCACCTGCGCGGAACTCGTGAGTCGGATGGTCGGCGAGGCGCGCGCACTCATTCATGGCCGGCTGGCCGCGCTTGTAGAAGAGAGCTGAGTCCGCAAAAAGACGGCCGTCGAACCCGGCTGCCCGCGCCCCCGGTTTTAGCGGGCGTGGCAGCCGATGCATGCATGACGATCGCAATCAGGCCTGCGAAGTCGGACGACCTTGTTCGTCGAGTCGTTCGAGATGCGCCAGCAGCGACCGGGATGCCGCTGGCCAGAGCCTTTCGGGAACATCGGTATAAGCAAGACGCAGCCAGTCGTCGATCGAACCGGTCGGCAGTGCCTTTACCGCGCCGGCGATCTTTGCTTCCCGGGCGAGACGGTGTGCCTTGAGGCGGGCGATCTGGTCATGCGGTCGGTCCAGCACGTACCCATGTGCGGGCAGAATAAAGTCGATCTCACGTTCGGTGCAAATCGCGTTCAACCGGTCGAGTGACGTAAGGTACGCCGTCATGTTGCCGTCGGGAGGATCGATGATGGTCGTGCTGCCATTCAGAATGTGATCGCCGCTGAATAGCAGTCCGTCTTCCAGAAGGACCAGGCACACGTGGTTGCTCGCGTGCCCCGGTGTCGAGACGACGAGCAATCGATGCGTCTCGCCGTCATGCGCGAGTGTCAGCAAATCGCCATCTAGCAATTCGCGGTCCGGAACGAAGTGATGGCTTGCCCTGTCGGCAGGCCCGGCCGACCGAC
Organism: Paraburkholderia lebeckiae; assembly: GCF_050436225.1. NCBI lineage: Bacteria > Pseudomonadati > Pseudomonadota > Betaproteobacteria > Burkholderiales > Burkholderiaceae > Paraburkholderia > Paraburkholderia lebeckiae. Next base: position 1,838,046 of record NZ_JBNDLU010000001.1, on the reverse strand, counting down.
CGAGGACGGGTGGCTGGTGCGGACACATGGACTGCAGTGGCCTCGCGCCGGGTGCGTGGTCCACGTGGGAGTGCGTGCAGACGATCATTCGAATATCGCCGCCCGTAGCTGCGAAGATGCGTTGAAGATGCGCCCGGTCGTCCGGCCCCGGATCGATCACGATGAAGCCGGTCGCCACCGTGCCGACGATGTAGCTATTCGTGCCTGGGCCCGTCATCAAGCCGCTGTTGCTGGCGGTCAACCGCATCACGTTTCTCAGAAGCGGGGCGGTTTGCGTCGATCGCCAATCCAGAGAGTGGAGCACCTGACCGTCGGGGCACACGAGACGCAGTTCCCCGTATGAGGGGTCGCCTTCCATGCAGCGCACGACACTGCCTGAGCTCAACCCACCGCGCGGACAACTGCTCCACAGCGACCTTTCAGAACTGCACGCCGTAAGCAGTGCATCAACCGAGTTGAACGGGCGAAGGCGTTCGAGCGTTCGCACGGTCGGGAAGATCATCGTGAAGTCGCCCGAAGCATAGCGCGCCAGTGCGTCGTCGGGACGGACCCACACGGGTTCGAACTGCTCGGCGCCGTCCGCGACAGCGGTTTGACCGACGGGCATGCGCGCCACGAAAAACTGCACGTCAAAGCGCCGCGGCAGATCACGATCGGTGACCCAATGCGCAAACGGATAGACCCGATCCGCGGCGAGTGTGAGACCGTGCTGCGAGCAATGGTCTTCGATCGCTGTTGCCCGGTCTAGCCTCGCAATATCGTGATCGTCGACGAAATCGCCGTCGTGTCGCCATGCCAGCAGCACACCGAGCTCTTCGAATGTTTCCCGAATGGCGGCCACGGCCTGAACCGCTTGAATATCGTCTTGCGCGGGGCGCCGTCGTACGCCGCCGGCGATTCGTCCATCGGACGGGTCGATTGCGCCACCGGGAAAGACGAACGCGCCCGGCGCGAAGCTCGCTTGCGCCGAACGTCGTGTCATCAGCACTTCAATGGCGCGCGAACGCTCGTATTGCGCGTCGCGTAGCAAGAGCATCGTCGCAGCGGGGCGTGGTGCCACCGGCTGCCGTTGCGGGTGGAGTCGTTGTTCGGGGCGTACCACGTTTGTCCCTCTGGTTGATTGGATAACGCTGTGCGAACGAAGCCCTAAATGCGCTCGAAGATGGCCGCGATGCCTTGACCTCCGCCGATGCACATTGTCACGAGCGCATAGCGCCCACCGCAACGATGCAACTCGTGAATGGCCTTGACCGCAATCACGGCGCCAGTTGCGCCGATCGGATGGCCGAGCGAGATGCCCGATCCGTTCGGGTTGACCTTTGCGCTGTCGAGTTCCAGCTCCTTCGCCACGGCGCAAGCTTGAGCGGCAAACGCCTCGTTCGCTTCGATCACATCCAGATCTGCGACGGTCAACCCTGCGCGCTGTAGCGCCTTGCGTGTCGCGGGGACCGGGCCGATGCCCATGTATTGCGGATCGACGCCCGCGTGAGCCCAGCAAACGAGTCGCGCAAGCGGACGAAGGCCCCGTTGTTCGGCGGTGCGACGGGCCATCAGCAGGACTGCAGCCGCGCCGTCGTTGAGGCCCGACGCATTGCCGGCCGTGACCGTACCGTCTTTCTGGAACGCCGGGCGCAATTTGGCGAGATCGGCGATGGTCGTGCCCGACCGCACATGCTCATCGGTGTCAAAAACGGTTTCGCCCTTTTTCGTGCGCAGTGCTACGGGCACGATCTGCTCGCGGAAGTTGCCGTCATGAATAGCTTGCGCAGCGCGCCGGTGCGATTCGACGGCGAGCAGGTCCTGGTCGTCGCGCGAAATGCCGTACTTCTTTGCGACGTTCTCTGCGGTTACGCCCATATGGCAAGCGCTGAACGGATCGGTCAACGCGCCGACCATCATGTCGATCAGGCGGATGTCGCCCATGCGCGAACCCCAACGCGCGCCGCTCGCAACGTATGCTGCGCGCGACATGCTTTCTGCACCAGCGCCGATCGCAATTTCCGTGTCGCCGTGCGCGATAGCTTGCGCAGCGGAGATGATTGCCTGGAGGCCGGAGCCGCATAGCCTGTTGAGCGTCAGTGCGGGTGCTTCCGCGCTGACACCGCCTTCCATCGCGGCGACGCGCGCGAGATACATGTCGCGAGGCTCGGTATGGATCACGTTGCCGAACACCACGTGACCCACCTCTTCACCCGGCAGATTCGAACGCTCGAGCAGCGCGCGAACGACCGTTGCGCCTAGCGTCGTAGGCGGAATGCTCGACAGCGCGCCACCGAAGTCTCCAATAGCGGTGCGAACGGCAGCGGTGACGACAACCTCTTCCGACATGATGGCTCCTTGGTTCCGGTAATCGGTTACGATCCGGTGTCATGTTTAACAATACGAATGACGTTCGGAAAGTAGCGCATTTCTTGTTTTCTGTCCATGCTGTTGTGCGATGCGCAAAGCTGCGATCGTGCCGAACATTGCGCACGTCATTCGCGCCAGATTGCGTGTGTGCTATCAGGCCTTCCTCGTGGGTGACAACGGATAGACGTGGCTGGGATTTCGCGTTATTCTGGTTCAGCAAGATGATCGACGTTCAATTATTGGTTGAAACTGGCCCGCAACATTTCCAGGTATCGGAAGGCGATGCGAGCGCTCGCGGGACATGATTTGCCAGATAACAACAGGACGACTCAGATGGATGCAGGTACGGCTTCGCACGATGCCCTGATGGATGTGCCGTTTCGCCCGATTCGCGTCGGCAGCATGGATGCCATCGTCGAGCGAAGGCCAGATGGAAGCGTGGTGTATGAACTGAAGGAACCGCTCCAGGCGTATCCCGTCCGCTTGACGGAGCGGCTCGAACACTGGGCGAGCGTCACGCCCGAGCGCGCGTTGCTCGCGCGGCGGACGCCGGACGGCAAGTCATGGGAGTCTCTGACCTACCGCCAGGCGTTCGACGATGCGCGTGCGCTGGGGCAGGCGCTGCTCGATCGAGGATTGTCGCCGTCTCGTCCGTTGATGATTCTCTCCGATCGAAGCTTTGAACACGCGCTCTTCGCGCTCGCCGCATTGCACGTCGGGATTCCCTATATCCCGGTGACGCCCGCATATTCGTTGTTATCGCAGGACTTTTCGAAGCTCAGGCAACTCGCGGCGGTATGCACGCCCGGCCTCGTCTTCGCAGAGGACGGCGCGCAGTATGGCCGCGCATTGCGTGAGGTGTTCGGCGACGTGGAATGTGTCGTCGTTGGTCCGTTGCCGGAGGGTCGTGGCGGTTCGCGTGTCGCGGAGTGGCTGAAGACGCCGGTTACAGCCGACGTCGACGAGGCGTTCAAGGCGGTCGGCCCGGATACGGTGGGCAAGATCATGTTTACTTCGGGAACGACAGGCGCACCGAAAGGCGTGATCTACCCGCAGCGCATGTTGTGCAGCAATCGACAGCAAGTCGCCCAGGTGTTCGCGTTTCTTCAGGACGGACCATCGGATCTCGTCGATTGGCTGCCTTGGCATCACACCTTTGGCGGCACGCATAACTTCGGCATGGTGCTGTACGGCGGGGGGACTTACTACCTGGACCCAGGCAAGCCAACGCCGGAGGAAATTGGCCCGACGGTGCAGGCATTGCGTGAAATCGCGCCGGCGGTCTACCTCAATACGCCGCAAGGGTTGGCCTCGCTCATTCCGCATCTGCAGGCGGACAAGGCTCTGCGCGAGAAATTCTTCAGCAAACTCGCGCTCATCTACTACGGCGGCGCAAGTCTGCCGAAATACATCTGGGCTCAACTCGACGAACTCGCCGTGCGTACCATCGGCCAGCGTGTGCTCATCATGTCGGGCATCGGCAGCACGGAAGCGGGCCCAACGCCGCTATCTGCGGCCTGGGATCCGCGACGGGAAGCGATTGCGGGGTTGCCCGTGCCCGGCGTCAAAGTGAAGGTGGCGCCGGTCGGCGCGAAGCTGGAAATCCGTTTCCTCGGCGACTGTGTGACGCCCGGCTACTGGAAAGATCCCGAGCGCACCGCCGCCGCGTTCGACGAGGAAGGCTATTTCCGCTCCGGTGACGCAGCAACGTTCATCGACCCGCAGCGCCTCGAACTTGGACTGCGCTTCGACGGACGGATCGCGGAAAATTTCAAGCTGTCCTCGGGTACCTGGGTCAACGTCGCCGAGTTGCGACTGTACGCGCTGAACGTGTTGGGCCCGTATGCGCGGGATATCGTGATTGCGGGGCACGACCGCGACTACCTGACCGCGCTCGTGTTCCCTGACATCGAAGCGTGCCGTGCGCTTTGCGATGACCTTCACGATCCGATGCCGGACGTCGACCAGATCATCAACAGTCGCGGCGTGCGCGCGTTCTTCCAGAGCGGCCTCGACCAGCTCGCTGCGCGGCCAGGCGGCAGCTCTACGCGCATTGCGCGCATCGTGCTCGAAAGCGAGCAGCCGACGCTCGATAACGGCGAATTGAGTGCAAAGAGCGCAATCAGCCAACGCAATGTGCTCGAGCGACGGCGCGGTGTCGTGGACGAGCTTTATTGCGTGCCGCCCACGCCGCGCACATTGGTCGGCAACGCGGGTGCAGCAGCGGGCGCAGATCGAGTTCAACGTACTGAAAACGCTGGAAGCTAAACAATGGATTTTCGCGTAGATCCCGCGGACATCGCGTTCCGCAAAGAAGTTCGTGCGTTCCTCAACGAGCATTTGCCGGCCGAGCTGGCCTTTCGCGGGCAGCAGGGCTTTCTGGCAGGTGACGACGATTCACAGCGCTGGACTCGCATCTTGCACGAAACGCGCGGCTGGTCAGTGCCGCATTGGCCGGTTGCTGACGGCGGCACAGGGTGGACCGCGATGCAGCGTTACATCTTCGAGGAAGAGTGCTATCTGGCCGGCGCACCGATACAGAATCAGGCGGGCGTGTCGCTCGTCGGACCCGTGATTTGCGAGTTTGGCAACGAAGAGCAGAAGCGGCGCTTTCTTCCTCCTATCCAGCGTGGTGAAGTGTTCTGGGTACAGGGTTTTTCAGAGCCGGGCTCGGGTTCCGATCTTGCATCGCTACGAACGACGGCGGTTCTCGATGGAGACCACTACATCGTCAATGGACAGAAGATCTGGACCAGCTTCGGCGCCTACGGTCAATGGAATTTCGTGCTGGTCCGCACGGATAGCGAAGCGAAGCCCCAAAAGGGCATTTCCTTCCTGCTGCTCGACATGTCGTCGCCGGGCGTTACCGTACGGCCGATCGCGTCGCTCGACGGCTGCCATCATCTGGCGGAAGTCTTCTACGACAACGTGCGTGTGCCCGCTGAAAACCTTATCGGCGAGGTCAACAAGGGGTGGGGATACACCAAGTTTCTGCTCTTTAACGAGCGGGCGTTTCTTGGCGCCGAAGCGCCTGCCCTCAAGCGCTATCTGCGCAAGATCCGGCACTACGCCTCGCGCGAACGGATGGCCGGCAAGCCATTGATCCAGGATCCGACGTTTGCGGCACGTTTCGCGCAGCACGAATTGGAGGTTCGCGCTATCGACATGGCGGTGCAGAAAATCCTGCATCAAGGGATAGACGAGCGCAGTGGCGGTATGGCGATCGGCTCCATGCTCAAAGTGCGCGGATCCGAACTCCATCAGAAGCTCACGGAGATGCTGCTGGAGGTGATCGGCGATTATGGCGCCGTGTTCTATCCCGATCCGAATGAAGAGCGAGAACTGCGCGAGGCCCAGTTCATCGGACCTGAATACGCGCCAGGCCTGGTGGCAGAGGTCTTCTATCGGCGGGCTTGCTCGATCTATGGCGGGACGGCCGAAATTCAGCGAAACATCATCGCCAAAGCACTGTTCGATCTTTGACGCCGTATCGAGTCACGAACGGTATTCGATCCCCGAGACGTGGGATCGCATCAATTGGCGGCATAAAGAGGGTGCAGCATGGACTTTGAGTTGAGCGACGAACAGCGGATGTTGCAGGAAAGCGCGCAACGCTTCTTGCAAAAGAGTTATACGTTCGAACATCGTCGCAATCTTGCTTCGCAAGGAGGCGGATTTTCGCGCGAGACGTGGCGTACGTTCGGCGAAATGGGATGGCTCGGTGTCGCGGTGCCGGATGAATTGGGCGGGCTCGGTTTTTCGCCAGTCGAAAGCGCCATCGTGGCCGAGCAGATCGGGCGCGCGCTGGTGCTGGAGCCATACGTGATGTGTGGTGTGTTTCCTGCGTCGCTTGTCACGCGCTGCGGGCGAGACGGGCAGCGCGAGACGATACTTGGCGAGATCGTTTCGGGCGAGACTGTCTATGCAGTCGCGCAAAGTGAACGTGAAGCGCGGGGTCAGGTGCATTACGTGACGGCCACCGCGAAGAAGACAGAGGACGGGTCCTGGCGGCTGGACGGCTATAAGACGCTCGTGGTTGGAGCGCCCGTCGCAGAGCGTCTGCTCGTCGTCGCTCGCGCGGCGGGTGCAGCCGATGCCACGGACGGCATCGGGGTTTTCGTCGTCGATCCGAAGCAGGCAGGCGTGACGCTGAAGACTTGCGCGTTGCTCGACGGCACGCCATCTGCCGACTTGCTGCTCGATGGTGTGATCGTCGCAGAATCGAATGTTCTGGGTGAGGCTGGGCGAGCGTTCGAAGGACTGCAGGCCGCCGTTGACGAAGCGCTCGTTGCGATCTGTGCCGAGCTGGTGGGCGATATGGAGGACGCTATCGAGCTCGCGTCGGAATACCTGAAAACGCGCAAACAGTTCGGCGTGACGATTGGGAGCTTCCAGGCGCTGCAACACCGGATGGCCGACATGGCGATCGAAGCGACGCAGGCGCGCGCAACACTGCACCGTGCGTTGCTCTCGATCAGCGAGGACAGGGAGAACCGGAGCGTCGAAATCTCGGGCTGCAAGGCACAGACCACGCGTAGCGCGAAGTTCGTCACGCAACAGGGTATCCAGTTGCACGGTGGCTACGGCATCACGGATGAATACAAGGTGGGCCATCACTATCGCCGTCATCTGGTGCTCGACGCATTGTTCGGCAACACGGACTATCACCTGAATCGCTACGCACGCCAGATTCAGCACGAGGCATTGGCCGCGGCGGCGTGAACCCTTTCGAGGCATTGCCATGAACGCGAAAGCAACCGATCTGCTCGGCGTGCAGAGTGACGGAGCGGTTCTCACGTTGACACTGAACCGGCCCGCGGCCCGCAACGCACTGAACCTCGCCTTGACCGAAGCGCTGGTCGACGCATTGCATCGTTTCGAAGCGGACCAAAGCCTGCGCGTCCTCATCGTGACGGGCGCCGATCCGGCCTTTTGTGCTGGGCTCGACCTGAATGATTTTTCCGCGCCGGATGCGCCGCGCACGCGGGTCGCGGACATGATCGATATGTGGCCGCTCATCACCAAGCCGGTAATCGCGGCGGTCAACGGCGCTGCCGTTACAGGCGGGCTGGAACTTGCAATGGGGTGCGATTTCATCATCGCGTCCGAGCGCGCGCGCTTTGCCGACACGCACACGAAAATCGGTGCGCTCGCGGGGGGCGGCATGACTGCGAGGTTGCCGTATATCGTGGGTCCGCGGTGGGCGAAGCAGTTCAGCTTGACGAGCGATCCGATCGACGCGGCCACGGCGTTGCGCATCGGCCTCGTGAACGAGGTGGTCAGCCACGATCAACTGATGGAGCGAGCAGCGTCACTAGCGAAGACGATTGCGAGCCGCCGCCCCGATCTCGTCGCGACGGTCAAGCGCGTGATCGATCAGGGTGCGCTAGCTTCGCTGGAAGAGGCGTTGCGGATCGAGAAGGCGGCATTGGCGCAAAGAAAGCAAAGCGGCGGCATGGCGTGGCAGGTGGGGAAATGATCGCTTGCCTGAGCGAAGCGCGCGACGCGAGGGCCGTGACTCTGGCTCAATCAACAATTTCGCCCTGAGGGGACTCGCATGGCAAATCTCTACGATTACTTTGCGGCGGTCTTGGGCCGCGCGTGTCCGACGCACGGTATGTCGCGGCAGTCGTTAACGCAGGCGGCATGGGCTTTATTGTCGGAGCGGGCTTTCCCGATTCCGATGAATTCCGCAACGAGTTGCGCACCTGTCGTGAACTCACCGGTGCAAAGAATTTCGGCGTCAATCTCTACATATCGCGGCAAGCGGGCGGAGTGGAGCGCGTCAAGCAACAGATCCGCATTCTGATCGAAGAGAACGTCGCCTGCGTGGAGACCGCCGGTGCGAGCCCCGAAGCGGTCGTGCCGTTGCTCAAGGAGGCGGGCATCAAGGTTTTGCACAAGGTGCCCGCTGTGCGCTATGCACATACGGCGGTGCGGATGGGCGTCGACGGTGTGATCGTCGTCGGCAATGAGTGCGGCGGCCATCCAGGCATCTACCAGATCGGTAGCGTCGTGCAGGCCGCGCAGGCGCCGCGGGAGATTGGCTTGCCGGTTGTGATCGGCGGCGGCATCGGCACCGGGCGGCAGCTTGCGGGCGTGCTGGCGATGGGCGCCGACGCGGTCATCATGGGTACGCGCATGATGGTCGCCGAGGAGCTGTGGATTCATCCTGAAGTCAAGGCGAAGGTGGTGGCGGGCGACGGCAGCGAAAGCGTCGTGGTCAAGTCTGCGATTCGCGATCATCACCGTGTGCTGCGCAACGAGAGCGCCGAGGCGGTCATGGAACTGGATCGCGCGCAGGTGAGCGAGTTCGAGCGGTTCCGCCCTCACGTGATGGGCGCACTCGCGCACCAGGCTTACGTGACCGGCGACACGCGCAAGGGCATGATCGACTATGGTCATGCCGCGGTGTTTGCCGACGCGGTCAGGAAGGTCGAGGCAATTTTCGACGAGATGATCGACGACGCGGTGGCGGCGTCGAACCGGCTGAGCACGCTGACGCCGTAGACGGCTAGCACGGCCACGGTTGAGGCGGGCAGGCAAGCGCAGCGCTGCCGCTACTCCAGCCACGTCCTGATCCCCGCGATGTAGTCGGCCATTTGCCTGCGAGCCTGCTCTTTATCGCGGGCAACGATCGCGCGCGCGATCTCGCGATGGTATTCCTTGATCCTCGCCACGACGCGGTCGCGGTCCGTTCGGCTGCGCCGATGAAACGTGGAATGCGCATCGGCAAGTTGCAGGACGATGCCGTCGAAGAGACGCAGTGCGGGATCGCCGCAAAGTTCAGCGAGCAGGAAATGAAATCGCAGCAACTCATCGGCGCCGGCACGGCCGTCGAGTTGCGCCTCGGCCTGAACCTGGTCGTGCACGCGTCGCTCACCTTCATGGTCGAGCCGTTCGATGACGAGATCCAGGACGGCCAGTTCGAGCGTGCGGCGCGTCGCGAGAATATCGCGCGGCGCGATGCCCGCATACTCCAGATAGACGCTGACTGCCTGCATCGTCGCGCTCAGGTCCGGCTGGGCGACGATCACGCCGCCTCCGGTGCCGCGCTGCACCCTCACGATCGAGTGGTGCTCGAGCAAGCGGATCGCTCCGCGCAACGCAGCGCGACTTACTCCATGGACCTTCATCAATTCCTGCTCGGAGCCGAGCGGTAGTCCTGCCGGCCATCCCAGCTCGATGATGTGCTTCAGCAGCGCCATGAAGAGCGTCTGCGCGCGCGTGATCGGTGCGCCTATCGCATTGCGCTTGCGGCGCGACTCGGCAGGTGGGGGCAGCGCAGGCGTCATCGCGGCCAGCATCGAGAGCCACTGCTGGCGCGGGGCTTGGGCAGGATGCATGTTGTCGCGCAGCTTTTCGCGGCGTTGCGCGGCGAACTGGCTGAAGAGGGCGACGTCGGCTGCCGGGACGACCAGTGTCAGGCTCACCATGCCTTCGGCCTTCTTGCGGGTGCGATAAGCGGCGACGCGTTCGGCAGACGACTTTGGCATGTCCGGGTTCAGTATTAAATGCGAACGTCGTTCAATATATCGCACATGATCGTTACGTGTAACGAAGCTTTCGTGCGAGAAGGCAGCGCGCGTTTCCGGACCCGAGAGAAAGCCGGTAAATCAATACGTTAGCTTCTGTGCCCCTGTGCTGATCGCGCGCGGGGCGGGCGCGTGGCCAGACGAGCGGATCGACCGGTTTTCAGCCACGCGCGAGGATACCTATAGTGAGCCGCTCCAACTACTTCATCATCGTGACGGGTGTAACGACCATGAGCGACACCAAACTATCCATGCCGCGCCGCGGCGATTTTGGCTGGCAGCCTCTTGTCAGCGCCTTCGAGCCCACCATCGAGGACATGCTGTCCAACCGCGCCTACTTCGGCATGCCGCCCGAAGCGCTCTACCTGTGGGGAACGCTGCGCGACGAGGATGGCGAGATCTATTGCCCGATGCGGCGGATTCCCGCTGGCCTGCAGACCGACGCGAAGGACTCGCGGCGGCGTTTCTACCTGTGCACGACGCTCGGCCACGACGACGGCATGCATATGCATCCGGTAGGCAAGGAATCGGTGCCGAACGATGGGTTCGCAAGAACGCTCGAAGAGGAGCGCATTCACTGGCGAAGCCACCCGCAGGCGCCCGGCAATCGCTTTCACGTCACCTGGACGCCCGAGGATTGCAGCTGGTACGAAGAGAACGGCATGGATATCAAGGGCAAGCTCGTCAAGCCCGGCATGCACTGGTATCTGCCGGGCCGCGACGCGGGCATGTACTACGTCGCGAACATCTTCGAGATGGAAGGGACGATACTTGGAAAGAAGGTACGCGGCATGATCGGCTTCGATCCGATCCATATGTACGAGGGCGGCGAGATCTACAAGACGAAAGATGCGCTGGTGCAGGAGAAGCTGGAACTCGTCTGGTACACGTGGGCGACGCGTTATAAGGATGGCAGCATCGACTTCGGGCACTTCACGCTCGGTAACGACATGTTCGGCTTCGCGATTCTCGGCAACGAGAAGGGCGAGGTGCGCTTTACCTATGACGTGACGGGCACCATCGATTTCGGCGCGAATGGGTATTGGCAGGAAGGCATCCGTTACTCGGCGTTCGGCGAAGAGTGGGAGTTCATGCCCGATCCGCGCGGGCGTCTGGTCGGTCTCGGGACGCTCAAGAATCCGCAGGTGGACGGCCGCTGGCGGCGCGTGGGCGATGCGCGCGAGCCTGACGTGTGGTTCGCATGGGGCGAAGCCGCCCCGGAGCATGGCAGCCGCCCCATCAACCGGCTCCCGGGGCTTGGCACGCGTGTCGGCGTGAACTTCCGCAAATACTGAACTTCGGCGCGCGTATGCGCAAAGGGCGACGCCGAAGCTGAGCGTCGCCCTGCCGGCATTTCCGCCGGTCACTTCGCGTACTTGCGAAACTCCGGCTTGCGCTTTTCGCGGAACGCATTGCCGCCTTCCTTCGATTCGTCGGTGTCGTAGTACATCGCAAGCGCCTGCATCGCGAACGCGCCGATGCCGCGGATGTTCTCGGTATCGACATTGAACGAGCGCTTGGCGAGCGCAATAGCGGTGGGGCTCATCTGCAGAATCTCGTCGCACCACTTCTTCGTTTCGGCGTCGAGTTGCTCCGCGGGTACGACGGCGTTGATGAGACCCCAGTCGAGCGCCTGTTTAGCGCTGTATTTGCGGCACAGGTACCAGATTTCCCGCGCGCGCTTCTCACCGACGATGCGTGCGAGGTAGGCGGTGCCGAAGCCCGGATCGACCGATCCGACCTTGGGGCCGACCTGACCGAAGACCGCGGTCTCGGCAGCGATGGCGAGATCGCAGAGCGTCACCAGCACGTTGCCGCCGCCGATTGCATAGCCGTTCACGCGTGCGATCACGGGCTTCGGAATGTCGCGGATGATGCTTTGCAGTTCCTCGATCGGCAGGCCGACGGTGCCGCGCCCGTTGTAGCCGTCGCCGGACTGGTCGCCGCCCGTGCAGAACGCCTTGTCGCCGGCTCCAGTGAGCACCACGACGCCGATATCCTTGTTCCATCCCGCGGCGCCGAAGGCCTTGATGAGCTCCTCGACGGTGTTGGCGCTGAATGCGTTGTACACCTTCGGGCGATTGATGGTGATCGTCGCGACCCCGTCCGCCTCCTGATAGCCGATGTCCTTGAATTCCATGTCGTATTCCAATGTTGTTGATTGATTGCGTTCGCGCAGCCGTTTATCCAGCCATCGTCAGACCGCCCGACACGCTGATGACCTGACCGCTGATGAACGCGGCGTCGTCACTCGCGAGAAAGGCCACCACCCCCGGGATGTCGCCAGGTTCGCCCATGCGGCCGAACGGCACGGCCTTCACGAGGGCGGCCTTGATGCGCTCGCCTTTCTCGCCCTGCGCGAGGTTGTCGAGAAGCGGGGTCGCGGTCGGGCCGGGGCAAACGACGTTGACGGGAATCATCTGGCGGGCCATTTCGCGTGCCATCGTCTTCGTGAAGGCGATGAGGCCGCCTTTGCAGAACGAGTACACCGCTTCCATCGAGGAGCCCACGCGTCCCGCATCCGACGAGATGTTGACGACGCGGCCACGACCACGTTCGGCCATCCGTCGCAGCACGGCATGGTGCATGTTCAGCGGTCCGTACAGATTGATCGCCACCACCTTGTCCCAGAACGGTTTCTCGGTTTGCAGGAAGAACGCACCCATGTCCCAGCCGGCGTTGTTCACTAGAACCTCGATCGGTCCCAGTTCTTCCTCGACTCTCGCCACCGCAGCATGCACACCTTCGTGATCCGTGATGTCGACGCGGTAGGCTCGCGCCTTGCCGCCCGCCGCCTCGATTTCCGCCGCGACACGCACGGCCCCTTCTTCGTTCAGGTCGAACAGCGCGACGGTCGAACCTTCGTCGCCGAATCGTCTGCTGATGGCGGTTCCGATCCCACCTGCCGCGCCAGTGACGACGACGACCTTCTCCTTGAGCCCCTTCATTGATTCCCTCCGTGATGTGCGAGGCGCTGTCGCGCCAGTTAATCCTTGCTCAGCGCTTCCGATACGGCTTCGCCCCTTCCTGTGGCCCGGGCGAGGAGCGCGCTCGCTTCGTCCGCGCTATAACCCGCTTCGACCAGAACCTGGATGCTGTGCTCGCCGAGATTCGGCGGCAGATAGCGAACGTTGCCGGGCGACTCGGAGAAGTGCACCGGTATCGAGGTCATGACCATGTCGCCTTCGGTCGGGTGCTCGAAGCGCTGGAAGAACCCGGTCTCCTTGATGTACGCGTCGTGCATCAGGTCTTTCAGGTCGCGCACGGGACCGTGCGGCACGTCCGCCGAGGTGAAGATCGCATTCCATTCAGCAGTCGTCTTGTTGCGGATGGCGTCGCCGACGATGCGATACAGCTCGCTGATGTTGCGCATACGCTCGGCCATGTGACGAAAGCGCGGGTCGTCGAGCAGATGCGCTGCATCGATTGCGCACAGCACTCGGCGCCATTGCTCGTTATTCACGGCGAGCAGGCAGATATGCCCGTCTTTTGTCGCGTAGGGCCGGCGGTGCGGCGAGAACATGCGCGGATAGCCCAGGCCGGTTCCGTCATTGGAGCCCAGCGCACCTTCCCAGAGATGCTCGAACAGATTGAATTGCAGCATCGTTTCGAACATCGGCACGTGGACGAGCTGGCCGACACCGGTCCGCTCGCGGTGATAAAGCGCCATGCCGATCGACGACGCCAGCACGTAGCCGCAGAACTTGTCGACGATCACGGTGGGGAAGTATCGCGGCGAGCCGTCCGCGTCGCGGTTCATCGCGGCAATGCCGGTTTCGCCCTGAATCACGTCGTCGAAAGCGGGGCGGTCTTTGTAGGGTCCGTCGATTCGATAGCCGGCACCCGACGCGTACACGATGCGTGGGTTGCGCGCCCGCACGGTTTCATAGTCGATGCCGAGGCGCTCGGCGGCACTCGGGCGCATGCTGTGCACGATGACGTCGGCGGTCTCGACGAGCTTGAGCAGCGCTTCGCGGCATTCGGCCTGCTTCAGGTTCAGGATCACGCTGCGCTTGTTGCGGTTCATGATCGTATAGAACACTGCCATGTCGGGATTGCGGCCAGGGCCATTCTTGCGGTTCTGGTCGCCTTCGGGCGGTTCGATCTTGATGACGTCCGCGCCCATGTCGCCGAGTAGCTGCGTGGCGACCGGACCGAGCACGTTGATGGTCAGGTCGATCACGCGGACACCGGCTAACGGGCCGGTCGCCGGTTCGAGGGGTTGTTGGGGATTTTCCATGCTCAGGCCTTGTACTCCTTGCCTTTAACGAGTCTGAGCGGCGTGTACACCATCACTTCCGTGCCGTCCTGCCTGATCACGCGGTTGCGGGTGCGCACCAGCCCAAGTCCGGGGCGCCCCTTGCTAGGCCTGCATTCGATCACCTCGCATTCCACGTGAATCGTGTCGCCCACATAGGTCGGGCCTTTGATGTCGAGTTCCATGTTGAGGAACGCGAAGCCGACGCCCTGCATGGTGGCCTGCGTGAGCAGCCCTTCCATCAGCGTGAAGACCAGCGCGCCCGGCGCGACGCGCCCCTTGATGGCCGACTGCTCGCGAAGAAACTCGATGTTGGTGAACAGAACTTCCAGCATGCCGGTCACCGAAACAAAATTCACGACATCCGTTTCTGTCACCGTGCGGCCCACGGTCTTGAACTTGCGTCCAACCGGCAGGTCCTCCCAGTGAATTCCCAGACCAACCGTTTCGATTTCTTCCATTGCCTGTCCTCTGTCGTTGTCGGCTCGGCGGTTAGCTGAGCTGTCGTTGTCAGTTCTTCCTGATGCGGCCCAGCACGCTGTCCGCGACGATGTTGCGCTGGATCTGGTTGGTGCCTTCGATGATCTGCACCACCTTCGCGTCGCGGAAATAACGGTTGATCGGGTACTCGTTGGAGATGCCTGCGGCGCCGAATAGCTGCACGGCATCGGTCGCGACCTTCATGGCGACATCCGACGCGAACATCTTCGCCATCGCCGCCATTGGGGCGAGCTCGCGGCCGCTAACGCCCGCATCGACGAGCGACGCCGTGCGATAGACGAGTTGGCGCGCGGCCTCGGTCTGGGTGACCATGTCAGCGATCATCCAGCGCACACCCTGAAAGTTGCTGATGCTCTGGCCGAATGCAACGCGGTCCTGAATGAATTTGACGGTGTGATCGATCGCGCCCTGCGCGATGCCAACCGCGCGCGCGGCCACGATGGGACGGCTCGTGTTGAGCGCCTCCATTGCCACCTTGAACCCCTGGCCGCCTTCCGGCCCGAGACGGTCTTCCGCGCGGATGAAGGCGTCGTCGAAATAAAGGGGGCACGACGCCACGCCGCGCGCGCCCATCTTGTCTTCTTCGTTGCCGATCGTCAGGCCCGGCGTGTTGCGATCGACGATGAAAAGATTGATCCCCAGCGCCTGTCCTTCCTCGTCGAGTGTCCTGGCGGCGACGAGAATGAAGTCGGCGATATGCGAATTCGTGCACCAGATCTTTGAGCCGTTGAGCACATAGCCGCCGTTCTTGCGGCGCGCTGTCGTGCGAATGCCCGAAACGTCGGAGCCGCTTTGAGCCTCGGTAATGGACAGCGCACCGCGCAACTCACCGGAGGCGAGACCCGGCAGCAGGCGAGCCTTCTGCTCTTCGGTGCCGCCTTCGAGAATGGCTCCGAACGGTGTCCATTGCACGACCAGCAGATAGCCCGTGTTGTAGCAAACCCGCCCGAACTCCTCGACGGCGATGCAGGCCGACATCACGCTGCCCGCGCCGCCGTACGCTTCAGGAAACGGCAACGTGAAGAGGCCAAGCTCCTTGAGCAGTGCGTACATGTCGTGCGGATACCCGGCCGTACGGTCGATCTCGTCGGCCCGCGGCGCCACGCGCTCCCTTGCGACGCGACGGATGAGGTCGCGGATCTGAAGCTGGTCGTCTGTTAGTTCGTATGTCACTTCGAGCTCTCTTGCTAACGGTTTTTTCGGACCGGCCCCGGATTCGTCTCCGGAGTGGGGATACGTCGCCCCGCCGACCACTTCCTGATCACATTCGAAGTCTTCACGTTTATGAACAATGTTCGATAAATTAAACGAATGGCCAGGTGATCGTCAAGCGCTGAAACCGGCTCCCGCGGGTTTGTCCGAGGTGCGTCGGGAATTTGGTCAGGATGTAGTTTCAGCCTTGCGCGGCGGGGCACGGCAGGGCTTTCCCGCCGTTGACAGCGCGCTCCCAGTGCGTTTAAGATTTGGAACAGTGTTCGGTTATTTGTTCCAATTTGGCCCGACAGAGCGGCTCGATTCGGCGCGAGCCCATGGCAAAACGATTCGGAGGAGCGGGGAATGGACTCTCTTTGTCCTGAAGTCGATTATCAGAAATTCCTGGCCGAGGGCCGCTTGATGATCCAGCGCAGCCGCGGCAGCGGCCGCTATGTGTTCTACCCGCGGGTGGCTGAGCCGGTTACCGGGATGCGCGATCTGGAGTGGGTCGAAGCCTGCGGGAAGGGTACGGTTTATTCCACTACCGTGGTGCGCCAGAAATCGCCCACGCCCAGCTACAACGTCGCAGTGATCGATCTGGAAGAAGGTGTGCGCATGCTGAGTTGTGTGGAGGGCATCGAGCCGGAGGCCGTTCGCATTGGCATGCCGGTGCAGGCGAAGATCGTGTACCGAGGGGATGCGGCATTGCTTGTGTTCGAACCAGCCTGACGCCCGCTAACCTGCAGCCGGCCGTCAACAGCCGGTCACACCGATGAAAGGTAGATCGAATGGAATTCAACTTGCGCGGGCGTACCGCACTGGTGGCAGGCGCCACCTATGGGATGGGGGAAGCACCCGGCTTGTCGTCGCTGGACCTTGCTGCGCGTGCGTCCGTTGACGCGCTCGCCCAGGTGGGACTTACGCCTGGCGATGTAGACGGCCTTTTCGTGTGCACGCCGGACGACATGTTGTCGGGTCTCACGTTTGCCGAATACCTCGGTATTAACCCGAAGTTCACCGACAACAACCGAAGCGGCGGATCGGCGTTCGAAATCTACGCGCACACGGCGGCCATGGCGTTGTGTACGGGACAGATCGATGTTGCCTTGATTGCGTATGGGAGCAATCAGCGCAGCGCGGCGGGCAAGCTCGTGCAGTCGTCGCGTCCTTCGCCGTGGGAGAGCCCGTATAAGCCGATGAATCCGGTGTCGTCGTATGCGCTTGCGGCGGCGCGTCATATGCATCAATACGGCACGAAGCGTGAGCATCTGGCCGAGGTGGCCGTCGCCGCGCGCAAGTGGGCGCAACTGAATCCGGATGCGTATATGCGCACGCCCCTGTCGATCGACGACGTGATGGGCGCGCGCCTCGTGTCGGATCCGCTTTCCGTGCGCGATTGCTGCCTCGTGACGGATGGCGCGGCAGCGATCGTCATGGTGCGCGCCGATCGAGCGCGTGATCTCACCGACAAGCCGGTGTATCTGCTCGGCGCGGCCTCGGCCACTTCGCACCGCGAAATCGCGAGCATGCCGGATCTCACGGTGACTGCCGCAGCGGAATCGGGCAGGCGTGCGTATCAAATGGCGGGCGTGAACGCGAACGATATCGATGTCGCGATGCTGTACGACGCCTTCACGATCAACACCATCCTGTTTCTCGAAGACCTCGGCTTTTGCCCTAAAGGCGAAGGCGGCCACTTCGTTTCAGACGGCGGCATCGCGCCGGGCGGCCGACTCGCGGTCAACACGAACGGCGGCGGTTTGTCCTGCGTTCATCCCGGCATGTATGGGCTGTTCCTGATGGAAGAATCGATGCGGCAATTGACGGGCCGCGCTGGTGAGCGCCAGATACCCGGTGCGAAGCTGGCGATCGCGCACGGTAACGGTGGTGTGCTCTCGAGCCAGGCCACGGTGATTCTCGGGACGCAGGAAACCCTGTAAAGACACGCTGTGAGACACGCCGCCCGCCAGGGTCACTGTCAACAGCTTTGCATGGGATCGGAGTAAGCGCTAAAGCGCTAACCCCGATCGACAGGAGACGGACAGATGAGCGAAGAGACCAGCAGCGACGCAGCAGAGATCGTACAGGTCCGGCAAGACGGTGCAATCGCGATCGTCACATTGAACTATCCCCAACGGCGAAACGCGTTTTCGCTAAAGATGCGTGAGACGTTGTACGCGCGGCTTTATCGCCTGATGCATCACGAGGAAACCTGCCGTGCGATCGTACTGACCGGCGCGGGCGATACGTTTTGCGCGGGTGGGGACATCTCGGAGATGCAGACGCGCAAGGTGCTCGAATATCGACAGCGCAATGAACTGCCGCTCGATATCTTCAGACTGATGGTGGGAGGCCCGAAAGCGATCGTCGCCGCCGTCGAAGGGTTTGCGTTTGGCGCTGGTCTGTCGCTCGCCGCTGC
This sequence comes from Paraburkholderia lebeckiae, assembly GCF_050436225.1. Lineage (NCBI taxonomy): Bacteria > Pseudomonadati > Pseudomonadota > Betaproteobacteria > Burkholderiales > Burkholderiaceae > Paraburkholderia > Paraburkholderia lebeckiae. The sequence continues at coordinate 1,819,790 of NZ_JBNDLU010000001.1, read as the reverse complement.
TTGCGATCATGTCGTCACATCATCGGCCGCGCGCTATGCGAGCGCGTTCGTTAAGGTCGGGCTGCTGCCCGATACGGGGCTCTACTGGTCGTTGTCGCAGCGCGTGGGCGGTGGCCTTGCACGCGAGCTCATGTTGAGTGCTCGTGAGTTCAACGGCGTCGAAGCGGGCGAGACCGGTTTTGCCAATCAGGTCGTCGAGCCCGGCGAGGCGCTGAAGGCGGCCTCGAAGGTGGCGCAACAGTACGCGGAACTGCCCTCGGTGGCCACCGCGCACCTGAAGGCCGCGCTCGCGACGGGCATCCGTACGCTCGACGACGCCATCGAAGCGGAAGTCAACCTGCAGCCCATCCTGCGCCGCAGCCGCGAACACCAGGAGGCCGTGAGCGCCTTCATGGAAAAGCGCAAGCCGGTGTTCGTGGCCGACTGAAGGAAGCCAACATGAGCGAAAAAGAAACGGCAGAAAACGATACGACGTCGCTGATCGAGGTGACCCGCGAGGGACCGGTCGCGATCGTGACGCTAAACAATCCCCGACGCCGCAACGCGATGGGACGTCAGATGCGTCAGTTGTTGCGCGACACGATGCATCGGCTGATGGTCGACGATCCAGACTCGCGGGCAATCGTCCTGACGGGCGCGGGCGAGCACTTTTGCGCCGGCGCCGACATCTCCGAGATGACGAAGCGCACGATCCTGGAAAGCCGCGAGATTCTGGCGGAGTCGTGCGTGGTAGTGCGTGAAATGCAGGCCGGACCCAAGCCGGTCGTGGCGGCCGTGGAAGGCGTAGCCTTCGGCGCCGGGCTGTCGCTCGCGGTCGCGACCGACTATGTCGTGGCTGCATCGAATGCACGCTTTTGCGCGGCGTTTCTGCGCGTCGGCCTGATTCCGGACACCGGTATTCTGTGGACGCTTCCGAAGCGCATCGGCATGGCTCGCGCGAGAGAGATGCTCTCGCTCGCCACTGAAATCGACGGAGACAAGGCCGGCGCGATTCACCTTGCCAACGAAGTCGTCGGGCCAGGTGCTGCGTGCGCAAAGGCAATCGAAGTTGCGCGCGGTCTTGCCGACTTGCCGCCGCTCGGCGTGGCGCTGCTGAAGGACGCGCTGACCAACGCCGCGACGACCATGGAAGGCGCGCTGCGAGCCGAGATCGACTATCAGCCCATCCTGCGTCAGTCGAAAGACCATCAGGCTGCCTGCAAGGCGTTTATGGAAAAGACCAAACCGGTCTTCACGGGTGAGTGAGCGCGGGGAGCAATGCGATGAGTATCGAGCAGAAGGAAAAAGCCGCGGGCGCCGACGAGATCGTGCAGGTGCGCCGTCAAGGCGACGTGACCATTGTCACGATGAACTATCCCGAGCGCCGCAACGCATTCTCCATGAGGATGCGCGTTGCGCTGACGGAGGTCTTGCACCGGCTAATGCACGACGATCCGCAAACGCGCGCCATTGTGCTGACAGGCGCGGGCGGCCATTTTTGCGCGGGCGGCGACCTGTCCGAAATGCACGCGACCACTCTACAGTTGTTGGCGCTTCGTGAGCGTATCGCGGTGGGCGTGCGTCTGTTCAAGCTGATTTATACGGGCACGAAGCCGGTCGTCGCGGCGGTGGAGGGCACCTGCTATGGAGCGGGGCTGTCGCTGGCCGCTGCATGCGATGTCGTGGTCGGTGCCGATACCGCGAAGTACTCATGTGCGTTCGGCAAGGTCGGACTGCTTCCCGACACGGGAATTCTATGGACGCTGCCGCAAAAGGTCGGCGGCAGCAAGGCGCGTGAGTTGATGCTGAAAGGCGATGTCATCGACTCGGCCACGGCGCGCCGCATCGGCCTGGTCAGCGAGGTGGTCGCGAGCGGCGGCGCGCTCGATGCGGCGATCGAGGCCGCGGCGCGCTTCGCGAACTATCCGCCAGTGACGCTGGCACTCCTGAAGGCGAGCCTCGTCAATGCGGGCAATTCGATCGAAGATGCGTGCCGCCTCGAAACTGACCTCAATCCGCTGACCCGTCAAACGAGCGACCACGCGGAGGCGGTGACGGCCTTCATGGAAAAACGCAAGCCGGTTTTCACGGGTGCCTGACGCTGCCATTCACCGTTGCTGTCTCTACTGGAAGTTCAACGCATATGTTTACGCCTGACCTGCTGAAGGACAAAAGAATCCTCATCACCGGAGGAGGCACCGGCCTTGGTAAGAGTATCGGCCTGCGCTACCTCGAACTGGGCGCCGATCTCGTCATCTGCGGTCGCCGCAAGGAAGTGCTGGACCGCGACGGCCGACGAGTTTCGCGGCGTCGTGCCTGGCGCGCGTGTCACGACGGTGCAGGCGGACGTGCGCAGCGCCGAGTCTGTCGAGTCGATGATGGAGACGATCTGGCGGGATGGTCCGCTCGACGTATTGCTGAACAACGCGGCGGCCAACTTCATCGCGCGCACGGAAAGCCTGTCGGCGCGCGCGGTGGATGCGGTGCTCGACATCGTGCTGCACGGCAGCTTCTATTGCACGATCGCGGCGGGCAAGCGCTGGATCGACGAGGGTCACCCGGGCAACGTGATCAGTACCGTATCGACGCCCACGATGACCGGCTCGGCCTTTACGGTGCCGTCCGCGGCCGCGAAGGCGGGTATTCTCGCCATGACCCGCAGCCTTGCGGTCGAGTGGGGCCCGAAGGGCATTCGCCTGAACGCGGTGGCGCCCGGACTGTTCCCGACGCCGGGCGCATGGGAGCAGTTGTACCCGCCGGGCTCGCAGGTCGAGCCGCAGGAGCGCTCGGTGCCGCTGCGGCGCTTCGGCGATCACGCGGAACTTGCCAATCTCTACGCTTATCTTGCGTCCAATGGCTCCGGCTACATCACCGGCGACATGATCGTGATCGACGGCGGCCGCTGGATGCAGGGGGTGGGCGGCCCGACCTTCCGCGCGATGCAGGACTGGACGGACGAGCAATGGGACGCCATGCGCGCCCACGCTCGCAAGGGTTGAACCATGGGTCCGCTTGCAGGAGTTCGAATCATCGAGCTGGCCGGCATCGGCCCGGGGCCCATGGCGGCGATGCTGCTCGCCGATCTGGGCGCGACGGTGTTGCGCATCGAACGTCGCCAGCCGGTCAAGCTCGGTATCGAGCGTCCGCTGCGCTACAACCTGTTGCTGCGCAACCGAAAGACGATTGCGCTCGACCTGAAAGACCCGGAGGCCGTCGAACTCGTGCTCACGCTGGTGGAGCACGCCGATGCCCTGATAGAAGGTTTCCGACCCGGCGTAACCGAGCGACTCGGGCTGGGTCCGCAGGCCTGCCTCCAACGCAATCCGAAGCTCGCTTACGGACGCATCACGGGATGGGGCCAGGACGGTCCGCTCGCGCAGTACGCCGGGCATGACCTGAACTACATCGCGATCACCGGCGTCCTCAACGCAATTGGCCGCCGCGATCAGCCACCGTCGATACCGCTGAATCTGATCGGCGACTATGCGGGCGGTTCGCTGTACCTTGCAATGGGGCTCCTGTCGGCGATCCTCCATGCGCGCAACGGCGGCGTGGGACAGATCGTGGATGCCGCGATCGTCGACGGCACGGCCAACCTTGCTACCACGTTCTTCGGCATGCAGGCTGCCGGCATCTGGCGCGACGGGCGCGGGACGAATATCACGGATTCGGGATCGCACTTCTACGACGTTTATGAATGCGCGGACGGCAATTGGATTACGGTCGGCCCCATCGAGGACAAGTTCTATCTCGAACTCCTCCGCCTGCTCGACATCGATCCGCAAACGCTGGGTACGCAGCTCGACGCAAGCAACTGGCCCGCCGCGCGCGCACTGTTCGCGCTGAAATTCAAGAGACGCACACGCGAGCAATGGACCACCTTGCTCGAACACACGGACGCGTGCTTCGCACCGGTTCTGTCGTGGACCGAGGCACCCGAGCATGCGCATCTGAAGGCGCGCGGCACATTCATCGAAGTGGACGGCATCGTGCAGCCCGCGCCGGCGCCGCGCTTCTCCGCCACGGTGCCCGCGAAGCCGACGGCGCCCGAGGCGCCCGACGCGACCACGATCGACGCCGCGCTGGCGGCATGGCTCGAACCGGGCCGCATTGGCGAGTTGAAAGAAGCGGGAACGCTGGCCTGAGCCGCGCCCGACAGGCGACCCATAAAGACGAAACGAGACACTCATGGATCTGCGATATACCGACGAAGAGCTGGCGTTCCGCAATGAGGTCAGAGCCTTCTTCAAGGAAGCGCTGCCGGCCGACATCCGACGCAAAGCTACCTTGGGGCAGCGCTATTCGGCGGCCGACCTGCGCCGCTGGCAACGCATGCTCTACGAGCGCGGCTGGGCGACGCCAGCGTGGGACAAGGCGTGGGGCGGGACGGGCTGGAGCGCGGTGCAGCAATACATCTTCAAGGAAGAGCTGCACATGGCCCCGGCGCCCGAGACGCTGTCATTCAACGTGAACATGATCGGTCCGGTGTTGATCGCGTTCGGCAGCGAAGAGCAGAAGCGCCATTTCCTTCCTCGCATCGCGAGCCTCGAATACTGGTTCTGCCAGGGATTCTCCGAGCCCGGCGCCGGTTCGGACCTCGCCGCGCTGCGAACCCAGGCGGTGCGCGACGAGGACCACTATGTCATCAACGGCCAGAAGCTCTGGACTTCGACGGCGCATCACGCGGACTGGATGTTCTGTCTCGTACGCACGGATTCGAGCGGCAAGAAGCAGCAGGGCATCACGTACCTGCTGATCGACATGAAGACACCGGGCCTGACCGTTCGCCCGATCGTCACGATCGACGGACACCACGAAACCAACGAGGTGTTCTTCGACAACGTGCGCGTGCCGGTTGCGAACCGCATTGGCGAGGAGAACAAGGGTTGGGACTACGCGAAGTATCTCCTTGGCAACGAACGCAGCGGCATTGCGCGCGTGGGCGTTTCGAAGATGCGCGTGCGTCACGCGAAGGATCTTGCGAAGCGCGTGCCCTGTGGCGACGGTGTGCTATGGGACGACCCGCGTTTTCGCGAACGTGTCGCGGCAGTCGAGGTGGAGCTGAAGGCTCTGGAGATGACGCAGATGCGCGTAATCGCCGAGAGCAGCGCGCAGCAGAGCCACGTACCCGACCCGAAGACCTCGATCCTGAAGATCAAGGGTTCGGAGCTCCAGCAACTCTCGGCTGAATTGCTCCTCGAGGTGGCAGGGCCGGACGCTTTACCGCTCGATCTCCACTTCCTGCGTGGGCTTGCCGATCCGGTTCGGGAACCCGAATGGGCGCTCACGATCGCGCCGAATCACTACTTCGCGCGCCACGTCTCGATCGTGGGCGGCTCCAACGAGATTCAGAAGAACATTCTCGCCAAGTCCGTACTCGGACTTTGAGCGACGGGCGAACTGCGGAGAAGCATGAGATATGGACTTTGATTTCACCGACGAGCAACGCATGCTCAAGGACAGCGTCGAACGGCTCGTCAAGGACGAGTACGGGTTCGAGCAGCGCGCGAAGTATCTCGCTGAGCCGGACGGTTTCAGCCGTGCGCAGTGGGCGCGTTACGCCAACATGGGTCTGCTGGGCCTTTCGTTTGACGAGGAATACGGCGGCAGCAACTGCGGTCCTGTCGAAACGATGATCGTGATGGAGGCGTTGGGGCACGCTCTCGCCGTCGAACCGTATCTTGCGACGGTCGTGCTGGGCGGCGGCTTGGTGCGGCTTGGCGGCAACGCGGCGCAACGCGCGGCGATTCTGCCGCAGATTGCGCAGGGCGAGTTGCAGATGGCGTTCGCACACAGCGAGGCGCAGGCGCGGTATGACCTGGCGGACGTTGCGACCTCGGCACGGCGCGAAGGCGACGGCTGGGTGCTCGACGGCGCCAAGCGCGTTGTCCTCCACGGCGGCAGCGCCGATCTTCTCGTGGTGTCGGCGCGCGTGTGGGGTGGGAGGCGCGAGCGTGACGGCATCGGGCTGTTCGTGGTTAGGGGCGACGCAGAGGGCGTGACGCGCCACCCGTATCCGACGCAAGACCGACTGCGTGCGGCAGACATTCAGTTGTCCGGCGTGCGCGTTCCAGACAGCGACGTTCTGGGCGCGGCGGGCGCTGCATTGCCGCTGATAGAAACGGTCGTTGCGCACGCCATCGCGGCGGTGAGCGCGGAAGCCGTAGGTGCAATGGCAGCTGCGCACGAAGAAACCGTGGAGTATCTCAAGGTCCGCAAGCAGTTTGGCGTGTCTATCGGATCGTTTCAGGCACTCCAGCATCGCGCGGTCGACATGCTCGTCATGGTGGAGCAGGCGCGCAGCATGGCGCTTTTCGCGACCATGATGAGCGAGGAGCCGGATACGACCGAACGCGATCGCAGTATGTGCGCGGCGAAAGTGCAGATCGGACGCTCGGGCCGCTTCGTCGGTGAACAAGGCGTGCAATTGCACGGCGGCATCGGGATGACCGAGGAGTGCAAGATCGGTCACTACCTGAGACGCCTGAGCGTGATCGATATCCAGTTCGGTTCGACCGAACATCATCTGACCCGGCTCGCCAATGCAGGCGGACTGATCGATGCAGCAGCGTGAGCCGCGCGTCTAGCCAAGCAAACGGAAACCATTCATGAGCCGAATTTCCCCACCCGATCAATATCAGGAACTGCGCGACGCCTTGCGCGACCTCTCGAAGGAGTACCCGGACGAGTACTGGCGCCGTATCGATCATGAGCGCGTCTATCCGGAGGCGTTTGTGGACGCGCTGACGAAGGCCGGCTGGATGGCGGCGCTGATTCCCCAGGAGTATGGCGGTTCCGGCCTCGGGCTGACTGAGGCGTCCGTGATCATGGAGGAGATCAACCGCAACGGCGGCAACTCCGGGTTCTGCCACGGCCAGATGTACAACATGAATACGCTGCTCAGAAACGGCTCGGAGGCGCAAAAGCGCAGATACCTGCCGAAGATCGCGAGCGGAGAATTGCGTCTGCAATCGATGGCTGTGACCGAACCGACCACCGGAACGGACACGACGAAGCTGAAGACCACTGCTGTAAAAAGAGACGGCCGGTACGTGGTGAACGGCCAGAAGGTGTGGATATCACGCGTGCAGCACTCGGACATGATGATCCTGCTCGCGCGCACCACGCCGTTGTCGGACGTGAAGAAGAAGTCGGATGGGCTGTCGTGCTTTCTCGTGGACCTGCACCAGGCTATCGGCAATGGCCTGACCGTGCGGCCGATTCCGAACATGGTCAATCACGAGACGAACGAACTATTCTTCGACAATCTGGAGATTCCCGAAGAGAACCTGATTGGCGAGGAAGGTAAGGGCTTCAAGTACATCCTCGACGGACTCAACGCCGAGCGCGCACTGATCGCGGCCGAGTGCATCGGCGACGGCTACTGGTTTGTCGAGCGCGCGTCGAAGTACGCCAGCGAGCGTATCGTGTTCGACCGGCCCATCGGTATGAACCAGGGCATCCAGTTCCCGATCGCCGAGGCATACATCGACGTGCGCGCGGCGGATCTGATGCGCTACAAGGCCTGCGAACTGTTCGATAACCATCAACCGTGCGGCGCGGAAGCGAACATGGCGAAGCATCTCGCGGCCACGGCTTCGTGGAAAGCCGCCAATGCCTGTCTGCAGACCCATGGCGGCTTCGGTTTCGCCTGCGAATACGATGTCGAGCGCAAGTTCCGCGAAACGCGGCTCTATCAGGTGGCGCCGATTTCGACTAACCTGATTCTGTCCTACGTCGCCGAGCACGTGCTCGACCTGCCGCGTTCATTCTGAACTTCGAGGAGGAGATCATGCGCTTCGAGACCATTCTGTACGACGTCAAGGACCGGGTAGCGACGATCACGCTGAACCGCCCGGAACACATGAACACCTGGAACGACCAGGTGGCGACCGAAGTGTACGAGGCGATGCACGCAGCGGGCTCGGACCGTGGCGTTCGCGTGATCGTTTTCACCGGCGCGGGCAAGGCGTTTTGCGCGGGCGGCGATATTCACAGCTTCGGCGGTGATCCCGCCGCGCTCATGACGAAGCTTCCGCGTCCGTTCGATATGCGCAAGCGCGCCGACTGGCAAACGCGCTGCTCTTACTACCCGGCCATTCCGAAGCCGGTGATCGCGATGCTCAACGGCGCCACCGTCGGCATTGGCCTGATCCACGCCCTTTTCTGCGACATCCGCTTTGCGTCCGAAGACGCGACCATCACGACGGCATTCGCGCGCCGCGGCCTGAGCGCGGAATACGGCATGGCCTGGATACTCGCGCGCCACGTCGGCCAGGCGCATGCGCTCGACCTGCTGCTGTCGGGACGAAAGATCAAGGGGCGCGAAGCCGAACGTATGGGACTCGTGAATCGGGCAATTCCGGCGGACAAGCTGGTCGAGGAGACCTACGCGTACGCGCGTGAAATGGCCGAGTACTGCTCGCCGCGCTCGATGCGCATCATGAAGGAGCAGGTCTGGGAGGTGCCGTTCCAGACGCCCCACGAGGCTGTGATGTACGCCGGGTTGGACATGCCGATCGCCAATCAGTGCGATGACTACAAGGAAGGCATGGCTAGCTTTCTCGAGAAGCGCAAGCCCAACTTCACGGACTACTGAGCACACACAGGACTACCACCTCATGCTGAATTACGAAGTCGTCAAGAACTGGCCGATCGAAGATGTCACGCAGACATATAGCGAGCGCGACGTGATGCTGTATTCGCTGGGTCTCGGGTTGGGCGCAGACCCGCTGGACGCCGAACAGCTGCGCTACGTATATGAAAAGGACCTGCAAGCGATGCCGACTTGCGCGGCCGCGTTCGCGTGGCCGAAATCGTGGATGCGCGATTCGCGTACGGGCATCGACTACCTGAAGCTCGTGCACGGTGAGCAGGACGTTCGCTTCATGCGCCCGATGCCGGTTGCAGCGACCATCGTCAGCAAGACGCGGGTGAGCCGCATCTCGGACAAGGGCGCGGGCAAGGGCGCGATCGTCGAACTCAAGCGTGACATCATCGACGCCTTGACCGGCGAACAACTTGCCGAAGTCCGGCAGGTGTCCTTTCTGCGCGGCGACGGAGGGTTCAGCGCCGGGTCGGGCGCGAGCGACGCGCCGCCCGAAGCGCTTCCGGCTGTGCCGGAGCGCGCGCCGGACGCGGAATACGTGTTTTCGACCGGCGCGCATGCAGCGTTGATCTACCGCCTTTCGGGCGACGCCAACCCGCTGCACGCGGACCCGGAGGTGGCGTCGAAAGCCGGATTCAACCGGCCCATTCTTCACGGCCTCGCGACCTATGGCATCGCGGGTTACGCCGCGATTCGCACCTTCGCGGGCAACGACGCAAAGCGTCTGAAGCGACTCGCCTTGCGCCTGACTGCGCCGGTGTATCCCGGCGAAGAAGTGCGCTTCCAGTTCTGGCGGGACAGTGACACGCGTCTGCATCTGCGGGCGCGCGTCGACGCACGCGATGTGGTGGTGCTGAACAACGGAATCGTGGAAATTGCCTGAAACCGCGCCCGGCAGCGCCGACGTGCTTTGCCGGGCCGCGACTGGAGCCTGACGATGGACCTGAAAGAGAGTCCCACCGACAAGGAATTTCGCGCCACGGTGCGCGGATTCGTAGCGACTCATTTGCCCGACGACATTCGTGAACGGGTGCTGAACTTTCGCCACGTGCCGCGCGAAGACTACGTGCGCTGGCAACGCATTCTGGCCGGGGAGGGATGGGGCGCACCTGCATGGCCCGCGCAATTCGGCGGCGCCGCCTGGAATGCCGCGCAGCGCAACATTTTCGACGAGGAATGCTTTACCGCCGGCGCGCCGCGCCAGATGCCGTTTGGCCTTTCGATGGTTGGACCTGTAATCCAGAAGTTCGGCACCGACGCGCAGCGCGAACGGTTCCTGCCGCGCATCATCTCGATGGAGGACTGGTGGTGTCAGGGTTACTCCGAGCCGGGTGCGGGTTCCGATCTGGCGTCGCTCAAGACGCGTGCGGACCGCGTCGAGCGCGACGCTCAACCGTTCTACGTCGTCAACGGCCAGAAGATCTGGACCTCGTTTGCCCAATGGGCGAACTGGATTTTCTGCCTGGTCCGCACGGATGGCAGCGGCCGCCCACAGGAAGGCATCTCGTTCCTGCTGATCGATATGTCCACGCCCGGCATTACGGTCAGACCCATCCGCACGCTTGACGGCGGCCACGACGTCAACGAAGTGTTCTTCGACAATGTGGCAGTGCCAGTGAGCAATCTCGTCGGTGAGGAGCATCGCGGCTGGTCGATCGCCAAGTATCTGCTCGGCCACGAGCGGACCAATATCGCCGGCCTCGGCAACTGCAAGCGTTTCATGCGACGTCTGAAGGAGATTGCCAGCACCGAGCGTAAGCACGGCAAGCCTCTCATCGAGGACGTTCGCTTTCGCGATCGCATCGCCAGGGTGGAAATCGATTTGATCGCGCACGAATGGTCGCTGCTGCGCGTCGTCTCAGCCGAAACTGCAGGACGTCCCATCGGACCGGAGGCTTCGGTGCTGAAAATCCGCGGTTCGGAGATTCAGCAGGAGCTTACGGAGCTGATCATGGAATGCGCAGGCCCCTATGCGGTGCCATTTGTAAGCGAAGCACTGGAGGCGGACTGGCGCGGCGAAACCGCGAACGGCGAGCTGCTCAACGCGCTGGCCGCGCACTACCTGGACTGGCGCAAGATTTCGATCTACGGCGGTTCGACTGAAGTGCAGAAAAACATCATCGCCAGGCAGGCGCTCGGCATCTGAGGACACGCCATGGACTTCACGCTGGTTGAAGAGGAACGGATGCTGGCCGACGTGGTCGGCCGTTTCGTCGAAAAGGAATACGACTTCGAGGCGAGGCGCCGTCTCGCCGCTACTCCCGAGGGCTGGTCGGCTGCGCACTGGACTACGCTCGCCGAAATGGGCGTGCTGGCGCTGAACGTGCCGCAGGACCATGGCGGCCTTGGCACGGGGCCGGTCGAGACCATGCTCGTGATGGAGGCCTTCGGCCGTGGGCTCGTACTGGAGCCGTTTGTTTCGACGGCTGTGATCGGCGCGAAGCTGATCGGGCGCGCAGGACACGAGGCGCGCAAGGCTGAGCTGCTGGCCGGCATCGCCGACGGCAGCCTGAAGACCGCGCTCGCGACGCTCGAACCTGGTGCGCGTTTCGATTTGTGGAACGTCGCGACGAGGGCAGAGCCAACGCGTGACGGGTTCGTCCTGAACGGACGGAAGGGCGTCGTACTGCACGGCGACAGCGCGGACATTCTGCTGGTTTCGGCGCGTACCGCAGGCGAGCAGCCCGACAGGCACGGCATCACACTCTTCGCCGTCGATGCGCGAACGCAAGGCGTGAGCGTCAAAGGATTTCCGGCACTCGATGGCCAGCGTGTCGCCGAGGTAGTGCTGGACGACGTACACGTCGGTGTAACGGCTGTCATCGGTGCCGTCGATCAGGGCTACCCATTGCTCGAATGGGCCGTCGATCAAGGCATTTTTGCGCTGTGCGCGGAAGCGGTCGGCGCCATGTCGCGGCTGAGCGATCTGACCTTTGAATACCTGCGCACGCGAAAGCAGTTTGGTTCGCCGATCGGCAAATTCCAGGCGCTGCAGCATCGCGCCGCCGATATTTTGACCGCGGTAGAGCAAGCGAAATCGATGGTCTTCTTTGCTGCCGCGAAACTTGGCGAGGACGATGACCTGGAAGCCCATCGTGCTGTTACAGCCGCAAAGGCGCTCATTGGCCGCAGTGCACGCTTCGTGGCGCAGCAAGCGGTACAACTGCACGGAGGGATGGGCATGACGGACGAACTTGCGGTGGGGTGGTACGTGAAGCGGCTCACCTGCATCGACATGACCTGGGGAAACACCGAACACCATATCGAGCTGTACGGCGCGTTCCTCTAATTGCGGTTAATCAGATGAAGAATGGTCCCGACCGCTCATACCGGTCGATTCGAAAGGAGATAACTAATGTCAGTAGCTGCTCATGGCGCGACTCCGGAGCTGGCGCCAATTCCCGCGCACGTATTGCCTGAACGCGTGTTCGACATCGATATCTACAATCCGCCCGGTGCCGAAGACGACTACCATCTCTCGCTCAAGCAGTTGCACGCCGAAGGCATTCCCGACATTCTCTGGACACCCCGCAACGGCGGACACTGGATCGCGACGCGCGGCGATGACATCTATCACATCCTCAAGGACTACGAGAATTTCTCGTCGAAGCAACTGACAGTGCCGCTCGTCGAGCATCAACCGTTGCCGCCGATCTTCTTCGATCCTCCGCAGCACACCGCCTATCGCGCGCTGATCGCGCCTGCGTTCATGCCACAGGCAATCGGCAAGCTCGAGGAGAAGGCGCGCGAAATGGCGATCGAACTGATCGACGGCTTTTATCCTAAGGGCGAGGTGGAATTCGTATCGGGGTTTGCGCAGCATCTTCCGATCGGCATTTTCATGAACATGGTGGCGCTGCCCGCCGAGGATCGCGAGTACTTGCTCGGCCTCGCTGACAAGATGGTCCGCCCGGTCGATGCGAACGAGAAGCTCAAGGCGCTCGGTGCCATTTTTCAGTACCTGGGGGTGAAGATTGCGGAACGCCGTGCGAACCCGGGTGACGATCTCATCAGCAAGATTGTCCATTCGAAGATCGACGGGCGCGCGCTCACCGACGAAGAAGTGAAGGGGCTTTGCGGTCTCGTGCTGATTGGCGGCCTCGACACGGTTGCCTCGGCAATGGGCTTTATCGCGCGATTCCTCGCCGGGAGCCCGGCCCACCGCAAGCAGCTCATCGACAACCCCGAACTGACGCAGAAGGCCGTGGACGAGCTTCTGCGGCGCTTCCCTGTGGTCAATCAAGGGCGGCGGATCACACACGATTTCGAGTACAAGGGCGTGCAGATGAAGACGGGTGACATGCTCATCATGCCGACCACACTGCACGGTCTGGACGAGAGAAAGTTCGACGATCCGCTGAGCGTCGATTTCACTCGGCCCACGCCGATTCATTCGACGTTCGGCAATGGCGCGCATCGTTGTCCCGGCTCGTTCCTTGCGCGCGTGGAGTTGAAGGTTTTTCTTCAGGAATGGCTTAAGCGGATTCCCGATTTCCAGATCAAGCCTGGCGAGAAAGCGGGTGTCCACGGAGGTGTGAACGGCACGCTATACCACTTGCCTCTTGTCTGGGACGTGGTCCGCTGAGGATCGGTCACAATGGCCTGAGCTGGCCCTTGTGATCATGTGCGTCTGTAGAAGGCGATCTGCGGCTCGGTGCGCCCGTCACGTGGCGCGCCAACCGCTCCATCCGGGCGCGATTCTGGCACGAGAACCTGCCTTGTAGTTTTATGGAGATGCCTTGCTCAACGCTCGCCAGACGACCTTCATGGCGTGACGGAACGAGTCCGCATTAACTGTGTCCGCGCCGGACCGGCGAAGAAAGACGACCAGACCGTGCAGATGCGAAAGGAGTAGGGCGCCGCGCAACGTGCATTCTCCCGAAGGCAAGGTTGGGTTTATCTGCGCGATCAGTTCCGCCAGGAGACCCTGAAAATCCGCAGTAGATTTCGCCATCAGGACATGGAGAAAGGGCTCGTGCTCTGCGAGGCTCCAGGATTCCAGCACAAAGGCGCTGACGCGTTTTCCGCCGCTCGCCGTCAGTACGGAGAACGCCTCGTCGACGATGACATCCAGTCGCGCTTCCGGTGACCGGGATTTGTCTTGGGCGATCGCCCGATAGTGCTCGAAATAGCGATCCGTGTATGCCTCGATCGTGGCCCGCAATAGTTCTTCGCGGGTGCTGAAGTAGTGCTGCAGGGTCCTCAGTCGAATCCCTGCCTCGCTGGCAATTCGGCGTTGAGTGAAACCAGCGTTACCTTCGGATGCGAAGACCTCGATCGCCACTTCGATGATGGCGGGCACGCGGGTCGTTCTGTTCCCGCGCCGTTTGGGCCCGTCTGCTGCCGTGTTGCCGAGGTCTGCCGATGAGATGGTCAGGTCTTTCATCTGTTGTGGTCTCCTTGGCGTCTGCTGTCCTCTCGCTTGTTGCCAGTCCGGGATGTGTATCTGCGGGCTATACCCCGCCTGATACGAGCGGCGTTCGATCCTGATCGGGCAGCGCCGGCATTAATCTGATGATAGTCAGATGACGAATAAATATGTGTCTGCCGACTAATTAGCTTTTAGATAGAGTCTGATCCAGTCACTAGTGACATCACATATCCTACCCGAATAAAGGGTAGATTTGTCCATACCAGCATTTTCCCTAGTGTTATCTGGGCTTGATAATGGGTCGGCTGACTACTAGTATTTAGTCAATCGACACATTACGCCGGAACCCGACCATTCCCGCTGTGTCGCAAAGCCGAAGCAGCAGATTCGCAGGGTTTGGGGTTGGCCGGTTAGAGTCGCCAATTTGCGTTCGCGGTTGTGATGTCAGCAGCGCGCACAGGCCGTAGAAGGAGCTGGACATGAAGGTTGCGGAAGGTTCTTTGCGTTCGCTGATCGAAAAGTGGATTGCGCCCACTTCAACCACCCCGGTGCGCATCACCCGATGTACTTTCGCAAATTCAGGCCAGACGAGGTGGGTACTTGCCCGGTCGTCCGCCGCTGAGAACTCCCTCGCGATATTCTTCTTTCGGCACGACGACGGGGCATGGCGCGTGTTCCCGCCTCCTCCCCGCAAACCAGAAAGGCACTTCTACGCAGGAACGGGATAAGGGATTCGTCTGATCGCGGTCCATGACCAGCCTATACAAAAGGACTGCAAAGGAAACTGATCCGATCGCACAAGCGTTTTCTGCTGCTTCTGCGATTCACCTGCTTTCGCGCTTGAATGGAAAGACGAAAGGCGGGCTCATCGTGGCCTGTACTGCGTTTTCCGAAAGCCATCCATGGTTTGCACTGCCAATCCGCGCAGTCGAATCGGACACCTCGAAAATGCAAGCGTCGCCACTGTCTCGTCAGCGTCACGCGCTCCGCACGCATTGGGCACCACTGCGACCCTGGCCATGCGCGGACCGCTTCGAGTTCATCACCAACTCAAATCCACGTTTACCCCGCATCTTGAACGTCGTTCGTAAAATTGCATCACCTAGGGGTGAGCGAGCGTTGACAGTCGAGTTTCGGGCGTTTATCTTTGCGAACAGCATTCGCATTCTGGTTGCGAGGTTGGAAGTATGTGAGGCGCGATGCTGACGAGGTAGGGAGGCCGGTTTCGCTTCATTGCAAAAGTCTGCGGCAGTCCAACGGCCTGGGCCTTTTCTGCGGCAGCTCGACAAAGACAAGAGGAGACGCATGAAACAGAAGAGTCTAAAGCCAAGTGCGATAAGCCTTGGCGTGCACGCGACCTGCATCGCTGCAGCGTGCGGGTTGTGGAGCGCGAACGCCAACGCCTTCCACTTCGATGTGCCGAACCCGGACATCGACATGGAATGGGACAACACGGTGCGTGCGGACTACGGCATCCGGCTTCAGAACCCGAGCCACTTCTACACGAACAGCCCGACCTACGACGAAGGCGATCTATCGACGCCGAAGTTCAGCACGATCCAGTCGAGGCTGAACCTCTACAGCGAATTCGATTTCAAGTACAAGGACACGTCCGGCTTCCGCATCAGTATGGACGCGTGGTACGACCCGACGTTCAAGAATCACAATACGAGCAATCCTGCATTTCCTCCGAACTATCCGAACAACGAGTACACCAGCTACATCAAGAAGTACTACCAGGGGCCGAGCGCCGAGCTGCGTGATGCGTTCGTGTTCCACACTTTTGACCTCGGTGGTCACTCTGTCAACGTCAAGCTCGGCCGGACGGCAGTCACCTGGGGGCAGTCGGCGTTTGCTACGCTGGGTGGCGCGAACTCGGTGGCCATCGGTCAGCAGCCGCTCGACCTGATGAAACTGACGCAGAGCCCGAGCGCTTCGCTCAAGGAAATCGTGTTGCCGACGGCTCAGGCCAACGTGACGACGAGCATTACCGACACGTTCTCTCTCGGCGCGCAGTACACGTTCGAATGGAATCACGATCGGCTGCCTGAAGGCGGCACATATTTCGGCGGTGCCGATCCTATTCTTTACGGCCCTCCGATCGCCAGCTACCAAAACATTCCGGGGCTGGGCACATTCGCGATTCCGCGCATCGCGCCGACGAAAGGCCAGATCGGCGATATCGGCATCGACGGCAAGTGGCGCGTCGATTCGATCGCAACGACCTATGAATTCACGTACCGCCACTTCGCCATGAAGATGCCGTGGGCGGCGGTGTTACTCCCGGGTGCCGGACCGGAACTCTTTCCAGGCACCAACCTTCCCGGTGTTACGGCGAAGTACGGCAACGACGTGAACCTGATCGGCGCTGGCTTCAACAGTGCGGTCGGCAGCGCGGCAGTGGCAGGCGAGCTGTCATATCGCTGGAACATGCCACTCAATGCCGTCAACACGACGACGGTCAACGATGCGCCGACGGGTCGCACGCTGCACGGTCTGCTGAACGTCACGCAGTCGTTCGGCAAGACGCCCTTGTGGGACAACATGTTCCTGCAGGCGGAATTCGCGTTCAACGAGCTGCTAAGCGTGCAATCGAATGCGCGGAATTTTGCCAACTCCAGTTATGACACCACGGGCCAATGTTCGGCATCGGGCAACTCCGCGTTCAACAACTGCTCGACGCGCTTCTGGGCCGGGATCGGCATTG
The DNA here is from genome assembly GCF_050436225.1 of Paraburkholderia lebeckiae. NCBI lineage: Bacteria > Pseudomonadati > Pseudomonadota > Betaproteobacteria > Burkholderiales > Burkholderiaceae > Paraburkholderia > Paraburkholderia lebeckiae. Next base: position 1,803,125 of record NZ_JBNDLU010000001.1, on the reverse strand, counting down.
GTGCGAGCCCGCAGTGGTATCAGGTATTCCCTGGGGTTGATTTGACGATGCCGCTGTTCGTTAATCTGAATCTGAAGGGCTACTCATCTGTCATCACGCCAGCGGCCGAATCACAGGGGCAGAACACCTTCGTGGTCGGGCTTGATTTCACGATCTACAACAAGCATGAGGTGGACATTACCTACACCTACTACATGAACAAGAAGGGGTACTCAACGGCGGGAGCCGCGACGGCGCTCGGTGCACCGTACAGCGACAAGTCGTGGATCGGCATTACCTATCAGACAACGTTTTGATGATGGAGGCACGTGTGAAAAGATTCCCAAAGCTTCTTAAGGCGCTGGCGATACTCGCCGCGGTTTGGGCCTCACCGTATACGCTGGCAATCGAGAGTGGGATCACGCCGTTCGGCGCGGAAATTGCCGGCAACAAGGACGGTACGATTCCGGCATACACGGGGGGCATCAAGGACTTTCCGACCGGGTTCAAGGCCGACTCCGGTAAATGGGCGGACCCGTTTCCTGGTGAAAAGCCTGTTCTGCAAATCACCGCTCAGAACTATCAGCAATACGCCGACAAACTGAGCGCCGCCTCGATCGAGCTGTTCAAGCGCTATCCGACTTACCGGATGGACATTTACCCGACGCACCGCTCGGCTTCGTATCCGGACTGGTACCTTCAGAACTCGGAAAAGAACGCGGAAAGTGCCAAGCTCGAAAAAAACGGCCTTTATATCGATGGGGCGTTCGGCGGCAAGCCGTTCCCGGTGCCGAAAAACGGTCAGGAGGCGCTGTGGGACTGGGAAATACGCTACGTCGGAACGGCCCAGAAAAACAACGTGAAGACGTGGCTCGTCGATTCGAGCGGCACGCCGATTCTTGCTGCGCAGTTCAAGAGTTCGCTGCTCTATCCGTATTTCGAGCCAAAGTACGAAGCGGAGTTTCGCAAGAAGGGTCCCCTCGCGATCTGGTATCAGGTATATAACGACTACGCGTCACCGGCCCGCCTGATTGGCGACACGACGCTCTTCTGGTACTTCACGGATTCGGCCGATCACGATCAGCAATCGTGGGAATACAACCCGGGCCAACGCCGCGTGCGCGTGGCGCCCGATCTCGCCTACGACACGCCGAACCCCGGCTATTCCGGCGCGATCACGATGGACGACATCCAGTTGTTCTACGGCAAGATTGATCGCTGGAACGCGAAGCTGGTCGGCAAGAAAGAAATGTACATTCCGTACAACGACTACAAGCAGCAGTACGACACGCCGGCCAGCAAGATCACCACGCCGCATTTCGTGAATCCCGATTATGTCCGGTGGGAACTGCACCGCGTATGGGTCGTGGATCTGACGCTCAAGCCGGGCGCGCGTCACATCTACAGCAAGAAGACGCTGTACTTCGACGAGGATGGCGGTGGGGGAATGATGGATGCCTACGACCAGTCCGGCAAGCTCTATCGCGCCGGCTTTGAGACCACGGTTCCCGCGTACGACTACAAGGTGCCGTATTCGCTCGGTAACTGGTTCTACGACTTCAACAGCGGCATCTACATTTTCGGCAGCCATCCGGCGGACTCGCCCGGGATTTTCTTCAACGTGAATTTCCCAAATGACTACTTCACGCCGGAGCGTATGCAATCCGCGGGTGTGCGCTAGTTGCGCGCCGAGTTGAGGATGAGGTATTGAGTGATGCGTCCTGCCCGGCTTGCCTGGCGGGATGCATCACCAGCAGAACGCGAAGCTCGAAAAGAATGGCCTGTTCGTTTCCGGCGCATTCGGCGGCAAGCCGTTCCCGGTGCCGAAGGACGGTCAGGAAGCGTTGTGGGATTGGGAACTGCGCTACGTGGGTACGGCGCAGCGCAATAATGTGAAGACGTGGCTTGTCGACTCGAGCGGCACGCCGATCCTCGCTGCCCAATTCAGGAGTTCACTGTACCGCCGGCCCAGGCACAAGGTAGGGCGTAGCACGTGCGCCGTGCCGGCTATGGCATGGCGCAAAAGGAAGTTTTCATAAAAAACTCAGGACTGTTCGCGTGATCGATCGCCAGTTACTGTGAAGGAGACACAATGCGCAAGACCCTGTTTCGTTGGCTGGCAATCGTCGCCGCGGCATGCGCCGCGAGCGGGTCGGTCTATGCCGAATTCGCCGACCCGATGCGCTCGCCCGCCGTCATCAACCCGCATGCCGCGCATGAACCGCTGATGGCGCTGGCGCAGGCCGGACAGCGCCTGGTCGCGGTAGGTCCGCGCGGAGCAATTCTCGTATCGGACGACGCCGCCGTGCACTGGCGCCAGATACAGGTGCCGGTGAGTTCCGATCTGGTGGCCGTTACGTTCAAGTCGGCCGCGCAGGGCTGGGCGGTCGGACACGACGGCGAGGTGCTCCATACCACCGACGGTGGCAATAGCTGGACGCGACAGCTCGACGGCCAGCAGGCGGCCAGGCTGATGAGCGAGTACTACGCGAAGCAACAGGGCGATTCACCTGATCTCAAGGCATCGCGCGAAGAGGCCGAACGCTTTGAAGCAGACCACGGAGGCCGTCCGTTTCTCGACGTCTGGTTCGATGACGAGCGTTCCGGCTGGGTCATCGGTTCGTTCAACATCATTTTTCATACCGACGACGGCGGCAAGAGCTGGGTGCCCTGGTTCGACCGCGTCGACAATCCCAACGCACTGAATCTGCATGCGATGCGCCGCATCAACGGGACGCTTTATATTGCGGGCGAGCAGGGCTTGCTGCTCAGGCTCGATCCCGGCAAGCAGCGTTTCGTCGCGGTGCCGACGCCTTCGAAGGGCAGCTTTTTCGGTCTCGCTTCGTCGGGCGACGCGCTGATCGTCTACGGGATGCTCGGCAGCGCCTATCGCTCCACCGACGGCGGCGCGACGTGGGACAAGATCACGCTGCCGACCGGCGCGAGCATTCTCGCTTCGGCTGAATTGCCGAACGGTCATCTGATTCTCGCGACGCAGGCGGGCGAACTGCTCGAGAGCGCGGACCACGGAGCAAGCTTTCATACACTTGGCGCGAGCCAGCCAGGCGGCATCTTCGCCATGGAGCTGCGCGGCGACACCGCGGTGCTGGCCGGTGCGGCCGGCCTGTCGCGGATCGCATTGTCGAAGTCGCACTAAGGGGGAGCAGACATGGCTGGCGGCAACAATGCCCAATTCGACAAGATGCCCGTGGTGGCGGATCTTGCCGAGTTCGATACGCGCTCGGGTAACGCGCTCGAGCGGTTGATCTTCAACCGGCGTCCGTGGCTCATCATCATCTGCGCGATCATTACGGCGGTGCTGGGATTTCAGGCGCTGCGGCTCGATGTGAATGCGAGCTTCGAGAAGATGATTCCGCTGTCGCATCCGTACATCAAAAACTACCTCGCCAACAAGGCGGATCTGAAAGGACTCGGCAATTCGCTGCGGATCGTCGTCGAGAATCCGTCGGGTGACATCTACGATCCGAAATATCTCGCGGCGCTGCGGCGAATCAACGACGCGTTGTTCCTGATTCCGGGCGTCGACCGGCCTGGCGTGAAGTCGCTCTGGATGCCGATCGTGCGCTGGAACGTGGTCACTGAGCGCGGCTTCGCGGGGGGACCGGTGATGCCGGACGGCTTCGACGCGTCCGCGCAGGCAGTCGAACGGCTGCGCACCAACGTTGCCCGCGCCAACATCGTGGGCAGCCTCGTGTCGAACGATCTGCATTCGAGCATGATCCAGCTGCCGCTGCTCGATCATTACGCCGATACCGGCAAGCAGCTCGACTACGCGAAGCTCTCGCACCGGATCGACGAGGTCATCAAAGCGGAGGGCCGCGGCGAGGTGCAGGTTCACGTGGTGGGCTTCGCGAAGCTGATCGGCGACCTGATCGACGGACTCAAGCTGGTAGCGATGTACTTCGGCGTGGCCGCGGGGATCGCCCTCGTCGTGATCTTTCTCTATACGCGCTGCTATCGCAGCACGCTGCTGGTGGTGGCGTGTTCGCTGATTGCGGTGGTCTGGCAGCTCGGCATCATTCGCACGCTCGGCTATGTGCTAGACCCGTACTCGGTGCTCGTACCGTTTCTCGTTTTCGCGATCGGCGTCTCGCATGGCGCGCAGAAGATGAACGGGATCACGCAGGACATCGGGCGTGGCACGCATCGCTACGTGGCGGCGCGCTACACGTTCCGGCGGCTTTTCCTCGCCGGTCTCACGGCGTTGCTCGCGGACGTGGTTGGCTTCGCCGTGCTGATGGTGATCGACATTCCGGTAATCAAGGATCTGGCATTTACCGCGAGCGTTGGCGTGGGCGTGCTGGTCTTCACCAACCTGCTGCTGCTGCCGGTACTACTGTCATACATTGGTGTGAGTCCGTCGGCTGCTCGACGCAGCGTGCGTGGCGAGCAGAACGACGCGCGCGGCACCTCGTCGGCGGGCGCGTTGTGGAATCTGCTTGATCGCTTCACCGAGCGCCGCTGGGCTGTCGGTGCGATCGTTTGTGCGGCGGCGCTTACGGTGTTCGGCTTGTCGATCAGTCAGCACCTGCAGATCGGCGACCTCGATTCGGGCGCGCCGGAACTCAGGCCGGAGTCGCGTTATAACCTCGACAACGCGTACACCAACGCGCACTACGGTCTGTCGAGCGACCTGTTCGTCGTGATCGGCAAGTCGTCGCACGGCACCTGCGACGCCAACAACTTCCCGCTGGTGCTCGAGGCGGACCGGCTCGAAACCACACTGCGGGGCGTGCCGGGGGTGCAGACCACCACCTCGGTCGGCGGTCTCGCGCGCTGGGTGACGTCCGGGTTCTACGAGGGCTACCCGAAGTGGTACACGATCGACCGCGTGCCTTCGATCGTGAACAAGACGGTGTGGCAGATCCTGCTCGATCATCCTGATCTGCTGAGCCAGACCTGCGGCACCGCACCGGTCATCGCCTATCTGACCGATCACAAAGCGGCGACGCTGTCGCGCGTGATGGAGGCTGCAGAGGCATTCGCGAAAACCCATAGCGACGCCGATCATCAGTTCCTGATGGTCGCCGGGTCGGCGGGCATCGACGCGGTGACGAACGTCGTTGTCGCCAAGGCGAACCGCACGATGCTGTTGATGGTGTATGCGGCGGTGATCCTGCTGTGCTTCATCACCTTCCGCAGCTGGCGCGCGGTCGTGGTGGCGGTCGTGCCGCTCGGGATCACGTCGGTGCTGTGCGAGGCGCTGATGGTCAAGCTCGGCATCGGCGTGAAGGTGGCAACGCTGCCGGTGATCGCGCTCGGCGTGGGCATCGGCGTCGACTATGCGCTCTATCTGCTGAGTGTGCAGCTCGCGTATCAGCGCGCTGGGCAGCCGCTGCGTGTAGCCTATCGGCACGCGGTGCAGTTCACCGGGAAGGTCGTGGCGCTGGTCGGTGTGACGTTGGCTGCCGGCGTCGTAACGTGGACGTTCTCGCCGATCAAGTTCCAGGCCGATATGGGCATCCTGCTCACGTTCATGTTCCTGTGGAACATGATCGGCGCGCTGATCCTCATTCCGGCGCTGTCGCATTTCCTGCTGCAAGGCATTTCGCGTAAAGCAGTGGCGAAGGGCGGCGCCGCCGGTTCCGCGAAGGTCGAGGCCTGCAGCGGTGAGGCAACGCTGCGGTCGTGACTGCGTAACGGGTGCCGCTCTTCGCGCGGCACCCTGGCAGGACAAAATAATTGGCCCGCTATCCGTGGAGATAGCGGGCCGGTTTGCCTGCAGTCACGCGGCGCGTTGGGGCGAACCGCTCGTTGCGCTACACCACCGACATCGAGAAGCTCAGGATCTCCGAGACCCCGCCGTCGACCATCAGCATTTGCCCATTCATGTAAGAGCTCGCTTCGGAGGCGAGAAAAACCGCGACGCCGCCGAGTTCCTCGGGGTTCCCCCAGCGTCCCACCGAGATATGCGAGCGCACGATTTCCTTCATCCGCGGGTTGGACGTGACAGGCTCGGCCATTTCGGTGAGGAAGTAGCCGGGGCAGATGCCGTTGCAACGAATGCCGTGTCGGCCCAGTTCCGCGCCGAGCGATTTCGTCAGTCCGGCAATCGCGTGCTTGCTGGCCACGTATGCCTGCAGCTTCTCGCGACCGAGCACCGACACATAAGACCCGACGTTGATGATGCGCCCGTGTCCGCGTTCGATCATCGGGCGCGCAACTTCCTGCGCGAGCACGTAGGCGGCCGTGACGTTGGTATCCATCGTTCTTTGCCACATGTCGAGGTTCGACTGCAGAAAATCACTCCACTCGCAAATGCCGGCATTGTTGAGCAGGACATCGATGCGTCCGTGGCGTGCAAGGACGTTGCGCATGCCGTTTCTGATCGCGCCCTGATCGGTGAGGTCGAACGGTTCGATATCGACGTCGCCGCCCGCTTTACGAATCGATTCCGCGGCGGTTTCGAGACTCGCGCGCGAACGCGCGCACAGTATCACCGTCGCACCCGCTGCCGCCAGCGCGTTAGCCATGGCGAAGCCGAGGCCGCGCGACGCGCCGGTGACGAGCGCAATCTGTCCTTCCAGTGAAAAGAGCTTCATAGTCTGACTCCGTCGATCATGCGAAGGCTGTTTACTGGTGGCGAATGACGATCTTGCCGAAATGCTGCTGGCTTTCGAGATGCCGCAGCGCATCCGGTACGCGCGCAAAGTCATAAACCGAGTCGATGACGGGCTTGAGCTTGTGCAGTCCGATCGCGCGGTTCATCGCTTCGAAATCCTGACGGGAGCCGACGCGGATCGGCGCGATCGACAGTCCGCGCGTGAAGAATCCTTCGCCGGGAGAAGGGGCGCCGGTCAGTAGTCCGACCACGCTGATGCGGCCGCTGTCGCGAGTGGCGGCAATGGACTTGCCGAAGGTTTGGGCGCCGCCCACCTCGACGACCAGATCGACCCCAAAGCCATCGGTCAGGCGCAGCACGGCGTCATCCCAATTCGGCGTGTCTCGGTAGTTGATCGTGGCGTCGGCGCCGAGTTCGGCAAGCCGTTTGAGCTTCGCTTCGCTCGACGAAGTCGCGATCACGCGCGCGCCGAACAGACGGGCGAGCTGCAGAGCGAACAGCGATACCCCGCCAGAGCCCTGTACGAGCACGGTTTGGCCCGGCAGCAGCGGCGCATGCTGGCACAGCGCGTTCCATGCGGTGAGCGCGGCGCAAGGCAGCGTTGCGGCCTCCTCGTCGGAAAGATGATCCGGAACGCTAACCAGTTCTTCCTCGCTCAGCACCGCCTTGTCGCGCAGCATGCCTTCGACGATAGCGCCGCGGCCCAGCGTATCCGCGTGTTGCGGGCGACTGCCGCCGTGCCAGTTCTGCGCGAAATTGGCCATCACCCGGTCGCCGGGTCGGAAGCGCCGCACGCCTGGGCCGACGGCAAGCACGACGCCCGCGCCGTCCGAGGCCGGAATGAAGTTGGGCGCCATCCAGTCGCGATACGCACCGTTGATCAGCAGCAACTCGCGGAAATTCAACGAACTCGCATTGACCTGTACCAGTACCTGATGAGCGCCAGGCGGCGCCGGATCGGGTTCCTCGCGCAATGCCAGACCCGCAATACCTTCAAACCGTTCACATCGATAGAGCTTCATTGGTCGTCTCCATGGTGTCGAACGAGGGCGTCGAATTGAGCGACTAGCGACGTTCTCCTCATTCTTCTCGTTGACAGCTACAAAAAGATGAGTTCAGAATATAGAACATTGTTCAACAAAGTGTTCGGAGCGTCAAATTGAAAATACTGGTCGCGGTGAAGCGCGTGATCGACTACAACGTGAAACCTCGGGTGAAGTCCGATGGTTCAGGAGTCGATCTGGCCAACGTGAAAATGGCCATGAACCCATTCGATGAGATCGCGGTGGAGGAGGCGGTGCGCCTCAAGGAAGCGGGCGTGGCGAGTGAAGTCGTCGTGGTGTCCGCGGGAACCACGCAATCGCAGGAGGTACTGCGTACGGCGCTCGCGATGGGGGCTGATCGCGCGGTGCTGGTGGAAAGCGATGCGGATCTGCAGCCGCTCGCGGTCGCCAAGCTGCTGGCCGCCGTGGCCGCTCGGGAAACTCCGCAACTGGTGCTGCTCGGCAAGCAGGCCATCGACAACGACGCGGGACAAACCGGCCAGAAGCTCGCCGCGCTGCTCGGCTGGCCGCAAGCCACGTTCGCGTTCAAGACGGAAGTGGACGGTCAACAACTACTCGTCACGCGTGAGATCGATGGCGGACTCGAACGCGTCGCGCTCGATCTGCCGGCGGTGGTCACGACGGACTTGCGTCTGAACAGTCCGCGCTATGTGACGCTGCCCAACATCATGAAAGCGAAGAAGAAGCCGCTGGAGACGCTGAGCCCCGACGCGCTGGGGGTCGACGTTGCACCTCGCCTGAAGGTTCTCGAAGTGACCGAGCCGCCGGCGCGTAAGGGCGGCGTGATGGTTCCCGATGTTGCAGCGCTGATTGAAAAGCTACGTAACGAAGCGAAGGTGATCTGATCATGACTATTCTCGTTATCGCCGAACACGACAACGCAAGCCTCAAGCGCGCCACGCTCAACGCCATCACGGCGGCGGGCGCTGCGGGCGGCGAGATTCATGTAGTGGTCGCAGGCCACGGCGCGTCGGCGGTAGTCGAGCAGGCCGCGAACGTTGCCGGCGTCGCCGAAGTGCTCGTCGCGGATGCACCCGAATACGCGCATGGGCTGCCGGAAAATCTGGCCGCACTCGTCGTTTCGCTGGCTAGCGGTTATACGCACGTGATCGCGGCCTCCACGGCCGTGGGCAAGAACTTCATGCCACGGGTAGCCGCGCTGCTCGACAGCGCGCAGATTTCCGACGTGATCGCTTTCAAGGCCCCCGATGTGTTCGTGCGTCCGATCTACGCCGGCAATGCACTCGCCACGATCCAGTCGTCCGACGCGATCAAGGTCGTCACGATTCGTCCGACCGCTTTCGATGCGGCCGCTACCGGTTCGGCCGCCGCGCCGACGCGCGGCGTCGCATCCGCAGCGGCTTTCGACAAGGCCCGTTTCGTCGGCCAGGAACTGACGAAATCGAGCCGGCCGGAGCTTGCGGCAGCCAACATCGTGGTGTCGGGCGGCCGAGGCATGCAGAACGGCGACAACTTCAAACTGCTCGACGCGCTCGCGGACAAGCTTGGCGCCGCAGTCGGCGCGTCGCGCGCCGCGGTCGACGCCGGCTTCGTGCCGAACGACTATCAGGTCGGCCAGACCGGCAAGATCGTCGCGCCTCAGTTGTATATCGCAGTGGGTATCTCGGGCGCGATTCAGCACCTCGCCGGTATGAAGGACTCGAAAGTCATCGTCGCGATCAACAAGGATAGCGAGGCGCCGATCTTTCAGGTGGCCGACTACGGTCTGAGCGCCGACCTTTTCGACGCTGTCCCGGCACTGACCGCGGCGCTCGATTGACGTTCGCCCGGATTGACACCGACCAGAACGCTGTTCAAGATAATTGAACAGCTAGTTGCAATATGGCCGTCGACTGCGCGGCCACCACATAAAAAGCCGGAACCGGTGCCTACGCCGGCCATATGACGAAGGAGATAACAATGGGTAACACCAGTCCCGATTCGTGTGAGCACACTGTCCGCCTCGATTTTGTCCCGAAGGACAGTTACCTGTCGAAGCAGTTTCTCGAGCGCGAGAAAGAGCGCCTCTGGCCGCGAATCTGGCAGGTCGCCTGCCGTCTGGAAGAGATTCCCAACGTGGGCGACTTCGTGACCTTCGACGTGGCCGGCGAATCGGTCATCGTGGTGCGAACCGCGGGAGATCAGATCAAGGCCTTCTTCAACGTGTGCCAGCACCGTGGCCGGCGCCTGACTAATGGCTGTGGCAAGGCCGCGAAATTTCACTGCGCCTATCACGGCTGGCAGTGGAATCTGGATGGCAGTCTTGCGCGTGTGCTCGACAGGCAAGATTGGGAAGGTTGCCCGGACATGGCTGACGGGGACCTTCGTCTCACGGACCTGCTGGTCGATACGTGGGGCGGGTTCGTGTTCATCAATATGGATCCGGATGCAGAGCCGCTCGCGAAATTTCTCGACCCGGTGCCGGAGATCACGAACTGCTTCGAGTTCGAAAAGATGCGCTACCGCTGGTACAAGTCGATTCGTCTGCCGTGCAACTGGAAGGTTGCACTCGAAGCGTTCAACGAGGGTTATCACGTAGCGGCAACCCATCCGCAACTGCTCGACGTCGCCGGCGATGACGTGACGCGCAGTTTCTCCTATGGCCGCCATGGGATGTTTGGTTATTCGACGGCTACGCGGATGATCGGCGCGCCCTCGCCGCGAACCGGCAAGCCGATGCCGGAAGACGTCCGCCATGGGCTCGTGAACTTTTTCCGGGTAATGGAAGAGACTCTGAAGGCGATCAATACCGCGCGCGATTACGAAGCCGCGAAGCGCCTGATGACCGAAATGTCGCCGTCGGGTAACCAGTTCGAAGTCCTTGGGAAGGCGATGGAATTTCAGCGCGAGGCGGCCATCGCCGAGGGTGCGGGCTGGCCCGAGATCTCTTTCGAGCAACTGGGTCGCGCGGGAGCGGACTGGCACGTGTTTCCGAATCTGGTGTTCCTGCCGTACCCGGACGGCGCGTTGTTCTATCGCGCGCGGCCGGATGGCGACAACCCGGATTCGTGCATCTACGACATCTGGTCGCTGCAGCGCTTCGCGCCTGGGGCGGAGCCGCCGTTGAAGCGCGAGTTCTATTACGGCGTGGACGACTGGAAGGAGAACGCGCAGGAGAACTTCGGCCTGATCCTGTGGCAGGACTTCCAGAACATGACCAACGTTCAGCAGGGCATGAAGTCGCGCGGCTTCAAGGGTTTGCGCACCAATCCGCTGCAGGAATCGTCGGTTTCGAACTTCCATCGCGCGCTGCGCGAATTCATCGCGCGGGATGAGTGATGTCGACAAACTGGGACGCAACCTACGACTTCGTGGTGGTCGGCAGCGGCGGGGGTTCGATGTGTGCGGCGCTTGCCTGCAAGTCGGTGGGCAAAGAAGCACTGATCATCGAGAAGCAGGCGAAGGTCGGCGGCTCGACCGGATATTCGGGCGGGGTCTGGTGGCTTCCGAACAACCATGTGATGAAGCGTCACGGCGTCAGCGATTCCTATGAACGCGCGCGCCAGTACTTCGATGCGGCGGTTACTTATCAAGGCCCGGGCACTTCTGACGCGCGACGCGAGGCTTACTTGCGCACCGGCCCGAAGATGGCCGAGTTTCTCGAGCAGCAGGGCATGCAGTTCGTGTACGCGGACGGCTGGTCCGATTATTACGACACGCTGCCCGGCGGCGAGCCGCGTGGCCGGTCGCTGCTGGCCAGGTTGTTCGACGTGAAGGAACTGGGCGAATGGGCGCCGCGTCTGTCGCGCTACAAGGGCCCGTCGATGCCGGCCAACTCGGACGAGTATCCGCAACTGTTCCTGATGAAGCGGACGTGGGGCGGCAAGCGCAAGGCGATGCAACTGGGTGGCCGGATGCTCTATCAGAAGATCACCGGCAAGGAACTCGTGGCCAACGGCGCGGCGATTCAGGGGCGCATGCTGCAGATGGCGCTGCGCGCGAACGTGCCGATCTGGACGGACACGCCGGTGCGCGAGTTCATCGTCGAGGACGGACGCGTGACCGGTATCGTCGCGGTACGCAGCGGCCGCGAGTTGCGCGTGCGCGCTCGCGAAGGCGTCCTGCTGAATACCGGCGGCTTTTCACACAACGCGGAAATGCGCCGCAGGTACCAGCCGCAGCCGTCGTCCGCGGACTGGACCAATGCGAATCCAGGCGATACCGGTGAAATCCTGCAAGCCGCGATTGCGCTCGGCGGCGCAGTGGACTGCATGGAGGAAGCGTGGTGGGTCGTGACGTCGCTCGGTCCCAACGAGGAATTGCCCGAAGGTGCACGCGCGCCGGATGGCTCGCCGCTGCCGTTCATGCATCACCTCGACCTGTCGCTGCCGTTTTCGATCATGGTCGATCAGGACGGCGAGCGCTTTTGCGACGAAGCGGGAGCGTACATGGAAATCGGTCAACGCATGTACCAGCGCCACAAGCAGACGGGTAAGGCCGTTCCCGCATGGGTCGTGATGGACAGCCGGCAGCGTAAGTACTACCCGTGGGGCACGGCGATGCCGGGCCAGATTCCGCAGAAGTGGCTCGACAGTGGATACATGATCAAGGCAGACACGCTCGAAGAACTGGCCGCGAAATGCAGCATCGACCGTGCGGGACTGCTCGAGACCGTCAAGCGCTTCAACGGCTTCTGCGAAACGGGCGTCGACGAAGATTACGGTCGCGGCTCGCGCGCATTCGATCGCTGTCATGGGGATCCGACCATCAAACCGAACCCCAATCTCGGGCCGATCGAGGACGGGCCGTTCTACGCCGTGCGCATGTATCCAGGGGATGTGGGCACGGCAGGCGGTCTCGTGACCGACGAGTTCGGACGTGTGCTGAAGGACGACGGTTCGCAAATCCCTGGACTGTACGCCACCGGCAACTGCACGGCATCCGTGGTTGGCCGGTGTTATCCGGGCGCCGGCAGCAGCATCGGCGCATCGTTCGTGTTCGGTTACATCGCGGCGCTGCATGCGAGCGGCGCGCAAAAGATCTGGTGACACAGGAGAGTGACGAATGAATGCCTATCAGCCGCCCAGCAGCGAAGTCCTGGTCGACATCTACAGGCGCATGGCTCTCATCAAGCAAAACGATGAGCGCTTTCGTGCCGTTATCAAGGCCGGCAAGCTGGTGATGCCGTACTACTCGCCGCGCGGCCAGGAAGTGATTCCGTCGGCGATGTCGGTGTGTCTCACCGACGACGACTACATCTGCACGATCTACCGCGGCGTCCACGACATGATCGCCAAAGGTGTGCCGCTCAAGGAACTCTGGGCCGAGTTCGGAGGGCGAGTGACGGGCACGTGCAAAGGCAAGGGCGGCCCGATGCACGTCACGCATCCCGCGTCGGGCGTCATGGTGACGACCGGCATTGTCGGCAGTTCGATGCCGATCGCAAACGGGCTTGCGCTCGCCGCGCAGATTCGCGGTGAGTCGCGCGTGGCCGTGGCCTACTTCGGTGACGGCGCATCAAACATTGGCGCCTTCCACGAGTCGCTGAACATGGCGTCCGTGTGGAAGTTGCCGGTGATTTTCGTCTGCCAGAACAACGGCTATGCCGAGCACACCAAATACGCGTATGGCACGTCCGCGCCGAACATCGCCCAGCGCGCCGTCGCGTACCAGATGCCGGGCATCACGGTGAACGGCAACGATCCGATCCAGATGCACAAGGCGGCGCACGAAGCGGTCGAACGCGCGCGCAACGGCGGCGGCCCGACGCTGATCGAAGCGAACACGTTCCGCTTTCAGGGGCACGTGTTCGGCGACCCGGACGCCTATATGGACAAGCACGAAAAGGCCGCCTGGCTCGCGAAGGATCCGGTGCCGCTGTTCCGTCAGTGGCTCATCGATGCGAAGCATGCGACCGAGGAGCAACTGGTTGCGATGGAAGCCGAACACGAGGCGCAGATCGACGCTGCGGTCGAATTCACGCTGTCGAGCGAATATCCCGATGTCGCGGAGCTTCGGCGCGACATCTTCAAGGACGAGGTGCTTGCATGAGCCAGCAGCCAACCAACATCAACACCATCCAGGCGGTCAACTTCGCGCTCGACGACGCGATGGCCGCCGACGCCAATGTAATCGTGCTGGGTGAAGACGTTGCCGACGGCCAGGAGGGCGGCATCGTCGGCGTAACGAAGGGACTGTCGTCGAAATACGGCACGTCGCGGGTGCGTTCGACGCCGATTTCAGAGCAGGCCATCATCGGTGCGGCAATCGGCGCTTCGATGGTCGGGATGCGTCCTGTGGCGGAAATCATGCTGATGAACTTCACGACCGTCGCGATGGACATGATCGTGAATCACGCCGCGAAGCTGCGGTTCATGTCGGGCGGACAGACCCATGTGCCGATCGTCATCCGCACCATGACGGGAGCGGGCTTCGGCACGGGTGGCCAGCACGCCGACTACCTCGAGGCCTGGTTTGCGCACGTTGCCGGCATCAAGGTCGTCACACCGTCGAATCCTGCCGATGCGTATGGCTTGATGCTGTCCTGCATCCGTGATGACGACCCTTGCCTTTTCATCGAGAACATGCCGACCTACTGGAATCCGGGCAGTGCGCCGGAGCGCGGCGTGGCGATCCCGCTTGGCAAAGCCAACGTCATTCGCGCGGGCACCGACGTGACGGTGATCAGCTACAGCCGCCGCGTGCAGGAAGCCATGGCTGCTGCCGAAGTGCTGGCGAAAGACGGTATCGCCTGCGAAGTGATCGATTTGCGCACCGTCTCTCCGTTGGATACCGAAACTGTCCTGACTTCGGTTGCAAAAACCGGGCGCGCCGTTGTCGTGCACGAAGCCGTCAAACCGTTCGGCGTGGGTGCGGAAATCGCATCCCGTATCTACGAAGCCCTCTTTCGCGAGCTGAAGGCGCCCGTGCAGCGCGTAGGCGCGCAATTCTGCCCCGTGCCGTTCTCCAAGCCGCTCGAAGACGCGTTCGTACCGGGCGTGGCCGAAATCGAATCGGCGGTTCGCGCGACGCTGAAATGACAGGCACGAACACCCGGAATTCCATCATCAATAGAGCAAGGTCATGACCACACAAGTTCTGCTTCCCAAACTGGGCTTTTCCATGAACGAAGGCACGCTAGCCGAATGGCTGGCTGACGACGGCGCAACCGTGAGCGAAGGGCAGATTCTCTACGCGCTCGAAAGCGACAAATCGATTCAGGAGGTCGAGTCGCCCGCGTCGGGCACGCTGCGCATCGTTGCCCAGGTTGGCGAGGTGTATCCCGTCGGCACGGTGCTGGCGGAAATCGTCTGATTGGCCGCAGGCCGTCACGCTGTCCAACAGTCGTTCGAAGAGGCATCCGCGATGAGTGTCGAATCCGTTGCTACGCGACCGCAGTCCAATGTGAATACCGGCCCCGGCGAGGCTGCAGTCCCCGCTTTCGGCGCGAATCTGCCGCCTTGGCCGCAGGTCGATTTCGCCGAATTCGGCGAGGTGGAAGTCAAGCCGGTGTCGCGCATCCAGAAGCTCACGGGAGCCTTCCTGTCGCGCAACTGGCTGACGATCCCGCATGTGACCCACCACGACGACGCTGATATTACGTCGCTCGAAAGTTATCGCAAGGCCCGCAATGAGGCGGGCACGGCGGTTAAGCTGACGCCGCTCGTCTTCCTTATCAAAGCCGTGGTGCGGGCTTTGCAGGAGTTCCCGCAATTCAACGCGTCGCTCGACGGTGACGGCAAAAACATCGTTCTGAAGAAGTACTTCCACATCGGGGTCGCCGTGGACACGCGCTTCGGATTGCTCGTGCCGGTGCTGCGCGATTGCGACAGGAAGAGCGTCGAAGAACTCTCGGTGGAACTTGCAGCAATTTCGCAGAAGGCGCGCGAAAAGGGCTTATCGATGGCAGAGATGTCGGGCGGTTGCTTTTCGATCAGTTCGCTCGGCGGCTTTGGCGGTACTGGTTTTACGCCTATCGTCAATGCGCCGGAGGTGGCGATTCTCGGCGTGACTAAAACCCGGCTGGTAGCCGCGCCGGCGGACGACGGCGGCGTCAGCTGGCGCAAGATGCTGCCCCTGTCGCTCAGCTACGACCATCGAGTGATCAACGGAGCCGACGCGGCGCGGTTCGCCGCATTCATTGGAACCGTGTTGGCCGATCCGCAGACGCTCGCTGGCTAACAGTCGATCTGACAAAACAACGACAGGATTGAGATGAGAACCCTTGGCGAGATGATCGAGCGAAACGCTTGCTTGCATGCCGACCACACGGCGCTCGTGTACGCCGACCGGCGTCTGACGCACAGTCAGTTGGCGGAGCGTGCACGCCGCTTTTCGGGAGCGCTATATGAGCGCGGCCTGCGGCGTCAGGACCGGGTTGCGATCCTCGCGATGAATTGCGCGGAGTACTACGAGAGCTACCGTGCATGCGAGTGGGCCGGCTTCATTCTGGCAACCGTCAATTTCAGGCTGGCCGCCGCAGAAATTCTTTATATTCTTAAGGACGCGGCCCCTAAGGCGCTCGTATTCGAGGCTCAGTATGCCGATGTCGTGAACGGACTGCGTTCGCAACTGCCCGAAATCGAGCAGTACATCTGCATTGGCGACGCGCCGGAATGGGCCGTTTCATTCGAGGCGGTGATGAAAGCCGGCCCAGTGGAAGGGCCGCCGATCCGTTCGAAACCGGAAGACTACGCGTACCTGATGTACACGAGCGGCACCACGGGGCGTCCCAAGGGCGTCGTGCGCACGCACCATGCCATGTGCGTCACCGCGGAAAGCTGCGCGCTGGTGACGGAGTTTTCGGGCAATACCCGCGTGCTGCAGACGACGCCGGCATTCCACGTCGGCGGGATTGGCTTCGTTAATTCGGTGGCCTGGATGGGCGGCACGACGGTCGTGCATCGCACCTTCGAGCCGAAGCAAATGCTCGCGACGATCGCCGAAGAACGCATCACCTTCACGTTCATGGTTGCCGCGATGCTTCAGGCGGTCCTCGATGTGCCCGAACTGTCGGGCTATGACGTGTCCAGCATCGAAAACATCGTCACGGCGGCAGCCCCGGTGCCTGCACCGCTGCTGTCGCGCGGCATTCAGGTGCTCGGCCCGGTGTTTTCGGTCCAGTACGGCATGACCGAGAGCAACGCCTGCTGGTTGCCTGCGCACGAGGTCAAGCCCAAAGGGTCTCCGGAACAGGTACGCCGTCTCGCATCGGTGGGGCGCCCGTGCCCCGGCATCGACCTGCGCATCGTCGATGATCACGGCAACGATCTGCCGCAAGGCCAGACCGGCGAGGTCTGGCTGCGCTCGCAGACGCAGTTGAGTGGCTACTGGAACAACAGCGTGGCGACGGTGGAAGCACTGCGCGATGGCTGGTATCGCTCGGGCGACATGGGCTACCAGGACGAAGACGGCTACATTTTCCTCGTCGACCGCAAGAAGGACATGATCATTTCCGGCGGCGAGAACATCTACAGCCGTGAAGTCGAAGATGCGTTGCTCCAGCATCCGGCCGTCATCGACGTGGCGGTGATCGGCGTGCCGCACGAGAAGTGGGGAGAGTGCGTCAAGGCGATCGTCGTTTTGCGCCGTGGCGAGCAAGCGGGCGAAGCCGAATTGATCGAGTTCTGTCGCGGCTTGATCGCGAGCTACAAATGTCCGAAAGCCATTGCATTCGTCGACGAATTGCCGAGGCTGCCGACGGGCAAGATCAGCAAGGTAAGTCTGCGCGCGCAGTTTGCCCGGTGAACGGCAATCGCCTCAATTGGAGGGAATCGACCATGGCCAAATGGCTGAAAACATCGGAGTGCGTGAAGTTTGAGGTGGCGCAACGCGTTGCGCGCATCACGCTGAGTCGTCCGGACAAGCGCAACGCCATCAACAATCCGCTTCTGCAGGAACTCAAGGCGGCGTTGCTCGAAGCTGACGACCTCAAATCGGTGAACGTGATCGTACTGTCGGGAGCTGGCCGCGACTTCTGCGCAGGCTACGATCTGGTGACGACGTATTCGGATCGGGCCGCGGACGCCGCTGATCCGGGGGACTATCGTGGAACGATTCGCAGCTTCGACGACGACTGCTGGTCGATGGAGCGGCAGTCGGAGACGGTCAATCTGATGGCCGATATCCACAAGCCGATCATCGCGCAGGTGCATGGCAACTGTCTTGCGGGCGGCACGGATCTCGCGCTGGCGTGCGACATGGTGATCGCGGCCGACAACGCAAGGATCGGCTTTCCCGCCACGCGCGCGAACGGCTCGCCGCCTGCGCATATGTGGTTCTATCACGTCGGCCCGCAGTGGGCGAAGCGCCTGCTGCTGTCTGGCGACTCGCTGACGGGCCGCGATGCCGCGAAGATCGGGCTCGTCATGGATGCGGTGCCGGCAGAGCAGCTCGAAGCGGAGGTGGGCGAGTTGGCACGCCGTCTGTCCTTTGTCGATGCCGATCTGCTTGCGGCCAACAAGCGCATTGTCAACATCGGGCTGGAGCTGGCCGGTTCGCGCACGCTTCAGCGGCTCGCGGTGGAAAACGACTCACGGGCTCACCAGAGCCTGGGGCCGCGCCGCTCGCAGTTCAAGGCGGACATGGAAGCGGTTGGCCTGAAGGAAGCGCTCAAGCGCCGCGACGAGCCGTTCGGCGACGGGATGATCCGCCTGCATGCTCGCGGCAGTTGACCAGACCGTCGAACGGACGAACCAAACTCAGACGAAGATCCGAACATCATGGATGTTGAACTCACTTTGAACGGCGCGGTTGCGACGCTGTGTCTGAACCGCCCCGAGAAGCTCAATGCGCTGACGCCGGAAATGCTTGATCTGATTCTCGGCCACCTCGATCGCATCGAAAAGGATCCGGAGATTCGCGCGGTGATTCTCACTGGCGCAGGCCGCGCATTTTGCGCCGGTGCCGACATCAAGGGCAGCGGCGCCGCGCCACCGCAGATGAGTGTGGCGCACGCGCGCGCATCGATGGCGGTGTATCAGAAGATCGCGCTTCGGTTGTACAACCTGAACAAGCCAGTGGTCGCGGCGGTACGAGGCGTTGCCGTGGGAATTGCCTGGAGCTTTGCGCTGTGCGCGGACCAGCTCATCGTTTCCGATACGGCGCAGTTCATTCCCGCCTTCCTGATGCGCGCCACCTTACCTGAAGGCGGCATGGTGCATCTGCTTGCGCGTCATTGCGGCGAGTTTCGCGCCAAGGAAATCATGTATCTGAATCGCCGGCTGAGCGGCAAGGAAGCACTCGATATGGGTCTTGCCAGTCATCTCGTCGAGGACGGCGAGCTTGACGCGGCTGCCGAAAAGCTGGCTGGCGAGCTGGCGGCTGGCCCGACTTTCTCACTCGGGCTGACCAAGCAGTTGTTCAGGTTGAACCGCGGTGGCATGGAAGAGTTTCTTGCGCAGGAACTGAACGCGGTGGCGCTTGCGGTGAACTCCGAGGACGCCGCGGAGGGCCGGCTCGCGGCGAGAGAAAAACGCGCCCCGGCTTTCAGAGGCCGCTAGGCGGGGCACCCGCACAAGCGCGGCGAAGTGGCGCGACAGAGCAGACAACGGGGCCGCAAGAGAGTCAGGAGTCAGGCATGCATTTCGGCTATAGCGAGGAAGACGAATCATTTCGTCGGGAAGTCAAAACGTTTTTCAGTGAGCATGCGCCGGCCGACATTTCACGCCGCTGGCGGGTCGGCGTGCATCCGCCTGCGCGCGATGACATCCGCAGATGGCAGCGCATTCTGTACGAGCGCGGCTGGGGTGCGCCCCATTGGCCCGTCGAACATGGCGGCACCGGCTGGAGCGCGCTTCGCAAGCATATCTTCATGGAAGAGCTGTACAACGCCGATGCCATGGACTATGGGTGGCAGTCGACGCAGATGGTGGCGCCCGTCATCATCGCGTTCGGTTCGGACTGGCAGAGGGAGCGTTTTCTCGGGCCTATTCTGCGCGGCGACGAGTTCTGGTGCCAGGGGTTTTCGGAGCCGAACGCGGGCTCGGATCTGGCCGGACTGAAGACCACGGCCGTGCTCGACGGGGACGAGTACGTGATCAACGGCCAGAAGATCTGGACCAGCGACGCAACGATCGCCGATTGGGGCTTCTTCCTCGTCAAGACCGATACGAGCGTCAAGCCGCAACGAGGCATTTCCTTCCTGCTGGTCAACATGGACACCCCGGGCATCACGGTGCGTCCGATCGTTTCGATCGAGGGCGGCAAGGGCCTGAATGAAGTGTTCCTCGAAAACGTGCGTGTGCCGAAGTCGCATCTCGTGGGCGAGGCCGGCATGGGATGGACCTATGCGAAGTACCTCCTCGAGAAGGAGCGCACGGCGAGCGCGTTCCTGTACTTCAACAAACGCGAGCTGCAGCGCGCGAAAGACATCGCGGAGCAGGAGCGGGAGGACGGCGTGCGGCTCATCGATACACCGGGGTTCGCGCGCAAGGTCGCGGAGGTCGAAGCGGACCTGATGGCGCTCGAATGGTCGGTGCTCCGCATCCTTGCGGAAGAGAGGAGCGAGCGCAATCTCGATGCGGTCGTCTCTGCGCTGAAGATCAGCGGGTCGGAGATGCAACAGCGCGTGACGCAGCTGCAAATGGACGCACTCGGTCCCCGCGCGATGCGTTTCGACGACCACGGCGAGCCGCAGGGTGATCTGGCCGTCGACAAAAATTGGCCGGATTACATGGGCGGCCGCACGTCGGGCTATCTGATCGCTCGCGCATCCACGATCTATGGCGGCGCGCGCGAAGTGCAGAAGAACATCATTGCCAAGCTGGCATTTGGACTGTAGCCATGGACTTCAACTTCTCCGAAGAACAATTGATGCTGAAGGACGGCGCAGAGCGCTACGTTCAGCAGGAGTATGGATTCGAGGCGCGCACGCGCATCGCATCGGGGCGAGAGGGTTTCAGCCGCGAACATTGGCGCGCCTATGCCGAACTTGGCTGGCTCGGGCTGACGATGCCGGAAGACGTCGGCGGTCTCGGGTGCTCGTTCGTTGAAACGGCGATCGTGATGGAGGCGCTCGGCCGCGGTATGGCGCTCGAGCCGGTCGTGCAGACGGCGCTGCTTTGCGCCACGATCATCGACCGAGGCGATGCGCGGCGCCAGCGTGAGACGCTGCTGCCCGCTGTCATCGACGGCACGCTGCTGCTGTCGCTCGCGGACAGCGAAGCGGGCAGCCGGTACAAGGTGGGATGCCACGCGCAAACGCACGCGCTAAGGAGCGCCTCGAGTTACGTGATCAGCGGCGCGAAGACGCTGGTGATCGCCGGCGCGTCGGCGGACCAACTGCTCGTGACGGCGCGAGTCGAAGGCGCGTCGCAAGGCGTGGGCGTTTTTCTTGTCGATCGCCGGGCCGCGGGCGTGACGTGCCGGTCATACCGCTTGCTCGATGGATCGCGTGCCGCGGATATCGACCTGCACAACGTCGAACTCAGTGACGATGCATTGATCGTCGGACCTGAACGCTCGCTGCAGGTGCTCACGCAGGCAACGGAACTCGCCAGTCTCGCGAGCGTGGCCGAGAGCCTTGGCATGATGGAAGCCGTGATGGCGATCACCTCGGAGTACATCAAGGGACGCTCGCAGTTCGGCCAACCTATCGGCAAGTTCCAGGCGTTGCAGCATCGCATGGCTGAGATGTTCGTCGCCACGCAGGAGGCGCGTTCGATGCTGTACTGCGGGATCGCGCACCTGAACGGCCCGGCGGCCGAACGCAGCCGCGTCATCTCTGCGGCCAAAGCCGTTGCCGCGCGCGCCAATCGCTTCGTTTGCGCGCAGGGCATCCAGTTGCACGGTGGCATGGGGCTCACCGAGGAATATCCAGTAGGGCACTACTTCCGCAAGATGACGATGATGGAGAAGATGTTCGGCGATATCGACTTTCATCTCGACCGCGTTGCAGCACGCGGCCGGACACCGGTAACGGCCTGAGACAGGGAGCAGATCATGCAACGCGTGAAGCAAAAGATTGCCATCGTGACCGGGGCCGCATCCGGTATCGGCGCTGCCTGTGCCGCCATGCTCGCGCAGGAGGGCGCCTTGCTCGTCGTGGCGGACCTGAATCTCGAAGGCGCGCAGGAACAGGTTCGTCGTATTAACGAAGCGGGGGGGCACGCGGTCCCGGTGCAGGTCGATATCGGCGACGAAAGTTCGATCGATGCATTGTTCGATCTGACGCTCAAGACCTGGGGCGGGCTCGATATCCTGCATAACAACGCCGCGGCCACATCGCTTTCCAGTACGGTCGATGCGGCAGTCGAGGCACTCGACGTCGGCGTCTGGGACGACACGATGCGCATCAATCTTCGCGGCACCATGCTGGCCTCGCGGTGCGCGCTGCCGCTGATGCGCGCACGAGGCGGCGGTTCGATTATCAATACCTCTTCCGGTGCCGCTCAGGCGGGCGCGCTGGGGTACAGCGCGTACGGTGTTTGCAAGGCCGGTATCGAGGCGCTGACGCGCTACGTCGCCGCGCAGCACGGCAAGGAGGGGATACGCTGCAACGCGATCGCTCCCGGCCTGATCGTCACGCCGGCGACCCAGGCGTACTACGCGGGGGAGACCGGAGAGATGATGCTGAGCCACCATCTCACGCCTCGCCTCGGGCAGCCCGAAGACATTGCACACGCGGTGGTGTATCTCGCTTCGGATGAGGCGGCGTTCGTCACGGGCCAGGTGTTCAACGTCGATGGCGGACTTCTTTCACACCAGCCTTACTATGCCGACGAAATCCGCGCGCGCCCGGCCGCGATGGCCAACGCTAGGAAGGGGAAAGCATGACGACAGATTCAGCGCTGCTCGCGCGTGTCGAGCGCATTGAGGCGCAGCTCGCCATCCAACAGTTGCCCGTCCGATACGCGCTCGCGGTCGATTCGCGCGATCTGGACAGCCTGGTGCAACTGTTCGCCGAAGACGTCGATTGCGGCCGATGGGGCGTAGGGCGCGCGGCATTGAAGACGTTCTACGGGTCCGAGCATGTTCTGCGCGGCTTTTATCGCAGCATTCACCAGATATGCGGCCACGTCGTCGATTTCATCGATGCCGACCATGCGACGGGAAGCGTCTATTGTCGCGCGGAGCACGAGGACAACGGAGCGTGGGTGGTGATGGCGATCTGCTACTTCGATCACTATGTGCGGCGCGACGGGCAATGGTGCTTCGAGCGTCGCGACGAACAGCATTGGTATTCGACGGACTGGCTCGCTCGCCCCGGTGCGCCGCGCTTGCAGAACTGGCCCGGCAAGTATGAAGGCGATCGGTATCAGCCGCGTCTTCCGCAAGGATTTCCGACGTGGGCGGCGTTCTGGAGCAACAGCGAACAGCACGCGATCGACGCATTGACGAAAGCGCCGTAAGCGCGGTCTCGTCTTCGGCTCCTGGCCGCACCACGTAGCCATTCGTGGGACTGGCGAGGAATGCAAGGAGTGAGGTCCGCGCAAACTTCCGCATCGTGGTGATCGGCGTCGTGCGGCAGGCCTCCGTGCTCCTCGCGCTTACGCCGTCAGAGCGGGCAGACGCACCACCAGCCCGTCCAGTTCCGGCGTCATGAAGATCTGGCATGTCAGACGGCTGTTTTCGCGCACGTCCATCGCGCAGGTGAGCATGTCGACTTCATAGGATTCCGCCGCTGGCATGTGGCTGCTCCAGGTGTCGTCGATATACGCGTGACAGGTTGCGCAACTGCAGCTGCCGCCGCAATCGCCGAGAATGCCTGGGATCTGATTGTTCACCGCTGTTTGCATGACTGAGTCGCCAACGTTGGCGCTTACGGCGGCCTCGCTGCCGTCCGGCTGGATAAATCGAATGAGCGGCATGGCTTCTGAACCTCTGAAAAATGAATTGGACTAGGGAAGCAGACTTTTCAACGGGATCGATTCGTCGGCGAGATCGGCGGCGCGGACCGGAATTTTCTCGGCAACGAAACGCTTGGCCAGCACGAATTCGGGTATACGGCTGACCGTATCGGCTGCGAGCATGACGCCGTCCTTGAGATAAAACGCCGAGAAAGAGCGGGCTTTGGGATCGCCGCGCAGGACAAACTCGTCGTAGCCGAGGGACAAGCCGACCATCTTGAGCTTCAGATCGTATTGGTCGGACCAGAACCACGGCACGCTGTTGTAGACACGCTCCTTGCCGCACAACGACGCAGCGGCGGTGCGGGCCTGCTCCAGCGCGTTAGGGACGGACTCGAGACGCAGGCGGCGTCCAAGGGAAGGGTTGGGGTGGTTGGTGCAATCCCCGACCGCAAAAATATCCGGGTCGGACGTGCGCGTGTGTTCGTCGACCATGATGCCGTTGTCGACAGCAAGGCCGGCCGCTTGCGCGAGTTCGGTGGCGGGCTCCAGTCCCACGCCGACGATGACGAGATCCGCGGCGACGCGCGTGCCGTCCGCGCAGCACACGGCGGCAACGGCGTCGCCGGATGCGTCGAGTTCGAACCCACTCACGATCGCGTTGGTGCGGATCTCGACCCCGGCTTCGCGGTGAACTTCCTCGTAGAACCTGGAAAGCTCGGGAGCCGTGACCCGCGCGAGGACGCGCGGCAACGCCTCGAGCACGGTGACGCGCAAGCCGCGCTTCACGGCTACCGCGGCCACTTCCAGCCCGACATATCCACCGCCGATGATCACGAGGCGCGAGCCGGCATGAAACTGGTTTCGAATGCGCGCGACGTGATCGAGCGTGCGAAGGTAGTGAAAATTCTGCAGCTTCTCGATCGCTTCGATACGCGGCAACGCGAGGCGCCGCGCGCGGCCGCCGGTGGCCAGAACCAGTTTCGTATAGCTGATTTCGCTGCCGTTGGACAACGTGACCCGTTTCGCGTCACGGTCGATGCGCTGCGCGCGCGTGTTCGGGATGAACTCGACACGCGCGTTGTCGTACGTCGACAGCGGTTTCAGGTACAGCTGCTCGGCGGTCGATTCGCCCGACAGGAATGCCTTGGAGAGCGGTGGCCGTTGGTAGGGCAAATGCGGTTCTTCTCCCACCATCACGATGCGTCCCGTCCATCCCTGTTCGCGGATCGCGGTCGAGCATTCTCCCGCTGCGTGACCCGCCCCGACGATCAGCGCGATGTTCTCTGCGTCTCCAGCTGTCATGAGGCTAACTCCATCTCGCACGGCCGCAGGCTCGCTGCGGCCACAGTAAGTCTGAATAATGTTCTAAATTGTGAACGACGGTCGCTGCGACTGTCAATGCTCATGAACCCCGTTGGGCCGAGGCGGAGCTGACCATCGCCTCGATGCCGCCCACCGCGAAACGAATCAGATAGGTGCGCATGCGCTCGATATGTGCTGTCGTGAGTGCCTTGGCTCCGGAGCGCGCTTCCTGCGCGTACAGCTCGTTGAGCACCAGATGAAACACGGACTCGACGAAATGCTGCACCAGTTCGACGGTCTCTCGCGTGACGCGGGGAAGTGCCTTGGCGAAGGCGTCACGGTAGCGCGCGGCCGCAGGCGCGTATTGGTCATAAAACGGCGCCGTGAGATCGGGGCGCTCCAGAAGACAGCCAATCTGGGTTAGCAGGCGCAAGTAATTTCGCCACCCCGGATCGCCGCTCTTCAGATGCGCGAAGGCTGGTGCGGAAAGTGCGGTCACGATTGCTTCCACGTCGGGACGCTTGCCTTGCAGCGGTGCCAGTTCGGCCTCGAGCGATTCGATGACCTGCCGGCTGATCACCGCTGCGCGGCGGCCGATCGCCTGCTGAAACAGCGCGTCTTTGCTGCCGAAGTGGTATCGCGCGAGGCTCAGCTCCATGCCGCAGCTCTGCATGATGTCGCGAATCGACGTGCCGAAGTAGCCGTGCATCGCGAACAGCCGCTCGGCCGTATCGAGAATGCGCGCGGGCGTCGTGCTGCGCGCCGTGGCACGCGGCTCATTGATGGCAGTCGCCCGTCTGCTGGCGGCGTGCGTGGTGCTGGACGGCATGGTTTCCCTTTGATGGCGGGCGCGAGCCAGAAAGCGCGCAACATCCCCTTCCGCGAATGATAAATCGATCTTGCACACTTGTGCAAAATAGAACATAGTTCAACTATTGGTACCTCGCGCAAAGGCAGAGGTGCCTGCAAACAAACGATTAACGGAGACAGGAACCATGGCCGGCGCGCTGCGACTCGAGGACTTTGACGATCCTAAGTTCAACCCCTTTTTCGAGGATTCACTCGCTTACGGTGCCGATGCGGACCCTTATCCACGCATTGCGGAACTGCGGAAAAAAGCTGCGGTTCAGCACGGTGACTACCGTGTGCTGATGGGCGGCGCAGCGGACCTGACTATGTCCGATGTCGCGCACTATTCCGTATTCGGATACGACGAAGTCTCGAAGGTGCTTGGCGACCCGGCAGTGTTTTCAAACAAGTCTTACGAGCGCAATCTCGGCATCAGCTTCGGGCGCAGTATCTCGACGATGGATGCGCCCGAGCACCCGCGCTACCGCCGCATCTTCCAGAAGGCCTTTTTGCCGCACACCGTCGCGGCATGGGGCGATACGCTGGTCGACCCAGTGGTGAGCGAGCTGATGTCGAAGTTCATGGATCGCGGACATGCGGATCTCGTCAACGAGTTCACGCTTCACTACCCGTTCAACATCATCTATCGGCAACTGGCATTGCCGCCGGAAGATGTGAAGATCTTTCACAAGCTCGCAATCGCACAGACGCTGGTTTCGATCGATGTCGAGCATGGCGTGGAGGCATCGACGAAGCTGGGCACCTATTTCGCGCGGCTCGTCGACGAGCGCCGCAGTAATCCCGGTGACGATCTGGTGAGCTCGCTGGCCACCGCGGAGGTCGACGGTGAGCGGCTACCGGACGAGGTCGTCATTTCGTTTCTTCGCCAGTTGGTGAATGCGGGCGGCGACACGACCTATCGCGCGACCAGCGTACTGTTGCTCGCATTGCTGCGCGATCCGGTACAGCTCGAAGCGGTGCGCCAGGATCGCACGCTGGTCGCGGCGGCGATCGAAGAGGCTCTGCGCTGGGACGGCCCCGTGCTGATGCAGTCGCGTATGGCGACGCGTGATGTCACGCTCGGCGGTGTCGAGATTCCTGCCGGCGCATTTCTCGACGTGGTGGCGGGCAGCGCCAATCGCGACCCCAGCCGTTTCGCCGATCCGGACAGGTTCGATATCTATCGCAAGGCTGGTCACCGGCACTTTGCATTCGCCTATGGCCCGCACGTGTGCATCGGCCAGCACCTGGCGCGCGTGGAAATGACGCGCGCGCTCAACGCGATTCTCGATCGCTTGCCCAATCTTCGGCTCGATCCGGCCGCGCCAGCTCCACAGATCAACGGGATCATGATGCGGGTTCCGCATTCGATTCCCGTCATCTTCGGCTAACAGGAACAACGCCGGCCTCGCGTGCTGTGGATGGGGCTGGCCGACAAGGCACGGACGGTGGAGAACGCATAGATGACCGAGTTTGACTTTATCGTGATTGGCGCGGGTGCGGCGGGTTGCGTGCTAGCTAATCGTCTTTCGGAGAGCGGGCACCATACCGTGCTACTCATCGAGGCAGGTCCGGAAGATCGCAATCCGCTGATCCGGATGCCAAAAGGCTTTGGCAAGCTGCTGGGCGACCCAGCTCATGCCTGGTTCATTCCGGTGCAGCCCGATCAAGGCAACGGGCATCGCAACGAAATCTGGCTTCGCGGCAAGATGCTCGGCGGTTCCAGCAGCATCAACGGCATGGTGTATATGCGAGGTCATCCCGAAGACTACGACGGATGGGCCGAACTGGGTGTCGAAGGCTGGAGCTGGCAGAACCTGGCGCCTTGCTTCCGGCGCATCGAAGATCACGCGCTCGGCGCCGATGAGTTGCGTGGAGAGGGCGGCCCGCTGAAAGTGTCACCGTATGCGCAGCGCAATCGTATCGGCGACGCCGTACTCGAAGCGTGCCGGTCGCTCGGCGTGCGGCGCGTGGAAGATATCAACAGGCTCGATCACGAGGGTGTGGCCTATCTGATCTATACGATACGCAACGGTCGTCGGCAAAGCTCGGCCGAAGCCTTTCTGAAGCCCGCGAGGACGCGCAAGAACCTAACAGTCGCTACCGGCACGCAAGCCGCGCGAATCGTGTTTGACGGCACGCGCGCCGTCGGCGTGCAGTGCGAAAGCGCGGGGCAGCAGATCGCTTACCGTGCGCGTCGCGAGGTCGTGCTCTCGGCGGGCGCGATCGAGTCGCCGCGGCTTTTGCAGTTGTCGGGCGTTGGCGATCCCGGCCATCTGCAGTCGCTTGGCATTCCTATCGTGGCGGCGAGTCCGGGGGTCGGACGGAACCTGCGCGAGCACTATCTATATATGCTGCAGGCCCGCCTGCGGCACTGGCGTGATTCGCAGAACCGGCAGTTCAGCGGCATGCGCTTATGGCGCAACGCGATGCAGTATCTGCTGTTCCGCCGTGGCGTGATGTCGCTCGGCTCGTACCAGGTGGGCGGCTTCGTCAAGACTGCGGCGGATGCGATGCGTCCCGATGTTCAACTGATGATGGCGCCGTACTCGATGGATTTCGGCGCGGCCGGTTACGCGTTCGAGTCGTTCCCAGGCATGCAGCTCTTCAGCTACCCGCTGCGCCCGCGCAGCGAAGGGCGCGTCAGGATCCAGTCCGCGGACCCCCGCGTGCCGCCCGAAGTCGTCGCGAACTACCTTGCCGATCCGTACGACCGGCAGATGGCTGTCAACGCATTCCGGTTCATGCGCAGCGTGCTGGCCGCCGAGCCGCTTGCCAGCCTGCTGGCAGGGGAGACACGCCCGGGCCCCGCCGTCCAGACCGATGACGAGATTCTCGACCTCTACCGGCGTGAAGGCCAATCCGGCTATCACGCTTGCGGTACCTGCAAGATGGGATCGGACACGCTTGCCGTGCTCGATTCGCGGCTGCGCGTGCGCGGTGTCGAACGCCTGCGCGTGATGGATCTCTCCGTCACACCCACAATGATCTCCGGCAACACGAATGGCCCCATGATGGCGATGGCATGGCGCGCCGCCGGCCTGATCCTGGAGGACGCGCGATGAGCCGCCTTGAAGACTACAGCGGGCGCTTTACGAACATCGACTTCGAGCGACGCGACGGTATTTTGCAAGTGCGCCTGCATACCGATGGCGGCCCGCTCAAGTGGGGCGCGCTCGATCGCAGCATTCACAGCCAGCTAGGCGAGGCGTTCTACCAGATCGCACGCGACCTCGATAATCGCGTAGTCATCCTGACCGGCACCGGCGATTCGTTCTGCGACGCGATGAATTACGCCGAGTTGCCGACGGAGCCGCTTGCGCAAGGCTGGCCGCGCCTGCAGCGCGAGGGGCAGGACCTGCTGATGCAACTGCTGGACATTCCAGTTCCGGTGATCGGCGCGATCAATGGGCCGGCATTCATTCATGCCGAGTTGCTCGTGCTGTCGGATATCGTGCTGGCCTCCAGTCGCGCCGAAATCTCGGACCAGGCGCACTTCGTTCACGGCGTGGTGCCGGCGGACGGCGTGCAGATCGTCTGGCCGATGCTGATTGGCCACAACCGCGCCCGCTACTTTCTTCTCAGCGGCGAGCGCATCACGGCGCAGCGCGCGTGGGAGCTTGGCGTCGTCGGTGAAGTCGTCGCGCACGAGACCTTGCTCGAACGTGCGTGGCAAATGGCGCACGAACTCGCGGCGAAGCCGATCGAAACGCTGCGATACACGCGCGCGGTCTTCACGCAGCCGTTCAAGCGCCGCATGGTCGACGAACTGGGCTACGGGCTCGCGCTAGAAGGGCTCGCCGGTATTACCGCGCAGTCCGGCAAGACGTAGCCCGTCAACGCGAATGTTCACGAATCGGAGACACGATATGACCTTGGTAGTGCAAGCATCAACGGAGCGCAACGCGATCGTTCAGCAGGCGCTCGACCGCGCCACACGGGAAGGCGGTGAGATCGGCGTGCAGGTGGCGGCCTATCTGAACGGCAAGCTGATGATCGACGCATGGAGCGGCGTGGCCGATCCGTCCACCGGCCGTCTGGTCGACGGCGAAACGCTGTTCAATGTGTATTCGGTGACCAAGGCCGTTGCTGCAACCGCGTTGCATATCCTGGCCGACCGCGGGCTCATCGAATACGACGCGCCGGTGACGCGCTACTGGCCAGAGTACGGTGCCCACGGCAAGCAGAAAACGACGGTGCGCGATGTGCTGACTCATCGCGCGTGTGTGCCGCAAATGCCCGAAGCCGTCACACCGGAGCTGATGTGTGACTGGCAGTGGATGACCAGCGCCATCGCCAACCTTGAGCCGCTTGCGGAGCCGGGGACGAAGACGCTGTACCTCTCGATGACGTTCGGCTGGATCGTTGGCGAGCTGGTGCGACGCGCCGATCCGAATAAGCGCTCGCTGGGCCGTTTTGTCCGGGAGGAGATTGCGATGCCACTCGGCATCGACGATCTGTGGATCGGCATTCCCGACGAAGTCGAGCCGCGCATCGCACGTCTCACCGATGCAATGGTGCCGGTTCCCGCGGAATACCTGCCGCCGCTGTTCCTGCGCTCGATGCCGCAACAGGTCGCATTGGCGCCGCAAGTGTTCGAGCGTCCGGACGTGCGGCGCGCGGAAGTGGCGGGCGTTGGCGGGATCTTCAACGCACGCAGTGAGGCTCGCTTCTGGGCAATGCTGGCATGCGGCGGCGAGTTGGACGGCGTGAGGATACTCTCGAAGGAACTCGTCGCCACGCTGAACACGCCACGCGCCAATAGCGAGGAACCCGACCCGGTGATGTTCGGCTTTCCGATTCCAATCACGATCGGTGGCTTCTGGTTCGGCGGCAACCATCCGCCGGTGACGGCGGCACGTTCACCGCGCGCCTTGTGCCATCCGGGGCAGGGCAATTCGATCGGCTGGGCGGACCCGGATACCGGGCTCGCCGTCGCGATCTGCCATAACAAGCTGTTCAACCCGACCACGCCGGAAGAAGATCCGCTGCTTCCGATCGCTGCGGCGATTCGCGACGCACTGGATCTGAAGTGATTGGCACGATGCGCATGGATATCGAGTATTTGCACCAATGGACTGGGCGCACCGAGGAAGTGCGGGACCAGGTCACCTCCACGCCGATGGCGGCCCTCAGCGCCATGCTTGACCACGATGACGCGCTTTCAGCACGTGGAGATGACTTGCCACCGTTATGGCACTGGCTTTATTTTCTTCCGGTTCATCGCCAGTCGATGGTGGGGGCGGACGGTCATCCGAAACGCGGCGGCTTTCTGCCGCCGGTCGATTTGCCTCGCCGCATGTGGGCGGGCAGTCAACTCGAGTTTCTACGGCCGCTGAAAGCGGGTAGCACGATCACGCGTCTTTCACGCATCGAGAGTGTCGCGCACAAGCATGGACGTACCGGCGATCTCGTGTTCGTGAAGGTCAAGCACGAGGTCAGCGACGCTCATGGCCTTGCGATCGTCGAGCGCCAGGATATCGTGTATCGCGATCATCCGGCTGCCAGCGAAAAGCCCGCAGCATTGCAGGCCGCGCCCGTCGGCGCTCAATGGGCACGCGAGGTCAATCCCGATCCGGTGCTGCTGTTTCGCTACTCAGCGCTTACGTTGAATGGTCATCGCATTCACTACGATCGGCCTTACGCGATCGGCGCTGAGGGGTACGAGGGACTCGTCGTGCATGGCCCGCTGCTCGCCACGCTTCTGATGGACTCGCTCGGATCGGAGCTGCCGGGCGCGCGCGTCGGAGAGTTTTCGTTCCGCGCGATCAAACCGGTGGTGGACACTTCGCCTTTCTATGTTTGCGGAAAGCAACACGAATCGGACCAAAGCAAGGTGAGCTTGTGGATCGCCGGCAGCGACGGATCGTTGCGCATGGAAGCCACGGCTACTCTGGTCTGATCGTCGAGCCGGTCCGCTGGCGGGGTCGCCGTAGCCGGACCTGACGCTGAATGGGAGACTTATGCGTTCGTTTCTTTTTGTGCCGGGCAGCAAGCCCGAACGATTCGCCAAGGCACTCGCGGCAGGCGCCGATGCGGTGATCGTGGACCTGGAGGACGCTGTCGCAGATGCGGACAAAGCGTCGGCGCGTGCGCGTGTTGCCGGTGCGGTACGAACATTTTCGGCATCGGCGGTTCGCGTACTGTTGCGCATCAATGGAGCGGGTACGCAGTGGTTCCAGCAGGATCTCTCACTCGCAGCGTTCGATGGTATCGATGGCGTGGTGTTGCCCAAGGCTGAGAATCCGGCTGCTTTGGCCGCTGTCGCGGCGGCAACGGCGAAACCCATATTGCCGATCATCGAATCTGCCGAGGGTGTCTGGAACGCACTGGACGTGGCGCGAATGCCCAGCGTCGAGCGACTCATATTCGGTTCGGTTGACTTCGAGCTCGATCTGGATTGTGACGGCTCATGGGACGCGTTGCTGCTCGCGCGTTCGCGTATCGTGCTGGCCTCCCGCGTAGCGGGCATTCAGTCTCCAGTGGATGGCGTTACCGTGACAATCGATGACGAACGACAGCTCGCGCACGACTCGTCGAAGGCGCGATCGC
Organism: Paraburkholderia lebeckiae; assembly: GCF_050436225.1. Classification (NCBI taxonomy): domain Bacteria; kingdom Pseudomonadati; phylum Pseudomonadota; class Betaproteobacteria; order Burkholderiales; family Burkholderiaceae; genus Paraburkholderia; species Paraburkholderia lebeckiae. The sequence continues at coordinate 1,771,065 of NZ_JBNDLU010000001.1, read as the reverse complement.
TGGGCTTTGGCGGGAAGCTGTGCATTCATCCGCGCCAGGTTGCAGCGGTCAATGCGACGTTCAGCCCGAGCGCGGATGAAATTGCCAAGGCGCGGCGAATCGTCGACGCGTATGAGCGGGCAGAAGGCGGGGCGGTGTCCGTAGATGGACGGATGGTGGACTTGCCGGTATTGCTCAAGGCGAGACGCATCGTTGGCTTGTCTGAAAGCGGGCGAGGTTCAGAGGAAGGGTAAGCGGTGTGGCGGGTGAGCGCCGCACCGCCCGCGCCACCACCGCATCATGTGGCGCGGGCGTGACACGGTATCGCTTACACCGGATCCCAGGGCGTGAGCGTCATGGACGGCACGTTCGGGAAGAAGCTCGATTCGAACGCCGGCATGACCTGCTCGGCAATTGCTTCGGGCGTCCAGCCGCCGTCGCGATGCAGCGAGCGGATCATGCGGATCTGGTTGAAGAAGTAGATCTCGTTGGCGCGCACGCCGAAGATCTGACCCGAAACCTTTGCGGCCTGGTCGGACGCAAGGTAGACCGCGAGCGGCGCGATCTTGCGCGATTCCATGCGCTTGAGAATTTCGACCCGTGCTTTTTGCTCAGGCGTCTCCGAGGGGATCGAGGCCGTCATCGCGGTCCATGCCCACGGCGCGATGCAGTTCGAGCGCACGTTGAATTTCGCCATGTCGAGGGCAATCGACTTCGACAGACCGACGACCCCCATTTTGGCGGCGGAGTAGTTGGCCTGTCCGATGTTGCCGATCAAACCCGAGGTGGAGGTCATGTGAACGAAGCTGCCGCCGTTTTGTGCCTTGAAATGCGGAGCCGCCGCGCGTGCCACGAAAAACGACCCGTTCAGATGCACGTCGACTACGGCCTTCCACTCGTCGAGGCTCATGTTGAAGAACATGCGGTCACGCACGATGCCGGCGTTGTTGACCACACAGTCGATGCGGCCGAACGTGTCCAGCGCGGCCTGCACGATCTTCTGCGCTGAATCCCATTCGGCGACGCTATCCGTCGAGGCAAGCGCTTGCCCGCCGGCCTCCTTGATTTCTTCGACGACGCGCTCTGCGGCGAACTGGCCGGATTCGGCGTCGCGACCAAGGTCGTTGACGATGACCTTTGCGCCGCTCGCCGCGAATTGCAACGCAAAATCGCGCCCGATGCCGGCACCCGCACCCGTTACCACTACCACCTTGTCCTTGACGAAATCGCTCACTCTTGTCTCCGTTCGATAGGCGTTGATGTAAAAAAGCTCGCTTCGGTATAATATCAAAACTGAACGGCGTTGCATAATATGAACGCTAGCACGTTGATGCAAAGTGTGACGACTCATCCATTCGAAGACGACCAAATGATAGGAGACGCGAGATGAACCCTACGAAAGACTGGACCGTGCCGGACCATGTTCCGCGAGAACTCGTGGTCGATTTCGACTATATGAATCCGCCAGGCGTGCAAGACGATGTTCATATGGCGTGGAAGACGCTGCACACCGGGCCCGATATCGTCTGGTCCCCGTACCATGGCGGCCACTGGATCGCCACGCGCGGCGAAGACATCGAGGCGATGCAGAAGGACCACACCCATTTTTCGCATCGCAGTGTCAACATCCCGCCGCTCAACGAGACGCAGCTCGTGCCTCTCGAGCTTGACCCGCCCGAACATACCGCGTACCGCAACCTGATTACGCCCGCTTTCCTGCCGCAAGCTATCGCCTCGCTGGAAAGCGACGTGCGCAGCCTCGCAATCGAGCTGATGGAAGAAATCGCTCCACGCGGCGAATGCGAGTTCGTCTCGGAGTTCGCGAAGATCCTGCCGATCGTGATTTTCCTGCGTCTTGCCGATCTTCCGTTGAGCGATCGAGGACAATTGCTCGAATGGGCGGAATGGGCCGTGCGCGGCAACGTCGAGCAGCGCAACGAATCCCAGCACCGGCTGATTGGCTATATCTCCACCTGGGTGGAGAAGCGCAAGGCAGAGGCGGGCGGCGATCTCGTCAGCCTCATCGCCAACGCGCAGATCGAAGGCAAGCCGATCAGCCCCGAGCGCATGTTTGGGATGTTTATCGTCGTGCTGTTCGGTGGTCTCGATACCGTCGCATCGATGATGGGTTTCATCGCGCGCTTTCTGGCCGAGAATCCGGCGCACCGGAGGCAACTGATCGAGAATCCCGATCTGATGGTGTCGTCGGTCGACGAACTGATCCGGCGCTTTGGCGTGGCGAATACGGCGCGGCTCATCACACAGGACATGGAATACAAGGGCATCCAGTTCAGGAAGGGTGACCAGATTCAGTTGCCGAACTCCCTGTTTGGCCTCGACGACCGCAAGTTCAGCGATCCGCTCGCCGTCGACCTGACGCGCAAGCCAGTGCTGCACGCCGCGTTCGGCAACGGCCCGCATCGCTGCCCGGGGTCGTTCCTTGCGCGTACGGAGATCAAGGTTTTCCTCCAGGAGTGGCTCAAACGCATTCCCGATTTTCGCATTCGCGAGGGCGACAAGCCGCGATGCGGCTCGGGCTCCGTCAACGGCATGCTCTATCTGCCGCTCGTCTGGGACGTAGCGCCCTGAAGTATCCCCACCCTCAACGACTCATCGACGATCATGAAAAAGTGGCAATGCATTTTTTGCGGTTTTTACTACGACGAAGCAACGGGACTTCCCGCGGAGGGCATCGCGCCCGGCACTCGCTGGGAAGACATCCCGGATGACTGGGCATGCCCCGAGTGCGGTGCGACCAAGGCCGACTTCGTGATGTTCGAAGTGGAGGCCTGAGCGTGCGGGCGCGCGCACGGCGCAAGGCCGTGCGCTTCATCGCTCAGGATCAGGCGCGCTCGAACACGGCGGCAATACCCTGGCCACCGCCGATGCACATGGTCTCGAGCGCATAACGTCCTTTCCGGCGCGTCAACTCGTGCAACAGCGTGGTCATGATGCGCACGCCCGTTGCGCCAATCGGGTGGCCCAGCGATATGCCAGAGCCGTTCACGTTGAGCCGGTCGGTATCGTGCCAGTTCCAGCCTTTGAGGACTGCCAGCACCTGACACGCGAATGCTTCGTTTACTTCGACAAGATCCATCTGCTCGAGCGTGAGCCCGATGCGCGTCATCAGTTTCCGCACTGCGGGCACGGGCCCAATGCCCATGCGTGATGGCTCGCATCCGGCCGCGGCCCAGCCGGTCAGCCAGGCCATGGGTTCGAGCCCGAGCGCTTCGAGGTGGTCTTCCGCGACGACGAGGCAAGCGGCAGCGGCATCGTTTTGCTGGCTGGAGTTGCCTGCGGTGACTGTGCCGCCCGGCATTAACGCTCGAAGGTTGCCGAGGCTTTCCATGCTGGCGTCGGCGCGGAATCCTTCATCTTTGGAAAACGGAAGCGGCTGGCCTTTTTTCTGAGGAACGCTGACCGCCACGACCTCTTCGGCCATATGGCCAGACTCCCATGCGGCGACCGCGCGCTGATGGCTGCGCAGCGCGAACTCGTCGGCGGCCTCGCGGCTGATGCCATAGTCGGTGGCCAGATTTTCCGCGGTCTCGATCATGCCGGAGATAAAGCCGAAGCGCGATTCCGGCTGTGAGCGCTCGCGACCCCGCGCGAGCCGGTCGTGAAACTGGACGGAGCCCGACCGTGCGCCCCAGCGCATGTCCGTGCTGTAGTACTCGATATTGCTCATACTTTCCACGCCGCCGGCCAACACCACGTCGGCGGCGCCGGTCTGCACCATCATCGCGGCGGTGACGAGCGCCTGCAGGCCGCCGCCGCAACGTCGATCAAGCTGCATGCCCGGCACCTCCACGGGCAAGCCCGCCTGCAGCGCAATCCAGCGGCCCACGCAAGGTGTTTCGCTGTTCGCGTACGATTGCGCGAAGACGACGTCGTCGATGCGAGCGGGATCGAGTCCCGCGCGCCGGATCGTTTCATTCGCAACGAGCGCGCCGAGGTCTTCGACGCAAACGCTGCGCAGACTACCGCCAAAGGTGCCGACGGGCGTTCGTACAGGGGAGACAATTGCCGCGCGTTTCATCGGACGTTTCCTTGCAAAGTTTGAAAGTTCTGATTCGGGTGCGGTTGCAATCAGCCGACGAGCGTCGCGCTTCTTAAGCGATTGGAAGGCGGGACGCCCGCCATTTGATCGAGAGCGCTGCGATGATCCGGATGGGCGATTGCCAGCATGCGTTCGCGCCTTTGGCGCAGCGTCAGGCCGCGCAGATCGGCCACGCCGTATTCGGTCACCACGATGGCGGCGTCGCTGCGTGGCGTGCTGACCGGTCCGTTCAACGACGCGACGATGCGGGTCGCGCCCTTGCCCGCTGTGGACGGCAATGCAATGACAGGAACGCCGCCACGCGAGCGCCGCGCGCCGCGCAGGAAATCCAGTGCGCCGCCCACCGCGCCCACATACACGCCTCTGGCAATTTCGGCGTTGATCTGGCCACTCAGATCGACCTCGAGCGCCGAGTTGATGGCGACGAACCGGTCGATGCTTGCGAGCACGTTCGGATCGTGCGTGTAGCGGGTCGAACGAAACTGCACGGCGTCGTTTCGATGCGCGAACTCGTGTATGCGGCGCCCCCCCATCATCACGCCAGCAATGGTCTTGCCCGTGTCGATGGTCTTGCGCACATTGTTGATCACGCCGCTTTCCATCAGATCGGCGACTTTGTCGCCGATCGTGCCGGAATGGATGCCAAGATCTCGCCGATCGCCGAGGTAAGCGAGGATCGCTTCTGGAATCGCGCCGAGGCCGAGTTGAATGGTGGCGCCGTCTTCGATCAATCCGGCCGTGTGCCGTGCAATCGCCAGCTCCGTCGGGCTGACGGCGCTGGGCGAACTGTCGGGCAGAGCGCGCGACGTCGGGACAATGAAGTCGATGTCGTCGTCGCGAAGGTATCGCTCGCCGTAAGTCCAGGGTGCCTGTTCGTTGACTTCCGCAATGATGACGCGCGCGCGCTCGAGCGCCGGGATCAGATACTCATGCGCGACGGACAAGCTGTAGCGGCCGTGCGCGTCGGGTGGCGCCAACTGCAGTAGCAGGACGTCGATCGATAGCTGACCCGACTCCATCATCTCTGGCAACTGCGAATAATGGCAGGGCAGGATATCAAGCGCGCCAGCCTTGGCCAGTGCGCGGTTGGAGCCGCTCCCGCAGTACGAAACGAAATCGATGCAGTCCGCGTGCTCAGGCCGGCACGTGTCGTAGTTGCCGGCGCCGAGAAAGACCCGGAACGCGCCGATGCTGTGCCGCTGCTGAAGTAGAGTGCGCGTGAGCGCAAGGGGCTCTGCGTTCGATTGGCCCCATGCGACGGTATCGCCGGGGCGGATGATGGACGCGAAATCGACGGCGTCCGCCTCTAGCAGTAATGGCATGGTGTTGTTTGCGTCAGGTGGCGGGTTGCGCAAGGGCCAGGGCTTCGTCGTGCTGCCCACGTACTGCGCCGGTCGCGACGAGTTCCGCAATCCGTTCATCGCTGTAGCCGATGCTCCGCAGCACGAGTTCTGTGTGCTCGCCAAGTTGTGGAACGGCGAGCGGTGGCGACCCAGGCTCCAAACGGAAGTGAATCGGGCTTGCAACGTGGTTGTGTCCGGACGGATCCCTCTGGACCATTCCGCGCTCGTGCGCATGCGGATGGTCGAGCGCTTCGGCGAGCGAGAGCACCGGCGCCACACTGATGTTTCGGCCTTCGAACCAGCAGAGCCATTCATCGAGTGTGCGAGTCAGGAAGATTTGCGTCAGAAATTCCCGGACGCGTATCTGGCCTTCACCGGCTGGGCCGATCGCGTCGGCGACGAGATCCGGACGGCCGAGTGGTGTAAGCAGGTTGGTTGCAAAGCTGTGTTCCCGGCCGCCAAGGCAGAGCCACTTCGAATCGGCGGTCTCATAAGTGTCGAGCAACGCAAGCCCGCTGTCGCCTTCAGTCGGCCCTCGCAATCCGCTGTCCGGCGCGTTGAGCAAGCGGCCGCTCAGATACGGCTGCGATGTGAGCGCCGCATCGAAAAGCGCCATGTCGATGTAGTCGCCGCGCCCCGTTTCCCGCGCGCGCAGCAGCGCCATCAACACGGCGGACAACGCCGTCAATGAACCGGCCAGCGCGGCGAGCGACGGCCCAGTGGCAATTGGGATTCCCCGGCCATCGCGCGGCAGCGTGCCCGCAAGCGATTGAACTACCGGATCGTGTGCGGGCAATTGAGAGAGCGGGCCGGTTTGGCCGAACGCGGTAATCGCACAATAAACGACTCCCGGGTTCGTCCGGCTGATCGTGTCGTAGTCGATGCCAAGCCGAGCGGCCACGCCCGGCCTCGACGATTCGATCACGACGTCGGCCTCGTTCATCAGCTTGATCGCGACCTCGCGTGCGTCCGGATGTTTCAGATCGAGCGCGATGCTGCGCTTGCCGCGGTTGATCGCGGCGAAGAACGCGCCGTCGGTGCCGGGTGCGCCGCGGGTGGGGTCGCCGGTGACCGGTTCGATCTTGACGACGTGCGCGCCGTGATCGGCGAGGTTGGCGGCGAGGAACGGACCCGGCATGAATTGCGACAGGTCCACGACGCGAAGGCCGGTCAGTTTCATGCCAGAGCAGCGCTGAAGCCGAGCTGGCGTTGCGCAATCGCGGCGGCTTCCTTCACGATGCGACCGATCAATTCCGCACAGGTCGGCAAGTCGTGAATGAGGCCGGTCACGATACCGGCGGGGAAGGCGCCGCCTTCCACTTCTCCTGTCACGAATGCGTCCATCCAGCGCTGTGCTCCGGTCAGCGCGTAGAGGTCCGAGCGCGTCACGTTGCCGGCGCGCTCGAGTTCGAGCGCGGCGAGACTCACGCTGTTCTTGACCACCCGGCTTGAATCGCCGATCGAGCGGCCAACCAGCACCGTATCGCGCTCGCTCGCTTCCAGCAGCCGTTGCTTGATCGCCGGGTGGACGGGGGACTCCTGCGTAAGCATGAATCGGGTTCCCATGTTGATGCCGTCCGCGCCGAGCGCGAGAGCCGCCATCAGCCCGCGCCCATCGGCAAAGCCGCCAGACGCGAGAATCGGCACCTTCAGCTTGTCGGCGGCGGCGGGAATCAGGATCAGTCCAGGGATGTCGTCTTCGCCAGGGTGCCCCGCGCATTCGAACCCGTCGATGCTGACGGCGTCCGCGCCGAGCGATTCCGCCTTCACCGCGTGGCGAACCGTCACGCACTTGTGCACGACCTTGACGCCGTGTGCCTTGAACTCGGCGATGTATTTCGCCGGATTGCTGCCTGCTGTCTCGACGACCTGGACGCCTTGAGACACGATCGTGCGCACATACGCGTCATAGTCGAGACCGACATTGGCGCCGAGAACGGTCAGGTTGACTCCAAAGAGCTTGTCGGTGAGCGAACGCACCCTGTCGATTTCGCGCGCGAGTGCATCGGCGCTTGCATGGGTGTGCGCGGAGATGAAGCCGAGACCGCCAGCATTGCCCACGGCCGCCGCCAGTTCGGCTCGCGCCACCCAGCGCATGCCGCCTTGAATGATGGGATATTGAATGCCGAGTAATTCAGTAATGCGATTGACATACGGTTTCATCGCGCGCCTGTAGCCTGGATAGGAAGTATGGGTGCCAGAGAATGTGCGTGACGCGCGTAACCTGGCGGGCTTTGTTCGCCACGACAGCGTGGCGCTTTTTAGCAATTCAACAATCGCGAAACTGGGGTTTGCGCTTTTCGGCGAAGGCTGCCATGCCTTCCTTTCGATCTTCTGTGGCGAAGGTCGAATACGCCATACGCCGCTCGAACAGGATGCCTTCTGCCAGGCTCGATTCGTAGGCGCGGTTGACGCACTCTTTCGCCATCGCTACGACGGGTTGCGAGTATCGCGCGATCTCGTCGGCCGTTTTCAGCGCTTCCTCGACGAGCGTGTGGGCGGGCACGATGCGGCTCACGAGGCCGCATCGTTCGGCTTCAATGGCGTCCATCCTGCGGCCGGTGAGGATCATTTCCATCGCCTTCGATTTGCCGAGCGCGCGCGTAAGGCGCTGCGTGCCGCCAGCGCCGGGAATGGTCGCGAGCGTGATTTCGGGCAGGGCGAACCGGGCGCTGTCGGCGGCGAGAATGAAGTCGCACATCATCGCCAGTTCGCAGCCTCCGCCTAACGCAAGACCCGCGACCGCGGCGATGACCGGCTTGCGGCAACGCGACGTGCGTTCCCAGTTCGACGTGATGAACTGATTCTTGTACACGTCCATGTACGTCCATTCGTTCATCATCTTGATGTCGGCTCCGGCGGCGAACGCCTTCTCGCAACCGGTCATCACGATGGCGCCGATGGCAGGGTCGGTTTCGAGGTCGTCGAGTGCCGCCGTCAGCTCATCCATCAGCTGGTTGTTCAGTGCGTTATAGGCTTGCGGACGGTTCAACTTGATCAAGCCGGTTTTCCCGTGCGTTTCGACGATGATCGTCTCGTAGGCCATGGTTCTTCCTTGAACGAATGAGGGTGAACACCTGGGCCCGGATGGGGCCTGCTCGCCGATGCTTTGCGTGTCTGCGGTGCGCCGCTCGGCAGCGTCAGAGCGTATCGTGCGTTGCCAATTTTGTGAACGACGTTTATGATTCTGAATGTGTGACCCGGCTTTGTCAATTGAGCGGAGGTCAGAATTGCTAACCGGAAAACACCGCGAGGAGACACTGCATGACCACTCGTCACGAGGACGGACAGATTCGCGTTGAGCAGCGTGGGAACCTGCTCTTGATGGGCATTGACCGGCCGGAAAAGCGCAATGGTTTCACGCCGAAAATGTTCACCGAGCTTGCGATGGCTTACACGCAACTCGAGAAGAGCAGCGATATTTTTTGCGGGCTGGTATACGCCGAAGGCGATCACTTTACGGCAGGGCTCGACATGCCAAAGGTCGCGCCGTTGCGCCGCGAAGGGAAATCGCTGCTTCCTGAAGGCGAGGTCGATCCGTTCAACTTGCGCGCGCCGCTGCGTACCAAGCCGGTCGTCATTGCGCTGAAGGGAATCTGCTTCACGGTCGCGGTCGAATTGATGCTTGCATCGGAAGTGGCTGTTGCGGCCGACAACTGCCGTTTCTCCCAGCTTGAAGTCAAGCGGGGAATCATGGCAGGTTGTGGTGCGACGTTTCGCATGGTGCAGCGAGCCGGCTGGGGCAACGCGATGAAGGTACTGCTTACTGGCGACGAATTCACCGCAGACGAGGCACGGCACATGAACTTCGTGCAGGATGTCGTGCCTGCGGGGGAGGAGTTTGACCGGGCGCTCGGGATCGCCGAGCGAATCGCGGCGCAGGCACCGCTAGCCGTGCAGGCCACGATGCAGAACGCGCGCGTCTCGCTGGGACAAGGCTGGCAGGATGCTTACGCGACGATTCAGTCGACCCAGCAGTTTCTCTACAACACTGAAGACGCCAAGGAAGGCGTTCAATCCTTCATCGAAAAACGTACGGCGAAGTTCGTCGGACGCTGATGCAAGGCTTCCGGCGCAGCCGGTGTGAATTCAAGAGGACCGTTTGCTATGACAAAAGGCGCATTGGCGGGTGTTCGCGTACTCGACCTGAGCCGCATTCTCGCGGGGCCTTGGGGGGCTCAGATGCTGGCGGATCTCGGCGCGGAGGTCATCAAGGTCGAGCGTCCGGGCAAGGGCGACGATTCGCGGCAATTCGGTCCCCCGTTCCTGATGGATCGGGAGGGAAAGGTCACGCGCGAATCGACGTTTTTTATCAGCGCGAACCGAGGCAAGAAGTCGATCACGTGCGATATCTCCACGGCCGAAGGCCAGGCGCTGATCCGCTCGTTGGCGGCGCACTGCGACGTGTTGCTCGAGAACTATAAGGTTGGCGACCTCAAGCGTTACGGGCTCGACTACGACAGCCTCAAGCCGGTCAATCCGCGCCTGATCTACTGTTCGATAACCGGATTCGGTCAGACCGGACCGTATAGCCCGCGTCCCGGCTACGACTCGATTTTCCAGGCGATGGGTGGCCTGATGAGCGTGACCGGAAACGGCGACGACGTGCCGGGCGGCGGGCCAATGAAAACCGGCCCCAGTCTTGCGGACATCCTGTGTGGTCAGTACGCCGCTTCGGCGATCATCGCAGCGCTTTATCATCGCGACGCGGCGCAAGGCGGTACCGGGCAGGGGCAGTACATCGACCTGGCGTTGCTGGACGCGATGATTGCTGCCACATCGCACTATGCAAGCCAGTATCTCGTTTCAGGCCAGATTCCCATCCGGCGCGGTACCGAGGGCAACGGTGGTATGCCGTCCCGCATGTTCCGCTGCGCCGATCGCGACATCATGATCGTGGCGGGCAACAACGAGCAATATGCGCGCATGTGTAACGTTCTGGGGCACCCCGAGCTAGTCAGCGATCCACGATTCAGCGAGATTGCGCTGCGCGTGAAGAATCGTCGCGCGCTGGGCGAAGTGTTCGAGCCGCTGATCGTTCAATGGCAGAGCGATGAACTGCTCGCAGCACTCGACGCCGCCGGGGTGCCGGCCGGACCGATCAACAACCTGGAGCAGGTGTTCGCAGATCCGCATGTGCAGGCACGCGCGATGTGCGTCGAAGTTGCGCACCCGCTCACGGATAAGGCGGTTCGGATGGTCGCCAACCCGGTCAAGATGTCGGGCACGCCTATCGATTCGTACGGGGCGCCGCCGATGCTCGGACAACATACGGACGACGTGCTGCGTGATGTGCTGAGTATGTCGCAGTCGGATATCGATATCCTGCGCGAAAAGAAAATTCTATAGAAAGGACATCAACGGCGAGTTCGGCAAGTTCAACGTGGTGCTCGTGTTCGAGCGACGCGAAGAAGGTGATCGAGGAGATGGTGAAAAGTTGCAGCTAAGGAGGGGAGTCATGACGACTGAGAGAAGCAACAGCCGTATCGTGTGTACAGACCACGTAGAACTCGGGTGTATCCACTCCGGTAGGGACGCCCCGAATATCTCGCGTCCGCATCAACGTTCGGACCTTCCCGTGCGCAGCGGAAAGTCACCTCATTGGGCTTGGGCGAACTGCCGCAGCGAGTTCGACTGGATGGACGTGCACTTGCCGTTCTTCACGTCGGAATGGTTTTAAGAAATTTCTCAACAGACGAGATCGAGTCTCAAAGGTAACGGCGAAAAAACGCCTTGGCTCGGTGTCCCGCAGCCAAGGCCAAACTCCACACGCTCTCGCGAAGTGTGTGAGAGGAGAACCACCTGATCGCTCTTCAAGCTTCGTGGTACGCGCCCGGCGGGAAGCTCACTGCTCGGATCGAGGCTCGCGATAATGCAACTGGACGTTTCATATATTGCACCGTGTTCAAAAAGACGCACTAGAGCATTGACTGTCCGCCGTCCACACTGATAGTCTGCCCGGTTATGAAATTAGCGTCGTCACTACATAGAAATGCAACTGTTCGTCCAATATCGCGCTGAGGATCGCCGAAGCGGCCAAGCGCAATTTCAGAGAGATAGCGAGTGCGTTCCTGAGGATTGGCTTCGAGGTAGGCTTCGGCGGCAGGTGTGAGCGCTGCGGGGCAAATGACGTTGACGGTAATGCCGTAGACGCCCCATTCGCGCGCGGCAACTCGCGAGAGCCCGCGAATGCCCTCCTTGGTTGCGGCGTACGCGCCGAATCCCTTGAGGCCTTCGATACCGGTGCGCGAGCCGAAGTTGATGATGGCGCCGCGGCCCTGCGACTTCATCCGCGGCAATGCGGCCTGCATGAAATACAGCGTGCCGTACAAGCCCGATTCGAGCGTGTTGCTCCAGTCATCGTCGGTAACGGATTCGAGCGGCACCCCCGGGCTGCTGCTTTGGGCATTGTTGATGAGTGCGTCCACACGTCCGAATCGCTCGACGGCAAGCTCGACCGTCCGCACGGCGTCGGCACGATTGCGCGTATCGCCGGGCACGACCAGCACTTGCGAACCGAGGGCGCTCAATTCCTCAGCAGCCCGCGTGAGTTTGGCCTCCGTGCGACCAGTGAGGACCAGACTCGCCCCCTCGGTGGCAAGCGCAAGGGCGATGCCGAGTCCAACGCCTTGTCCGCCTCCGGTCACGATGGCGACCTTTTCTGCCAGTTTTTTCGTGTACATGAGTGAATCCAGAAGTGAAGGTTGATGTTGCTGTTCGACGCGCGAGCGTATTGCGTAAATGGTCTGGAAGATGATGCTTCCACATTTCAGTTTTTCGAACGATGTTCAAATATATCTCAAGCGGTGTGAGAGAGCGCCCTAGCGTATTCCCGAATTCGGGTGGTGTAAAAATGTGCCAGATTGTGATCGATGTAAAACTATGTGAATAGTTCCCGTATAATCTATACAGTCAATTCATGGGGAAAATCATGTTGAAAGAGACCTCAGCGCCGGCGGACCGGGACGTCAGCGGGCCGCGCTCGCTGACCCGACTCCTCGGAATTTTCGATGTGCTGGCGAAGTCTCCGGACGGGATGTCGCTAGCAGAACTGAATGTCGCTCTCGAGTCACCGAAGAGCAGCCTGCTCAATCTGCTGCGACCTCTGGTGGCGGAAGGGTACTTGATGCACGACGTAGGCCGCTATCGCCTGGGACCGTCGATCTTCCGGTTGTCGGCAGGCGTGATGGCCGCGTGGAATTTTTCGAAGATACTGCGCCCGTTCCTGGTGGATCTCTCGAAGAGCACCAATGAAACCGTGTATGTCGGTGTCCTTGACGTCGAACACAAAGAGATCACCTATGTCGACGTGATCGAGAGCGAGCAATCGGTGCGCTATTCAATGCACATCGGTTTGCGTCGCCCGCTCTATTGCACGGCTGCGGGCCGCGTGCTGCTCGCCCATGCACCGGACGCTTTCGTTAACGACTACATGAAGACGGTCAAATTCGAGCGCCGCACCCCGCAAACGATCGCAACGAAGAAGGCGTTGCGTGACGAACTCGACCACATCCTCGAAACCGGCCTGTCGGTGAGTCGCGGTGAACTACTGCCGGATTCGGCCGGCGTGTCGTCGCCGATCTTCGGACCGAATGGCAATGTCATCGCGGCGATGGCAATTGGTGCGCCGCTCGAACGCTTCGACCGCGAACGTCACCGGCTCGAAGAGAACATGATCAGAGTCGCACAGCGGGCGTCTGCGTTGGGTCAGGCAGAAGAGGAGTGACTCGCCAGTCGGTCGGCGGCGCAGTGAAGCGGGTGCTTCAATGCGCCGCGGTCGCGGTCGCGGTCGCGGTCGCGGTGCGGTCGAAGAATCGTTGCACCCACGCGCAACGGATCGGTCGCAACGACCGTCAGCGTGTACGACGCTTCGGCAGCATGGAGGCGACCAGCAGTCCGGCGATCGAACTACAGGCGATGTAGACGAATACCGAAACATAGCCACTATCGGCCGGAAACGATGCACCGTCGTGTCCCGCCGTCGCGCTGCGCAGCAGCGCAAATACCGCCTGGGCACCTACCGCGAAGAAACACGAGAAGAAAACGTAGAGCATTCCCGTTGCCTCGCCTGTCTGATGTGCAGGCGTCGCTTCCACGATCTGGTTGTACAGCGCTGTGCTTGCGAAGGCGAGGCCGAACGAGCACAGCACCGCACCCGGAACGAAGAGCAGCAGGCTGCGATGAAGCACGATCAGCGAGGCCCAGCCCAAGGCCAGTATGAGCATGCCAATCAAGGCAGCGGGCCGGGCCTTGTAGCGGGCCGCAACCCGGCCGCTCCATGGGCTCGCGACCAGCGCGACGATGTTGACGCTGAACATCAGTAATCCGGCCGCGGTCGCGCTCAACCCGAATCCGGCGTGCGTGCCGGCAGGTTGCTGGGCGAGCAGCGAGAAGACCTGTCCTAGTTGCATGGCGCCTGCCGCGAGGAATGCCATGCATGCATTGGCCAACACGACTTCGCGCCTCTTCAGCAGACGCACATTGATGAGCGGATGACGCGCCCCGTGTTGATGGCGTGCCCAGAGTCCGAGCACGATCATCCCGCCAGCGATCAAGCCCCACAGCCGCGGATCGCCGAGCCCCCACGTGCGGATTTGCTGCACGGCGAAGAGGATGGCGCAAAGTGCCGGAGCGAACGCGAGACCTCGAATGTAGTCGATCCGCACGCCGGGATTCGGTGGCGACGGCGGTGCCCACGCGCGTACCGCCGCGACGGCCACGACGCAAAGCGCGACTTTGAACCAGAAGCCGCCCTGCCACGAATAGTGATCCACGACAACGCCCGCGCAGATGTAGATCAGCCCCGCCGACACCATGCCTGCCGCACTGATCATCCCCACCGCGGCAGGCAGCCTGGCGGGTGGCAGATTCTCACGAACCAGACCGATGGAGAGTGGCGTAATGCCTGCCGCGATTGATTGCATCGCACACCCCGCGACGAGCATTCCGACATCGGTCGCGCATGCGGCCACGACTGCGCCCGCCGCAGCGACCGACATCACCACGAGCAGGATGCGGCGGTAGCCCAACAGGTCGCCGAGTCGCCCGCTCACCGCGGCAAAGACGGCCGAGCCGAGCCAGTATGCGGTGACGGTCCAGCTCACGGAGTTCGACGCAGGAAAAGCCTTGTAGAGCGTGACCAGCACGGTGTAGATGACGGTGATGCCGGACGAGGCCGCTACCGCGGCAAGCAGGATCGCCATCGTGAACCCGCGCGGTGGACCCGCTACCGGTTGCGCTCGGTGTGCCGGCTGGGAGAGTACTTCGGCTTGCATAAACGTCTCCGGTTGCGTGTCTTCGTTTCGATTATACTTATATACGAACGTCGTTCGTATTGCTGTTTTTTTTGGAGAATTCGATGCCGACCGCAAGGGTCGCGAGGCCACCGCCCGATATCAAATCGATATCGACGTTTTCGAGTTCGATATGAGAGTTTTTAGGTCGATGGCTTGACCCGATACTTCTCTCAAGGGCGCACGTTCTCAAGCGCTCCCCACAATCAGGAGCGAGACCATGCAAACGTATCAAGGGAAGATCTACGACGCCGACACGCACTTCTACGAAGTCGAGGACGCATTCAACCGTCATTTGCCCGAGAAGTTCAGGAAGGACTGGTCTTTTACCAGCCGTGTCACGGCAGACGGCAACCGCTGCATGTATGTGGGCGACCGGAAGGTGGAAATCAGCGAGGGCTACACATCGGCCGAGGGGCACGTTCCGCCGCCGGGCAAGCTGCATGAGTGGCTGCGCGCGATGAAGGATGGCAAGGACAACGTCGATATGCGGGTTTCGCCGACGCCGGACATGTTCAACCGCGACGCGCGCCTGAAGAAGATGGACGAATTCGGTGTTGAAGCCTGCACGATGTACATTGGCGAAATGGTCGCGTGTATTTCCTACCTCAACGAGCCCGTTGCGGCAAATGCGGTATTGCATGCGTATAACCAGTGGATGCTTGACGACTGGGGCTTCAACTACAAAGACCGCATCTACACGACGCCGGTCGTCACGCTCGACGATCTCGATGCGGCTGTCGCCGAAGCCAGGTGGCTGGTTGCGAACGGTGTGCGGGTGATCCTGATGCCGATGGGGCCGTTCAATGGCCGTGCACCTGCGGATCCGTACTTCGATCCGTTCTGGTCGATCCTCAACGAAGCGGGCGTGCGCGTCACCTTCCATGTGTCGGAAGCGATCTACATGAAGGATCATATGGCGGTGTGGGGCGAGCCCGTGCAGCAGTCGCGCCAGCGTCAGACCGCCTTTGTCTGGATGCACGGTTACGGCGAGCGGCCGGTCATGGAAACGCTGTCGTCGTTCATCTTCTACAACTTCTTCGAGCGTTTCCCGCGGGTCAAGCTGTGCAGCGCCGAAAACGGTGCCGAGTGGGTGCCTTCGCTGCTGGTCAAAATGGACAAGTGCCGGGGGATGGCGAAGAATGGCTACTGGCCGTGCGGTCAGTTGAAGAAACGCCCGAGCCAGATCTTCAAGGAAAATGTCTTCGTGGTCGCGTATCCGGAGGACGACATCGCCCAGATCATCGCTCAAACGGGATCGTCGGACTTCCTGTTGATGGGCTCCGACTATCCGCACGCGGAAGGCGTGCCCGAACCGAAGGACTTCGCGTCGGAAGCATGCAATGAGCTCTCGGAAGAAGACACGCGCAAGATCATGTACGACAACGGCCGCCGGTTCATTCCGCTGCACGTGTAATCGGCCTTGCACCGGTCGACGGCGGCAGACGGTCTTTCCGTCCCGCGCGATTTCTTCATTATGAACAGGTTAGCCATGAATATTTCGGACTATCAGGCGCTATTGCTCGAACGCGAAGGCGGCGTCTTGACCGTTACGCTCAACCGCCCGGAAACGTTGAACGCGTTCGACGAGCAAATGGACATCGAGATGTCACGGCTTTTTCTCGATGTCGCCGAGGACGTTGAGACCCGTGTCGTTGTGTTGACGGGCGCAGGGCGGGCTTTTAGCGCGGGCGGCGATATCGAGCATATGCAGCAGGTCATCGACAACCCCACGCTGTTCCTCGAAGGCATGCAGCGTGCAAAGAAAATTGTCTTCTCGATGCTGGATTGTCCGAAGCCGGTCATCGCCAAGATCAACGGTCATGCAATCGGTCTCGGTGCGACGATCGCGCTGTTCTCGGATCTGAGCTACGCGGCCAATCATGCAAAGATTGGCGATCCGCACGTGAAAGTCGGCTTCGTGGCGGGCGATGGCGGCGCGGTGATCTGGCCGCAGCTCGTGGGCTATGCGAAGGCCAAGGAATACCTGTTGACGGGGGATCTCGTCACCGCGGAAGAGGCGGCACGACTGGGTCTCATCAATCATGCCGTACCGGCCGACCAGCTGGATGCCGTGGTCGACGCGATGGCGAAGCGTCTCGCAAACGGCGCTTCGCGCGCCATCCAGTGGACCAAGGCGTCGATCAACATCGGCCTGAAGCAACTTGCGCATGCCATTCTCGACGCGTCGATTGCATACGAGGCGCTGTCGAACCTGACGGAAGACCATCAAGAGGCGGTCAACGCGTTTCGCGAGAAACGCGAGCCGGTGTTCAAGGGACGTTGAGCTTTTACAGTGTCCGGCGCCAGCGGTACCGGCGGCGCCGGGCGCGGCGAGGGAGGGATGCAGATGCAACGGGTAGTGGCGATAACGGGTGGATTCGGCACGCTTGGGCGCACGGTTGGTCGCGTGTTTGCGGAGAACGGCTGGAAGGTCGCGCTGATCGACAAGGCGCTCGAGCCGGAGAACGCGAGCGCGGAGCAGCTGCACGCTTCCTGGTGGCGAGGAGACGTCGAGCTGACTGATCTCGATGCGGCGCGCTCGGCGCTTTCCGCGCTCGTCGAGCAGCTTGGCAAGCTCGATGCGATCGTCAACGTAGCGGGAGGCTTTCGCTGGGAAACGCTGGTGGACGGCAGTCTCGACACCTGGGATCTGATGTACCGGACGAACGTGCGCACGGCGGCGACTGCGTCGAAAGCGGCACTCGACCATATTGCCGATAGCGCGGGGGGCGGACGCATCATCAATATTGGAGCCGGCGCTGCGCTGAAGGCGGGCGCGGGCATGGGAGCATATGCGGCCTCGAAGTCAGGGGTGATGCGTTTGACTGAGGCGCTGGCCGAAGAACTCAAAGGCCGTTCCATTACCGTCAACGCTATCTTGCCAGGCATCATCGATACGCCACAGAACCGCAAGGATATGCCCGACGCTGACTTTTCCCGCTGGGTGCGGCCTGAAGAAATCGCCGAGGTGATTCTCTTTCTCGCGTCTGGCGCCGCGTCGGGGGTGACCGGTGCGTTGATTCCTGTCACCGGGCGTACGTAAAGATCCCGAACCGGAAATAGCAGTTGACGCCCGAGTCAAGGCGCCAACTGCAAATCGCGTTTCAGGTGAGGTGTGCGAGCGAGTCGTTGCTGAACCCGAGGAACGGCTCGCCAAGCCGTGCGCGCCGCGCCCAGTTCGGATCATGTAGAAGCGAGCGTCCCACGCCGACAAGATCGAACTCGCCGCGTGAGAAACGATCGAGCAGGGCAGTGAGGTCGGGCTGCGCCGATGTCGCGGCCCCGGCCATTGAATCGTAGTAGCCCTTGTTAATGCCGATTCCGCCAACAGTCATCGAAAGCTTGCCGGTTACCTTCTTCACCCAACCGGCGAGATTCATCTCTGAGCCCGCGAATTCCGCCCGGTTGAAATAGCGGGTGCTCGCCTCGAAGATGTCGACGCCAGCATCCGCGAGCGGCGCGAGAATGTGCTCTAGCTCGTGCGGGTCGTTGGCGAGACGCGCGCGGAAATCCTGCTGCTTCCACTGGGAGAAGCGGAACGTGATCGGCATCGTCGCGCCGATCGCTTCGCGGATTGCGCGAACAACTTCGGCGGCAAAGCGGCTGCGCGCCGTGAGATCCTTGCCCCATCGATCCGTGCGTTGATTGGTTTCTGCCCACAAAAAAGCGTCGATCAGATAGCCGTGAGCTCCGTGAATCGCGATGCCATCGAAGCCGGCGGCCGTCGCATAGCGCGCGCTTCGACCATAGGCTGCAATGACGTCCGCGATCTCGGCATCGGTCATCGGGCGAGTTGGCGGCATGACGCGCTCCATGTAACCTGCGTTGAGCGATGTCATTCGTCCTTCCGGTCCCCACAGTCCCGATGGGCGCAGTGGAGAGGCGCCCGGGAAGGGGCCCGTATTCGCCTCTTTCATGGGTCCCATATGCCACAACTGAGGAAAGATGATTCCGCCGCTAGCGTGAACTTCGTCCGTCACGCGTCGCCACGCGGCAACTGATTCCTCTCCGGCGAGCACGGGAATCGAATTTTCTCCGAGTCCGGCTTCGCCGAGCGCCGCGGGGTGATCGACGCCGACGCCTTCCGTGATGATCAGGCCTGTCTCGCCCTGCGCACGCCGCTTGTAGTAGGCGGCGACGTCACTACCGGGCAATCCGTTCGGCGAAAAGCCGCGAGTCATGGGTGACATGACGATACGGTTGGCAAGCGTGACCCCGCGCACGGCGAGGGGCGAAAAGAGCGAATTGGTATCCATTGGACATTCACATAGTTGACTTGTGTGCGAATAATGATACGCTATGTTCTATCGATGAAAAAGCAATATTGGCGCCGTCTCGTGTGTGTGTGCAGGCGGCGTTGAACAGGAGGATTGCATTGGAGCAAGCAGACTCATTGGCGGTAGACGCGCTCGAAGAGAGCGGCGCAAAGCTCATCCCGGAGGGCTTTGCACTGATGCCGGAGTTCGGTCCCTTCCATCGGATGTTCGGACCTACCTACTTTCGCAAGAGCGAACGCGGACACATCGTCGGCATGTACGTTCGCGAAGCGCATCGCAACCTTGGCCACATGATGCACGGGGGCGCTGTTTGCATGCTGGCAGACACCGCCATCACGTGGGCGAGCAAGTATTCGCGTCAACCAGCCGTCAGGGTGTTGACGACTGGCTTGACGGTCAATTTCATGGGGAACGCGGAGCCGGGCGACTGGGTGGAAGCACACGTCGACGTTCTACGTTCGGGAAAGCGGGTGATTTTCTCCGACTGCCGGATCTGGGCGAATGCGAAATGCATCGCCCAGGCGTCGGGGCAATTCCAGGTGATGGGTGAAATTGACAGCTAGTGCGTTGGCGAGACCTGGATGGCCGCGCGAACGTTACGGCATTGACCGGGCTCGAACCTTATCCAGTGCCGCACGGTACCTCCACGCGGTCATCAGAAGCCGATGAATCCGCTCAGCCCGGCGTTTCCGTTCGGAACGGGTGGTCTGAACCGCGAGATGCACTTCGGGCGCGCCTGTGACCAGTGTGAGAAGATCGCGCGCCGCGTTCGAGGGATCGTCGATGGCGATTACGCCGCTGAGCGCGGCGGCTTCCAGAACGCCGGTTAGCGGCTCCAGCATCGTCACCACGAACTGCAGAAACTGTTTTGCGACATCGGGAAAGCGAATCGCCTCGCCAATGACCATGCGTGAAGTGTGCATGCTGTCCGGTATTGCCATGTGTTCGACGAGCGCATCGATAAGGGATGCCATGTTCGTAGAAAAATCGCGGCCCGGTTCCAGGTGCTCCGAGATCTTGCCCCGCAGATCGGCCATCCCGCGCCAGACGATGGAGCGAAAAAGCTCTTCTTTCGTGCCGAACTGGCGATACACAGTCGTTTTGCTGACGCCAGCCAGCGATGCGATTTCCTCGACCCTGGCGGCGCCGAAACCTTCTCTGATGAACACGGATTTGGCGGCGTCGAGCAGCCGCTCGCGCAACTGAACCGCATCGTCGTGGGTGGGCCGACCAGCCGTTCGAGGTTTGTCCGCCGCAGCGAGCCGCGAGGCTCCGTTGGGAGCCTGAACTGACATAGGTTTGTACATCGGGGAGTGTTTGATGTCGGAATCAGAACATCAGTATACTCATGAGCCCAAGGGGGCGCCAGTAATGGCGCCCCTGGGGCTCGGACCGCGCGCAGCAGGGCTCAAACGTTGATCATGCCACGTACATACGACTCCATCGTGCCGGCGCACGAGAGCTTGTCTTCGCCTTCTTCGAGATCGGCGTAGCGGCCGACTTGACGGACCAGCGGCCCCTGCAGGCCGTCGGTGTTCTCCGCCGGTGAAAAGTCGACCACGACCTTGTCGCCAGTGATGAAACCACCCCAGTATCCTTCGGCCAGCAGGTCGAAAAACGCGAAGCGCCCCTCAACGACGCCCAGTCCATCCGCAGGATTCAGCAGTTGCTCTCCCGCCTTGTCGAGGACGAACGGGACGATCCACGGGCAGATTGCATAACCCTGCGCAACTTCCGACCAGGGGCCGGTTCCGATCATCTCGGACATGCCATAACTGTTCTGGACGTTCTCGGCACGAATACCGTAGAAGCGGATGATTTGCTCCCGATAGTCGGCGGGGGCCGAGGTGCCCTTCAAGCCGCCACCGGTGGTGATTACCGTATCCGGATGGCAGATGCCATCGGCGATGCCGCGCTGACGGGCGCGCTCGATGAGCGTCCAGTGCAACGACCAGTTGCCCTGGACGAGCACCGGAACTTCGCGCTGCGCGGTTAGCTTGTCGAGAAACCGGTCGATCATCTTGCCGGTATGACGCTGGCGCGCCACCGCCTGCTCCTGAAACGCCGCGACCTCGCTCGGTTTCGCGGAGCCGTCGGCGATTGCGCGGCGCATGCGGCCCATCGAAATCGTTGCGGATGCGAGCACCGGTTCGTCGAACATCAGCGTGGTTTCCGCGCCGAGCCGTTGCGCTGCGTTCAGTACCGGTTCGATATGCCGATGCGCGCCGGCAGGCGGCATCATGAGGAAAGCCGGGCGCTTGCCGAAATCTCTTCGGATCATTGCGTTGCCGTAGACGCCCAGCTTCACGCACGACTCGGTGACATTGTCGAGATCGGCTTGCGTCTGACTGATGAAGCTGCACTTGCCGGATGTGCCGCTCGAGCTGAAAACATGGTGTCCCGCTGTGCGCAGACGGTCCATCCATGCGTCGACGTTGTCCACGCCGTCCAGATCGACTTCGGCCACCCGTTTGCTCGAGAGCGTTTGCAGCCATGCCGAAAGATGCTTCCAGCGGCCGTTGTCGATGAATGACTCGGGGTAGCTCTTGTAGATCTGATGCGCGAACAGCAGGGGCACCATATCTTCATGGCGGGTCACCTCGTTGACGCCGACATCTTCCGCTCTGCGACGCAGTAGCCTGATCCGTTCGCGGCGCTCGGCGAAGCGCTCTTTCATGGCAGCGAGCTGAAGCTCGCGAAGGTTCTCGGGGTGCTTGCGAAACGGGTCGCTTTCACCGCGCAGCATTGCATAGAACGGGTCCAAAGCGGACATGTCGTCTCCAGGGCTATGAGTTGCCAGGCGTCAGTGGTCGAAGTCGGTGGAACTCGACACGTCGAGCCAGGCTTCGAGGTCGTGTTGCACGGACGAAAGTTTCTTCCGAACAAGGTCGACGGCGTCCGGGCCTAGTGGTAGCCGCAGCGGTGGGGTGTCTGCGGAAACCGCGCGCACGATGGCGTCGGCAGCCCTTGCCGGGTCGCCCGTTTGCGTGCCGTGGTAGCTGCTCATGTAACGACGCATCTTGCCCACGGTCTCCGTATAGACGGGTGATTCGACCTCGCTCCACTTCAGCGATCCGCCTGCGAAATTGGTGCGGAAGCCACCCGGCTCGACCACGGTCACACGAATCCCGAACGGGCTCAGTTCACGAGCGAGCGATTCGGAAAGCCCTTCGATCGCATGCTTCGAAGCGCAATAGAAACTGCAGCCCGTGATGCCGATCACCCCGGCAACCGACGAGAAGTTCACGACATGACCGCGGCCGCGCTCGCGAAAATGAGGCAGTACGGCACGTATCACGTTGACCGTTCCAAACACGTTGGTATCGAACAGCTGACGTGCTTCCGCGTCGGAGACCTCTTCAAATGCGCCGAACAGACCGTAGCCCGCGTTGTTGACGAGTACGTCGATGGGTCCCGCGCGCTCGATGGCCTGCTCGACGGCGCGAGGCACCGCCGCCGCGTCGGTCACGTCAAGCAGCACACAGTGGGCGCGTCCGGGTGCGAGATTTTCGAATGGCGTGATCTGTGCGTCATTCCGAACGGTCCCGACCACTTTGTCGCCGCGAGCGAGGACCGCCTCCGCAAGCGAGCGGCCGAAGCCGGACGAAACGCCGGTAATGAACCACACGGCTGGGCTTGTCTGTGTTTCAGTCATTGTCGATTGGCCTTCAGATGAGTAGCAAACATCGATTTAGTTGGCGGTCCGGGCCTCGGTCATGTCGGCGATCTCTCCGCGGACGTAGGCGTCGATCGTTCCCGCGCAGGACAGCTTGTCGTCGCCGCCGGGCAAATCCTTGTAGCGCACCACGTCGCGAATGATGGGCGTGCGCACGCCGTCGATGCCGTGACCGAACTCCACGGTGACCTTGTCGCCGCTGATCACGCCGCCCCAGCGCCCATCCGCGAGCAGATCGATCATGGCGAGCCGTCCCTCGACGATGCCTTTCCCGTCCGCAGGATTAAGCAGTTGTTCGCCGGTCGAGTCGAGCACCAGCGGGACGAGCCAGGGCGGGACCGTCCACGCCTTCGCTTCGTGAAACCACGGGCAAAAGCCCGATACTTCGCCCATGCCGTAGCCGTCGTTGAAGTTGGTCGCGTTGAAGTTGAAGAAGCGCTCGCACTGTTGCTGGAAATCTTCTGGGAGGTTCGCACCTTTCTTGCCGCCGCCGATACTAATGATCGTGTCGGGGTGAAAGTCGGCGTCGGGAATGCCACGCTGGCGCGCCGTGGCGACGATCTGATAAAGCATGCCCATCATGCCCATGATGAACATGGGCTCGTGACGCCGTTCGAGAAGTTGGTCGATGAACTGCCGGAAATCGGCTTGTACGCGTTCGCTGCGTTCTCGACTTTCGTTCTGGAAGGCTTCGATTTCACTGGGGAGCGCGGTGCCGTCCGCGATGGCCCGCCGCATGCGCGCCATGCGCGTGGTGTGCGCGGCGCTTTGCGGCACATCCGACATGTAATGAAGGTCGCCGGGCATCGCAATCGATTCGGCGAATTTCGCCATGCGCTCCGTTCCGGTGTAAGAGCCGGAGGAGGGCGTCAGAAGGAACACGGGATAGCGACGCGACGGATCGCGCATGCCGCTCGCCGCCCAGCGAATGCCTTGGGAGAGGAGGCGCCAGCCGAGTTCGCGGTCGGCTTCGCTCTGGTAAATGAAGGACTGCTTGCCCGAGGTTCCGCTCGAGCTCATCACGTAGTGGCCGTTTCGACGCAGCGCATGGATCCAGTCGTCGAGATCGGCGATCGTGCCGTAGTCGAGTTCGTCGATCTTGCGGGTTGTGAGCGTTTGAAGCCACGCCGTGAGGTGGCGCCATTTTCCCTGCTCGATGAACGAATCGGGATAGCTCTTGTAGACGGAGTCGGCAAAAAGCAATGGCACGGCATCGCTCATGCTCTTCACTTCCGTCACTCCGGCTTCGCTGGCTCGCTTGTCGAGAATGCGAATCTGCTGCCGGCGCTGCGCGAAGCGCTCGCGCACGGCTTGCAGTTGCGCGGCCTGGAGGCTTTCCGGCGCGTTGCGGAAGGGGTCTTGAAGATTCGTGAGTTGAAGCAGCGTGGAAAGGGCTTGCATTATTGCGTCTCCTCCGGATTCGGGCCCGATTCCTCCGAGACCCATTTCATGAATCGATGGATCGGGAACATGCCGTCGTGCGGATAGCCGCCAACCCCATCTGAAATAGATTCGCCCAGTGCCACGATGCGTTGGACGCCAGCGCACGCGAGCGCGTCGCGCACCTCTGTGACCCGGTGCGGCGGATAGATGCCGACCGTTTGCGTGGCGACGGTCGCATAGCGCGCACCGTCGCGCAGGCTTGCCACGGGAACGACGTTGACGGTCTTGCAAATGGGATGAAAATCGACCATTTCTTCCGAGCGAATGACGAGCCCCTTGCCGTCGTATCCGCCGAACACCCGATAGAGCGGCTCCATCTCACGCAGCACATCAACCGCTTCGCGAATGTCGCTGGGCACCAGCGGGCCCTGGCCGTCGCCATAGCGAAAGTCCTGGCCGAGTGCCAGCGCCAGTTGCTCGGCATAGCGGTCGGCGTCGTCTTCGTCGCCTTCGATGAATTGATACCGGCTCGCATTGCACGCGTCCTGGTTGAACGACAGCACATCGGCTGCGCCGGCACGCGCGACGTCGCGCAGCACCTCGTCGGATGCAAAGGCTTCACGGCCGACCAGCGAGATAGATACCTTCGGATCGAACGCGACCAGCTCGAGCCCGGGGCCAGCGTAGCGCATCACGTGCCGAACCGCGCTGTCGCCGCCCCATACGACAATCTTGTCGAAGTACTGCGGACGATAAAGAATCGACTCGACATTTTCGTCTCCACCGCGCCAATACGCAGCCGAAAACGACTGGGTGACGGGATGATCCGGGTCGATGTCGGCCATCGTGCGCAGAATTGCAGTGGCCGTGAAAAGATCGTTCGAAGGCAGCTTGAGCAGGTGGACGCCTTTCGTCAGCGCCGCGCGCATGACCGTCATGGCTGCCACCATCGGCGAGTTGCCTGCGAGCACATGTACGAGGCGCGGTGGAAACGCGCGCAGACGACTCGGGCGCCCGCGCAGCGTGCGCGCCACCCAACCGTCGACGAGGCGCGCATCGCCAAGACTTACGCGCAACTCGTCCTCGATCACCTCGCGTGCGAAAAGGTTGGGAATGTCGCGATAGCAGTTTTCGAGAATCCGTCGCCCGAGCGGACTCACTTTGATCATTGACTCGAGCGCGGCCTGCATCAGCGGATTGACGTCCAGATGCAAACGCGGTCCCAGCCCGACAAGAAAGTCGATAACCTTCGCAATCGGCATATCGAAGGCGGGGCCAGACTCAGCTCGCGGCCACACGAGGTCGTCAAGGTCGATCCTGGGTGTGCAGAAACCTTGGCCAAGATCACGCGATACGTGCCTGATGGCGCTTCCGTTGACAGTGCGACCGCGGTATACGTGAGGAACCGGCAGCGGCACGAGGCTGGGCTCCTGCGCCGGGTTCCCGCGTTGCCTTTCCGTTGTTTCGGGGTGCTCCATAAAAGCTCCTTTTCAAATATCGATACGCTTTGACTTGGGGCGCAGACTCTGGTCCGTTCCGAGCTTGCTATCGCTAGTCAGCTCAGATTGACGATCATCCGATCGAGTAAATGTTTGACGGTTCGGACTTCTTCGACCGTGAAGCCGCGAAGCTGCCGATTGCTTGCATCGACGATGTGCGGCAGGGTTCCGCGCAACAACTGGCGGCCGTTTTCAGTCAGTGTGAGTTCGACACAGCGTCGGTCGGAAGTGCTGCGAATTCGTTCAATCAAGCCTCTTTTTTCAAGCGAATCGAGCTTGCGGGTCATGATGCTGCTGTCAGCGAGCAGCACCCGGCACAAGGCGGTAGGTGTGCGAGCACGTCCGTCGTACAGTGCTTTCAGGATTCCCCACTGTATTGCTGAAAGCTCGCTCGCAGCGAGCTTTCCGTCGATTTCCGCGCCAAGCAGAAGACGAACCAGGTTCATCTTGAACGCGACACTATCTTCAGTACGGTATTCCTCTGGCGCAAGTCTCTGTGCGAGTTCGGCGCCAGCCGGTTCTCGCTCGAGCGTGACGGAGTCGGACAGATTCATCGATTTCCTGCCAAAAAAGTAGCTGCATTTGCAAGCAACTATATGCACGGCATTCGAAATATGCAACGATAGGCGAGGTGTGGTTTTCCCCATGTTGCGACGGGGAGCAGGTATGCGCGACGATGCGCACGCGTCTTTTTGTTTGCAATCTTCGGGAGGAACCTTGTCGGAACCTAGTGTGGTAAGTGACATGGCGTTGCCTGTCGCTGTTGAGGAAGTGACCGCAAAGTGGCTAAGCTCCGCGATCGCGTTCCGCTTTCCCGGCGCCGAAGTAACTTCGTGCAGGCACGTGGCGGTATTGGCGGGTACGTCGACCAAGGTACGCGTCGCACTCGAGTACAACGACGCGGGACAGGCAATGGCGCTGCCGGCACGCATGATCGTCAAAGGCGGTTTCGAGGATCACAGTCCTTCGATGAGAGACATGTATCGCAACGAAATGCGTTTTTATCGCGACGTTCTACCGTTCATCAATATGAACGCGCCTAGATGCTTTTTTGCAGGCACGGATCCTGACGCCTGGCAATCGGTCGTAGTGATGGAAGACCTGAGCGAGCGTAACGTTCAGTTTTGCCGTGCCCAGCAATCGCAGGGCTACGAACAAGTCGCCCTACGGTTGAGTGCCATGGCGCGCTATCACGCGCAAACATGGAACAGCCGGGAGTTCGACAAGGGCGGTCGGCTCGAATGGGTGGGAGAGCGTTTTTCGGACTGGTCGCTGGAATACCAGAACCGATATCTCGAACCGGACGTCTGGGCGCACTACATATCGCTGCCGAGAGGAGCGGCAGTAAGCCGGTATCTGCACGATCGGGACTGGATGATGGCATCTCTCGCGCGCATTGCGCGCGAACATAAGAGCAAACCGGTATGCCTTATTCACGGCGATACGCATCTGGGAAATCTGTACGTCGAAGCTGACGGGACGCCAGGTTTTTTCGATGCCCAGGTCAGTCGGGCACCCTGGAGCCTCGAGGTCGCCTATCACATAGGGTGCGCACTCGATATCGAGGACCGTCGCTCATGGGAGCGGTCGCTGCTCGAACACTATCTCTCGCAGTTGGCGATTGGCGGGGTCGAGGCGCCCGATTTCGACGAAGCGTGGAACGACTATCGACGCGATCTCGCGTATGGATACTTCATCTTTGCGATTAACGAAACCCGCTTCCAGACCGAAGCAGTGAACACCGCGTATGCGGCACGCTTTGGCGCGGCATTGGTGGATCACGGCACGGTGGGCGAATCGACATGATCTAAGCCGATAATGCAACCGTATGTTGCATTATCGGCTTGGCGAGACTAAGCTCGACCATCGGCAGCCTCCTGGCGAGTTATGGCTTGAACGTGAACGTGCAGATGCTCGCTCGAACGTTCAAGATGACAATCGACTTTCATCAACCGATCACAGCATGCCTGTTCCGAAAATCTTTCATCAACGTTTAAGCGGCAAGATCGCGATCGTGACCGGCGCAGGATCGCTCGGTCAGGGTTTTGGCACGGGCAAGGCCATTGCCTGTCTTTTTGCGGCGGAGGGCGCGTCCGTCTGTCTCGTCGATCAGCAGTACGAGCGGGCGGCGGAAACGCTCGCGCTGATCACGGAAGCGGGCGGCCGAGCGTTCGTATCGACCGGCGATATCACGGACGGCGCTGTCTGTGCGCGCATTGTCGAGGAGACCGTTCAGCGGTATGGAGGTCTGGACATTCTCATCAACAACGTCGGTATCTCAGGCGCGCCGGGGCGATTGCAGGACATCGACGAAGCGTCCTGGGACCGTGTGATCGACGTCAATCTGAAAAGTGCGTTCTTGATGAGCCGAAGTGCGGTGCCGAAGATCGTGGCGCGCGGAAGCGGGGCCATTGTCAACATCGGTTCGGTCGCAGGCATCCGCAGCCACGGGTCGGCCGCGTATGGCTCGTCAAAGGCGGCAATGGTCGGCTTTACGCGTGAACTCGCGGTGATGTACGGCAGCGATCAGGTTCGTGCCAACGCGATTGCTCCGGGGCATATTTTTACGCCAATGGTGGAAAGCATGCTTGACGACAAGGCTCGCGAACGTCGCCGCAAGATCGCGCCTCTCCCATTGGAGGGAGATGCATGGGACGTCGCGGCCGCCGCGCTGTTTCTCGCCAGCGACGAATCGCGATTCATTACCGGCACGTGTTTACCCGTGGACGGTGGCGTGACGCAGATTGCGGCGCTTGCGGCGTACGATCTGGTCCAGCAATAGCCACCGTATCGGGCCGGGTACGTCGGGCAGCAAAGCGTCACTTTTCGCTGTGCTTTCCTGGTCAAATTTTCTGGTAACTTAGCGGGGCCGAATTTGACCCGCGTTGCAGGAAACGGCACCTGTCTGGCATTGGCATGGCCGTCGAATTGCGGTTAATGCCAATCGCCCCTTTGCTCGGCACGCGTTTTTGCGATCCGAGAGGCGAGGGTCTCCACCGATCGATGATGGCATGACTGCTCGCAAGGCCGCAGATTCGCTTTTTGCCGCGTTAGCGGACGCTTCCAGACGACAACTGTTGGCGCTGCTGAGCAAGGGGGCGCAAAGCGCAGCCGCATTGGCGCGTGAACTGAACATGTCACGTGCGGGGGTGACGCGTCACCTGAATGCGCTTGACGAGGCCGGCTGGATCGATGTTGCTGTCGATAACAATGGCGAGGCGTTCTATTCGAGACGTTCTCAGGCTGAAGCACAATTCCTGACGGAATGCGTAGCGTTGCAGAAGTCAGCATGCCCTGAAGATGGCGATGCGTTGGACCAACAGGCCGCAGTGTGGGCGCGCGAGTGGCCAGCGGAGGACGCGAACATCTATCTGATCGGGCAACGACTTCTACGGCTATCTGCGCACATCGACCGGGCGCTCAAGGAAGCCGCTGCGAGTCAAGGCCTGCTGGCAGCCGAACTATTGCTATTGGACGCGCTTCTGGTTTCAGGGCCACCGTATACCCAGTCTCCAACGCAACTGCAAAAACCACTGGCGATGACGCTCGGCGGCATCACCAAGTGCGTCAGCAGACTTGAGCAGATCGGTTTGGTGGAGCGCTTGCCGGATCCGGCGGATGGGCGTGGAATTCTCGTGAGAATGAAGTCACGGGCGCGCAAGGTTTTAACGAACATTCTCCATGAGGGCACGTATGGCACCGACTGGGTGGCTTCCAGTCATATGACGCCTGAGCGGCGAGCGGCACTGTCGATTTTGTTGCGGGAACTGCATCTGTTCGCAGACGCAGAGGCCGCACGTCGGAGTGCCGAGCGCGCCTGACATAGTTGCGGTGTTCATCGTCTCGATAGCAACGCCTGACTCATCGCCATCTCGGCTGGCAACAAGCGCGCAAGACGCAAGACCAGTCACAGGCCAGCGTTCTTAGCGGGCCTTCTCCTGCGTCTTTTGTTGCCTCCGACGCATCTGGTGGCAATCGACCACTTCCGCACAACGATATCTTGCCGAGCGATAGCTCCGCGGCAACGCATTGGAGCGCTGTCTTCTCGTGCTCGCTCGGTACAAACACCAGGATTAACCGAGATACTTTCCCAGTAAAGTACATTTACAGATGTTGGTGACGAGCAGAACATTCACGCCAAACGGAGATCCGAGCGATGAGGGCCGCGTATTTCACGAGGGTAGGTTTGCCGCTGGAAGTTAGGAGTGTTTCCGATCCCAGTCCAGCATCCGGAGAAGTCGTGCTGAAGATTCACCGCTGCGGTATTTGCGGATCGGATCTTCACATGACGGATGGGCACGCTCCGCATTTCACCCTTCCAGAAAATTCAACACTTGGCCACGAATTCGCTGGCGAGGTGATTGCCGTGGGAAAGGGTGTAGAGAAGCTGAAGGTTGGCGACCCAGTTACCGCGCTGCCGTTTGTCGGATGCGGGCACTGCACGACTTGTCTATCCGGCAAGCCCAACTTTTGCGCGCATTTCAAGGGCGCCGCCGCCGGGTTCGCTCAGTATGCCGTCGTGGCCGAGCGCGTAACGACCAGGCTCCCGAAGACGCTGAGCATGGAGGACGGCGCACTGATCGAACCAATGGCGGTTGGCTTGCACGGCGTTGCGCTGGCAAAACTCACGCCGGGTGCGAAAGCGCTCGTGATTGGCGCGGGTCCCGTCGGGCTCGCGGCCACGTTCTGGGCCCGCCGCCTCGGCGCCGGACGCATCGTCGTCACCGCTTCCTCACTGCGCCGCGAAGCGCTTGCGCGGCACATGGGGGCGGACGAGTTTGTGGTTCCGGAGGAGGGGCAGGATCTGGCGGCGCTGGCTGGCGAAGCTCTTAAGGGTTCACCAGACGTCGTTTTCGAATGCGCAGGGCAAAAGGATCTGATTGCGAAGGCGATTCATTGCGTCAAGCCGCGGGGTGACGTGGTAGTGCTCGGCTTCTGCACGGTGCCAGATCAATTTATCCCGGCAGTAGCGGTGTGGAAGGAAGTGCGAATTCAGTTCGCTGTCACCTACAGTATGCAAGAGTTCACTCATGTCGCTAACGTGTTCGACGCGGGCTGTGTCGAACCGCGCGCGATGATCACGGATCGTGTGTCTCTCGACGCGTTGCCCGAGATGTTTGAGGCTCTGCGCAATCGCTCGACGCAATGCAAGGTAATGGTGAATCCATGGCTGAGCTGAAATCCTGGCGCGACTATCTCTCCCAGTTGGCAACCGCGGACAGTCTGCTCGAATTGACTGAAACACCCTGCGATCCTCAAACACGCGCGGAGCTGTATCGGCAGTTTCAGATGAATCTTTCGCTGGCCTACTTCATCTACTTCCAATCCGATCCATTTCATCCTGACTGGCTGCCCTTCCTTAACTCAGTCTTCATGCTGCAGCCGAATCCCGACGATACCTATTTCGTCGCACCGTTGCGAGGAGACCTGCGATACCGGATAGTCGGAGAACGCGGCAGCGTGCATTTGCTGACGCTCGACCTCGGCCGCGGGATCATGGGCACTACCGATGAAGCCCATCCGCCGCTCGGTCAGTTCGACCTCGACGACGTAGAAATTCGCGATGACGGCAGCTTCGATATTTTTTTGAGCGCGCGGCGTCCTGCCGGGTACGACGGCAACTGGATCGAGCTGCATTGCGAGGCTGATTTCGCCATGCTGCGCCAGCGCTCGTATGCATGGGGAAGGGAACGCGACGCGCGAATCGCTATCGAGTGCCTCGATGCTCCCCTGTTGAAGCCGTCGATGGGCCACGAGGAGATCGCGAGGCGTACCGGCGAGTTGATGGACTACGCGGAGCGTTTGTCACGTCGCTGGCTCACCCATATGCAGCAACTGCGCACGCGAATCAAGGTGAACGAGTTCGAGTTTTTCGCTTTCGGCGGTGGACTCGCGAAGCAGGCGTACTGGCAGTCCATTTTCGATTTCGGTGATGACGAAGCGCTCATTCTCGAAACCGCGCTGCCGCAGATGCGCCGCTACTGGAACGTGCAATTGAACGACACACTGTTCAACGCGCTTGACTATATCGATCACCAAAGCAGCCTCAATGGGCATCAGGCACACGTCGACGGCGACGGTCATTTTCGCGCGGTGATTGCTCATCGCGATCCCGGTGTCCTGAACTGGCTGGATACATGCGGCGTCAATCGTGGGACTGCGATAGGCAGATGGTATGGGTGTAGCTCGGAACCAGTTCCGACACTCAAACGTGTGCCGCTTTGCGAGTTGCGCAATCACTTGCCGGCAGGAACTCGCTTCGTAGACGCGAGCGAGCGCGGCAGACTTCTGCGCGAGAGACGCATAGGTGCGCAGTTGAGACGGCGGTGGTAGCGACAAGAATGGATTTCGGGAGACAACAGATGTCAGTATCGAAACGATTCACGGGTGCGGAGGACGAACTTCACGCGAGCGCGAGTGCTGTCGCTGGCCTGACGGATTTCGGCTCCAGCGCTGAGTACAGGCCGGGCCTGACACAGCTTTTGAACGCGCTCGACGAAGATGGTCCGCGCTTCGCGCCGGGCGCGACGGGAATTTGCGTGGAATGCTGTTGTCGGTGCTTTGGTGTCGCGCCTGACGATGGTAGAGGGGCTGCGCAAGCATGCCGATGTGTTGTCGCGGACGCCGCGGCGCCCACTCGTCATCACCGGCATACCGAGAACCGGTACGACCGCGCTGCACAAGCTGCTTTCGGTTGATCCACAATTTCAGGGTTTGGAAAAATGGCTGACCGTCTTTCCGCAGCCGCGGCCTCCGCGCGATACGTGGACCAGCCATGTTCAGTTCCAGGCGACCGCGGCCGGGCTCGAGGCCTTTTTCAGGTCAGCGCCAGAGATGCGCGCGGCACACAATATCGTGGCTGACGAGGTAGATGAATGCCTGGAAATACTCAAGCAGGGCTTTTGCAGCAATCTGTGGGGCTCGTCGTTCCGTGTACCTCAATACGATCGCTGGTGGCGTGAACAGAGCGAATTGCCTGCATATCGTTACCTGGCAAAGACGATCAGTCTCATCGGTGCGCGAGACAGCGAAAAGACGTGGCTCCTGAAGAATCCCGGACACCTGATGCAGTTACCGGCGCTGTTCGAGGTCTTTCCCGATGCATGCGTGGTACAGACACATCGAGATCCAGTGGAGGCGCTGCCTTCGCTCGCGAGCGTGCTGGCGATGGCGCGTCGGATTTCTGAGGGCGAGCAGGTCGACCGGCACGAGATCGGCAGGCGCGAACTGGATAACTGGGCGCGCGCCAGCGAAGCGGCAATTGCGGCGCGTGCGTCCTTGCCGAACCGGCAGTTCCTCGATATCAGGCAGGCCGACTTCCACGCCGATCCGATTGGCACCATGACGCGTATCTACGGCCACTTCGGCTTCAGACTGACCGCCGAAACGATGGAAGCGATGCGCCGACGCGTCAAGCAGAGTCCCGAACGCGCTTATGGCGCGCATCGATATACGCAGGACGAATTCGGCCTTGCACCGGCAGCGATCAGGGAGCGCTTCTCCCGCTATATGACCACCTATGGACTGCACTGATGAAAACGCCGTTGCTTTCTCCGTTTTCCGGCTTTCTGCAGATCGCGTACGTCACCACCGATGTGGACGAGGCAATTGAGCGCTTTCGCAGAGAACAGAAGGTGCCGACGTGGGCGCGCTTGCCGGGTATTGAAATAGAGTCCATCGCGGGACGTCGCTGCAAGCTGAACATCGCGCTCGCGTTCGTCGGGTCGCTTCAGCTGGAACTGATCGAGCCGCTGTGCGGCGACGACCGCGTGTATCGCGATGCCCTGCCTCGAGACGGCTTCGCGATTCGCCATCATCACATAGCGCAACTGATCCAGAGCGAAGCGGCATTCGAAACACAGCGTGAGCAAATGGCTGCCGCGGGCGTGCCCATCATCATCGACGGCCAGTCGCGTGGCTCCGCCCGGTACTTCTATACGGATCACCGGGGGACGCTCGGACACTATATCGAGCATATCTGGTACACCCCTGCCGGTCTCGCTGCGATGGAACAGGTGCCTCGCAATGGAGTGGTCCAATGAACGCTGTCAACACCGCGCTTTCGGTTGACGACGATCACCGTCTCGCAGTGCACATCGCTACGGCGGCCGGCGGCGCCTTGAACGCGATGCGCGCGTCGGCCGTGCTCGCGGGCAAACCGTTGGGCGCAGTCGGCGATGCCACGGCGAACGAGCTGATTGCAGGCATTCTCGCTCGCACCCGACCAGATGACGGCTTTCTGTCGGAAGAATCCGCGCCGGACCCAAAGCGGCTAGCTCTCGATCGTGTATGGATCATCGACCCGCTCGATGGCACGCGCGAGTATGGCGAACGGCACGAGGGGCGCGAGGACTGGGCGGTCCATGTGGCACTGACGGTTTGCGGCGAACCCCGCGCTTGCGCTGTGGCGCTTCCGGCCCGTGGGGTCACATTCGGAACGTTATCGCCGCCGGAGTTGCCGCCAGCGCCCGAAGGGCGCCTGAAAATTCTGGTGAGCCGTTCCCGCGCTCCGGAACTGGCGCTGAGGGTCGCCGAGCGACTGAATGCTGAACTTGTCCCCATGGGCTCGGCAGGCGCAAAGGCAATGGCGGTCCTGCGTGGCGAGGCTCACGCGTATCTGCACGCAGGCGGTCAATACGAGTGGGATTCGTGCGCTCCAGTAGGCGTCGCGCTCGCGGCAGGCCTTCACGCCAGCCGCATAGACGGGAACCCGTGCATCTATAACGGAGTAGACGTCCGGATGCCCGATTTACTCATATGTCGACGTGAGATCGCCGAATCGATGCTGGCCGCCATCGCGGCCGCGCAGTGACCCTGCTTTCTAAAGGATGTGCCATGCCTACGTTGACTCATTTGCGGCGACTTGAAGCCGAGAGCATTCATATCATGCGGGAAATCGTCGCTGAGGCAAATCGCCCAGTGATGCTTTACTCGATCGGCAAGGACAGCGCCTGCATGCTCCATCTGGCAAAAAAGGCCTTTTGCCCGGCGCCCCCTCCGTTTCCGCTTCTGCATGTGGATACCACCTGGAAGTTCCGCGACATGTACGCGATGCGGGACCGGATGGCTCGCGAGAGCGGAATGGAGCTGATCGTTCACCAGAATCCGGAAGCGAAAGAACTGGGCATCAACCCGTTCGATCATGGTTCGCAGGTTCACACCGACATGTGGAAGACCCAGGGCCTGAAGCAGGCGCTCGACAAGTACGGCTTCGATGCCGCTTTCGGGGGCGCTCGCAGAGACGAAGAGAAATCGCGTGCGAAAGAGCGAATCTTTTCATTCCGTACGGCTACCCACCAGTGGGACCCCAAGAATCAGCGACCCGAACTATGGCGCCTATATAGCGCGCGAAAGAACAACGGCGAGTCGATCCGCGTGTTTCCCCTCTCTAACTGGACCGAGCTGGACATCTGGCAGTACATCTACCTCGAGAATATCTCCATCGTGCCACTCTATTTCGCGGCGAGGCGGCCCGTGGTGAATCGGGACGGCATCCTGGTGATGGTGGATGACGACCGCATGCCACTCAAGCCGCACGAGAAAGTAGAGGAGAAAATGGTGCGCTTTCGCACGCTTGGTTGCTATCCGCTTACCGGTGCAGTCGAGTCGAACGCAACGACATTGCCGCAAATCATCCAGGAAATGCTTTTGACGACGACCTCCGAGCGGCAGGGGCGCGTGATCGATCATGACGGCGCCGCGTCCATGGAGAGGAAGAAACAGGAGGGGTACTTCTGATGGCACACGTCTCTGAGCTGATCGGGACCGATATTGAACGGTACCTGAAGCAGCACGAAAGAAAGAGCCTTCTGCGTTTCATTACATGCGGGAGCGTGGATGACGGCAAAAGCACGTTGATCGGCCGATTGCTCTACGAATCCAGAATGCTGTTCGAGGACCAGCTTGCCGCGCTCGAAGCCGATTCGAAAAAGGTCGGTACGCGTGGCGGGGAAATAGACTACGCGCTGCTGCTGGACGGTCTCGCTGCGGAGCGCGAGCAGGGCATCACCATCGACGTCGCCTACCGGTTTTTCTCGACCGACCGGCGCAAGTTCATCGTTGCTGATACGCCCGGGCATGAGCAATACACCCGCAACATGATAACGGGTGCTTCTACGGCCGATCTTGCCATCATTCTGGTCGATGCTCGCAAGGGCATTCTGCAGCAAACGCGGCGGCACAGCTATCTTGTGTCGTTGATCGGCATTCGCAACGTTGTTCTTGCGGTCAATAAGATGGATCTGGTCGGGTACTCGCGTGAACGATTCGACGAAATTTCTCGTGAGTATTGCGAATTCGCCAGAAAGATTGGCGTCCCTGGTGTGACTGCAATGCCGATTTCGGGCGTAAATGGCGACAACGTTGTTGAAAGGAGCACGAAGACGTCGTGGTACGAAGGGCCGTCCTTGATGCATCACCTCGAGACTGTCGAGATCGACGAAACGCATATGCAGACGCAGCCGTTCCGTTTCCCAGTGCAATGGGTCAATCGCCCCAATCTTGATTTCCGCGGGTTTGCAGGCACTATTGCGTCCGGTGTGGTGCGTGTCGGGCAGCGTATACAGGTACAGCCATCAGGACGGGAAAGCACTGTCGCAAGAATCGTGATGGCGGACGGCGATCTTGACGAGGCCTTCGCGGAACAGTCCGTGACGCTGCTGCTCGCCGACGAAGTGGATGTCTGTCGTGGAGATCTGATTTCGACGGCCGATTCGCCTGCGCAGGTTGCCGACCAGTTCGAAGCAACGCTCGTGTGGATGAGCGACCAACCCATGCTCCGGGGGCGCAGCTACTTGCTGAAAATTGGCACCCGGACCGTCACGGCAACGATATTGCCGCTCAAATACAAACTGAATGTCGATACGCTCGACCGCGTGGCGAGCGAGACTCTCGCCTTGAACGAGATCGGTGTCGCGGAACTGGAGTTTGATCGCGCGATTGCTTTCGATCCGTACGAGCAAAACCACGAGACGGGCGGTTTCATAGTCATTGACCGTATGACCAACAGCACGGTCGGTGCCGGTATGCTGCGCTTCGCACTGCGCCGTGCGAACAATATTCGCTGGCAGACGCTGGAGGTCGACAAACGCGCGCGGCGGGTGCTGAACGGGCACCAGAGCGGCGTTGTATGGCTGACAGGGCTTTCAGGTGCGGGAAAATCGACAATTGCAAATCTGCTCGAGAAGCGTTTGCACGCGATGGGCAAGCGAACCTATCTGCTCGACGGGGACAATGTTCGTCACGGGTTGAACAAGGATCTCGGATTCACGGCCGAGGACCGGGTGGAAAATATCCGACGCATTGCCGAGGTGGCGAAATTGATGGCAGATGCGGGCGTGATTGTCATTACTGCATTCATTTCGCCGTTTCGCGCCGAGCGCGCCCTGGCACGCGAGCTGATGGAGGAGGGCGAATTTATCGAGGTCTTCATCGACACGCCACTCGAAGTGGCCGAGGAGCGCGATCCGAAAGGACTTTACAAGAAAGCGCGTAGCGGCGAGTTGAAGAACTTCACAGGCATCGATTCGCCGTACGAGATGCCGCAGAATCCTGAGATCCACATCAACACTCTGACCGTTTCTCCCGAAATTGCCGTAGAGGTGATTTTCGAGAAACTCCAGACCGCGGGCTTTCTTGACGTGTCGAGGGGAGCGCCGCTCTGAGACCGGGCGGGGCGGGCGCTTCGCACGTCGGTCCCCTTCCCATTGTTGATCCCTGCGCGTTCATATTGTTATACGTCATTCATTTATATATACTCTTCGCTGTCGGCTATGGGAAATGCTGAACGCGATTCTCGTGTCGACGGCGCCCTCGACGGGCAACAGTCCAACGAGTGTGTCGACGTTTCGAGGCGACAAGGAGGCAGTGGGGGATGGCGGAAAACAATCAGCAAGGTTATGGACCGCGCGAGTCGATGGAATACGACGTGGTGATCGTCGGCGGCGGTCCCGCAGGCCTTTCCGCGGCGATCCGCCTGAAGCAGCTGGCAGCCGAAAAAAGCGTCGGGATTGGCGTCTGCGTGCTGGAAAAAGGCTCGGAGATCGGGGCGCATATCGTCTCCGGCGCTGTCATGGACCCGCGCGCGCTCAATGAACTGATGCCCGACTGGAAAGAGCGGGACGCGCCGTTGAACGTGCCCGTGACCGAAGACAGATTCCTTTTCCTTTCCGAAACGCGTGCGAAGTCGGTGCCGAACTGGGCATTGCCGGACAACTTCAAGAACCACGGCAACTACGTGATCAGCCTCGCGAACGTCACGCGCTGGCTGGGCCAGCAGGCCGAGGCGCTGGGCGTGGAGATCTTCGCGGGCTTTCCGGCCGCTGAAGTCCTCTACAACGACGACGGCTCGGTCAAGGGCGTCGCCACCGGCGACATGGGCATTGGCAAAGACGGCGAGCCCACCGAGAACTTCCAGCTCGGCATGGAGCTGCACGCGAAGTACACGCTGTTCTGCGAAGGCTGCCGCGGTCACCTCGGCCGCCAGCTCAACGAAAATTTCAAACTCGGCAAGAACGCCGATCCGCAGGTCTACGGCATCGGCATCAAGGAGCTGTGGGAGATCGATCCTGCGAAACATCAGCCGGGTCTGGTGATCCACACTGCCGGTTGGCCTCTGGAGTCGGACACCTATGGTGGCTCATTTTTGTACCACATCGACAACAACCAGGTGATGGTGGGCTTCGTCGTTGGTCTCGCTTATCAGAACCCCTACCTTTCGCCGTTCGAGGAGTTCCAGCGCTACAAGACGCACCCGGAAATTCGCAAATTCCTGGAAGGCGGCAAGCGCGTGTCGTATGGTGCGCGCGCAATCACCGCCGGCGGCCTGATGTCATTGCCGAAGCTCGTGTTTCCGGGCGGCGCGCTGGTCGGCGACGACGCGGGCTTCCTGAACGCGTCGCGCATCAAGGGTTCGCACGCGGCGATCAAGACCGGGATGCTCGCGGCCGACGCCGCGTTCGATGCGCTCCAGGATGGCCGCCAGCACGATGAACTGGCAGCCTACCCGGAAGCATTCAAGCGGTCGTGGCTCTACAGAGAGCTGTACAAGGCGCGCAACTTCAAGCAATGGATGAGCAAAGGCCTGTATCTCGGCACGCTGATGGTGGGTATCGAGCAGAAGGCTCTCGGCGGCAATGTGCCTTGGACGCTGCGTCACCGGCATCGGGATCACGAAATGCTCAAGCCCGCGTCGCAGTGTAAGCCGATCGAGTATCCAAAGCCTGATGGCAAACTAACGTTCGATCGACTGTCGTCTGTTTTCATTTCGAATACAAACCACGAGGAGAATCAGCCGGCGCACCTCACGCTCAGGGACGCGAGTGTGCCGGTGAACGTGAACCTGCGAACGTATGCGGGTCCCGAATCCCGCTTCTGTCCAGCAGGCGTCTATGAGTATGTGAAGGACGATCAGCAGGAGGACCGTCTGCAAATCAACGCGCAGAATTGCGTGCACTGCAAGACCTGCGATATCAAGGACCCCACACAGAACATCGTGTGGGTCACGCCGGAAGGTGGCGGCGGGCCGAACTATCCAAACATGTGAGTAGGTGATAGCTACGTCCCAGAGGTAAGTCTCAGAATGAAACTGATTCGGTCCATCGACGAATTGCGCGCGCAGTTGCGCGGTCAAAACCGTACCGCGTTCGTGCCGACTATGGGCAATTTGCACGAGGGGCATTTGTCGCTTATCCGGCTCGCCCGGCAGCACGGGGATCCCGTCGTCACGAGCATCTTCGTCAATCCCCTGCAGTTCGGGCCGGGGGAAGATTTTGAGCGTTATCCGCGAACGCTGGATGCGGACATCGAGAAGCTCCAGAAGGAAAACGTCTATGTCGTCTTTGCCCCTACGGAACATGATCTATACCCACAGCTGCAAGAGTACCGGGTGCAGCCGCCGGGAGGCATGGGCGACATGCTGGAAGGTGAATTCCGGCCCGGGTTTTTCCAGGGCGTGTGCACGGTGGTAATGAAGCTGATGCTGTGCGCGCAACCGCGTGTGGCCGTCTTTGGAAAGAAGGACTACCAGCAATTGATGATTGTTCGGGAGATGTGCAAGCAGTTCGCGATGCCAACGGACGTTGTCGCGGGCGAAACCATCCGCGATTGCGACGGTCTTGCCTTGTCCTCTCGCAATCGTTTCCTGACGCCCGCAGAGCGGGTCGAGGCGCCGATGTTGCATCGGCTTCTGAATCTGATCCGCGACAGGATCTTGAGCGGAGACAAAGATATCCAGGGCATCGAACGACGCGCATTCTCCACGTTGGTCGACCGAGGTTGGCAGCCGGATTACATTTCGGTGCGCAAGCAGGTCAACTTGCGGTCTCCAGCCGCACAGGAGGTGGATGCGGGCAAGCTCGTTGTCGTCGCGGCTGCGCGCCTCGGAAACACGCGACTGATCGATAATCTGGAAGTTTGAGCTTTCCATGCATAGCTTTGCCGCCGCACTTTGGAACGCCCGAACCATTTTATTGAGCAATGCATCTGCGCAATCGTGGAAAAGCGGGCGCGAATTCTGCGTGTTCGGCAAACGCTCAATGATCGTCTGCGACTCGGCACGCGTGATCGAGCAGCCCTTCGGCCGTGCCGCTGCCGCCTTCGATGTCGATACCGCTGTTGACGATCAGCCAGCCATCCCGAGCCGCGGACGGTCCCGCGCCGGTAACCAGGATGGTTTGCGTGGCCATCGTCGCCGGATCGGGATTGTCGCGGGCGACGATCCGGAACGGGTTGTCGGCGCCGCTCAGCGAGTTCACCCGCATGATCCTGTAGCGCTCGCCATCGAGCGTCTCCCAACGCCACTCGCCGGGCGTGTCGTGAGCGTGATTGGCGAGCGCGGCGCTGACTTCACGCCGCATGCAGTCGATGTGGATATGCAGCTGGTTTTGCGAGCGACGAGATTCGGAGTTGATTTCGAGGCCGAGCTGATCGTCGGGCAACTCGTGTTTGACCGCTTGCTGCACGTGATGACGCGAATCCCACGCGTCACGCCAGTAGTCCTTCGCATCGGGCGCGAGGATCAGCGGACTTTCGATGCCGGTGATGCGATCGGTCGGCATCAGCAGAAACTGCGAGCGGCCGAGAATGTCCTTCAGGACGACGTAGCGTTTGTCGAGATCGACGACCGTGCATTGATCCGGTGTGCCGGTGGCCTGCTGCGACGGCACGCAGCGGATGTCGACGATCTTCCACAGCGCGTTGGA
Organism: Paraburkholderia lebeckiae; assembly: GCF_050436225.1. Taxonomy (NCBI): domain Bacteria; kingdom Pseudomonadati; phylum Pseudomonadota; class Betaproteobacteria; order Burkholderiales; family Burkholderiaceae; genus Paraburkholderia; species Paraburkholderia lebeckiae. The sequence goes on along the minus strand of NZ_JBNDLU010000001.1, from coordinate 1,730,352 downwards.
ATCGACCGTCGCGAGGCGCGCGCAGGCGCTGGCGGCGAAAGCGACCGCGAGCACGGCGCTCAAGTGAACGACGCGGCGCACGAGGCCGTGAGATGAGAGGGCGGTGGCGGGGTTCGTCATCGTCGCTTAAGGGGAGGTACGGGCGGGCAAAGCGTCGGAATGCGGGCTGCAACGCGCAGGCATTAAAGCACAAACCTGATGGCGCGCACGTGAAACGCGGGCTTCAAAGCACCGGCGCGGGCAACGTTCCCAATACCTGTTCGAACGCGACACCGATGGCCAGCAGGCGCCTGTCCGAGCCGAGCGGTCCATCGAGTTCGAGGCCGACCGGCAGCCCGCTCGCGCTGATACCCGCCGGCAGCGACAGTCCCGGAATGCCGGATGTGCTGGCCGGGTCGGTATTGCGCAGGAACGCTTCCATCGTATCGATCGGTGGACCGCCGTCGATCGTGACCGTCGACGAGCCGTTCAGATCGTCGATCGGTACCGCGACGAGCCGGGTCGTCGGAAACAGCAACGCGTCGAGACCGGCATTCGCGAACGTCGCGGCGACGTAGTTCTGCAGCCGCGGTCGCCAGTAGTTGAGCGCCGCCGAGTAGTGCGAGCCGAGCACGTCGGCGAGCACGTCGTCGTAGATCGCGCGCACATCCGGGCTCGCGATGCGCACGGCCAGCTCGGCGACGGTTTGCACCGGCGCCCGATTCGCGACCAACCACGCGAGCACGTCGTCACGCGCTTCGTGAATGGCGAGCGGACCGCCGACCATCCCGTTCAGATGCTCCAACTCATTCATCGCGACCGGCACGAACGTGACGCCCGCCGCTTCGAGCTTTTGCAGTGCGGCGCGCGCGACGGCCTCGACCTGTCGCTCGAGAGCATCCCACAGCGGCGCGGGCAAGCCGATGCGCAAGCCATCGAGCGCAATCGCAGGCAACGCGCCGTCGCCGGTGATCACGCCGTCGAGCAGCGCCAGGTCGGCGACGCTGCGTGCCATCGGCCCGACGGTATCGCGCGTATGGCTGATCGGCACCACCGCGTTGGGGTCGTGATAGCGCCGCTCGGCACCGCCATTGCCGACCGATGGACGCAAGCCCGCGGTGCCGGTCAGCGCGGCCGGGATGCGGGTCGAGCCGCCGGTGTCGGTGCCGAGTCCGGCGGGCGCGATGCGCGCGGCGATCGCCACCGCGGTGCCGCCCGACGAGCCGCCCGGTATCAGCGACGGATCGTACGGATTGCGCACCGGCCCCGCGTGCGCGGACAGGTTGGTACTCGTGATGCCGAACGCGAGTTCGTGCATGTTGGCCTTGCCAAGCACGATCGCGCCCGCGTCGACGAGGCGTTGCACCGATGGGGCGTTGGTGTTCGGCACGAAGCCCGCGAGCGCGGGCGTGCCGGCCGTCGTCGGTAGACCTGCGGTGTTGATGTTGTCCTTGACGACGATCGGCAAACCGGCGAGCGGCAGACGTGCCCGCTCAGCCGGCGGCAATGCGTCGATGCGCTGCGCCGCGGCGAGCGCGCCGTGGAAGTCGAGCGTGGTGAGCGCGTTCAGGTGCGTGAGCGCGGCGGCGCGCGCGAGCAGGGTGGCGACGTAGTCGGCGGCTTTGAGGCGGCCCGATTGCAGCGCCTCGACCGCTTGTGTCGCGCTGAGCGCGAGTTGTGCGTCGACGGTCCATGTCATGACCGGCGTCTCCGTATCGATGGGTGCGTCGCGGGTGGCGCGAGTTTCGACTGCATCCGTCGAAGTAGCGGACAGGTCACGCAGGCAGACAGCGAACGCAAGGGTTCGCCTATTCTGGCACATCCGCCTGAAACCCGATGCCGGGCGATGCGCAACGCGTGTCGCGCTCGCTGTCATCGATATCGATGCGCCCCGGGATCTTACTGGTGATTATCGATCCACATACGCCCCCAGTCCGACGCGTAGGCGAGCGCATGCTCTTCGTCGAAGAAGTAGTCGAGCGCGTCGAACGAATAAGCCTTGCGCGTATTCTCGTCGCGCTGCTCGATCGTCAGATTGGCGGCGAATAATCCGTTGGGGAGCAGTTGCGTTGCCGCTTCGACCTCGTAGCCCTTGTAGCGGATGTGTGAGTTCATGATCTTGACTTGTCTGTGTGTCCGCGAGTGTCCTGCGGGATACCAATGCGTGCGGCGCGGCCCTGTCGTTGCCTTAGGTGAGTGAAGCGGCGGGCATGTCGAGCGTTGGGCGCGCTGCGCAGCGGGTGAACCAATCTTTCGTCGAAAGAAAATCAGCGTGGGGCGGAATGGTAATCAAAAGCCCGGATTGGATCGAAGTCGCTGTGTCCGGTGACTCTATTCGCGTGGGGGCGCGGTGTCTGTTATGTGGCGCACGGTCACTCGGCGCAAAGCGTGGCGTCGCGCGCGATTGCGGCGGCGTCACGTGCCGAGGGAGTATTTCAGACCGCGTGCAGGTTCACGGTGCGGTTCATGCGGAACTCATGCAGCGCTAGCAACGCACGTGCATGGCCGCGAACGGACCGGCCGGAGCGAACCGGACTTTGAAGCGTCATCTTAATGAGCGGCTGCCGCGCGGCTAAGCGACTTTTTGTTCTAACGATATAACCCTGCATGAGCAGGTCGCCGAGCCGCTTTGCAATGCGCGTGAGCGCGCGGCCGATAAGCATATGGCGAACCGTTGGTTAGGCGCATGCGGGTCTGACGGTAAGATGGGCTCGTCTCCTCCATGACATCTCCTTAGACATGGGACTCGGCCTCGCTACGCAAGTGGTGGGGCCTTTTTTCGTGGGCCGTTGGCGGACGATGCGCCGCCGTGCCATCGCGGCAATGCCGGCATGCGCGTGCTTGCGTGGAGGCCGGTTCACGATGACGCCGCTTTTAGCATGCTACGATGCCCGCAGTGATTTTCCGCGAGATCGAGTCCAGCATGGCAACCCTGTATGAGACGCTCGGCGTGCCCGCGCACGCCACCGACGACGAAATCAAGCGGGCCTACCGGAAAGCCGCGATGAAGTGGCATCCGGACCGCAACCACGGTGCTGAGGACGTGGCGCGCGCGGCGTTCCAGGAAATCAAGGACGCGTACGCGATCCTGTCCGATGCCGAGCAGCGCAAAGTCTACGACGCGGTCTACGCCGAGCAGATGCGCGAGTGGGAGGCGCAGCACACGCGTCGGCAACGCGCGCAGGCGAAGCGCGAGACAGCGGCGCGCGCGGCCGACGAAGCCGCGTATGCCGAGATGGTGTCGATCGCGATCCGCTTCGCCGACCAGGGTCACAATCGCGACGTGCTGTTCGGCGTACTGCTCGGGCGGCAGTGCGAACCACGGCGCGCCGCCCAGATCGCCGACAGCGTCGCGGCGTTGCAGGCCGCGCGCCGCGACGAGGCGGACGCCGCGCAAAACGCCCAGCGCGCGGGAAAGACCGAGAAGAGCGCGCAAGCGGCGCAAGCCGAGGCGTCCGAGCCCGAACTGGCGGACCCCGCGCGAGACACCGGCACGGCCTCGCAAACCGCCCCTCACGACGCGCAGCCTTCCAGACGCGAGAGCCACGCGAAGCGCGACGAAACCGTCAGCGACATGCATCCGGCCGGCGCGCTCGGCAACCTGTGGTTTCAGTTCCTCAACAGCCTGAAGTTCTGACCCGCCGCCGACGGCGACCGGGCCAAACCCATCGTGCCGGACCCGGCGGGCCGGCGGCAGCGTCGGTTGATCTGGCAAATATTGACAGGTGCTGAATCAGCGGGCCGGACACTGGTACACTGCCCATCGTTCGCAAAGTTGTGCTCTGTGCCCGTGAGTCGAGATATCTGGTGCGAATCCCGAGGCGCAAATAATAAAGACGCCGTAGTGTCACGGGGGCGCAAGACTGGAGCGGCACAATTCCGCCCAGAGGCCAATAAAAATATCGGTACGGGGTAAGCGTGTCCAGAAAATATAAGGTGCTGTTTCTCTGCCGCGATAATTCGATCCGCAGCATCATTGCAGAAGCTTTACTGCGCGAACTGGCGGGGCACCGGTTCGACGCGTTCAGCGCGGGCCCTGAACCGGCCTCGCGCCTTCATCCACTCGCGGTCGCGCAATTGCGGCCCGGCATTTCCGGGCGCGCGGTGCTGAGCCCTAAAAGTTGGCTCGAATTCACCGGCGAATGGGCGCCGCGCATGGATATCGTGATCGCGCTCGACGAATTCGTCGGCGGACTGCACGTGCCGGTATTTCCCGGCGCACCGGCGTTCGTCTATTGGACCATTACCGATCCGCTCGCGGGCGGCCACGGGTCCGCTGACGAGCAGGCCCGTCTTTTCGACAAGACCTTCTGGCAGATCGTCCGGCAGGTCAGCGCGCTTATCGAGCTGCCGCAATATGCGCAGCCTGCCTCGAATCATGCGAATCTCGCCGATGCGGCGAATGCCGTCAATGCGGGGAATACGGTGAATGCCGTAAATGGGGCAAGCGGTGGCACAAAACCGGTGCGTGGCACGGCGGTCCGTTTCGAAGCCGCAGCCATTGTGCCCGCGCCTTCGAGCGCGGCGGCCTGCACCTAGCGGTTATTCGGGCGCCCGAGCCGCGTGCCTGCGAACGGGTCATTCGACCAGTCCACCTGTTTTTTCGGTTGCGGCGCGGGCACCGGTTTTGCGGCCAATTCGAAATGCTCAATGCTCTGGCCGGCACTAATGGCCTGCTTCAACCATTGCGGCATTTCGCCATTGCCGTCCCAGCTGTCTCCGGTCGCATTGCGATAGCGCTCAGCCTTTTTGGCCAATGACTCGGTCGCCAGCGCTGCGGCAAGGTCTTCTGGTCTGATACCAAACTCTTCCATACGATGGCGGAGATACGCAATCATGCTATCTCGCTTCCTTTCGTCCATAGGATATTCGTCCTTCTAAAACGTGCAGCGTGCTGTCGAAGACAGATTGCGGGGAAAAAGCGGCGAAGCGTCGAGCCCGACTGAATGGGGCCGCCCCGCGGTGGGGTTGTCGATTGACGGAAATGTCATGTGCCGGGTTAAAAAACGCTGCTCCCTGAACTGCAATACGGCCTTGGACAAAGACGGCCGCTGGAACAACCGACCCTCGAACCGAGAGTCTCGATCAGCAAATATTTCAGCATGTCGCAACGCGACGAACGAGGCCGGTAAGCCTGACGTTCGCTATGAAAAACTCTGTGTCTCGATGCAATGATTGCGAATGGATGGAGTCGTTCCACGCTGTCCGTCTTTCACCGGACTTTCGCCGACGTGCGGGTTCGCTTTTTTGTGCGTTGTAGCAACATGATAACGCAATGCGCGAGCAAAGCACGCTTAGTTCACGCTGAATTTGTCGGTGAATGCGGTTTGTCGAACGGTGTGGACGATTGGCGACACTGCTGGAAGCTCCTGGATTGAATTCCGGGGTGCGCGAACTATAAAAGAAGGACGACAAGCTGCGCAATGCAGACTTACAGCCGCCTTGCGCGCCGATTCCGCCGACGCTCGGGAACGCGTCGAGTATTGGTTGCAAGCGCGGTAATTCTTCATCTGTTTAGTTCGGTGACCCGTCGCAGCAGTAGCGCATTGGCATCGACCCGTTCCTCGGCCCGATTGGGCAGGTTGGCTGTTCGCGGATCAATTCTTATGGAGGACGAACACTGCTGCGCCGGATTCGAGGAGTCCGGAAATGAGAGTACGTATATTGATGATTGCCGCGACCGCCGTTCTGTTTCTCGCGCCGAGAACGGCCATCGCGGATGAGTTGAGCGGCCAGGCGGGCCCCGCCGTGTCGGGTCGCGCGATGATGGAGCACGATGCGAACGAATCGGCGCAGGCGACGACCGACATGTCGTTCGGTCAGAACTGGGACTCGCGTGAGCAGGGCGTACGCAACGCGTCGTACGGTGGTGTGCCGGCGGGCGAGTCGCAAGCGGGAGGCCGGCGCGGCCGGTCATGCTCGTTCAGCACGGAGTGCAAGACTTATTTCGGTCAATGACCAGAGTTCGCGAGCGGCAGCGGGGCGCCAGGAACGACCCCGGATCGCGAGGCAACGAACGGGTGCCGAGCGCTGCCGCCCGCCTCTCACGCGCTTGATCGCAAGCGCATGCCATTTCACGCGAATGCCAATTCCCGCTGGGCATCAGCGCTGCGCTCGCCGAGGCGAGCGACGATATCGTCGAAGCCGCGCGCCGCGTCGTTTTCCGCCGCTTCGTAGTAACCGCGGAACTCCTCGAGCAGAGCGCGCCATGAACCATGCCAGCGCGTTTCTCTTAGACAGGCGCCGGACGAATCGGCAATACGCAGCACGCCGTTGTCCGGATAGAACGTCAGCGTGACGAGGCGGCCGTCGATGACGCAGGCGGCGGTGCAGGGGCGAGTGGTGACCATGTGTGGTGTCCTTTCGATAAACCAATATATGTGTGGTAGACGCTGACGCTGTTTTAGCAAACGCTGTGCCTGTGATGCCCACATGACTGTGGCCATCGGCTCAGGCGTCCTTCGACGGCAAAATTCGCTCGATCAATACAGCCGTGTTCGCAGTATTCCAATGATTGACGACAATTTTTTGTATTCGTCGCGCAGCGATGCGTAATCGCTTCAGTATCATCCATTAAGGGTTTGTGCTAGTCGTTCGGCGATTGCCAATCTGCCGCGCGCCTACCGCTTTTCAATGCATATCGACCGCGCCGATTCGACTGTTGTCAGGCAACCGGACAGAGTCAGAGCGAGGACGGCTTCGCCGGGCATCTGAGCTCAACGAATTGCAGCCGTCATATTTTTAGGGCAAATGAATCGCCCACCGTCATAAAAGATTTGACGCCGCAAACCCGATTAATCGGGAATGGCGATGCGCCGCCACTTGTCTTGCCATTCCTTTACGCGTTTGCTAGCATCCCCGAAATCGTTTGAAATAGCCATAACGTTCGGCAATTTCCGGACCCGCTTACGTTGGGTCGCCCGGTAGTCCATCTCGTTACGAGGAATATGTTATGGCTAGCTCTCTATCCCTCCGCTGACGCTCGCGGGAACGCATGCGCAAAGCCGCGCGGCTCCTTGCGCAAGGTCATCCGCCACGACTCCGCATACCGATTGCATCGCATGGGGAAGCGCGAGCTTTTCACGACCAGTTCTCCGGGACGAATCGACGCATTAGACAGGAACCGCCATTGGTTTCAAAAAGCATAACCCCGTCCGATAAAAGCGATTAATAGTCGATTTTTATTTTTATTCGAAGCGACTGCACCTGCCGGTGCCAAGCGTAGTACGCGATCTGCGACAAAACATTTGCCGTAACAACGACGCGATCAAAAGGAGCATTTCATGGCTTTCAATTCAACGGTCTCCGGGCTCATGCGGGTGAAGGCGATCGCGGTTGCGTTGGTGGTTTGCGTCGCGGCGGCGGGTCCGGCGCTGGCACAGGGCAGCGCGGCAGCGTCCGCGCCGGAACAGCGGGCAATTGGCGCCGCGGCGCTGCTGCACGTTCAGGCGCGCGTCGTCGCGATCGATCCCGCGACGAACAGCGTGACGCTGCGCGGCCCGCAAGGCAGCGAGGAAACTTTCGACGTGAATCCGCAAGCCGCCGACGTCAGCAAGCTGCATGTCGGCGACGTCGTGACGATTGCGTACAAGAAGGCGGTGCTGGTCGGTGTCGACAAACTCGCGCCGAACGGAATCCGCCAGCGCATCGATACCGAAGTCACGCAGCCTGCGTCCAACGGTGTCGTTGCATCGGCGCGGCGCGTCGAGGTCGTCGCGACGGTGCGCAAGATCGATCGCAAGAAGCGCACGATCACGCTGCGTGGGCCGTCGCGCACGGAAACGCTCGACGTGGCGCCGGACATTGCGCTCGAGAAACTGAAGGTCGGCGATTCGGTGCGCGCGGTCTTCGTCTCTGCCATCGCGGCGTCGGTGTCGCGCAATGACGCGGACGTCAAATAACGGCGATCGAGAAGGCTTAAATAAACTACGCTGAAGCGTATCGAGGTGCGCGGCGTCGAACCGCAACCGGCGGTTCGACGTCGCACCGGCCATTGCGGCTCAGGTTTCACGATGGTCATCGCGTCGCGCGCGAAGGAGCGGGGAATGGAACGGAGCGAAACGGAAACCACTGCCGAATCGGAGCGCAAACGGCTGGTCCGCAGCAAGATACACGTGGGCCTCGCGGCGCTCGGCACGTTGTCGTCGGTGTTCGGGATCGGCATTGCGATCATCGGCGGGATCAACTTCGACCAGACCAAGGTGCTGCTCGGCGTCGGCATCATCGTCGTGTCGACCATTCTGTATGTGTCGATGCTTTTCGTCGCTGCCGGGGATTAGCCGCTTCGCTTTCCTTTAGCGCTCGCTCCCGCAGCCGATCCACTTTTGCTATCGCCCCCTCCAATAGTCGAATTGTTGGCGCATCGCACCGTCCGTATATTGGCTGCAGCGATATACAACTACTCGATGGCACGCCGCACGGCGGCCCACAGGAGCACAGCAATGAATCGGATCGATCTGGAGGGGCGCACGGTCGTCATCACCGGCGGCGCGCGTGGCATCGGCTACGCGGTCGCGCAGCGGGCGTTGCGCTCGGGCGCGTCGGTCGCGTTGTGGGACGTCGATAGCGAACGGCTCGAGCGCAGTCAGCGCGAGCTGAGCGAACTCGGCAAGGTGAGCGCCGTCACAGTCGAGCTGACCGACGACGCCGCGGTCCAGCAGGCCGCCGCGCAAACGGTGGCCGAGCACGGCTCGATCGACGTGCTGATCAACTGCGCGGGCATCACCGGCGGCAACGGCACGACCTGGGAACTTGCGCCCGACATGTGGCGCCGCGTGATCGACGTGAATCTGATCGGCCCGTACCTGACCTGCCGCGCGGTCGTGCCGCAGATGCTGAAGCAGGGCTACGGCCGCATCGTCAATATCGCGTCGGTGGCGGGCAAGGAGGGCAATCCGAATGCTTCGCACTACAGCGCGTCGAAAGCGGGGTTGATCGGGCTCACCAAGTCGCTCGGCAAGGAACTCGCGACCAGAAACATCCTCGTCAATGCGGTCACGCCGGCCGCGGCCAAGACCGAAATCTTCGATTCGATGTCGCAGCAGCACATCGACTACATGCTGTCGAAGATTCCGATGAACCGTTTCCTGCTGCCGGAAGAAGCGGCGTCGCTGATCCTGTGGTTGTCTTCCGAAGACTGCGCCTTCAGCACCGGCTCGGTATTCGACCTGTCGGGCGGCCGCGCCACCTATTGAGCGCGCTGCCCCGTGCATTGCTCACGCAGTGCTCACGTCCCGCAGCGTATTGCACACGCGTCGAACGCGCGTTGTCGAGCCGCTTCGACGCCTCTCTCACGGAGCCCTTTCATGGCCATGCCTACCATCCGGCACGTGCGTGCCTTCATCGTTCGCGGCGGCGGCGCGGACTATCACGACCAGGCCGGCGGACACTGGATCGACGATCACATCGCGACGCCGATGGCGCGTTATCCCGAGTACCGCCAGAGCCGCCAGTCGTTCGGCATCAATGTGCTCGGCACGCTGGTCGTCGAGATCGAAGCGAGCGACGGCACCGTGGGCTTCGCGGTGACGACCGGCGGCGAGATCGGCGCGTTCATCGTCGAAAAGCATCTCGCGCGTTTTCTCGAAGGGCAGCTGGTGACCGACATCGAGAAGATGTGGGATCAGATGTACTTCGCGACGCTGTACTACGGGCGCAAGGGCGTCGTGCTGAACACGATTTCCGGTGTCGATCTCGCGCTGTGGGATCTGCTCGCAAAGGTTCGCAAGGAGCCCGTGTATCAACTATTGGGCGGCCCGGTGCGCGACGAGCTGGTGTTCTACGCGACCGGCGCGCGGCCCGATCTCGCGAAGGAGATGGGCTTCATCGGCGGCAAGCTGCCGTTGCAGCATGGTCCCGCGGAAGGCGAAGACGGACTCAGGCAAAACCTCGACAAGGTCGCCGACATGCGCTCGCGCGTCGGCGACGACTTCTGGCTGATGTACGACTGCTGGATGAGCCTCGACGTGCGCTACGCGACGCGGCTCGCGCAAGGCGCGCACGAATACGGCCTCAAATGGGTCGAGGAATGTCTTCCTCCCGACGATTACTGGGGTTACGCCGAACTGCGCCGCAACGTGCCACGCGGCATGATGGTGTCGACCGGCGAGCACGAGGCGACGCGCTGGGGCTTCCGGATGCTGCTGGAGATGCAGTGCTGCGATCTGATCCAGCCCGACGTCGGCTGGTGCGGCGGCATCACCGAGCTGATCAAGATTTCCGCGCTCGCCGATGCGCACAACGTGATGGTGGTGCCGCATGGGTCGTCGGTGTATAGCTATCACTTCGTCGTCACGCGCCATAACTCGCCGTTCTCCGAGTTTCTGATGATGGCGCCGAAAGCCGACGAAGTCGTGCCGATGTTCAGTCCGCTGCTGCTCGACGAGCCGGTGCCGGTGAACGGGCGCATGAAGGTGCCGGACACGCCGGGCTTTGGCGTGCGGCTCAATCCGGAATGCGCGCTGGTGCGGCCTTATCAGCATTGAACGGGTCGAACGTTTTGAATCTGTGCCGAACGGCGAACCGCCGCAAAGGAGACCAAGGTGCTGCTCAAGGACAAAGTCGTGATCGTCACCGGCGGCTCGCGCGGCATCGGACGCGCGATCGCGGTGGCCTGCGCGCGCGAAGGCGCGGACGTGGCGATCAACTACTGGGGCGACAACGACGCATCGTATGGCCGGCGCTCGGCGGTCGAGGAAGTCGTCGGCGAAATCGAGGCGTTGGGGCGGCGCGCGATCGCGGTGGAAGGCAACGTCGCGGCGCGCGACACTGGCCAGGAGCTGGTGCGACGGACGGTCGACGCTTTCGGCAAGCTCGACGTCCTCGCGAGCAATGCCGGCATCTGCCCGTTTCACGCTTTTCTCGACATGCCGGCGGAGGTGCTCGAATCGACGGTCGCGGTCAATCTGAACGGCGCGTTCTTCGTGACGCAGGCTGCCGCGCAACAGATGAAAAAGCAGGGCACCGGCGGCGCGATCGTCGCGACGAGTTCGATCAGCGCGTTGGTGGGCGGCGGCATGCAAACGCATTACACGCCGACCAAGGCCGGCGTGCATTCGCTGATGCAGTCGTGCGCGATCGCGTTGGGGCCGTTCGGCATCCGCTGCAACTCTGTCATGCCGGGCACGATCGCCACCGATCTGAACGCCGAAGATCTCGCCGACGAAGCGAAGAAGGCCTACTTCGAAAAGCGCATTCCGCTCGGCCGCCTCGGGCGTCCCGACGACGTCGCCGATTGCGTCGTGTTTCTCGCGTCGGACCGCGCGCGCTATGTGACGGGCGCCGCGCTGCTCGTCGACGGCGGCCTGTTCGTGAACCTGCAATAAGCGGCGCGCGATGCGGGCGTCAATTGACCGTGACGGGCGTAGTCGGCGTGCCGGGTGCGGCGGCCGGATTGTCGCGCGCGAGGTCGCGCGAGAAGCCGCGCAGCAGTTCGATGAAGCGCAGCGCCGGCTCGGCGAGCTGCTCTTCCTTGCGCGTGAGAATGCCGAAACCCGCGAGACTCTTGCCGATTTCGAGCGGCAGCGCGACCAGCAGCCCGCCGCGCACATGATCGCGCACGACCGACTCCGGCAGCATCGCGACCGCATCGTAATTCTCGAGCAATTGCAGCGTCGCGAAGATCGACGCGCATTCGGTCAGATTGACTGGCGTGGCGAGCCCGGCTCGCGCGAGTTCTTCCTCGAACAGCACGCGCGCCGGACTCGTGACGGGTTGCGCAACCCACGGCCACGCGACCAGTTCGCGCAACGTGATGCGCGTGCGCCGCGCGAGCGGATGCACGGCGCGAACGACGAGCAGCAGCGTTTCGCGCGCGAGCGGCTCGAAGCTGAAGTCGTTGTGCTGCAGAGGGTTGGTCAGGCGCCCCAGCGCGAGATCGACCTCGCGCCGATGCAGCAATTGCACGACCTGATCGCTTGTTTCACCGAGGATGCGCACGCTGAGCAGCGGGCTTTCGGTCTTCAGCGCGGCGACCGACATCGCCAGCAGATCCGGCGCGGCGCCCATGATCGCGCCGACGGTCAACTGGCCGTGACCGCCGCGGCGTTTGACATCGAGGTCTTCGGCGAAGCGTGTGAGTTCGGCAAGCGCACGGCGCGCGTAAGCGAGCGTGACGACGCCGAGCGGCGTCGGCGTCATGCCGCGCGCGTTGCGCTCGAACAGCAGGAAGCCGAACGCTTCCTCGATATCGCCGAGCATGCGGCTCGCGCTCGGTTGCGCGACGTTGACGGCCTCGGCGGCCTGATGCAGGTTGCGGGTGTCGTCGAGTGCGACGAGCAGGGCGAGATGCTTGAACTTGAGACGATTGACGAGTGCGACGGCGGCTGAATGTTGGCTCATGGTGCCAGTAGGAGTGCCCGTGCGATTCGGTTTGTGGATCGCCCAATCCCAACAACGGATTGAGAGGCTATCGATGCAGGAATTATAGTCGTTCGAAGAGCGACAGGAGACAGGCCGCAATGGAGACAATCGCTTTCCGGATGGTGCTGAACCCCGGCATGCGCGAAGAATACGAACGGCGTCATACGCAGATCTGGCCCGAGCTCGTTGACGCGCTGCACAACGCCGGCGTGCGCGACTACCGGATTTTCTTCGACCCCGACACGCATCTTCTTTTCGCGGTGCTCTCGCGCACCAGCGATCACACGATGGACCAGTTGCCGCAACTCGACGTGATGCGCAAATGGTGGGATTACATGGCCGACATCATGCAGACCGCGCCCGATCACACGCCGCTGTCGCAGACGCTCGAACCGGTCTTTCGTCTCAGTCATTGAGTCGAGCTGAACGCAGTTGAACCCCGCAACGACGCACGAACCTCGAAACGCTTTTCACCGGACGAAGGTGCCGCATGCAGGTTGTCGATTCGCATATCCATCTGTGGGATCTGAAGACGCATCGCTATCCGTGGCTGGAGAACCCGGGCGTGTCGTTCGTCGGCGATGCGCGCGATCTGAAGCATGACTATCTGCTCGACGATCTGCTCGGTGAAGCGGGTGACATCGACGTGCTGAAGCTCGTGCACGTCGAAGCGAATCACGATCCGGCCGATCCCGTCGAGGAAACGCGCTGGTTGCAGTCGATCGCGGATCGCGACGCCTCGCGCGGCATGCCGAACGCGATCGTCGCCGCCGTGGACCTGTCCGCGCAAAATGCGCCCGCGTTGCTCGAAGCGCATGCGTCGTTCGCGAATACGCGCGGCATCCGGCAGATTCTCAACGTGCACGACAACAAACTGTTCGATTACGTCGGCCGTCATTACATGCGCGAGCCGCGGTGGCGCGAGCATTTCGCGTTGCTGCGCCGCTACGACCTGTCGTTCGATCTGCAGTTGTATCCGTCGCAAATGGAAGAGGCGGCCACCTTGGCGCGTGCGCATGCGGACACGCTTCTGGTCGTCAATCATGCGGGCATGTTCGTCGATCGTAATAGCGTGGCCGGTTACCGCGCGTGGCGCGAAGGCATGCGCCTGCTCGCGGCGTGTCCGAACGTCGCGGTGAAGATCAGCGGGCTCGCGATGTTCGATCATCACTGGACCGTCGAAAGCATGCGGCCTTATGTGCTCGAAACGATCGATACGTTCGGCGTCGAACGCGCGATGTTCGCGTCGAATTTTCCGGTCGACCGGCTGTTTGGCTCGTATACGGATTTGTGGCGCGCGTATGCGGCGATCGTTGGCGATGCGAGCGAGGATGAGAAGGACGCGCTGTTTCGGCGCAACGCGGAACGGTACTACCGGATTTGACGCGCCGCGCGTCGAAGAGAAGACAGCCGCAAAAAAAGGAGACACGCAGTGCAGCCATCCCCTTCCGCGGTGCCGCGACTCGAATTGCGGCACGCGAGCAAATCCTTCGGCCGGGTGCGCGCGCTGTCCGACGGCGACCTCGTGCTGTGGCCCGGCGAGGTGCATGCGCTGCTCGGCGAGAACGGCGCGGGCAAATCGACGCTCGTGAAAATTCTCGCCGGGGTGCATCAGCCCGATGCCGGCGAGTTGCTGGTGAACGGCGAGCCACGCCGCTTCGCAACACCGGCCGAAGCACGCGACGCCGGGCTTGCTGTCATCTATCAGGAGCCGACGCTGTTCTTCGATCTGTCGATCGCGGAGAACATCTTCATGGGCCGGCAGCCGGTCGACCGCTTCGGCCGCATCCAGTACGACGCGATGCATCGCGAAGTGGACGGACTGCTCGCGTCGCTCGGCGTCGAGTTGCGCGCGGATCAACTGGTGCGTGGTCTGTCGATCGCGGATCAGCAGGTGATCGAAATCGCGAAGGCGTTGTCGCTGAACGCGAGCGTGCTGATCATGGATGAACCGACGGCCGCGTTGTCGCTGCCCGAAGTCGAGCGGCTCTTCGCGATCGTGCGGAAGCTGCGCGAACGCGACGTCGCGATTCTGTTCATCACGCACCGGCTCGACGAAGTATTCGTGCTGACGCAGCGCGTGACGATCATGCGTGACGGCGCGAAGGTCTTCGACGCGCTGACCGCCGATCTGAGCACCGATGCGATCGTCGCAAAGATGGTCGGCCGCGATCTGGAAACGTTCTATCCGAAGGCCGATTGCACACCGGGCGACGTGCGTCTGTCGGTGCGCGGCCTGACGCGCATCGGCGTGTTCAAGGATGTCTCGTTCGACGTGCGCGCCGGCGAGATCGTCGCGCTCGCGGGTCTGGTCGGCGCGGGACGCAGCGAGGTCGCGCGGGCGATCTTCGGTATCGATCCGCTCGATTCGGGCGAAGTGTGGCTGACCGGCAAGCGGCTCGACACCGGCAAGCCCGCGGCCGCGGTGCGCGGCGGGCTCGCGCTCGTGCCGGAGGATCGCCGCCAGCAAGGGCTCGCGCTCGAACTGAGCATCGCGCGCAATGCGTCGATGACGGTGCTCGGACGGCTCGTTCGGCATGGGCTCATTTCGGCGCGCAGCGAAACGCAGCTCGCCAACAAGTGGGGCACGCGTCTGCGCCTGAAGGCGGGCGACCCGGGGGCGCCGGTCGGTACGCTGTCGGGCGGTAACCAGCAGAAGGTCGTGCTCGGCAAGTGGCTCGCGACCGGCCCGAAAGTGCTGATCATCGACGAACCGACGCGCGGCATCGACGTCGGTGCGAAAGCCGAGGTGTATGGCGCGCTCGCCGAACTCGTGCGCGATGGCATGGCCGTGCTGATGATTTCGAGCGAGTTGCCCGAGGTGCTCGGTATGGCCGATCGCGTGCTCGTGATGCACGAAGGCCGCATCAGCGCGGAGCTCGCGCGCGCCGACGCGAACGAGGAGCGCATCATGGGCGCCGCGCTCGGTCAGGGACTTTCACCGTTGGGACGTGCAGCATGATGCGCCATTCGACCCATCCCGCGCCGGTGCGGCAGTCGCTGCCGAAGCGTTCCGCCGCTTCATCGGGCGGCCTCGTCGCGAGCGTCGCGAAGAGCCGCGAAACCACGTTGTTCGTCGTGCTGATCCTGCTGATCGCGGGGACCGGGCTCGCGAAGCCGCAGTTCCTGAATCTGCAGAATTTGCGCGACGTGCTGCTGAACGTGTCGATCATCGGTCTGCTGACGGCTGGGATGACCGTCGTGATCCTGATGCGGCATATCGATCTGTCGGTCGGCTCGACGGTGGGTATCAGCGCATACGCGGTGGGCAGCCTGTACGTTGCGTTCCCGCATATGCCGGTGCTCGTCGCGCTGGCCGCGGGGCTCGCGATCGGGCTCGTCGCGGGCGGCATCAATGCGCTGCTCGTCGCGGTGGGGCGCGTGCCTTCGCTGGTGGCGACGCTGTCGACGCTGTACATCTTTCGCGGCGCCGATTACGCATGGGTGCACGGCGGCCAGATCAACGCGACCAGTCTGCCCGATGCGTACTCGCGGCTCGCGACCGGCACACTGCTCGGCATCCCGACGCTCGCGCTGATCGCGATCGTCGTACTCGCGGGCCTGTCGGTGTATCTGAAGCAGTTTCGCGGCGGTCGCGAGCACTATGCGATCGGCTCGAATCCGGAAGCCGCGCGGCTCGCGGGCGTCAACGTCGAGCGTCGCGTGATGTCGGGCTTTTTGTTGTCCGGCGCGATCGCGGGCTTTGCGGGCGCGTTGTGGCTCGCGCGCTTCGGCACCGTCGATGCCAGCACCGCGAAGGGCATCGAATTGCAGGTCGTCGCGGCGGCGGTGGTCGGCAGTGTCGCGATCACCGGCGGCGTCGGCACGATCCTCGGCGCGACGCTCGGTGCGCTCGTGCTCGGCGTGATCAGCATCGCGCTCGTGGTGCTGCACGTGTCGCCGTTCTGGGAGCAGGCGATCCAGGGCGCGCTGATCGTCGCCGCGATCGCCGCCGATACGCTGCTGGCCCGCTCCGTCGCCAAACGCATGATGAGGAAACGCGATCATGGCTAAACCCGATTCCGCGCTGCTCACACGCAAGCGCGAAACGCCGCTGCAATGGGAAGTGTTGCTGGTGATCGTGCTGATCGTGTCGCTGGTGTTGGGCCGCTGGCTGTCGCCGGTGTTTCTGACCGGCGCGAACCTGAGCAACGTGCTCGCCGATCTGACCGAGATCGCGCTGATGGCGCTGCCGATGACGCTGATCATCGTCGCCGCCGAAATCGATCTGTCGGTCGCGTCGGTGCTGGGCGCGTCGAGCGCGCTGATGGGCGTGCTGTGGCACATGGGTCTGCCGATGCCGGTCGTGATCGTCGTGGTGCTGATCGCCGGCGCGCTGGCGGGCCTGCTGAACGGCCTCGTGATCGTCAAGCTGAACCTGCCGTCGCTCGCGGTCACGATCGGTACGCTCGCGCTGTTTCGCGGTCTCGCGTATGTGCTGCTCGGCGATCAGGCGGTCGCGGATTTTCCGGCTGCGTATACGGCGTTCGGCATGAACACGCTTGGCCCCACGTTCATTCCGTTGCCGTTCGTGATCGTGATCGTCGCCGCCGTGCTGTTCACGGTTCTGCTGCAAGCCACCGCGTTCGGCCGCAGTCTCTATGCGATCGGCGCGAATCCGACCGCCGCCGCGTTCTCGGGCATCGAGGTCGCGAAGATCCGCTTGCGCCTGTTCGTGCTGTCGGGTCTCGTCAGCGCGCTCGCGGGCATCGTCTATACGCTGCGCTTCACGAGCGCGCGCGGCGATAACGGCGAGGGCTTCGAGCTGTCGGTGATCGCCGCGGTGCTGTTCGGCGGCGTCAGCATTTTCGGCGGACGCGGCTCGATGGTCGGCGTGCTGCTGTCGCTGCTGATCATCGGCGTGCTCAAGAACGCGCTGACACTCGACGACGTATCCAGCGAAACGCTGACCATCGTGACCGGCGTGCTGCTGCTCGCGTCAGTGCTGATTCCGAACCTCGTCGCGCGCTGGCGCGCGGCGCGCGACCGGCGTTTCATCGCGAAGTCCGCCGCCGCGTCTTCTTCATCCGCAACCTAGCTTCCCCTCTCTGTCCAACAACAACGCAGGAGACACTTCATGTTCAAACCTCTACGTCACACCGGCATGGCCGCGCTCTGCGCCGCGTTGCTCGCGATCAGCTGCGGCGGCGCGTTCGCCGCGGAACTGAAAAGCGGGCTGAAGATCGCGTTCGTGCCGAAGCAGATCAACAACCCCTACGAGGTGATCGCCGACGATGGTGGACTCGCGGCGATCAAGGAATTCGGCGGAGTGGGCAAGGCGGTGGGGCCGTCGGATGCGGGCGCGTCGTCGCAGGTGTCGTACATCAACACGCTGATCACGCAGCATCAGGACGCGATCGTGATTGCCGCCAACGATGCGAACGCGGTCGTGCCGTATCTGAAGAAAGCGATGGGCCAGGGCATCAAGGTCGTCACGTTCGACTCCGATACCGCGCCCGAGGGCCGCCAGCTGTTCGTCAATCAGGCGAACGCCGAAGGCATCGGCCGCGGCCAGGTGCAACTGGTCGCGAAGCTGATGGGCGGCGAGGGCGAGTTCGCGATTCTGTCGGCGACGCCGAACGCGACGAACCAGAACACCTGGATCAAGTGGATGCAGGAGGAACTGAAGAAACCGGAGTACTCGAAGATCAAGCTCGTCAAGATCGCGTACGGCAACGACGACGATCAGAAGTCCTTCGTCGAAACCCAGGGCTTGCTGCAGGCGTATCCGAACCTGAAGGCGATCGTCGCGCCGACGACGGTCGGCATCGCGGCGGCGGCGCGCTATATCTCGTCATCGTCGAGCAAGGGCAAGGTGGCGGTGACGGGCCTCGGCACGCCGAACCAGATGCGCGCGTTCGTGAAGAACGGCACCGTGACTGCGTTCCAGTTGTGGGACCCAAGCGAACTCGGCTATCTGGCCGCGTACGCGGCGGCGTCGCTCGCGTCGGGCAAGATCACGGGTAAGGAGGGCGAAACGTTCGACGCCGGCAAGCTCGGCAAGCGCACGATCGGCGCGCAAGGCGAAATCATTCTCGGGCCGCCGACCACGTTCGATGCGAGCAACATCGACAAGTACAACTTCTGAGCTGCGGCAACGCCGACTGTCCACCTGATTCCCGTTGGCGGTGCGTGGGCAGTCAGCGCAGCGGATCTCGGGGCTTTCGCGTGCGGTCCGCTCAGCGGCGGATCGCGAAACGCCGCGCATAAGCGGCGGATGGTGAGCCGCTTCCCCACACCGCGCCATCGATCAGTTCCCTTGTGACGTCCTCGCCGGGCACCCGCACGTTCACGCGCGCGGCGGCCTCGCGATACAACTGCGTCTGGTTGATGCGCGCGGCGACCGCGTCGTAGTCGTTGCGCGCGTCGATGATCCCCCAGCGCTCGAACTGCGTGAGGAACCACGCGCCTTCGAATGGATGCGGGTAGTTGATCGCGCCGTCGTCGAAGAAACGCATCGGCAGGCGGCGCGGGTTCGCCGTGTCGAGGTGGTCGCCGAGCCGCGCCGCGATCAGCGTCTCGTCGATACCGATGTAATCGGGCCGCGCGAGCCAGCGGGCGATCTCGTCGCGATGCCCGGCGCCGTCGAGCCAGCGGCACGCTTCGAGCACGGTCTGCACGAGCGCGCGCGTCGTGCGCGGATGCGCATCGACGAAATCGCGTCGGCAGGCGAGCACTTTCTCGGGATGCTCGGGCCACACCTCGCTCGAATAAGCGATCGTTTTGCCGACGCCGTGCGCCTCGGCCATTTCATTCCACGGATCGCCCACGCACAGACCGTCGAGCCGGTCTTCGGCAAGCGCGGCGACCATCTGCGGCGGCGGAATCGCGACACTGTCAACGTCGCGCAACGGATCGACGCCTTGCGCCGCGAGCCAGTAGTACAGCCACGTCGCATGCGTGCCGGTCGGGAAGGTGTGCGCGAACACCGGCTTGCGGCCGAGCGTCGCGAGCGCCTCGCGCAATGTCCCATGCTTCGCGAGCGCATCGGCGAGCCGATTCGACAGTGTGATCGCCTGGCCGTTGCGGTTCAGCACCATCAGCACGGCCATGTCGGTGCGCGGGCCGCCGAGGCCGAGCTGCACGCCATACACGAGCCCGTAAAGCGCGTGCGCGGCGTCGAGATCGCCGGCTAGCAGCTTGTCGCGCACGGCGGCCCACGACGGCTGGCGGCACAGTTCGAGCGTGAGCCCGTGCGCATGGCCGAACTCGAGCAGCTTCGCCGCGATCAGCGGCGCCGCGTCGGACAACGCGACGAAGCCGAGCCGCAGATGGGTCTTTTCAGGCGGCTCGGCAAAGGCCGCCGCGGTGACGGAAGTGGCTGGATTCATGAGCGCATCATTTGAGCGAGCCGGCCGACGCGACGACCTCGCGCGCGACCTCGGCGAGTTTGACGCCCTGGTTCATCGCGCGTTTGCGCAGACTCGCGTAGGCGGCCGGTTCGGTGAGTTTCTGCTGATCCATTAGCAGGCGTTTCGCGCGATCGATCAGCTTGCGCTCGGCCAGTTCGTTTTCGGCCTGCGCGAGCCGCTCGCGCAATTGAGACTCCTGCGCGAAACGCGCGAGCGCGACTTCGAGAATCGGCGCGAGCCGCTCGCTCGCGAGGCCTTCGACCAGATACGCGGTGACGCCCGCGTTGACCGCTTCGCGGATCAGTTGCTGGTTCGCGTCGTGGCTGAACATCAGCACGGGGCGCGGCGCGGTCGCGTGCATCACGGCGAGCTGTTCGAGCGTATCGCGCGACGGCGACTCCGTATCGATGATGACGACATCGGGCCGCTCGTCCTGAACTGCGCGATGCAGCGCCTGCGGCGTCGCGGTGCCGGAGAGCATTTCGCAGCCGAGACAGGCGAGCGCATCGCGCAGATCGCCGATGGGTTTGTCGGTGTCGGTGACAAGAAGAACACGCAGCATGGAGTCAGGGGAAGGGACATCTGACTACCAGTAAAGCAATGGATATGCCAGTCTTCGCGCGACGGGCTTGGCGAGGTGCGTGAGAGAGTGCGCGCGCGAATGGCGCGGGCCGATTGCGGACGATCGCTGCGAATCGTTCGCCAAAGAGACGGTGCGGCCACGTCGGTCGCGCTGCACCGGCGAGGGGCATGCGGGACAGCGGGCGCCCGATGCACCGAAGCGGCGCATCGCGTTCGTCGCGGCCGCAGCCTTGGAGCCTCAAAGCCAGCGCGAATAACTGCGCGGTGAAAACAGCAAGGTCACCGCCATCATCGCGGCGATGCAGCCGGCGAGCATGATCCACGCGGCGACGAATCCGCCGCTCCAGTCGCGCACGATGCCGGCCAGGAGCGGCGCAACCGCCGCGACGATAAAGCCGACGCCCTGCGTGAACGCGACCAGCTGGCCGGCCACGCGATGATCGGTCGAATGATCCATCGCGGTCACGAGCGTCAGCGAAAGCACGCCGCCGAGCCCCGCGCCCGCGATACCGATCCACAGCAGCGGCGCGGCGTCGGGCAACGCGATCAGGCCGAGCACGTCAGCCGACTGCGCGGGCAGTCCAAGCGGTGCTTGCGCGCGCACGTGCGCGGCGAGGAAAAGGCGCTGCGCGCGGGCGCCATCGATGAATCCGTGCACCTGGCCGGCCAGTTTCACGTACTGCTGACGGAGCTGGCGGGCGGCACCGGGTTGCTTGGACTGGTCTGGCAACTCGTCGCGAAGACAGAGTTGTACAAGGCGCTGTTCGATCCGTCGAAGGGTTCGAGCTGTTCCGCCGATGAGCACGCGCGGATCATCGACGCACTCGATGCCGACAACCTGCAGGCTGCGGTGACGGCGATGCGCGAGCATCTGTCGGAGCTGGAGGAGAGGGTGGTCGAGCAGGTGCGCAAGAGCGCGGGCGGGGAGGATTGGGGAGCGGTGTTTGGGGTTTAGCGAGACGCGCTGCGACGTGCGTGGTCACCGAAGCGGCGTGCCGCCAGATTCCAACCAAGACGCCGCGCGTGTTGCGGCGTACGACGGTCGAGCAAGCGCTGGCGAGCATCCCGAATGTCAGGGAAGACGTCTAGTTCACGCGCTAGGGCGGCGAGGCTGACGTAGCGCGTTCAGGCAGAACGCGGAGTCGGAAGGTATGGCGCGAGTCAGTCGGGCCTCGCGCTTTCGCATGGGTTCGGGCGGGCTGCCCGCATCGCCTGCACAACATCGCAGATACGCAGGGCGGCGCCGCGACCCCTGCTTACCTCCGCCGCGCCGCCTGGCGTGGCGCACCGCCGCCACTCGAACGCTCGTCCTTGTGGCGGAAATTGATCCGCCCCTTGGTCAGGTCGTAGACCGACAATTCGAGCGTCACGCGATCGCCCGCGAGAATACGGATATGGTTCTTGCGCATGCGCCCGGACGCATAGGCGCCGACCACGACGCCGTTGTCGAGCGTCACGCGGTAGCGGCTATCCGGAAGTACTTCGTCGACGATACCGTCAAGTTCAAGCAGTTCTTCTTTCGCCATGCATAACTCCTGGTCGATGGGATAAAGGGGAAATCGGCCGCGGGCATTGCGAGCGGCGCGACTGTGGATTCGTTTGAAAAGCAGCGGCGCCCGAAAGCACGCTGCGCGACATGAGTGACGCGCCGATGACGCCGCTCAAAGATCGCTGACCGACTGACCATTCACCTGGCCGTCGATCAGCCGTTCCGCATGCGCCATGCACGCGATGCGCGCCTTGCCCATGCCGTCGAACGGAAACAGATACTGCAGGCGAAATACCCGGCCGTCGGCCGCCGCATTGGCGCCGACGCGACAGATGCGCACCGAAGCGTCGTAACCGGCGCCCGGATTGCGGGTCGCTTGCGCGCCCGCGGGGCGGCGCGGATAAACGAGCGGGTGAATTTCGTAGCCCTTGTAGGTCCTGACTGGTGCATTCATGAGAAACATGTCCTGTATTGCGTGGTCCACGCGCCGCGTGCGGGGCGCTGCTTCCCGGCGACGCTCCTTTGACGCGTCACGGCGCGGACCGGCGGCGGAGCACCGATGGGCGCGCCGCGATAAAAATGGTTGGCACAGGCCTGCTAGACCCGGCGGGCTCAATGACAATGGCCCGAGCGGTCGCGCGAAAACGCGGATTCGACCGAAAAAACGCTGAGGCCGCGCGTCAATTCGGGCGCCGGACGCATGATGCTGAACCGCTCGGTGTACTTCTCGCGACGGCGAATGCGGGCGGCGCATTGCCGGAGTGACGGGATCGCAGATAGAGGGCGGTCGAACAGTCGGGGGTAGTGCGGAGATGCCGGGTTGAAACTGCCTGGTGCTGCCAGTGCTATATGGGTGCGAGGTACAACAATTGCAACATGATGCCCGAAATAGGGCTGATTGGATAGTGCCAACTTCAGCGCACGACCGGAACGCCCGACTGGCGGGGCTTCGCGGGCGGTTGGCGAAGTCGTGTCGGATGCGGGACCGGTGACGGACGCGCGAATCGCGTGAGTGGCGGGCGCGAGGCTCGTTATCCGAAACGCGTGCGTCAGCGCGACGTCTCGGCGACGCGCTTCTGCAATTCGCGCGCGGCCACCAGCGGCAGGCGCGCATCGTCCCAGCCGGCCAGCCATTCGACTTCCTTCGCCGTGAAGACCTGACCATAGTTGCGCAGCGCGTACTGCAGCGAATCGATGATGTGGTTGCGAATGATCTCCGGCGTGCGCTTGTCGTCGAGCACGGCGCGAAGCGCTTCGAGTGTGGCCATCGGTTGGCTCCGTTCGGTTGGGTGTCGGTGAATCAGTGTTTATCGCACGAAAAAAATGTGCTCGCGAGGTAGACAAAATAGCCGTCCGGCATCGATTCGCGGCGCCAGCGCGAGGCCGCTACAATGGCGACTTCCTGAATTGCGGACCGAGCGGGCGCGCCGGCATCCATTGCGGGCATCTGGCCTCGTCGTCATCCGCTATCGCGCGCCGCCTCCTTCGAACCTCGCGTTTTTTCCATGCGCAACCCGAACGTGTCTCCTGTCAAAGACCTGCTGCTGAAGCGCTACGCGCCGATCGCCGACGGCATCGCCGCGCTGCTCTATCCGTGCGCCGAGGTGGTGATTCACGATCTGCGCGATCAGACCATCGCGTATCTGGTGAACAATCTGTCGCGGCTCGAGGTGGGCGCGCCGTCGGTGCTCGACGACGCTCACTTCGCGGCGCGCGGCCAGACCATCGGTCCCTACGAGAAGCTGAACTGGGACGGCCGCCGCATGCGCTGCGTGAGCAACATCCTGTTCGACGACGACGGCAAGCCCGCCGGCATCCTGTGCGTGAACTTCAACATCGCGGTGTTCGAGGATGTGCGCTCGACGCTCGATCTGTTCATCAAGGGCGGCGCGATGACGGACGCGCCTGCCGACGATCTGTTCCGCGACGACTGGCAGGACCGCATCAACACGTATCTGCACACGTGGCTGCGTGACCGGCAGATCGGCATCAATGCGCTGACGCGCGAGCACAAGCGAGAAATCGTCGAGGCGCTGCACGCGCAGGGCGCGTTTCGCGGCCGCAGCTCGGCGAACTACGTGGCCGCGGTGCTGACGATGGGCCGCGCAACCGTCTACAAGATCCTGAAGCAGATGAAAGAGGGCGGCTGAGCTCCGGCGCGCCGCGCTTGAAAGTGCATCGATGACGCCCCAAATAAGGACAGACACACCATGCGCTACCGACACTACAAAGGCGGCATTTACGAACTGGTCTGCGAGGCCACGCTCGAATCGGATCCGACAGTCACGATGATCGTCTACAAGGCGGCCAATGGTACGATCTGGACCCGTCCAGCGAAGGTGTTTTTCGAGCTGGTAGAGCAGGAAGGTATCAAGGTGCCGCGTTTTGCGCCGCTCGATGAGTTCAATAGCGAGGCAGATGCGTCCCCCGCGGACTCGCCCATGCTGCCGTAATCACAGGAACAGGGAAACCGAATGCGTCTTTTGCTTGCCATCATTTTGCCGTGGCTGCAGTTTTTCACGATCGGCCGTCCGTTTGCGGGCATCATCTGCCTGATTCTGCAAATCACGGTGATCGGCTGGGTGCCGGCGGCCATCTGGTCGGTGTATGCGCTGAGCCAGTACAACACGGACAAGAAAATCGCCCGCGCAATGGGCAACGCGCGATAAGACACAGCGCGTGAGAGCGTCGGCGAGCGCGGCGCCAGGCCCCCATGCTCCCGCTCACCGTGCCGGTATCGCGACCGCATCCGGCACTTCGATCACCAGGTCGGTTTCCGCGACCGCCACGCACGGCAGGATATAACCGTCCGCCTTTTCCTCGCGGCTCACGCCGGGCCATTCAATCGAGTAGCGCACACGCCCAGACGTCATCCGGCACAAGCATGTTCGGCACGTGCCGTTGCGGCACGAACGCGGCAAACGCAGATTGGCGAAAGCGGCGGCTTCGAGAATCGTCAGCGAATCGGGCGCTTCGAAGCTCTGGCCGAGCGGCTCGATGCGAACCACAGGCGGGCGGGTGGGGGCGGACATCGTGCAAGTCAATGACTAGGTGCGCGACACTTTACACGGGATCGGACACCGCTTTATGCCGCGCCGCAACATCGGCGCGTCAGTCGCGCCTTCAAGAAAAAATCGGGGAAATCTTGCACGTGGCCCGAACTCGTCTAAAGTGAATCAATTCACCTCCGCGTGGCGCGAACTCACGATGCCGCGTCGAGGCGACGGCCCGCGTCGGCTGCATGGGACAAGGAGGAACGAGCGGCGGACGCGATAGCAAGCAATCAGCGCGTGCATTACCCGAGCGCATCGTGCGCGCACTCTTCCAGGTGACTCCCATGCAGATCCAATTCCCGAACGAAGCCCCTGAATATTCAGGTCGCGAACTTACTTTGGCGTTTCCGGCAATGGTCGATGGGCAGAGGGTGGAGTGCATGATCACCGCGGAAGCGCTCGAAGATCACTTCGGCGCCGCGTCGCCCCGGCTGGAGGACATGATCGTCGCGTTCGACGCGCACCGGCCGCGCATCGAGGCCGCCACGCGCCGGCTGTTGTCGGAAACGCGCGCGCAGTGTCTCGTGCTCAGAAGCGGTTACGTGCGGTTTTACGAGGCGAACTGGCGTAACTGACCGATCTGAAGTTATCGGCTGGCTACCGGTACCGAAGCTTCGGCAAGCGCTACTGCTGCCGAAGCGCGAAGTTCGGATTCACCGGTGTCGCTGCCACTGGCTGGCCTGCGCGTAAGCCGCGGCCGCGTGCAATGCATCGGCGGCACGCAGCCAACTCCATTGCTTTCAAATGATCCGCCGCAGCACCCGATCCCTGAACACCACATGGTGCGCGATCGCCGCGAGCGCGTGCAGTCCGATCACCCAATAGAACAAGTTGCCGAGCCACTCGTGCGCGTCCTTCAACAGCGGCCGCGCGATCGAATCCGCACGCACCAGCGTGAAGCCGATGTCCGTCCATGCGAGCGACACCGGCCGCCCGACCGCATTGACCATCAGCATGCCGAGCAGCGGCTGCGCGAAGATGAACACATAGAGCGCGAGGTGCGCGGAGCGCCCGAGAAAAGCGAGCAGCCGATTGCTTTCGAGCTCCTCCGGCGCGCCGGCCCACAATCTCCACAGCAGCCGCAACACGGCCAGTCCGAGCACCAGCGTGCCGGCCCACAAATGCACGCCGGTCCAGAACGCGCGGCTGTCGGAGCCGCGCGGGCCGCGGATTTCGATGGCCAGATAGGCCAGCGCGACCAGCAGAAAAATCATCCAGTGGAAGAAAATCGCGGGCTTCGTGTAGCGGTCCGTCGTGCGATTATATGAGGACATCGAGGCTCCTGGGGGGCGACCCGTGCCGCTGCGACCGGGTCGGTCGCGACCCGGTCGGTCGCGGTCGAGCGTCATTCGAAACATCGGATGATAAACGGTCCCCGAACCCGACGACACATTCGCCCCCCGACCGCGCGACTTCCTCACTCGCTGCCGAGATAGAAATACCGGAACAGGAAAATCGCCGCGATGATCCACACGACCAGCTTCACCTGGCGCGCCTGGCCCGTCAGCAGCTTGAGTCCCGCGTACGAGATGAAACCGAACGCCACGCCGTTCGCGATCGAGTAGGTGAACGGCATCAGCAGCGCGGTCAGCGCGGCCGGCACGACCTCGGTCGCGTCGTCCCACGGCAGGTCGACCAGCTCGCGCAGCATCAGGCACGACACGTACAGCAGCGCGGGCGCGGTCGCATATGGCGGCACCACTTCGGCGAGCGGCGCGAAAAACAGCGCCGCGACGAACAGCACGGCGACCGTGATCGCGGTCATGCCGGTACGGCCGCCGGCCTGCACGCCCGACGCGCTTTCGATATACGCGGTCGTCGACGAAGTACCGAGCATCGAGCCGGCGAGAATCGCGGTGCTGTCCGCGAGCAGCGCGCGGTTCAGCCGATGCATCTTGCCTTCCACCAGCAGCCCCGCGCGGTTCGCGACGCCCATCAGCGTGCCGGTCGCATCGAACAGCTCGACGAGGAAGAACACCAGCACCACGTTCAGCACGCCGCTCGACAGCGCGCTGCGGATATCGAGCTGGAACAGCGTCGGCGCGATCGACGGCGGCGCGGACACGATGCCGTGAAACTGGTTGCCGCCAAAGAAAAAGCTCAGGATCGTCACGCCGACGATACCGATCAGGATCGCCCCGCGCACACGCATATGATCCAGCGTCACGATGCCGAAGAAGCCCATCGCGGCGAGCACGACGTGCGCGTCATGCAGATTGCCGAGCGTGACGAGCGTGGCCGGATTGCCGACCACGACGCCGGCCGACTTCAGCGAAATGATCGCTAGAAAAAGACCGATACCGCCCGTGATCGCGATGCGGATCGAATGCGGGATGCCCTTGACGATCACCTCGCGCACGCGGAACAGCGTGACGATCAGGAACAGGCACCCGGAGATGAACACCGCGCCGAGCGCGGCCTGCCACGTGTAGCCCATGCCCTTGACGACCGTGTACGCGAAGTACGCGTTCAGGCCCATGCCGGGCGCGAGCGCAATCGGGTAATTCGCGTACAGACCCATGATCAGCGACGCGAGCGCGGACACGAGGCAGGTCGCGACGAACACCGCGCTCTTCGGCATGCCGGCGTCGCCGAGAATTGCCGGGTTCACGAAGATGATGTAGGCCATCGTCAGGAAAGTGGTCACGCCGGCTAGCACTTCGGTGCGCAGGTTAGTGTCGACGGCGTCGAAGCCGAAGTAGCGTTTGATCGAGTCCATGTGGCGGGTTTTCTCTCTTTCGTCGTTCAGACAGTGTTTTTGTAATCGAGGCGGTGACAGCGCGGCGCGGCAAGGCAGGCCGCGCGGCGGGGTTACGGCGGAATTGTAATCACGAATGGCAGCGCCCCGGCGCCCGCGGCGGCGCCAGCAGGCCGCCCGGCCCCGTCAGGCGGGCGGTTTGCCGTGCGACTGTGGCGCCTGCGCATCACCGCGAGGCGCCTGACGCGCGAGCCAGCGATCGAGTTCGCCAGCAAACGCCTTGCCATCGCGCGCGCTGAAGGCGGCCGGCCCGCCCGCGTCGACGCCGCTCGCGCGCAACTGGTCGAGCATCGAGCGCATGCGCAGCCGTTCTTCGATCGTGCCGGGCGTGTACCAGTTGCCGCGCGGATCGAGCGCGTGGGCATTTTTTGCCAGCACGGCGGCGGCGAGCGGGATGTCGGCGGTGATCACGAGGTCGCCCGCGACGACGCGCTCGACGATCAACTGATCGGCGGCGTCGAAGCCGGACGGCACCTGAATCGCGCGGATCAGCGGCGACGGCGGCACGCGCAGGAACGCATTCGCGACCAGCGTCAGCGGCATGCCGGTCCGGCGCGCCGCGCGATAAAGCATGTCCTTGACGACGGCCGGGCAGGCGTCGGCATCGACCCAGATTGGCATGGTGCGGGTTCCGGCCGTGTGCGGCTGGTCTGCTGCGTCGAGAATGGCGGGACGGGATGATACCTTGCCGCGACGCAAGCCGCGCCATGCCGCCCGCGGCGGGCGGCATTCAGGCTGCGACCAGGCAAGGCGCGACCGCTTTACTGCACGGTCGTCGGGGCGTTGCCTTGCCGCTGCTCGCGGTGTTGCGCGACGATGCGGCTCGCGCGCTGCGCGTTCTCCGGATAGTCGATCCAGTCCAACGGATCGTAGCCGGCGGCGAGCCATTCCACAAGGTCAGCGCGGACCTGGGCGCGCGTTTTCGGCGCCGACGGGTCGGCGGGCTGCGTCACCGCTTGCGCGTAGACGGTGCTGATACTCACGGCGGCCAACAGCGCGCCGAGTCCAATGCGGGAGAACAGAGTCATGGCGGGCTCCTGCGGAGCGGAAAAAACAGCCGGGCACAATATGGTTTATCGGTGCGCGCCGGGTAAGGCGGTAGAACGCAGCGCATCATTTCTGCCGGCAGATCGAACCCGCCGCGAGCCTCGTTCCCCACGTGAGCGCAAGCAACGCGGAAGCGGGCGGGTTTGCTGAAAACGTCGACGCTAGTCCGTGCCAAATGGGTGTCCTGACAAAATATCGTCCTATCACGCCGAAGGCTTGTTGAACCGTTCCATCACCGAGCTCAACAGGTCGATCGGCAGCGGGAACACGATCGTCGAGTTCTTGTCGGCGGCGATCGTCACCAGCGTCTGCAGATAGCGCAACTGCATCGCCTGCGGTTGCCGCGCGAGCGTCTGGGCCGCCTCCAGCAACTGCTTCGATGCCTGCAACTCGCCTTCCGCGTGAATCACCTTCGCGCGCCGCTCGCGCTCGGCTTCAGCCTGGCGCGCAATCGCGCGGATCATCGTCTCGTTGATGTCGACGTGCTTGATCTCGACGATCGATACCTTGATGCCCCACGCGTCGGTTTGCGAGTCGAGCACTTTCTGGATGTCGGTGTTCAGCTGCTCGCGCTCCGACAGCAGCTGGTCGAGGTCGTGCTTGCCGAGCACCGCGCGCAGCGTCGTCTGCGCCAGCTGGCTGGTCGCCTCGAAGTAACGGGCGACCTGGATCACCGCCTTCTCCGGATCGACGACGCGGAAATACACGACCGCGTTGACCTTGACCGACACGTTGTCGCGCGTGATCACGTCTTGCGTCGGCACGTCGAACACGATGGTGCGCAAATCCATGCGCACCACCTGCTGCACGATCGGAATGATCAATACGAGCCCGGGCCCCTTGACCTTCCAGAAGCGGCCGAGCATGAACACGACGCCGCGTTCGTACTCGCGAAAAATCCGCACCGACGACGCAATCAGCGCGACCACGAGCAGGATCAGGATGCTGCCGAAGCCGAATGTGAAGCCGATCATGAGCGTTCTCCTTGTAAGGCGTCGACCGACGTTACGGGCACCACGGTCAGTGTGAGGCCGTTGCGCGCCGTCACGCGCACGCTCTGACCCGGCGCGGCCGGCGTGGCGCTCGAGACGCGCCAGCGCTCGCCGTGCACGCGCGCCCAGCCGGCCAGCGGGCCGCCCGCCGCGTGTTCGGGTTCGGGCAGCAAGCCGCCGTCCAGCACCACGCCGACGCAGCCGATCAGCGCCTCCGAGCCCGTCACGACCGGCCGCCGCCGCGCGCGCAGCGCGAGCCGCGACACGCCGAGCACGAACGCGGTGCTGAACACGACGACCGCGGCGATCAGCGGCAGCGGGATGCCGTAGCCGGGCACGTCGGTATCCATCAGCATCATTGAGCCGACCACGAACGCGACCACGCCGCCGAAGCCGAGCGAGCCGAAGGTCGGCAGGAACGCTTCGCCGATCAGGAAGGCGATGCCGAGAAAGATCAGCCCGAGCCCGACGTAGCTGATGGGCAGCATCTGCATCGCGAACAGGCCGAGCAGCAGGCTGATCGCGCCGACTACGCCGGGCAGCACGAAGCCCGGATTCGCGAATTCGAAGAACAGGCCATACATGCCGAGCATCAGCAGAATCAGCGCGACGCTCGGATCGGTGATCACGGCGAGAAAGCGGCTGCGCCAGTCGGGTTCGAGCGTGATCAGCGGCGCATGCGCGGTGTGCAGTGTGACGCTGCCCGCGCTCGTGACGTACGTGCGGCCGTTCAGCTGGCGCAGCAGGTCCGGCACGTCGCGCGCGACGATATCGACGACGTGCTGCGCGAGCGCTTCTTCATCGGACAGGCTCACCGCTTCGCGGACCGCGCGCTCGGCCCAGTCGGCGTTGCGGCCGCGCATCTGCGCGAGGCCGCGGATGTAGGCGGCGGCATCGTGAACCTGCTTGCGCAGTTCGGTCGATTGGGTGTCGAGCGGCAGTGCGCTGGCGGCTTCGGACGATGCGCCGGGTGACGCAGGTGCAGGCGCGGACGCGCCGCGAGGCAGCGTGCGCATGTCCGGCAGTCCCGGCGTGCCCGACGTGCCTGGCGTGCCCGGGGTGGCTGGCGTTACCGGCGGGCCGCCGGCGGGCGGCTCGTTGCCGCCGATGCCCATCTGGATCGGCGTCGCGGCGCCGAGGTTGGTGCCCGGCGCCATCGCCGCGATATGGCTCGCGTAGACGATGTAGGTGCCGGCGCTGGCCGCGCGCGCGCCGCTCGGCGCGATGAAGGTCGCGACCGGCACCGGCGATGCGAGGATCGCCTTGATGATCTGCCGCATCGACGTATCGAGGCCGCCGGGCGTATCGAGTTGCAGCACCGCGAGCTGTGCGCGCTGGCTGGCCGCGCGCTGCAAACCACGCACGATGAAATCGGCGGTGGCCGGTCCGATCGCGCCATTCACCGGAATCACGACGACGCTGTCGGCGGTCGCGGCGGCAACGTTCGCCGCGCTCGCCGCATTGGCCGCTTGCAGCGGCGCCAGCGCTTCGCGCGTCGCGAAGCCGAACGCGCATAGCACGCCGAGCACGGCGATGCCGCGCATCAAACGGCCCACGATGCCGCCGCGGATAAGCGGCTTGCGCGGACCGGACTGCCGGAGCGGGAGACGCGGAGTCGTGTTCATCGCTGACGGCCGTCGCGCCAGCCGGTGCGAACCGGCGGCGCGGGCCCATACCCTCGATCAAGGCTGGCCTGTTGCCGCTTAAAGCTTAGTCCGATTCGGCGCGTCGCGTGAGATCGAGCCCCGCGGCCCGGGCCGGCCGGTAGTCGGTCGGGCGCATGCCGGTCCATTTGCGGAACGCGCGATGAAACGCGCTCGGCTCCGCGAAGCCGACGGCGTTGGCGATATCGGCGATGGTGCGCTGCGTGCGCTGCAGTTCGGCGATCGCGATGTCGCGCCGCAGCGCGTCCTTGATCGACTGATAGGTGTGGCCCTCCTGCTTCAAGTGCCGCCGCATCGTCGCCTCGGCGACGTGCAGGCGCGCGGCCATCTGATCGGCCGCGGGCCAGCCCGACATCGGCAGCGCGCGCAGCGTCTTGCGCACGCGCGCGGCGAGCGAACCCGGATTGCGGTACTTGACGATGAAGCTGCCCGGCGCATCGCGCAGAAACGGCCGCGCCGAGCGTGAAGTCTGGATCACCGGCAGTTCCAGAAACGCAGGGTGGAGATCGACGGACGACTCGGGCTCGTCGAAATACATGTCTTCGCAGAACATCAGCCGGTATTCGTGCGCGGCCGGCGGCGCGGCGCAGCGAAAGCGCGCTTCGAGCAACGGAATGCGCCGGCCGACGAGCCAGCACACTAGCCCGTACACGAGGATGAAATACGTCGCGTAAGCGAACATCGCCGGCTTGCGCGTGCCCGCGCGCTCGACGAACTTCAGGCGCACGCGCTGCGCGTCGGTGTCGATCGTCGCGCCGAGATCGTCGAGCACGAGCCGCATGAAGCCGACCGCGCGCGCAAGCGCCTGCGCGCCGTTGCGCGCGCCCAGCGCCATCTGCGTCATCGCGATGAAGCTGCCGCTTTTCATCGGATGCGAGTCCTGGCCGAAGAATTCGTCGTCGAGCGCGCGTGCGATGCCGGCCCACAGCGCGCCGTATTGCGCCGACGATACGCGGCTTTTCGGCGACGCGAGCATCGCCGCGGCAATGCCGGCCGCTTCGGCGAGCGCTCGCGCGTCGAGGCCGCGCGCCGTCGCGAGCGCGAGCGTTTCCTCGACGAGACTGACGGAGATCGTGCCTTTGTCGCTTTTCATCTGGATTCGGTTTTTCTGGCAAAAGCGCTCAGCATGGGCTGCGTCCCGGTTCATGAAGCCCCTGAAATGGCGAGGCCCCATGCACGTGCATGGTAGCAGTGTGGCAAAAGCGCTCAGCAAGAATGAGCGGAGTGAGCATCGAACGGCGCGGGCCGCTTGCCTACACTTGCCGCATCACCGCGATCGCCAGCACGGCCATCAGCACCAACGAGGACGCAGTCATGGACAGCTTCTACACCGACGAACAACGGATGATCCGCGACGCCGCGCGCGACTTCGCGACCGAATGCCTCGCGCCGCACGCGGCGCAATGGGATCGCGACGCGCAACTGCCGGCCGAGGTCGTCGCGCAGCTGGGCGAACTCGGCTTTCTGGGCATGATGGTGCCGGCCGAGTGGGGCGGCTCCTACACCGATTACGTCGCCTATGCGCTCGCGCTCGAAGAGATCGCGGCCGGTTGCGCCGCCTGCGCGACGCTGATGAGCGTGCACAACTCGGTCGGCTGCGCGCCGATCCTGAACTTCGGCAGCGCCGCGCAGAAAGACCGCTATCTGCGCGAGCTCGCCAGCGGCCGGACGATCGGCGCATTCTGCCTGACCGAGCCGCAGGCGGGCTCCGAGGCGAACAATCTGCGCACCCGCGCGGAGCGGCGCGACGGGCAGTGGGTTCTGAACGGCAGCAAGCAGTTCGTGACCAACGGCGCGCGCGCCGGTCTCGCGATCGTGTTCGCGGTCACCGATCCCGAGCGCGGTAAGCGCGGCCTGTCAGCCTTCATCGTGCCGACCTCGACGCCGGGTTTCGACGTCGGCCGGCCGGAGCACAAGCTCGGCATTCGCGCGTCCGACACCTGTCCGATCTCGCTCGATCAGTGCGCGGTGCCCGAGGCCAACCTGCTCGGCGAGCCGGGCGAGGGTCTGCGCATCGCGCTGTCGAATCTCGAAGGCGGACGCATCGGCATCGCCGCGCAGGCAGTCGGCATTGCGCGCGCCGCGTTCGACGCCGCGCGCAGCTACGCGAACGAGCGCGAGCAGTTCGGCAAGCCGCTGAAAGACCACCAGACGATCGCGAACATGCTTGCCGACATGGCGACGCGCCTGAATGCCGCGCGCCTGCTCGTGCATCACGCGGCACGGCTGCGCTCGGCGGGGCGGCCGTGTCTGTCGGAGGCGTCGCAGGCGAAGCTTTTTGCGTCGGAGCTTGCGGAGGAGATCTGTTCGAACGCGATCCAGATTCATGGCGGCTACGGCTATCTGGAGGACTATGCGGTCGAGCGCCACTATCGGGATGCACGGATTACGCAGATTTACGAAGGGACGAGCGAAGTGCAGCGGATGGTGATCGCGCGCCATGTTTGAGGGCGGCGTTTGAGCGCACAATAGCCTGGCCGTGGATGCTCGCCTGGATCACCGCGGCGAAAAAAAACCGAGCGCGCCCCGCGCCATTCGCAACTACGTTGCATGGGACCGGAGTAAGCGCTAAAGCGCTAACTGTGGTCGACAGGAGACGACGATGACAGCAGCGAAAGCCTTTCTCGAAGCGCGCGATCTGCTAGTGCGGCATCGCACCGACTACGAGCGCGCGTACCGCGAATTCGCGTGGCCCGCGCTCGGCGAGTTCAACTGGGCGCTCGACTACTTCGATGCGATCGCGCATGACAATGACAACCCCGCGCTGTGGATCGTCGACGATCCTTCCAGCGACGGCCTGCGTCTGTCGTACGCGCAGATGTCGGAGCGCTCGTCGCGGATGGCGAACTTTCTGCGCGGCGCGGGCGTCGGCCGCGGCGACCGTGTGCTGCTGATGCTGCCGAACCGTGTCGAGTTATGGGACGTAATGCTCGCCGCGATGAAACTCGGCGCGATCGTGCTGCCCGCCACAACGCAGCTATCCGCCGAGGACGTGCGCGACCGCGTGCAGATCGGCGGCGCGAAGTTCGTCGTGGTCGACAGCGCGGAGCTGGGCAAATTCGATGCACTCGACGTGCCGCTCACCCGCCTGTCGGTCGGTGCGCCGCGCGACGGCTGGATCGATGTTGCCGCCGCGTACGAGGCTTCGCCGCATTTCACGCCGGACGGCGTCACCCACGCCAGCGATCCGCTGTTGCTGTACTTCACGTCCGGCACCACATCGAAGCCGAAGCTGGTCGAGCATACGCACCAGAGCTATCCGGTCGGGCATCTGTCGACGATGTACTGGATCGGCCTGCAACCCGGCGACAACCATTGGAACATCAGCTCGCCGGGCTGGGCCAAGCACGCGTGGAGCTGCTTCTTCGCGCCGTGGAACGCGCAGGCCTGCGTGTTCGTGTTCAACGTCCCGCGCTTCGTGCCGAAAGACACACTCGCCGCGCTCGTGCGCTTCAACGTCACCACGCTGTGCGCGCCGCCGACCGTCTGGCGCATGCTCGTGCAGGAGCCGCTCGGCGACTATCCGGTGAAGCTGCGCGAAATCGTCGGCGCTGGCGAGCCGCTGAATCCGGAGGTCATCGAGCGCGTCAGGCACGCGTGGGGCATTACGATTCGCGATGGCTACGGCCAGACCGAAACGACCTGCCAGATCGGCAATTCGCCGGACCAGCCGGTCGTGGCCGGCTCGATGGGGCGTCCGCTGCCGGGCTACCGGGTCGAGCTGCTCGACGCCGACGACCAACCGGCCGGCGAAGGCGAAATCGCGCTGCCGCTCGCCGAACGGCCGCTCGGCCTGATGACGGGTTACGCGAACAACGCCAACGCCACCGCGCAGTCGATGCGCAACGGCTTCTATCGCACGTCGGATGTCGCGCTGCGCCGCGACGACGGCTCCTACGTGTACGTCGGCCGCTCGGACGACGTGTTCAAGTCGTCCGACTATCGCCTGAGTCCGTTCGAACTCGAAAGCGTGCTGATCGAACACGAGGCGATCGGCGAGGCGGCCGTCGTGCCGAGCGCGGACGCGTTGCGTCTGTCGGTGCCGAAGGCGTTCGTCACCGTGCGTCACGGCTACGAAGCCGGTCCCGAACTCGCGCGCGCGGTGTTCGCGTTCTCGCGTGAAAAACTCGCGCCGTACAAGCGGATTCGCCGTCTGCAATTCAGCGAACTGCCGAAGACGATCTCCGGCAAGATCCGCCGCGTCGAATTGCGGCGCCGCGAAATGGAGCGCGCGGCCGAGCCCGCGCGTCTGCCGGACGAGTATTGGGAAGAGGATTTTCCCGACTTGCGGTGACTGTCTTTATTCCTCGCCATTGCTGGTTTGCCGCCCCGGTTTGAACCGCACGCGTTGAATTCGAGCTTCGGATTCGACTCGTCGGGGCACTGTTTTCTAAATCATAGGAGTTTCAGCATGAGCAGCCTTGCTTCGAACGAGACCGGCCGCGACGTTGCCGGCGCCGTGGCCACCGTCAAACTGCTGATCAACGGCGAGTTCGTCGAATCGAAGACGACCGAGTGGCGCGACATCGTGAACCCTGCCACGCAGGCGGTCCTCGCCCGTGTGCCGTTCGCGACCGTCGCGGAAGTCGACGCGGCGGTGCGCAGCGCGCACGCCGCGTTCAAAACGTGGAAGGACACGCCGATCGGCGCGCGCATGCGCATCATGCTGAAGTACCAGGCGCTGATTCGCGAGCATATGCCGCGCATCGCGAAGACGCTGTCGGCCGAGCAAGGCAAGACGATTCCCGATGCCGAGGGCGACATCTTCCGCGGTCTGGAAGTCGTCGAGCACGCGTGTTCGATCGGCACGTTGCAGCAGGGGGAGTTCGCCGAGAACGTCGCGGGTGGTGTGGACACCTACACGCTGCGCCAGCCGCTCGGCGTATGCGTCGGCATCACGCCGTTCAATTTCCCCGCGATGATCCCGCTGTGGATGTTCCCGATGGCGCTCGTGTGCGGCAATACCTTCGTGCTGAAGCCATCCGAGCAGGACCCGCTGTCGACGATGCAGCTCGTCGAACTGGCGCTCGAAGCCGGCGTGCCGAAGGGAGTGCTGAACGTAGTGCACGGCGGCAAGGAAGTCGTCGATGCGCTGTGCACGCACGAACTGGTGAAGGCGATTTCGTTCGTCGGCTCGACGGCGGTCGGCACGCATGTGTATCGCCTCGGCAGCGAACACGGCAAGCGAGTGCAGTCGATGATGGGCGCGAAGAACCACGCGGTCGTGCTGCCCGACGCGAATCGCGAACAGACCCTCAACGCGCTCGCCGGCGCCGCGTTCGGCGCCGCTGGGCAACGCTGCATGGCGAGCTCGGTGGCGGTGCTGGTCGGTGCCGCGCGCGAGTGGCTGCCCGAGCTCGTCGCGAAGGCGAAGACGCTGAAGGTCAACGCGGGTCACGAGCCGGGCACCGATGTCGGGCCGGTCGTGTCGCGCGCCGCGAAGCAGCGCATTCTCGGTCTGATCGACGCGGGCGTGAAAGAGGGCGCGGCGCTCGTGCTCGACGGCCGCGATGTGAACGTGCACGGCTACGAGCAGGGCAACTTCATCGGCCCGACGGTGTTCACCGACGTGACGGCCGACATGGAAATCTACCGCACCGAAATCTTCGGGCCGGTGCTCGCGGTGCTGAACGTCGCGACGCTCGACGATGCTATCGCGCTCGTCAACGCCAACCCGTTCGGCAACGGCGTCGGCCTCTTCACGCAAAGCGGCGCGGCGGCGCGCAAGTTCCAGAGCGAGATCGATATCGGCCAGGTGGGCATCAATATTCCTATCCCGGTGCCGGTGCCGTTTTTCAGCTTCACCGGTTCGCGCGGCTCGAAGCTTGGCGATCTCGGTCCCTACGGCAAGCAGGTCGTGCAGTTCTACACGCAGACCAAGACGGTCACCGCGCGCTGGTTCGACGACGACACCGTCAACGATGGCGTCAACACGACGATCCGCCTGCGTTGAAGGCACACACGGAGACGACATCATGAAGATCGGCTTTATCGGACTCGGCAATATGGGCGCGCCGATGGCGCTAAACCTGCTGAAGGCGGGCCACGCGCTCACCGTGTTCGACCTCAGCGCGCAAGCTGTGCGCACGCTCGTCGACGCGGGCGCGCAGCCGGCCCGCTCACCGCAAGCCGCCGCGAGCGACGTCGAATGCGTAATCACGATGCTGCCCGCCGCGGCTCACGTGCGCAGCGTGCTCGTCG
This sequence comes from Paraburkholderia lebeckiae, assembly GCF_050436225.1. Lineage (NCBI taxonomy): Bacteria > Pseudomonadati > Pseudomonadota > Betaproteobacteria > Burkholderiales > Burkholderiaceae > Paraburkholderia > Paraburkholderia lebeckiae. The sequence continues at coordinate 1,692,875 of NZ_JBNDLU010000001.1, read as the reverse complement.
CGGACGATGGCATCCTCGCCGGCATCGCGCCGGGCGTGCCGATCATCGATTCGAGCACGATCGATCCCGCCAGCGTGAAAGCGTTTGCCGAACTCGCCGCGGCTCATGGCAACAGCTTCGTGGATGCACCGGTCTCGGGCGGCACGGGCGGCGCGGCGGCGGGCACGCTGACCTTCATGGTCGGCGGCAGTGCGAGCGCGTACGAGCAGGTCAAGCCAGTGCTGTCGGCGATGGGACAAAACATCGTGCATTGCGGCGACACCGGCACGGGCCAGGTCGCGAAGATCTGCAACAACCTCGTGCTCGGCATCTCGATGGCGGGCGTCGCCGAGGCGATGTCGCTCGGCGAGGCGCTCGGTATCGACACGAAGGTGCTCGGTAGCATCATCAATACGTCGACCGGGCGCTGCTGGAGTTCGGACACGTATAACCCGATGCCGGGCGTGATCGAGACCGCGCCGTCGTCGCGCGGCTATAGCGGCGGCTTCGGCACCGACCTGATGCTGAAAGACCTCGGCCTCGCCACCGATGCCGCGCGTGGCGTGCGTCAACCGGTCTATCTCGGCGCGCTCGCGCAGCAGCTTTATCAAACGATGAGCGCGAACGGCGCGGGGCGCCTGGACTTTTCGGCGGTGATCAAGCTGTATCGCTCGCGTGAGCGCGGCGGTAACGGCCAGGGAGGCACGCAATGATCGAGCTCGATTACGCACATGACGGCGCCGTTGCTTTGATCACGTTGAAACGGCCGCCCGCGAACGCTTTCACGCCCGAAGGTCTGCTGCAATTGCAACGCACCGTCGAGCAGTTGAACGCCGATGTGCGCGTGCGCGCGCTCGTGATCACCGGCGATGGTCCGAAGTTTTTCAGCGCGGGCGCCGATCTGAACACGTTCGCCGACGGCAATCGCGAAGTCGCGCGCACCACGGCCGCGCGTTTCGGCGCGGCCTTCGAGTCGCTGCAGAACGCGCGGCCCGTCGTCATCGCGGCGCTCAACGGCTTTGCGATGGGCGGCGGTCTCGAATGCGCGCTCGCGTGCGATATCCGCATCGCCGAGCAGCATGCGGTGCTGGCGCTCCCCGAGACGGCGGTCGGTCTGCTGCCATGCGGCTGCGGCACGCAGACGCTGCCGTGGCTCGTCGGCGAAGGCTGGGCCAAGCGGATGATTCTGACCGGCGAGCGCGTCGATGCGGCGACCGCGCTCAGCATCGGTCTCGTCGAAGAGGTGGTGGAGCGCGGCGCCGCGCGTGAAGCCGCGTTGAACATGGCGCAGCGCGTCACCGGTTTGAGCCCGCAGGCGGTCAGCTTCAGCAAGGAGCTGATCCATCAGGCGCGGCATGGCGTGCCGCGCGCCGCCGCGCTCGCACTAGAACGCGAGCGCTTCGTCGATCTGTTCGATGGCGCCGATCAGCGCGAGGGCGTCAACGCGTTCCTCGAAAAACGCGCGCCGCGCTGGCAGACGAGCCGTGCATCGCGGGAGACGCAGCGATGAGCGCTTTGCACGGCTTTGCGGTCGAAATGCGCGACGCGACGAACACGCAAGCCGAACCCGACGTGCTGTTTCGCGTCGTCAACCGCGTGGCGATCATCACGCTGAACCGGCCTGCCGCGCTCAACGCGCTGTCGCACGCGATGGTGCGCGAACTCGCGGTGCTGGTCGAGCATTGCCGCACCGATCCCGGGATCGTCGCGCTGGTGCTGAAGGGCGCTGGCGACAAGGGCTTTTGCGCGGGCGGCGACGTGCGCGAGGTGCATCGGCTCGCGACGCAGGGCGACCCACGCTGGCTCGCGTTCTTCGTCGACGAGTACCGGCTCGATTACGCGTTGCACACGTTTCCAAAGCCGGTGGTCGCGCTGCTCGACGGCATCGCGATGGGCGGCGGCATGGGCCTCGGCCAGGCGGCGCGGCTGCGCATCGTGACCGAACGCAGCCGCATCGCGATGCCGGAGACGCGCATCGGCTTCGTGCCTGACGTCGGCGCGAGCCGCTTTCTGAGCGTGATGCCGGCCGAGCTTGCGCTGTATGTCGGGCTGACCGGCGCGACGCTAGCGGGCGCCGATGCGATGCGCCTGCAACTGGCCGACCTGTGCGTGCCGGCCGACTGGCTCGCGAGCTTCGAGGAACGTTTGCAACGTATGTCGCACGACGGCGAGCGCATCGACGCGCTGCGCGCCGTGCTCGAGCCGCCGTGCAATATCGTGCCGCACGCGCCGCTCGGCGCGCTGACGCAACTGATCCTGCGCCACTTCGACCGGCGTTCGGGCGTCGAGCGCATCGTCGCGACACTGCGTCAGGATCTCGAACGCGAACCGCCGCGCGAGGTGCGGCAATGGCTGCAAGCGACCTACGACGCACTGACCGCCCATTCGCCGACGATGCAGCACGTGACGCGCGAAGCGCTGCTGCGCGGCCGGCACATGACGCTTGCCGATTGCTTCCGGATGGAGCTCGGCATCGTGAAGCGCTCGATCGAGGAAGGCGATTTCCGCGAGGGCGTGCGCGCGCAACTGATCGACAAGGACCGTCGGCCGCGCTGGTCACCGGCGACGCTCGCCGATGTGCAACCCGAGCGCGTGCGGCATTTCCTGAGTTCGCCGTGGCATCGCGACGCGCATCCACTGGCGGCGCTGGGCGCGGAGCATGGCGACTGACTTGCGCGGCGTATCGCATGCCGCGCGGGCGGGGCGCGCGGCCCGGCGCACCCGCGCCCGCCCTTAGGTCTGCTTGGCATGTCCCGCCCATCAGCCGCCGGTGCCAATTGTGGTCTGGCGGACACAAACTACGCGGGCCAATTGACATCTTTCCGGGCGCAATCTTAGATAGATAGTTCAGCCCCGTCCGACCGGCAAAGCCTGCTCGCAGCCCTCATCACGGCGCTCGTCCGACCTGCGGTGCGTTTATACGTCACCGCTTCCCGCATTCTCGTGCTCTTGATCGATCAGGAGGCAATGCGTATGGAAAAGCCGTCAGATGAGAATCACCGCTCCAAACCCTTCGGCGACAAACCCGCTTCCCACGTCGAGCAGGGCCCTCATGCAAAAAAGCTCGCCCTCACCGCGCCAGGCGGCATTGCGGTTCTGGTGGGCAGCGGTATCTACTGGGTGGTGACCTTTTCGCATCGCGTGCCGGATGCGGATTGCTTTCCTCCCGGCATCAAGTGCGTTAAAAAGATCGCCGCGGTGATGAAGGAAGTCAGCGACGCGGATCGCGCAACCAGCATGGGCGAGAGCTGGCTGCTTGCGTTGCTGGTCACGGCCTTCACGTTCCTCGTGTTCTATGTCCACATTTGCCGTGGAGAAGAAGAACGGGCACGGACCATCGCGGAACGCGAGGTCGAGGAGAAGAAGCGTCTCGCGGAAGAGGAAGGCGAGGCCGCTCCCTACGTCGACTCCCGCTCGAAGGGCAGTCAGACGGCGACCGGACCCACCGAAGGAGACGAGTCGGATGAACGGTCTTTGCTCGTGCCGTGGATCCATGCGTTGGGCCGCTGTTACGAAGTGTTGCAACTGCACCTTTACCTGAGGGCGGGTTATCCGATTTACTATGCCGTGCCAGAGGCCATTCTGAAGACCGAAATCTTGCGGTCCTGCGCGGCGGGAAAATCCACCGAGGAGTGCTGGGAAGAAATGTGCACGTTCCTGCGTGACAAGATCTTCCGCAGCAAGCTGCCCGACGCCGGCAATCTGCAGAAGCAGTGCGTCTACGCGATCGACCGGACCAAGCCTCCCGCGTGCTTCATCAATCACGATGCGGGGCTGCTGACCTTCGAAGGCATCGATCTCGACGTGGGCAGCCGCGAACTGCCGCTACCGGCGAGTTACATGCTCGATGAACGCAGGGAGCGCTACCGCAAGAGAGTGCTTTCGTTCAAGCCGGCCGATGACGAAGCCGCGCTGCGAAACCTCTTGAATGGCGCAAAGAACAAGGAACTTTTCAAGCATATCTTTCATGGCGCGAAAGATGATGATCCTGATCCGGCTCACGGCAAGGATGCCGCCAACGACGCCGCGAAGGACACCGTCACGGTGAGATGACGATGCGCGGCGCACTGGATATCGGGAACGATGAATGCTAGGAATTTTCAGGTTGCTCCGACGCGGATCGCCTCTGGCGAAGCGATCCGCGCCATGACGAGGCGCGTCGCGCCGTACGTTGGCTGTTTCGTTGCAACGCCAGCAGGCAACTCCACAGTCAAACCTGGCAGGAAGGCACCATGGACAGGAATCGTGTAGAAGGTACAGCGAAGGAGCTCAAGGGCTCGGTCAAGGAAGCGATTGGCAAGGTCACCGGCAATCGCGCGAAACAGGCCGAAGGGGCGGCCGAAAAAATAGCCGGTAGGATACAGGCGAGAATCGGCGAAGAAACCGAAGAGGTACGAGAGCGTGTGAAGAGTTAGCGAGCCGAAACTTCACATACCCGCAGCCTCGTTTATCCTGCCCCCCCGGTTTCGGGCGCATCAAGTCAGGCACGCAAGCCGTGCAATGACGCACCGCGTGCGTAGCGCCTCGCACGCTGCCGGTGCTCGCCGCGTCGCGCCCTCTCGGCGCGGCGTTGGACACACGGAACGTGTAAATTTCTGTTACGGTCCAGAGTCAGCCGGCGCACTCGTCGCGTCGGCGCCGCATCGCCCATTCGAGGACGCTTCATGCTGGGATTCGACGTCGGCGCGGCCAGGAAAGTCTGGACCGCGTCTCTGCTCGCGCTGCTATTTTTCCTCATCTATATCGCGTCGACGACGGTGCTCGTCGTCGTGTTCGCGGTGTTTTTCAGCTATCTGATCTACCCGATGGTGGTGCTGGTCGAACGCGTGAGGCCGCGCCGCATGCCGCGCGTCGTGTCGATCGCGGTCGTGTTCGTCGTCGTGGTCGCGCTGCTCGCGGTGGTTGGCTCAGTGTTCGGCGTGGAATTGCAGGATCAGGCGACGCGCCTCGTCACGCAACTGCCCGCACTTCTGCGCACCGATGTGCCGAACCGTTTTCCGCTTCCGCATTTTCTCGAACCGCTGCGCGAGCGGATCGTCGATTTCGTGCGCAGCCAGATCGAGACCGGTTCCGACAAGGCCGTGCCGTTGGCGCGCAGCCTCGGGCTCGGCGTCGTTCATGCGGCGAGCAACCTGATCTACCTGGTGCTGATTCCGATTCTGAGCTTCCTGCTGATCAAGGACGGCGAACGGATGCGCGACGCGTTTCTGGCGTTGCTGAACAGCCGGCATCGCGTGCTGTGGAACGAGATCGTCGACGATCTGAACGTGCTGCTGTCCAAGTACGTGCGCGCGCTGCTGTTGCTGTCGCTCGCCACGCTATTTAGCTACGGCGTCGTGTTTTCGCTGCTCGGCGTGCCGTACGCGTTTCTGCTCGCGGTCAGCGCGGGGATGCTCGAATTCGTGCCGTTCGCGGGGCCGCTTGCCGCGGTCGCGATCACGCTCGTGGTAGCCGTATTCAGCGGCTATCCGCACCTGTTGTGGCTCGTGATTTTTATCGGACTGTACCGGCTGTTCCAGGACTACGTGCTCAATCCGTATCTGATGAGCGAAGGCGTGGAGGTCAGTCCGTTTCTGGTAATCGTCGGACTGCTCGCGGGCGATCAGCTTGGCGGCGTCGCTGGGATTTTTCTCGCGGTGCCCGTCATCGCGACGCTGAAAATCGTGATCGGCCGGGCGCGCGTGTTTTACACGGCGTCGCACGGGCAGGGCGAGGCCGCGCGGCGCGCTGACGGGCAGCACCGACGATGAGGCGTAACGCGCGGCGCGCAGTTGGCGCAGCGACACCGCGCGCCGCCTGGCATCGCTAACCTTCTCCAGCGATGTGAGCTTCAATGCCGGCGCGAGGCATCGTCGCGCCAGCGGCGCTGGCCGCCGCCACTTCGCGCGGCACGCCCTTCACGCGCGAGACCCACAGCACCGCCGCGCATGCGACCGCCACCGCCGCCCAGCCGACGGCTCCATATCCGGCGATGCGGCCATCAGCCGACGTGCTCAGCATCAAGCCGCCGAACCACGCGCCGGTGCCGGTGCCGAGCGCCTGCAGCGCGCTGTTCGCGCTCAGGAACGCACCGCGTCGCGCGGGCTCGGGGACCGTGGTCAGCAGTGCCTGCATCGGCACCATGCGGCCGTTCATCAACACGAGGAAGCACGGGAAGAACAGCACGAGCGCGTAGAACGGCAGGTTCGGCAGATGCGTGATGAACAGCACCGGCACGAACGACAGCAGCGCCGCGCAGCGGAACACGCGCTGCGTGCCGAAGCGGTCGGCGAATCTGCCGACGAGGCGCGACGTAAAGAAGGTCGCCGCACCGCCGGCCATGTACAGCCACGACAGCTGTCGCGGCGCGACGCCGTGATTGGCGACCAGCATCGGCGCGATGAACGGGATCACCAGCATGTGCGCGATCATCATCATGAACGTCAGCGCGAACGCGTTCAGATGGCTTCGGTTGCTCAGCAGGCGCCACAGCTCGGGCAGTACTTCCGCGAGCGGCGGCTGCCGGCGGCTCAGATGCGCGGCCAGCGACGGCACCTGTTGCGAGGCCGCGAACCACACCAGCAGCGACAACGCGACCAGCAGGAAGAACGGCGCCGCCCAGCCGAACTGCGCGCCGAGCATCACGCCGGCCGGCACGCCGGCGATCGCCGCGAGCGAGAACGCGGTCATGATCGTGCCGGTCGCGGCGCCACGCCGTTGCAGGGGGATCACGTCGCCGACGATCGCCATGATCACGGAGCCGAGCACGCCGCCCGTGATGCCCGCGAACGCGCGCGCAGCGAGCAGCAGCGCGAAGCTCGACGCGAGCGCGCACGCGAGGTTCGACAGCGCGAACAGCGCGTAAATGGTGAGCAGCAGACGGCGCCGGTCGAAGCGGTCGATATAGGTCGCCGCGAACAGGCCCGACAGCCCCGAGCACCACGAATACGCGGATACGGCCGTCGCGAACGCGGCCGGCGCGATCTGGAACGCGCTCATGATCTGCGGGCCGAGCGGCATCATCACCATGAAGTCCATGATGATCGTGAACTGCGTGAGCGCGAGCAGCCACAACAAACGACGCTCGTGCCGTGCAGTGATTGAGTACATCGGTTGATTTCCTTTTGTTGTCGTTCGAAGTACGTCGCTAATGCCGCGCGCGACGCGAGCAGAAGCTCAGTCGTCGATCGTTTCGTGGACCGCGACCGCGCCCTGTTTCCAGTAGCTGGCCGCGCGAATCCGCGTTTTGTCGACGCCGCGCTCGCCGCATAGATGCTGACGCACCGCGCGGATCGTTGCCGCTTCGCCTGCGGCCCACACGTAGCCTTCGCCGTTCTCCGGCAGCCAGGTCTCGCGCACCGCGTGCAACAGCGGTTCGCCGCGCGTGCCGTTTTGCGTGTTGGCTTCGTTGCGATAGCACCAGACGAGATGCAACTCGGCCTGCGTCGTGAACTCGATGCGAGCCGACGGATCGGCGACCTCGATCACCGCGGCGACGCGCGTGGCGGCAGGCAACTCTTCGAGACGGCGCGCGATCGCGGGCAGCGCGGTGTCGTCGCCGATCAGCAGATGCCAGTCGAAGCCGGTCGGAATCACCAGCGAACCGCGCGGGCCGCCGACGCCCAGATACTGGCCCACCTGCGCCTGCGCGGCCCACGTCGCTGCGGGGCCCGCGTCGTGCATCGCGAACTCGATGTCGAGCTCGCGGGCGTCGCGATCGAAACGGCGCGGCGTGAAATCCCGCGCGGTCGGCCGCTTGCCTTCCGGGAACACCGGGCCGTCGGGGCCGGCTTGCGGCAGCGTAGGTTTGTCGGCGCCGGGGTCGGGGAAGAAGACCTTGATGTGGTCGTCGAACGAGGCTGAGACGAAGTCGTGCAGATCGTCGCCGGTGAAGGTCACGCGAATCAGGTGCGGCGTCAGCGCGCGTACCTGCTTGACCTGCAGCAGACGAAACTTCAACGGATGCCGTACGCGATGCACGGCGAGATCAGGGCGAGTGTGTTGCTCTTGCATGTGGGCGATGCTCCGGTTCGGTTCAGGAGGGCGCGCGGGTCGCCTCGTGGACGGGCGCGCGTTGTCAGGCGGTCGGCTCGCTGTCGTTGCCGGGCTTTGCGATGTCGCCACGGCTGCCGCCTTCGATTTCTTTGGCCGCGCGCATCAGAATCGCTGCGATGCGGCGCTGTTCGTCGGCCGGCGCGTTGTCGCGGCGCAGCAGCGCGTTCTTCAGCGTGCGGCGCGCTTCATTCAGCTCGGGCACCCAGCCGCCTTCGCTGATGTCGGCCGGCTCCTCGCCGGCAAACGCGCGGCGCACCGAATCCATCTTGCGTGCGATATGCGAAAGTCGCGCGAGCATGAGCTCGACGCGCTCGCGGTTCGCGGCCAGATATTCGCGGCCCGCATCCGCCAGTTCATAGCGCTTGCGGTTGCCTTCGAGCTGCACGGTGACGTAGCCGAGTTCTTCGAGATAGGTCAGTGCTGGATAGACCATGCCGGGGCTCGGGCTGTAGAAGCCGTTCGAGCGCGTTTCGAGCGCCTTGATCAACTCGTAGCCGTGACTCGGCTGCGCTTCGATCAGCGATAGCAGCAGCAGTTGCAGATCGTCGGAGCTGATTTTGCGGCCACGCGGGAAACCATCGCCGTCGCCGCCGAAGCCGCCGGGGCCGCCGCCGAAACTACCGTATCCGCCCGGACCGCCGAAACCACCGCCGAAGCGTGCGCCACGGCCGCCGAAGCGCCCCTCGTGATGGCGGCCAAAGGCGTGACGCAAAACGTGCAGCAGGTAGTGGTGGCGGGCGCCGGAGGAAGCGCATGCTTCGGAGGCGCCGAGGTCGGCGACTTCGCTCGCCTGCGGCGACGGAAGGCCGAAACCGCCATGAAAACGGTCGCGCGCGCCGCGCGGACCGGAAAAATGATGAGGATGACGCATCTGGGACTCTCCTATGAGTGTCGTAAGATGCATCTTACGATATATATCTTAAGACAGTCTGTCAAACTCTTTTTTGCGATCTATGGGCGCACAACAAAGTCTGCGGGGGGCGCAAGGTTCGTCGTTGGGTACAACAAAGTCTGCGTGCTAAATGTCGATAATCGATGCGTTCAACCCGGTGCCGTTCCGGTGCCTAAGATGTCAGGGGATACACTCGCGCCAACGTTCGACTACCGGGTCGAACGAAATCTGTCCTCGCATCGCGGTTGGCGAGGTGGCTGACGCCGGAACGCTGCGCTGACCTGGCGTGCGCGCTTCGCCTCTTCGCCGTGCAGGTAGGTCGAGGTCGTCGCGATCGAGGCATGGCGGAGATTGTCGCGCACCGTCACAAGTTCGACCCCGGCGTCGAGCGCGTGCGTGGCATGCGTGTGACGAAGCCAGGGGGGACTGGCGTGCCGCAGCTTTGCGGCGAGCGCCGGATTGCGCGCCAGGACATGTTCCCTGCCTCCTGGAAAAGCTCACCGACCACCTGCCGCAGCCGCGTCACGCTGATGCCGGTATTACCCGACGCGCCGTGACCGCCCCTCCGGCCCGTTTCCCGATTTCGGTCGAGTGCACCTATCAGCGGTGTGGCTGGCGTCCATCGGTTCCGATTGACCGGCAGGCTCCGTGACCTGAGGTAGCGGCGCAAGGCATCGCGTGCGAGCGGTGGCAGCGCCACGCGGCCAGGCTTGGCCCCCTTACCGGTCACCTCCATCCACCACGTGCCACGCGTCTCCACCTCGATGTCGCCGAGCGTCGCTGCCACGAACTCGTGCGCACGCAACCCGGTGGCTGTCGCGTCCCCGGCGGTGAGCGAGGAGAGCGGCAGTCGGCGCTCGACGACGGCCCACAGTACCAGCCGTTCGGCTTCGCGCCGGTAGGCGCGCACCATGTGCGCCGATTCGTGCAGCCCGAGCCACGCCGCAATCGCCTCGACGTCGTTCATGGCAGCGAGGCCACACGGGCCGGGCAGCACCGTGCCCGCTGCCGGGCATGTCCGGGGCTCAATCACCAAATCACGTCCGTGCTGCGAGACTTTCCGGCGACAGTCCACCATGCCCGGGAGTATGTCAGTTCGACCTGGAAATATGCCCTTCCTCCAGATGTTTGCGACGACGTGGAGTGCGAGTGCGCCAGGCTGGCGAAACAGGCGCTCGACCTGGCGCACCTGACGCGTCAGAGGCATTGCGTCGCACGATGGAGGACTGACAACGCAGACGCCGGTCTCGAGCGGCAACTGGACGAAAGTATCGCCGTGAGAGAAGCGCGCCGGAAAAAGATGCTGGAAGGAGGGGCTGTGGCGCTGTCCAGCGAATTGACCCCGCTGGCCGGTGACGCGTCCCGAAGCAGCATGTGACCGGAACGTCATTCGCTGCGTCAGAAGTCGGCCGTCGGGACACGCCTCGGGGCGCAAGGCGTCATCCGGGGAGTCGGGCAGGTGAGCAATTGGAAGGTCCATTCGCACGGATGTCTGACAGGGCGACCATGAAGCAAATTGCTTCGCGCCCTGATAATGCGTGCCAGCTTTGCGCGCTCGGGCACGGCGTGCTGAGTGGAGTGCGCGGCATCGGTGCGGTTACGCAACAGAATCTCGCTGCAAATGTCGGGTAGCAGCGGTGCATTACTGCACCGCCGCCCCCTAAGAACCGTGCATGCGAGTTTCCCAGCACACGGCTCAAGCCTTTCAAAGCCCCATTGCCGAGGCCGGTTTCACTACTGAGAGTCCGAGGGCACGCGCGGCCCGATGGCAATCCGGGTGAAGCATCGTCAGGTTGCTGATCGTGTCCTTACCGCCATCGATCTTTCGCTCCAGGTGGTACAGCCGCCAGCCACTGGATTTCGTGATCATTTGACGACAGACCGGACAGGACCTCTGCTGATCGAGCCACAACCGGATCAGACGCATCCGGCCCTTGAGCGAGTCCATCATCGTGAAGCCCAACCGCTCTTCGAAATAACTTTCCCACTGCGGGTCGAACGGGTTTGCGGCACCCTTGATCTTGCGGTGCCGCCGGATTGGCGTGCCAACAATGTCGTACAGCTTCAGAAGTTCACGCTTTCCATCGCTGAGCACTTTGTCCGTCGCCGTACCAAAGACCCATTGGCGGGCGCCAACGGTTCGAAAGTACTTCCGACGTACCCAGTGCGAGTTCTTCTGCGGGTGTCGGCGCTTCGCCCAACGCCATAGACATTGCCAAATCGCATGAGCAACCTTGTTAAAGGTACGCTTCGCCACGACATGCCGATAATAATCCGCCCAACCGCGAATCTTTGGGTTGAGCAGGCGGATCAGACGATCGTGTCTTAGCGTTGCATTGCCTTTCACGATGTCCCGAAGCTTCCGCATGAAGCGCTGAACGCTCGTTTTGGCTGGCTTGATCAACAACTTGCCGTCGTACTTGCGAACGTTCATGCCCAGGAAATCGAACCCATCGTTGATATGCGTGATCCGGGTCTTCTCCCGTGACAGCGATAATCCCCGCTGTGCAAGAAACTGCACGACCAGCGGCATGACTTCATCCTCCAGCACTTCTCGCGTCGCGCCAGTGATAACAAAGTCATCTGCATATCGAACGACGTTAACCTTCGACGGATTCCGGCCGCCTCTGCAGAACTTCGCAAGAAGTGTTCGTTCTAACCCATCGAGAGTCATGTTCATCAACGTGGGCGAGATAATACCGCCCTGAGGCGTACCCGCTTCCGTCGAATGAAAGACACGGTTGTGAAGGTAGCCAGCCTTCAACCACTTTCGCAGTATCGCTTTATCCGTTGGGATGTGGGCGACCAACCAATCATGCGAAATTTCATCAAAGCAGCTGCGGATGTCGGCCTCCAGAATCCACTGCGCGCGATTGCTGCTGGCCAGTGAGATAAAGCACTGTTCTATCGCGTCGGCCGTGGAGCGGGCGGCTCTGAACCCATAAGAGTTCGGATCCGCCATGGTTTCTGCAACAGGTTCGAGTGCAAGCAGATGAAGCGCCTGTTGCGCTCTGTCGACCATGCAGGGAATTCCAAGAGGTCTCAGCCGTTTCCCGTCGGCTTTCAGGATATATATTCGTCTCAGCGGCAGAGGGCGGTAGCCCCGCCGCTTTAGAGACTTCACTGCCTGGAGGCGGGACCTCGGCGTAGACCATGTGAGGCCGTCTACGCCGGGAGTCCGTCTACCCTGATTCTCAGTCACCCGTCTGACGGCGAGTGCCTTGCCGCTGAACGAGTGGGTCAGCAACCACTGCAAAGCCTTCACCTTGCCGTATTTGCCGTCCTGTGTCGCCTTCACGATGCGAGCCTGCAGCCTTCGAATCCCACGATAGCATCGGGCCCAATCGACATCGTTCCAATGCATTGCGCGATCGGAGGACGCACCGGTGCCGGCTTGCTGCACTGTCATTTGCTTCTCCTCCTTTGAAGGTTCGTCAGACTCTTTCGTGACGAAAGACCATGCGGAAGTCTGCCCGCTTTCGCGTAGGATGAGGTTGCCTTGCGGCGCAATCCCTATCCGTCCGATTACAGGACGGCGTTCGCTTTCTCCGCACTCCTGTTCCCGCACCTCCAACAGCTTTCCTCACGGTCGGCTTGCCCGACTGGGCAGAGATACGGGGTTTCCGTGTTCCGCATCGTTCGCAGGAATGGTTTAGGCTCTGCTTCTCCACCGGTAGCACCATGTCCGCGCTGCCCCATCTTATAAAGGGCAGACCTGCTACGTTCCCGTTTTGGGTGGGGCCTATCAGTGTCTTTGGCCCGTCTAAGTTAACGATGTTTATCAGCAGTTCAAATACTTTAGCCATGCCATCCAGTCTAGCGCCCCCTCCGCATTGACACTCGCAGGGGCACCGTCGTCTCACGACCACGGCTTAGCTTGCGCCGGGCTACATTGTCTCGGTGGCTTCACACGGCGCCGTTACCAGCCCCGCATGCACCAATAGACTACGGGCGACGGAACGCCCGGTTTCCTCCCGCCAGGCATCGACGGTAAAACAACGAACGAAGCGACCTCACGTCGCACATAAGAATACCTATCTTATAGGCGACCTCGTGGCCTCAGATACGCTAGGCTGCACCAGTGACCGCAGACTACAACAGTGGCTGGATCGTAAGCGGCTCTGAGGCGTATCGCGCGCCCATGCGGGTGTAGTTGTCTGCTGCTTGACGCCGGTCGAGCCGATCTAGCGGCAAGAACTTCTTCGGCGGGTGAATCGCTTTCTGCCTGCCCCCGCATCGCAACCGCGCAGGGTGCGACAATCGACGCCGGCTTCGGGCCGCATTGCCAGGCCAATGCGTCGCAGCATTGTTGATGCGGCTCGAATGCTGTTGTCCACAGGGACGGCTTTATCCGCGTGGATGCTGCAGGCATGATCCGACGTTCGAGCTGCACATGTCGTTCAGCCGCGAACAACAGGAGATCAAGCCATGCATCAGGAACCCGTGCCAAAAGGCTACCTCGTCGCACACGTAAACATCACGGATGCAGCCGCCTATGCGATCTACTCAAAAGCCGCAGGCGAAGCAATAGCAAGCTTTTCAACGAAACATGTTGCGCCGAAAATCGTTGCAGTCTCAGGCAAACATGAGCATGTAGAAGGCGGTACGCACACGAAACACATGGTGATCGAGTTCGATTCGTTCGCGGATGCCAAAGCGTTCTATGAGAGCCCTGAATATCAGGCAGCGAAGGCGCTGCGCGCCGGGGCCGCGACCGGTAACTTTGTGCTGCTCGAAGGGACCGTCTAACCCGCCAGTAGTTCCACCCGAAGGAACCGAACTTGCGCCGGTTTTTTCGTTGGAAGCCGATGGTCGGCAGTCCGGTTTCCTAGGGCCTGTTCACGCTAATAACGGGCTTGCGCTGGCCGCCAGAAGGGCCGAGCGCAAGGATTGCGACGCAACGAATACTCGACGTTTTCGCAAGGAGCATGACGGGGCGATCGGCCCTTCTGGCCGCCAGCCCCTTGAAGGTTTTTTTTAAAACAGGGGAACGTGCCTTTCCGCCCGTATTGCGGCGTCGGTCGTCGCTTGTTTGGCGTGGGCAAACGGTGCTCCTCTCTCGTTGCACTGCGCGCGGAAAGGCACGTTCGCAAGCCCGTGATTAGCGTAAACAGGCCCTAGGCAGCCGGCACTTCACGCATGAGCTCGTACTCTGCCACGCTCATCGGTTTGGCCACGCCGCGTAGCACGTATCAGTTAATCGTACAGCGTGGTGCGTAGCAAAGCTAACCGATTGAACGGAGTGAATCGCGGCTGCTCGTCGAAATAGTGCACGGCCGCTGCCTGCGTGGATGAATTCAACGCGGTTAACATGTTGCCGCCGGTGTTAGTGGCCGGAGAACAGGACATCCGCAATGATGCCAGTTGCGATTGCGGCGAGCACGTAATCTCCGTTGACCCCAACCCAGTGATAGCCTCGCGGCGGCGGTTGCAGTCCGTGGCCGCGCCAGTCGTCGACCACGTAGTTGTGATCGCGGTACTCAGGAGGAAGCCGGTCGCCCTGGCGCCAGTCGGCATGCGGCATCGGGCCGCCCGGCCGGCCGTTATAGGCCTCGTGCGACATGGGGCCATGACCGTGCCTGGGGGGCGGACGCATCTCGTGTGGTTGCGGGCCGTGCGCCGACCGGTCATCGTGACGCTGATTGTCGTGAGGCTGGGCAAAAGCAGGGATCGACGCACCAAGCAGTGCGGCGATCATGAAGTGCGTGAGTAGTTTCGATTTCATGGCTGCCTCGACAGAAGAAGTGATTGATGAAACGGTCGCGTTTGACGGCGATGACGTTTCCCCGAGCCAGTTGGTGTATATGTGGCGCGCAGTGTTTCTGCGCATTTCTATGGAAAGACAGGCGGACGGTGTGTCAGTCGCCTGTCAGCCGGTTAGTGACCGAAGTAGACCGAGCCCGGACCGGTGCGAGCTGCGTCGCTCTTGTAAGCATGACCGCCCGTTGCGGACGAGCCGCTTACGACGCCACCCACTCCGGACGTGTCGGCAGCGCTATCAATCTCAATCTCAATCACTTCTTCACTGACTGCCACGACGGTCACTGGGTGACTGCCGCTCACTCCGGACGTGCCCCCCCGATGGGCATCGACCTTGGCTTCGGCGGCCTGGATGTCCACCGGATATTCGCTCGCGTTCGCATGGGCCGGGTTGTGGCCCACCGCTTCGATCTCGACCAGTTGCTCACGGACTTCCGCGCGGGTCAGTGGATGGTTTGCTGCGACGTTTGCTGCGGCAAAAACCGTAATGGGAGCAGCGAGAGCGAGGGCAGCCACAAAGGCGGTGACGATGTGGATCGCGCGCTTGGGGCGCTGCGCACGCTCGCCGCAGCCGACCCGCGTGCGCTCCGCGATCCCGCGCCGCAGGTGATGGTCATCCGCTTCGACGACAGCACGGCGGTGCTGAATATCCGCGTCTGGTCGAACACGGACATGTTCTGGACCATGCGTTGGGGACTCGCGCGCCGGGTGCGTCAAACACTGACCGACCCGCAATGTTCGCTGCCGTTTCGCACCCGTGAATTGCACATCGTGCCGAGCGCGACGGCCGCGGTGATCGTCGACACAGCCGCCGGTCAGCCAGGCTCATCCGCGATCAGAAAACCGGATCAGGGGGTGTAACCCCGGTTCTTCGAGCCCGCGAATTGTTGGCAAGCTGGCATCTGTCGTTAGATCAGATAACACGCGCCCAGCAACCAGCCACGGAATTCCGCGCTGCCGAACGAATTGGACGATCAACACCAAATGCCAGGCCTACGCACCGACGTGAGCTCGACCAGGTCGTGACAGCGCAGCGTTCGGGCGGACAGGCAATCCGGCTGTTCGCCGACGAGCGGAATGGACCTCGTGGAGAGCATTGCGGCGCAAGGCTCAGCCCGGGCGCCGACAAAAACGTAGCCGCTTCGCGGCTGAAAGTGAAGGCCCGGATAGTTGGGGCTTTCCACCCCTTCATTTGCGGTCAGCGGACAAGCGTCGCGCAAAACAGCGGCCGACAGCGGCTCCGATTGTTTCCGGCGTCCAGGAACCTAACCAACCGCGCAGCGGCAGCATGCTCATGCGAGAGTATCGGTGAAGTCATGGGCACATCTGGCTCGGCGGCTGGCGAACCTGGGGAGGGGCTACAAAAGTCCTGGCGTTGACGTTTGGGTGGACTATCGAGGGAAGCTCAAAACAGATGAAAGCGTGAAATTCGAATACCGAAGAGGACGGGTTCGAAGAATGTTCCCGTCCTCGAACTCACCGTCAGACCAATTCGGCGAGCGCTGCCGCGTCGAACCCTTTCAGCGCGCCGTATTGGCCGTGTTCAACCTTTTTGACCCAGCTTGGGTCGTGGAGAATGGCCCTGCCAACGGCGATCAGATCGAACTCGTCGCGTTCCATTCGCTCGACGAGACGGTCCAGGCTCGCAGGGGTCGATCCCTCGCCGGAAAAGGCGGTGGCGAAATCCTTTTCAAGCCCGACCGATCCGACGCTGATCGTCGCGGCACCCGTCACCTTCTTGGCCCAGCCGGCAAAATTTAGCCCGTTTTCGCCATCGATCTCAGGAAACTCGGGTTCCCAGAAGCGTCGCTGCGAGCAGTGCAGGACATCGACCCCGGCTTCAACCAGCGGCAGTAGCCAGTCCTCCATGATCGCCGGGGTCTCGGCGACCCGCACGCTCAAATCCTGCTGCTTCCACTGACTGAACCGCATGATGATCGGGAAATCCGGACCGACGGCGTCGCGCACGGCAGCGACAATCTCACTTGCGAAGCGGGACCGCTCCTTGACCGTCGGCCCGCCATAGCGATCGGTCCGCTGGTTGGTCCCCGGCCAAAAAAACTGGTCGATCAGATAGCCATGGGCGCCATGGATCTCTGCCGCGTCGAAGCCGAGCGCTTTGGCATCTCTTGCCGCGTTGGCGAAGGCGGCAACCGTATCCGCGATGTCCTCTTCGGTCATAGCCACGCCGCGAGGATCGCCGGGCGCGACTAGCCCGGATGGGCTCTCGACCGGCGCATCAGGCTCCCAGTTGTTGATGTAACGGGTGGAACCGGTGTGCCAGATCTGAGGCGCCATACGTCCGCCTGCGTCGTGGACGGCATCGATCACATCTTTCCAACCGGCTAGCGCGGCCTCGCCATGAAACAACGGAATGCCGCCGTCGTTGCGTGATGCAGGACGGTCAACGACCGTCCCTTCGGACAGAATAAGCCCCACGCGCCCTTCCGCGCGGCGCCGGTAATAGGCGACATTCGCGTCGCCAGGCACGCCCTCGGGGGCAAAGAGCCGCGTCATCGGGGCCATGACGATCCGGTTCTTCAGGTTGAGCGAGCGGATTGAGAAGGGACGAAACAGGGTGCTGGTATCGGGGTGAGACATTGAACAGGCTCCGTTGCAAACAAAGGCATCATGGTATATGTTTGATACCTGCCGTCAATCAGGCACCTGAAGTCGCCCAGGTGTATCGAAGGAAACCACCATGCCCGTTCCCGAACTGAAATGCTTTTCGTCTGACTGTCCCAGCCGCGCACTCTTCGACCAGATCGCGGACAAGTGGTCGATGATGGTGCTGGCCGTGCTGGACGACGGGCCGCAGCGTTTCAACGCCATCCGGCGGCGCCTAGAAGGCGTCACGCAGAAGGCGCTCACCCAGAGTCTTCGCCGGCTCGAGCGCAACGGCCTGGTCTCGAGGACAGTCGTTTCGCTGTCTCCGGTGGCGGTGCAATATCAGATCACGCCACTTGGGCGCACGTTGCAGCCGCCATTGCGGGCACTGCATGAGTGGACGCTCACCAAGTTTTCCGAGGTCGAGGCCGCGCGCCAGGCATTCGACGCGGCGGCGGGCGGAAGCGCGTTGGCGGAAGGATCAGAACATCGGCAGTTTGCTTGACGCGCGACCTGCAGGCCCTGTCGACCAGGGCCTGTGAGGGCGACCGGGACACCGCCGCCGAACGGGTTGGCCCATGGCACGCGGTATCCTCAAGCCTACTTGAGCTACTCCAGGTGCCTAATTGACGCCCAGGTCTACGGCGTATACCTTGGCCTCCTTTTGACGAAGATGGAGAGCCCGGATATGCGCAACAATCTTCAGTTCTATATCAACGGATCGTGGGTAGAGCCTGCCGGTGACACCGTGATCGATGTCATCAACCCGGCGGATGAATCTGTCTCCGGCAGAGTTGCGATCGGTGACGCCCGCGACGTCGACCGAGCGGTCGCCGCAGCTCGCGCTGCGTTCGAGACCTTCTCGCTGACTTCGGCCGAGGACCGTCTTGCGCTCTTCGACCGTATCATCGCCGGCTACCAGAGGCGTGCCAGGGATCTGGCCCAAGCCGTTTCGGAGGAGATGGGCGCGCCGCTTTGGCTTGCCGAGCAGTATCAGGTGCCCGTCGGCCTCGGCCACCTCCAGATCGGCCGCACTGCGCTCGCCGGTTATAGCTTCGAGGGCCCCCACGGCACTGCACACATCGTGCGTGAGCCGATCGGGGTCTGTGCGCTCATCACCCCTTGGAACTGGCCGCTCAACCAGATCGCCTGCAAGGTCGCCGCGGCGCTGGCGACCGGTTGCACGATGGTTGTGAAGCCGTCGGAAGTCTCGCCGTATTCGGCGACGATCTTCGCCGAGATCATGCATGAGGCTCAGACGCCTGCGGGCGTGTTCAACCTTGTGCAAGGCGACGGAGCAGGCGTGGGCAATGCCCTGACCGCCCATCCCGATGTCGATCTCGTCTCGTTCACCGGATCCACGCCAGCCGGCATCCAGGTGGCGCGCAATGCAGCCCAGACGGTGAAGCGCGTGCATCAGGAACTGGGCGGCAAGTCGCCCAACATCCTCCTGCCCAGCGCCGATCTGGCGTCGGCTGTGGCGGCGGGCGTCGCGGGCGTCATGATCAATAGCGGTCAATCCTGCGGTGCGCCCACGCGGATGCTGGTTCCCGCCGAGCGGATGGCGGAGGCCTCCGAGCTTGCCCTGGCCGCAGCCGAGCAGTGGGTCGTGGGGCATCCGGCTAGCAATGCGAAGATGGGACCGGTCGTATCTGAGGCGCAGTGGAACAAGATCCAGCGCCTGATCCAGTCCGGCATCGATGAAGGCGCGACGCTCGTCACCGGCGGTCCTGGCCGTCCCGAGGGACTGGAAACGGGCTTCTATGTTCGCCCGACCGTCTTCGCCAATGTGAAGAACGATATGGCGATCGCACAGCAGGAGATCTTCGGTCCGGTTCTCGCAATCATCGGTTATGCCGATGAAGCCGACGCCATCGCCATCGCCAACGATACGGTGTTCGGGCTGGCGGCTTACGTCCAGGGCGAGCCGGTCCAGGCCGAGCGGGTCGCGCGCAGGCTGCGCGCCGGCCAGGTCACGCTGAACTATGCCGACATGGACTTTGCCGCGCCGTTTGGCGGGTACAAGCAATCGGGCAACGGACGCGAATGGGGCGAGGTTGCCTTCGGCGAATACCTGGAGACCAAGGCGATCATCGGCTCCCGTAAGGCCGTCTGACGTAGCGGACGCAGCCTCACCTCGGCTGCGATCAACTTCACCCTCGTTGGCTTGCAGCCGACACTCGCGACAGTTAGGAGAGACGAACATGAAAATAGGCATCATCGGCGCAGGCAACATCGGCGCAACGCTCGCGCAAAAATTTTCCTCGAACGGGCACAGCATCAAGCTGGCCTCAACCCGCCCCCCCGACGAACTACGCCAGTTGGCCCAAAAGGTGGGCGCGGAACCGGTCACTCCGGCCGAAGCGGTCAAGGACGTCGACGTCGTAGTCCTTTCCATTCCTTTCAAGAACAACCCGGAACTCGCCGGCCTGTTCGCCGATGTGCCGGCGGACGTCGTCGTCATAGACACCTCGAATTACTATCCCGTGCGAGATGGCAATATCGCCGAAGTCGACGACGGCAAGCCCGAGAGCGTCTGGTCTAGCGCCCAGTTCGGCCGCCCGGTCGTGAAAACGTTTAACGCCATTCTGGCCGGCGTGCTTGCGGACGGGGGAAAGCCGCGCGGCGCAGCCGATCGCATCGCCGTACCTGTTGCTGGCGATGACGCGGCCGCCAAGGCGATCGCGCAGACGCTGGTGGACGAAACCGGGTTCGAGCCGGTCGATGCGGGAAGCCTTGCCGACTCCTGGCGCCAGCAGCCGGGCACGCCGGCCTATTGCACCTCCCTGACGGCGCATGACCTGCGCAAAGCGCTGGCGGCAGCGGACAAGCCCCGTGCGCCGCGGAACCTCCAGGCGCTCATGGACCGACTCGGCGCGTACCCCGCTTTCCCGAGCACTGACGAAATGACCGCGCTGAACCGCGAACTCAACCGCGGGAGCTAAGTGGTGCGCTGAGCCGATGACGCCGATCAGCGGGAACGCAACGATGGGCGCTTCGACGTGCCGACAACGGATCAGGCCATCTCTGCGTGCAGGTAAGCGTGGCACCAGCAACGGGTTGACCGGTGACCGGGGTCTTCAGACCGCAGTGCGGAGCTGATCGGCGAAGACCCACGGTGCGAGTTCGTCGATGCGATTAATCGCATGGTCGGCGAACGTGCCGCAGCGATCTGTAGCCTGATCGGCACCGCGAAGCTCAACAACGTTGATCCCGAGGCATATCTGCGCTTCGTACTCGCTCGCGTCGCCGATCATCCCATCAATCGCGCCGGCGACCTCACGCCGTGGGCCGTTGCTGCTCAGCTTCCCGCGCGTACGCAACTCAACTCCGCGTCAAGACGGTTTCGGCGACACGCTTACTGATGATCAGACGCGTGCCGCGCACCCTTCGAAACTCTGGCAGGGTCCATCGTGGATGAGTATGCGCCGGCGCTGTGCGACATGAGTGACGAGGAAACTCCGTATTTGCTGACGCTTGCGCATGCCGCGCTGTCGCTCGGCCTGACTGCGCTTCTCGAAGTATCCGTCGGGGTGCTATTTAACCGCATCGTGCAGCACCGGGGCAGGCTGGCCGTTCCATCGACTTTGCCCGGCAACGTGCTCGCCTATCTTCATGCCACGACCAACGGCGATTACAGCGCGGCGCGGTCGCTCGTCGCGCGGCCACTGGAGAGTTTTGCACTCGCGCTTTTGCTGGCCGCACGATGCGGGCTGGCCGACGACTTCGACTTGGAGCTGCGCAATATCGACCATCGCCCGTTGAACGTGTTCATTCTGCATAGATTTCGGGACTTCGGCAGACTCGTGATCCGCGGCGGCCGGAACCATGTACGAGTTGAAAGAAATCGGCGTACCTGGCGGTCCTGTCGAGTTGGATCCGCCAGAAAGATCCGATCTTCCGCATAAGGTATTTGCGACTGCCCGACCATTGGAGGACGGCAGGTACGCAGCGCAATTGCGCGTTCAGAGGGCACTCGGTATGAAAGGAACGTACTCGGTCGAAGAGCACTGGGATCAGCTCGGTGTATTCCTCGACGCGCAAGAGGCTTTAGCGCATGCGAAGTCTTTCGCAACAGACCTGCTGGAGCGAAAGGCCTAGTCGCGAGTGGCGTGCTGGATTGCGCCACACCTATCAATGCGCGGATCTTTGCGGCAGGCCCACGACCGTAGATCCGCGCGACAACCTGGTGCTGTACGGCGTGCGTGCCGTGCAGAAAGCGATTCAGCTTTCGGTGCGCTCAAGAATGGGTATAAGCGGATACTGCACCACTCCGAATACTCCACCAAATTAGATGTGACTGGCCTGAATTCAACCGGCCTTAACTCACGATGCACCACTGGCAGCGAGCTTGACAAATAGTCTGGCTGCTTCGTTGCCATGGGACAAAGCGCGCAGTGCAAGGGAGAGCGCTAGCTGTGCGTCGTGGGAGGCCGCGCTACGATCCTGATCGAAGAGCTTGACGGCGTGGCGCATATGCTGCGCCGCCTGCGTGTGAAGCTCCACGGCCGCCGCATGATGTTTTGCCACGTCCGCGGCACTTACGGTTGAGCCGGTCGATGGAGGCGGTATTGATGGCGTATTGGCGCTGTGCGCGCCAGCGTCGTGTGCCTGATCGATCGCATGCAACGTGTGGCCATGGGCCATCATCGCCTGATGTGCGGCGTGGGCAAAGTCTTGACCGTCATCGAAATGCCGCGACGCCTCGCGGTGATGTCGCGCGGCCTGCTCGTGGTGTGACGCCGCGGCTTCGAGATGAGCTTTCTTGCTGTGCTTCGTGTTCATGCCTGCTCCTGTGCAACATCAGGACTGACTCGGATGGCGACCAATTCGAAGACACAGTGGCGGGTCGCAACAAGATCCTAATCTACACGCCCTTGCGCCTTCTGTGGCATTTGCGTTTCGCGGAGAATCGTCGCGCTATGGCGATCACCGCGCGGTCAGCATCCGGAGGATTTTCTGCACGATGCGCTCATGCTGCTCCAGCGCGTCATCAAGCGTACGTGCTCCGTAGCTCGTGTTGTCTCGCGCCTCCATTCCGGCGATGCGCGTCACGAACAGCGAAACCTCCCCGGTTTTCGGTTCGGACACACCGCGGACGCGGGTCGTGACCGTCACGCCGGATTCGTCCAGCAGTGTGCGGCGGAAGATCAGTTCGTTCTCAGTCATCCAGCGCGACCACTCGCCGTGGTCGAACACCTCGACAGGCCTGTTCTTCGCGTCGAGGACATAGAAGCGTTTCCAGCTCGACGGGACGGAGCGTGCTTTCATATTTCAATGCGAAGGCGTAAGCAGGAAGCCGATCGCCTCCCGCCACCAGGTTTCGTCGACGCGGCCCATCCAGTCGTTATGTTCAGCCGCCTTCACCACCATCAGTTGTCTCGGTTCGGCCAGCGAGTTGTAGAGCGCTGAGCGTTAAATTGGGTAAGGTGACCCTGAGCACGTCAACCGGTCAGCAATCCGCGGATGTCCATGTTCAACGGGACAGCAGGCATGGCCGGTGGCCGTGCGAACGCACATTACAGGATCGTAATCACCGGCCGGAGCGCTTGCCTGTATGATTTAATGGTCAACGCAAAGCGGAGCAGCCGATGCGAATCCTGGTGATCGAGGACGAGCCAAAAACAGCGGCCTATCTGAAGAAAGGTCTGGAGGAATCCGGCTACGCGGTCGACGTCGCGAACGATGGCCCGCAAGGGCTGATTCTCGCGCAGGAAGAAGAATACGACGTGATCGTGCTCGACGTGATGCTGCCCGGCATGGACGGCTGGACCGTCGTCAAGACGTTGCGCAGCACGCGCGCCACGCCGGTGCTGTTTCTCACCGCGCGCGACGACATCGACGACCGCGTGCGCGGCCTGGAACTCGGCGCGGACGATTACCTCGTCAAACCTTTTGCGTTCGTCGAACTGCTGGCGCGCGTGCGTACGCTGGCGCGCCGTGGGCCGCCGCGCGAAAGCGAACGGATCAAGGTGGGCGACCTGGAGATGGATGTGTACCGCCGGCGCGTGAAACGTGGCGGCACGCGCATCGATCTCACGCCGCGTGAATTCTCGCTGCTGCAACTGCTGGCGCGCCGGCAGGGAGAAGTGCTGAGCCGCACGCAAATCGCGTCGTACGTGTGGGACATGAATTTCGATAGCGACACCAATGTGGTCGAGGTGGCGATTCGCCGGCTGCGCACCAAGATCGACGACAACTTTCCCGTCAAGCTGATTCACACGGTGCGCGGCGTCGGCTATGTGCTCGAACTGAAGGACACTGCTTGATGCGCGTGCGCTCGCTTGCCGCGACGCTCGCGCTTGCCTTCGGCGCCACGACGCTGGCGGTTTTCGTGCTGGTGGGCAGCTTTCTGTATCTCGCGCTCGAAAAGCAGATCAAGGCGCAGGACAATCTCGACATAGTGCTTGCCGCGCGCCACGCACGGCGGCTTGCCGAGGAGCTGGAGACGTCGAAGGGCATTGGCGAGCATGGCGACCGTTTGATCAGCATCGTGCTCGGCAATCAGGCCATGTCGATGGAAGTGTTCGATCCCGATGGCAACCGGGCAGTCGAACACAACATCGCCGGGACTTTTGCCGTGCCCAATGCGGCGACCGGCGCGGCGACGCTCGCCGCGTTGCCGCCGCTCGCGCGCGTAGCGGCTTCGGCGCGTATCACCGAGGCCGATATCGGCGAGTGGACCGGCCGCAACGGCGCGCCGATTCACGGCATTCTCACCGACGCGCGTCTACGCGACGGCGAAACGGCGAGCGTGCTGGTGGCGCGCAACATGAGCGACCGCTGGCTGCTGCTGGACCGTTACCGCGACAGGCTTCACCTGGCGGGCGTAGCCGGCGTGATGCTGGCGATGCTGCTCGGTTATCTGCTGATCCGCGCCGCGCTGCGGCCGTTGCGCGATATCGCGGCTAGCGCGAGCCTGGTCACGGTGAATCGCCTCAATACGCGGATCGCGGTGGCGCGTGTGCCGAGCGAACTCGAGACGCTGGTGGCGTCGCTGAACGCCATGCTTGAGCGCGTCGACCACGGGTTTCAGCGTTTATCGCGTTTCACCGCCGACCTCGCGCACGACATGCGCACGCCGCTCAGCAACATGCGCGGCGCCGCTGAAGTCGCGCTCGCCCGGCCGCGTTCCGTCGATGAATACGAGTCGCTGCTCGCCTCGAATCTGGAAGAGTGCGACCGGCTGTCGAGAATGATCGAGAACGTACTGTTTCTGGCGCGCGCTGAGCATCCGCAGTTCGTCAAGCACATGCGTGAGTTCGATGCGGCGCGCGAGTTGAGCCATATCGCCGAGTACTTCGAAGGGATTGCCGAAGAGGCGCTAGTGCGTGTGCGTGTCAGCGGCACGGCCAGCTTGACGGCGGATCTCGAACTGTTTCGCCGCGCGGTGAGCAATCTACTGGCCAATGCCATTCGTTATACGCCGCAAGGCGGCGAGATTGTGCTGGACGCGAGCGCATCGGCCGACGCGGTGCGCGTGACCGTGTCGAATGAAGGGCAGCCCATTGCCGCCGAACATCTCGATCGGATTTTCGACCGCTTCTATCGCATCGATCCGTCGCGCAGCTCGCTGCCGTCATCGGGCTTGTCGCGAGGCTCCACGGGATCGGCGGGGCTCGGGCTTGCGATCGTGCGCACGATCATGGAGTTGCACGGCGGCTCGGTGCATGCGCAGAGCGATGCACGGAGTACGCGCTTTGTGCTGGTATTTCGGCGGGGCGGGTGAAGGGTATGCAGGGGGCTTACACAGACCCGGCCGCACGCTTGGCCTCATCACCCCACGTCCCACCCAACGCCTTCAACAACAACACACTCGACTCCAACCGCCGTGCGGCGATCTGATCGGCGACACGCTGATTCGTCAACGCAATCGTCTGCGCCGTGACCACGTCGAGATAGCTGACCGCGCCCGCGTTGAATCGGTTCGTCGTGAGCCGCAACGACAGTTCAGCGGCCGTGGTGGCGCGCTGCTGGCTGGCGGCTTCGTCGGCGAGGGAATGCAAGGCGGACAGATTGTCCTCGACCTGCTGGAACGCCACCAGCACCGACTGGCGATAGTCCGCGACCGCGCCGTCGTATTGCGCCGTCGCGCCGTGCAGGGTGGCGCGGCGCTTGCCGCCGTCGAACAGCGTGCCGGCCAGTTGCGGGCCGAGCGACCAGAACAGACTCGGCGCACTCAGCCAGGGCGCGAAAAAGGTGCTTTCCAGTCCCGCGCTCGCCGACAGCACCAGATCGGGGAAGAACGCCGCCTGCGCGGCGCCAATCTGCGAATTGGCCGACGCTACGCGCCGTTCGGCGGCGGCGATGTCGGGGCGACGCTCCAGCAATTGCGACGGCAAGCCGACCGGAATCGCGGGCGGTGTGACGGCCGAGCCGTTCGGCGGCAGCGCGAAGCTCGAAGCCGGCTCGCCGGTCAGCGTGGCAATCGCGTGCTGCAGCTGTGCGCGCGTCACGTCGATGTCGGTGTCCTGCGTGCGCGTCGCTTCGAGTTGCGTCGTGGCCTGGGCGACCGCGGACGCATCGATCGCACCGTTTTTCAGTTGCTGCTGCAGCAGTTTCAACGCGGCCGCGTAGGCGGTCACGCTGTCGTCGAGCAGCTTCTTCTGCGTGTCGAGCGAGCGCAGGGAGAAATAGTCGACGGCGAGATCCGCGCTCATCGACAGGCGCACGCCTTCGAGGTCGGCTTCGCTCGCCTGGGCGTCGGCCTGCGCGCCGTTCACGCTATCGCGCACGCGTCCGAACAGATCCGGCTCCCAGCTCGCCGACACGCCCGCCGAGTAGTCCGGCACGGTCTTGCCCGCGAGCGATTTGCCTTCGACATTCTGTGAGGTCCGCGAGCGATCCTGCGCGACACCAGCGGTAATCGTCGGGAAAAAACCGGCGCGCTGATAGTCCACCATCGACCGCGCTTGCTGGAGCTGCGCGACTGCCTTGCGCACGGTCTGGTTCGACACGTCGATACGCGCTTCGAGTTGATTCAGCACCGGATCGTTGAAGATCGTCCACCATGGGCCGCGCGGCGTGGCGTCAGCCGGTGCGGCCTGCGCCCAGCCGGGCGCGGTGCCCGCATATTGCGCGGGAATCCCGGCGCTCGGGCGCTGATAGGAGGGCAAGGTCGAGCACGCGCTGAGCAGCGCGCCGATCATCCCGGCCACCAGCGTGCGGTGCAGCCGCGGCCGTGAAAGAGACAGAGAAACCATCAGTGAATCCTTTCTGTGACGTTGCACTTAGCCAGGCATGGCCGGCGCGATCTGCACGATCTGGCCGGTGTTCAGCGAATCGCCGGGGTTGTCGATCACGCGGTCGGTGGCGGCGAGGCCTGTCGTGATTTCCACGTGCGTGCCGAAATCCCGGCCGATATGCACGGTCTTGAGCAGCGCCCGGCCGTTGCTATCGACCACGGCGACCGTCACGCCGTCCGGCCGGAACAGCAAGGCGCTGACAGGCAGGTCGAGCGCCGGCGTGGTCGATCGCAATTGCAGATGCACCTGCGTGTAAGCGCCGGGCATCAGCGCGCCATCCTTGTTATCGACGTCGATCTCGACGCGCAGCGTGCGGCTCGACGGATCGATCGAATCGGTGCTGCGCACCACCTTCGCGGCGATGCGACGGCCCGGATACTGCTGGGCGGTGAGATACACGCCGGTCGCCGGCGTGACATACGGCGCGTCGTTCTGCGGCACATCGACGAAGACGCGCAGCACGCCGGTCTGCTGGATGTGGAACAGTTCGCCCGACATGCCCGCGGTGCCCGGCGTGCCGCCCGCCGTGACCAGTGCGCCGACATCGACGTTGCGCGCAGTGATCACGCCGTCGAACGGCGCGGTGATCTTCTCGTACGAGACTAGTTCCGCGAG
Source organism: Paraburkholderia lebeckiae (assembly GCF_050436225.1). Lineage (NCBI taxonomy): Bacteria > Pseudomonadati > Pseudomonadota > Betaproteobacteria > Burkholderiales > Burkholderiaceae > Paraburkholderia > Paraburkholderia lebeckiae. The sequence continues at coordinate 1,665,743 of NZ_JBNDLU010000001.1, read as the reverse complement.
ATGCGCGACGTTCGCCTGCGCCGACGCCAGCATCGCGCGGCGCGCTTCCATGTCGCTGACTTTGGTGTCGGCGTCCTGCTGCGCGACCGATTGCGTTCTCAACATTTCCTGCCAGCGCTGCGCGGTGGTCCTGGCGAAATCGAAGTTGGCCTGCGCGGTGGCTTCGTCGGCACGGGCCTGGCGCAATTGCGCGTCGAGCTCGGGGGCTTCGATTGTCGCGAGCGTCTGGCCGCTTCTGACCTGTGCGCCGATGTCGGCGTTCCAGTGCGCCAGGTAGCCGCTCGTGCGCGCGTAGATCGACGCTTCCGCGAACGGCGTAACCGCGCCGGGCAGCAGCAGTTGGTGGATGGCCGGCGCGGCGCGCGGTGTGACGACCGACACGCTGAGCACGCTTTGCGCCTGCGTCTGTTGTGTCAGCGCGGCACTGGCGTGCAGTCGCGGCACGATGCCGACGATCAGCAACGCCGCGGCAAGTCCGGTCAACGCAAGCGGCCAGAGGCGGCGGCGCGCGTTCGTGCTGGCGGCCGCTGCCGGCGTGGCGCCGGCATGCCGGGTTTCCTTGGCGCTATGCAAACGCGCGGTGTCGGCGGTCTCGGCGGACGCTTCTGACCGCTCGCCAAGCTCGGGCGGAAGGGATGAATCGTTCATGGGCAAGGTCTCGTCGGAATCAATGAGTGCGGGCGGGAACGCCGGATTCTTGTGTGTCGGTGCGTGCCGCGCGGCGTTTGTCGAGCCACGCATGCACCATCCCGTAGACGACCGGGACGAACAGCAAGGTCGACACCGTGCCGAGCGCGAGGCCGCCGATCACGGCGCGACCGAGCGGCGCGTTCTGTTCGCCGCCATCGCCGAGGCCGAGCGCCATCGGCAGCATCCCGATCAGCATGGCGAGCGCGGTCATCAGCACTGGACGGAAGCGGCTGAAGCCGGCTTCGAGCGCGGCCCGCAGCGGCGGCTTGCCGCCGTGGTGAAATTCGCGCGCGGTGTTGATCACGAGAATGCTGTTGGCCGTGGCGATGCCGATGCACAGAATGGTGCCGGTGAGTGCCGGCACGCTCAGGCGAGTGCCAGTGCTGAACAGCATCCATGCGATGCCCGCGAGCGAGCCCGGCAAGCCGCTGATGATGATGAACGGGTCGAGCCACGACTGGAAATTGACGACCATCAGCAGGTAGACCAGGGCGATCGCAAACACGAGGCCACTCGCAAGACCGCTGAACGAGTCGTGCATCGCCTGCACCTGGCCGCGCATGACGATCGACGCGCCAGGCGGCAATTGCGGTCGGATCTGATCGACGAGCCGGGTCACGTCCGCTGCCACGCCGCCGAGGTCGCGTCCTTGCGCCGACGCGAAAATGTCGAGCACCGGCTGCACGTTGTAGTGCGAGACGACGGCTTGCTGGGTGACGCGTGTCAGTGTGCTCAATGCGCCGAGCAGGTTTTGCGGCGCCGGACCGCCCGTGTTTGCGGCCGTGGTCATCACGCCGGACCCGGTGCCTCCGGATTGCGCGACCGGTATATTGGCGAGTGCCTGCAACGAGTTGATGTCGTACTGCGGCATCATCGCCATCAGCGGATAGCTCACGCCGTTGTGCGGATCGAGCCAGAAATTCGGCGTGGTTTGCGAACTGCCGGACAGCGCGATCAGCAGGTTCTGCGACACGTCGCGTTGCAACAACCCGGCCTGAATCGCGCGGGTACGGTCCACATTGACGTTGATTGCGGGGGCATCGCCGGGCTGTTGAATACGCGCGTCGACGAGGCCGCGCACGCCGCGCAGTTGCGCGAGCAGGCGGTTCGCCACGACCCGGTTGGCGTCGAGCTTGTTGCCGACGATCTGGATATCGATCGGCGCGGGCAGGCCGAAGTTGAGAATCTGGCTGACGATGTCGGCGGGCAGGAAGGCGAACGTGACACCGGGGAAATCCCTGGCGAGCGTCGTGCGCAGTCTCGCCACATATTGAGCGGTCGGTTTGTGCTTCGCCGCGAGGGTGATCATCACGTCGGCGTCTTCCGGGCCGATCGGGTCCGATGAGTCGTAGGTCAGATTGATCCCGCTCACCGGCACGCCGATATTGTCGAGCATCGCCGAGAGTTCCTGCTTCGGAATCATGCTGCGCACACGGGCTTCGACTTCGTCGGTGAGGCGCGCGGTGTCTTCGATACGCGTGCCGGTCGGCGCACGCAGATGCAGGCGGATCTCGCCAGTATCGACGGCGGGGAAGAAGTCGCGGCCCGCAAACGGCACCAGCGCGAGCGAGCCGATGCAAAACAGCAGGAAGATCGCGATGAACCGCCGCGGACTCGCTATCGCCGCGCCGAGCACGCCGCGATAGCGTTCGCGCAGCCGCTCGAAGCGATGTTCGAAGGCGGCCTGAAAGCGGATCAGGCGCGCAATCGGTCCATTACCCGTCACCAGCGCGTCGCTGCGTGCGCGCATGAGATACATCGCGAGCGTCGGCACCAGGGTGCGCGAGAAAAAGTACGACGCGATCATGGCGAACACCACCGCCTCGGCGAGCGGCACGAACAGATAGCGCGCCACGCCTGAGAGCAGAAACATCGGCACGAACACGATGCAGATCGACAGCGTCGATACGAACGTCGGCACCGCGATTTCGCCGGAACCGTTCAGGATCGCGTCATGCAGCGGCTCGCCGTTCTCCAGATGATGCGTGATGTTTTCGATGGCGACCGTGGCGTCGTCGACGAGGATCCCTACGGCGAGCGCGAGGCCGCCAAGCGTCATGATGTTGATGGTCTGGCCAAGCGCGGACAGCGCGATCAGCGAGGTCAGCACCGCGAGCGGAATCGACACCGCGATGATCAGCGTGGCGCGCCAACTGCCGAGAAAGAGCAGGATCATCAAAGCGGTGAGGGCGGCGGCGATCAGCGCTTCGCGCGCCACGCCCACGACGGCCGACTTCACGAACACCGATTGATCCGACAGTGCGGTGACGTGCAGCGCGCTCGGCAAGCCGGCCACGATATGCGGCAGCATCGCCTTGACCTGCTGGATGATGGTGAGCGTCGACGCGCTGCCGGACTTTTCGATGGTAAGAAGCGCGGCGCGTTTGCCGTCGCTGCGCACGATGTTGGTTTGCGGCGCGTAGCCATCGCGCACATGGGCGACGTCGCGCACATACACCACGCCGCCGGCCACCGTCTTGATCGGCAGATCGTTGAGCGCGGCTACGGTGTCCGTGCTGCCGTTCATCTGCACGTTGTATTCCTTCGTGCCGATCTTCGCGGTGCCGCCCGGCAGGATCAGGTTTTGCGCGTTGACGGCGTTGACTACGTCGAGCGGCGCGAGGCCTTTGGCTTGCAATGCGCGCGGGTCGATATCGACCATGATCTGCCGGACCTTGCCGCCGAACGGCAGCGGCACCGACGCGCCTTGTACCGTCGCCAACTGCGTGCGGATCTGGCTGTTGCCGAGGTCGTAAAGCTGCTGTTCGGAGAGCGTGTCGCTGGAGAGGCCGAGTTGCAGGATCGGCACCGTCGAGGCGTTATAGGTAATGATGTTGGGCGGCAGCGTGCCGGGCGGCAGCACGCGCAGGATCGATGCGGAATTCGACGCTGCCTCGGCGATCGCGCGATTGATGTCCGCGCCCGGATGGAAAAAGATCTTCACCACCGAGACCCCGTTCAGCGATTGCGATTCGATATGCTCGATGTCGTCGACGTCCGAGCTCAGCGCGCGCTCGTAATTCGATGTGATGCGATTGGCCATGTCCTGGGCGGAAAAGCCGTTGTACGTCCAGACGATGCTGACCACCGGGATATTGATGTTCGGGAAGATATCGGTCGGCGTGCGCAAAATGGAAAGCGGCCCGACGATGAATATCAGCAGAGCCAGTACCACGAATGTGTACGGGCGGCGCAGGGCGAGCCTCACAATCCACATGACGAATTCCTGATAAATAGCAAATAGAGTTGCCCGACCCAAGGCTCGCGCAGTAGAACTGCTGCTTGAATTCAGGCCTGGTCTGGAGTATGTGTGGGCCGTGCTTACCGGTTCCGGTCAGCCACAATACAAGTCTGTCATCTGCCGGACAACCGGACGCGCTTCGGGAATGCAATCGACAGCCGCCGCACGCAGATAGCAAATCCGTAGTCGCGTGGTCAGAGAAAGGCCAGGTCGTGCGATCGGAATGGAAAGCATGGCCATGTCCACAATTCCAAACCTGATAGGAGAAGCACGAACAAGCTGCTTTCCAGCGTTGCAGTCGCACCCGCCGCGGTCAGCCTTACTTTTGGCTGGAGCGCTTCCGCCCAAACCGCCATTCCGGGAATGACGCGCGCCGAAGCACGCCGGCAACGGGTGCAGGCACAGGCCGATGGACTCTTGCCGATACCGGAGAACAACTATCCGCCGCCAGCCACGAGAATTGGCCGCAACAAGGAGCTCTACGCAATCGAGTACCAGAACGACCCGGTTAGCGCGACGGCGTTCGTCTCTACGAGCCCGACGGATTGGGGCGTCACGTGTGACTGATGCAAAGGGAAGACGAACGCGCGCCCACGTGCGGACTCTCGATGCGTGGGCGCGGGATGGCGCGATGAAGCGCGAACTAGTTAGAACTGGTGGCGAATGGCTACGCGCGTGATGACCTGATTTGCTGTCGTCGAAGGCGAATCTGCACCCGTGATAAACGCCGTGTTGAGCGGCGCCGCGGACGCACTGCCGCCCGCCAGGTGCTGATACATACCCTGCACGTACACGTCAGTACGCGGCGACAGGTTGTAGTCCGCCATCAGTCCTACCTGATGCCACTTCGGCTTCGAATCGCCGGCGGCGCTATTGAAGTGACCGATCGTGTAGTTATACATCGCTCCGACGAACGCATTCTTCAGTAACTGATACTTCGCGTTCAATTCAAAGTTGTCGAACTTCAGGCTGCTTGCCGTATTCGCGAAGTTGCCGACATAGACGGAGCCCGTCGCGTTATTAAGCGCCGTGTGGCTATATACGAAGCCGAGTATCGCAGAGCCGATCGTGTAGTTAATCCCGGCGCCCCACACCTGTTGACGGCTCGCGAAAAAATTCGTGTCGTCGGCTGCAAGCGACCCACCGGAGTTTCCGCCCGGATTGTTGATCTGCATGTACGCCGCTGCGACTGAAACGTTGGCAGCGACGAATTGTGCGCCGAGGCTATACGACCGGTTGTCAGCAAAGCCACCCGCCTGATTGCTAAAACCGTACAGACCGCCAAAAGAAAAGCCGCCGTAGGCGTTACTGGTGTACTTCACGCTGTTGTTCAGTCGGAACGAATTGTCTGAGTTGTCGTTGTCGTACGGATGCGACAACAGATAGCCGCCCCAATTGCCGTTCGCCGTAAGCGGGGCGAGATAGTCGACGACTGAATCATACTGACGGCCCATTGTCAGGGTCCCGAGCTTCGTGTTGCTCAAACCGATGTACGCCTGCCGGCCGAACATGCGCGAACTCTGTCCAAGTGCACCGGAGTTGACGTCGAAGCCATTTTCCAGTTGAAAGAGGGCCTTCGTGCCACCGCCCAGATCTTCGCTGCCTTTCACGCCCCATCGGCTGCCTTGTGCAAAGCCGCTTTCCATCTGCACAGCCGAACCTTGCTTGGTATTGTTCGTATAGTTCAGACCTTCGTCGATCAGGCCATACAGCGTGACGCTGCTCTGGGCCAGCGCGGCCATCGGGACGATCGTGCAACCGATCGCTGCGCCCGTAATGAGGAGTCGCTTCATGAGTGTAGATTCCTAAGGTTTGCCTGAGTACCTCGCCATGATCTAGCTCGCGCGCCGGTGCGTGGAGCCGGGATCTGACGAAAGGTATTTGCACTTTAGGACCTACAAAATGCCCGTCCACTGCAGTTCAGTATTGCTGAAATGGTGTTGTGCCGCCCCCACGGGAATGACAGTTTCGCGCTTGTCTTCAGGTGGATTCTGGCGATAACGTTCTACCACGAAATCGACAAAGCGGCGGAGCGCCACCGCCATGTACGGTTGTCCGGAATAGAGCACCCACACTGTCCGCGCGTCGCCGCACAATTCGATGTTTTCGAACACTGGCTTTAATGAGCCGTCTGCCAGCTCACCTTGAACGAGCGAGCGCGAAAGCCGGGCGATGCCGAGGCCCGCCTGGACTGCGCGCTTTATGAGCAGTGGGTTTTGCATGCTCAGAATCGGCCGTACCACTACGCGCTGCGTGCCATGCTTGTCACGAAACTCCCAGTAACGACTCGGCGCGTCCGACGCGACCAGTACATCATGCGACGACAGCTCCTCGGGGGTGCGTGGCGGCCGCCGACGTGCGAAGTACGCGGGGCTCCCGACAATTACGTCCCGCGTCTGTGCGAGCGGCCGGCAAACCAGCGACGAGTCACGCAGGTGGCGCTCGGCGCTGAAGCATACATCGAAGTCTGCCACCGTGACATCGGCCATGTTATCGAACACGGTCAGATCGAACTGCGTACGCTGCTCTTGCACCCGGTACGCCGCTAGTACTTCGGGCAGATCGGTCGAAGCATATAAAGAAGACGCCGCAATACGCAAAGATCCGACGGGTTGACCGGCAGCAGCTGCCATGCATTCGTCCATCGTCGCGAGCTGCCTGAGCAGTTCGCCACAATGCTCCCGATACAACTGGCCGGCAGGCGTCAGCGACACTCGGCGAGTGGTCCGGTTCACAAGGCGCACGCTGAGATGTTGCTCGAGTACCGCCACGCTGCGAGTGACGACCGCGCGAGTGACGACCGAATTCGAGATACCAAGCTGCTTCGCCGCCTCGGCGAAGTTCAGGCAGTCGGCAACCTTGGCGAAAATGCGAACGGAGGCTAATTGATTCATGGAATCGTTTCGCAGCGGTCGGGGGATTTTAGGCTAGCTCGCTCGCGAGCCGTTGGGTAGGACAGAACAGATGCCTGCGCATGAACGATGCGCCTCGCTTCACGGCGCGGCCCATTGACCTTACGCTACGTCACACGCGTTTCCGCGCCGACAGGCTGCGCGGTCTTCCGAAATCGCCGGCTTTGCCGATCCGTGTGCGTCCGTGGCGGGCATTGCATGTTTCTTTGTATTCCTTACCCTAATCCTTCTTCACGAGGTCCATCACATGCGTAGGCGACCTCAACGGGCATAAGAAGAAACGCGGAAAGGATTGCTATGTTCAATAAAGTCATCTTCGACTCCAGGTTTGACATTCGCGCGCAGACGCAGACATTCCTGACAAGCTTGTCACTGCACCGTTTCACTGGAAGATTGCGTTGGCGCCACTGAAACAGGCGATATTTCTTCACCTTTGTGAGTGATCGCATACAGCGCCTTATTGCGTGCAATCGCAGCTTCGCTTGGCGGATAGTCGTACTTCGGCGTGGGCACCAGACCATCCCGTTGCGCCTCGATGAGTTCCGCATGAACGTCCGCCCGGGTCTTGCCAGTTGGCTGCGTCTGCGCCAAGGCGCTCATCGCGATCGAACACGCAAGGGCGCCAATCGCTATATGTGTTGTCTTTTTCACGGTTTTCTCCGAAGTCTCTAGGAATTTGCCAATCGGCCCGTTGATCGGATCCCATCAGGGCATGCCCGACGCAATGCACCGATGAGCCCATTGTCGTCAATTGACGTTGCTCCCAGACTGACAGCCTGATTACGATTTTGATATCTTCTTTCTGCCTTTGGCGATATTGCGGTGTGGGATGATGGCTGCGGGCTCTGCCGCAACAAGGCGTTGAGGTAGGGGTTGAACAAGGTCCGCGATTACGCACTGCAGAGGACAGGGCAGAGGATAATCATGAAACCTTGTTGATCCCCCTACAGGCCCGGATCCATGACGGTCTCTGGCGTGTATGCGACGAGGCGCGTCTTCGCCCGGTAGTCGTCGACCGCGCCGGCGGCTGGTGCGCAGGAAGCAGCTTGCCGATTGACGAACAGTAGAGCGGCCCGCGTAGTCCGACCGGAAAAGACAGCCGGATCGGCTTGCGCGTCTCGATCACGTTGATCGACTCCACCTGGCGCGCTATGAAATTCGTCTTGACGGATGTTTTGACGCTGACCGATAGTCACTGCCGAAAAGTTCCGTTCATTCCACGCGCGTGCGTGAAAGACACAACCCGCTCTCGTTCATCGCGCGCTGACCATGTTTACTTCAGCGTGCGCAACGATATCTTCGACCTGCGCCTGCTGCCGGCGATCGCATGACCGAAGGCAGTATCCGCCGACCGCTTCGGCGTTTCGCGCACACCGGCGCGCGGGGCGCTGCAGCGTCTTCAAAGCGACGGTTTGATGCGCGGCTATGTGCGCGGCGGCTGGGAAGTCGTGCCGATCGACTTCAAGCGCTTCGAAGATCTATACGAAATGCGCAAGCTGATCGAGACGTTCCGCTACGGAACAAACGCAATCGCTCAAGAAACTGCGCAGCATGTCCCGAACGTCGTGCGCGAATCGGCGTACCGTTTAAAAGTTTCACTAAAACTGCCCCGGCCTGTTCCGGCTCGACGACTCCAACGAGCAATGATTACCGCTCGTGTATCAGTCTTGTAACAAAATGTGACGGAGAACGGGCGAGCGGCCCGGTTGGTCCAAAAAATCAGGGTATTCATCAGTCTAAACACAACCAGATCGGCATGCTCCATGGACCCATGACCATTTTTTGCCGGTACTTATAACGGACGCCGATTTCTGGCGAATGTTCACCCGTAATTTCGTGTTTCTTGTCTGTAACAAATTGTGACGTGCGGGCGGCCTCATGGTCTTTCCCGTACGCGGATTTTGTTGTGATGAAACTATGCTCCCGATAGTTGGGTGATACCTTGCGGAGCCTTGAATTACCGTGAGATGCGCCATCGCGCCCAATTCCGCCTGAAGCTTTCCTCAGACTTTTTCTGTTCGCCTCCCCACATTAATGTCTGCGCTACCCACGAACGCCCCGACTTTGCCAATTCTCATTTGTGAAACATTCGCTGTCATACATTCATCAAGAGGTCTTTCATTTGGCCAAATGAACTAATCCCAGTAAGCCTTTCAGCGTAGATGGCACTGTTCTAGCTATATGTCCCGCACACCGACGACGCACATGGTTCCGGCAGTAACAGCGTCTCGATTTCAGGTGCCACAGAACAGCTGACGGAGGAGTTTGCTTCTGCGGCGCAGGAAAACTTCGGCACTTCCGGTTTTGTTTGCCGATGGTGGCGAAGTTCAAGGAACTGCGATGCCAGTCTGGACCGGCACCGCAGTTCCCGAAGAGAGTGGCATTGGGGAGAGGACGGGCTGGAGCGCATTGTCGAGGCGATGTGCTCCAGCACCGAACCGGTCAGCCAGGCCAAAACCGGCTGCGCAGTTGGCAGCCTTCACCAATGCCCGGTCCCGCAGCGGGCATGTTTAGTGTACCTGAGTAAAACAACTTCTTTTTCAAGGAGCATCAAATGCAAAAAACTCTCGACCTGATCCGTGCCTTTGCGCGTGAAGAAGATGGCGTGACGGCGATCGAATATGGTCTGCTGGCTGCGTTGATCGCGGTGTCCATTATCGTTGGCGCGACGACTATCGGCACACAGTTGAATACCGTATTCACCAACATCGGGACTAAGCTGACCGCGGCCAACGGCGGATAAGCGGCACAACCGAGGTGAGCGGAGCTGCCGGGTCTTCGCACTGGCAGTTCCGTGATCGGCGCCGCGAAGGTAGTTCTGGAAAACTAAACGTCTTGGGGGGAGATGAAAGAAGCTCCCGACCTGATCCGTGCCTTTGCGCACGAAGAAGATGGTGTAACGGCGATTGAATATGGCCTGCTCGCTGGCCTGATAACAGTGTGCATTATCGGTGGCGCGACGGCCATCGGTGGATGGATCAGCCAGTTTTTCAGCAGTATCGGTAACTGGTTCAGCGGCGTCACGATGCCTTAAAAATCATAACGGAGCGGCCCACATTTATCGCGGGTCGGTCCAGTTTTGCCGCAGCACAAACGGGGGAACTCCATGAACGCTTTCGATTTTCCTGTTGGGGCATGCCTGCTGGGGCTGCTCGGAGCAGCCGCGGGCATGGACCTGCATACACGGCGTATTCCGAATGTGCTGGTGCTCACGGGCCTTGCGGTGGCGTTCGCCGTGCAGTGGAGTCTGCACGGAGCAGGCGAGGGCAGCCACCGCTGGATCCTGGGCCTGCTCACCGGGGGTGGCCTGTTCCTGCCGCTCTACCTGATGCGCGGCATGGGTGCGGGCGACGTGAAGCTGATGGCGGCCGTGGGCGCGTTCGTCGGGCCAAATCTGGCGCTGGAGATCGTGCTGGGGACTTGGGCCATTGGCGGCATCTGGGCGCTGGCAGTGGTTGTTTTCAAGGGCGCCGTGAAATCCGTCGGCACCAACATACTGGCGATCCTGCTTTCGAGGGGCGGACAGTGCGGCAGTCTGTGTGAAACAGGAAGGGGCGCCGCACTGCCTTCTGTCGGGTCGCTGCCGTACGGCGTGGCTATTGCCCTGGGCACGTTGAGCATCATGGTCCTGCGCACAGGACTGAGCATCGGGTGACGGCCAGCCGGATTCATACAAGAGAGAAGAGCCCACGTCGAGGGGCAAAAGAAAAGACAGCAGAACAGGCAGCGGACAGAGAAGACTTCGCGCAATGCGCGGGGACCACTCGGGGGAAGAACGTGAACGACGAACAACATACGGCGCCGCAAGCGTCGGCCGACGTGACGCGTCTGTACGACGCCAGCCGGGCACGCCTGAACGGGGACGGCGCAGAAACGGGTCTCGTGGCGCGGGCACCGCGCACCATCGCCGACACCGGCCTCGATCAGAACCTTCTGCTTGAACTGGTGGCCAAAACGGCGCATCTGCTGGGCAAGGTGTCGCTGTCCCAACTGTCCCAGCGCCTGAAGCTTGGTGTCAGCGTGCTGGAGAGCGTGATGGCCTTCGCGGTGCGCGAGCGGGTCATGGAAATTGTTCGGCGCGGCGCGAGCGATATCGACGTCGAGCTTCAGCTGACCGATAGCGGACGTCAGCGGGCGGCCGAATTCATGGCGCGTTGCCGTTACGTCGGCCCAGCGCCCGTTTCACTCGCAGCGTATGAAGCGTCGTTGCATCGCCAGTCGATCCGGCACATGCCTGTCACGCGCGCCAGCGTGCGGGCGGCCTTTGCGGGTTTGATGATCAAGACTGCGCTGCTCGATGAAATCGGCGGCGCAGTCAACAGCGGCAAACCGGTCATCTTCTTCGGCCCGCCCGGCAGCGGAAAAACTTCGCTAGCCGAACGATTGGGACGGCTGTTGCCCGGCCTCCTCGCTGTGCCCTATGCGATCGTCGTCGAGAACGAGATCATTCAGATCTTCGATCAGCTTGTTCACGAGCCGCACGATGCCGGGTCGCCCGATGGCCTGTTAAATGCGCCCGCCGACGCCCGCTGGCAGATTTGCCGCCGGCCCACGGTGCTGTCCGGCGGCGAGCTCACGCTCGAGATGCTCGAGCTGCGCTACGACGCTGCGAGCGGCTTTTACCAGGCGCCGCCGCATGTGAAAGCGAACGGCGGCCTGTATGTAGTCGACGACCTGGGCCGACAGCGCGTCGAGCCGGCCGAACTGCTCAACCGCTGGATCGTGCCGTTCGACCGCGGACTCGACATGCTCACGTTGCATACCGGTTTGCGCTTCTCGCTGCCGTTTGATGTCTGGGTCGCGTTCTCGAGCAACATCGCCCCGGCGGATCTCGGCGACGAAGCCTTCTTTCGCAGGCTCGGCTGCAAGCTGTATGTCGGTGCGCTGGATGTCGCCGAGTATCGCGTCGTGTACGAGCAGCGCTGCCGGGAACTGGCGCTGGCATCGGACGACGACGCTTTCGACTACCTCGTCCATCACCTGCACATGACGTCTGGCAGGCCATTGCTCGCGTGTTATCCGGGCGATCTGCTACGCATCGTGCTTGCCAACGCGCGTTATCAGGAGCAAGCCGCCGTGGCGGATGGGCCGAGCTTGCTAAGGGCATGGAACAGCTACTTCGCGGTGACGGGCGAGCACGAGAATCCGCCACCGCCACAGGGCGTCGGCGCGGAGTGGACCGCAAAAAAAATCGCGGCCGGTTAAGTGACCGGTTAAGCGGCTGGAAATTCTAGTCGGAACACAGGGCAGGCATCAGGGAGAGTTGTCATGAAGAACATACGTGCGTTGGTGATGTTGCTGATCGCTGCGATCGCAGGGCTCGGTGCGGTGGCAATGGCATCGCGCTGGCTGATGGACCGATCGTCGGGCATGACTGCGAAGGTCGCGGTCGCCGCCGTCGATATCAACCTCGGACAGCGGCTGAACCCCGAATTCATCAAGATGGTCGACTGGCCGTCTGGCAGTGTGCCGCCCGGGGCGTTCACCGACGCCCAGAAGCTCGACGGGCGCGTCATGAAAAACAGCGTGTTGCGCGGCGAGCCGATTCTTGACGGCAAGCTGACGCCCGTCGGCACGACGGGTGGTCTTTCGGCCGTGATCGCGGACGGTCGTCGTGCCATTACCGTGCGCGTGAACGACGTGATCGGCGTAGCCGGATTTGCACTGCCCGGCAACTACGTCGACATCATCGTCAGCACGCAGCAGGACAAGGGTAGCGACAAGGGATCGAGCAAGGACGAGAGCATTTCCAAGATCGTGCTCGAAAAAATTCTGGTGCTGGCCGTCGCCCAGGAAGTGGGACGCGACGAGACCAGGCCAAAGGTCGTCAACGCCGTGACGCTCGAAGTCACGCCGGAACAGGCAGAGAAGCTCGATCTGGCGCGCAGCGTCGGCACGCTGTCGCTGGTGCTGCGCAACCAGGTCGACACCGCGACGCTGCCGACGGAAGGCGCAACCAAGTTCAGCTTGCTCGGCACTCCCGCTCCGGCGCCGGCCTCTGCACCCGCTGCGGCACCTGTACGTCACGTGCGCGCACATTACGTGGCACGTCCGGCTGCGCCGCGTGACTGCGTAGGCGTGCTGTCGGGCGTGCTGGGCAGTGTCGAATGTTTCTAGACCGGTTGCAGCGGGGTCTGACCGGGGCGCCGCGGCCGGTAACAAAAATGCAGGAACGCAAGTCTCGACTGTTGATATCGAGTAACGGGGGCATGACCAAATGAAAACGAAACCGGGGTTCTCGCGGGGCAGCAAGAAGCACCGCTGCTCACTGGGCAGCAAAGCGCTCGCCGCGATTCTTTGCTTTGGGCTGGTCGGCACGCAGAGCGCCGAGGCGCAGGAGGCGATCGAATATCCGGCGCTGGCGAAGCGCGGTGCGACCCCGCCCCTGCCAGCGGGTCGCAATGGGAAGCCCATGATGGTCGCGATGGGGACAATGCCAGCTGGCGCTGCGGGTGCTGCAGGTGCCGGGATGAGCGGACCTTTGCCTCTGCGCGGCCCAAGCTGCACGGGCGAGATCCGTGACGAATCGACCGTCACCGTGCCCGTCGGCAAATCAATCCTGGTGCCCCTCATCGAGCCTACGCGTAACCGCACGCTCGGCAATCCAGCAATCGTACAGGCCACGCTGGTGTCTCCCCGTACGCTCTATGTTGTCGGCATGGCAGTCGGCACCACCAACATGATCGTGCAAGGCCGGAGCGGCGCCTGCCAGATGATCAACGTCATCGTCAATATCGACGCCAATGGATTGCAGCAGGCACTCGGACAGCTGTTGCCCGATGAGCGGGGCATCCGCGTGTCGACGGCAGCCGGCAACCTGGTGCTGGGCGGTCAAGTGTCGAGTGCGCCCGCTGCGCAACAGGCGATGCAGATCGCGCAGGCCTTCGCAGACTCGCAACCCACGCAGCAACAGCAAGCGGCCTCGTCGAATTCGGGCAACGGGATGCCGAGCATAAGCCAGCAGAGCTCGAGCACCAGCAAAGCGGCTTCAGTGATCAACATGATGTCCGTCGACTCGCCGCAGCAGGTGATGCTCGAGGTCAAGGTGGCAGAAGTCTCAAAGACGCTGATCAATCAGCTCGGTTCAGCCGTCAACATCCAGGGCGGCTTCGGATCGTGGACGGGTGCGCTGGTGAGCAACCTACTCGCCGGCGTGACCAGCGCGGTCGCTCTCAGCAAGGCCAACAACCGTCCGTTCAATCTCGCAGTCGATGCGCAGAAGACTGACAATCTGGTCAAAATTCTTGCGGAACCGAACCTCGTGACGATCAGCGGGCAGGAGGCCACGTTCCTCTCGGGCGGCAAGATCTTCATTCCCATTCCCCAGAGCAGCGGCAACGGCGTGTCGAGCATCACGCTGCAGGAGGAAGAGTTCGGCGTCGGGCTCAAGTTCACGCCGACCGTGCTGTCGGGAGGGCGCATCAGCCTGAAGGTGGCGCCGGAAGTGTCCGAACTGTCGCCCACGGGTGTGACGGTCTCGTCCACCAACGTGAACGGTGTTTCCATCCTGCCGCTCATCAACACGCGTCGCGCGTCGACGGTTGTCCAGATGCACGATGGCGAGTCGTTTGCGATCGGCGGACTGTTGAGCAGCAACGTGACGGGCGCGCTGAAAGCCGTTCCCGGTCTGGGCGAAGTGCCCGTTCTCGGCGCGTTGCTTCGTAGCACCTCGTTCCAGCAGGACCTGACGGAACTCGTGTTCGTCATTACGCCGCACCTCGTGAAGCCGATGCAGACCACGAACTATCCGCTGCCGACGGACAGCTTCTCGCAACCGAACGTCGCCGACGTCTATGCGACGGGCAACATGGAAGGCCGCCATGGCAGGACTTCTGTGGCACCGGTGGGTACCGAGCCGGGTAACGCGCCAACGCCGACACCTGTGCCCGCACCCGCACCTCAGGCGCCCGCTGCACCCGCAGCGAATGCACTGCCACCGCACGACACACAGGCCACGTCGAGTGCGCCCGCGCAGCCTGCCACGTCTGGCACCGCAGCGCCGCCGGAGAAGGCGCGGCCATCGGCTCAACCTTCAGCGCAGAACCCGATGACGGACGAGCAGGCACCACAGATCGCCCGCATCGAGAGTGCCGCCCGTCAAATCGCTGCACGCGAGGCACAACAGGACGTCGCGAACACTGATGCTTCAGGCCACGCGCTGGACCACTGAAGTCATCCCAAGGGGGAATCTCATGAAACTCGAACATATTGTCTTCGCGCGCCGTGCAGCCATCGTGGTGTCGGTCTGTGCTGCGCTGGGTGGATGCATGTCCAGCACGCCGATCTGGGATGCACATATGGGCGAAGCGCTGAAAGCGGTCGCCCAGGCGCAGATCATCGATCCGCATGCGGGAGAACGCGAGCGCTCCCCAGAGGGCATGGATGGCAAAGTCCGCTGTCTCGGCGATGGCCACCTATGACAAATCCTTCAAGGAACCTGTATCGACGCCGAATGCATTTGTGATCGGCATAGGCAATGGGAACAGCGGCCAGTAAGAACCACATATGCGGGAGATCGTCATGCGTCGTGTCAATCATTCGGGTGTATACGGTGCTGCGCATCGGCGCGAGCGCGGCGTCGTGGCGATCATCGTTGCACTGACGCTTGCAGTGCTGGTCGCCTTCGCCGGTCTTGCGCTCGATCTGGGCAAGCTGTACGTCGCGAAAAGCGAGCTGTCCAATGCTGCGGACGCATGCGCTCTGGCAGCGGCGCGCGATCTGACGAAAGCCGCGTCGCTGGATGCACCCGAGGCGGCGGGGATGACCGTGGGGGCGAGCAACCGCGTGTTGCTGCAGAGTGAAAACGTGTCCAACATCAACGTCACGTTCAGCAAACAGTTCGCCGGAACCTATCAGACGAAGGGCAAGTTCATGCCGGCCGATGTACCGAGCATCGGTTACGTGCGCTGTACGGTGAGCCGCACGGGTATTGCCAACTGGTTCATGCAGGTGGTCAACGCCACGCTCGGCACGTCGGCCGTTGCCGCGACTGCCGTGGCGTCGACCACGCAGGCGCAGACGACGTGTGCGCTGCCGGCGTCCGTTTGCAAGCCGCCAGCCGGAAGCCCCTATACAGTCGGGCAATGGCTGCCCAGCAAGATCGGCTCGGACACCGACCAGCAGCTGACCGGCAATTTCATGTGGGTCAAGTACTACAATCCGGACGGCAGCCTGATGACAGTTTCCGACATCAAGAATCTCCTGACGAGTTCCGGACAATGCACATTGCCGACGATTGGTTCTAAAGTCGGAGCGACGGGCAACATCCAGAGCATGGACGGCGCTTGGAATACCCGTTTCGGGATTTACCAGAATCCGTACAATTCCCCGCCGGATCCTTCCGCGGCTGTGCCCGATTTCACTGGCTACTCCTACGTCCCCACAAAGGCGCCTGACGGAACCCTGATACCGGGGGCGAATGTCTTTCCGAATTTCCGTGACAACGAGCGGACGACCCACGCCCCGTACCAGGGAAAAACCACGACACACCTGGATGTCCAGGGTGCCAAGAACGGGCCTCAATCATCGAGTTATTACGCCAATGGTGCTGACCGGCGGCTCGCAGTCGTCCCCGTGGTCGACTGTTCTGCGTTGCAAGGCGGTAGCCAGAAAGCGGCGATCGACTCATGGGCCTGCGTGCTGATGCTTCATCCGATGGAGAAAAACATCAACGGTTATCTCAACGGCACGATCTACATAGAGTACCGCGGTGACGCGAGCGATCCGGCTACGCCCTGCGCAACTCAAGGCATACCGGGAAGCACGAGCGCTGGCATCGGGCCGATGGTCCCCGTGCTCGTGCAATAGGAGAGTCGTCATGCACTATCACCGCCGATCCCTTCACCGCATGCGAGGCGCGGTGGCTGTCGAGTTCGCGCTCGTGGCAATCCCGCTGATCACGCTGCTGCTTGGCATCGCCGAGTTCGGGCACGCGTTCTACCAGTACAACACGGTTGTCAAGTCAGTGCGGGATGCGACGCGTCTGCTGTCTGCGTATGACCCGACCGACACCGCCGACTATCCGCTTGCGCAAGCCCAGTGTCTTGCTGTCTATGGCACGACAGACTGTTCAGGTTCGCCTCTTGTCGGCGGCCTGACGACGAAAATGGTCGTGGTGTGCGACCAGGTCAACACCGCTGGCTGCACAGGAGCGTTCAAGAACGTCCCAACCAACCCTGCCGCCGAGACCATCAATCTCGTGCAGGTCAAGGTCACAGGATACCCGTACACGCAGATCACCGGGTTCTTCAACCTGGGCAAACTGACCTTCGGGGATATCAGCTGCGTCATGAGGCAAGTGCTATGAACAGAACCGCGATCTTTCGGCTGCCCGGTGCCCGCCGTCAAAAAGGCGTGGCCGCCCTCGAATTCGCTTTGGTCGCGACGGTGTTCTTTACGCTGCTGATCGGCGTGATGGAGATGGGACGTGTGCTCTTTTACTGGAACACGGCAGCGGAGGCCACACGGCTCGGCGCACGGGTGGCCGTGGTGTGCGATATCAACAGCGGCCAATCGGCAAGCAATCCGGTGATCAAGGATATGCAGAAGCTATTGCCGATTCTTCAGCC
This sequence comes from Paraburkholderia lebeckiae, assembly GCF_050436225.1. Lineage (NCBI taxonomy): Bacteria > Pseudomonadati > Pseudomonadota > Betaproteobacteria > Burkholderiales > Burkholderiaceae > Paraburkholderia > Paraburkholderia lebeckiae. The sequence continues at coordinate 1,648,332 of NZ_JBNDLU010000001.1, read as the reverse complement.
TTCCAACGTGACAGTGACGTACGCGCCAGCGGGCTGCGACGCCACGTCATGCACTTCGGTCACGGTTGCCATCACCAATGTCACGGTCAATACGGTAGTGCCCTTCGTGCCATTCAACCTGACCATGCCGCCCTTCTCGACGAGGTTGCCAAGAGAAAGCCTGAGCAGCGTGGGCGGAACCAATCCCACCTGTAGTTAAGCCATCGTCCGTGACAGGAAGCATGAAATGATCGACATTCTCATAATTTCACCCGATCCAGCGCATGCCAGCGTGATTGCGCGGATTGTCGAGGCGAGCGATTCCCATCATCGCGTCAAGACGTCGACGGCAGGATTGCCTGATCTCTGCACGAACAAGGAAGCGCTTGATGGCGTCGACCTGCTGATATCCGACGGCTCGCAACTGACACAACAGGACTTCGACGCACTGTCGGCTATTGCGACGAAGCATGCCGATCTGACCTGCATGTTGCTGACGCCGTCGCCGTGCGCGGACCTGCTCATTCGCGCCATGCGCGCGGGGGTGCGGGACGTCCAGCCGTGGCCGGCCGATCCTCAGGATTTGCGGCATGCCGTCGAACGCATCGCCATGAAGTCGAACGGCACGCGACGCGAAGGCACGGTGATTTCATTCATTTCCTGCAAGGGCGGAAGCGGCACGTCGTTCCTTGCGGCAAATCTGGCGTTTGCGGCGTCGACAGCGGGTAAGCGCGCGCTGCTGATCGATCTCGACCATCAATTCGGCGAAGCGGCATTCCTGGTGTCCGAAATCACGCCACCTGCCACCCTCGCTGATGTCAGCGCACAGATCGAGCGGCTCGATCCCGCGTTTCTCGATGCGTGCCTGACCCATGTCAGCGACGGTTTCGATGTGCTGGCCGGCGCGCTCGATCCAGCCAAGGCGAAAGAAATCAAGCCCGAGCATTTGCAGCGCATCCTGAATCTGGTGAGGCACCGGTACGATCTCGTCATCTTCGATATCGGTCACAGCATCAGCAATGTGTCCATCGCGGCGCTCGACCAGAGCGACTGTATTTTCCCGGTGCTGCAACTGAGTCTGCCGTATCTGCGCGGCGGCCGGCGTCTGCTCGATATCTTCCGCTCGCTCGGCTACCGCAGCGACAAGGTGCGCGTGCTGGTCAACCGCTATGAAAAGAAAGGACCAGTCGGGTTGCCGGAACTGGAAAAGGCATTGGGCCTGCGGGTGGCCAGCGTGATTCCGGAAGACGGCGCTTCGGTGTCTGCGTCGATCAATCAGGGCGTGCCGATTCTGCGGCTCGCCAGATCGAGCGGTGTGGCTAAAGGCCTCTGTGAACTGGTGCGCTCCCTATCGCCGCAGGCCGAGACCGAACGGGGCGGCATCTTGCAGAAGTTCTTCAACAGGCCGGTGCTGGGCCGGGCGTGAGATAGAGGAGAGAAAAAATGGAAAACGTGTTGACGTTGCGCGAGCAATTCTCCGATCAGGGCGGTGCGTCCGCCCAGGATGAGAATCTCAATCGCAACCGGATGGTCAAGCGCGCGTATCAGGAACTCAAGAAGAACGTCCATCAGGCCATCATCGATCGCGTCGAACTGGAAAAGCTTCAGCGCCTTTCGACCGAACAGATCCAGCATGAACTCGCGCAACTGGTTGAGCGCATCGTCGAAGAAGACAACGTGCCAATCAACGAGGTCGAGCGGCGGCAGCTCGTGCGCGACGTGCGTGACGAGATGCTCGGCTTCGGCCCGCTCGAAGCACTGCTGGCGGATCCGACCGTCTCCGACATTCTCGTCAACACCTACAAGCATGTTTATGTCGAACGTCGCGGCAAGCTGGAGATGACCGACGTGACGTTCTACGACGATGCGCATCTGATGAAGATCATCGAAAAGATCGTCTCGCGCGTGGGTCGCCGAATCGATGAGTCGAACCCGATGGTCGATGCACGTCTGCCGGACGGCTCGCGCATGAACGCAATCATTCCGCCATCGGCAATCGATGGGCCGCTGCTTTCCATTCGCCGGTTCGCGGTCAATCCGCTGAGCGTGAAAGACCTGATCGAGTATCAAAGCGTCACGCCGCCGATGATGCAGGTGCTCGAAGCGCTGTCCGCTGCGAAGGTGAACGTGCTGATTTCAGGCGGTACCGGCAGCGGCAAGACGACGCTGCTCAACGTGCTGTCGGGGTTTATTCCGTCCGATGAACGGATCGTCACGATCGAAGACGCGGCCGAACTCCAATTGCGTCAGCTGCACGTGCTGCGGCTCGAAACGCGTCCGCCCAACATCGAAGGCAAAGGCGAGATCACCCAGCGCTCGCTGGTGCGCAATGCACTGCGGATGCGGCCTGACCGGATCATCCTCGGCGAAGTGCGCGGCGCGGAGGCACTGGACATGCTGCAGGCAATGAACACCGGGCACGAAGGATCGCTAGCCACGGTGCACGCTAATACGCCGCGTGACGCGCTGACCCGGCTCGAAAACATGATCGGCATGGCCGGGCTGAATCTGCCGCCGAAGTCCGCACGCCATCAGATCAGCTCCGCGATCGGTGTCATTGTCCAGGCAGCCCGTCTGACGGATGGGCGCCGGAAGATCACCAGCATCCAGGAAATTACTGGGATGGAGGGTGACATCATCAACCTGCAGGAGATCTTCACGTTCAAGCGCGCGGGGGTCGACAAGAGCGGGAAGGTGTGCGGGCATTTCTGCGCGACGGGCGTGCGGCCGAAATTTTCCGACCGACTCCAGGCTTTTGGCGTGGCCGTGCCCGATACGCTGTACGACCCGTCGAGGCATTACCCGGTATGAGCCCCGCATGACGAACGCAGCGGGGAAACAACAACGGGCGGCGGCCACGGCTATGCGCCTGCGAGGTATCTGGAAATGAACTATCTATTCTATGGATTCGTCATTCTGGTTTTCTTCACGATCATCCTGTTGATCGAAGCCGGCTATCTTTGGTGGCAGAGCGGGCACAGCAGCGAGGCGAAGCGTCTGGAAAACCGCATCCGGATGATGTCCGCCGGCGGGCACGGCAATGACAAGGCGGTGTCGATTCTCAAGCAGCGCGAACTGAGCACATCGCCACTGTTGACCAGGCTGCTGCTGTGGGTGCCGCGCATCCAGACGGTGGACCGCTGGCTGGTTCAGTCCGGGCTGGACTGGTCGATGGGGAGGCTCCTTACCTACACCGTGTTGCCGCCACTCGTGGTCTGGATCGCGGGCAGCGCGATCTATGTGCCGCTGCTGCCGCTTCTTGCCGCAATCCTGATCGCCGGCATGATCGCGCCATTCAGGGTCAACCGCGCGAAGGCGAAGCGGATGAAGCAGATCGAGCAACAGCTGCCGGAGGCTGCCGACATGATCGGCCGGTCGCTCCGGGCCGGACATTCGTTCTCGGCGGCGCTCGGCATGGTGGGCGATGAAATGCCCGAGCCGATCGGCGGCGAGTTTCGCACGACGTTCGGCCAGATCAATTTTGGCGTATCGCTCAATGACGCACTGGGCGGCCTTGCCAACCGCATACCGATCAGCGACCTGCGCTATTTCGTGATCGCAGTGCTGATCCAGCGTGAGAGCGGTGGCAACCTGGCTGAAATACTCGGCAACATCAGCCAGATCATCCGGGCACGGCTGGCGCTGCTCGGCAAGGTCAGGGTGCTGTCGGCCGAAGGGCGACTGTCGGCGTGGGTTCTGGGTGCCTTGCCGTTTGTGGTGGCGTTCGTAATCTCGATTATTAATCCGGGCTTCCTTCGGATTCTGTGGACCGACCCGGCCGGCATCAAGCTGGTTGGCGTGTCGCTCGTCATGATGGTGTTCGGCGTGATCTGGATGCGCAAAGTCATCCGTATCCATGTTTAACGAAAGTGTGCCATTTCCATTCTTTGAGGATGGGTCCATCCCATGCCCGCCATGAAAACAGAACAACTCCTATTGCTGGCCGCCGTATTCGCAATCGTCGCCCTTTTCTCATTCGGCGTGATGGCACTGCTAATGCCAAACTCGATCCACCGCCGCCTCAGCAAGCTCACCGGAAACGAGCAGAATTCGCCAGAAGCAGCGGACGGCGAGGAGGCTCTATGGGTAAGGAAGATTGCGGAAGCTTCGAAGCCGATTGCGAAACTTTCGATCCCCAAAGAAGGTTGGGAGAATTCGGCACTGCGCACGAAATTCATGCACGCCGGCTGGCGCGACGCGACCGCTCCCGGGTTCTACTTTGCTGCCAAGACAGTCCTCGTGATCGGGCTGCCGCTTGTCTGCCTTGTAGTGGTCGGCCCGTACCTCTCGAACGAAAAAAACCATCTGCTTCTACTGTTGCTGCTCGTGCTTGCGGGAATCGGCTACTACCTGCCCAATATGGCGCTCGCGCGCCGGGTGCACCAGCGCCAGCAGACGATCTTCGAGGACTTTCCCGACGCGCTGGATCTGCTCACGGTCTGCGTGGAAGCGGGCCTCGGGCTGGATGCGGCGTTGATGAAAGTGGCCGATGAAATGGACATCAAGAGCCGGACGCTGAGCGCTGAACTCCAGCTTCTGTTGCTCGAACTGAGAGCGGGCTTGAGCAAGGAAGCGGCGCTCAAGAACCTGGCAAAGCGCACGGGCGTCGAGGAAATCGACGTGCTGGTCTCCATGCTGATTCAGGCCGAGCGCTTCGGCACCAGCATGGGCGATTCGTTGCGCGTGCACTCGGACAACCTGCGGCTCAAGCGACGGCTGAAGGCGGAAGAGGCGGCTGGGAAGATCGCGGTCAAATTGCTGTTTCCGCTGATATTCTGCATATTTCCGACGCTGATGCTGATATTGCTGGGTCCGGCTTTTATTCAGATCCTTCGCGTGCTGCTGCCGACGATGGCTGGCCAGGCAGGTGACGCAGTGCCATTACAGTGATGGTTGGAGAGAAATCATGACACATGCGGAACGATGCGCGGAGATCGTCAAGCTGCGATTCATGCTGGGCGTCAAGCTGGCGGCTTTCAACCAGTTCGTGGCTGAGCGTCTGGGACTGAGCGTTACGGACATGGAATGCCTCGAAGTCGCCTATTTCGACGAGGTGCAACCCGTCACGCCAGGCCGGCTGTCGAAGCTGATGGGGTTATCGCCAGGTAGTATCACGACATCCCTGAAGAACCTCGAAAAAGCAGGGCTAATAGCCCGTGAGCCCGATCCGACCGATGGGCGGCGCATCCTGCTGCGTTTCATTCCAGGCAGTCGTGCAACGGTTAATGCCTGTTTCGAGGCGGTCAACCGTAGTCTGGCAGAGTTTGATGACACACTCGGTAGTGAAGAACTGGAAAGCGTAAAAAATTATTTATCTGCGATGCTAAGAATAATTGACAAGCATATGGCGGACTCAACCAACCGGTTAGCGTGACACCGCGCCGATTGGTGGTCGTGTCGCGACGTTTCATCGCCGGATGGCGTGTTGGGCTTGCCCCCCGGCTTCACCAAGGGCCGTGGATGTGCTGTTCGAAGTGACAGCACGGGCATGCGCAGCTGTGATGCCGGGTATTTTCAGCTATGTGGCGATTCTTCACTGGCTTGCCGATCCTGGGCGCGTCCCGGCATCTTTCAACCCGGCAATACGCGCGGATGATACGTCGATGGGCGGAGGCCGCAGGGCTTGATCCGACAGCGTATGGCACGCATTCGATGCGGCGTACCAAGGCAACCTTCAAGTCGCTGACACGTCGCCGATTTGGTGGCTTGTTCAGCTTAGCCTTAGGGCGAAATAATATCGTTACCGCCGCCAGACAGGCGCGGTCTACTATCGGACGCATGGACATTTTTCTCCTCCCCTTAACAGCTGCAAGGAGATTCGCGTGCGTCCACTTCGTTTCTTTCTCCCTCTCGCGATGTCGCTGGCCACCGCCGGCATCCTCGTGACCGTCCCGGCTTCGGCTCAGCAGAGCGAGTAGGGGAACGTACCGCGGGAGACGGCAGCCCTGTCCAGTCAGCAAGGGAACTGGGCCGTCGTTAGGTCTTGACGGGTCAGGGCCTGGGGCTCGCGTCCATCTCCGAGGCTCGCGCCAGCGCTTGCGTGTCGACATACTCCCGGATGTTCGTCAGCCTGCCATTCCGTAGGGAGATCGCGAAAACGAAATGATCCTCGAACGTGCTGTTCGTCGCCTTGACCTTGCCCTTTGCGAAACCTACGACCATGACCCGGTCTCCCTGCGCCAGGAATTCGGGAGGCTCTGGGGACGTAATCTCCATTTCTTTGGAAGCTTTCTGAAGCAAATCCTCCAATCCCGCGTGCCCGATATGGGTCCCGGCCAACGGCCAGCCCTCGCCAGGGATGATCCACTCTATTTCTTCGGCGACCAGCGCCCGCAGATTGTCCCTGTCGCCGCGGCCGACGGCGGCGAAGAAATCCTTCACAGTCTGAACGTTCGTCTCGGTACTCATGGGAATTCTCCATTTCCTTCGGATCCGATCGCGTGCGTTGTGGTCATCCGTCGAACTTGACAAGGTCCTTAAAGATCAGTTGACCCCAGCTATTTCCGCGCGCCTGCACAAGCTTTCCACCTTCCGAGAGCCCGCCAAGTTTGATCGGCGCGAAGCCGAGATTTTCCGCGAGCACACCAATCTCCGTCGCAGCGTCTTCATCGTCGCTCGCCAGGAACACGACTCTCTTGCCACCATGCACGGCCGGATCCTGGTCAAGCGTCGCAGCGATCAAATGGTTGAAGCCTTTGACCAGTCGTCCGCCATTGAAGGCCTGCGCGATGAACCTGGAAGAAGGCTGACCTCCCAGTTCGTCAGGGGGTACGCCGTAGGCATTGGTCACATCGACGATGGTCTTCCCGTGCCAGGTGTGGAGCGCCTTGGCGACATCCGGGTGCGCCTCGAAACGGACAGCCAAAAAAATGATGTCCGCCTTGACCGCTTCCGCCAGTTTTTTGGGAATGATCGTGGGTCCGATCGCGGCCGCGTCGGACGCAAAGCTTATCGGGTCGCGCGTGGTTGCAACGGACACTTCAATGCCTTTGCGGGCAAACGCTTTGGCAAGCGCGTGACCGATCTTGCCGAAGCCGATGATTGCGTAGCTCATAGATTTTCCTTCTGTTTGTTGAACCCTGGGGCGCTCCGAAAAATCGTGCGGGCGCCGTGGGGTTGCACGTCAGAGTTGCGCAAGGCCGCCGTCGACGGCGACTTCGCTGGCGGTCATGAAGCTGCTGTCCTGCGAGGCCAGGAAGGCGGCCACCGCTCCAATCTCTGCGGGATCAGCCATGCGCTGGAGCGGGGTCATCGCGCCGTACGCCTTCTGGCCTTCCTCGCCCAGCGCCTCCTTCGCGAGTTCGGTCGCCGTCGCCCCGGGCGACAGCACGTTGACGCGGATGCCAGTGCCCTTGAGGTCCGCCGCCCAAGTCCGCGCGAGGTTGCGCACGGCCGCCTTGCTCGCGCTGTAGGCGGTGAATCCCGGGGCGCCGGTGGTGCCGGCGCTCGACCCAGTCAGGATGATTGAACCGCCCTGGCCCATCAGCGGCAGCGCCTCCTGGACCGTGAAAATCGTACCCTTCACGTTGGTGTCGAAAATTTCGTCAATGTGCTCGGCGGTGATCTTGCCGAGCGGAAGCGGGCTTCCCGCCCCGGCATTGGCAAAGACAATGTCGAGAGTTCCGCGCTCGGACTTCACCGCCGCGTAGAGTTGGTTGAGGTCGGCAAGATCGGAGACTGAGCCCTTTACCGCGCGGGCATTGGGCCCGAGGCTGGCCAAGGCGGCGTCGAGCGCTTCCTGCCGGCGGCCGAAGATGAAAACGAAGGCGCCTTCCTCGATGAAGCGCTTTGCTGCGGCGAGGCCGATGCCGGTAGCGCCACCGGTGATCACGGCGGTCTTTCCATTCAGTCTGTTCATGTCATGCAATCCTTTGAGACAAGAGCGAAAACATAATTCTGGCGCTCTTGATTCATGAAGACAATTGACTGAATATGTATAAGTACCATCTACTATTTGGATATAACTGTGCTCGACAACGTCACCATCAATCAACTTCGGGCCTTCGTCGCCGTTTGTGATTACGGGAGCTTTTCCGGAGCCGCACGGGAGCTGAGGCGTGCACAGTCGGCGATCAGTCACGCGATCAACGCGCTCGAGAGTGCCTTTGATGTGATGCTGTTTGAGCGCAACACTCGCAAAGCGACGCTTACAGCCGCGGGCCGCAGCCTCCTGCCCGATGCTCGTGGGGTAATCTCACGCACCGAGGAAATGAAGATGCGCGCGGTTGCGATTTCTGAGGCCGGGGTCCCGCAGGTGTCCATTGCCGTAGACACCTATTTTCCGCGTACGCACCTGATCGAATGCCTGCGCGCCCTGCAGGCGGACTTTCCAACGGTTGCAATCAATCTGCGCATGACAACCATGCAGGGCGGCGAGCGTTTGGTTCTCGAGGGCACGTGCGCATTGGCGGTGACGATCACGGACGTGCCGGAACTGAGTCCAGGTACCATTGAAAGACAGCATCTATGTGACGCGCAAATGGTGACGGTGTGTGCGCCATCGCATCCGCTGGCCGCAATCGCGGGGCCGATCCCGCGAGAGGAATTCGGCCGGCACATCCAGCTCGTCGTAACCGACAATCAGCCTGATGCGGAAAAGACGCAACAGGGCGTCGCTAGTGAACGCCAGTGGCTGGTGAATGATCTCGGCGCGAAGCACGATCTGCTCAGGGGAAGCTTGTGCTGGGGGCACATGCCGCATCATCTGGTTGCGGAGGACCTTGCGAATGGAACACTTGTCGAACTCCAACGGCGCGCATGGCACATGCGCCCCCTCACCTTCATGGTCTCGCAGCGGCGCGGGTACTCGTTTTCCGAATGCGAGGCACGGCTGGTCGAGATCCTTGGCAATCCGCAGCGCTTGCCCAAGGATGCCAGACAGCGCTCTGTCTCACGCAAAGGCGAAACAGCCCGAAGGCCCGTCACGCGTGAGCAACAGTCGGTACGGGCTGCCGCTCCTCGACGGGTGTCCTCAAAGTAGATAAGCAATCTGCTTTGCGGGCTCACGGTCCTCAACGTCGCGCGTAACGCTCGTCGGTGTAGAGAACAACAATATCGAGGATCAGGGGCAGCGCAACGCGAAGACCTTGATGGGCGTCCTCGGCTCTGACGCGATCGTGCCGTGAGGTTGTAAGTCAGCAATCGGCCAATTTGAGACGGTCGCGAACGGCTCCGCGAGGTCGCCTGAGCGGCTGCCACAAGCCCTGAGTCCGTCCCCGTCAAGTATTTCGAGGGCGGCCGATCTGGCCAGTCTGTGCCTGGCCAGCGAGACCCAAAGCCCGATTTGAAAAGGCCGATCCACTGGTTAGATTTGATGCCATGTCCCTCCACAACGTAGCAAGCGGTCATGTGGATCTATACTGGGGCACCTGGAGGCTTCGATGGCTAATCAAGACAGACTGCATCCGCTACGTCCGCTCCTGAAGAATTGGGTTTGGGAGCATGGCCGAATCGGTACCCGATATCTGGACTGCACCGATGGCGAAATCAAGTTTGACGAAGGCAAGAAGTCGCGCTTCGCGGCCGAAGAATACATTTACGTGCCGCTCGACAAGGATGCTGACGACGATGCGCCTGTGGAAGGTCCTGCGATCCAGGAGGCGGGGCTCGCCCGGTTTTTGAGGGCAGCGCAGTTAGGCAGGCCCGAGGAGGCCGGCACTATCGTGGAGGTCCAGCGCGCAGTGCAGGACTGCATGGAACTCGGCCTGTTCAGCGCATATCAGTTGAGCGCCCAGCAGGCCGCCGCACGCTATGCGCAAGAACCCATGTTCGAGGATGAAATCCGCGCTGCGGTTGTCGACGATATCCGACGTATCTACGGGGGCATGCGCGAGCAATTGGCGCTGTACGATTTCAGTGTGCTTTACGGCTTGCCCACGCCCCTGCTCATTAGCGAGGCGCCGTTCATCGACTGGCGCGTGCGCGCTAGTCCGGCCCTTCCGTTTGTTTCGCTTCCTCTTGGGCCATACTGCCTGCTGGTGGGTGCGCCGTCGGGCAGGAGCAGCCGAATTGGCCCCGTGGTATGGAAGTCCGCCGCGGCAATGGGCCCGTTGAAGGACCACAACCGCCAAATCGCGGAGCACGCACGGTTGTGGCTAGTGGCGACCACTGATGACCAACTCGTCGCGGTACAAAGCCGCTTTGCTGATGCCAGGGGCCCCAAGCCAGAGGATGCGAGGCCCTGACTGAAGTCGGCGGGAAACGCGTTGAATCGTTCGTGCTTCTGGAGACGATTTACGGACGTCCGCTCCCTGAAGCCACGAGTGTCACGCTGGGTCGATATCCGCGCGGCCTTCATAAGCAGCGGAATACACCCGCGAGTAGGGGTCGGCCCCGTCAAGCCCCCCGTCGCGCGTGCCAGCCTCTGAAAGTCGCGATCGCGTATCCTGGCAGGTCAGTCCTTAGCCCACGCCGCAGCCATGGCGACAGCAAAGTCCCGATAGGATCTCGGTTGCCGTCCCAGCAGCGTCGCCATACGCTCGACCTCCGCGCTGGACGCGACCGCGCCGTCCTGCTGATACCGGCCCATCATGAGCCGCATGTCGTATGCGAGCCAGGCAGGAGCAACCGACTTGAGGCGCTGCTCAAGGACGTCGAGATCGTCGCCACCGTAGCGGACGGGACGTCCCAGCGCCTCGGCCCAGATCGAAACCACGGTCTGCGCATTGATCGCGTCAGGACCGACGAGTTCGTAGGTCTCGCGCGGCAGCGGGTTTGAGCCACGCTCGCGGCGCAGCAGTTCGCGCGCGGCAGCCTCGCCGATATCACGGACGTCGACCATGGAAATGCCTTTCGCGCCAATTGGCATGCCGTAGACGCCGTGCGAAAGCAGCGGGTCTTTCTGCCGGACGTCGTTCTGGATGAAATACGCGGGGCGCAGCACTGTCACCGGCAGGTCGAGGTGTTCGATCATGCGCTCGACCGTATGTTTGCCGGTGAAATGCGGCACGTCGACGTATTCGGCGCCCTTGAACACCGACAGATAAACCACGCCTTTCACACCCGCTTCCCGTGCGACGCTCAGGGTCTGCACCGCCTGAGTCAGCTCGTCCGCGACGTTGGGCGCAAGCAGGAACAACGTGCTGACGCCGATCATCGCCTGCCGCACCGCGTCGACGTCGGACAGGTCGCCCTTCACTGCGGTGACGCCACCAGAAAATCGCGCTTTCTCCGGTGTGCGGGTCAGCGCGCGTACCTCGGCACCGCTGCCGCCCAGATGCTCGATAACCTGCTTACCGATCACGCCCGTGCTGCCTGTAACGAGGACTGCCATGGGTATCTCCTTGAAGTGGATGGGCTGGGTCAGCCCGTGAGACAAACAATAGTCGTTTCGCTCAATAGTCGAAAGTGCCAGAATTCATACACTTCGTCTCGTAAACGGAACGATCATGGATTTGACGTCGCTCGGCGATTTCAATGCAGTTGCACTGCACGGTGGCTTTGGGCCCGCCAGCCGGGCGCTCGACCGCCCCAAGGCCACCCTCTCGCGGCGCGTGGCCGAGCTCGAGGAAAGCCTCGGCGTCAGGCTGATCGAGCGAGGCTCACGCAGGCTGCGTCTGACGGAAGAGGGCGTTGCACTCCATGAACGCACGCGGGGGCTCATGGCTGAGATTCAGGAGGCGGGTGAAGCGCTCGCCTCACGCGCCCCGGTGGCGCGCGGGCGGCTGCGCATCAGCGCGCCTGTCGTTTTCGCGCATGTCGTGCTGTGCCGGATCGCTGCGCGCTTTGCGCTCGCCTATCCGCAGGTCGAACTTGAGGTCATTGCAGAAGACCGCATCGTGGATCCGGTGGAGGACGGCTACGACCTCGTGATCCGTATCGACCCGGCGCATGGCGAGCAACTCGTGGGACGGCGCATCCTCGGTGACGAGCGCCTCGTGGTCGCGGCGCCGGGCATGTCGATACCTTCCACAACGGCACCCGATTCAACCGGGCTGGAGGTGCCGGCCGTTATGTCGGCCGCGGCACCATCAGGCGCGTTATGGCACATGCGAACGGAAGACGGTGGTGCGATAGCGATCAGGCCGATGCCCGTGTTGCGGCTGTCATCGTTGCTGATGGTGCGTGACGCGGTGCTCGAGGGCGTAGGCGCGGCGCTCTTGCCCAGATTGCTGGTTGAGCATGATGTGTCGACAGGAAGACTCGCCTGTTGGGGAAAGGCGGGCTCGCCCGTGGAAATCTGGGCCCTTTACAATTCGCGCCGGCTTCTGAGCGCGAAGGTGCGAGCGTTCATGACTATGCTGCAGGAGTTGCCGGGTCGGGAGCGCGAATGGGGTGGCGCTAGCAGTTCCAATGATTCTCCGCGCCGCTAGCTTTCTCTGTGTTAGCGCGGCGACGTGGTCGAGCCGTCGAGCGGCTGCTTTCGGCGACATTGAGTGTCTCTAACGGCAGTTAGTGTCTATATAGGCCAGACGATCACGTTCAAGCAGGCCATACAACGCGCTATCTGACACCTCGTCGCCAACTATCCAACGATCACGCAACAACCCTTCACGGATAAACCCGAGCCGCTCGAGAAGACGCGCCGAGGCTGAATTCCGTGGGTCGATATCCGCTTCAATCCGGTGTAAATTCAGCGTGCCGAAACCATGCTCGATTAGCGCAGAAGCCGCCTCTCGCATAAATCCGTTTCCCCAATGCTTGCGTTTCAGACTAAAGCCTATCTCCGCGCGTCGGCATTGCTCGTTCGCATTAAAGAGAGCGCAGTCGCCGAGCACTTCACGGGTCGCCCGCAATTCAACTACGCAGATGAAATCCTGGCCGCCGGCTGACGTCTTCAATTTGCGTGAGACGCGATCCGTTGCCTGGTCTAGCGATGTCATCGCTCGAAACGGAAAATAGCGCATTGCCTCAGGATCTGACCAGATCGCAAACAGCCATTGCGCGTCCTCATGACGCAGCGGCCGCAGAATGAGACGCGTGGTAGTCAATGTGACCGGTTCAAAGGTTGTCATGACGAAGGCGGTGCATCGGGAAAGGATGGTTCTATAAAAGCACGTGAGCAGGCGACGTGTCTGGGCAGTTAGCTGTACCCACAGCCGTCTGCCGGGAACGCGAGGCTAACTCTTGAGCAGCCCGTCGCTTTCGAGCGCGTCAGCAGGGATGGAGTCGTCGATGCGCGGCCACTCCAATTCGACATGTGCATTCCAGTGGCGAAGCGCTTTCGCACGACCGTCCTCTTCGAGAACGAATTCAAACGTGATGTCCGGGAAATCGCTGCTGCGAAATTGCAGGCCTTTGAATGGTTTCAGGACATCGGCCGGTTCGCCCGGATGGAACAATGCGATATCGTTGTCTCGACTCAGCTTGACACCGATCTTCCTGCCAAGAGGCGTTTCGTACGTGCCGACAAGTCTTGCGAGGACGTCCGCATCGGGTAGCGTTGGCAGACGAGCGAACACGGCTTCCGCCTGATCAAGCCGTATCGCCGCGCGATCTATATCGCCGAGCATGCTTGTAAGGAACGAAACCGACCATGCGCCATTTGTCTCGTCATCAGCCGTGTCAAAGCGATCGTAGTGGAAATGGTTAAGGGGCAGCTTGACCTGACGGAATTCGAACTGGAGTTGCGTGCCGTCAGTTGTGATATCCAGCGTTCCATACGCCGGGTGCTCGTACGAGCCGGCGTAATCCGCTAAGTTGTGCGACGGCTGTGTGTTCGGAACCGCACGTGGCACGGCCCGTTCTCGGGCCTCGCGCATTGTCGCCTTTGCCTTCTTGCGAAAGTCGAGCAGGCGCGCTGTCCAGTCGGTCTCTTTGAGGCCAAGTGCGCGACTATAGATATCGAAGCCGATTGCGTTGCTTAGCGGGGAGCAATGGTCGCCTATCACGAATACGGAAACACCGATCTTCTCTTCCGGCAAATATGACACCTGCGAATGAAACGCACGCAGCGTGCCGCCATGACTCGTCAACAGATGACCCCGAAACGCGGCCGTCATGCGTCCCATGCCGTAGATGCCGTTAAGATCGGTTTTGAAGCCGAACACGTCACTCATTTCGGTTGGCCACGGCAAGCCGAGAGCGAGCGTCGCTTTTAGAACGCTCTCGGGTATGACTTGCTTGCCGTCGATCCGTCCGTCGTTCATCAGCATGATCGACCAGCGCGCGATGTCCTCCAGGCTGGAGACGATGCTGCCCGCCGGACTGGACTTGTCATCTTTCGGCGCAGGGGGTTGCCAAAATTCATTACTGTCGCGTCGTTCAGAGAAAGGTAACGCGTAGTCTCCCTGGTCGTCGGCTTTTGCGTCGCCATACGTGAACAAGGTTCGGTGCATACCAAGGGGCACCAGAATCTCGTCGCTGATGAATTGTTCCCATGGCTTACCGCTTATCAGCTCGATGATATGGCCGACCGCTTCGTACATCATGTTGTTGTAGATGAGCCGCGAGCGCATCGGAGCAATCGGCTTCATGAACCGGATGCGATCAAAGAGATCCTTCGTCGAGTAGTCCGATTCGTACCAGATCATGTCATAACGCGGCACACCGGTTTTGTGCCCGAGCATGTCGCGTAATGTGACTGCCGCATCAAGTGACTGATCATAAAACCGCAGACTGGGTACCGCATTGCGAATCGGTTCATCGAAACTCAGCAGGCCACGTTCAACCAGCAGACCTGCGGCGACAGCGGTAAAAAGTTTCGTATTCGACGCGATTGGAAACAGTGTCGAGGAAGTAAATGGCCGCGCCTTCGCAACGTCACGATGGCCGTACCCCTGCGTCATCACGACCTCGTCATTCCTGACAATACTCACACCGACTCCCGGAACGTGCCAGTCACGCACGAGAGTTTCCATATACCTCTCGAAATCGCCCAAATCCAGTTTGCTCGAATCGCTTGACATATAGTCTTCCTTCTAATCAAAAGTGGATTGTTAGAAAAGCCGAATGTATCGGGAGCAGTGTGACGGAGTGGCAGCCGGTGATTCTAGCGAGAAAAATAAAGCAGCAACGGAATGGCGCACAAAGTCGCCTCAATGACGATTCAGGGTGATTGCCCGCTTCGCGGTCAAGGCCGCGCGTGAAATTGGCCTCGGTGAATATTGAAAGGCCGCTATATGCAATTCGAAAGGCCGTTCAGAGTGGCGGATTCAACTGGTCGCAGCCTTGCGAGGTTCAAACGGCGTATGCGCACTGCATGAGGGGCCGCCCAGCCATGAAGAGGTCGCGGACGCTGCGAATCCGATTGCCCCAGCGCCGCCGAATGTCGACCATGTTTCGAGCGATGTTCCGTTCAAGATGAGCCAACTGCCGGTGTAGTAACCAGCGGCGACAATCTCGAACGCTTCGTGTTAGCACTAGACCTGCGGGAGATAACGCTCGTCATGCATGATTTCGGCGGGCCGGTTGGTATGGGTCTCGCGTCTCGCCATCCGGATCGCGTGCGGCGCATCATCAGCGTCAACGGACCCACGCCGTTCGGCCAGGCAACGCTGGTTGACCGATGGCGAGCAAACGCCAAGGTATCCCCGTGGTTTCAGTGGATCTTGAACGCCGAGGCTGAAGGACGTCTCGATGCCGTGCTGGGCGAACTCGGTTTCAATATTCTGAGTACCTTGAAGCTCAACGGTTTCGAAGACCACGGTTTGATCAACGATACGTGGCTGCGCACGTACGGTTCCCGCTTCGCGACACCAGCCGAGTGCGCAGGCGAACATCGCGACGATCCAATCCGGTCAGCCGGATTCGCGGCCTTCGACGAGTGGATAGATCAAGAAGCCCAGTGCGACCGAGAGCAGCATCACGCCGCCGACGAGTGGGTGATTGGCATGACTTCGTATCGGACGGTGCTGGAGGAGTTGGTGAAGCGGGCGGGGTAACCAGGCCTTAGGCGGGGTGCGCGCTCATGGTGGCCGAACCCTGTTAGCCCGCCTTGCAGCCGCGCCCCGCGCGCGTGCTAATCTTGCTCCCTTCGCGGACGTCCCGCGTCAGAGCAGACACCATGACGGAAGCCTTCGATCCGGACGGCATCGAGCAAGCGGTCTTCGTGGTCGGCGAGCGCCATGCGACGCTGGACGAGCCGTGGCGCGCGTATCGGCGCGCGCGTCTGATTCACGTCAGCGAAGGCGTGCTGACCGTGCGCACGGCATCCGGCCGTTGGGTCGTGCCGCCCGCCCGCGCGCTGTGGATCGCCGCGAATACGCAGCACTGCCTGCACGCGACGCGCCCGGTGCAGTCGTATTCGCTCTACGTCGCAACCAATGCCGCAATGGACGCCACCGACGACTCCGCCGCCGCCGCCGCGCCGCTGCCCGCGCAGACCGGCGCGCTGATCCCCGACACACTGGTGCAGGCGCTGCTCGCCGCCGCGGCCGATCTGCCGCACGATCACACGCCCGATGAACCCGCCCGCCGTCTGCTGCAGGTGCTGCTGGATCGCGTCGCCGGCTTGCCCGCCGCGCCGCTTGGCTTGAACTGGCCGGCCGATCCGCGCGCGCGGCGCATCGCCGAGGCGCTCAGCGCGAATCCCGCGCAATCTCTGGTGCTGGAGGAGCTCGCCGCGGCCGCGGGCGTGACCGCGCGCACGGCCGCGCGTTTGTTCGCGAAGGAAACGGGGCAGACCTTCGGTCAATGGCGCCAGCAGTTGCGTCTGCTGGCCGCGCTCGAACATCTGGGCGCCGGTGAGAGCGTCACGCAGGTGGCGCTCGAAGTCGGCTATAACGACGTGTCGTCGTTTATCGCGGTGTTTCGCGATGCGTTCGGCGATACGCCGGCGCGCTATTTCCGCTGACGCCGCTTCGTGGCCACCGCGCGAGCGTCGCCGTCGCACGAAAACGAATCTGCCTCAATGAGCGCCGGCCGCATCCGGTCCACCGCCGCCCTTGGCCGGCCGCGTGATCCAGATCAGCGGAATGATCAGCACGAAGATGATCGCCGACACAAAGAAGACGTCGTTCAGGCCCATCATCGCGGCCTGCGTGTTCACGGTGAAATCGAACAGCGCATTCGCCGATTGTGGATTCAGATGCAGCACCGACTGAGTGTTGTCGATCTGCTGCGCGAACAACGGGTTGTCGACCGACGCCTGCTCGGTGAGCCGCACATGATGCAGTATCGTGCGGTTGTTCCACGCGGTACCCGCGATCGACGTGCCCACCGCGCCGCAGAACACCCGCACGAAATTCGACAGCCCCGCCGCCGCCGGAATCCGGCTCTGCGGCTGGCCGGACAGGATGATCGCCGTTAGCGGCACGAAGAACAGCGCCATCGGAATGCCTTGCAGCAGCGTCGGCAGCACGAGGTGCCACGTGTCGATCTCGATTACGTACTTCGAGCGCATGTAGAACACGATCGCGAAGCCGACGAACGCGACCGTCGAGATCACGCGCGCGTCCGAGTGCGGCAGCACGCGGCCGAGTATCGGCGCAAGAATGATCGCGAAGATGCCGAGCGGTGCGGTGACGAGGCCGGCGTCGATCGAACGGTAGTTCAGGTACTCCTGCATCCATTGCGGCAGCAGCACGAGATTGCCGAAAAATACCCCGTAGGCGATCGAAATCGCGATCGTGCCGCCGAGAAAATTGCGCTGCTCAAAGAGCCGAAGATCGACGATCGGGTGCTCCTCGGTCAGCTCCCATACGAGGAAAAACGCAAAGCTGATCAGCGCGACGAGGCCGAGAATCGCGATCACCGGCGACGAGAACCAGTCGAGATCCTTACCCTTGTCGAGCATGATCTGCAGCGACGCGACCCACGTGATCAGCAGGCCGAGACCGACCACGTCGATCGGCGGCTTGCGCGTCGGCGATTCGCGGGTGCGGTAGATCATCCACGTGACGCCGGCCGCGAACAGGCCGACCGGGATGTTGATGTAGAAGATCCACGACCAGCTGTAACTGTCGGTGATCCAGCCGCCTAGCGCCGGGCCCGCGATCGGGCCGACGGTGGCGGTCATCGCCCACAGCGCGAGCGCGGTCGACGACTTCTCCTTCGGATACGAGCCGAGCAGGATCGCCTGCGACAACGGAATCAGCGGTCCGGCCACCGCGCCCTGGAATACCCGCGCCAGCAGCAGGATAGGCAGCGTCGGCGCGATGCCGCACAGCCACGACGCGAGCGTGAAGGACAGGATCGCGCCGACGAACAGCTTCACCTGGCCGATGCGCTGCGTGAGCCAACCGGTCAGCGGAATCGCCACCGCGTTGGAGGCCGCGAACACGGTGATCACCCACGTGCCCTCGTCGACCGAGACGCCGAGGTTGCCGGAAATAGTCGGAATCGCGACGTTCGCGATCGACGTGTCGAGCACGTTCATGAACGTGGCGAGTGCGACCGCGATCGTCGCGAGAACCAGCCGGCCGCCTTCGAGAGGCGCGGGCGGCGGCGGTGGCGCGGGTGGCTGAGGCGGCGGCGACGCGGAATCAGGCGCGGCGTTGGGCTGGCTCAAAAGGCGTTCTCCGGATGTTTTTCGGCGGACGGCGCGAACGGCGTGAGGACGGACGGCGAGGGCGCGCGATTCGCAATGCATGGTCGGCGCAGGATGCCGTGGACCGTGTACCGCGTCGGCGGGTCCGTCGATGCGCAAAAGCATACCTGCAATCGCCGGCCGGCGCCGGCCACGGCAGCAGCCGATGCGGCGCCCGACGGCGCGAACGCGGCACGCGGCGTATGCTCGCGGCTGAGGCTGCGTCACCAAAGGCCGAAACGTATACCCAATCCCACGGAAAAAAGGACCACACACCCATGAGCTGGCAACAATTCGAACACGGCTGGCGGCGCTCGCCGCAAAACACGCCCGCGACGAGCCTCGTCGTGCTGATGCACGGCGTCGGCAGCAACGCGCGCGATCTGATGCCGCTCGCCGACATCTGGAGCGAGGACCTGCCCCGCACGGCGTTCGTGTCGCTCGACGGCACCGATCCTTTCGACGGCGGCTTCGGCGGCCGCCAGTGGTTCAGCCTGCGCGACGTCGGCGCGGCGAACCGCGAGGCGCGCGTCGCCGCCGCCTATCCGGCGCTGCGCCGCGTGCTCGACGCCGAGCTCGCGCATTGGCAGCTGTCTTTCGACCGGCTTGCGCTGGTCGGCTTCTCGCAAGGTTCAATCATGGCGCTGCATCACGTCGCGTCGAGCGTTGAGGGCGCGGCGGGCGTCGTCGCGTATTCGGGGCGGCTCGCCTCGCCGATCGTATCGTCGAACCGCGCGACGCCGCTCACGCTCGTCCACGGCGAGAACGACGAGGTGATCCCGGTGCGTGAACTCGAATCCGCGGCCGACGCTTTCAACTCCGCCGGCTATGCGGTCGACGCCTACGTGCTGCCCGGCGTCGGCCACACGATCACCGCCGACGGCGTCGCGCTCGGCCGTGACGCGCTGGAACGCGCACTGGGCGAGCTGTCGCGCGATTGACACAACCCCACTAGAAAGTGGCCCTAAAGATTCTGACGGGCTTGCCGTCATATGGGCAATAGCTTGAAAATCACCCCCGCCGCGCGGGAAGCGCAACGCCCAGCGGGCGTGTCGCGCGGCTTCGGGGTACCGGGGGCGCATTTCCAGACCGCCTTGGACGGCGCATAACGACACATCAGAGCCTGCATATGGCCAGACCGACGCCGCATTACCCGCTCTTTGAGCGACTGTTCCGCCACTCCGTGGCGGTGGATCTCGGCACGGCCAACACCCTTATCTATACCGACGACGGCGGCATCGTGCTGAACCAGCCGTCCGTCGTGTGCTTCGAGACGCAGCCCGCGAGCGGGTCGAAGCGGATCGCCGCGATCGGCGCCGAGGCGCGCCAGCTGCTCGGCCGCGTGCCGCGCAATCTCGAAGCGGTGCGGCCGATGCGCCATGGCGTCATCGCCAATTTCTCCGCCGCCGAACACATGATCAAGCAATTCGTCGACATGGCGCGGCCGCGCTCGCTCTTCAGCCGGCGCGCGGCATTCACGCTGTGCGTGCCGGCCTCCGCGACCCACGTCGAGCGCCGCGCGATCCGCGAAGCGGCCGAGGCGGCTGGCGCGTGGAAGGTCAGCCTGATCGGCGAATCGCTCGCGTCGGCGCTCGGCGCGGGCCTGCCGGTGGGCGACGCGACCGGCTCGATGGTGGTGGACATCGGCGGCGGCACCACCGAGGTCGGCGTGATCGCGCTGGGCGGCACCGCGTATAGCGGCTCGGTGCGCGTCGGCGGCGACAATTTCGACGCGGCGATCATCGGCTACGTGCGCAATCTGTATGGCGTGCTGCTCGGCGAGCAGACCGCCGAGCACGTCAAGAGAGCCATCGGCTCGGCCGTGCACGACGTGCCTCTCGAGCAGATGAACGCAACCGGCCGCAGCGTCGACGATGGGCTACCGCGCACGGTGCAGTTGAGCAACCGCGATATTTCGGAGGCGATCGAAGGGCCGCTGAGTCAGGTGATCGGCGCGGTGAAGCGCGGGCTCGAATTGGCTCCCGCCGAACTCGTGACGGACATCGCGCACAAGGGCATCGTGCTGACCGGTGGCGGCGCGCTGCTGCGCAATCTGGGGCGGCGTTTGAGCCGGGAAATCGGCCTCGACGTGCACGTCGCCGACGAACCGTTGACCTGCGCGGTGCGTGGCGCGGGCGCGGCGGCCGCGGCGGGGTGGGTGGACGAAGCCTGGGACGCGTGAGCGGTGGATGGGGGCTTGGGTGACTGCCAAATTGCATTCCACCCCATTCCATCGCAGATGCCCTGCTGGGTCCGTGTGGCCGTATCAATCTGATTGAGCATGAGGCGCAAGCTGGCTGCCGGATTGGTGGGCACAATCCAAACGAGTAGTCCCTTTGTCGCCACGCGCGGGTGGTTCGCGGAAAAGCTGGAATACAACGGCCTCGGCCAGAGCAAGCGATGCAGAGGATTCGCTTTTCCGCATGGTGCGTCTTTTTTTCGTGGGTGCTCAATAGGCGCTCCGTCGGGGCACCCGGCAGACACCTGCCCGACGCGTCGCTGACGCTTATGTGACAATACGCATCGCGTCCCATTTTCCGGGACGCCGATATGCTCATTCCAATGCTTGTTGCCGGCTCCGCGCGCATTCGCGCGCCGATGCCGCGCTGCCCGTAGCTCACCCGTGAATCAATCTGTTTCCGCTTCGTCGCTGTCGTCATCGCCATCCTTCATCGGACTACGTAGCGGCTTGCGCATGCCTTACGTCGAGGCCGGCGACGGCGAGTTGCTGCTGTTCGTGCACGGTTCGTTGTGCGACTACCGCTACTGGCAGCCGCAACTGGCCGGTCTGTCGAAGCGCTATCGCTGCGTCGCGGTCAGTCTCACGCATTACTGGCCAGTGACGGATAGCGCGGCGGACCTGCCGTTCAGCTGGAGCAGCCACGCCGATGAAGTCGCGGAGTTCATCGCGCGTTTCGGCGCGGGGCCCGCGCATGTGGTCGGGCATTCGCGCGGCGGCTGCGTCGCCTATCATTTCGCGCGACGCCATGCCGAACGCGTGCGCACGCTGACGCTCGCTGATCCGGGCGGCCCGCTGCAGATCGCCGGACGTCCACCCGCGAGCCTGCCGGAGACGGTCAACGCATTGCGCGCGAAAGCGGCTCAGTTGATCGAAAGCGGCGAGGTCGAAGCAGGCTTGCAACTGTTCGTCGATTCGGTGAGCCGCCCCGGCTTCTGGGCGATGAGCACCCCGGGTTTTCGCCGCATGGCGACGGACAACGCGCACACGCTCGCGCGGCAATTCCGCGATCCGCTGCCCGCCTACGTGCCGCAGGACGCGGCCGACCTGCGCTGCCCGGTCCTGCTGATCGACGGCGAGAAGAGTCCCGACATGTTTCATCGCACGGTGACGGCGTTGCGGGGATGGTTGCCCGATGCGCGCCGCGAAACGGTACGCGGTGCGTCGCATGGCATGAACCTCGCCCATCCGTCCGCGTTCAATCGTTACGTGGATGATTTCATTCAGGCGAGGAGCGCGCGCTGAGCAAGTAAAGCGAAAATCAACGGCGATCGGCCGGCGCGTGCCGCCGCCGATCGCCGTTACTGCATCAGGCCTTGCGATGCGCGTCCTTGTCGAGCGCGCGTTCGGCCACCTCGCCGACGAGCCCGTGATAGTACAGATGCACGCCGATCGCGAGCGAGTCGTTGCGGATTTCGTGGAACACCTTCCACGCCTTCACCGGGTCCTTGAACAACAGATAGTGCGCTTCCTGCGCGATCAGATCCGCGACTTCATGCAGGCCGTGTCCATGCAGCACGTCGACGAGCGTGTCGAGACTGCGATGCGTGCGCGCGTCGGTGCGCGGGTAGAGCATGTGTAGCACCGCGACGTCCTGCGTCTTCAGCGCCGCCGACAGCGCGACGACGATATCCTGATGATTCAGCGCGGTGACCGTGTGGTCTTCGGTATGGACATGATCCGGAAACAGCGTTTCGAGAGAGACATTCATTTGTATTCGTCCTGCTTTTCTGTGTGATCAAAAAAACCCGCTTCGAATCGCGGGCCGCAAGCATCAATGCACGGACTGAGTATCGCAGATGGATCACGTCCGACGCAGTGTGCTGGCAGCAAAACATTGTTGCGGCTGGTGTTCCGACCTTCGTGCAACTTTCATCGGCATCGCGATGCACCCGCCGCGACAACGAATGTTGCGCCCAAGGAGATGGACTGTTGCGATCAATCGACGCAATCAACCACACGCCGACCCGTAGAATGCGCAGCGGAGCCTGAGCATGCCCGTACTTCTTCGGGAATGCATGCCGGCGCGAGTGCGGTATCAAGCAAAAGGAAGACGTAGATGAACTCGAAGTCACACGCAACGCTGAGCTTTTCGGACAGCGACCAGACCATCGATCTGCCGATCTATCAGGGCTCGCTGGGCCCCGATGTCATCGACATCCGCAAGCTGTACGGCCAGAGCGGCAAATTCACGTACGACCCGGGCTTCATGTCGACGGCGGCGTGCAACTCCGAAATCACGTATATCGACGGCGACAAGGGCGAACTGCTCTACCGCGGCTACCCGATCGACAACCTCGCGCAGAACGCCGACTTCCTCGAAACCTGCTACCTGCTGCTGAAGGGCGAACTGCCGAACGCCCAGCAGAAAGCCCAGTTCGAGAACACCGTCACGCAGCACACGATGGTGCACGAGCAGATGCACTTCTTTTTCCGCGGCTTCCGTCGCGACGCGCACCCGATGGCGATTCTGGTTGCGGCGGTCGGCGCGCTGTCCGCGTTCTACCACGACTCGCTCGACATCACGAACCAGCAGCATCGCGACGTATCGGCGGTCCGCATGATCGCGAAGCTGCCCACGCTGGTCGCGATGGCGTACAAGTACAGCGTCGGTCAACCGTTCGTGTATCCGAAGAACGACCTGTCGTACAGCGCGAACTTCATGCGCATGATGTTCTCGAATCCGGCCGAGGAGTACGAGGTCAACGACGTGCTGGTACGCGCGCTCGACCGCATTCTGATTCTTCACGCGGACCACGAGCAGAACGCGTCGACGTCGACCGTGCGGCTCGCCGGTTCGTCGGGCGCGAATCCGTTCGCGTGTATCGCGGCCGGTATCGCGTGTCTGTGGGGCCCGGCGCACGGCGGCGCGAACGAAGCCGCGCTGAACATGCTGGAAGAAATCGGCTCGGTCGACAATATTCCCGACTTCATCGCGAAGGTGAAGGACAAGAACTCGGGCGTGAAGCTGATGGGCTTCGGTCACCGCGTGTACAAGAACTACGATCCGCGCGCGAAGCTGATGCGCGAAACCTGCCACGAAGTGCTCGAAGAGCTGGGCCTGCACGACGACCCGCTGTTCAAGCTCGCGATGGCGCTGGAAAAGATCGCGCTCGAAGACGAGTACTTCGTGTCGCGCAAGCTGTACCCGAACGTCGACTTCTACTCGGGCATCGTGCAGCGCGCGCTGGGCATCCCGACGTCGATGTTCACCTGCATCTTCTCGATGGCACGCACGGTCGGCTGGATCGCGCAGTGGAACGAAATGATCGCCGATCCCGAGCAGAAGATCGGTCGTCCGCGTCAGCTGTTCATCGGCGAGACGCTGCGTGAGGCGAAGCCGGTCGCGAAGCGGTAACAGGCCGGATAGACGCCCGACAACGCGTTCAACGACGGTCGCCAACCCACGGCTCACGAGGCCGTGGGTTTTTTTACGTTCCGCGCATCCTGCCGCCTGCACGTCCCGTGCCACAGAAAACGCCGTCAAAAAAACGGCGTAAAAAGCCGAAACTCCGAGGCGATAAGCTCGTCTCACGCGGACAGAGCCTCTACAATCGGATGGTCCGGCCGACCGGGGTCCGGGTGAGGGGGCAACCGGGCCATCCGGCGGCAGATCCGAGGCGAGACCCGAAGTGCAACTAAACGCAGCAGCGAATCCATAGGAGCGACCTTGATACAGCAGCCAGAAGCCCTCGGCGGGCTGACCCACTCGGGCGGCGTCGATCATCGCGAGCCCGAGCAGGACGGCGTTTTCATCCCGACGGAAAACCTTAACGTCGCGAGCGCTACGCAGCACGTGCTCAAGTCGGGCGACACCTTCGTCGTCAACGATCCGCTCGGCGATATCACCGGCCACGACGATGGCCTGTTCGTCAACGATACGCGCGTGATGTCGCAACTGCGGCTGACCTTCGGCGGCCGCGCGCCGTCGCTGCTGTCGGGCAGCGTCAGCAGCGACAACACCAGTTTCACCGCGCATCTGACCAACCGCCCGCTGCCGCCGCTCGGCGGCGACAGCACGCCCGAAGGCGTGATCCACGTCGAGCGTGTGCGCGTGCTGTCGGGCACCGTGCTCAACGAGGCGATCGAGCTCACGAACTACGGCACGAGCGATGCGAGCGTGCCGCTGTCGATTTCGTTTTCCAGCGATTTCCGCGACATGTTCGAAGTGCGTGGCCTGAAGCGCGACAAACAGGGTCGCGTGCAGCCCGCGCGCATCGAGAATCAGCAGGTGCTGCTTGGCTACATCGGTCTCGACGACGTGGCGCGCAACGTGCAGATCGCATTCTCGCCGCAGCCGGACAAGCTGTTCGCCGACCGCGCCGACTACACCGTCAAGCTGCCCGCGCAGGCGTGCGTGTCGATCTATCTGTCGATAGCGGTGCAGGTCGTGCCGATGACCGGCAAGCCCGGCGCCGACGTGTCGCAGCCGATGCATGCGGTGAGCGAAGCGCATCTCTCGCAGATCGATGCGGAGCGCCCGCGCGTCGGCCGCGCGGCGGTACGCGCGGCAATGGTGGATGCGCACCTGGTGATGCGCGAGCGACGCAACGCGAGCGCGCGCGTGCGTTCGAGCAATCCGCTGTTCAACGCGTGGATCGACCGCTCGTTCGCCGACCTCGGCCTGCTGACGACGGATCTCGCGACCGGCCCGTACCCGTACGCGGGCATCCCATGGTTTTCGACCCCGTTCGGCCGCGACGCGGTGATCACGTCGCTGCAGACGCTGTGGCTGCAACCGCATCTCGCAGCCGGCGTGCTGCGCTTTCTCGCCGAGCATCAGGCGCGCGAGAACTCGCCGTTTCGCGACGCTGCGCCGGGCAAAATCATGCACGAGATGCGCAAGGGCGAAATGGCCGCGGCCGGCGAAGTCCCGTTCGCGCTGTACTACGGCGGTGTCGACACCACGCCGCTGTTCATTGTGCTGGCCGGCGCCTACGCGGCCCGCACTGGCGACGTCGGGTTGATCGACGAACTATGGCCGGCGCTCGAACGCGCGGCGCAGTGGGTCGCGGGCGTTTGCGACAAAAACCGGCACGGGCTGCTCGATTACCAGCGCGAATCGGATGGCGGCCTCGCGAACCAGGGCTGGAAAGACAGTCACGATTCGGTGTTCCACGCGGACGGGCGCTTCCCTGACGGCCCGATCGCGCTCGTCGAAGTGCAGGCCTATGCGAGCGCCGCGTTCGACACGATGGCTCACTACGCGAAGCTGCGCGGCCTGCGCGACGCGGCCGCGCAATACGCGGAGCGCGCGAAGAAGATCCGCCGCTGCGTCGAAGAAAAGTACTGGATGGACGAGTTCGGCTTTTATGGCATCGCGCTCGACGGTCATGGCGAGTTGTGTCGCGTGATGGCATCGAACGCGGGGCATCTGCTGGCGTTCGGCCTGCCCACGCGCGAGCGCGGCGAGGCGGTGGTGCGGGCGCTCGACTCGACGCTGTTCCACACCGGCTGGGGCGTGCGCACGTTGGCCGCCAGCCAGGCGCGCTTCAATCCGATGGCATATCACAACGGCTCGGTCTGGCCGCACGACAACGCGCTGTGCGCGCGCGGGCTGTCACGCTATGGCGGCAAGGCGTCGGCCGTGAAGCTGCTGCAGGCGCTGTTCCAGGCCGCGGTCAATTTCGACATGCGCTTGCCCGAGCTGTTTTGCGGCTTCCCGCGACGCCGCGGCGAGCCGCCCACGGCCTATCCGGTCGCGTGTTTGCCGCAGGCATGGGCGGCGGGCTCGCCGTTCATGATGCTCGAGGCGTGTCTGGGCATCACGATCGACGCCGAGCGCCGCGAAGTGCTGATCGAACAGCCGATGCTGCCCGAAGGTATCGACTGGCTCGAGGTCAGCGATTTGCGGGTCGGGGATGCGTCGGTGTCGATTACGTTCCGCCGGATCGGCGAAAAGGTGGTGGCGTCGGCGGAGCAGGGCGATGTGAGGGTGGTGGCGCTGCTTTGACGCCGACCACGGTAGCGGGCATCGATGTTGGCGGCGACCGGAAGGGAAACCATCTGGTCGTCTTGCGCGGCACCGAGATCGTGAGCCATCTCGGCAACGCGACCCCCGAACAGATGCTCGAACGGTGTCGCGCACTCGAGGTGGCGGCGGTCGGCATCGATGCGCCGTGTCGTTGGCGAACAGGCACCGCGGGACGACTAGCCGAGAAGGCGCTCGCGCGGCAGCGAATCTTTTCGTTTGCGACACCTGCTCGCGAAACGGCGATCGCCAGCAAGAGCGGCTTCTATGGATGGATGTTCAACGGCGAGCGCGTCTACGATGCATTCGTCGCGCACTTTCCGCTTTTCAGCGGCGGCGAAAAACTCAATGGCCGCGTGTGCTTCGAGACATTCCCCCACGCGATCACATGCGCTTTCCTCGGGACGGACGTCGCATCCGCGAAGCAAAAAGGTCCGCAGCGCCGGGCAATCCTCGAGCGGGAAGGTATCGCAACAGCGTCGCTGACTTCGATCGACGACGTCGACGCGGCGCTGTGCGCGTTGGCGGCACGTTATCTGCTGGAAGGCAGAGTCGATACATACGGTGACGAGCCAGGCGGATTCATTGTGGTGCCTGGACTTTGACACCACATTCTGGGAGGACGGGTGCACTTGGCACGACGATTCGGAGTATTGCTGCTATCCATGGCGGCGTTGAGTTCGACCGCGGCATCGGCGAACGACATTCAGTGTGCAACCACGCAGCAACCCGCTGAGCGCGTCATTTGCGATCACGCGATCCTGAACAACGAGTACGACGACATCTTCGCGCAGCAACAGGCTCTTCTGAGCAGCGGGAAACTCTCGTCCGCGCAACTGGCGAAGTGGCGGCAGGCGCGAAACGCCTGTATCGATGTGCACTGCGTGGATGGCGTGTTCGCGCAGTGGAAGGCCATGGCCCGGTCCGTCGACGTCGCTCCTCAGGCGGCCGCGCCTCAGCCCGCCGCGCCTGAGCCGGCCGCGCCGGTCGTGACGGCCTCGGAAACGGCGATGGCACCTGTCGGTCCCAATCCCGAAGCGCCTCCAGCCGTATCCGCGTCTGATGCATCTCAGGTGTCCCAGGCCTCGCCGACATCGGAGGCTTCTCTGGTGCGTCAAGGGAGTGCCGCCGGTGTGGCGCTTCCGCAGCCCGTCACGGCGGAGGCTTCCGCGCCCGTGGCTGCCTCGGCGGCGCCCAGCCAGAGGGAATCTCGTGGAATGACCGGCATGAGCGACATCAGTGGCCTGATCGTGGTTCTGCTCGTCGCGCTCGGAGCCGGTGTGTTCTTCGCGCTTCGGAACCGAAGCAGGGCGACCGCAAAGAAGACGCAAGGTAAGAACGGGCGATGAGTTGATGCCAACGCGCTGGCCTCGCGCACGAAGCCGCGCTTTGACCTAACGGTCGGGCCGCTCGATTCGCCAATCAAACAACGCGGAATGCCTGTCACAGCGTTCCGCGCTAAAAGCGACTGCAAGGAACCAATTATCGGACGAGGAAACCGTAAGCCAGCGGGTCACGCTCGTCCACGATCCAGGTTGCGAAACCGCAAACGTACGCGTTGCCCTGGACCTCGGGGACGACGGCCTGGAAGTCGCCGACGGTCGTCTCACTGAGTACACGCCCCTTGAAGACCGTGCCGATGATGGACTCATTGACGAGCGTCTCGTTGCTTGCCAGTTCGCCGCGCAGATAGAGTTGCGCGACGCGTCCGCCCGTCCCTGAGCCCGTGGGCGAACGGTCCACTTCACGGTCGGCGAACACGCAACAGTTGGCTTGCGTCGAGCCTTCGTGCCGCGGTGCGTTGGCAATGATGGTCCCGTAGATGTGGTTGATTTCCGGGATATCGGGATGCTCAACCGGGTATGCGTCGTTTGCAGCTTTTTTGACCTCGGCCCCAAACTTGATCAGTTCCTCGACAGAAGACTCCCGGACTGCGAGACCGTGCGGCGCACCGTCCGTATAGAAGTAGAAGGCACCACCGAAGGCGATGTCACCCTTTACCGTGCCAAACGACGGCGTCTCGACCGTGACATCCCGTTTCCAGATGAACGACGGAACGTTGACGAAGCGTACGTTGCCGGCGTGTTCGCCATCCCATTGCACGAACGCCTCGATGAAGCCACATGGAGCGTCGATGCCGATTCGCGTCTCGGGAATCTGGCGCTGAACCCAGCCCAACTCGACCGCCGCGGTAGACAGCGCGATAACGCCGTGTCCGCAGTGGTCGCTATAACCCTCGTTGTGGACGAAGATGATTCCGAAGTCTGCCGTGGGACTAACGGGTTCGGTCAGGTATCCGCCGTACATGTCAGCATGACCGCGCGGTTCGAACATCAGCGCGGTACGAATTTCGTCGGCGTTCTCCTTCAGCCACGCTCGACGCTCGACGATGGTGTCACCGGGAAGACGAGGAAGCCCGCTCGTCACGATACGGAACGCTTCGCCGCCGGTATGGGCCTCGACTGTCGAAATAGTGCGAGTGATTTTCATGTGTGCGTTGGGGTTACTCGATTGAACGTCACTGCCCGTAGGGCACCGGAAGGCCGTTTCTGATCACATAGACGGTCGTGGGTGCGCCCTTCAGATCGCCGTTTTCATCGAAAGAGTAGGTGCCTGCCACGCCCTTGTAGTTGGTCTTCGCCAACTGGGCGGTGAGCTTTGCCTTGTCGGTCGTGGTTCCCGCTTTGACCATCGCATCAGCCAGCAGTTTTACGCCGTCGTAGTAGCTGACCGCATAAACCTGCGTGTCGGTGTTGAACGCGGCCTTGTATTTCTGCAGAAACTCACGGCCGGCTGGGGTCTTGTCGAGCGCGATGCCGCCTTGGGCGCAATACACGATAGAGGCCGCGTCACCGGCAACCCTGCCCATGTCGGCCGAGCAAATGCCATCACCGCCCAGCAGCTTGGCTCGCAGTCCGCGTGCGCGCATCTGCCTGGCCATCGGCGCGCCTTGAGCAGCGTATCCGCCGAAGAAGACGACATCCGGATTTTTGGCCTTGATGCTGGTGAGAATGCCGAGGAAGTCAGTCGCCGACGAGTTCGTGAACTGTTGGTCCACGATTTGAATTCCATTTGCCTTTGCCTCTTTGACGAACTGCTCGGCCACACCTTGCCCATATGCCGTGCGGTCGTCGATCACCGCGGCGGTCTTGGCCTTCAATGTTTTGGCCGCAAACTGACCCATCGTTCCGCCTAGCTGCTCGTCACTCGCGCCGATACGAAAGATGTTCCTGAAGCCTTGCTTCGTCAGCGCCGGATTGGAGGCAACCGGCAGCATCGGTACCCCGCCGGTGTTATAGACGCGCGATGCCGGAATAGCCACACCTGAGTTGTACGGGCCGAGGACAGCAATCACGCCGCTGTCGACGAGTTTCTGCGCGACCTGAACGCCAACCTTAGGATCTGCCTGGTCGTCCTCGGAGTCGAGTTTGAAAGTTACCTTCTGGCCGGCGACCGTGACACCGCTCTTGTTGAGTTCATCGATAGCAAGGCGGGCGCCGTTCTCGTTGTCCTTTCCGTTCGGCGCCTGGGGGCCCGTAAGCGGAGCCGAGTGACCGAGGATGACCACCGATTGAGCATTGGCGGATGCGGTGATGCCGGCGGCTGTCAAGACAGCCATTGTCAGGACGAGGGGGCGCATATAGTCTCCAGGTATTGGACCCTTGTTTGACCAGATTAGCTCCGCTTCGGCATGGGTTCAACCTTTGAGCACGCCATCCGACAGGAGGAGTCGTGAAACTGACCGATTTCGATACACTGACTTTTGACTGCTACGGCACCTTGATCGACTGGGAGAGTGGCATCCTTGAAGGCCTTCGGCCTCTGCTGGAGCGAGCCAGGACGCCGCTCACGCGTGACGAGATTCTCGAAGCGCACGCTCGCCACGAGTCGTCGCAGCAGAACTTCACTCCTGCGAAGCGCTATCAGGAACTGCTTCCCATCGTATATAAGCGCATGGCTGAAGAGTGGGGCCTGCCGTATACACACGAAGAATGCGTGGCGTACGGCCGGTCGATCGCAAACTGGCCGGCGTTCGCCGACTCCGCGCTCGCGCTGCAATATCTGAAGAAGCACTACAAGCTGGTCATCCTGTCGAACATCGACAACGAAAGTTTCGCCTTCAGCAACGCCAGGCTGCAGGTTGAGTTCGACGCCATCATCACAGCGGAGGACGTCGGGTCCTACAAGCCGTCGCCGCGCAACTTCGAGTACATGCTTCAGAAGCTCGATCAGCGCGGCATCAAGAAGGAAAAAATCCTTCACACGGCAGAAAGTCTCTTCCATGACCACAAGCCCGCAAACGAGTTCGGCCTGGCGTCGTGCTGGATTTACCGCCGTCATTCGCAGCCGGGCTTTGGCGCGACGATGAACCCGGGCTCGCAGCCTGACATCGACTTCCGCTTCGACAGCATGGCGGACTTCGTCGACGCGCATCGAGAAGCGCTGGCGAACTGAGCATCTTCGCGCCGTTGAAACGCGCCTGCCCGGTGGTAACATTTGTTGTCATCTCTCACCTCGGCGCCGACCCACCTCACTATGCCAGATAGCTTCGATCAGCTCGTCGCCCTGATTCGGGCGCGCTTTCCCGAACTGAGCCCGCAGTTCCAGATGGGAGCGGGCTTCCTGCTCGATCATCCCGACGAGGTCGCGGTGTCGTCGATGCGCAAGGTGGCCGAGCGCGCGCAGGTGCAGCCCGCGTCGCTGGTGCGGCTGTCGCAGCAACTGGGGTTTCCCGGCTGGAACGAATTGCGCGATCTGTTCGTCGCGCGCGTGCGCACCCGGCCCGAGCCGTTGACGAGCCGGGCGCGCTCGATGGTCAAATCGAAAGATGCGCTCGCGAACGATCTTCTCGTCGCGCAGCAGCACAATCTCGAAACGACCGCCGCACATAACGGCCGCGTGATCGTCGAGGCCGCGCGCGTGTTGCGGCGCGCGTCGCACGTGCACGTGGCGGGCTTCCGCTCGTGTTACGCGGTGGGGTTCGGTCTCGTCTATGGCTACCGGCTGTTTCGTCCGTCGGTGTCGCTGCTCAACGGCGAGGCCGGCACGCTCGAAATGCAACTGCGCACGATCGAGCGCGACAGTGCGACCATCGTCATCAGCTTCGCGCCGTATTCGGTCGAAGCCGCGCGAGTCGCCGAGGCCGCGCTCGAAAAAGGCAGCAAACTGATCGCCATCACGGACAGCGCCGTGTCGCCGATCGCGTTGAACGCCGACAAGGTACTGATCTTCTCGCACGAAAGCCCGTCGTTCTTTCCGTCGCTGGTGGCCGCCACGGCGATCGCCGAAGCGCTGGTCGCGCATTTGCTCGCGCTCGAAGGCGCGGATGCGCTCGAGCAGCTTGCGCTCGCCGAACAATCGTTGCATGCGAAGGGCGCGTACGTGCCTTGAGCGATTGCGTGAGGCACGGCGCACTCCACTCGATATCGTTCAACGGCATTTGACAACAAATGTTGTATTGGCGTATAAATACGTACCGATTGTTGAATATGGTGCGAGCCGTGGCGTCGATGCAGGAATTCAGTGTTTTTCAGGTCAGCGGTGAGCCGTACGACATCGGCTACCGGCTCGGCGAAATCGCCTCGCCGCGGCCGGCCCGCTGCAACCGGCAGCCCTGCTCGACGTACTGCACGATCGCGGGCCGTCGGGCTTGCCGATCTATCGCAACGATCGTCACGATCCCGACAACGAAAACACCCTCGCCACCGCGCTGTTCGAAATCGGCAACGCTGGTGTGTCGATGAAAGCATATCGCCAGAGGCAATGCGCGTTCGACACTTTCGTCGCGTGCGCGATGCCCGAACCGGCCCGCGTTTCAGCGTCCGCCACCCTCTCCAGGAACTGAACATCATGTCCACCGTTTTTCATCGCTCTCCGAAGCAAACCTTGCCGGTGGCCGTCGCGGGCGACGGCATCGAAATCATCGACTCCACGGGCAAGCGTTATATCGACGCGTCGGGTGGCGCAGCCGTGTCGTGCCTCGGTCACAGCAACCAGCGCGTGATCGACGCGATCAAGCGGCAAGCGCAACGGTTGCCATACGCGCACACGTCGTTCTTCACGACGGAGCCGGCCGAGCAACTGGCCGAGCGGCTCGTCGCGAGCGCGCCGGCCGGACTCGAGCACGTGTATTTCGTGTCGGGTGGCTCGGAGGCGATCGAGGCGGCGCTCAAGCTCGCGCGTCAGTATTTCGTCGAGAAGGGCGAGACGCAGCGGCGCCATTTCATCGCGCGTCGGCAGAGCTATCACGGCAACACCCTCGGCGCACTCGCGATCGGCGGCAATGCATGGCGCCGCGAGCCGTTCCTGCCGATCCTGATCGAAGCGCATCACGTGAGCGCGTGCTACGCATATCGCGAGCAGCGCGCGGACGAAACCGAAGAAGCGTTCGCGCAGCGTCTCGCCGATGAACTCGAGCAGAAAATTCTCGCACTCGGTGCGGACACGGTGGCGGCGTTCGTCGCGGAAACGGTGGTTGGCGCCACGGCGGGCGCGGTGCCGCCGGTGCGCGAATACTTCCGCAAGATCCGCGCGGTGTGCGACCGCTACGGCGTGCTGCTGATTCTCGACGAGATCATGTCGGGCATGGGCCGCACCGGCTATCTGTACGCGTGCCACGAAGACGGGGTGGCGCCCGATATGCTGACCATCGCCAAGGGCCTTGGCGCGGGTTATCAACCGATCGGCGCGACGCTGGTCAGCGACCGCATCTATCAGACCATTGTCGGCGGCTCCGGCTTCTTCCAGCATGGCCATACCTATATCGGCCATGCGACCGCGTGCGCGGCCGCGCTCGAAGTGCAGCGCGCGATCGCGGAAGACGATCTGCTGGCGAACGTGCAGGCGCGTGGCGAGCAGTTGCGCGGCCGGCTACGCGGGCACTATGCGCAGCATGCGCATATCGGCGACGTGCGTGGGCGCGGCTTGTTCGTCGGCGTAGAACTCGTCAAGGATCGCGTTACCAAAGAGCCGTTCGACGCCAAACTGAAACTGCACGCGACGATCAAACGCGAAGCATTCGCGCGCGGCCTGATGGTGTATCCGATGGGCGGGACCGTCGACGGCAAGAGCGGTGACCACGTGCTGCTCGCGCCGCCGTTCATCTGCACGGAGCGCGACATCGACGAGATCGTCAGCCGCCTCAGCGATGCGATCGGCGCGTCGCTCACCGCCCTCTGAGATTCGACCTACCGCCTTTTGCGAGAACGATGATGACCGAGCGCTTGCCTCACTTCGACATGTCCACTGCCACGCCCGAACAGAAGGCGGTGCTCGACGAAATCCTGTCCGGCCCGCGCGGCAACCTGAATGGGCCGTTCCTCGGCTGGATTCACAGCCCCGAACTCGCGCAACACGCGCAACGCCTCGGCGCGTTTTGCCGCTACCAGACCGGGCTGCCGCTGCGGCTGTCGGAACTCGCGATTCTGGTGACCGCTTCGCGCTGGCAGGCCCAGGCGGAGTGGTATATCCACTATCCGATCGCGCTGCAGGCGGGCGTCGGCGAAGCGGACGCCGAGGCGATCCGCCAGGGGCGCCGCCCCGAGTTCGCCGATGCCGACGACGCGCTGATCTACGACTTCGCGAGCGAACTGTACGAGACGAAGCGAGTGACGGCCGCGACGTATGCGCAGGCGGTCGGGCGTTTCGGGCACCAGGTCGTGATCAACCTGGTCGGCCTGCTCGGCTACTACGCGCTGGTCGCGATGACGCTGAACGTGTTCGACATGCGCGCATTGGGGCAGCAAAGCCTGCCGTTTCCCGAATAGCGACCGTCGCCGGCGCGCCCGCGTCCGACGAACTGGGCTTCGCGCCGCCGACGTCTTGCGAACCTGGCGCCGAAGCGGTGACGATCGTCGAGCGGTGGATCGGCGTAAACCGCGTTCCCCGATCCGTTGAACGGAGTCCATTTCTTACGATGTCAGCAAAAAAGCGGGTTTCTGGTGAAATATCGTTGCCGATTTTGAGATAGTGAAAAGCCGCCTTTTCCGCGCCGGGACACGGAAGCGCCTATGATGAAATCCGGTCCACGCCCGCGCCTGCAAGCCGCGCGGCACCTGCGACCGATGCCCAGGCGCGGACACATCCGGGCGGACCGCCGTGGCGGGCATCATCTTTGGTCGAGCAGCGTGCGCGGCAAGGCACAAACAGGAGAGAGCAATGAAGCGCAAGGCATCGGCAGTCTGGCAAGGCGGCCTGCAGAACGGCAAGGGCTCGATTTCCACCGACAGCGGCGTCCTGAAGGACACCCAGTACTCGTTCGCGACGCGCTTCGCGGACGGCATCGGCACGAATCCTGAAGAACTGATCGCGGCTGCGCATGCGGGATGTTTCTCGATGGCGTTGTCGGCGGAGCTAGGCAAGGCCAACATCACGCCGGAGCGCATCGGCACCACGGCCACCGTCACGCTCGACAAGGACGGCGGCGGCTTCGCGATCACCGCGGTGCATCTCGACGTGGCCGTGAAGATTCCGGGCGGAGACAAGGCCGCGTTCGACAAAGCCACCGCGGACGCGAAGGCCGGGTGCCCAGTGTCGAAGGTGCTGAACGCGACGATTACGATGGATGCGAAGCTCGAGACCTGAGTCTTTGCTGTCACGGTCAGCGCGCAACGAAGCCGGTGACGGGCCATGCCCGCCGCCGGTTTTTTGATGGCTGTTGTCGAATTAACGGATGATGACCCCAACGCGAGTAGGCCTACGGAATGCCATCCTTGATTTATTGAACGTCCAGTCATAATATCAACAGACCGACGCAACCAGGCAACAAGGTCATCGCAATTGAGTCATTCAAAGCAAGCCGCGAAAAAAGCTGGCGAAACATGTCAGCGCGGCCGTCCGCGCGAGTTCGACACGGCCACCGTGCTGGCGAACGCGAGCCAGGTGTTCTGGGATCACGGCTACCACGCGACGTCGATCGACGATCTGTGCAAGGCCACCGGTCTGCTGCGCGGCAGCCTTTACGGCGTGTTCGGCGACAAGCACGGCATCATGCTCGCCGCGCTGGATCATTACTCGGAAGGCGCGGTCGCGCGGCTTGCGCAGCGACTGAGCGCGACGGCCGAGCCGGAGCAGGCGCTGCGCGACGCGCTGCTGCACTACGCGCGGGTCTCGTGCGCATTGAGCGGCCGGCGCAGCTGTTTCATTACGAATACGACGCTCGAAATGCAGCCCGATGACGAAGTGCTGCGCGCGCGTGTCGCCGCGATTCAGCGCCGCATGGCGACTTTGCTCGCCGCGGCGGTGATCCGCGGTCAGGCGAGCGGCGCATTCGATTCGACGCTCGACGAAAAAGCCGTCGGCGATTTCCTGTTGTGCGTCATGCAGGGCTTGCGCGTCATGGGGCGGGTCGCGCATCAGCAAGATGCGCTGATCGGTATCGTCGATGTGGCGATGCGCGCGCTGGTGTAACGCCTCGTCCGCGAGCAGTGGCGCAAAATTTTTTAACCAATTTTTGAACGATCGGTCATGAAAAGCGAAGCGATCAAGTCCCCTCCGGCGGCATTCGGTGGATCCGTCAGCTGCGCGGCGAGCGTAGCCGTGACCGGTCCCGGCCCGGCGATGGCCGGCATGGCTGTCGCCGCCAAAATGTCGGCGCCCGGCTTTCAGCGCCAGGCGCTCGCGCTCGCCGTGTTGTTCGTCGGCGCCTTTCTCGCGCCGCTCGATTACTTCATCGTCAATCTGGCGCTGCCGTCGATTCACACGGGCCTCAACGCTAGCGACGCGCAACTGCAACTCGTCGTGTCGGCTTATGCGTCCGCCTACGCGGTGCTGCTGATCACGGGGGGCCGCCTTGGCGATCTGTTCGGCCGCCGTCGCATGTTCATGACGGGCATGGCGGCTTTCGTGATCGCGTCCGCGTTGTGCGGCTTCGCGACGAGCGGCCACATGCTCGTGATCTCGCGCATCGTGCAAGGCATCGCGGCCGCGGTGATGGCGCCGCAAGTGCTCGCGACGATTCGCGCGGTCGTGCCGTTGCATCAGCAGACGCGCGTGATGAGCCTGTATGGCTTCGTGTTCGGCTTGTCGTCGATCGTCGGGCAACTTGGCGGCGGCGCGCTGATCACATATCACCCGTTCGGGCTCGACTGGCGCGTGATCTTCCTGATCAACATCCCGATCGGCATCGCGGCGTTCATCGGCACATGGAAGTTCGTGCCGGAGAACCAGCCGGCCACGCATACCGGCGTCGATCTGAAGGGCGTCGCGCTGCTGTCGGCGGTGCTGCTGCTCGTCATCTATCCGATGACGCATGGCCGCGAAGCCGGCTGGCCCGCGTGGACCTTCGCCATGTTCGCACTCGCGGTGCCGGTGTTCGCGCTGTTCGTCGCGACCGAGCGGCGCGTCGAGCGCGCTGGCGGCCATCCGCTCGTCGATCTGCAACTGTTCCGCAATCGCGCGTTCGCGCTTGGTCTCGTGCTCGCGTTCCTGTTCTATTGCAATAGCGCGTTCTTCCTGACCTACGGCATCTTTCTGCAAACCGGCCTGCACTGGACGCCGCTCGCGTCGGGCATCGCGATCATGCCGTTCGCGCTTGGCTTCGTGATCGGGCCGTTGACGTCGCCGGCCGTGGTCAAGCGCATCGGCGCCCACGTGCTGACGCTCGGTTTCTCGATGATGACGCTGGGCTTCACGGTGACCGGCTGGTCCGCGACCCAGTCCGCGACGCCCGATCTGCTGTTCTACTGCGGGCTAGTGTGCGCGGGCGTCGGACATGGTCTGCTGTTGCCGTCGATCATGCGCATCGTGTTGCAGGAGGTGGTGCCCGAGAAGGCCGGGCTTGCATCGGGTGTGGTCTCGTCGACGTTGCAGATCGGCTCCGCGTTCGGCACCGCGGCGATCAGCGGCGCGTTCTTCGGGGCGCTCGGCGGCAGTTCGGCACCCGCCTCTTATGCGCACGCGTTCCAGCTGAGCCTCGCTATTAATGCTGTGCTGATGTTCGTGTGTATCGGCCTTAGCGTGCTGCTGGTGCGTCATCAGCAAGGTGTGCGGCGCTCGGTGGCCCCGGCAGTTTGAAATTAATCCGCTGGTAATCGTTTTCATTTGTTGGCTCGCTGAAAAAATCGGTCAATTTGAACGAAGCGGTATAACGAACTGCATGCTATTTACCGGCGATCTACTCGTTCACAGGTAATTCTGATTTAGATCAAACTGGCTCATTCCGATTAACCGCTCGACGACATCACGTCAGTGTTTTTAATCAGATGAAACCGACCTCGCATTTTCTACCGGCCTGCAAACGGCCTGCAGTAAGTGTTGCGTTTGTGCGGTAGCGCACATAGGGTTAGCCGCAAGGTGTCGCGATGATTGTGTTCGGTAATGCGGGGAACCTTTAGCCACCGAGCATGGACTGCGGGCCTAATGAAAACGGTATCAATAAAAAAGCGCTTGCCGCGTTTAAATTCGATTGTTAATCTGTCTTAACTTTACGTTAGAGTGTACGTTCAACAGGTCGGAGTCGATAAAGCCGGGCTCAACTTAATAAACGCTCAAGATAGGGGGACCCAATATGCTGACCGCTACCATTGACGCATTCCAGACAACATCCGCCGCCCCCTTCAATGTGGGCGACGTCGTCAAGTTAAAAGAAGGGGGCCCGCGCATGACCGTGACGTACGCGGGTCCGTTCGCGCTGAATCCCGGCGACTGGGTGATCTGCGAGTGGTTCGACGAACACGGCGAACTGCGCCACGAAAGCTTTGCCGCGCATGCCGTGCGCGCGGAGCCGCGCTCCATTCCGGCGGGCTCGGTACAGTGGAGTCGCATCGGGCGCGCGGCCTGAGTGACGCCCCTGAGTGACGCCCGTGCACGTCAATCAATCGGTTTCCTGTTGTTCGTTTGTTGCTCGTATTGCTCGAGCCGCCCGAATCGTTTCAGCGCTTGGGCCGGTCGCGCGCGGCCTCGCGTCGCCGCACGCGCAGCGTCAGCGCCGATGAAAACGCGCGCAAGGTCGACACCTTGCGTGTCTCCACGACGTCCCGCGCGAGGCTCTCCGCCGGATTCGGCTGTAGCGCCCAATACAGTGCGAGCACCCAGCCGAGTACGGTCCAGCCGAGGCACGCATTGAAGAGCGCGAGCGTCAGCACGTCGCGGCGCTTGCGCCGGTCCGCGATGATCGCCGGCAGAAAATACAGCGCCAGCGCGAACGCCGCGCCGATGGCCTGAACGGCCACGTTGCCACCCATACCAGCTCCTGATGCGCGATGCATATAGCGATTGTCGCGCGAATGGCGGCCGCGCGTCTCGCACCTGCGCATTCCAGTCTCCACTCCAATCACCGCAAGGGGTTCAGCCCGACACGCATCGGGACTATCATGATCGTTTCGACCGAACAGTACTTCACGGACCCGATCATGATCAGCGACGACACGACCCAGCAGGCTCAACTCAACCCGGACACGCTACGAGAATTCGTCGAGCGCAAGTGGAACGACGAGATCGTGCCCGCGCTGACGGACTACATCGCGGTGCCGGCCAAGAGTCCGGCGTTCGATCCCGACTGGGCGAAACACGGTTATCTGGAGCGCGTGATCACCGACGCCGCACAATGGGCCGAGCAGCAACCGGTGCGCGGCCTGAAGCTCGAGGTGATCCGCCTGCCGGGCCGCACGCCGGTGATCTTCTTCGAGACGGCCGCGACGCGCTCGGGCAGCGACCAAACCATCGTGCTCTATGGCCACCTCGACAAGCAGCCCGAGTTCGATGGCTGGCGCAACGACCTCGGTCCGTGGACGCCGAAGTTCGAAGACGGCAAGCTCTACGGCCGCGGCGGCGCGGACGACGGCTACGCGATCTATGCGAGCCTGACGGCGCTCGCCGCGCTCGATGCGCAGGGTGTCGAGCGGCCGCGCTGCGTCGGGCTGATCGAAACGTGCGAGGAGTCGGGCAGCTACGATCTATTGCCCTACGTCGACGCGCTGCGCGAGCGGCTCGGTAACGTCGGGCTCGTCGTGTGTCTCGACTCGGGTGCGGGCAATTACGATCAGCTGTGGCTGACCACGTCGCTGCGCGGACTCGTCGGCGGCGATCTCGAAGTGCAGGTGCTCGACGAAGGGATTCACTCGGGCGTCTACGGCGGCATCGTGCCGTCGAGCTTCCGCATCATGCGGCAACTGTTTGATCGTCTCGAAGACTCCGCGAACGGCACGCTGCTGCCGAAGGGCTTCCACTGCACGGTGCCGGCCGATCGTCTGCGCGAAGCGGAGGCCGCCGCAAAGATTCTCGGCGATGACGTCTGGAAGAAGATGCCGTGGGCGTGCGGCCAGGACGGCCGTCAGGTGCTGCCCACCACGACCGATCCGCGCGAGGCGCTGCTCAATTCGACGTGGCGTCCGTCGCTGTCGGTGACGGGCGCGGCTGGCTTGCCCGCGCTCGCCGACGCCGGCAACGTGCTGCGTCCGCGCACGGCGTTCAAGCTGTCGCTGCGGCTGCCGCCGACCATCGAAGCGGAGAAGGCGGTCGCCGAACTGAAGGCGCTGCTCGAATTCGATCCGCCGTACAACGCGAAGGTCACGTTCAAGCCGGATGCGGGCGCGGCGAGCGGCTGGAACGCACCGGAGGTCGCGCCATGGCTCGCCACCGCGCTCAACGAGGCGTCGCGTCAGCACTTCGGCGCCGACGCGGCCTACATGGGTCTCGGCGGCACGATCCCGTTGATGAACGTGCTGAAGGCGGGCTTCCCGAAGTCGCAGTTCATGGTGTGCGGCGTGCTCGGGCCGAAGTCGAACGCACATGGGCCGAACGAGTTCCTGCACGTGCCGTACGGCAAGAAGCTGACGGCCGCGGTTGCCGAAGTGATTGCCGTGGCGTCGTGAGTTCTGGTTTCGTTTGAGTGGGGCTCGGGCGTCACCCGGGCCCGCTGTTTATTGATGCTGCTTTGATGCAGCTGTTTTTCCCGCCGTTTCATTCCTCCCGTTCGAACCTCACCGACACGCTGAATGACCGACTCCCAGACTGCCCAAACCACCACGCCCCGGATTCCGGCCGATCAACTGCATGCCTACGTCAGGGCGATCTGGGAGCGAGCGGGCAGTACGCCGCGCGAAGCGGAGCTGGTGGCCGATCATCTGGTGGCCGCGAATCTGACCGGGCACGACTCGCACGGCGTCGGCATGATCCCGCGCTATGTCGAATCGCTCGCCGACCGGCAACTGCAACTGAATCGACACGCCGACGTCGTGAAGGACGCGGGCGCGGTACTGACCGTCGAAGGCGGCAAGGGCTTCGGTCAGGTGATCGCGTTCGAGGCGATGGAGCGGGGCATCGAGCGCGCGCGGCGGCTCGGCGTCTGCGCGGTGGGCTTGCGCGGCGCGCATCATATCGGCCGCATCGGGCATTGGGCCGAGCAGTGCGCGCGCGCCGGGCTGGTGTCGTTTCACTTCGTCAACGTGGCGGGCGATCCGCTCGTCGCGCCATTCGGCGGCGCGGACCGGCGCATCGGCACGAATCCGTTCTGCGCCGCTTATCCGCGGCCAGGCAAACCGCCGCTGGTGCTCGACTTCGCGACCAGCACGATCGCGTTTGGCAAGACGCGCGTCGCTTATAACCAGGGCAAGCACACACCACCCGGCGCGTTGATCGATCACGAAGGCATGCCGACGCTCGAACCGAAAGTCATGCACGAAGCGCCGTTCGGCGCGCTCACACCGTTCGGTGGCTACAAGGGTTTCGGGCTCGCGGCGATGTGCGAGATTTTCGGCGGCGCGCTGTCGGGCGGCTTCACGACGCATGCGGACACGCTCGGCACCACACACGCGATCATCAACTGCATGCTATCGGTGATCATCGATCCCACCGCATTCGACGCGCCCGATGCGCAAGCCGAAGCCGATGCGTTCCTCGCGTGGGTGAAGGCGTCGCCGCTCGCGGCGGGCGCGGAGCGCATCTACGAACCCGGCGAGCCCGAGCGCGTGACGCGCGCGCAGCGCGAGGCCAGCGGCATTCCGATCGACGCGGCGACGTGGACGCAAATCCACTCCGCGGCGCGCGCCGTCGGGATGAATGAAGACGAAGTGGGTGGTTGGTCGGCGCGCCTCGGCTGAAGCGCGCGACAGCAGGGCTCAGGCGATCAGCCTGAGCTTGCGCCTATCGAGCAGCCAGCGCTCGAACTCGATGGCGGGCATCGGCTTCGCATACAGGAAGCCCTGCACGTAATCGACGCCGAGCCCCTTCATGAAGGCTTCTTCCGCCTCGGTTTCGATCCCTTCGGCGACCACCTGGAAATCGAGTTCCTGCGCGACGGCGACCATCGAGCGCACCAGCGCCTGTGCCTTCATATCCGCGTGGATCGAGCGCGTGAAGCTGCGGTCGAGCTTGATCACGTCGAGTGGAATACGGCCGAGTTGCGACAGCGACGAGTAGCCGGTGCCGAAGTCGTCCAGATGCACTTGCGCGCCGAGTTGGCGGAACTGCTTGATCAGCTCGATCGCGGCCGCTTCGTTTTCGATCAGGCAGCTTTCGGTCAGTTCGAGGTCGACGAGGCATGGATCGAGACTCGCGTGCTGCAATGCCTCGGTGAAATGGCGGACTACGGCTGTATCCGTGAGCTGTCGCGCCGACACGTTGATCGCGACGCGCAGGTCGTAGCCGGCCGCTTTCCAGCGGGCCGCCTGTTTCGCCGCGGTTTCCATCACCCAGCGGCCGAGCACGCCGATCAGTCCGGATTCCTCGGCATAACGGATGAATTCCGCCGGCATGATCTGGCCGCGCTCGGGCGAATTCCAGCGCACCAGCGCTTCCGCGCCTTGCACGGCGCCCGTCGCGAGGTTCAACTTTGGCTGATAGTGCAGCGCGAACTGGCCTTCCTCGAGTCCGCGGCGCAGATTCGTGTCGAGCCACATGAACTCCGCGACGCGGCGGTTCATGTCCGGCGAGAACACGCGATGCGTGCGCTTGCCTTCGTCCTTCGCGACGTACATCGCCGTGTCGGCCGAACGGATCAGCGATTCGAGGGTTTCGCCATGCTCGGGCGAACGCGCGATGCCGATCGAGCAGCCGGTATAGACCTCGACGAGCCCGACAGCGAACGGCATGCGCATTTGATCGAGAATGCGCAGCGCGGTGTTTTCCAGGTCATGCGCGGAGCCCTTCGCCGCGAGCACGATGAACTCGTCGCCGCCCAGACGCGCGAGCGAGTCGCCCGGATTCAGGCAGTTGCGGATCGCGTCCGAGACGTCGCAGATCAGCCGGTCGCCGAACACGTGGCCGTAGTGATCGTTGACCTTTTTGAAGTTGTCGAGATCGAGAAACAGGACGCCGACTGTTTCGCCCGGCGCGGCCTGTTCGATCGCGATCCGGATGCGCTCCTGGATCGCGTTGCGATTGGCGAGGCCAGTGAGCGGGTCGGTGGTGGCCTGCTCGATCAGGCGGTCCTGCGCGAGCCGTTGTTCGGTGATGTCGGTGCCCGAGCAGATCAGGAACTGGTCTTCGATGCCGCTGCCGCTGCGCACGAATTTGTTGCGAAACAGGAACAGCCGTTCGCCGTGCACAGTTTTGATGCGCCGTTCGATCTCGTACGGTTCGCCACGATTGAAAAAGTTCACGCTGACCTCGTTCGAGACCCCGCCGTCGTCGGACGACATGAACAGCGTCCAGACGCTGCGGCCGATGATGTCCTCTTCCCTGAGCCCGGTCAGCTCCTCGGCGAGCCGGTTGAAGCGCTGTATCCGGCCGTTCCGGTCGACGATCACGACGACCGAATTGACCTCCGAGACGACCTGTTCAGCGAACGACAGACCGTGCAGCAACGCTCGCGCGACGGATTCCGTGTCGCCATCGGCCGACGCCGTGCCGCCCCAGCGATGACAATCGAGTTTCTTGCCGACCAGATGCAGCCGCAGCGGCGCGCCGTCGAGCTGAACGTCGACGACGACGTGGGAGGTCACGCCGCTCAGCGCGCGGACCTGGGAGGCTTGAGAAGAGGTGAGGGAAATGGCGACGCCGGCAGTCGCTTGGCCGTGCGCAGGCACGAGTTCCAGCGTGTCGCTGGCCGCCGCCAGGCTCCAGCGAGGGCTGCTCGTGCCGAACCGCGCGTGAAGCACCTGGTCGTGTAGCTCGTCGCTCATGGAATCCCCGGAGTGTGCCGGCGGTCCCTATCAAGGCGGGCGGCGGCAGACAGTCTTCCTCATACCAAATTGAAACTGCCTCATTGTATCTAAGCGTGACAATTCGAGCGAAGAATCATTAACGTTTTGCTAATCAAGGGTATGGGCCGGCGCGGCCGCGCGCGGCGGCATTATCGCGCGGCAAAACGGCGCCACGACGACGTAGTTAGAGGCGGCGCGCCAGCAGTGCGCGGGCGCGTTCGCGTTCGGGCGGGTTGGCGTCGAGCGCCGCGTCGAACCGGAACTTGCCGGCCACCAGCGTGGCCGCCGCCACGCCGTCGCGATACAGCACGCGGTTTCCGGCCACGGCCGGCACCTTGTCGCCGACCAGCAGCGTGCCGACGAGATTCAGCGGATCGGTCCCAGCAAC
Organism: Paraburkholderia lebeckiae; assembly: GCF_050436225.1. Lineage (NCBI taxonomy): Bacteria > Pseudomonadati > Pseudomonadota > Betaproteobacteria > Burkholderiales > Burkholderiaceae > Paraburkholderia > Paraburkholderia lebeckiae. Next base: position 1,604,268 of record NZ_JBNDLU010000001.1, on the reverse strand, counting down.
GCAGATAAGAGCACCGTCGTGCGGCTGCCGGCGCACCTCGCGCAGCAGCGGAATCGCCTCGGGCAGCGCGAACTGCTCGCCCGCGAGCCCGTTGACGAACCGCCCGCCGCGGATCACGCCGCGCGCCTCGAGCCGCTGCAGAACGCGCAGCAGATCGCGCCACGGCGGAAGCCATTCGGCCTCGCGTTCGAGCACGCGCCAGAACACGACACCGTAGCGGCGCAGCAACGTCATTGCGACGTGTTCGAGCGCCTCGGGCGGCAACTGGCGCCGCCGCTCGGATGGATTTTCCGGCGCGACGGCGGACGGACGGCTCACGAGCGCCCAACGCCCCGCGTCGTCCATGCCGCCGATCAGCGCGCTCGCTCGCGCGCGCCGGCTGCTGGAAAACGCGTTGCGTTTGGCGACGGGCTTCAGCAACGCGCGCAAGCCCGCGAAGCTGTCGGAGTTCGCGAGGCCGGCCGCGACCAGCTCGCCGAGCGCGTTTTCGAGCTCCATGCGCAGCACGCGCACCTCGGCGAGCAGTTCGTCGAAGAACATCGCGCCGTGTTGCGCGAGGGTGTCGTGCACGCTTTGCGCGAGCGCCGACAACTCGACTTGGCGCGCCGGATCGAGCAGCGCGCGCCACGCACGCAACTGGGCGCGCGGCAGCAGCACGATCGGCGTGCCGCGGACCGGACCGGCGGCGCCGCGCGCCCGCTCGGTCAGGCGGGTCCAGACGATCTTGCCGGCGCGGCATAGCTCATCGAGCGAACTGCTGGCGTAGGCACGCACGCGCGCGGGCAGGATGTCTTCCTCCCACGCGCCGGCCGCGGCCTGGAAGCCTTCGAGCTGGTCGAGCGCGGCGGCGAGCGCGTCGCGGCCTTCGGCTCGTGTCGTCGGCGTCAGATGCTGCCATTCGAACAGGAAGCGCATGAAGTCGTGCCGCTCGACCGGCTCGATCTCACGCCGCAGCCGCCTCACCGTGTAGCGGTGGATGCGTGCGAGCAGATGTCGTTCGCACCATTCCTCGTCGCTTGTGTGCGGCGTGAAGCGGCCGCGCAACAGATAGCCTTCGGCTTCGAGCCGGATCAGCGCCTGTTCGATCCGGTCGGCCGGCAAACCGAGCGGACGCGCGATCGCCTCGACCGTCAGCGGGCCGAAGCCGGTCAGCCGCGCGCGCAACACGTCGACGAGCGCATCGTCGGCGCTCCAGCTCTCGGTGTAGCCCTTCGGGGCGCTCAGCGGCGGCGTGTAGCGATTGCGCGCGATGCCGGGGTACAGCGCTTCGAAGCAGGTCAGGCGTTCGGCGGGCAGCCACAGTGCGCTGTCGCTGTCGCTGGCGTCGTCGTTGCCCGTGCTCGCGTTGGCTTGCGCGGCCAGCGGCAAGCGCGTCGCCCGGCCGGCTTTCGCCAACGCCGCCAGCAGCGTCGGCCAATCCTCGTGCGCGAGCGCCTCGGCCCCGGTGATGCACGCGAGGCCCGTCAGCGCTTCGTGCATTTCGTCGGCGTTGCGCGCCTGCGGCCACGCCTCGTCGCGCACGCTGTCGATCGCGGCGGCGTCGAGCGCGCCAAGATCGTCGGCGCTTTCAGGGTCTGTCCATCGGCGGTTCAGCACCGCCTGGGTGCGGCGCTCCTCGATCGGCGCGTCGTCGAGATACGCATAGGGCTTCGCGGTCAGGATCTCGGCGGCGAGCGGTGACGGCGCCGGCAGATCACGCGCGACGAGCCGCAACTCGCCGCGCTCGATGCGGCGCAGCAGCGCGAGCCAGCGTTCGCTGTCCATCGCGTCGTGCAGACAGTCGTCGATGGTTTGGTCGACTAAGGGGTGGCGCGGCACCTCGCGTTCGCCGACGACGTTCTCCAGACACGCGGCCTGCTCGGGAAACACGCTTGCGAGCAGATCCTCGCTGCGCATACGCTGCAGTTGCGGCGCGGTCTTGCGGCCGCCCGTGTAGCGCGGCAGGCAGAGCGCGGTCGTCGCGTTCCAGCGCCAGCGCACGCCGAACAACGGCGCATCGAGCAGTGCCTGGATCAGCAGACGTTCGGCGCTGTTCGAGTGCAGATAGCGCCAGACCTCGTCGAGCACGAACGAATGGCTGCCGGTCAGCGACAGCACGATCGCGTCTTCGGTGGCGGCGGCCTGCAACTCGAAGTTGAAGCTGCGGCAGAAGCGTTTGCGCAGCGCGAGCCCCCACGCGCGGTTCACGCGGCTGCCGAACGGCGAGTGGATCACGAGTTGGGTGCCGCCCGATTCGTCGAAGAAGCGCTCCATCACCAGCGTGCTCTGCGTCGGCAGTACGCCGAGCGCGGCGCGCGCACGCGCCAGGTATTCGACGATCTGGCGCGCGGCGGGTTCGTCGAGCGTGAGGTCGTCGGCGAGCCAGGCGATGGCGTGGTCGAGGCGCGCGGCGGCGGGTTCGGCTTCGCTCGCGGGCAACGTGGCTGCGGCGGTTGCGGACGCCGTGGTGGTCTGCGTCGCGCGCTGCGCCCCGGCAGCTTTCGCTTTGCGTCCTTGCTTTGCCGCGGATTTCGCGGGCGTTGCGGCTGCTTCGAATTGCGCCGCGGCGATTCGCACCGACGCAACCGCGTGTGACGCCTGCTCGCCCTCCGTCAGCAAACGCTCGACCTGCTCCCGCAATCTCGCGACCGCGAATGACAGTTCGTCGCTGCGCCCCGGCGCCTCACCGAGCCAGAACGGAATGTTCGGCGGTTGCCCTTGTGCGTCCTCGACCCGCACCCGGCCACTCTCGATTCGCAGAATCCGGTACGACGCGTTGCCGAGCTGGAACACATCGCCGGCGAGGCTTTCGACCGCGAAGTCCTCGTTGACGGTGCCAATGTTGATCGCCTGCGGTTCGAGCACGACCGCGTAATCGGCATTTTCGGGGATCGTGCCGCCCGACGTTACGGCGACCAGCTTGCCGCCGCGCCGGCCGCGCAGCGTGCCGCTTACCGCATCGCGATGCACATACGCGGCGCGCGGACCGTGGCGGCTCGTGTAGCCCTCGGCGAGCATGCGCAGCACCGCGTCGTATTGCTCGCGCGACAGATCCGCGTACGGCGCTGCGCGCCGCAGCATGTCGAACAGCGCATCCTCGCTCCACTCGCCGCTCGACACTTCCGCGACGATCTGCTGCGCGAGCACGTCGAGCGGCGCGCGCGGGATGCGCAGCGCATCGAGTTCGCCACGCCGCACGCAATCGAGCAGCGCCGCGCATTCGAGCAGGTCGTCGCGCGAGGCGGGAAAGAGCCGCCCCTTCGGCATGCCGCCGACGTGGTGGCCCGAGCGGCCGACGCGCTGCAGGAACGGCGCGATCGCGCGCGGCGAACCCATCTGGCAGACGAGGTCGACGTCGCCGATATCGATGCCGAGTTCGAGCGAAGCGGTCGCGATCAGCACTCGCAGCTCGCCGCGTTTCAGTCGCTGTTCGGCGTCGAAACGATGTTCTTTCGCGAGACTGCCGTGATGCGCGGCGACCGCGTCCTTGCCGAGCCGCTCGGTCAGATGACGCGCGGCGCGCTCGGCCATCCGGCGCGTGTTGACGAAGATCAGCGTCGTGCGGTGCTGCGCGACCAGTTCGGCGAGCCGGTCGTAGATACGCTCCCATACTTCGTTGGCCATCACCGCTTCGAGCGGCACCGGCGGGATCTCGAGCGCGAGGTCGCGCGCGCGGATGTGGCCGACGTCGATTACCGCGCACTCGGCCGGTACGTCGCTCTCGAGGCTCGCGCCGCCGACCAGAAACCGCGCGACCGCGCTGACCGGCTTTTGCGTCGCCGACAGCCCGATGCGTGGCAGGCGCCGGGCGCAGAGCGCGTCGAGCCGTTCGAGGCTCAGCGCGAGATGACTGCCGCGCTTGCTGCCGGCGAGCGCATGAATCTCATCGACGATCACCGTGCGCACCGTTGCCAGCATGCGGCGGCCAGAATCCGAGCCAAGCAGCACGTACAGCGACTCGGGCGTCGTCACGAGAATGTGCGGCGCGCGCTTTTTCAACGCATTGCGTTCCTGCTGCGTGGTGTCGCCGGTGCGCACCGCGGTGCGAATGTCGAGCGGCGGCAGGCCGAGCCTGTCGAGTTCGGCGGCGATGCCTTGCAGCGGCAGTTGCAGATTCAGGCGGATGTCGTTCGAAAGCGCCTTCAGCGGCGACACGTAGACGACCAGCGTTTCGTCGGGCAGTGTGCCGCCGTTCGCGAGGCCTTGCGACACCAGCTCGTTCAGCGCGGACAGGAATGCGGTCAGCGTCTTGCCGGAGCCCGTCGGCGCGGCGACCAGCGTCGAGCGGCCGCTACGGATCTGCGGCCACGCGGCGGCTTGTGCGTCGGTCGGGGCGTCGAAGGTTTGCTGGAACCAGTTGGCGACGGCCGGGTGAAAACCGTCGAGTGCCTGCTGGGCTGGCGCGGCGGGGCGCGCCGCGCTCGCGGTGGAGTGGGCCTTGCGGGAACGGGGCGCCGCGTCGAGTGCGGCGGAAGTTTTTGCCGAAGTCATGCTTGTGTAGATGAGGGCGGCGCGGGGGATATCCAGTCAGTACCGGCCAATGTCGACCGTTTTGGCGGTTGCGGGTCATTCCACGCTGACGGCGCAATAGCGGTCAGTCTCGCAGGTTTTCGCCGCTCGTGCGCGGCGCATCGGGCTTCGCGCCGCTGCTGGAATTCGTAGTTTTTTGCCGCGTGTGTGCCTCTCCTGCCAGCCTCCGCCAATTGCAGTACGCTTGACGACTCTTCCTGCACCCACGAAGGAGCGTCGACGATGCGATATAACCAGTTGGGCCGTACCGGTGTGTTTGTTTCAGAGTTGTGTTTGGGCACGATGACCTTCGGCGGTGGCGAAGGCATCTGGCGGCAGATCGGCGATCTGCAGCAGAACGACGCGGAGCGGCTGGTCGGCCGGGCGCTCGACGCGGGCATCAATTTCATCGACACAGCCGACGTTTACGCGGGCGGCCTGTCCGAGCAGATCACCGGCCAGGCGCTGAAGAATCTGCAAGTACCGCGCGACAAGGTCGTGATCGCGACCAAGGTGTTCGGCCAGACCGGCGAGTTCGCAAACGCGCGCGGCGCGTCGCGCTATCACATCCTCGACGGCATCAAGGCGAGCCTGAAGCGTCTGCAACTCGATCACGTCGACCTGTATCAGATCCACGGTTTCGATCCGGCCACGCCGATCGAAGAAACCGTGCGCGCGCTCGATACGCTTGTGCAGCACGGCCACGTGCGCTACGTCGGCGTGTCGAACTGGGCCGCGTGGCAGATCGCGAAGGCGCTCGGCATCGCCGAGAGGCTCGGCACCGCGCGCTTCGAAACGCTGCAGGCGTATTACACGCTCGCGGGTCGCGATCTCGAACGCGAACTCGTGCCGATGCTGCAAAGCGAAGGCCTCGGCCTGATGGTGTGGAGTCCGCTCGCGGGCGGTTTGCTGAGCGGCAAATACGGACGCGAGCAGCAGGCCGAAGCGGGCAGCCGTCGCACGAACTTCGATTTTCCGCCTGTCGATCGCGAGCGCGCGTATGACTGCATCGACGTGATGCGCAAAATCGCTGCAGCGAAAAACGTCTCGGTCGCGCAGATCGCGCTGGCGTGGCTGCTGCATCAGCGTGTCGTCAGCACGGTCATCGTCGGCGCGAAGAAAATCGAGCAGCTCGACGACAACATCGCGGCGACCAACGTCGCGCTATCCGCCGATGAGCTCGCGAAGCTGGCCGAAGTCAGCGCGCTGCCGGCGGAGTACCCCGGCTGGATGCTGGAACGGCAGGGCGAGCAACGCCGGCAGCAACTGACCGAGGTTCGGCACGTCGTGCAGCGATAACGCGACAGCGTACTCGCGTTCTCCTTGGAAGCCCGAATGTTCATCGATGGGCCGCGCGCGTTTCATGCTCGCGCGCGGGCCTGAGGCGGTCGACTGGAAAAACCGCCAACTCGTGAAGACGATCCACCGCTCTCCGGTTCTCCGCGGCCATTTCGTTTCGGCACTCGCTCAGGTCTCGACGTCCGCGAGACTGAAAGTCTCCGTCTTGTCGTTGTACGAGAAGATTTCCGCGTAACGACCCCAGTCGATCACCGCATCGAGCGTCTCCTGCGCTGCGCTGTCGGACAGCAGGTCCTCGAGTTCCTGCTCGAAGCGCACGCGCGGCGCGCGATGTCCGGGCCGTTCGTTGAGCACCTTTCTGATTCGCGCGGCGAGCGGCACGCGCTGCAATAGATGATCGGCGAACATGATCTTGCGCTCCTGCGTGCTGCCCTCGGCGAATCGATGCGCGGGTGGCGTCAGGAACACGTCGCCCTCGCTGACTTCGGCAAAGCCGAGGTACTGCAGCATCTCCGCGATCGGGAACAGTTCGTCGACTTCCAGCTGCAGTGTGCGCGCGATGTCGGGCATGTCGGCGCGGCCGTTGTAGGGCGCTGCAGCGAGCGTTTCGAGCAGACCGGCCATCAGGTTGGTCGACACGTTCGGCAACCAACTGCCGGGTTCGAGTTCGCGTTTGGCCGCGGTGTCGCTGCGGCGCGCGGTCATCTTCGCGTAGATTTCGTCGACGAGCGCGCGAAAATCCGGGTCGAGCCGGTTGCGCGGATGCGCGAACGGCACTACGGTCTGGGCCACCACGCGCCCGGGGTTCGACGACAGCACGAGAATGCGATCGCACATGAATACGGCTTCCTCGATGTTGTGCGTGACGATCAGCACCGACTTGATCGGCATGCGGTCCTGGTTCCACAGGTCGAGCAGGTCGGTGCGCAGCGTTTCGGCGGTCAGCACGTCGAGCGCGGAGAACGGCTCGTCCATCAGCAGGATGGTCGGATCGACGACGAGCGCGCGCGCGAAGCCGACGCGCTGCCTCATGCCGCCCGACAGTTCGCGCGGATACGCATTTTCGAAACCATCGAGGCCGATCAGATCGATCGCGGCGAGCGCGCGCGTGCGCCGCTCCTCGACGCCGACGCCGAGCGCCTCCAGCCCCGCTTCGACGTTCTGCAGCACCGTCAGCCACGGAAACAGCGCGAAGGTCTGGAACACCATCGCGACACCCTCGGCGGGACCGTCGAGCGGCTTGTCCAGGTAGGTCACATTGCCGCTCGTCGGCCGGATCAGACCGGCGATGATGCGCAGCAGCGTCGACTTGCCCGAGCCCGAGCGGCCGAGCAGTCCGACGATTTCGCCCTCGTGCAGCGTCAGATTGACGTCGTCGAGCACCAGCAGGTCGCTCTGGTTTTTATGGAAGCCGCGGCTCACGTGCTCGATGTTCAGCACTTGCGCGCCCACGCGCGGCGACGACTGGAGCCGGTCGGCGGGAATGGCTTGAATGACGTTTTGCATGGGTTCACTCCTGGTCGAGTCGCAGCCTGATTTCGGCAAAGGCATACAGGGGGCGCCACAGCGCGCGGTTGAATAGCGTGACGAATAGCGACATCACGGCGACGCCAAGGATGATCTTCGGAAAATCGCCCGCGGCGGTCGTCTCGGCGATATAGGCGCCGAGGCCGTGCGCGACCACATTGGTATCCCCCCACTGGACGCACTCGGACACGATGCTCGCGTTCCACGCGCCGCCCGATGCGGTGATCGCGCCAGTTACGTAGTAAGGGAATACGCCCGGCAGCATCAGCTGGCGCCACCATTGCCAGCCCCGGATGCGGAAATTGATGGCCGCCTCGCGGTAGTCGTTCGGATAGGCGGTCGCGCCCGCGATCACGTTGAACAGGATGTACCACTGCGTGCCGAGCACGATCAGCGGCGACAGCCAGATATCCGGATTCAGATGAAAGCGCACGATCACGATCACGAACACCGGGAACAGCAGGTTCGCGGGGAACGCGGCGAGAAACTGCGCGAGCGGCTGGACCTTCTCGGCGAGCGCCGGACGCAGGCCGATCAACACGCCAATCGGTACCCAGATCACCGAGGAGATCGCGATCAGCACGGCGACACGCAGTAGTGTGATGAGCCCGAGCACGAACACGTGACCGACCTCGTCGAGCGTGACGCCGGCACGCACATAGGCGACGACGCGATAGATCGCATAGACCGTCAGCACGAATACGAGCACGCCGCACACGATGTCCCCCACGCGCGTCGATTTCTCGCCGCGCGGTCCGCTGGCGCGTCGCGCGCTCGCGAAAGGCACACGGAACGGAATGCGTGCGGTGGTCGCGAGCATCACGCCCGCTGGCGTCAGCAACTGATGAATCAGACGTGTGCGCCGCATCGTGTCGAGCAGCCAGGACTGCGGCGCGTTGCCCGAAGTCGTGGTCTCCATGCGGAACTTGTCGGCCCACGCGACGAGCGGACGGAACAGCAACTGGTCGTAGGCGAGAATCACGACCGTCATCGCGAGGATGACCCAGCCGATCGCGTGCAGGTTCTTGTCGCTGATCGCCTGCGCCAGGTAGGCGCCGATGCCCGGCAGCTTAATCGTGTTATTGCCGACCGTAATCGCCTCGGAAGCCACGACGAAGAACCAGCCGCCCGACATCGACATCATCATGTTCCAGATCAGGCCGGGCATCGAGAACGGCACTTCGAGTTTCCAGAAGCGCTGCCATGAGGTCAGATGAAAGCCGCGCGAGACTTCGTCGAGATCGCGCGGCACCGTGCGCAGCGACTGATAGAAGCTGAACGTCATGTTCCACGCCTGGCTCGTGAAGATCGCGAAGATCGCGGCGAGTTCGGCGCCGAGCACGCGGCCCGGGAACATCGCGAGGAAGAACGTGACCGTGAACGAGATGTAGCCGAGCACCGGCACCGACTGCAGGATGTCGAGAATCGGCACCAGCACGAGACCGGCGCGGCGGCTCTTGGCGGCCAGCGTCCCGTAGACCAGCGTGAAGATCAGCGACGCGACCATCGCCGCGAGCATGCGCAGCGTGGTGCGCATCGCGTACTCGGGCAGGTTGGCCGGATCGAGCGAAATCGCCTGCGTGTTGAGCGTCGACATCGGCGCGAGCGTCTCGTGAAAGCCGATCGACGCCATCGCGATCAGGCAGATGATCAGCGGGAACGCGACGAAGTCCCATCCGTTTGGACGCAGCCGTCGTGCGGATGCATTGGCGGTGCGGTTCAGGTTGAAACCGAACTCCATCAGTAACCTCCGGGGCCGTGGGTATTTGCGCACAGCGAAGTTGTGCCGCCATACAGGGCGGCGACACATGCATCGATTCGCGAGGGATTGTTGAGTTGGAACATGACGAATCGCAAGTTGATGAAAGGGCTCATTCAGCAAGCAACGGCCACGACGAGGCAACGCCACCATCTTTCGATAATGGCGTTGATTCGTGACAGAAACCTGGCAGGACTTAAGAGAGCAGCGACCCGATTCGGCGCCACAGCGTGACAAGCCGATTCGATTGGACCGGATCGAGCGACAGAAGCGACTCGTAGTGAGCGCGCGACTCGTTGCGATAGGGAAGATGCGGCAAAAGCAGAGCGAAATACATGACGTTTCTCCGCGCGTCGTATGTGACGCGGCAAGCGGAAAGCGGGCAGACGGTCCAACGTCGCACGCTTGGCGCGGCGTCAGGTTGCTAGCTGCTTTCCTTCTCTAAGGCTGAAGGGAAGGGGCATAAACAACAACTGTCACTGTCGGGCATGGGGCTCCTCGTCGGGTTGAACTGCGCTCAGGCACGCAGCGTGGTTTTACCGGCCTCGCCAGAACCCGCGACCAGGCGCGGGTATCGGCGAGCGTCGGCCGCAAACCCGAAGGCTTGCGAGGGCGTGCCAGTGCGGACGAGCGAAGGCCGCGTCCCACATGGCGCTCATGATCGAGGTGCACGAAGAAGATTTGCTACGGCGCGCACCGTTCTGCCTGCTGGCGGAACGGCGGCGCGGGGGAAGGGGCGCGGACGTTCTGCCGGTCAGGCAGTGAAACTGTTCGAAGATCGACTACTGCAGGTGTCCAAGGCATCAGCCCCATTTGAGAAGACGGGCGAATTCTAGACGCGGTAAAAACCCGGAGTCAACCAGATTCTGTAAGCAGAGCCAACATTTATCGACGAAGGCTTGCGCAACGAGTTCGAGAATCATTGCGTGCCGCCCCGAGAACCCGACGTTGTCTTGATGCGTTTTTTACTTGCGCTTTTTCGGGCGACGTCAATACAATCCGCCCCAACGTATCGAAGGAGTCACCCATGGACGCATGTTCAGGCAGTGGAAGTCCGATGCCGGCCAGCGCCGGCAACACAACCGCGAGATAGTCGCCGCAGGGTCACTCCTTCGCCGCTAACTCGCCCCATTCGGGGTTAGCGTGCTTCAATTCTGACCGGCCTTTGCTGCCGGTTTTCCGTAGCACGCTTCCTCTTTTCTGACCGTCGTCTGCAACCTCCGCTTGAAGAGGCGGTTGCGCTTTCGCGTTGCGCTCGTTGTGCGCCGGAGTGCGTCACGGTAACGTCGCTGGCTCGCGCAAGCTTGCATGCCGGGAATGAATTGAACACACGTTCGCCACCTGCGTGTGCGAACAACATCGGAGCGATCCGCCTATAACTTCAACCCCAGATACGTGATGGAAAATATCTACAAGCGCAGACCGCAGAGCTCCGGCGGTGCCATCGCCGTGAGCGCGGTTCTTTCTCTCGGCCTCGTTCCTTGCGCGTTCGCGCAGACACCCGGCGAAGCCGCGCCGACGCAAGCGGCGCCATCGACTGCACCGTCCGCACCGGCTCCCGGCGCCACGGACAATGCGGCGCCCGCCGATCAGAGCGTCGCCGCGCCCACGGGATTGTGGGAGCGCTCGAACCTGCTCGGCGACATCGGCGGTTTGCGTCCGTGGCTCGGCAACTACGGTGTGACTTTCAATCTGCAGGAGACCGGCGAGTACATGGGCAACCTCTCGGGCGGGACGAATCGCGGCGGTGCTTATCAAGGCTTGACCGAGTTCGGACTCGTCGTCGATACGCAAAAGGCGTTTGGATTGCCAGGCGGCACTTTCAACGTGTCCGGTCTGCAGATTCACGGCACGAGCCTGACCGCCAGAAATCTGCAAACGCTGCAAACCGCGAGCGGCATCGAAGCCGACGCCGCGACCCGTCTGTGGGAACTGTGGTATCAGCAGTCGCTCGGCAACGTCGACGTGAAGATCGGTCAGCAGAGTCTCGATCAGGAGTTCATGGTCAGCCAGTACGCGGCCACCTTCATGAACGCGACGTTCGGTTGGCCAGTGCTGCCGTCCGTCGATCTGCCGGCGGGCGGCCCAGCCTATCCGCTGTCGTCCCTCGGCGTGAGGGCGCGGGCGTCGTTCGCGAACGGAGTAACCGTGTTGGGCGGCGTATTCGACGGCAATCCGGCGCCAGGCGTCGGCGATCCGCAAAAGCTCAACGCGAGCGGCACGAACTTCAATCTCGGCAACGGCGTGCTCGTGATCGGCGAACTGCAGTACGCGATCAACCAGCCGTCGGCGAATGCGTCCGATCCGAAGCCGGCCGGCCTGCCGGGTTCCTACAAGCTCGGCTTCTGGTACAACAGCAACCACTTCACGGATCAGGGTTTCGACACTAGCGGCCTGTCGCTAGCGAATCCGGCGAGCAACGGCGTGCCGACGAGTCATCGCGGCAACTACAGCTTCTACGCGGTCGCCGATCAGATGGTGTGGCGCGCGGGCTCCGACAGTCCGCGGTCGCTCGGTGTGTTCGCGCGCATCATGGGTGCGCCGGGCGATCGCAATCTGGTCGATCTCGGCGTGAATGCGGGCGTGACGCTCAAGGCGCCGTTCAAGGGGCGCGACAACGACGTGGTCGGGCTCGCGCTCGGCTATGCGAAGATCGGCTCGCACGCGCAGGATCTCGCGAGCGGACAGGCGCTGTACACGCCGGGCTATCCGTCGCGCAGCGCGGAGACGATGCTCGAAGCCACCTATCAGTATCAGGTCGCGCCGTGGTGGATGATGCAAGCGGACTTCCAGTACTTCTGGCGGCCGGGGGGCGGAATTCCGGACCCGGACGATTCGTCCCAGCGCATCAGGAACGAAGCGGTTTTCGGTTTGCGCACGACGATTCAGTTCTGAGGAACGGTCATCAGGCTGGTACGCGTGTGATCGATCGCTTCAACAAGGGCCGCGCGCCGCATCGCCTGACTTGACCGGTCGACGCGGCACGTAGGGACTGACGAGGACTTAGCGATCGCTGCGTCCAATCATCAACCTCGCTTACCCCTGCGTATGCGCGGCGACCGCGTCCAGCGTGCGCGCCGAGTACACCAGCGTCGCGCCCGCGTTGATCGCCATCGCGACGCCGAGCGCTTCGGCGATTTCCTCGCGGGTCGCGCCGTGCTTCAGCGCCTCGGCCGTATGGACCGTGATACAGCCGTCACAGCGCAGGCTGACCGCTACCGCGAGCGCAATCAGCTCGCGCGTTTTCGCGCCGAGCAGATCGGTCTTCTGACCGGCGCTCGACATCGCCTGATACGCCTCCACGCTTTCTGGCGCGAGCTTCGACATTTCGCCGATACGGCCGAACAGTTCCTTGCGGTAATCGATCCAGTTCAACATGGCAGTGCTCCTTGGTCCGTTGCGCGCCGGCGGTTGCCGGCGTCGTGGGACGAAGTATTGCGCCGCGCCGCGATATCCCGAATACTCATTCGACTCAACTTTTAGCGCGCTCGTCTCATGGACACGCTCAGTCGCCTGATCGACCTTGCCCGGCCGCAAGCGAGTCTCGATCTTCGCTGCCTGCTATCAGGCGCATTCGACGTCGACCACGCGCCGCTGGAGGCGGGCGTCGCGCCGTTTCATCTGGTGCTCGACGGCAGCTGTGTGATCGAGACCGCCGGCGGCGAGCCGCTCGAATTGCAGGCCGGCGATTTCATGCTGTTTCCGCGTGGCGCCGCGCATCGCGTGCGCGACGTAAAGCGCTCGGCGGGTGGCCTGCCGTTGACGCTCGGGCATGACGGCATGCTGCCGGTGCGGCGCAACGATGTCCTCGAAACCACTGCCACGGCCGCGCATACGCCGAACGACACCGCGATTCATGACGGCGTCGATCTGCTGTGCGGCCGCTTCGTCTATGCGCCCGGTTCATCGGCGTTGCTGCTCAATGTACTGCCCGATCCGCTGCACGTATCGCTCGGGGATGCGCAAACGCTCGATGCCTTGCCGACGATGATCGCTCTGATGCGCGGCGAAGCGGAGCGGCGTCAGCCTGGCGCGCTCGCGATCGTGACGGCCTTGAGCCATGCGCTGTTCGCGATGGCACTGCGCGTGCACGGCGAGCGCAATGCGAACGGCACCGGGATGCTCGCGTTGCTGACGGACGCACGCCTCGGCGCATCGGTGCAGGCCATGCTCGACGCGCCCGAACGCGCATGGACGATCTCTGAACTCGGCGAGCGCGCGGCGATGTCGCGCGCGACATACGCGCGCCACTTCAACGAGCGCGCGGGCGTGACCGTGATGGATTTTCTGACGCAGATCCGCATGGCGATCGCCAGCGATCTGCTGTTGCGCACACAACGCAGCGCGGCGGACATCGGCGAGGCGGTCGGCTATCAATCGGAGGCGGCGTTCGGCAAGGCGTTCGCGCAAAGCGTCGGTGTGACGCCGGGACGTTACCGGCGCCGCACACCAACGGACGGTGCTCTGGATGACTGACTAAAGACTCAACGCGTGGGCGATTCTATCTGGGCGGTTCGCCCTTGCTGAACGCGCGCCTTTCGAGCGACGCCATCAGTCGCGCGACCACGACCGCGCAGACCGTGCCGAGCGTCACTTCGGCCAGCCGCAGAAAGGCCTTGTCCCACGCCGGGCCGATGCCTGGCGCCAGCAGCATGATCGTCGCGGTGATGCCGCCGAGGCGCGCTGCGCTGCCGACGTTGACGACCCAGCAGATCAGGATCGCGACCGCCACGGTCGCCGCGTACGCGGCAAAATGGCCGCCGCCCGCGAGCGTGCCGATCAGCCCGCAAATACCGCCGACCATCGCACCGATGAACTGGTCGCGCGACAGCTTGCGGGTGTCGATATAACTATGCTGGCTCACCGCGATCGCGGTGATCGCGGCCCAGAACGCCTGCTCGGTGTGCAGCGCGCGAGCGATGCCGAACGCGAGACTCGCGCCCGCCACCGCCTGCACGGCCATGAAGCCGCCCTCGATCAAGCGGTCGCCGAGCGGCAGCGTCTTCAGGAAAGCGAACAGCGCATCGGCGGCGTGCGTGCGCGAGGAAGGGCTTGAATCGTCGGACGGAGTCATCGGATGAAGGCGCGCTCGGCGGGGCAGGGGGTGCCGTATTCTAGCGGCTCCGCTTCACGCTTCCACCGCTAGCTAGATCGTGCCGAACAGCGCGCGCGGCCGGTCGCGCAGCGTGTGCGCGAGAATCTGCAGGCCACGCGTCAACTGCTCGCGCGACTCGGCGCAAGCGAGGTTGATGCGCACGCCGTGCTCGACCGTCGAGCGATCGACCGCGAACGCGGATGCGGGCATCGTGTTGACCCCGCGCGCGAGCGCGTTTGCCGCGAAGTCGTCTGAGCGCCACGGCGGCGGCACGCGCAACCACACGAACATGCATGCGGGGTCGCTCTTCAGATGCTCGGCGGGCAATAGTTCGCGCGCGATCTCCTGGCGCGCGCGTAACTCGGTGCGCTGCGCGTCGAGGATCGTCTGCGCGGTGCCGTCCTCGATCCAGCGTGACGCGATCAGCGTCGACAGCGGCGCAGGCATCCATGCGGTCGTTCGCACCGCTTCCGCAGCCAGCGCCGCGCCATGCGGCGGCGTGCGCAGATAGCCGATGCGTAGACCCGGCGCGAGGATCTTCGAGGTCGACGTGATGTGGAAGGTCAGCTCCGGGCACAGGCTGGCGATCGTCGGCAGGCGCGCTTGCAGCAGCGGACCGTACACGTCGTCCTCGATGATCACGATGTGATGCCGACGCGCGATGTCGGCGAGCGCGGCGCGACGCGCGAGGCTCATCGTCACGACGGTCGGGTTCTGCAGATTCGGCACCGTGAAGATCGCCTTCACGCGGCGATGCCGGCACGCGTCTTCGAGACGGTCGGGCAGCAGCCCTTCGTCGTCGCTCGGAATGCCGACCAGTTCGAACTGAAACACCGGCGCGAGGGCTTTCAACCCATAGTAGGTCAGCTGATCCGACAGGATCACGCCTTCATGCCCCATCAAGCTGCTCAACACCGCAAACAGGCCATGCTGTGCCCCGCTCGTGACGACCACGCTGTCGGCGCCGGGAGTGAAGCCGGGCGCGGCGAGCCATTGCGCGCCCGCGGCCCGCGCCCATTCGGGCCCTTGCGGCGGCTGATATTCCTGGGTCTCCGGATAGCGGGGATCGTGCGCAATTTGCGCCATCGTCCGCGCGAGTTGTGTGAGGAATTCACCGGTGGCAGGCCGGTTCACGGTCAGATCGAGCACGGCGTTCGCGTTTGGGTTGCCGTTTGCCGGCGTGTTGTCGCTGCGGGCATGCACGGCAGGCATGGCGCCGCCGGTGACGATCGAGCCGCGCCGCTTGCTCGCGACGATCAGCCCACGCGTCTGCAACTCCTTGTACGCGCGCGACACGGTCGAGACATTCAGGCCCAGCTCCAATGCAAGCTCGCGCTGCGGCGGCAGGCGGCTGCCCGGCGGATAGAGGCCGCTGCGGACTTTTTCCTCGAGGCTGCGCGACACTTCGAGATAAGTCGGCTGACGCCCCTTTGTCTGGAGAACGTCTTCACCGTTTGTGTGGTCAATTGCGCTTTTCATCCAGCGTGAATCTCCATACAAAAACTCGTTCGACCGTACCGGACAAGCCAATACTAAACCCGTTCGGTTGCCCTGCACGATGCCCGCCCGTTTCCCTCGGGGAAAGTACCTAAGTCCACACAAAGCCAAATTAATTGCACACAAAAAAACTTTGTGTGAGTATTAAAGCATGATTTGTATGGCGCTGTGTCGAAAGGCGACGCGCAACTGTAGTACAGGAGGGACGGTTGTGACAGAACAGCAGAGCACGCTCCTGCCGGTCGGTACGTCCGGTGCAGGTTCGGGTCGGGCGGCCAGTTCGGCCGGCCGGCGAACGCGATGAGCGAAGTCGCCGTGCTGGGCGCGGGCTTCATCGGCCTGTCGTGCGCCTACTGGCTGATGCGCGACGGTCACCACGTCACGCTGTTCGACGCGCTCGGTCCGGGCGAGGCCACGTCATACGGCAATGCGGGCACGTTCGCCAACTACGGCTGCATTCCGGTGAACAACCCGGCGGTGTTCCGCAATCTGCCGCGTTTCCTGTTTTCGCCGACGAGTCCGCTGCGGATTCGCTGGCGCTATCTGCCCCAACTCGCGCCGTGGCTTGCGCGCTTTCTGTGCGCGTCGATGCCGCGTCGCTACGAGCACAGCGCGCAGGCGCTGGCGAGCCTGCTGTCGTGCGCGTTCGACGGCTATCGCGAGATGCTCGAGAGCGACGACCTGTCGCGCTTCGTGAGGCCCCGCGAATGCCTGTACCTGTATTCGAATGCGGCGTCGTTCGAGGCCGCCCAGCCGTCGCTCGCATTGCGCCGGTCGCTCGGCGTGAGCTTCGAAAACTTCGACCGCGCCGGCATCGCCGAACTCGAACCGAATCTCGCGCCGATCTTTGCGCACGCCACGTTGTTCAACGGCAGCTGGTTCCTCAGCGATCCGCGCGGCTTCTTGCAGGCGCTGCACGCGGCGCTGCTCGCTCGCGGTCTCACGCATGAGCGCAGCGCGGTTCGTACGCTCGTGCCGGGCGCCACCAGCGTGCGCATCGTCGACGACGCGGGTCGCGCCCACGACGCCGCGCAGGTGGTCGTCTGTGCCGGCGCGTTTTCGGGCCGCTTCGCGCGTCAATGCGGCGACCGCGTACCGCTCGATACCGAACGCGGCTACCACGTGCGTTTTCCCGGCACGTCGTCGCTGATTTCACGGCCATGCGGCTGGGCCGAGCGCGGCTTCTACATGGTGCCGATGGACGGCGGCATTCGCGCGGCGGGCACCGTCGAGCTCGGCGGCTATGGGCCACAGCGCAATGCCGCGCTGCTCGATCTGATCACGCGCTCCGCGCAGCACGCACTGCCGCAATTGCCGCAACCGGATAGCGACTGGCTCGGTTTCCGTCCGAGCCTGCCCGACGGCCTGCCGGTCGTCGGGCCGTCGAGCGCGTCGCCACGTGTCGTCTACGCGTTCGGTCATCAGCATCTGGGCGTCACGCTGGGCGGCGTGACGGGCAGCGTCGTCGCCGATCTGGTGGCGGGGCGCGTGCCACCGGTCGATCTCGCGCCATATAGCCCGCGTCGTTTTTAATCACCGCAACTGCTGGACGGAAGAGGACGGACATCATGAAACGCAGAAACCTGGTTGTCGCACTCGCCCTTGGGATGTTGTGTGCGCATGCGCCGTCGTACGGCGCCGAGCCGCAAATCGTCAAGATCGGCTTCGTCGGACCGCTGACCGGACCCGTTGCGCGGGTCGGCAAGGATCTACAGAACGGCGCGCAGCTCGCGGTGGACGAAGCGAACGCGAAGCATCCCATGATCGGCGGCAAACCCGTCAAATACGTGCTCGACGTGCAGGACGACCAGGCCGATCCACGCATCGCGATCCAGGTCGCGCAGAAGCTCGTCGACGACGGCGTGGTCGGCGTGATCGGCCATTACAACTCGGGCTGCAGCATTCCGGCCTCGGCGGTCTATCACACGGCGAACGTCGCGATGATCACGCCGGGCTCGACGAACCCGGCGCTCACCGCGCAGGGTTTCGCGAACGTGTTTCGCACGATGGGGCACGACGGCGTGGGCGGTGTGATCGCGGGCGAGTTCGCGGTGCAGCAGTTGAAGGCGAAGCGCATCGGCATCATCGACGACCGCACCGCGTTCGGCCAGGGCCTCGCCGATGCGTTCGAGAAGGGCGCGAAGCAGGCGAACGGCAATATCGTCGATCGCGAGTTCACCAACGACAAGGCGGTCGATCTGCGCGCGATCCTGACTTCGTTGAAGCAGAAAAACGTCGATCTGATTTTCTTCGGCGGGCTCGACGAACAGGGAGCGATGCTGGTCAAGCAGATGCGCTCGCTCGGCATGCCCGCGCAACTGTTTGGCGCGGGCGCGCTGAAGAGCAACGCGTTCCTGCAGATCGCGGGCAACGCGGGCGAAGGTACGCGCGATCTCGAGCCCGGTCCGGCGCTCGACAAGCTGCCGTCCGCGCAGGAGTTCGGCAAGCGCTACAAGGCGCGCTTCAATCAGGATGTCGAGCTTTATGCGCCGTTCGCATACGACGCCGCGTTGGCAATGATTCAGGCGATCCAGGACGCGGATTCGCTCGATCGCGCCAAGATCGTCGCGGCTTTTCCAAAAGTGAACGTGACTGGCGTGACGGGGAAAATCGCGTTCGATCCGCATGGGGATCTGATCAAGCCGCCTTATACGCTGTTCGAGGTACAGCAGGGGCAGTGGAAGAGTCAGCGGACCGTGGGCGGCGGGGTGTGAGCATTGTTCAGACTGGGCCGGCTGGCGCGACGCTGCTGTGCGGCGCGTCACCTCGCGCGCCGGCTTGTCCGATCAATGCACGAGACCGTGCCTCGCCACAAGTTTGTCTATCTGCTCGTCGGCGATCGGGGCGGAAATATAGATCTGCAAGCGCGAGGTATCGATCGAGCAGTTGCACAGCAGGGTCGACAACGTGTTCGCGAGGCCGGGTCGCCCGATCTCGGCCGCGGGAAGATTAACTGCCAGCGAGAGCGTGTCGTATCCGCGCACGGTCCAATTGGCGAGCGTTCGCACTGCTTCCGTCACGATGAAATCCGTGAAGCTCCTGGTCAGCGGCGAGTCTTCCACGAGGTCGATAAACGAGATCGGTGTCAATACACCGCGTGACGGATTTTTCCATCGCAACAGCGATTCAAAGCCCGACAATCGGCCTTCTCCCATTCGCAGCTTCGGCTAATACACGAAGAAGAACTCTCGTGCGGCCAGACCGCGTTCGGCGTCGGCGATGCTGCAGGGGGTACGAGCGTCCGTGGCGATCTGTTCCATGTTTATGTCAATTCCGCGATGCGCAAAGTTTGAATACACGATCACGCGCCTTTTGACGTCGACTATTTGAGAATTCGTGCGCCATTAGTCGCCGCCTCTCCTCGTTCTGTCTGCTGGCATGTATGCGATTCGATGCTAGGAGATTCGTGTTGTGAGCGTATCGAACCCCGCTATGTGGCGCTGTGAATTATTGAAAAGCCGGCCTCGCAGACGGCAAATCAGCGAATTGACATTTAATTCACGTTAATGGTGATTTATCGGATGCATTCGTAACCGATGTCGAGCCGATGTGAACATTCGTGAATTGCGTCTTTAATCGTCAAACACCGTGAGATGTCACAAAAATTCGCAATGGCGAAACTGCCGATCGATAGGATCCTCGCCAATCGGGGTTAGTTTAAAAACGGTGCGATCGCGTTGATGATGATCCCGGACGTCGACCCCGGCAGGACCCTCGCGGTCGGAATCGGCTCGGGCAACTACAAGGGCTAGGTGACACCGACATTTCGAGCGCAGTCGGGGAAACCGGCTGTATGTGCGCGACGATCCCGATCCATTGCCGCCGACGACGCGCGGCCGGATGTTCGCGGGCCAGATCGAATCACTGATAAGGGGGGCGATCGCGCAATATGACCCCCCCTTCGAAAATACCATCCCCCCTCCCCAAAGGGGGGGATTTGAAAAGCGACTGGCTCTATCTTTCTTCTCGAAATTCACAAGGCATACGGGGCCGGCGCCGCTGGCCGCTCACGCCGACCTGGTGCCGTATGCGATTTTATGTTGGCTTTTTCGTCCTGTTTGAACCGGTTTGTCGAGCGGGCCGGTCTTCAAGTCGCCAGGGCGAAAGAAAAAGGTGATAGATGAATATCCTGTTGGTGGAAGACGATCCCGCGCAAGCTGATTCGGTCGAAAGGGAAATCGGGCAATCCGGGCATCGAATAAACAAGGTCGAGCGGGGCAAGGACGCAATCAGTTTTCTTCAGGCCAACGAGGTCGATCTCGTGGTGCTCGACTGGGAATTGCCGGGCGTGAGCGGCTTCGAGGTGCTGTACTGGATACGCCGTCACCTGGGCCGCGAACCCGCGGTGCTGTTCGTGACCAGTCGGCTTCTGGAAGTCGACATCGTGCGGGCGCTGGACGCCGGCGCGGATGACTACGTCGTCAAGCCGTTCCGGGCCAAAGAGCTGGGGGCAAGGGTAGGCGCGCTATTGCGTCGCACACGACGCAGCATAAAGGTGGAAAGTGCAATCGCGGTTGGGCCGTATGTCTTCGACGTCACGCAGCGCAGTGTTTTTCTGCACGGCGAATCGATCTTGTTGACGGAAAAGGAATTCGACGTGGCGGCCTATTTCTTCGCGAACGTCGGACGGGTCGTTTCCAAGCGGCTTCTGGCGAAGCTTGCGTGGGGCCGCGAGCTGGATAGTACGTCGCGCACGATCGACACGCATATCTACCGGCTGCGACGCAAGCTGGCCCTGCATCCGGACAACGGCGTGCGATTGACGACCGTCTATACGCACGGCTACCGGCTCGACGAGGTCGATGCTGGCAGCGCGGAAGCGCAAGCGCCGGCCAGCGCCGAGCCGGAAGACGCTGTCGCGAAGAACGACGGGTCCGAGTAGGGCGCGCAAAGCGATCTCCGCCAGAGATCCGACACGAGACCATGAGCGACCTCAAACGGATTGCGCTGGTCGCGCCTCGTTGCGCGGCTCCTCATTGAGTCGTCACACGGTTCGGCGTATCTTGAAAACAAATTCACAACGACCCTCCATGCCTCTCACGGATAGCCGGTGAGAGGACAACTCATGAATACAACCGCTGATAGTTTCGAGCGTGAATGGATCGTGTCGCTGATCCAGACCAAGATGATGCCGCCGCGTCTTCCCGCGGGTTGCGTGCAACGGCCGGGATTGCTCCGGCGACTCGATGAACGGCGTCCGCGTCACATTACGCTCGTGACCGCGCCCGCGGGTTTCGGCAAAACGACCTTGCTTGCCGCGTGGAGCGAAGCGCAAACGAGAAAGAAGCGTCCCGTTGCGTGGCTCAGTCTCGATGGAGAAGACGACGATCCGCAGCAACTCGGGGCCTATCTGGTGGCGGCGCTTTGTCGCGCGTCGAAGGAGATCGCGTGGCAGGCACAGCAACTTCTCGATAACGATGCAAACACGCCGGTCAGAACGGTCATTTCGGTGCTGCTCAATGGCATCGCCGCATACGGCCGCAGTGTTTTCCTGGTGCTCGACGACGTCGACCGGCTGAGCGCGAAATCCGTTCTCGCGATCGTGTCGCGCCTGCTGCGCTATGCGCCCGACAACCTGCACGTGCTGCTCGGCGCGCGCGGCGAACCGGCGCTGTCGCTGAGCGGGCTGCGCTCGCCCGACAAACTTTCGCGTGTGAATGTCGACGATCTGCGCTTTTCGCTCGACGATGCTCAGGCGTTTTTCGACCACACCGGTAACGCGCTGCTCAACCGCAACAGCGTCGAGTTGTTGAACAGCGCGACCGAAGGCTGGGTGGCCGGTTTGCAACTGGCTTCGCTCGGACTGAACCGGATCGATGACGTGGCCGCGCTCGCCAGTCATCTCGCCGGTTCCCGCTTCGGCATCGATCGCTACCTCAACGATACGGTGTTTGCGCATTTGCCGCCGCCCATGCTGACGTTTTTGCTTTACACGTCGATTCTCGAGCGGCTTACGGCGACGCTGTGCGACGATGTCATGGGCGGGGAGGGCGAAAGCGGAGAGAAGCTGGACTGGCTCGAGCGCCACAACGTGTTCATCCGGCCGCTCGATGAGACGCAGAACTGGTATCGCTATCACGCATTGCTGAGCGACGCGCTTCGCCGCCGTCTCATGCGTCAGACGCCACGACAGGTTCCGCTGCTGCATCGCCGGGCCAGCCTGTGGTTCGCGCGGGCTCGCCTGTGGCCTGAAGCCGTGCGACATGCGCTGGCTGCGGGCGACATCGGTCAGGCGGCGCAGTGGGCCGAAAACTGCGCGATGGAGATGCTCCAACGCGGCGACCCGTTCATGCTGCCGGGCTGGATTCGCAAACTGCCGCCGGACGTGATCGCGGGTCGACTGCGCTTGCGTCTGGCGAAAGTCTGGGCTCTCGCGATGTCGCTTGAAACCGCGCGCGCGTCGAAGGAGATCGGCGAGATTGCCGACGAATTCGAGCGAACGGCCCGCGATGATCGGTCGGTAGCCGACGAGGTCGCAAGGGCGGAGATCAATGCGATCCGCGCGATGATCGCATGCGTGAACGACGACAGCGAACATGCGCTGGAACTCGGGCGTGCCGTTGAGGCATCGACGGCGCCTGCGGAACCGTGGGTACGCCATTACGGGCAAAGCGCGGAGATTTTCGGCTTGATGTATAGAGGGCAGTTCGCCTACATCTCCCGCGAATGGAGAGCGCGGGTCGATCAGGTGGGACTCAGCCGGAAGCCGAACAGCGCGGATATGCTGCGCGACGCGGTGTACGGCATCGCCGCGCTGATCCACGGCGAACTTCCCGATGCGAGGCGGGTGATGGAGGTCGCGATGCGGTACTCCGAAGATCAGCTAGGGGAGTGGTCGGCGGCCGCGGCCGCGGTAGCCGGTTGCCTTGCGTCGATTTACTACGAGTGCAACGAGCTGTCCAAGGCGCGGAAGTTGATCGACGCTCGCATGACCATCGCGCTGGAGACCTCGCCGCTTGCCGCGTTGATGCGCTATATGCTTACCGCGTCGCGCCTGCTGTGGCGGGATGGAAAAAAAGGGCCGGCGCTCGCCGTTCTCGAGGACGGTCGACAGCTCGCGATAACCCGTCGATGGTTGCGTCTGAAGCTCGCGTGCGATGCGGAAACCGTCAGACAGCTGATTGCCGACGGTAGGGTGGTCGAGGCGCGACACGTCAGCGACGAACTGAGCGCGAGTGTACCGATGATGTGCGAAGGGCGACGGGGCTCGGCGATGGAAACGTGGGCAAGCTACTGCGTGCTGCAAGCCCGCGTTCTGCTCGCTGAAAATGCCGCCGGCGACGCCGTTGGCTTTCTCTCGCGCTCACTCGACAATCTGGTTACACTGGGCTGGCGCTATGCCGAGGCCGTCGTTTCGTTGCTGCTTTCTCTCGCGCATGAGCGGAACGGCGCTTCGGAACAGGCGTTCGCCGCGCTGGGAAACGCGCTGCGGATCGGCGGCGCGATGGGGATGATCAATAGCTTCGTGGACGAGGGGCCGCCGATGCGTGCGTTGCTGGAACGCTTTCGCCGCACGCCATCGGAAATCGCGACCGGGCACGCCACGTATATCGGCACGGTGCTGTCGGCTTTCGACGAGGCGGATAACACGGCATCTTCTTCGTCGAGCTATGCCGACACGAAGATAACGCCGGGCACACTGAGCGCGCGAGAACTCGAAATACTGGGCTACGTCGCTCGCGGGCTGTCCAACAAGGAAGTCGGACGATCATTGAATCTGGCACCCGAGACGGTCAAATGGCACATGAAGAACGTGTTCGAAAAACTGAACGTCAATTCGCGGTACGAGGCCGTGCAGAGTGCCTTCGGCATTCAGCCTGGAGCCGACTGACGCGCCGTGCCGCGTGATGGCGCCGTCATCCGGTCACCTCACCGCGGCTCTCGTCCAAACGCTTCGCGTAGCTTGCGCTTGGCCCGCTGCAACGTATCGCGCCGCTCCTTCGGCAGGTTTCGGCCCGCTCGATTGATGTAGAAATTGAGCATCGACATTGCCGATTGAAACGGCGTGCCCTTGCGTCGACGGCTCGCCGTCGACGAGTGCTTCAACGATTGCGCGATGGACTCCGCGCTGCCGGTTTTGAAAATATCCTTCTGGATGTCCATCGCGTCGCTCGTTTCCATTACGTGATGCGACCACTTCTTCGCGCCGGATGCGCCGCTCGACCTCGCGGTCTTGGCGCGATGCGCCGCGTGCGCCTGCGCGTGGCGCTGACGCGGTGGCCGTCCCGACTTGCCATGAGACACAGGGCGTTTCGATTTGCTGCTGGTCTTTCGGGTCGCCATTGTGTTGTCTCCTGAAGCGGAATGTCGGATTGGCCACGCGTCGAAAATGGTCGATTTGGCGATCAGAGCTTCACGCCACCGGCCTCGGGCGCATCCGACGAACCCGCGGGAACGTCACCGACGCCGAGGTCGTCGCGCCTCGTATAGACGTCGCCGCCCCAGTACGGTTCGCTGCCGTAGTACTGATGCACGGTGGTGGCCCACGTCTGATCCGCCATCGATGGCCAGTGATCCTTATCAAATCCCGGTGCGTTCTTCACGCGCTCGGCCACCATGTTCAGCACGAAGCATTTTTCCTGCGTATCGAGTGTCAGCGCACTCCACGGAATCGCGAGCAGCTTGTCGCCGATGCCGAGAAAACCGCCGCTCGACAGCACCGCATACGCGACGCGGCCCGAACGCACGTCGAGCATGATGTCCTTGATCTTGCCGATGTGCTCGCCGTCGCTGCTGACAACCTTGTTGCCGTCGAGCGTAGCCGCTGCCATTACATCCGGACCTGGGCCTTCCGCGGTCGCGGCGCCTTTACCAACGATGTTGGCACCTTGTGTCTGGGTCTGCATCACCATGATGGGCTCCTTTGAAGGGGTAATGTACCGAGGCATTTAGCAACGGCCGTTCCATCTAGCCATGCCCGCCGTTGCGCCGTGGCGCGCGGCGCATCCGCGCGACGAGGCACCGCGTGCGTAAAGGATGCGAGCGCGTTTGCAATTATTTCGTCAGTGCCGACGCAAGCGCTGAGCGGCAAAGCGCGATGCGCGCATGCGACGACTGCATCGCGCGGCATAGGCCTTGCTCGACTCTCAGTGATGGCAGCAGGGAACCGAAGGAGCGCACCCGTCCTTTTACTTCAGGGAGAACCCAGATGAGCAAGTATCCGAAGGCATGGCTGTTCGCGGCATGTGTGTTCGCGTCGGGCACCGTCGCGTCGGGCGCCGCGTTCGCGCAGGCGGGCGGCGGTAACGGCAATAGCGGCGCCGGCGGCGGCAACGCGCATGGCGCGGCGACCGCGGCGCCGACGGCGGGCAACGAGCCCGCGTCGAATGCCACGGGCAGCACCATGGGATCGACTTCGTCGATGAAACATCATCACAAGAAGTCGAAGGCAAACAAGCCGATGACCGATACGACGAACACGCCCGGCGCCAATGCCAGCAGCGATACCAAGGGACAGTAACGCTGGATCGATGCGGGCGCGGCGATGCACCTGTGCGTTCATCGTAACGCGCCGGCGATATCGCGCTCCCCATCGAGGGAGAAAATCGTGACGAAGAAGATTCATTATCAGGCCAACATCTGCGGCGGGGACTTCGCGCATGTTCGCCAGTGCTTCAGGAACTGGAAGTCAGAGACGCTCGTGTATCGTCGGCAACAGCCGATGTTCGAAGGCAAGCAGGAAGTGCGGCCGTTGTCGGAGCGCGTGTTCGACAACGGTGAAGTCGCGCATAGCACGCTCGCGCGCGTATGTTCGCCAAACGATGCCTATGCGCTGGCGGCGGAGATACGCGACGGCGAACGCGACGTTTGGCTCGTGATGGCGGCGTTCGAGGAAGATGTTTGAGCCGGGGGCGATTCAGCGCTGAGCCCGTCACTCGGCCGGCGGTTTAGGTTCGGATGCGATTTCCCGCGCAGCGCGCCGCGTACGCACGCGTGCCGTGGCTCGCAAATGCGCCGCGGCGCTTTTCTCTTTCGTGGCGGTGTTTTTCTTGCGCACCACCCGCGACTTTTTTAGCAGACTCGTCAGCGAAGCGTTGATACTGTCGTCGACCGACGACTCCCGCGTCTTGCGTCCTTTGGCAGCGGATGCGCGCGCGAGTTTCGCCGCACGCTTTTCCGCCTGCGCGAGCAGCACCGCAAAAGCCACTTCATCTACCTTGAGTCCGCGGCGCGATTGGCCTGGCGCGAGGCTCTGCAACTCGTCGGCCTCGAACGCGCTGATGATCGCTGGGTGGATATAGCAGCGCCGGCAGACGGCGGGCGTATTGCGTAGCAGCGTCGCCACTTCTTTCACGGTCGCGACGATATGACGACGCGCTTCGGCCGCGCTGCTGCACATCAAGCGGCGCAATGCCGCGAGCGCGTACACGCTGCCGGCCCACGTGCGGTAGTCCTTGGCGGTGAAGTCCGCGCCGCTTACGCGGCGCAGGTACTCGTTGATATCCGTCGAGCCGATGCTGTGGCGCGTGCCGTCTTCGTCGAGATACTGGAACAGGTCGTGACCGGGCAGTTCCGCGCAACGTCGCACGATGCGCTTGATGTTCGGATTGTCCACTGTCACGTCGTGCTCGATGCCGCCCTTGCCGCGAAACTGGAAGCGCAATTGACCGGCCCTTATCTTCACGTGCTTCTTGCGCAGCGTCGTCAATCCGTACGAGTGGTTATCGCGCGCGTATTCCGCGCTGCCGACGCGGATCAGCGTCGTATCGAGCAACTGCACGATGGCCGCGACGACCTTGTCGAGCGGCATGCCGGGCAGCTTCAGATCACGCGCCACGCGCGCGCGGATTTTGGGCAATGCGCGGCCGAACTCGGCCATCCGTTCGTACTTGTCGGCGTCGCGCGTTTCGCGCCAGCGGGGGTGATAGCGGTACTGCTTGCGGCCGCGCGCGTCGCGGCCGGTCGCCTGCAGATGACCGCGCGGATCGGGGCAGATCCACACGTTTTCGTACGCGGGTGGAATCGCGAGCGAATTGATGCGTTGAATCTCGTCCTCATCGACGATGCGCTTGCCGTTGACGTCGAAATAGATGAAGCCGTTCCGCTCGCGCTTGCGTGTGTAGCCGGGCCTCGTGTCGTCGGCGTGGCGCAATCCCGGCGGCATCGGTTGGAATGCGGTGTTGCCGTTCGCGGTGGTCGGGCTGCGTGATGTGGTCGTGGAATGAGTGGCGGTAGACATTGTTGCAAGTAGAAGTTTCAAGCCCGGGTCGAACCGGTTCGCCGAGGAGGTGCGATGTATGCCGTGTGATCGGCGGGAAGCAAGGGCGATGCCATCGACAGGTGACCAGCGCGCTGAGGCGGAACGGTCCTTGCGGAAAAGTCGACGTGACCAACCGGAAAAGGAGCTTTCATGAGCAGCACACTCAACCCCGATGAAGAGCCGCAGCAGACCGTCAAGCAAACGTCCGGCACGACGGGCGCGCTGGGTCCCAGCGACTCGTCCGATAGCGGCAGCGATGTGGCGGGCGCGAAGCGTCACGATTTCGACGTCGATACGGAACTCGACAATCACGCGCTCGAAGCCGGCGACGCCGAACTCGGCAGCGATACCGATCGCTCAGGTACGGGCGAGCGCGCATCCGCCGATGGCGATTCGACGTTGGAGGTGGACCGCGATATCGGCACCGACCACGTCGTCGATCCGCAAGTGCCGCCGGGCGCGGAACGCTCCGACGAAGACGAAACCGACGTCTGACAACGACGGTTTTGCACACGCGGCGGCTCGAGCTGAACGGCGCAACCGCAGCGTCGGTGCACCGCCAACGTAATGTCAGCCCGCTGAACACTGCCACAACCTGGCACGTGTTTTGCTCAACCACGCTTAATGAAGGCGCAGACCTATGCACATGCATCACGGGCAAGTGCATGAGCGCGGCGCCGCATGAAGGAGAGCACACATGACTGATGTACTGAATGGCTACAAGGTAGCGGTACTCGCCGTAGATGGCTTCGAGCAGGCAGAACTCGTGGAGCCGAGACGCGCGCTCACCGAAGCGGGCGCGACGGTCCACGTGATCTCGGCGAAGCCGGGCAAGATCCAGGGCTTCAAACACGTCGACAAGGGCGATACCGTGGACGTCGATGCGACCTTCGACAAGGCCAATCCCGACGACTATGACGGGCTGGTGTTGCCGGGCGGCGTCGTGAACGGCGACGCGCTGCGATTGCTGCCGCAGGCGCAGGCGTTCGTCAAAGCGGTCGACAACGCGAAGAAGCCGATCGCGGTGATCTGTCACGGCACGTGGCTGCCGGTATCGGCGGGGATCATCAAGGGGCGCACGGTGACGAGCTGGCCTAGCCTGCAGGACGATATTCGCAACGCGGGCGGCACGTGGGTCGATCAGGAAGTGGTCGAGGACGGCAATCTTATTTCGAGCCGCAAACCCGACGACCTTCCCGCGTTCAACAAGACGCTGATCGGGCAACTGACGAAGCGCAAGGCGGCTTGATCGCAGGCGGCGCGTTGGCTTCGGAGCCTGCGCATCGGTGATTCGACAGGGAGAAAATGCATGAAATTCCGGTATTCCCTACAAGTGTTGACTGCCGCGCTGGCCGTGTTGGGCGTGAGCGCGGCATCGATCGACACGGCCTGCGCGCAGGCGAGCGATGCGCCCGCGAGCGCAGCGCCGACCGGCAGCACGACGCTGTCACCTGCGGATCAGCAGTTCGTGCTCGAAGCGTCGAAGTCGGACGCCACTGAAATCGCCGCTAGCAAGATCGCGCTGAAGAACTCCAACGATCCGCATGTCAGGGCGTTCGCTCAACAGATGATCGCCGACCACACGAAGCTGTCGCACGCAATGGCCGGGCTGGTCGCGAAGAAGGGCTTCAAGCCGACGCCGTCCGCGGATTCCGCGCTGGTCGGCAAACTGCAGACGTTGAAGGGCACCGAGTTCGATCAGGCCTATGTCGAGCAGGTCGGCGTGGAAGCGCATCAGCGCGCGGTCGACCTGTTCCAGCAGCAAAGCGCGAGCGGCACCGATGCCCAACTGAAGGCCGCAGCCGCGCAGGCGCTGCCAACCATCAAGCACCACCTCGAGATGGCGCAGCAACTGGCCGGCAAATTGAAGGGCTCGTCATGAACGCGATCCTGCCACGGCCTGCTTATGAGGACTCTCTGATGCAGATCACTTTCCCCGATGACGAAGCGGCCTTCGACGGCGCCAATCTGACCGTGCGCTTTCTTGCGCGCGTCGATGGCGAGCCAGTGGTTTGCGCGATCACTGCCGAGGCTCTGGAAGATCATTTCGGCGCGGAGTCCGCGCTTGAAGCCGCGTTGATGGCCGCTTTCGACAGAGGCCGTCAGCGCATCCGCTCGGTCTGCGCGGAAGCGCTCGACCAGAACAACGGAGAAGGCGTAGTGTTGCATAGCGGACTGTTCAGAGTGGAAGGCATGGAACCGGATCGCGGCGCCGCGGCGTAGCGCCGCTGCGTGTCGCATTGACTGGGCGCGCTGCTTCCGACTCGCGCCACCGGCCACAGGATGGTCCGCGAACCGTAGTTAACGATAAGGAGGCCGTATGTCACTCATCGTCGCAGCACGCTTCACCACTTTTCCCGCTGCGGAAAGCGGGGCGCAAAAACTGTTCGATGCGGGTTTCGTGGAAGAGGACGTTACGCTGTTTTTCGTCAATCCGCGCGGCCAGCATGCTCGTTTCCCGATCGGCGGCGACACCGATACCGACCCCGGCGCGCGCGAGGCGCCTAAAGGCGCGGGCATGGGCGTGACGATCGGCGCGGTGATTGGCGCGGTGATTGGCGTGGCGATCTTCGCGGTGTTTTCCGCGCCGCTGCTGGTGTCGCTGATCGCGGCCGGCGTCGGCGCGTATGTCGGCTCGCTGGTCGGCGCGATGTCGCGCACCAAGGAGCGCGGCAAATCGGACTATCGCGTGCCGTATCACGAGGAGGCGCGCGATTCGGGCGTGCTCGTCGCCGTGCACGTGTCGCCCGACAATCAGCTCGATGCCGCGCGCGTGCTACGTGAAGCGGGCGGCGTGTCGATCGAGAAGGCGACTGGCCGCTGGCAGCAGGGACGCTGGGCCGATTTCGATCCGCTGAAGACGCCCGAGCCGATCAAGGAATTCGCGGAGAAGCGCGCGTGATTTGAGCGACGCGGCATACCAGCAAAAAACGGCCCGATGACGATCATCGGGCCGTTTTCCGTTTACCGCGCTGTTTCGACGTCGCGCTACACCCACGGTTGCCGCGCATCGCGCGGCTGTTGCGACGGGCGATGCAGTGCCGGGCACGCGTGATGCGGGCTATCAAATGCAGCCCGCCGCGCGTCGAACCGATTCATCGCGAGGCACATAAAAAGCCCCGCGCGGCGGATTCCGCGATGAACGAAACCCTTGGAGGTATTGAATGGCTACCAACGTTGTTTCCGTATTGAATGATCTGGTCGAAACGTCGAAGGATGGCGAAAAGGGCTTTATGAAGGCAGCCGAGGATGCGCACGACGAACAGCTGAAGACGCTGTTCCGCTCGAGTGCCGAGGACTGCTCGCGCGGCGCGCGTGAGTTGCAGGATGCCGTTCAGACACTGGGCGGCAAGCCCGAAACCGGCGGCAGCATGAGCGGTGCGCTGCATCGCGGCTGGGTCGACGTGAAATCGGCGGTATCGAATCGCAGCGACCATGCGATTCTCGCCGAGTGTGAAAAAGGCGAGGACGTCGCGAAGAAACGCTATCACGACGCGCTGGAAAAGGATTTGCCGGCGGACGTGCGGGCAATCGTCGAGCGGCAGTACCAGGGCGTGCTGCAAACGCATGACCGGGTGCGCGATCTGCGCGACCAGTATGCGGCAATGAAGCATTGATCGACGCGTCAGTGCAATAAGGAAGAGCCGGCTCTGCTAGCCGGCTCTTTTACGTTCTGTTCAGTCGAAGCGGTGCGAACCGATCGCGCGGATATCAGTCAGCCGCGACCTTCAGATGGTTCTTCACGCTGGTCACGCCCTTCACGCTTTGCACGACATCTTCGGCGGCGGACTTGTCGTCGGCCGAAGGCACCGAACCCGTGAGCCACACGACGCCCTTGCGGGTCTTCACGTGGATATGCGTCGATTTGACGTTCTTCGCGGCAAGCAGATCAGCCTTGACCTTGGTCGTGATGGTGCCATCGTCGATATGCTGGCCGACGCTTTCCGACGCCGCGGGCGGGGCCGAAGCGCTGGTCTGGGCGTTCGCGTTCAGCGCGAACGCGACGACGGCGATGCTGCCTGCGGTCTTCAGAAGCTGGATCGTCTTCATGGTTCTCTCCTTCAGGTGGTGATGAAAATGGCGGTCTTGTTGCCGGTGGCCGATCGCGGCCGAAGCCGCTGATGACGCACGTGGGATCGTCGCCGCTACGGTACCGTCAGGGGCCCGTTTCTCGACACCGGACGCTGTACCCGCATCCGCGCTCGATCTAGGCGTTTGCGAAGGGCTGCGTCCGTCCACACAGCGTTGCTCCGCAACCATCGTGCCTGCCGTCTGCGAGCCATCCATGCCGCTCGCGAAAGCCGCATGCACCGGGGATTTTCGACTGATGAATAGGGCTGCGGCGCGCCCATGCGCGAGCCTGCCGGAGATGTGAAGAAAGGGGACCGAAAATTGCCTGCCGTTTGTAAAAACCGGCGCGCCGGTCGGGGCAATTCATCCTCCTGAATAAAACAAAGCGCAATCAAAACAGCGTCTTGTGCGAGCTGGTACAGACGTTGCGTTGATCCGTGAACTTGGCTCATTGAGTCTGAGGCTACTAACGAACGGGATCACTCCAATGCCTTCAATCGAACTACGCACAAGGCAGTCTCTCGCACTGACGCCTCGTCTTCAGCAGTCGGTGCGGCTCTTGCAATTGTCGGCTCTCGAGTTCCAGCAGGAATTGCGCACGGCGCTCGATACCAATCCGTTCCTCGAATACGACTCGTCCGAAGCGGAGGACGTCGCGCTCGCCGGCACGACGCCAGGCGAAGGCGAGGACGCCAACGCGCCGCCCGCCGCCGATACGCTTGCCGCCGCCGAGCCGGACGGACTGCCGGCGGAAAGCGCCGGTAGCGATACGCTCGAAAGCGCGGGCCAGGACGACGTGCCCGCCGATTTTTACGGCGACTACGGTTCGCGCAACTCGACGCGCCAGAACGGCGACGGAGACGGCAGCGACCCGGCCGATTGGGCTCGCTCTCAACCCACGCTGCGCGAGCAGTTGCACGACGCGTTGCGCCTGTACCGGCTAGACGACCGCGATCGCGCCGTGGCCCGTTTCATCATCGAGGCGCTCGACGACGACGGCTATCTGCGGCAGTCGCTGGCCGACCTGGCCGATAGCGTCGATCTGGAACCCACGCTGACCGAGGAAGAACTGCTGGTGGCGTTGCGCCTCGTGCAGGCGCTCGATCGTCCGGGGCTCGGCGCGCGTTCGCTATCGGAATGCCTCGCGCTGCAGATCAATGCGCTACCCGCCAATACGCCGGGACGCGAAGTCGCGCGGCAGATCGCCGAGCATCATCTGGAAAGGCTCGCGCGCCGCGAGCAGGCCGAGTTGCAGAAACAGATCGGCTGCAGCGCGGAGGAATTGCGTGTGGCTTGCGCGTTGGTGCGCAAGCTCGATCCGAAGCCCGGCAACTGCTACGGCCGCACCGAGGATAACTATGTCGTGCCCGACGTGATCGTGCGTCAGGTGCGCAACAAGTGGGTCGTGTCGATCAATCCCGCGGTGCAGCCGCGGGCGCGAATCCATCGCATGTATGCGCAGCTGTTCGCGCAGTCGGCCGGCGCGAGCCGTTCGCCGCTTGCGCAGCAGCTACAGGAGGCGCGCTGGCTGATCCGCAACGCGCAACAGCGCTTCGATACGATTCAGCGGGTTGCCGAATGCATCGTCGCGCATCAGAAGGCATTCTTCCTGTACGGCGAGATCGCGCTGAAGCCGATGGTGCTGCGTGACGTGGCTGACGAGCTGGGCCTGCACGAATCGACGATCTCGCGCGCGACGGGCAACAAATATATGGCGACGCCGCGCGGCATCTTCGAGTTCAAGCATTTCTTCCCGCGCGAGCTCGGCACCGAAAGCGGCGGAACCTGCTCGGCCGCCGCGGTGCGCGCGTTGCTCAAAGAGATGATCGCCGCGGAAAATACGCACGATCCACTGTCGGACGTAACGCTCGCGAAGATGCTCGCGGACCAGGGCGTGCTGGTCGCGCGACGCACGGTGGCGAAATACCGGCATCTGATGAAGGTGCCGCCGGCTGAACTGCGCCGGCAGCTTTGACGCGCCGAAGTTTTAACGGGGGTTTGAAAAAAACTTGGCCGGGGTTTGAAGCAAAGCAGTCATTCAAACAGCAGTACATTGCGCACAGGGTCATGCGAGATCGTCCGCTCGCATGACCCTTTTTCGTATCTGGACGTTTCGCCGGCGTGCCTTTACATTGGCGGGTCAAATGGGAAGAGATCGGCGCAACGGATCGCACTACAACGGGTGAGCGCAATGAAGTATTCGAATCTGGTCGAGCGACTGCAAGGGCGGCGCACGTCGGCGTGGGAAATTCATCGGGTCGCGCAGCAGGCGGCTGCCAGGGGCGAAGACGTGATCGTGCTGAGCGTTGGCGATCCCGAGTTCTCGACGCCCGCGCCGATCGTCGAGCGCGCCATCGATGCGTTGCGGGCCGGCGATACGCACTATACCGCGATGGCCGGTCGCGAGCCGCTGCGCGCCGCGATCGCCGCCGAGCACGCGCGCACGACGGGCTGCGACGTTAGCGCCGCCAACGTGGTGCTGACCGCCGGCGCGCAAAACGGCGTGTTCGCGGTGTCGCTGTGCCTGCTCGAAGCGGGCGACGAAGTGATCGTTCCCGAGCCGATGTATCTGACCTACGAGGCCTGCGTGCGCGCGGCGGGCGCGACGCTCGTCGCGGTGCCGGTCGATCCGGCGCGCGCGTTTCACGTCGACTGCGACGCGCTCGAAGCGGCGATCACGCCGCGCACGAAGGCGATTTTCTTCGCGACGCCGTGCAACCCGACCGGCGTGGTGATGCAGCGCGCCGATCTCGAGCGCATCGCGCGGCTCGCGTGCGAGCACGACCTGTGGGTGCTGTCCGACGAGGTCTATGCGGAACTCACGTTCGAACGCGATCACGTGAGCATTGCGTCGCTGTCCGGCATGGCGGAGCGCACGGTCACGCTCGGCAGTCTGTCGAAGTCGCATGCGATGGCGGGGTGGCGTGTCGGCTGGACAATCGGGCCCGCGACGCTGATCGAGCACATGGCGCGGCTCGCGCTCGCGATGCTGTATGGCCTGCCGGGTTTCATCCAGCAGGCCGCGTTGACGGCTCTGGAGAACAGGGCGGAGATCGTCGCCGATATTCGCGAGATCTACCGGCGGCGGCGCGACGTCGTGTTCGAGCGCTTGCATCGTGTGCCGGGCTTGCGGTGCCTGTTGCCCGAAGCGGGCATGTTCATGATGGTCGACGTCAGCGGGACCGGGCTCGATACGACCGAGTTCACATGGCAGCTGTTTCGCGCACAAGGCGTGGCCGTGCTCGACGCGAGTGCGTTCGGGGAGACGGCGAACGGCTTCGTGAGGTTGGGGCTGGTGGTGGGCGACGATCGATTGATCGAGGCGTGCGAGAGGATCGCGCGGTTCGTGGAAGGGGGGCGGGGCTGAGAGAGCGGTGCGTTCGGCGCGGCTTACTTTTTCCTGCGCACGAATTTCAAGCCGAAGCGCACCAGCCGCGGCATCGTTTCGGGCCGCAACAGCCGAGGGTCATACCCAACAAATCGCCGCTCATTTTCCTGAAGACACAGCTGCATCAATTCGGGCACGCTGATATCGACATCCGTTACCGACTGCGCGCCGTTTACCGTGAAGTTGTTATCGTGCTCGTGGACGTTGCCCTCGGCATCAATCGCACGAGCGAGCCCAATGCGCTCCCACACCAGAAACGCCCACACGCCCGCCACCTTGAGCTCGAAGCGGATGCGCTGCCACCATGAAAGCCGGGCGCGATGCCACGCGACCCAGTTCGCGAACAGCAGAATATGGCGGCACTCTTCCTGCATCACCGGCTCGAATGTCTCGGTCAGTGCCGGCGGGAACAGGCCCGAGCGCCGCGCCACCTCGAACAGGCCGAATGCGAAGAAGCTGTCGATACATTCGCTATAGCCGGTCACGAGGTAAGCCCGTTCCGTGTCTTTCGGATAGACGTACGACGGCTCGCTCGCGAGCGCGATGCCATATGCATGCACCATGCGCGACAGCACTTCCTTATGGCGGTTCTCTTCCCACGCGTTCAGCGCGAGTGCGTCGCGCAGGTCCGGGGTGTCGAGCGTGGCCGCGTAGGCGGCCATGCGCAGGCGCGCCCTGCCTTCGGTTTGCACGGCGATGTCCCAGATCGGCAGATCGACGATACGCTTGAGCGTCGCGGCTTCGAGTTGCGGCCATGCGAGCACGGCCGGGCGATACGGATTGAAGGTCTCGCGAAACATGCGGCACATTTCCTGCCGGTGCACGTCGGAGCCGGGCGGCAGCGGGCCGCTGACGGTGCTAGTCCAGTGCCGCATCGCGCGGTCGGCGGCGTCGAGGGTCGAGGGGTCGGGCTGCTCGTGCGGCAGTTGCGGCGCGCGAAAGCCGGGGATCAGCGCGGCAGCGTCGAATGCATCCAGTACCAGTTGGTCCATTGGGTATTCTCGACAAGGCGACGAAGGCGCTGTCGATTCTGCCATGACTGCGCAGGTGTGCGCCACGTCGAGCAAAAAGCGCTTTGTCATGTTCGGCGTGCGGTGACGCAGACGGTTGACGCCGCGCAAACTTGCGTCAAGAATCGAGCGCCGGGTGTGCTCCCGAACCCGGCTAGCCCGATTCCAGCGCGTTTCGACTCGTCGCGGAAGACTTCATGATCCCTCGCTTCTCTTTTTCATTGCGCCGCTTGCTGACAGCCGGATTACCGGCCGCCGCGCTGACGGTGACGCTTTCTGTCGCCGGTGTGGTGCCGTTCGGCGAACAGTGCATGGCAGCCGAACAGGCCGATGCGTCGAGCACCTCGGAAAGCACGGCAACGGAGGGAAGCACGGACGCCGCCGCATCCGCGCCGATCGCACCACGCCAGGGACCGGAGGCGAACGCGTCGCCGGTCGGCGAACCGAGCGAGCCGCACGCGATGACGGCGCGCCCGAACGGTGAGCCGCGCAAGCGGACGGCTGCGCGTGGCGACACGCAGGCTGCATCGAATGCACCCGACTCGGCCGACGCGACGGCAAGGCCTCGCGACGACAGGGCTTCGACGCCCGCGATTCCCGTGCCGCCAGAAACCACCAGCGTCACCACGCATTCGCTTCGCCTGAACGGTCGCAAGCTCGACTACACGGCGAGCGCGGGCAATCTGTTGCTGCACGACAAGACCGGCGCGCCCAACGCGAGCGTGTTCTATGTCGCATACACGGTGCCGACCAGGACGCCTGCGACGCGTCCGATCACCTTTCTGTTCAACGGCGGCCCAGGCGCCGGCAGCGTATTCCTGATGATGGGCTCGGTCGGCCCGAAACGCGTGCGCACCGCGAGCCCCGCGAGCACGCCGCCCGCGCCTTACACGCTCGACGACAACCCCGACAGCCTGCTCGACACCAGCGACCTCGTGTTCATCGACGCGGTCGGCGCGGGCCTGTCGAGACCGCTCGGGCATGGCACGGGCAAGGACTTCTGGGGCGTCGATCAGGACGTCAGTGCGTTTGCGCAATTCATCGACCGTTATCTGACGGTGAACCAGCGCTGGAATTCGCCGAAGTACCTGCTTGGCGAATCGTATGGCACCGCGCGCGCCGCGATGCTCGCTTATCGGTTGGGACAGAACAATATCGCGCTGAACGGCGTGATCCTGCTGTCGTCGGTGCTCAATTCCGCGGCGTTCGCGCCAGGCACCGATTTCAAGAGCGAGAGTTATCTGCCGAGTTTCGCGGCGATCGCGTGGTATCACGACAAAGTCACGCCGAAGCCCGCGAGCCTGCCGGCCTTTCTCGACGAAGCACGCGCGTTCGCCCGCGGACCCTATGCGCAGGCGCTCGAACAGGGCGATGCGCTGCCCGACGATCAGCGCGACGCGATCGCCGCGCGCATCGCGTACTTCACCGGATTGGACGTGGCTTTCGTGAAGCGTAACCGTCTGCGTCTTTATCCGTCGCGTTTTCGAAACGAGTTGCTGCGCAACGAGTCGCGCAGCGTGGGCCGCTACGATGCGCGTTTCGAAGGCCTGAACTACGACGATGCATCGGAGGATCCGGACTTCGATGCGTCGGTGAGCAGCGTGTCGAATGCGTTCAATGCGGCGCTTCATCAGCATCTGTCGGACGACCTTCACTACACGCCAACCGACCGTTACCTGGTGTTCAGCGACGACGCGTTGAAGCAATGGGACTGGAAACATCGCGAATGGTGGGGCGAACGGCTGGAGCTGCCCTACGCGGGCGGCGATCTGGCCGAAGCGATGCGGCAGAATCCGCGGTTGCGGGTGTTATCGCTGAACGGCTACTTCGATCTCGCCACGCCGTTCTATGCGACCGAATATGCGCTCGCGCATCTCGGCCTCGATCGGTCGTTGCGCGAGAACGTGCGCATCGCCTACTATCCGACCGGCCATATGGTGTATCTCGACGATGCCGCGCTGCACGCGATGAAGCGTGACCTCGTGAGCTTTTATACGGAGCAGCCGCGTTGAGATCGGCGAATCGTCGCATGGTGTCGAACGGTATAATTCCCCGCACCGTGGAGTAGCCGCGCGCTCTGTCAACCGGCTTCATCGTTCGCCGCTTATGCCATTCACCCCGATTCCGTCCTTCGCGCGCAAGCGCATTTCCGACGTGGTGTCCGACCAGATCAAGCAACTGATCTCGGAGGGCACGCTGATGCCCGGCGACCGTCTGCCGGCCGAGCGCGATCTCGCGGCGCAGCTCGGCGTGTCGCGACCATCGCTGCGCGAGGCGCTGATCCGGCTGGAGGCGGACGGTTACATCGAAACGTCGGGGCGCGGCGGTTTCACGGTGGTCGACGTGACCGCGCCCATCATCTCGAAGCCGCTTGCCGAACTGTTGCTGCAGAATCCGCGCACCAGTGCCGACATTCTGGAGTTGCGCCAGGGGCTCGAAGCGATTTCGACGGTCTATGCCGCGCAGCGCGCAACCGCCACCGATCTGAAGAAAATCCGCGCGGCGTTCGAGGCGTTGAAGGCCGCGTCGCTGTCGCGCGATCGCGCGAATCTCGCCGAACTCGATGCCGCGTTTCATCTCGCGATCGCCGACTCGACGCACAATGTCGCGCTGGCGCATGTGATGCACGGCATTCACACGCTGATTCGCGAGGGCATGCGCCAGTATCATCGGTTGATCGATTACGACGACGCGATGGAAAAGCAGTTGATGAGCCAGCACCAGGCGATTTACGACGCGGTCGTCGCACGCGATGCGCCCAAGGCACGCAAGGCCGCCGAGCGGCATCTGGCGTTCGTGCGGGAGATTTACAAGGACGATGCGACGAAGCCGTCGGCCGCGGTGATTTCCTGATTCCCTGATTTCGAGGCCCGCGCCGTCCGAATTGACACCGCCAACGGACTTTTTTATAGTCTTGGTCAGACCAACATGACCAAAACGCCCAGGCGGGCCGCACCGGTCAACAGACATCGTTCCCGCCGCTTTTCCTGAAGAGCCTATGAAAGTCGCGCTGTTTATCCCGTGCTTTATCGACGCGTTCTATCCCGAGGTCGGTATCGCGACGCTCGAACTGCTCGAACGTTTCGGCATCGAGGTCGACTATCCGCAGCAGCAGACTTGCTGCGGCCAGCCGATGGCCAATAGCGGCGCGCATGCGGACGCCGCCGCCACGGAGCGACTATTCGCGCGCAACTTCGCGGGTTACGACTACATCGTCGGGCCGTCCGCGAGTTGCATTCACCACGTGCGCGAACATCTGACCGCGCTCGAGCAGACCGACGAAGTGAAGAAAGTACGCGCAGGCGCTTACGAACTGGTCGAGTTTCTGCACGATGTGATCGGCGCGCGCGAATTTCCTTGGGCCGAGTTTCCGCATCGCGTCGGTCTGCACACCAGTTGCAGCGCACTGCGTCATCTGAAGCAGGCGTCGGCGTCGGAAATCGCCGGCACGCCGTTTTCGAAGCCGCGCGCGTTGCTCGAAGGCGTGAAGGGCATCGAGTTCGTCAAGCCGGCGAGGCCCGACGAATGTTGCGGTTTTGGTGGCACGTTCTCGGTCACCGAAGAGGCGGTGTCGGTGCGCATGGGGCAGGACAAGGTGCGCGACCATCTGAATGCGGGAGCCGAGTACATCGTTTCGGGCGACATGTCGTGCCTGATGCACCAGCAGGGTTGCGCGGAACGCATGAAAGCCGACGCGCGCTTCATTCATATCGCGCAGGTTCTCAATGGAGCACGCGCATGAGCGGCGACCATCACCGCATCGATCACGCCAAAGCCGCGGGTTCTTTCATCAGCAAGACCGAGCATGTCGCGTTTCACGACAAGCGTTTGTGGGACCTGCGCGAGAAGCGCGACGCGCAGGCGCACGGCATTGCCGAATGGGAAACGTTGCGCTCGCTGGCGTCGGGCATCAAGGAACACACGCTGTCGCATCTGGCCGACTACCTGGAGCAGTTCGCGGCGGCGGCCGAGGCCAATGGCGTGGTCTTGCATTGGGCTGCGAGCGCGGAAGAGCACAACGCGATCGTCCACACGCTGATGTCCGAGCGCGGCATGACGACGCTCGTGAAGAGCAAGTCGATGCTGACCGACGAATGCCGGATGCGCGAGTATCTCGAACCGCGCGGCATTACCGTGATGGAAACGGACCTCGGCGAGCGCATCCAGCAACTCGATCACCAGGACCCGAGTCATATGGTCGTGCCGGCCGTGCACAAGCTGCGCGCGGACGTGGCCGAGCTGTTCGGCCGGACCATCGGCACCGATCCGACGAACAGCGACATCCACTATCTGGCCGAAAGTCAGCGCATGAATACGCGGCCGTATTTCGTGCGCGAGAAAACCGCTGGCATGACCGGCTGCAATTTCGCGGTGGCGGAAACGGGCACGGTCGTCGTCTGCACGAACGAAGGCAACGCCGATCTTTCGGCGAACGTGCCGCCGCTGCATATCGCATCGATCGGAATCGAGAAGCTGATCCCGAAGGTGTCGGATCTCGGCGTGTTCGTGCGCATGCTGTCGCGCAGCGCATTGGGTTCGCCGATCACGCAGTACACGTCGCATTTTCGTGCGCCGCGGCCGGGCACCCAGATGCATTTCATCCTCGTCGATCATGGCCGCTCCGAACGGCTCGCGATGGAGGACTTCTGGTACTCGCTCAAATGCATACGCTGCGGCGCGTGCATGAATACGTGTCCGGTCTATCGACGCAGCGGCGGCCTGTCGTATGGCGGCACCTATTCGGGGCCGATCGGCGCGATCATCAATCCGACGTTCGATCTGAAACGCTATAGCGCGTTGCCGTTCGCATCGACACTCAATGGCAGTTGCACGAATGTGTGTCCGGTGAAGATCAACATTCACGAGCAGATCTATAAGTGGCGCGCGGTGATCGCCGAGCAGCACGAAGTGCCGTTCGTGAAGCAGGAAGTCCTGAAGATGGCGGGACGTCTGCTATCGAGTCCGACCTTGTATCGCGCGACGGTGTCGTCGATGGGCAGCGCGTTGCGGCGGCTGCCGAATTTCGTGCTGTACAACCCTCTGAATATCTGGGGCCGGCAGCGCGAATTGCCGGAGGCGCCGAAGATGACTTTTCATGCCTGGTACAAAAAGAATCGCGGAGGCGGCGATGACAACGCGTGAGGCTTTTCTCGCCAAGGTGCGCGCCGCGCAACCGGCCGCGCGGTCGCGTCCCGACGTGCCGCTGTTCGATGCGGTTGGCGGCGATCTGCGGGCGCGCTTCACGGCGGCGTTGCAAACGATGGGCGGCACTTGCGTCGAAGCGGCCAGCGCGAGCGACGTCAGCGATCTGATTCGCGAGCGTTTTGGCGCGACGGCATCGATCGCATCGGCGAGCGCCGAAGTGCCGGGCACGCGCGTGATTGGCGCGGGTACGGACCCCGCATCGCTGCAGGACGTCGACGTCGGTTTGGTTCGGGCGCGCTTTGGCGTCGCCGAAACCGGCTCGGTGTGGTTTAGCGAGCGCGAATATGTGGTCAATGCATTGGGCTACATCGTCCAGCATCTGGTCGTGCTGCTCGATCCGGCGCAATTGCTCGATGGACTGCAAGACGTCTATCGTCGCGACGATTTCCGCAGGGCGCGCTACGCGGCGCTCGTTACCGGACCTTCGGCCACCGCCGATATCGAGGGCGTACTGATTCGCGGCGCGCAGGGCGTGCGCTCGCTGACGGTCGTGTGGCTCGCGGGCTAATGTGCGGCGGTTGCGGCGCCGGACTTTGCTATCATTACTGTATAAACATACAGGTCCCGCACAAAGTCCGTGGCAACCGATGCTCGCTCAGAGATCCGCTCTGAAGCCCCTTACTACCTGCTGAATTTCGAGCGCGCGCTTGCGTGGCTCGCCGCGCGTTACGACGATCTGCTCGACGACGAAGAGCACGCTTTTCTGGAAACTTTCGCGACGTTGCCGCAGGCATCGCGTGCGCTGCTGGTGCGCATGCTGATGCGCAAAGGCATGCTGTTCCGCGCGAGCCGCCTGGCTTACGACGAAATCGGCTGTCCGTTGCAGGCGGCGATGCCGATGACGGTGCATCGCTGGATCGACACCGAGGCGGCCCTGTCTCTCGACGACCTGTTTGCGCTCAGCACGCGTGCGCAATTGCTGGACATCTTTGCGGACGCGATCGCGCGGATTCCCGGCGCAAAGGCTTTGCGCAAACCGGATCTGCTCGAAACGCTGCGCGAGTTTTACGAAACCGCAAGCGGCGACGCGCAAGCGTGCGCATCACGTCCGCTCGCCGCCTGGCAAGACGCTTCTACGGACCGCGTGCTGCACGTCGCGATCGCGCCGTTGTGCGATCGCTTGCGCCTGATGTTCTTCGGCAATCTGCATCAGGACTGGTCGGAGTTCGTGCTGGCCGATCTTGGCGTGTTCCAGTACGAGAAGGTCGCGTTCGGGCCTTTGTCGCGCGCGTTCCAGCAACGCGCGGACGTCGACGTCTATCTCGCGCTGCACGCGTGCCGCGAAGCGCTCGAATGGCTACCGGTCGACACCGACACACCCACCCTTCACGAACTGATCGCGACCGTCCGCTCGATCGGCACCGCGAATCCGTGGCTCGAAATGCGTCGCGCGAAACTACTGTTCCGGATCGGCCAGGATTGCGAGCGGCGCGGGCAATGGGACACCGCGCTCGCGGTGTACGACGCGTGCGCCTGGCCCGGCGCGCGTCTTCGACGCATGCGCGTGCTCGAGCGCAGCGAGTGTTACGGCGAAGCGCTGGCGCTGGCCTCGCAGGCCGATGCCGCGCCTGAGAGCGAAGAAGAGGCGCAGCGCGTCGCCCGGATGTTGCCGCGCTTGCGGCGCAAGTGCGGCGAGCCGGTGCCGCGCGCACCAGCGGCGAGGCCTGTGGAGCGCGGCACCCTGGTGCTGCCGAAGCCTGATACGCCGGTGGCCGTCGAGTACCTGGTGCGCGATTATTTGAGCAGCGACGCCGCGCCGGTGCACTACGTCGAGAACGCGCTGATCAATTCGCTATTCGGCCTGCTGTGCTGGGAGCCGGTGTTCGCGGCGTTGCCCGGCGCGTTTTTTCATCCGTTCCAACGCGGACCGGCCGATCTGCACGCGCCGGACTTTCACGCGCGTCGCGCCACCCAGTTCGCCGCGTGCTTGGCGCAGCTCGATAACGGCGTCTATCGCGACACGATTCTGCGGCATCTGCAGGACAAGGCCGGCATGCAGTCGCCGTTCGTGTTCTGGGGACTGCTGACGCCCGACCTCATCGCGCTCGCGCTCGACTGTCTGCCCGCCGCGCATCTGAAGCTCTGCTTCGAGCGCTTGCTGCGCGACATTCGCGGCAATCGTTCGGGCTTGCCAGACCTGATCCGGTTCTGGCCGGCCGAGCGTCGCTATGAACTGATCGAGGTGAAAGGCCCCGGCGATCGTCTGCAGGACAACCAGAATCCGCTGGCTCGCGTACTGCGCGCAGCACGGCATGCCGGTGCGCGTCGTCGACGTGCGCTGGGCCGGGCAAGAGGCGCAGAGCGAAGCGGACGCCGCGACGCAAGCCGCAGCGGAGCGCGTCGTATGAGCTACGTGGTGGCTGTCCGCGCGATGTGCGAATTCACCGCTCGGCGCGGCGATCTCGATCTGCGCTTCACGCCCGCGCCGACTTCGCTCGAAGGCATCGCGGGTCATCAGATGATCGCCGGCCGCCGCGCGAGCGGCTACGAAACCGAGCTCACGCTGACGGGCTCGCATCGCAGTCTGACCGTGCGTGGCCGCGCGGACGGCTACGACGGAATCGCGAACCGGCTCGAAGAAGTGAAGACGTATCGCGGCGATCTCGCGCGTATGCCCGCGAATCATCGCGTGCTGCATTGGGCGCAGGCACTCGTGTATGGGCATCTGCTGTGCCGGGCGCGCGGGCTCGGCGAGCTGACGATCGCGCTCGTGTACTTCGATATCGGCAGTCAGAAGGAAACCGTGCTGACGCAGCAGCACAGCGCGCGCGAACTCGAAATCTTCTTCGTCGACCAGTGCGAACGATTTCTCGATTGGGCCGTGCAGGAAGACGCGCATCGCGTCGCGCGCAACGCGGCGCTCGTCGCGTTGCAGTTTCCGTATGGGCGGTTTCGGCGCGGGCAGCGCGAGCTCGCGGTGGCCGTGTATCGCGCGGCACGCGACGGCAAGCCGTTGATGGCGCAGGCGCCGACCGGTATCGGTAAGACGCTGGCGACGAT
Organism: Paraburkholderia lebeckiae; assembly: GCF_050436225.1. Classification (NCBI taxonomy): domain Bacteria; kingdom Pseudomonadati; phylum Pseudomonadota; class Betaproteobacteria; order Burkholderiales; family Burkholderiaceae; genus Paraburkholderia; species Paraburkholderia lebeckiae. The sequence goes on along the minus strand of NZ_JBNDLU010000001.1, from coordinate 1,560,729 downwards.
TTTTCCGTTGCTGAAAGCCTGCGGCGAAGACCGGCTCGATCGCGTGTTCTTTCTGACCGCGAAGACGCCGGGCCGCGCGCTTGCGTTCGATGCGATCGACTCGCTGCACCAGAGCGCGCCGTTGCCGCTCAGAACGCTCGAACTCGTCGCGCGCGACAAAGCCTGCGAGCATCCGGACAAAGCCTGCAACGGCGAGTCCTGTCCGCTCGCGCGGGGCTTTTACGACCGTCTCGATGCGGCGCGCGCCGCCGCGTTGACGACGCCACGGCTCGATCGCGCGGCGGTGCGCGAGGCTGCGCTCACGCACAATATCTGTCCGTACTATCTGTCGCAGGAGCTCGCGCGCTGGGCCGATGTGATCGTCGGCGATTACAACTACTACTACGACGGGAGCGCGATGCTGCATGCGCTCACGCAGATCAACCAGTGGCGCGTCGGCGTGCTGGTCGACGAAGCGCACAACCTGCTCGAACGCGCGCGGCGCATGTATACCGCGTCGCTCGATCAAAGCGCGTTCCGGCTCGCGCGCAAGAGTGCGCCGGCGGCGTTGAAGAGGCCGATCGAACGCTTGCAGCGCGAGTGGAACGCGGTGAAGCGCACGCAGACGTCCAGCTATCAGGTGTATGCGGAGGTGCCCAGCAAATTGCTGTCCGCCGCGCAGAATCTGATCGGCGAGGTAACGGATCAGCTCGCCGACGCGCCGTTGTCGATCGACGAACATGCGCTGCGCGTTTTCTTCGACGTGATGCACTTCGTCGCGCTCGCCGAACAGTTCGGCGAGCACTCGATGTTCGACGTGACACTGAGCGCCGACCGCTACGCGCCGCGCGACAAAACCAGTGCGACGCTCTGCGTGCGCAACGTGATCCCGGCGCCGTTCCTCGCGCCACGCTATGCGGCTGCGCGTACCACGGTGATGTTCTCCGGCACGCTGAATCCGCAGCATTTCTATCGCGACACACTTGGGCTCGCCGACGACACGCAATGGCTCGACGTCGAGGGACCGTTTCGTGCGGAGCAGTTGCAGGTGCACGTGGCCGCTCATGTGTCGACGCGCTGGCGTGACCGCGAACGCTCGCTCGCGCCGATCGTGGAGCTGATCGCGAAGCAGTACGACACCCAGCCCGGCAATTATCTCGGGTTCCTGAGCAGTTTCGACTATCTGCAACGCGTGGTCGCGCTGCTGCGCGAGCGGCATCCCGGCTTGCCGGTGTGGGCGCAGGAACCCGGCATGGACGAAGCCGCGCGCGATGCGTTTCTCGCGCGCTTCAGGACGATGAATCAGGGCATCGGCTTCGCGGTGCTCGGCGGCGCGTTTTCGGAGGGTGTCGATCTGACCGGGCAGCAACTGATCGGCGCGTTCGTCGCGACGCTCGGTTTGCCGCAGATCAACGACGTCAACGAGCAGATGCGCCGCGCGCTCGATGCGCGCTTCGGCAATGGCTACGACTACGTGTACCTGTATCCGGGTTTGCAGAAAGTCGTGCAGGCGGCGGGGCGCGTGATCCGTACCGAAGAGGACCGCGGCGTCGTGCATCTGATCGACGACCGCTTTCGCCGGCCGGAAGTGCGGCGCCTGTTGCCGCGCTGGTGGCAGGTTCGCTAGCACCGCGCCGGGCTAGCGAACCTTTACGCGCGCGACGCGCGACGCGTTACGCGTGCGGCGAGGTCGAGCCCGGATTGCCGGGCGTACCAGGGCCGCCGGCCGGGCTCGGATCAACCGGGATCTGGTCGTCGAGCGGCGCGTCGCCCTTGTGCGGAGCGTGACCGTCCCCCGCGGCGTCGCCGTCCGGCCGGTCGCCATGGCGTTCGCGCGGCAGGGCCGTATCGAACCTGGCCTTGCTCGCCGGGTCCCACGTGAGCAGATGACGCTGCGGATTCGCGATCTCGATGCCGAGTTCGCTGAAGCGCTCGAGGATGCGTCGGTTGAATTCGCGTTGCACGCCCCAGCGCGACGTATCGCGGCATTGCATCTGGCCGGCCAGCGTGATCGCCGAACCGTCGACCGCATCGACGCCCCAGAACGAGAAGTCCGCCAGGATGCCGTCCTTGAAGTTGTCGTCCGTGCGCAGCGATGCGCCGATTTCCTTCAGCGTGTCGATCGCGCGCTCGACGTCCTGGCCGAACACGATATTCACGCGCACCGCCGCGTTGCCGATGCCGCGATTCGTGTTGTTCACGGTCGACACCGAGCTGAACGGCACCGTAAACAGCGAGCCGTCGCCGCCGCGCAGCCGCACGGTGCGAATCGACAGATATTCGACGGTGCCCGACACACCCGCGAGCGTGACCCAGTCGCCGACCTGCATCGCGTTTTCCATCAGCAGAAAGATGCCGGTGATGAAGTCCTGCACGAGCTTCTGCGAGCCGAAGCCGAGCGCGACGCCGAAGATGCTCGCGCCCGCGAGCAGCGGGCCGATGTTCACGCCGAGTTGGCTCAGGCCGGTCAGCACGACGACGAGCGCGATCACGCAGAACAGCGCGGTGCGCAGCATCGGCATCAAGGTGCGCAGACGCGCTGCGCGCACCAGATCGCCGTTGCTCGTCCAGTTATCGAGGCGACGTTCGGCCGACACGTTGACGACCTCCCACACCACCAGCGCGATGATCGCGGCGACGGCGATCGTCGCGAGCGCCGAGGCGAGCCGGTGGCCGATCGTGCCGCTGCGGAACAGATCGATGACGTCGACGCCCCACGCCTGCAACAGCACCAGCGCGGTGACGCTGCCGATGATCCAGCCGATCACGCGCCGCAGCGCCGGATAGTATCGGTAGGCGTGCTCATGCACGAGCGAGCGTGACGCTTCGTCCTGCACATGAAAGATGCGCGCGAGCGCGCCGAAGATCACGATCGACACGAGCCGTGCGCCGATCAGTATCGCGAGCGTCATGCCGCCGATATTCACGAGCGCGTGATAGCCGTTCCGTACGTCGAAGGCCCAGACGAACCACAGGCCCATCACGATGACCACGGTCACCACGGCCCACGCGTCCGCGAACGCGTTGCCCAACATCTCCAACGACTCGTGAGCGGCGAAGCGATTGCGGATCCGGTTGGCGACCGGTTTCGCGCAGCGCAGCACGAGGATCGAGATCATCACGTGACCGGCGAGTGCGACCACTTTCAGCAGCGCGAGATGCGCGGCGTCGTTCATGCCAAGCGCCTGCGCGACTTCGGCTAGCGCGACGCCGGCGCCGACCACGCTGACGATTCGCACGATCCAGCCGAGCAAGAACGCGGCCCACGCATCGCCCATGCGCAGCAGCCGCAGACGCGGTGCGCTCGGCTGCAGGAAGAACGCGCCGACGATCACGACGCAGCGGCACACCACATAGACGTCGATCAGCGAATCGAGCGCGCGATCCTGCGGCGTGCCGTTGCCGGTGAAGATCGACATCAGCGCGCTCGCCGCGCCGACGAACACCGCGATCGGCACGAGCCGCAGCAGCGTGATCAGAAACGCGCGCGGCAGACGTTGCAGCAGCGTCCAGTGGTGCGTCGCGTTGCGCTTGCCTTCGGCTTCGATGGCGCGGCCTTTGGCGGATGGCGTCGCGTACGGCGCGGCCGGGCCAGTCGCGACGGCTTGCGCCTCCGCTTCGAGCACTGACGGCACCGATGAGATCGTGGTCAGCGGCGGCGTGCTGGTCGGCGGATGACCGGTCGGCGCGGCGCCGGCGTCGTGCGCGGGCGGCGGTGAGTTGTCGTTGTCATCCTGCCGCGCGGCTTCGCGGCGCGCGGCGATCGCCCGATAGACGCGCCGCAGCAGCCGCCGCGCCAGCCATTCGAGCACCAGAGCGGGGATCAGCGCGGCCAGCAGCGACCACAGCACCTCGAACAGCACCGCGCGCGCGTGCGGATTGGCAAACTGCCAGTTCCACCATGCGCGCACCGACGCGACGTCGAGCAGCGCGGCGATCGAGCCGCGCAGCGAGGTCGCGAGATAGCCGGCGTAATGCGCGCCCTCGCGCGCGAGTTGCGAGGCGAGGCCATTGGATTTGAACGCGTCCGGCACGAGCGCGGCTGCGCCGCTTGCGGCGGCGGGCGCCGACGCCGCCGCCGGCGCGGATGCGGGCGGCGCGCTCAACGCGCCGGCCGCGGCGATCGCTTGCAGCGTATCGGCGACTTGCGCGCGACGCTTGGGGTCGTTCAGGACGGCGAGCGCGTCGCGGGCCTGCTGAGGTGTCAGCGTGACGGCGGCGGAAGCGGGTGTCGCGGGCGTGGGATGGGCAGGCGCAGGCGCGGCGGCGGAAGCGGGTGTCGCGGGCGTGGGATGGGCAGGCGCAGGCGCGGCGGCGAAGACGGGCGCCGCGCCTGCGAGCAGAAAAATGAAAAAACAGACACGCAGAAATTTTTGCATAGGGTGTAAAGCGGGATGAGGCCAGTGCGGACGATTGTGCCGGAACATGGGCTGTTTCAGCGGGGCGACCCGGGACCGACAAGGGGCGGGGCGCTGAAGTTCCTGCGGCAGAGGCCCGCCGGACGGGCGAAAGGGCCGCGAGAGCGGCGCCCGTCCGGCGGGGCGTTGACCCGACAGGATAGCCGATGAGGGCCGGCAGGCCTGTCGAAGGCAGCAGAAAGCCTGCCCGGAAAGCCCGTGGGCGGGGCGGCGCAGGAGGTAGGAGGCCGCTTGCCGGGTGGCAATGCTGGCGGCTGCGCGAGGATGTTCTCGACGACCACGCTAGGTACGGGCAGAGCGCGGAAAGTCGGGAATGCCCAATCGCCGTGACCGTGCGCTGCTAAGCGTTCACTACAAAAAGCGCTTAAATCTGCACTTATGCCACTGAAGAGGTCTGGCGCTCTGCTTCGTCATCGGCATGGGGGCTGCTGCTCGCGCCGCGTCCGGTCGGCTCCTGGTGCAGCCGGTTCGCGTGCATCAGCCGGTACAGCGTCGCGCGCGAAATGCCGAGTTCGGCCGCCGCATCGGACAGCTTGTAGCCGTGCCGCAGCAGCGCGTTCCCGATCGCATCCTTTTCGGCCTTGCTGCGGATTTCCGCCAGCGTGATCGCCGGGCCATTGTCAGCCTCGGGTAGGCCGAGGTCGATCGCGGTGATGAAGCGGCCCTCGCTCATCACGACCGCGCGGCGCACGCAGTTGATCAGCTCGCGCACGTTGCCGGGCCACGGATAGTTCGACATCGCGACGATCGCGTCGCTCGACAGGCCGCGCAGCTTGCGCGCGCCGTCCTGCTTGTACATGCTGAGCGCGTAATTGGCGAGTAGCTTGATGTCGCCGCCGCGCTCGCGCAATGGCGGCTCGACGAGGCGCAGCACGCACAGCCGGTGATAGAGGTCGGAACGGAAACGCCCGTCTTCGACGGCGCGCTCCAGATCGACGTGGGTGGCCGAGATCACGCGCACGTCGACGCTGATCGGACCGTTGCCGCCAAGCCGCTCGATCGTGCCTTCCTGCAGGAAGCGCAGCAGCACCGCCTGGCATTCGTGCGGCATGTCGCCGATTTCATCGAGAAACAGCGTGCCTTCATGCGCGCTCTCGATCCGGCCGAGCTTGCGTTGCACCGCGCCGGTAAAAGCGCCGCGCTCGTGGCCGAACAGTTCGGCCTGCAACAGGCTCGGCGGAATCGCCGCGCAATTGATCGCGACGAACGTGCGGCCCGCGCGCGGGGAGCGGTCGTGAATAGCACGAGCGGTCAGCTCCTTGCCGGTGCCCGATTCGCCCGCGATGAACACCGGCGCATCGGTCACGCCGCATTTGTCGATGCGCCGGTAGAGCTGCTGCATCGGCTCGCATTGTCCGACCATGCCGTGGCGGCCGAGCGACGGCTCCGGCACGACGCGCGGCTGACGCAGGCTCGACAGCCCATGCGCGTGGCCGAGCGCAAACATGAGCCGCTCGTTGAGCCAGGGCTGCGTGACGAAGTCGAAGCAGTAATCGAGGATGAAACGGCTGACCAGCTCGTTGTCGGCCTGGCCCGGCACGATCTGCGCGACCCAGTTGGTTTCGACGCGGCGCATGCACAGCGCGAGCGCGGACAGCTGCTGTGACGTGCAATCTTCCGGCAGTTGAACGAGACCGACCTTGATGTTGCCGCGTTCGATCATGCGTTCCGCCACGGCCGTGCTTTTTGCGTGCACGGCTTGCCATCCCGACGCGGCCAGAAACTCGACGAGTTTCTGGTCGGGCGCGTTCGCCACGTACAGAACCGTGCGTTCCATGTCGGCCGGCGTGCAAGTCGTAGTCATGGTTCCCCCGTTCGATCCTCAGGACTGCCGTGCGACGTTGTGAGATTCAGGCGGCCAGTTGCTGCACTCCGGCTGCGACGCATTCACGACAGCAGCAATCACGAACAAGGGACACGCTTCAAGTGCGGCGCGAACCGGACCGCGCTGCATGGTGGACCGTTTCATGCGATGGCGGCGACCTTGTCGTTCATTGCTGAAACTGCCCGGCGATTTTTTCCCCGAACCGTGAAAACCACTTGAACCGTGGCTTGCCTCGTTGACCTGATACAAGCGCTCTGATTGGCGTATGGCCTAACGATAAGCGAAAGCGCCTAAAAGCGCCAGAAAAGAAACATGGATGAAGAATGCGTGTTGGTTTTTCGGATTAACACGGATCACTAATGAATAAGCAGTCAAGGCCGGTAATGCGCGGAATCGCACATTGCGTAGCAATTGCCTTGGGATTAAGGCGTGACTAAAAGGGACGGGGCGCGAGCAGTCATGTTTCACACTTGCGACAGATTGGACAGCGCGAGTCGAATGCGCTTTGCCGCGCGGGGTAGGGCGCTTTGCCAACCGGAAGGAGCGGCGAAGCCGCGTGCGGCGGGCCCCGCGGCCAGTCAGCAGGCCGGCGAGACGGAGCGGGAGGCGCGCTTTGCGGCCAACGCACAGCGATTTGGCGTGTCAGAAACGAATCAATGCGCGTCACGCCAAAAATCGGACAGGCTCGCGCTGCGTCAAAAGCAAACCGATTTCTCGCCAGAGTGAAGCTTTGGCGGGCGCCTTACAAATTCGAACGCGTGTTGGCATAACCGTTGCAATAAGGTCTGCACAGAAAAATGTTTTGCCGCCAGGTCGACGGTACGGGAAAACCGGATTAAAAAAAGACCGGCGGTAAAAAAGTCACTCGCAGACATGGTCGGGGAAGCCAGCCATCAGGTGTTTGCGGGAGCGCGGCGGGGCCTTCTTGAATACGTTAGAAAACGGGTGAGTGGCGGACCGGTTTGGCGGCCATTCAAAACCGGACGAAAAAAGGGCAACGACTTCGCCGTTTTTCCTTTTCGACTTTTTGTCCTCACGACGCGAAAAGGGTGGCGATAACGACAGGCAACGCGCTGGCAACATTCGCGAGCGACGCGCCGCAAAGGGAAGGGGCAGCGCCGGATAAGGACCGGCCGGCGCGATGAAGCGGGGAGAGAGGCCTAGTCTCCACAGAGAGACGGATATACGAGGTGAACCAGGGGCCGTGTCCGTGGGTTGGCACGGGCACGGCGACCTGGCCCAACGGCCGGGGCGCTGAGACCAGACGGCGTGACCTGGCGCAAAACTGCTCGACATCGAGGGCTGACATGAAACCACAACTGATTCGCAGGCCGGCCGCTTCGGGAGGAACCAGAAGCACTTACCGGCGGTATGTCGCGGCATCGCGCGCGCGCTTTTTCGCGCAGGCGGCGGGCTCGTCGGTCGATCTGCTGACGCTCGTCGTCGCCGAGGCGCTCGAGCGCCGAGCGCAAGCCGAGATCCGCCGCGACCTGCTGCGCGACGCGCTGTGCGCCATGCCGGTGCGCGCTGAACGCCGCGCGGCGCATCGGCGCGACGACGATGAAACCGACGTCTGACGCTTGCCGCTCGTCGGCTCGCAGCGACCGCGCAGGAATTCGATAGCACCGTTTGCCGGCTCATGGTTTTCACGGAGGAGCGTCGCGGTAAGGAACTCGCGCCGAAGCCTGCGTCGTCAATCGTGAACAGACGACTGGAATAAAAGCCCGCGCATGACGCGCCAAGCGCCGCAGAGCTGCCATGATCGACATCTTCCTGATTGCCGCGAGCATCGAAAACGCGCAGCGAATCGTCGTGCGCCTCGAAGAGAGCGGCGTGCGTTACCGGCTGCACACCGCGTTCGGTTCGGCCCGGCAATTGCCGATGCACGCGCGCGTGGTCCGCGGCGCCGACCTGCTGATCGTCGACGACGCCAATCTGAGCGTGGGCGGACTAGACGGCATCGAGGAAACGCTCGCCTGCGCGCCGACGCTATATTGCATGCTGGTAACGCCGGCGCCGTCCACCGCGCTGATCGGCGCGGCGCTGCGCGTCGGCGTGCGGCAGGTGCTGTCGTGGCCGCTCGATCGTCAGGCCGTCGTCGATGCGCTTGCGCAGATCGAAGCGCGGCGCCGCGAGCCCGAGCGGCGCCACGCGCGCGTGGTCACCCTGGCGTCGAGCAAGGGCGGTAGCGGCACCACGCTGATCGCGGTCAACCTCGCGTGCGCGCTCGCCGCGCGGCGTGAGCGGCGCGTGCTGCTGATCGACCTGAGCCAGCAATTCGCCGACGCGAGCCTGCTGATGGCGAATCGCCCCCCGCCCATGACGCTCGTCGATCTATGCTCGCGCAACGAGCAACTCGACCCGGCGCTGTTCGACGCGTGCGCGATGCACGTGTGCCCGAACCTGGATCTGCTCGCCGGCGCCGGCGATCCGTTGAAGGCCGCCGAACTCCTGCCCGGTCAGCTGGACCGGATTCTGACGCTGGTGCGCGAGCGCTACGACGCGGTGCTGATCGACGTCGGCACGAGCCTGAATCCGTCGACGATCCGCGCGCTCGCGCATAGCGACGCGATCTGCATGGTGGTGCGGCAGAACCCGCTGTACCTGCACGGCGCGCGCCGCATGCTCGAGATCTTTCGCGAACTGGGGCACCCGTCCAGCAAGGTGCGGGTCGTCGTCAACCACTACGACAAGGGCGCGCAGATCAATCTACCGATGCTCGAACGCACGCTCGGCGCGAGGGTCGCGCATCAACTGCCGCGCGACGATCAGCACGTCAACGATGCGCTGAGCCGCGGCGTGCCGCTCGTCGCTTGCGCGCGCGACAGCGGGCTCGCGCAAGGGATCGTGCTGCTCGCGAACATGCTGTGGCCCGCGGGTGCGGAGCGCCGCAGGAGCATGCTCGGGAGGTTGCTCGCGACGTGGCCGAATCTGCCGCCGCAATTGAAGCCGGGGGTCTAGGACGACGTCTACTCGCTGCTCGAGCCCGGTCTTCTGCTGGTGAACCTCGAGATCGGGAAGATGATCGTCTGCGGCTGCAGTTGGCGCTGCAGGCCAGACTCATCCTGCGCGAAGAGAAGCTACAGTCCGACGACGAGCGCTATCGCGGATACCGTAGTAAGGTGAGATACAGGGTCATCCCCGGCATATTCTGTAGGCGTAGAGCCGCGGCCTCGGAGTCTCGAAAGCGTCGGGCAGGCTCGCGCCGTCCGGTCACTCCAGCGAGAAAATCACGTGAGCGCAGCACCGTCCATGCAAAACGCGCAGGGTTTCAGCGACCTCGCGTCGATCCTGTCCAATCCGATTCTGAATACGGATTCGTACAAGGCATCGCACTATCTGCAATATCCGCCCGACGCGACGGCGATGTTCTCGTACATCGAATCGCGCGGCGGACGTTACGACCGCACGCTGTTCTTCGGCTTGCAGATGCTGCTGAAGGAGTACCTGCGCCGGCCGGTTACCGGCGCGATGATCGACCAGGCGCGGACCTTCTTCAGCGCGCACGGCGAGCCGTTCAACGAGGCGGGCTGGCGCTACGTCGTGCAGCGATACGGCGGCTATCTGCCGGTGCGGATTCGCGCGGCGCCCGAAGGCTCGGTCGTGCCCACGCACAACGTGCTCGTCACCGTCGAGTGCGACGATCCGCAGGTGTTCTGGCTCACGTCGTATCTGGAGACGATGCTGATGCGCGTGTGGTATCCGATCACGGTCGCGACGCAAAGCTGGCATCTGCGCCAGACGATCCGCGAGTATCTGCTGAAAAGCAGCGACGATCTCTCGCAGCTACCGTTCAAGCTGCATGATTTCGGCGCGCGCGGCGTGTCGAGCGCGGAGTCGGCGGCGATCGGCGGCGCGGCACATCTCGTCAGCTTCATGGGCTCGGATACGGTGCTCGGCGTGATTGCGGCGAATCACTTCTATCGCGACCGCATGGCCGCGTTCTCGGTGCCGGCGGCCGAGCACAGCACGATCACGTCGTGGGGCCGCGAGCGCGAAGTCGACGCGTATCGCAACATGATCGCCCGCTTCGGCAAGCCGGGCGCGATCGTTTCGGTGGTGTCCGACTCCTACGACCTGTTCGCCGCGCTCAACGCATGGGGCGGCGAGCTGAAGCAGGCCGTGCTCGATTCCGGCGGCATGCTCGTGATTCGCCCGGACTCCGGCGATCCGTGCACGATCGTCCTGCACACGCTGCGCTCGCTGGAGGCTTCGTTCGGGTCGCAGACCAACAGCAAGGGGCGGCGTGTGCTCGACCATGTGCGCGTGATTCAGGGTGACGGCGTGAACCCGGATTCGATCGTCGCGATCCTCGCCGCGATGGACGAGGCCGGCTTCGCCACCGACAACATCGTGTTCGGCATGGGCGGTGCGCTGTTGCAGCAGATCAACCGCGATACGCAGCGCTTCGCGATGAAGTGCTCGGCGATCCGGCTAGGCGACATGTGGCACGATGTGTCGAAGGATCCAGTCACGGATCACGGCAAGCGTTCGATGAAAGGCCGGCTCACCTTGCTGCGCCATCGCCGCACCGGCGAGTACCGGACGGTCACGTTGCCGATCGCGTGGGACGGGAGCACGGTGGAGGGCGAGTGGGGCGAAGCGCTCGAGACGGTGTTCGAGGCGGGCCGCTTGCTGGTCGATACGTCGCTGGCCGAGATTCGAGGCCGCGCATATGCGGACGAAGGTTGATCCAGCTTTCTGACGCATCGGCATGGTCACGAGCGGGTGGGTCATCAGCGCCCAGTAGCGCTGCATGAACGGCAGACCTGCCGCAATATCCGACAGGACGCTTGCAACACGCCCGCGAACGCGGCCGACACCACATAGCCGATCTCGATGCGTCCCACCTCGCCAGGCGGGCGGAGGTGGTGCGCTTCAAGGGAGCGGTATCGGAAGGGTAAAAGCCGTCGTCGGCTCGCGCCGGCCCCCCCCTCACGCCGTTTTCCTATATCGTGTGCGCCATGCCCGCCGCCTACCGCGCGCGGACTGTTTTTCCGGAGCGCGGCGCGACTCTGCACGTGCATGACGCGCTCCTGCAATACACCAAACGACATCAATGAGCCATCCCAACACCGAGCTGATCGAACGTTTCTACACGGCCTTCCGGCAACGCGACGCCGAGACCATGGTCGCCTGTTATGCCGACGACGTCGTCTTCAGCGACCCCGCTTTCGGCGAGCTGGTCGGCGATGAAGCGCGCGACATGTGGCGCATGCTCGTCAAGCATGCGCAAGACTTCACGCTGACCTTCAGCAACATCGAGGCGGACGACCATGCCGGCCGCGCGCAGTGGGTGGCGAGCTACCGTTTCGTCCAGACGGGGCGCGACGTCGTGAACCGGATCGAGGCGAGTTTCGTGTTCCGCGATGGGCTCATCGTCGAGCATCGCGACCGCTTCGATCTGTGGCTGTGGATGCGCCAGGCGATGGGCGTGCGCGGCACGCTGTTCGGCTGGTCGCCGTTCGTGCAGCGGATGCTCAGGCAGCAGGCGCGCCGAGGGCTGCTGCACTATCGCGGGCAGTTGAGGCGCGACTAGGCGCATGCGGGCGGCGCGCGCATCGCGCCTGCGATGATCGAAGCACGCGTGCCCGCACTCCTTGCCGGGCCGCTGCACAGGAAGCGCTATGCGAGTCGTCGATGCAGCCTGGCAAGAATGGCTGAGCAGCAATGTCGCGCGGGGCTGCACGCCGGGATCGATGATCGACGCGATGGTGCAGGCCGGTTTTGCCGGCGGCGACGCCCGCGTCGCGGTCCACCATGCGTTCGATCGGCGCGCGACCGACCCCGCGGCGCAAGCCACAGTCGCCGATCCAGCCACCCAGCCTTATCGATACGACGCCGCGCCGGTCGCCCGCGGCAACCTGATCCGTGCCGACGACCGCGATGTGCGCGTGCTGCTGCGCTGTGAGCGTCCGCAGCTGGTCGTGTTCGCCGACGTGCTGTCGGTCGCGGAATGCGCCGAGCTGATCGAACGCTCGCGGCATCGGTTGAAACGCTCGACGACGGTCAATCCGCTCACCGGCCACGAAGACGTGATCCGCAACCGCACCAGCGAAGGCGTCTGGTATCGGCGCGGTGAGGATGCGTTGATCGCGCGGATCGAACGGCGCATCGAGAGCCTGACGAACTGGCCGCTCGAAAATGGCGAAGGCCTGCAGGTGCTCCATTACGACAGGAGCGGCGAATACAGCCCTCATTTCGACTTCTTCACACCCGATCATCCGGGAAGCGCGGTGCATACCGCGCAGGGCGGCCAACGCGTCGCGACCCTGATCATGTATCTGAACGACGTCGCCGACGGCGGCGAGACGGTGTTTCCGTCAGCGAGCCTGTCGGTCGCGGCGCGCGCGGGCGGCGCGGTGTATTTCCGCTACATGAACGGCCAACGCCAGCTCGATCCGTCGACTCTGCACGGCGGCGCGCCGGTGCTTGCCGGCGATAAGTGGATCATGACGAAGTGGATGCGCGAGCGCGCGTACGGCTGAGGCGGGCTCTGGCAAATTTGATTCCGATCCGCTTCGTCCCGGTCCGCAAAGCCAACGAGGTTGATGTTCACCCCAGGCAAGATAGGCAGAAAAATGGACCTTCTGCATGGCGCTTCCCGTAAGGGGCAAGCGCCGCGACGCGGGCCTTGGGCGTGGATTCAGGAGGGAACGGGGCATGAATCGTCCGCGCGTTCAGCGGCACATCGGGAAGGACAATCGTTCTAACGATAGCAAGATCGTGCTGTGCCATGCGCATTTCCGCGTGCAGACGAGGGCACGCCCACAGTAGAAGGTTGTTTAAGGAGGGAGAGCGGACCGGTCGCAAGAAACAGGATGCACGGCACTTCAGACAGGCTCCTTCGGAAATGCGGGATTCACCTTGCAGAACGGAGCTTGTCGTCGAGAACGCACGGTGACACCATCCCGAGTCACGGGGTTGGCATTTGGCTTGGCGTACTTTGATGCCCCTTTCTTAGCGTACCCCCTAGATCGAGGGCGTCGTCCGAATGCGATTGATTCCAATCGAAGATCTTTGCCATTCCCGCCATAGCGCGATTGAATGAAGTATTAAAGATTGTTATTTAAAGATTGACCGGAAGGCATCTAAACAAAGTGGTGCACGCGATTACTCTGGATTTTGCCTCGGAGATGGCATCGCCCTGAACCGGTGAAGGCATGTACCAACGACGTCTATCGCCCTCAAATTCCCGGCTGGCACAATTCATAACGATTGAACAATTTGTGCGATTGGCCTGCGCTTTCCTTCGAATTGTCCGGATGTCCGAGCCTACCAACGAAGTTATCGGAGACGTCCTAGAGCGAAATGACGTTGAAAGAATCAGAATTCGTTTGCTGCCTGAGAAGCGGCACATTTATCAACCTTTCCAAAACGAGTTATACCTTGAAAAAACATCTTCTTGCCCTCGCCATTGCAGCTGTTCCTGCCTTCGCGTTTGCTGCCAGCGGCAACACCATCAACTTCCAGGGCGAAGTGACGGATCAGACGTGCGCGGTTGCGATCAATGGCAATGCTGCCAGCCCGACGGTGCTGCTGCCTACCGTCGCAGCGTCACAGTTGGCTGCTGCGGGCGCTACCGCTGAACCGACCAACTTCACGATTGGCGTGACGGGATGTATGGCTCCGACGACGGTGGCTCAGTCGATCAATACGGTGTTCGTGGGCAACCAGGTCACCGCAAGCGGTAATCTGGGCAACACCGGCACCGCGACTAAAGTTGCCCTGCAACTGCTCGATCCGGCAGCACCCGCTGCGCCGTTCAATCTGAGCGGCGTCAACGGTTATGCAGCACCGGGTCTGAATCTGAAAGTTGGCGCATCGGCCGCGTCGCACGACTTCGCTGTTCAGTACATCTCCGAAGAAGGCGGCGCAACGCCAGGTTCGGTTCTGGGCAGCGTGCAGTACGCAGTTAGCTACCAGTAATCACCCCCTTGCCTTCGGGCTTGCATATCTGAGCAAGCCCGAAGGATTTTATATCAGTACATCTAATCAATAGCTTGCGGAAACGGAGAAATCATGGGCTGGGTTCGTGAAAATGTTTACAAGGTAATGCTGGCCGCAACGTGTGCTGCCCAGATTGGCAGCGCCTGCGCCAGTGTCATCATGCCCAGTACCCGTGTCATCTTCGATGGAAACGCCAGAGAGCAGAGTCTGCAGTTTTCCAACCAGGACGATGGACCAAGCGTGATGCAGGTATGGGTTGACTCGGGGAATGCCCAGTCCACCCCCGACACGGCCGACGCGCCGTTTCTGGTTACCCCACCCATATTCCGCATCGAGCCCAAGGCGGGGCAGACAGTACGCCTGGTGTTTACCGGCAAGGATCTGCCGCAAGATCGCGAGTCGGTCTTTTACCTCAATACCCTGCAGATCCCATCGAAAAACGCGGCCTACGCCGACCAGAACCAGATGCTGGTGATGTTGCGCAACCGGCTCAAGCTTTTCTATCGTCCGACCGCAATTGAAGGCAGCGCACAAAAAGCGCAGCAGCTGCTCACATTTCGTATTGGCAAAGAAGGCAAGAGTGAGCGCGTCACCGCCAACAATCCGTCGGGTTACCACATTTCACTTCTTGACGGCAGTTTGACCTGCGGCACGCATACCGCAACTCTCGCGGCTGACATGGTTGCGCCTCGTTCCGAGGCTGGATGGAGCATTAAGGGCGAATGTCCGCTTGAAGGGGCAACCCCTAGTCTGAAAATCAAACACGTCGACGACTACGGTGCGGTTCACGAATCGGAATATCCAGTAATCGTAGAACAAGGGATCAAGTGAGATGTTGCGTCAGCCTCGAAAAGCAGTGTATTCCGTCAACAGTCGGGGTGCTTCCACCGACGTACGGTCAATCAGACCTTCCCAGGTTTCGATAGTCGTAGCGGCCCTCGGTTTTGCGATCCCCGCATGCCGGGCGCTGGCCGCGCCAATTCCGACAGTTGTCGAGGCTTCTGCTAGTGCAGCACCTGCCTATACGTTCGACAGCGATCTACTGATGGGTTCATCACTCGGTGTCGCCGATATCGAACGCTTTAATAAAACCAGCAGCGTTGACCCCGGAAATTATCGGGTCGATATCTACGTGAATGATGTCTTTATTTCCCGTCGGCCGGTCGAGTTCCGCAGCGCAGATAGCGGCGAGGTTTATCCGTGTCTGAGCGACGATTTTCTGATGTCGACCGGGATACTGGTAGAGAGCGCCACATCCAGCGAAGTGTCCGGCGCGTCTTCCGGATCAATGGACAGTGTCCCGGATGAGGCTATGCCAACCGTGCATACGCCACCCGCAGAGGCGTTGACTGCGCTGTGCGGTCCGCTTGCGAAGCGCGTGCCGGGCGCATCCACTGCCTTCGACCTGCCGCGCCTGCGTCTGAACATCAGCGTTCCTCACGCGCAGATGAAGCATGTGCCGCGCGGTGCTGTCGACCTGGCCAGCCTCGAGGCAGGCCAGACCATGGCCTATCTCAACTATGACACGAACTACTACACGTCATCGGCGTTTGGTTACAAGACAAACTCGCTTTATGCGGGTATCAACGCCGGTCTGAATATCGGGCTATGGCGATTTCACCAGCAATCCGCCTATACGTTTAACAACAGCCCCGCGGGTAGCGCCGGGCAGTGGAACAACATTCGCACGTACGCCGAGCGACCGTTGCCGGGCTGGAACAGCCACCTCACTGTCGGGCAAAACTTCACGGGTGGCAACCTGCTCAGTAGTGTGGGTTATACAGGGCTGCATATCGAGACTGATGAGCGCATGCTGCCGGACTCCATGCGCGGTTACGCGCCGGTCGTGAATGGTGTTGCCAACACCAACGCACGGGTCGAGGTAAGTCAGAACGGCAACGTCATTTACCAGACCACAGTTGCGCCGGGTCCGTTTTCGATCAACGATCTGAATCCCACGAGCTATCAGGGTGACCTGACCGTGCGCGTGTTTGAAGCGAACGGGCAGGTGTCCACGTTCACGGTGCCGTTTTCAGCAGTGCCGAACTCACTGCGACCCGGCGCGTCACACTACGGTTTCACGCTGGGTCAGGTGCGCCAGGTGGAAAGCTCGAACGCAAAGTTCGCCGACTTTACATATGAGCGCGGTCTGACCAATATGATCACCGCCAACGGCGGCGCACGTCTTTCCACGGATTACCAGTCCGTACTGGCTGGTGTGGTATTTGGAACGTCATTTGGCGCGTTCGGCCTGAACGCTGCGTGGTCCAACGCACTCGATGCGCAGGGTAACCGCGTGAACGGATGGCGGAGTTCCATCAACTACAGCCATACCCTCCAGCAGACCATGACTACGTTCTCGCTGGCCGGCTATCGCTATTCGACCAAAGGATATCGGGACTTTCTGGATGCACTGAGCGCACGGGCGGCTTATAAGAGCGGCGAGACCTGGTCTTCAGGCACGTATCAGCAGCGCGATCAGTTTACGGTTAACGTCAACCAGAGCCTCAACCAGTACGGCTCCCTTTCTCTGTCAGCTGCGATAAGTAGCTACTATGGCTCGAGGCCGCGCGATACGCAGCTCCAGCTCAGCTATAACAATCACTACAAGTCGATCAACTATAACCTGTCGTTCATTCGCCAGCAGACCGCCATGCTCTACAGCACGGGCTTGCCGAACCTGGTGTCCGGCAGTGGCCAGTCGGGATCAAGCGGCCAGTCGTCCAATACGTTCATGGCGACGGTTTCGATCCCGCTCGGCTACGGCCCGCGCTCCGCAAGTCTCTCCGGCAGCGTTGCAACCGGTACTGGCCAAGGCACCTCGTTCCAGACGTCGGTAAGCGGTATCGCCGATACGGCGCAGACACTCAGCTATGGCCTGACGGCATCGGCCGAGACGCAAAACGGCGCGAAGAGCGTCAGCGGCAACGTGCAGAAGAACCTGTCGATGGTCACGATGGGCGCGAACTATTCGCAGGGTAATGGCTTCTGGCAGGCTGGTGCCAACGCACGCGGCGCAGCAGTCGCGCATGGTGGTGGAGTCACATTCGGCCCGTACCTGAGCGATACGTTCGGCCTCGTTGAAGCCAAGGGTGCAGAGGGTGCCACTGTGCGCAACGGGTCGGGTGCGCGCGTGGACAGTTTCGGGTACGCAATCGTTCCGTCGCTGACACCGTACCGCTACAACGATGTGGCGCTTGATACCAAGGGGATCAACCAGAACGCTGAATTGACAGGTAACCAGATTCGGATTGCACCGTATGCCGGATCTGCTGTGCTGCTCAAATTCTCCACACTGACCGGTCACGCGTTGTTGATCGGAGCGACTCGGCCGGAAGGCGAGCCGCTGCCTCTGGGCGCGGATGTGCTGGACAGCACCGGCGCTGCGATCGGTATGGTGGGTCAGGGTGGACAGGTCTACGCTCGGGTGCCGGCGGATCGCGGCACGTTGACCGTGAAGTGGGGAGAGCATCGCGAAGATCAATGCGCTATCGCGTACGACACCACCGGGCAGGATTCCGCACCCATCATTCGGATGAGCGCAAGGTGCACGCCCCTTGAATCGGCTGAAATTCAGGCCGCAGCCAGGTAATGTTGTGCGCCGGCAAGGCTGACGCACCCGTCGATTCGGGCTCACGGCGGAATCGACGACTATCAGGAGTTTTTATTCATGAAGCGTTTTTTAAACTTCGTCCGGCATTCGCCACGGGTGAGCCGAAACGGCCTGCTGGCAACGCTGGTTGTCATGTCGAGCATCGTCGTGCCCACGCACGCCTCGGCCCAGTCCACCTCGAGGGGGTGCTGGAAGATCACGAGTCTTACCACCAATAAGAATTCGAATCTCTACACGGACCCGGGTACCGTTGCCAGTAGCTGGACGGGGTCAACCGATGGGGGGGGGAAAGGCGCCTATCCAATGACCATTCAGATCAACACCCCTCCCTTTGTGCCAGACGGCACGCTGCTCGCAAGCGGCGTGGCGCCCATGGTCAACCTCGGTGATAAAGGCGTTGGGGGCTACAGTCCCGAGCAGGTTCTGTTCCGCTGCTCCCCTGATTCGGCCGGCACCATGTTTGAATACTATTCGACGAACGGCGATAACGCATATGCTGGCTATACCAATGTCAGTGCCCAGTCAGGTATCCCGGAAACGTATGAAACCTATTACACGGGGGTCGTGTCCCGAGTAACGAACATGACAACAGGTGAATACGTGTCGCGGTACTGGAAAGCTACGCCCCTTACTAACCTCGATGTCGACAGTCAGGGCTGGTTTCTCGTCAAGGCAAAGAACTTCAGTCAGTACAAGATGGAGTTTTTCCAGTGCAGCACCTGCCCGGTCTATGACAATACTAGCACTGGGGCTTGGGCGTATTCCCAGCCCGTCGCCTATTCTGCGTTTGTTGGCGGCGCCAGTGGCACTATCATCAAGGGTAACCTGTCGGTTGGCGCCGACTCCCTCAATCACTACGACGGCTGGTATGGCAATTGGCCCGGTTCGATTAACCCTTATGGCAATGTAACGGTCAGACGATCCGCCACCTGTGCAGTGACCAATGCAACACCGGTGGTGAATTTCCCGTCGATTACGATAGGCGAACTGAATCAGGGTGGTTCCAGGCAGTTGCCCATCACAATCCAGATGCAGTGCCAGACCACTAAGCCTGCGAACCTAGCGGCTTTCGCGAGCGGAACGGCGCCCAACCAGACCGCGCTGGGCATTCTTGCTCCGCCGGCCAATGCACAGACCGCGACCAGCGTGGGCCTGACGACCACGGGAAGCGGCGTAAGCTATCTGCTCTCCGATGGCTACGGAACCGATCCCGGTGCTGCAACCGGCGTGGGTGTGGCATTGTCGAGGCCGGGAGGTGCTGCCTTGAATTTCCTCACCAACGAGTACGTCACCGCTGGCGGTACCAAGGATGGCTGGGATCCGGTTTTGAATGATGCATCTGCAAATGGCCCGGCATCTGGCGGCATGACCTCCTATACGCGCACGATCAATGCGACCTTCAAGGCCTTTGCGCCACGAGCGACGCCGGTGACGGCAGGGAAGTTTAACGCGACGGCTCAGGTTATCGTGCGGGTGCAGTAATCGGTTCTACCGTCACAAACGGTCATTATTAGAGCGCCGGTTGCGGCGCTCTAATGAAGTTTGCGGCCGCAACCGAATAGTAAAGTCGTTAGATCAGCATCCATCTTTGTGAGCCCCTATGAAGATCCACGTGTCAGCGTCCCGCGCGCAGGATGCCGAAAGACCGTCGATTCGCCCGACGTTTGCGGACCGGCGCGGTGCCCCGACCGCGCGTGGACAGGTGGGCAGGTCTCGTACTGGCTGGACACGTCTGGCCGTGCGTGGATCGCGCCAGTTGGTGCGCTTCGCCCTTGCGTGGGGCGCACTGCCCCTGGCTATATGGAGCGCTCAGGCCGCTGCCGGTGTGACGCCCGAGGTGTCGCGGGTGGTGTTCGCGGCGGGTGCCACCGAACAGTCCCTGCAGGTGTTCAATGTCAACAAGTACCCAGTACTCGTTCAGGCATGGGTGGATGACGGTGACATCAATTCGGTGCCACAGGAGTCGAAGGCGCCGATCATCCTGCTGCCGCCTGTTTTTCGCATGGGTCCAGGTGATCAAACGAGTCTGCGCCTCATCAATTCGGGAGCGCCGCTGCCCGCAGATCGCGAGTCCCTGTTCTGGCTCAATCTGTATGAGATTCCAGCAACACCTAGAGACCGGCTACCCGACGCTCAGACGGTGACTGTTACGATGCGCACCCAGGTCAAGGTGTTCGTGCGACCAGAAAAGCTCCCCTATTCCGTGAGCGAGCTCCCCCGGCATCTTGTGTTCTCGCTTGCCCAGGCATCGGACAAACTTGTGCTGAAGGTTGACAACCCGACACCCTATTACGCCACGATCGGTGCCGTGGAGGTCAAGCTGGCGAATGCGTCGCAACGAGCCCAGGCCGATATGGTCGCCCCGTTTTCCAGCGCCACTGTCTCTCTCGAGACGCTGCACGGCAACCCGGGTGAAAATGCAAGCGTGCTATTTTCTCTGATCGGCGATGATGGCAATCCGGTAGCCGATGAACGAAATGTGGCAGTTGGGCCATGACAATTGCATGGATTGCGGGCAGAGAAGAAGGCTAAGGGCGGCGGCCGTGCAAGCCGATCATGGCACACCCGCGATAGTCGGCATTTGGATGCGTGTTCATGCGTCCGTCTTATAAACATCCGGTCGATGTAGCTCCATATACCGCTCGGGGTTCTCGAGCGACGTGAACCCATGCGGCCCATAAACGCGATGCGCGTCGGTCGTGACCAGCACGACTCTACGCAGACTGGCGAGCGAAGGGCTCGCAAAGATATGTTTCATCAACGCCGACGCATAGCCTTGGCCGCGATACGCGGGCAGCACGAACACGTCGCATAGGTAGGCGAAGGTCGCCTCGTCGGTGACGAGGCGCGCGAACGCCATCTGCTTGCCGTCGACAAACCCGCCGAAGCAGAGCGACCCGGCGACGGCGCGCTCGAAGGTCGCGCGTGGCATGCCGCGCGCCCACGGCGTTTCCTGCGACAGGAATGTGTAGACGAGGTCGAGGTCGAGATCGTCGATGCGGCTGGAAATCGCCAGTTCGCCTGCTTGCACGGCACGTCTCCTTTTGATCGCGCAGCGCTTGCGCGTCCCCTAGCTCTTCGCCGGAGTTTCACCGCCGCGCGAACCCCCACCGATACTCTGCCCAGCATTGCGGGCAAGCCCCATATATCCAAGCACGGACAGCAGCGTCAGCACGCCCGCGAACAGGAACGCGAGGCGGAAATCGTCGAGCGTGAACACGTGGCCGGTCGTCTCGCCGTTGAACAGCGCCGCGACGCGCAGCGACACCGCGCCGAATGCGATGCCGAGACCGATCGTCATCTGCGCGGCCGCGCTCCACAGGGTACTCGCCGCGCTCATCTGCGGCTGCGGGATGTCGGCATAGGCGAGCGTCGCGAGCGTCGAGAACTGCATCGAGCGCGCGACGCCGTACACGAACACGACGATCAGCACGAACAAGAGCGGCACGTCCGGCGTCAGCAGTCCGCACGCGATGATGAAAATGCCGGCCACCGCCACATCGACGATCGACACCATCCTGAAGCCGTAGCGCTGCAGGATGCGCGTGGTCAGCGCCTTCATGCCGAGATTGCCGAGCGCGCTCGCGAGCAGCAGCAGCCCCGAGCGGAACGCCGACAGCCCGAAACCGACCTGGAACAGCAGCGGCATCAGATAGGGCACCGCGCCAATGCCAATGCGCGTGAACGAGCCGGTGATGATCGTCACGGAAAACGTCGGCACCTTCAGCGTCGACACGTCGACGAGCGGATACGGATGACGCTTCGCATGCTGGAACGCGAGCGCGCCGACCAGCAGACCGCCCGCCACGATCGAGACCGCGAGCCACGGATTGGTGGCCGGCTGGCTCGCGAGTTCCGCGCCGTACAGAATCGCGGTCAGCGCGACGCCGCTCAGCAGCAGGCCGACGACGTCGAGCGGCTTGCGCTCGGTGCCGCGCAGGTTCGGCACGATGGCGAGCGCGACGGCGATCGCCGCGAGGCCGAACGGCACGTTCAACAGGAAGATCCAGCGCCACGACGCGTAGGTCGTGATGAATCCGCCGATCGGCGGGCCGACCACCGGCGCCGCGATGGCCGGCCATGTGATCGTCGAGATCGCCTGCATCATGCGAGCTTTCTCGGTGCTGCGGACCACGATGAGACGGCCGACTGGCACCATCATCGCTCCGCCGATGCCTTGCAGCAGCCGCGCGGCCGTGAACTCGGGCACGTTCTGCGACAGTCCGCACAGCACCGACGCGACCGTGAACACGCCGATCGCGCTGACGAACACGGTGCGCGCGCCGCAGCGGTCGGCGACCCAGCCGCTCGCCGGGATGAAGATCGCGAGCGCGAGCATGTAGGCGGTCATGCCGAGACTCAGGCTGTTCGGGCCGACGCCGAACGAACGCGCCATCTGCGGCAGCGCGGTGGCGATCACCGTGGTGTCGAGGTACTCCATGAAGAAGGTAGCCGCGACGATGTACGGCAGCCAGCCGACGTGCGCGGTGCGGGTGCCGCTCATCGGGTGAGCTCCCGTGCTGCGCGCGTGCGCGCTGAAAGACAATTGCCGAGCCCGCGCGGGGCGCGTGAATAGTTTGACTTCATGGTGCTTGCGACTACCTTTCGTTTGCGCTTTTGTGATTCTGCCGGCAGCCGGGAGAGCGAGCCGACGAGAGGAGGCCGGTGCCACGAACTGTCGCGGCGGGCTGGCGGGAACATCGGCTTGACTGATTGTCAGTCCCGCTTGTCATCCCTGATTGCCAGCCTCGATTGCCAGCCCTGAATCCTAACGCAATAAAGGGTTCCATATCGCGCGGGCATGCAGCGCGTCACACCGCCGCGCCGCCGCCCGAGCGTCAGTCCTTCCCCGCGTACTCCTTGTCCAGCCGGTCATACAGCGGCTTGTTGACGAGCCGCTGGCGCTCGCTGAACGGCGCGACGATCGTCGCGTCCTCGTCGAGGCGGCCGTTGCTTTGCAGCGTGCCGAGCGCGCGCTGCATGCCGAGCACCGCACCCTGCAGCGCCGCATTCGCGTACAGCACGATGCCGTAGCCGAGCTTCGCGAGCGCGTCGCGTGACTGCACCGGCGTCTTGCCGCCGATCACGATGTTGATCAGCTGCGGCACATTGAACAGCCCCGGCAGACGCTCGATGTCGGTGAGCGATTCGGTCGCCTCGATGAACAGGATGTCGGCGCCCGCCTCGATGAAGCGATGACCGCGCTCGATAGCGTCCTCGATGCCGTGGACCGCGGCCGCGTCGGTACGAGCCATGATCTGCAGGTTCGCGTCTTCGCGTGCGTCGACAGCCGCGCGGATCTTGCCGACCATCTCGCTCGCCGCGACGACTTCCTTGCCCGAGAAGTGGCCGCATTTTTTTGGCATCACCTGATCTTCGAACTGGATCATGTCGGCGCCGCTGCGCTCCAGCACGCGCACGGTCTGGCGCACGTTCAGCGCGTTGCCGAAGCCCGTGTCGGCATCGACGATCAGCGGCAGCGCGACCGCGTCGCGGATGCGCGCGGTGTGCTCTGCGACTTCGGCAAGGCCGATGAAGCCCAGGTCGGGTAGACCGAGGGACATGTTGGTGACGCCCGCGCCGGTGATGTAGACCGCTTCGAAACCGGCGTCCTCGATCACGCGCGCGCTCATCGCGTTGAACGCGCCGGGCACGAGCAGGCCCTGACGCTGATTGACCTTGGCGCGGAAGGCGGCGCGGCGGCTGGCGGAAGTGGTGGTCATGATGGGGTCTCCATGAGGGAAATCGGTAGTAGAACGCCGACGACATTCTGCAGGAAGCGTGCCATTGGCGAGTGTTTCACGGGTCGTTCCGCTGGAACAAGGATTTGCGCGATACCAGGTCGGTCTGGACGTTTGTGGCACAATCGATGAAACGTTTCATGAAACGTTTCGAGGAACGTTTCAATCGAGGAGGGCGGCGTGTCCACGTTCATCCCATTCGTCGCGAATCCGAGCCCCGCCGTCGACTCCGGGCGGCCCGGTGTCGCACTCGTCAGTATCAGCCGACTGCAGTCGCTTTGCGAGACGGTGGCGCCGCGCTACGCGGGCCGGGCGAAGTTCTTCACGGTGCGGGAGGGCTACGGGGCGGCCGTCGCCGCGTTGCAGGCTTACGTGGACGCAGGTTCGGTCGACGTCGTACTGTCCGCCGGCTCGAACGGCGCGTACCTGCGCGAGAACCTCAGCGTGCCGGTGGTAATGGTCAAGGTGAATGGCTTCGACGTGTTGAGCGCGATCACGCGCGCGACGGCCACATGGCCGCGGGCGCGCATCGGGCTCGTGCTGCACGAAGCAATCGCGCAGGAGCTGGCCGACCTGAGCCCGCTCTTGAACGTCGATCTGCGGCAGCGCGCGTATCGGTCGATCGACGAAGTGCGGCTCGCAGTCGATGAACTCGCCGCGCAGGGCTGCCGCGTGGTGGTCGGCGCTGGCATGGCCTGCGATCTGGCGCAGCAGGCCGGCATGGAAAGCGTGTTCCTGTATTCGCTCGCCGCGGTCGAGGAAGCGTTCGAGCGCTCAGTCGAACTGGCGCGCGTGAGCCGCCAGAAGGAATCGAAGCGGGTGCGCCTGAACACGATCGTCGCGCATCTGCGCGACGGCGTCGCCGCGTTCGACGAAGCCGCCCAGCTCGAAGCCGTCAACCCGGCAATGCTCGAACTGCTCGGCCTAGGCGCCGCGCAGGACGTTCCAAACGACGACGAGGACACCCCCGCACGAGTCGCGCGCGCGCTCGCGCCGCTGCTGCGCGAGACGCGCGCCGCCGACCAGCCGGTCGACGAACGCATCGAACAGATCGGCGGCCGCGCACTGATCGTCGGCTGTGTGCCGATCGTCGAGCAGGGCGCGCGCGCCGGTTTCGTCGTGACGGCGCAGGACGCACTCGTCGCGCAGCGGATCGACCGTTCCCTGCGCACCAGCCAGCGGCCGAGGCATCTGGTCGCGCGGCACCGGCTCGACGATCTGATCGGCGCTTCGGCAGCGCTCGAGCGCGTGCGCCGGCTCGCGCGCGCCGGCGCCGCGCACGACGCGACCGTGCTCCTGAGTGGTGAAAGCGGCACCGGCAAGGAACTGGTCGCACAGGGCATTCACAACGCGGGCCGGCGGCGCGGCAATCCGTTCGTCGCGTTCAACTGCGCGGCGGTGCCCGAGGGGCTGATCGAAAGCGAACTGTTCGGACACGAGGAAGGGGCGTACACGGGCGCGCGGCGCGGCGGCAAGCCGGGGTTGTTTGAAATCGCGCACACCGGCACTATTTTTCTCGATGAGATCGGCGAAATGCCGGCCGCGCTGCAAAGCCGGCTATTGCGCGTGCTGCAGGAGCGCGAGGTGATGAAGCTCGGCGCGGGCCGCGCGACGCCGGTCGACGTGAGGGTGATCGCCGCGACGCACCGCGATCTGCACGCGCTCGTCGAGGAGGGCGCGTTTCGCGCGGACCTGTATTTCAGATTAAATCTGCTTCAGATAAAATTGCCGCCGCTGCGCGAACGCCGTGCCGACATCGCGCCGCTGGCGCGGCATCTGCTAGAGCGCAGCGCGGTGCAGTACGGCTTGTCGGCGGCGGGGCTCGAGCGGGTGCTCGTGTTCCTCGCCCCGCTTTTTGCGGATTACGCGTGGCCCGGTAACGTCCGTGAACTGGAAAATCTCCTGGCCCGCGCGGCGATTTATATCGGTGAGCCAACCAACGAGATGTCCGGGAACTTGACTGCCGACGCCTTGCCAGACCAGCAGGCCGTGTTTCCCGAGTTCTTCCGGATCAGGGCGGTCGAGGTCGAGCAGATCACACAGGCGCCTCCAGGCTCTGCGCCCGGCAGTACGGCGCCCCGCGCTACCCCCAGCCGTGAGGCCGCGCTGCGCGCCCTCGAACAATCGGGCGGCAATCGCGCCGCCGCGAGCCGCGCGCTCGGCATCGGCAGAACCACGCTGTGGCGGCTTCTGAAGGGCTGAAACGCCCGGCAAATCGTCCGATAGTTTCGACCGACGAAATTAATAGGGCAGGACTATTGAAGTCATTGACACAATCCACTTTACCTATTAAGCGTAGTCTGACATACTGACTCCACTTTCCAACCCCCTCAAAGAGAGGATTCAGCAAATGCCGATCATCAACAGTCAAGTCAAACCGTTCAAAGCACAGGCTTTTCACAACGGCGATTTCCAGACCGTCACTGAAGAAAGCCTGAAGGGCAAGTGGTCGGTTTTCGTGTTCTACCCGGCCGACTTCACATTCGTGTGCCCGACCGAACTCGGTGACCTGGCCGATCGTTATGAAGATTTCAAGAAGCTGGGCGTGGAAATCTACAGCGTGTCGACCGATACGCACTTCACGCACAAGGCCTGGCACGACACGTCGGATACGATCCGCAAGATCAAGTACCCGATGCTGGCTGACCCGACGCTCGCTATCTCGCGCAACTTCGACGTGCTGATCGAAGAAGAGGGCCTCGCGCTGCGTGGCACGTTCGTGATCAACCCGGAAGGCGAGATCAAGCTGTGCGAAATCCACGACAACGGCATCGGCCGTGACGCTGGCGAACTGCTGCGCAAGGTTCAGGCCGCTCAGTACATCGCAAAGCACCCGGGCGAAGTGTGCCCCGCCAAGTGGACGCCGGGCGCGGAAACGCTGACCCCGTCGCTCGACCTGATCGGCAAGATCTAAGGTCCGCGCAGCTCACGCTGCACCCGCAGTCTGCATCTGCCGGGATCTTCCCGTCGCTTCACCGCGCGAATCGCCTGATACGGCGCTTCGCGCGTCCCCGGGCCCAACACGTCCTATCCGGATGCGTGCGGCGCCGGGACACCCACACCCCTCGTCACGGAATCGCAACGCCATGCTTGACGCCAATCTCAAGACTCAACTGAAGTCGTACCTCGAAAAAGTTAGCAGGCCTATCGAGCTCGTCGCGTCGGTCGACGACAGCGCGAAGTCGCAGGAACTGCTGGCCCTGCTGAACGACATCGCAACCTTGTCAGAGCGCGTCACGTTGATCGAGCGTCGCGGCGACGACGAACGCAAGCCATCGTTCTCGATTGGCGAAGCGGGCAAGGAAACCGGCATCCGTTTCGCCGGCATTCCGATGGGGCATGAATTCACGTCGCTCGTCCTAGCACTGCTGCAGGTCGGCGGCCATCCGGTCAAACTCGACGATGCGGTGATCGAACAGATCCGCAGCCTCGACGGCGACTATCAATTCGAAACGTATTTCTCGCTGTCGTGCCAGAACTGCCCGGAAGTCGTGCAGGCGCTGAACGTGATGGCGTTGATCAATCCGCGCATCCGTCACGTCGCGATCGACGGCGCGCTGTTCCAGAACGAAGTCGACGCGCGCCAGATCATGGCGGTACCGACCATGTTCCTGAACGGCGAAACCTTCGGCCAGGGCCGCAGCGGCGTGAAGGAAATCCTCGCGAAGCTCGATACCAACGCCGGTGCGCGCGCCGCGAAGCAACTGGAGAATAAGCCGGTGTTCGACACGCTGATCGTCGGCGGCGGCCCGGCGGGCGCGGCGGCGGCGATCTACTCGGCGCGCAAGGGCATTGCGACCGGTGTCGTGGCCGAGCGTTTCGGTGGCCAGGTGCTCGATACGCTGGCGATCGAAAACTTCGTCTCCGTGACCGAAACCGAAGGACCGAAGTTCGCGACCGCGCTCGAACAGCACGTGAAGGCCTATGAAGTCGACATCATGGACGTGCAGCGCGCCGAAGCGCTGATCCCTGGGCGCATCATCGAAGTACGTCTGGCCAACGGCGCGGTGCTGAAGTCGAAGACGATCATCCTGGCGACCGGTGCGCGCTGGCGCGAAATCAACGTGCCGGGCGAGCGCGAGTATCGCAATCATGGCGTCGCGTACTGCCCGCACTGCGATGGCCCGCTGTTCAAAGGCAAGCGCGTCGCGGTGATCGGCGGCGGCAACTCGGGCGTCGAGGCCGCGATCGACCTGGCGGGTCTCGTGCGCGAAGTGACGCTGCTCGAATTCGGCGCGACGCTGCGTGCCGACGAGGTGCTGCAACGCAAGCTGCGCAGCCTGCCGAACGTAACGGTCGTCACGCAGGCGCAGACCACGGAAATCACCGGCGACGGCAACAAGGTCAACGGTCTGGTCTACAAGGACCTCGCTTCGGGCGAAGTGAAGAACGTCGAACTCGAAGGCGTGTTCGTGCAGATCGGTCTCGTGCCGAACACCGAATGGCTGAAGGGCACGGTCGAGCTGTCGAAGCATGGCGAGATCGTCGTCGATGCTCGCGGCGCGACGTCGGTGCCGGGCGTGTTCGCCGCCGGCGACGTAACCACGGTGCCGTTCAAGCAGATCGTGATCGCGGTGGGCGAGGGTGCGAAGGCATCGCTGTCCGCATTCGATCACCTGATCCGCAACAGCGAAGAAGTCGCGGCGGTCAGCGAAGCGGAAGCGGAAGCCGAAGCAGCGGTTTGATCCGGTAGATCAGAGACGCAAACGGCGGCCCGCGGGCCGCCGTTTCAGTTTGCGCATGCAACAAGGCCCGCATTCGTGCGGGCCTTTTTCGTTAAAGCACGGGAATCGGTATCACCGCCGGTCGAACGAATACTTGCCGGGGCCGGTCACGCACAACAGCAGCAACCCGCCGATGATGCCGATGTTCTTGTAGAAATGAATCATATTGTCGTACTGCATCGCGCCCGTCATGTTCCAGTAGTGATGGCCGATGATCGCGGTGCCGAGCGTATACACCGCAAGCAGCAGCGCCAGCGGTCGCGTGAAAAATCCCACTAACAGCGCGACGCCCACCACAAGCTCCATCACCACCGCGATAACAGCCGAGAACGCCGGCACGGGCGCGCCGGTCGACGTCATATAAGCGACGGTGCCTGCGAAGCCGGTCAACTTCGACCAGCCGAACATCACGAACAGCACCATCAGCAGGATTCGAGCGACGAGAACGACGACGTCTTTCTGGTTTTCAAACAGTGTGTAGCGCATGATTTTTCCCGATAGGGTAGAGCGATGAAGCTCGCTGGAAATCGTCGTCCAGCGAGCCGCGTTCAGGTTTGAGTCAATAGCAGCGCAAGCGGAGCGCTTATGCCCACAACGCCGAGGTTTCGATATTACGCAGGTCGAACACGAGCACTTCCGCTTCGCGGCCCTGCGTGAACGTCAGCGCTTCTTCACCCCGCACCCGCGCGCCGTCACCCTCGGCAAGCTCGACGCCATTCACCGTGACGCTGCCGCGCGCCACCTGAACATATGCATAGCGGTCCCTCGCGAGTTCGAGCCGTGCGGTTTCGTCGCCGTCGAACAGACCGGCATACACGCGCGCATCCTGTTGCAACTGCAGCGAACCGTTCGCACCGTCCGGCGACAGCACGAGCCGCAGCACACCGCGCTTGTCGGCCGCGCCGAAGTGCTGTTGCTGATAGCGCGGCTTCGTGCCTTGCTGGGCCGGCGCGATCCAGATCTGCAGGAAGTGCACCGGCTCGCTCTTCGAATGGTTGTATTCGCTGTGCGCCACACCGGTGCCCGCGCTCATCAACTGGACGTCGCCCGGCACGATCACCGAGCCCGTGCCCATTGTGTCCTTGTGTTCGAGCGCGCCTTCGAGCACGTACGAAAAGATCTCCATGTCGCGATGCGGATGCTTGCCGAAGCCCTGCGCCGGCGCCACACGGTCGTCGTTGATCACGAGCAGGTCGGAGAAGCCGTTCTGCTTCGGATCGTGATAGTTCGCGAACGAAAACGTATGACGCGAGCTGAGCCAGCCGTGTTCCGCGCGGCCACGTTGGTTGGCGTGTCTGATTTCGAGCATGCTCTTTCTCCTTGAGTTTTGTCGTGCGATCCGGGCCAGATGTTTGGCTGCGATCCATGAACGACAGTGTAGGTCAATCAGGATGGCTATAATCATGGTAAAACCGGAAACACTGTCGCATTGGAGTGGACAATACGATGCAACTCGATGACATGCGCATCTTCGTCGCGACCGTCGACGCCCACAATTTCACCGCCGCGGCGAACCGGCTGTCGCTGTCGAAACAGTTCGTGAGCCGCCGTGTGATGGCGCTCGAGGAAGCGCTCGGTGTGCAACTGCTGATCCGCAACACGCGCAAGCTGGCGGTGACCGATCTGGGTCAGGAGTTCTACGAGCGCGCGAAGCGCATCCTCGGCGAGGTCGAGGACGCCGAGCAGGCCATGTCACTGCGCCGCGCCGGGCCGCGCGGGCTGCTACGCGTGAGCGCGCCGATGTCGTTCGGCATGATGCATCTGTCGCCGCTCGTCGCGGCGTTTCTGCGCGAGCATCGCGACGTGCGGTTCGACATGGAACTGAGCGACCGCGCCGTCGATGTGGTCGGCGAAGGCTTCGACATGGCGATCCGTATCGGCACGCTGGCGGATTCGTCGCTGATCGCGCAAAAGCTGATCGATGTGAAGATGGTCGCGTGCTGCAGCCCCGGTTATTTGCGTCGGCGTGGCAGCCCGGCCGTGCCTGGCGATCTCGCGAACCACGAATGTCTGCTGTACGGCCATGGCGGCGCGGTGAGCTGGGACTTCAGCGTCGAGGGCGTGGTGAAGAGCGTCGAGGTGCGGGGGCCGTTACGCGCCAATAACGGCGATCTGATTCGCGATGCGGCCGTCGCGGGACTTGGAATCGTTCGGCTACCGGATTTCATCGTCGCCGATGCGCTCGCAAGCGGACAACTCGTGCCCGTGCTCGAAGCGTTCCTGCCGTCGGCGACGGGCGTCTATGCCGTGTATCCGCAGCATCGGCAAAGCTCGGTCACGATCCGGGCGTTCGTCGAATTTCTGCGCAAGCATCTGAGGAAGAAGCTCGCGACCGAACCGCGGACGCCCGTCGGCTAATCGCCTAAACCGCATCAACCGTCGCGGAAGATAAAGCTGTACGCGCTCAACGCCGGCACGCCGCCCAGGTGCGCATACAGCACGCGCGAGCCGGCTGGAAATTCGCCGTTACGCACCTTGTCGATCATGCCGTGCATCGACTTACCTTCGTACACCGGATCGGTCAGCATGCCTTCGAGCCGCGCGCACAGACGGATCGCCTCGAGCGTGCCGTCGTTCGGCAGACCGTATTCCGGGCCGCCGTAGCGCTCGTCGAGCACGATGTCCTTCGCGGTGATGTCGCGGCCCAGTTCGACGCTCTCGGCGGTCCGCTTCGCGATGCGCATGATCTGCTCGCGTGTCTGCGCCGGTTTCGCCGATGCGTCGATGCCGATCACCCGATCGGCGCGGCCGTCGGCGGCGAAACCGACGACCATGCCAGCCTGCGTGCTGCCCGTCACCGAGCACACGACGATGTAGTCGAACCTGAAGCCTAGTTCGGCTTCCTGCTGACGCACCTCTTCGGCAAAGCCGACGAAGCCGAGGCCGCCGAGCGGATGGTCCGAGCAGCCGGCCGGAATCGCGTACGGCTTGCCGCCGGCCGCGCGCACGCTGTCGAGCGCGTCTTCCCAGCTCTTGCGAAAGCCGATGTCGAAGCCGTCCGGCACGAGCCGCACGTCGGCGCCCATCATGCGCGACATCTGGATGTTGCCGACGCGGTCATACACCGCATCCGAGTAGTTGACCCAGTTCTCCTGCACGAGCACGCACTTCAGGCCCAAATGCGCGGCAACCGCCGCGACCTGGCGCGTCTGGTTCGACTGGATGCCGCCGATCGACACGAGCGTGTCGCAGCCCTGCGCGAGCGCGTCGGGGATCAGATACTCGAGCTTGCGGGTCTTGTTGCCGCCGAACGCGAGGCCGCTATTGCAGTCCTCGCGCTTCGCATAAAGCTCGACCTTGCCGCCGAGATGTTCGCTCAGACGCTTGAGCGGTTGAATTGGCGTCGGTCCGAAGGTGAGCGGGTAGCGGGGGAATCGTTGCAGGTTCATCGCGGCTCCGTGGTGGGGTGATTTCCATGAGTTCATGTTAGGAAAAACCGCCAGAAATGAGCTTGCGAAAAAAATCTCCTGGACGTATTTTTCGAAATCAAAGAATGTCCGCTTCCTAATAAAACTTCGCATACATGGTCATGAGCGCAACGAAAGTTCGTGCTGGAGCGCCACCTTCGGGCATCGGCGCGATTCACCACCCGCTCGATCGCATCGATCGCGCGATCCTGCGGCAGTTGCAAACCGACGCGTCGATTTCGAACGTGGCGCTCGCCGCGAAAGTGAAGCTGAGCGCGCCGGCGTGTTTGCGGCGCGTCGAACGCTTGAAGGAATCGGGGCTGATTCGCGGCGTGGTCGCGCTGCTCGATCCAAAGGCGGCCGGCGCGGGCATGCTCGTGATCATCGGCGTGGTTCTGGATCGCTCGACGCCCGAGTCGTTCGCCGAGTTCGAGAAGGCCGCGCAGAAGGTGGCCGGCTGCATGGAGTGCCACGTGGTGACCGGCGAGTTCGACTATTTCATGGTGATCCGCACGCGCGACAGCGACAGCTTCAATCGACTGCACGCCGAGCAGTTGCTGTATCTGCCGGGCGTACGGCAGATTCGCTCATTCATGGTGCTGAAGGAAATCCTGTCGACCACGAAATTTCCGCTGTGAGCCGCGCGGCCGCGCCGCCGGCCGCGAAAGCGCGCATGCTGTCATAAATGCCGAGCCCGCGCGACCAAGCTTCGGCGCACCCGCATGCGGCCGTGGCAGCACCGTGCCAACGCGGGCGGGCGCCGGCACTTTTCCGGAGCGACCATCATGACTCGCAACAGACCGCAATTCCTTACATCGTTCGGCGGCATCTCGAAACGCTCACGCGCGGCCGCGTTGTCGTTGCTGCTAGGCGCGGCCGCGCTTGCATTGCCGCTCGCGCAGCGCGTCGCGTTCGCGGCGGAGAACGCGGTCGTGATCGCGCCCCCCGCGCTCGACGAACCGATCCCGGCCAGCACCGCGCACGAGGAAACCGCGGTGTTCGCGGGTGGCTGTTTCTGGGGCGTCCAGGGGGTGTTCCAGCATGTGCGCGGTGTCACGCGGGCGGTGTCCGGCTACTCGGGCGGCTCACGCGACACCGCGCAGTACGAGACCGTCAGCGGCGGCGAGACGGGGCACGCCGAATCGGTGCAGGTCACGTTCGATCCTGGCAAGGTCACCTACGGCCAGTTGCTGCAGGTGTATTTCTCGGTGGTTCAGGACCCGACCGAGCTGAATCGTCAGGGGCCCGACAGCGGCACGCAATACCGCTCCGCGATCTTTCCACTGAACGACGCGCAACGGCATGTCGCGCAAAGCTACATTGCGCAGCTCGACAAGTCGCACGTGTTCCCCGCGCCGATCGTCACGAAGACGGAGCCGTACAAGGGCTTCTATCCGGCAGAGTCGTATCACCAGAACTATTTGACGTTGCATCCCGATTCGGCCTACATCGTGTTCAATGACATGCCGAAAATCGCCAACCTGAAACGCTTGTTCCCGAACCTGTATCGCGACAAGCCGGTGCTCGTCGAAGCAGGGCAATAACCCCCCGAACGGCGGCGCCAGCGGCGCCGCCACAGCGCCGGACCGTCTTCGGATTACGCCTTGGGTCGCGCTCGTCATCAATCTTCCACAGAGTTGGCGCATATCTTGCGAAGCAATGTGCCGTTGGCCATTGTCCGCGTCACCGCGGCGCGCAAGGACTATGCGCAGTGGCCACCACGCTAGCGCGTGGGTCATGCGCCGCGCCTCGTGCACATCGCGCTGCCCGCTTCATTGATTGGAAAAATTACACGCCGTAAGTAACAGCGCGGCGGTCGTCCGCGTTTTTGGGTCCGCGCTGGACCCCGGGCGACAACCTAACCTCATCGCGACGAGCGAAATTGGAGGCTTCCGGTGGTGAACAGCCGTAGAAAGAAGCGGGGCGCCATGCCTCGCCATAAACGAACCGGCATCGCGGCGAGCTCGCTCGTCGCCGCGACCTTGGGTGCGATGGCCTGCGTGCCGGGTGTGGTCTTCGCGCAGACGCCGTCGCCGCTCGGCGAATGGCAATATTCGGTGGGCATTCCGCTGCAGAAGATGTGGCAGCCGAACATTCCCGACTGGCAACTGCGCTTCGGCGTGGCCACATCGTTCCAGCCGCGCTTCGAAGGATCGGACCGCTATCACCTGGTGACCGGCCCGAGCATCGACGTGCGCTACAAGGATCTGTTCTTTCTGTCGAGCGGCGAAGGCTTCGGCGTGAATTTCGCGCAGGGCGAGAACTGGCGCATGAGTCTCGCCGCGGTCTACGACCTCGGGCGACGCGGCCAGGACGATCCGCAGGAACTCAACGGGCTCGGCAACATCAACCCGGCGCCCGGTCTGAAGCTTTCGGGCGAGTACGTCGTGTCGAAGGATTTTCCGCTCGTCCTGCGCGCCGATATCCGCCGCTATTTCGGCGGATCGAACGGCTGGATCGGCGATCTCGGCGCCTATATGCCGATGCCCGGCAGCACCAAGCAGTTCTTCTGGTTCGCCGGCCCGAACGTGGTGCTCGCGGACTCCAATTACATGAATAGCTGGTTCGGCGTCAATCAGGAACAGGCCGCGCACTCGCAGTATCCGCAGTATCACGCGAGCGCGGGCTTCAAGTCGGTGGGTTTCGGCGTCAGCGCGATCTGGCTGTTCAGCAAGCACTGGTTCGCGACCGCCGACGGCGCGTTCGAGCAACTCGTCGGCAGCGCGGGCAACAGTCCGATCACGCGCAGCCGCGCGAACGGCGTCGCCGACGTATCGATCAACTACCGGTTCTGACGCACCGCCGCGTCGCAGCCACTGCGCCGTGACTTCGTGGGTATAGCCCTTGCTGACTCCGTGATCGTGCGCCGCGACGCCTCCGTCGCCGCGCGCCCGAACAGAAGGAGTGATCCCCATGGCAGGTAAAGCGAACACCCAGAAGCCCGCGGCCCAGGCAAACGGGGCAGCGCAGTCGAACGACGCGAAATCGAACGATCTCGAACGCAATCGCGTGAAGCCGCAAGGCCAGGCCCTGAGGACCAATCAGGGCGTCAAGATTGCCGACAACCAGAACACGTTGCGAGCGGGACCGCGCGGTCCATCGCTGCTCGAAGATTTCATCATGCGTGAAAAGATCACGCACTTCGACCACGAGCGCATTCCCGAACGGATCGTGCACGCGCGTGGCTCGGCCGCGCATGGTGTCTTCAAGGTCTACGAATCGATGCGCGAGTACACCAAGGCCGCGTTTTTGCAGGACCCGGCCGCCGAAACGCCGGTCTATGTGCGTTTCTCGACCGTGCAAGGTCCGCGCGGCTCCGCCGACACCGTGCGCGACGTGCGCGGCTTCGCGACGAAGTTCTACACGCAGGAAGGCAATCTCGATCTGGTCGGCAACAACATGCCGGTGTTCTTCATTCAGGACGCGATCAAGTTTCCTGACTTCGTGCACGCGGTGAAACCGGAAGCACCGAACGAAATGCCGACCGGCGGGTCCGCGCACGACACGTTCTGGGACTTCGTCTCGCTCGTGCCCGAATCGGCGCACATGGTGCTGTGGACGATGTCGGACCGCGCGATTCCGCGCAGCTTCCGGACGATGGAAGGCTTCGGCGTTCACACGTTCCGCTTCGTCAATGCGCAGGGCAAAGCTCGTTTCGTCAAGTTCCACTGGCGTCCCGTGCTCGGCTCGTATTCGCTGCTGTGGGACGAAGCGCAGAAGCTCGCGGGCAAGGACCCGGACTTTCACCGGCGCGACCTATGGGAAGCGATCGAGCGCGGCGATTATCCGGAGTACGAACTGGGCGTGCAGATCGTCGAGGAAGCCGACGAGCACAAGTTCGATTTCGACCTGCTCGATCCGACCAAGCTGATTCCGGAAGAGCTGGTGCCGGTGAAAATCATCGGCAAGATGACGCTCAATCGCAATCCGGACAACTTCTTCGCCGAGACCGAACAGGCCGCGTTCCATCCGGGGCATATCGTGCCGGGCATCGATTTCACCAACGATCCGTTGCTGCAGGGGCGTTTGTTTTCGTACACGGACACTCAGATCAGCCGCCTCGGTGGCCCGAACTTTCACGAGATTCCGATCAACCGGCCGGTCTGTCCATCCGTCAACAATCAGCGCGATGCGATGCATCGGCAGGCGATCCATGTCGGCCAGGCGTCGTACGAGCCGAACTCGCTGAACGAGGGCTGGCCGAAGGAAACCGATCCAGCCGCCGAAGATGGCGGCTTCGACAGCTATCAGGAACGCGTCGAGAGCACGAAGATTCGGGTGCGCAGCGACTCGTTTGCCGATCATTTCTCGCAGGCCGCGTTGTTCTACAACAGCATGTCGCAGCCGGAAAAAGACCATATCGCGGCGGCCTATCAGTTCGAGCTCGGCAAGGTGACTAAGCCCGAAATTCGCGCGCGCCAGGTCAACGAGATTCTCGCGAACTTCGACGCCGATCTCGCCGCGAAGGTCGCCGAAGGACTCGGCTTGCCGGCGCCGAAACAGGGCACGGCGAAACTCGTCGGGCCGAAGACGTCGCCGGCGTTGAGTCTGCTCAATCGCGTGAAGCCCGGCATCAAGACTCGCAAGATCGCGCTGCTCGCCGCACCCGGCTCCGATGGCGCGGCGATCAAACAGTTGCAGCAGGCGCTCACGGGCGAAGGCGCGACGCCGATGCTGATCGCGCCGACGCTCGCCGAGATCGATGGCCTCGCGCCCGACGCGACGATCGCCGGGCTGCCATCGGTGATGTTCGACGCGGTGATCGTCGTCGGCGGCGAGAAGGGGGCGAAGGCACTGTCGCAATCGGGCGATGCGCGGCACTTCGTGCTCGAAGCGTTCAAGCATCTGAAGGCGATCGCGGCGCTCGGCGCGGGGCGCGACCTGCTCGCGGCCGCGCAGTTGCCCGCGCAGCCGGACGGCGTCGCGACCGGCGAGGACTCGCAGTCCGCCGACGTGTTGAAGGCGTTCATCAAGGCCGCCGGACAGCATCGCGTGTGGTCGCGCGCGGCGCAGGCGGAATCGGTGCCGGCCTGAGCGGGCCGAGCCGGTTGCGCTGACGCGCTGCCGCGTTAGCCGCTGAACGGTGCTGAGCGTAGCTGAAACGCGGCGCGTCGATGCGCGTCGATACAGGAATCTGGCCGGTGTTAGCCGGCCGGATTCTTTTTGCATTCCGCGTCGCGCTCGACGAATCGTGCGAAGGGAGCCGCGCCGTGCCCAGCAGGGCTCAACGAGCGCACTCCCGTTACGAGATGCGGGTGGTCCTTGTATGATGACAGCGGTCGCATCGCGGCACTCAACACCGTGCGCAGACCCGAAAAACGTTCCGCATCGACCCGATTCGCCATGCCACTTACAGAAAAAATGACCGCATCGCAGGCCGTCGATCAACTCCGTTTCCGCCGCATCCTTCGCCGCAATATCGCGCTGCCTCTGGGCGTCGGCCTCGTCACGATGGCGCTGTTCGTCGGCTTGATCGCGTATCTCGTGTCGACGATGACCTGGGCCGAGCACTCCGAGCGCGTGATCGGCGACGCCAACGAAATGCTGCGGCTCGCGGTGGATCGCCAATCGTCGATGCGCGGCTTTCTGATCACCGGTAACGAGAGTTTCCTCGCGCCGTATGAAAACGGCGGCCCGAAATTCAAGGCACAGCTCGAAGCGTTGAAAAAGCAGGTCGCCGACAACCCGCCGCAAATCGAGCGGCTCAAGCAGATCGAGGCCTTGCAGGAGCGTTGGAGCCGCTTCGCCGAACAGATCATCGACGCGCGCCGCCGCAACCAGGACTATGAGAGCGCGATCGCAGCGGGGCGCGGCAAGCTCGAATTCGACCAAACGCGCCGCGAATTCGGCGATTTTCTCGACGTCGAATTGCGCTTGCGCCAGCAGCGCATCGAAGCGACGCGCAACGTGACGGCGACGCTGCTCGGCGTGTTCCTGCTGTTCAGCCTCGTCGTCAGCGGCCTGCTAGCGTGGCGAGGCCGTCGCGAACTGCTGGACCTGTCCGGGACCTACGACGACGTGCTGCGCCGCCAGGGCGAACAGACCGCGCTGCTCGAGCAGCAGGTCTGGTTGCGCTCGGGCCAGCGCCTGCTCGCGGACAAGGTCGTCGGCCAGACGAGCGCGCCGCTCGTCGGCCGCGCGATGCTCGAGTTTCTCGCCCAATATCTCGATGCGGTCGTCGCCGCGCTGTACGTGCGCGACAGGCAGAGCGGCACGCTGCGCCGCATCGCCGCGTACGGATATAGCCGTGACAGTGAGCAGACGGCCGCTCTGAGTTTCGAGGAGGGTGAAACGCTGGTCGGCCAGGCCGCGCGCTCGCGCCGCACGCTGGTGCTGCGCGACGTGCCGGCCGATTACGTGCGGGTCGTGTCGGCGACGGGCAGCGGCGCGCCGCGCAATCTCCTGATCCTGCCGATCGACAACGATGGCCAGGTCAACGGCGTCGTCGAAATGGGCTTCCTGCGCGAGGTGACGCCGCGCGACGAAGAGTTCATGGAGCTGATCCGCCACAGCATGGGCGATTTTCTCGAGGCGGCGCTGTATCGCGAACGCCTGCAGGATGCGCTCGCCGAGACGCAGCAGTTGAACGAGGAGTTGCAGGTCCAGCAGGAGGAGTTGCGGGTCTCCAACGAAGGGCTCGAGGAACGCGGCCGCGCGCTGTTGGAATCGCAACGGCGCCTCGAAGCGCAGCAGGCCGAGCTCGAACAGACCAACGTGCAACTCGAGGAATACGCGCACCGGCTGGAGCGGCAGAAATCGGATCTGCTGCGCGCGCAGAACGATCTGGCGGCCAACGCGGAGCGCCTCGAACAGTCGAGCCGCTACAAGTCCGAGTTCCTCGCGAACATGTCGCACGAATTGCGCACGCCGCTGAACAGCTCGCTGATTCTAGCGAAGCTGCTGCAGCAGAATCGCAGCGGCAATCTGACCGACGAGCAGGTGCGCTACGCGGAAACGATCTACGCGTCGAACAGCGATCTGCTCGTGCTGATCAACGAGATTCTCGACCTGTCTAAGGTCGAGGCGGGTCAACTGACGGTCGAGCCCGAAACGGTGTCGATCGAGGCGACGCTGCAATCGCTCGAAGAAATGGTTCGTCCGATCGCGGCGACCAAGCACTTGCGTCTCGCCTTCGACAAGTTGCCGGGCACGCCCGATACGTTCGTCACCGATGGCCAGCGGCTCGCGCAGATCCTGCGCAACCTGCTGTCGAACGCGGTGAAGTTCACCGAGAGCGGCGAGGTCACGCTAGAGGTCGCCAAGGTCGAGGACAACGTGCTGCGCTTCGACGTGCGCGATTCGGGCATCGGTATTCCGGCCGACAAGCTCGACATGATCTTCGAGGCGTTCCAGCAGGCCGATGGCTCGACGAGCCGTCAATATGGGGGCAGCGGCCTCGGGCTGTCGATTTCGCGCGAGTTCTCGCGGTTGCTGGGCGGGCGCATCACGGTGGCGAGCGAAGTGGGCAAGGGCAGCGTGTTTTCGCTGTGGCTGCCGCTCGATGCGCGCGAGGCGCGCGCGAGCGCGGACGGCGCGACGACGAGCGTCGCCGCGCCGAACGCGCTGAACGCGGGCATGGGCGCGCAGACGACGGCGGAAGCGCCGTTGCTGCGCCCGCCGCTCGACGCCGCGCCCGCCGCGGTGATCTCGCCAGCGAATGGTCTGGCAAGCTGGGCGCCGCCCACCGCGTCGCGCGAAGCCATGCTGCCCGGCACCGCCGAGCCCGCCGCCACGTCGATAGCCGACGATCGCGACAATCGCACCCGCGCGGGCCGTCTGATCGTCGCGGTCGAAGACGATCCGCCGTTCGCTGCGATTCTGCGCGATCTCGTGCACGAACTCGACTTCGACTTCGTGCACGCGAGCGATGCCGCGAGCGGCCTCGCGCTGGTGCGCGACATGCGGCCGGCCGCGGTGCTGCTCGACGTCGGTCTGCCGGACCGCTCGGGCCTCACGGTGCTCGAATGGCTGAAGAACGACCCGCTGACTCGCCACATTCCGATCCATATCGTGTCGGCCACCGATCACGCCGACAAGGCGCTGCATCTCGGCGCGATTGGCTACACGCTGAAGCCGACCGCGCGCTCGACGATGGAGGCCGCGATCCGCCGCCTCGAAGCGCGGCTGCAACAGCGCCTGAAGCGCGTGCTGGTGATCGAGGACGACGCGCCGATGCGCGAAAGCATCCGCGCGCTGCTGCAAAGCGAGAACACCGAGATCGTCGCGGTCGCGACGCTCGCCGAGGCGTTCGAGCAACTGTCGGCGCTGACGTTCGACTGCGTCGTCACCGATCTCGCGCTGCCGGACGGCACCGGCTACGATCTGCTCGAACGGCTCGCCGCGAACAGCGCGCATGCATCGCTGCCGGTGATCGTCTACACGGGCCGCATGCTGTCCGACGAAGAGGAGCACCGGCTGCGCCGCTACTCGAAGTCGATCATCATCAAGGGCGCAAAATCGCCGGAGCGTCTGCTCGATGAAGTCACGCTGTTTCTGCATAGCGTCGAGTCGTCGCTCGCGCCGGAGCAGCAGCGCATGCTGCGCACCGTGCGGCAACGCGACAATGCGTTCGAGGGCCGCACGATCCTGCTCGCCGAAGACGACGTGCGCAACATCTTCGCGCTGTCGCACGTGCTGGAGCCGCTCGGCGCGAAACTGCTGATCGCGCGCAACGGCCGCGAGGCGCTCGACGAACTGCAGAACGGGCCGGAAGTGCATCTGGTGCTGATGGACATCATGATGCCCGAGATGGACGGCCTGACCGCGATGGGCGAGATTCGCCGCAATCCGCGCTTCGCGCATCTGCCGATCATCGCGCTGACCGCGAAGGCGATGGCGAACGATCGCACGCGCTGCCTCGAAGCGGGTGCCGACGACTACGTGTCGAAACCGATCGACGTCGACAAGCTCGTCGCGCTGTGCCGCGTGTGGCTGCGGCAGCGCTGACGGCGCGAGCGTTGGCACGGAAGCGAGAAACGCGATGAAACCGTCCGCATCTGAGGTACCGCACCGCATCAGCGATTTCGACATCGAGCTGCGGCTGCTGCTCGAGGCGATCTATCTGAAGTATCAGCACGACTTTCGCCACTACGCGATGTCGTCGCTGCGCCGCCGCCTCACGCAGGCGCTCGATGAATTCAACGTGGAGACGCTGTCGCAATTGCAGGACCGCATCATGCGCGACGGCTACGAGTTTTCGCGGCTGTTCCGCTACCTGACCGTGCAGGTCAGCGACATGTTTCGCGATCCGTCGTATTTCCTCGCGCTGCGCGAGCACGTGCTGCCGCGTTTGCGCACCTATCCGTCGATCAAGGTGTGGGTCGCCGGATGCGGCACCGGCGAGGAGCTCTGGTCGCTGAAGATCCTGTTCGACGAGGAGGGTCTCACCGAGCGCACGCTGTTCTACGCGACCGACATCAACCCCGACGCGCTCGCGCGCGCGGAGGCGGGCATCTACGCGCTCGAACGCATCCAGGGCTTCACGCAGAACTATCTGGCGGCGGGCGGCACGCGTTCGCTGTCGGACTACTATCATGCAGCGTATGGCGGCGCGCGCTTTGCCGGCTCGCTGAAAGAGCGCGTGGTGTTCGCCGATCACAGCCTGTCCACCGACGAAGTGTTCCTCGAAGCGCATCTGGTGTCGTGCCGCAACGTGCTGATCTATTTCGATCGCGGCTTGCAGGATCGCGCGTTGGGGCTGTTCGAGAACGCACTGGTGCGGCGCGGCTTTCTCGGCCTGGGCAGCAAGGAAACCCTGCGGTTTTCACATCACTACCCGGCGTTCGACGAGTTTCGCCCGGCCGAACGCATTTATCAGAAGCGTTAGCGAGGTCGCGATGCCACGCTCGACCAGTCAACCCCCGCCCACCCACGCCGCCGACGCCAGCGCCGCCGCGCGGACGCGCGCGCGGCGCGGCTATCAACTGGTCGTGATCGGCGGGTCGGCGGGCGGCATCGAGGTGTTCAACGTGCTGCTCGCCGCGCTGCCCGCGCGCTTCGCGGCAGCCGTGATGATCGTCGCGCATCTGCCGCCCGATTCGCCGAGCTATCTGGTGCCGGCGATCGCGCATCGCTGCGCGCTGCCGGTGCTCGAACCCGATGCGGGGGAGCCGATCCTGCCGGGCCGCGTGTATGTCGCGCCGCCCGGTTATCACATGCTCGTCGAAGTGGACCGCACGGTCGCGCTGTCGACCGCCGCGGCGGTGCGCTTCTCGCGGCCGTCGATCGACGTGCTGTTCGAATCGGCCGCCGCGGTGTACGGCGAGCGGCTGCTCGCGATCCTGCTGTCCGGCGCCAACGACGACGGCGCGCACGGGCTCGAACGCGTGCGCGCGCTCGGCGGCACCGCGTGGGTGCAGGACCCCGGCAGCGCCGGTGCACCGGAGATGCCGCGCGCCGCGATCGAGCGCGGCGCGGCCGACGCGATCTACAATCCCGCAACCCTGGCGAAGCGCCTTGCCGCGCTGCCGACTTCCCTCTGATCCGGTGCCATGACGAACTCACCTGTGAAAATCCTGATCGTCGACGACATCGTCCACAACATCACCGCGCTGGAAGCCTTGCTCGCGCGGCCCGACGTCGCGGTGCTGGTCGCCGACTGCGGCACCGCCGCGCTCGATCTGCTGCTCAAGCACGAAGTCGCGCTGGCGATTCTCGACGTCAATATGCCCGGCATGAACGGCTTCGAGCTGGCCGCGCTGATGCGCGGCAGCCCGCGCACGTCGCACGTGCCGATCATTTTCCTGACCGCGACCGCCCAGGACGCGTCGCGCACGTTCCGCGGTTACGAGGCAGGCGCGGTCGACTTCCTGTACAAGCCGTTCGATCCGCGCATCCTGCAGTCGAAGGTCGACGTGTTCGTGCAGCTGGAGCAGCAGAAGCGCCAGCTCGCCGCGCAACTGGTGACGACGCGCCAGATGCTCGAAGCGAACGAGATGCTGATGGCGGTGCTCAGCCACGATCTGCGCACGCCGCTCGGCGCGGTGCTGGCGTCGGCGGAATACCTGATGCGCACGGCCGCCGACCAGCAGGCCGCAACCGTCGCCTCGCGCGTGAAGAACAGCTCCCTGCGCATGGCGCGGATGGTCGATCAGCTGATGAACCTCGCGCGCCTGCAAGGCGGACGTCTGCCGTTGCAGCCGCGCTCGATCGAACTCGCGACGCTGTGCCGCTCGGTCATCGACGAATTCGCATCGCAGAAGAGCGGCAAGCAGATCGTGTTCGCCTGCACCGGCAATACGGCCGGCGCGTGGGATACCGATCTCGTGTGGCAGGCGGTGTCGAATCTCGTCAGCAACGCGCTGCATCATGGGGCGTCGGAGGGCGATATCGGCGTGGAGGTCGACGGCGACGCCGAGGATTGCGTGCGCCTGAAGGTGTCCAATCGCGGCACGATTCCGGCGGAGGTGTTTCCGCATCTGTTCAAGGCGTTCGTGTCGAACGGCAACGGCGCGCGCTCGCGCGAAGGGCTCGGGCTCGGTCTGCATATCGTGCAGCAGATCGCGCGCATGCATGGCGGCGACGTCAGCGTCGTATCCACGGACGAGTCCGGCACGACCTTTACGATCGAATTGCCGAGGACGGTGGCGTTGCAGCGGGGGGCGCTTACCCGGCGATAAAGCATCGCCAGGCCGGCGATCACGCCGGTGGGCCACCGCGTGCCCGCTGTGCTACGCTTGCCGCAACCCAATTCACGCAGCGCAAGCACGAATCCCCATCATGCGTTCCTGGCGCCTCGCATCACCGCAGCGCAGCGGTCAGATCAGCACCGCGCTCGCCACCGATCTCGTCATGGCGATCTCCCACCCGGATGCCGACGCGCTCGCCGCGAGCATTCTGCTGACGGTTGGCGAATCGTTGTCGCTGCCCGTCTCGCAGTGCACGATCTTCGCGTATGAGTTCGACGCGCGGCCCCGTACGGTGTCGGCGGCCGACCATCGCGGCGGGCATTTTCTGCGCGACGTCGCCGAACGCTACGCCGCGCATTTCTATGCGCTCGACGGCAATCGCGCGATCATCGGTCCATCGAACCACAGCCGGCGCACCGCTTCGCGCGATGCGCTGGTGCTGCATCAGCAGCGCGGCGACGAAATCGAAAACGAAGCGTACCGCGCGGCCTGCTACGCGCAGCCGAACGTATCGGACCGGCTGTCGTTGCTCGTGCAGCCGGCGGATAGCGTGTGGCTGTCGATCAACCTGTATCGCGACCGCGCGTACGGCGTATTCGCGCCGGGCGAACTGGAGCGGATCGAAAGCGTCGCGCCGCTGTTCGCGGATGCGGCGAAGGGCCAATACGCGCTGAACGGGCAACATCAGCTGGGCACCGGTGCGGCGATGCTCGCACGCGTGCGGCGCGCATGTCCGACGCTGACGCCGCGCGAGCTCGACGCGTTGCGTGGCACGCTCGATGGCGCGAGCGCGGCCGAGATCGCCGGGCAGATGGGCGTGAAGCCAGCAAGCGTCGTCACGTACCAGAAGCGCGCGTACGCGCGGCTCGGGATTTCTAATCAGCGGCAACTGTTCGCGTTGTGTATGCAGCCCTAGCTGCACATCTGTCGAAACTCGCGCCG
This sequence comes from Paraburkholderia lebeckiae, assembly GCF_050436225.1. Taxonomy (NCBI): domain Bacteria; kingdom Pseudomonadati; phylum Pseudomonadota; class Betaproteobacteria; order Burkholderiales; family Burkholderiaceae; genus Paraburkholderia; species Paraburkholderia lebeckiae. The sequence goes on along the minus strand of NZ_JBNDLU010000001.1, from coordinate 1,516,503 downwards.
AAGCGCGCGTCGCATCGCGCTTCGAGTCCGCTTCAACTCCGCTTACCCCGCGCCTCGACCTGCGTCTCCCGATCCCAGCGTTTCAACCACGGCATCACGAAATCGGCGAAGCCGTCGGCCGATGGCGACAGCGCACGCTCGGTCGACCGATACACGCACACCTCGCGAATCGTTTCAGGATCGACGATACGCTTCATCACGAGCCCGAAGGTCCGCGCGAGCGGTGCGACATAGGCTGGCGCGAGCGTGACCGCCAGCCCTTGCGCGGCGAGGCCGAACGCGGTGGTCACGTTGTCGACGACATCGACGGGAATGATGCGCGCCTCGACCGGCAGATTGGCGAGCATCTGGTCGACCGCGCGCTCGTGGTCGCGGCCGGTCGCGACGATCGGCACGTCGCGCAGATGCTGCCACTGCACGCGGCGGCGCGCGGCGAGCGGATGCGCGGCCGAGCACCACATGACCCACGGACTCGCGAACGCGGGCTCGGAGCGCACGCGCGGCCCGCTTTGCCGGTCCGGGCCGATCGCGAGATCGATGTCGCCGCTCTCGACGCGCTCCACCAGTTGCTCGACCACGGTATCGCAGACGCGCACGACCACCTTCGGCTTGTCGCGCGCGTATTCGGCGATCGCCGCGGGCAGCGCCGTCGACGCGATAACGAGCGGCGCGCCGACCCGCACGATGCCGGCCGCGCGGTTGCGGATATCGTCGGCGGATTGGGCGGCTGCGCGCACGTGGCGCAGCACCGATTCGGCCGACGCCAGAAAGTCCTGCCCCGCGCTGGACAGCGCGACGCGCCGCGTGGTGCGATCGAACAGCCGGAAGCCGAGCTCCGTTTCGAGTTCGGCAAGCAGCTGGCTGACCGCCGACGAGGTCAGCCCGAGCCGCTGCGCCGCCGCGCCGATGCTGTGCAGATCGACGATGGCGAGGAACGCTTCGAGTTGACGGATCGAGACGCGGGTAAGAGGCATACGATCGATTCTAAAGAAAAACTTACGAATCGTGAAAAATCGATTGATTGTGCGCGGCACGCCGACGACCGACACTCGTGCGGGTCGACTTAGCCCGGCAAACCCGCTTAGACTCAAGGTTTGCCCTGTCGTCCCGAGGCGCGCGGACGACCGCTACAACAGGCCTGCAGAGGCCGTCTTCAAGGACCCGTCATGTTCGACCATATTCCCGCCTATCCGGGCGACCCGATTCTGAGCCTGAACGAAGACTTTCAGCTGGACCCCCGGCCGAACAAGGTCAACCTCAGCATCGGCATCTATTTCGACGACGCCGGCAAGCTGCCGGTGATCGACGCGGTGCGCCGCGCCGAAACCGCGCTGCTCGACGCGATCGGCCCGCGCTCGTATCTGCCGATGGCGGGTCTGCCGCTCTATCGCGACACCGCGCAGGCGCTCGTGTTCGGCGCCAACAGCGCGGCGCGCGCCGAAGGCCGGATCGCGACGCTGCAAACGCTCGGCGGCTCGGGCGCGCTGAAGGTCGGCGCCGATTTCCTGAAGCGCTACTTCCCCGGCTCGCAGATGTGGATCAGCGATCCGAGCTGGGAAAACCATCGCGTGGTGTTCGAAGGCGCGGGCCTCACGGTCAACACCTATCCGTACTACGACGCGCAAACGGGCGGCCTGCGCTTTGCCGAAATGCTCGCCGCAATCGACGCGCTGCCGGAAAAGAGCATCGTGCTGCTGCACGCGTGCTGCCATAACCCGACGGGCGTCGATCTGAGTCCGCCGCAATGGGCGGAACTGGTGCCGGTTTTGCAGCGCCGCAAGCTGATCGCGTTCGTCGACATGGCCTACCAGGGTTTCGGCGCGGGCCTCGAAGAAGACGCCGCGCCGGTGCGGCTGCTCGCCGACGCGAACGTGGCGCTGATCGTCGCGAACTCGTTCTCGAAGAATTTCTCGCTTTACGGCGAGCGCGTCGGCGCGTTGAGCGTGGTCTGCAAGAGCGCCGACGAAGCGGCGCGCGTGGCGGGCCAGCTGATGTCGGCGGTGCGCGCGAACTACAGCAATCCGCCGACGCACGGCGCGCGCCTCGTCGCCAACGTGCTCGCCGATGCGACGCTGCGCGCGTCGTGGGAAGCCGAGCTCGGCGCGATGCGCGAGCGCATTCTGGCGATGCGCAAGGTGATCCACGCGGGGCTCGACGGACGCGTCGATGAAGTGATGCGCGCGCGCTATGTCGCGCAGCGCGGCATGTTCACGTATACGGGCCTGTCCGAAAGCCAGGTCGAGCGTCTGCGCAACGAATACGCGGTGTACGTGCTGCGCTCGGGCCGCATGTGCGTCGCCGGGCTGAACGCGCGTAACGCGGACTATGTCGCGTCGTCGATAGCGGCGGTTGTGTCGGGCGCCTGAAGCGGTCCAGCGCTCGGGCCGCTGTTGCGGCACGCGCGAATATGATGGGCGGCGCGCACGGGCGCGCCGTCACAACGACAATCATGGAGACACCGACGATGGCCACGACCCTCGAAGCGCAACCCGCGAGCCCGCCCAGATCGGCCGCGATGCATCCGGACGAATGGCAGGCGCGCGTGCAACTCGCCGCCTGCTACCGGATTTTCGATCTGCTCGGTTGGACCGAGATGATCTACAACCACATCACGCTGCGCGTGCCCGAAAGCGTCAGCGGCGCCGAGCGCCAGTTCCTGATCAATCCGTTCGGGCTGCACTACAGCGAAGTGACCGCGAGCAATCTGGTGAAGATCGACGCGCAGGGGCGCGTGCTCGACGGCTCGCCGTATCCGGTGAATCCGGCTGGCTTCGTGGTGCATGCGGCGATTCACGAGGGCTTGCCCGACGCGCACTGTGTGATGCATACGCATACGACGGCGGGCGTCGCGGTCGCCTGCCTCGAAGAGGGCCTGCAGCAGACCAACTTCTATAGCGCGCAGTTGCACGACCGGATCGCGTATCACGACTTTGAAGGCATCACGATTCATGCGGAAGAGGGGCCGCGGCTGCTCGCGCATATCGGCGACAGGCAGGCAGTGATCCTGCGCAACCACGGTCTGCTATCGTGGGGCCGGACGTTGCCGCAGACCTTCGCGATTCTGTGGACGCTGAATCGCGCGTGCGAAGTCCAGGTGGCGACGTTCTCGATGGGCCGCGCTCGGCCGGTGCCGGAGGAGGTCGCGATTCGCTGCTCGCGCGACGCGCTGCAGTTCGATCCGCGCCACGGCGCCGGGCAGGACGTGTTCGATGCGCTGGTGCGGCGGGTCGACCGGATCGATGCGAGTTTCCGGCAATGATTGAAGCCACGCGTCAAAGAGCGCGACAATCAACGCTGCAATAATCACAGCAACAGGCAAGGATTCAGGCGATGAAAGTAGCGATCTACGGCGCCGGCTCGATCGGCGGCTGGATGGGAGTGAAGCTCGCGCAGGCGGGCCATCGGGTCAGCGTGGTCGCGCGCGGCGCGACGCTCGACGCGGTGCGCCAGCATGGTCTGCGGCTGATCGAAGGCGGCGTGATCTACGCCGAGCAGGTGAAGGCGAGCGACAAGCCGGCCGATCTCGGCGTGCAGGAACTCGTCGTGATCGCGGTGAAGGGCCCGGCGATGGCGACCGTGGCCGCGCATATCAAACCGCTGCTCGGCCCCGAGACGATCGTGCTGACGGCGATGAACGGGGTGCCGTGGTGGTTCTGCGACGGCCTGGGCGGCGAACTCGCCGGCCAGCGCCTGAAGACGATCGATCCCGACGGCGCGATCACCGCCGCGATCCCCGCCGCGCAGACGGTCGGCTGCGTCGTGCATGCCAGTTGCCTGATCGACGCGCCCGGCGTGGTCCGGCATCACCAGGGCAACGGACTGATCGTCGGCGAGGCGTCGGGCAAGCCGAGCGAGCGTATCGAGCTGCTCGCCGCGCTGTTGCAGGCGGCGGGCTTCCATGCAACGGCTTCGGCGCAGATCCAGCGCGACGTGTGGTTCAAGCTGTGGGGCAACATGACGATGAACCCGGTCAGCGCGATCACCGGCGCAACGACCGACCGGATCCTCGGCGACGAACTCGTGCGCGGTTTCGTCACGCACATCATGCTGGAGGCGAAGGAAATCGGCGCGCGCTTCGGCATCCCGATCGACCAGGCGCCCGACGACCGTCACGCGGTCACGCTGAAACTCGGCGCGATGAAGACATCGATGTTGCAGGACGTGCAGGCCGGCAAGGCGGTCGAACTCGATGCGCTGGTCGGCGCGGTGCGCGAACTCGGGCAACTGACGCGCGTGCCGACGCCCTATACGGATGCGTTGCTCGGACTCGCGCGGCTGCATGCGAGTACGTTGGGCTTGTATCCGAGGCAGTGAGGTCGGTCTGCCAGCGCCCGTTTTGTTGTGATGGCTGTAATTCCCTCGCACTGCTGCGGCATTGCCGTTACCGCCTCTAGCGAACCGCCTCCAGGGAGGCGGTTTTTTTGCCCGCGCTAGGCCGTGGCGGCAACCGGCAGCTTCGCCGCTTCGATCAACGACAACGCGCGCCGCGAGTCGTCGAGTTCGGTCAGGCACAAGAGCGCGAGGCGCGCGAGATACAGCGACGCCTGCGCCTCGCCTTCGTGGGTCAGCGTGTTGCACAGCGTCGTATAGACGAGGTCGAGATCGGAATCGGTCATGATGTCGAAGGTCCTTGCGCGTTAGTTCTGCCGTGTCAGCGTGGCATCGAGCGCGCGCAGAACGGCCGCCGCGCTGCCGTTGCGCCAGCGCGCGAGTACGTGGCCGTCGGGGCGGATCAGATAGACGGTGCCGGGCCGTGCGTCGAGCATGTCGTGCAGGCGGCCGGTTGGGTCGATCGTTCGAGGGCTGTTTGCCGATTGCGCTTCGGCCGTGACGATATCGATCAGGTTGAACGGAACGCCTTGGTGGGCTAGCGTGCTTTGCAGTTGCCGCCACGCGTCACCATCGTTCGCGAGGTCTGCGTCGAAGCGCAGCGCCGTGAAGCACGGTCCGAGCAGATCGGTTAGATGAATGCCGAGCCGTGCGCCATCTTGCGATTGTTTGAGCAGCCTGCTCTCGGGCAGCACGGTACCCGGCGCGGGGCCGCGATCGAACGCATCGGCTCCGTCGCCTGCGAAGTTCAGCGGCGATTGCCGATACGCGATCGCATGCGTCTGGCGCGGATTGATCAGCGGCCGCACCGCCGCATGCCTTTCGGCGAGCCCGAGCACGGCCGTGCGCAGCAAGTCGAACGCGAAGGTCGGCGGCGCCATGAATTCGGTACTTTTCATGCCATAGCTCAGGTTCTCGCGCGCCGCGTACACACGTTCGTCGCTATAGCTATCGAGCAGCGCTGGCGACGCGCTGCCATTGATCACGCAGCCGAGCTTCCAGCCGAGATTGTCGGCGTCGTCGATGCCGGAGTTCGCGCCGCGCACGCCGAAGATCGGCACCAGATGCGCGGCGTCGCCCGCGAATAGCACGCTGCCATGCCGATAGCGTTCGAGCGTCAGCGCATTGGCCTTGTAGATCGTGATCCAGATCGGCGACCAAGCGCCGGCTTCGCCCATCGAGTCGAGCAAGTTTTGCACGCGCGGTATCACGTTCCCGGGCAGCACGGCGTCGTCGGGGTCTTCGTCGTCGCGTAACTGATAGTCGATGCGCCACACGTTGTCAGGCTGCTTGTGCACGAGCACCGTCGAGCCCGGATTCGACGGCGGATCGAAGTACGCGAGCCGTTCGGTCGCCCGCGTGCTGTCGAGTTCGATATCGACGATCACGTAGCGGCCTTCGTAGGTCGTGCCTGTGAGCTTCAGCCCGAGCAGGTCGCGGATCGTGCTGCGTCCGCCGTCGCAGGCGACGACCCAAGCAGCGTCCATCTGCCAGCTTTTGCCTTGCGGATCGGCAGGATCGGCGCTGCGCAAGATCAACGTCGCGCCGCCCTGCGGCCGTTGCTCGAGGCCCGTCACACGCGTTTGCCAGCGCACGTCGATCAGATCGGCGTGCCGTTCGATCTCGTCGAGCAGCAACTGCTCGATCTGATACTGCGCGATATTGATCATCGGCGGTAGCGACTGCTCGTCGTCCTGATGCATCGCGAAGCGGAACACCTCGGTGTCGCGATAGAAACTGCGCCCGCCGGTCCACGCCAGCCCCTTTTGCAGAAAGCCGTCGACGACGCCGAGCCGCTTGAAGATTTCGAGGCTGCGTCGCGAGATGCAGATCGCGCGGCTGCCGGTGCACACGCTGTCATCCGCCTCGATCAGCACCGAGCGCACGCCCTGGCGCGCGAGCGCAAGCGCGAGCGTCATGCCGACCGGACCGCCGCCGACGATCGCGACGGCGCGCGCTTGTGGATCGCGTCCGTCGATGAGCGGCGGCACCGCGGCCGGATAGCGGCGCGGGGCGAACGGATAGGGCTTGAACGGGCGGGTCATGCGTGTCTCCAGTTTTCTTGCGTTATCGGTCCAGTATGCGTCAGCGTTCGCGCGCGGCTGTCCTCATTTTGGGTACAACGCCGCGCGCGAACGTGACGAGTGGTAGAGACCGGGACCTTCGCCGCTCGTTAGCCGTCCAGGCAGGCGCGCAAGCTCCGCGCGAGGTGGCCCGCTTCACCTGCATTGGCGATGTTTGCGAAGCCCATCACAACGCCACGCGGCGTGCGACGGGTGCGACCATTCGCGTACCAGACCGAGAGCGGCAGAACGGCGAGCCCCGCTTCGCGGGCGCGCGCCGCAACCGCGACGTCGTCGACCGGGCCATCAGGGCCCTCGACGAACTGTGCCGCGAACTGGATTCCCCCTGGCGGCAGTTCGACGCTCAGCCGTTCGCCGAACGCCTGCTCCAACGCGCGCACGATCAGCACGCGCCGCTCGGCGTATAACGCACGCATGCGCTTCAGATGTCGCGCAAAATGCCCCCGCTCGATGAAGTCCGCCAAAGCGGCCTGCAACAAGGTTGGCGATCCGGCGTTCATGCTGCGCGCCACCCGCCCGACGCGCTCGACGGCCCGCTCCGGCACCACCGCATACGCGAGCCGCAAGCCGGGAAACATCACCTTGCTGAATGTGCCGCAATAGATCACGTGATCGTGACGATCGAGGCTCTTCAATGCCGGCAATGGCCGGCCCAGATAGCGGAACTCGCTGTCGTAATCGTCTTCGACGATCCAGCTGGACGCTTGCTCTGCCCAGCCCAGCAACGCCATGCGTCGGGGGAGCGATAAGGTGTGCCCGAGCGGGCTCTGGTGCGACGGCGTGACCACCGCGAAGCGCGCCTGCGCATCCAGCCGTATGCCGTGTTCGACGTCGATCCCTTCTTCGTCCACCGGCACTGCGACGAGCTGCACGCCGGTTTCGGCAAGAAAACCGCGCGCGAGCAGATAACCCGGATCTTCGTACCACACGCTGTCGTTCGGGCGGGCGAGACTGCGCAACACGAGCTCGAGCGTCGCACGGTAGCCGCCCGTCACGAACACCTGGTCCGGCAGGCAGGTCACCCCGCGCGACAGCCCAAGATACGTGGCGATGTGTTCGCGAAGCGGCCGGTAGCCGGCAGGATCCGGGTACGCGAGCATCGAGCGCTCGCCGCTGCGCGCGCGATGCGAAACGAGACGCTTCCAAGCCTTGACCGGAAACGCGTCAAGCGCGGGCAGCCCGGGTTGCAACGGCCGGGGCTCGCCGCTCATGGCGGCGGCAATGGCAAGCTGGCGCGGCGCCGGTTGAGCGCCGTGCGATTCGCCTGGCGTCCGAGGTGCGGTAGCCGCTTTTACGCTCCGCGTGCCGTCCGAACTCTTTGTGCTTTGCGTACGCGAGCGCGTCACTGAAGCTGGCAGCGAGGGCGACACGAACGTGCCAGCCGCACCGCGCATCTGCAGGTAGCCTTCGTCGACGAGGACCGTATACGCCAGTTCAACCGTGCCGCGCGCCATGTTCAGTTGCGTAGCGAGGCTGCGCAGCGCGGGCACGCGATCGCCTGGACGCAGATGCCCTGCGGCGATCGCGGTTCTGAAGCGCGCGCAGATCTGCAGGTAGATCGGCAACTGGAGCTGCCGATCGATATCGACGGTGAATGCGGTAGGCGGTAGGGTCATCACGGTCTTGCCGGCAAGCAGACCGGAATCAGGATGTCCTGGTCCGATCGACAATTCTTGGCACTTTTCGATAGTTCATGATCTTCTCACAATAGCCTCACACGATGCGACGGCGGCGAGTTCTTCCCGCGATGCAACGGCCGCCAGCCGCCTGCCCGTGTCAACTGACTCTCATCTGGAGGATGCGCCATGAAGATCGTCGTAATCGGTGGTTCCGGCCTGATCGGCTCGCGCCTCGTCACGCTGCTCGGCGAGGCGGGTCACGAGGCATTTGCTGCGTCGCCGCGTACCGGTGTGAACGCCGTGACGGGGGAAGGTCTGAGCAACGCGCTAGCGGGCGCGGACGTCGTAGTGGATGTGGCGAACGCGCCTTCCTGGGAGCCTCAGGCGGTGCTCGACTTTTTCCGCACCTCGACGCGCAACCTCGGCAAAGCCGAAGTGGCTGCAGGGGTACGCCATCACGTCGCGCTTTCCATCGTCGGCTGCGACCGCACGCCGGAAAATGCGTATTTCGTTGCCAAGGTCGCGCAGGAAGAGGCGATTGAAGCGGCGGGCGTGCCCTATACGATCGTGCGCGCGACCCAGTTCATGGAATTCATCGGCGCTATTGCTGATTCCGGCACAGAAGGCGGGACGGTGCGCGTTGGGGACGGACTGTTCCAGCCGATAGCCGCGGATGACGTCGCAGCGATCCTCGCGCAGGTCGCTCTCGCCACGCCACTGAACGGTACAGTCGATATCGCGGGCCCGGACCGTGAACCGTTTGCCGCCATCATCAGACGTTATCTGAAGTCTGTCGGCGACCCGCGCCCTGTTGTGACGGATCAAGGTGCCCGCTATTACGGCGGCCGCGTCGAGGAAAAGTCGCTCGTACCGCTCGGCGACGCGCGGATTGGCCGCGTGAGCCTGGACCAGTGGCTGGCGCAAACTGAAAAGGGGTGATTTCAGGTCGATGCGAAACCAGAATCAGCATGTCTGCGTTTTGCTTGATATTGGCTATCGACTCGGGTGGCGTTGAAGCCGAGCGGAAAATTTCCTGGGCAAAGCATGGGCCGGATCGACACGCTGGTCAACAACGCCGGCATTTACATTGGAAAGCCTTTCGCTCAATACACCGCTGAAGACTACGCGGCGGTGACGAACGTGAACATGGCGGGTTTCTATCACGTCACGCAACTCGCCATCGCCGAAATGGAAAAGCAATCCAACGGGCACGTGGTCAGCGTGACCGCCAGTGTCGTCGACGCTGCGGTCAGTGGTGTGTGTTCGGTACTGGCAGCCCTGACGACAGGCGGGCTGAACGCCGCCACGAAGTCACTGGCGATCGAGTACGCGAGGAAAGGAATTCGCGTGAATGCGGTCGCGCAGGAGATCATCAAGTCGCCGATGCACGCGCCGGAAACACGTGAGGCGCTGGGCGCCTTTCATCCGCTGGGGCGCATGGGCGAGATGAGCGATATCGCCGACGCGATTCTCTTACTTGAATCCGCACCGTTCATCATGCGAGAAATCCTGCACGTCGACGGCGGTCAGAGCGCCGGTCGCTAGCCTTCCTCGGGCACCGTAAGCCGGTGCCCTTTCGTCTCCCGATAGCGAATACAGCATTCGCCAGGTCCCGGGATCGTGCCTTGCACGTCAAGCGCCTTTTTGCGGATCCTTTCTCGGTCAGTGGCGTGAATCTGTTCGAGAACCGGTATGAGGTGAAGACGCGGTCCCTCACTGATGTTTGTTCGAGCTTCCGCGGTGCCAGTGCAGCATCCGGGCCGACGAGCTTCCACCTCGGTTGGAAAAACGCGGTTTCCCGACCGGTGGACGATCCCGCATCGACGTTTATGCCGCTCGCTTCGCGAATACATCCTTGAACACGGGCATCGCCGAAAAGACGTTCGGCCAGCCTGCGTAAAACGCGAGCTGCGTCAGCATTTCGGACGCCTCGTCCTTCGTCAGACCGTTGTCCATGGCACGGCCGAGGTGATACGGAATCTGAGCGACCTGACCGCTGGCAACCAGGGCGCTCACCGTGACCAGGCTCCGGTCGCGTGGAGCGAGTCCTGGACGCAGCCAAAGGTCGCGGAAAAGCACATCGGTCGTGTACTGAACAACGCCGGGAGCGACCGAGCCGAAGCTTTGCTCGACCGCCAGCGCACGCTGTTGCTCTGCGACTTCGTTCAGTGGTAGCGGCTCGACATCGGCCCGAGGGATCTGATCGATACCGATGCCACGTTCATCGAAGATACACTTCGCGACGACAGCCGCTGCGGTCGCATTTCCCCAGCCGGAATAGAAGGCGAGGTGCGTGATCATTTCCGAAATCTCGGCAGGCTTCACACCGCTATCCAGCGCCAACCGGAAATAGAACGGCATCTCGATGGTCTGGTTGCGGGCGATAAGCACCGACAGCGTCACGATGCTTCGGTCTCGGGGTGACAGTTGCGGCCTCTTCCAGAGGCCGCCGAGCACGGTCTGGTTCGTATGACGCGCGAATGCCGGAGAAACGGGAGTGAGATCAATTTGTGACAATGAATCTTGCATGTTTCCAGTCCTTTCCATTGAGGTACAGGCAGCGAAGATAAGCGCCACGCCTGTCGCCGTAACGACGCGCGCCAGCAGCCGCGTTCTGGATTTGCGGCGCACAAAAGTGCACGCGTGCGGCCTCATGAACCGCATTACACCTGCTCGCCGCTGCCGAGGTACTGCTCGTCCGTGACCTTCTCCAGCCATTCGACGTTCTTGCCGTCGAGCGCTTCCTGAATGGCGATATGTGTCATCGCGGTCGTCGAAGTTGCGCCATGCCAATGCTTGTGGCCAGGCGGGCACCAGATCACGTCACCAGCCCGGATTTCGACGCGCGGCTCGCCTTCGCACTGGGTCCAGCCACAGCCGGCCGTAACGATCAAAGTTTGGCCGAGCGGGTGGGTGTGCCAGTTAGTCCGCGCTCCCGGCTCAAATGTGACGCTCGCGCACGAAACGCGTGCCGGCGGAGGCGGAGCGTTCAGCGGGTCGAGTCGCACCGTGCCGGTAAACCACTCTTCAGGGCCTTTCTTCGAGGGCTGGGAGCCCGCACGTTTCAATTCCATGACTGTTCCTCGTCGGTATCGTCGGGGTGATATGCCACTGCTGCTAATCTAACTCCTGGCAATTGATGCGACTAGATCGCAATATCGGCATGCCCTTATGCCGTGGAGGATTAATTGAAAGAGGATTTCAACGATCTGGTCGGCTTCATGAACGTCGCGCGTGAGCGCAACTTCACGCGGGCGGCCGCGCAACTGGGAGTCTCGCAGTCGGCCTTGAGCCGGACGGTTGCCGGCCTTGAAAAGCGGATGGGCCTTCAGTTACTGATGCGCACTACCCGGAGTGTCTCGTTGACGGAGGCAGGCGAACGGCTACTGGCGGCGATTGCACCGCGTTTTCAGGAAATCGAAGCGGAGGTCGATTCTTTGCGCGCGATGACGAGCCGCCCAGGCGGAACTGTCCGGATCACGACCACCGACTACGCGGCAAACTCGTACGTTTGGCCGCGTCTGCAACCGTTGCTGCGCCAGTATCCGGACCTGAAGATTGAATTGATCAATGACTACGGGTTAGCCGACATCGTCGCGGATCGGTACGACATCGGCGTGCGGCTAGGCGACCAGGTGGCCAAAGACATGATCGCGGTGCGAATCGCGCCTGACATGACGATGGCAATCGCGGGCTCGCCAGGCTACCTGCAATCGACCGCACCGGCGAAGACGCCGCAGGATCTAACGCTGCACAACTGCATCAATCTCCGATTGCCAACGCGAGATTCACTGCTGCCGTGGGAGCTACGGAAGGGGCGGCGAGAACTGCAGGTGCGGGTCGAAGGGCAGCTCACCTTCAATAGCGTCTACCAGATGATGGACGCAGCGCTTGGCGGGTTTGGGCTCGCGTACGTGCCCAAAGACCTGGCTGAGATGCACGTCCGGGCGGGGCGCCTGAATTGGGTGCTGGAAGACTGGTTTCCCACGTTCGTCGGACATCACGTCTATTACCCTGGTCGCCGCAAATCATCCCGGGCAGTCGAGCTTGTAGTGGACGCATTGAAGAGCGGTTATCAGCGTCGAGCGCAGTGACCGGCAAATGGCGATCACGACGCAGATTTTCACCACTCCGGTCACGGCGTCAGCCCACCCGGCCTCAGCCGGCGCTGGCCGTCTGCGACGGCTGCCGCATGGGCTGCCCAGCCGTCGCCGCGTGACATGCCTCGATCATCGCGCGGAACGTCGGCGACGCATGCAGCTCCCCGCCCGCATCGAGTTCGACGCTGCCGTCCGGCGCGTCGCCGACGCCGACGCCGACAACCAGCGTCGCGCGTGGCCGCCATTCGCGCGTGCGCCGCAGCATGTTGCGCAGGTACAGCGGCGACTCGGGCGCGTCGAGCGACACGATGCAGATGATCGATGTGTCCTTGAAGCTCGGCTCGTCGGCGCGCGCACTGCGATAGCCCGAGTGCGTCGCCATCAGCGGCGCGAAGCCCTGGCGGTTCAGCAGTTGCACGGCGATCGCGGTCGTCACTTCGTCGAACGCGCCGCGGCCGGGCACGCACAACACTGCGGCTTTGCCCGCTCCGTCCGGCTGTTGCGAGCGCGTGAGCAGATCGCTGCGGTATCGCTCCGTGGCACCCGCGCCCGGCGACGCCAGGTCCGGCGCCCCGGCAAGCAGCGCGTTACCCGCGTCCGCCGGTTCGGCAGGCGACAGCGAATCGCGCAGCCCTTCGGCGATATCGAGGTTCTCGACGATATCGACGAGCGCGTCGTTGATCCGCTGCAACTGGTCGGGCATCAGCACGCCGCGCTGCGCGTCGTTGCGCGCGAGCCGCAGGCCTTCGAGCGCGACCTTGTCGTAGTAGTCGATCAGCGACATCTCGCGCAGCAGCCGTTCGGCCTGCACGATCGCCTCGTGCGGATCGTCGGCGAGCAGGCGCTGATAGAAGTTCTGCGCGGGCGTCAGCGCGGGCTGATCGCCGAGCAGCACGGTCAGGAAGTTGAGCCGGTCCGCGTAGCGCCCGAGCGTGACGACGCACAGCGTGAGCGGCGTCGACAGCACGAGGCCGATCGGCCCCCACAGCCAGCTCCAGAAAATCGCCGCGACCACGACCGCGAGCGGCGACAGGCCCGAGCGATGACCATACAGCAGCGGCTCGGCGATCTGCCCGGCGACCACGTCGACGACGATGAACAGGATCAGCGTGAGGACCGCCATCGTCCATTGCGGCTGGATCGCGGCTGCGAGAAAGAATGCGAGGATCGCCGCGATCCAGATGCCGATGTACGGCACGAAGCGCAGCAGCGCGGCGATCACGCCGAACAGCAGCGCCCCCGGTACGCCGATGATTGCGAGCCCGATCGCGATGATGCCGCCCGCGCTCAGATTCACGCCGAGCTGCGCGACGAAATAGCGTGACAGGCGCCCGGCGGCGTCGTTGATCGCGGTAGTCGTGCGGTGCAAGTCGCGCGAACCGAACAGGCTGATCAGACGGTCGCGCAAATCCTCGCGCTGCAACAGGATGAAGATGGTCACGACCAGCACGATGAAGGTCGTCTCGATCGGCGCGATGGCCGGCGTCAGCGCGCGCTGCGCAAGTTGCACCGGCGTCGGCGCGGGCTCGTGCACCTCGACCTGTTGCGGCACCTGCGGCGCGTTGCGCGCGGCGCGGCCGGTCGGGCGCGGCGGCGCGGGGCGCGATGGCGCCACGCGCTGCAGCGCGCTGGCAGCGCTGCTCATCAGGGAGTCGGCGCGGCCCACGGTCTTTTCCTGCACGGTTTCGATCTTCTGCTCGATCGCTTCCTGGTACTGCGGCAGCGCGTCCGCGAGCTGCACGAGCTGCGCGCCGATCAGCGCGCCGACCGCGAGCAGCGAGGCGAGAGCGAACAGGACCGCGATGAAGATCGACGGCAACTGGCCCATGTGCAGACGCCGCAGCATCTGCACGAGCGGCGCGAGCAGGAAGCTCAGCAGCACCGACAACGTGATCGGAATCAGTACCTCCCGCCCGAAGTACAGCCCGCACACGACCACCACGCCGGTGATCAGCGACACGAGGCCATGCAGGCCCGGCGTGCCCGGCGGGTAAACGCGGTTGGGCCGCCCATGCGGCGGCGGTAGCGATATTTTCATGTAAGCAGAATTCCGGTTGGGACGTGTTGACGGCCGAGCGGAGCACTGGTCGTCAGCAAGACAGATGCCCGAATTGTAGGTGGTTTGGCGGGGTGGGGTGCTCTGCCACGTCGCGGCGAGCGGTAAGAGGCCGATTCAGATCGCCGGCCGCGCATCGTCTGGTTCCTGGAGGGCTGGTACGACGTACGCCGCCTGCACAGTAGGATTGGCTACCGTTTGCCGCTCGAATTCGAGAACGCCAACACCCAACGGCGAGACCGTGAGCGAAGGGCGACGCATGCCAGGGTCACCAAAGGCAACATGGCGTCAGCGGCTGTGGAACTTATCGACACATTCCGACATGCGACACGATGAACGCGTGCGCCGGTCACGCACCATGCATCGCGGGCTAATCGCAATGAGCACTGCAACTACGCACAGCGCATTGGTCAGAAGGCTGGAGCAGTTTTTTATTGCGTAGGCGATCGGGTCGTCGTGCATCTCACCGCGAAATGCAACCATCCAGACGCGGCTGATCCAGTACAGGAGCAGGCAACACAGAATCCACAGCCGATGGGGATGGCTGTACAGCACCGTCACGTCGGTGGATTTCATGTAAAGCGCAAGGACTAGCACTGCAACATAGCCCGAGGCCGATGCGAACGAGTGCTCGCCATCACGCCTTTGAAGAAGCCGAAATGCGAAGCGATCTGCTCTGCAAAGCATTGATCGCCTGAAGGTACAGCGGTCAGGAAACGAGTTCAGCAGACCTTCCGTACTATTCTGTCTCGGTTTGTCGCGATTTGAGGCGAAGCTCAGAGAATGCATACCCGACGAACTGTGGTCCCTCGTCGAACCGTTGCTACCCGTTGGGGCGCTCGCAACAGCTCCTGAGCCGATAGAGGTTCACGGACTGAGTACCGTCACAGCGGGAAATCGCATCAGATACGAGGTGTCTCGACTGTCTCCCATATAGCGAATATCAAGCAACCTCCCCGGGCGAACAGGATCGGCCGCCACGCCGCGAGCAACCAGACGCTCCAGGACGTCATGACGCAGCCAGAAAAGCGTCCCATCGTAAATCGCGGGCAGATAGTCCGTCTGGAATTCAGCGACGGAGTATATCCCGCTGTTGCTGCTCCAAAGGCCATGTGTTTCGATGACTTCCGGACGTTCCTTGCTCAGATAGTCCGCAAACCCTGCATACCCGCGACGCGCCAGCGATGGGTTGGTCAACAGCGCCGAATCCAGAATGTCCAGACGTTCGCAGCACAGTGCGGCACCACCAACGTCTGGCGTCATGAACTTGAGCGTCGGTTGCCCCAGATACTCGCGCAGATGATCAACCGAAGCACCCGTCATCGCGTAGTTCGCTGGCGTAATTCCGCGCCAGTCACCGGGGAAATCGTGCCACGCTCTTTTTCGGGCCGCGTCTCCCGCCGCATTCAGCGCAGCGGGCAGCACGCCACGCGTCGCCGCACCAAGGATTACCGTGTCGACGTTGTCGCGCAGCAACGCAATGTTGAACAGGAAAGTTCCAGAGAGGCACAGCAAAAGCCCACGAAATACATATGGCTGACGCATATTCGCAAAACGTTCTGCGAGAGAAAGGACGAATAGGGGAACCACGGCCATGAACATCCGCCCGGTATAGCCCCAATTTTTTCCGGATACGAGCGCGAATACGGCAAAAGAAAATATTAGAAGTACAGGCATCGGATCCAGACGGCGCTTTTTCTCTCCCTTCCGGCTCAGGTACATGCCAGCCAGAAACGCGGCATTCACGAAAAGGAAATCCTTGAGACCGCGCAGCTTTACCAATACGCCGTCCCAGCCTTTTTTACTGTAGGGCATTTGCAGCTTGGCCAGGATGGTATTCGGCAATAGCGTGCCGAAGACACGATACCTCCAGATTGTCATCAGCAGAAAGCAAAGCATGAGCCAGACGCACATTCGAATGGCATGCGGCCTATCCTGCGGGCAAAACACGACCATCCAGCCAAGCGCGAATCCCAGATAGAACACCGCCTCGAAGCGAGTCAGCATCAGAAGCGGCAACAGTGCATAGGCGAGTGTCGATCGCGCGCGCCAGGAGAGCACGAACGCAAACAGCAGCAACGCAAAGACCGTCATTTCCATGCCATTGATGATCTCGGCCTGACAGGCTGGCAGCAGCCCCAGCAAGCACACCACGATGAGGCGATGCGTTGGGCTCGGCAGGCACGGTTCAAGTGCGCGCCACACGAGCACCAGGGTAGCGCTCATTGCGATGAAGGAGAGCAACTGCGCCGTCATGATCGCATCCAGAAAGCCTGGATGCATCATCCACTGCCCTATCGCCAACATCGCCGTCATGAGCAAAGTTGACGTACCTTCGGCCGGCGCCGAAGCTGATGTCAACGCGAGTACCCCGTCTCGCCCGAGTGTATGCGCATAGGCAATAGTGATGGCGCCGTCGTCCCAGCCATAAGGGCCGACCAGCGCTATCGCTGTCAACGAAAGCGCCGCATACGCGACGACGAAGAAGAACCCGGTGGCTCCAACTCTTCCCTCGACACTGTGTGTAAGGTTCTCGGACATAGCCAGTCGACGTAAGTAGGATGGCTGATCATACATCGGGCAAGCGGCGAGGGAACGTGGCCCCGAATATGGACACAGGTTGCTTCTACTTGATACGGCACGTCGGAAGATGAATGCGTTCCGTTTTGTACTGACCATTGTCCGATTTGCGCGTGACGAAATGCGAAGTGATTTGCGAACGCGGCATGCACGAGTCAGAGAATTGCTCGATGCGCACTCCTTGTTCAAAACCGCGATCGAAACCGCATCAGGCAAAAAGTGCGACGTCCTTCGGCCGATCGGCGGCATGGAAGACTACCGGTAGGGTCCGCCAATCCGCATGCTAGCCGACATGCACCCGCAGCATCTCCAGCCACAGCGAACTCACATACAGCAACAAGCCGATAAATCCGCCGACGATCGTCCCATTGATGCGGATGTACTGCAGATCCTTGCCGATATTCAACTCGACCTGCCGTGACATCTCATGCGCGTCCCAGTTCTTCACGGTATCGCTGATATGGCGCGTGAGGAACCGCGCGAAATCCGGCGCCATCGCGCGCGCCGCGTCCTCGAGGTGATCGTTCAGCGATTGCCGCAGCGCTGGATCGCGCGCGAGTTCGCGGCCGACCCACGCGCCCATCGCGGCGACACGCCCATGCAGTGCCGAATCGGCGTTTTGCAGATCGCGCTTGAGCCACGCGCGCAACTCCCCCCACATGTCCTTCACGTAGCTGCCGAAAGCATCGCCTTCGACCAGATAGCGCTTCAGTGCTTCGCCTTGCTGCAGGAACACAGGATCGGTCTTCAGCCGCACGATCAGCTTCTGCACCGCCTGGTCGAACTTGTCGCGCAGCTCGTGCGTGGGGTTCTGCGCGATCTGTTCGAGCATACGGTTCGCGGCGCTCGCGATCGCCTCCGCCCCCTTCTCGCCGAGCCATACCGACGGAAGAAACTTCTCCATACTTGGATACTCGCTTTTCACCCAATCGACGATGCGCGCGGCAATGAATTCGCGCGCCGGCGCCTCGCGCAGCACCGCGATCACCTGATCGATCGCGGTGTCGAGCAGTTCCTGATGGCGGCCGTCGCGCGTCAGCGTGTCGAGAATCGCGCCGAGCGATTGCGACAGATCGACCTTCGCGAGCACGTCGCGCAACCCGTCCCTGATGAAGTTCTGAATGCGCGCGTCGTCGGCCACGTCGAGGATGCCGCCGGTGAGCCGCACCACGTAGTCGCCGAGGCGCGCGGTGTTGGCCGATTCGCTGAGCCATGCGGTGATGGTCTGCGCCGGATCGTGCCGGCGGATCAGACCGACCAGCGACGGCACGTCGAGAAACTTGTCCTGCACGAAGTGCGCGAGGTTGTCGGCGATCTTGTGCTTGTTGCGCGGGATGATCGCGGTGTGCGCGGACACGAGCGGAATCGGCACGCGGCGAAACAGCGCCGCGACCGCGAACCAGTCGGCGAGCGCGCCGACCATCGCGGCCTCGGCGACGGCCTTGATGCCGTCGACCCACAGGCCGCGCGGCAGGAATGCGGCGACGACGAAAACGCAGGCGGCCGCGAGCAGCAGCAGTAAAGGCGTGCGCTTGGCCTTCTTCAGTTCGGTGGTCTTGTCCATCGGGCGCGGTTGATCGTGTCGGGCGGCGGCTGGAAAGTCGGCGGGCTCAGCCGGTTCGGTTGCAATGATGCGGTACGGCCCGCGCGCGCGTCCAGCCTGGATACGCGCCGGCGCTTCGGCAAGGTAACATTCGCGATTGGGCTCCTCGGCGAAATCAACGCAAGAGGACGCAACGCAATCGAAATGGAGGCACAGTGATCAGGTTTCTGCACACCGCGGACTGGCAGATCGGCACGCAATTCGGTCAGTTCGAACCGGACGAGGCCGCGCATCTCGCCCAGGCGCGCTTCGACACGGTGCGCCGCATCGCCGAAGAAGCGGCCGCGCGCAACGTCGACGCGGTGCTCGTCGCGGGCGACGTGTTCGATCTGCAGACGGTGTCGGACACCGTGATCCGACGGTTGTTCGCCGCGCTACAAGCGTTTTCCGGAGCGTGGATCATGCTGCCGGGCAATCACGACGCGGCGCTCGTCGAAAGCGTGTGGACCCGCGCGCAGCGGCTCGATTGCGTGCCGCCGAACGTGCGACTCGTGCTCGAAGCCGGCGTCGTGCTGCTCGACGCGTGCCGTTGCGCGCTGCTGTGCGCGCCGCTCACGCAGCGCATCACCTACGACGACACCACCGCGTTCTTCGATTCCACCGATACTCCGCCAGGCTATCACCGCGTGGGGCTCGCGCATGGCAGCGTCGGCGGCATTCTGCAAGACGGCATCGATTCGTCGAATCCGATCGCGCCGACGCGCGCCGCCAGTGCGCGGCTCGACTATCTGGCGCTCGGCGACTGGCATGGCCATCTGCGTGTCGACGAACGCACGTGGTACGCGGGCACGCACGAGCAGGACCGTTTCCGCGCGAACGAGCCGGGCTTCGTGCTCGACGTTACCGTCAGCGATCCCGGTGCGGTGCCGCAGGTCGCCGCGGTGCGGGTCGGGCAATACCGGTGGCATCGCTGGGACGAGACGATTTCGGTGCCGACCGATGTCGATGCATTGAAAACCCGCCTCGCCGAACTCGGCGCGAATGACGTGCTGCGCATCGAGGTCGGCGGCACCGCGGCGCTCGCCGATGCCGAGGCGCTGCATGTCGCGGTCGAACAGGCGCGCGCGGGCGTGCGCGCGTTGCGTGCCGATCTGGGCAGTCTGCACGTGCTGCCGACCGCCGACGATCTCGCCGAACTCGGCGCGCAAAGCGGCTATCTCGCGAAGGTGGTGGCGCGGCTGCGCGGCCTGCAGGAAGACGCGCAGGCCGATCCGCAAGAGGCGCGGCGCGCGGCCGAGGCGTTGCTGCTGCTGGCGCGTTTTCAGCGCGACCAGCGGCAACGCGATTCGCAGGCCGCAACACCCGCGCAGACGCGCGAGCGGCAGCAACCTGAAGCGCCGCGTGAAGGAGCCCCCGCATGAAGCTGCAGCGTATCGCGATTCAGGAATTCAGGCAGTTCGGCGGGCAGATCGTGATCGACGATCTGCAGCCCGGTCTCAATCTGTTCATCGGCCCGAACGAGGCCGGCAAAAGCACGATTGCCGAGGCGGTGCGCACGGTGTTCCTCGAACGCTACAAGGCGTCGCATCTGAAAGACCTGTTGCCGTGGGGGCTCGCGAGCGGGCAGCCGTCGGTCGAGGTCAGCTTCGAGCTCGATGGTGTGGCGTGCCGTCTGTCGAAGCAGTTCGTGTCGCGTCAGCGTTGCGAGCTGAGGATCGGCCAGGCCGTGTATAGCGAGGACGAAGCCGAAGACAAGCTCGCCGCGCTGCTCGGCTTCTCGCGCGCGGCGCGCGGTCCGATGAAAGCCGAGAACGCCGGCGTGCCGGGTCTGTTGTGGGTGCAGCAAGGCGGCACGCAGGAGATGCGCGATTCGACCGGGCACGCGGCACAGTATCTGCGCGACGCGCTCACGCAACTGTCGGGCGGCCGCGAAGCGGGCGGCGAGGACGCGCTGATCGCGGCCGTGCAGCGCGAGCTGCGGCAACTGCTGACCGCGCGCACGCAGAAGTCGACCGGGCCGCTCGCCGAGGCGGAGCAGAAGCTCGCCTCGCTGATCGCGAGCCGCGACGAGCTGCAACAGCAGCGCCAGCAGTTCGACGACAACATCGCGCGCCTCGCCGCCCAACAGCAGGCATTCGACGAAGCCGAGCGCAGGCGTCCCTGGGAGCTTCACGAGCAGAAGGCCGCGCTCGCGCAGCAACGTGCCGCGGCGGTCGAACAACTCGAACGCGGTCTCGAAGGGCTCGCGCACTCGCTGAAGATCGGCGAGGCCGAACTCGCGTTGTCGGTGCAGCACGAGCAGGGCGCGCTCGAACTGGAGGCGGCCATCGCGCGCGAACGCGAGCAGCTCGACGCGGCGCGCGCCGAGGTCGCGGCCGCGCAAACCGCGCATGCGCAGGCGCAAAGCCGTGTGGCGCAGTTCGAGCAGGCATCGGCCGAGGCGAACCGCGCGCTCGAACTCGCGAACGCGGCCGTAACCGCCGCCGATCTGCGCAGCCAGGTCGATTTCTATCGGGCGGAGGGCCAGCGGCTCGAAGCGTCGATCGGCGAGGCGGACAAGGCGAACGCGGCGGTGTTGCAGGCCGCGCGAGACGCGGCGGCGCTCGAACTCGACGACGCGCAGTTCAAGCGCCTCGTAGCGCTCGACGGCGAATTGACCGTGTTGCGCGCGCGGACCGAAGCGGCGATGACGCGCATCGAGTACAGCTTGAATGGCGAATTGAGCGTCGGCGATCAGACGATCAGCGGCACGGGCGTGCTGCATGTCGACGATGAAAAGCGCATCGGTCTCGGGAAGCTCGGCGAATTGCGCGTGATTCCGGGCGTGTCCGATCTGTCCGCGCGGTTGTCGGAGCTGGCGTCGCTCGAGGCGAAGCACGCGCAGTTGCTGCGCTCGCTCGGCGTCGCGTCGGTGGGCGATGCGCAGGCGCGTCACGAGCAATGGAAATCGCTGGTCGCGCAACAGAAGAGCCAGGCGAGGATACTCGAAGTCCATGCGCCGCAAGGCATCGATGCGTTGCGCGCGGCGCTGGCATCGACGGCGGCGCGCTTGCAGGCGTCGAGCGAGCGCCTTGCCAGTCTGCCCGACGTGTCCGCGGCGCCGCCGGTCGACGACGCGCGCCGCAACGCCGACATCGCGCGCGACGCGTTGGAGACCGCGCGCAAGGTGCTCGCGCAGGCGGCGGGCGCGCAATCCAGCGGCGTTGCGAAGGCCGATTCGCTCACGGCGCAGTTGCAGCGTAAAGAAGCGCAGTTGAACGACGAAGCGTTTCGGCGCAACCGCGCGCGGTGGCAGGCGCACATCGTCGAGCAACGCGTCAAGGTCGATGCGCTGAAGAACCAGCGCGGCGAGCGCGAGCGCGAACTCGATGCGGCGCGTCTGGACGACCCCGTGGCGGAGGCGAAGCGCTATCGCGCATCGGCGGACCTCGCGCGCAACGAGCAGCACGAGCGTCAACTGCGGATCGCGGAGCTGCGTAGCCAGCTCGAAACGATGGGCGCATCGGGCCTCGGCGAACGGCTTGCCGCGCTCGAAGCCCAGGTTGAGCAGGCCACGCGTCGCAACGACGAACTGCGCCTGCGCGCGAGCGCGCTGAGTCTGCTCGACGAAGTGCTGGTCGACGAACGCGACGCCGCGCTCGCCCAACTGCGTGCGCCGTTGACCGAGCGGGTCGGTCACTACCTGAAGCGGCTTTTTCCGCAGTCGAGCCTCGCGCTCGGCGACGATCTGATTCCGGCGATGCTCGATCGCGACGGCCGCGCGGAACTGCTCGATGCGCTCAGCTTCGGCACGCGCGAACAGCTCGGCATCCTGACGCGGCTCGCGTACGCGGATCTCTTGCAGGCCTCAGGCCGGCCGACTCTGCTGATGCTCGACGACGCCGCGGTACACACCGATGCCGCGCGCCGCGACGCGCTCAAACGCGCGTTGATCGACGCGGCGACGCGGCATCAGATTCTGGTGTTCACGTGCCATCCGGAGTTGTGGGACGACCTGGGCGTGAGGCAGCGGGCGGTGCAGGATCTGAAGGTGGCGTGAGCGGGGCGGGCTGGTACCACCCGGTACGGTCCGCTTACCCGTACCACCGCGGCGTGTACACCCACTGCGCGCCGTGATGACCGCAAGCGAATCTTCTCGTCAGCGACGACCCGAGGATCACCATCGTGCGCATGTCCACATCGGCCGAGCGAAGCTCGCCGAGCGTCAGCGTGCGCAGCGTGCCGCCGGGCCGGCCGATATCGCGACCCAGCACCACCTGGGTCGATGGCACGCGATACTCCCGCACGATGTCGAGTGCCTTGTCGAGTTGCCACGGACGCGCGCGCGAGATCGGGTTGTAGAACGCCATCACGAGATCGGCTTGCGCCGCATGGCGCAGGCGGGTTTCGATGATCGTCCACGGCTTCAGGTTGTCCGACAGCGACAGCATGCAGAAGTCGTGGCCGAGCGGCGCGCCGGCCTGCGCGGCGGTCGCGAACGCGGCCGACACGCCCGGCACGATCGATAGTTCGACGGCCGCCCATGCGTCGTTCCGGGAAGCTTCGAGCGCTTCGAGCACGGCGGCCGCCATCGCGAACACTCCGGGGTCGCCCGACGACACCATCACGACCGAGCGGCCTTCGCTCGCGAGCTCGAACGCGTGCCGCGCGCGCTGCATTTCCTCGCGATTGTCGGTGCCGTGCACGCGCTGACCGGCGCGCAGCGGGCCGGCCATTTTCACGTAGGTGTCGTAGCCGAGGATGTCGGTGGCTTCGTTCAACGCGGCGCGCGCGGCCGGGACCATCAGCTCGGCCCGGCCGGGACCGAGGCCGATCACGGTCAGACGGCCGCGGGCACGGCCGAGCGTCGCGGGGTCGATGGCGAGCGGGGAGAGGGCGAGCGCGACGTTGGGGTGTGCGTCGTCGTGCAGCGTTTCGTGGGGGACGCGCAGCGCGGTATGCAGCAAGCTTGCGGCACTCGATTCGCCCTGTTCGGCGCTGGCATCGGCGAAGCGCAGCGGCACCTCGAGAAGCCTTGCCGCTTGCGCGAGCGCCGGGTCGGCCATGCTCGTCGATGGCGCGAGCAAGGCCGCAAGCGAAAGCATCGCGAGACCCTGCGCGTTCAGTGCCGCGCGCACGCGCGCGACGATCGCGTCGGCGGCATCGGCATCGCCGCTGGCGACAGCCGCCACCACACTGCGCGGATGAATGACGAGTTCGTCTTCACGCCCATCCCACGCGCGCGGCGTCACGCGAATCGCGAGACGCGCCGACTCCGAGCGCGGCAGTTGCGCGTCGTCGAGCCACGGCGCGTCGCCTTCGATGCGCGTGCTTTCGCCCGCGAGCAGATCCGACACGAAGCGCTTGCCCTGACCCAGGTCGGCGAGCGCATAGCCATCGGGCGGATTGAGCACGCAGGTGCCGAAACGCAGCTCGCCGCTCGTCGTGATCGCGGGCTGCACGGCCAACGCCGCGGCGATGTCGCGCGCCATCACGTTGACGCCCGCGAGGCCGCCGAGCAGCGGCACGACCGCGCTGCCGTCCTCGGCGACCGCGAGGACCGGCGGCTCGGCGCCTTTGTTCGACAGCAGCGGCGCGAGGCAGCGAATCACGATGCCGGCCGCGCACAGCGCGACGATCGGCGTGCCGCGCGCATACAGCTCGCGCAGATGCGCGCCGAGTTCGCTGTACGAGACGTCGGCGTCGACGCGCCCCTGCAGCGCATGGACCTGGCAGTCCGTGGCAACGCCGGCCGCGGCATGCGCGCCACGCTCGACATACGACGCCTGAATCCGCCGCGCGGTCGCAAGCGCGCCCGTGCCGAGAATCACGATGGCGGGCGCGTTCATCCTTGCCATTTTTGCCCCGGAACGACCAGCAGTGAGAAATACGGCGACGCCATCGGATCGACTTCCGCGAGCGGCACGATGCGCTGATTTCGCATCGTCGCGCGTTCGACGTACAGCGCGCGGTGCGCGAGTCCGAGTTCGTCGAGCACGCGCCGTACCTTGTCGAAATTGCGGCCGAGTTTCATGATGACCGCCGCGTCGGCGTCGGCCAGACGGCGGCGCAATTCATCTTCGGGCAGCACGCCCGACAGCACCGACAAGCTCTGGTTGCGATACACGAGCGGCGCGCCGAGCACCGCCGCGCCGCCGAGCATCGAGCACACGCCGGGCACCACCTCACTGTCGTAGCGCGCCGCGAGCCGGTCGTGCAGATACATGTACGAGCCATAGAAGAACGGATCGCCTTCGCAGATCACCGCGACGTCGCGGCCCGCGTCGAGATGGCCCGCGACGATTTCGGCGGCGGTGTCATAGAAGTCCGCGATGATCGCTTCGTACGACAGCGGCGGTTCGAGCGCTTCGGTGGTGACCGGATAGACGAGCGGCAGATGCTGCTGCGCGTCGTGCAGATGCGCCTCGATGATGCCGAACGCGTTGCCCTTCTTGCCCTTCGCGACGAAATACGCGACCACCGGCGCCGCTTTGAGCAGCCGCAGCGCCTTCAACGTCAGCAATTCCGGGTCACCGGGACCGACGCCGATGCCGTACAGCCGTCCGCGACTCGTTAGCTGGCTCGCCATTTATTCGACCTCCGTCGCAAGCGCGTTGACCGCGGCGGCGGCCATCGCGCTCCCGCCGCGCCGTCCGTGCACGACCACATAGGGGACGCCGCGGCTGTTTTGCGCGAGCGCCGCTTTCGATTCCGCCGCGCCGACGAAGCCGACCGGAAAGCCGAGAATCAGCGCCGGCTTCTGCGCGCCGGCATCGAGCATGTCGAGCAGATGAAACAGCGCAGTCGGTGCATTGCCGATCACGACGACGCTGCCCGCCAGATGCGGGCGCCACAATTCGAGCGCGGCGGCCGAGCGCGTGTTGCCGATTTCGCGCGCGAGCGCGGGCACGTCCGGGTGCGTGAGCGTGCAGATCACTTCGTTGTTCGCGGCCAGCCGCGCGCGCGTGATGCCTTGCGCGACCATGCCCGCATCGCACAGGATCGGCGCGCCTTGCGCGAGCGCGCGGCGGCCCGCGCTGCCGGCGCCGTCGGAGAACGCGAGGTCGTCGATCACGTCTACCATGCCGCACGCGTGGATCACGCGCACCGCGAGCTTTTCGAGGTCGGCGGGGATGCGCGCGAGGTCGGCCTCCGCGCGGATCGTCGCGAACGATTGGCGATAGATTTCCTGACCGTCGCGAATGTAATCAAGCATGTGGAGTACTCCGGGCGAGGCGCGCGAGCAGCGCGGCGGCCTCGTCGATCGTCAGTTGGGGCGCGACGCATTGGCCGAAGCCGGGGCGGCCGTCGCGTCGATAAAGGTCGTAGAGGCCGGGCGCGGCGGCGAGCAGCGTGTAGGGCGCGCGATGGGCTGCCGCGCAGGAGCGCGGACAGCCGGTCAGATGCACGTCGACGCCGGCGGGCAAGCGCTCGGCGAGTTGCAGCGCGTCGGTCTTGGTGTCGGCGAGGCCCTTCGCGCAGCCGGCCGAACCGGCGCAGGCGATCACGTGCGTGATGGCCTGCGCGGGATCGCACGCGAGACCGAGTGCGATCAGCTTCGCGAGCACGGCGGGCACCGCCGTCGTCGCGATGTCGGGCAGCAGCACGCTTTGCCATGGCGTCGCGTGCAACCTGCCGTTGCCGTGTTTTTGCGTGAGCGCAGCCAGGGCGCGCAGCGTGGCCGCATCGATCCGGCCGAGCGGTGGTTGGCCGCCGACATGCGACCTGCCGTCGCCGCGCTGCGCGTGCGCGCCGAGCCGCAGCGATGGGTTGGCGGCGATGTGCCGTTGCCAGTGGCTCAGCGATGCGTCGCGCGCGAGCGGGAAATCGACGTAGCGCTGCGCGTGCTGCAGCAGCGCGTCGGCGCAATGCGTGGCGAGCAGGTCGCGCATGCGGGTCGCGTCGGCTGCGGCGAGGTCGAGGAACGTGTGCAGCAACGCGCGCAGGAGCGCGGGCACGCGCGACGGCGGCACCGCCGCGAGCGCGCCCGTGCCGTTGGAATCGCGATGGTCGCGCGGGTTCGAGTTCTCGCCTGCCGGAGCCGGGCACCCCGCGAGGCCGAACACGAAGCGCACGCCTTCTTCGTCAGCCGACGCCGCGAGCCACACGTCATGCGGATGATCGATCCGCGCAAGCTGTTCGCCGCCGTCGAGCAGCAGCGCGAATTTCGGCGACAACGCTACGAAGCGCGCATCGCCTTGCAGCAGCGCCAGCAGTTCTCCGCACAGTGGCGTCGTGTCGAGCAGCGCGTGCGGATCGCGGCCGGCGGCGGGGCTGATCATCACGTTGCGGACGTCGTCGGCGGAACTGAGCGCGCCCGCCGGTCCAAGCCCCGCGCCGATCAGCGCCGCGCTCAACGCCGCTTCGTGTCCGTCACGCACGCCGCGCAGTTGCAGATTCGCGCGATTGGTCAGTTCGGCGACGCCGTTCGCGTGCCGCGTGCTCGCATCGGCGATCGCGCGTGCCTGCGCCGCGCTCAGGACGCCGCCGGGCAGTTTGATGCGGCAGATGCCGCCGTCGCGCGCGGGGACGATGCGCAGCAACCCCGGACATGCCGAGGGCCGCGGTGTCGTGACCGCGTGGGACGAAACGGTGGGAGGCGAAGCTCGATTCAAAGGGGCACCGGGTTTAGCGTCGCGCGACGGCATGGCTGCGGCCTCGCTGCATGCTGCCCGACGAGGACCGGCGTGAACTGTGCGGCCGAAAAGCGCTGCGGGCTGACCGTGGGCAATGAAAGCGGCCATTATATCTTTACGCTGCGGCCGCAGCGCCTGTTTGCCGGCCATCGCGCGATACCGGTGATCCCGGCAGCATGGCGCTCCGCCGCGAAGCCGCGGGCCGCATGGCGGCGGTATCATGCGGACTTTCGCAACCCGCGCTCCGAGCCTGCGCAAAGCCGCATGCGTGAGCCGGTGCAATCGCTAAAGAATCGACGCAACTGATGAGGATGGATGCATGCCGGCATGGCTGACCGTAGTGGGCATTGGCGACGACGGCTTCGCCGGTTTGGGGCGGCCCGCGCGGCGTGCGTTGCTGGGCGCGTCGGTCGTGTACGGCGGCGAGCGCCATCTGGCGATGCTGCCCGCGCGGCTCGCCGCGCGCCGTGCCGCGTGGCCGCGTCCGTTCGATCTCGCGCCGTTGCTCGCCGAGCGTCCGCACGCGGTGTGCGTGCTCGCGAGCGGCGACCCGATGCTGTTCGGCGTCGGCGCGACGCTCGCGCGGCAGTTGCCGGCCGGCGAGTTGCGCGTGCTGCCGGCGCCGTCGTCCTTGTCGCTCGCGGCCGCGCGGCTCGGCTGGGCGTTGCAGGATGTCGCGACCGTCTCGCTGGTCGGCCGACCGCTTGCCGCGCTGAATGCGCATCTGCGTGACGGCGCGCGTCTGTTCGTGCTGAGCGCGGACGGGCGCACGCCCGCGGCACTGGCGGCCTCGCTCGATGCGCGCGGTTTCGGCGCGACTGCCATGACCGTGCTCGAACATCTGGGCGGCGCACGCGAACGGCGTGTCGATGGCCGCGCGGATCAATGGCCGGCCGGCGAGATGGCCGCGCTCAATCTGATCGCGCTCGAGTGCCGCGCGTCGGCGCATGCGCCGCGTCTGCCGCTGACCTGCGGTTTGCCCGACGACGCCTTTATCCACGACGGCCAGTTGACCAAGCGCGACGTGCGCGTCATCACGCTCGCGCGCCTCGCGCCCGCGCCCGGCGAATTGCTGTGGGACGTCGGCGCGGGCAGCGGTTCGATCGGAATCGAATGGATGCGCGCGCATCCCACGTGTCGCGCGATCGCGATCGAAGCGAACGAAGCGCGGCAGCGCTTCATCGAACAGAATCGCGATGCTTTGGGCGTGCCCGGGCTGCAGCTCGTGGCCGGCCGCGCGCCCGACGCGTTGCGGGGACTGCCGGCGCCGCACGCGGTGTTCATCGGCGGTGGGGTGACGGAGCCCGACGTGCTCGACACCTGTTGGACACAACTGCGCGACGGCGGCCGGCTCGTCGCGAACGCGGTGACGCTGCAAGGCG
Source organism: Paraburkholderia lebeckiae (assembly GCF_050436225.1). NCBI lineage: Bacteria > Pseudomonadati > Pseudomonadota > Betaproteobacteria > Burkholderiales > Burkholderiaceae > Paraburkholderia > Paraburkholderia lebeckiae. The sequence continues at coordinate 1,488,195 of NZ_JBNDLU010000001.1, read as the reverse complement.
AGGCGGTGCTCGCCGCATGGCGCGAGCGGCATGGCGGTACGCTGACGCGCATCGGGCTCGCTCACGCGCAACCGCTCGGCGGCTTCGATACGTGGCGCCAGGCGTTGCCGATCACACTGCTCGACGTGACCAAACCCGCCAAACCATCGGCCGATTCGTGATGCGCGACGAGACTCCCGAACAGCCGGCGCCGCTGCGCAGCGGCTATACGACCGGCAGTTGCGCGACCGCGACGTCGCTCGCGGCCGCTCGTCTACTGCTGGCGGGCGAGGTCAGCGAGGTCGCGGAGATCGTGTTGCCGAAGGGCCAGCACGTGCCGATGCGGCTCACGTTCTGCCGGCTTGCCGCGACCGACGGCGAACGGATCGCCGAAGCGGGCACGATCAAGGACGCCGGGGACGATCCCGACGTGACCCACGGTGCGCTCGTGTTCGCGCGCGTGCGCCTCGTGCCCGGGCCCGGTGTGATCTTTCGCGCGGGGCCGGGCGTCGGTACGGTCACGCGCGCGGGGCTCACGCTGCCGGTCGGCGAACCGGCGATCAATCCGGTCCCGCGCCAGATGATCACGCAGCACCTCGACGAACTCGCCGCGCGCCACGCGTATCGCGGCGGCTTCGAAGTGACGATCGGCGTCGAAGGCGGCGAAGCGCTCGCGCTGAAAACGATGAACCCGCGACTCGGGATTGTCGGTGGGCTGTCGATACTCGGCACCACCGGCATCGTGCGGCCGTTTTCGTGCTCGGCGTATATCGCGTCGATCCATCAGGGCATCGACGTCGCGCGCGCGAACGGCTATACGCATGTGGCCGCCTGCACCGGCAACGCGAGCGAGGACGCGATGCGCGCGCATTACGGCCTGCCCGATATCGCGCTGATCGAAATGGGCGATTTTGTGGGCGCAGTGCTCAAGCATGTGAAGCGCGCGCCGGTCGAGCGACTGAGCATTTGCGGCGGCTTCGGCAAGCTCAGCAAGCTCGCGGCTGGCCATCTCGATCTGCATAGCCGCAACTCCAGCATCGATCTCGAACAACTCGCCGGCTGGGCTGCCGCGCATGGCGCCGACGCCGCGCTGCAAGCGGCGATGCGCGCGGCCAACACGAGCCAGCAGGCGCTCGCGCTCGCTCACGCGCGGCAGGTGCCGCTCGGCGATATCGTCTGTCAGCACGCTTTGGCCGTTGCTCGCGATATCGTGCCGCCGCAGGTCAGCGTCGAAATCTTCGCGATCGACCGGCAGGGCAACATCGTCGGAGTCGCGCGATGACGCGCATCCTGCTGCTCGGCGGCACTGGCGACGCGCTGAAGATCGCGCGCCAACTCGGTCCCGCGCATGTGTACAGTCTCGCGGGACTCGGCAAGGTCCCCGACGACTTGAAGTGCGCGGTGCGCGTCGGCGGTTTCGCCGGCAGTGCGGGTCTGGCGCGTTACCTCGCGAGCGAAGCGATCGGCCTCGTGATCGACGCGACGCATCCGTACGCGGCGCGGATCAGCGCGAATGCCGTAGACGCGTGCCGCGCGGCGAAGGTGCCGTGCTGGGCGCTGCGGCGTCCAGCGTGGCAGCCGCAAGCCGGCGACGACTGGCGCATGGTCGATGACTGGGACGAACTGATCGACACGCTCGCGCCGTTCAGGCGGCCGCTTTTCACGCTCGGGCGCGAACCGCTCGCGCATCTCGACGAGATTCCGCCGCATCAATTCTGGACCGTGCGCGTGCTCGATTCGCATCCGGACACGGCGCGCTCGCGCATCCTCGCGGCGCGCGGACCGTTCACGCTCGACGGCGAACGCGCGCTGTTCGCGCTGCAGGCGTTCGACGTGGTCGTCAGCAAGAACAGCGGCGGCGGCGCGACCGAGGCGAAGCTCGAGGTCGCGCGCGAACGCGGCTTGCCGGTGATCATGCTGCGACGGCCGGTGTTGCCCGAGATCGATCGCGAGTTCGCCAGCGTTGCCGATCTTCTCGATGCGTTGTCCGCGCAGGCGAATGCGGATTCGGGTAAGTGAGCAAATAACTGGAGTACTGAATGACAGTGTTTTTTATCGGCGCGGGTCCGGGCGACCCGGAACTGATCACGGTCAAAGGGCAGCGTCTCGTGCGCAGTTGTCCGGTGATCCTGTATGCGGGGTCGCTGGTGCCGGCCGCGGTGCTCGAAGGTCATGGCGCGCAACAGGTGATCAACACCGCGGAGCTCGATCTCGACCAGATCGTCGCGCTGCTCGCGGCGGCGCACGCGAAGGGCCAGCATGTCGCGCGCGTGCATTCGGGCGATCCGTCGCTGTACGGTGCGATCGGCGAGCAGATCCGCCGTTTGCGCGAGCTGGCCATTCCTTACGAAATCGTGCCCGGCGTTACCGCGACGGCCGCATGCGCGGCGGCGCTCGGCTGCGAGTTGACGCTGCCCGACGTGTCGCAGACGCTGATCCTCACGCGCTACGCGAGCAAAACGTCGATGCCCGAAGGCGAGCAGTTGGGCGATCTCGCGCGGCATCGCGCGACGCTGGCGATTCACCTCGGCGTGCGGCATCTCGCGCGCATCGTCGATGAGTTGCGGCCGCATTACGGCGGCGCGTGTCCGATCGCGGTGATCTATCGCGCGAGTTGGCCCGACGAGGAAAAGATCACTGGCACGCTCGACGATATCGTCGCGAAGGTGCAGGGCAGCGCGATCGAGCGCACCGCGCTGATTCTGGTCGGCCAGGTGCTGGCCGCCGAAGGGTTCGCCGATTCGACGCTGTATGCGAAGGGCAGTTGACGGCGCCGTGAAAGCCTTTCTGGCGTCAGGAAGCCGCGTGCGTTGTCGATCATAATGTGACGCAGCGCGCGAGCCTGGCCGCCCGTCTGCTGGCAAAACGCGAAGCGCGAAAACGCGAAAATCAGCAAGTTCTGCACCGCCTCGCGGCGCGCAGACCGCTATCGTGGCGCCATGATGAAGCCCAGCACCGAACGTGATTACCGTCGACGGATCGCTCGCGTGGTCGAGGCCATTCTGGTCGAGCCCGGCGCGCGACACACGCTCGACAGCCTCGCGGCCGTCGCGCATATGTCGCCGTATCACTTCCACCGGATTTATCGGGCGTTGATGGGCGAGAGCGTCGGCGACACCGTCAAGCGTCTGCGGCTCGCCGAGGCGGCCCAGCGATTGACCGACGCCGCGCAGGTCACCGCGGTCGCGCACGACGCCGGCTACGACAGTCCCCAAGCATTCGCGCGCGCGTTTCGCGATTTCACCGGTGTGTCGCCGAGCGAATTCAGGACCCGGCAGGGGCATCTGGTGGCGAATCCGGCGGTTTCGACAGCTTCGGCGCGGACCCTGCGAACGGCGCAAGCGCGCATCGCGCAGCGAGGCGACGGCGATGGCGATGGCGCCCGCATTCACGATGGCGTCGACGGTAATCGTGACGAAAGCACCGAAAGCCAAAGCCCGCCCGCGCTGCCGTCCGTCGAAGTCACCGAGCTCGCGCCGCTCGACGTGCTATGCCTTCGCCATGACGGCCCGATCGCGACGATCGGCCAGACCTTCCACACGCTGATGACGACGCTGCGCTGCGACGAGAACCCGCTGTTGCAACAGCGGGTCGGCATTTGCGCGCGCGATCCGTCGATGGCTGGCGGATTTTGCTATCACGCGGCAATTGTCGCGGGCTCGCAGGCGGCGTTGAGCAGTGCGATGGAGCGGCTCGACGAAGCCGCGCAACGCCCGCGTGTTGCCGGGCCGCCGCCGGGCATCGAGCCGCTGCGGCTCGAAGGCGGGCTGTATGCGGTGCACCGCCTCGTCGGCCCTTATGCGCTGATCTCGCCCACTTTCAGGGCGCTGTACAGCGGCTGGCTGCCGCGCAGCGGCTACCGGCGCGATCAGCGGCCGGGGCTGGAACTGTATCGAAGCACGCCCGATCGCAGCGAGCAACATCCCTGCGTCACCGATCTACTGATCCCCATTTGCGAGAACTAACCATGATGCGTCGAGGTTGTGCCGCGCTGTCGAGCGCGGTGGTGGTGTCGTTGACCGCGGCGTTGTCAGGGGCGCTGTCTGGCGCGATGTGGGCTTCGTTGCCGGCGAACGCCATCGCGCAAACCGCCCCCGCCGGCTGGCATGTCGGCGAAACGAGCCGCGTATTTCACCCCGCCGTGACCCGCAACTGGCGCGGCGCGCAAACGCAGGCGCTGATCACGCGCATCTGGTACCCGGCCGATGCGGCGCAACCTGAGACGCCTCACGATATCGGCGCGCCGGGCCATCCGATGTTCGTCGGCCACGCGGCCGCCGACGATGCCCCGCTGTCCGCCGCGCAGCCCAAATACCCGTTGCTGCTGCTATCGCACGGCACCGGCGGCAGCGCGGACAGTCTCGACTGGCTCGCGGCCTCGCTGGCCGCGCAGGGCTATATCGTCGCGGGCGTCAACCATCCGGGTAACAACGCGCTGGAGCCGCGCACGCGCGACGGCTTCATCCTCTGGTGGGAGCGCGCGACCGATTTGAGCGAAGTGCTCGACGGGGTGCTCGCGGACCCGCGTTTCGGTCCGCGCGTCGACACCACGCGGATCGGCGCGCTGGGCTTTTCGCTCGGCGGCTATACGGTGCTCGAAGTCGCGGGCGCACGGACCGATCGCGTCGCATTCGAGCGCTTTTGCACGTCGCCCGAAGCCGATGCGATCTGCTCGCCGCCCGAAGCCGCCAATCTCGCGCACGCGCCGGGCGCGCCGGCGCTGACGGTCGAGGGGCTATCGGCGGAAACGAACGCGTCGCGCGCGCGCTCGGGCGACTCGTATCGCGATCCGCGCGTCAAAGCCGCGTTCGCGATCGCACCCGCGCTCGGCGAGGCATTCAACAGTGCGTCGTTCAGGGAAGTGACGATTCCGGTCGCGCTGCTCGCGGGCGAGGCGGACACGACCGCGCCAGTCAACACCAACATTCACCGCATCGCGGGCTTCATGCCGCAAGCGAAGGTGACGATGGTGCCGGGCGCCTCGCACTATACGTTCATGGATGTGTGCGAGCCCGAGGCGATGGAGCGTCTGGCGCCGATCTGCAAGGACGGGCCGGGTGTCGATCGCGCCGCGATTCATGCGCGAACGGCGGCACAGGTGCGTGATTTCTTCGCGGCGACGCTGCCGGCGGGCGGCTCGTAGCGCTCGCGAACGCAAGTGGTTCGCGACGCCGCGCGACTCAGTCCTCGAGCGGCGACAAGGCCTTGAGTGGTGCCGGTTTGTCGTCGCCGAACCGGATCGTTGGGACCAGCGCGAGCAGCGCGACCACGAATAGCGCGATCACGAACATCGACACGAAGGTCAGATGCAGCGACTGGTGCAGCACGAGCCGGACCAGATCGCTGTCGCCGAGGTCGGCGGCGCGGTTCTGCAGCAGCGCCTTTAGCTGATCCGACGTAACCGTCGCGACGCCCTGCGAATGACTGAGCCCGAAGTTCAGCACCGCGCCGAACAGCGTCGCGCCGAGCGTGCTGCCGAGATTGCGCGAAAACAGGTTCGACGCGGTCGCGCTGCCGCGTTCGTCCATTCTGACGATCTCCTGGATCAGCACGAGCGAACTGACGCTCGAGGTCCCCATGCCAAAGCCCATGATCAGCGACGCGAACCCGGCAACGAGCGGCGACGCGCCCGGCGACAGCAACAGCAGCAGCACCGCGCCGAGCGGCACGAACGCGCTGCCGCAGATCAGGATGCGCCGCAAACCGAGCCGGTGAAACGACTTCGCCGCGAACGTCGCGCCGGTGGGCCAGCCGACCATCATCATCGTCAGCGCGAGGCCGGCCACCACGGGCGAACGATGCAGCACGCCCTGCACGTACATCGGCAGGAACGTGGTCGCGCCCATCAGGATCATGCCGGCCAGCACCGTCGCGCCGTTGCACGCGGCGATCGGGCGGCGGCTCCATAGCGCGAACGAGATCATCGGTTCGGCCGCGCGACGCTCCTGCAGCACGAACAGCAGCACGCACAGCACGAAGACGCCGCCTGCGAGCGAGGCTGGCGCCAACGCGTCGTCGCCGGCGTAGGTCAGCGCCATCATCAGGGCTGCGATCGCGGTCATGAACAGCGCGGCGCCGGCGAAGTCGATGGACGGCCGCGCGTGCCGTTCGGATTCGCGCAGGAACGCGATGAAGCCCGCCGCCGACGCGAGCCCGATCGGCACGTTCATCCAGAAGATCCACGCCCACGACAGGTTGTGAATGATGAAGCCGCCGACCATCGGACCCACGACCGCCGAAATCGCCCACACGCTCGCGAGATAACCCTGCACCTTGCCGCGTTCGCGCGCCGGGTACAGATCGGCGACGACGGTCAGCGTGACCGGCTGGATCGCGCCCGCGCCGATCCCCTGGATCAGGCGGAACACGATCATCGCCGGCATCGACCACGCGAAGCCGGCGAGCACCGAGCCGACGAGGAAGATCGCGATGCCCGCGAGGATCACGGGCTTGCGCCCATAGAGGTCGGCGAGCTTGCCGAACACCACCGTCATCGCGGTCTGCGTGAGCAGGAACGACGAGAACACCCAACTGTATAAATGCAGGTCGCCGAGTTGCGAGACGATCTGCGGCATCGCGGTCGACACGATGGTCGCTTCGATCGCGACCATCGCCATCGAGGCCATCACGGCGGCGATCACGAGCGGGCGTGAAGATTGAGTATTGCGGGACATGAAGGGCGTAGTATCGATATGTTGAATGCGTCGACGGCCCGGAGGAGGCCTTGCTGCGACGCATCGGCGCGGCCGCGCGTGGCGGCCGGTCAGGAGTATGCACCTTGCGGAGAATGCGTGCTCGCGCCTGGGCAGCCGGCGAGCCGGCCGGATTGGGCACGACCGTTGCGTATTCGGATTTCCCTTTGACACACGGAGGACAATCATGAGGATCGAATTCACCGGACGCCGGGAAGTGGTGGCTGCTGCGCGCGTCGCCTACGAGGCCAATGTGGACGGGAAGGACGTATGGTGCAGCGTATCGCTCGACGCGCTCAACGACCATTTCGGCAATGGCAGCCTCGGCAACGGCGCCCCGTCTGCTCACGATCTGGTGGGAGCGTTCGAGGCGAACCGCGCCCGCATTGAAAATGCTACGCGGCGGGTGCTCGAACGCAACGGGGGACGGTCCGTGGAGCTCGAGACGCGCGACTTCGATTGAACGGCCCGCTTGCTCGTATCGGGTCAAGCCATTCGTGCCGCGGTGGAAAGGACTCTTCCATCGCGGCGACTTATCCGCGACGCCGGCGCGGCTACAGTATCGACGCGCACACCGTTTAACGCGTGTGAGAGAGAGAGTTGGACCCGGCTGCCGGCAGCCGGGTCTTTTTTATGGCACGTGCAGGCACGCCATGATTTCGCTGGCAATTCGCGGCAGGAGCGTCCGACGATTAGCACGGTGATTCGCGCGACGATTGAAAGGCTGCGGTATAGTCGCGGCAACTTTAAATCCGTCTCTTCGATTCTCTGGAGAATATCGTGCAGGAAATCATCGAAGGTCTGATCCGCTTTCAACGCGAGGTCTTCCCACAGCAAAGCGCGCTCTTCAAGCGGTTGTCGACCGCGCAGAATCCCAGCACGCTCTTCGTGACCTGTTCGGACAGCCGCGTGGTGCCGGAACTGCTGACGCAGACCGAACCGGGCTCGCTGTTCGTGATCCGCAACGCGGGCAACATCGTGCCGTCGTACGGCCCGGAGCCGGGCGGCGTGTCGGCGACCGTCGAATATGCGATTGCCGTGCTCGGCGTGACCGACATCGTGATTTGCGGCCATTCGAACTGCGGCGCGATGACGGCGATCTCGAGCTGCACGAATCTGGAGCACATGCCGGCGGTCGCGAGCTGGCTGCGTCACGCGGATGCGGCGAAGGCGATCAACGCGTCGCGCCACTACTGCTCGGATGCGGAGCGTCTCGAGGCGCTGGTCAAGGACAACGTGATCGCGCAGCTCAGCAACATCCGCACGCATCCGTCGGTGGCGGTCGGACTCGTGAACAAGACGCTGCGGCTGCATGGCTGGATCTTCAATATCGAAAGCGGTGAAATGCTTGCGCTCGATGGCAAGACCGGTAACTTCTTGCCGCTTGCGGATAATCGGGAAATTTGTGCGGGTTAAAGCGGCATTAAAACGGTTTTTAGTTTGAGGGATTAACACTCGGCTTGCTAAAAGCCGGCGCGGCGGCGCGGTTTCAACCCTACCGCGCCGCCCGCCACAACCATCCCTATCAGCTCGACGTCACCAGCGAATCCGACGGCACGATCTTCAACACGCCAGGGCTCTTCGCAGCCGGGTTCGACCAGAACAGATGCATGCTCGCCGTCCCCGTGCCGTGCACGTACTCGACCTTGATCGACGCGCTCTGGTTCGCGGCGAGATGGACCTTGCCGGTCGCGCTGCCTGGCGTCGTGCGATACGCCGACACCGAAGCGCCGCACGCCGAAGCTGCCCGACTGGAACGCCGCGGGCAGCGCATTGGTCGCGTCGTTGGCGCTCACCACGCGCTGGCCGTCCAGGTCGACGAGGATCGCGTTGCCGCTCGTCGTCACCTTCAGAGCGCGTTTGAACGGAGGAATACCCGTCGATTTCGGACACATCCCCGACCAGATCCGCCGATTCGCAGCTTGTTGGGTCTAAAAAGGAAAACACTGTCATTCGTATCGCCCACACTTTGACTAATGGGTCGATCGCATGCGCGTGCGTCGACTTCGGCGGTCGATCGGTTGGAATGGGGAGCGTGCCTTGTATAGCGAACCGAGAATGATCGTGTTGACGGGCCTCGTCTTCGGCGCGGTGACGCTTGGGGCCTATGTGTCGCAACTGGACAACGACTGGTCGTCCGGTCGGGACGTGAGTCTCGTCGCCTATGGCGAGCGGGGTGTCAGCACGATGGGCGCGGCGGCGGGGCAGAGCGAAGGCCAGCCCGGCGCGGCGACGGTCGCGCCGGCAACGCGCCGCCATGCGCTGCGCGACGACGTGACCGCCTTGCGGGGTCAGTCGGCCGCGTCGATTGGAGCGCAGGCGGGCGACGCTCTGGCCATCGCCGCACTACAGTTCGCGCGGGAGTCGAACAAGGTGCAGCAACAGCTGCAGCAACAGCCGCAGCCGCAGCAGCCGAGTTTGCCGCCGCAGCCTGCGGTGACTTCGAACCGGACCCAGGCGCCACCCACGGCAAAGACCGGGCACGCACACCATGGCCACATTGCGTCGGGTACTACGACGAAAGCGCGCTCAGCGCAAAGCGTTGCGACGACATCGGGTAGTCATGCGCGGGGCGGCAGCCACCGGAAAAGTTCTTCTGCCGAGCGGTCTGGGAAGAAAGCGGCCAGCGTCGTGCCAGAGGCGCGGCCGTCGTCGCAATATGCCACGCAAGGCGTCGAGTCGCCATGGTCGATGCCGCGCGCGGGGCTGACCAACCAGGCCGCAAATCAGGCGGTCGCCAGCAACGGCCCCAAAACCCGCGCCGAAGTAGAGGCCGAACTCGTGCGCGCGCGTGAGAACGGTACGATGCCCGCCTTCGGCAGACCCGAGCCATCGGGACCTGGGGCGCACTGAAGCAGCGCCCGCGCCGCGCCGCAGGCAACCGTCAGATCAACGACGCGGCGAGCCGCGCAAAGGTGGCTTCGTCGGTGCGATCGAACGCAAGCGGCGTGACCGATACGCGACCCGCCGCGACCGTTGCCGTTTCGCTGTCGGCATCGTTCTCGCGCGGGCCACGATCGAAGCGCAGCCAGTGATACGCGATGCCGCGCGGATCGACTTCAGGCAGCACCTCGATGTCCCTGACGAGCCCGACGCCCTGGCGCGTCGGCGTCAGCGGACCGGCGTCGGCGGCATCGACGTCGGGAAAGTTGATGTTCAGGCAGGTCGGCGCCGCATGCTCGATCGCGAGCAACTGACGGATCACACCGGGTGCGAGCGTGCGCGCGGTGTCCCAGCGCACGCGCTCGCGATCGCTGAACGCCTGGCTCAGCGCGAACGACGGCAGCCCGAGCAGCAGACCCGTCATCGCCGCGCCGACCGTGCCCGAGAACATCGTTTCGATGCCGAGGTTGCCGCCGCGATTGACGCCGGACAGCACCAGCGACGGCGCCTCGCGCATCAGATGACGCACGCCCATCACGACGCAATCGCCGGGCGTGCCGGTCACGCCGAAACGGCGTTCGCCCTGGCGGCTTACGCGCAGCGGCGAATGCAGGCTGATGGAATGCGACGTACCGCTCTGGTCGTGCTCGGGCGCGACCACCCAGACTTCGTGCGCGAGCTCGGCGGCTACGGCTTCGAGCACGGCGAGGCCGGGCGCGTCGATACCGTCGTCGTTCGTCAGCAGCACTCGCGGCAGCTTGGATTCGTCAGCGGACATCGCGTCAATCTCCTGTGGGTCGGTGAATGAATCGTGGGGAAGGGACGCCCATTGTCCGGCTTTCGTCCGACGCGCGTACGATGACGATGAGCCGCCAACGACCCAGGACGACCCGCCATGCAGATCGACCCGTTTGAGATTGCGATCGCCGATCAGGACATCGACGATTTGCGCCGCCGCATCCACGCCACCCGCTGGGCGCCCACCACGCCCGCGCCCGCCTGGCAGCAGGGCGCCGACCCCGCCTGGCTGCGCGAACTCGCGACCTATTGGGCCGGGCAATTCGACTGGCGCGCGGCCGAACGCAGGTTGAACCAGCTGCCGCAATTTCTCGCCGACGTGAACGGCCAGACCGTGCACTTCGCACATCGGCGCGCCGCCAGTGTCGCGCCCGGCTTTCAGGCTTATCCGCTGGTGATCACGCACGGCTGGCCCGGTTCCTTCTTCGAGTTTCGCGCGCTGCTCGATCAGTTGTGCGATCCGGTCGCGTTCGGCGCCGATCCCGCCGACGCCTTCGACGTCGTCGCGCCGTCGCTGCCGGGCTTCGCGTTTTCGCCTGCGCCCGCGCAGGCCGGCATATCCGCGTTCCAGGTCGCGGACCTGTGGGTGTCGCTGATGCGCGGGCTCGGCTACGAGCGCTTCGGCGCGCAGGGCGGCGATCTTGGCGCGGGCGTGTCGATCGCGTTGGCCGCGCATCATCCGCGGGTGATCGACGGCATCCATCTGAACTTCCTGCCGAGTTCCTATGAGCCCGCGATCGGCGCGGCGCAGCGGGAACTGACGCCGGCCGAGCAGGACTATCTGCGCGAGAAGAACGACTGGGCCGCACTCGAAGGCGGCTACGCGCATCAGCACAGCACCAAGCCGCTGACCGTCGCCGCGTCGTTGAACGATTCGCCGGTGGGACTCGCCGCGTGGATCGGCGAGAAGTTTCGCGCGTGGAGCGATTGCGGCGGCGACGTGGAAAGCGTGTTCTCGAAAGACGATCTGTTGACCAATATCTCGCTGTACTGGTTCACGCAGTGCATCGGCCCGGCGATGCAGATGTATTGGGAAAACCGCCTGCAGCCGATGCGTTTCTCCGACGGCGAGCGCATCGACACGCCAGTCGGCTTCGCGCTGTTTCCGAAGGAGATCAATCATCCGCCGCGCAGTTGGCTCGAACGAACCTTCAACGTCGCGCAGTGGAGCGAAATGCCAGCCGGCGGGCACTTCGCGGCGATGGAAAAGCCCGCGTTGCTCGCGGCCGAAATTCGAAAGTTCTTCAGGCCGTTGCGGCAGAGAGCGCGCTAACCAGCGTCGATCACTAACGGCGAAGGCGGCTCATGCCGCCTTTCTTATTCATCCGGCGCCCAGCAGGAATATGCAATAGAAATGAAATGCCCGAAATGATCACCGTCAAGGTTTGTCAAAACCGGCTTATCCCGATTTAAAGCGGTTGACCGTGGTCCTTTCGGCGGCGTTCGGCGCGGCGAAGCCCGCCACGCAAACCTGTCTGCGCGCTGCGTCGAACGCCTCGGCGCGGCCGCAACGGACACGCTATTCATCGACGACAGCCCGGCCAGCGTGGACGGTGGTCGAACTTTCATGAACGAGAGCACCATACACGCTATGGCACATGCGTCGAACCACGATCACCGCCGCCGTTTTCTGCGCACGGCGCTGGGGCTGCCGGCAGCGCTTGCGTTGTCGCGCGTCACGTCCGCGCAAACTGAGGCGCACGCGCAATCCGTCACCCCCTTACCCCGCATGAGCCGCCGCGCGATCCCGTCCACCGGCGAAGCGGTGCCGGTGATCGGCTGCGGCACGTGGCGCACCTTCGACGTCGGCGACGATGCCGCCGCGCACGCCCAACTCGCCGAGGTGCTGCGCATCCTGTTCGAAGCGGGCGGCTCGGTAATCGATTCTTCGCCGATGTACGGTTCGTCGGAAGCGGTCGCGGGCGCGCTGCTCACGCAGCTCGACGCGCATCGCAAGGCGTTCGTCGCCACCAAGGTCTGGACCGAGGGACGCGAGGCCGGCATCGCGCAGATGGAGGAATCGCTGCGGCGTTTTCAGCAGCCGCATGTCGATCTGATGCAGATCCACAATCTGCTCGACTGGCGCACGCAGCTCGCGACCTTGCGCGACTGGAAAGCGCGCGGCCGGATTCGCTATCTCGGCATCACGCATTACACGTCGAGCGCGTTCGACGAAGTCGCGGCGGTGATGCGCAGCGAGAAGCCCGACTTCGTGCAGATCAACTACGCCGCCGACGATCGCGCGGCCGAGCAGCGCATCCTGCCGCTCGCGGTCGATCTCGGCATTGGCGTCGTGATCAATCAGCCATTCGGCGGCGGTGGTTTGCTGGCGCGCGTGATGAAAACGCCGTTGCCCGCATGGGCGGGCGAAATCGGCTGCACGAGCTGGGCGCAAATTCTGTTGAAATTCGTGCTCGCGCAGCCGGCGGTGACCGTCGTGATTCCGGGCACCGGGCGGCCGCAATACATGGCGGACAACGTGCGCGCGGGAGCGGGACCGCTGCCCGACGACGCGATGCGCGCGCGGATCATCGCGGCGGTCGGCGGCTGACGTGATGCGCAATCCATCACGGCGATTACTTGCCGCTTTCTATTCGCGTACAGGTGTCGCCTCCCACAAACGCCGCACAACACGGGAATAAAACCCGCCCCACGCCAGTCATGCCTCACGAACCGGGTTCGGTTCGGCGAATCCCTATCGTGAGGTCATCATGTCGTCACATCATTCATTCGATCCGGCGCGTCGCGGCGCGCTGAAGTGTCTTGCGTTCGGCGGCCTCGGCACCGTGTTCATGCTGTCGGGCGGCGTGCTGACGCCGGTCGAACTCGCGCTCGCGGCCGACTCGAACACCGCGACGCCAGCGGCTGGCACGCCGCTTTTCCTGCAGATCAGCGACACGCATATCGGCTTCAACAAAGAGGCGAATCGCGACGTCGCGGGCACGCTGAAACAGACGATCGATTACATCAACGCGATGCCGGCGCGTCCGCCGCTCGCGATTCACACAGGCGACATCACGCATCTGTCGAAGCCCGCGGAATTCGATCTGGCCGCGCAGCTGATGTCGGGACTGAAGATCGCCGAGCTGCACACGGTCCCCGGCGAGCATGACGTCACCGACGGCCCCGGCACGGAGTACTTCAGCCGCTTCGGCAAGGCTTCGGATAACCGCGGCTATTACAGCTTCGATCACCAGGGCGTGCATTTCGTCGGGCTCGTGAACGTGATGCATTTCAAGCCGAACGGTCTCGGCGGTCTCGGCGACGAACAGCTCGAATGGCTCGAAAACGATCTGAAAGGCCGCTCGTCGAGCACCCCGGTCGTGGTGTTCGCGCACATGCCGATGTGGACCATCTACGAGCCGTGGGGCTGGGGCACCGGCGACGCGGGTCAGGCGATGAACTATCTGAAGCGCTTCGGTTCCGTGACGGTGTTGAACGGCCACATTCATCAGATCGTGACAAAGGTCGAGGGCAACGTGACGTTCCATACCGCGCGCTCGACCGCCTATCCGCAGCCGACCGCCGGTCAGGGCGATGGCCCTGGGCCGCTGAAGGTCGCGAGCGACCAGCTGCCGAAGATGCTCGGTGTGACGAGCGTCAGCATCGCGCGTCATCCGCTGAAGGCGACGCTCGACGACACGACGCTCGCCTGACGACACGCGCTACTTTTACGCTCGAGGAGGTCAATGATGCTAACCAGGATGATGGGCCGCGCGCTCGCGATTCTGCTCGACAGTGTCGCGATTCTGGCGGTGTCGGCGGGGCTCGGTCTTGCGCAAACGACGATGCCGATGCAGGTGCAGAAACAGACCGTCGCGTCGACGCCTAACGCGATCGTCATCAAGAACTTCATGTTCTCGCCGATGGAACTGACCATCAAGGCGGGCACGACGGTCACATGGAAAAATCTCGACGGCGAGCCGCACACCGTGGTCAACGACGCGGGCCTGTTCCGCTCGGCCGCGCTCGATCAGGACGACACCTATCAGTTCAAATTCGATAAACCGGGCGTGTACAAGATCTTTTGCGGCATCCATCCGAACATGAAGGCGACCATTACCGTGCAATAAGCGGTGAAACCGGGCAACCCGCACCCCTCACGCGGTATGCAGCTCGCTCAACCGGCATAGCAGAATCCCATAGCCGGTCAGATGCCCGAGGTACACGCTCGTGAACACGTTCGACGCGGGCAGGTCCCCGGTCAGTTGACGCAGGTCCTCCATATGCAGCGGCGGCGCGTCGAGCGGCGGACGCTCGACGCGCAGGTCCGCCGCCTCGGCCAGTTGCCGGTGCGCGTTGACGAGCCGCGCGAGCCGCGCGAGGAACATTTCGCGCCACGCGGCGTCGAGCGCGGCGAACTGATCGTGAAACGTGTCCATCGTTTCAAGAAAATTGACCAGCGAATCGAAGGTCTCCTGATAGCTCGCGAAGACCGGCAGCCGTGCCGCGTTGCGCTTTAGATGCGGCGACACCCACGCCTGCTCGAGGTCCGTCTTCAGCAGCAGGTGCGCCTGCTTCAGGTTCGTGCTCAGCGTGCGCAGCCTGGAGGCCGCCGGCCTGATCTGCGCTTTGTCGAGCTGTCCCGCGGCCAGTTGCGCGACGACATCGGTGGCCTGTTCGTTGCCGTCGTTGACGAGCGTGTTCGCCCAGTAGCCGTGATCGGGCGGAAACGCGATCTGCTGGATGACGAAGCCGAGCAACATGCCGAGTACCACGCCAATCAGGCGCTGTTCGAGCAGCGGAAGATGTTCGCCGGTATAGAGGACGAGCGTGATCGGCACCGTGATGCTGGTCATCTGGAACAGCGACGGCCGCAGCGCGACGATGCTGAAGATCACGACCGGCAGCAGCGCCGCGCCCATCCATAGGTGTGGCGCGGTCAGCCAGATCAGCAGCGTGCCAATCGGCATCGCCACCACGTTCGAAAACACGCGCTTGTAGAAGTAGCTTCGAGCCGCCGAAATCGAGCTACCGAGCGCCAGCGTCAGCATCGTCGAACCGGCGAGCGGCACGGCCGCGTCGGGAAAGCCGAGCAGGTATGGGATGCCGAAACCGATCCACAGGCCGAGCGTCAGCTTCGTGTACTTGGCGGTTTCCGACAGAGAAAAGCGCGCGAGCGCTCGGCGCAACGGCGTGAGTGGTTGGTGCTGATACCTGTGCGACATGATTTTTATGCTGACCGATGACGTTGGGCCGGGCACCGTTGGGCCGGGCCCCGTTGGGCCCGGAACGGCGCGGCGTTCGCGACATGCGCGCTCGTGACCTTACCATCCGGCACGGACGGCTTCGGGAATTCGCACGGTAGCCGGCATCGCGGGATGCTCCTCGAGGCGCGCGGCGCCCGCAGTCCAACGGGGGTTCCAAGCGGCGGTTCGGCGTCGCGCGCGCGTTCGCCCCCAGGCCCGGTTGTTGCATGCAGAACGGCGACCGCGTTGGCGCGTTTCGCAGAATCCGCGTCGCATCGGCCCACGGCAGACGCACGGCTGGCTATCGGGCGCTTTGCCGGGTTGGAGTTTTTACCGGCTTTGCACGCTTTTTTGCCAACTCACGCGGTCTCTGGCGGCGTCGTTCGAAGCACCACCGAAGCGAGGCGGAAACGCAACGCTGCCGTGTTGTCTGCCGTTCGCGACAGGATTACATTCATTGAGCATTGCGTGCAGCGGCGGCCCGCGAGCTCGGTTTACGCACCGGCTCGTCAGCGCGCCAGCTTGTCAGCAGGAAGTGGCATACCCGGAGCGTATTGCGATGGTTACCGATCCCAACGATACCGACTTGCGTCATTCCGCAACGGACAGCCGGTCCACCGGCTTCGATCTCGACGGCCCGGACAAATCGGGCGTGCCGCCCCCGCGCTTCGGCCGCCTCGCCCTGTGCCTCGCGGCGGCCGGCGCGCTGACCTTCGGTGTGATGGGCACCGTCGCCTACGGCGTCTGGTTCAACCAGGATCAGCAGACATACGCGGATGCCATTGCGGGCGCGCGCCAGGCGCTCGGTTCATCGACATCGGCCGGGGTGCCGACGGTGGCCGTCGCGCACGCGCCGGAGGAGGCCGCCGCGCCCTTTGTCATGCCGTCAGCCAGGCAGCGCGCCGCGCCAGTAGTGCTCGAAGCGGCCGGCGCGAACGGCGGCTTCGAGGACACCAACCCGGCCGCGTGGTCCGGGCAGATCCGTCCGAGTACGCCTGACCCGAATCTCACCGCCACGCTGGCCGATACGCCGGTCGATACCTCGGCGGATATGTCGGCGGATATGTCCGCGGATATGACGGCCAACCCACCCACAGCCCCCATTGTTCCCACGCCACCGCCGGGCTACACGCGGCACGTCGCCAATGCCGCCAATTCCACCGCGAAGCCCGCGGCCGGTCACGACGCGAAAGAAACGCGGCTCGCACAGCAGGAGCGGCGCGCGTCGTCGCAGCACAAGGGCGGTCTGTTTGCGCGGATCGGACAGTTCTTTCGACGCGTGAGCTATCGTCAACATGACAACGGCCGACGGCAACAAGATACCTACTCCCATCCCTGAGGACGCGATCGTCGGACCAGCGGGGCGAGCAGGGCTGCGCGGCGCCGCGCGCGCGCGCGTGCCGGTGTGGCGCTTCCGGCCGGGGCCCGCGAGCGTCGGCGTGGCCGCGCTGTTGTGTCTGCTGTTCGGCCTGCTGTATGTGGCGATGCAGATCCGCACGGTGTTTTCCGATCAGTTGAAGCAGGAGTACGCGGGCCTCGTGCTCGAAGCCGCCGGGCGCGTCGACAGCGCGCGCGAACAGTTGGCCGCGTGGCAGCGGATGGCCGACACCCCGGCGAGTCACGACGCGTCGTTCGTGCCGGCCTATGACGCGGCGCGCGCCGAACTCGCGCGGCGTTTCGCGTCGCTCGCGGCGCTCGTCAACGCGAGTCCGTCGCCGGCACCGCCCATTCCGTCGATGTCGCCGACACAGGCGACGCCCGAAGCCATAGCGACGGTGCTCGGCAGCGTATCGGCCTATTGGCGCGCGCAACGCGACGCGTCGAGCGCCGACGTGCGGCTGCGCGTCGCGCACGTCGCGCGCACGCTGATCGCGCTCGCCGCGCTGCTGTTTTGCATGCTGATCACGACGCTCGGGATGTACGCGAAGCGCAACCGTCAGCTCGCGGGGCAGTCGCACGAGTTCGAGCTCGCGTCGCTGCACGATTCGCTGACCGGCCTGTCGAACCGCCGCAAGCTGCTGGCCGCGCTCGACTCCGCCGCCAGGCACGCGCGGACCGCAGCCGCCGAGCAGCGCTTCGCCGTGCTGTATATCGACCTCGATGGCTTCAAGCAGGTCAACGATTCGTTCGGGCATCGCACCGGCGACGAATTCCTCGCCGCGGTATCCGCCCGGTTTCGCGCCTCGGTGCGCAAAGGCGATCTGGTCGCGCGCATCGGCGGCGACGAGTTCGCGGTGCTGGTGCGCACCTTTGCGGGCGATGACGAGCTCGCCGAGATCGCGCGCCGGCTGATGGCCTGCGTGGTCGACACCGACGCGCAGATGGGAATCGGCGGCGTGCGCGCGAGCGTGGGCATCGCGAGTTATCCCGACGACGTCGACGATCACCGCCGTCTGGTCGCCGCCGCCGATGCCGCGATGTATCAGGTCAAGCGCGACGGCAAGAACGGCTTCGCGTTCGCGGCGCAGACGGGCAGGGAAGCGACGTTGTGAACCGCCTGAACGTCACTGGGCTTCGTTGCGCCACTCCGTCAGCTTTTCGCGCTCGTTGAGTTCGATGAACGCAGGCCGTGCGCGCAGCCTGCGGATATAGCTCGCGAGATGCGGCCAGCCCGCCGTCGCCGGGTGGGGCATGTTGCGGGTCCAGCGCATCAGCACGAGCGCGAGCAGATCGGCGGTGCTGAGCTTGCCACCCGCGAGGTATGCGTGGCCGTCGGCGAAATGTCTGTCGAGCCGTGCACACGCTTCTTCGATGCGGCGTTGCGCGAGCGCGCGCACCGCCTCGGCGCCCGCAGGGTCACCGTCGCTGCCGGCGTAGAACCAGTCGCGCATCGCGGGCAGCAGCGTATTCGCGAGGTAGATCATCCATTCGAGCCAATCCGCGCGCGCGGCCGAGCCGGGCGCGGGCGCGAGGTCGGCCTCGGCGTGGCGCTCGGCGAGCAGCATCAGCAGCGCGGCCGATTCGTGCCGCGGCACGCCATCGACGACCAGCGTGGGCACGCGCCCGGCCGGATTCAGACGCAGATACTCGGGATCGCGCTGCTGGCCCGCGTCGATATCGACGAGGTGCGCTTCGAACGGCACGCCCATTTCGAGCAGCATCCAGTGCACGGGCATGCTGGCCGCGCCGGGCGAGTAGTAGAGAACGTAGGACATTCGGGACTCCGTGGATCGTCGAGAGCGCGGTCGAGCCGTGTACAGAAAGAATAAGGGGCTGTCGCCGAAACGAACAGCCCCTTCAGATGCGTCAGGCGCCAGCTACGCAAATGCGGGCGCTCGAAACAGCAAGCCT
Organism: Paraburkholderia lebeckiae; assembly: GCF_050436225.1. Taxonomy (NCBI): domain Bacteria; kingdom Pseudomonadati; phylum Pseudomonadota; class Betaproteobacteria; order Burkholderiales; family Burkholderiaceae; genus Paraburkholderia; species Paraburkholderia lebeckiae. The sequence goes on along the minus strand of NZ_JBNDLU010000001.1, from coordinate 1,469,363 downwards.
CGAATCACGCCGCGGCGACGTCTTTCAATGCGCCGACGCGTGCTTCTCCTGCTCGGCTGCGCTCGGTTGCGTCACCGCGCTGACGATCACGAACACGATCACGTTCACCGCGAGCGCAAGGAAGCCGATGTTGACGTCCTTCAGCGCATCGGGCAGGAACGGCATCAGTTGACCGACGCTCCAGTGCAGCGTCGTGGTCAGTGTGACCACCGCGACACCCGCGACGATGCCGCAGAACGCGCCTTGCCTGGTCGCGCGGTTGTGCGGGAACAGGCTGCAGAGCACGGCCGGGAACAATTGCGTGACGAAGCTGTAGCCCATCAGCAGCAGGGCGACGATGGTTTCGCCGCCGTTCAGCGTGAAGGCGACCGCGACCAGCGCCACGACCGGTACGAGGACGCGCGCGATCACCGCGACCGATGCATCCGACGCGTTGCGGTTCACCATGCCGCGATACACGTCGTTCGCGAGCAGCGTCGACGCCGAGGTCAGGATCATCGAGCCCGGCACCAGCGCGGTCAGGATACCGGCCGCGCCGATCACGCCGACGAACCACGGATCGAACGTCTGCAGCGACAGGCGGAACAACGACAGGTCGATGTCGGCGCCCTTCAGGCCCGGCACGCGCAGCGTCGCCGCGAAGCCGACGAAGAACACGAACAGCAGGATCAGCTGATAGAGCGGCAGAATCGCGGCATTGCGGCGGAAGATTCGCTCGTCCTTCGCCGTGAAGATCGAGCCGAACGTGTGCGGCCACATGAAGAAGCCGAGCGCGGTCAGCAGCACCGTCGACTGGAACCACACGACGCTCGAACCGCGCGCCGGGAAGGTCAGGAAGCCGGGACGGGCGGCGTCGATCGTGCGGAACATCTCGCCGATGCCGCCGTAGTAATGCAGCGGCAGATAGATGCCGAGGAACAGCACGATCGCGAGAATCAGCAGATCCTTGGCCACCGAGTTCCAGGCGGAGCCGCGCACGCCCGACACGATCACGTAAGAGGTCACGACGATCGCGCCGATCCAGATCGCCGCCGTCGACGAGATCGCACCGTACGACGCGGTCGCGACGATGATGCCGAGGCCCTTCAATTGCAGCACCAGGTACGGGATCAGCGCGGCCACGCCGACCAGCGCGACCAGCGTGCCGAGCGCCGGGCTCTCGTATTTGCGCCTCAAGAAGTGCGGCTGCGAGACCAGGCGGTGCGTCTTCGCGTAGCGCCAGATCGGCGGCAGCATCCAGTACGACAGGATGTACGCGAGCGTGCCGTACGCGAGGATGTAGTAGACCGGCGCCCCCTTACCGTACGCGAAGCCGCTGCCGCCGAGGAACGTGAAGGTCGTATAGATTTCGCCGGCCATCAGCAGGAACACGAACGCGGTGCCGAAGCTGCGGCCGCCCACGGTCCACTGCTCGAGGCTCATGTCGTGGCCGCGCCTTGCGCGCACGCCGAGGAACAGCGCGAATAGCGTAACGGCGGCGATGATGACGAGTGCGCTCATGGGCGAACCTCCTCGCCATCGGCGGCGACGTGTCGGTTGGACGGATCGAGGTTATAGATGATCGCCATGATGATCGCGCTCAACACCACCCACATGACGATCCAGGCCAGCACGAACGGCATGCCGAGCACGATCGGCTCGACGCGATTGACAAACGAAACGCCGACCAGGATGCCGACGAACGGCAACGCGGCAAGTACACGAAGCAGCATGTGGACAACTCCTCGAACCAGTAGGTATGTGTCGTTGAAATTCCGGCTTCGCTGAGGACTGTATGCCGGATACTTCGGTCCCGTAAAGCAGGTCAAAATAAATGTCGGAGTTTCGACCGTTGCACTTGCATCTTTCCAGCCCGGATTGCTGCAGTGCAAAGCGGGACGCGCCGTCGCGTGCAAGGCATCGCGCGGCTTTTTTGCAGGCCGACTGGCGCGCCGCGATATGATCTGCGAGCATTGCAGCATTTTCCGGACCGGGCGATTCCAACCGGGTTCATGACCGGCAGCGCGCCCAGGCGCGAACTCGCGCGAGCACACGCAGACAAGCAGACACACGGACACGCACATGGTCGAAAGTCTGATCTCGGACATCATGTTTGGCTTTATCGGCTTAATCAGCATCATCAATCCGTTCAGCGGCGCGTTTGTGTTTCTGGACCGGACCGCGTCGTTGACCCTCGACGAGCGCACCCTACTCGCCCGCAAGATCGCGATCAACGCCGCCGTTGTGCTGCTGGTGGCATTCTTCATCGGCACGCCGATCCTGCATTTCTTTGGTATCTCGATGGAGGCGCTGCGCATCGGCGGCGGGCTCGCGCTTGCCGTGGGCGGCTGGCAAATGCTCAATGCGCCGGACACGCCGGTCGAGCAGACGGACGTCAAGCGCGTCGACGCCGAAACCGCGAAATCGCGCGCGTTCTTTCCTCTGACCGTGCCGCTGACCACTGGGCCCGGCTCGATCGCGACCGCGATCGCGCTGTCGGCGAATCGCACGCACAAGCTATCGGCGTTCGTGATGTCGGGTATCGCGTCGGTCGCCATCACGTTCGCGGTGGCCGTCTGCGTGTATCTGATCTACAGCCGCGCGACGATCCTCGCGCGCTATCTCGGCGTCGAGGGCACCAAGGTCGCGTTGCGGGTGTCGGCGTTCCTGCTGCTATGCATCGGCGTGCAGATCATTCTGACCGGCGTGTCCGAATTCCTGATTCCGATCGCGACGATGCGCGCGCCGGCGGGCTAGCGCCGCACGCCTGCGCCATGCATGCTGTGGCGGCGGCGCCGCAGGCGGATCGCCTTCCGGTGGTTCGTGCGGAACGTCGACCGGATCGTCCGGGATCGGATCGGGGTCGATGTTCGGCGGCGGCGTGTTCGGCGCGATGTCGGGGTCGACTTCGGGCGGCATCGGCGTATGCGGATGCAGCGGCAGCGACAGCGACTGCATCGAAATTTGCGCGTGGGTTGTCGGGTTCAGGTCGAATGTGCCGATTGCACTAGGCGCTTGCCGGCTCGTGTCAGGTAAATCCATCAGTCCTCTCCCCATAGTCTTCATTCAGACGCGCAATGCTCGTGCCGCATGCCGACGGATGTCGTTCGCGTGGAACGCCAATTGCTGGAATGCGGCACGCGCGCCGCATCGCGATGACCGCGCGCGCCCGGCTCACAGTGGACATCGCCACGCAAAGCACAGGACGAGGAGCGCATATGGCGCGACACAAGGCCGACGTTGCCGACGACGACTTCGAGATTTTCGCCAGCTATCACGGAACAGGCGACGGCCGATACATAGGTGGACTGAAGGTTGTGAGGAAAGCGGACAGGCGGATTCTGTTCCCGTTCGAGGGCGCACCGCAGATCGGCCCCTATGCGACCGCCGACGAAGCACGCCGCGCCGCGATTGCGTACGGCCGCCAGCTCGTCGCGGCCGATCGTGCCGCGCCCGAAGGCTGAGCGGACGCAGCCGGTTTGACAGTGCTTCCGTGAGAGGCGCAGAGCCCTCAAGGCATACCGCCGAGCGACGGCGAAATCGTGCTGCCGCGCGCGGGATCGTCCAGATGTTCGTCGGGCAGGGTGGGGCGCGCCGACAGCGGCGGATGATCGCGATAGCAGGTGTCGATCGAACCGTCGACAACGCAGTTCTGAAACGCATCGGCGTCGCTCTTTTGCGCGAAGGTGTACAGCGTCCGCTCGACCTGCACCTCGGTATCGGATACGCGAATTGTCGTAATGCTCATGAGATTCTCCTTTCGGGGGCGCTTTTTTACAAAGCGAACGTGCCGTGCTACTGCCTTCGAGGCCGCAACGGCCGTGCCTGTTGCACTGCGCGCGGACTTCTCCGGCAAGGCTCGAATGTTGCTGCATGAACCAGGTGCCCGTTCGAGATGGCGCGTAATGACGCGAATCGAGGGCAGAACAAACGAGGAGGGCGCGATGCAAGATCCCCAATCGACCGACACCCCGCAGCAGAGCGCGACGCCGGGCGGCGAGAAGTCCGCGACGCCAGAGAACCGCGCCGCACCCACGCTGTCCGACGAAGTCAAAGCCCGCAACAAGCCGAGCGGCACGCACTACGTCGAGCCGAGTCCGCTCGGCATCGAACCGGTCGTGCAGACCGGCGTGGACAAAGCGACCAATCCGCCACGGTCGAGCGAGCGGCCGCGCCACGGCGCCGAAGTGCCGCTCGGCACCGGCGAGCACGCGGAGCCGCCGGGGGGCGGCGGGCGCGAATCGCATCACAAGCAGCCGGGCGAGCAATGACGCGGCGCGATGCGTGCCAGCCCGCGCCTCGAATCCGTCAACATCCAACCGGAGAAAGCGCATGCAACCGGACAATCCAACCGAATCGATGAACCCCGGCGACGAAGCGCCGCCCAACACGCCGGGTGCTGGCGAGGACCTGTGCGCCGCCTGCCACGGCACGGGCAAGGTCGAGGGCGCTCGCTGCGCGGTGTGCGGCGGCACGGGCAAGGTGCTGCAGGGCATCGGCGGAGGCTAGCCGGCTGCTCGTCCGCGGGTTCGCGGCAACCGCATCACAAGCCAGGAGCAACCATGTTCAACGAGTCCAGGCACGGCTTCGACGCCGCGCAGACCGAATACGAAGCGTTCATGCTGGAGCCGCATGATTGGGTGCCGAACAACAGCAAGCTGCCGGTGGTGCTGTACCGGCGCGCGCTGTCGCCCCGCAGCGGCAATCTGGCCGCCGGGTTCGAAATCCTGTTCGAGCGCAATGCATGGCCGGCGCAGTGGCGCAACAGCATCTTCGACTTTCATCACTTTCACGCGACCGCGCACGAGGTGCTCGGCGTGACCGACGCTAGCGCCGAGGTGATCGTCGGCGGGCCGGGCGGACGCGTGGTGACGGTGCGCGCGGGCGACGTGCTGCTGCTGCCGGCCGGCACCGGCCATTGTCTGCAATCGTTCGAGCGGCATTTTCAGGTGGTGGCGGGCTATCCGTTGGGGCAGCAATGGGACATTCGCCGCGAAGCGCTGACGCCGCAGGAACTCACCGAGATGCTGGCGTTGCCGTTTCCGCCGCTCGATCCGATCGACGGCAAGCATGGTCCGGTCGTCGAGCTTTGGCTGCAGTCGGCCTGAACTTCGTCGTTCGCGAAGCAACCGACCCGCGGCGGCGTGGCGTGCAGGGTTGCGCGGTTAGGCGCATCATCTGTGGGCTTCGCCGCGATTTCCCCGCGCGCTTTCGGCGGTGACGCTGGCACGTGTGCGGTTCCACGTGCGGCTTCGCGTCCTTATCGACATGCCCGGACGCGCGCGATTCCATGTCGACACGATGCGCCGATCCGTCCGCGCGCTCCGCGGCGCGCGTCGGCCGTCTGCCGAATTGCCGAATAAGGAGCGTCCCATGCAAAACGATTCCGCCCTCGATCAGTTGTGCATCAATACGATCCGCACGCTGTCGATGGACGCCGTGCAGAAAGCCAATTCCGGCCACCCCGGCACGCCGATGGCGCTCGCGCCGGTCGCCTATCACCTGTGGCAACACCATCTGCGTTACGACCCTGACGAGCCGCTATGGCCGAATCGCGACCGCTTCGTGCTGTCGGCCGGGCATGCGTCGATGCTGCTTTATTCGCTGCTGCATCTGGCCAACGTGAAAGCCGTCGACGAACACGGCAAGCCGACCGGCGCGCCGGCCGTGTCGCTCGACGACATCGAGCATTTCCGCCAGATCGACAGCAATACGCCGGGCCATCCCGAGTACCGGATGACGACCGGCGTCGAGACCACCACGGGACCGCTTGGGCAAGGGCTCGGCAATAGCGTCGGCATGGCGATGGCCGCGCGCTGGTACGAGAGCCACTTCAATCGCGCGGACGCGCCGTTGTTCGACTACCGCGTGTACGCGATTTGCGGCGACGGCGACATGATGGAAGGCATCTCGCACGAAGCGGCCTCGCTCGCGGGCCATCTGAAGCTGTCGAACCTGATCTGGATTTACGACAGCAACCGCGTGACGATCGAAGGCCATACGGACCTCGCGTATAGCGACGATGTGGCAAGCCGCTTTCACGGCTACAACTGGCACACGCTGCACGTCGGCGATGCGAACGACACCGCCGCGCTGGAAAAGGCGCTGGTCGAAGCGAAGAGCGTGACCGACCGGCCGACGCTGATCGTGGTCCACAGCATCATCGGTTGGGGGGCGCCGCACAAGCAGGACACCGCGTCCGCGCATGGCGAAGCGCTCGGCGTCGAGGAAGTCGCGCTGGCCAAGAAGTTCTACGGCTGGCCCGAGGACAAGTTCTTCTACGTGCCCGAGGGCGTGCACGAGCGCTTCGCGCAGGGCATCGGCGCGCGCGGCAAGGCGGCGCGCGAACAATGGCAGGCGAAGTTCGACAGCTACAAAAAGCAGTATGCGGAGCTCGCGCGCGAATTCGCGCAGATCGAGGCGCACGAATTGCCGCAGGGCTGGGACAGCGACATCCCGAGTTTCAACGCGGACCCGAAGGGCATCGCGACACGGGAATCGTCGGGCAAGGTGCTCAATGCGATTGCCGCGCGCGTGCCGTGGATGATCGGCGGCGCGGCGGACCTGTCGCCGTCGACGAAAACCAACCTGAAGTTCGAAGGCGCCGGCAGCTTCCAGGCGGATAACTATGCCGGCCGCAATCTGCACTTCGGCATTCGCGAGCATGCGATGGGCGCGGTGGTCAACGGTCTTGCGATATCGAATCTGCGCGCGTACGGCTCGACGTTCCTGATCTTCAGCGACTACATGAAGCCGCCGATCCGCCTGTCCGCGATCATGGAAGTGCCTGCCATCTTTGTGTTCACGCACGATTCGATCGGGCTCGGCGAAGACGGTCCGACGCATCAACCGATCGAGCAGCTCGCGTCGTTGCGCGGCGTGCCCGGCCTCACGGTGCTGCGTCCCGGCGACGCGAACGAAGCGGCCGAGGCATGGCGTGTCGCGCTGACGCAGCCGCATCGGCCGGCGTGCATCGTCGTGTCGCGCCAGCCGCTGCCGACGCTCGACCGGAGCCGCTATGCGTCCGCGAGCGGCGTCAGGCACGGCGCTTATGTGCTCGCCGATGCGCCCGACGGCAAGAAGCCCGAGGTGATCCTGATGGCGACCGGCAGCGAGTTGTCGATCTGCGCCGACGTGTACGAGAAGCTGAAGAGCGAGGGCATCGCGGCGCGCGTCGTGTCGATGCCTTCGTGGGACATCTTCGAGCGCGAGGACAGCGCGTATCAGGAGTCGGTGCTGCCCGCGGACGTCGAGGCGCGCGTCGCGGTCGAGCAGGCTGCGTCGCTCGGCTGGGATCGGTATACAGGACGGTTCGGTGCGCAGGTCGTCATGCATACGTTCGGCGCATCGGCGCCGATCGCGGATCTGAAGAAGAAATTCGGTTTCACGCCGGAAGCCGTGTATCAGGCGGCGAAGCAGCAGATCGAGCGGGTGAAGAAGGGGAAGGGCACTTGAGCGTACGGCGCTCGTCGACGTCGTGAACGCTTGATGCGAAAAGCGGTGGGCCGGCGGGATCTCTATCCGTCTCGTTCAGGCGCGCGGCCATGGTTTGCGGCCGCTTGCCGGCCTACTCGGTCGCGAGGCCGGACGCCTCGCCGCGCCATGAAAGGAGACTTCAAATGGCCGAGATCAATAAGGAAGACGTTGTTGCGGTGCTGAACCGGATTCTCGAATCCGAGTTGGCCGGCGTCGTCCGATATACGCACTATTCGTTCCTTGTTTTCGGATTCGGACGCATTCCGATCAGGTCGTGGTTGCGCGCGCAGGCCGATGAATCGTTGTTGCACGCACAGCAGGCCGGCGAATGGATCACGACTCTGGGCGCCTATCCGTCGCTTGCGATCGGTCCTCTGCTCGACTCGCACACCTTCGATATCTCTTCGATCCTCCGCGAGTCGCTGCAAGCCGAGAATCTTGCGTTGCAGTTGTATCGCGACCTGCTGGCGCTCGTCGAGGACCGCTCGGTTGCACTCGAGGAGTTCGCCCGTCAGATGATCCACGTCGAGGAGATGCACGCGGGAGAAGTCGACAAGATGCTGCGCCGCCCTGGGGAAATGACGACCTCGGAGGACAGCTAGTGCTGATGCCGATGATGGATATCGGGGAAATGCGCGTGCGAATGTGTAATAGGCAGATGCACGTGGGGGTGCGTGTGCGGCTCCTCACCGGCATAAGGAAAATCATGCGCATGCTGATGGTGCTCGTCATGGAGATGCCGGTGCGCGTGTTGAAGTAACTCATGGCTGTGCTCATGCTGATGCCGCTCGCGCACATGTAGCCAGATGCCCAGCGCCATCAGGGCGGCGGCAATCCAGAAAGACAGATCGGGTAGCGCGGGCCATATGATCAGCGAAAGCATGACACCGAAAAGCGGCGCGACGGAAAAGTACGCGCCTGTACGCGCCGTACCGAGATGGCGAAGTGCAACAACGAACAGCACGAGGCTGATACCGTAACCGCCAAGCCCGGTCAGCATCGCTGCCGCCATGGTTCCTGCTGACGGAAGCGAAGCGCCCGCCGCGATCGCAATGCCGAGATTCACGGGACCGGCCACCATCCCTTTGAGACACGCGATCACCATCGCGTCGTTCGCCGAGACCTTGCGCGTCAGGTTGTTGTCGATTGCCCAGCACAGACATGCGCCGACGATCAGTAACGCACCCACCGGCACGCCTGACTGTCCGGGATGCCACGACAGAAGCACGCCGCCCGCAACGATCGCCACCATCCCGAGAAAAACCTGAATGTCGACATTTTCCTGGAAGACCACCCAGGCAATCACTGCGGTCAACACACCCTCAAGGTTGAGCAATAACGAACTCGTTGCCGCTGGTGTGGTGGACAGGCCCAGCATCAGCAATGCGGGGCCGGCGACGCCACCCATCGCTATCGCCCCGATCAGCCAAGGCAACTCGCCTTTGGTGATGCGGTGGTCCGCGGCGGACTGAAGCCCGCGCGATCGAAAGGCACGCCACGCGATGCCGACGCCAAGCCCCAGGCCGCTACCGAGATAAAACAGCCCTGCGAGCATGAAGGGGTTGACTGAGCCGAGCAGCGACTTGGCCAACGGCGTCGCGGCACCGAACAGCGCCGCGGCGATTAAGGCGGTGAATATCGCGCCGTATCCTGATCTCACAACTCCAACCTCTTGTCCGCAGCAGAAGGGACAGATTACAGACCATCGCTGGGGTGACGGACGAAATTCGCCGAGCGCAGCAAAAAGTTAACTTGTAGACGGATTGTCACCGATGTAGCCAAGACTCCTGAATGAAGTGGCCGAGGCAGTGTGGAAACGCACACTCAGTGCGGCGTTGGGAAAAGCCGACCGTTCAGACCGCGCCGTATGGCTGGCAGCAACTTGCCAAGGGTAAAGCGACACCCGAAAACTGAGTACTTTTGCGTTTTCACACAGTCCATCTCGACCCATCTCTGCCGTTCGATCAAAGACACAAACAACGGCCGCTTTTGATACTGGAACGGCCGTTAGCTGACGTGGCCTTTTGCACCGTTGCTCTGGTCGCGGCAGTGCTTACTGCTGAATGGTTTTATCGTCACACTCCATGCTGCGGGAACGTTGCAGCGACGCAATTTCGCGCAGCATTGGCAAGCGATCGAACAAGCAAAAGGCCCTGACTACGCCGTTCCGCACCGCGATGCCTACCAGCTGTAGCGCACGCCGAGATCTCCGAGGACGCCGTTGCGGCGGACGTTGCTGTCTCCACTCACGGCAAACTGATAGCCGAACTGGCCGTACAGGCTCAAACGCTCCTTGATCTTCACGGCGACACCCCCGGCGAACTCCACGCGCGTGGCCTGCACGTTCAGTGGCACCGGGTCGGTGCCGAAGGCCGTGCTCGCCTGCGCGCCCCAGTCCCGCCACAGGTTCGCCCGCACATACGGCTGCCATACGGCACCGTTGCTGCCCTCGATGGTCCACCGCCCTCGCAGGCCGAGCCGCCCGGTGGCGCCCGAAGTCGAGCCCAGCGCAACCGGCCCCAGGCCGTCGTTCTCATCGCTGAACGATACGTGCTGCCAGATGATCTGCGCCTGCGGCTCGAGCACGAAGCCAGGCCCTAGAGGCAACCGCACCGGATAGCCCCCTTCAAGCGAGGTCACAAAGCCCGAGCCGCGCAGCGGCAGGCTGGCGTACTGCGTACCCGCGTTGCCGTCGTAGTACGTGCCCTGCAGCACCGCATCGAGATACCAGCCGCTCGGGCCGTAATGCGTCCAGTAGCCACCGCCCGAATACGCATTCAGGTGCATCGAACCGGTGTGCTCAAGGACGTAGCCGGTGGCCGCCGCGTTGGTGACGAGACCGTCGACATCGACATTGCCATAGCCATAGGCGAAGTACACGCCAGCGGTGTCGCGATGGCCCGGCCAGATGCTGCCGCGCCACAGGTCGAGGCCAGTCTGCAGCCCCCCGACCCAACCGCTCGCACGTGGATCGGCGAACGCCTGATAGTGGTTATCGACCTGCTGACCGAACACACGGCCCCAGGCGGACTGCGCCCAGCCCGAACCGTCCGTGCCGCCACCGGCGGCCGTAAGCGTGTCGCCGATGCGCTCATGCAGCGTGCCGAGCATCGTCAGGCCCATCTGGCGGGCGATGGGCTGGACGACGCCGTAGGTCGCGAGCTCCGGTCCAATGATGGGCCACACGCCCGGCGGTGAAGGTTGAGGCGGCGGTTCGGTGCCGACGTTCTCCTCCGGCCCCGGCGGTTGAGGTGGTCCAGGTGGTCCTGGAGGCTCGGGTGGTGGTCCAGGTGGCGGTGGCACGATGAAGGACGACCGCAGGAACCAGCTGGTGGGGTCCGTACCGTTGCGGCCCCCCGGGTACAGGCGATAATCGAACAGGCCCGCGCGCAGCTCCGGGTTATCAAGGTCAAAAACACCGGGTGTCACCGCGCTTGCTTGCTGCACTACGAGGATGCCGTTGCCCGGGGTCGACGCGCCCGGTCCACCGACATTGTTGACGAAAATACTCGTGGTGCCTGAGGCCGAGCCAGTAATCAACTTATCGGACGCAGAGCCGTCGCCGCCAAGAAAACTGTTGAGCACGAGGTGGCCGCCACTACCGGAGTAGCTACCGTTGACGGTCAGCGTCGTGGCTGGACTGGATTCACCCGCAATTGCCGGGAGCACGACCGCGCCCGCGTTCGAAAGGCTGGGGAGCGTCTGGTTGAAGCTTTGCAGGGCGAGCGTTCCGCCAGGATTGACCACGGTCGCGGAATTCGGACTGAAGACATCGACCGCGCCCGCTGCAAGCGTGCCGCCCGTCACCGTAGTCACACCGCTGTAACTGTTGGCTGCATTCGTAATGAACGTGCCGCTGCCGATCTTGGTCAGCCCGCCCGCGCCGGTGAAGGCCGAGGTGGTATCGGTGGCGACCGTGAAGCCTTGACTGTCGATGCTCAGGCCGCCCGCCATGATGTTGAGTTCTGTGCCGGAAAAGGCAGTGAGGAAGCCTGAATTGCTCGTCAGCGCACGCAAGGTGCCATCGTTGAAATTAAGCTGTGCATTGCCCTTCTGGACGCTGGTGCATCCCTGCTGGCCGATGCGAACCGGATCGCAACCGGCTGTCAGGAACGTCGTCGCCAGTGTGCCGCCGCCATTCACATTGACGGTGCCCGTGCTGTTGGCCAGAACTGCGACGTCCATTCCGCCGTTGGCCGTAGTCAGTCCGCCATTGATGATGTTCAGAGTGCCCACCCCCGCCCAGCCGACACTGATCTGAGGGCCGCTGGTATAAGTGGCCCCGCCGCCAGTGCCGTTTACCGTCACCGTACCTACGGAGTTGGAAAGCCAGCCGATCTGATCGGCGGTGGCAAAGGGGCTCCCCGTGATATTGAGCGCTCCGCCGCTGGTGATCGCGATGAAGCCCGTGCCGCCGGTGGTGTCGGGCGGCCCGTTGACGCCGGAACCAACGCGCAGAAATGGTGCGTTGACTGTCCCGCTGTTCTCGATGGTGAGATTGCCCATCCCCCCGTTCTGACCGAGCTCCAGATTGCTGGCGTTGGCCGGCGAACTCGTAAAAGTCGACCCCGGACCGGTCACGATCACCGTGGCCATGTTTCCGGCACCCACGCCCCATATGTTTCTGTCGACGGACCCGGTGTTGGATGTGACGCTTGCGCCGCCTTCGATGGTAAGACTGCCGTTTGTGCCGTTGCCGACGCCAACGGCCGCGGGCACCTGGACGGGGCCCGTGATGATCGAGGTAGACGGCAATTGCGCCGTGGGGGTCACGTTGCCCGTGGTCGTTATTGACTGTGCATGAACGAGATCGGCAGCGCCGGTAGCGCCCAGGGCAGCCAGAAGGGGGAAAACTACAAGCCGGAACGTTGTTAGAGCGCTTTTCGGTGCGCCTTCGTCTGACGCGTCGGGGTTTGCCATCCCCACCCGCATTATCTTTGCCGGGTGATACAGGAAGTTGTCGAAGGCAGACGGCGGTGCGCCTGACCTGAATGCCTGGCTGCCCAATGTGGACGGACGCTGAAATGGAAATGAATGGTTCGGCGACGCTGCTGCGGCAATCGGACCGCGTTGCATGAGTTGGCGGAACTTGCCGTGCCAGCAATCTGCATTGGGCCTGGTCATTGGGACCGTGACGCTGTGCTCGGTCAGCGATGGCCAGGATTGCGCCGCTTTCGTGCATCCCTCTATCTGCATTGCGTGCCCCCTCTAGAGATTGACACGGCAAGTATTGAAGTCGCGGAAGCAAGCCGCTTGCGCTTACTTCTGTTGTTGTAGTACCGAATGATCAGACAAGCGAATGAAATTGGCTGCACGCGCCAGTAGTATTCAACGCTGGGCGCAGCTCCAGGTTCGCTAAGAGCTGTCCCCGGACGCTTGAATGTCATTGCGCGATATGGCTTGAACGACCGGATGTGGCCGCGTGCCGCCTCATGCAACGGGCATGCTCAGCCGAAACGTTCGTGGTCACGATCGGCGGCCCGCGACCCCGAGCCGCCTTTCGGACTCGCGACACCGCAACGGCCGCTTCGGAGGCGCAACCTGTCGTCTGTTGTATGGCGATGCCCCGAAGCACCCTGCGGATCGTCTAAACTGCAGAATCGACGAACAGGCCATTCCCGCTCGGCTACCCCGCCATGGCGCACATCTTCTTCGCTGCTTCGATTCAACGGCATATCGCAACGCCCGAGCGCGAGATCGACGCGCGCACGCTCGGTGAAGCACTGGCGGCCGTCTTCGCCGAGCAACCTCGACTGCGCGGCTACATCCTTGACGATCAGGGCTCACTGCGAAGGCATCTCGCCGTGTTTGTCGACGGCCGGCCGGTGCGCGACCGACAACATTTGGCCGATGCGCTCGGCGAGGAAAGCCGCGTTTACGTCATACAGGCGTTGTCGGGCGGATAAGAAGGTTCCACTCTTACTCGAGCTTTGCATGGGACCAGAGTAAGCGCTAAAGCGCCAACTCTGGTCGACAGGAGACACCTCACATGAGCGATCGATTGCTTGTTGCAACCCGCAAGGGATTGTTCGTTCTGCAAGCCGACGGCGAGGGCGGCTGGACGCTCGGTGAGCCGTATTTCGTCGGCGAGCCGGTGAGCATGGTGCTGCCTGATCCGCGCGACGGTTCGCTGTATGCCGCGCTCAATCTCGGCCACTTCGGCGTGAAGCTGCATCGCCGGCGCGCGGGCATAGAGGATTGGGAAGAGTGCGCGGTCCCCGTCTACCCGCCGCAGCCGGCCGACGAGACGCATACCGGTGACGGCGCGGACACGAGCGCGGACAATGCGAGCGCCGCCGTGCCCAGCCCGCCGGCTCCTCCCTGGACGCTCCAGCAAATCTGGTCGCTCGAAACCGGCGGCCCGGACGAGCCGGGCGTCCTGTGGGCCGGCACGATTCCCGGCGGGCTCTTCCGTTCCGACGACGGCGGCGACACATGGCTGCTCAACCGGGCGCTGTGGGATCGCCCGGAGCGCCGAGAATGGTTCGGAGGCGGCTACGACGCGCCGGGCATCCATTCCGTGATGGTCGATCCGCGCGACAGCCGGCACGTGACGATCGGCGTGTCGTGTGGCGGCGTCTGGCAAACCGCCGACGGCGGCGCGACCTGGCGCGTTAGTGCCGAAGGCATGGAGGCCGACTACATGCCGCCGGAGCGGCGCGGCGATGCCAACGTGCAAGACCCGCACCGCGTGGTGCAATGCGCCGCAAATCCAGAAGCGCTGTGGACGCAGCATCACTGCGCTATCTTCCGCTCGACCGACGGCGCGGCGCACTGGCAGCGGATCGAAGCGCAGCCATCGAGCTTCGGCTTCGCGGTTGCCGTGCATCCGCGCGAGCCGGACACCGCGTGGTTTGTGCCCGCCGTGAAAGACCAGTGCCGGATCCCGGTGGACGGCCAGTTCGTCGTCACGCGCACACGCGACGGCGGCCGCACGTTCGAGCGTTTCTCGAACGGGTTGCCGCCTGCACCGGCGTATGACCTCGTGTATCGGCACGGGCTCGCTGTAGACGACTCCGGCACGCGCCTCGCAATGGCGTCGACCACCGGCGCGCTATGGACGTCCGACGACGGCGGCGAAAGCTGGCATTTGATTTCAGCGCATTTGCCGCCTGCTTATTGTGTTCGGTTTGGATGAGGGCAGGGGCGAGAGACAGCTTTTGGCGGAGGACGCAGCTCATTTTCGCCAATCGAACGGCCGTTTGCCGGTGCGGAGCCGCCCCCTGTACGTCCAGAGAATGATTCTGAAGAATGACCTTCATGGCCGGTCGCCGCCTCACGCGATTTGCACACACAGCTTGCACACCGCATGGCATCGATCGGCAGCACGCCCCCCGTTGCTGGCGGTCGATGGCTTCCGCATCCTGAGGCCGCTTTTGATGCTCTACGATCAGGAAGGTCGGGATGCAGGACACCTTGCACGTTTAGAGGCCCTACCATTGGTAGCGCACGCCGAGATCGCCCTCGACGCCACTACGGCGGACATTGCTGTCTCCACTCACAGCGAACTGGTAGCCGAACTGTCCGTAAAGGTTCAGCCGCTCCTTGATCCTGGCGGTGACGCCGCCGGCGAGCTCCAGTCGCGTGGCCTGCACATTCAGCGGCACCCGGTCATTGGCGAAGGTCGTGGTGGCCTGGGCATTGAAATCCCGCCACAGGTTGGCACGCACATACGGCTGCCACACCGCTCCCTGGCTGCCTTCGATGGTCCACTTCCCGCGCACGCCGAGGCGGCCACTCGCGCCCGAAGTGGAGCCGAGGGAGACTTCACCCAGACCATCGTTCGCGTCGGAGAACGACACGTGCTGCCAGATGATCTGCGCCTGCGGCTCCAGCTCGAAACCCGGGCCGAGCGGCAGCGGGATCGGATAGCCCCCCTCGAGTGATGTCGCGAAGCCCGTACCCCGGACCGGCAGATTCGCAAACTGAGTGGTCGCGGCGCCGTCGTAGTGCGTACCCTGCACAACCGCATCGACATACCAGCCACTGGGGCCGTAGTGCGTCCAGTAGCCTCCGCCTGTATATGCATTCAGATGCATTGAGCCGGTGTGCTCCAGCGTGTATCCGGTTGCCGTTGCGTTGGTGACCAGGCCGTCGACATCTGCACTGCCGTAGCCGTATGCAAAGTAGACGCCCGCAGCGTCGCGATGACCGGGCCAGACGCTTCCACGCCATATGTCGAGACCGGTCTGCACGCCTCCGACTCCGCCGCTCACGCGCGGATCGGCGTAAGCCCCGTAGCGGTTGTCGATCTGGCCGCCGAACACGCGTCCCCAGGCGGAGCTTGCCCAGCCCGAGCCGCCCGCGCCGCCGCTCGCCGTCGTGAGCCTGTCGCCGATGCGCTCATGGAGCGTCCCGAGCATCTCGACACCCATCTGCCGGGCGACCGGTTGAACTACGCCATAGGTGGCCAGTTCCGGCCCGATGATCGGGTAGACGCCTGGCGGCAGCGGATCCGGTGGGGGCTCGGTGCCAGGTCCAGTTCCCGGTTCCTCTTCGCCTCCCTCCGGTGGGGGCGGCACGACGAACGACGAGCGCAGAAACCAGTCCTCGGGATTGCTGCTGTTGAGGCCACCGCGAAACAAACGATAGTCTTCGGCGCCACCGCGCGCCTCGCCGACGAGCATAAAGGCGTCCGACGCCGTGGTGCCACCGTTGGTTGTCTCGACGACGAGAATGCCGTTCCCTGTCGTCAACCCACCGGAGCCGCCTGCGTTCGTGATGCGTACGGCTGAAGGGTCGGCGCTGCCGCCGTTGATGATGAGTCTGTCCGACGGCGAGCCATCCAGACCGAGGAACGTCCGCAGCGCGAGCGTGCCGCCGGCACCCACGAAATTTTTGACAGTCATCGCACCGAATTGCCCTGCCGGGAGCCCGAAGCCCGGCTCAACCGTTCCGGCATTAGTGACGGTGTTCAAGTCCGTTCCTGTACCGCCCAGGGTTCCGTTCGCCTCCACATGGACCGGCGACTGCAACGAGCCGGTCAGATTGAGCACGCCATTGCGAACGTTGGTCGGACCGGTAAAGGTGTTCTGGCCGGATAACGTGAGCACGCCGTTGCCGGCCTTGGCCAGTGCCCCGCTTCCGGAGAGCACGCCGGACCATGTCGCGCCCATGCCGTTGGTGTCGATGGTCGACGTCGTGCCTCCGACCAGCGTTGCGTTGACGCCTGCGCTCAGCGCCGAACCCACCACCTGTATCGTTCCTCCACCGAGATTGAATGCATAGGTGCCACCCAGATTGTTGAAGTCGCCGAACAGCGAACTCCCGCCAATCTGCAGTGTGCCGCCCGACAGGTTATACGTGCCGTTGCCGGCCGCCGCGAGGAACAGTCTCGACGCGCTGCCGATTGCAAGGGTACCGCCGGTCTGGTTGATCGTACCGGTGCCCTGGCTACCCGTGGACGTGACGTTCGAGCCGATGAACAGCGTCCCACTGGCCACATTGAAGGTGCCGCCGCTCAGGTTGAGCGTGCCGCTGCTCGGACTGCCTTGCGTATTGCGGCCGAGCGTCATGAAGTCGGTGGTGCTGTTGCCGAATGTGACCGTTCCGCCCGCCAGGTTGTAGGTGCCCGTACCGCCCTGGTTGCCGATGTTCAGCGACACCGGCGTGCCCGGCATACCGAAGACGACGTGGCCCGCGGTCTGCGTAACCGTGCCCGTGCCGCCGAAGTCGCCGACCTGGAGCGCGGAGTTGAACGTGAGCGTGCCGCCGCTCACGTTCAACGTGCCAGACGACGTCGATCCGGGGACCTGCGTCGCCAGGGTATTGCCGAGGCCCAGCGAAAGATAGTCGATCGCGGTGCTGCCGCTGGAGACCGCTAGTCCACCGCCCACCACAAAAGCCGAGCCGCCCTGAATCCGCGCACCGTTGATCATGAACGTCCCTGCGCCAGTCTTGACGAAGATGCCGTGCAGCGCGTCGCTCGCCGTGCCGGCATTGATGACCGTGCCGGAGAAACTGGTGCTCGTGTTATCGCTGCCAACCACCAGTATGTTCGTGCCGTCGATCACGGTGCCGCTGCCCGACAGGTTCGGCAGCGGCACGACGCCCGTCGCGACCCCCGGAATCGGAGTGGTTGTGACGCCCGAAATATCGAAGGTGCCGTTGTTTAACATCCCGCCGGTCAAATTGAGGCTGCCGCTTCCCGTCAGCGCCAGCGTGCCAGCAGAGATGGTCGTCATGCCGGTATAGGTATTCGCATTGGTCAGCGTGAGCACGCCGTTGCCGGCCTTGGCCAGTGCCCCGCTTCCGGAGAGCACGCCGGACCATGTCGCGCCCATGCCGTTGGTGTCGATGGTCGACGTCGTGCCTCCGACCAGCGTTGCGTTGACGCCTGCGCTCAGCGCCGAACCCACCACCTGTATCGTTCCTCCACCGAGATTGAATGCATAGGTGCCACCCAGATTGTTGAAGTCGCCGAACAGCGAACTCCCGCCAATCTGCAGTGTGCCGCCCGACAGGTTATACGTGCCGTTGCCGGCCGCCGCGAGGAACAGTCTCGACGCGCTGCCGATTGCAAGGGTACCGCCGGTCTGGTTGATCGTACCGGTGCCCTGGCTACCCGAGGACGCGACGTTCGAGCCGATGAACAGCGTCCCATTAGCCACGTTGAAGGTGCCGCCGCTCAGATTGAGCGTGCCGCTGCTCGGGCTGCCTTGCGTATTGCGGCCGAGCGTCATGAAGTCGGTGGTGCTGTTGCCGAATGTGACCGTTCCGCCCGCCAGGTTGTAGGTGCCCGTACCGCCCTGGTTGCCGATGTTCAGCGACACCGGCGTGCCCGGCATACCGAAGACGACGTTGCCCGCAGTCTGCGTAACCGTGCCCGTGCCGCCGAAGTCGCCGACCTGGAGCGCGGAGTTGAACGTGAGCGTGCCGCCGCTCACGTTCAACGTGCCAGACGACGTCGATCCGGGAAGAGTTGGGGCATTGCCCAAGCCCAGCGAAAGATAGTCGATGGCGGCGTCGCTGCTCGTCACCGCCAGTCCACCGCCAATCACGAATGCGGAGCCCCCCCGGATCCTTGCGCCGTCGAGCGTAAGTGTTCCGCCTCCCGTTTTGACAAACTGGCCTTGCTGCGACGTTGGATCGCTCGCAACGCCAGCATTGTTGATCGTGCCGGAGAAGCTGGTGCTCGTGTTATCGGTGCCAACGAACAGGACGTTGTTGGCGGGAGTGTCGATCGTTTCGCTCCCGGAGAGATTGGGCCGTTCGGTCACCGTCTGCGCCAATGCCGGCACGGGTGACAGGCCCATGAGCCAGATGGCATGGAGGATGCAAAAAGAGTTGAGTCGCTGGTGCCGCGTCGTCAGCGGAATCGTCAATCGACCGCGCGCGCTGCCGGCCAACGTGCTTAACGATGCGCGGTGCATCGATCTTGCCGCCACGACGACCCTCCGTTACCTGCCGGTGGACGTTTGCCAGGTCAAGCGAGCTTGACTTCGGAAGACCGACCCATCGACGTTGATTTTGGACAGCATCTCCCCGAACAGTCGTTGCCTTACTGGTTATGCGCACGCGATTGAGCTGTTGCCAAGTTCTGCTAAGGGTAGGTAGGCAGATTGATTTGTCAAGAATTAACCCGGAAGGCTTCGCTACGAAAAAGCGGACGCATGACGCACGTTATCAAACCGGAGTTGGTCCAATGCAGCTATCCGTGTGCGTATTTCAAGTACCTGCAGCACGGATTGCACGCGCGGCCTGCTAGCGTCCCGGGCTCACTCGCCTGGTGACAAGGAAGCCTCAACCGCGGACCGCCACAGTAACCACAATGAGAGCCGAGAAGATCAGCGCCGGGGCGAGATGCCGGAACGGCTCCCGATTCCGTAGCAACGTGAAGACCGCACCGATCATGATCGCACCGGCCAGCGTTAGGCCTAAGACTCTGGTTTGTTGTCCCAGAAGAAGTGCCGCACTCAACAACTCGAGAGCGCCACAGAGCCACTGAAACCATGCCGGATAACCCCAGCGTGCGAAGTCGCGCTTCACCGCGCCGGGTCTTACGAGATTGACCACCCCAGCAACCGCGAACAGAACCGCTACGATCGTCGCGAGGATCGATTCTAAAGACGCACTGTTCCACGCCATCGTCATGCTCCGTTGATTTGCTGAAAGTGTTTTTGTGCAGAGAGGTCCGCAATCAGACCGGGGCGGTGGGGCTCCCACGCAAGAACTCGCCGGGCATGCTGGCCGCTTACTGTCTGGTCGAGCGCCAGTGCGTCAGCGAACAGTCCAAGCGATTTGCGAGCATCGTCGAGCGGCCAGAGTTCGACGCGATCGGCGCCGACCGAGGCCCGAATCGCTTCACCCATTTCGGCAACGGCAACGGCATCTTCCGCGACCACGTTGAAGATCTGTCCCGTGACCCGATCGTCCCCGCTTGCCGCCTGTTCCACCGCGCTCAGGTAAGCCGTGGCGAGATCGTCGACGTGAACGGCAGGCCAGTGATCGCGACCATCGCCGACGATCCTCACACTGCCGGTCTGACGGACCATCCCGGCAAGCATGCCGAAGACGCCGCCGCCGTAGCCGTGCACCATCGCCGGCCTGAGAATCACTGCGGCAATCGAGCGGCTCGCCGCTAGCGCCCGCACATGTCGCTCCACTGCGGGCCGCCAGGCGACAAGTGGTGTCGGGTTCAGCGCCGAAGCTTCAGTCGCGGGCTCCCCCTCCGTATTGCCGTAGACCCAGGTGCCCGACGTATAGATAAACGCCGCGCCCGGCTGCAAATGCGAAAGCATCGCTACAGCCGCAGCCTCGTCAACGGCACCGGCGGAAGCATCACCGGTCGACGCCATGTGCACCACGCCATCAGCGACACCGGCAGTCGCAGCGAAAGACTGTGGCTCACGCAGGTCGCCGGAATGCAGTTTCACGCCGAGACGTGCCAGCGCGCTGGCGGCCGCCGACCTGTCCTGGCGCACCAGCGCCGTCACCTGATGGCCGCGGCTGATTGCCTTGCGCGCGACCGCTTGCCCGATGTAGCCAGTACCACCTGTAATGAACAGTTCCATAGCGTTCTCCTCGATGATTGCCTGCGAAGTTGATAAGTCACATGAACGAGACTTGCCGGTCTCGTTGTGGCGAATCTAAACGAGACTGACCAGTCTTGTCAACTAGTCGGCGATCTGTTATTTATCTCGGATGAACACGCACTCTCTGCCCGACCTGAGCCCGCTGCAACGCCGTAAGCGGTCCGCCATCCTCGAAGGCGCGAAAACCGTCTTTTTAAGCCAAGGTTTCGGCCTGGCAACAATGGACGATGTCGCCGCGGCCGCTGGCGTCGGCAAACAGACGGTCTACCGCCACTTCAAGTCGAAGGAGGCGCTCTTCGTTGGACTGGTGAGCTCGATGTGCGCTCAGGTGGGTGGACTTCTTGCCAGCGCTCGGGACGAGCAATCCGATGGATCGCCCGAAGTCGAGTTGCGCGAATTGGGGTGGGTGTTGGCACGAAACCTTATCGCGCTGGACAATCTGCGGCTTTACCGGGCCATCGTTGCTGAGGCGGAGCGTCTTCCGGAACTCGGCCAGGTGTTTTACGAAAATGGCGCAAAGGTCGTGCGTGCCTTCGCTGCAAAAATTCTGCGAAGGCGATTTGACGAATCGACTGCTGTATTGCGGGCAGCGACATTCGTTCAGTTGGTGCTAGGCGACGCGTATCTGGAACTGTCAATTGGCTACGCGGTGCCCGATGTTGAAGCGCGCTTTGCGCTGCAGATTGACGAGGCGGTGGCGGCTGCACTTCGCTAAAATGGGCCAATCCTGGCAGTTTTCCGCGTAGCGACACTGCAAATCAGTTCATTTTGACGCCGCGACCAAGCTAAGCGCGTATGCTGGGAATACCACCTTGTCACGCAACGCATCAGGAGCAACACCATGGCCAAGAGTCAATTACGCAGCACTCGCGAAGCGAAAAAGCCCAAGCAACCCACGAAGCCGTCAGTGCCGGCAAATCCGTTCAGCACGGTTCATTCGCGGGTTGCGAACGAAGGTGTCGCCAAGAAGAAGAAGTAAATCGGTTGGCCGCGGACATGCGGCAGAGCGATCACATGCAATTTGTAATGTTCACCGCAGGAAATTGATATCTCCACATTGAAGGCGCAAACCGCTTCGGGAGGCGCATCATGATCCACCACAACTCGGACCCCACTTTTCGTGGGCTTCCGCTCACGGCCGAGCAAGACTCGGAAATTCGTCACTACCTGAACCGGAAGGCCAAGCTGGGCAAGCCATGGAATACGCCCGAACTGCGCGGGATGCTCGAGGACATGCTGCTGCCGCCAAGTACCGAAGACGACAGCGGGAGCGATATCCCGGGCGACGCGTCGACCGCCGCTGAGCGCGCAGCCGCGTTCGTCGATCAGGACATGGAACCAATCGAGGCGTACGAGGAATTGCATGCCGCGATGGAAGCCGAAAGCATGAAAGGCGATCCGCACTAGCGGGAGCGCTCAGCGCAGGTAGTGAGCGTGCAACCCGGTCCATCCAAGGCGTAGAACGAAGGACGACACATGGCACTCAGTTTTTCCAACCCCAGCCGCAGCTATGATGGGATCAGGCATGGCGTGTGGTTCTGGGGATACGACAAGGCACGCGAGATTACCTTCTTTGTGGAAGACCGCGTACTGAAGCATTTCGACTCCGCCCTCGGTACTGACGAAGCCGAGGTGCTGGCCTCCTTTGACCGGAATCGCAATGAGATCCTGAAGGTCGCCATGACCCTCTATGCCGAGGGGCCGCAGACTCTCTACACGCTGCACTGAAGAAGCCTGGGCAGGCCGCGAGCGACACACCCGCCGCATCGGGCGCGCAGGCATCCGCCGAGGCTCGCGCTCGAGGCGAGGATGCAGAAGAAAGCGCACGCTCGCTTCGACTTGCTTCGAGAAACTTATGCGATGAAGCCTCGAAAGATCCATCGATCCCTTGGCCACGTCCGGAGCGGCAATCGGACCCCGAGCCGTCGTTCGGGGTGTCACGAATAAAGGGCTGCTACGCATTGCCAACGGACTTTCAGATCGGGCAAGCATCGCTTCGTTCGCACCCGACGCCGCGGGATACGGTTCTCGACAGATTCTCAGCCTCGGCGGTCATCAGCCGTCCGTCGAAACGGTGGTAGCCTCCCAGGCATCGATTTCCGCGTTCAATGCCGACAACTTGTCTCGAACGAGCCCGAGTGCGTCGCTACCGAGCAAAAGACGCGTGGGCGGATGATCCGCTGCAATGGTGGCCAGCATTGCGCGCGCCGCTTTCCTGGGATCTCCCAATTGCTTGCCGCTTTTTTCCTCGCGGGCCTGGCGGATGGGATTGAAAATATCGTCGTAATCCGAAATCGAGCGGGGGGTCCGCGTCATCGAGCGACCTGCCCAGTCAGTGCGAAATGAGCCCGGCGCCACGGCCGTCACGGCAATACCGAAGGGCTTGACCTCTTTGCCAAGCGCCTCGGAGATGCCCTCCAACGCGAACTTGCTCCCGCAGTAATAAGCGATTCCCGGCATCGTGATGTAGCCGCCCATCGATGTGATATTCAGAATGTGGCCGCGGCGGCGCTCGCGCATGAACGGCAGGACGGCCTTCATCATGGCGACCGCACCAAATACATTCACATCGAACTGTCGGCGCATATCCGAGAGCGGCGATTCCTCCATGATGCCCTCGTGGCCGTAGCCGGCATTGTTGACCAGCACATCGATTGGTCCGACGCCAGCCTCGATTTCCGCCACGACGCCGTCGATCGCGTCGAAGTCGGTCACGTCGAGCACACGTCCCCAAGCGGCATTCGCGGATAAGGACTCGAATTCACGCTTCGCCTGGGCACTTCTCACCGTGCCGACCACCTTGTGACCCACCGCCAGTGCTTCCTGTGCGAGCGCGCGGCCAAAGCCGCTGCTGACGCCGGTCATGAGCAGAGTTTTGCTGGTTGCCATTGAAGCTTCTCCCGAATGTCGATTGGAGAGTGCATACTAATCTGACGCGCGAGGCAAATTAAGCCGAATTCCGCTAATTTTCTTGCATAAAACTATGAACACGATACGCGCTTCGACCCAGCATCCAGCTTTATCCTCTCGAAGCCGGAAACGCATGATTGTCCTGCTACGCGCGTTGGCGCCCGACGAGGGCTACAACCTGACGGCACTGCCGAGCGTCCGCATCTTGCGGTCGAACCGGGCGTTATCGCGCACGCCCGTTCTGTACGACCCCGGTATCGTGATCGTCTGCCAGGGCCGCAAGCGA
The DNA here is from genome assembly GCF_050436225.1 of Paraburkholderia lebeckiae. Taxonomy (NCBI): domain Bacteria; kingdom Pseudomonadati; phylum Pseudomonadota; class Betaproteobacteria; order Burkholderiales; family Burkholderiaceae; genus Paraburkholderia; species Paraburkholderia lebeckiae. The sequence continues at coordinate 1,445,678 of NZ_JBNDLU010000001.1, read as the reverse complement.
GGTTATTTCGGCGACCAGCTCTACCTATACGACGAGCATCACTACCTCGCCGTGTCCGTGCCCGTGCCGTTCAGCATGGAGACCGACGCAACCGAGGAGCGCCCACTGCTCGCGCTGTATCTGCACCTCGATTTCGCATTGGCCGCCGAACTCGCGGAGCGGATCGACCGCGAAGGCGTGGGGGAGTGCGCACCAGCACCTCAAAGCATGATGTCGACGCCGATGGATGACGCAATGCAAGCGTCCGTGCTGCGCTTCCTCGAGGCGATGCATCGGCCACTCGAATCTGCTGTGTTGGGCGCCGGCCTGCTGCGTGAACTGTATTTCCGGGTGCTCACCGGAGCCCAGGGAGGCGCGTTGCGCGAGGCTCTGGCGATGCGAGGACAGTTCGGCCAGATAGGCCGCTCACTACGCCTGATTCATGCAAGCTATGCGCAGCCCCTCGACGTGAGGCAACTGGCCGACCAAGCGGGTATGAGCATTCCGAGTTTCCACAGCCACTTCAAGGCAATTACGCAGGTGTCGCCGATGCAATATGTGAAGTCGACGCGCCTTCATCAGGCTCGCCTGTTAATGGTGCGCAATGAGCTAACCGCGGAGGCGGCGGGACATGCTGTGGGTTATGCGAGCCCGTCCCAGTTCAGCAGGGAATTCAGGCGTCTGTTTGGCTTGACGCCGGCCGCAGAGGCAAAGCGTATGCGCGAGAGCTTCGCGATGCCGGCAGTATTCGCTGATACGGCTTATGTCTCGTCGCACTGAATTTGCCGCGGTTCGCTTCGATCGTAGATCAGTGATCGGACATCCACGAATGTCGGCTAGACGGTGAGAAGCATGCGCCCGCAACGTCGTCATGGAGGACGGTTACTTTTGACGAGGGAGGCTTTCAGCGCAGGTTGAAACCCATCGCGAGTAACGGTCTTCGCTGGCTGCGGGTTGCGAGACCGCCGGCCCCGCGTCGTAATCAGGGCAGCGCTGGATCACAACCGGCACCGATGAGCGCGAACGTTCGATGTCACACTGATTGTCCGAAAGTTAGGGGGGATACTGGGACGGCGGCCGTTTTCAAGCGACGATGCAAATCACCCAGCCAACGGATTAACTGACTGCATGAAGGGCTCAATCAACAACACACCGCTGGTCGCTCGGCTGCGCGACGTAGAAACCAAATGGAAACAATCCCATGCCCAAGATCTTTTTCGAGCGGCCTGGTAAAGGCCCCGTGTTGACCACTTCTCTTGACGACGAATACACGATCGCGGTCACGCGCCCAGATGGCTGTGCGTGTGTGGATGACGAAGCACGAACTCGTCGGGCCATGTGCCTGCGTGAGGGTTCGCGAAAACGTCAAGGCTAAAGTTCTTGCGCAGCAACGACTCGAAGCCCGCGGGCAGATGCGATTGGTGGAATGACTATCGCGACACAACCCGTGCCCGCTCCCGCTGCTCAGAAACTCTATAACTAAAAAATTTAGAGAAATTGCAGAATGGACCTTTTCGATACCGCAATCCAAACTTTCCTGACGCACATTGCTTTGAGTTGCGCCATGTTGAACCACGCGATAAGAATCATCGCGGACCTATACACATTCAAAGGTTTGGTGCTCATGCCCGTATTGTGGTGGATATGGTTCAAACCCAGCCAGCGTGGCGAATGGGAGCGTGAAATGGTCGTCGCGACGATCGCGAGCGGCCTTCTTGCGCTCGCAATATTCAGGCTCATTGCCCATTATTTGCCATTCCGTATGCGGCCTCTCTTTAATCCTGAGCTGCACTTGAATTTTCCATCGGGTGGTCTGGAAGCGGCCGTGCTGCCAGCCTGGAGCTCCTTTCCGAGTGACCACGCAATGCTGTGGATTTCGGTCGCAACTGGGATCTTTCTGGTTTGGCGCGGCGTCGGCATGCTCGCACTTTTATACACCGCGATCTTCATTTGTCTGCCGCGCGTTTATCTCGGCTGGCATTATCCGACCGACATACTTGCGGGGGCGGCGATTGGAGCGACCATCACCGGGATAATGACTCGGGACGCCGTTAGAACGCGCTTTTCAGTGCCGATTTTGGGGTGGATGCACAAATTTCCCGGGCCCTTTTATACCGTGTTGTTTGTCTTGTGTTTTGAACTGGTAACCCAGTTCAACGAGTTACTGGTTCTGGGGCGGTCGGTATTACAAGGCCATTGATCACGCGGGGAAAACGCGCGCGCCAGGCTGAGATCGACCACGCGTATCTGATCGATACCGCCAGTCCCTTGTCATTTGATGGAGCGCAGCGAGTGCTTGATGGTCGGCAATCGCACAGGCTCCTCATGGCATGCCGGTTTCGCCGGTCCAGGGACTGCAAGCCGAGCAGGTTGGCATACTCCATCAAATGGCCGCGATTCGCGTGCCCGACAGCACGCATGATGCAATTCGGCGTGCGTTTAAGGCACGCGGCCAGGATAAAGCGTAGCGAGATAAACTAATCCAATGTGTTGTCTTCAATAGCCGTTTTGCCTTTATTGCTGAAGAATTGTCCGGAAGCGCACAGATTCCCCCGATACGCCTCGTATGCTTTAGCGCTATAAGCGAAGCCAAAATGACAACCAGATGGCTTCTCGAGGCCGCTCGCATTCAGCAATCAGATGCGGAGTGTGGCACTCAGCGTCGGAGGACACCGCAACGCAGAGCAATGGATTTCCCTCTCATCTGCGAACAGCCGGCTTGGTTCCAGCGACATAGTCGGGTCGATGACGAGCGGAATAGCAATGCGTTCCACAGTGTTGCAACGTGTAGTCAGATCCCGGCGGGTTCGGCGGGTACTTGTGCCTGGGTGACCGTAGCTGTAGTGAGTAACGTCACGGGGGGACAAGGGAGTACTCCGCCGATAGTCGCAATCGGGTGCCTGCACATCCTGAACGAGATGGGCAGCGGCTCCAACGCAGTCATCACCGTTCAGATGGGCAACGATCCCAACTACTGCAAAAACAACCAGACGGACGGCATCGGGCCCAACTATGGGACGATCATGATGCCCCGGTTGGTTCAGTAGCGTTGCGATCGAGACGTCGTGGCAATCAGGGCCGACACGTTGGGGCGAACCCGGCCTTCTGGCGCGTTATGACCGGCCAGTCACACCAACTTTTTTCTACCGTCGTGATCTGTGTTGCCAGTCGCTGCTATTCGGTCACGCTACGCCCGACGAAATTGAACCGCTTGGTCGCTTGCGCTCATTTGCGCCCGGTTGCCAGCCTTGATTGCTCTCATTGGCCGGCTGGCGGCTTTGTGGTTGGGGTCGCCAGCGAGTTGTTAACCCCGTAAGCGGGGGGGCTGGACGTCGAGCTACTGTTCGCGTTATTCGGCTGGCCCGAGGTCGGCGACCCGGCGCCGCTGTCCGTGTTGGTGGCACCAGGCGCGCCGTAGCCACTCGTTGCAGCGGCCGGCGACTGTGTGGTCGGAGTCGCCAGCGTGTTGTTGCTTTGTGCATAGACGCTGCCCGACAGCGTGAGTGCGGCGACGGCCGCGATCGATTTGCTGGTTGCCTTGTTCATGACACGCTTCTCCTTGGTTGGACTGCGATTTCGACGCAAACGATGCTTTCATACTGTTTCCGTCGCGGTCGCGTAATGCCAAGTTTAGGAAAGCAGTGGCTGATAGTTACGCGCATTATTCACAATGGTGAATATCGATTTTCGGCGCTAACCGGGTAACCTGACGGCCGCCATCATTTCCCTTCCCGCATCGATGGCGTAAACGTGATTCCGACCAGCAATCCTTCCGGCCCGATGAAGCGACTGACCGTCTGGCCCCACGGCTCATTCCGGTTCCTGACCAGCATCCGATACCCTTGCGATTCAAGTTCCGCCGTTGCCGCCTCGACGTCGTCGACATCGAACTCGATCCAGGCTTGCGGGATGGGTACGTCGGGAGGCCACGAATCCGTGCCGAAGCACGACTGAGAAGCGTGGGAGAGGGGCCACAAGGCGAAAGAGTTTGCGCCGTTCAGACTCTCCGTATGGAGATAGCCGCCGTTCTCTTCCTTGAAGGGGATACCGAAGGCCCGACCGTAGAGATCGCGGCTTGCCGGGGCTTCAATCACAATCGGGCCAAAACCTGCGATGAATAAGGCCGTGGCTTTTGAGATCTTTTCCATGGCTTCTCCTTTGCCGCGAAAGAGCGGCGCGATGAAGAACGAACGTGTTCGCCCACGCCCATCGAATTGATCTGGCGGCGAGTTTTCCGGTACCGCGGGGCATGGCATGGTTGAGTGTAGGCTTGTTTCGGGTGGCCGGCGATGCATCGCGCGGCGCCGTGGCGCGTGCGTCAACGCGAAACGGCGTTGGCACGCTTTACCGTCGCTTTGCAAGAATTGCAGAAATGCGCGCGGGTGCGATGCCCGGCCATCAAGCCTTGGCGTTGATGCCGTGTTGCGCGTTGTCCTCGCCGTCTCGTTCAAGCGTGCTGCGATATGCGCGCGACTGCATCTCGGCAAGCCGGCTCAGCGTACGCGACAGATCGTGCGCCCCTTCGAGGCCGCTCAACGCGGTCTCGATCGGCTGATCGGAGGCGATGAAGAGCGCATGCTTGCGGTCGTAAAAGATGTCGATCAGCCAGACGAGGCGCTGCAGCGTATGCGACTGCCTCAGCGCTTCCGTATGCAGACGATCGACGATCAAGCCTTGCCATCGCTCGGCGAGATCGAGGTAGTCGAGGTGCGAGCGGCTTGCGACACACAGCTGCTCGAAGTCCGCCCACAGCAGCACGCGGCCGACGGCCCGCGCTTCGAGCGGCCGGCCCGCCGCGCTCAGCCTGACCGGCTCGATCGCAGCGTCGCGTTCATGGCTCGTGAAGATATCGCGCAACGCGGCCTCGCTCGACGCATCGAGCGGCGCGAAAAAGCGCGGCACCTCGGCCGCTTCGCCGCCGAAGCGGTAATCGCGCACGCCGTCGAAATGGATCACCGTGAAGCCACGTTTGATCTGCGCGATGGTCGGCAGAAAGCGCTCGTGAAACTCGGGGTCGGGCAACAGATCGTCCGGTGCGTAGTTCGACGTCAGCACGATACGCGTGCCCAGTTTGATCGCGGTGTCGAGAAAGCGGCCCATCAGGAACGCGTCGGCGATATCGTGCACATGGAATTCGTCGAAGCACAGCAGCTCGACACCGTCGAGCCATTGTCGCGACACGTCGCCGAGCCGGTCGTCGCCACGCGGCGCGTGCACGAGCCGGCGGTTCATCTCGCGCAGGAACTCGTGGAAATGCAGGCGCCGTTTGCGGCATGGTGCAAGCTCGAACAGCGTATCGACGACGAGGCTCTTACCGCGGCCCGGCAGTCCGTGACAGTAGACGCCTTGCGGCCCGAACGCGGCGGTGGACCATGCCTGCCGCGCGCGCTGCTGCCCGCCGACCAACGCGACGAGCGCGCCGATGGCCTCGCGCTGCCGCGCATCGGCAGAGATGCCGCGCGCGGTCAATGCGCGCGCGATGCGGGTTTCGTCAAGCATGGGCAAGAGCGTCCACGCCTGATGACGCGAATGATGCGACTTGCGCGAATGACGCAGTGTGGGCCGCCGCGAAAACGGCGAGGACGTGTGTGAGCATGAGATAACGGCCGACGTGATGGCCTGCGGCGAAGCAGACCCAATGAGCGCATGCACGGAGCGCGCGCCATTTTACCAGCCACGTTCTGCGTCGAACGTTGGCGCGCACACGCGTCGTCGACCCGCTACCGCGTCATTTGTCGTGATGCCCCGGCAGCACGGCACCGAGCACCTGCTTCGCCGTTTCGACCACCACGTTGCCCTGATCGGGGTCGCCCTTCATCAACGTCTCGGCGAACGCTTTGGCCTGCGCGAGCGTGACATGCGGCGGCAGCGGCGGCACGTTCGGATCGGACTTCACCTCGATCACGACCGGACGATTCGACGCGAGCGCGTCGTCCCAGGCGGTGGCCATCTGATCGGGATTGTCGACATAGATGCCCTTCAGACCGATCATCTCCGCGAAGCGGTGATAGGGCACGGACGGAATGTCCTGCGAGGCCTCGAACTTCGGATCGCCTTCCATCACGCGCTGCTCCCATGTGACCTGATTCAGGTCGCCATTGTTGAGCACCATGCAGATCCAGCGCGGATCGCTCCAGCCTTGCCAGTACTTCGCGACCGTGATCAGCTCGGCCATGTTGTTCATCTGCATCGCGCCGTCACCGACGAGCGCGATCACGGGCCGCTCGGGGTACGCGAACTTCGCGGCGATCGCATAGGGCACGGCCGCGCCCATCGACGCGAGCCCGCCCGACAGCGAGCACATCATGCCGCGCTGCACTTGCAGATCGCGTGCGTACCAGTTCGCGACCGAGCCCGAATCGCTGGTGACGATCGCGTTCGGGGGAATGCGCTTCGACAGCTCCCATACCGAGAGCTGCGGATTCAGGCCATCTTTCGCGGGTTCGTGCGCGCGCTTTTCCAGCGTCTTCCACCAGTCGGACACCCAGCCTTCGATGCGCTCGCGCCACAGCCGATCCTTCTTTTCCTCGAGTAGCGGCAGCAGCGCGCGCAGCGTCTCGGCGCTATCGCCGACGAGGTTCACTTCCATCGGATAACGCAGGCTCAGCATGTCGGCCTTGATGTCGATCTGCACGCCGCGCGCGTCGCCTTCCTTCGGCAGAAATTCCGAGTAGGGGAAGCCCGAGCCGATCATCAGCAGCGTATCGCAATGGGTCATCATGTCGTAGCTCGGCTTCGTGCCGAGCAAGCCGATCGAACCGGTCACCCACGGCAGATCGTCGGGCAGCGCGGCCTTGCCGAGCAGCGCCTTGGCGACGCCGGCGCCGAGCTTCTCGGCGATCGCGATCACTTCGTCGGTCGCGTGCAGCGCGCCCGCGCCGACCAGGATAGCGACCTTGCGGCCCGCGTTCAGCACGTCGGCGGCCTGGCGCAACTGCTCGTCGCTCGGCACGACGCGCGGGCGCGCGTAACCGATGCCCGAATGCAGCGTGCCATGCTTGCGCCCCGGCGGCTCGTAGGGGATGTCCTGCAGATCGTTCGGCAGTATCAGCGCCGTGACCGCGCGCTCGGCGAGCGCGATGCGCACCGCGCGATCGACCAGATGGCGGACCTGCGCGGGCATCGTCGCAAAGCCGACGAACGAGCCGGCCACGTCCTTGAACATCGCGGGCAGATCGAGCTCCTGCTGATAGTGTCCGCCGATCGCCGCGCGTGCCTGCTGACCGGTAATCGCCAGCACCGGCATGTGATCCATGCGCGCGTCGTACAGCCCCGTCAGCAGATGCGATGCGCCCGGCCCTGAGGTGGCGATGCACACGCCCAACTCGCCAGTGAACTTCGCATGCGCGGAGGCCATGAAAGCGGCCATTTCTTCGTGTCGAACCTGGACGAATTCGATCGGGCCCGGCTGATCCGTGCTTTTGTGGCGTTTTTTCGCTTCGCTCTGCGCGCGGTTCAACGCGCCGAACACACCGTTGATGCCATCGCCTGGATAGCCGTAGATACGCCGCACGCCCCATGCATGCAGCCGCCCGATGATGAAATCGCCGACGGTTTCAGCCATGATCCTCGCTCCCTCGATAGCCAGTCGATGCCGCCGAGCAAAATCGGCGGCCATGGTCGGTATCGAGCGAGCAAGGGTTGTTCCTTGCGACTGGCTTGCTTAGCCGGTCTTGATCCTCGGTTGCGGCGCGTCGAGCGGTTCGTGGCCGAAGCGCTCGTATTGCGATATCACCTGCGCGCCGAACAGCAGCAGTGTCGCGAGCCATTCGAAGCTGAGCAGGATCACGATCGCCATCGTCAGCGAACCGTAGACTACGCTGACCTGCGACAGCGTGGCGAAATACCAGACCAGCACGTGCCGCGTGATCTCCCACAACGCGCCGGCCACCACGCCGCCGATCAGCGCGTGTTTGAGCGACGGCCGTCCCACCGGCATCACCAGATACACCGAGGTCAGCACGAAGATTTCGCCGGCGAGCCCGAACAGATACAGCATCACTCGCGAGAAGCCCTGCAACGACACGTGCAGGCCGAACAGTCGGAGTCCTTCTGCGCCGATCGTGTCGAGCGCGCTCGACACGAACGTGACGATCAGCAGCCCCAAGCCGAGAAACAGGATGTAGCAGTACGGCAGCAGCGCCGAGATCAGGAAGTGGCGCCGCTTCACGACGACCCGATGCACGAAGATCAGCGACATCGCGTTTTCGAGCACGGTGAACGCGAGCGAGCTGAAGAAGATCATCGTCAGCAGCAGCACCCAGCCGATTACCGCGCGATGCAGCAGGAAGTTCGACAGCTCGCGCACGAGCGCGGCCGACTGCCCGGGCACGAGCCAGCGCAGCAGATGCGCAAGCGCGTCGAGCACCAGTTGCTGCGGCACCACGCGCGACAACACGATGACGACCAGGATCAGCAGCGGCACGATGGACAGCAACGCGTAGTACGCGACCGCGCCCGCGAGCAGCAGCCCCTGGTTCGCGCGAAACGCTTTCAGCGTTTGCAGCAGGAAGCGCCAGGGATGTCTGGCGATATTCAGCGCTTGCTGGTCGAGCAGGATCGGCATGAGGCCTCGCGGTGCGCGCCGGGCACTGCCGGAGGGCAGCCGCTCACGACACGCCTGTGTGCTTTATATACCGTAAGCAGAAACAGGGCCATCGATGGCGCGGCATCGATGGCGCGGCATATAGTTTGCTTGGCCGCGTTCGCAAGATCGCGTTCCTTTCCCGAGGACAGCCGATGGATCAGTCGTCGCGTCAGACGAACACCGCGCCGCAAGCCAACGATCTGGTGATCGCGCGGCCGGAGGGACTGTATTGCCCGCCCGGCGATTTTTACATCGATCCGTGGCGGCCGGTCGAACGCGCGGTGATCACACATGCGCATTCCGACCACGCGCGTTTCGGTCATCAGCGCTACCTGGCCACGCGCGCGGGCGCGAGCGTGCTGCTGTCGCGGCTGCCCGGCATCGCGCTGCACACGCTCGGCTACGGCGAGCCGCTGACGATCGGCGCGGCGCGCGTGTCGCTACATCCGGCCGGGCATGTGCTCGGCTCGGCGCAGGTGCGCATCGAGCACGCGGGCCGAGTATGGGTGGCGTCGGGCGACTACAAGCTCGAGGCCGATCCGACCTGCGCCGCGTTCGAACCGGTGCGCTGCGATACGTTCATCACCGAATCGACGTTCGGTCTGCCGATCTATCGCTGGGATACGCCGCAAAGCGTGTTCGATTCGATCGATTCATGGTGGCGTCACAACGCCTCCGAAGGGCGCGCGTCGGTGCTGTTCTGCTATTCATTCGGCAAGGCGCAACGCGTGCTCGCGAGCGTCGATGCGGCGATCGGGCCGATCTTCTGCCACGGCGCGCTCGAACCGCTCAATCGCGCGTATCGCGACGCGGGCGTGCGTCTGCCGGCGCTCGGTCTGGTCGGCGAGATTGCCGCGAAAGACAAGGGCGTATTCAAACAGGCGCTGATCGTCGCGCCGCCGTCCGCGCAGAACAGCTCGTGGCTCAAGCGCTTCGGCGACTACAGCGATGCGTTCGCGTCGGGCTGGATGCGCCTGCGCGGCGCGCGTCGCCGGCGCGGCGTCGATCGTGGCTTCGTGCTGTCGGATCACGCGGACTGGCCGGGTTTGCAAACGGCGATACGCGAGAGCGGCGCCTCGCGCGTGATCGTCACGCATGGCTCGATCGAACCGATGGTGCGCTGGCTCAACGAGCAGGGCCTGCACGCCAGCGCGTTCGAAACGCAATACGGCGACGATACCGTCGAAGCCGACGCGGCCGGCGCCGACGAAGCACCGGCGGCGAGCGAACCGTGACGGGCACCGTATGAAACGCTTCGCGGCTCTCTACACCGCGCTCGATGCGACCACGTCGACGCACGACAAGCTCGCGGCGCTGACCAGTTATTTCTCGGTGGCCGACCCCGAAGACGCGGCATGGGCGTCGTATTTCCTCGCGGGCGGCAAGCCGCGTCAACTCGTGCCGACGCGTTTGCTGACCGAAATCGCGCGCGAGCGCGCCGGCTTGCCCGAGTGGCTGTTCGAGGAGTCGTATCACGCGGTGGGCGATCTGGCCGAGACCATCGCGCATATCCTGCCGCCCGCGTCGCGCAACTCCGAGCTGGGTCTCACGCAATGGATCGAGCAACGCATGCTGCCGTTGCGCGGCCTGCCGCCCGACGAGTTGCGCAGGCGCCTGCTTGGCTACTGGGACGAACTCGACTGGGGCGGTCGTTTCCTGCTGACCAAGCTGATCGGCGGCGGCTTTCGTGTCGGCGTCGCGCGGCAACTGGTGGTGCGTGCGCTCGCCGAAGTGGCCGGCGTCGATCACAAGCGGATCGCGCAACGAATGGTCGGCTGGACCGATTCGCAACAGAAGCCCGATGCGGCGCGCTATCTGCGTCTGATCGCGCCGCAGACCGACGACGATCCGCAAGCGCACGCGCCTGAACACGATAGCGACCTCGGCCTGCCGTATCCGTTCTTTCTCGCGCATCCCTTGCAGACCGATCCGGCGACGCTCGGCGATCCCGCGCACTGGCTGATCGAGTGGAAGTGGGACGGCATACGCGCGCAACTGGTCAGACGCGGCGGCCGCGTGTGGTTGTGGTCGCGCGGCGAGGATCTGATTACCGATCGTTTTCCCGAAGTCGCGGCATTGGGCGACTCATTACCCGATGGTTACGTGATCGATGGCGAGATTCTCGCGTGGGAGCCCGGCGCGGCAGCGCCATTGCCGTTCGCGCGGCTGCAACCGCGCATCGCGCGCAAGACGCTGACGCGCAAGATACTCGCGGATTCGCCCGCCGCGCTGCTCGCATACGACCTGCTCGAAGCGAACGGACAGGACCAGCGCATGAACCCGCTCGCTGAACGGCGCGCACGCCTCGATGCGCTGGCCAGTTCAGTCGACGGCACGCTCGCGCGTGGTCTGCTGCGCGTATCGCCGCTCGTCCTTGCCGCGGACTGGACCGCGCTCGCGGCGTTGCGCGACGAGAGCCGCGCGCGCGGCGTCGAAGGTTTGATGCTCAAGGAGCGCGAGTCGATGTACGGCGTCGGTCGTACCAAGGCGTCGGGCACGTGGTGGAAATGGAAGATCGAGCCTTATGCGGTGGACGCTGTACTTGTTTACGCGCAGCGCGGTCATGGCCGTCGCGCGAGTCTTTACACGGACTATACGTTCGCGGTGTGGGACGAGACCGACGGCGTGCGCACGTTGGTGCCGTTCGCGAAGGCCTATTCAGGGCTCACAGATGAAGAGATGCGTCGGGTCGATGCGATCGTGCGCAAGACCACCGTCGATAAATTCGGCCCCGTGCGCAGCGTGACGCCAACGCTCGTGTTCGAGATCGGCTTCGAAGGGATACAAGCGAGCTCGCGTCACAAGTCCGGCGTGGCCGTGCGTTTTCCACGCATGCTGCGCTGGCGCACGGACAAACATATCGACGACGCCGATACGCTTGCGATGCTGAAAGGCTTCATCGATAATCGTGCGGGATAACCCGCAGAGCACAAACCCCTAACATGTCGAGCATTTTTTTATCGGCATCGTCGCTTATTCTTTGGATAAGACCGCGTCATCGATTCGCGCCATAAGTGCGATTGCGGCTTGCATTGCGTGGACCCCTCAATCCGTTGAAATACCGATATCGTGCGACGCCTCTGAACGAGACGGACCGCACAAGGACAGTGCGTCGATCGATGTTGCGCAGCGCGCACATCGCAGGCGCCGTCATTCAAACGCCGTGATGAATTGGCACGCTGAATTCCGCATTCCAGGTGATTGCAACGTCGGAATGCGCGACCAGGCGTGCTGGCCGCGGCATCGTCCGAGCGAAGCGGAAATAACAAAAAACCGGTGGTAGTTCGGCAGACGCAACGGGATCGAATCTTGCACGGGTGGCGCGGATGCCCTTGAGGGCCAATGTAAAAACGGCGAGAAAAAATGACTGTGTTCAACGACAACGTGGACAGCAGCGACGACGTGCTCGTATGGCGGCCGATCCGCTATGCGATGGCCGCGCATCGTCGCGTGCTGGTAGTCGACGATTACCGGGAAGCGGCCGATGCGCTGCAAATGCTACTGATGGCCGACGGCTTCGAATGCCGCGCGCTCGACGATCCGTTTGCCGTGTGCGAGACCGCGCGCGAATGGCAGCCGTTCGCGGTGGTGCTCGACATCAAGATGCCTGGACTCGACGGGCTCGAACTCGCGCGGCGGCTGCGCGCGCATCCGCAGACTTCACACATGCTGCTGGTCGCGTGTACCGCGTTTGCGTCGCGCGACGATCGCGCGCTCGCGAAGGCCGCCGGCTTCGATGCGCACTGCGCCAAACCGTTGACACCCGAGCGTCTGTTGCGCGTGCTCGAATCGGCGGCGGCGTTGCATGCGGCGGAGCCATCATCTGAATCACGTTGTTAGCGAAAACTCACTGACAGTTCTGTTATTTCTGCACGGTCGTCGGCAGAAAATCGCACTCGTCGCTCTGCGAATCCGTTTGTCATCAATCTGCCATCTATCCGCCACCGTTCTGTCCAACGCGATTTCTTACGCCATGCGTGCCCCTGCGCTGCCCGGAGCGCAGGAGTTTCCTCTCGCTATTGCATGCAGGCCCACTCGTTGCTGAAAGACCGATGATGCGGCGCGTTCGTGCGCGCCGCCCATGGTCATTCGCCCCGAGGGAGATCCGACATGAGCGACACGCAACGTCCGGCACCGCCGTTTCCTGAACAGCAGCAGGACCAGAGGCCCGGCCGCACGGCCGACATGAACCCGCAACCGGATCACGGCGAGAAAACCTATGAAGGATCGGGGCGTCTCGCAGGCAAGGCGGCGATCGTGACCGGCGGCGACAGCGGCATCGGCCGCGCGGTCGCGATCGCGTTCGCGCGCGAAGGTGCGGATGTGCTGATCGCCTATCTCGACGAAGACGACGATGCGCGCGAGACTGCGCGCTGGGTCGAGGACGCGGGTCGCAAGGCGGTGCTGGTCGGCGGCGATATCCGCGATCACAAGCATTGCGATGCGATCGTCGACAAGGCGATCGAGGCATTCGGCCGGCTCGACGTGGTGGTCAACAACGCCGCGTATCAGATGAGCTATCCGTCGCTCGATGCGATCAGCGACGAAGAATGGGACAAGACCTTCGATACCAACATCGGCGCGATGTTCAGGATCACGCGCGCGGCGGTGCGCCATATGAAGCCGGGCGGCGCGATCATCAATACGTCGTCGATCAATGCCGATCATCCGAATCCTGGCCTGATCGCGTATGCGACCACCAAGGGCGCGATCCAGAACTTCACCGGTGGCCTCGCGCAATTGCTCGCGGAAAAGGGCATTCGCGCGAACTGCGTGGCGCCGGGACCGATCTGGACGCCGTTGATTCCATCGACGATGCCAGCAGACAAGGTCGAGCAGTTCGGCAAGCAGGTGCCGATGAAGCGCCCCGGCCAACCGGCCGAACTGGCCGCCGCGTACGTAATGCTCGCGTCGGATGAAGCGAGCTACATCTCGGGCGCGACCATTGCGGTAACGGGCGGCGCGCCGATTATTTAGGTTGTCGAACTGATGGCGGCATGGCCGCCTGCGCTCACGTACGAGGTTCGCGCAGTGGGTTTTCATAACGTCATAAGGGAGAGTGCCATGAAGATCGATGTATCCGTCAAACTGGCTGCCGCGCTCGTTTCAGGCTGCCTCGCGCTAGGCTTTGCGCAGGCGGGCTTCGCGCAGACCGGTACCAATCCGTCCATGCAACACGGCAAGTCTGCCGCGCAACCCGGCGCAAGCCAGGAAGAGTCGCGCACGCCGGATACGACCAGCGCGAACAATGCGAACGGCAATGTCGACGAATCGGGGGGCGCCACCAATGGCGTCGCCGGCGGCGGCAATGGGAAAACCACCAACAAGCGCTTCAAAGGCGCGACGCCGCCGCGCGCGGGTAGTGGGGCGGGGCAATAAGCGATCCGTCGAGCGCGTCGGCCTGCCTCGCGACGCGCCGGACGCCGCGGCGGCATCGCGCTCGCGCGCTGTCGCCGCTTTGCATGGGTTTGAGTTGCGTTGAGTTCCGTCGCGTGTCGCATTGCTTGCGCGATGCCTTGTGAGGAGGAAATCCGATGGCTATCCCCGATGCTGAAACCGCCCGGGCCGACGCGCCCGCGTCGCATGCATTGACGTTCGAGATCAACGGCGAGACGCGGCGCTTCGACGTCGAAGCGTGGACCTCGCTGCTCGATCTGCTGCGCGAGCATGCGCACCTGAGCGGCACCAAGAAGGGCTGCGATCACGGTCAATGCGGCGCTTGTACGGCGCTCGTCAATGGCCAGCGGATCAATACCTGCCTCGCGCTCGCGGTCGTATACGACGGCGCATCGATCACGACGATCGAAGGTCTCGCGAACGGCGACACGTTGCATCCGTTACAGCAGGCGTTCATCGATCACGACGCGTTCCAGTGCGGCTACTGTACGCCCGGACAAATCTGCTCGGCGCACGCGATGCTCGAAGAAGGACATGCGCGCTGCGCGGACGATGTGCGCGAGCAGATGAGCGGCAATCTGTGCCGCTGCGGCGCGTATACCAACATCGTCGCCGCGATTCTCGACGCTGCGCATTTCGGTGACGAGGACGCAAGGCGAGACAGTGCGCTCGCGAATAAATCTGGAGCGCGGCCATGAACCGCTTCTCGTACACGCGCGCCGATGCGGTGCAGGATGCGCTCGAACGGCATCGTTCGGACACGGGCGCCGCGTTCATCGCGGGCGGCACGAATCTCGTCGACCTGCTGCGCGAAGACGTGGCGCGCCCGGCTTTGCTCGTCGACATCAACCGTTTGCCGCTCAGGCAGATCGAAGCGTCGGCGCAAGGCGGCCTGAAGATCGGCGCGCTCGTAACCAATAGCGCGCTCGCGTATGACGATACCGTCGCGACGCGCTACCCGCTGCTCGCGAAGGCGATCCTGGCGGGCGCGTCGCCGCAGATTCGCAACGTCGCGACGGTCGGCGGCAATCTGCTGCAACGCACGCGCTGCTACTACTTCTACGACATCGGCACGCCGTGCAACAAGCGCGAACCCGGCAGCGGCTGTCCGGCGCTGCTCGGCGTGAACCGCATTCACGCGATCCTCGGTGCGAGCGAGCACTGCATCGCCGTGCATCCGTCCGATATGTGCGTCGCGTTGGCGGCGCTCGGCGCCACCGTGCATCTGATCGGCAACGACGGCGCACGCACGCTGCCGTTCGCGGATTTTCACCGGCTGCCAGGCGATACGCCGCATATCGACACCAACCTGCGCGACGACGAACTCGTGACCGCGATCGAACTGCCGCCGCAAGGCTTTGCCGCGCATCACGCATACGTGAAGGTGCGCGACCGCGCATCGTATGCGTTCGCGCTGGTGTCGGCCGCGGTCGGTGTCGAACTGGATGACGAGTCGCGGATCGTCGACGCGCGTTGCGCGCTCGGCGGCGTCGCGCACAAGCCGTGGCGCGATCCCGCCGCCGAAGCCGCACTGCGCGGCGAGACGCTGAACGCGCGAAGCTTGCGCGATTTCGCGGCGACGCTGCTGCGCGGTGCGCGCGCTCAGCGCGACAACGCGTTCAAGATCGAACTCGCGGCGCGCGTGATCGTGCGCGCCTTCGGCGAGGCCACACAACGTTCGTTCGAGGAGGACGCGCGATGAACCGTGCCGAAACCCTGCCGTCGACAGGCAGCCCGAAGCCTGCCACCGGCGTCCCGCATTCGCGTGTGGACGGGCCCGTCAAAGTGACCGGCGCAGCGCAATATGCCGCCGAGTTCTGCGCCGAAGGGCTCGTGTATGGCGTCGTCGTGTCGGGCACCATCGCGACGGGCAAGATCGTATCGATCGATAGCTCGGCCGCCGAGGCGCTGTCCGGCGTGCTGCTCGTGCTCACGCATCGCAAGCGCCCGGCGCTGCCGTCGGACGTCGACGCGTTCAAGGACATGATTGCGCCCGGCGGCACGCCATTGAGGCCGCTGTGGGACGAGCGCGTGTGGTACAGCGGGCAGCCGGTCGCGCTGGTGGTCGCGCAATCGCTGGAACTGGCGCGCTACGCGGCGTCGCTGGTGCAGGTGCGTTACGAGGCCGGCTCGCATCAGACCGATATCGAGGCCGCGTTGAAGAGCGCCGTAGCGCCGTCGGCCGAGAAGGGCGGCTTCGATCCGCCTCCGCCCTCGCGTGGCGACCCACGCAAGGCCTTGGCCGATGCAAAGGCGCGCGTGGACGCTTTCTACACGACACCACCGGAGTATCACAATCCGATGGAAATGCACGGATGCACCGTGGTGCCCGATGCGCAAGGACGCTTGACCGTCTATGAAAAGACTCAGGGCGTCGTCAATACGAAGGGCTATCTGACGCGTGTGTTCGGTTTGAAAGACGACGAAGTGCACGTGGTGTCGCCATTCGTCGGCGGCGCGTTCGGCTCCGGCTTGCGGCCGCAATATCATCTGGCGCTCGCGGTGATGGCCGCGCGCGAACTGAAGAAACCCGTGCGCGTCACGCTGACCCGGCAGCAGATGTTCACCTTCGCGCATCGTCCGCAAACGGTGCAGCGCGTCGCGCTCGGCGCGTCGGCGGATGGCCGCCTGCAGGCGGTGATCCACGAGGCGGTGTCGGAAACCTCGCGCTACGAGGACTACTGCGACGTGGTGGTCAACTGGGCGGGGCAGCTGTATCGATGCGACAACGTGTCGATGGGCTACAAGGTCGTGAAGCTCGACGTGCCGACACCGGCCGACATGCGCGCGCCCGGCGCGACACAAGGGCTCTTTCCGCTCGAAGTCGCGATGGACGAACTGGCCGAGGCATTGCGGATGGACCCGCTCGAATTGAGGCTCGTCAACTATGCGGAGCGCGACGCGAACAAGAATCTGCCGTTTTCGAGCAAGGCGCTGCGCGACTGCTATCGCGAAGGCGCGGCCCGCTTCGGCTGGGCGGGGCGGCCGCTCGAGGCGCGCGCACGCCGCGACGGCAACGAGTTGATCGGCTGGGGCATGGCGACCGGTGCGTGGGACGCGATGCAGAACGAAGCGTCCGCACGCGCGGTATTGACGCCCGATGGCCGCGTCAAGGTGTCGAGCTCGACCGCCGATATCGGCACCGGAACCTACACCGCGATGACGCAGATCGCCGCCGACGCGCTCGGCGTGCCGCTAGGCGACGTCAGCTTCGAACTCGGCGACACCCGGCTGCCGGAGGCGCCGATCGAGGGCGGATCATGGACGGTGTCGTCGGTGGGCAGCGCAGTCGATGCCGCATGTACGCGCCTGCACAACCGTCTGGTCGAACTGGCGCGCGAACATGGTGGGGCACGGTTCGCGTCGGCGACTCGCGAACATGTGCGGCGCGAGCGGAACCGGCTCGTGTGCGGCCCACACGCGGACGACTCGATCGCGATTGCGACGCTGTTGCAGCGCGCCGGGCTGGACGAACTCGAAGAGCAGGCCAGCGTGAAGCCGCACGAAAAGCAGCAGGCGTATTCGATGGGCACGCATTCGGCGGTGTTCGCCGAAGTGCGCGTCGACGAAGCGCTCGGCACGGTGCGGGTGACGCGCGTGGTCAGCGCGGTCGCGGCAGGACGCATCGTCAATCCGAAGACGGCGGGCAATCAGGTCGCGGGCGGCGTCGTGTGGGGCATCAGCATGGCGCTGCACGAGCACGGCCAGTTCGATCACGCGCTAGGACGGCAGATGAATCACAATCTCGCCGAATATCACATGCCGGTGAATGCCGACATTCACGAGATCGACGTGCTGTTCGTCGACGAGCGCGATGACATCGTCAATCCGCTCGGCGTCAAGGGTGTCGGCGAAATCGGCGTGGTGGGCGTGGCCGCGGCAGTGTGCAACGCGATCTGGCATGCGACCGGCAAACGCATCCGCGATTTGCCCATTACGCCCGACAAGCTGCTCGGCTGACTACGCCCCTGAACGCATGTGCATGGATGGCCCGTTGCCGCGTCGATCGATTCGACGCGGCAACGCCGCGCTCAATCCGCGTACTTGAACTCCGGCAACGCCTCGAGCGATTTCTTCGTCGCCTCGGGCAGCACCACGCGCCGGTTGTCGATCTGCAGATCGTTGAACGGCACGGCGACCAGATGCTTGCCCATGCCGAGAAAGCCGCCGACCGACAGGATCGCATACGTGGTGCGCTCGGTGCCCGGCGACACAATCAGATCATCGAGCGTGCCGATGTTCTCCTTGTTGCGGTTGTACACGTCCGCGCCCGACAGCTTCGACGCGCGATAGCCGCTCGCGAGCTGCACGACGTCCGTGCGTTTTTCGGTGATCGCCTGGGGCGCGCCTTGCGCGAACGCGCTGCCGCACGTGCCCAACGCGGAAATCAGCGTAATCGCGGCGAGAAGCGATGCGGAAGCGGCCAGCGGTTTGATCTGCGTGTTGCGCATCATCTGTGTTCTCCCTGTTTACTGTCGTGGCGTTTCGACGGCGCACCGATGCGTTGCGCCTTGCCGCAATGCTGCAAATCTCATGCCGCGACTTTGATCTGAGGGAAAGCGAGGCAGATCAGGCCCAGAAGTTGCTCCACGAACCGGCCTGCTGCTTGCGCGCGGTGCAATGTCCGGCGCGCGGGCCTCGAATGCCTACACTGGAACAATGCGCAGCAAAGAACACGTGGAACGGCAGTTGAAAAAAACACGTGCATGATCCTGAGATAGCAACCTCCTTGCAGCCACTGAGAACACCTATGTCATCCCCACCCAGCTACTCGACGCGCATTTCCGAAGGCACGCCTTTTCCGCTCGGCGCGACATGGAACGGCAGTGGCGTCAACTTCGCGTTGTTCTCCGCGCACGCAGCCAAAGTCGAACTGTGTCTGTTCGATGAAACTGGCCAACACGAACTCGAACGGATCGAACTGCCCGAATACACCGACGAGGTATGGCATGTGTTCGTACCGAATCTGAAACCGGGTGCCGTCTATGGATATCGCGTGCATGGTCCCTACGAGCCCGAAAACGGGCATCGCTTCAATCCGAACAAGCTGCTGCTCGATCCCTATGCGAAGGCGCACATCGGCGAGCTCAGATGGGCGCCCGAAATCTTCGGCTATACGCTCGGCTCGGAAGAGCTCGACCTGTCATTCGATGAACGCGATAGCGCGCCTTTCGTGCCGAAGTGCAAGGTGGTCGACGCGAATTTTTCGTGGAGCCATCCGGAGCGCAACGCGCTGCCGTGGGAGCGCGTGATTCTTTACGAGACGCACGTGCGCGGCTACACGAAACGTCATCCGCGGGTGCCCGAGCGTTTGCGCGGCACGTTCGCGGGTCTGGCGCAGCAGCCGGTGCTCGACCATATCCGCAGCCTTGGCGTGACCTCGGTCGAGCTGATGCCGATCCAGACTTTCGTCAACGACAGCCATCTGCTCGACAAGGGTCTCACGAACTACTGGGGTTACAACACGATCGGTTTTTTCGCGGCCGATCCGCGCTTTTTCGCGTCGTCGACCGAGTCGGTCGGCGAATTCAAGGAGATGGTCGACCGCTTTCACCAGGCCGATCTCGAAGTGATACTCGACGTCGTGTACAACCACACGGCCGAAGGCAACGAACGCGGCCCGACGGTCTCGTTCAAGGGCATCGACAACGCGTCGTACTACCGGCTGATGCCCGACGAGCCGCGCTACTACATCAACGACACCGGCACCGGCAATACGCTGAACCTGTCGCATCCGCGCGTGCTGCAGATGGTGACCGACAGCCTGCGCTACTGGGTCACCGAAATGAAAGTGGACGGCTTCCGCTTCGATCTCGCGACGATCCTCGGCCGCGAAGATCACGGCTTCGACGAGGGCGGCGGCTTTCTCGACAGCTGCCGCCAGGACCCGGTGCTCTCCAGCATCCGGCTGATCGCCGAGCCGTGGGATTGCGGCCCCGGCGGCTATCAGGTGGGCGGTTTTCCGCCGGGCTGGGCCGAATGGAACGATCGCTTCCGCGACACCGCGCGCGCGTACTGGAAGGGCGACGAGGGCACCGCCGCCGATCTCGCGACGCGCGTCACCGCGTCGGGCGACAAGTTCAATCATCGCGGCCGGCGGCCGTGGGCGAGCGTGAACTTCATCGCCGCGCACGACGGCTTCACGCTGAACGATCTGGTCTCGTACAACGACAAGCACAACGAGGCAAACGGCGAGGACAACCGCGACGGCCATTCGGACAACAAGTCGTGGAACATGGGCATCGAAGGACCGACCGACGACGCCGACATCCGCCAGCAACGCGAGCGCCAGAAGCGCAATCTGCTCGCGACGCTGCTGCTGTCGCAGGGCACGCCGATGATCCTCGCCGGCGACGAATTCGGCCGCACGCAGCAGGGCAACAACAACGCGTATTGCCAGGACAACGAGATCAGCTGGGTCGACTGGGATGCGATCGACGACGACGGTCGCGCGCTGAGCGAGTTCGTGCGCAATCTGACCACATTGCGCCACCGTTTGCCGGTGCTGCGGCGCGGCCGTTTTCTGACTGGCGAATACAACGAGACGCTCGACGTGACCGACACGCGCTGGCTATCGCCGGACGGCACCGACATCACCGACGAGCAGTGGGCCGATCCGGCGATGCGCTGCTTCGGCCTCGTGATCGACGGCCGTGCGCAGGCGAGCGGCATTCGCCGTCTCGCGTCCGACGCGACCTTGCTGCTGGTGCTGAACGCGTATCACGACGTCGTCAACTTCACGCTGCCCGACATTCCCGAGGGCGATTTTTGGACCTGCCTCGTCGACACCAACATGCCGGTGCGCGCCGAGCTGCCGCAATTCAGCGCGGGCGATGCCTACCAGGTGACCGGCCGCTCGCTGCTGCTGCTCGCGCTCGAAGCGCCGAGCCGCGCGACGCAGCGCGTGTTCGACCGCCTCGAAGAGCAGTTGACTTCCGACGAAGGCGACTCCGCGCCAGGCTAGTGCAGGCTGGCGAGCGACGCCAGCCTCGTTGGAAAAACGGGCCGCAGCACAGGTACAAGGTTTGCTCCTTCTGTGGTTGACGATACGCACGCGTCTCCGACCTTCGCCACGGCAGGCGTGCGCACGCAAACGGCCAAGCTGGAGTGAACAAATGGAACAGGAACCGAGCGTCGACGAGCAGATCCGCATGCGCGCCTACTATCTGTGGGAGCAGGCGGCCGAGCCGAAGGGCACGCCCGAGCAATACTGGGAGCAGGCCCGCAGTGAGATCGAGAAGGAGGCACCACCGGTCGAGAGCGGGCCGGTGTCGGGCGATACGATGAAATAGACATCGCTCAACGGTATTGAGTAATAAGACTCGGAGCCGGCGAACTGCGTGCGGCTCAGGGACCGTTTTCCCATGCCCGATTTTCGCTCCGCAAGATGAACGACACACCCGAGCCGCGCGGCACGAGCCCCGCCGCGCGCATTCAGGCGGCCTCCACCGCACTCGGTATCGAGGGCCTCGTCACGTTCGGCGTCGGCGTAATCGCGGTCGCATGCCTGTACGTCGCGAGCGCGGTGATGATTCCGATCACGCTCGCGATCCTGTTGAGCTTTCTCGTCGCACCCCTCGCCGATGCGCTGTCCCGGCTCAAACTCGGCCATGTCGCGTCGGTGTGCGCGGCGGTCCTGATCTCGGTGTCGGTCATCGCTCTGCTGTGCGCCGTAATCGCCACACAGCTGACCGATCTCGCGGCCGGCATGCCGCGCTATCAGGCGACCATCCAGCACAAGATCGACACCGTGCACAGTCTGACGATCGGCAAGCTGAACCGTTTCGCGAGCGAGGCAGGGCAGGCATTGCAGCGCGCGACGATCGAGCCGCCGCAGCCGCGAGCGCCGAACGGCGCGGCGGCCGCGGCGAGTCCGCAGGCGTCGACGGCGGTGCCGGTGGAAGTGCGCGAGCCGGTGCCGACGCCGTTCGAGCTCGCGCGACGCGTGCTGTCGCCGGCCATCAGTCCGTTGGAAACCGCGTTCATCGTTTTCGTCGTCACGATCGTGATCCTGCTGCAACGCGACGACCTGCGCGATCGCGCGATCCGGCTGTTCGGCTCGCGCGACCTGCACCGCACGACCACGGTGATGGACGAGACCGCGCGGCGCCTGAGCCGCTACTTCGTGTCGCAACTTGGCGTGAACACCGGCGTCGGTGTCGTGATCGGGGCAGGGCTATTTCTGATCGGCGTGCCGAGCCCGATCCTGTGGGGCATTCTCGCGGCGCTGCTGCGGCTCGTGCCCTACGTCGGCATCTGGATCGCGGCGATACTGCCCACCGCGCTCGCGGCCGCGGTCAGTCCCGGTTGGGCGATGGCGATCTGGTCGCTGGTGCTGTTCGTGGTCGCGGAACTGGCGGTGGGGCAGGTGGTCGAGCCGCTGCTGTATGGGCGCAGCACCGGCCTGTCGCCGTTTTCGGTGGTGGTCGCGGCGATCTTCTGGAGCTGGATCTGGGGGCCGATCGGGCTGATCCTGTCGACACCGTTGACGCTGTGTCTGCTGGTGCTCGGCCGGCACGTGCGGCGTCTCGAGTTTCTCGACGTGCTGCTCGGCGATCAGCCCGCGCTGACGCCAGTCGAAAACTTCTATCAACGCGCGCTCGCCGGCGATCCGGATGAAGCGATCGAGCAGGCCGAAGTGCTATTGCGCGACCGCTCGCTGTCGGCCTACTACGACGAAGTCGCGATCAAGGGCTTGCGGCTCGCGGCCAATGACCTCACGCGCGGCAGCGTGACCAGCGCGCAACTCGCGCGCATCGAGTCGACGACCAACGACCTGGTCGACGGCCTCGATTGCTACGAGGATCGCGAGCCGGCGCCGCTCGCGACGCAGGCGAACCCGGGCGCAGTGGGGCCGCTGGCGTCCTCCGACGAAACGCAGGCCGCGCGGGCGATGTCACGATCGGTCGACGTCGCGAACAGCGGCATCAGCACCACTGCGGTCACGCCTGAACAGATCCACGGCCCGGAGCAGGGGGCGTTCAGCCAACCGTCCGCCGCCGCGCCCGTATTCGCCTGGCATGCGCCGACGAGCCGCGTGTTGTGCCTGCCGGGCCGTGGCCCGTTCGATGCACTCGCGACGATCATTCTGCTGCAGTTGCTCGGCAAGCACGGCTTCGCGGCGCGCTCGCTGCCGCACGAGGCGGTGTCGCGCGCATCGATCGACAGCCTCGTGGCGGACGACGTGGGCATCGTCTGCCTTCTGTATCTGCAGATCGACGGCATACCGTCGCATCTGCGCAATCTGATCCGGCGCATCCGCACGCGCTTGCCGAATGTGTCGATCGTGGTCGGCCTTTGGACACCCGAGGAACTGCAGCAATGGAGCGCGGAACAGCAGGAATCGGTGGAAGCGGAGCGCGCCGTGACGTCGTTGCAGCAGATGCTGGCCGCGTGCCGTCGCATCGATGCGACGCGAACGGTGATCGCGGAGCCGCAGTTCGAGCATGGCTGAAGCCTTGCGGCAGCGTGGCTGGTTATCCGCCGCTGCCTGACGGCGTCGCCGCGCCCGTTGCTCCCGCCGCATCGGCATCGCTCTGCCAGCCGCCGCCTAGCGCCTTGTACAGCGCCACCAGGTCGGTGCTGACCTGGGTCGTGCCCTGAGCGTATTGCTCTCGTGCCTGCGCGAGCTGCCGCTGCGCATCGAGCACGTTGATGAAGCTCGTCAGGCCCTTGCGATAGCTATCGCGCGACAGATCGAACGAGGTCTGCTGCGCGGTGACGCTGTCCGCGAGCGCATCGCGCCGCGCCTGATCGGTGCGATAGACGACCAGCGCGTTGTCGACGTCCCTCAGCGCGGTCAGCACGGTCTTGCGGTAATCGAGCGCGGCTTCGGCCTGTTGGGCCTCCGACAGGCGCAGATTGGCTACCAGCGCGCCGCCCTGGAAAATCGGCAGAGAGACGGTAGGCCCGAACGAATAGAACAGGTGCGACCAGCGCGCGAGATCGCGGGCATTCGTCGCGCGCATGCCGGCCTGGCCGGTCAGCGACACGTCGGGGTAGAACTGCGCGACCGCGACGCCGACACTGGCCGTCGCCGCATGCAGATTCGCCTCGGCGCGGCGGATGTCGGGCCGGCGCCGCGCGAGCGTCGACGGCAAGCCTATCGGCACGACGGGCGGCACCGGCGGCACGGTTTGCGGCGTGCTCAGCTGCGCTTCGAGCGCGCCGGGCGGCTCGCCGATCAGATACGCGAGCGCGTTGAGCGACTGGGCGATCTGCTGATCGTATTGCGGCAACTGCGTTTTCGTTTGCGCGAGCTGCGCCCGCGCGCTTTGCACGTCGAGCTCGCTCGCGAGCCCGACCTTCGCCTTGCTCTCCGTCAACTCGACGGTCTCGGTTTGCTGCTCGACGAGGCTCATCGCGATGTTGTGCAAGGTTTGCGCGCCGCGCAGCTGCATATAGGTCTGCGCGACCTCGGCTTCGAGCGACAGCAACGCGTCGTTGCGGCTCTCGTACGCGGCCTCGGTTTGCGCGTTCGCGGCCTCGACCGAGCGACGCACGCGGCCGAACAGATCGAGCTCCCAGGTTGCGTCGAAGCCGACCTGCCATAGATTGATCGGCGCGGTCAGCTGGGCGAGCACGTTGTTCGCGCCTTTTTGCAACGCGGCGCCCGCGCCCGGTGCGATCGCATTGATGGGCGAATTGGGCGCGCCGAGCTGATCGACCTTGTCGTAGGCGCCGTTCTCCTGCAGAAAACCTTTGAGGCCAAGCTGCTCGCGCTGATAGCTGCCGGTCGCGCGCAGGTTCGGCAGACCCTGCGCGGCCGCCGATTGGACCTGGGTGCGCGCTTCGACGATGCGCAGCACCGCTTGCTGCAAGTCAAGATTGCCGAGCGCGGCGCGCGTGATCAGCGCGTCGAGCGTCCGATCGTTGAAACTGCGCCACCAGCGCGGGTCGGGGTCGGTGTCGAGGGTGGGCACCGAAGCGACGTTGAGCCTCGTTGCGGACGCGTCGCTCGCGGCGGCATTCGCCGCGGTGCGCTGCGTATCGTGCCACTGCGCCGGCACGTCGGCGTGCGGCGCATGAAAGTCGGGGCCGACCGTGCAGGACGCGAGCAGCGCGAACATGCCGACGACGACACAGGCAATCAAACACGTGGCGGGTTCGGGAACGCCGCGCTTCAAACCAGGCTTCACTTCAATGTCCTCCGCCGCCGGACGCCTTGGCCGGTGAAAAGAAAATCGTGATCGGAATGCAAAGCGTGCAGAAAATCGCGAGGAACGCGAACACGTCGACATAGGCGAGGAACGTCGCCTGCGAGATGTACGTGGTGTACAGATGACCGTTCGCCGTTTGCAGCGCCTGAGAAAGCGGCATGCCATTGATGTCCGCGATCGTCTGCGCGTTGCGTTGCAACGTATCGTTGTAATTCTGCGAAAGCGGCGACATGAACTCCGACAGATGCGCCATGCGCGCCTGCGCGCGCTCTCGAACCATCGCGGTCGACAGCGAGATGCCGATCGAACCCGCGACGTTGCGGAACATCGTGAACAGCGCGGACGCGTCGTCGTTCAGTCGCGGCGGTACCGTCAGATACGCAAGCGTCGTGATCGGCACGAACAGGAAGCCGATCGCTAGCGACTGCGCGCTGCGCATCTTCACCAGCGTGAAGTAGTCGATGTCCGGCACCAGCGTGTGCGAATACGCGAGCGCGCACGCGAGCAGCCCGAAGCCGGTGGCCACCAGAAAACGCGTCTGCACGTGCGGCATCATTTTGCTGATCAGTGGAATTTCCATCGTGATCAGCACCGCGCCAGGCGACAGCACGAGGCCCGCGAGCATCGCCGTATAGCCGAGCTGCTGTTGCGCGAGCTGTGGCACGAGCACCGCGCTGCCATACAGAATCGTCGCGAACGCGGCGATCGTCACGCAGCCGAGCGCGAAGTTGCGGTCCTTCAGACAGCGCAGATCGACGACCGGCTTCTTCGTGTACAGCAGCCAGTACGTCGCACCGACGATGCCCGACACCGCGAGCACCGCGAACGAGCGAATGAAGTTCGACGAAAACCAGTCGTCGTCCTCGCCGCGATCGAGCATCACCTGCAGGCAGCCGAGGCCGATCGCAATTAAAAAGATGCCCACGTAATCCACCGACACGCGCAGATCGCCCTTGCGTTTCCACGGCGGATCCTCGACCAGTTGCATCACCGCGAGCGAGGTCAGCACGCCGAACGGCACGTTCACGAGGAACACCCAGCGCCACGAAAAGTTGTCGGTGATCCAGCCGCCGAGCGTGGGTCCCAGCACCGGCGCGACAACGATCGCGACCGCCGAGATCGAAAACGCGCGGCCGCGCTGCTGCGGCGGGAACGTGTCGAGAATGATCGATTGCTGGTTCGGTTGCAGTCCGCCGCCGAAAAAGCCCTGCAAACAGCGGAAGATGATCAGTTGCCACAGATCGGTCGCGATGCCGCATAGAAACGAGCACACGGTGAACGCAATGATGCAGACGAGGAAATAGCGCTTGCGCCCGAGCAGCCGACCGAAGAAACCCGAGATCGGCAGCACGATGCCGTTGGCGACCAGATAAGAGGTCAGCGTCCACGTCGCTTCGTCGTAACTGGCAGACATCGTGCCCGCGATGTGCGGCAGCGCGACGTTGACGATGGTCGTGTCGAGCACTTCCATGAACGCGGCGAGCGTGACGACGATCGCGATCAGCCACGGATTCGCGGATGGCTTCCAGTTCGACGCATCGCCGGGCGACTCATCGCCGGGCGACGCCTCGCCGGGCGCGTCGGACGCCGTCATTTCACGTACACCTTCGGCGTGACCGACAAGCCCAGCCCGAGCGGATGATCGCGCGGCAGACCTTCGTCGATGATGATCTTGACCGGTACCCGCTGCACGATCTTCACGAAGTTGCCGGTTGCGTTTTCGGTCGGGAACGCCGAGAAGCGCGACCCGCTGCCGAGTTGCACGCTATCCACATGGCCGCGCAGATCGAGCTTCGGATACGCGTCGACGTCGACTTTGACCTTGTCGCCGGGGCGCATGCGTTCGAGCTGCGACTCCTTGAAGTTCGCGGTGACCCACACCTGCGGCGTGACGATCGAGAACAGCGACACGCCCGCGGTCAGGAAGCTGCCGAGCTGCACGTTGCGCCGCGTGATCCAGCCATCCGACGGCGCGCGCACCTCGCAGTACGACAGATTTAGTTGCGCCTGTTCGAGCTGTGCCTCGGCCTGATGCACCTGCTGGCGGCGTTCGTCGACGGCGGCCTCGGCCTCGCGCAACTGCTGCGGCACGAGGCTCGCGGTCCGCTGCTGCGCGCGCGCCTGCTCGAGGCTCGCGTTGGCCGACTGGCGCTGTGCGTCGGCGGTATCGACGTTCTGCTGCGTGGTCGCGCGCGGATCGACCGTGTGCTGACGCTGCCAGGAGGCTTGCGCCTCCCGCAGATTCGCTTCCGCCGACGAGGTTTGCGCCTTCGCCTGGCGGTACTGCGCCGGATACTGCACGCGCGCGATGTCGAGCTGCACCTGCGCGGCGTTCAATTGCGCCTTTGCAAGACCAAGCTGCGCCTTCGCCTGATCGACCTGCGCCTGGTAGTCTCGCTTGTCGATCACGAGCAGCAGATCGCCCTTGTGGACGAACTGGTTGTCGTCGACCGCGAGCGTCACCACGTAGCCGGAGACCTTCGGCGCCATCGTGATCGCGTTGCCATCGGTGTAGGCGTCGTCGGTCGTCACCTCGTTACGCGTCGCGAACCACCAGACGAAGCCGACGATGCCGATCAGGATCACGACCGCGCCGAGGATGATCAGCGGCTTCTTGCCGGGCGTCTTTTTCTGCTGACCGTCGTCGCCGTTGTCCTTGTCGTTGTTGCCGTTGCCATGTTTGCCGTCAGCGCGGCCCTGGTCGCCGCGCTTGCCGACGCCATCGCGTTCGTCGTTGCCGTCGCGGCGATCATCGCCGTGCGGCGCATCGAGCCCGAATGCTTCCTGCCCGGTGCTGGCCGAGCCGGTCTCGTCTGACATGGTGAGTCGTTTCCGTCGTTCCAGTGGGTTGAGAATGGGGGAGTGCAATAGATGCCATCCGCGGCCGCCGCGAACTCAGTGATGGGCGAGGCCGCGGGCGCTCGGGAAGCGCGGGCAGCGCGAACCGCTGCCACGCGGCTATTGACCGGCGGGCTTGTCGTGCCCGGCCTTTGCCTTGTCCGGCTCCGGCTCGATCCTCGTGGTGCCGCCCGTCGACGGCGGGTCGCTAGCCGGGAAGCTGTCTTCGACCTGCTTGTCGATCTGCTTTTCGCTCTTTTCCGAGTGAGGATGTTTTTCCTTGTGTGTCGTCATGGTGACTCCTTGGTCAAGGTTGAACGGCAACACGATGGGTCACGACGCCGCCGCTTCCGGCGCGCCGCGCGCCGTTGCGCCGATGATCGCGAGCGCGTCGGTACGCGATAGCCCGCCGCGCATCGCGTCGGAAAGCCGCGCGGTCAGCGCTTCGCGCTCGCAGGCGAACACCGCGTCGACTTGGCCGTCGCGCACGTATAGCGCGATGAACTGGTGATGATCGAAGTCGCCATCGACGACGATCTCATCCCACTCGCTCGCGTGGCCGAGGTATTCGAAGTTCTTGCCGTAGTGATAGGTCCAGAAGAACGGCACGTCGACATAGCGATTGCGCAAACCGCACATGTTCTGCGCGGCGATGCGCGCATGCTGCTGCGCGACGCGCCAATGCTCGATACGCACCGGCTCCTGATTCTCATGCAGCGTGAACACGGCGATATCGCCGGCCGCATACAGACCGCACGCGGCGTTCATTCCGGCATTGACGACCACACCGCCGTCCTTCTGCAATGGCAGTCCTTCGACAAACCCCGTAGCCGGTGCAACTCCCGTGCCCAGCAGCACGACATCGGCCGCGATGGCCTCGCCGCCGGCAAGCATCACCGTGTGCACATTGCCTTCCTCGCCCTCGAGCGAGGCGACCTTGGCGTCGAGATAAAACTTCACGCCATTGCTTTCGTGCAGCGCGCGAAACATCTGGCCCGCGCGCTCGCCGAACTGCTTCTCGAACGGCACCTTGTCGCGCGAAATCACGGTGACGGGCACGCCGTGCTTGCGCAACGCGGACGCGACTTCGAGGCCGATAAAGCTGCTGCCGAGAATCGCGACACGGGTTTGCGATGCATCGTCGCCGAGCGCGTCGATCAACGCGGCGGCATCGTCGAGGTGTCGAAGCACATGCACGCCGCCGAGTTCGCAGCCGGGCATGTCGGGCACTTTCGGCACGCTGCCGGTCGCGAGCAGCGCGGTGTCGTATTTCAGCGGTTCGATGCTCTGTTCGCTACTACCCGCGCCGGCTTCGAAATGGATCGTGTGCGCAGGCACGTCGAGCCGCGCGACCTTCGCGACGATGCGCTCGATGCCGTGCGTGTGCAGCCAGTCGGGCGGCAGCAGCGGCGGCACGTCGGCGGGCGTCATTTCAAACGAGGGGACGAATTTGCTCAGCGAGGTGCGGTCATAGGGCGCGTGCGCTTCGTCGCCGATCAGCGTGATGCGGCCCTCGAAGCCGAACTCGCATAACGCGGCACAGGCAGCGGCGCCGGCCGCGCCCGCGCCGATTACCACGTAGTGCTTTCCTTGCGCGGTGGCATCGGGCGGCGATGGGTGCGCCGCCGGTTCCGACGCTGCGATTTTTTCCGCCGAGACGAGCACGTCGTCGCCATCGAGCGTGACCGGGTAGCGATCGAGCGGCAGCAGCGCGGGCGGTTCGAGCACGTTGCCGGTCGCGACGTCGAACGTACCCTTGTGCCACGGGCAGATAATGCGGCCGTGGCACAGCGCGCCCTCTTCGAGCGGGCCCCCGGCATGCGGGCAATCCGGCGAGTACGCGCGCACGGTTTCGCCGTCGCGCACGAGCAGAATCGGCGTGCGGTCCACCATCACGCGCACCGCGCGGTCCGCTGGTAATTCCGAGAGCCGCGCGACGCGGCGGGCAGTCGTGGACATGGTGAGGCCTCGCGCAAGAAAGAACTCGCGCAGCGCACGCAAACGCGTCGCGAGCGGTGACGGAAGCAGGCTTGCCATCAAACAGCGATAAGGCAGCAATCGCCGTGCCCGGACACGTCGGCGGAGGGATGCCGTGAACCCGCTTGGGAAGATGGGCCGAGTTGCTGTAAATTTCGAGACAGGGGAATTAGCGCGCGAACAGCGGCGTGCGAATTCACAGGCAGTGCCTTCCCTGACCGTATGCAACTTTGATGGAGCAGGTGACCGTGCAGCGTGCAGAACGTGTCGCAGTCGATGTGCCGATGCCGTCACGCAACTTCGCGGCGACGCGGCGCATGCTGCTGATCTTGCTGGCCGTGTCGATCATGTTTCCGTTGGCCTGCCTCGTGGGCTACGGCTACTTCGACTACCAGCGCCGAATCTCCGATGCGAACGATATGCTCGACCGCCTCGCGCGCGTGGCGCAGGAGCAGGCCGTCAAGGTGCTGGATTTGAACCGGCAGATGGCCTCGCGCGTGATCGAGCTGCTCGGCAATTCCGACGACGCGCAGATCCGCGCGCGCGAGCGCGAATTGCACGAACGTCTGCAGAGCATCGGCGGCGACTTTCCGCAGGTGGCGTCGATCTCGCTGCTCGGCGTGAACGGCCAGTTACTTGCGTCGAGCCTCGCGTATCCGGCGCCGGCAGTGACGATCGGTTTGCGCGACGACTTTCTCGCCGCGAAGGCGATGCGTCCGCAGCCGTATTTCTCGCTGCCGATGTTCGGCCCGCTGTCGAAGACCGACGTGTTCACGACCGCGATCGGCCGCTCGGGTATGGACGGTCAGTTTCTCGGCGTGGTCACGGTGGCTCTGCGCAACGAATATTTTTCGCGCTTCTATCGCGAGCTGACCAACGGCGATCCGTCGCTCGCGCTCGCATTGTACCGGCAGGACGGCAATCTGCTGGTGCGCTATCCGCCATGGCCGGCCGGCGCGCGACCGTCGATGCAGAGCGCGTTCATGTCCGCCTTGCGCGACAAACAGCTGTTCGGGCACGTGCATCTGAATTCGACCGTCGACGGTGTCGAGCGGCTGCTCGCGTTTCGCCGCGTCGACGACTATCCGTTGTATGTGATGAGCGCGTACGCGATGTCATCGATCGTGGCGGCGTGGCGCACGCACTTTATGCTGATCGCGGCGCTGACGGCGGTGCCCTGCATCGCGATCTGGGGGCTCGTGCTGTATTCGCTGCGTCAGCTCGAGGCGGAGCGGCGCGCGTGGGAGCGGTGGCAGGGCGAGGTCGCGATGCGTCTGTCGGCCGAGGCGTCGAGCCGGCAACTGCAGCGCATGGGCGCGCTCGGCAATCTGGTCGCGAATGTCGCGCACGATTTCAACAACCTGCTGATGGTAGTGTCGGCGAACACCGAGCTCGCACGCCTCAAGCATTACAACAATCTCGAGAAGGAAGTGCATGCGGTCGAGCGTGCCACGGCCACGGCCGAAGCGCTGACGCGGCGTCTGTTGAGCGTGGCGCGCAAGCAGCCGCTGAAGCAGGAGCCCGTCGAGCTTGCGCGCTGGCTGCCGGCCGCCGTGCCGCTGATCAACGCGGCGCTCGGCGACACGATCGAACTGGCGTTGCGCATTCCGGAGAACCTGTGGCAGGTGCTCGTCGACCCGACCGATCTCGAGTTCGCGATCGTGAACATCGCCATGAACGCGCGCGATGCGATGCCGCGCGGCGGGCGCTTCGTGATCCGCTGCCAGAACAATCGGCTGGTCAGCAGCGATACGCTGCTGCCGGACGGCGAGTACGTGCTGATCGCCTGTTCCGACGACGGCGAAGGGATGCCCGAATCGGTCGCGCGACGCGCGTTCGAGCCGCTGTTCACGACCAAGCTACGCGGCTCGGGCACCGGCCTCGGGCTCGCCCAGGTGCTGTCGATGTCCGAGCAGGCCGGTGGCACCGCGAAGATCGACAGCGTGCTGGGCAGCGGCACGACGGTGCGGATGTTTCTGCCGCGCTATCGTGAGCGCGCCGCGCTGGCCGGCGCCGATGCGCGCCAGCCGCTGCCGACCGCGGCCGGGGCCGTGCTGCTCGTCGAGGACAACGAGGACGTCGCGGCCGGCGTGACCGCGGTGCTCGAAACCTTCGGCTGCGAGGTGCATCACGAGCCGACCGCCGACCAGGCGTTCGACGTGCTGAGCGCCGGCGAGCGCTTCGAGCTCGTGCTGTCGGACATCCAGATGCCGGGCAAGCTGAACGGTATCGACCTGGCGGAGAAGATCCGCAGCGCGTGGCCGTCGCAGAAGATCGCACTGATGACCGGTTACGCCGACGAGCTCGACCGTGCGCGTCGGCTCGGCATCGCGATACTCGCGAAGCCGTTTAATATCGACGAACTGCATGCGCTGGTGGCTTGCGGCACCTGAAGCCACGGCACCGTTCGTCTATCGCGTTCCTGGGCTTTTCCTGGCGTGCTGTGCTGCGGCACAGCCCTTGCTGAAAAGAGCGCGAGGTTTGCGCGTGCGGTCACCGCGCGCCCACTTCCTTTCGACACTCTCGACACCCAGGAGAATCGCCATGAAGATCAGACACGCAGTGCTCGTTTCCACCTTGCTCGCGGCCTCTTCGCTCGCAATGGCGCAAGGCGGTGGCGCAGGCGGCGGCGGAGGGCCGGCCGGCAACGACCCGAACACCAACGCCGCGACCTCGACACGTGAGGGCGGCGATGCGGGCGCAACCGGGATGACCACGCCTTCGACTCACCATCACATGAAGAAGCATTCGAAGTCGAAGAAGCCCATGACCGACTCGACGAATATGCCGGGCGCCGACGCGAGCAGCGATACGAAGGGGCAGTAAGCGCAGTGTATCAAGGCAGAAGGGCGGCTGGAGTCCCGCGTCGGGTGTGACCCGGCGTGTCGGCTCCTGCCGTTTTGTACATAAACGTGATTACTGGCGATTTGCAATCGCTCGCCAGAGGTCAATCCTTTTCCATTGCCGCGTCGTACTTGCCGAGCGCGGCCGCGCCGTTCAGACGCGCGCGCTTGAGCAACGCCTGCTGCGCTTCCTTCACGTTGGCCGGCTGTCCGCGCCACGCATTCAACGGCGGCTCCTGCAACGCGCGCCCGTACGAAAAGCTCAGATTCCACGGCAGCGCGCCGAGCCGGTTCATCGCACCGAGGTTGGCGGTGGCCTCCTCGGGCGACTGTCCGCCCGACAGGAACACGAGACCGGGAACCGAAGAGGGCACCGTACGCATCAGCACGCGCACGGTCGCCGCCGCGATATGCGCCGTGCTCGACTGCTGCTGATGCTCGGAGCCGGCCAGCACCATGCTCGGCTTCAGCACGATGTGTTCGAGCACCACGCGATGCCGATGCAGCGCGTGAAACACCTCGTGCAACACGGCTTCGGTGACTTCCGCGCAACGCTCGATCGTATGATCGCCGTCCATCAACACCTCGGGTTCGACGATCGGCACGATGCCGGCTTCCTGGCTGATCGCCGCGTAGCGCGCGAGCGAATCGGCGTTCGCCTCGATCGCGAGCCGGCTCGGCAGGCTCGCGGTGATGTTGTAGACCGCGCGCCACTTCGCGAAGCGCGCGCCTTGCCGCTTGTAATCGACGAAGCGTTTGGCGAGACCATCGAGGCCCTCGGTGATCTCGTCGCCGGGAGCGAGCGCGAGCGGCACCTTGCCGAGGTCGACCTTGATGCCGGGCACGATGCCGTTCGCCGCGGCCACCTGCGGGAACGGCGTGCCGTCGTCGGCTTTCTGGCCGAGCGTTTCTTCGTAGAGGATCACGCCGCTCACGAACTCGCCGAGACCGGGCGTCGTCAGCAGCAGGTTGCGATACGCGCGACGGTTTTCCTCGGTCGATTCGAGGCCGATCGTCTTGAAGCGTTTGGCGATGGTCGGGCCGCTTTCGTCGGCGGCGAGAAGACCCTTGCCCGGTTGAACCATCGCCTTGACGGTGGCTTGCAGCTCGCTACGGGTGTCCATGAGGTGTGCTCCCTTGGGTAGGCTCCGTTCGATGCGGTGTGCGGAGAAGTGCCGGTGACAGTTTCCTTTGCGTGACGAGTGGGTGCGAGATCGGACTTCATTCGCCGAGCAGATGCAACACGATATCGCGCGGCTGCGGGTGACGCCGATGTTCGAACAGATACAGCCCCTGCCATGTACCGAGCACCATCCTTCCATGCTCGACGGGCACGCACAACTGCACCTGGGTGAGCGCCGTGCGCAGATGCGCGGGCATGTCGTCGGGGCCTTCGGTGTCGTGCTCGTAGCGCGTGTCGTCCTCGGGCGCGAGGGTCTCGAAGTAGCGCTGCAGATCTCGCCGCACGGACGGATCGGCATTCTCCTGAATCAGCAGCGACGCCGACGTGTGCCGGCAAAACAGCGTCAGCAGACCGGTACGGATGTCCGTATCGTCGACGAAGCGGCGCGCGTCGTCGGTAAATTCGACGAGGCCGCAGCCGCGGGCATGGACGCTCAGATGATGGATGGCCTGCCGCATGACGGAGCTCCAATCTCAGAGCGACGCGAACGCGTCCTCGATATCCTCGACGCTGCGTGGCCGCACCACGCGCGCGACCTCGGCGCCGTCGCGCATCAGCACGAGCGTCGGCCACAGCTTGACCTTGAACGAGCGGCCGAGCGGGCGGCCCGGGCCGTCCTCGATCTTCAGATGCCGCAGGCCCGTGTGCGGCGCGAGCGCCTGCCGGATCGATGCCTGCGCGCCCTGGCAATAGCCGCACCAGTCGGTGCCGAATTCGACGACGGTGACGCCGGGCAGCGAGTCGAGCTCGGCGCGGGTCGGTCCTTTCGGGGAATAAGCTGTCGGCGAGGTCATGCGTGCTCCGCTGCTGATCGTGGTCTGCCAAGGGTAGCAGCTATGCCGCGGATCGTCAGCGCAGCGGCCGTATGCTGCCGATGCGCGCGGTGTCACCGCGGCATGTTAAAAAGCGGTGCGCGCGTGCTCGACCGATCGACGCGCCGCGTCATCGCACGGAACCTCGCAAAACATGAACGCACGAATCTATCTGCAACATCCGCAACACAAAGACGCTATCGCGGTCGCGACCGGCTTCAGCTGGGGCGCGTGCCTGCTCGGCTTCATCTGGGCGCTGTCGAAGAGAATGTGGTTCGCCGCGTTCGTGATGCTAGGCATCAACGTGATCCTGCTCGGGATCGGTCTGTGGGGCGAGACGGCCGATCTGATCGGCTTCGTGCTGTCGATCGTGTTCGCGTTCGGATGCGGCGCGTATGGCAACCGGTGGCACCGCTGGACGCTCGAACAGCGCGGCTACGTCGTGGTGTGATGCGTTCGCGCTGGAGCGGGGATTGCTGCGCGCAGGGGTGTGTTATCGAAGCTGAGTTCAATCCGTCATGGAGGCGTTTCATGCTCATTGCATCGGCAGTCGCTGGTCTTTCCGCTGATCGGCTTTCGACGCGCGGCGCGCGCGCGGTAGCGCTGGCTGCATCGTTGGTCATGTTGGCCATCGCGCCGCTCGCGCACTGCGCCGAAGCGGCGCCCCCCGCCACGATTGGGGCCACCCCAGCCACGGCAGCCTCCGCGCCCGCCGACGACACCTTCCTGCTGACGATCTTCCTGCGCCACGACGAATCGAAGCCGCTGCCGAAAATCAACGATCAACTGCGCGCGCAGGGCTTCTTCAAGACCTTCCCGCCGCCAGGCATCGAAGTCGTGTCGTGGTACGTGATGATGGGCATCGGGCAGGTCGTGACGCTGCGCGTGCCCGCGAGCCGGTTGCGTGAAGTGAACCGCGCGATCGAATCGACCGCGTGGGGCGGCTATCACACCGAGTTCTATCCGACCTACGACTACAAGGCGCAGGCGCAGCAAATGCGCGCAACTGAGGGCAAGTAGGGGCGAGCGTGCCAGCAGCTTGCAGCTAACGGCACGCATCGGCACGGCGCGGCGCGAGTAGCCGGATGAATCTGCAGGCTTCTCGCGGATTTGGGACAGCTCTTAGCGGGTTTACGCGAGCCGCGCTCCGGGTCGATAATGCCCCGATCGTTCCGGCCCCCTGCCTGCGACGCCTAACGTGCCTCCGAGCGCTTCGCTGCGTATCGAGGCCCGCTCCACCTGACCCACCGTCCCCGTGTTGAGAACTGCGCGTTTTTTCGACCTGCTTCGCATTCCTGGCTTCAAGCCGCTCGCCGCCGCCACCCTGATGCTCGGTGTGGCGATGTCCTTCACCGCACCGTATCTGTCTCTGTTCGGCATCGAACGCGCCGGCATGACGCCGTTCCGGCTCGGCGTATTCATGACGCTGATCGCCGCGAGCGGCGTGCTCGCGAGCACGGCGGCGGGGCGCTGGAGCGACAGGAGCGGGCGGCATCGACCGTTATTGCTGGCGGCGCTCATCGCTGCCGCGCTCGGCTACCTGTGTCTGTGCGTGGTGCGCGATTACCGGCTGCTGCTCGTGGTCGGCATCGTGTTCATCGGCGCGGGCGGTTCGGCGATTTCGATGGTGTTCTCGTTCAGCCGCGCGGCGCTGCCGGTGCCCGACCCTGCCGAGCGCGTGTTCGCGAGCGCGACGCTGCGTACGATCCTCTCGGCCGCATGGGTATTCGGGCCGGCGGTCGGCGCGCTGGTGCTCGCCGCGACGAGCTTCACCGGACTCTTCCTGTTCGCGGCCGCCAGCTTCGCGACCTGCGGCTTCATCGTCTGGCGCATGCAGGAGCCGCAGAGCCATCTCGGCGATCACACGGTCGAGGACACCGCGTCGGAGCCGTCCGCGTCGATCACGGTGCCGCCGCTGAGGCAGCCCGGCGAGGACGCGCACGAAACGCTGCCGGCCGCGTCGGCGAACGACATCCTGCGCTCGGTGACCGCGCTGACCCTGCTCGGCCTCGCCGCGAACGCGACGATGATCGTGCTGCCGCTGTACATCGTGCACGGGCTCAACGGCACGCATCTCGACGTGTCGGTGATGCTCGGTCTCGGCGCGCTGACCGAGATCCCGATGATGCTCGCGCTCGGCGCGAAGTCGTCGTCGCTGCACAAGCCGAACTGGCTTGCCGCGTGCGCGGCCGTGCATGCGATGTATTTCGTCGCGATGTCGCTGGCCGGCAACGTCAGCGTGCTGATCCCGATGCAGATGCTGAACGCGTTCGTGGTCGCCGTGACCTCGTGCCTCGGCATGACCTACGTGCAGGATCTGATGCCGCATTCGCCCGGGCGTGCGACCGCGCTGTTCTTCAATGCGGCGCGGGTCGGCTCGATCCTGTCGGGCGTGCTATCGGGGCTGCTCGTGCAGGCGTTCAGCTATCGCGGCACGTTCCTGTTCTGCGGACTGCTGGCGCTGGGCGCGCTCGTGCTGTTCGCGGTGCCCGGCTATCGCTATCCGCTGATGTGGCGCGCGGTCAAGCGCTTCGCGGCCGAGCAATACGCGAAGCTGGCCGCCCGCCGCGGCACCCGCGTGCCCGAGCGCAGCGAATGACACGCGGGCCCGCCGCGTTCGCTTTCGTGCGGATGCGGCGCGCTTCCAGCTACGTGGAACTTTGAGCCGCGCTGCGCCTCTGCAAAAAAGTGCGGCTTGCTTCGGTACATTCGGCGTAGCTCGCGACACAGCGCCTATGCTTAAGGGCAGCCACGCCGCCGCAACACGACGACCGGAAAATCGGGCAGCGCAACGCAGCATCTTTCGGAGCGAGCCATGCAGCTAGGCATGATTGGATTGGGACGAATGGGCGCCGACATGGTGCGACGCCTGACCAAGGGAGCGCAGCAGTGCATCGTCTACGACGTGCAGCCGGCGGCGGTCGACAGGCTGAAGCAGGAAGGCGTGGCCGGCGCGAGCTCGCTCGAAGACCTCGTCGCGAAGCTCGACAAGCCGCGCGCCGTGTGGCTGATGGTGCCCGCCGCCGTGGTCGACGCGACGCTCGGCAAGCTCGTGCCGCTGCTCGAGCCGGGCGACGTGGTGATCGACGGCGGCAACTCCTACTACCACGACGACATCCGCCGCGGCCAGCAACTCGGCGCGCGCCAGCTTCACTACGTGGACGTCGGCACGAGCGGCGGCGTCGCGGGTCGCGAGCGCGGCTACTGCCTGATGATCGGCGGCGAGGCTGAGGTCGTCAAACGGCTCGAACCGATCTTCTCGACGTTGGCGCCCGGCGTGGGCACGCAGAGCGCGACGCCGGGCCGCGCGGCGGGCGCGAGCACCGCTGAGCAGGGCTTTCTGCATTGCGGCCCGCAAGGCGCGGGGCATTTCGTCAAGATGGTTCATAACGGCATCGAGTATGGGCTGATGGCCGCCTACGCCGAGGGTCTGAACGTGCTGCGCCACGCCGACGCCGGCCGGCACGCGCGCGAGGCCGATGCGGAGACCTCGCCGCTGCGCCGTCCCGAGCTGTATCAGTACG
Source organism: Paraburkholderia lebeckiae (assembly GCF_050436225.1). Taxonomy (NCBI): domain Bacteria; kingdom Pseudomonadati; phylum Pseudomonadota; class Betaproteobacteria; order Burkholderiales; family Burkholderiaceae; genus Paraburkholderia; species Paraburkholderia lebeckiae. Next base: position 1,407,379 of record NZ_JBNDLU010000001.1, on the reverse strand, counting down.
ATCTGAATCTCGCGGATATCGCCGAGGTCTGGCGGCGCGGCAGCGTGATCGGCTCGTGGCTGCTCGACCTGATCGCCGGCTCGCTCGCCAGCGACTCCGAACTGAAAGGCTATGCGGGCCGCGTATCGGATTCGGGCGAGGGGCGCTGGACCGTCGCGGCGGCCATCGACGAAGGTGTGCCGACGCCGGTGCTCAGCGCGGCGCTGTTCGCGCGCTTCAGTTCACGCGGAGAAGCCGATTTCGCGAATCGCGTGCTGTCGGCGATGCGGCACGATTTCGGCGGTCACGCGGAAAAACCCGTCGCGCCGGACGGCGGGCTGAAGTAGCCGAGGTCATCCACGCGTTAGCTATCACGCCGATCCGCCGAACCGTCCCGCCGAACTTGCCACAAGGAACCCCGATGCCAGTCACCTCCGCCACGCCGCACGACGTCGTGTTTCTGTTCGATTGCGACAACACGCTGCTCGACAACGATCACGTTCTGCAGGATCTGCGCGCGCACATGATGGGCCAGTTCGGCGAAGAGAACAGTGCGCGCTATTGGGAGATCTTCGAAAACCTGCGCACCGAACTCGGTTACGCCGACTACCTCGGCGCGCTGCAGCGCTACCGGACCGAGCATCCACGCGACACGCGCCTGCTGTTGATGTCGTCGTTCCTGATCGAGTATCCGTTTGCGAACCGGCTCTATCCGGGTGCGCTCGACGCGCTGCGGCATCTCGGCAAGCACGGGCCGACGGTGATCCTGTCGGATGGCGACGTCGTGTTCCAGCCGCGCAAGATTTCGCGCTCGGGCCTATGGGACGAAGTCGACGGGCGCGTGCTGATCTACATCCACAAGGAGTTGATGCTCGACCAGGTGATGGAATGCTATCCGGCGCGCCATTACGTGATGGTCGACGACAAGCTGCGAATTCTGAGCGCGATGAAGAAGGCATGGGGCGCGGAGCTGACCACCGTGTTTCCGCGCCAGGGACACTATGCGTTCGATGCGAAGGAGATCGCGAGCAATCCGCCCGCGGACGTGACGGTCGGGCGGATCGGCGAGTTGGCGGAGATCGACGTGGAAACGCTGTTGCGTAGCGCGAAGGGCAACTAGGCGGCGCCGCGCGCGGTGTGCGGGCGCCGTTTCATGGGTGAAATCGCGGGCTCACGCGCCCAGCGCTTTCAGGCGCGCCTGGGTATCGGCCGCGCCCATCCGTGCGGCGGCATCGGCCGCGCTGACGCCGTTCGCGTCGCGCGCATGCGGGTCCGCGCCGTGCGCGAGCAGCAGTTCGACGATCGCGGTGCGGTTGAACATCGCCGCGATCATCAGCGCGGTGCGGCCATCGGGCGATGCGCCTTCGACGTCGGCGCCATGCGCGAGCAAGGTTGCGATCACCTTGTCGAAGCCCTTGAACGCGGCGCCCGCGATCGGCGTCTGGCCCGCGTCGTTGCGCAGGTTCGCATCGGCGCCCCGGTCGAGCAGCGCGCGCACCGCGTCGACGTGGCCGTGGTAGCTCGCGAGCATCAGCAGGCTGTCGCCGCGCTCGTTGCGCAAATTCGGCGGCACGCCTTTCTCGATGACGGCCGCGAGCATCGTCGCATCGCCGCGCCGCGCGAGGTCGAAGACTTCGCGCGCGAGCGCCTGCAATTCGGGATCGGGTTGCGTTGCGGGCGGGTTGTCGGTGTGGTCGGTCAAGGCACTCTCCTTGCGATGAATGAGCGGCGCGTTGCCAATGCCGCGCCCGGTCTTTCAGCGAGCATACACATTCCGTGGCGCTCGCGTTCGCACGCTGGCAGCCGCGCCGCTTTGCTAGCCATGGCCGAACAACTTGACCAGCAGCCCGAATATGCCGATCGGTATGGCGACAGCCAGGCATGTCAACACGAGCGTAAGGACCAGGATCACGAGCACTTTGAGCGCACTGGGAGATGTCGACATGGGCGGCCATTGACCTGAGATAGAAAATCACGAAAAGAAAGCAGACCGCGCAAGGGAGTTGCAGTATGAATGCCACATTCAGCGCGACATACTGCGAGGGGTAGAAAGCATTCGCCCCCGTTTGAGCAGCCTGGTACATTCGACTCGCACCGCCCGGCTTCGTTTCGAGTGCGCCGCATTATCCGCCAACCAGCCTGACAGTTCTTTTCGAGGAGTGACGCCATGGCCGAAGCAACCTCGCATCCCACCCCAGCGCAAGTTCTGGACCCCGATACGCTGCGCAACCTCGATCGCTACTGGCGCGCATGCAATTACCTGTCGGTCGGCATGATCTATCTGCGCGACAACCCGTTGCTGCGCAAACCGCTGAAGCCCGAGCACATCAAGAACCGGCTGCTCGGCCACTGGGGCTCCGACGCCGGCCAGAGCTTCGTGCTCGTGCATCTGAACCGGCTGATCCGCAAACACGATCTCGACGTGATCTTTCTGTCCGGCCCCGGTCACGGCGCCCCCGCGAGCCTCGCGCACTGCTACCTGGAAGGCCACTACTCGGAAATTTATCCGGACCGCAGCGAGGACGAAGCCGGTATGCAGCGCTTTTTCAGGCAATTCTCGTTCCCGGGCGGCATCGGTTCGCATTGCACGCCCGAAACGCCGGGCTCGATTCACGAAGGGGGCGAACTCGGCTACAGCCTGTCGCACGGGTACGGCGCCGCGTTCGACAATCCCGAGCTGATCGTCACCGTGATGATCGGCGATGGCGAAGCGGAAACCGGCCCGCTCGCCACGTCGTGGCATTCGAACAAATTCCTGAACCCGATCCGCGACGGCGCGGTGCTGCCGGTGCTGCATCTGAACGGCTACAAGATCGCCAACCCGACGCTGCTCGCGCGCATTCCGCGTGAGGAACTCGAAGCATTGATGGTCGGCTACGGGCACAAGCCGTATTTCGTCGAAGGCGACGATCCCGACACAATGCATCAGCAGATGGCCGCGACGCTCGAACAATGCATCGGCGAAATTCGCGCGATCCAGCAGCATGCGCGGCAGAACAACGACGCCACGCGGCCGCGCTGGCCGATGATCGTGCTGCGCTCGCCGAAGGGCTGGACCGGGCCGAAGGAAGTCGACGGTCACAAGGTGGAAGGCTCGTGGCGCTCGCATCAGGTGCCGGTCGCCGATGCGGTGAGCAATCGCAAGAGTCTGCAGATCGTCGAGGAATGGCTGCGCAGCTACGGCCCCGAAACGCTGTTCGATGCGAACGGCCGGCTCGTCGAAGAACTGCGCGCGCTCGCGCCCGAGGGCGCGCGCCGCATCAGCGCGAATCCGCACGCGAACGGCGGGCTGTTGTGCAAGATGCTCGACATGCCGCCGTTCCGCGACTACGCGGTGGCCGTGAAGAAACCGGCGGCGGCGTATACGTCGCCGACCGCGGTGCTCGGCACGTTCCTGCGCGACGTGATGCGCAACAACATGTCGAACTTCCGGCTGTTCGGTCCCGACGAAACTTCGAGCAACAAGCTGCACGCGGTCTACGAGGCGTCGGGCAAGACCTGGCTCGCCGCGCTCGAACCGGGCGACGCCGACGGCGGCGAACTGTCGCCCGATGGCCGCGTGATGGAAATGCTCAGCGAGCACACGCTCGAAGGCTGGTTGGAAGGCTATGCGCTGACCGGCCGTCACGGACTCTTCGCGACCTACGAAGCGTTCGTGCACGTCATCGACTCGATGTTCAACCAGCACGCGAAGTGGCTCGAAAAAGCCAAGCGCGAGCTCGGCTGGCGGCAGCCGGTGCCGTCGCTCAATCTGCTGATCACGTCGATCGTGTGGCGCCAGGATCACAACGGTTTCACGCACCAGGACCCCGGTTTTCTCGACGTGGTCACGAACAAGAGCCCGGACGTCGTGCGCATCTATCTGCCGCCCGACGCGAACTGTCTGCTGAGCGTCGCCGATCACTGCCTGCGCTCGCGCGACTACGTGAACGTGATCGTGTCCGACAAGCAGCCGCACCTGGACTATCTCGACATGGACGCGGCCGTCACGCATTGCACCAAGGGCATCGGCATCTGGGACTGGGCGTCGACCGATCAGGGCGTCGAGCCGGACGTCGTGATCGCGTGCGCGGGCGACATCGCGACGATGGAAGCGCTCGCCGCCGTGCAGATCCTGAAGGAGCGCTGCCCGACGCTGAAGATCCGCTTCGTCAACGTGGTCGATCTGTTCCGCCTGATGCCCGAGCATGCGCATCCGCATGGACTGTCCGACCGTGATTTCGATTCGCTGTTTACGACCAGCAAGCCGGTGATCTTCAACTTCCACTCGTATGCGGCGCTCGTGCACAAGCTCACGTACAACCGTCAGAATCACGGCAACATGCACGTGCATGGCTATAACGAGAAGGGCAACATCAATACCCCGCTCGAACTCGCGATCATCAACGGCGTCGACCGCTTCACGCTGGCGATCGATGCGATCGATCGCGTGCCGTCGCTGCGCGGCGTCGGCGATCATACGAAGGAGTGGCTGCGCGGGCAGATCATCGAGCATCTCGCGTATGCGCACGAGGAAGGGATCGACAAGGAGGAAATCCGCAACTGGACGTGGAAAGGCTGAGCGAGGCGGCGCCATGCACGACCACGATCAGGAACGGACGATCCTCGTGCTGAACAGCGGGTCGTCATCGCTAAAGTTCGGGCTGTTCGCCCGCTCGGCCAACGACGAAACACTGTTGCTCGAAGGCGCGGCCGAAGGCATCGGCCGCGACGACGGCCGGCTGCGGATCAAAGCGGCCGATGGCCGCATGCTGTTGCAGCAGGAGCACTTGCTTCAATCGCAGACCGAGGCGTTGCAGGCGCTCTCGCAGGTGCTCGTGCAACGGCATCATGCGCGGCCCTCGGCGGTGGGGCATCGCGTCGTGCATGGCGGTCCGCATCTGCGCACGCACCGGCTCATCACCGACGACGTGCGCCGTCAGTTGCGCGACGCGCTGCACTTCGCGCCATTGCATATTCCGCCGGCACTCGCGCTCATCGATGAAGCCATGAGGGTGTTGCACACCGAGGAGGAAAGGCAGATCGCGCGGCATTGCCGGCAACTGCTGCAAGCGGGCGGGAGCGGCCCCCCTGACTGGGGTCAGCCCTTGCGGACGACGGTCCGGTCCACGACTGAGGTGACGCCGAACAGACGCGTCACGTCTTCGAGCATCGCGGCGCGCTGTGCTTCGCGCTGAAGCTCGCCCGACAACGTGATGCGCCCCCGCGCGACCTTCACGCGCACGGCGCGTGGCGGCACGGCCGAATCCCACGCGAGACGGCGCGCTGCTTCGGCGGCGATCTGCGCGTCGGTCAAGCGGGCAGATTCGCTCGATATCGAGCTTGTGGACCGCATGGCGTCTCCGCGAAACAGAATGTCGATCAACTCACACTAGCAGATGTGGCGGGTTTTGCCGGCGTACGCGCTTCGCCGCTGCCGCCGCTGGATCGCGGGTATGCTCACGATTCGTTCCGACCCAGGCAAGGCCCGAATCATGTCCGACTTTCCCATCGACAACCCGTTTCTCGAATCGCTCGGCGTGCGTCTGACGCAATGGCGCGACGGCTATGCCGAGCTGCTGATGCCGATCGACGCGAGCAAGCTCAATCGTCAGGGTGTGCTGCAAGGCGGCGCGATCGCGACGCTGCTCGATGCCGCGGCGGGCTACGCGGGCCTCTATGCGCCACCGGGACAGCCGGCGCGGCATGGCTTCACGCTGTCGCTGACCACGAACTATCTGGACAAAGGGCTCGGCTCGACGGTCACCGCGAAGGGCTTTCTCGAACGCGCGGGCCGCTCGATTTTCTTTTCGCGCTCGGAAGCGTGGGTGGACGGCAAGCTGCTGATCGCGAGCGCGCAGGGCACCTTCAAGTATTCGAAGACGGCCTGACGCGCGGCAACGCCGGCAGCGCAGATTCGCTCGCCGCGCCGGGCTCGCCACGTTTATCATAGTGCCCACCTGACAGAAAGCGCCGTCCAGCCGCGAACGGCGCGCGCATCTTCCACGAGACCTCGCAATCCCATGAATTCGACCCCCGACGCTCCTTCCCGACCCTCGCTGCGCGCGCTGACCGCGCTCGAAGGACGTGTTCTCGGCGTGCTCGTCGAAAAACAGCACACGGTACCCGACAGTTATCCGTTGTCGCTGAACGCGCTGACGCTCGGCTGCAATCAGAAGACCGGCCGCGCGCCGGTGATGAGCGCGACCGAGGCCGAGGTGCTGACCGCCGTCGACGGCCTGAAACGCCTGAGCCTCGTGTTCGAGGGCAGCAGCAGCCGCGTGCCGCGCTTCGAGCACAACATGAACCGCGTGCTCGGGCTGCCGGGACAGTCGATCGCGCTGCTGACCACGCTGCTGCTGCGGGGCCCGCAAACGGCCGCCGAATTGCGCCTGAACAGCGCGCGCCTGCATGGCTTCGCCGATATTTCGTCGGTCGAGGCGTTCCTCGACGAGCTGGCCGCGAGCGATCCGCCTCGCGTCGTCCGGCTGCCGCGCGTGGCGGGCGAGCGTGAGAATCGCTGGATGCATCTGTTGTGCGGCGAGGTCAGCATCACCGAAGCCGCGCAGTCCGCGCTCGCCGAGGACGACAGCGTGCCGCCGTCGGCATTCGAGGCGCTGAAGGCCGAGCAGAAGCGTCTCGCCGATGAAGTCAGCCGTCTGCGGGCCGTCGTGCGGCGCATGGCGACCGAGCTGGGTATCAGCGCGGACGATCTGTGATCTGAAACGAAAGCGAAGGCGAAAACGCGCCCGGCCGCCTGTTTCACGCATCACGCCGACGCGGCCTGTCCGCCAGCAACGTGCGCTGCGTGCGATAGAAGATCCGCGGCGGCACGTTCGGCGAGTCTTCGGCGAGACGGTCGAGTTCGGTACGGATCCCGGTGAGGTAGTGCGCTTCGCGCGCATCGGCGTCACCGGCAAACACCGCTTCGAGCCGCCGACGCACCGCGCCATAGCGCGCACCGGCCGCGCGATGCTTCTCGGCACGCTCCGCATAGCGCAGGAACGTCTGCAACGCGGCCGACATCGCCGCCGCCACGCTGACGAGCCCAACGACTATCCGCATCTCGATCGACACCGGCGGCGCGCTCAACGACGCGAACACCGCTGTGCCGACGAACGCGGTCAGCGCGGTCACGAGCCAGCCCATGCGGCGCTCGCGCGCCGACAGCAGATCCGCCATGTCGTAATGGCTCATCTGCGATTCGCGCGCGCGGCGAATCCATTTCAACAGCAGTTCGGTTTCGTCGACGGGCGGTTCATAGGCGGGCAGGGTCGTCATCGTTCAGTGTTCGGCACGCGCATCAATCGTAGGAAAACGAGCTGCCGAACTTCTCGATCCGCTCCAGCGCCATGCCCGAGCCGCGTACGACGCAGGTCAGCGGCGCCTCTGCAACGAACACCGGCAGGCCGGTTTCCTCGGCGAGCAGACGGTCCAGATCGCGCAGCAGCGCGCCGCCACCCGCGAGCGTGATGCCGCGCTCGGCGATGTCCGCGCCGAGTTCCGGTGGCGTCTGTTCCAGTGCGATCTTCACCGACGACACGATCTGATTCAGCGGATCGGTCAGCGCTTCGAGGATTTCGTTGCTCGACACCGTGAAGCTGCGCGGAATGCCCTCGGACATGTTGCGGCCTTTGACTTCCATCTCCATGACCTCGGAGCCCGGAAACGCGGAGCCGATTTCCTTCTTGATCGCCTCGGCGGTCTGCTCGCCGATCAGCATGCCGTAGTTGCGGCGGATGTAGTTGACGATGGCGTCGTCGAACTTGTCGCCGCCGACGCGCACCGAGCCTTTGTACACGATGCCGCCGAGCGAGATCACGCCGACCTCGGTGGTGCCGCCGCCGATATCGACGACCATCGAACCGGTTGCATCCGATACCGGCAGGCCGGCGCCCGTCGCCGCTGCCATCGGTTCCTCGATCAGATAGACCTGCGAGGCGCCCGCGCTATGCGCGGCCTCCTTGATCGCGCGGCGCTCGACCTGGGTCGAACCGCACGGCACGCAGATGATAATGCGCGGCGATGGCGCAAACAGCCGCGACTCGTGCGCCATCTGGATGAAGCGCTTGATCATTTGCTGGGTGATGTTGAAATCGGCGATCACGCCGTCTTTCATCGGGCGGATCGCCTCGATGTTGCCCGGTACCTTGCCGAGCATCTGCTTCGCTTCGCGGCCCACGGCGAGGATGATCTTCTTGCCGTTCGGCCCGCCTTCCTGGCGGATCGACACGACCGACGGTTCGTCGAGAACGATGCCCTTGCCGCGCATGTAGATCAGCGTGTTCGACGTGCCGAGGTCGATTGCCAGGTCGTTGGAAAAGTAGCCGCGCAGAAAACCGAACATGCGTATTCCTGTCTTTGCGAAGGCGGGCGCGTGAGCGCCGCCGGGAGCTTGTCGGGGTCTGCCGCTTGCACGCGGCGGGCGGCCAGAGCGGCCGCGCGACAGCAAGAATAGCAGTTTATCGACGGGCGCGGCCGCACTATCGTCCGCTATCTGCCGCTCGCCGGCCCCAGCCGCGCCGCGATAATGCGGCATGCCGCAAGCAGCGGCTCGATGTAAGTGGCTTGCACATCGTCGCGACGGCGGAAGGTCGGCATGCTGATGCTCACGCAGCCGGCCGCGCGGCCGTCCGGGCCGCGGATCGCGGCGCCGTAGCAGCAGATCGATACTTCGTTCTCCTCGCGGTCTTCCGCGTAGCCGCGCTGCGCGGTCGCGTCGAGCTCGCGGCGCACGGCGTCGAGGTCGGTCAGCGTGTGCTCGGTGAAACGCTCGAGCGGCGCGTTCTTCAGCAGCGCCTCGCGCTCGGCCACGCTGAGTGTCGCCAGATACGCCTTGCCGACCGAACTCGACGTGAGCGACACGCGCGTGCCGATGCGCGATGCCATGCGCACCGCGTGCGGGCTTTCGAGCTTTTCGATGTAGACCATCTCGCCCTGGCTGGGCACCGCGAGGTGGATCGTCTCCGATGTGAAGTCGCGCAACGCCATCAACGCATCGACGGCCGCGAGCCGCAGATCCGAGCGCTCCCAGCTATGGCTCGCAAGGTTGATCAGGCGCGGTCCGAGCCCGAAGGTGTTGCCGCTGCCGCTCGCGACGATCAGCCCTTCAGCCTGCAAAGCCGCGACGATGCGATGGACGGTCGGGCGCGGATAGCCGCTCGCCGCGCTCAGCTTCGCGACGTTGGGCGGCGTTGGCGCATCGGCGATCAGTTGCAGCACCGCAATGAACTTCGAGAACGCGGCGGCGCCGGCGACGGCCCTGGAGTCGGCTTTGTTGTCGGCGTGCCCGACAGCATCATGGCCGGCGCCGCCGGCGTGGGAACGGGGTTTGGAAGCGGAACTCGACATCACACAGAGGCAGGGCAGGGCAGGGGTACGCAATTATGCCTTTATCGATGGCGTCGAACGACGGCGGCGCCGCTTCATGCGACGAGATATCCGCCGTCGACCGGCACGATTGCGCCCGTCATGAACGACGCCGCCGGCGAACACAGGAACACCGCGACCTGCGCGACTTCCTCCGGCGTGCCCCAGCGACGCAGCGGCGTACGTTCCAGAATCGCCAGCGAGCGGCCATCGTCGTCCTGCAACGCCTGGGTGAGCGGCGTTGCGATCCAGCCCGGCGCAACCGCATTGACGCGAATGCCGTCGGCGGCATAGGCGATCGCGAGCGACTTCGTTAGCTGCGCCACCGCGCCCTTGCTCGCGCTATAAGCGGGCACGAGACCGCCGCCGAAAAAACTCAGCATCGACGCCGTATTGACGATGCAGCCTGCCGACGCCTTCAACGAGTCGCGCGCGGCGGCGCACACGCGCATCGTGCCGTTCAGATTGATATCCATCACGCGTTCGAACACGTCGAGCCGATGTTCTTCGACGCGGCTGATCACGCCGGCGCAGTTGACCACGATGTCGAGACGCTCGAACGCGTTCACCGCGGCCGTTACGGCGTTGCCCGAGCGGACATCCAGCGTGACGCGCGCAATCTCGCGATTGAGCGTATCGGGCGTGCCTTCGGGCAGCGGCAAACCAGCCGCCACCGTGTGCGCGCCAAGCTGCGCGAGCGTGTTGGCGATCGCCGCGCCGATACCGGACAAGCCGCCGGTCACGAGCGCGGTCTTGCCTTCGAGGAGCTGGTTCTGGAATGTCATGGGAAAAGCCGCCTCAGGTGGGTTGGGTCTCGATCGAGCTCGCGAGCGGCGCGGGCGCCACTTCCTGGACGACGAACAGATAGACGAGCGCCGCCGCGAACGCGACGGCCGCGCTGATCAGCAGCGCGTTGACGAACGAATGCGTCTGATCGACGACGATGCCGGTGATCACCGGCGCGAACGAGCCGCCCAGATAGCCACCGAAGTTCTGCATGCTGCCGAGCGACGCCACCAGATGTCGCGGCGCGGCGACGCTGACGAGCGCCCATGCGCTGCCGCTCGACAGGTTCACGAACAGCATCGCGAGCGACACGTAGACGATCGCGAGCGTCGTGCTCGGTGTGTAGGCGGCCGGCACCGTGAACGCGGCCGCGCCGACGAGACCGACGCACAGCGGCCACTTGCGGCTGCGGATCGGCGCCATGCCGCGCTTCAACAGATAGTCGGCGATCACGCCGCTGCTCGCCATGCCGATCGTGCCGAACACATACGGAATCGCGACGAGCCAGCCGGTGTGCGCGATGCTCAGATGACGCTCACGCTCCAGATAGCCGGGCAGCCACGTCAGATAGAGCCACACCATGTAGATCACGCCCATGAAGCCGAAGATCATGCCCCACGTGTTGCGCAGCTTGAACAGCGCGCCCCATTCGGACCAGCTGAGGCCCTGCGGATTCTCCTGGCCGGTCGCGCCTTCGTTCAGATGCGCGGTTTCTTCTTCGGTCAGCGCGATTTCGCTGCGATTGCGATAGACGAGGTACCACGCGAGCGCGACGGCAATGCCGGCCACGCCCATGATGACGAACATCGTTCGCCATCCGAAGGAAAGCATTAGCACCGTGAGCAGCGGCGGCGCGATCATCGGCGCAATGGTGGATGACGAGATGAAGGTGCCGATCGGCGTACCGCGCTCGCGTACCGCGAACCATTCGCTGACGACTTTCGCGCCGGCCGGAAACAGCGGCGCCTCGGCGATGCCGAGCACGACGCGCGCCGTGAGGAAGTGATTGAGCGTCTGGATGAAGCCGCCCGCGACCTGGGCGATCGACCACACGAGCATGCCGAGGCCGAGCATCACGCGCGATCCGAAACGGTCCAGCAGCGCGCCGACCGGCAACTGCGCGAACGCATACGACAACGAGAACGCGGACAGCAGCAGCCCCATCTGCGAAGCCGACAGATGCAATTCCTCGCTGACCAGATGATTCGCGATCGACAGCGTGCTGCGGTCGAGATAATTGACGACGCCCGCCACCGTCAGAAAGACGACGGCGACCACCTGGATACGTTTCAGACGCTGCGACTTCTGAAGCATGTTTGTCTCCTGCGCAATGGGTCCTGCTGTGTGGGAATGGTGTTGCCGTGCCTGTCGGTATTGCGGTGTCCTGCCTGTTGGTTCTGTCGGGGCTTGCGCGGTTTTTTACCGGACGAACTGGTCGACGTAGTCTTCGCCGAGGCCCACCGCCGCGTAGTGCCTGCGGCACATGTCGATCTTCGTGAATACGTCTTCGTAACCGGTGTAGTTCCCGTACGGATCGCAATAGAACATCACGCCGTTGACCTGGAAGTACGTGATCATTTCCTCGACGTCCTCGGGCACATATAACGTATGCGTTTCGCCCGGCGGCTCGTACACGTAGCTGCCTTCGGTCGCGACCCAGTCATGCTCGAGATAACGCCAGCGGCCCTTGAGCACCATGCCGTGCACGGCCTGCGGATGACGATGCCGGCTCAACACCCCCGAGCGGCGTACGCGCAGCAGATTCATCCAGTATCCCTGCGACGCATTCAGGCACAGTGGGCGGAACGACACGTTTTCTGCCTGCGGGACCCACATGCGTTCGTCGGTCGGAATCGCGCAGGGCACGACGATTTCCTTTTGCGCTTCCTTCGGGAACGGTAGCTGGTACGGCGTCAGGTCGGATTGATTGGCCTCTGGCATGGAGATTCCTCGCGAAAGTGTCAAAAAAAAGCACTGTCCACATTGTGGATAAAAAGTCCACAATATGGTTATTATCGGAACCGCTGTGGGCGGGGTCAATCCTGGGGAAATTACTGGTAGGCACGATAAAGCGACGCCGCACCCGTTCTCGAATCGCGCGAAAGATGCACGTGTTGCTATCTCATAAAAGCCGCACGACACGCAAAAAGCGCCTAAAACAAGGCCTGCGCGCGCATTCTGATCGAACACCATCTTTAAGTCTGCTTTAAGTGGAGGCCACTACATTACGCATCCTCCATGTAACCCTCCGCAACACTCCCTGACTATGACCACCAAAAACTATTGGCGCGGTAGCGCTGCGATCGGCGTCGTCCTCGCAATCGGCGGCGCGTATGCGCTCAGCCATCGCAATGCCGATGCGTCGGTGAACGACGCGCAGGGCCCGACGTCGTCGCTGCACGCGGCGGCGGATATCGTCGGCTCGCGCTCGTCGGCACCGGACTTCTCCGGCATCGTGACCCGCTATGGCCCAGCGGTCGTGCATATCGGCGTGAAAGAAGCCGCGTCGGTCGACGAGAACGGTCAACGCAAGAGCGGCGGTGAAGCGCTCGGCTCGGGCTTCATCATCAGCCAGGACGGGTACATCCTGACCAACAATCACGTCGTCGACGGCGCGACCAGCGTGACCGTGAAGCTCACCGACGGCCGCGAATTCCACGCGCGCGTGATCGGCAAGGACAAGGCCACCGACGTCGCCGTCGTCAAGATCGACGCGACCAATCTGCCCACCGTGAAGATCGGCAATCCGGACAGCAGCAAGGTCGGCGAATGGGTCGTGGCGATCGGCTCGCCGTATGGCTTCGACAGCACGGTGACGTCGGGCATCATCAGCGCGAAATCGCGCTCGTTCTCCGACGATAGCCCGATTCCGTTCATCCAGACCGACGTGCCGGTCAACCCGGGCAATTCGGGCGGTCCGCTGTTCAACCTGAACGGCGAAGTGATCGGCATCAACTCGATGATCTACTCGCGCACCGGCGGCTTCCAGGGACTGTCGTTCGCCATTCCGATCGACGCGGCGATGCACGTGAAGGACCAACTCGTGAGTACCGGTCACGTAAGCCGCGGCCGCATCGGCGTGGGCGTGCAGCCGCTCAGCGCCGACAAGGCCAAGGCGCTCGGCCTCGACTCGACGGGCGGCGCCCTGGTCGGCTCGGTCGACCCGGATGGTCCCGCGCACGCAGCCGGCCTGCGCCAGGGCGACGTGATCGTCGGCGTGAACGGCAAGCATATCGGTAACCCCACCGAATTGATCGGTCAGGTCGCGCAACTGTCGCCGGGCAGCAAAGCGACGATCAGCGTGTGGCGCAACGGCAGCGAAAGCAAGCTGGCGGTGACGGTGGGCGCGCAGCAAGCGTCGGACATGGCGTCGGCCGCGCCACCCGAAGAGCAGCAGGAACAACCGCCGCAGCAAAACCGTCCGCGTCTCGGCGTCGCCGTGCGTGCGCTGACCCAGGACGAACAGCAGCAAGCGCAGCTGCCGGGCGGGGTGGTGGTGCAGCAGGCCACCGGTCCGGCCGCCGAAGCCGGCATTCAGGCGGGCGACATCATCGTTGCCGTCGACGGCAAGGTGATTCACGGTGTCGAGCAGCTGCGCCGCATGATCGCTCAGGCGGACGACAGCGTGTCTGTCACCGTGGTGCGCGATGGTGAACAAGCATCGGTCGACGTAACGCTTGGCTGATGAGTAGAACCCGCCGGTGCAATGCCGGCGGCCGGCACGACGCGCTGCTGTGGCGCGCGTGCCTCAGTTGGACGGCTGGCCCCCCTCAGCGTGAGACGTGCTTTGCGTGACGTTCCGCGGCTCGTCGGGCCCGCCCCCCAATGCGACGTAAAGCGACACCCCGTTCTGCAAAGCCGTCGCCCGAAGCTGGATCAGCTGCTGCTCGGCGGCAAACTGATTGCGTCGCGCATCCACCACCTCGAGATAGATCGAGATCCCGTTTTCGTAGCGCAGCTCCGCCGTTTCGGCGAGTTGCCGCTGCGCCTGCACCGCCTGTTCCTGCGCCGCGATCTGTTCCTTGTAGCGTTGTCGCGCGACCAATGCGTCGGACACTTCACGAAACGCGTTCTGCACCGTGCGCTGATAATCGGCGACCAGTTCGTCGCGTCGCGCGCGCGCCTGCGATAGTTGCGCCTGGCGCTGTCCCGCATCGAAGATCGGCATGCCAACCAGCGCGCCGAACGACCACGCCTGCTTGGCCGGCACGAACAGATCGCCGAGTTCGGGCGACACATAACCGAAGCTACCCGTCAGCGCGATGCGCGGAAAAAAGTCCGCGCGAGCGGCGCCGATGTCGGCATTGGCTGCGCGCAACTGCTGCTCGGCCTGCTGGATGTCCGGCCGGTCGATCAGCAGTGCGGAGGGCAGGCCCGCATCGAGCTCGCGGAACTGCGCGGCGTCGGCGATAGGCGGCGCCTGCGGTAGCGACTCGCTGAGCGGCCCGCCGATCAGCACCTCGAGCAGATGGCGCTGCTGCGCGGTGGTCCGTTGCAGTTCCGCCAGCTGCGTCTGCGCCTGCGTGACGAGAATGGCGGCCTGGTCGTAATCGACCATCGACGTGACGCCCGCGTCGAGCCGCATCTTCGCGACTTCCAGCGCGTAGCGCCGACTGTAGAGCGTCTGTTGTGCAAGCTCGATGCCTTCCTCGCCCGAGCGGATCGCGTAGTAGTTCGACGCGACATTGCCGATCAGCGACAAACGGAACGCGTGCTGCGCGTCGACAGTGGCCAGATATCGACGCCGCGCGGCTTCGCTGGTGTTGCGCACGCGCCCCCAGAAGTCGAGTTCGAACGACGTCACCGCCGCCTGAACGTTGTACTGGTTGAACTGGACCGAGATGTCCGTGTTGTCGAACTCGGGATCGATCGAACCGAGTGGCGCCCTGGTGCGGGTCGCACCCGCGTTCGCATTGACCTGCGGCAAACGCGCGGCGTTCTGGATGCGATAAAACGCGCGCGCCTGCTCGATGCGCGCGATCGACGCGGCGAGATTGCGGTTGTGCTCGAGCGCCGCCTCGATCAGCAGCTTCAGTCGCGGATCGGCGAAGAAGGTCTGCCAGTCGACTTCGCTTGCCAGATGCGCGGTGGCCGGATTGGCGGTCTCCGTCGTGTCGAAATGATCGGCGATCGGCAATTGGGGCTGCTGATAGTTCGGCGCAAAGTTGCAGGCGGCGAGCGAGCAGCAGAAGAGGGGCATCAACAGGCGCACATGAAGGCATTTACGCATCGCGATGCCCTCCACCCGAATCGCGCGGCATCGCCGTCGGCAGATCGTCATCGTCGAGATCGATGCTGCGTTTCTTGCGGCTCAGCCAGCGTCGCGCGGCGACATAGAACAGCGGCGTAAAGAAGACGCCGAACATCGTCGCGGTCAGCATGCTGCCCATCACGCCGGTGCCGACCGCGCGGCGGCTCGCCGCGCCCGCGCCGGTCGCGAGCACGAGCGGCAGCATGCCCAACACGAACGTGACGCTCGTCATCAGAATCGGGCGCAGACGCTGCTGTGCGCCGCTTTTGGCGGCGGCTAGCGCGTCCCTTCCTTCGGATTCCTCCTTGATCGCAAATTCGACGATCAGAATCGCGTTCTTCGCGGCAAGGCCGATGATCGTCACGAGGCCGATGTTGAAATACACATCCGCGGACAGTCCACGCAGCATCGTCAACAGTACCGCGCCAATCACGCCGAACGGGATGATCAGCAACACCGCGACCGGAATCGCCCAGCTCTCGTACAGCGCCGCGAGCAACAGGAACACGACCACGAGCGACAGCCCGAGCAGCATGCCGATCTGGCCGCTCGCCTGTTTTTCCTCGAGCGCGGTGCCGGTCCATTCGTAACTCAGGTTGCCGGTCAACACGTGCGACGCGATGCGCTCCATCTCGGCGATCGCCGCGCCGCTCGAACGGCCGGGCGCGGCCTGACCCGACAGTGTCGCGGACGGAAAGCCGTTATAGCGTTCGAGCTGCTGCGGTCCGGAAATCCAGCGCACGCGCGTGAACGCGGAGAACGGCACCATCTCGCCGCGGTTATTGCGCAAGCGCAGCGAAGTCACGTCCTGGGCACGCATGCGTTGCTCGGCGTCCGCCTGCAACAGCACGCGCAGCACGTTGCCCTCGAACACGAAGTCGTTCACATAGTTCGCGCCGAACGTCAGCGCAAGCGCCTGGTTGACCTGACCGATTTGCAGGCCTAATGCGCGCGCCTTCACGCGGTCGATCTCGACATACAGTTGCGGCGCTTCCGGCATGCCCTCGGCGCGCACGCCAGCGAGAAGAGGGCTTTGCGACGCCTCGATCATCATCCGCCGCGCGGCCTGTTGCAGCGCTTCGCCGCCGATGCCGCTGCGATCCTGGATCTTGATCGTGAAGCCGGTCGCGTTGCCGAGCGACGGAATCGCCGGCGGGTCGAGCGCAAAAATGATCGCCTCGGGAATCTGCCGAAACGCCGCGTTCGCGCGACGCACCAGCGCGCTCGCCGAATTGGCCTCGCCCGAGCGCTCGTCCCACGGCTCCAGATCGACAAACGACAGAGCCGCCGATTGCCCCTGGCCAAAGAAGCTGAAGCCCGTCACGGACGCGACGTTGCGCACTTGCGGCTGGGTTCGCAGAAACGCCTCGACCTGGTCGATCGCGCGCTGCGTGCGCTGGTCGGTCGAACCCGGCGGGCCGGTATACGTAATGAAGATATGCCCCTGGTCCTCGGTCGGCAGAAAGCCGGTCGGCAGCCGCGTGAAGAAAAACACGGTGATCGCGCAGGCCGCGACGAACACCAGCAGCCAGCGCAGCGGCGAGCGCAACATCGCATCGACGCCGCCGATATAGCGCGTGGTGCCCGCATCGAGCCCGCGATTGAAGCCGTCGAACACGCGATGCAGCATTCGTGACGCCGGGTTCTTCGGCCGCTCCCTGGCGGTCGCCTCGCTACGCAACAGCGCCGCGCACAACGCCGCGCCGAGTGTCAGCGCCAACAGCGTCGACAGCAGGATCGACACCGCGAGCGTGACCGAAAACTGCCGGTAGATGCCGCCCGTCGAGCCCGGAAAAAACGCCATCGGAATGAACACCGCGACGAGCACCAGCGTACTCGCGATCGCCGCGCCCGATATCTGCCCGATCGCCTTCACCGTTGCGCGCGGCGCGCCGAGCCCTTCCTCGCGCATGATGCGCGCGACGTTTTCGACGACGACGATCGCGTCGTCGTTGAGGATACCGATCGCGACCACCATGCCGAACAGCGACAGAATGTTGATCGACAGCCCGAACAGATAGAGCCCCGCGCACGTGCCGATCAAAGCGATCGGCACCACGATCGTCGGGATCACGGTCGCGCGCCAGTTCTGCAGGAACAGGAACACTACGACCGTCACGAGCAACAGCGCCTCGACCATCGTGCGGATCACGCCCTGCACCGAGGTCGTGATGAACGGCGTGGTGTCGAACGGCACGGTCCATGCGACGCCGCGCGGGAAGATCGGCTGCAATTCGGTCATGCGCTGGCGCACCGCGTTGGCGACTGCGAGCGCGTTCGCGCCGCTCGCGAGCTGGATCGCGATCCCGGCCGACGCCTTGCCGTTGACGGTCAGGCGGTTGCCGTAGCTGTCGTTGCCGAGCTCGACGCGCGCGACGTCGCCCACCCGCACGGTCGAGCCATCCGGATTCGCGTGCACGATGATTTCGCGGAACTGCTCGGGTGTCGTGAAGCGGCTTTGCGTGACGATCTGCGCGGTGAACTCGGAGCCCGGCGCGATCGGCTGATCGCCGAGGCCGCCGCCCGCGGTCTGGCTGTTCTGCTCCTGGATCGCCTGCAACACCTCGCTGGCCGACAGCCCAAAGCCCGCGAGCTTGCGCGGATCGAGCCAGATCCGCATCGCGTACGACGAGCCGAAAAGTTGCACGTCGCCGACACCGTCGATACGGCGCAGCTCGTTGACGATGTTGTTCGACGCGAAGTTGCCCATCGCGACGGCACTGGTGGTGCCGTCGGTCGCCTGCAGCGCAAGTAGCATCAGAAAGCCCGACGACGCCTTCGTGACGCGCACGCCGACCTGACGGACTTCGAGCGGCAAGCGCGGCTCGACGCGGCTCAGACGGTCCTGCACCTGGGTGCGTGCGATGTCGAGATCGGTGCCGGGCTTCAGCACCACGGTGATCTGCATCGTGCCGTTCGAGCGGCTTACCGACGACATGTACAGAAAATTCTCGATGCCGTTCATCTCGTCTTCGACGATCGACGTGACGGTACGCTCGAGCGTGCTCGCGTCGGCGCCGCTGAAGGCCGCGGTGATGCTGAGCGACGGCGGGGCAACGTCGGGGTACTGCTCGACCGGCAACAGCGTGAGCGCGATCGTGCCGAACAGCACGATGAAAAGGGCGATGACCCACGCGAAGACCGGCCGGGCGACGAAGAATCGATTCATCGGCGAGCCCGTCAGTGCGCGGTCGAAGCGGGAGCGGGCGACGCGGCCGAATGCGCCGCTGGCGACGCCTCGGGGGCGGGTCGCGCGTCGACCCGCTGACCCGGCTGCACCTTCTGCCAGCCATCGACGATCAGGCGCTCGCCGGGCTTCAGACCGTCGCGCACGGTCCAGCGTCCTTCGCCCTGTTCGCCGAGATTGATATTGCGGCGGACCACGGTGCCGTCGTCGGCGACCAACGCAACGCTTGCAATGCCGTTGTCGAGCTGCACTGCGCGCTCGGGAATACGGATGCCCTGCACATTGCCCGCCGCGATGATGCGCCCGCGCACGAACTGCCCCGGCAACAGCGTGCGGTCCGGATTCGCGAACTGCGCGCGCACCGTCTGCGTACCGGTCGACGGATCGACGACGAGATCGGCGAAGTCCAGAAAACCTCGCTCGTTGTAGACCTGGCCGTTGGCAAGGATCAGTTGCACCCCGACGTGCTTCATGCTGGTCGGCTTGCGCGCGCCCGACTGGATCTGCTGCTCGACGTCGAGCATCGCGGTATTCGACTGCGTGAACACCGCGTTGATCGGCGTCAGCTGATTGACCTGCGTGAGCAGCGTGGCCGCGCCCGCGCTGACGAGCGCGCCCTCGGTGACGAGCGCGCGGCCCGCGCGCCCGGCGATCGGCGTGCGTACGATGCAGCGATCGAGCCGCAGTTGCGCAAGCGAAACCGCAGCTTGCGCATCGGAGACATTGGCCTGCGCCTGCTGCATGGTCGCGAGCGCGGCGTCGTATTCCTGCGCGCTGACCGCATGACGGCCGACGAGCGGCTTGAAACGGTCCACCACCGACGCCGCGTTGTCGCGCACGGCGGTCGCGCGCGTGAGCGCGGCCTGCGCCTGCTGCAACTGCGCGCGATAGTCGCTCGCGTCGATCTGGAAGAGTGGGGCGTTGGCCGGCAGGTCCGTGCCTTCCTGATAGAGCGTGCGCTGGACGATGCCGTCGACGCGCGCGCGAATCTCGGCGGTGCGCACGGCCTCGATACGGCCAGGCAACTCGACGACATCGGCGACAGGGGTGGTGGAAACCGTTTCGACCAGCACGGGAACCGGCGGCATCGACGCGGCGGTGGGAGTTTGCGGCCGGTCGTTGCAGGCGGCAAGCAGGAGCGGCAAACCGGTGATCAGAAGCGATACGGCACGACTACGCAGGCGGAATGCGGAGCAAAGCAAGAGAAACTCCTTTGACCAAGGCAGTCTTTTTTGCGCGTGAGATCGGTGACGGATTTAACGGTTTGCGGTCGTATTAACTATCCAGAATGTGTGTGGGGGCGTTAATGCGGGGAAAAGATCTCTGTTGATCCTACCGTGTCTAGGTGGCTTGTCAATTTATTCTTGGTGGTCGCGAGTGGAATGGACTCGCCACGACCAGGCGGCGGACGCGGTGGTCATGACCGGGGATTCCCGCTCGCAGACGAGATCTTGAATGGTAATTGTCAATTACACGTCAATTGTCATCCAGCGATTGCCGTCATCGAAATCGATGCGCCTGAAAAAATAGTCCGAGTCGCCACACACTCACGTACGCTTGCGCTCCGGATGCCGCAACACCGAATGGTTGCGCCCGTATGACAGATAAATCGTCATGCCGATCACGAGCCACACGATGAGCCGCAGCCACGTGACGAGCGGCAAGCCGACCATCAGCAGCAGGCAGAACAGGATGCCGAGCACTGGCACGACCGGCACGCCGGGCGCCCGGAATGGACGCGTCGCCTCGGAGTCGCTGCGCCGCAGATAGAGCACCGCGCCGCACACGAGGACGAACGCGAACAGGGTGCCGATGCTGACCATCTCGCCGAGCACGCCGATCGGTGTCAGCGCCGCGACGATCGCGACGACGGTGCCGATCAGGATCTGACTCAGATAGGGTGTATGCAGACGCAGATGGACCCTCGAGAAAAAGTGCGGCAACAAACCGTCTTGCGACATCGTGAAGAAGATGCGGCTTTGTCCATAGAGCAGCACGAGTATCACAGTGGTCAGCCCCGACAACGCGCCGATTTTGATCAGGATCGAGAACCACGTGACCCCGATCGCGTCGACGCCCTTGGCGATCGGATCAGGAACGTTCAGCTCGGGGTACGCAACGAGGCCGGTCAGCACGCCGGCGACGAGGATGTACAGCACCGTACAGATGATCAGCGAGCCGAGAATGCCGATCGGCATGTCGCGCTGCGGCCGTCGCGCTTCCTGCGCGGCGGTCGACACCGCATCGAAGCCGATGAACGCGAAGAACACGACGGCCGAGCCGCGCAGAATACCGCTCATGCCGAAACTGCCGAACTGCCCGGTATTGGCAGGAATGAACGGATGCCAGTGTTCCGGCTTGATGAAAAACATCCCGATGGCGATAAACGCGACCACCACGGTCAGCTTGATCGCGACCATCACGTTGTTGAGCCGCGCCGACTCCTTCGTCCCCAACACGAGCAACGTGGTCAGGATCGCGATGATCAACACGGCCGGCAGGTTGATCACGCCGGTGACCGTCGAGCCATCGGCCAGTTTGACGACGGTGCCGGGGGCGGCGGCGAGGGTAGGTGGAATGTCGATGCCGACGTTGCGCAACAGGCTCACGATATAGCCGGACCAACCGACCGCGACGGTCGCGGCGCCCATCGCGTACTCGAGGATCAGGTCCCAGCCGATGATCCACGCGAAGATCTCGCCGAGCGTCGCATACGTGTACGTGTAGCTGCTCCCGCACACGGGCAGCATCGCCGCAAGCTCCGAATAGCACAGGCCGACGAACGCGCACGCGATGCCGCCCAGCACGAACGACAGCGTGATGGCCGGCCCCGCGAACTGCGCGGCGGCGGTCCCCGTCAGCACGAAGATGCCTGCGCCGATGATCGCGCCGATGCCCATCGCGGTGATACTCGTCGCGCCCAGCGTTTTCGACAGGTGACGGCCTTCTTCGACGTCCGCGCTGGCGACGATATCAGCAACGGTTTTGCGTGCCATGTAACCGGTATCGGCCATGATAAGTCGTCCCTTTTCAGTGTTGATCAGGCACGAACCGGTTAGGCTGCCATCGGCTCGTGGAGCACGACAAAAACATCCGTCGCCGCGCCCAAGGGCCACGGCAAGTGCGGAGAAAGCGTCTAACGGAAAATTCAGTCTATGCCGGATTAAAAGCAAAGTGAAATCCGCTTGCTTTGTCAGGGCGATAGGGCAGTGCGATGGCTGGCGCGCGTAGCGCCGGGCGTGCCGCGGGCCGTGGTGCATTTGTGCATTGCGATCGCAGGCAAGGCCTCTGGTTCGATTCAGGAGGACTTATGATGTGCGATTGCGGAATCGGCAAGCCAACGTGGACGATTTCAGGCTTGCGGGGCGGACCTCAGCCGATCCGTCCGCGCCGCAGCACCCTGCTCAGACCGAGCGAGTGCCCTGGGTCGTAGTAGTGAATGAGGAGTGTGCGCCGCTGTCCGTTCTGTACGTCGAGGTTCGCATGCTGAAGTGCGAAGCCGTTGAATTCGTAGACGCTGCCCGGCTTGACCGGAATGCGCTTGCAGTTGCCGACACGCAGATCATGCAAGGTATGCCAGCTGCGCCAGCTGAGCGGCAGGCTTTGCAGGAAGCCATGGCGCATCTTGCAGATCACGTTGGTCAGCGTCGTTACGGACAGGCGCGGCTTGCGGTACATCACGAGGTCGCCGTTGTGAACTCCGTCGGGTGCGAGCTGAAGCGGAATCAGCAGCGTCAGCAGGTGCGAGTCGTAGTGGCGGCAGTGGCTCTCGGCCAACGAAGTCTTGCTCGCACAGCGCAGTACGTGGAACGGCTCAGTCGGTAAGTTTGTCCGACCGAACTTTGCGGCCATTGCGCGCGCATTCGCGCAGATCGACTGTTCGAGTTCGCGAAAGGCCTGACCGCGACGCAGCATCTCCGCAATCTCTGCGCCGGACTGCGAGCGCGGTGCCGTCGTGGCAAACAGGTGGTCGATGAAGTCGTTGATTTCGACGATCGACTCCTGCGGAATCACGTCATCAAAAGACTTCAACGCGACGCTTTTGTCGATTCGAATCCGCTTAGTCTCTGTCTGCCCGCGCACGTCTGTGAGGGTGTCCATAGCCCAAATTTCCATTCGCTTTTTGTTCTACGACCGTATTGAAAAATATTCCCTACGAGGCGCGCACAATGTGCGCCAGCGTACATAAAGTCCTCAGGCGATGAGCTCAATCATTAAATCTAAAGCGGATTTATCTGACAGTTTTTGTAGATCTCGTTGGGCCGATTTGGAAAATGCCAGCTTGCCAGTCACGGTAAAACACGACATTTCAATTTAGCGGAAACGCGACATCTGAACTTTGGACTAACAGATTTTTCGTTGATAATTTATCTTATGTCAAATTATGAATCCTTCGGGAGCACGCATCGCACGCGCCACCCTCGATGCGCGTGCCGCGTGTCGGCCCCACGCCACAGGTGATGCACACCGATGCCCGGTGACGATCGCGAATCGTCCGAACCGCGACTCGTTCGCCTGCCACAACTGACGCCGCGTGCAGCCCGTTTCAACAAAACTGGCGCGGCAATTCAATTCCAATTTTATGGCGGGCCTAATCAGAGCCCTCACGAATTAAGACGCGCCGTGCGTACCGATTAATTCATGCACGCCCCACGCCGCAATTAGACAACTGCTAAATACTGCCTTGCGCACCACGAGAATAAGCTTTGTGGAGAAAGCCAATACCGCTATCGCAGTTCGCGGGGATTTTTTATCGTCGGCTATTGCCTTGTGGCTTAGAGACGTTTCGCATTTCTCTCAATCGGCCAGCGTGTCGCCGGTGAGCGACTGTGAATGGGCTACGTGCATTTCGACATGGCGTACGGGCGCAACGTGTTCGCCACCCTCCCACTGGCCGCGATGCGAGATGCATGTTCGAAAACGCGCAGACGCTCGGCATCCGCTATCAGTCGTTTCTTCGTCATCGAGCGTCCCGCCGATCCGAAGCCCATCACCTTTTCGTACTCACGCGGCCTGCCGTGCCTGAAGCGATTAAAGAAGTCATCGCCCGGCAGGCCGTTGTCGAGGCTCATCAGGCAGCCGTAGTCGAGCGACGCGCAATCGCTCAGTGAGCGCGCCGCGTCCTCCAATGCGCGATAGCGGCTTTGCAACGGTTCGTCGCGACCGAAAAGCGCGTGCAGTTCCTGATAAGTCACGAGTCTTTTGCGTTTCGCGGCACGCAGTAGCATCGCGGCAATATCGCGGGTCCTATCCATGTTCATGTCGTTCTCCTTACCGCCGGCTTGCAAGCGCCCAATGGCAACCGATGAAAGCGCTGTCAGCTTTATCGCGGTTATGCGTATCGCATCGGAAACTGCGGCATAAAATATTTCCGGTATTGAACGACGCAGCTAAAATTAAGCGGGTGGTTACTGGACTCGGGCTTCACAACGCCACTCTGCGCGAATGCCCCGTTTAGCTATAATCCGCCGGAAAAACGCCGCGAAGGGTTTTCAAGCTTCAAGCAGTTTTTTCGCAGCTCTCCGGCGAATCGCCACTCTGCATCGAAAAATGCATTCCAATTAGATTCGCAAAACAGGAATCGGCGCACACAAACGGCTCAGTCTTTCGACCTGCCGCCCGCACTTAAAAGCGCCCGACGTCAAGCGGTATGCGGCCTGGCGCTATCCGGGCTGCCAGAGCGAGCCGAGTGTTTAAAATCGCTTCATTCAGGTTAGCAAACGTTAAATTCAATCGCAAGACAGATATTTAAGATTTTGGAAAGAAAACATCGTGAAACCGCCTTACGTGAGGTTTGCGTGATTTTCTATCAGAGGAAAGACGCGATTGATTTTTTATTCTTTCGGACACAACGGGCGACTTTTAGATTATCTGTAGGTGACGCGCCCTCCTCACTGTCTACCCTGGTAACCGATTGAAGTCCGGTCAGCGACCCAACGGCGGAGTTCTCCGATGCATCGACCAAATGACGATTTGCCGACCGTCGCACGGCGTCTCACGGCGGGCAAGAAACTGCTCGACGGCGTCGCTGCGGCCGAGGTCGCGAGACAAATGGGCATGGCAAAGACCACCGTCGAGCGATATCGCAAGCTATTGGAGCAAGGTGGGCTCGAGGCACTGAGAAACATGAGCGTCGGCGGCCGCCATTCCGCACTCGCGGTGGCGGATCTGGACTGGTTGGCCCAGGCGCTGAGGGCCTCGCCGCGGGACTATGGCTTCGACGCCGATGGCTGGAGCAATGCGCGCATGCGCGAGCTGATAAGCCGTCAGTTCGGCATTTCGTACTCGCGAGTCTATGTATGGCAACTGGCCACCCGACTCGGCGTGTCTTATCGGCTCGGCCGGAATGCGCAGTAAAACGGCGGGCGTACCCAGCTAAAGCACGCGCGTGCGCATCGGCTCAAGCGCTTTCTCGAACCTTTGGCAGAAACTGCGGCGCCAGTTCGACCTCCGACCATCGGAACGGCAACGCGCCGCGACTGCGCCGCACTTCGTTCACATGAAACCGCACGAGCCGCTGCGCGCCTGCAAATGCCGCGAGTTCGTCGCCGTCCCAGATGATCTCTGCTCGCACCGCCAGATAAAGCAGATCGCCGGTTGCGAAGTCGATAAACAGCAGACCCGCGCGCGGATCGTGCACGAGGTTGCCGATCGTGTTGAAAAAGCGGTTGCCGCTGTAGTCGGGCGTGGTCAGCGTAGTTGCGTCGTCCACGCGCACGAAGCCCGGCGCACCGCCGCGATGGGAAACGTCGATCCCCTTTCCCGGCCCCGCTTCCTCGCTCAGATTCGCGCTGGCGATAAAGAACGTGTCCGCGCTCGCGAGCAACTCGCGGTCGGCACTGCTCAGAAGCGTGGCGATTTCGGGCTGCGCGCGCGTCGCGGCCGCGTCCCGCTCGATGAAAGACGGCGCGCGGCTCTGGATATACTTCGAGCAGTTGCCGAAGCTCTGCATGACTTCGACCTGCAACGTCTCGCCTTCCACGGACCGGACGACGCCATTTGCCCGATTGCGCCGCCGCGTACGCGGCTCGATGCCCAGCGCACCAAGCTGCGCGCCTTCCCGCCAACCTGCGGCGAGCGGATCGCCAGCCAATGCGCCACCTTCGATGCGCAATGTCCGCGCATCCGGTGATGAGACGAAACCCGGCGCACCCGCACGCAGCGTCGCCCACGGCTGAGCGCTCGCATCGACGCCGCCAATCACGACGAACGGCTGCGCGGCAAAGAACTCGCGATGCTGCTCAGGCATGAATCGGCGAATGCCCCGACGTCCCATCGACTCGGCCACCTCACGCACACCCGCGCGCTGCTGCGCATCCTGCTCGCCGGCATGAAACGGCGACGCGTCGCCTCCCCAGCTATTCAACGGGACGAACTCGGACATGATCGGACTCCTTTGCAAGATCTGACGCGGCCGTCGACGCGTATCACGCCGCCAGCAAGCCCGCCTTCGTCGAAGGCATCGCGATGAAACGCGGCAGTGCCTCCACGCGCTGCAGCCACGCGCGAATGTTCGGATACGGCTGCAACGACACGCCGCCCTCGGGCGCGTGAGCGATATACGTGTGCGCGGCGATATCGGCGATCGTGACGTGCGCGCCAGCCACGAACGGCTTACCGGCAAGCTCCTCGTCGATCACGTCGAACAGCTTGACGGCGATCTGCTTCGCACGTTCGTGGTCGAGCGGCGCGCCGAACACGGTCACGAGCCGCGCCGCGCACGGCCCGTAGGCGATCTGGCCAGCCGCGAGCGACAGCCAGCGCTGCACCGCCGCGGCGCCGCGCGGATCGTCGGGCAGCCACGATGCGTCGCCATAGCGCTTCGCCAGATAGACCAGAATCGCGTTCGAGTCGAACAGCGTGAACTCGCCGTCCTGAATCGTCGGCACCTGACCGAAAAGGTTCAGCGCGAGGTATTCGGGCTTGCGGTTGTCGCCCGCCTTCATGTTCAGCTCGATGACCTCGAACGGCAGATCGAGCAGCGTCAGAAACAGCTTCACGCGATGACCGTGGCCTGAAAGCAGCGTCGTATACAGCTTGATAGGCTCGGCGGGTCTGGCAGCGGGCATGGATGGCTCCGGATACGTTGAATGACACGCCCAGCATAAGGCGTAGGCACTGTCGCGCGGAAGCTCGATAATGCGGGAAACACAGTCAAGCGAGAATGGACAATCGATCATGGCCGATGTGCGCAACGTGAACCTGAACCGCCTCGCGATCTTCGTCGCGGTCATCGACGCCGGCTCGCTGAGCGCCGCCGCGACGCGGCTCGGGCTCGCGAAGACGATGGTCAGCACGCACATGCAGAGGCTCGAGGCGGAGGTCGGCGCGAGCCTGCTGGTGCGCACCACCCGGCGGCTCGGCGTCACCGAGGCGGGCCGCACGTTCTACGAGGCGAGCGTGAAGATTCTGCGCGCCACCGAGGACGCGCTGAACGCGCTCGGCGGGGAAACCTCACCGGTGCGCGGCACGCTGCGCGTCAGTGCGCCGAACGACTACGGCACGCTCGTCGTCACGCCCGCGCTGGTCGAATTGCGCCGCACGCATGCGCAGCTCGACGTCGAGCTGCTGAGCAGCGACCGCTACGTCGATCTGATCGCCGATGGCATCGATGTAGCGATCCGGCTTGGTCGCCTCGCGGATTCCAACTATCGCGCGGTGAAGCTCGGCAGTTTCGTCAAATGGCTCGTCGCGAGTCCGGAGTTCCTGCGGACGTGGGGCGCGCCGGGCACGCCGGCCGCGCTGGAGACCCTGCCCTATTGCGCGTTGTCGGTGCTGCCGCATCCGTTGACGCTCGATTTGCGGCACGTCGATGGCAAGATCGCGAGCGTGCGCTGCGCGTCCGCGTTGCGCGTCAACACGGCCGATGCCTGCCGCGCGGCGACGCTCGCGGGCGGCGGCATCGGTCTGTTGACGGATTTTTCGATCGCGGACGACGTCGCGGCGGGACGGCTGATCCGGCTGCTGCCCGAATGGGCGAGCGCACCGGCGAGCATTCAGGCCGTATTCCCGCCGACGAGTCACCCGCCGGCGAAGGTGCGCGCGTTGATCGATACGCTGAAGCGAAGGCTCGCGGCGGAACCTGCGGATTAGCACGGCAGATCCTTCTGGCGCTCCCATTCCAGCGCAACGGCGGTTAGCTTCTATCCGCGTTATCGCCCGATTTGCTCTACTGCGACGATGCGCGCCGCACCCCGCGGCCTCGCCTGATCGTCAATGTGGAGAGCTTATGTCCGCCATTTCCCGTCCTGCTCAAGGGGTTCTCACCGTCGCGTGTCCGAGCGCGGCGGGCCAGGTTGCCGCCGTCGCTGGCTTTCTCGAACGGCATCGTTGCTATGTCGACGAACTCACCGTATTCGACGACGAACTGAGCGAGCGCTTTTTCGTGCGCTGCGTGTTTCACCACGTCGATAGCGACGATGCGCTGCAGATCGCCACGCTGAAGCAGGAATTCGCGCCGATCGCCGAACACTTCCGGATGACGTGGGCGATCCACGATCTGTCGAGCCGGCCGAAAGTCCTGATCATGGTTTCCAGGCTCGAACACTGTCTCGCCGACCTGCTGTTTCGCTGGCGCATGGGCGAACTGAAGATGGACATCGTCGGCATCGGCTCCAATCATCGCGATCTCGAACCGCTCGCGCGACAGCACGGCCTGCCGTTCCATCATCTGCCGATTACAGCCGACACGAAGCCACAACAGGAAGCCGGCCTGCTCGATCTGTTCGATACGTCCGGCGCGGAACTGCTGATTCTCGCGCGCTACATGCAGATCCTGTCCGCCGAAACGAGCCGCGCGCTCGCCGGGCGCGCGATCAATATCCACCATTCGTTCCTACCCGGTTTCAAGGGAGCAAGACCGTATCATCAGGCCCATGCGCGCGGCGTCAAGGTGATCGGCGCCACTGCGCATTTCGTCACCGACGATCTCGACGAAGGTCCGATCATCGAGCAGGGAGTCGAACCGGTCGATCACTCGTACAGCCCCGAACGGCTACTGACGACCGGACGCGACGTCGAATGCATTACGCTCGCGCGCGCGGTCAAGGCGTTCGTCGAGCGGCGTGTGTTCATCAACGGCGAGCGCACCGTCGTGCTGCGGTAAACAGAAAAACGCCGCTGAAAAGCGGCGTTTTCGGATGCTGCGTCGACGCCTGGCCGAGTTACTTCACCCAGCTATCCACCCGGTCCGCATGCGCGCTGACCCACGCGTCGGCCGCTGCAGCCGGCTTTTCGCCATTCTGCGTGGCCAGCATCACCGCGTCGATCTCGCCCGGCTTCCATTGGAACTTTTTCAGGAACGCGACCACGGTCGGCGCTTTTTTCTCGAGCTCGGGATTCACCACGCTATCCACGTGCTCGGCTTCACCGAATACCTTCTTCGGATCGTCGAGGAATTTCAGCTTGTACTTGGCGAACATCCAGTGCGGCTTCCATCCGGTCACGATGATCGGCTTGCTGGCCGCCTCCGAGCGCGCCAGTTCGGCGGTCATCGCGCTTCCGGAACTCGGCATCAGCTGATAGTCGAGCCCATAGGCCTTGATCGCCTCGCTGGTTTTCTGCATCACACCCGCGCCGGCGTCGATGCCGACGATGCGCGCGCCGAACTCCGCCTTCTTCGCCTGCAGATCGCCGACGCTCTTCACGTCCACGTTGTCCGGCACGATCAGACCGATCTTCGCGTCGTTGAAGTTCGGCCCGAGGTCGACCACCTTGTCCTTGAAGTTGTTCCAGTAGGCGCCGTGCGTGACCGGCAGCCACGCGGACAGCGTCGCGTCGAGATCGCCGCGCGCCACGCCCTGCCACATCACGCCGGCCGCCACCGGCACCAGTTGCACCTGATAACCGAGGCGTTTTTCGATCACCTCGGCGGCCACGTTCGACGTCGCCACGCTATCGTCCCAGCCCTCCACGTAACCGATCTTGATGGTCGGTTTCGAATCGGCCGACACGCCCGCACTGACCGCCGCCAGCATCACCCCCAACGCGCTTGCCACCACTATCTTTCCGATCAGTCTCATCGACGTTCTCCCGTTGATCCATTTGCCCATTGACGCGTTTGCCATCGAACCGCACATTGCGTATTTAGAATCGCCAACCAGAATTGCCGGGTAGCGTTGTTTTGCGACATGCAGTTGTCCGCATGCGACTTCCACGCAAATCCGCCCAGTATTTGCCGTGTCGTTGTGGTGTTATCAGTCGTATTACTTGTCGACGACGAGATCGGTCAGCGGCTTGCTACAGCACAGCAGCACCATGCCTTGATCGATCTCGCGCTGACGGATACCGCCCGCATGCTTCATCGCCACTTCGCCCGACACGAGCTTCACCTTGCAGGTGCCGCACATGCCTTGTGTGCACGACGCCGGCAGCCGCACGCCCGCCTGCTTCGCCGCATCGAGCACATGCTGGCCGCCGCCGCACTCGATCTCGCGATGACTGCGCGTAAAGCTCACCTTGAAACGCGTGGCGGTTTCGGCCGGCGCGGACGCATCGCTCAGTGTGTCCGCGACATGCGCTTCGGCCGATTGCGCAGCCACTTCGCTGACGGTCTCGAACGAGAAGCTTTCCTCGTGATAGTGCTGGCGATCGAAGCCGCCTTCATCGAGCAGATTGCGCACCGCCTGCATATACGGCGCGGGGCCGCACGTGAAAATCTCGCGCTCGAGAAAATCCGGCGCAATCAGTTTCAGCAGCGGCAGCGTCAGAAAGCCGGTGATGCCGGGCCAATTGGTGCGCGTGCCCACGCGTTCGCAGACGAACGCGGTGCGGAAATGCGCCTGATTGGCGGCGATCAGATCGAGCTCGCGCGCGAAGATGATGTCGTCCGGCGTACGCGCGCTGTGCACGAAGACGATATCGCTGTCCTCGCCGAGTTCATGATGCGCGCGGCTCATCGACATCAGCGGCGTGATGCCCGAGCCCGCCGACAAAAACAGGAACTTGCGCGCCGGATGCCGCGCGCAGGTGAATTCGCCGGCTGGGCCCAGCACGCGTACCTGCATACCCGCGTGCAGATGGTCGTGCAGCCAGTTGGACACCGGGCCGCCCGGCACGCGCTTGACGGTGATCGAAATCGTATGCGGCCGTGTGGGCGCAGACGAAATCGTATAGCAGCGATTGACGCGCTCGCCGTCAATCTCCAACTCCAGCGTGATGAATTGCCCCGGCTCGAACACGAACGCCCGACCGAATGGCGCGCGGAAGAAGAAACTCTTCACGTCGTGCGTTTCGCTGCGGACCTGGCAGCACTCCAGCGTGTCGTCGGCGTCGCTGCTCCAGCGCGCCGGCAACGCGTCCCAGAAGCGCGGCTGCGTGACCCGGCTCGGCGCGTCGGCTGGATTCTGTGAAGTCTGCTCGATGTCCGGTTGAAACATGGCCTGATCGCGCATCATGGTTGTCCCCCCGCTCCTCATTGCGGTCTTGCGCTCAGCGCACGGACGACACGACTTTCTCGTCGTGCACCGCCCGTGGGTTCGCGTCGTAATCCGCGAGACGGCCGATATACCACTCGCAGAACTTTTCGACGAGTCCTTCGGTGAACGGCGAATAAGGCCCCGGCTCATACGCGCTGCTCGTCGCGCCGCGCTGCGAATATTCGACGAGCGCGCGATCCTGGTCGTTGGTCGCGCGCCATACGGCGGTCAGATTGTCGACGTCGTAATCGATGCCTTCGCGCGCGTCCTTGTGCACGAGCCATTTGGTGCGCACCAGCGTCTTGCCGGCCGACAGCGGAATCGCCGAGAAACTGACGATGTGGTCGCTCATGAAGTGATGCCACGAGTTCGGCTGGGTCCAGAACGACAGGCCGCCGAGATCCGCATGCTTGAAACCGCCGAGCAGTTTCTTCGAGGCGACCTTCGCGTCGAGCGTCTGCGATTCGCCGTCGCGATCGAGCGGCAGACGTTGCGTACGAAACCCGGTGACCAGGTCGGCGAGCCGCTCGATTTCCGCCGAGGGCAACTGCATCGCCTCCCACTGCGCGGTGCGGCGCGCGACCGTCGTCTCGAACGCGGCCATGCCCTCCTCGTTCGCCGGCGTGCGCTGATAACCGAAACCGTATTCGTACAGCGAGATGGTCAGCTCCGGATGGTTCGCCACGCAGTGATAGCACTCGCGATTGTTTTCCATCGTCAGCTTCCAGTTGCCCTCCTCGATGATGTCGATCGACGCGGCGATCTTGCAGCCGGCCAGATTGTGCGGCAACAGATACGGTTCCATCGCGGCGCGCATCACGGCGAAATCGGCGGGCGGCTGCTCGGCGAGGCAGATGAAAATCAGTCCGGCGAGATTTTCGACATGCACCGCTTTCAGACTATGTTTGCAGCGCTCGAACTGCTCGCCCATGTGCTCGGCGAACATCAGGTCGCCATTGAGGCTATACGTCCAGCTGTGATACGGACAGACGATATTGCCGAGCGAGCCCTTGCCGGTATTGCACAGACGCGCGCCGCGATGGCGGCATACGTTATGAAACGCACGCACCCGCATGTCGTCGTCGCGCACGATCAGGATCGAATCGTCGCCGATCTCGACCGTCACATAGTCGCCCGGCTCGGGCACGTCGGGCTCGACCGCGACCTGAATCCAGTGCTGACGGAAAATCGCGTCGATGTCGATCGCGAAAATATCCTCGCTCGTATAGAACGGCGCTTCCAGCGTGTAATTCTGCTTGCGGCGTTCGATCATTGCGCGAACGTCTGCGGAAACTTTCATTGTGTGCTCCGTTGCGTGTCACGTCTGGCGCCGCGCCAGGCCCTCCTGGTCGCATGCTGGCCCGAGCCGGAATTCAGTAATCGACCAGTTGATGCTCGCGCAAATACGCGAGTATCACTTGTGCTTTTTCGACGGAACTCCCTTCAATTACGACGCTGCCGCCGCGGCTCTCGGTCGTCGTCGCCGACAGCATGCGCGCGTGGCCTGAGCGCTTTTCGGCGGCGGCGAGGCGCACCGGTTTCGCTGTGGCGGGGCCGATCGTCCATACGGACTGTTCGGGAGTGGTGCCGTGCCGCGCGTCGGCGCGCTCGATCGTGCCTCCGCGCATCCGTGCATACGCGTACGACGTCGCGACGTTCGCGAGCGGATGCACGGCAACCAATGCCGGCAGCCGCACTTCGACGCGCCGTCGCAGGCCCTTCGGCATGAACTGCCGGACCTGCGCTCGACCGTCGCGCAGCGCCAGATCGACGGCGGCGCCGACGAGCGGCACCGCCAGCGCATGCGCGACGCGATATGGCAGCATGCCGCTATCGAAACCGCCTTCGGCGCGCGTGCCGGTCAGCACCAGCTCGTAGCCACGCAAACGCGCGGCGAGTCGCGGCGCAGGATCGGCGTCGGGCGGCATCTCGAGCACTTCGACCGAACGCGCGCCGAGCGCCAGATACTCTTTCAACGCGGCGTTCGACGGATCGCCCGCGTTCAGCACGTCGAGCGTCGCGCCATGCGTTCTGACGAGCGACAGCGCCAGCGTCAACGCCGCCGCATCGTTGCGGCTGTAGCGCGCGACGCCGCTGACCGGGTGACGTCCGACTGAAACCAGCACGGCGATCTTCATGCGAGCACTCCTTCGGCAAGCTTGCCCGGCCGCAGCAGCGCGGCGGAGGTGGCGCGGGCACCGCGCGCCGCGGCCGCCGCCTCGTTGAGCGCCGCGATGGTTTCCTGCGCGTCGGCGATCACGGTCAGATTCGCGCGCTTCGCGATCGGCGCGCTCGCGTCGAGATTCACCGCGATCACATGGCGGCAATCCTTGATGCCTTGCAGATGCTGCACCGCCCCCGAGATGCCGAACGCGATATACACGCTCGCCTCGACGGTCTTGCCGGTCGCGCCGATCTGCTTGTCGCGCGTGAACTTGCCGTCGTCGACGGCAACCCGGCTGGCACCGATCGCCGCGCCGAGGGTCGCCGCGAGTCGCTCGAACGCGGGCACGTCGCTGACGCCGTTGCCCGCCGACACGATGAAATCCGCCTCCTCCAGCGCGACCTGCGCGGCGTCGATTTCGTCGATGCCGAGATCGTGTATCGCTCCTTGCGCGACTGTGCTGTTCGCTTCGCGCTCGAAGCGCCACGCGACCCGCTCGCCCGCGCCGACGAACGGCAGCTTCGGAT
Source organism: Paraburkholderia lebeckiae (assembly GCF_050436225.1). NCBI lineage: Bacteria > Pseudomonadati > Pseudomonadota > Betaproteobacteria > Burkholderiales > Burkholderiaceae > Paraburkholderia > Paraburkholderia lebeckiae. The sequence continues at coordinate 1,373,721 of NZ_JBNDLU010000001.1, read as the reverse complement.
CGACCGCATTCGGCTCGAGCAGCACGACCCCGGGCAGCGCGCGGCTGGCGAGCGCCGAATTCGCGCGAATATAGGTGCACACGTGCCCGGCATCGATCTCGACGACGTGCGTCGCGACGCTTGCATCGGCCGCCGCCGCATAGCGGCGGCCGAGGTCGCCGTCGCCGGTCGCGTTGTCGGGCAGCAAGACATGGGCTGGCGCATAGGCCGCGACGCAGGCCGCCAGCGCATTCAGTTCATCGTCCGGCGCGTAGGTGCGGCGATCGAACATCGGCAATTCGATCAGCTTGTCGGCGCCGAGCGCGGCGGCATCGCCGGTGAATTCGCCGAACACCAGCAGCACGACTTCGCTGTGCGTGTCCGCGATCAGCGCGGCGGCCGCGAGCGTCTGGCGCGCGTGCTCATCGAGCGCGCCGCGGTCCGTGTGCGCCGCGACCAGCAGCGCATGGTGCGGCGTGGCCGTCGTGCGGCGCGGCTTCGGCTGTTCGCCATGCGCGGCGTGACGCGCATCAGCCAGCGACGCACTGCCGCCGGCGTCCGCGATGCCAACGACGCCGAGCGTGATGCGCCTGAGTCCCTGTGCCGTCACCGTGAACGGCCGGCGCGGATCGATTCGTTTGAGCGTATTCATCATCGCGTTACTCCAGCGCCGCGGCGACCAGTTCGGCCACGTCCAGCACTTCCGGTCGCGGCCCCACCACCCCTTCGAGCATCGCGGTGCAATTCGGGCAGCCGACCGCGACGATCTCCGCGCCGCTCGCGCGCGCGTCGTCGATACGGATGTCGGGAATCCGCCGTTTGCCGGGAATATCGGTCAGCGGTGCGCCGCCGCCGCCACCGCAGCAGCGTCCGCGCAGGCCGTGACGCTCCATCTCGACCACCTTGATGCCGATGCTCTTCAGCACCCGGCGCGGCGCTTCCGTCTCGCCGTTGTAGCGGCCCAGATAGCACGGGTCGTGATACGTGATGTTGCGCTCCGCGACGGCGGCGGCCGCGCGCGGCGACAGCTTGCCGCTCGCGATAAGTTCGTCGATCAGCGCCGTGTGATGCTGCACCTGATAGAACCCGCCGAGCGCGCGATATTCGTTGCGCAGGCTATGCAGCACGTGCGGATCGGCGGTAACGATGCGCGCGAACGAGTACTGCGCGAGCGTCCCGATCAGCGTACGGGCCAGTTGCTGGAACGTCGCTTCGTCGCCGAGCCGCCGCGCGGTGTCGCCGGTATCGGTCTCGACACCGCCGAGCACCGCGTAATCGACGCCTGCGCGGTTCAGCACCTTGACGAGCGCGCGCAGCGTGCGCTGATAGCGCATGTCGAACGCGCCTTCGCCGGCGATCAGCAGCACGTCCACGTGACGGCCCGGCTGCGCGACCTGCACCTGCAGATCGACGGCCCAGTCGTAGCGCGCGCCGATGTCGTAGCCGTTGAGGCTGCCGGTTTCGCGCAGATTCGCAAGCGTCGCCGGCCCCTTGCCCGGCACGCTGCCTTCGACGAGCGTCTGATTGCGGCGCATGTCCACGATCGCGTCCACGTGCTCGATCAGCATCGGACACTCCTGCACGCAGGCGCGGCAGGTCGTGCAGGACCACAGCGTGTCCGCTTCGATCAACGTCGAGATCAGCGGCTTGCCGGGCGCGCCCGCGTGCTTGCCGACAGGAATGCCGGGCGTCGGGCTGCCTGCGTACTGTGCGTCGGTGCCGCCGACCATGCCGGTTACCAGATCCTGAATCAGCTTCTTCGGATTGAGCGGCTGACCGGCCGCGAACGCGGGGCACGCCGCTTCGCATTTGCCGCATTGCACGCAGGCGTCGAAGCTGAGCAACTGGTTCCAGCGGAATTCGACCGGTTTGCCGACGCCGTATTCTTTCGCGTCGAGCAGCGGTGTTTTCAGTGCGGCGGGCGGCACGGCATCGCGAGCGGCGGCAAAACCAGCAAAGCGCTCCTGACGCGGATGAAACGCGAGGTGCAGCAGACCGGCCACCGCATGTTTCATCGGACCGCCACGCGCCGCGCCGAACGTCATCGTGAACGCGCCCGCCGCGATCAGCAGCGCGACGATCACCGCGAGCGCGCCGGACATCGCCGTCGCGGGCAGCGCGATGAACAGCACGAGACCGAGCGCGAACGCGCCGAGCAGCAGCGGCAACTGATCCCACGGGCCGCGCGACAGCCGCGCCGGCACCGTCTTCGCGCCATGCCGGCGGCGCCAGACGAACACCGTGCCGATCAGCATCGCCAGCGCGGCGAGAAAGATCAGCTTGTCGAGCCACGGCGAGTAGATCGCGAGGCCGTAGTTGACGAACACGAGCGCCATCGCGAGGATCGCTCCGCCCGCCGTGGCAACGTGCGTGCGGGCGATATACGGATCGCGTGCGACCACGTGATGCAGGTCGACGAAGTAACGCTTCGGGATCGCGAGCAGATTGGCCCAGCCATACGCGCCCGCGGCGGTCGCGCGGCCTTCGCGCCAGTAGGCGGCGCGGCGCGCCAGCGCGAACGCGAGACCGGCCACCGACACCCACAGCAGGACGGTGATGACAAACACGGGGCTCATCGTCAGAAATCCTTGCAAAGGCGCAGCGCGTCGTAGATCGCGCCGTGAATGTTGTGCATGGAGATGCAGTCGCCGACCCGGAACAGCAGGAAGCGGCCGTCGCCGAGCTGCTCGTCGAGACCCGGTTGCGGTTCGGACGCGAACAGTTTGTGCACGTCGACCTGGCCGCGATTGACCGATTCAGGCTTCAGTTTCCAGTAAAGCCGGTCGTTCGGCGTACTGCCGTTTTCGATCACCACCTGATCGACCGCGCGCTCCTCCTGCTCCTCGGTGTACTCGTTGCGGATCACGGCGATCTTCTTGCCGTCCTCCTCGTACACCCTGTCGAGCCAGTAATTGGGCGTATGGATCACGCCTTGCGCGTACAGACGGCGATAGAAGATCGGGAACGTGGTGCCGCCGACGTCGTCGGCGACCTTCACGTCGGGCGTGACGATCTCCACGTTCGCGCCGCGGCTCGCGATGAAATCGGCGACGCCCGCCCCCGCATGCGTGCTGACGCCGTCGTACACGAGCACGTTCCTGCCCGGCTCGACCTTGCCGGCCAGCACGTCCCACGAACTGACCGCGAGCCCCGCGTCGACGCCCCACGCCGCGACCTGCGACGTGAACGCCGAACCGCCGGTGGCGAGCACGACGATGTCGGGCTTCTCGGCCATGATGGTCCGCTCGTCGGCGGCGACACCGAGGCGGCGGTCCACGCCGAGGCGCTTCGTCTCCATGTCGAACCAGCGCACGATGCCCGCCATCTGCTCGCGCTGCGGCGCTTTCGCCGCCAGCATGATCTGGCCGCCCACGTGATCGTTCTTTTCGAACAGCACCACGTCGTGACCGCGCGACTTCGCGACCCGCGCCGCTTCGAGCCCCGCCGGCCCCGCGCCGACCACCACAACCTTGCGCTTCGGCCCGCGCGTCTTCGCGATCACGTGCGGCATCGTCGCTTCGCGCGAGGTCGCCGCGTTCTGCACGCACAGCACGTCGAGCCCGTTGTACTGACGGTCGATGCAGTAGTTCGCGCCGACGCACTGCCTGATTTCGTCCTCGCGGCCATCGCGGATCTTGATGACCATATGCGGATCGGCGATCTGTGCGCGCGTCATGCCGACCAGATCGACCATGCCGCTCGCGAGCAAGCGCTCGGCCTGGCCCGCGTCGCGAATGCTTTGCGCGTGCATCACCGGCACCTTGACGACCTGCTTGATGCCGGCCGCGAGATGCACGAACGGCTCGGGCGGCAGCGCCATCGGCGGCATGCAGTTGGCGAGCGTATTGTGGGTGTCCGCGCCGGAACCGATCACGCCGAGATAGTCGATCAGGCCGGTCTCGCTCATCGCCTGGGCAATCTCTTTCAGCTGCTCGTGATCGAGTCCATCTTCGTGGAATTCGTCGCCACACATGCGCAGGCCGACGCAGAAGTCGGCGCCCGCCGCCGCGCGCACCGCCCGCAACACTTCGACGCCGAAACGCAGGCGGTTTTCGAGCGAGCCGCCCCATTCGTCGGTACGAAAGTTGGTGCGCGGGCTCCAGAACTGATCGATCAGATGCTGGTGCGCCGCCGAGATCTCGATGCCGTCCATGCCCGCATCCTTCACGCGCTTCGCGGCCGCCGCGAAGTCGCCGATGATGCGGCGGATCTCTTCGACCTCGATGATCTTCGCGTTGCCGCGATGCACCGGCTCGCGCACTCCCGACGGCGACATCAGATGCGGCCAGTGCTCGCCGTGAAACGCCGAGCGGCGTCCCATGTGGGTGGCCTGAATCATGATTTTCGCGCCATGCGCGTGCATTGCTTCGGCGAGCCGCGCGAGCGGATCGACGATCCGGTCGGTGGCGAGATTCACCGACTTCCACCAGCCTTGCGGGCTGTCGATCGACACCGGGCTCGAACCGCCGCACACGGCGAGTCCGACTCCGCCCTTGGCCTTTTCCTCGTAGTACCGGATATAACGGTCGCCGGGCAGACCACCCGGCTCCGCATAGACCTCCGCGTGCGCGGTACTGACGATGCGATTGCGCAGCGTCAGCTTGTTCAACGTGAGCGGCTTGAAAAGGTTCGGGTAACGCATCGCGATCGACCTCGGAATGCCCGGATTAGATTGACGCGAGCGGCGAGACTTCGAACACGCAGTGCTCGTGTCCCTCCGCCGCGCAGCGCGCTTCTTTCGACTGCGACGGCGGGCCCTTGCGCGCGCCGTCGGGCGCGGTATCGTTGACCCAGTCCATCGCGCCTGCGAACCAGCCGGCGAACATGTAGCAGAGCTTGCCGGTTTTGCCCGGCTGCGCGAGCACGAACGACGAGTGCCGCAACTCAATCCGCGCATGCGAGCTGGCCGGATCGGCTTCGATGATCCTGAAGATGCCCCAGCCGCGCTGCGACAGACGGTTCAGGTAATGCTCGAATACCGCCATGCCGGCAAGACCATGTTGCTTCGCTTCCTTCTCGCACCAGAAATAGGCGGACTTGTAACCGGCCTTGTAGAGAATCCCGGCGTACGTGTCGCGGCCGAGCGCTTCCTCGACGGCGACGTGGTTGTTGGTGAAGAAGTGGCGCGGCACATACAGCATCGGCAGCGCGTCGGTGGTCCAGACGCCGGTGTCGGGATCGACGTCGATAGGCAGTTGGGGTTGCATGTGGAGACTCCGTTTCGTATCCGCTATGAAAACAAGGGCTAAAGCTCACGCCTTCCAGACTTCGCCGAACACCCTTACCCAGTTTTCGCCCATGATCTTGCGGATGCGCGTCTCGCTCCAGCCGGCGCGTTCCATCGCGGCGGTCAGGTTCGGAAACTCGCCGATCGTGCGAATGCCTTCGGGATTCACGACCTTGCCGAAGTTCGTCAACTGGCGATAACGGCCCTTGTCGTGCGTGATCCAGTCGAAAAACTCGGTGCTGTAGCCCTGCGTGAAATCCGTGCCGATCCCCACCTGGTCCTCGCCGATCAGGTTCACCACGTACTCGATCGCCTCGATATAGTCCTCGACGGTCGCATCCGGTCCGCGCTTCAGGAACGGCGCGAACATCGTCACGCCGACGAAGCCGCCCGCGTCCGCGATCTCCTTCAGCTGCTCGTCGGTCTTGTTGCGCGGATGCTCCTTGAGCCCGGACGGGCAGCAATGCGAATAGCAGACCGGTTTGTTCGACGCCGCGATCGCCTCCGACGACGTCTTGCCGCCCACATGCGACAGATCGACCATGATGCCGACGCGATTCATCTCCTGAATCACTTCGCGCCCGTAGCCGGACAGACCGCCGTCGCGCTCGTAGCAGCCGGTGCCGACCAGGTTCTGCGTGTTGTAGCAAAGCTGCACCACGTTGACGCCGAGATCCTTGAACGCTTCGATATAGCCGAGGTTGTCCTCGAACGCATGCGCGTTCTGGAAGCCGAAGATGATGCCGGTCTTGTTCTCTTTCTTGGCGCGGAAGATGTCGTCGCTGGTGCGCACCAGCGTGAGGATCTCGCTGTATTGGCGGATTTGCTGCTTCATTTCGGCGATGTTGTCGACGGTCTTCTGAAAACTCTCCCAGACCGACACCGTGCAGTTCACCGCGGTCACGCCGCCCTTGCGCATGTCTTCGAACACCGAGCGCTCGAACTTCGAAATGTTCAGCCCGTCGATGATGATGCTGTTCTCGTGCAGTTGACTCATCGTTTGCTCCACGCGTACTCAGTAAATGGGAAACCGCTCGCACAGCGCGAAAATCTCGCGGCGCACGCGTTGTTCGGTTGCGGCATCGCCTTCGGGCGACACGCGCAGCGAATCGAGCACCTCGACGATCAGACGCCCGACCTCGCGAAACTCGCTGACGCCGAAGCCGCGCGTCGTCGCCGCCGGTGTGCCGAGGCGGATGCCGGAGGTGATGGTCGGCTTCTCCGTATCGAACGGAATGCCGTTCTTGTTGCAGGTGATGCCCGCGCGCTCCAGCGCGTGTTCGACCTGATTGCCCTTGAGCCCCTTCGGCCGCAGATCGACCAGCAGCAGATGGTTGTCGGTGCCGCCCGTCACCAGATCGACGCCGCCCGATTTGAGCACCTCGCCCAATGCCCGCGCGTTCGCGAGCACGCTGTCGATATAGGTTTTGAAGCCCGGCTGCTGCGCCTCGCCGAATGCGACCGCCTTGCCGGCGATCACGTGCATCAGCGGGCCGCCCTGCAAGCCGGGGAACACGGCAGAGTTGATCTTCTTTGCGATCTCCTCGTCGTTGGTCAGCACGAAGCCGCCGCGCGGACCGCGCAAGGTCTTATGGGTGGTCGACGTGACCACGTGCGCATGCGGGACCGGATTGTCATGGCGGCCAGCCGCGATCACGCCGGCGATATGCGCCATGTCCACCATCAGCTTCGCACCGACGCCATCGGCGATCGCACGCAGCCGCGCGAAGTCGAGCGCGCGCGGATAGGCGGAGAAGCCGGCGATCAGCAGCGCGGGCTTGTGCTGCTGCGCCAGTTCCTCGATCTGCTCGTAGTCGATCAGCATCGTGTCGCGCCGCACGCCGTACTGCACCGCGTTGAACCACTTGCCTGACAACGCGGGCTTCGCGCCGTGCGTCAGGTGCCCGCCCGCGTCGAGCGACATGCCGAGCACCGTATCGCCCGGCCTGGTGAGCGCGAGCATCACCGCGCCGTTCGCCTGCGCGCCGGAATGCGGCTGCACGTTGGCGAACTTCGCGTCGAACAGCTGCTTGATACGATCGAGCGCGAGCGTCTCGATCGCGTCGACGTATTCGCAACCGCCGTAGTAACGCTTGCCCGGATACCCTTCCGCGTACTTGTTGGTCAGCACCGAGCCCTGCGCGTCGAGAACCGCGCGCGACACGATGTTTTCAGACGCGATCAGCTCGACTTGCGACTGCTGACGCTCGAGCTCTTTCAGAATGGCGCCGCGCACGGCCGGGTCGCGCGCCGCTAGCGAGTCTTCGAAGAAGGGATTCGGGTTCGACATGGAAGGTCCGTGAGATCGTTGACGGGAAGGCCGCTGCGGGTTGCCGGCGGGATCGCGCTACCGCTTTGCCCTGGGTCTATTCTTGACGGTCGCCCGGCGCGTCTATTTACGAATTCAGACGCGTTCTTTGCCTTTTCCGCCATACGCAACCTTTTTCGACAAGTCGGCGCGATCCGCGCGCTCAGCGCTGCACTACAACGCAGTATTCCTGCGCCGATCGGGTGCGCTGCAAGGGCGTCGCCGCGCTGTTCCGGTGCCGCGCGGATGCTTTCATCAGTCGATTGCTTAGCTATTCCAGGTTTTGTGCGCAGTATCCAAGGGTTTAGCCTGATGGCACGGTAGTTGCCCTGATACTCAGAATTGAGATAGTCGCCCTCCCACGGCGACGCGACATTTACATCAGGAATCACCGTTCCCATGTCCACCGATCGCACGGCATCGTTGTCGCATTTCGCATTCATGCCGGTCCCCAACTTCACGATGATCGCCTTCACGAACGCGATCGAAGTGCTACGCATGGCGAACTATCTGACGGGCCAGACGCTTTACCGCTGGTCGATCGTGAGTCCCGCCGGCGGGCCGGTCATGGCGAGCAACGGGCTATCCGTCGATACGGGTCCGGTCGAATGCATCGGGCAACCCGACATCGTGTTCGTGGTCGGCGGCATCGACGTGCAGCGCTCCACCACCGCCGAGCATTTGTCCGCGCTGCGCCGTTTCGCGCGCATGGGCTGCGTGCTGGGCAGTCTTTGCACGGGCACCTATGCGCTCGCGCGCGCCGGCCTGCTGGCCGGTTATGCGTGCGCGATTCATTGGGAAAACATGTCGGCGCTGAAGGAGGAGTTTCCCGAGACGCGCTTTCTGAAAGAGCTATTCGTGATCGATCGCGATCGCGTGACCTGTACCGGCGGCGTCGCGCCGCTCGACATGATGCTGAACCTGATCGCGCCGCGTGTTGGCACCGCTCGGGTCACGCAGATCGCCGAGCAGTTCATCGTCGAACACGTGCGCGACACCAGCGCGCAGCAGAAGATGCCGCTCGTCGCGCGGCTCGGCTCGGCCAACAAGTCGCTGTTCGAAGTGATATCGCTAATGGAGAACAACATCGAGGAGCCGCTGTCGCGCGAAGAGCTGGCGCGGCTCGCCGGCATGTCGCAAAGGCAGTTGCAACGGCTGTTCCGCGAGCATCTGGGCATGACGCCGACGCACTACTATCTGACATTGCGCCTGCGGCGCGCGCGCGAGCTGCTGTTGCAGACCGACATGTCGATCATGCACATCACGATGGCGTGCGGCTTCCAGTCGGCCTGCCACTTCTCGAAGAGCTATCGCGATGCGTTCGGCACCGCGCCGACGCGCGAGCGTCGCAAGCAGGTGCCTTCGCTATCGAATGCGCCGGTGATGGCCGCTTGATACCAGCGGCCAACCAAACTCAAGCGGCCTTCAACAACCCGTGCGGGTCGATCACAAACTTCTTCGGCGCGCCGCCGTCGAATTGCCGGTAACCCTCGGGCGCATCGTCGAGCGACACCACCGTCACGTTGACGATGTCGGCGATCGGCAAACGGTCCCACAGGATCGCCTGCATCAGATTGCGGTTGTACTTCATGACCGGCGTCTGCCCGGTGTGGAACGAGTGCGATTTGGCCCAGCCGAGCCCGAAACGCAAGCTGAGGCTGCCTTGGCGCGCGGCGGCATCGGTCGAGCCCGGATCGTCGGTCACGTAGAGTCCGGGAATGCCGATCGCGCCGGCCGCGCGGGTGATTTCCATCAGCGAATTGAGCACCGCGGCCGGGGCCTCCTCGTGTGAGCCGCCGCTGCCGTGACCGTGTGCTTCGAAGCCGACGCAGTCCACCGCGCAATCCACTTCGGGCTTGCCGAGAATCTGCTCGATCTGCTCGCCGAGCGTCGCGTCCTTCGACAGATTGATAGTCTGGAAGCCCATCTTGCGCGCATGCGCAAGGCGTGCCTCGTTCATGTCACCGACGATCGTGCAGGCCGCACCCAGCAGGCGCGCGGACGCGGCCGCCGCCATGCCGACGGGGCCCGCGCCCGCGATGTAGACGCTCGCACCGGGCTGCACGCCGGCCATCACCGCGCCGTGATAGCCGGTCGGCAGAATGTCGGACAGGCACGTCAGGTCCGGGATCTTCGACATCGCCTGCGCGCGGTCGGGAAATTTCAGCAGGTTGAAGTCCGCGTACGGCACGAGCACGTATTCGGCCTGGCCGCCGATCCATCCGCCCATGTCGACGTAGCCATACGCGCCGCCCGCGCGCGACGGGTTCACGTTCAGGCACACGCCGGTATGCTGCGCCTTGCAGGTCGGGCAGCGCCCGCAGGCGACGTTGAACGGCACCGACACCAGATCGCCGACCTTCAGCGTCTCGACATCGCGCCCGACCTCGATCACTTCGCCGGTAATCTCGTGCCCAAGTACGAGGCCGATCTCGGCGGTCGTGCGGCCACGCACCATGTGCTGATCGGAGCCGCAGATATTCGTGCTGACCACTTTCAGGATCACGCCGTGGCCGATCGAACGGCCGCGAGGATCGACCATCTTCGGGTAGTCGATCGATTGCACTTCGACCTTGCCCTGCCCCAGATACACGACGCCGCGATTGCTGCTCATTGTCTCGTCTCCATGTTCGTGAGCGGCACGCCCCGCACGCCGCGCGGCGCACCGTTTCACCAGCGTAGCGGCCGCCCGGAGCGACACCTGTGCCGAACCCGACACGCGTTTGGCTTCAGCCGACAACGCCGGCGCCGCTCGGATTGCCGCCCACAACTTTTTCTTTACCGTCGCCTAACTTATCCTCGTTTGCCAGCGGTTCGCAAAAGCCGGATAGTGCTGCCTCAGCCGAATCGCCGATCCACACTCCCCCGACCGAGGACCCGTTTGCAATGAAGACCCGAGCGCTCAAACTGATAACAACCGCCACGTTCGCGCTGTTCACGCTCTGCGCGATCTCACCCGTCGGCCACGCGGCCGAGCCCACCGCCGCGCAACTCCAAACGACCATCGATGCCGCGATCAGGCCGCTGATGGCGAAGTACCATATCGCCGGCATGGCGATCGGCGTGATCGACGACGGCAAGCCCTACGTGTACAACTACGGCGTCGCGTCGACGCAAACCGGCAAGCCGGTCACCCGCGACACGCTGTTCGAACTCGGCTCGGTCAGCAAGACCTTCACGGCGACGCTCGCGTCGTATGCGCAGCTCGACGGCAAGCTGTCGTTGTCGGATAGCACGGAGCACTATCTGCCGACGCTGCGCGGCCGCCCGTTCGGCAAAGTCAGCCTGCTGAACCTCGGCACACACACGCCTGGCGGCCTGCCGCTGCAGGTGCCGGACGACATCCACAACAACGCCCAATTGCTGCAGTACTTCCACGACTGGCAGCCCGCTCACGCGCCCGGCACGTTCCGCACCTACTCCAATCCAGGCATCGGTACGCTCGGCCTGATCACCGCGAAGAGCATGGGCCAGGACTTCACCGTGCTGATGCAGCAACGCGTGTTTCCGGCGCTCGGTATGAAGAGCACCTATATCGACGTGCCCGCGGCGAAAATGCCGGACTATGCGCAGGGCTATGCGAAAGACGGCGCGCCGGTCCGTCTGACGGGCGGCGTGATTTCCGCCGAAGCCTACGGGGTGAAGTCGACCGCCGCGGATATGCTGCGTTACGTGCAAGCCAACATGAACCTGATTCCGCTCGACAGTCAGTGGCAGCGCGCGATCACGGACACGCATACCGGCTACTTCCAGTCCGGCGTGCTGACCCAGGATCTGATGTGGGAGCAGTACCCGTATCCGGTCGAGTTGCGCACCTTGCAAGCGGGCAACTCGCTCGAGATGGCCCTGAACGGCACGCCGTCGACCGCAATCAAACCGCCGCTGCCGCCGCAGCAGAACGTCTGGATCAACAAGACGGGATCGACGAGCGGCTTCGGCGCGTATGTCGCGTTCGTGCCACAAAAGCGGATCGGCATCGTGATGCTCGCCAACCGCAATTTCCCGAACGAGGCCCGCGTGAGCGCCGCGCATCAGATCCTCACGGCGCTGGATGGCGGCAAGCCCTGATACGGCGTGGACTTACGGGCGCAGCCGCGCACGCGCTGCGCCGGCGATCCGCGCGAGCGCATCCGCGCTCAGACGAGCCGCGATTTTCTCGACGTACGCATGATGCCGCGCTTCGAGCGGCGCACCGAGCTCCCGCGCGAGTAGATAGCGGATCAGCGCAATGCGCCGATGACGCAACGCGATGCTTTGATCGAGCAGCGCGAGCGCGGCGCCGGCATCGCGCTCATCGCACGCGCGTGCCGTGAGAAGCGAGGTGGCCGCGCGTGCCGACGTCATGGCGAAATCAGCAAAGCGAAGCGCGCGTCGCTCAGCACATCAACGGCTCGGCGGCGTCGAGCATGATCCTGACGAAGTAATCCGCGAAACTGCGACGCACGACGATGTCGAAACTGTCCGCTCCCGTGGGCAGCAACGTGATCGACGCCTTGAAGTAATGGCTCTGCGCGCACTGCCCCAGGCCGAAAAGTTTGGGATGCAGATCGAGCGGACAGCCGCGCGCGAGCACGTCGCGCGTGCGCGTGCCGTTGATTTCAAGCACCGTATAGCCGCTGCCCACATCGACCGCCGATGCGAACACGCCCGCGAACGCCGCGCCGAGCTTCGCCTGCAACGGCGCCGTGCGCGTCGCATCGTGCGCGGTCTCCGAACGCACGAGCCATTCGTCGGGGCCGAGCCAGACCATGTCGTAGCCGTTGCCGCGCGCGACGGTGTTCGGCTTCTCCGGCGGCTTGCAGCCGATCACCTGTTCCACCGCGCGAATGAACGCCGCGTCGCGCGTATCGCCGCGCACGTTCACGAGTTCGAGAAATGGCCGCTCGCCGAGCCGGAACGCGGCAGTCGCGTTGGCCTGATGCTGTTTCAGCAGCCCATCCACACCGACCAGCGGCGACTCCTGCCACGCGCCGTTTTGCCGCCCGAGCGTGCGGTCCACGATGGACACCGTTCCGCCAGTTTCATTCCACATGTTGACGTGCTCCTTCGCTGTCGTAGAACACCGGACTCGCGATCTTCGCCGCGATCTGTTTGCCGCTCGCGAGCGGAATCGTGACGGTCGTGCCGATCTTGTCGAGACCGCCCTTGACGACCGCCATCGCGATCGAGCGTTGCAGAATCGGGCTGTAATAGCTCGACGTGACGTGCCCGAGCATCGGCGCGGTGTCGCCCTGGAACGGACCGGCGACGATCTGCGAGCCCTCGGGTATCACGAACGACGCATCCTCCGCGAGCAGCCCGACCAGTTGCTTACGTCCCGCCTTCGCGGTGTCCGAGCGGGCGAGCGAGCGCTTGCCGAGAAAGTCCTTCGACTTCGCGACGAGCCCGCCCATGCCGAGGTCGTGCGGCGTCATCGAGCCGTCCGTATCCTGGCCGACGATGATGTAGCCCTTCTCCGCGCGCAGCACGTGCATCGTCTCGGTGCCGTACGGCGTGATGTTGAACTCCGCGCCCGCGGCCATCAACGCTTCCCACACCGCGCGTCCGACGTTGGCCGGCACGTTCACCTCATACGCGAGTTCGCCCGAGAAGCTGATGCGCATCACGCGCGCCGCCGCGCCCGCGACGGTGCCTTCACGATACGTCATGAACGGAAACGCCGCGTTCGCGAAGTCGATGTCGTCGCAGACCTTTTGCAGCACCTTGCGGCTCATCGGGCCGACCACCGCAAAAGTTGCCCAGTGATCGGTGACCGATGCGAGCCGCACGCGCAGGTCGGGCCATTCGGTTTGCAGCCAGCGTTCGAGCCACGTGAGCACACGCGCCGCGCCGCCGGTGGTGGTCGTCATCATGTAGTGCTGCTCGGCGAGGCGCACGGTCACGCCGTCGTCGAAGATCATGCCGTTTTCGTCGAGCATCAGGCCGTAGCGGCACTTGCCGACTTCGAGCCTGGTCCACGGATTCGTGTACACCCAGTTCAACAGTTTCGCGGAATCGGGGCCCTGAATATCGATCTTGCCTAGCGTCGACGCATCGAGAATGCCGACGCTCGTGCGCACCGCGAGCGCTTCGCGCGCAACCGCCGCGTGCAGATCCTCGCCCGCTTTCGGGTAATACCACGGACGCTTCCAGTTGCCGACGTCCTCGAACGCCGCGCCGTGTTCCACGTGCCATTCGTGCACCGCCGTCTTGCGCACCGGATCGAGCAATTCGCCCAATTCCCGGCCGGCGAACGTGCCGAACGTGACCGGCGTGTAGTTCGGCCGGAACGTCGTCGTGCCGGTCTCGGGAATGGTCTTACCGAGCGCCTGGGCGAGAATCGCCATGCCGTTGATGTTCCCGAGCTTGCCCTGGTCGGTGCCGAAGCCCATCGCGGTGTAGCGCTTCACGTGTTCGACGGATTCGAAGCCTTCGCGCGCCGCGAGGAAGATATCGGCCGCCGCGACGTCGTTCTGGAAATCGACGAACTGTTTGGGCCCGCGCGTGGCCAACTCGCGTCCGCCAACGAGCCACAGCGGTTCCAGCTTCGTTTCGCTCAGTTCGGCGACCTGCACCGGCTTTGGCCGCGCGACGATGTGCCCGGCCGCGCGCGCCGCTTCGACGCCGGCGTCGAGCGCGAAGCGGATGCCCTGGCCGAGCGTGAAGTCGCCCGCGCAGGCGCCGACGCTGGTCTCAGGCTGGACCGCCTTGCCCGGCACGAAGCAGGCCTTGTCGTCATGCCAATGGGCCTTGCCCCCCGACTGCGCGAACAGATGCAGCACTGGGCTCCAGCCACCCGACATCGCGAGCAGATCGCACGGCAGTTGGCCCTGCTGAGCGGTGATTTGCCCTTTCGCATACGAGGCGAGCGACACCGACGCGACGCGCAGCTTGCCATGCGCCGCCGTGACGACCGTGCCGTTCAGCACCTTGATGCCATGGCGGCGCGCGAGCGCCGGCAGCGTGCCTTTCGATTCGCCCGCGCGCGGGTCGATGACGCTCACCTGCGCGCCGGCCGCCTTCAGGTCGAGCGCGCATTGATAGCCGTCGTCGTTGTTCGTGAACACGATCGCATTGCGACCCGGCAGTACCGCATACCGATGCAGATAGCTCGACACCGCCGACGCGAGCATCACGCCAGGCAGATCGTTGTTGCCGAACACGATCGGCCGTTCATGCGCGCCGGTCGCGAGAATCACGCGTTTCGCGCGGATCTTCCACAGCAGTTCGCGCGTGCCCTTGCGCTGCGACACGGGCAGATGATCGGTCAGACGCTGCGTGACCGTGACGAGATTGTGGTCCTGATAGCCGAACGCGGTGCTGCGGCTCAGGATCTTCACATCGGGCAACTGCCGCAATTCGTCCTCGATTTTCCGCACCCACTGCAGCGCGGGCTTGCCGTCGATCTCCGCGCCGCAGGACAGCAGCGAGCCGCCCAGCTCGGGCTGATCGTCGACGAGCGTCACGCGCGCGCCGGACAAGGCCGCTGCGTGCGCGGCCGCGAGCCCGGTCGGGCCGCCGCCGACCACCAGCACGTCGCAATGCGCGAAGCACTTGTCGTAGCGGTCCGCGTCGCGCTGTCGCGGCGCGGTGCCGAGGCCGGCCGCGTCGCGAATCGCTTCCTCGTACTTCGGCCAGAGTTTGCGCGGCCACATGAAGGTCTTGTAGTAGAAGCCCGCCGGAATGAAGCGCGCGATCTTCTGGTTGATCGCCATGCGGTCCTTCTCGATGCTCGGTTTCGCGTTCACGCTGCTCGCGACGAGCCCCTGGTACAACTCGACCTCGGTGGCCCGCGCGTTCGGCACCGTGTAGGCGCCGGTCTCCAGTTGCACGACCGCGTTCGGCTCCTCGACGCCCGCGGTCACGATGCCGCGCGGCCGATGATATTTCCAGCTGCGCGCGACGAAATGCATGCCGTTCGCGAGCAATGCAGACGCGAGCGTATCGCCTTGATAACCCTGATACTCGACGCCGTTGAACGTGAAGCTCAGCGCGATCGCGCGATTGATGCGCCCGCCGGTCGGGAGTCGGTCTTTCTGGCTCATGATGCTTTGCCCTCTTGTGCCTTTACCTGTGCGTTTGCTGCCTGTGTATCGGTACTGTCCAGCGCCAGCAACGGACGCTCGAACGTCTGATATCCCTGGAACGCATAGCTGACGGTGTCGCGCTGCGCCTTGAACCAGCGGCGGCAGCCCTGCGCGTGGAACCATTGCTCGCGATGCACGCCGCGCGGGTTCTTGCGCATGAAAAGGTAGTCGCCCCATTCCTTGTCGGTGAGCTTGTCCGTGTCGAGCGGGCGGGCGATGTCCGCCTCGCCGCCGCACGAGAATTCGGTTTCGGCGCGGGGACCGCACCAGGGGCATTCGATCAGCAGCATCTGTGTCTCCTTGTCGACTAGTGGGCCACGGCGGCAGCGCCATGCTCATCGATCAGATGACCGGTATAGAACCGGTCCAGCGAAAACGGCGCGTTCAACGGATGAGGTTCGTTCTTCGCGATCGTGTGCGCATAGACCCATCCCGAGCCGGGCGTCGCCTTGAAGCCGCCCGTCCCCCAGCCGCAGTTGAAATACAGTCCCTTCACATCGGTCTTGCTGATGATCGGGCACGCGTCCGGCGACACATCGACGATGCCGCCCCACTGCCGGTTCATCCGCATGCGGGAAAACACCGGGAACATCTCGACGATCGCCTCGAGCGTGCCCTCGATGATCTGGAAGCTGCCGCGCTGCCCAAAGCCCGTGTACTGATCGACGCCCGCGCCGATCACGAGATCGCCCTTGTCGGACTGGCTGATATACGCGTGGACCGCATTCGACATCACGACCGTGTTGACGACCGGCTTGATCGGCTCCGACACCAGCGCCTGCAACGGATGGCTTTCGAGCGGCAGTCGCACGCCGGCCATGTCGGCGAGCGTCGACGTGTTGCCGGCCGCGACCACCGCGACCTTCTTCGCCTTGATGAAACCTTTCGTCGTGTCGACGCCCGTCACCTGGCTGCCGTCGCGGCGAATGCCGACGACCTGGCAGTTCTGCACGATATCGACGCCGGCCTGATCGGCGCCGCGCGCGAAGCCCCACGCCACCGCATCGTGCCGGGCCACGCCGCCGCGCCGCTGGATCGATGCGCCGAGCACCGGATAGCGGCTGTTCAGATTGATGGTCGGCTCGAGTTCCTTGATCTGCGCGGGAGTGAGAAATTCGGCGTCGACGCCGTTCAGGCGGTTCGCGTTGACGCGGCGTTCGGTGTCGCGCACGTCCTGCAACGTATGCGCGAGATTCATCACGCCGCGCTGGCTGAACATCACGTTGTAGTTCAGATCCTGCGCGAGCCCTTCCCACAGCTTCATCGCCTTCTCGTAGAGCGCGGCGGATTCGTCCCACAGGTAGTTCGACCGCACGATCGTCGTATTGCGCGCGGTGTTGCCGCCGCCGATCCAGCCCTTCTCGAGCACCGCGACATTGCGCACGCCATGCTCCTTCGCGAGGTAGTACGCGGTCGCGAGACCGTGCCCGCCGCCGCCGACGATCACGACGTCGTATTCACGTTTAGGCTCGGGGCTGCGCCATTGCCGCTCCCAGTTCTCGTGATACGACATCCCGTTGCGTAGCAGGCTGAATATCGAATAGCGGCTCATCGTCGGTCCTTTGCGGTTTTGCGGATGCGGTGTAGCGGTTCAACACTCGATGACGTTCACGGCCAGTCCGCCGCGCGACGTCTCCTTGTATTTCGTCTTCATGTCGGCGCCGGTTTCGCGCATGGTGCGGATCACACTGTCGAGCGATACCACGTGCTTGCCGTCGCCCTTCATCGCGAGGCGGGCCGCGTTGATCGCCTTGATCGCGCCCATCGCGTTGCGCTCGATGCACGGAATCTGCACCAGCCCGCCGACCGGATCGCAGGTCATGCCGAGGTTGTGTTCCATGCCGATTTCGGCGGCGTTCTCGACCTGGGTGGGCGTGCCGCCCATCACGGCCGCGAGCGCCGCGGCGGCCATCGAGCAGGCCACGCCCACTTCGCCCTGGCAGCCCACCTCGGCGCCGGAGATCGACGCCGTTTCCTTGTAGATGATGCCGATTGCCGCGGCGGTCAGCAGGAAGTCGACGATGCCGGCGTCGTTCGCCGCATGCATGAATTTCACGTAGTAGTGCAGCACTGCCGGGATCACGCCGGCCGCGCCATTGGTCGGCGCGGTGACGACCCGGCCGCCCGCGGCGTTCTCCTCGTTGACGGCCATCGCGTACAGGTTGACCCAGTCGAGCATCGACAGCGGGTCGCGCAGCGATTCCTCCGAGCGTGCGCGCAAGCGCTCGCACAGCTCGGCCGCGCGACGCTTCACGTGCATCGGGCCTGGCAACTCGCCGTGCACCTTGCAACCGCGCTCGACACACGCGGCCATCGTGCGCCAGATCGCCAGCAGGCCCTCGCGCACTTCGTGTTCGGGCCGGGTCGCGCATTCGTTGCGCAACGTCACTTCGGCGATGGACAGGCCGCTTTCGCGGCACACGCGCATCAGATCGTCGCCGGTGCGAAACGGATACGGCACCTCGGCG
Source organism: Paraburkholderia lebeckiae (assembly GCF_050436225.1). Classification (NCBI taxonomy): domain Bacteria; kingdom Pseudomonadati; phylum Pseudomonadota; class Betaproteobacteria; order Burkholderiales; family Burkholderiaceae; genus Paraburkholderia; species Paraburkholderia lebeckiae. The sequence continues at coordinate 1,355,673 of NZ_JBNDLU010000001.1, read as the reverse complement.
TCGGCGCGCCGGCCGTTCACGCGATCGCCGTCGCGATTGACGACGAAGCCGCCGCCGATCGAGAAATACTCTTTCTCGACGAGCAGTTGACCGTTCTCGTCGAAGGCCTGGAAGCGCATGCCGTTCGGATGCACGACGCCCGAGCCCGGCGCGCCCGGCATCAGCTTGCGGAAGAAGCCGACATGTTCGCGCTCGTCGAACGCGACCGGATGCTTGCCGAGCAGCACGAGCTGTCGGGTCTCGCGGATCGCGCGCAGCCGCGGCTCGATCAGCTCAGGATCGAGCCGGTCGGGCAGATTGCCTTCGAGGCCGAGCAGCACCGCCTTGTCGGTGCCGTGGCCCTTGCCGGTCGCGCCGAGCGAGCCGAACAGCTCGGCTCTGACGCGCCGCACGAAGCCGAGCAGATTCGCGTCCTCGATATGCGATGCGAAGCGGCATGCGGCGATCATCGGCCCGACCGTGTGCGAGCTGGATGGACCGATGCCGATCTTGAACAGATCGAAGACGCTGACGTTCATGGCGTGCCTTGTGCGTTGTGTCTTGCGTGTTGCGATGGCCGGAAGCGCTTCGACTCGACTGATGCGTCCGGATGGAATGTGCGTCTATTGCACCGCACGCCGGGCCGGATCGATAGAATAAAAACGGCATCGCAATGGGATGGCGTCGTCAAGTGAGCCGCCACGCGGGTCTCCCGGCGCATTTGCGATGAATTGGGACGCATTTGCGACAGGCGGCCCGATTGCGGCCGGCAATGCTGAAGGTCCGTGGTGCTATCCTCGGCTTCACCGTTTCGGTCAACGTTCGTTCCTCTTTCGCCGTTTTTTTCACCGACCCGCCGCGCGCATGAATTCCGCTGAAACGCTTGCCCCTCCCTCACTCGACACAGCCACGAAGCAGCGCATCCGCTTCGGCATCATCCTGCTGCCGAACTTCACGCTGACCGCATTCTCGGGTTTCGTCGACCTGCTGCGCCTGTCCGCCGACGAAGGCGACTTCAGCAAGCCGGTACGCTGTTCGTGGAGCGTGATCGGGGAAACCCTGGCTCCGGTGCGCGCGAGTTGCGGCATCCAGATCACGCCGTGGGAAACCTTCGAGACCGCCGAGAAGTTCGACTACGTGGTGGTGGTCGGCGGACTGCTGCACTCGGGGCCGGCCGCGAGCGAGGCGACGCTCGCGTTCATCCGCCGCGCCGCCGCCCGCGACGCGACGCTGGTCGGCATGTGCACCGGCGTGTTCTCGCTGATGCGCGCGGGCGTGCTCGACGGCCATCGGATCTGCGTGAGCTGGTTTCACTACTGGGATTTCATCGAGCGCTTTCCGTCGGTCGACGAACAGATGCTGGTCGCCGACCGGCTGTTCGTGATCGACCGGCGGCGCATCACCTGTTCCGGCGGCCGCGCGTCGATCGACGTCGCCGCCGCGATCCTGCTGCGTCATTTCGAAACCGCCACGGTGCAGAAGGCGCTGCGCATTCTGCTCGTCGACGACCTGCAGAAAGGCAACGCGCCGCAGCCGCATCCCCCCGGTCTCGCGCCGGCCTCGCATCCGAAGGTCAAGCGCGCGATCCTGCTGATGGAGCAGCACGTGGGCCGCGCGCTGCCGCTCGACGAACTGGCGGGCAAGCTCGATCTGTCGCCACGTCAGCTCGAACGGCTGTTCAAGGCGCAGACCGGCAAGGCGCCGCAAGCCTACGCGAAGCAGGTGCGCCTGCGCACCGCCGCGTGGTTGTTGACGAGCTCAGACAAAACCGTCGCCGATATCGCGTCGAGCTGCGGCTTTTCGGACGCCTCGCACCTGGGACGGGAATTTCGCAAACAGTTCGGCGTGCCGCCGATGATGTATCGAGAGCAGCGCGGCACGGCGCAGCAAGCCGACGACGGCTCGTGCTACGACGAAACGTTTCCGGGCCGCGCGCAGGCGATCTGAATCCGCGCGGCATGAGAGGCCGCGGCACCCGCTACTCCGGCATGCGCCGCTCGACGCTCGGCGCATGTCCGAACTGCGCGCGATAGGCCTTGCTGAAATGACACGGAGAATGAAAACCGCACGCCGTGGTCACACGCGCGATCGACGCATCGGTATTGCGCAGCAGATCGCGCGCGCGGCGCAGCCGCAAGCTCAGGTAGTAATGCGTCGGCGACACGTTCAGGAATAGCTTGAACATCCGTTGCAAATGACGCTGTGACAGGTTGACGAGCCGGGCGAGTTCGTCGAGCGATAGCGGCTCCTCGACGTTCGCCTCCATCAGCCGCACCACTTCGATCAGTTCAGCGCGCGACAGGCCGATCCGCGCGTCGACCGGAATGTGCTGGTAATCTGTCGAGCCGCGAATCCGCTCGACGATGAATTGCTCGGACACCTGCGCTGCCACCGCGGCCCCCAGCCGCATGCCCACCAGATGCAGCATCAAGTCGAGCGGCGCGGTTCCGCCAGTGCAGGTCAGCCGGTCGCGGTCGATCACGAACAGTTCGTCGTCGAAATGCACGTGCGGATAGCGCTGGTGCAACGGCGACATGTCCTCCCAATGCACGGTCGCGCGATAGCCGTCGAGCAGCCCGGCCGCGAGCAGCGCATACGGACCCGTGCAGATGCCGCCGAGCGGCACGCGGTGCGCGGCCGCCTCGCGCAGCAGCGCGATCACCGCGTCGTTCACATACTCACGCACGTGCCAGCCCGCGCACACGAACAGCAGGTCCGGCATGCCGGCCTCGGCGAGCGTGGTGGTCGGTTTCACCGTGATGCCGTTGCTCGCGCGCGCCGGCTCGCCGTCCGGCGTGATCACCGACCACCGGTAGTGCTGCGCGCGGCCGACGTAATTCGCCATGCGCAGCACCTCGACCGCGCTCGTGAACGCGATCATCGAGAAATTCGGCAGCGTCAGGAAGCCGACGTGCGCGACGGCGCACAGCCGCGCATCGGCTTCGGCGGAGGCGATTGCGTCGCGCTTCATGGACGTCTCGAATCAGGCCGTCAACCGTGTTGCGCCGCCAGCTCGCGGCGCACTTTCATCGCATTGCGCAAACCGGCGAACAGGGGGGCGCGTACCTTGCCCGGCGCCCGGCCGAAGCTCTCGGTGATGCGGTCCAGAATGATCGCCAGCATCACGACCGACATCCCGCTTTCGAAGCCGAGTCCGATATCGAGCCGCTGGATGCTCGCGAGCACGTCGTTACCGAGGCCGCCGGCGCCGACCATCGACGCGATGATCACCATCGACAGCGCCATCATGATGGTCTGGTTCACGCCGGTCATGATCGACGGCAGCGCGTTCGGAAACTGCACCTTGTACAGCAGTTGCCACGGCGTGCAGCCGAACGCCTGTCCCGCTTCGACGATTTCGCGATTCACGTGCCTGATGCCGAGCGCGGTCAGACGCACCGCGGGCGGCATCGCGAAGATCACCGTCGACAGGATGCCCGGCACGCGGCCGAGACCGAACAGCATCGCGGCCGGAATCAGGTAGACGAACGCGGGCATCGTCTGCATCAGATCGAGCACCGGGCGCACGATCATTTCGACGGTGCGGCTCTTCGCCATCCAGATGCCGAGCGGCACGCCGAGCAGGAGACTGATCACAGTCGACGACAGCGTGAGGCCGAGCGTGATCACCATCTGATCCCAGAAGCCGGTGCCATAGATCAGCAGCAGCGCCGCCAGCGTGAACAGCGCGAAGCGCCAGCCGACGCGCCACAAGCCGATGCCGACGAAAAACGCCATCAGCGCCCACATCGGCACGGCCTGCAAACCGTGCTCGACCGCCGCGGCAAAACTCTCGATGACCTTGCCGATCGTGTCGAAAGTCTTCGCATCGTGATCGAGCAGATAGTGAACGCCGTGATCGACCCAGGCGCCAAGTGGAATGACTTCAGACATGGGAACCTCGATGGCGCGTGAGAACGGTCAGCACGTTCGTCTTGTTGACCGAACCGCAGTAGGAGCCGTCCGCTTCGACGACCGGCAGCGGCGCGCGGCTCGCGACCACGCGCTCGACCACGTCGTCGAGCGGCGTGCTGCGGCGGATGCATTCGATCTGGTTGAGTTTCGGCGACGCGCTGCCCGTCGCATCGCGGCACACGAAGCCGCGAATCCGGCGCTCGCTGTCGAGCACGAACGCGTAGTCGGCGCTGCCGTCGAGCGTCGCGGCGACGCTCGACGCGTCGATCTGCGGCGCGTGCATCAGCGGCACGTCGTCGGTCTGCATCAGATCGCCGGCCGTCAGATAGCGGCTCGTGTCGATGCCTTCGAAGAACGCGCGCACGTAGTCGTCGGCCGGGTTCTTGATGATTTCCCGCGGCGTGCCGATCTGCACCACGCGCCCGCCTTCCATGATCGCGATGCGCGTGCCGATGCGCATCGCCTCCTCGAGATCGTGCGACACGAACAGGATCGTGCGCTGCTGCTCGCGTTGCAGATCGAGCAGCACGTTCTGCATCTCCTTGCGCTTGAGCGGATCGAGCGCGGAGAACGCCTCGTCCATGATCATCAGCGACGGGTTGACCGCGAGCGCGCGCGCAAGCCCGACGCGCTGCTGCATGCCGCCCGACAACTCGGCCGGCAGTTTCTGCGCGAACGGTGCGAGGCCGACCTGTTCGAGCACCGTCAGCGCCCGCGCATCGCGCTCCTTGCGGCCGACCCCCGCGACCTCGAGTCCGAACGCGGCGTTGGCCAGCACGCTGCGCTGCGGCATCAGCGCGAAGGACTGGAACACCATGCTCATGTCCTTGCGGCGCAGCGCGGTCAGCTCGGCGCGCGGCACGCTCGCGACATCGCGGCCGTCGATCAGCACTTTGCCGGCGCTGGGCTCGACGAGCCGATTGATCAGTCGAATCAGCGTCGACTTGCCCGAGCCGGACAGGCCCATCAGCACGAAGATCTCGCCCTCGCGAACCTCGAACGACGCGTTGTGGACGCCGACGATCTGACCGGTGCGGGCAAACACCTCTTCTTTCGTGGCGCCGCTGGCCAGCATCGCGAGCGCCTGTTTCGGGTTGCTGCCGAACACCTTGCACAGCCCTTCGACCACGACCTTGGGGGAATTCATCGAATGCTCTCCTCGCTCGCGGACGTCCGTCCGCGCTGTGCCTCCATAGTTGCCAGAAAAAAGTGCGGCTAACCGACTAATTCCGACAACCACATGAGGAAATGCGACACCCGGGTGCGCGGTGAACGCTCGACGCGGCGAGGAAAGCCTTGTGGGAGAAAGGATTGGCGCGGATTGGCCGGCGCGCGGAGCGTGTCGCCACAGAGCAGGCAGCGCTCCCGGACGGCGGCGAGCGCGCGACGTTTGCGGGGTGAACCGGTCAGGAAATCGACACGCCCAGCAAACGCCCGACGCCGAACGTAAACCCCGCCGCAATCAGTCCGATGATGATCTGGCGCAGCGCCGAAAACCCCGCGCTGCGGCCGTTGAACAACGACGTGAACACGCCGATCGACGCGAGCGCCAGCATGCTCAGCACGATACACTGCACGATTGCGCTGACGCCGCGCGTCCATAGGAACGGCATCACCGGGAAAATCGCACCGAGCGAGAACAGGCAGAACGACACGCCCGCCGCCGACCAGGGATTGCCGCCCAGTTCCGCCGGATCGAGACCGAGCTCCTCGCGCGTGAGGGTGTCGAGCGCCTTGTCCTTGTCGCGCATCATCTGCGAGGCCACGCGTTTCGCCTCGTTCGCATCGAGCCCTTTCGCGCGGTAGATCAGCGCGAGCTCGTGCTCCTCCGCTTCGGGCTGTTCTTCGATCTCCTCGGCTTCCTTGGCGATCTGCGTGCTCGCGAGTTCGCGCGCATTGGTGACCGACAGCCATTCGCCGAGCGCCATCGAACAGGCACCGGCGATCAGCCCGGCGAGGCCGGTCAACAGGATCGCCTTGTTGCCGGTGCCCGCGCCGGCGACGCCCATGATCAGGCAGAAGTTGGACACGAGGCCATCGTTCGCGCCGAGAACCGCCGCGCGCAGATCGTTGCCCGACGCGGCGCCCTTGTGCCACGACTCGGCCGCGGCAATGCGCGCGCCGGACGACAGGTTGGCATTGCCGGTGCTCGCGAGCGTCTGCACGACGGCCGCGTGATGATGTTCGTCGGCCGACATGTGGCCCGCGTCGCGTTGGCCTTGATATTTGTTGCGGTCCGCGTATTCGGCGGCGGCGAGCGTCGGCAGCACGAAGTCCGCGCCGCACACGCGCACGAGACCCTTCATCAGACGCGTTTTGACCGCGTGCCCACGGCCCTTCGGTTCGATGCCATTGGCTCTCAGCTTGTCGGCCCACACTTGCGCGTGGCTGTGTTCGGATTGCGCGAGATCCTGATAGACCTGCTTGCGGGTCTCGTCTTGCTCGACCTGAGCGAGCGTCTCATAGAGGGCGGCGCTGTGCAGTTCGTCGGAGAGATTCGCCTTGTAGCGTTTCACTTCATGTTTCGTTGCCATGATCGCGCCTCGCAACTGCCCGGCGCCTCATCAACGATGAATGCCACGCCGGGCGTCCGCCTGTCCGTTACTGGCTGGCAGGCGCACCAACGCCGGCCTTCTTCTGGGCTGCCTGCAGCTTGTCCGGATAGTTCGGATCGTTCTGCGCCGGCTGGTAGCCCGCGTCTTCGAGTTTCTTCAACTCGGCGTTCTTTTTCGCGCGGGCCTGTTTGCGCTCTGCCTTGCGCTCGGCCTTGGTCGGCTTTGGGGTGTTCGTCGTCGCGCCTTCCTGGGCTGCGGCATCCGTCGAGCCCTGCGCGACCGCGAGCGGAATCGTACCGGCCATCAGTGCGACGGCCGAAACCCCCAGCATGATTCGTTTAATGGCGAAGCTCTTCATCACTGATATCCCCTGAAAAAATTGGCAATAACGTACGAATTGCGTCTGCGAATCGTGAACCACACGCCGGGTCGCGCAGCCTACACGCGAACCCGTCAACGGGAGCTTACAGCCAAATAGCGGGATGCGGGTCGGGAGCGTGGACGACCCCTGCGGCCTCGCTTTCAGAATGCTCCGGGTTTCGCCGAGATTGACTCACGAGCAATAGTGGCGTGGATCGATTTCATCATCTACTCGGACCGTCGCTTCGCTCCACTCTTTTCGCCATGAATGAACAAAAAGCCCCGTATAGTCAATGGCTTACGGTGCTTTGCATTTTTCGACCCACAATACAACCCACGTGGGCATCGATGCTCGCGTCTCTCAACCGTCGGGTGGGGCAACGCAATGCCACTGTCCGAACTCCGGGTCGAACAGCCCAATCCCGTCACAGGTTGAAGGGGCGGCAACGACTGCGCCCGCCGCCGTGCGAAGCGCCAGGCCCGCCGCTTCGCGCAGACGCGCCGCGTCCCATTCGTGGATCGCGCTAAGGGTCTCACGCCAGGCGAACAGGCCCGCCTGTTCGTGCAGCCGGTCGATCATCTCGATGGTGGCCGGATCGACTTCAAACCAGGGTGGATCGTTGGCCCAGATGCGTATCGTCCTGGCATAGCGGCCCAGCGCGCCGCCTGGACGCAGCAGGATACGTCCACCCTGCGTCGGCCATCCGGCGTGGATACAGGCGACCAGCCCGCGCCCATCCGCATCGCGAAAGAGACCGCCATCAAAATGCGCAGCGGGCGCGACGTGATATGTCTCGCCTAACTGCGCGAAGCGCGCGGTCTCGATCAGCGCGTCCAGCGGTGACAGAAAACAGAGGATCGCGCGGCCTTCGCCTGCGCTTTCCGTCGCGACACGCAGTTCTCCGCCCGCGTCCTCGTGAACGAGCACCCAGGCTGGCGGTGAAACGAAAAACGGCACCGCGCCCGGGTGCCGGAATTTACCCTCAAGATTCATCGGCTCACGCTTCGCGGGTCGGGCCGCCATCCTCGCGCCCCATCACGATCCACGTCACCGGGCCTTCCTGGCGGTCGCGGCCAATGCCCTCGGGGAACACGTCGCCCTTCCTGAACATGCGCTCCTGGACAAACGCGCCCGGCGATTCGAGCACGCCCCAGCGCCCTGCATACGGGCAGCGCTCGCCGGTCCTGCGCGAAATGTGCGGCTTCTGCACTTCGCCCTGCGGGGCCATCGCCTGTTCACGTCCGAAGTCCGCCAGGTCCTTCGGGTAGAAACGCATCTCGCGATAGCTGCCGTCGTCGATGCCCCATAGCAGCGTCACCAGCCCGGCCTCGAAGGACCAATAGCCGAAAAAACCCGCGTCCGTTCGTTCCTTGTGTAAATCGAACCAATAGCAATCCTTCATACCGCCATACCAGCGCTTCAGGTAGTTGGCCATTGCCTGCTGCTGCGCCTCGCCGTGCGTCTCGGTTGCGCGCAACAGGTCGGCGTAGGGCTTATCGTGGATCAGCGACTCACCCGGTAACGACACGCCCAGGCGGCCAAACAGGCGGCTCACGAGCACGTCCTGGCCGTCCTCGGGATCGGTGCTAATCCACGTGGCGATTGTCGGCACCCACTCCTTCAGGCCGAGCAACACCGCCAGCGAAAGCAGCCACATAACGTACTGGTAGGCGTCGGGTTCCCACAGCTTAAGTTTCGCGTCTGAAAATGCAGCATAGTGCCGCTGAAACTGAGCGAAAGCTCGTGCGGCGTATGCTTCGAGGTCGGCCAAGGGGGCTCCGCCTGAATAACGCTGAATTAGCAATTCGAGTGACTTATAAGCGCGTCGCCAACTCGTTCGCTTTCGTCGCGCATTGTCGATAGACAGGTCTGTAAGCATGGCGTCGATTTCGGGGTCGGCCAAGTTCTTCTCTTTGAAATTGACAGACTGCTCGTAATACACCTCCTGCAATAAAGGCTCGCGACGCCTTTGTTCAAATAATTCACTCATATCGTAGGTCCTTAGCTAGCCGAAATTATTTCGTGGGTATTTTGACTGGTTGCTTATTTGCACCCAGTAACGCATTTCCGCTTTCATCTAACTTTGTGATGTCCACGACGGCACCGGATTCGTCAACAACCATTAGCCACCGTTCATAGCCCATCCTGTCGATGATTTCAGCGTTCTCTTCCCCTACGGCCTTATCCAATCTCGGAATGATCCAATCATCGCTCATCTGCCTTGCTGATGGGTATCCTTTCGAGCCTCTAGTCGTCGGCAGGTCATTTGCATCAAAGTTGCCCCCCGTCCGAAACTTCGTCTCCGTCACGACATAAGGCGGGGGCGGTTCGCCAGGCGGTTTCCGATATACGCCGTCGATACCCCGGCCCGTCGGCTGTTGCTCCAGCAATCGCATCTGACGGTCCGCCGACAGTTCCGACTTGTAGCGCCGCGCCGTCATGAAATCGTCGCTCACCTTCTCGCCAAAGATACCCTTCTGCGCGCGGCTCATCTTCGCCACATCGTCGCGATGCACATTGCTGCTGCCCGGCACCGGCTCCGGCGACTCGGGCAACGGGCCGCCTTGCGCCGCGCCGCCCGTGCCTTCGGCACCGTCTCGCTTCATCGGCAGCACCTTCGGCGGCTCACCGATACCCGAACTCACGCGCACCTTCGGCGGCGTCACCACCTCGGGCTTCGGGGCAGGGACGCCCGCATAGGCCGGATGATACGTCGGCGGCAGCTTGTCCTTCAGCAGCTTCAGTAACGCCTCGTCCAGCTTTGCCAGCGCCTGCGGTATCTCCTTCGCGCAGTTCGCCTGTACCGCGTACAACGCCTTCTCCATGCGCTCCAGTTCCGCCAGCAGCGCCGCCGCCGCGCTTACCTTCAAGAAGGCGGCGCGCGAGCTTCACAAGGAACTGAAACCGGGCTGGAAAAACGAGAAACACGCCGCGCAGTGGATCAGCACGCTCGAGACCTACGTGTTTCCAAAGCTGGGCGGCAAGGCGAAGAGCGACACGCCCGGGCGCACGGCGACATTGCACGGCTTCCGTTCAAGCTTCCGCGATCGGGCCAGCGAACAGGGCTATGCGCGCGACCTTGCCGAGCGGGCGCTCGCGCATACCGTGGCAAACAAGGTCGAAGTTGCCTATCACCGCACTGATTTGATGGAACAGCGCCGCCCGACGATGGGCGCGTGGGCAGCGCATGTGTGTGGAATGGCTGATTGATTGACAGTCCCGGCGTGGCCCGCGTTAGCCGGGGGACGTGTTTCAAGCTTCGCGGGTCGGGCCGCCATCCTCGCGCCTCATCACAATCCACGTTACCGGGCCTTCGCGGCGGTCGCGGCCGATGCCCTCAGGGAACACGTCGCCCTCCTTGAACATGCGCTCCTGGACAAACGCACCCGGCGATTCGAGTACGCCCCAGCGCCCTGCATACGGGCAGCGCTCGCCGGTCCTGCGCGAAATATGCGGCTTCTGCACTTCGCCCTGCGGGGCCATTGCCTGTTCGCGCGCGAAGTCCGCCAGGTCCTTCGGATAGAAACGCGCGTCGCGATAGCTGCCGTCGTCGATGTTCCAGAGCAGCGTCACCAGCCCGGCCTCAAAGGCCCAGTAGCCAAAGAATCCGGCCTCAAGGCGCTTATGGCGATCATGCCAATAGCAATCCTTCATGCCGCCGTACCATCGTTTGAGGTAGTCGGCCATTGCCTGCTGCTGCGCCTCGCCGTGCGTCTCCGTTGCGCGTAGCAGGTCGCCGAACGGCTTCTGGTGTGTCAGCGACTCACCCGGCAGCGACACGCCCAGGCAGCCAAACAGGCGGCTCATCAGCACGTCCTGGCCGTCCTCGGGATCGGTGCTAATCCACGTCGCGATGGTCGGCACCCATTCCTTCAGTCCGAGCAACACCGCCAGCGACAGCAACCACATCACGTACTGATAGGCGTCGGGCTCCCAAAGTTTGAATTTATCATTACTCAACTCATCGTATTTTTTTAAACATTCAAACGTTGTAACCGCATCGGCTCTCAGAGATTGGACATCCTCGCCCGCTGAGTAGCGCACAATCAGAATTTTTAAAGCATCACCCACCCGTCCCCACAGCAACCGAATCTTATGATCCAGCGACTCCTCCGGAGACGCCAACATTTCATCAATTTCAGGGTCAACCAAACCCTCTTTGTAAAATTCCAACGTCTCCCGATAATAGTGCTCGGGAAGTAACGGCTCGCGTTTTGTTTTGTCAAATGGTTGGTTCACGACTATCTCACTGTTCAATATCGGCCACATAGGTTAACGACATATCAATCTAGAGGGACCTTGATTGGTTTGTCGGTGTTGTCAAGCAACGCGTTACCCTTTGAATCCAGTTTCGTGATGTCAACTACCGCGCCCGTTTCATCAACAACCATTAACCAACTTTCGTACTTTGCCTTCAATATTGTACGAGCTTTGATTTGGCCGACGGCATCTCCTAACCGATCACCAATCCATCTGGCGCTCATCTGCTTGCCAGAACTCTTGGTCATCGGCAACTGGCTCGGGCTGAAGTCTCCACCTGTCCGAAACTTCGTCTCAGTTACGACATAAGGCGGTGGTGGTTCGCCCCACGGTTTCATGTACACGCCGTCGATGCCCCGGCCCGTCGGCTGCTGCTCCAGCAATCGCATCTGACGGTCCGCCGACAGTTCCGACCGGTAGCGCCGCGCCGTCATGAAATCGTCGCTCACCTTCTCGCCAAAGATACCCTTCTGCGCGCGGCTCATCTTCGCCACATCGTCGCGATGCACATTGCTGCTGCCCGGCACCGGCTCCGGCGACTCGGGCAACGGGCCGCCTTGCGCCGCGCCGCCCGTGCCTTCGGCACCGTCTCGCTTCATCGGCAGCACCTTCGGCGGCTCACCGATACCCGAACTTACGCGCACCTTCGGCGGCGTCACCACCTCGGGCTTCGGGGCAGGGACGCCCGCATAGGCCGGATGATACGTCGGCGGCAGCTTGTCCTTCAGCAGCTTCTGTAACGCCTCGTCCAGCCTTGCCAGCGCCTGCGGTTTCTCCTTCGCGCAGTTCGCCTGTACCGCGTAGAACGCCTTCTCCATGCGCTCCAGTTCCGCCAGCAGCGCCCGCGCGCGACCAATGTACTCAATCTGGCTGAGCAGCCCTGGGCCTTCTTGATAAGCGACTGCATGCCCTGAAGGAATTCCTTCAGCTTCTTCACCATCGCATCGCCGTAGGCGGCGAAGTGAACCTTCTCCAGCAGCTTGATGATGTTGCCCTTCGTGAAGCGCGCCAGAAAGCCCACCACCTTTTCCAGCACTTCGCCGCCCTTGTCGATCAGCAGCAGGCATACCGCGCGGATCACTGCTGCGGCCTCGTCACCAATCATTGCGCCAACCAGCGACCCCACCGCCGCGCAGATCACCGGACCAAACACCCCCAGCACCGATGCAATCAGGATCACCCATTCCTGCCACTCGGGATGGGCGGCGTTCTGCGCATCGGTCGATTCGCCTTCGTACCGCCTGCCAAGCCGCAGACATACCGCCGCCAGATCGCGTGCGCTCGTGACAATCACCGCACCCGGCACCGTCATGGCCACCAGCATGTCCGTCACGATCACGCTCGTGGGTCTGCCCTCCGCGAATTCTCCCAGCGTCAGCGATTTGAGCCAGTTGTACGTCCCCACCGCTTCGTCCCACACGTCTCCCAGCATGCTCATGCCGTCGCCCCCCGCGCTGCCTGCATCACATCGTTCAAGTCATCGTCTGCGGCGACCGTGTGGATGCTGCTGTGCGAATTCGGGTCGTCGAGATATCGCACCTGCGCACCTGTACCGGCGGGCAGGCCGCTCAGGCGCATGTACCCTTCAGCGTCGAGCGTGCCCCTATGGACCGCGCCGCTGTCCAGTCGCGCGACGTAACTTGCGCCGGGCACGGGTGAGCCATCGGGATAGATGCGCCGGTATTCCAGATCGGTGACAGTTGGTGCAGACCGTGGCATGGATAGCATGGGCGAATTCATCGACGCCTTGCCTTTCTTCTGCACGGTAATGGTCTTGAGGAACAGGTCGCCTGGACCGCCGAGCGTAATGCTGCCGTCCTTCATGTGGATGAACGCACTGCCGCATTCGAGGATGATTTCCTTCGCGGCCGACACCTTGACCTTGCCGTTGACGCTGGCAACGTTCACATCCTTGTCCGCAATGAGGGACATCGGGCCGCTTTGGGCTTGCACCTCGATCGGCCCTTTGGCCGCGAAGATTTTTATCCCAAGCTTCTGCGCGAACATCGACACGAGTTCACCCGCCGCGACCGTGAAGCGCTTCAGTACGCTCCAGTCGGCATTCTTTCCCGCCACGGCGTTGATACTGTCCTGGGCGGCGAACTGCATGCCGCCGCCCGCGACAAGCGAAGCCGACGCGGGCGTGCTCATCAGCAGCCCCGGCTTTTTCAGGCCGTCCAGATCGCCCTTCATCTGCTGCTGGGCGTCGGTGTCGGCAGGCTCGGCCTTGGCACTGCCGGCGGACGCGGCGAGCGCCTTCGCGGTCGCCAGCGCGCTCTCAAGCTGCGCGATGGTTTCCTGCATGTCGAGTTGCTGGCCGGTCGCGGCGGGGCGGTCGTAGGCCGTCAGCATCATTCCCTTGCCTGCGCGATTCACCCCGTAACCCGACGTTCTCGCCTCGAACCCTTCGCCCCGGTATTCCAGCTTGTTATTGACGAGGTAGCCGAGATTCAGTTGCGACTTGCCCGAATGTTCGGTGCTAACCTTCACGCCTTCCTGGCCTTCCCAGTCCTCGAAACGAATCTTGTTGTTCTTCTGCGTGCGGATCATGTTGCGCGAGAGCCAGCGACGGTCATTCGTCACCAGGTCGCGCGCCTGGCTGTGATGGTGGAATGCTGAAATTTCGGGCTTGTCCGGGTCGCCATCGCGACAGGTAATCACGGCTTCGGCATCGTCCAGCGCCGGGAAGTGCATGCCGGTTTGCCCCTTGCCCGCGAACGGTTTCGCCAGGCGCAGCGGCACGCTCTCGCCACCGTTGGGCCACATCTCGAAGTCCGAATCGAAGCGGACGATATAACGCCCGTCCTTGTCGATGTACGAATAGGTGTATTTATCCGGGCTGCAAATCCGCCCGCTGAGTGTGCCGCTTACCCTGGCCCATTTTTCCGGCTCCAGTTCCAGGCCGAAACGCCGGTCGGCGGGGATCGCCCTGAAGGTGTTCGAATAGGGCCTGTCGCGCGCGCCGCTGTGCGTGATCTCGATAATCACCATGCCTTTCGGTGCATCGGGCAATACTTCGTCCGTCTCCAGCACTCGCGCGCACTGCAACGCGAGCACGCCTCCAGCCGTGCAAGGTGCGACTTGAGCACGATTTCGTACTTGACGAAATCTTTCGCGGTCTGCGCCGTCGAGAACCGCGCGATGAATCCCGAGAACTTCCGCAAGATCCCATCGTCGGCCACGATGGAAAACACCGCGTCACGGTTCAGAAAATCAGCGCGCGGTAGCTGCTGCGGGTGGGTCAGTTCGATATGGACAACGTTGGGTTCGCCCATCTTTTCGGTCGCCGTGAACGACACGACCGAGAGCGCCGCCGCGCTATCCGTGCCGGGCACATTGAAGTGATACGCCTGCCGCCCTGGTATGGCTTGCAGTACGCCTTGCAGGTCCGCCATCGGCAGGCCTCCTTGCTGATTGTTTTTGGAGGCGCGGCCCGGTACGTGGGGACTGCAAAAGTGGTGAAAGGCCGCGATGAGGGACTAATTTCGTCCCACAACGCTTTTACCCTGCGAGCCGCCCCGATTCAATCCAGCGAAGTCTGGAAATTTGTCATTTATTGTCAGGGCGTACTGCTAAGCGCTGTCCAACCGGACGCGAGCGTGAACGAGTGTTTTCGGAGGCCTGCGCGACGGCGTCTGGCGCGTTTCCAACGGAAGAAGAGCCCGTTGTGTGCCAAACACGCCAGAGTTGACCGCCGCCGGGTAACGGGGATGGGTGATGATCACCGGATGATCATTGACTTGAACGAATCGCAAATCCGCGCCTTGGACCAGGTGCGCGCTATCCTCGATGGCACCCATACGCTCGACTTTGCTCCGGCAGCAAGCCCCAACGAACGGCGCGAGTGGGTCGCGTCGGTCCTGCGCCGCTTCCGCTACAACCAGCTCGAGCGGCCCCACCGTGGGCTTATCCTGCGCTATGTGCGCCGCCACCCTTTCTGCCGATCGTGCTCTATCTATGAAACGCATCTCTACGCGTGTCGCATTGTTCGCGGGTCTCATCGTCGTGCTTTGTCTCGGTCTCTTCGACCATACTCCGCAAGGAAGCGAGTGTCGCAAATCGGCACCTGCCCACGGCCTGTACACGGCAGAGCTTTGACCGTTGCGATGGATTCCGGGCCGCAGTGGAAGCCCTGAATATGTCGGCAGGCTATTCGATGCAAAAACTGGGAAGCTGCTAGCACAGCGCACGTTCAGCACGCCTGTCCCCGATCTTTTCTGGTCAACGGGTCTGCGATACTCGCTGAATCCGTATTCGCCGCCCCGTTATCTCGGTCCGTCCGTCGAATTTTCCCGCGGAAATGGCGGTGAAGGAGATTCGAGTATTTCGTTACCTCCGTCGTTCTGGGACAAACTGGTCACCGAGCGCCCGCGCTTATAGTCGGCTGCGTCGTATGCCGGTGCCTGTGTCTCACCGTGCTGGAATCAAGGCGCACGCACTTCCTTCCGCGATTCAGTTTTTTGGCATGTCCGCGCCGTCAGGAGTATCTTTTAACCGCGCCGGAAGCGCCAAAAACACCACTCCTCTACAAGACAGGCGCTTCCCAGAGTCCAGACCAGCTCGACAAAGCGCGACGTTTCTAACATGCAACGAAGCAACATCAATCTATCGAGGATGGTGAAACCGTGAAAACAGTCAATCTTTTGAAGGTGCTCGGTATTGCATTGTGCGTGGCAACCGCATCCAGCGCCTATGCCCAGGCGAGCGACGCGCAGGCGCCTGCCGCCACGGCAGCCGCGCCGGCCACGAATGCCCAATCGACGCGTGCGGCGGATCGCAAGCTCGGCCGCGACGTGCGGCGCGCGCTCGGTAAAGCACCGGGCTTCAATGTATCGAACGTGTTCGTGCGGGCGCGCGGCGGCGCGGTGACGTTGACCGGCTCGGTGCCTCAGGGCGAAATGATCCAGCAGGCCGGCGATGTTGCGAAAGGCGTGCCGGGCGTGACCTCGGTGACCAACAGACTCACCCTGAACCTGCCATCCCGCGGGAGTGGCGGGAGCTGAGCACAAGCTGGACGCAACTCAGCGCCGCACCAACCCCACCACATACCTGCACACCTCGGTGCCCGCATTGAAGAACTCGCATTCGACCGGCGCACCGAGTTGCAAACAATCCCCCGCTTCGAGCTGGTGCGTCAGCGCGCCCTCGCGAAACGTCAGCACCCCTTGCGTGACCCAGATCTGCTGATGCTGAAACACGAACGCATCCGACGGATAAGGCACCCTCACCCCAATCGGCAATTCGATTTCGAGCAGTTCCAGCACGCCGCCGGTCGGCGGTGAAATACGCCGCCGCGTATAGCCGGTTTCGGGGTCCTCCCACAGCGACTGGTCCGCATGACGCACGAGCCGCTCGCCGGTCTGCTCGGCGAGTGCGAGCAACGTGGACAGCGTCAGCCCGAACGCGCCCGACAGCCGCCCGAGCACCGTCGCGGTCGGACTCGCCTCGCCACGCTCGATCTTGCTGATCATCGCCTTCGATACACCCGAGCGCTCGGCCAGCTCGGCGAGCGACCAGTTGCGCGCCTCGCGCTCGGTCTTCACGCGCGCGGAAATCGCCTGGGTCAGATCGATGGCGGAAGTTTCGGACATGGCGGGGTCGTCGTTGCGCAAGTGCGGGGCACCTTATCCTCAAAGACCTTCCGACAACCGGCCTTGGTCAAGGCCTCCTGTTGCAACTCAAGGTTCTGATCCTGCGTCGAGACACGGGCATAGCCGATCATCATGGCGTGACAGTGCCCATTGACGAGTTCGTTGCCGCCGGCGGCCGAGATAATTGCCTTCAGTTCCGTTAACTCCATCCGCTCGGTCATTGCTTCATTCCACCGTCCTTGCGGTCTTCATCTTCGGCATCCTGGCACGCGGCAGGTAGTTGTTTCAGTAGCTCTGGTAGCGCCGTTTGCACTGTGTCCCACACCACATCAAGGTTGATATCGAAGTAGCCGTGGGCGATGCGGTTGCGCATCCCGCGCATGCTGCGCCACGGCACTTCAGGGTGCGCCTGAGCGAAGTCGGCATAGCGGTCCATTACTTTCGTGGCGGCCTCGCCAATGATGATGAGGCTCATGACGACGGCCCGCTGGGTGCGCTTGTCCTCAAGGAAGTGATCCTTGGCCTGCCCCTTCACGAAGCTGCAAGCATCGATTGCGGCTTGCTGCATGTAGTCGAGGTAGTCCGGCAAGCGGTTCTCGTTCATACCGGCTGCGCCTCCGCAAGCACCTTGGCCCGGAACTTCTGCGGCAGGTCGGCCGGGGTCAGCAGATCGACGTGGACGCCGAGTAGCGCTTCCAGTTCATCCTGTAACCCCCCAAGGTCGAACAGCGTCGCCCCTGGCAACGCATCGACCAGCAGATCGAGGTCGCTGCCGTCCCGGTCGGTGCCGTGCAGCACCGAGCCGAACACGCGCGGGTTCGCTGCGCGGAAGCGACTCGTCGCTTCGCGCACTACGCTGCGCTTCATGTCGAGAACAACGGACGGTCGCATGGGCATCCTTTCTTATCGAAACTCATCGAGACGATAAGCGATTGAGTCGAGACTCGCAATGCCTTCACCTCCCGTGTCATGCCGGTTGCGTTGGCGGGCTTGCTGCCCCGGCACAGCCTACGCCAAGCTGATTGCCTTTGACGCACCAGCGCCAGGATCAGCGCAGACCAGTTCAGCCCGCTACGACCACTGCAACCGGCACAGCCAGCCAACAATGTCTTGCATAGTGATTTTTCGTCCACTATATTAAACGAAACGCCATCGCCCGAACCCGCTCGTCAGCAGGAACACACCATGCCGAAGGAAATCGTTCTCAATGCGTTCGACATGAACTGCGTAGGCCACATCCAGCAAGGGCTGTGGACCCATCCGCGCGATCAGTCCACGCGCTACACGGATCTGCAGTACTGGACCGACTACGCGCGCAAGCTCGAAGCGGGCCTGTTCGACGGCATCTTTTTCGCGGACGTGGTCGGCGTGTACGACGTCTACGGCGGCAGCCCGGACGCGGCAATCGGCGGCGCCGTGCAGGTGCCGGTCAACGATCCGACGCTGCTGATTCCGGCGATGGCCGCGCTCACGCGGCATCTGTCGTTCGGCGTCACGTCGAATCTGTCGGTCGAGCAGCCGTTTCTGTTCGCGCGCTGCATGTCGACGCTCGATCATCTGACGCGCGGCCGGGTCGGCTGGAACATCGTGACCGGCTATCTGGACAGCGCATCGCGCGCGATCGGCCTGAGCAGCCAGATGGCGCACGACGACCGCTACGATCTCGCCGACGAGTACATGGAGCTCGTGTACAAGCTGTGGGAATGCAGCTGGGAAGACGGCGCGGTGCTGCGCGACAAGGCGCGCGGCGTCTATGCGGACGCGTCGAAAGTCCACGTGATCCATCATCACGGCAAGCAGTACCGCGTCGATGCGATGCATCTCGCGGAGCCGTCGCCGCAGCGCACGCCGGTGCTGTATCAGGCCGGTTCGTCCGCGCGCGGCAAACAGTTCGCGGCGGCACACGCGGAGTGCGTGTTCGTCAACGGCCAGGCGAAGCCGGCGGTCAGGACGATCGTCGACGACATCCGCGCGCACGCGGTCGCCGGCGGCCGCCGCGCCGACGACATCAAGGTACTGCTCGGCCAGACCGTGATCACGGGCCGCACCGATCAGGAAGCGCGGGAGAAATTCGACGAGTACCGCCGCTATGTGAGCTCGGAGGCGGCGCTGGTGCATGCGGCCGCGTCGCTTGGCATCGACTTCGCGCGCTACGACCTCGACGAGCCGATCGAAACGGGCAAGAGCCAGGCGATCGTGTCGAACGTCGAAGCGATGACGCGCGCGGCCGGTCCGCAATGGACGAAGCGCAAGCTGCTCGAACAGATGGTGCTCGGCAGCCGCCAACAGCCGCTCGTCGGTTCGGCCGACAAAATCGCCAACGAGCTGATCGCGTGGACCGAGGAAACCGGCGTCGATGGCTTCAATCTGTCGCGCACCGTCGTGCCCGAGTGCTTCGACGATTTCATCGAACTGGTCGTGCCGCTGCTGCAGGAGCGTGGCGCGTACAAGCGCGCGTATCGTGACGGCACGCTGCGCGAAAAGCTGTTCGGCCACGCGCGGCTGCCTGAGAGCCACACGGCGGCGCGCTTCCGTTCGCCGGCTCGCGCAGCGGCGCCGGACGACGAGGCTCGCGGCTAACTCGACCACCCTTGTTTTCGCGAACCCCGACTTCCAGCAGAGGCCCCCATGCTTGACAAGAGCACGTTCCGCGACGCGATGGCAGGGCTTGGCGCGGCCGTCAACATCATCAGCAGCGACGGCAAAGCCGGCCTTGCGGGCTGCACCGCGTCGGCGGTCTGCGGCGTCACCGACGAGCCGCCCACCCTGCTCGTTTGCATCAACCGCAGTAGCCGCAACAACGCGGCGTTTCGCAGCAACGGCAAGCTCTGCGTGAACGTGCTGAGCGCCGAGCAGCAGGCGCTTGCCGCGCACTTCGCCACGAGCGCGCTCGCGATCGAAGAGCGCTTCGCCGCCGCGCAATGGGACGACCTCGCAACCGGCGCTCCGGTGTTGCAGGACGCGCTCGCGTCGCTCGACTGCGAGATCGAGTCGGTGACCGAAGTCGGCACGCACACGGTGTTCTTCTGCGCGGTGAAAGCCGCGCGCACGCATGACGCGGGCGATGCGCTGATCTACTACGGCCGCCGCTATCATCGCGTCGGCGAGCGCTCGGTTCACGCGACGCCCGCCGCTTCACCTGCCCCGCCCCACCCACGCCAACGGCCCGGCCGCGATCGTCTGGCCGAATAGCGCGGCCGCGGTGCGCTCCGGATCGAGCGCAATACTTTCGCTCGCTGCACCGACGATCAACGCGTCGAGCAAAGCAGTCAGCGTCAGCTCACGCGACTCGCCGCGCCGATGCGACGCGAACCTCCGTCCTTCACAATCACACGTCGCTCGCCCATCGAACCCTCGATCGCCCATCACGCCTCCGTGCCATCGTCATTGCACGCCGCTGTTCGATCAGCGCGTCACGCCCGCACGACGCCCGTCATCGGTCTGCCCGCCATGGTCCGGCCAAACAGCGCTGCCGCCGTCCGTTCGGGATCGAGCCCGAGACTTTCACTAGCGGTGCCGGCGATCAACCCATCGAGCGAGGCGGTCGGCTTCAGGTCGCGCGACTGATACAGCTGATGCGGCGCGAGGCCCGGCCAATCCGCAATCACGCGTCCGCCCTGCACCGACCCGCCCAGCACCATCGCGACCGAGCCGGTACCGTGATCGGTGCCGCCCGTGCCGTTCGCGGCGGCGGTCCTGCCGAACTCCGTCGCGACCAGCACCGTGGTCTTGCTCCACGATGAACCCATGCCGTCGCGCAACGCCGCGAGCATCGTGTCGAGCGCCTTCAGTTGATTCGCGAGCCGCGCGTTCTGCGCGCTGTGCGTGTCCCACCCGCCGGTCTCGATCATCGCGATGCGCGGACCGTCGTCGCGCGCCAGAAAACTGGCCGCGAGCTTGCCGAGGCTCGCCGGGTCCTGGCGCGCGCCAGCGTCGCCCGCAAGGCCGCGCGCCGCCATCGCCGATTCCCACAGCGGACGCAGCTGCGCGTCCTGCTCGTACAGTTGCGACACGCGCGCGAGCAGATCGTCGGGCGCCTGCGGCAAGGCCGACGGTGCATACGACGTCACCGCCGCGGGCCCGCGCAGCGCCATCGGCACGGTCGGCGCGAACGCGATCGCGTTTTCGCGGGTGGCGGGCAGTAGCGCTGCGAGCCGGTTGAGCCAGCCGTCCTTCGTCCGATACGGCGACGTGCCGCCGGTTTCGAGCACGTTCTGTCCGTCGAAATGCGAGCGGTCGCGATACGGCGAGGCGACCGCGTGCACGAACAACGCCTCGCGCTGCGCGTACAGCGTCGCCATCTGCGCGAGCGCCGGATGCAGCGCGAACGTGCCGTCCAGATGCGGCGCGTTCGACGCATCGATCGCGAGCGGCCCGCGCAGCGTCGCATACGCGGGGTCCGCGTACGGCACCACGATGTTCAGCCCGTCGGCCGCGCCACGCTGGATCACGAACACGAAGCGGCGGTCGGTCGCGACATGCGCGAACGCAATCCGCGGCGACACGAGCAGTGCGCCGGCACCGGCGGCGGCGACGCTCAGAAACTGGCGGCGTGACAGCATGGCATTCATCTCCGTTGAAAATCGGGCGATACGAGCAGCAGCGCGATCGCCGTCGATGCGCTTTCCGCGCGCGACACCGCCGTGGCCGTCGGCTCGCTGAGCGAGCCAGCCAGCAAGGTCTGGCCGAGCGAGCGCGCATCGAGCCGGTCACCCACGCGCGAGGCGAAACGTTGCGCGACTTCGACGCGGCGCACGAGCGCATCGGGCGCGGCCCAGCTCGCGGCGATATCGTCGTAGCCGGCGGGTGAACCGGGCCGCCACACCGGCTGGCCAAGCTGCGTGAGGATCGGCGCGCTCTGCAGATTGCCGGGCTCGTGCCAGCCGAGTCCGCGCATCGACGAGATGGTCCACTCCCACGGCGTCTTGAACTTCACCGCGGCCGGCGACCACGCTTGCGGCGTATCGATCAACGCGCGATAGACGGCCGGCAGATCGCCGTCGCTGTGCGCGAACGCATCGGCCAGACGTTGGGTGACGCCAGGTGGCGGATTGTCGGCGACGAAATGGCGCGCGAGCTTCGTGCCGATATGCCGCGCGGTGGCCGGCGCGTGCGCGAGGTCGTGCAGGATCGCGAGCGCCTGCTGTTCGCCGGCTTCGTCGTAGCGGCGTCCCATGATCGTGCGCGAGCCGGGCTCGTGCAGCGCGGGACGAAACACGAAGCTGCCGGGTTCGCCGTTCTGTTCCAGCACGCGCCGGTTTGCATTGGCGCCGCCGTTCCCCGGATTGCCGACGAGACTCCAGCCGGTCAGCGCACGCGCGAACTCGGTCACGTCGTCCTGGCTATAGCCGCTGCGCACGCCGAGCGTATGCAGCTCCATGATCTCGCGCGCGAGGTTCTCGTTGAGTCCGCGTTTGTTGTCCGGATTGCGCTGCGCGGCGCGCAGCGCGGCCATGCTGTCGGGACCGACCGAGCGGGTCTGGTCGAGGAACAGCTGCATGGCCGGATGACGCTCGACCGCCACCAGCATGTCCTCGAAACGGCCGAGCACGTGCGGGCGAATCGCCTCCGCTTCGAACGACCCGGCGAGCGCCGCGACGCCGGGCTTTTCGGTCGACACCGCGAAGTGATTCGCCCAGAAATGCACGAGGCGTTCGATGAACGGCGTCTGCGTGGTCAGCGCGCTTGCGACGCGCGCATTGACCGACGAGCGATACATGTCGAGTATCTCGACGCGCAGTGCTTTTCTTTCGGCTTGCCTGGCGGCTTGCGCGTCGGTCTGGCTGACCGCTGCGGTGTTGCTGGCGCTTTTGTTTGCGCTGTTGTCTGCGCCGTGGTTCGCATTCTGGCTCGGGTTGGTCTCCTCGCCCGCCCTCTGTTTCGACTTCTGCTCCATCTGCATGCGCTGCTGCACGAGCTGCGTCGACAATGCGATCGAATCAGGTTGGTTCGCCCACGCGTCGGGCCGCGGCTGATACGGCTCGAACTGCGCGAGCAGCCAGCCCTTCGGATCGGCGGGCGGCGTTTCGTCGGCGCGCGCGCCGAGGCCGAAGCGGTTCAGTGCGATCGCCGCGGCATTCAGGTTCGGTGAGTTGGCCATACGATCCTCGTCGGCAGGTAGGACACCTGCATGTCCGTTAAACGGCCGACGTGCTGAAATCCGTCGCCATCGCGCGCATTTTTTATTCGCTCGATGCGGCATTCGCCGCCGGTTTTTTCGCGTTCGGCGCCGGCGGCGCTTCGCGCCATTGCCCGCGCAACTTCAAACTCTCGGCGAATTCGACGCGCTCCTCGGGCGTCAGCGTCGCCGCGAAATCGGCGACGCTCGCTTCGACCATCGCGCGCAAGCTGACGTCGGCCGCGCGCGTGCGCGCGAGCGCGGCATCGAGTGCGGCGCGATCGAACTGCGGCGCGGCCAGCAGACGCAGCACCTCACGACGCCCTTCGCGAGCGTCGCGCGCATACTGGCGCCCGTCGCGCCGCGCGCTCTTCAGGCCGTCGATAAACGCCTGCCGCTGTTGCGCCGACAGCGGCTCGGCGGCGAACCGCAGCGCGCGCTGGTCCTGCGCCGCCGCCGGCGGATTCGCACCGTGCGCGGCGAACCATTGATACGCGCCGCCGGCGATCGCGCCGAGCAGAAACACGTTGAGCACCACCGAGCCCAGCAGCGCAAATTTCCACGAGCGCCCGTTCATTCGCCGCTCCAATCGGCGGAGCTGCCGCCGAAGCTCGAAGTCAGATACGAGGATTCATGCACGACCGGCGCGTTCCCGGTCAGCACGAAGAACGACACCGCGAACGCCCCCGCCACGCCGCCGAGCAGCCCGACACCTGCCACCGCCGCGCCCGACCACCACAAACGCCAGCGCGCGGCTGGGCGTCGGGACGGCGCGCGTTCGATGATGCGACGCTGCAGTTCGAGGCTCGGCGGTTCGAGCTCGTCGGCGGCGAGCCACGCGTCGAGGCTGGCCGCGTCGCTCAACGCCGCATCGGCTTCGACGCGATGCTCGCGCGCCCACGCCTGCGCGGCTTCGCGTTCGCGCTCCGGCCAGCGGCGCGCGTCGGCGCCGTAAGCTGCAACGATCTGATGGAATCTTTCGGGCGTCATGACTTGTCCTTGCTAAGGCCGCTGCCGGCCAGTTGGGCGCGCAAACCGCGGCGCGCGCGGCTCAGCAGACTCTCCAGCGCATCGACGCTGACGCCCATCAAGGCGGCAGCGTCGACATTCGACATCTCCTGGTAGTAGGTCAGCACGAGTGCCTCGCGCTGTCGCGCCGGCAGCGCGGCGAGCGCCGCGCGCACGCGCGCGTGGTCGGCACGCGCTTCGAGCCGCGCGTCGGGCGGCGCGGCGGGATCGGCCGAGTCGGGCAGTTCGTCGCTCGGGTCTTCGCGCTGGCCGCGCAGACGGTCATAGCAAAGATTGAGCGCGACCCGGTGCATCCACGTGTCGAACTTCGCTTCGCCCTCACGCCAGCGGGCCGCCTGTTTCCAGATTCGCACGAAGACCTCCTGCGCGACGTCCTCCGCTTCCATGCGATCGCCGAGCATGCGCGTGGCGAGCGCAAGTAGCCGCGGCAGCTTGCGCGCGACCAGCGAGCGGACCGCGCCGGGCTCCGCGCGGCCCACCCGCGCGATCAGCTCGGCGTCCGGATCGGGTGGTGCGTCGCTCAAGGCGTGCGGCTCGGTCGCGACATCACGCGCGCGCTCTCGCGTGAGGACCGCATCACGGGATCAACGTCGTTCACTTGCCGCCGCTCCTTCAGCTGTCGTGTCGTTATGTCGTCGTGCCGCTACGCCGCTATCCGGGCTGGTATCACGTACGCGGTCAATATACGACGAGCGCCGGCCGGTAGTAGGTCGGGCGTGCCGGATAGACCACACAGCCGGCGAGCGAGGCCGCCAGCAGAATCATCACGAGTGGTTTCATCGCAAGCCTCTCAAGCCCAATGTCCTTCGATCCAGCGCCAGTGCGGCCCACGTTGCGCCCAATGCCCGGGCACCCAGTGATAGCCGAGGCGCACCGGCTGCCAGTGGCCCGGCACCCACACATAGCGGCCGTGCTCCCAGCGCCAGCGGCCCTGATCCCACACATAGCCGTCCCGTGGCGCGGGCACGACTTCGACGCGCGGCGGCGGCGGTGCCATCGGCGCGATCATCACTTGTGCGGAGACGGGCGCGGCCGTCAGCGTGGCCGCGCAGCACAGCGCGGCGCTCAGCGTGGAACCGAGCAGACGAGTGATGCGGTTGGTGTTCATGTCGATTTCTCCCTTCAAAGCTGGAACAAGTCGGCGCCCAGGACGGCCCCGTTTCTACTTGAACGCGGCAGCGGAAGAAATCCGTCGCGCTATTGGCAAAAAAGCACGAATACAGTCGGGCTCACGAAAGGCAATAGTCGGCGTATTGCCCGAAAATTTTCACTTTTTGATGGTCCAATGCACGGGCTGCAATCAATGGCGTCGGCCGTTACGCTTCTAACAACAATTTCCAGCACCGTTCACACCTATCGATGGAAGGGCTGGACCGCGAATGTGGAGCCACCAAAGAATGTTTCGTAAAGCCCTTTTGCCCATTCCGTTTGCCGCCGCACTGTTCGTGCTGAGCGCATGCGGAAACAGCAGCGTCAGCTCTCCTTCGACTGCATCCGCGCCCGCCTCCGCACCGGTTGCTACCGTATCCGCCCAGGACGCGTTGACCACGGCAACGCCGATCAAGCACCTCGTCGTGATCTTCGGTGAGAATCGTTCTTTCGATCACTACTTCGGCACCTATCCGAACGCGCAGAACCCGGTCGGTGAACCGGCGTTCACGGCGGCGAACACGCCGGCCCAGATCAACAATCTGAATCAGAATTCGCTTCTGACGAGCAACCCGAACTTCCTGAACACGGCGAACAACGCGGCCTCCGCAGGCAGCGGCATCAATCCGTTCCGCCTCGACCGCAGCCAGGCCAATACCAACGGCCAGTCGCACGACTACATGAAGGAACAACTCGCCTACGACAATGGCGCGGCGGACCTGTTCCCCAAGTACACGGGTAACAACAGCGCCGGCAGCGGTTCGACGTTCGGCACGCCGGGTCTCGTGATGGGCTATTTCGACGGCAACACGGTCACCGCGCTGTGGAATTACGCGCAGAACTTCGCGATGAGCGACAACATGTACACCGACACGTACGGTCCGTCGACACCGGGCGCGCTCGAGGTGGTTTCCGGCCAGACCAACGGCGCTATTCCTGCGAACGGTGCCGCTCAAGGCGACAACGTGATTGCCGACGGCGCGGGCAGCTTCACGATGAACGGCGATTCCGACCCGACCGGGGACGTGTGCAACACCTCGACGTCGAGCGGCCAGGCCACGCTGAGCTCGAATAACAAAAACATCGGTGACCTCCTCAACGCGAAAGGCATTACGTGGGGCGGCTTCATGGGCGGCTTCGACCTGAGCGCCACCAACTCGAACGGCACCACGGCGTGCAAGCGCAGTACCTACTCGTCGGTCCTCGGCGCAACGAAGACGGACTACATACCTCACCACAACTGGTTCCAGTACTACGCTACGACGGCCAACCTGGCGCACACGCGCCCGACGTCGACCGCGCTGATTGGACAGACCGACCCGCTCGATTCGACGGCTACGCCGGTGCACCATCAATACGACGTCAACGACTTCTTCACGGCCGTCTCGGCGGGCAACTTCCCGTCGGTCAGCTACCTGAAGGCACCGGCCGTCGGCGATGCGCACCCGGGCAACTCGGATCCGATCGACGAGCAGGCGTTCGTCACGAAGGTCGTCAACTTCCTGCAACAACAGCCGGACTGGAAGAACACCGCCATCATCATCACGTACGACGATTCGGATGGCTGGTACGACCACGCATATGCGACGCCGACGACTTCGTCGTTTGACGCCACCGCCGACCAACTGAACGGCGGCGCCTGCAACGCAACGGGCGCGAAGCAAGGCGTCGGCGTGACAGGCGCGGCTGTCAACGGCCGTTGCGGCCCGGGAACGCGTGTTCCGCTTCTGGTGATCTCGCCGTACGCACGTAGCAACTACGTTGACCACACGGCGATCACTCAGGCTTCGGTTGTCAGGTTCATCGAAGACAACTGGCTCGGCGGCACCCGCATCGGCAACGGCTCGCACGATGCGACGACGGGGAGCATCACGTCGCTGTTCGACTTCACCAACGGTGGCAAAACGCCGGCGTTGTACCTCGACACGAACCTTGGCACCAAGCTGTCGGCTCCTCCTGCAACGAACTAAGGAGCCACCCGTTTATCCGTCCGTTCTGCCGCACAGAGAAGTACGCGGTGCGACGTTCAGGGAACGGAGCTGTTGATGCCCGTCAATCAGTGATGACGTCGAGCCAGCCGGTACGGTGGCTCGACGTGCTTGTTTGCAGTTCAGCTTGACTACCGCTATCGCCATGAATCGTCGTTCGAACGCCACCTTGTCTTCGCAACTACCCACCGGAAGCGGCCCGTCCCTTCGCGCTGCGAGCAGCACGCGGCGTCGCCTGATCCTCCGGATAGTGCTGGGCATCGTGCTCCTGGGCGCCGCTCTGGTTGGCTACGCGCTGATCTATCCCGAGCGTATGCCCGCGGCGATCGGCGATACGGTCGAGAATCTGACGGGCCTCAACGCCCATCCGGTCAAGCTCCTGCGTCCCCCCGTCGCGCCCCTTAGCGCGGTCGCGGTACTCGGCAGGGACCTGTTCAATGATCCGTCGCTTTCGGCGTCGGGCAAACAGTCGTGCGCGTCGTGCCACAGCGCCGCGCACGCTTTCTCGCCTCCCAACGACCTGACGGTACAACCAGGCGGCCTTCACATGACGGAAGCGGGCTATCGGCCGGTGCCATCGCTCGCATACCTGTATCGCCAGGCGCCGTTTAGCATCGGTCCCGATCAGGGCGATACCGACGCCGCACCGGTCAGCCTCGATACTCAGGCATCGGCCGCGCTAGGCGTGCAGCGCGCCCAGAAAACCGCGGGCGTTGCGCCTGCCGCGCCGGCTATGGTGCCGCAAGGGGGACTCTTCTGGGACGGCCGGGCAAGCACGCTGCAGGACCAGGCGCTTGGGCCGCTGACCAACCCGGTCGAGATGGCGAACCCCGATCTGGCTTCGGTTGCCGACAAGCTAAGGCACTCGAAGCACATCGATACGCTCAGACAACTTTTCGGTCCGCACGTCGTCAACGATCCCGATCTGCTCGTGTCGGAAGCCATGTTCGCGATTGGTCGGTATGAATTCGAAGACCCAGAGTTCCATCCATTCTCGAGCAAATACGACGCCTGGCTCGAAGGACGTGCACGCCTCACGCAAGCCGAACTACGTGGCTTGCGTCTGTTCAACGACAAGGACAAGGCCAATTGCGCGGGTTGCCACCTGAGCCAGCCGACGTCGGACGGCCTTCCACCTCTTTTTACCGACACGCAGTATGAAGCGCTCGGCGTGCCGCGCAATCGCGAACTTGCGCAGAACAGGAATCCGAAGTTCTACGACATGGGCATTTGTGGGCCATTCCGGACCGACATGGCCAGGCAGACGCAGTATTGCGGCATGTTCCTGACGCCGACACTGCGCAATGCCGCCGAACGCAAGACGTTCTTCCACAATGGCGTGTATCACGACCTCAAGCAGGTGCTGGACTTCTACAACCTGCGCAATACGTCGCCGGACAGAATCTATCCGCGCGATGCGTCGGGCAAGGTGCAGAAGTACGACGATCTGCCGCCGCAATACCATGCGAACGTGGATGTCGCCGATGCGCCGTTCGACCGCAAGTTCGGCGACCAGCCCGCGATGACCGATCAGGACATCCAGGACATCATCGCGTTCATGAGGACGCTGAGCGACGGGTACAAGGACTGAGCAGCCGCGCTGGACGCCGCCGCTGCAGCTTCCAGGCTGCGGCACGCGGCACGGTGCGGTATCCTTGCCGGTCCGCGACCTTATCCCTACCCTCCCCGATGTCCGATTTTCCTTTCGACGCCGTGCTCTTCGACTGCGACGGCGTGCTCGTCGATTCCGAACCCATCACGAACCGCGTGCTCACCGAGATGCTAGGCGAGCTCGGCTGGCATTTGAGCGTCGAAGAGACGATGCGCATTTTTGTCGGCAAGACGGTCAGGGACGAAGCCGCGTTGATCGAGGCGCGCACCGGCTTCGCGATCACGGCCGAATGGCTGGCGCAGTTCCGCGCACGTCGCAACGTGGCGCTCGACAATGAGTTGCGCGCGATCGACGGCGCGCCTTTCGCGGTCCGCGCGCTGCAGCAGACGTTGAATGGACGCATCGCGGTGGCGTCGGGCGCGGATCGCATCAAGATCGAATTGCAGCTCGTGAAGGCCGGCATCCTCGACTGCTTCGACGGACGCATCTTCAGCGGCCACGAAACGCCGCGCAGCAAGCCGTTTCCCGACGTCTACCTCGCCGCGGCCGCGGGACTCGGCGTCGAGCCGACACGCTGTGCGGTCATCGAGGATACGGTGACGGGCGCGACCGCGGGCGTCGCGGCCGGCGCGACGGTATTCGGCTATTGCCCGACGCACCTCGGCCATAGCAGCGCGACCGCGTTGCATGGCGCGGGCGCGGTGCACGTGTTCAGGGAGATGGCCGAGCTACCGGCGTTGCTCGCCGGATGGGGCACGCGCTGATCGACCGACGTGTTGGCGGTTGAACGACACCGGCTTGCCGCAAGTTGGCCGACGCCGATCAGTTTTCGACTGCGCAGATACGGTCGATCAGCGCTCGAGCCAGCACACATTGAATCCCGCCGCATGGCATGGTGCGTGCAACTGGAACGCCCGAGCGTAAAGCATTCGCGCGCTCTATACCCATCCAACGTTGCCGGAGAATCATCATGTCGAACTTGACCCTTGCAGACCTGTCGCGCTGCGACGACCTCGATCACGCAGCTGCACAGTCCGTGCGCGGCGGCCACTCGTGTTTCCCGCACGAATACCCGCCTTCGTGTTACGGCGAAAAACCGCCGGTTCGCGGCCCGTCGTACTAC
This sequence comes from Paraburkholderia lebeckiae, assembly GCF_050436225.1. Classification (NCBI taxonomy): domain Bacteria; kingdom Pseudomonadati; phylum Pseudomonadota; class Betaproteobacteria; order Burkholderiales; family Burkholderiaceae; genus Paraburkholderia; species Paraburkholderia lebeckiae. Next base: position 1,325,993 of record NZ_JBNDLU010000001.1, on the reverse strand, counting down.
AACCCGCCCTCCTACAACCCCTGCCAGCCCGTGCATTACGGCTGCGGGCCGGTCTACACTCCGGTCTTCCATCCGGAGCCGGGCAAAATCGTGCCGCTGTAAGCACGAGGCCTCGCGCCGTTGCGTACCATGGCGCAATCACGCATGGGTTGCGGCCCGGGTTGGTACGATCGGGCCGCATCGCAGGTTTCACGCTCTTATTCGCAGACGATGCATCCATCCGCCTCGGCACGCGCGCAATCGACACCGCCGATGCGCTGCTGCGCGAAGTCCACCGCCTGCGGCCCGACGCATTCGTCGTCTACAAACCGCATCCCGACGTGCTATCAGGCAATCGAAATGGTCTGATCGACGCGCAGCAACTCGCCGACGTCGTCGATACCGAAGCGGACCTGCTGTCGCTCGTCGATGGGGCAGATGAAGTTCACGCGCTATCGTCGCTCGCGGGCTTCGACGTGCTGCTGCGCTACCCACTAGCCAAAGCGCGCGCCACGAGCATGGTAAAAAAACAAACCGTCCAGACAAAAGAAAAGCCCCGCAAGATCGAGATCTTGCGGGGCTTTTTATCGAGGCCAGCGCTAAAGCGTTATCCGCCTACCGCGACATCATATTCATACTAACGTTATGCATCACCCACAACGTGCCGCCAACCACGATAACAGCGGTCAGCACGGTGAACGCAAACGCCGTCACATTCCAGCGCTGCGACGACGACGTGTTCATGTGCAGGAAGAACACCAGATGCACGAGGATCTGCACGAACGCGAGACCCGCGATCGCGAGCAACGCGCTCTGGCCCGTCAACGTGCCGGTCATCACGATCGCGAATGCCGCGACGGTCAGAATGACGGAGAGCACGAAGCCCGCCGTATAGCTGCCGAAGCTGCCATGACCGCCTTCCGAGTGTGCGCCATGGGCGCTATGACTATGGTCCATTTAGATCACGCTCGCAAGATAGACAAAGGTGAAAACGCCGATCCACACGACGTCGAGGAAGTGCCAGAAAAGGCTCAGGCACGTCAGACGGATCATGTCGCGTTCGGTCAGGTCGCGATGACGCATCACCTGCAGCGCCAGCACGACCATCCAGATCAGGCCGAACGTCACGTGCAGACCGTGCGTGCCGACCAGCGTGAAGAACGACGACAGGAACGCGCTGCGGCTCGGACCCGCGCCTTCGGCGATCAGGTGCGAGAACTCGCGCATTTCCAGCACGAGGAACGCGAGGCCCAGCAGGAACGTCACGCCGAGCCAGCCGAGCAGCACGCCCTTGCGGTTCTTGTGCGCGCCGAGCATCGCGAAGCCGTACGTGATACTCGAGAGCAGCAGCATCGTCGTTTCAAGTGCGACGCCCGGAATCTCGAACAGGTCCTTGCCGCTCGGACCGCCCGCGAACTGGTGGCTCATCACCGCGAACACCGCGAACAGCGCCGCGAAAATGATGCAGTCGGTCATCAGGTACAGCCAGAAACCGAACACCGAGTGCGACGGCACGTGGTCCGGCGCGAGTTGCGGCTCAACCGCAATAGTCTTCTGTAACATCAGTCCACCTCCAGCGCGACCTGGTTGCCGGCGCTTGCGCCGACACCGGCCACGGCACCAGCACCGCCGTTGCGTTTGTCCTCAATCAGCGCGACAGTGTCGGCAGGAATGTAATAGCCGTCGTTGTCCATGAAGCTGTAGATGATCACGGTGGCGATCGCGCCGACCGCGCCAACGATCGCAAGCCACCAGATGTGCCACACACCAGCAAAACCGAGCACTAGCGAGAACAGACCCACCAACAGACCCGCGGACGTATTCGACGGCATGTGAATGTCGCGATACGCCGGCACTTTGACACCGCCCTTGCGCGACTTCATTTCGGTGAACGCGTCGAGCGAGCGAACGTCCGGGATATGCGCGAAGTTATAAGCCGGCGGCGGCGAACTCGTCGCCCATTCCAGCGTATGACCGTCCCACGGATCGCCCGTGAGGTCGCGGTTTTCCTTCAGGTTGCGATCGCGGATGCTGACGACCAGTTGCAGCAACTGACAAGCGATACCGATTGCGATCAGCACCGCGCCGAACGCGGCGGCGATCAGCCACGGATGCCAGGCCGGGTTGTCGTAGTGATTCAGACGACGCGTCATGCCCATGAAACCAAGCACGTACAGCGGCGTGAACGCGACCCAGAAGCCGATCTGCCAGAACCAGAACGCGGCCTTGCCGAGCTTCTCGTTCAGCTTGAAGCCGAACGCCTTCGGGAACCAGTAGTTGAAGCCGGCCAGATAGCCGAACAGCACGCCACCGATAATTACGTTATGGAAGTGAGCGATCAGGAACAGGCTGTTGTGCAGCATGAAGTCCGCGCCCGGAATCGCCATCATCACGCCGGTCATACCGCCGATCGTGAAAGTGATGATGAAGCCGATCGTCCACAAAACCGGCGTCGTGAATTGCAGACGGCCCTTGTAGATCGTGAACAGCCAGTTGAACACTTTGACGCCGGTCGGGATCGAGATGATCATCGTCGCGATACCGAAGAACGCATTGACGTCCGCGCCGGAACCCATCGTGAAGAAGTGGTGCAACCACACGAGGAACGACAGCACCATGATCGCGCAGGTCGCCCACACCATCGTCTTGTAGCCGAACAGCGGCTTCTTCGCGTAGGTCGCGACGACTTCCGAGAAGATACCGAACGCCGGCAGGATCAGGATGTACACCTCGGGGTGTCCCCATGCCCAGATCAGGTTCAGGTACAGCATCGCGTTGCCACCGGCATCGTTGGTGAAGAAGTGCATGCCGAGGTAACGGTCCAGACCGAGCAGCGCGAGCGTGACGGTCAAGATCGGGAACGACGCCATGATCAGCACGTTGGTGCACAGCGCGGTCCACGTGAACACCGGCATCTTCATGAACGACATGCCCGGCGCGCGCATCTTCACGATGGTCACGAAGAAGTTCACCCCGGTCAGCAACGTGCCGATACCGGAGAGCTGCAAGCTCCACAGGTAGTAGTCGACGCCGACACCGGGGCTGAACTGCAATTCGGACAGCGGCGGATAAGCGAGCCAGCCCGTCTGCGCGAATTCACCGATCACCAGCGAGATGTTGATCAGGATCGCGCTGATTGCCGTCATCCAGAAGCTCAGCGAGTTGATGAACGGGAACGCGACGTCGCGTGCGCCGATCTGCAGGGGCACGATGAGGTTCATCAGACCGACCATGAACGCCATCGCCATGAAGAAGATCATGATGACGCCGTGCGCGGTGAAGATCTGGTCGTAGTGATGCGGCGGCAAAAAGCCCGGGGCCAGGTACGACAGCGCCAGTTGCATACGCATCATGATCGCGTCGGCAAAGCCGCGCAGCAGCATGACGAAGGCAATGACGATATACATGACACCGATCTTCTTGTGGTCGACCGAGGTCAACCATTCGGACCACAAGTAGCGCCATTTGCCGAAATACGTGATTGCGCCGAGCACGGCCAGCGCAGCGAGGATCATCCCCGCGCCCGCCGTAACGATGATTGGCTCGTGATACGGGATCGCATCGAGCGTTAGTTTTCCGAACATGCGTTACCCCTTAGGCGCACAGTTAGCGTCCTTCATGTTGTCGAGGACGTTGCCGTTGTTGTAGCGGGCGATGATGTTGTTGAACAGCTTCGGATCGACCGTCGAAAAGTACCGCACCGGGTCCTTTTCGCTCGGCTCGGACACCGCGTGATAGCGGTCCATGTCGAGACGGTCCGACGAAGCGCGAACCTTGGCGACCCACGCGTTGAAGTCTTCAGGCGAGCTGGCGAGCGTGCGGAACTTCATGTCCGAAAAGCCCTTGCCGCTGAAGTTCGCCGCAGTACCCGCGTAGTCGCCAGCGTGATCGGCGATCAGGTGCAGACGCGTTTGCATGCCCGCCATCGCATAGATCTGGCCGCCCAACTGCGGGATGAAGAACGAGTTCATCACCGTGTCCGACGTGATCCGGAAGTTCACCGGTGTACCGACCGGGATCGCGAGCTGGTTCACCGAAGCGATGCCGAGGTCCGGATAGATGAAGAGCCACTTCCAATCGAGCGCGACGACTTCGACGTTGATCGGCTTGACCTGCGATTCGAGCGGGCGATACGGATCGAGCTCATGCGTCGTCCGCCACGTCAACACGGCGAGGAACAGAATGATCAAAGTCGGAATCGTCCAGACGACGACTTCAACCGCGGTGGAATGCGTCCACCCTGGCTGGTAGTCGGCGTTCCTGTTCGACGCGCGATAACGCCACGCGAAAAACAGTGTCATCAGAATGACCGGCACCACCACGATCAGCATGGCCCACACCGAAGTCGCGATCAGATCACGCTCCGCGAGTCCCACACTCCCCTTCGGATTCAGAATATCGAGGTTGCTGCAACCCGAAAGCAACAACATAAGGCTGGCGGAAAGGAAACTTGCCGGCCTTCTAAGCGTCCGTCCTTTCATTTCAACTGCCTCGTTTTTTTGACTTCAACGAACGTCATTCGACGGCTCTCCATTAATAAGCGCTCGCATAATAGGTGGGCGTCGAATGTCCGGTAAACACTCGATTCAGCAACGAACTATTGCGCCAAGACGAAGTGCGACACGTTGCCGCATTTCCCCGCACACCCTATTCACCAGCGTCGTTCGCGACGCTCCGATACGAAGCATCGAAAGGTTGACGCATCGCAAAGTCCCTTAAGAACAAGCACTAAAAAATCGCTGAATGCGCGGCGATTCCGACATACCTCACGACTCATGCATTCATCAAGGGACTAGTAGCGACGCGCAAAAGCGCAAAAGCGTCGCCGCATCCTGACGCGTGGATGCAACAACGGCTCTTGCGCTCTGTTCTTTTAACCCGGAGTGTGCGCGGCGACGGGTGCCGCTCCGGGCGCCGCTGCCTGCAGATGCTCGCCGCCTTCCGTCGGCACGGAATCTGAAGGAAGCGCCGAGCGTTCCGATTGCGCGAGCAGCGTGCCGACCGACGGATCGATCGCATCGGTGAACGGCTTCGGATCGAGTCCGATCGCGAGCACCAGCAGCGCCAACGCACCGAGCAGCGCGAACTCGCGCTTGCCGAGGTCCTTCAGCTTCGCGACGCGCGCGTTGGCGATCGCACCGAAAATCACGCGCTTGTACATCCACAGTGTGTAGGCCGCGCTCAGGATCAGGGTGGTCGCGGCGATCGCCCCGATCCAGAAGTTGAAGCGGATCGCGCCCATCAGCACCATGAATTCGCCGACGAAACCCGACGTGCCCGGCAGACCGATGTTGGCCATCGAGAACAGCATCACGAAGCCGGCAAAGCGCGGCATCGTGTTGGCGACGCCGCCGTATTCGGCGATCGACGCGGATTTTGTGCGGTCGTAGAGCATGCCGGTGCACAACAGCATCGCGCCGGACACCACGCCGTACGAGATCATCTGCACGATTGCGCCGGACTGGCCGAAGCGGTTGAAGACGAACAGACCGAGCGTGACGAGGCCCATATGCGCGACCGTCGAATACGCGAGCAGTCGGCGCATGTCGGTCTGCACGAGCGCGAGCAGGCTCGAATAGATCACCGCGACGAGCGAGAGCGTGATCATCATCGGCGCGAAGAAATGGCTCGCTTGCGGCGCGATCGGCAGCGCGAAACGCAGCAGACCGTAGCCGCCGATCTTCAGCATGCCAATCATCACCGCGGCGCCCGTCGGGCCGTCGAGGTGCACGTCGGGCAGCCACGTGTGCAGCGGCCACATCGGCACCTTCACGCCGAACGCGGCAAGGAAGCCGAGGAAGATCAGCGCCTGCGGCACCATGTCGAGGTGCGCTTCGCGCCACACGGCGAGGTCGAAGCTGTGCGTCTGGCTATACAGGTAGAGCAGCGACATCAGCATCATCAGCGAGCCGAGGAACGACACGAAGAAGAACTTCACCGCCGCGTACGTGCGGTTCTTGTGACCGTAGGTGCCGATCAGCAGATACAGCGGGATCAGCGTCGCCTCGAACGCAATGAAGAACATCATGCCGTCGAGGGACGTGAACACGCCCTGCATGAAGCCCGACAGCATCAGGAACGCGCCGAAGTACTGCGCGGTGCGCTGCGTGATCGACTCCCACGATGCGATCACGATGATGATCGTCGTGAGCGCGGTCAGCGCGACGAGCCACAGCGAAATCCCGTCGATTCCCACATGCCATGCGATATCGAACGTCGGCGACCATCGGACGTTCTCGACGAACTGCATCGAGCTCACGTCGTTACGGAAACCCGCCACGAGCGGGATCACCGGCAAGAAACCCGCCACCGCGCCGATCAGCGCGAGCCAGCGCGTGCGATTACGCGCCGCGTCCGACCCGGCGCGCAGAACCACGAACCCGGCGAGGATGGGGATCCAGATGAGAAGACTTAGGAGAGGCAATGGCATGTGCTCTGTCAAAACTTGAAGTACAAAACGCCGCGTCAACGCCCGCCGAAACAAGCAGGCCTTGAAATGGAAATGTAAGTTGTAGTTCGCCTGAAGTTGACGCGTGGAGGGGGTTTCCCGCTACACGTTTACCCGCAGCCGACTGACCAAGGGTGGGAGATTACCAAGATAAGAATAATTTTGCATCGCAACAGCGGCAAAATCCGCGCCACAATACATCGTTGCGAGGTGGGCGCTTGCAAAATGCATGGAAATGTGCGCTTGCACATAGTTACAAAGGCGTCGTCAGGCCTTGATAGTTTGGCCGCAAAAGCTGGCAATTACCCGGAGATTGGCCGCTTTTAGACATTCGCTGGTTATTGGGACTGGTCCGGCTGGAACGGATCGTGCGACTGCGTGCTTTTTCCACGGTTGGGACGAGCAGCAACCAAACACAAATTTGCCTCGTCGGCGATAAAAATTTTTTTGCGCGGGCGGTCTAATCGGACCGGCGAGGAGGTCGCTAGCGGTGCCGCGCACTCGATCAAGGTGCGCTGAAACTGTTCCACTCCAAGCGCGCGAATCTTCCATTTTCATTACACAGACCAGCGCCGCTCCATGGGAACTGCTGCAGAAACTCGCGCGGCGAGGCACACTCAATTCGCGCAGCGGGCTCCCCTCGCCCGACTCCTTTTCCGGACCTCCTCGCATGGCGCTTCGTGACGACGTCGTACCCGCACTCGAATGCCGCGGCCTCAGCAAGCGGTACGGCACCGGCCGCATCGTGCTCGCGCAGCTCGACTTCACACTCGCAGCGGGCGAGTTCGTCGCGATCATGGGCGACTCGGGCGTCGGCAAGTCGACATTGCTCAACCTGATCGCCGGGCTCGACCGCGCCGATAGCGGCAGCGTGCTAATCGACGGACGCCCGGTCGAACAACTCGACGACAACGCCGCGACGCGACTGCGGCGCCAGAAGCTCGGCTTCGTGTTCCAGGCGTTTCACGTGCTGCCGCATCTGACGCTCGCGCAGAACGTCGCGCTCCCACTGCTGCTCAATGATCTACCGACGGCTGCCGCGCTCGACATGCTCGCGGCGGTCGGCCTCGGCGGACGCGGCGACGACTTTCCGCGCGATCTCTCCGGCGGCGAGTTGCAGCGTGTAGCCATTGCACGCGCACTCGTGCATCGTCCGACGCTGCTTCTCGCCGACGAACCGACCGGCAACCTCGACCCGGCCACCGCGCGCGACGTGCTCGGCCTGTTCCGCGCGCAAAGCAAGGCGACCGGCGCGGCGACGATCATGGTCACGCATTCCGAGGCCGCAGCCGCCGTGGCCGACCGCGTGTTGATCCTGAGCGAGGGCGACTTGCATGGCGCGCGCGATAAGGCAGCGAACGTCGCGCACGCCGCGGCCCGCTCGACCCACGATGGCCGTTGACCTTCGTCCACTGCCGCGCGCGCCGGGATATCGTGTTCTCGCGCGCTGGCTGATGGTCGCGGAATGGCGCAGTCATCGCGGACGCGCACTCGTCGCCATCGCGACGATCGCGCTAGGCGTCGCGCTCGGCTACGCGGTGCAATTGATCAACAGCGCCGCCTTCAACGAATTCTCGGCGGCCGCGCGCAGTCTGTCGGGCGAAGCGGATCTGCAGGTGCGCGGCGCGCAGCCTTTCGTCGACGAGTCCCTCTATCCGCGACTCGCCAACGAACCGGGCGTGGTGCTCGCGAGTCCTGTGCTCGCGCTCGACGTCGCGGTGCCGGGCCGCACCGGTGCACTGCCCGTTCTCGGCATCGACGTCTTCAAGGCGAGGTCGATCACGCCCGATCTGATCGGCGTGCCCTCGCCCGATCGCCCGTTCGACACGCTCGCCTCCGATGCGATATTTCTGTCGACGGCCGCGCAGCAATGGCTGAACGTCAAGACCGGCGACCACGTCACGCTACGCAGCGGTACGTCGGACCTGCATCTGCGCGTCGCGGGCGGGCTCGTGCGCACGCGGCCGGGTCAACGGCTCGCGGTGATGGACATCGCCGCCGCGCAATGGCGATTCGGCAAGGTGGGCAAGCTGACGCGCGTTGACGTGCAACTCGCACGCGGCGTCGATCGGAAACGCTTCAAACGCGATCTGCAACAGCAGCTCGGCAGCACATGGGTAGTCGCCGAGACACGCGACACTGAGAGCCGCACCGATCGCCTGTCGCGTGCTTACCGGATCAACATGAACGTGCTCGCGCTGGTCGCGCTGTTCACGGGCGCGTTCCTCGTGTTTTCGACTCAGGCACTCGGTGTCGTGCGACGCCGATCGCAATTCGCGATGCTGCGCGTGCTCGGGCTCACGCGAGCTCAGCTATTGCGGCAGATCCTGCTTGAAGGCGCGCTGCTCGGGTTGCTCGGCTCGTTGTGCGGACTTGCGCTCGGCTACGCGATGGCCAGCGGTGCGCTGCGCTTCTTCGGCAGCGATCTCGGCGGCGGCTATTTTCCCGGCGTGCAACCGCGAGTCGGTTTCGAGCCGCTCGCGAGCGCGGTGTTTCTCGCGCTCGGGGTCGCGGTGTCGGTGTTGGGCAGCGTCGCGCCCGCCATCGACGCGGCGCGCGCACGGCCTGCCCCAGCACTCAAGGCCGGTGCCGAGGAAAGCGCATTGGCGCGGCTCGCGACGCCGTGGCCCGCGTTCGGCTGTTTGCTGGCGGCCGCCGCGCTGACGCGCGTGCCGCCGTGGTTCGATGCGCCGATCGCCGGTTATCTGGCGGTCGCGTTGCTGCTCGTCGGCGGCATTGCGCTGATGCCGCGCGTGACCGCGCTGATATTCGGCGCGGCAGGCCGCGCGCGCGGCACGCGACGCCGCGCGGGCGCGACCGGCACGCTCGCGATTGCGCGTCTCGCGAATGCGCCGGGGCAGGCGTCGATCGCGATGGGCGGCGTGCTGTCGAGCTTCGCGCTGATCGTTGCGATGGCGATCATGGTGGCCAGCTTCCGCGTGTCTGTCGACGACTGGATCACGCATCTGCTGTCCGCCGATCTGTATGTGCGCGTAGCGTCGGGCGGCAATAGCGGCGACAGTGGCGGCTTGCGGCCCGACGAACAGACGCGCATCGCGACGGTGCCCGGCATCGGCAACGCCGCGTTCGCGCGCATCACACATCTGACGCTCGATCCCGCGCGCCCGGACGTCGCGCTGCTCGCCCGCGAAATCGACGCGACCGATCCGGGCGCGACTCTGCAGATGACCGGCGCGGTGCTGCCGCCGTCCGCGCTTCGCGCCGGCGCGATACCTATTTGGGTTTCCGAAGCAATGATCGATCTGTATGGGTATGAGCTAGGTCAACGTGTGCGGTTGTCGCTCGGCGAACATGGCCAGACGTTCGTCGTAGCCGGCGTCTGGCGCGACTACGCGCGGCAGAGCGGCGCGATCCAGATACGGCTTGCCGATTATCGGCGGCTGACCGGCGACTCCACCGCAACCGATGTCGCCGTGACCGTCGAGCCGGGCGTGAGTGTCGAACGCGTCGTCGCAAGATTGAAGGCGTTGCCGTTCGGCGCTTCGCTCGAGTTGTCCCAACCTGGCGAGATCCGTGCGCGCACGCTGGTGATCTTCGATCGCAGTTTCGCGGTCACGTATCTGCTCGAGGCGGTGGCGATCGTGATCGGATTGTTCGGCGTCGCAGCGACGTTTTCCGCGCAGACGCTCGCGCGCGCCCGCGAGTTCGGGATGTTGCGCCACGTCGGCGTGACGCGCGCGCAGATTCTCGCGATCCTCGCTTCGGAGGGCGGTCTGCTCACCGCATGCGGCATTGCGCTCGGTTTCGCGCTTGGTTTCGCGATCAGCCTGATTCTCGTGTTCGTCGTCAATCCACAGTCGTTTCACTGGAGCATGTCGCTGCATGTACCGTGGTTCGTGCTGGGCACAGTCGCGTTGGTAATGCTGGTGCTGTCGTGTACGACGGCGGTGGTCGCGGGACGCGGCGCGGTGTCGGTGGATGCAGTGCGCGCGGTGAAGGAGGACTGGTGATGCCAGCTGCGCGGCGTGCGTGGGAAATGCGGTTGATCCGGGATAGCGCGGCCATTCGCGAGGTTCGCTCTGCGCTTGATGGCTGCGCGACGTGGATCGCGCGGCGACACGGCGGGTCGCCGCCGCGGCGCCTTCAGCTTTTTTTCCGAGGGCTACTTTCGATCGGCATAGCCGCTGTGTCGCCCTCTTTCGCCGCTAATAGCGACTCCACTGGATCCACCCCGGTCGCCTTCGCGGCAGTCACGCCAGACCATCCGATCTCGTTTCCGCGGGACAGCGGTGCTCATCCGGCTTTCCGCACCGAATGGTGGTACGCGACAGGCTGGCTCACGACGCCCGACAACCGACCGCTCGGATTCCAGATCACGTTCTTCCGTTCGGCGACCGGTCACGATGCCGCCGATCCCAGCGATTTCGCCCCGTCGCAACTGATCATCGCGCACGCTGCGCTGAGCGATCCGGCCATCGGACACCTCGTTCACGATCAACGCATCGCTCGGCAGGGTCTCGGGCTCGCCTACGCGAAGACCGTCAACACCGACGTCAAACTCGACGCCTGGAAAATGATTCGCGCCGCGGATGGCCACTACGACGTCACCGCCGATGCAAGCGGATTCTCGCTACACCTCCAACTCGCGCCAACGCAGCCTCCGCTGATTCAGGGCGAGCGCGGTTACTCGCGCAAAGGACCGCGGCCCGAACAGGCGAGCTTTTACTACAGCGAACCGCAACTCCGCGTGACGGGCACTGTGGTGCGCCCAGCCGGAGGTGGAAACGACACGACGCGCGATGCAGCAGTGACGGGGACCGCATGGCTCGATCACGAGTGGTCGAGCACGTTGCTCGACGCCAATGCGGTCGGATGGGATTGGCTCGGCGCCAATTTGACGGACGGCTCGGCGCTAATGGCATTCAAGATCCATAGCCGCGACGGACATGCAATATGGGCCCACGCGACGCTTCGCAGACCCGATGGTCAGGTAACGAATTTCGACCCCGGTGAAGTCGACTTCACGCCGCGTCGCATGTGGCGCTCGCCGCACACGAATACCTTGTATCCGGTCTCGATGACGGTTAGAGCGGGAACGCTGACATGGCAACTCGATCCGCTGATGGACGATCAGGAACTCGACTCACGACAGTCGACCGGTGCCGTGTATTGGGAAGGCGCGGTACGGGTGAGTCAACAGAATGCGGATGTAGGGCGAGCCTATCTGGAACTGACGGGTTACGCGGATGCGTTGCGGATCGGAAAGTAGTGAAGCGCGCAAAGACGGCCGCGTAAACGCAAAAACCCCACCGCGGCGGGTGGGGTTTCTGACCTGGGGGGGAGCCTGACGATTACCTACTTTCACACGGGCAATCCGCACTATCATCGGCGTGGAGTCGTTTCACGGTCCTGTTCGGGATGGGAAGGGGTGGGACCGACTCGCTATGGTCATCAGGCATGACGGGTTGCTGCGTCGCAGGGGTTGGAGTCAACCGGTTGCGCCACAGCCAATCGGGAAGAAGCGTAAAGGATTCGTGTGGGGGTTGTGTTGTTTCTGGCACAACACTGAATCCCAACCGTGCGTTTCTGTTAGCTCCCGCGGGAGTTCACACCAATCCCCTTCGGGGATCGGACCCGCGCAAGTGCTGAAGCACTAACGCGGGTCGAGACACACCTGTTATAGGATCAAGCCTTACGGGCAATTAGTATCAGTTAGCTCAGTACATTACTGTACGTGCACACCTGACCTATCAACGTCCTGGTCTTGAACGACCCTTCAAGGGGCTCGAAGCCCCGGGGATATCTCATCTTAAGGCGAGTTTCCCGCTTAGATGCTTTCAGCGGTTATCTCTTCCGAACATAGCTACCCGGCGATGCCACTGGCGTGACAACCGGTACACCAGAGGTTCGTCCACTCCGGTCCTCTCGTACTAGGAGCAGCCCCCTTCAAATATCCAGCGCCCACGGCAGATAGGGACCAAACTGTCTCACGACGTTTTAAACCCAGCTCACGTACCTCTTTAAATGGCGAACAGCCATACCCTTGGGACCGGCTACAGCCCCAGGATGAGATGAGCCGACATCGAGGTGCCAAACACCGCCGTCGATATGAACTCTTGGGCGGTATCAGCCTGTTATCCCCAGAGTACCTTTTATCCGTTGAGCGATGGCCCTTCCATACAGAACCACCGGATCACTATGACCTGCTTTCGCACCTGTTCGACTTGTCAGTCTCACAGTCAAGCACGCTTATGCCATTGCACTATCAGCACGATTTCCGACCGTACCTAGCGTACCTTCGTACTCCTCCGTTACACTTTGGGAGGAGACCGCCCCAGTCAAACTGCCTACCATGCACGGTCCCCGATCCGGATCACGGACCAAGGTTAGAACCTCAAACAGATCAGGGTGGTATTTCAAGGACGGCTCCACGCAGACTGGCGTCCACGCTTCATAGCCTCCCACCTATCCTACACAGACCGGTTCAAAGTCCAATGCAAAGCTACAGTAAAGGTTCATGGGGTCTTTCCGTCTAGCCGCGGGGAGATTGCATCATCACAAACACTTCAACTTCGCTGAGTCTCGGGAGGAGACAGTGTGGCCATCGTTACGCCATTCGTGCAGGTCGGAACTTACCCGACAAGGAATTTCGCTACCTTAGGACCGTTATAGTTACGGCCGCCGTTTACCGGGACTTCAATCAGGAGCTTGCACCCCATCATTTAATCTTCCGGCACCGGGCAGGCGTCACACCCTATACGTCCACTTTCGTGTTTGCAGAGTGCTGTGTTTTTATTAAACAGTCGCAGCCACCAGTTTATTGCAACCCCTTCACCCTTCTGGCGCAGGCCAGTCAGGCTACCAGGGCGTACCTTATCCCGAAGTTACGGTACCAATTTGCCGAGTTCCTTCTCCCGAGTTCTCTCAAGCGCCTTAGAATACTCATCTCGCCCACCTGTGTCGGTTTGCGGTACGGTCACTGTGAAACTGAAGCTTAGAGGCTTTTCCTGGAACCCCTTCCAGTTGCTTCGCCACCGAAGTGGCTCGCCTCGCACCCTTGAATTACGCGCCCGGATTTGCCAAAGCGCCTTCTCCAATGCAAGGACCGGGACTTCCAACACCCGGACAACCTTCCGCGATCCGTCCCCCCATCGCATTTCACAATGGTGCAGAAATATTAATCTGCTTCCCATCAGCTACGCATTTCTGCCTCGCCTTAGGGGCCGACTCACCCTACGCCGATGAACGTTGCGTAGGAAACCTTGGGCTTACGGCGAGGGGGCCTTTCACCCCCTTTATCGCTACTCATGTCAGCATTCGCACTTCCGATACCTCCAGCACACTTTCCAGTGCACCTTCGCAGGCTTACGGAACGCTCTCCTACCATGCACATTACTGTGCATCCGCAGCTTCGGTATATGGCTTAGCCCCGTTACATCTTCCGCGCAGGACGACTCGATCAGTGAGCTATTACGCTTTCTTTAAAGGATGGCTGCTTCTAAGCCAACCTCCTGACTGTTTTAGCCTTCCCACTTCGTTTCCCACTTAGCCATATTTGGGGACCTTAGCTGGCGGTCTGGGTTGTTTCCCTCTTGACACCGGACGTTAGCACCCGATGTCTGTCTCCCGTGATTGCACTCTTCGGTATTCGGAGTTTGCTATGGCGTAGTAATCCGCAATGGACCCCACAACCATGACAGTGCTCTACCCCCGAAGGTGATACACGAGGCACTACCTAAATAGTTTTCGGAGAGAACCAGCTATTTCCAGGTTTGTTTAGCCTTTCACCCCTATCCACAGCTCATCCCCTAACTTTTCAACGTTAGTGGGTTCGGTCCTCCAGCACGTGTTACCGTGCCTTCAACCTGGCCATGGATAGATCACCTGGTTTCGGGTCTACACCCAGCGACTGGACGCCCTGTTCGGACTCGCTTTCGCTACGCCTGCCCTAATCGGTTAAGCTCGCCACTGAATGTAAGTCGCTGACCCATTATACAAAAGGTACGCCGTCACCCCTTCGCAGAGGCTCCGACTGTTTGTATGCATGCGGTTTCAGGATCTGTTTCACTCCCCTCCCGGGGTTCTTTTCGCCTTTCCCTCACGGTACTGGTTCACTATCGGTCGATCACGAGTATTTAGCCTTGGAGGATGGTCCCCCCATCTTCAGACAGGATTTCACGTGTCCCGCCCTACTTCTCGTACACCCAGTTCTTCCATGCTGTTTTCGTCTACAGGGCTATCACCTGCTATGGCCGCACTTTCCAGAGCGTTCGACTAACAATACAGATAACGTGTACCGGCTGATCCCATTTCGCTCGCCACTACTCTGGGAATCTCGGTTGATTTCTTTTCCTGCGGTTACTTAGATGTTTCAGTTCACCGCGTTCGCCTCACGCAGCCTATGGATTCAGCTGCGGATACTCCATTAGGAGTGGGTTTCCCCATTCGGACATCTCCGGATCAATGCTCGTTTGCCAGCTCCCCGGAGCTTTTCGCAGGCTACCGCGTCCTTCATCGCCTGTGATCGCCAAGGCATCCACCACATGCACTTGTTCGCTTGACCCTATAACGGGTGTGTCTCTGGGTCGACCCACGTGAGCGCTTTAGCGCTTACGTGGGTCCCATCCCCGGAGGGGACAGACGCACTCGCTACAGGTTGAGTATTCGTGTTGCGCCGTATTCCAAAGCGATCTCTCGATCACCTTTAAAATACATCGATACAATCACAACCCTGATTCACCTACTCACACACCCATCTCCAGGCATGCTTTCGTGAATCTCTTTACTACTTCTTCCTGATTGTTAAAGAACGACAGCCGGTATGAAGCCTCTGCCTCATACCGCCCTGACTGGCTCAATCGCCAATGCGCAACGCTCTGCCTGCAGGCAGAACACTGCGCATTGAGGATTGGTGGAGGATGACGGGATCGAACCGACGACCCCCTGCTTGCAAAGCAGGTGCTCTCCCAGCTGAGCTAATCCCCCAGTCCCACAGCCATTCCAGCGGCCCCAGCCCTTCAGCTCACCCGACACGACACTGGTGGGTCTGGATGGATTCGAACCATCGACCCCCGCCTTATCAAGACGGTGCTCTAACCGGCTGAGCTACAGACCCCTGCTGTCTGTCTGCGTTGCTGCCATTAACCACAGCCGATAAGCGTGAGCACTTGAGTGCAATGAATGCATAGCTCTGGAAAGGAGGTGATCCAGCCGCACCTTCCGATACGGCTACCTTGTTACGACTTCACCCCAGTCATGAATCCTACCGTGGTGACCGTCCTCCTTGCGGTTAGACTAGCCACTTCTGGTAAAACCCACTCCCATGGTGTGACGGGCGGTGTGTACAAGACCCGGGAACGTATTCACCGCGGCATGCTGATCCGCGATTACTAGCGATTCCAGCTTCACGCACCCGAGTTGCAGAGTGCGATCCGGACTACGATCGGTTTTCTGGGATTGGCTCCACCTCGCGGCTTGGCAACCCTCTGTTCCGACCATTGTATGACGTGTGAAGCCCTACCCATAAGGGCCATGAGGACTTGACGTCATCCCCACCTTCCTCCGGTTTGTCACCGGCAGTCTCCCTGGAGTGCTCTTGCGTAGCAACTAGGGACAAGGGTTGCGCTCGTTGCGGGACTTAACCCAACATCTCACGACACGAGCTGACGACAGCCATGCAGCACCTGTGTTATGGCTCCCTTTCGGGCACTCCCGCCTCTCGGCAGGATTCCATACATGTCAAGGGTAGGTAAGGTTTTTCGCGTTGCATCGAATTAATCCACATCATCCACCGCTTGTGCGGGTCCCCGTCAATTCCTTTGAGTTTTAATCTTGCGACCGTACTCCCCAGGCGGTCAACTTCACGCGTTAGCTACGTTACCAAGCCAATGAAGGCCCGACAACCAGTTGACATCGTTTAGGGCGTGGACTACCAGGGTATCTAATCCTGTTTGCTCCCCACGCTTTCGTGCATGAGCGTCAGTATTGGCCCAGGGGGCTGCCTTCGCCATCGGTGTTCCTCCACATCTCTACGCATTTCACTGCTACACGTGGAATTCCACCCCCCTCTGCCATACTCCAGCGCTGCAGTCACCAATGCAGTTCCCAGGTTAAGCCCGGGGATTTCACATCGGTCTTACAGCACCGCCTGCGCACGCTTTACGCCCAGTAATTCCGATTAACGCTCGCACCCTACGTATTACCGCGGCTGCTGGCACGTAGTTAGCCGGTGCTTATTCTTCCGGTACCGTCATCCCTCACGGATATTAGCCACGAGGTTTTCTTTCCGGACAAAAGTGCTTTACAACCCGAAGGCCTTCTTCACACACGCGGCATTGCTGGATCAGGCTTGCGCCCATTGTCCAAAATTCCCCACTGCTGCCTCCCGTAGGAGTCTGGGCCGTGTCTCAGTCCCAGTGTGGCTGGTCGTCCTCTCAGACCAGCTACAGATCGTCGGCTTGGTAGGCCTTTACCCCACCAACTACCTAATCTGCCATCGGCCGCCCCTTGAGCGCGAGGTCCCGAAAGATCCCCCGCTTTCCTCTCCCGAGCGTATGCGGTATTAATCCGGCTTTCGCCGGGCTATCCCCCACTCCAGGACACGTTCCGATGTATTACTCACCCGTTCGCCACTCGCCACCAGACCGGAGTCCGTGCTGCCGTTCGACTTGCATGTGTAAGGCATGCCGCCAGCGTTCAATCTGAGCCAGGATCAAACTCTTCAGTTCAAACCTGTTACTGTTTTCGGGCTCTCTCGAACCCGGTCGCTCACTCAACGTACTGACGATGATCAGTCCGTCTTCCGACAGACAAACCTTCCTCTAATACTGTGTGAGGCTGCTGATACTTCTGCCTGGCAGCAGACTCCGGAGAATCCGCCGCCGCATTCCGCATCAAGCGCCCACACTTATCGGCTGTTAGTTTTTAAAGATCGGTCCGCCAAACCCGCCGCGCCTGAACCACTCCTGCCCGGCACTGCTTCGTTTGCGTCGCTGCGTCTGCAGCAGAGAAACGGGATTATGGAGAGCGCTCGACAACGCGTCAATACCCTTCTCACAATTTATTTTGGGAGCAAAGACTGCCATTTCCATCGCATTGCCGCCAGCCCTGAAAAGAGTCAACTCTGGCCAGACCAAAAAATCAGCGAAAATAGTTAGCCATCCGATTCAACCCCGCCGAAGTCCTAATACCGACAAAACAAAGTAGTCCGAGCACGGCTCGAACTCACCACCGCTCCCCAAATTAAAGTTCTACCCTTCCCCGCCGTCAATCAGATCACCCCGCCACTTAAATTAGCTGCCGACTATGGACAATCTCGTCGACGCACACGTCGAGGAACACCCAGCCCGCCGCGGCATCCCCGATGCTCGAGCCTGATACTGTGCCGGTAGGCACGCCGCTCCCATGGCCGATCGTCGATGCCGACGGCACGCTGCTCTTCGCAAGCGCGACGACGCTCGCGACCACCGACGACCGCGCCTTTCTGTTTCAACACTTCCGCCCGCAACGCGGCGACCTGTTCGACCTCGGCGCACAACAACCGCCGGCGCCAACCGCCCAGCCTGACCACGCCGGTGAGTTGACGCCGAAGGACATGCACCTCGAGATCGGCGCATTGATCGGCATGCGTTCGCAACTCGGCAGCGGCGCGCCGATGCAACCTTGCAGCATCATCGGTTTCGCGCCGAATAATGCGCTGTTCGTCACGCCGCCGATGCAGCAGGGCCAACCGCGGCCGCTCACGCCCGGTGAGAACGTCGCGATCGTCGCGATCGCGAGTCAGGCCGTGTTCCGTTTCGTCTGCACGGTCGAAGCGGTCTGCCGCGTGCCGTTCGACTATGCCGTGTTGTCGAGGCCCGGCGTGGTCCGCCGGCTCCGTGAGCGCAAATCGATCCGCGTCCATGCGCACCTGCCCGTGCGGTTCGGCATCGGCGGGAGCGCTGACACTTACGAAGGCCTTGGACTAGCCAAGGGCATCAGCGCGCTCGGCATGTCGTTGAGTGCGTCATGGACACTGGGCGAAGTCGGCGAGCGACTGCGCATCGCGTTCCGGCTGAAGTCGGCCGAATACGATTCACAGATTGAGACAACGGCGGTGATCCGCAACGTACAGAAGGGCAAAACGCCTGGCGAGCCGTCCATGCATGGGCTCGAACTGGATCACCTCGATTCCGTTCAACAGATGGCGATGAAGGTGTTCGTGTTCGATCGTCAGGAAGATGTGCAGCACTGGTCCAACGGACTGAAATAAGCGGTACGGCCACAAAAGCAACGCGCGTGGGGACACAGCAGCGCCGACCTGCGCACACATCGATCAGCCGAGCAACTCTTCCGGCGTCAACCGCCGCGCTCCCCAGGTATTGGCGAGCACCTCGCAACGACCGAGCCGTATCGCACCACGCTCGAAATCGACGAAGACGACTTCATCGACGTCGGCCGGCCGCGCGGGTTCGTCGCTCGTGCGGCCGTCGGTCAGAATCCATAACCAGCGCTGCTGGGCCGGCCGTCGCCGCGCG
This sequence comes from Paraburkholderia lebeckiae, assembly GCF_050436225.1. NCBI lineage: Bacteria > Pseudomonadati > Pseudomonadota > Betaproteobacteria > Burkholderiales > Burkholderiaceae > Paraburkholderia > Paraburkholderia lebeckiae. The sequence continues at coordinate 1,307,090 of NZ_JBNDLU010000001.1, read as the reverse complement.
CAGCGTTCGAGCAGTTGCGCGGCGCTGCGCACGCCCGACGCGAGCGGCGAACCGCCGCCCCCACCCACGGGCGCGAGCCATCGCTCGTTCCACCAGCGCGGCACGGCGGGGCCGAAGCGCACATCCGCGCCCGTACCGCCGAAGCAGATCAGCGCAGCCTCGGCGCGCATCGCACTCGCACGGTCGAACAAGGCAGTCAGTAGACCCTTCGCCAACGCGAGGCGTTGGCCCGCCAGCATCGACCCGGAGCAATCGAGCACGAAGCAATGCAGCACACCGCCACGCGGCACTTCCCGTACGAAGCGCAGATGCTCACGACGCAGCGTGTGCTCGCGCATCGCGGCGAGCGTCGGTGGCCATGCAATGCGCCTGCCCGGTTCGCCGCGCGACGTGTCGCGCGAATCCACCCCCACGCCTTGTCGCCATCGAAAACCGCTGCGCGAGTCAGCGGCGGCGCCTTTCCGATGGCTCAGCGTTTTTTTGCGTCAAGCGCAATGACGCCTTTGACAGGCAAAGCCGCGGCCGGCTCGGGCGGCAGGTAGCCCCAGTCGGAGTTGGCGGAAGGTGTCATGGATGCAGCCGTATCGCCAGACGCACCCTCACCGACGTCCCGTGCCGGCGCCGCGCTTTCTGGCCGGCGCTGATTCGCATGTGGCGAATCATGCTGACGCCGCCGATGAAGCAGCACCGAATCGGCAACGCGCTCCACATGTCGCACCGTCACCGCATCTGCCCGTTCGAATGCGGCCAGCGCGCGCGCCGCGCGCAGCATCACGAGGTCGGCGCGCAGGCCGTCGACGGCCGCGTCGATGCATAGCGCGCTCACGCGCGCATGGACGGCGTCATCGAACGACAGCAGTGGCAGCGCCGCGCGCGCCGAGCGAATTCGGTACACGTATGAAGCCTGCTGCTCCGCGTAAACGATACGAAACCCAGCGGGATCGAGATCGAACGCGAACCGCGCTTTGACGATCGCCTGCCGCACCTGCGGCTCGAACGCGTTCTGCAACTCCACCATCAGACCGAAGCGGTCGATCAATTGCGGCCGCAACTCGCCCTCTTCGGGGTTCATCGTGCCGACCAGCACGAAGCTCGCGTCATGACTATGCGACACGCCATCGCGTTCGACGGTATTCACGCCGCTCGCCGCCGCATCGAGCAACGCATCGACGAGCGCATCGGGCAGCAGATTGACTTCGTCGACGTACAGCACGCCGCGATGCGCCTTCGCGAGCAGCCCCGGCGAGAAGCGCACCGAGCCGTCGCGCAACACGGTTTCGATATCGAGCGTGCCGATCAGACGATCCTCGCTCGCGCCAAGCGGCAGATTCACGAGCTCTCCCTCCGGCAGCAGTTCGGCAAGCGCGCGCGCGGCAGTCGACTTCGCAGTGCCACGCGGTCCGCTGATCAATACGCCGCCCAAGCCCGGGTCGATCGCCGCGAGCACCAGCGCCTGCTGCAACGAGGCCTGGCCGATCAGCGCCGCAAACGGAAAAACGGGCCGCGCCGCCGCCGTACCTGACGCACCGGCTGAGCAACCTGCGTCGTCCGCTCCTCGCATCGCTCCATTCATCTTTGTCTTCCTTCGATCTGCTGTTCGCTCGCCAGCAGATGCGTTTCCACCTGCGCGCGATAGTCACCCGGCTGCTGCCACAGCCCTCGCTGCATCGCCTCGAGCAAACGCTCGCAGATCGAATGCAGCGCATGCGGATTGTGCCGTTGCATGAACGCGCGCGTATCGGCGTCATTCAGATAAGCATCGGCGACGAGCGCGTATTGATGATCCGCAATCACACGCGCGGTCGCATCGTAGCCATACAGATAATCGACGGTCGCGGCGATCTCGGCCGCGCCCTTGTAGCCGTGGCGCTTCACGCCGTCGAGCCATTTCGGATTGACCACGCGCGAGCGGATCACGCGCGCGATCTCCTCGTGCAACGTCCGCACGCGCGGCGCGGCCGGATTGCTGTGATCCGCGTGATAGACGCGCGGCTGCTGACCTGCCAGATGCCGCACCGCCGCGACCATGCCGCCCTGAAACTGGTAGTAGTCGTTCGAATCGAGCACGTCGTGCTCGCGGTTGTCCTGGTTCTGCAGCACGAGGTCCATCGCTGCGAGGCGCGCGCCAAACGCTTGATGCGCTTCCTCGCCCGCGCTCTTCTGCGCGTACGCATATCCGCCCCACGCCTGATACGCGTTCGCGAGATCGGCGTCGGTCTGCCATTGGCGCGAGTCGATCAACTGCTGCAGACCCGCGCCGTACGTGCCCGGCCGCGCGCTGAACACGCGCCAGCCGGCGCGCTTGCGCGCTTCGACCGGGTCCATGCCGCGCGCGATCAACGCATCGCGTTCGCGCTGCACGCGCGCGCGAATCGGATTCAGCTCCGCGGGCTCGTCGAGTTCGGCCACCGCTTGCACGGCCGCATCGAACAGATGCATCACGTTAGCGAACGCATCGCGAAAGAAACCGGATACGCGCAACGTGACGTCGATACGCGGCCGGTCGAACGCGTCGATCGGCATGATCTCGAAGTCCGTCACACGGTGGCTGCCCGGCGCCCATTTCGGGCGCACGCCGAGCAGCGCGAGCGCCTGCGCGATATCGTCGCCGCCGGTGCGCATCGTCGCGGTACCCCAGACCGACAGGCCGATCGCGCGGGGATAGTCGCCGTGCTCCTGCAGATGTCGCTCGATCAGTTGCTGCGCCGATTTCAGGCCGAGTGCCCACGCGGCTTGCGTCGGCACCGCGCGCGTGTCGACCGAATAGAAGTTGCGGCCGGTTGGCAGCACGTCGGGCCGACCGCGTGACGGCGAACCGCTCGGACCTGGCGGCACGAAACGTCCTGCGAGGCCGCGCTTCAGCTGCGTCATTTCCTGCGGGCCGCAGGCGTCTAGACGCGGCAGCACGTCGTCGCGCAGGCGTGCGATCACCTGTGCCGCTTGCGGCAGACTTTCGTCGGCTACGAGGACGGCCTGCGAACGATCCGCATCATCGCAATCGACATCGCAGACACCGCGCAACAGCTCGCCCGCGAGCAATTCCAACCGCTCGCGCGTATCGCCGTAATGTCGCCACGGTGCATCGCTGACCCGCTGCAATACCTCGGGTCGCGGGCCGTCCCATGCGGCGGCCCAATCCACCGTCAACGGGTCGAACCGATGATCGATGCGCAGATCGCGCGCCAGCGCGTCGACGAGCCCCGCCTTGCCGGCCCGCCCATCGCCGACCGGAAAGCGCCCGAGCGCGAGCAGCGTGTCGCGCCGCTGCACGCCGCGCGGCGACTGCCCGAACGTATGCAGGCCATCGCGAATCTGCGCTTCCTTCAGCTCGCACAGCCACGCATCGACGCGTGTGAGCAGCGCGTCTTCATCGTCCTGTGCGTTCGGCGCCGCGAGACTCAGCTCTTCGTGCAGCCGATGCTCGACGATCGTCGTCAGAATCGTGCGACGTAAGAGCTTCGCGCGACGCGAATCGACCATCAATGCTTCATAGTATTCGTCGACCTGGCGTTCGAGGTCCTGCAGCGGCCCATAGTTTTCGGCGCGTGTAAGCGGTGGCATCAGATGATCGATGATCACCGCCTGCGCGCGCCGCTTCGCCTGGCTGCCCTCGCCCGGATCGTTGACGATGAACGGATACAGATGCGGCATCGGTCCGAGAATCAGATCGGGCCAGCACGCGTCGCTCAAGGCGACGCTTTTGCCCGGCAGCCATTCCAGGTTGCCGTGCTTGCCGACGTGCACGACCGCGTCGATGCCGAACTGATGGCGCAGCCAGAAATAGAACGCGAGGTATGCGTGCGGCGGTACGAGCTCCGCATCGTGATAGCTCGCGTAGTCGCCGTGCTCGCGCGAACGCGAAGGCTGAATGCCGACGAACACCTGGCCGCAACACCAGCCGGCGATCATGAAGCGGCCGCGCCGCAGCGTGGGGTCCTGCTCGGGCTTGCCCCAGCGCGCGTTCAACGCGTCGCGCACGCTCGCCGGCAACGCGTTGAAATGCGCGAGATAGTCGTCGAGTGCGAGGCTTTGCAGGGCCGGACGCAGATCGCGTACGACCGGATCGTTGGTCACGCCTTCGGTCAGGCTGTTCAACAACGCGTCGCCGTTTTCGGGCAATTCGCCGACACGATAGCCTTCATCGCGCAGCATCGACAGAATGCCGACCACCGACGCCGGTGTATCGAGCCCGACGCCATTGCCGATGCGCCCTTCGCTCATCGGATAGTTGGCGAGAATCAACGCGACTTTCTTGTCGGCGTTATCGAGCGAACGCAAACGGCACCAGCGCCGGCTCAGCTCGGCGAGAAAGCGCACCCGTTCGAGGTCGGGCTGATAGCGGACCACGTCGACCTGCGTATGCGCACAGCGATACGCGAGCCCCTTGAAGCTGATCGCGCGCGTGATGATGCGCCCGTCCACTTCGGGCAGCGCGATATGCATCGCGATGTCGCGCGAATTGAGGCCGTGGTTGTCCTTCAGCCAGTCTTCGCGATTGCCGCCGCTCAGGATCACCTGAAACACCGGCGCGTCGCCGGCGAGCGCGAGCGGCTCCGGGTCGTCGATCGCGGACGCGGCGAACGCTGTGGTGTTCAACCCCAGCGCGACACCATGTTGCGCGCACAGCGACTGCACGACATCGCGGCTCACCGCATCTTTCAACGACGTGATCGCGAGCGGCAGCGGATTGAGCCCTTGCGCTTCGAGCGCGTCGATCAGCGCATCGAAAACGGCGGTATTGGCGGCCTGCAGATGCGCCTTGTAGAACAGAACCGCGACGACCGGCGCGCCTTGCCGCCAACGCGCCTGCCAGTCGGCGACGATGGGGGTATCGCGCTCGGGGTGATACAGCGAAGCGGCCGGCAACGCGCGCGGCGGATCGGGTTCGCGCCCCCAATCGAGCGCGCGATACGCGATGCAGCGCAAAAACGCCTCGGCGTTCTGCGGACCGCCCTCGCGCAGATAGCGCCACAGCTGCTGACACAGCTCGGCGCTCGCGGTGCTGCGCGCGAGCAGGTTCGGGTCTTCCTGCAGATCGCCGGAAAACATCGCGAGCGTTTGCTGTTTGCGCTGCGCGAGCGCGACCACCTGCTCGATGCCGTACGGCCAATACGTTTCGCCGCCGAGATGATCGACGACGACCACGCGCGCATGCTGCAACACGTCGTCAAGATAAAAATCGACCGAAGCAGGCTGACGCAGATACGTAACGTTCGCGAGCCGCACGCTCGGAAAGCCGTCGCCGAGACGCGGCACCACGCTCGCGAGCAGCGACAGCGTGGTGTCGGCGGAACTGAGCACGACGATATCGGCGGGCTGCTGATCGATGCGGATCACGCCCTGCGTATCGTCGACGAAGCCGCCCGGCGTCGTGCGCAGCAGATGCATGCTAGTGCGCCCGTTTATGCCGTCGCGTTCGACGTCGCGCCGAGCGACGCGTCGAACGCCTGTTGCAGCGCGTGTTGGTCGAGGTCTGCGCCGATCAGTACGAAGCGGCTCAACGCGCCGTCGCCATTTTCACCCGCTTGCCAGCGCCGGTCGAAGTAGCTGTCGAAGCGCCGGCCCACGCACTGGATCACGAGACGCATCGCCGCGCCCTGCAGTGCCGCGAAGCCTTTGACACGGTAAATCGTGTGGGTTTCGACGAGCGCCTGCAAGGCGGCGAGCGCCGCGTCGCGCGACGGTACGGATGCCTGCACGACGACCGAATCGAATTCATCGTGGTGATGATCGGGGTCGTCGGCGGAACCGTGGTGGTCGTGACGCAGGTGGATCGTCTCTTCCGAGGCCGCTTCGAGGCCCAGCAGCGTATGCAGGTCGAGCTGTCCCCGCTGCGCGCGCACGATCTTCACCTGCGGCGCAATCTCCGCGCGGATCGCGGCTTCGACCTCGTGCTGCCGCGCGTCGTCGAGCAGATCGGTCTTGTTCAGAATCACCAGATCGGCCGCCGACAACTGGTCTTCGAACAGCTCGTGTAGCGGCGACTCGTGATCGAAATTCGGATCGGCCTTGCGCTGCGCGTCGACAGCGAGCGGGTTATCGGCGAACTGGCCGCTCGCGGCGGCCGGGCCGTCCACCACCGTCACCACCGCGTCGACCGTGAAGCCGTTGCGGATTTGCGGCCAGTTGAACGCCTGCACGAGCGGCTTCGGCAACGCCAGGCCCGACGTTTCGATCAGCACGTGATCGACTTCGTCGCGGCGTTCCGCGAGCTTCTCCATCACCGGGAAAAACTCTTCCTGCACGGTGCAGCACAAACAACCGTTCGCGAGTTCATACAATTGCCCTTCGGTCTCGACGCCGTTTTCATCGCAACCGATGCCGCAGCCCTTGAGGATTTCGCCGTCGATGCCGAGCTCGCCGAACTCGTTGACGATCACCGCGATGCGCTTGCCGCCCGCATGCTGAAGAATGTGCCGCAGCAGCGTGGTTTTGCCGCTGCCGAGAAAGCCCGTGACGATCGTGACGGGGATCTTGCGCAATTGAGTTTGCATCGTGAGGTCCATCCCTTGGCGTTGATCGGTATGCCGGAAAGTCCGCGCGTGGGTCCGCGTCGGCTGGCGAATGGAGCGAATGAAGCACGCGCAGCAGTACCAGCGATCACCAGACACGGGGACGAACGACGGCATTGCCGCGACAACGGAAATACAGAAAGCGGAACTGAGGTCATGAACGCGCCACCGCATCCCCGCGGCGGTCGTTCTGCTTCTTTGGGCCGGTATCCGGGCTGGCGAAAGCGCCGCTTCCCCTTCCCGGCCGAGTGGTTTCTCGGCCAGTGGTGAAATGTCCATGCGACCTTGCGCGAGGACATCGAAGCCGGCACTGCGGTGCCCGGCTATCAAGCCGGAACCGCTTTCGCTTACCGTTGCGGGGACAGCACAGGTTAGCCGCTCCAGAGCAGCTGGCTCCCTGTTTCCCGTTTAACTGCATGCGCACGAGCGCGCACGCGAGCACCCAAAGTGCGTGCGAGTGTAGGCCCGCGGACTTGCGCAGTCAAGCAACGTACAAAGCCGGAAAGCGCCGCCGCGGCTTATCCGGCAAGGCGCCATGTGCTATCGTATGCGCGCGTTTGGTGCCCGCACATGCGCTCGCGTGTGCAGTTAAACGGGAAACAGGCAGCGCCTCGCGCGTTCAACCTGTGCTGTCCCCGCAACGGTAAGCGACCTGCGGCGCGCGATTCGATTCGCCTTCGATTCCGACGTGCCGCGCATGCGTTTTTTGATGCCACTGTCCCGCGAATCCACAAACCGGGACGGGAAGGCGAAGCGCATGAGGCCGCCAGCCCGGATACCGGCCAAACGCGGAGGCGGTGCCGCATTGCATCCGTGCATCACGTGGCGCCGCCGGCCGCCGGAATCCGCGGGGAACGGATGTGAAGGCGTAGCAGCGCGACATCGCGCGTGCCCGGATTCGCAGTTCCGCATGACCTCTATATTCACCGCCGCGCGCGCTGTCGCACGCCGCTTCTCTTCTTCCATCACCGCATGGCGCGCGCCATGCACGCTGCGATGACGCGCGCCTGGCTGATCGGCGCCGGTCCCGGCGACGTCGAACTGATCACGCTGAAGGCAACCCGTGCGCTCGCGCAGGCCGATGTCGTGCTCGTCGACGATCTGGTAAATCCCGACGTGCTGCAGTTCGCACGCGCCGACGCGCAAGTCGTGTACGTCGGCAAACGCGGCGGCCATCCGTCGACGCCGCAAGCCGACATCGTCGCGCAAATGCTCGGGCATCTGCGCGCGGGGCGCAGCGTCGCGCGGCTCAAGGGCGGCGATCCGTTCGTGTTCGGCCGCGGCGGCGAAGAGTTGCGGGCGCTGCAGGCCGCGGGTATCGAAGTCGACGTGATCAACGGCATCACGGCCGGCATCGCGGCGCCCGCGGCGCTCGGTATCGCGGTCACGCATCGTGATCACGCGCAGGGCGTCGTGTTCGTCACCGGCCACGGCGCCGGCAGTGGCGAACCGGACTGGGCCGCGCTCGCCGCGACGCGCATGACGCTGGTGATCTACATGGGCATGCGCCGGCTCGGCGAGATCGCCCGCGCATTTCTCGCGGCCGGCATGTCCGCCGACACGCCGTGCGCGGCGATCGAGTCGGCGACGCGGCCTGAGCAGCGTCATGTGCTCGCGCCGCTTCGCGAGTTCGCCGAGGCGGTGGCGCGCGCGGGGCTCGGCTCGCCGGCGATCGTCGTGATCGGCGCTGTGGCGTCGCTCGCACTGGCGCGTGATGCGGCCAAACGCGACGCCGGCTTTGCTCACGAACTGGCAGCGAGCGCGACACGACACGGACTCGGACGCGCGATTAAAACGCTGAGCGTCGGCATCGGTTGCCGCTTGCACAGCGAAGCCGCTGAGATCGAAGCCGCGGTGCGCGCAGCGCTCGGATCGAATGCCTTCGAGCAGATCCACGCCATCGCGACGATCGACACCAAAGCCAACGAAGCAGGCCTGCTCGAATTCTGCTCGCGCCATCAACTGCCGCTGCAATTGTTCAGCCGCGAGCAGATCGCCGCGGTACCGGTCGCGTCGCCGTCGGCGGCGGCACACGCGCAGCTCGGCGTCGATGGTGTGTGCGAGCCGTGCGCGCTGCTGGCGGCAACGGCGCCGGCCTCCACCACAACCGCGCAAAACGCGCGTCTAATCGTACGCAAGACCGCGCACGCCGGCATCACGGTGGCGATCGCAGCGGCGAACAACGCTGCCCTTGGCGACGCGCCCCCATCCCATCCCGCCCCTCAAGACCAGGACCCTCGATGAAAACCGATCCGGAATCGCATCAACGCATGACCGAACGCCGCCGCGAAGGCCACGAAAAGAAGCAGGCCAGCGCGACCGTCGAAAAAGGCCTGCTGATCGTCAACACCGGCACCGGCAAGGGCAAGAGCACGGCCGCGTTCGGCATGGCCGTGCGGGTGCTCGGCCACGGCATGCGGCTCGGCGTCGTGCAGTTCATCAAGGGCGCGCTGCATACGTCGGAGCGCGATTTCCTCGGCGCGATCGCGCAATGCGATTTCGTCACGATGGGCGACGGCTACACGTGGAACACGCAGAACCGCGAGGCGGACATGGCGACCGCGCGCAAGGGCTGGAACGAAGCGCGGCGGATGATCGAAAGCGGCGACTACCAGATGGTGATCCTCGACGAGCTGAACACCGTGCTGAAGTACGAATACCTGCCGCTCGACGAAGTACTCGCGGTGATCAACGCGCGTGCGCCGATGTTGCACGTCGTCGTGACCGGACGCCATGCGCCGGACGCGCTGATCGAAGCCGCCGACCTCGTCACCGAAATGCGCGCAATCAAGCATCCGTATCGCGAGCAAGGTGTGAAGGCGCAGCGCGGCGTGGAGTTCTGAGCGATGTCGGCGTCCTACAACGGGGCTTCGTCCGGGGCGCCCCCCAGGGGGACTTCCTTCGGGGCGTCCCCCCAGGGGACTTCCGTCGGGGCGTGCCCCGCGCTGTTCATCAGCGCGCCCGCGTCGGGACAAGGCAAAACCACGATCACAGCCGGTCTCGCGCGCTATCACCGGCGGCTCGGACGTCGCGTGCGCGTGTTTAAGACCGGACCGGATTTTCTCGATCCGATGATTCTCGCGCGCGCGAGCGGCGCCCCGGTGCTGTCGCTCGATCTGTGGATGGTCGGCGAAAGCGCATGCCGCAACCTGCTCGCGCGGGCGGCGCAAGAAGCCGATCTGATCCTGATCGAAGGCGTGATGGGCCTGTTCGACGGCACGCCGAGCAGCGCCGATCTGGCGGCCACGTTCGGCGTGCCGGTGCTCGCGGTGATTTCCGCGCAGGCGATGGCGCAGACCTTCGGCGCGCTCGCGTTCGGCCTTGCGCGCTTCAGGCCGCAACTGCCGTTTCATGGCGTGCTCGCGAATCGCGTCGGCTCCGCCCGGCATGCGCAGATGTTGCAAGAAGCACTGCCGCCCGGGTTGCGCTGGTGCGGCCACCTCGCCGCGAGCGACGAGATCACGCTGCCCGACCGCCACCTCGGCCTACACCAGGCCGATGAAATCGACGATCTCGAAGCGCGCCTCGAACGCGCGGCGGATACGCTCGCGTCGACCGCGCTCGCCGAACTGCCGCCGCCGGTCGATTTCGGCGTGCCCTCGCCCCAAGTGCTGCCGCGTCTGCTCGAAGGCAAGCACATCGCCATCGCGCGCGACGCCGCGTTCTCGTTCATCTATCCGGCCAACGTCGCGCTGCTCGAAGCGCTCGGCGCGCGGCTCAGCTATTTCTCGCCGCTTGCCGACGAAGCGTTGCCCGCCGGCACGCACGCGCTTTATCTGCCGGGCGGGTATCCCGAGCTGCATCTGGCGACGCTCGCGGGCAACTTGACCAGCGCGGCATCGATCCGCGCGCACGTCGAGGCGGACAACCCGGTGGTCGCCGAATGCGGCGGCATGCTCTATCTGCTCGACACGCTGACCGACGCGCAAGGCACCAGCACGCCGATGCTGGGCCTGCTGCCCGGTCACGCGACGATGCAAACGCGCTTCACGTCGCTCGGCATGCAGCAGATCGATGGCGTCCACGGCACGCTGACCGGCCACACGTTCCACTACTCGAAGCTCGCGACGCCGCTCGCGCCGCAGCGCTTCGCCACGCACGCGCACAGCGACACGCCCGGCGAAGCGGTGTTCCGCGTGGGCCCGATTGTGGCAACCTATATGCACGCTTACTGGCCCTCCAACCCGGCTTTCACGGCCGCCCTCTTTCATGGCGAAGCCTTTTGACGACTCCGAGCGCGATGCGGTCTATCGCGCGATTTACGAACGCCGCGACATGCGCCACTTCCTGCCCGATCCGGTCGATCCGGCGGTGCTGCGGCGTCTGCTCGACGCGGCGCATCACGCACCGAGCGTCGGCTACATGCAGCCGTGGCGCATCGTGCGCATCACCGACGCGGCGCTGCGCACGGGCTTGCGCGACATCGTCGAGCGCGAACGGCTCGCCACCGCCGACGCGCTCGGCAAGCGCCGCGACGAGTTCATGAAGCTGAAGGTGGAAGGCATGCGCGAATGCGCGGAGCTGCTGGTGATCGCGTTGATGGACGGGCGCGAGCGACACGTCTTCGGCCGCCGCACGCTGCCGGAGATGGATCTCGCGTCGGTCGCATGCGCGATCCAGAACATGTGGCTCGCCGCGCGCGCGGAAGGACTCGGGCTTGGTTGGGTGTCGCTATTCGATGTCGACGCGGTGCACCAGCTACTGGCGATGCCGGAAGGCGCGCGGCCGGTCGCGATTCTGTGCCTCGGCCACGTCGCTGCGTTCTATAGCGAGCCGATGCTCGAAACGGAGCGCTGGGCGAGCCGTCTGCCGCTCGCCGATTGCGTGTTCGAAAACCGCTGGCCGCGAGACGAGCCGGCGCAGGAGTAACTGATACTCGCGGCCCCGGCGACCCGAGGCTGCGTTTTAACGCTGCAGCGGCTCCGTCGAGTCGACGTTCGGCACACCGCTCGTCTTGTCGATGCTGAGCTTCACACGCCAGTCGGCCGGCGCATCGAACGGCAGCTTCGCGAGCGCGGTTTTCACGAGCAACGGCAGTGCATGCAACGGGTCCGCATCGCGATCCATGAACACCGCGCCGACCTTGTAGCGCTCGGTGCCGCTCGCATAGTCGAAAAAGCGCAGCGTCAGCGCGTGCTGATACTTGCGCCCAAACAGCAGCGCGCCTGGACCGTCGCTGCCCGCGCCGCAATCGGCGGGCGCGCAATCCTCACCGCCGATGCCGATCGACGCCGGCCGCGTGCCATACGCCATCGACAGCAGATAATGCGCGGGCTTGCCCGCCGTATCGACGAACCCGTGTTTCGCCAGCTCGTCGCGCAACAGCTTTTCGACTTGCGGATGGTCGGCGCTGTCGTCCTGCGACTGCGTGCGCGCGAGCGAATAGGTCTGCTCGCCTTGCAGCGCAACGGCGCGGTCGGCGCCGTTAGCGGAGACGGTGTGCACGTCGGCGCTCAGGCCCGCGCAAGCGGTGAGGCTCGCCGCGGCCAGCGCGGCACAGAGGTGAGCGATCTTTGCCATTTTTTGTTTTCTCTCTAGTACATCGAATACATCAAAGGCGCATCAGGCGCGCGGTGCGATCGATTCGTCGAGGGGCGCGTCGTCGAGCGCGGGCAGCCAGATCGTGAAGGCCGTCCCCTCGCCGGGCGCGCTGACGACTTCGACGCTGCCACCGTGGCGCGTGACGACGGTTTTGACGAACGCCATGCCGAGTCCCGCCCCGCCCACTTCCGGCCGCTCCGCCTCGTGAAAACGGCGAAAGCGCTCGAACAATCCCGCTTGCTGCTCCTCAGGAATGCCATAGCCCTGGTCGCGGATCGTGCACGACACGCGCGGCGCCTCGCTGCCCGCGCGCTTCGCCGCCGGCTGGCCAGCGAAGCTGCATACGATGCGCGTGTCGGGCGGACTGTACTTGACCGCATTGTTCAGGATATTGACGAGCGCGCGTGTCATCAGCGAGCGGTCGGCGCAGATCCAGGGATCGTCGTCGGCGTCGTCGCCGGATTCCGTATGCAGCGCGATGCGCTTCGCATGCGCCTGCGGCCAGACCTCGTCGCTCGCATCGATGACGAGTTCGGTCAGACTCAGCGGCTCGAGCACATAGGCCTGCGATTCGGCGCGCGCCAGTTGCACGAAGTCGTCGGCGAGCGTAAGCGCGCGTTGCGCGTAGCGTTCGATGCGCTCCAGCACACTGCGCGCGAGCGCAGGCTCGGTCCGCGCGCGCTCGATCTCGACCAGCGCAACGATCGACGCCTGCGGCGAGCGCATGTCGTGCGACAGCAGCCGCAGCGCGTCTTCGCGCTGACGCTCGGCCGCATGCAGCGCCGACACGTCGACGAGACCGGCGATCCAGCCGGTCGTCTCGCCCTGCGCGTCGGTGCAGGTCGCATAGCGCAGCAGATGGTCGCGCTCGTTCGCGTCGCGCACCTCGACGCCCTGCGCCATCAGCGCCGCGAACTCGCCGCGCGTCGGATCGAGGAGCGCCGGCCAGTGCGCGTGCGCGGACAGATTGCGCTCGTTGTCCGTGGCCGCGCCGGTGTCGATCGTCTTCACGAGCGTGAGACCGCCGAGCACGCTCTGCATCGGCTGGCCCTCGGGCATCGGCGCGCCTAGCCGAGCGAAATGCGCTTTCGCCACGTGATTCGCGATCAGCACGACGCCGGCCACGTCGCTGACGAGAATCGGCTCCGGCACGCTATCGAGGCTGTCCCACACGAAGCGCTTCATGTCCTGCACCCGTTGCGCGGCCTGAGCCATCAGCGCCATGTGTTGCGCGAGCACGTCGCCGCCGAACTCGCGGCGGCGCTTCGGCGTCTCGGGCAGCAGATGCGGCTCGTCGGCGAGACGCTGCAGTTCGCCGCGCAGATACGCCATCGTCATTTCGAGGCGTCGCCAGTTCCAGATCGGATAGACGATCACGACGCCGAGGATCGCCGGCACCGGCGAGATCCACAGCCTGCCGCCGTACAGCAGCAGCGCGCTGCCGGTCGCGGCGAGCAGCACCAGCGCGCCGGTCAGCAACAACGAGCGGCGCGGCGACAGCACGAGGAAGCCGGCGAGCAGCGCGGCGAGCGGCCCGAGCGCCGCCGCGAACACGACCCACAGCGCGACCGGCTGGATCTCGCGGCCGCTCAGCAGCGTGTCGAGCACGTTCGCGTGGATGTAGACGCCGGGCAGCGGACCGAGCTCGCCCGATACCGGTGTCGCGAAGCGGTCGTACAGACCCGACGCCGTCACGCCGATCACGACGATGCGTCCGCGCAACTGATCGGTCGGCACCTTGCCGGCGAGCACGTCGGCGAAACTGAGCTTCGGGTAGTTCGCGGCGTTCGGGCCGAACGGAATCAGGAAGCGCTCTTCGCCGCCGTCGTCGCTGCCGCGCGCGGGCTCGTTCGAGGGGCGCGGCGGCAGGCCGCCGCGCAGATGCAGCTTGCCTTGTTCGACCGCTTCGGCGACGAGCACCGTCAGTTGCGGCCAGCGCGAGCGCTCGTCGTCCTGGAAGCGCGCGACGCTGCGCACGATGCCGTCGCTGTCCACTTCGAAATTGATGTGACCGAGCCCGGCCGCAGCCTGCGCGAGCGGCGCGACGGGTTCATCGACGGTGCGCGCGCCGCTCGCGTCGGGCGGCGTCAGCAGCACGGGCAGATAGGTCGGGCTCAGCGCGATTGCGTGGGCGAGCTGGGCGTCGTCGGCGTTGGGCTCCGTGAACAGCACGTCGTAGATCACCGCGGCGGGTTTGGCCGCGGCGATCTGTTCGAGCAGCCGCGCATGCACGCCGCGCGGCCACGGCCAGCGGCCGAGCGCGTCGATGCTCGCGTTGTCGATCTCGACGACGACGAGGTCGGACAGCAGCGGCTGCTCGCGCAGCTTCAGAAACTCGTCGTACACCAGCTGATCGATGCCGGCGCCGACGCGCCCGAACGACGTCAGCAGGATCACCACGAAGCCGAGACAGGCCACGCTGACCCACTCGATCAGAAAGCGCCGACCGGCGCGCCGGCCGAGACGGGCGCGCGGATCGAGGCTCAGTCGCGTAGAAGTGGCGGGCAAGGGACGATGTAGTCGGGAACGGGAGGACGGACCGGCCAGCAGGCCGGCCCCGAGAATCTATCAGGGTCAGCGCGCAAGCGTAAAGGAGTGGACCGGACTGCTCTTTTCGTAGAAGCGGCCGTTGTCGAACTGCTCGGCGACGATCGTCCAGTAGTAGATGCCCGGAGGCAGATCGCTGATCACGAGTTCGCCGCCCGGCAGATCGGGGCGATCGATTACCGGATGGCTCAGTTCGGCCGTGTTCGCGAGCAGAAAGCGGAAACGGGTCGGCACGTTGCTGTGGCTGACGAACCAGCGGAACTCGTAGTCGCGGCTACCCGCGCGCTGCGCGGCCGAAACGTCCAGCCCCAGCTGGCGGCGCTCGAACGCGTACACGTTCGGCAGGCCGTCGAGACCGTTGCTATCGGTCGACGCGACGCGCACGAAGTACGTGCCGTCGGGCAGATCGCCGAAGTCGGCATGCGGCGCGCTCACGCGCAGGTCTCGCACCAGGTCCAGTTGATCGGCGTCGTGCGAAATCTGCAGCCGATAGCCGACCGCGTGCTCGGCCGGGTCGACGTCGAACGCGACGCTCTTGCCGTCCTGCACGCGCGCCGGCCGCGCGAGCGCGGGTGCGGGCAACAGTTGGACCGGACTGCCGACCGCGCCGCCCGAGTGCGTGACGTTGCCGAAGCTTGCGTTAATCAGCTGCTCGGACGCCGGCAACGGCCTGCCTGGCGCCGGCGCGGCGCTCTGGCCATGCTGGGTGGCCGGATCGACGCCGACCGCGCCGTCTAGCACCGCCACCGCGGTGGTTTGCGTGTCGCGGTCGTAATCGACGCGGAAACGCGTGCCGCGCACCCCGGCGACCACCGAAGGCGAACGGATCTGGAAGCGATCGTTGCGTCGCGTCGCATGCGTGACCTGGCTCTCGACCTCGCCGGCGCGCAGCCGAAAGATGCGATCGGCCACGCCGGTCAGCGTGACGTGCCGCAGTCTCTCGATATTGAGTTCGCCGTTCTGCGCGACCGTCACGTATGAGCCGTCGGGCAGCTCGAGCGTCGCGAACCCGTTCGCGCCGGTGCGCAAGCGATCGCCTTCGGCAAGCGTTTTACCGGTTTTCAGCGGCAGATAGGGGCTCGAGTCGAACGCGCGCTCGACCGGACCGCTGGTCGCGACCACGCGAGCCGTGTCCGGATCCTGGCGCAGCCTTCGGGACGGCAAACGCAGCACGATGCCGGCCGCCATGCGGCGCGGCGCGGGCACGTGATTGAGGCTGCTCAACAGCGCCCAGTCGGTCGGATCGGCCATGTAGCGGGCGGCGATGTCATACAGCGTGTCGCCCTCGCGTGTCGTGTACGAAGCGTAGGCCGGCGCCGCCTTCGCTCCGGTCTTGCCGCGCGCGGGCTGCGCGTGCGCGAGCGCGCTCCAGCCGGTCGCGCCCGTTGCAATCAGACAGGCCGCGGCAAGCCACGCGGCGGCGCGGCGGCCGGGCATGGCGGCGCTGCCCGATGCCGCCCCATCCACGCAGACCGTCACGCTTTCCCCGCTTCTTCTGTGGGTTCGTCGTCGGCGGCCGGTGGGGTGTCGGTTTCGATCCGCTCGAGGCGGTAGCCATAGCCGTAGATCGGCGTGAGCCGATAACCGTGCTCGGGGCGCAGACCGAGCTTGCTGCGCAACATCGACACATGAGTGTCCATCGTGCGCGACGGGATGTCCGTGGCCTGCTTCCAGATCACGTCGAGAATGTGCGCGCGCGACAACGGCCGGCTCATATGCTGGAACAGCAGCAGCGCGAGTTCGAACTCTTTCTGCGTGACGGAGACCGGGGTGCCGCGGACCACGACGTGCTTGACGCTCAGGTCGAACTCGAAGTCGCCGAACACTTCCCTGGTTGCCGGCGGCTTCAGGTAATACGCGCGCCGCAGCAGCGAGCCGACCCGCGCGAGCAGCACGGCGCCCGACACGGGCTTGACGAGATAGTCGTCCGCACCTGTATTCAGAATCGAAGTGATGTCGGCTTCGCGGCTGCGGCTCGTCATGAACAGCACCGGCAGGCGCTCGGACAGGCTTTCGCGCACCCAGCGAAGCACTTCTTCGCCGGACATGTCGGGAACGTTCCAGTCGAGCACGAGCAGATCGAACGTCTGACGACGCAACTGGCGCACGAGTTCGCGCCCTGCGCCATACGCGTGACAGACGTGTCCAGCGGCGGACAGCGTTTGACACACAAGGTCGGCCTGAGCCGAATCATCATCGAGGACTGCAATTCTCATAACACCCCACAACGCAACAGCGCCTTCATGGCTGACGGCCGGTATACCGGCTGACGACCGGGATGACGGCGCAGCACCGCCGATCCGGCTACCCAAAAAATTCCGGCTGCTACTTTCTGATTAATGGTCCCTCACCGTACCCCGCCATGACGCTGCTTTCATGAAACTGAAATCAGCGCATGAATCTAATTTCCATAGCGATTATGCAGGGCAGATCATGATAATCGAAAACCCTCTTTCTTCCCGCTTGCCGGCACCGGCAATCCGTCGCGAAAAACCCTAATCGAAAACGGCTGACGCGCTTTTCAGGTTTCTGGGGTCTGCCAGCACTGGCCGGCCCAAGGAGGAAGTGACACTGCGGACGGCAAATCCTTGCTGGAGCGGCTTTTTGACCGGCCCCTTTATCGGCCTTAAGATTCCCTTCAGGTACTCTTATTTAACAATTGCGTGTTCAGTATAAGAATAATCTCAAAAGAAATCGTTTAAACATTGTTAGATTTCGTCTCGGGCGAGTTGTCATTCGAGGCAATCGCCTTGGTCCGGAGTGCGACTCAAAGCCCTCGTTTTATATGAGGCATTCGACACTGCTTTACATTGTTGGCCGAGCGATGACGCGCCGCGAGACGAGACGGACCGTCAGCGGGTGATGCGCAGCGTTAGGGCCGCCGGCAAAAAAAATGCGGCGCTGCCCCTGTCGAAGCAACGCCGCTCACCAAACACTACACACGCTCGCCGGGGTCTAACCGCACGAGTAACGTCAATTTAGCCCGGAGAAAAGCTCTGCTCAAGATGAAAGAACTTCCTTTGTAACCGCTGGCGAAGTAGTTATTACGCGCCGTACCAGCGCGCGCGACGCGGAAGTCTTACACAGCGCGAGTTCGAAATTGGTATGAGTTGAAGCCCCAATCGACGGTAATTTACATACACAGATGTTTGGTTACAGCATGGCCCCATTGGCGTTGCTGCGGCGCGTCAGATTTCCCACCTGCGTGCCTGCGTGGCCCGTCTGCGTTGCCTCGTTCGGTCGCTTGCTCGCGCGGTCAACGCGCGCCTTCGATGTCCGGCATCGGCGCGAACAGCGCGTAGAGGTCGTCGTCCGAAAACTTCGCGGCGCCGGCCGCATCTTCCGTGAGAATGCTGTCGGCGAGCCCGGCCTTGTGCTCCTGCAACGCGACGATCTTTTCCTCGATGCTGCCGGCCGCGATCAACTTGTACACGAATACCGGCTTGTCCTGTCCCAGCCGATGCGCGCGGTCGGTCGCCTGGTTCTCGGCGGCCGGGTTCCACCACGGATCGTAGTGGATCACCGTGTCGGCGGCGGTCAGGTTCAGCCCCACGCCGCCGGCCTTCAGGCTGATCAGGAACAGCGGCACCTCGCCCTGCTGGAACCGCTCGACCGGGGTCACGCGATCGGTCGTGTCGCCCGTCAGCATGACGTACGGGATCGCGGCTTCGTCGAGCGCCTCGGCGATCAGCGCGAGCATGCCGGTGAACTGCGAGAACAGCAGCACGCGGCGTCCCTCCTCGATCAGCTCGGGCAGCATCGACAGCAGCAGATCGAGCTTGGCCGAGCGCATCGCGCGCTCGCCGCCGCCCGTGGCAGCGCCGTCCGCGATACCGCTGGCGGTGCGCACGAGCCGTGGATCGCAGCACACCTGGCGCAGCTTCAGCAACGCATCGAGCACGATGATGTGGCTGCGTGCGAGCCCCTGCGCGCTGACCGCCGCGCGCACCTTCTGCTGCATCGCCGTGCGCACGGTTTCGTAAAGGTCGCGCTGCGCGCCTTCCAGATCGACCGGACACACGATCGTCGTCTTCGGCGGCAGCTCCTTCGCGACCTCGTCCTTGCGACGGCGCAGCATGAACGGCCGGATGCGGCGCGCGAGCAACGCGCGGCGCACGTCGTCGCCGTTCTTTTCGATCGGATTGCGCCAGCGTCGCGTGAAGTCCTTCTGGCTACCGAGAAAGCCCGGCAGCAGAAAATCGAACTGCGACCACAGCTCGCCGAGATGATTCTCGAGCGGCGTGCCCGTCAGACACAGCCGATGCCGCGCCCGCAAGCCGCGAATCGCCTGGGCGGCTTTGGTGGTCGCGTTCTTCACGTACTGCGCCTCATCCAGAATCAGCAGATGATAGTCGTGCTCGGCGAGCACCTTCTGATCGCGCCACAGCAGCGCATAAGTGGTCAGGATCAGCTCGTGTTCGCCGATCTGCTCGAAGCGCTCTTTCCTCTGCGGCCCGTTCAGCACCAGCACTTTCAGCTCAGGTGCGAAGCGGCGCGCTTCCTCGCGCCAGTTGTGCACGAGCGTGGTCGGCACGACGATCAGCGCGGGATGCTTGAGCCGCCCCGCTTCCTTCTCGGCGAGAACATGCGCGAGCGTCTGCACGGTTTTGCCGAGGCCCATGTCATCGGCAAGCACGCCTGCCAGATCCTGTTCGCGCAGGAACTGCATCCAGTTCAGGCCCTGGTGCTGGTAAGCGCGCAGCTCGGCCTTCAGCCCCCGCGGCACCGGCACTTCGCGCAGACCCGGACCGGCTTGCAGACGGCGTGCGAGCTCGCGGATCGAATCGTCGCCGCTGAACTGCCAGCGGCCGGTGTCGTGCAGCGCATCGAGGCGACCCGCATCGACCGCGGGCACGCGCAGCGGCGCGCCTTCGGCAAGTGCGCCGCCGAGCGAATCGAACAGATCGACCAGCACGCGCATCACCGGCTTCAGACGATCGGCGCGCAACCGCAGGCGCTTGTTTTCCTCGGTCTTCAGCTCGATCGGCTCGTCGTCTCGAATACTCTCCAGCGCGCCAGAGAGCCAGCGCCGGTCGCGCCGGAACAGATCGGCCAGCAGCGGTTCGAGCCGCACGTTGCGCTCGCCGACGCGGATGCCCATCTCCAGATCGAACCAGCCGTCGCCGGCCTGCTGCGCGGTGCCGTCGATCGCGTCGATCTCGATCACGTTGTAGCGGAACTCGGGCGCCATCGCCACGCGCCAGCCCTTCGCGACCAGATCCGGCACCGCGTCGTTAACGAACTCGGACCACGCGTCGGTGTCGGGCAGACCGAGCATCGTGTCGGGCAACAGACGCGATGCATGCAGGTTGCGCGTCGGCACCTTTTGCAGACCGGTCTTGCGCAATTCCAGCAGACGCTTTTTCTCGGCGTCGTAGCGCCGGCGAATGTGAATCACGTCGCCGCCCGGCAGCGGCACCAGCGTCACGCTGCTGTCGGCGTTGATACTGACACCGTCGTAGTCGAAGCTCGCGGCGGCCAGTTCTACCGCGGCGGACTGGCGCTCCGCGGCCTTCGCGGCCTTCGCGGTTTTCGCCGTTTTGATGCCCTTCCCCGCGCCCGGCAGCGCATGGCTGTTCAGCGTCAGCACCGGCACCGGTTCGACGTCGATCGCGCGAATCGCGGGCGCGTCGTGGGTCGGCGGCAGCGGCAGCTCGGGCGCGATCTCGCGCAGCACCGACGCGACGAGCGGCGCCTCGGCGAGCGAGATCGGCGGCATCGCGAGGTAGTCGGGCAGTTGCTGGAACGGCAGCGACAGTGGCACGACGCCCGCCTCGTTGGCGACGCCGTCCACGTACCAGACCGGTTCGGTCGGCAGCACCATGCTCGCGCGCGGTTCGGTGCGCAGTACCGGACGCAGGCGCTCGTCGGCGAGCGGCTCCCATTCGATGCGCCCGAGACGGTCGGCGGCGCGCGCGAGCGGCGTCGGTCCGGCCTCGCCCGGCGCGATCCCGAAGTCGAAGAACAGGCGCCCGGTCGCGATCAGCTTGCGCAGCGTTTCCGCGCCACTCGTGCCTCGCAGTACGAACTGGCCCAGGTCCTCGCGCGAGCGACCGAGCCATAGGCCGCGGAGGATCGACAGGTCTTCGTCGGACACGAAGCGCGGCTGCCTGAGCAGCGCGCCTTCGACGTCGCCCCAACTGTCGCCGACTTCGACGATCACGCCGTCCGCGTCGCAACGCGCGCGATGCAGCACGACTTCGTGGCGCATATGAAAACGCGACCAGTTGAGCCGATAGACGAGCGTTTCCTTGCGCGTGGCGTCGACCTTCCGGGCGGCTTCTTTTTCGGCGGCGGCGTCGGCCGCGCGGGCGCGCGCGCGAAAACGCTCGAGCCAGCTGACCAGTTCGGGTCGCACACCTTGAGATGAAGATGAAGATGGAGACGGTGATGGCGCCGGCGGCGCGCCCGGCACCGTAATCCGCCGCGCGATGAACGCCTCCGACGTCGCCGGGTCACTGTCGTCCTCGACCTGCGTGATGTGATCCATCTCGTCGTGGTAGTCGAGTTCCGCGAGCAGCAGCGCCGCGACGTGCTTGCAATTGCGGCCGACCGGGCACGTGCATTTGCCTTCGGCCGACGGCGACCCGCCATCGGTACGAAAGCGAACCCGCGTCAGGTACGGCTGCGGCTGCGAGCCCTGCACGTCGCCCGACAGCGTGTCTCCCTGCCATTTGACGTTGCTGACCGCGCCCACCGAGCGCGCCTTGGCGACGGTGCGCTCACCGAGCCATTCCGCAATCCTTTCCCGATCGAAGAAAACTGATGACATCCGCGTGCATTCCTGTTCAAACCGGCGAAGGCAAGCGCGCATGGACCATGACGGGGCGCCGCGCGACGCCCGGCCGATTCTGTCCAGCTGCGATTTGCCAGTGATAACCGGCCATTTTACGCGTTGGACGAAAATCGCCGGGGCGGGCGATCTGGACAGTTCGGGAGCAGCCCGGTCAAGCCGCGGCTCGACCCATATTAGCGTCCGCCGCGGGCCATGCTGCCCCACACCCGGTCGCGCAGGATCAGCCCATGCAACAACGCCGCAGCCAGATGCAGCAGCACCGTCGCGAACAACGCCAACGCGAGCCACGTATGCAGCGCGCGCAGCAGCGCGAACAGCGCGACGTCATGCGGTGCGATCGGCGGCAGATGCAGCGGACCGAACAGCGTGACCGGATAGCCGGCCGCCGATAGCATCGCCCAGCCGATCAGCGGCATCGCGAGCATCAGCCCGTACAGCACGACGTGCGACGCATGCGCCGCGATTCGTTGCGGCTTCGACATGCGCGCGGGCAATGGCGGACTGCCGCGCATCACGCGCACCGCGAGCCGCACCAGCACGAGCAGCAGCAACGCGATGCCGAGCGGCCGATGCAGCGCGACCAACGCATCATGGGCACGCGATACCGTCGCCACCATGCCCACGCCGATAAACAGCATCGCGACGATCAGCGGCGCCATCGTCCAGTGCAGCAGCCGCGCGAGCGGACTGAAGTGAGTGCTGGTGCGCGTCATGAATGCTCTCCGTTTGGCTGGGTTCGATGGATCTCGGGATGCAGCGCCTCCTCGCGCGTGCGGCGTTGGAACGACTGTGCGTAGGCCGCCGAGCGCGCGGCGAGCAGCGGATCGTCCGATGGCGCGATGCCGGCGGGCACGAGCGTCGGATCGAAGTTGATGTCGCGGCAGGCGCCGTCTTCCTGCGACGTCGTGCGTTCGATCACAAGCGTCCCCGCGTCGACGCGCCGACGGTCGTCGGGCCACTGCAGCGTCGCGTCGCCGATCGGGTCGCCCGGTTGCGCGACGGTCAACAGCAGATGCCAGCGCAACGGTCCGTGTTGCAGACGCTCGTCGAGATCGGCGGCGAGGAAGTCCTTTTCGGCCTGCTGCGCCGCGGTGATGGGCGCGTAAGGCGTGTCGGGCACGACGGCCCAGCGCACGGCGCGCGTCGTGCCGTGCGCATCGGTAAACAGAAACGCGTCGATGCCGTAGTACGCGGCGTTCGCGAGGCTCGACGACGGCGCGTGCGACTTGACCCAGCGCTGGAACGGCTGCGTCTCGGGATTGGCCGCGTAGAACGCCTTCAGCTTCGCGGGGTCCGGTTTGCCGGTCGCAGGGTCGGGCTTCGTGGCCAGCAATTGCTGATAGAACTGCGCTGGCGTATGCACCGCGAACACCGGCGTCGAGTTCATGCCGGTACGCCATTGTTCACCATCGTGAAGCCGGAACTGCAGCGCGAGACTGCGCACCGGCGAGCTCGTATCGGGCGCGGACGGATTGCCGCCGGGCACCGCGAAGCGACCCGACACCGGCGTGCGGCCCAGCGCGAACACTGCCGCGTGCGACAGCGCCGCGCCATTGCCGTTGCTGTCGAAATAGCCGTCGACGCACAGGCCCTTGGCGTGATTGCGTCGATAGCCGGGATGCGGGCCCGCGACCGCCTCGAACGTATCGATGATGCGCGGGGCGGTCAGACGCGCGGGCGTGAGCCACCCCGCGGTGTAGGCGAAGCCGCCCGCGAGCGCGAGCACGACCGCGCCGATCGCGGCGAGCCGGCATGGCACGCAGATCGGCCTCGGGTCGGTGCCGGCGGGCTTGGGTTTGGGTACGAACGGTGGTGTCACGGAAACTCCTTGCCGGATGGATCGATGATTCGATCGACGAATCGACCAACGTACGGGCGAACACGCCTCGCTACGGTCTATTCCATCCGGCCCCGGCGCGCACATTCAAACCCATTCGCGCGCCAGTGGCCGATGCTGCTTCAATGGGCGCCAACGGCCGGCGCTCCCGAGTTCGCGACGTGGCTCGCGGCGAGCGCCGCTTGCGCGGCGAGCGCCTGCTTGCGCTGCTCGACCTGACGTGCAAACACGGGACTGACATCGGGATACGACGCGTCCGTGATGTAGTCGAGACCGTTCTGCTGCGCCTCGATCAGTTCCTGGTACACCTGAGCACGTGTCTTGCCCTGCGCAAACGCGCTCGACGAAGCGGCGAGAACGACGAACGACATAGCAACGAACGAAAGCTTTTTCATGATCGACTCCTTGGAGAGTTGTGCGGGTTCGCACCAGGGAGAACCACGGATGGGCAGCGTTTATTCCTGTATTCGCGGCGTGAAAAAAACATCGCCGGCGCGGGGAATAAATGTCCCCGCCGCCGTGTTAGCCGTCCGATAGCAGCAATCAAGACCGCGCATCATCATGACCTCCTCGACTCACCGCCCCTCCGGCGCTCCGCCCTCCGAAGACGACATCCAGGCCTATGCGGACGGCACGCTGACGCCCGAGCGCGCCGCGTCGCTGCGCGACTATCTCGGCAAGCATCCGGCGGAAGCACGGCGTGTCGCCTTTTACGACCGCTTGAACGCACAGATCCAGGCCACGTTTCAGACCGCCGAGGAGCCCGCGCCTGGGCACCTCGGCGGATCGCGCCCGCTGCACATGCGTCCGCAACCGGGTGGTCGCGCACGCCGAACGCTTGTCGCGCTCGTCGCGCTCGCGCTGATGCTGAGCGCCATCAGCGGCTGGCTCATGGCGACTCAGGTGTCGGCACGAGCGCTCGATAATGCCGCCGTGACGGCGCTCGCCGAAGCCACCGCACGGCCCTTTTCCTCGGCATCGCCGACGCGCGTCGATCCGGTCGCGCCGGATCTCGGCGCGATCGGCCTGCGCCTCGTCGAGCAACGCGTGCTGCGGCTCGGGCCATTGCAGCGCGCGGACGAACTCGTCTATCTGAACGGCGATCAGCAACCGGTGGTCGTGCTGTCGGCCGCGGCGCCGTTTGCGCGGGAAGAGCCGCAGTGGGCTGCGCGCCGCATCGGCGAGCTGCGGCTGTTGACGTGGACCGCGCATCGGCAGCGTTTCGTCGTCGCGGGCACTGCGCGCACCCACGGCCTGATGCGCGCCGCCGACGTGATGAGCGCCCGCTGACGCCGGTGCGCGCGGCCCTCGCGGAATAAAATGCGCTGACAGGTGTTTGCAGTTCGAACGCATCGTGCGACGGAAGCCTGCGCGAGCAGCCCGGCGCGTATCGATACTGACGCGAGTAAAGCCGATGCCACCCCTACGCCCCTTGACCGGGATCAACCATGGATGTCCGTGACGAGCTGATCGAGCACGTACCGCGTCTGCGGCGCTATGCGCGAGCGCTGATCAACAATCGGGAGCTCGCCGACGACCTCGTGCAGGACACGCTCGAGCGCGCGCTCGGCCGCACCCGATTGTTCCAGCCGGGCACCGATCTGCGCGCGTGGCTGTTCACGATCATGCACAACGTGTTCGCGAATCAGGCGCGCAAGGCATCGGCGCGCGCGGTCCACGTCGCGGTCGACGACGACAGCATCGCCGAAAGCGAGCTCGCGGTGCCGTCGGGCCAGACGCGTTCGCTCGAAATGCGCGACCTCGACTACGCGTTGCAGCGGCTGCCGGTCGAACAGCGCGAGGTGGTGCTGCTGGTCGGTCTCGAGGAGATGAGCTATGCCGATGTCGCGCTCGCGCTGAACGTTCCGATCGGCACGGTGATGTCGCGGCTCTCGCGCGGACGCGAACGGCTGCGGGCCTTGATGGCGGGCGCCCAGCCCGGCGCGAAATTACAGGTGGTGCGATGAGCGAGCCGCAAATACCGATCGGCGAAGAAGACTTGCACGCGTACGTGGACGGCACGCTGTCCGGGGAGCGGCGTGACGAGGTGGAGCGCGCGCTCGAACAGAATCCGGAGCTGGCCGCGCGCGTTAGCGATTACTTTTCGCTCAATGGTCTGCTTCACGAGCGCTACGACCGCGTGCTCAGCGAGCCCGTGCCGAAGCGCCTGCAGACCGGTGCGCCGCGCCGCGCGCGAGCGGCCGCGAACTGGCCGCGTTTTGCCGCGCAGTTCGCGGGCATGGCCGCGGCGCTCGTGCTCGGCGTGGGCATCGGCATGCACAGGAACGATCTGATTCCGCCGGTTGCGATCGATCGAACCGACCAAGGGACCGAAACGCAAGCCGGAAATCGTCCGGTCAGCGCGGACAGCGCCGAGAGCTTCGCGCGCCAGGCGGCGCTCGCGCACGTCGTCTACATGCCGGCGATCGATCGGCCGAGCGACATGAGCGCCGCTCACGAGCAGGACTTCGTGCAATGGCTCGCGAACCGGCTCGGCACCGAGGTCCATCCGCCGATGCTGTCCAGGAGCGGATTCATGCTGTCGGGCGGCCGCCTGCTGCCCGGCGACGACGGTCCGACGGCCCAGTTCATGTATCGCGGACCGAACGGCGAGCGCGTCACGCTGTGCATCTCGCATCGTCGCGAGAACGCGAATACGACCGCGTTCAAGCTGTATCAGGCGGGGCCCGTCAACGTGTTCTATTGGGTCGACGGCGATTTTGGCTATGCGGTGTCGGGTGGGATCGATCGCAAGGAGCTGCTGCAGCTCGCGCATGATGTCTATGCGCAGTTGACGGGGGCCGCGCCCGGTTGAAGCGGATGCGTTCCGCGCCGCGCGGTTCGCGCATCAACGTCGTGTCTTCTCCTGCCCCGACATGGCCGCGTCATCGCGCGCGGCGCCGCGCAGCTCACGCGGCGTTGCACCGAGCAAACGCGACATCCAGTGCGCCATATGGCTCTGATGCGCAAAGCCCGTTTCGAGCGCGATCTGGCTTGCGCTGAGGCGTCCTTGCAGCAGCAGCGTTCGCGCGCGCTCGACCCTGCGCTGTACCACGTACTGATGCACGGGCACACCGAGCGTGTCGCGAAACAGCGCCTTGAAATGCGGCACGCTCAGTTGCGCCTGCACGGCGAGCTCGTCGAGCGTCAGACGCTGATCGAGATGCGCGTCGATAAACTCGATCACCCGTGCGGCCGTGCGCGGCGCGAGCGTACGCCGCCGGTTGCCCGGCATAGGTTCGACGCCGATCAGACGCACCAGCATCGCCGTACACAGACTTTCGGCGTAGAGCGGATCGGACGCATCGTCCGCTTCGAGCTCCGCGAGCAGCGCCCAGGCGAGATGCTGAAAGCGCGGATCGCGTATCTGGAAGCGCGGACGCAGCTGCGCGTCGGCCGAGTTCAACGCGAGCTGCTCGACGGTCCGTCGCGCGAAGTCCTCGGCAAACCAGACGCTGAAAATCGTGCAGGCGGCGTCATCGTTCCACTGACCTTCGAGCCCCGCGGGGATCACGTCGGCGTCGCCGTGCGCCTGAATCCGCGTGTGGCGGCGCGCATCGCACACACAGCGCGCGGTCACCGGCGCACCAACGTGCACGCCCACGCGATGATGGCGAAACGCGGGCATCCGATGCAAACCGGCCGACACGTTGACCAGCTCCGCACCGAAGCCTTGCCAGCCAAGCGCCCTGCTCGTGCGCACGGCGATGCGCGAGCCGCTGTGCGGCGCAGGCGCGGGAATCGGGGTGACGGCGTTCATCGCTGGTCTCCTGAGTGTGCTGAATGACGGCGAGATGCCTGCATTGTGCGGCGTTTTTGGCAGGTTCGCCGGCGTGACGGAATCTCGTAGCTCGCGAACAGCCAACGCGATTCGCGCGACCTGCGCGGCATCGGCGTAAAAAATCATCCATATCTGCGCAAAGTCATCCAGATCTGAGCGCCTCGCGAGTACCGCGTCGCTACCATCACGTCATAGCGATCCTCAAAAGGAGCACAACGTGTTCGTCATTTTCGGAGCGACCGGTCAGGTGGGACACGCGAGCGCAACCGCCTTGCGTCGCGCGGGCCACCAGGTACGCGCGGTGGTGCGCGACGCAACGCAAGCCGAAGCGCTCGCGGCAATCGGCTGCGAGATCGCGATCGCCGACCTGAACGACCCACAGCTGGTCGCGCGCGCGATCGACGGCGCGCAGGCAGTGCAATGGCTCTGTCCGGTGCCGCGAGCGCACGACGATCCCGCGGCCGCCATGCGGCGCATCATCGACGCGGGCGTCGCGGCATTGCGCATCAGCGCGCCACCGCGGCTCCTCGCGCTATCCGACTATGGCGCCGAGCACGCGGATCGCACCGGCATCACGACGCTGTTCCACTACCTCGAAACGCAGTTGCGCACCGTCGCGTCGTCGCTGATCTTGCTGCGCGCCGCC
This sequence comes from Paraburkholderia lebeckiae, assembly GCF_050436225.1. Taxonomy (NCBI): domain Bacteria; kingdom Pseudomonadati; phylum Pseudomonadota; class Betaproteobacteria; order Burkholderiales; family Burkholderiaceae; genus Paraburkholderia; species Paraburkholderia lebeckiae. Next base: position 1,279,430 of record NZ_JBNDLU010000001.1, on the reverse strand, counting down.
GAGCACATGCAGAATTGGGCACGCGTGCTGCCGGTCGCGCTCGGCCGGGGCGCGCTGCCGAGTCTGCATCATCCGCTCGACAAGCTGTTTCCGACCGTCGCGGCGCAGGACGTCGGCGAGCTTGCCGCGCAGTTGCTGCTCGACGAAGGGCCTTCGCGCGCGACGCCACGGGTGGTCAGTATCGAAGGGAAAGAGCGGGTAAGCGCGCTCGATGTCGCGCGTACCTTGGCGGAACTGTCCGGGCGGCCGGTTATCGCCGACCGGGTGCCGCGCGACGAATGGAGTGCCGCGCTGCGCGGCGCCGGGCTCGGCGAGCGGCACGCCCAACTGATCGTCGATCTGTACGACGCGCACAACGCTGGACGCATCGACGTCGAGGCGAATATCAGCGAGCGACACTTCGGCGCCACGACGTTGCGACAGGTATTGGGGGCGCTGCTATCGCGCGTGGCCGGTGCGGCCGCGACGGCGCGGTGATCCGCGTGGATGTCCGGCAAACGGACGGCGTGGCGCGGCACGAACAGCGTCGAAGGCGTTCGACACTGGAGAGACAGCATGCAGACCTGCCCGTTGCGTCGCGCATCGATGTAGCGTCAACACCGCCAACGCAGCCGAGCTCACGCGCCGAGCGCTGGCTGCGCGTAGCGATAACGCTATCGAGCTTCATGGGCTGGCGCGCGCTTGCGAACCTGCTCGCCGCGATTCCCGACAGCAATGACGATTTCGGCGTGTTCTAGCTTCTCAGTCATGAGCCGCGGGCGGGTCAAGCGGCGCTGAAGGTGCCCCCGTGGTGGCAAGCACCGCGCCGCAAGCCGCCACCGACCCGCTTATCGAGCCGGTTTACTCGTTTTCGTCGAAGTATTGAAGAGGCCTTGGCGGGCGGGCCTCCGGCGACCGACCTACGCCAAACCCTACGCCGGATCAAACCGTAAATCTTTGGCAAATTAATGTCGCGTTTCGGCAACAGAGGAAAGAAAGGGGGACTCGCCGCTGCAGGACCGCACAAGCAATCACTGCGTAAGCGCGTTCGGTCCCACTCCAATACCCACTCGATCGTCAATCGGTGACGGGGACCCTTGTGTATACGGCTTCTCCGGCCGGTCGGGAGTGACGATACCGTCAGCCATACCGAAAAATCCAGTCGGCAGTTTTCAGCTCTGGACAGACCGCAACAGAGAATCCACGCGCACTTTCGTTCAAACATCGCGAACACAGGGCATCCGAATGCCGACTTCTTCAGGAATACCGTCTTCGATACCGTCAGGCACTTTCCAGCGCGATCCTGGCAAAGCTTGAAGAAGCCATGATCCCAACTGCGGCCATGTTACCGACCGGAAACGATGCAAACCGTGCTGCAACCCCGGCGAGCGGAGCGGCCGCTCGACCGGAAGATGCTGCGCAACCACGACTGGCAAGTCGTCTCAATCTTCAGCAGGCGCGATCAAACTCATGTCAAGGGCAATTGTGCGTATCGCGAAACCCCGCATCGGGGAGCCCGCGCGATTCTCAGAGCCGATCAGGACACGCTAGCACGCGTCGGGCTGAGTCGGAGTTCGCCTCCATGGCGGGCCGTCGTCCCGGCGCGCTCCACGTCGGCTTTCAAGGTACAACGGCCATTCGTCTACTCGCACAGGGAGACTGGAGTTCGGCCAAAGCCGACGATCGCTGATCGGACGGCGTGCGGCGGCTGCCCGTCGCCTTGCTGACATTCGCAAACGGGTGCCGGCGAATGTCAGCTCCCGTTACTAACGAGTGAGTCTTCTCGACCCGTTGCAGCCGGTCGAGCAGTCTCGGTTCTAAGGGTAGGTATCGGAGTGGAACGGTCATTCCGTGCCGTCGCCTGGGGGGCAAGTCATCGGCCTCTGCGGACGCTTAGACCCGTGAGTTGGTGAGGCGGCTTACGCCGTGCAAGGATGACGTCTTGCTCGACCCTCGATTGCTCTCGAACTTAAGTTTGATTTCTCTATAAGCAATCAGCTTGTCGTTCACCAGATCGAAAGGAAGCGCCCGCAAGGTTAGGGATGGTGTTCAGAACTCGTTTTGCCGCACTGAGCCATCCACATAGGGCCGATGCGGTGGAAGCGGTGCGGCACCTGGCTCGAATGCAGCGCTACGTTCGGCATAAGGAAGGCGCCGATTGCCTGCCCGCGCGGGCGGCTTTTGCGCTCATGCAGCGGCCTCGCGCATCAGTCGTTCGCGCGTCATCCAAAGATTGCTTAGAGCGAACAGCGTGTGCAACTCTGCGTGTTCTTCATCAAGCCGCGATAGTGCACCTTTAGATGCCACCGTGCGCGGCGATGAACATGGCGACGGCCGACCGGCAATAGGATTCGATTTCGTTGTCGTCCTGTGCTCTCGCCTCATCGAAGCGTGCGACAAGCAGGAGATCGGATCCTTTGAAAAGCGCGGCAAACAAGCGCGGCGGATCGGAGAGCATGGGGTACGTTCAGAATCGCTTTCGCGTGCAACTGACGCAACACGGCCTCGATCTGGGCGATGACATGGGCGGGCCCGGCTTCGTAATGGAGCTTGCTCAACGACTTTTGATTCGTCTTGTCGGCCAAAACCATGGCTTCGACACTGCGGACGTCCGGGTTCAACAGCGTGCGAAGCAGGGATGATCCCACCGCCATGAGCTGATCTTCGGCCGAACCGTCGACGCCTTCAGAAAGGGCCTGCGGTGCAAACTGATCGCAGCGGGCCACCATGGCCGCGCTGAACAGCGCCTCCTTGTTCTCGAAGTGCCGATAGATGCTGAGCTTGGATATCTTCGCCCGCTGCGCGACCTTGTCCATGGTCGTCGCTTGAAAACCCAATTCCACAAAGAGTTCGCAGGCGGCGTCGACGATCGTTTGGCGAAGCGCCTCGTTGGCGGGCCGGCCGCGCCGGCTCTGGCTGTTTTCGGTCACAACAATTCCAGTACTTGACAGTATTCAAATTCTTGCACTACGATACCACGCAGTATCTTAAATGTGCAAGCCAAGGATAGGTTTCAACCAGTTGCCCAAACCGGGTTTCCCCGGGGCGCCTGGCGATATCGAATGCGGGATTGTGGGGCCGATCAATACAGCCATCAGCAACTTTCTCCCCAATGCCGAAGCCCTACTCGCTGACCGTCTCAAGCGCGTATCGCTGGACGATATTGCACACCACGCCCAGCCCACCCCTCCAATCACAACACGGAGCCCATCACCATGGATGACGTCATCATCATCGGCGGCAGCTTTGCCGGCCTCGCCGCCGCCCTGCAGCTCGGCCGTGCCCGCCGCAAGGTCACGGTTCTCGATACCGGCCGGCCGCGCAACCGCTTTGCAGGCCACTCGCATGGCTTGCTCGGCCACGATCACAAGCCACCGCTGGACATCCTGGTCGAGGCGCGGCAGCAGTTGACGCGCTATCCAACGATCAGGCTGGTCAATGCCCGGGCCGAGAGCGTGTCTGGCGCCATCGACGATTTCTGCGTCGTCACTGACGATAACGAAAGCCTGAGGGCGCACCGCCTGATCCTGAGCTATGGCGTCGCCGACCAGATGCCTGATGTTCCGGGCTTTGCCGAAAGCTGGGGCACGTCCATCGTGCCCTGCCCCTATTGCGACGGCTTTGAAGTCGCCGGCCAGCATTGGGGCCTCGTCTGGTCCAGCCCGCAGTCGCACCAGTCTGCCAGGCTGTTCCGCGATTGGACGGACAAGCTGACTGTCTTCGCCGATGGTCATGACATTGCGCCCGATATCCAAGTCGATCTGGCGCGTCGCAACATACCTGTCGTCGATGGCCGGATCGTCGAGATCGCCCATCACAAGGGCCATATCAACACCGTCAATCTCGATACCCGCCGCAATGTCGCGGTCGACGTCCTGTTCGCCCATCCGCGCAACAAGCCGTCCGCACGCCTGCATGAATCACTGGGCCTCGCCACGGTCGATACGCCCACCGGCATCGTCCTCAAAGTCGACGAGCGCCGCCAAACCAGCATGCCCGGCATCTACGCCGCTGGCGACCTCGCCACACCCTTCTTGCCCTCCGTCACCCAGGCTTCATCGCAGGGCGCGATGGCGGGTATCTTCGCCCAGCAGTCGATGGTGGTTTGAGAGCACAGATCCTTGTTGCGTCGTCGCCTTCGAAAAGGTTGGCGTAAATCGACGCGGCGAAAGGCGGATCGTCGAGTCAAGGAGATGACATGGCAAAGCAAAGTGCTGATCAGGTGGGTGACTGGAATGGTCAAAGCGGGGAGCGCTGGGTCGCCAACCAGGCCCGGCTCGACGCTCTGGTGGCGGTGTTCGGCCAGGCCGCGATCGAAGCCGCCGCGCCCGCGACGGGTGAGCGCGTGCTGGACATCGGCTGCGGCGCGGGTGCGTCAAGTCTGGCTCTGGCCGCTCGCGTCGGCGCCGGGGGCCAAGTGCTGGGCGTGGACATATCCGAACCGCTGATCGATCGAGCGCGCGCGCTTGCGCGCCACGATACGCCGGCCCTGTTTCAGGTGGCCGACGCCAGCAGCGCAGAGCTGCCCGAAGGCGCGTTCGACATTCTGTTCTCGCGTTTCGGCGTGATGTTTTTCCCCGATCCGACAGCGGCGTTCGCCCATATGCGACGCGCGCTCCGGCCGGGCGGCCGGGTCGCTTTCGTCTGCTGGCGCGGTGCGGCCGAGAACGATTGGATGCGACTGCCGGTGGGCGCGCTCAAGGACATCGTCCCGCCGAGCGCGCTCCCCGATCCCGAAGCGCCCGGCCCGTTTTCGTTCGGCGACCGGGAGCACGTGGCGCGCATCCTGACGGCGGCCGGTTTCACCGAAATCGTTATCTCGCCCTTCGACGCGGCCGTCCCATTCGGCGAGGGCGAAACGCGGGACGCGGCGATCGACGACGCAGTGAGGATGACGCTTGAGGTCGGCCCGCTGTCGCGTGCGCTCGCTGGTCAGCCCGACGACATCCGCGCCCGTGCCTCCGCCGCAGTTCGTGCCGCCTTCGCGAGCCTCCCCGGCGAGGGGTCGGTGATGATCAACGGCGCGGCATGGGTCGTCATGGCACGAAATCCGGCAAGCTGACAGGGATTAACAGGGGAGATGCCTCCGCTCGGTGGAACAGGGCGTCTTTGGCCGGCCAGATTGATGTCCCTTCTGGCCGCTGAACGAGCGCTCGCCTTGCGACAATCAGATGGCCGGTTGCGAAGCAGAGCCGACGCCTGAGCGGTCTTCCGGCGGCGCATGTGACCGGCAGTTTGTGGCCGACCTCTGCCTGACGGCGATCGGCGGCACGCGGCTCACTTCGGCCGGTGGACGCCTCATGAACCAAGCGACAGCTTTCGCCCCGTGGCCGACGGCACGGAAGAAACCAACTTTTGGCACCCCGGCCCTGCGGCTTACGGTCGCATTCACACCACGTCTATTGCACGCGATCATCTCGTTTCTAGTAATGAATCGCATTCTCAATAAATCGATGAGTTCACCCACACTCGCCTCGCAATCGCGCTGGTGGATCCGAGTTTTCGCCATCGCCGGACCGGGATTGGTCGTGATGCTGGCCGACACGGACGCGGGTAGCGTCATTACCGCGGCGCAAAGTGGCGCCCAATGGGGATACCGGTTATTGCTGCTGCAACTGCTATTGATTCCGGTCTTGTTCATCGTTCAGGAGTTGACCGTTCGCCTCGGCATGGTCACGGGCAAGGGGCACGGCGATTTGATCAAGCAGCATTTTGGCCCCCGTTGGGCATGGCTGTCGGTAGGCACCTTGATGCTGGCCTGCCTGGGTGCCTTGTTATCGGAGATGAGCGGGTTGGCCGGAGTTGGCCTGATGTATGGCATTCCATCGTGGCTTACGTTGACGCTAACGGTCGTCGGGCTATCCTGGATGGCGTACACAGGGTCGTACCTGTCGGTGGAACGGATCGCGATTCTGCTTGGCGCCTTCGAATTGGTGTTCGTGCTGGTGGCCTGGCGCGCCCATCCGGATGCTGCGAGCATACACGCCGAGCTTGCCAGCATGCCGCTCGGCAACCACGACTACCTGTTCCTGCTGTCAGCCAACATTGGGGCTGTGATCATGCCGTGGATGGTGTTCTATCAGCAATCGGCCGTGGTGGAGAAAGAGCTCGATCTCGAAGACCTGCGCGCCGCTCGCTGGGATACAGCGGTCGGCGCAGTATTGACCCAGTTGATTATGGCGGCCGTGCTGGTGGTCACAGCAGCGACCTTGGCGCGTTCCGGCCTGCATAAACCGCTAGACACAGTGCAGCAAATCGGTGATGCCCTTACCCCGTTCCTTGGCGCGCAGACCGGCAAGCTACTGTTCGGCATGGGAATGGTTGGCGCGGCGCTCGTGGCCGCCATCGTAGTGACGCTGACTGCGGCTCGCGCGCTTGGCGAGATACTGGGCTACCGGCATGCGCTTGAGCATACGCCGCGCGAAGCGCCGTGGTTTTACGCGACCTATACCACGGTGTTGATCATCGCCGCGTTCATCGCGGGCTCCGGCGCGAACCTGGTCTCGCTGGGCGTCGGCGTGCAGGTGATGAACGCGCTGCTGTTGCCGATCGTGCTCGGCTTCCTGTACCTGCTCGCCCGGCGCCTGCCCGAGCCGTATCGACTAAGGGGAAGTTACGGGATGTTGGCCGGAACGGTGATCGCCATTACGGTAGGCTTGGGCTTGTACTCTGGAATTGCCGGAACGTTTTCCTAATCCGCCCGATGACGATCGGCGGCAAGCGACCCCGAACAGGCCTTCAGATTGGCGCAACACCAATGACTGTTCTTGGGGATACAACTGCCCGCCGTATGTCCCGAAGTTGTCGAGGCGCATGAACAGCCTTTTCGGGAACTTCGGACTCTACTTGGCATGGTTTCCCGACCGTCGTGCTCCGCGCCGGGTTGAATGCGCTCAAAAGGGAAAACCTGCGCGAGAGCGACGAGCGCGATGCAGTGGTTGCTGCTATCAGCGACGCGACTTGCGCATAACTCTAGACGATCTTGCTCACATAGCGCGAGTACACCCACCCGTGGACTGCGGGTGACTCGTCATCGGCAGTCCACGCGACGGAAGACCACGCTTTCTGCCTCTCGAGCAGCATAACCACCTGCCCGAGCGCGAGATTCCCGACAGCCGGAGACTTGCTCGACGGGTGGGTGTGTACTTCCAGTTCTTCTTTCAAGACGAACCGGAACGACTGAAGTTGTTCCCGATCTGCGGCATAGATCACGGCTTTCTTGCGGACGTTCTGTTTGACCTCGCGCGGCGAGGCGGTGCGGGAGTGTTCCTCAAGCGCCCGTTTTATATAGAAATCGGCGACGGGATTCAGGATCATGTAAATCGCGCTGATTAGAACTGGGACGATAAAGAGCACCACAAAGGCCTTAAGGCGTGAGTCCTTCATCGACTGGATTTCGTCAACAATCGTCTTCACGAACGGCGCCATCCTGGCTTCTGCCTGCTGTGCGGCGCGATCGATGGCCCTGTCAACGATTGCTTGCACATCAGCGATGTCCCCAGCTGTCATCGATACGGGTGCCGGGGGATTCGTCGCAATCAGACGGGTCGCCGATTCGACGAGCCCATTCGACCTCATCGCCTCGACCACTTCACTGAGTTCCGTGATGGGATTGGCGGCCTTCCATGTCCTCAGTAAGTCGGTGAACTTGTCAGTCTGCAAATCTTGCAGCCACTTGTTCACGTGCATATCGGCATAAGCGGATTCGAACGCCTTCGCCGAAGCCACGAACGAAGGTTCCAATCTGAACGCGTCGATTGCGCTAAGCTGCCGCGCCCAAGCAGGATTGAGAGCAGCCTCAATCGCCTTATGGTGCTTAGCCCATCCAGTGACCAAAGTGTCCTGAATCGCTCTGATCTGCTGTTCCCGCCCGGTATCGAAGGAAGCCTGAAGCGTCCTGATTTGCTGTCCCAATCCGTTGTCGAAGGAAGCTTGGAGCGCTCTGATCTGCTGTCCCAATCCGTTGTCGAAGGAAGCCTGGAGCGCTCTGATCTGCTGTCCCAACCCGTTGTCGAAGGAAGCCTGGAGCGACTTGATCTGCTGTAGTAAGCCGGTGTCGGCTTTCAGCGCCTCCATCGCCTTGAAGGAAGATGTCATCGAGGGTTCGAGCTTAGACGGTGTTAGGAACTTCCGGCCAAAACCTGGTAGGCAGTATGACTTCCTGCGGGACAGAGGCTGGCCTGCCGCAACGGAATCAAACGCGGGTTAGCATTGCTGTCAGAGCCGCACGGTGCGGACGTGCCGCACCCGGCGATTTCCGACGCGGAGGCCAGCATGGAGCACGATAGCACTCTTTACGTGGGTCTTGATGTTCATAAGGATTCGATCACGGTCGCCTATGCCATTGGTTCGGGCGAGGTTGAACTGCTCGGCAAGATCGGTACTACGCAGGCCGACGTGGAACGGTTGTGCAAGAGACTGCAATCTAAAGCGCGATGCGTCAGCATCGTCTACGAAGCCGGTCCGTGCGGATATGGGCTTTACCGGCAGCTTGTCCAGAAAGAATTCCAGTGCATGGTCTGCGCGCCCTCGCTGATTCCCCGCAAGCCAGGTGAGCACATCAAGACTGACAGACGTGATGCCGTCAAGCTCGTCCGATCGCTGCGTGCCGGCGACCTGTCGGCCGTATACGTCCCCAGCATCGACGATGAAGCATTCCGGGATCTGGCCCGCGCATGGGTGATTGCCAAGGACGACCTCAAGCGTGCACGGCAACGGGTAAAAGCCTTTCTGCTGTCGCACGGCGTGCGCTACACCGGCTCTGCCGACTGGGGGCCGGCGCACCGACGCTGGCTGAGCGCATACAGCTTCGACAGTGCGTGGCAGCAGTTTGCGTTTGAAGAGCTACGTCGCGCGATCGAAGACCGGCTCGCCCAATGTGACCGGCTGGAGTCCGCGCTGCGTGAGGCAGTCGTCAACTGGCGCTTCTATCCCGCCGTCCTGGGCCTGCAGGCAATGCGCGGTGTCCAGTTCACCACGGCAGTGGGCATGCTCGCCGAGCTGGGCGATCTCTCACGCTTCGTGCACCCACGCCAGTTGATGGCGTGGCTCGGGGTGACGCCGTCCGAGCACTCATCGGGCGGCAAGCGTCGTCAGGGCAGCATCACTAAAAGCGGCAACAGTTATGCAAGAAAGCTGCTAGTTGAAGCTGCCTGGAGCTATCGCCACCCTGCGCGTGTGAGCCCCGATATTCAGCGTCGTCACGAAGGTCTGCCTAAACCGATTGTAGATCGAGCCTGGGACGCACAGGTGCGCTTGTGCCGACGCTATCGCAAACTCGTCGCGCGCGGCAAGCAGAAGAATATCGCCGTAGTCGCAGTTGCCCGTGAACTCAGCGGATTCATCTGGGACATCTGCCGGCTCTCCTTGTCGCTGGCCATACCGCGCGAGACACAGATGCCGTGATGTACAGCAATGCCCTGCGTCTGCATCCACCGTAACGACACGTGCAGGAGTTTCCTGAAGGCAGCGTAGCCCGGCACACGAGTAACCCGCGACCAGGGTAGGCAACGGATCTCATCCGAATTGCGGTGGTAGGTAGCGGAAGGCTCATTGGGCGGACATCTGTAATGCGGTAGCCAATCCGCGGATATCAGCTTGATCCACCGTCGAGACTTACTGCTACGTCGCCCTCAGGAAATTCAAACATCGAAAACACAGAACCGATCATATTGACACGAGAAGTCATATCACCCTGGAGGGATGACAAGAGAGAAACGTAAAGCCTACCCGACAGACGTGTCAGACGAAGAATGGAGCTTCGTAGCAGCGTATCTGACGTTGATGGATGAGAGTGCACCACAGCGTAAATACGAGTTGCGCGAGATGTTCAATGCGTTGCACTGGATGGCTCGCGCTGGGCTGCGTGGCGAATGCTGCCGACCAACTTTCCGCCGCGGGAACTCGTGTACCAGCAGACGCAACGATGACTGGCGGCCGGCTGTTTCGAGTGCATGGTGAGTGATCTTCGTTCGATCATCCATGTCGCGCAGGGGCGGCAGGGGCAGCCCAGCGCGGTGATCCTTGACGGCCGTACGATGCAATCGACATGTGACAGCGGTCCAGGCGCAGGCTATGACGGCTACAAGCGCAAGCGTGGCAGCAAGGTGCATATGGCGGTCGACACGCTGGGTCAGTTGCTCGCCGTACACGTGACGCCGGCCAACGAGCAGGAGCGCGCACAGGTGGCAGAACTGGCGCGCCAGGTGCAGCAGGCAACGGGAGAAACCGTGAAAGTGGCCTTTGCCGATCAGGGTTACACGGGCGAAGCTCCTGCGCAGGCCGCGCGCGCTCAGGGAATTGATCTCCAGGTGGTCAAGCTCGATGAAGCGAAAAAGGGTTTCGTGCTGTTGCCACGTCGATGGGTAGTCGAGCGCAGCTTCGGACGGCTCAACCGCTTTCGACGCCTCGCACGTGACTACGAACGCTTGCCCGAAACACTCGCAGGTCTGCATTTTGTCGTCTTCGCCATGCTTATGCTTGTCCATGCAATCCCAGTACTTAGAAGTTCCTAACACCGTCTAAGGGCGTCGATCACTTTAAGTTGCTGGGCCCAGCTCGCGGTCTGCATTGCATCAATTCCTTTGACGGACTGCATTATCGAAGGATCCAGTCCGAGCCGCTCCATCTCCGGCATCGGCCCCGCGCCCGGTCCCTTCGCTTTATCTAACGGTCCCTTTTCCATTTCGAGTCGTCCTCGGATCACTCTACAGAATCGCTTAAGGCCTAGTCTCCGGCGCATGTCGATTTTATCGGATTAGCCGAGATACGGGCGTCGTTCCTTCTCTACCTAGCGCGTCGTGATGCCATATGCCTGCATCACGCGTACGGCGCGCGCGGCACCTACAGCCGGTCCTGTGGATATAAGGAACAATCCCTCGTTGTTACCTCGTGTCTCGGGAGGAGAGCCGCCATTCGAACTGCAGGTTTCAAAGTGACTGAGCGACTCTTAATGGCCGGACGTCGCCCGACGCGGCCGGCGACGTCCGACCCCGAAGCAGCCCGTGTGTGTTGTCGATTTTCAAATCGGCTTTGCGATTGAAGCGAAGTGGGCGGGCGGTTATGCTTCGGCGTGGATCGAATGCGGGCTTAGGTGGTCGCAACGCAATTAATGCAAGACGTCTTTCTAACATTGCAGGGTTTGCAGTGTAGATTTAATTGGCAAGATGATGGCTACCAAACAACAGATTTACAGTCTGGAGAGAATTCGTGATCTACCAATGTACTTCGTGCAGACGCAAATCATTCGAAACTAAGTGTCCATGGTGTACGAATGCTCCGGTCCAAGCATCGGGCCAGCCCGCGCCTGCGGCGCTCCAGGTCCCGCTTGACCCTTCCTTCTACCCGGAATTCCAGTATCAGACGAAGGGGTTTCTGAAAGATCTGCTCGGCAAGAAAAAGGAGCAGGCGCAGCTTAACGACCTTCTTCGCGCGGTGCTCAGAAAATATTCCGAGCTCAAAAAGCCTTACTTTGCCAACTTCTTTCACACAGTTCGAAACGTGGGCGTCGAGCCCAGTGACGCCGAGACGCCTAGCGCACGAGAAAATGGAACATATTCTAACCGGGAACTTTTTCGCGAAGTTCTGATCCGCAAGGGCTTTACCGAACTGGAAGAGCTCCCGCATCTGTTGGACAAACTTTTGCTGACGACCGGGTTCAACTCGGCATACCTTGGTTTCTCCACCGAGATATCGAGACACATCAAGGGTTCACTGCGTGAGATTCTCCGGTCTTGGATAGCGGAAGCAGGGGTGAGCTATCGCGATGATCTCAGCCTGTTGTTCTATTTCCTCTGGGATAACAACATCCGGCACCCGGAGATACAGTACGCGGATCAGGCGTCCTCGGCATTCGGCACGCCGCTCTTGCCCTGGCAGACCGTGAAAACCTGGCTTGACGTCTGCGAACAGATCAACTTCGACATCCTTGTCGAGAGGCTGGCAACGAAACTGGAGTTCTTCGATCCCAATCAGTTCGTCACGATGTACCACGTGGACGCCATGAATGGATACGAATTTGAGAAATTTCTCGCCCAGATCTTCCAGACAGCGGGCTACGATGTCGAGGCAACCAAATTAAGCGGTGACCAAGGCGCAGACCTGTTCGTAAGCAAGTTCGGCAAAAAGATGGTGATTCAGGCGAAAAATTATTCAGGAAACGTTGGTAACTCGGCGGTCCAGGAAGCCATCTCTGCGAAGAGCTTTTATGGTTGCGATGACGCCATGGTCGTCACAAACTCATATTTCACACGATCAGCCACCGAACTCGCCAACGCTGCATCAGTGCGGCTGATAGGGCGCCGTGAGTTGCAAGCCTACCTTGACGACCACAACCAACGGATCATCGAGCAGTTCCGTCTGGACGGTAATGATACGGAGGAATCTACATCCCAAGCCTTCACGGGGGCGTGACCAGGCTACTTCGCAACTGTTTGAGCGGTCAACCCTAGACCTCTCCTCGCAAAGCCGAAGTGCGAAGTCAGCTTTCTACAAGCATTGGCCGCTTTCGGGGGCAAAGCGGTCGGCTAGATGCCGCTATCACAGCGAGGGTGAACGGCGGCAATTGGCCGACCGTACGCATTCACGAAAGCCGTCCGAAAGCTCGTCGAACGATTCCAGCAAACTATTGCATCCACCGGTTGAATCCGCCCCGACTTTGAGACGGTCGCACAACGCCGCCAAAAGCTCGGGAACCAATGAAACATCTGCGCTCCTGCGCCGATCGATCCGCTCGGCGCAGGTTCCGGCGTTCCCTTTCCTTGCTTCCGAAGTATCCCTTTCTCCCGCGAGCAGGATCCGGACTGACGACCACGATGAGCGCTGTCTATCACGATTCGGATTGCAAGGAGTCTCCCAGGCATATCCCTGCGCCGTTGGATCGGCTTTCGCGCATCCGTTAAGCCTCATCGGGCGTCTCGACTCTGCAGAGCGTCAATCCCCGAAAGAGCCCTACCCCTCAAAGACTAGTCAGGTGAAGGCCGCACGCGGCCTCCACATTCGCGCTCGCCGCGCGGCGTTTCATCCCGCTCAACTGCGCAGTTTCGCCGCCACCAGTCTCCACCGTTCCCGCCCTAATCCGCGACCGTAGCCGACACCAGACGGCCGTCAAGGCGTTCGGGGCCGTGTCCTGCGCTTCGCTCCGTCCCGCACCCACCCCTCACTTCTTTCCTTGACGGCCGCCCGGCGCCGGCTCCTTGAGTCGCACGGGCGCGAACTCAGGAGACTGGCGGCAGCAAAGCCAACCTCCAGCTTCGACCAGGATGAAACCAACCCCTACGACGGGGCGGAATCTTGGAGCCCGGTCAGCGCAACACCGATCAACTTCTTGATGTGGAGATTGCCATGCAACTCGCTTCCTCTTTCCGCTACGGCTCCCCGATGCTTCGTTCCGACTCGCCGCTCTCCGATGACCAGATCCGTCGCATCGCGCCGTCCATCTTCGCCGAAGGCAAGCATCAAAGCCGCTCGGAACGCTACACCTACATTCCGACCATCGATGTACTGAAGGGCCTGCGCAACGAAGGCTTCCAGCCCTTCATGGTGTGCCAGACACGTGTGCGCGATCAGGACAAACGCGAATTCACGAAACACATGATCCGCATGCGCCACGCCGACGAAATTACTGGCGAGGAAGCCAACGAGATCATCCTCCTCAACTCGCACGATGGCACCAGCAGCTATCAGATGCTCGCTGGCGCGTTCAGGTTCGTCTGTCAAAACGGCATGGTCGCGGGCGACACAGTGGGTGAGGTGCGCGTGCCGCACAAGGGCGACATCGTGCAGAACGTCATCAATGGTGCATTCGACGTGCTCGACGGCTTCGACCTGATCCGCGAGCAGAAGGACGGCATGCGCGCCGCCAAACTCACCCGTGACGAACAGCACGCGTTTGCCCGCTCCGCCCTCGCCCTGCGCTACGACCCGACTGACGCCAACACACCGGCTCCGATCACCGGGAGCCAGTTGCTCAACGTGCGCCGCTTCGAAGATCACCGTGATGACCTCTGGACCGTCTTCAACCGCGTTCAGGAAAACATGACCAAGGGAGGTCTGCACGGCCGCTCGCGCACTGGTCGGGCCATGTCCACGCGCCCAGTCGTCGGCATCGATCAGAACGTGAAGCTGAACCGCGCGCTCTGGATGCTTGCCGATGCAATGCGCCAGATGAAGGCGTAAGGACCGGAGGGGCGACCGTGCATCGCCGCCCTCCCAGCAGATTGGCGATCTGGATACCTAACCGGGTCCAGTCCTGACGTGATCCGTAACACCGTGACCCGGACGATCTCTGTCAATCATTCTGGAGTCGATCATGCAAATCCGAAGTCATCGCACAAACCAGTACAACGCCTTCCGATGGAGCAACAGCGGAAGCCACTGCCGTATCCTTGCTCGAAACGAATTTCGGTAACGAGCAACCGGTCGCGACCGTGCCCTATTCGAGTCTGTGTCCCTCACCCCATAACGCCCGGACCAAACCCCTGTCGGTCATTCCAGCGCTCGCGGACAACATCCACGCGAAGGGCCTGTTACAGAACCTTGTTGTACACGAAATGAAGGGGTCACGTGGCAAGGCGCGCAGACACGGCGTACGCGCGGGTCAGCGCCGTCATGCGGCGCTCGACCTGCTGTACGCGAACGGCCATATCACCGCCGACTATCCTGTGCCGGTACGCCATCAGCACCGCGCTGCAACTCGATATGACGCGATACTGGACGCCCACGCGCGCTTCGTATTTCGATCATGTCAGCAAAGCGCGCATCGCCGAAGTGGTGACCACTGCCCTGTCGCCCAAGGTTGCCTCCGACCTCAGTAAGATGAAGAAGGTCGACGCCGCAGCGGCAGCCGAACTGCGACTTGCGAGGTCTGCATGGCTGGAAATACTCACCGATCGCGAAGTCCCGGCCACGCCCTCCTGGGCTGTCCACGAGGACGAGGACGAAGGCGACCCGGATGCTGTAGGCAACACCGGTGATACACGGGACGGCGAAGACGCCAGCAATGGTCCTGATGCGGAGAGCGGCGGCGAGTACACCAGCAGCGCCGCGGGACGCGCAAGTACCTCCCGCCACCGACAGTAATCAGCCGCCGTGGCCTTTCCCGACTGATTACATGCATTGACCCCGCGCAACCTGACTCGCGGGCAGCGTAAGCTCCAGCCCTCGTCCGGTAACCAGGCAAGGCAGACGGCACAGTCCATTCAGGGCCTGCCGTCTGCCGACCGGAACTGAACTGCGCGACAGTCCGTGGCCGACGGTTGGCATCCCGTCCGCCGGCCAACCAGACCGCCTGCGGCGAGCAGAAGGCAGAGGACGGCACCGCCCACCAGCAGCAGGCGATACATCGAGCGCGCGAAACGCCTTTCCACCCTTGTAGCCATCGCCTCTACTCGCTCCGTCGCTGCTTCAACCGCCCGAACGAACGTGTGGATTGTGCTTTCCAGCCGCTGGCGCTGCTCCCGCGTCGAAAGCGCCGCCGCACCGATCAGCCGGTTACCCGCTGTTCGCGCGACCTGATTTGCCATACGCTCGGTCAACGCCATCATCGCAGTCTCATTGAGGGCTGCCAGTGCTGCCCGGTACACCGTTCCTCATGCTCCCGCATCAGGTTTTCCGCCAACTGGATCGTCGCCTTGCATCGCTCAAGCGCGTCCCGATGCTGCTGCATCAGTGCATCGGCCGCGCCGCCGACCTCGCGACGCGCGGCTTCGAGGCTACCCTCGCTCGCCCACCGGATTCGCTCCGGCATGGCCTCATACAGGCGCGCGTAGTATTCGAGCACCGCAATGATCGACCATAGCGCGTCATTGTCATGCAGGTTCAATGCATTCGAGACCCGGTGCATGCGGGCGAGACTGGCTCCGTCCGGGACGTCGCCGGACACCTCGCGAAACAGGTGAATGATCGGATCGACCGATTTCGACCGCCTATTGGTCATGGGGCGTCCTCTCGCTGCTGATGACTTTTGAGAACATGGCGTCGCACAACTCCCGCCAGCGAAACAACTCCGCCCGCTGTCCAATGTGCATGGTTTCTGTCGCCCTGCGGATCGAGACACGTTGACTGCGTAGTTCGTCCGCAACGCGATCCGCCAGATCAGGAAAATCGAGTGAGCGGCCCTTCGTCTCGATCGTTTTGCGAAGCTGAGACTCCTGATACAAAGCGAATTTGTCGGGTGCACCGAAGTAGCCGTTGCGAACGACATGCGTCACGGTATCCGGAAACGTCTGCCCGAAAATATGCAGCAACTCCAGGCTGTCGCGCTGCCGGTTGATCACCCATAGCACGACAAGCTGTCGCCCCAGTTCATCCAGTGTCCGTGCGAGTGTGCTGCCATATCGTGTCACGCCCGTCTGATTACGTGCCGCGGTATTGACAATCACTGCCGCACCCCGATGCATATCGCAGAAGTTGACGAATCCAATCCAGCCGTCCGCATCATCAAGGTCATAAGCCGCGCATGTGATCTCGTCTCTAAGCGCTTTCATGACGTCGGGATTCGACGTATCGGTTTCGACCAGAACAGCGTGAATGTCCTGCCGCTGCAGGTAATGAGCCAGCGCGAGCGTTACCATGCTTTTCCCAACACCGCCCTTACTGCCACCGACCAGATAAATGGGATGAGTTCTATCCATGACCGACCTCCTAAAGGTTTTCGATATCAGGCCGGATCTCGAACGAGAACCTGTCCTGAATCTCCATTGATCCCGGCTCGCTTACTTCCCTTCCCCTTTGTTGTCGTGCATCGTCATGCCGGTCACCCGCGCGCGTGTCTTTTCGTTTTACAGTCCGCTTCTGACGGGACAACGGCCCCGCCTCGTTCTTCCCTTGCGGATTGGCCGATCTGGAGGCCGCACCGGAAGGTTCTGGACGATACAGCGCATACTTGACAGCGCCAATGCTGACATCGAGCCCGTTGCGCCCGGCTTCCTGGACGATTTCATCGAGCGTGTACCCTTTCGCCTGGGTGGCAATGATATGCGCCCGAATCTCTTTCATCGCATCGCTCACCGTGACGCGCTGTTCGCTCCGGGGCTTCTCAGGTAGCGCTTCAAGCGCACCAACAAACCCATCCCACTGCGCCCGTGTGTAGCTTTTTGCGCCCGGCACGATTCGCTCCCATGGATCACCTTCGTCACCATCATGAGAACCGTGAAAGGGCTCGTCAATACCCCTTCCAATGGCTAGGCCGCACGATCGGAACAAGTCGGAATACACAGGGAGCCGACGGAACGGAAAAATATTTTCGTTGTGCTGCGCAGATCAACCGCTTACAAGAGGCCTCGTCACAAACCCGGGTTGATGGGTAAGCAAACTGGTGTGCAATGGCATGCTGGCTTAGGACCAAAAGCTTGCGAACTCGGGGCCAAGTAGTGAGCAACTCCGAATGGAGCGCCTGAAAAGTAGAGCGACAAAACCGGCAAACATGGTCGTGTAGTTCGGCAGGCCGTTTGAGCGCACATCGCAGACTTGCAAACTTGATCTGGCCGACGTTGAGCAGTGACCCGTCAGACTCATGCTATGCGTTGATACGACCCGCAGCATTGCTGTGTTCGTACTCGCATCGACAATCTCGCGGTATTTAGGCAAGGAGTCGACACACGGTCACCGTCGGTCTCACCGACGCGCTAGATTCCATGATCAGAATCGCCTCGACACGCCGACAGAATTTCTGCAAAGGATCAACGGAATCACAGTGGTGACTTCACAAACTCAGCGGATCAGTCTCGCAGAAAATGGCGAACTGCACGCCTGAAAAACAAGATTCAAAAAGTGATGGCAGGATAGGCTTGCGCCGGTTTTGGGCGCCCAAGGGGCCAACGCTTGAATTCCAGAGGGTCGTCCTCGCTGCCTCCGCATCGTCATAGTGGTCGTACGCGTCGTATTCGTCGCCGACGCACTGAACTGGATGCCCAACACTGAGCCTACGCAGCACACGACAATAGGATATGGAATGAAGCTCTGACATCAATCATGTCAAAATTTTGCTCATTTCTTTTATGTCAAGTGGACTACGCCGTAGCTCCGGGACCGTCCGTTAAGGAAGGTCTGCACAACCCGCTTTTCACGCGTTATTTTTCACATCCAGCGCAGCCTCTGCGTTCAGATATTTTTTGGTGAGTTGATCGCCGTTTTTTTCGCGCGCCGGAGCTCTTCAACCAGACATACGACCCTTATCGACCCGGTGTTTCAAGCTTTGCGCAAAGCTCTACGCGCCATCCATAGATTGCCCAAAGCAAACAGCGTGGTGATCTGGGCGGTGTTCTTCATCAAACCACGATAGCGGGTCTTCATGTAACCGAACTGCCGCTTAAGGATGCGAAACGGGTGTTCGACCTTGGCTCGAATACTCGCCTTCAGGCGTTCGATTTGATCGTATATCGCGTCCAACGAATCACTCATATCCAGTTTCCTGCGCTTTGCCGGTCGCATTGCAACATGCCAACGAACCGCGCCTGCCTCACAGCGCTTTTCGATACCCTGATATCCGGCGTCCGCGTACACGTCCGTTTCTTTACCATGTAGCAACGCCTGGGCTACGTTGATGTCGTGAACGTTGGCCGCCGTTCCAATGACCGTATGGACCAGGCCCGACTCGGCGTCCACGCCGATATGCATCTTCATCCCGAAGTACCAGTTGCCACCTTTCTGCGTTGATTGCATTTCCGGATCACGTGTGCCGGAGCCATTTTTTGTCGAACTGGGTGCGGCAATTAGAGTGGCGTCGACTGCCGATCCAGTCTTGAGCATCAGGCCTTTCTCCGTCAGGATTTCATTGACCAGCGCCAGCATTTGCACTGCCAGTCCGTGCGTTTCCAGCAGATGGCGGAACCGGAGAATCGTGCTTTCATCCGGCAAGCGAACCATCCCGCCGTCGAGACCCGCGAACTCGCGATAAAGCGGCACGTCATAGAGTGCCTCTTCCATTGCAGGGTCTGACAGACCGAACCATTGCTGCATGAAATGAATCTGCAACATCGTCGCAATCGGGAACGGCGGCCGACCGGTTTTGCCCGTGGGATAGTGCGGCTCGATCAGCGCAATCAGCTTCAACCAGGGCACAACACGCCGCATCTCATCGAGAAAATTCCCGTTTGCGCGTGCGCTTCGTTGACAGATCCAGACCAAGACCAAGTTGCGCCATCACACTGCTCCTCGCCTAATTCGCTCTGTTTCCAGGATAGCTCAGCAGCAACGCAATGCCAGGACTTTTGCAGACCTTCCTTAACATTGACGCGCCGCGCGCTGCTGCGGCGCCGCGGCACGCCGCAGTAATCGCTGATCAGTCAGCCACTCCTCACGGGCTCCGATTTCGAGATTGACAAAATCAGGCATCGAGGCCAATGCCACGACGAGACTGCGGGAACTCTGGTACCAGCCTCTTCCATAAGTTCAACGCCTCACGGACGGGCTTGGAAGTCTGGTAGACCGATTGACACATTTCATTCGGACTTACTCCGATGGACGCTTTTCTCGACGTAGAACAAAGCGGGTATTGATCTCGCTGATCTGCCGTACAAATTGCAAAATCCCGGCCATCGTCGCCGCGTTCAGGCTGTGCGTTTGTGTCGTGCCGGCGGGAGCGTCCATTCCCCGCCCTCCTCAACGTGTTCCGTCAGCTTGTTGATGCAGTCAAAAAGCACTCGCTTTTCCTCCGGTGACAGAACGGACATGAGCTGCTCGTCGAAGACCTGGCCGATCCGATCGCACTTGCGGACAATTGCCTTGCCTTTCCTGGTCAGGTTCAGGTTGATGATACGTGCATCCGTCGTACCGGTAGAGCGCGTCAACAAGCCACGATTAGCCAGCGTGGTGACCAGCTTCGAAACCAGCGTCTTTTCAAGGTATGTCAGCTCGATCAGCGGGCCGAGGGAGATGCCCGGCTGCATATCGACGAAACGCAGCACGCGCAGGTCGCGAAGGGTTACGTCACATTCGGCTTCGTAAAGGCCAGACGCCACGTCCTTGGCCAACTTGCTCAGTACATCGAGGCGGAAGTTCAAATGTTCCAGTCTTGGATACGGCGCCTTCGACATGCTGTTCTCCCATTCAGCTACTTTGATTCAGTTGCACACCGCAACTTTTAAATTTACGTGTGTTGCGCACGAAACATACCATCGTGCGGAACCCCCCCCATGCGTGCAGACAAGCCGGAGGCTTGCCAAACGGCACGAGAGTACCGCAATGCGCACGAATGGGGCAAGCGCGCACGATCCCGGTGCGGCAAGTGAATGGACGCTGATTAACCCGTCGCCCCCTCGTCAACGGCCTTGAGCACCAAACCGAAAAATTCGTTCGCATGCGCCGGGTCGATCCAGCGCACCACCACCGCAAGCTCGCGTTCAGGTTCGATCCAGGTGAACGAACCGCCCGCGCCGATTGCAAAGTAGCTGGACTCCGGCACGCTCGGAAAGACGCTACGCTCGTGGTTGAGCCAGACAAGGTAGCCATAGAACGGCGCGATCGCACACGGTGTGCGCATGCGCTGCAGCCACTCGCTGGAAAGGATCCGCTGCCCATTGACGCTGCCCTGACCCAGCAACAGCTGAGCCACCTTGATCTGGTCCTGGGCGCTGATCGACAGGCCGCCACCCCAATGCGTGCCGCCCGGAACCGACTGCACGCGCTGCCCGCCCACCTCCACCCAGGCATTGTCGTATCCGACCCATTGCCAGTTCTCGCTCGCGTCGAGTGGCCGCATGATCGCTTCGCGAAACACTTCCGGCAACGGGCGGCGAAACAGATGCAGCAGCGCCAGCGAAAACTGGTTGATGCGTACGTCGTTGTATTCCCAGTAGGTGCCGGGAGCCCGTAACGGCCGCCGCTGCCCTTTCTTGCCATCGGGCTCCTTGCCGAATCTGACGTACCGGTAGTGGTCGGCCTCGTCGGGCAAGCCGAAACACACGCCTTGCCATTCGCTCGTCTGCTGCAGCAGATGCGCCCAGGTCACGCTTGCGTTGTGTTCGTCATCAAAGCCGATCTCCGGCACGCGCACGTGCACCGGCTCGTCGACATCGGGCATCAGGCCGCGATCGTGCGCAACGCCGGCCAGCAGCGCGAGATATGTCTTGGCGATGCTAAAGGTCAGGTCGGCACGATCCGGTTCGCCCCACGCAGTGAGCGGGCGGCCGGCGCGAGCGATGACGCCAGACACCGGGCCACGCCCATGCACCGGTCCGAGCAGCCGGTTCCAGGGTGGCGGGTCGTCCGGATGTACGCCCCATACGCCATCGACCTCGCGGTCCCACGGCGTTTCATGATCGATCGCGACTTGCACAGCATGCTGGAGATTGGCAGGTTGCATGAGGGTCCTTTACCGGGCACAAAACAGCTTGACGAGGTTCACCCAATAAGTCGCGCCGATCGCAAGCGCGGCATCGTTGAAATCGTAGTGCGGATTATGGAGCGGTGCTGCCGGAGTCGCCTCGTCAACGCCCATCCAGATGTACGCGCCGGGTTTTGCATGCAGCATGAACGCAAAATCTTCCGAGGCCATCGAGGGCACACAACCTCGCTGCACGCTGGCAACGCCGACTGTTGCGCCGGCGGCCGCAGCTGCAAGATCGGCTTGAGCGGCAGTGTTGATGGTGGCCGGATACGCGTAGCGATAGTCGAGCGTCGCGTTTGTACCCAGTGCGCGCGCAATACCCGTGGAGATTTCGTCGATCGACGCGTGGAATCGTTCCTGCACG
This sequence comes from Paraburkholderia lebeckiae, assembly GCF_050436225.1. Classification (NCBI taxonomy): domain Bacteria; kingdom Pseudomonadati; phylum Pseudomonadota; class Betaproteobacteria; order Burkholderiales; family Burkholderiaceae; genus Paraburkholderia; species Paraburkholderia lebeckiae. The sequence goes on along the minus strand of NZ_JBNDLU010000001.1, from coordinate 1,257,762 downwards.
TCGCTCGAGAAACAGCGCACGGTGCCGCGAATGACCGCACGGTCAGGCAGCACGTTCCACGCTTCTCCGCCATGAATTTGCGTGACGCTCACGACGCCTGATTCTTTCGGCGAAATCCGCCGGCTTATGATTGTCTGCAACGCGGTGACGATCTGGCTGGCACACACCAGCACGTCGCTCCCCTCCTCCGGCATCGCGGCATGCGAACCCTTGCCGTCGACAACAATCTCGAACGTGTCGAACGATGCCATCATCGGACCGTCGTTGATCGCAAAATGTCCGCGCGGGATGCCGGGCCAGTTGTGCAAACCAAACACGGCGTCGCACGCAAAGCGCTCGAAGAGTCCGTCTTCGACCATCATCCTGCCGCCGCCCGCCGGCCCTTCTTCTGCCGGCTGAAAAATCACATGTACCGTGCCGCGCCAACTGGGGTCGCGGCTCAGCGCGACAGCGGCGCCGAGCAGCATTGCTGTATGGCCGTCATGGCCACACGCATGCATCTTGCCTTCATGTTGCGACCGATGCGCGAAGCTATTGGCTTCAACGATCGGCAGCGCATCCATGTCGGCGCGCAAGCCGATGGCCGGTCCCGCGCTGCGGGTCATGCTGCCCACCACACCGGTTCGTCCAATGCCGCCATGTACCTCGAAGCCATACTGTCGCAATACGCCCGCGACGAGATCGGCGGTTGCGACCTCCTCGAACGCAGTTTCCGGACATGAGTGCAGTGCGTGCCGCCACTTCATCATCATGTCGATCAGGTCGCAATCCATTGGAATTCAATCCCTTTCAGTGGAAAATTGAGGAGACAAAAAAAGCAGAGAATCGACGAAGCGGTACAGCATCCGCGCAGATTCGAATGGGCGTGATTGCTGGCAAGCCGGCCGTGGCCGGCTGCATTACGAGCGACTGGAGGCACGGGCAAACCACGCGCGGCGCATCGGCCTGAGTGCGGCGATCGCAAGCACAGCGGTACAACTATCCAACGCGATAGCCGTGCCGAACACCGCGTCCCAACCGCCCGTATGCTCGTGGAGTAACGCGGCCACCGGCCCGCCCAGAATCGAGCCGACGCCTTGCGCATAAGACAGGCACGCGTAGTTGACGATTGCATGCTTGCCGCCAAAGGTGTCCGTCAGCGTCGAAGGGAAAAGCGAAAAGATCTCGCCCCAGCCGAGAAAGACGACGCCTGACAGCAGCACGAACAACAACGGGTCGTGCCGTGACGTGAGCCACAAGGTCATCGCTATCGCTTCCATCCCGAAGGCGATCAGCATCGTATGCTCGCGCCCGATCAGGTCGGAGATCCATCCGAACATAGGCCGCGTCACGCCGTTCGCCACGCGATCAATGGTCAACGCAAGCGGCAACGCCGCGAGGCCAAACACGGTAACTCCCGACATGCCGAAGTCTCGCGTGAAGACTGCCATTTGTGAGGTCACCATCAGGCCGGAGGTTGCCATCATCGACATCATCACGAACATCAGCCAGAACAACGGCGTGCGCAGCATGCTGCCGGGCCGCGTGTCGGGTGCGGCGGCGGCGGCTTTCTGCGGCCGCCAGTCCGCCATATAGCCGGGCGGCGGCAGCCGCATGCCGAGCGCGGCAAGTATGCCGACCACGCCGAGAATCACGCCAAAGACGACCAGCGTATGCTGATAGCCGTATTTGGCGATGCTATTGGTGATCGGAAATGTCGTGAGCATTGCGCCCATGCCGAAGCCCGCCATCACGACGCCAATCGCAAAACCGCGACGGTCGGGGAACCAGCGCGCCATCAGCCCGATCGTGCCGACCACGACAATACCTACGCCAATCCCCCCGAGAACGCCATAGCAGAGATAGACGGACAGCAAAGACTCGGCGCGGCTCGTCAGTACCCAGCTAAGCCCCGTGATCGCGCCGCCGGCGGCCAGCAGCCAGCGCGGCCCAAAGCGCTCGATTAAATAGCCTTCGAGCGGCGACAGAAAAGTCTGGCAGACAATGAGAATGGAGAAGGTGACCTGCAGACTCGGCAGTGACACGCCGAGTTGCGCTGTCAGCGGGCGCGTCAGCAAAGTCCAGATGTATTGGGGATTGGACGCGACCATCGCACATACGAGGCCGCACAGTAATTGCCACCAGCGGCTCTGTAGTGAGAGTGCAAGTGGCGCGCGGCTGCGGGCGCCAAAATCCTGGGTGCTCATGCTTCAAACTCCGTACGAGTAAGTGACACGAAATGACTCAGGCAGTGCGCTTGCCTGGAGGCCTGAAAACGACGCTCCTGGACAACGCGCTCAGTGCATCGGAGCGTAAGTTCGGATGACCCAGCCTTGAAAATGGCACCTTTGACGATCTGCTACCGTGTATGCATCACGCCGATATAGTTGCGATTTCCAATAATTGCCATTCACATGTGAGTTCGATTTGCACGAAGTGTGCCACGATGCGAGAAACCCCGTATTCATGGACAATTAAGGTGTTTTTCATATCGCGACGCACACACGGCTATGCGCAAAGACCGCGCGCGGTGCGCGCGAGAAAGGTGCACTACGCGACGCACGATCACCCCTGCACCGATTCCGGGCGCAACATTGGCATTCGTCGAGCCGGTACGGCTGGGACGATCCCAGCGAGCGATTTGAATGTGATGAGGAGGTCTGCTGAAATACCGACTGAGGTGAGCGCCATGCGCATGACGTCGTTCTCGACGCTCGCCGACGACAGTAAACGTCGCCGGTTCGCGTGAGTTGCCTTTGTTGCGTCACCCATCCGATGGCCGCGTAGGTTGCTGCGTCAGGCAGCAGACCATGCCCGTGCAAAGGCCCGCTTTGAATACATCGGGAGAGAGACGTGCGCCCTCGGACCAGGGCTCGGTGGCCCGGATGATAGTCATGCCGGGGACGCCTGTGACGTCCCGACCGGTACGTTGCAGTCGCACGCCCATCCGCATCAGCGACTTCCTCAATGTTGCTCGACCGCATCGGCGTGATGGCTTGCAGTGCCGATGAAGGACCGCAAGAGAAGCACGAGACGCAGCCACTGCACGTCCAGCGCGTCAGTCCTCAAGAAGCCCGGTGATCGCAGCAGAAATAAACGCGGCATCGTCTACATTGGCTGTCGGCAGCCCGGCGCGATGGCCCCATATCGACGAAATGGGATGGAGCGTGGCGTTTCGCATTTGCTCGACCTCGAGACGGTTGTCTTCAACCTGAAAATATAGATCGGTCGTGCTCGGCATGATCAACGCCTTTGCCGTAATTGCTTTCAGCGCCGCGTGAAAATCGCCGTTGTATGTGGAATTAGCGGCGATGTTCGCATGCTGCCAAGTCCATAGATGAGCCAGCAGGTTGTTGCCGTCGCGCTTCAGGAAATTCGCTTCCCACGACATCACGAGATAGTCTTCGAGCGAGGAGAAGCCGGCCTGCCGCCACACCTCGTTACGATAAAACGTCTGCGACATCGCCATGGCGGCGTAGTTGCGACCCATGGCCCGCAGACCGCGTTCGGGCCGCTCAACGAAGGTTCCGTTCTGAAAGGCCGGATCCGTCGTCAGGGTCGCGCGCACGCCCTCAATGAAAACCTGATTGTGCGGCGAGGCCTTTGCCGCGCCGCACAGCACGACCAGTCGCCTGACCATCTCCGGATACATTGATGCCCATTGATACGCCTGCAACCCACCCATCGACCACCCGCATGCCATTTGCAAAACTTCGATGCCGAGTTCTTGCGTCAGGAGTTGGTGTTGAATCGCGACGTTATCGGCAATCGTAAAATTCGGCCAACGGCTTCCGTTGAAGGGCTCGGTTGCGTTGCTGGGCGAGGACGACAGTCCATTGCCGAACAGATTCGGAATAACGACGAAGTACCTGTTAGTGTCTAGCGCCTTGCCCGGACCGACCATCCACTCGATGTCATAGTGATGCGCGGAAAACGATGTCATATACAGAATGACATTCGATTTTTCTGCGTTCAGCTTTCCGTAGGTTTGATAGGCGAGCTTGGCATCTCTGAAGGTGATACCGGATTGCAACACCACGTTTCCGGCATTGAATACAAAATAGTCTTCCATTGGTAGGGGGTCCCTCTTGGTGAAATGTGGCGAATGGTAATAGTAAAATCAGATAGACGTCTCGATGCGCCGCGGCGGCATGAAGCTCGGCCACACACGCGTCACGCACGCGGGAGCGATCTTCGCCGGCAGTTCAGCAGCTCAGCAGCGAACGCGTCCCACAGCAGGTAGTGGATAGCATGAGTGCCAGCGGCGCCGCTGACCGGAAACTCAGGAAATCACTGTGGTCAAAAGGCCCGCGTCAAGCGGCGCCGAACGCAAAGCCGCGCCCTGGCGCCGCCGCCAGCAAGGCCTGCGTATATTCGTGGCGCGGCGCGAGGAACACGTCCTGGATCGCTCCTTCCTCGACAATCTCGCCGCGCCGCATCACGATGACCCGATCGCAGATCTGGCTGGCCACCCGCAGATCGTGCGTAATGAACAGAATGCCGATCCGCAGCCGCTGCTGAATGTCATCCAGCAGGTCGAGAATCTGCGCCTGGACCGAGACGTCGAGTGCGGACACCGCCTCGTCGGCAATCAACACTTGTGGCTCGCATGCCAGCGCCCGCGCGATCGAAATGCGTTGCCGCTGGCCCCCGGAGAATTCACTAGGGTACCGGTTCAGCGCATCGGGTCTGAGCCGTACCAGCGTCATCAATTCTTCAGCACGTTGCCACGCCTGAGCGTATGGCACGCCGAAATTCAACGGCCCTTCGACGATCGAGGCACCCACTGTCTGGCGTGGATCCAGCGATCGGTATGGATCCTGGAACACGACCTGTACACCGCGTCGGAACGGATAGAGCGCGCGGCCGCGCGCTTTGGCCACCGATCGGCCGTCGGCGAAGATATCGCCGGCAGTCGGCTCGATCAGTCGCGCAATGCAGCGCGCGACCGTCGACTTTCCCGAACCGGACTCGCCCACGATTCCGACCGTTTCGCCCGCATGTACCATCAGCGAGACATCACTGGCCGCTTGCACTTTACGCTTGCGGCCCGGCCAGGAGTCCGTCACATACGTCTTCCCGATCCCGCGAGCGTCGAGCAGCGGATAGGCTTTCTCCACCGGAGGGCGCGTGCGCGGCACCAGCGCGGGGACCGCTGCCAGCAACATGCGGGTATAGGGCTCGCACGGCTGCTGCAACACCTGCAACTTGGAGCCCTGCTCGACCGTGTCGCCCAACCGCAACACCACGACACGATCAGCAATCTCGGCGACAACGCCGAAATCGTGCGTGATGAACAGCACGGCGGTTCCACTCTCCGTCTGCAATTCACGAATCAGCTTGAGGATCTCGGCCTGAGTCGTAACGTCGAGCGCCGTGGTGGGCTCGTCGCAGATCAGCAGCGACGGCTTCAGGATCAGCGCCATTGCGATCACGATGCGCTGGCGCTGTCCACCCGACAACTGATGCGGATAAGACGCGTAGATACGCTCCGGTTCCGGCAGCCTGACGTGGGCGAAGATCTGGAGGATGCGCCGGCGCCTCTCGCCGACGCTGGCGCGGCTATGCTGTGCCAGCATCTCGTCGACCTGCGCGCCGCACGTCATGATCGGATTGAGGGCCGTCATCGGCTCCTGGAAAACCATCGCCATCTTTTCGCCGCGCAATTGGCGGATGCGATCCGGGCTTGCTGTCAGCACGTCCTCGCCGAGCAGTTCGATGCTGCCGTCCAGCGCCTTGAGCGACGCCGGCAGCAAGCCCATCACTGCCTGTGCGATCACCGATTTGCCCGAGCCCGACTCGCCCAGCAGGCAGACAATCTCCCCCTGCCGCACGTCGAGCGAGACGTGGCGGATCGCGTGGGGGCGGTCGGCACCGGCCGGCAGAGAAATGGTGAGGTCATTCACGGCAAGGACGGTTGTGGCCGGCCCGGCGGTGGAGGGTGCTGCCGTTTTGAAGTCGAAATCGCGCATCGCGTCAGCTCCCCCGTTGGTTGAATTTTGGATCGAGCGTGTCACGCAATCCGTCGCCCAGGATATTGACCGCCAGCACCGTCAGTGCCAGAAAAACACCAGGGAACAGCACGGTCTGAGGATACTGGTTGAACTGCATGCGGCCGTCGGCCATGACGTTGCCCCACGTCGGAATATCCGGCGGCAGGCCGACGCCGAGAAACGACAGGATCGCTTCCACCAGGATCGCCGACGCGCACACGTAGGTTCCTTGCACGATCAGCGGTGCGATTGCATTCGGCAAAATATGACGCCACACAATCTTGACGGTCGGCGTGGCCAACGAAATGGCCGCCTCGATGTAGGGTTCCTCGCGAATGGTCAGCACGATCGAGCGTACCAACCGCGCGACACGCGGAATTTCGGGAATCGTGATCGCGACAATCACGGTGACCAGCGTCGGTCGCCAGAGCGCCATCAGCGTAATCGCGAACAGGATGCTGGGAATCGCCATCAAGCTGTCCATGGCGCGCATGATGACGTCGTCGAAATGGCGAAAATACCCCGCCGCCACGCCGACCAGCGCGCCGAAGGTGAGCGCCAGTAGCGCCACCGTGATACCGACCGACAGGGACACGCGCGCACCGTATACCACCCGGCTCCAGGTATCCCGGCCGAGACTGTCGGTGCCCATCAGGAAGAAGTGCTGGAACGTCGCACCTGACAGATCAGTGAATTCGGCCGTCACGCCCGGCGCGAGATTGGCGCTCGCGGGATCCATCGCGGTCGGGTCGATCGTGCCAAGCCACGGTGCGGCGACGGCTACGAGGAGCAGAAGCAACAGTGCGCCGCATCCCAGGCGCACCGACCAGTTCCGCAGCACTCGGCGCCACAACGGTGTGCGGGAGCGTACGGCCGGCGCCACCTCCAGGTTGGCAAGCATGGAGCCCGGCGCGGCAAGGGTCATCGGATCGTGATCGTCGCTCATGTCCAATCGTCCTTTCGCTCAATAGCGGATACGCGGGTCGAGCAACAGATAGCTCATGTCGACCAGCAGGTTGATAAGCACGTAAACAAAGGAAAAGAACAACGTGATGCCTTGCACCAGGGGGAAGTCGCGCGCCAGTACCGCGTCGACCGTCAATTGCCCGAGCCCGGGGATCGCGTAGACGGTTTCAGTGACCACCACGCCGCCGATCAGCAAGCCAACGCCGATGCCGATCACCGTGATGATCGGTACCGCGGCATTGGCCAGCGCATGGCGAATCAACACGCGTGCTTCGGAGATACCTTTGGCGCGGGCCGTGCGGATGTAGTCTTCGGTCAGCGCCTCGGCGACCGCGGCGCGCGTCACGCGGGCAATCAGCGCAAGGTAGACGATGGACAGCGTAATGGCGGGCAGGATCAGGTGCGTGAGCCACGGACCAATGCCCGCGCTCAGTGGCGCGTATCCCTGCACCGGCAGCAGCTTCGCATGCAAGGCGACCGCCCATATGAGGATATAGCCGACCACGAACGACGGCACCGAGAATCCCATCACCGACAGGCCCATCAGCATCCGGTCCAGCCAGCCTCCGTGCCGCGAGGCCGCGATTACGCCGAGCGGCACCGCGAGCAGGAGCGTCATCACCAGCGTCAGGGCGGACAGCGAGACGGTCGGTGCGATGCGTTGCGCAATCAACCGGGTTACCGGCTGTTTCATGTAGTACGAGTCGCCGAGGTTGCCCTGCAGCAACTGCCCGGTCCATTTGACGAACTGCACCGGCAGCGGCCGGTCGAGCCCGAGGCTCGCGTGGATCCGCGCGATGTCGGCGCTAGTGCCGTTGTCACCGACGAGCGCCGCAGCCGGATCGCCCGGCGTCAGTCGCAGAATCATGAATACGATAAGGGCGACAACGACCAGCACTGGCGCCGTCGACAATATGCGCCGGAAAAGAAAGAAAGCCATGTCGGTTACGCTCCGAAGCCGGTTGACAGATGAACGGGCTCGCGTTTGCTCTGCGAGACGGCGGCCGGCCGCCTAACAGCCAGCCGCCGACACCGGTTAGCTCTTGCGAATGTTCCAGAACACGTTGACCGGAGCCGGGACCACGCCGCTTACCACGCCCTTACGGATCACCGAATAGAAATCAAAGTCGCCCAACGGCGCCAGGATCCCGCTCTGATACGTTTCCAGTTGGATCGCCGTAGCGATTTTCTTTCGCTGCGCAGGATCGGTGCTGGCAAGGTATTCGTTCTTGAGCTGCTCGATCTTGTCGTCAGTCGCCCAGCCGAACCAGCCCTTCTCGCCATTGCCCGTCAGCGGCGTGAAGAACAACGGATTCATCGTGTCGCCTGGTGCCCAGCCGGTAATGAACAGGTTCCAGCCACCCTTGTCGGCCGCCGCCTTGCTAGTTCGGCGCGTCACAAGCGTCGACCAGTCCATTGCCTGAAGGTCGACACTGAACCCGGCCTGCTTCAACAGTTGCGCCATGACTGGCGGAAACTTATTCAGTACTGCGTAGTCCGACGGATACATCAGCACCACCGGCTTGCCGTCATAGCCTGCTTCCTTCAGCAGATTGCGGGCCGCCGCGAACTGGGGCTTGCCAGTGAAATAGGCGGTCTCGGTCGAGGCCAACGGCGAATCGCATGGGTAAATCGACGAACACGTCCGGTACAGATCCTTGTTCACCAGTTGGGCGCGCATCAACGCTTCCTGGTTGATCGCCATGATTGCCGCCTGAGCAATCTTCGGGTTGTTGAACGGCGCCACGAGATGATTCAGGTGCAAGTCGAAGAGCCCGGCGGGCGTCGGCTTCACCAGCTCCAGTTTGGGATTGCTCTTGAACGCGGCGTACTGCTCGGCGGGCATCCATTCGATCATGTCCACTTCACCGTTTGCAATCGCATTGGCCTGCGTCTGCGCGTCCTTGAGCACGATCCATTCGACCCGGTCGACATAGACATGCTTGCCGCCCGCGGTACCGGAAGCCGGTTCCGGTCGCGGCACATAGTTCGGGTTCTTGATGTACACGATCTTCGCGCCCGGGCGATACTCGTCCTGTTTGAAGATGTAGGGGCCCGAGCCAGTGTAGTCAGAGATCTGCTGGTCCGCGGGCGTATCGGCGACCCGCTTCGGCATGATGAACGCGGCGCTGCCCGACGGCTTGCCGAGCGCGTCCAGGACCATCGGGAAGGCTTGCTTGAAGGTCATGCGGAAAGTCTTGGCGTCGACCGCATCGAACGACTGCAAGGCCGTGAACATTCTCTGACCGAACACGTCGCGCTTGCCCCAGCGCGTGATCGACGCAATAACGTCAGCCGAGGTGACCGGCTTGCCGTCGCTGAACGCGAGCCCTTTGCGCAGCGTGAACGTCCAGGTCTTGCCGTCCGGCGAGGTCGTATACGTGTCCACCATCTCCGGTTGTACTACGCCCTTGGCATCCACGCCGAACAGTGTGTCGTAGATCATGTAGCCATGATCGCGCGTGATGAATGCCGTGGTCCAGATCGGATCGAGGATCTTCAGATCGGCTTGCGGCACGATCCGTAACACCTTGGATTCATCCTGCGCACACACCATCGTCGCAGCGCTCGCAATCAGCGCCCCAGCCACGCATTGAGTAAACAGTCGCTTCAACATGCTTCACTCCAATAGGAAGAAATGACACAAAATGAATTCGGGCCGTGCTTGCGTCGTTATTAGCGGCCGAGTTCACTCGCCCCCCTCCTTCGACGTGTTCAGTAAGCGTGTTGAGACGGTGGTACGGCGCGTCACATCGCTGTCCGGACGCCGCACTCCACGCCCACGCGTCGAGTGCATCCAGACGGAACTTCAGATGCTTCAATTTCGGATATGCGCCTGCAACAGGCTGATCTCCGATCCACCGTGCTACATTAATTGCAACTTGCAACAATTGAAATTCACACTCTTACAGGCACGAAGTGTGCCATCCTTCGGTAAATCCAGTACGTGGGGGCAAGTCCGGCGATTGCCCCACCGGCAAGAGCGCACTGCACTGCGCGGGAGTTGTGCAAGTGCGCGCGAGGAAGGTGCATCACGGAGTACAAGCTCGTCGTCGCACCGATTCCGGGCGCGAGAGCGGCATTACTCATCGTTACCGGGTTTTTGGACGCCATTTAAAGTACGGTTTTTGCAGATATTTTCCACACTCGAAAGGAACGCTTCGATGAACTATCCGAGGATCGCAGTCGGGGCATTAGGCGGCACCATATGCATGACCGCCGACAACGCCGACGCTGGCGCGTTGCCACGTCTTTCCGCGCAACAACTGGTGACTGCGGTCCCCGGTCTGGCTGATATCGCGCAGATTCACGCCAAGACGCTTTTGCAATTACCCAGCCCTTCGCTGACCCTTGCGCATGTGCTGGACAGTCTGGCGTGGGCAGAGCGCACGGTGGCTGCCGGCGCCGCCGGGATCGTGCTGACCCAAGGGACCGACACGCTTGAGGAAACTGCCTTCCTGCTCGATCTTCTGTGGACGCATCCTCAGCCGCTGGTGGTCACAGGCGCGATGCGCACGCCGCTGGCCGCAGGCGCGGACGGGCCCGCCAATCTTCTTGCCGCGGTGGCCTGCGCCGCGCACGGCGCCAGTCGCGGGCGCGGTGTAGCCGTAGTCATGAACAACACGATCCATGAGGCGCGCTGGGTGCGCAAAGCGAACTCGATGTCCGTCGAAACCTTCGAGTCGCCGGTCGTGGGGCCAGCCGGCATGGTGCTTGAAGATATGCCGCAGTATTTTCGTCCACCGTCAACGCGTTATTCCCCGCGCTTCGCAAAGCCCGACCTGTCGGTTCGAGTGGCACTCGTCGAGACATGTCTGGGCGAGACGGGTCAGATGCTCGACGCGGTCGTCCACGCGGGGTATCACGGGATCGTCATCGCGGCCTACGGTGCAGGCCATGTTTCGGATGACGAAGCACAGCGCATCGAGGCGCTGGCGCCGCAGCTGCCGATCGTCATCTCCAGCCGCACGGGATCGGGATCGACGGCCGTGCGCACCTATGGATTTTCCGGCTCGGAAATCGACCTGGCCCGCCGTGGCGCTTTGTTTTCAGGGTGGCTCGGGCCACGCAAGGCGCGCTTGCTTCTCTGGCTGCTGCTCGCCACGGGCGCGCCGCGCAACGTATGCGCCACTGCGTTCGAATTCTGGAAGCGCGTCGACAATGCCGACTAGACGCCCGGCACAATGTTCATTGCCAGCCGGCTCGAGCAACGCGCTCCGGGTTGCGGTGCAAATCGCAGGTGAGCGAGAAATCACCGGCTTTCTCGCGATTTCAGCCCGCTCCCGGCCCCTTCCCGAGAAAGCCTTCGAGAAACTCGATGAACGCCGTCACCTTCGCCGTCAGATTGAGCCGCTCGGGATACACGGCATAGATATCTGCCGGCGGCAACGACCAATCGGGCAACAACTGCTTGAGGCGGCCAGACGGCGTTGTCACGTTACTGTCCCCGTGACGAGATATCGGCACGGACAGTCGTGTCTCAGAACACGGTGGACGGAGCTTGGGCAATGCCAGTGAAGAGACGCCAGGCTTCAAATCGCGCGGCGAGCTGTTTGCGATAGAGCGAGGCGCTCAGCAGATGACGCTTGAGCGCGAAGTGCTGGGGGATCGGATTGTGTTCTAGAGACAGGATGTAAGGCTCTACAGGAGGACACCGAAATTAGGGCATTTCAACCAAGAGTGCCGACCATCTCTTATGATCATGGAACTGGCGCCCGGCACCTATCGCCTCAGAGCTACGGCGTGGGCGGCGGCATAATGCCGATCATCGGATGGCGCCAATACGCCGATCTCGCTTCGGCTCCATCACGGCGATTATTGACACCCTCAAACCGTTTTCCGGCCTCCATCATCAGCTGCGCAGCACGCTGGAATTTCCGGCTTCAGTGAAGTCTGCGCGACATTGAAGATTGGTAGTTTGAGCGCGGCGTGATCGTCAACTATGAAACGGTTCGGCGCTGGTGCGACAAATTCGGGCGGCCTTTCCCCATCGCGTCCAGGCTTCGCGCCGCACGCCCGGCGCCACGCGGCAGACCACCCGATGATGTTTCAACTTGCAGCCTTGTAAAGCGCCCCGACAACGCCCTCATGCAACGGCCACAGCGTCGACCTCAGATGGTCGCGCGGGAACGAGGTGATATTCGCGGTACTTAGCCCCACGCTATCCACCGTGATGATTTGCTGCACGAGCCCTTGAAATCCAGCCCGGAAGTGATTTGCGCCTTTCAGGGCTATGATCTTTCTCCTACCTGCATCAATGCCGTGCAACGCAAATGGCTCCATGTCGTATATCTGCTCAGCGCGCGACGCGACAATGATGTCCACACCATTGATGACCAGGCGGCACATGGCACCCAGGTCGAAGCGGACGCCTTCGAACATCGAGCCTGGGCGGTTGACGAAACGGCCATCGGTAATCGCCTTCACATAAGCCTCCGCTTCGATCGGCGCTCCCTGGAATCTGCCTAGCTTTCCTCCCAGCGAAACGCGCAGTGTCCCGCCAACGCCAACGGCGATCGCTTGCCGGACAACCTCTGCATCATTGATCGAAGCAAAACAGACCGTGTCGGGAGCCGGCGCCGCATCGAGCAAGGCGCGCAACAGATAGGTGCCATCGCCTGGCGTGCCTCCGCCGGGGTTATCGGCATACTCGTTGATCACGACAGGACCAGCGCTTGCCGCGAGGGCGCGCGCTACGCCCTCTTCCGGCGACGGGAATTGCGGACGAAAATCTTCGCGATGATCCCAGATCCATTGGGCGACCTGTTCTGCGCAGCGCACCGCCAGCGCCGGGTCCCCGTTGGTCGTGCAAATCACCGCCGGGCACGGCGATGCGATATCCGCATAGGGGAAGCCATGAAACCATGAGCAATCGATCACGCCTGGCAGCGCTTCGAGCTGCGCACACAGTGCGTTGACTCTGGCCGGCACGAAGCCCTCGTTAGTGGTGACGATATAAGGCAGCATCGGCAACGTACAGACATGCGTGGCCGGCTTCACTTCGCCCTTAATCATCTTGACCATGAGGTCGACGCACTCGACACCACGGTCATAAAAATCGGTGTGCGGATACAGAATGCAGGGCAGCGAAATATCGACGGCACGCTGCATTTGCTCGGTCATGTTGCCGTGAAGGTCGTAGGCTACCGCGATCGGTACATGCGGGCCGACCAAGGCGCGCACGGCAGCGGCCAAATCGCCCTCGATGTCCTCGATGCCATCGGCGACTCCCGCGCCATGCAAGGCAAGCAACACGCCATCAACCGGTAACGCTTGCTCGATGCCTGCGAGAATCGCCTGCTTCATGTGAGCGTAAGCGTTGGCTTCGATAGTACCCGACGGCGTGGCCTGCCCGAGGAACGTATGAATCAGGCCAGGGCCGTGCTTTTGGGCGCCTTCGATATAACCGCCGACTTGATGATTGGAGCCGGCAAAAATGCCTGGAATTTCGTCGCCATAGTATTGCTCGAACGAGGTCAAGGGCGTCTGGCCCGCGACCTCTGCGGCGTAGGTATTGGTTTCGTGGATGATGCCACCCATGGCGAAACGCATCGGTTTGTCGGTCGTCGACATAATCTTCTCCGGGGATATGTTTTGGGGAGCGCGCACTCAGCGACTGACCAACTTGCGATCGAAGCTCAGCGCCATCAATGCCCCGAACGTCAAGCAGCCGGCGACGATATAGATGGCCGGGTCGGTCGTGTGGAATTCGTCCTTGACCCAGCCGATCAGGTAGGGGCTCACGAATCCGCCGATATTGATGGCGGAGTTGATCACGCCGATGCTGGCCGCCGCAGCGGCGCCGCCGAGAAAGGCCGTCGGCACCGACCACATGATCGGCGAATAGCTGATGATGCCGGCCGCGGCGACTGACATGGTGATCACCGTAAGCACCACGCTGTGGCTTGTCCAGACACTGGCCGTGAGGCCTGCGGCGCCCAGCAGCAACACGATGGCCAAATGCCAGCGGCGCTCGCGCATGCGATCGGAGCTGCGCCCGAAGGTCACCATAGCGACCACGGCTACCAGGTAGGGAATAGCGCTGAGAAAACCGACCGTAGTGCTCGTGGTCACGCCCGATGCCTTGATGAGCGTGGGCAGATAAAAGCCCAGGACATAGAGGCCCATCATCGCCGGGAAACCTGTCAGGATAATTTTCCAGATGCGTCCGTCGGTGAAAACTTTGAGCAGCGGCATGTGCTCGCGCGTTTTCTCGTCCTTCCCGAGTTCATGGACGATCAACTGCTTTTCCTGCGGACTGAGCCAACGCGCGGAGCTGACCGAATTGTCGAGAATGAGCAGCGCGCCGATGGCCAAAGGAATCGTCGGCAGTGCCTCGAGACCAAACATCCATTGCCATCCCGAGTGGCCAGCGACATGATGAAACGTGTCCATTAGCCAACCGGAAAGCGGATTTCCAATCAAGCCGGCAATCGGAATGCCCGCCTGAAAGCAAGCCGTCATCTTGGCGCGGCGATGGTTGGGAAACCAATAAGTCAGGTACAGAATCACGCTGGGGTAAAAACCGGCCTCGGCCACGCCCAACAGCAGACGGACGGTATAGAACTGCCACTGGGTGGTCACGAAAGCCATCAGTCCCGAAAGCAGACCCCAGGTGATCATGATCCGCGCGATCCAGAGTTTCGCGCCAATACGATGCATGAGCAGATTGCTCGGCACTTCGAAAATCAGATACCCAAGGAAAAAGAGCCCTGCGCCAAGACCGTAGGCCGTCTCGCTGAACCGTAGATCAGTCAGCATATTCAGCTTGGCAATGCCGATATTGATGCGATCCAGAAAGGCGACCACATAGCACAACATCAGGAAGGGAATGAACCTGAGCGCGACCTTGCGGTAAGTCGCCTCCTGAAAGGAGCTCGTGTGGACGGCCTCGTCGACAATAGTCGACCTGTCGATTGAGGTTTCAATCATGGAACTGAGTTTCCTTGGCAGTGCATCTCGGGCTAACGCTGGATGCTGTTATGGACGGTTGGCGGCGATGCCCTGCAGGGGTCTCAGGCGAGTTCATCCCGCGCCGCAAGCACCTGGCCTCTCGCTTGAAATTGCTCGTGCTCTTCGCGCGGCACCAGCGAACCGCCTGTTGTCCAGACGATATGAGTGGCACTAGCCATGTGACGCTCCAGCCCGTGCTGGCGAAGATAGGCTTGGCCTTGGTCGCTGCGCGTCAGCCATCCCGGTCCGTCGAATCCGGCGGCGGCCGATGGCTCGAGCAACACGCCTTCGGTTTGCGCCACGCGATGGAGATGGACATACAGTTGCGCGTCCGTGACGGTAAACACGCCCGAGAGCTGAGAGCGCATCAGCGAACTCACCAGATGCGACGCCTGGCCGACGGCGAGGCCATCCGCTTCGGTGCGATTGTCCAGACCAATGTCATAGACCGACGTGGGCCCGGACTCGCCCGCCGCCAATTGCACCAACATGCACGGCGACGCCACGGGTTCGGCGAAAAAGCAGTGTACGTGTTCAAAAAAAAGTGCTTTGAGGCCGAAGGTGATGCCACCGGGCGCGCCACCGACACCGCACGGAATGTAGACAAACAAAGGATGCGTAGCATCTACGGGACGATTCAATGCCGCCAGTTGGCTCGCCAGCCGCCTCGCGGCGACTGCATAGCCCAGGAACAGCATCAGGGAATTCTCGTCGTCGACGAAATAGCCTTTGGGGTCAGCGAACGATTGCGCTCGCCCGGCCGCCACCGCTTGCGCGTAGTCGCCCGTGTGCTCGACCACCTGAACGCCACAATTTCTCAAACGATCCTTCTTCCAGCTCTTGGCTTCCGTCGACATATGCACCACCGATCGAAATCCCAAGGCGGCAGCCATGACGCCGATGCTCATGCCCAGATTGCCGGTGCTGCCGACGCTCACGGTGTATTGAGCGAACAACTCGCGGGCTGCGGCGCCCGCGAGTGCTCGCCGGTCGCCATCATGGGCGAGGACGCTGTGTTCGAGCGCCAGCTTTTCCGCGAACGCCAATACTTCGTGAAAGCCTCCACGCGCTTTGACCGACCCGGCGATGGGCAGGGCATGATCGCTTTTGATAAACCACGCAGCGTCAGGCTCAGTAGCGTTTCCCATCACCTGCTGGAGTCGTTCGACACGCATCAGCGGCGATTCGATCAGGCCCGCGCTACTTTGCAATTCGGGAAAGAGATGCGCCATCAGGCCCGCGCAACGTTCTAAGCGGGCATCTGCCTCGTCGATATCGGCGGCACCCGGTAAATCTTCAGGCAACGCATTTCCTAATGCGGCATTGAGCCACAGTAGAGGAGTACGGTTCTGTAGTCTGGCTAATAGATCGGGGGCAATTGCAGTAACGGTGGGAATCACGCCGGGTACCTATGCTTGTTTTGGATGCGGCGAATATAGGGCATGGGCGCCGGCCAAAAAAGCTATAATTTCTATTCGACGCATTAGTCTCGCTAATACATATGCCCCTCGATTCCTCACTGCTGGGCGGCTTGCGCTGCTTCGAAGTAGCAGCTCGCCTGCTCAGTTTTACCAAGGCGGCGGCTGAGCTGAGCTTGACGCAGGGGGCGGTGAGTCAGCACATTCGACATCTCGAAGACCGGCTGGGTTACCCACTGTTCACGCGCCAGCACCGCTCGCTTGCCCTGACGCAGAAAGGTGCGACGTTGTTCGAATGCACGAGAAACGCGTTTCTCAGCATCGAGACAACGATCAATCAACTTGGGCGATCCAATGCGCCCTTACAGATCAATTGCTCGCCCTCATTTGCCTTACAGTGGTTGATGCCGCGTCTGGTCGAGTTTCATCGCCTGCACGCGGACATACCGGTGCGCGTGAAGGCTGAATTTCAAACGCTGGATCGACAGGCCATGTTGGCCGATGACATCGACGTAGCGATTCGCTATGATCCCGGGCAATATGAAACGATCCGCGCGATACCGATACTCGACGAATATCTGCTGCCGGTGGCAACACCGCAATATTTGGCGGAGCACCATGGGTTTGCCGCGGGCCGATCGCTCAAGGGAATCGAACTATTGCATGACTTCTCGCCATGGGATGGAGCGCCTGAGTTCATCGAATGGCGCACCTGGTTGGAGACCGCTCGGCCCGAATGGCTCGGAGCGGTGGCGGGGCCACAATTCAATCTGGCGAGCCTGGCGATTAGCGCGGCCTTGAGTCATCAAGGCGTCGCCGTGGCGCGCACTGCGCTCGTCTACGAAGAGCTCGAGCACGGCCGCCTCATCAACATCTTTAGCCGCCTCGTACCTGCGCCGGCCCGCTACATGCTGCTCACCGAGCGGGAGGACGATGCGCGGGTGGCCGCATTTTCGAACTGGCTGATGGATGAATGCAACCGCTTTAGCGACGCACGAGCCAAGCTGCTGCTGTGACTAACATAATCCGAAGCGTGCTGCCGTCGGCCGAAGAGGTGGCCCCGGAAATTTGGATGCCCGCGCATGGGCGTATGCGCCGAAACTACGGTTAGACGTCAAGATGCAGAGCAAGGTGCAAGGGACGCCCGCGTCGTGCCACTGGGCAATCTGTTCGCGCCACGGTTCGGCCGACAAGATACAGCTCGCCGGCAGGAACTCCTTGCGACTAAACGCTGTAGCGAGCTGCGCGTCATCCGGCAGAGCGTTGTCCGGAGAAAGCCACCCGCGCTCGGTTGCGATCTCCCGCACGGCTGCCAGCTTCTTACGGCCCATGATCTTCGACCGGTCGATATCCCGGTCGGAGTCACCCTGGCGCATTCGCACCAGAACCTGTCGATATTGGTACATCTCGAACTTCCTCTTCAAGCCACCCTCCGGAGCAAATGCGTGCCGGGAGGGTAAGCGGTTGGCGAAGTTCGTTCCGGGTCCCGGTGGCTTCGATTTGACGTGATGTCGCGAGTTGTCCACGGCCGGCCAGCGGGTCGCGTGCTACGACCATGACGCTGGCCGGCGGTGGGCAACTCGCCCGGCCAGCAACGTGCAGGTCAAACCGGGAGGGCTTCGGAAGAACAGGCTCCCGTTCAAAAACACTTGACGGACCACCTCAGGGCGTGACTCGGCCGTTCAATGCCGTGCGGCACGAACGGCTGTTTTCGAGGCACAAGCGTCATCGATGTGAATATGACAGCCGGCAAATGCTCGGTCTATGCGGTCATCCGGCCTCGATCCCAGTTTCGCTTGGCGAATGACGGCCTTCGAGCAAAGCCTTGGACCGACCCCGAACAGATGGACATACTTCACCAAAACGGCGGCTCATTATTGAACAGAAATCAAGTGATCCTTCGCAAGCGGCAGGCACATCGCAGTGTTTTTGCAGCTTCAATTGACCAATGTGAGCGGCCTGTTCGAGCAGGTATGTGCGACGCGGCTCCTTGATACCTCGAGGTGAACGGGAAAGACCCGACGCGGTACGCCGCCGGGTCATGAGTCAGCCACGTCACTCCGGCGGCGCACCAGCGTTTTGCCATAGGTCGCAGCTCCTGTCGCGGTATCGCGACATGGTCGCTGCCCGACTCGCAGCGAGACGCAAAATGTGGGTGAACATCAGCCCTTAAACCCCTTCACCACGTTCACCCAATAACAGGCCCCAATCGCCAGAGCTTCGTCGTTAAAGTCGTAATGCGGGTTATGCAGCGGCGCGCTCGGATTTGCACCGTCGACACCCATCCAGATATACGCGCCCGGCTTCACGCGTGCCATGAACGCGAAGTCCTCGGACGCCATCGACGGCTTGCACCCCAACGTCACCGCATCGGCACCCACCGTTGCGCGCGCTGCCGCGAGCGCGATGCCGGTCGCGTGTGCCGCGTTGATCGTCGCCGGATAGCCGTCGTAGTACTCGAAGCTCGCCTTCGCGCCGTGCGCGCGGGCGGTCGTCGTACTGATCTCACCGAGCAGCGCGCGGATGCGCGCCTGCATCTCGTTGGAGAAACAGCGCACCGTGCCGCGTATCACCGCCTGATCCGGCAGCACGTTCCACGCCTCGCCGCCGTGAATCTGTGTGACGCTGACGACCGCCGCTTCCTTCGGCGATAAGCGTCGGCTAACGATCGTCTGCAACGCGACCACGATGTGGCTTGCACACACCAGCGTGTCAATCCCTTCCTCCGGCATTGCCGCGTGCGAACCTTTGCCGTCGACGCGGATCTCGAACGTGTCAAACGATGCCATCATCGCGCCATCGTTGATCGCGAACTGACCAAGCGGCAACCCCGGCCAATTGTGCAGGCCGAACACCGCGTCGCACGGGAAGCGCTCGAACAGGCCGTCCTCGATCATTGCGCGGCCGCCACCGGCGACTTCCTCGGCCGGCTGGAAAATCAGGTTCAAGGTGCCGCACCAGCCGTCGTCGCGGGCGAGCAGCGCCGCCGCACCGAGCAACATCGCCGTATGGCCGTCGTGCCCGCATGCGTGCATCTTGCCCGGGTTGCGCGAGCAGTGCTCGAACTGATTGAACTCACGCATCGGCAGCGCGTCCATATCCGCGCGCAGGCCGAGCGCAGGCCCGTTGCCGCGTCGCAGCGTGCCGACCACGCCGGTCTTGCCAAGCCCCTGGTGGACCTGGTAGCCCAGATCGAGTAGTACCGACGCCACGAGTTCCGAGGTCGACACTTCCTCGAAAGCGGTCTCGGGGTGTTCGTGCAGTTGGCGGCGCCACGACATCATCCTGGCGATCAGTTCGGCATCGATCATTTTTGCCTCACTGGCAAGTCAACGGTTTTTGACCCCGCGCACGTTGATGTCTCCGGGCAGAACGAGGTCGGCGCGAGAAACACCGACTCCTGATGCACCAGGAAAGGCAGGATACGCGGCGTGAAGGCCTGCCACTGCGGATCCGCGGCCAACCTCGCGCGCTGCGCGGCGCGGTGCGCGTAATCGTCGTAAGCCCAGCAGAACACGACCGAGTTCAGCGTGCCCGAATCCATGGTCCAGCAGCCCTGCAGCTGCGCATACTGGGTGATGATGCCGAGCCCTTCGCGCTCGTAGATCGCCAGGAACTCGCCAACCTTGCCCGCCGTGATCTGGTAGGTACGCATTTCGACCAACATGATTTATCCTCGAACGAAAGTGGGCGGCGCGGCCGCAACCGGCGCCAACCGGAGCGGAACCCGTGCCGTCACAGATGGCGCCGCTATGCCACACTCAGAAGCTGTGGCGGATGCCGATGCGCACCGCGACCTGGTTCGCGGTCGCCGAAGGCGTCAGGTAAGTGAGAGCCGCGACTGCCGCATGGCCGGTCGAATCGACGCCACTCGCGCGTTGCCACGCGACCACCAGATACGTGAACGTGCGCTTCGAGAACTGATACTGGGCACCCGCCGCAAGCTGGTTGTAGTGGGCGTGCGGCGCCGACGTGTAGTCGTACGTAAGGCCCGCCATGACCGCCGGCGTGAAGTAATGCGCAACGAACGCCTCGTACGATGCGAGTGTCGCTGAACCACTGAACGTGGTGCTGGCGGTTGCGACCGCATCATTGAACGCAGTGTTCGTGTAGGTCGCGCCCAAGGTCGTGGCGCCGAGCGTGTAGTTCGCCGCCGCGCCCAACGTGCGCATCGAATGCGCGGTCGCATAGCCGCTGTAGATCGGGTTCGTGACCGGGTTCGTGAACGGACCGCCGGGCGTCGCCGCGGCCCCGCCGTCGAAGCGCGCGACCGCCGGGTTGTTCACCTGCAAAAACGCAGCGGCAACCTTCAGCGGCCCGTTCGCATAGCTCGCGCCGAAACCGTACTGTTGCGATGTTCCCACCGCGCCCGGCACGCCGCCGAAACTGTACAGCGCACCGGCCGACAGACCGCGGTAGACCGGACTCACGTACTTGATCGCATTGCTGACCGGATATGAGCCCCAGATCCCATCGACATCGCCCGCATGCGTCGTGAGTGAGCCGCCGAACAGTTGCGCGGAGCTGAGTCCCTGCAGGTTGGTTACCATGAAGTCGTACTGGCGGCCGAGCGTCAGCGTACCGGAGTTGTCGCCCGACAGGCCCATGTACGACTGACGGCCGAACAGGCGGCCGTTGTACCCGAGCTTGCCACTGTTCATGTCGAACCCGCTCTCGAGGCGGAACACGGCCTTCAGTCCGCCGCCCAGGTCTTCGTTGCCGAGGAAGCCGAATTTGCTGCCGCCGAGCCCACCGCTGAACGTTTGGTAAGCCGCGTGGCCCGCCTGGTTGCTGGTGTACGTAATGCTGTCGTCCGCGACGCCATACAGGGTGACACTGCTTTGTGCGAAGGCGGCATCCGAGACGGCCGCCAAACCAATAAGGACTACCAATTTCCTATTCATCAATGCCCTCTTCAAAAAGTAAATGGAGCCCACCAAACGGATCAACGACTGCGAAACCCGGGACTGAATCCACGATGAGACTTAAACTTCCGGCCCCAGCTAGATCGAATGCCCGACCAGAAAACCGATCAAGAGACCCGCGAAACCGGCTGCCGTAGCGACCAACCATGGCGCCCAGCCCAGCCCGATGGGCGGCACGGGGCTGGGCGCCCGCTCGCGCGTGGGCGGGTTAGCGGACGGCGCGGCGCCGGGAGCAACTTCGTCCGCCACCGGCGCTTGCTCCACCGCCGGTGCAACGCTATGTTCGATATGCGCGCTGAAGGCGCTGAAGAACGACTCGAGGTTCTTCGCCGCAGCCGACTGGATCAGCCGGGAGCCCACGCTCATCAACTTGCCGCCAATCTCGACGTCGGCCTCGTAGCTGAGCAGTGTCGTGTCGCCCAGGCCTTCGAGTTTCACCCGCGCGGTCAGCTTCGCGAAACCCGCGGGACCCGCATTGCCCTGGCCGATGATCGTGTATGCACGCGGTGGCTCGAGATCGGCGAGTTCGACCTCGCCGCGAAACGTCGCCGCAGCGGGGCCGACACGAACTTGCACCGTCGCTTCGAAATGACACTCGTCGCGCATCACGAGCGCCTTGCAGCCCGGCAGCGTCGCCTTCAGCACCTCCGGGTCGTTCAGCGCAGCCCACACCGCTTCCGGGGATGCGGGCAGCGAGCAACTGTCAGCAAACTTCATTGCGCGCCCTCCTCGTCATAGACTTTGAAGAGCGCCTGGGTGCCCGAGCTCGCGTGGCCGGCGTCGGCGAGTTGTCCATACAGGCGGCGCGCGAGTTCAAGAGCCGGCAACGCGCGGCCCATGTCGCGCGCTTCCTCCGATGCGATGCGCATGTCCTTGATGAAATGCTCGACGAAGAAGCCCGGCGCGAAGTCACCGCGCACGATGCGTGGACCGAGGTTATTCAGCAGGAATCCGCCCGCCGCACCGCCGCCGATCGCGCTGAGAACCGTATGTGGATCGAGGCCAGCGCTCTGGGCATACGCAAGCCCTTCGCAAACGCCGAGCATGGTCGACGCAATCACGATCTGGTTGCACAGCTTCGCGTGCTGGCCGGCGCCCGGGCCACCCTGCATCACGATATTCGCGCCAAGGCAGCGCAGCATCGGCTCGACGCGCGCGAGCACGGGCGCATGGCCGCCGATCATGATCGACAGCCGTCCCTCGCGAGCGCCGACGTCACCGCCGGACACCGGCGCATCGAGCATGTCGATGCCGCGCGCAGCCGCGTGGCCGGCCATCTCGCGCGCCAGCGCGGGGCTCGACGTAGTCATGTCGATCAGCACCGCGCCGGGCCGTGCATGCGCGATCAGCCCGGCCTCGCCAAGGTACAGCGCGCGCACGTCGGTCGGCATTCCGACGATCGTCACGACGAACTCGGCAGCGGCGGCGAGCGAGGCCGGCGTGTCGTGCCAGTGCGCGCCTGCCGCCAGCAATGGCTCCGCCTTCGCGCGCGAGCGGTTATACACATGCAGTGGATAGCCGGCTGCGGCGAGCCGGGCGGCCATCGCGCCGCCCATAATGCCAAGGCCGATGAAGCCCACCGCGGGTTGGGTTGAAACCTGATTCATGTCAGTTCGTCCAGTCAAAGCGATTCGCGCAACAGGTCGCGTACGAACATTGGCGTCAGCGGATGCCGTTCGACGACCACACCGAACGGCGCGAGCGCGTCATTCAGCGCATTCGTAACCGCGCCGAGCGCGCCCATCACGCCGCCCTCGGCCATGCCCTTGATACCTGCCGCAGTCGAGCGGCTTGGCGTATGCATCGGGATGATCTCGATCTCAGGCAGTTCGGTTGCCGTCGCGATCAGGTACTCGGCAAGCGAGCCGGTGGTGTTCTGACCGGTCTCGTCGTAGATCACCTCCTCAAACAACGCGCCCGAAAGGCCCATCGCAATCGCGCCGTGCTGCTGGCCCTCGACGACTGTCGGGTTCAGCAATGTTCCGCAATCCTCGGCGATCACATAGCGCGCGATGTGCAGCGCGCCAGTCGCCACGTCAAGCTCGACTTCGCACGCGTGCGCGGAATTGGAGTACGTCATGGCGGGCGGGTCGTAGGTCAGATGAAACTCGAGGCCAGGCGAGAGTCCCGGCGGCAGCGACGTCGGGTCCATGTACGCCTGCCGCGCGATGTCGGTCAGCGTGAGCGCGGTGCCGTGCCAGGCATCGCCTTCGCGTTGCTCGATGCGGCCATCGGCGAGGCGCAGCGCCGCGGCGGGCACGTCAAGTCGCGTGCTGGCAATGGCGAGCACCTTGCGCCGGGCGTCCTGCGCGCACAGAAACAGCGCGCCTCCGCCGGCAGTGCCGCTACGCGCGCCGCGGCTGCCCATCCCGTATGGCGCGATGTCGGTATGACCCATGTGGATGCGCACTTTCGACGGCTCGACGCCGAGCCCTTCGGCGACCGCATTTGCCATCGCGCTCTCGTAGCCCTGGCCGCTCGGTCCGAGTCCGACTGACGCGTTAACGATGCCGCTCGGCTCAATCCGTATCCAGCTCGCCTCGTGGCCCGAACCGGGAATTCCGGCAGCCTTGTAGAAGCGCGAGCCGTAGGTGGTCGGCTCGACGACGTTGCACAGCCCAAGGCCGAGATAGCGCCCGCGTGCGCGCGCATCGCGCTGGCGCGTGCGAAACCCGGCGTAGTCGACCGCCCGCAGGACCGCCTCGAAGGTTTCCGTTGGCGTGATATCGGCAAGCGTTTCGCCGGTCGGCGTCCGGTACGGCAGTTCCTGCGGAGCAATCAGATTACGGCGGCGGACCTCGACCGGATCGAGTTCGAGTTCGCGCGCGATCGCGTCGATCGTGCCTTCCATCACCCAGCTCGTGATCGACATCGGGGCGCGCATTGGCGCGTTCCCGCATTTGTGGCTGAGCACGATCTTCACGTCGAACGCGTAATGGTCGAGCCGGTACGGCCCGCTCAGGATCATTGCGACGACGCGCGCCAGGTAGTTCGCCGGAAAGAAGCAGTAGGCGCCGAAGTCCTCGCGCATCTCGAGCGTGAGCGAAAGCAGTGTGCCGTGCTGATCTACTGCCGCGCGCGTGCGGCAGAAATCCTCGCGCGAATTCCCGGCGGCCGTCAGGTTTTCGAGCCGGTCCTCGCGCCAGCGCACCGGTCGTCCGAGGTGGCGCGCAAGCGCCGCGACCGTCAGCTCCTCGCGATACAGTGCGATCTTCTGACCGAACGAGCCGCCAACGTCCTGAGAGATCACCGTGACCTGCGACTCGTCGAGCGCCAGACGCGCCGCGAGTTGCGTGCGCAGCGGATGTGGTACCTGCGTGCCGATATGGAAGGTCAGATGCTTGCGGCCCAGATCCCACACCGCCGCGCAGCCGCGCGTCTCGATCGGCACATGGGTCTGCCGTTGCTGGCCGAAGCTCGCTTCGACGATGCGATAGGCGGTGGCCTCAACCCCGGCGGGATCGCCGTGCGTGAACGTCTGGTGCGAGACCAGGTTGCCGGGCACCATCGGATCGATCTGCACCGCGTCGGCCTCAAGCGCCTGCCACATGTCGGTCACGGCGGCCAGCGTGTCGAACTTTACCAGCACCTGTTCGGCCGCATCCTCGGCGATGTAGCGGTCCGCCGCGACGACACACGCGACCGGATCGCCCTGGAATCGGACGATCTCGACTGGCATCGTCTCGATCTCGACCGGCAGCAGTCCTTCGATCGGGGGCGCGACGCGGAGCGGCCGGGTCCACTGCGCAAGATCGCGGCCGGTCACGACCGTGACGACGCCGGGCATCGCGAGCGCCGCGCTCGCGTCGATCGACACAATGCGCGCGTGCGCATGGGGCGAGCGCACGAAACAGACGTGCAGCGCGCCCGGAATCTCGATGTCGTCGAGATAGCGCCCGTGGCCAGTCAGCAGCCGGTAGTCCTCGGTGCGAGGCACCGGCCGGTTCAGGTAGCGAAAGTCTGCCTCAGACATCGACGGCCTCCGCGCGCAGGCGTTCGGCCGCCAGCATGACCGCGCGCACGATGTTCTGGTAGCCGGTGCAGCGGCACAGATTGCCGGAGAGCACGTCGCGCACCTGCGCTTCAGTAGGCTTCGCGTTCTCGAGCAAATACGCCTCGAACGTCATCACGATGCCCGGCGTGCAGAAGCCGCATTGCAGCCCGTGGCATTCGTGCAGTGCCTGCTGCAGCACTGATAACTGCCCGCCAGCCGCAATCGATTCGATCGTCGTAATGGGCACGTCGTCGACCTGCACCGCATAGGTCAGGCACGCGCGCACGGGCCGGCCGTCGACATGCACGGTGCATGCTCCGCACACGCCGTGTTCGCAACCGACATGCGTGCCGGTCAGCCGGCAGTCTTCGCGCAGCACGTCCGACAGAAGCTTGCGAGGCTCGCAGCGCACGTCGTACAACGCACCGTTGACCTGAAGATGAATCGCCGTCTTTTCCATAAATCGTTCAGATGTCCTGCAAGGTGTACTTGCTGGCGCGCGCGAGTGCGCGCGTGCTCAGCGCATGGACCAGCTCGCGCCGATACGCAGCGCTGATCCCCGGTTGGTCGTGTGGATCGATCGCGGCGGCCACGCGTTCGGCAACGAACGCAATCGTCGCGTCGTCGGCAGTTGCGCCGATGAAGTTCGCCGCGACGTCATCGAGCGACACCGGCACGTCGCCAACGCCGCCCACGCCGATCCGCAAATGCGTGAAGCGTCCCGCATCGACGATGGCACTAACCGCGCATGCGGCAATCGCAAAGTCACCGTGGCGACGGCTGAAACTCTCGAAGCCGTGGCCCTCGTCGGGCCGCGCGCACGGAAAGCGCACGGCGGTGACGATCTCGTCCGCTTCGAGCGCGGTCGTCATCGCCGCAAGCAGGAAATCCGCGGCCGCGATTTCCCGCGTCCTGCCCGGACCGGCCACCTCGACGCGCGCGTCCAGCGTGCGCGCGATCAGCGGCAGCTGTGCGGCCGGGTCCGCGTTCGCAAGGCTGCCGCCGAGCGTGCCACGTTGACGGATTGCGTAGTGCCCGACCGTTGCGGCCGCCAGCGCGAGCAGCGGGCATGCGTCGCGTACCAGCGGGCTGGTCGCGAGCTCGTGGTGGCGCGTGAGCGCGCCGATCCTGAGGGTGCTGCCGGTGCGCTCGATGCCGGCAAGCTGCGGCAGCGCATTGAGGTCGACCAGATGCGCGGGCTGCGCGAAGCGCATGTTCATCATCGGCCCGAGCGACTGGCCGCCGGCGATCACCTTCGCATCGAAACCGTGCTCGGCGAGCAGCGCGAGCGCGTCGTCGAGCGAGTGGGGCCGGTGATATGAAAAGACGGATGGTTTCATGGCATCACACCGCGAGATTGGTGCCGCTTGCCTGATCGAACAGATGCAGGCGACGCCGGTTAACGGAGATCGACATGCGCTCGCCGACCGCGAACGAGCGTTCCTTGCCTACGCGGAAGAACATCTGATGATCGTCGCTGCACAGGCCGATGAACTGATCGGAACCGACCGGTAGCAGCGACGTGATCTCGCCGGTGATCCGACAGTCCCCATCGTGCGCGTGCTCGTCGATATCCTCCGCGCGAATGCCGAGCGTGATCGCCTGGCCCGCGCGTGCGGCGAGTCGCCGGCGCGTGGCTTCGTCAAGTGCGAGCGACAGACCGCCGCGCCGAAAGCACAGCCCTGCGCCCGCGTCTTCGAGGACACCGTCGAGGAAGTTGATTGGCGGGCTGCCGAGGAAGTTGGCAACGAACCTGTTCGCCGGCCGTTCGTAGATGTCATCCGGTGTGCCGATCTGCTGCACAACGCCCTGGCACATCACGACGATCCGGTCGGCAAGCGTCAGCGCCTCGGCCTGGTCGTGTGTCACGTAGACGAAGGTGGTCTGCATCGACTGATGCAGCGCCTTGATGCTGGCGCGCATCGACACGCGCAGCGCCGCGTCGAGGTTGGAGAGCGGTTCGTCCATCAGGAACACCGACGGCTGGCGCACCATCGCGCGGCCCAGCGCGATGCGCTGCCGCTGCCCGCCGGACAACTGGCCGGGCCGCCGCTCGAGCAGGTGCTCGATCTCGAGCGAACGGGCCGCTGCCCGTACCCGCGAGTCGATCTCGTGCTGCGGATATTTGCGCATGCGCAGCCCGAACGCGATGTTCTCATAGACGTTCTTGTGGGGATAAAGCGCATAGCTCTGGAACACCATCGCGACATCGCGCTTGTGGGCAGGCATGTCGTTCACCTCGGTGTCGTCAAAACGCAGGCTGCCTTCGGTAACCTCTTCGAGGCCGGCGATCATGTTGAGCGTCGTCGACTTGCCGCAGCCGGACGGCCCGAGCAGCACCAGGAACTCCTTGTCCCGGATTCGCAGGTTCAGGTTGTGCAGCGCTACATGCCCGTTGGCATAGCGTTTCGCCACTTGTTGAAACTCGATTTGGGCCATGTTTCGATCCCCTTATCCCTTGACCGCGCCGGCGGTCAGGCCGGAGACGATGTAGCGCTCGAACACCACGGCGATGATGACGGGCGGAACGATCGCGACGACGCCGGCCGCGTTGATGAACGAAAAGCTGGTGGTGAAATCCGACGTGAACGACGCGACAATGATCGGCACCGTCTGCGACGCGGCGGTTTGCGTGAACATGAGTGCGAAAAGGAACTCGTTCCAGCTCGTCAGGAAGGTGAACAGGATCACCGCGACGAGCGACGGCAACGCGAGCGGCAAAAACACCTTGATGAGCGCCTGGATCCGCGAGCAGCCGTCGACCCGCGCGGCCTTGTCGAGCTCGTCGGGCAGACCCTCGAAATAGCTGAGCAGCATGAACACGCTGAACGGAACCGTCAGTGCGAGATAGGTAATGATCAGCGCGCCGACGTTGTCGAGCAGCCCGAGCTTGCGCACGAACAGGAAGAACGGCACGATCAATGCGATGTCGGGAATGACTCGTGTGGCAAGCATGAAGTACACCGACAGGTCGCGCCCGACGTAGCGGATTTTTGCCATCGCGTAGGCGGCCGGCACGCTGACCGCGAGATTTAGCACGACCACCGCGCACGCGACGACAAGGCTGTTGCGCAGCGCCGGCAGCAGATACTGTGCGCTCGACGGCACGAACGACGCATCGGCCGGCAGCGTGCCGGTGCCGGCCTGGACGATCGCGCGGAAGCTCGCGAGCGTCGCCGGGTGCGGAATCCAGTGCGGCGGAATCGAGGTGATGTCGGCCTCGCGCTGCAGCGAAGATGACACGAGCCATGCGACCGGCGCAAGCACGTAGACCAGCATCAGCGCCGCGGCGGCGAACAGTGCGATGCGCTTGATAAACGGAGCGGATGACATGCCTAGAGCCTCCTGCCGAGCAGACGGATGATCGTGTAGGACATCGCGAAGGTGGCAAGCGCCAGCACGTAGGCGACCGCCGCGCCGCTGCCGAACGACAGCTTGCGGAACGTCTCGACGTAGATGTGCCACGACAGCACGTGGGATGCGTCGGCCGGACCGCCTTCGGTCAGGATGAAGAACAGATCGAAGTGACGGACCGCCGTCATCGCCTCGTAGATCATCACGAGCATGAAACCTGGCCGCATCGACGGCAGCGTCACATGCACGAAGCGGCGCAGCGCTGTCGCGCCGTCAACACGGGCGGCCGCGTAGAGGTCCGGCGAAACCGACTTGAGCGTGACGAGCAGCAGGATCGTCGCGAGCGGCACTTCCTTCCAGACGAACGCGTTGGCGATCAGCAGCAATGTCTTGTGCGTGTCGCCGAGCCAGACCATGTAATGGCCGATCACGCCGAGCTGCAACAGCAGGCCGTTCAGCGCGCCGTAGCCGGAGTCGTAGATCCACTTCCACATCAGGCCGTCGACCACGGACGGAATCGCCCACGGAATCAGCAGCGCGGCCGAGAGGATGCGGCGGCCGCGAAACTCCCGGTTGAGCAGCAGCGCGATAAGCGTGGCGATCACCATGATCGCGAGCACCGACACCACCGTGAACCACACCGTACGCCCGACCGCGGCCCAGAAGTCCGGGTCGCGGAAAATCGCGATGTAGTTGCCGAGTCCGACGAACGGCGCGTCCATGCGCGTCAGATGGATGTCGAACAGGCTCGTCCACAGCGAATACAGCACCGGGAACACGGCGACCGCGAGCAGTACGACGAACATCGGCAGCAACAGCAGCATCGCGCTGCGCTGGTCGGTAGCCGACACCGGGTGCCGCACGAGCCAGCGGCGGGTTAGAGCAGGTGCACTCATCGCGACCTCAGGCCTGTTTGCTGAGCTCGGCCCATTTGCTGGCCGATTTCTTCAACGCGTCGGCGGCGCTCGACTGGCCAAGGATCGCGGCCTGCCACGCGCTGCTGTTGACTTCGTCCCACTCGCCGAACCAGCGCGTAATCACGTCCTTCTTGCGCGCGAGGTCCTGCTGTTTCTGGAACATCGCGAAGTCGCCGTACTTCTCATATGCGGCGCGCACCTGCGGATCGCTGAACAGCGGCTTCACGCCGAACGCGGTGCCTGTATCGAGGAACATCGCCTTCTGGAATGCGTACTGACCGTCGAACTTCCCGCCGAAGGCTTCGATCAGGCGTACCGCGTTCGCCGCACGCGCCTTGTTTGCGCCGGCGGCCGCGCTCATCGCGTGCATGCGCATCCAGGCAACTGTTGCGTGCGAACCGTTCGGACCGGCGGGCATCAGCGCCTGCCTGATGTTGCCGGCGACGTGCGATTGGCGTGGATCGTTCAGCGCCTGGATCCGGTAGCGCGGCAGCAGCGCGAACGCGTGGTTGCCGGAGGCGACGGCCTTGAAGCCGTTCAACTCGCCGAGTTCAACGCAGGCCGGCGATAGGATGTGGTGTTTGTTGACCGCGTCGACGATCCATTGCAACGCGCTGATCGCGCCGTGCTTCGGATCGTCCATCATGACGCGGCCGCTGTCGTCGACGAAGCGCCCGCCGTGCGAAAACACCAGCGACGACATGAACTCGATCAGCCAGCTCTCGCGCGCCATCGACATCATCAGCGGGTAGTTCGACAGGCCGGCCTTCTTGATCTTCAGCGACTGGTCGACGAGTTCGTCCCAGCTCGCGGGCGGCGCGGCGATGCCGGCTTTCGCCAGCATGCTCGCGTCATAGAGGAACGCCATGTAGTCGGTGTAATAGGTCATCCCGTACTGATGACCCTTGTACCGCGTCGACTGCGTGCAGAAGTCCTGCACGTCGCTGTTGTACTTCAGCAGTTGCGGATATGCGTCGATTGGCGCGAGCCAGCCTGCGTCGGCCCACTCAGGCAGCCAGCCGTCGGAGACCCACAGCGCATCGACCGGCGCCTGACCGACGAACTTGGTGATCATCGCCTCGCGATACTGCGCGAACGGCAGGTTGTTGTAGTTGACCGCAAGCCCGGTTTCCTTCTCAAACGCCGCAACTTCGCGCTTGACCGTATCGACTCCCGCCGACCAGGTGTACAGATTGACGACGTCCGCGGCGCGGGCGCGCGGGAGTCCGCCGAGCATGCCGGCCGCAGCCAGCCCCGCGCCCGCGGAGATCTGCAGAAAACGACGACGACCACTGCCGAACTTCATCACTTCGCTCATGATTCGCTCCCGGCCGCCGCTGCGGCACCCCTTGTGGTGATGATCAAATTTCCCTGACCGCTTCGGAACGAACAATATTCACGTCAAAATAAATCGTCAATTGAAGACTTAAATTTTTATACATCATCTGACATGACTGAGAATTCGACAGGTCAATTCATTTTATTGTTAATTTACAGAGACTTATGCCATCTTCTAGCCGGGACTCTTCCATCATTCTGATGATCCATACGACATCACCTGACGACAAAAGGTGGCTGAGTCTGACACTTCGGGCGTCATGGCCGGTCTCGCTGCCGGCGCGCGACGGAAGATTTCGCGTTGCGATATCAGGTGGAGTGAGCGGGCGGCGTTGCAGCGGCTGCAGCGCCGCCCGGGTGTCGGGATCAGCGGGAGGAGCGACGTCGGCGCAGCACGGTGCGCGGTCTGGAGGTTGTGCGTCGCGCCGCTTTGATGGCGTGCGGCGGGTGCGTCAGGCGGCCTGCCGCGCTGGCAGCAGCGCTGGAATGCTGGCAAGAAACGCCCGCACGTTCATCGCGATCACCTGTTCGGCTGGTGTCGTATTGTCGTTTGCATAGACGCGGCGGCGGATTGCCAGGTGCGACACCGCGCCGTGCAGCATCCAGCCGATCTCGGTCCGTTCGTCGATGTTCGTCGGCACGCCGCGTCCCGCGTCATGCGCGGCCTCGGTGACAACGATCTCCAGCGCGTGCGTGACCACCGCGTTGGTGTAGGTCGGCGCCATACGCAGCCCCGCCAACGACGAGTAAAGGAACAGTCGCAGCCAGCGGCGCGTCAGCAGCGACTCGTAGTATTCGCGGTAGAAAGTGACGAGGCGCATCTCCAGCGGCACGCTGCGATTCTTCAACTGGACGAACCACATCGCTTTGAACAGGCCAGCGACTTCGCGGTTGTAAACCTCTTCGATCAGCGCGGCTTTGCTCGGGAAAAGGCTGTAGAGCAGCCGCTGCGAGACCCCGCAGGCCTGCGCGATCGCGCGCGTCTGGGCGTTCAGGCCGTGCTCCGAAAAATATTCGGCCGCTTTCGCGAGCACCTGTGCCTGCCGCGCCGCGCGGGGCAGCCGTTGTGGCGCCTTCTTGGATGGCCGTTTTG
Source organism: Paraburkholderia lebeckiae (assembly GCF_050436225.1). Classification (NCBI taxonomy): domain Bacteria; kingdom Pseudomonadati; phylum Pseudomonadota; class Betaproteobacteria; order Burkholderiales; family Burkholderiaceae; genus Paraburkholderia; species Paraburkholderia lebeckiae. The sequence continues at coordinate 1,225,832 of NZ_JBNDLU010000001.1, read as the reverse complement.
CTGGAGGCCGCGCAGGGGCGGCCTGGTTTGACATTGTCTGGCTCTCCTCGGTCTTTATCCCCGGTTTCGCAGGATGTTCGGTTGTCGATTTCATGACTGTCCCATGTTCTGCTCGCGCACATTTCCATGCGAGCAAATCGTCGCACGACGACGAGTGTTTTTGCAACGGTTTAGCTCAGCGCCGCCTGGTTTCGATGCACATCGAGTTTCTGCGCCCGGGCGACGTGGCGATTCGCGCGCGGCGGTGGCGGGCGTGCCGGCATGTGGCCGTCAATTATCACTGAGTCGGCCCGAACCTGTGGAGCCAACGAGACAGGCAGCGATTCTGTTCAAACGAAATCGCTGCGTGAAAGCGGCAGGAGCCGCGTAGGAACGCGATAGATTTAAGCCGAAGCACAGACGCTCCGAAGAGATGGCGAACCGAACTCATTGTTTGTAAAGATCCGCATCGTTACAAGCGTTCCTTTCGCAGGAAAGGTACGCCGGTTGAGTCCAGGAAGTAATCGATGCTTCTCAACAGGTGCTCGCGAGGGACGTGATTATCGAGGTTGGATGCCTTACATCGACCAAGAGGCCGGCGGGCTCGTCAACAAGCCGATACTGGCGTCATCAGGGTCAATCGCGCCTATTCGATTTCTCCGAAACCAGCCGTGCAGAAACAGTCGAATCGCGGGAAGCTCGAATGACCGGATTGGACGAGTCGCCCTTCGGCGAAGCGACGGCAGCCGGTAATTCGTCGGCCAAGCCGGCTTCATTCTCAAAGCGCTGCGCGCGGCGGCTCCGATGTCAATGGCCCGCCTAGCCGTTGACATCTTTCGCCGGAACAATAGTCCCTACGCTTTCGGCCATGCCAGTGCTCCCCCAACACCGAGCCCACCCTCTGACGACGGTTGGCGGGATGCTGCGGCGGCTGGCAACGCCTTGCCTCGCGCCCGGTCATCGGGGCCATCCGCTCGCATAACCCCCACCCGTCGAGACCGCGCCAGCGTCATCGCCACCGTCTGATTCAATGCCCATAATCGTCCGCGCCAGCGGAGCGGTTTAGCTCAAAGAATTTACAGCGAAGCAGAAGCGGATTTCGTGCTGCGCCTCCGACCATCCATGTATGCCGCGCCGGCTTCGCTAAACATCCTCTGCCTTATCCTATATCTGAGAAGTGGACGACATCGAGGGCCCCTCGCATACTCGCGGACCCCGCTCAAAAAAAGCCCGTCCAAACGGACGGGCCAAAATATTTCCTCGGAGAAAGTCGCATGGGCGCAAGTATCAGCGGCCTCTCGCTTCGCCTTTACTGGACCATAAACACCTTTTCGTCTGGACCCGGGACGACAGTCCCGACAAATCTGGAGGCATCCATTCTGAATCGAGCGGGGGCCCAAGATGAATCTGTGCAGAGGTTAATTCGCTGGCGCAACCGGTTCCGCTTGAGGGCTCCTTAGAAACGCGTGCGCATCCCCACCGTCGCCACCACCTGATTGGCGGTCGAGGATGCACCGCCTGCGGTGTTGATGAATGCGACGAACTGGTTGCCGATCGCGTGCTGGTACATTGCTTCCGCGTAGACATCGGTGCGCTTTGTCAGCGAGTACACCGCCTGGGCGTTGACCTGATTCCACTTCGGATCAGCGCCGTACGTCGTCGTGCCGTTCAGGTGAGCGTCGGTGTAGGTGTCGGTAATACCGAGGCTGACGGCCCGTGTCAGTGCATATTTCGCGTTCAGTTCGTAGTTATCGAAACGCATCGAGCCATTGTTCAGGCCAAACGAATTGGTGCCCTGGAAATGGCTGTTCGTATAGACGAAGCCGACCACCGCCGGACCGAAGGAGTAGTTCAGGCCTGCGCCGAACGTGCGCTGGACGTTCGACCCGAGCGCGAAGCCGCCAGTGCCGTTCGCGGTCGATTCCTTGAGGTCCACGGCACCAGGTGCGGTGTTGTCAGTGCCGGCGGACGAGCCGTTGATCTGCAGGTAGCCCGCGGCGACATTCAACGGACCGTGGCTATAGCTTGCACCGGCGCTGTAAGCACGGTTAACGGCGAAACTTGTGCTGTTCGAAAACGCGTACATGCCGCCGAACTTCAGCCCCGCATAGTTGTTGCTCATGTACTTGACGGCATTGCTGAAGCGCAACGAATGGTTCAGGTTGTCGTTGTCGAACGGGTGAGCAAAACCCGTGTCGCCGAACGTACCAGCCGTACCGGACAGAGGAGCCACGAAGTCGACCAGCGAGTCGTATTGACGACCCACTGTCACCGTGCCGAACTGGCTGCTGCTCAGGCCAACATAGGCCTGACGACCAAACATTCGGCTGTCCTGGCCGAGCTTGCCGTTTTGCACGTTGAAACCATTCTCGAGCACGAAAATCGCCTTCAGGCCACCACCGAGATCCTCTGCGCCGCGCAGGCCGAACCGGCTGCCATTGATGTTGCCACTCGTTGCCTGAATCAGGGCGCCCTGCCCCTTGACGTTGTTGGTATACATCAGGCCGGCGTCAATCAGGCCATAAAGCGTGACCGAACTCTGTGCGTGGGCGGCCGATGCGGCAAGTGCTGCGGAGATGGCGACAGCGACGGGGATCTTTTTCAGAGACTTCATTAACCGCTCCAGCGTGTAGGAATGGAAAAGACACCGCCGCGAGTATAAGAGCGCAGATGAAAGATCTCGCGCCTGGGGCGGCGCAAGGTTCTATTTCACATTACTGCGATAATCCGCCACAAATTTGCAACGATTCAGGCGTGGTACCACGGGTGCTAAGCGCAGTAATGCCGACTCCCGATTCTTGACCGGGTGTTTACGTTGCATTCAAGCAACGCCATAGCATCGCGTTGACTAGGCATTCTCTCGGCCAACGTGTAAGCGTTGTTGCACAGAGGGCTGGCCGGCCCCGCATTTCTTGCGTCTTCGATGTGCCACGAGAGGTCATCGATGCGTCAATAGCCCCGCCTATGCACCGCGTACGTGATCGGATCGGTTATCCACCATTCGTGTTGAAAGCCCGTGAGTAGCCCGCGCGACGTCGACGCAGAGGCCCCTAAAAGGCCTCTTCACAGAAAACCTGTGGGCATGCATCCTGCTGTCAAAGCGAGCCTCGGGTAAATCGGCATTTGGCTCATCGGAGACTCGCAGAATCGTCGTTCGACAGCACCCTGAAATACGCGAATGCGACACAACGACCTTCGTTTATCTCGCGAGTGGCGCGGACCGTGGGTGAACGACCGGTATGGCGCGACGTTGGGACATTTTAGGAAAGCAATTGAGGGGCAGTAGCGGGTCTAGGATTGCGGTAGGGATGCCCATTACTGAGCACCCCCCGCACATACATGGACGCCCCCGGTTTGCCAAGCTTTCAATCTGTGACGGCTCAAAGGTAGAGATTGCACTCATACATCCGGACTTTCGGTGCGGCGTTGCCGCTGTCCCTGATGGAATCCGCTGGCCAGGTTCTCAATAGATCCGTGTGCTCGAGGCACGCTGTGCGGGTCAGATTTTCTTGGCCACGGTCTTACCAGTTTTGCCATCAATTCATGATCACCTGAGCAATCGATAGAGCTGGTCCGCTACGGGGTTACGGGGGATTTTTCAAGCCGCTCTGACTACGCGACTGCGATAACCGTCGCGTAGTCAGAGCGGAACTCGCGGTCACTGGACAGCAACGCCCAGATAATTCTGGCGTTCTTGTTAGCCAGGGCAACGGCCGCCACATTGGCGTTACGCCGCTTAAGCAGCCGACTCAGCCAGCCGTCGTCGGGAGTCTCCTTTCGCTGCGCCGCGTAGATCACCGAGCGTGCGCCCTGGATCAGTAGCGTTCGAAGATATGAATCCCCTCGCTTACTCATCCCCAATAGCACCGTCTTGCCGTCAGTGGAGTTTTGCTTGGGCACTAACCCGATCCAGGCACTTACCTGTCGGCCATTTTTGAAACTCTTGGCGTCGCCAATAGAAGCCACCATCGCACTGGCCGTGATCGGCCCTATGCCGGGAACCCTGGCCAGCTTGCGGCTGCCATCGTTCGTGCGATGCCAGATGATAATTTGATTCTCGATCTCATGGACCTGACGATCAAGCTCCTTCAATTGCTCCAGTAGGCGCTGCACAAGCAGACGGAACGAACCCGGCAACTCATTGCTCGCATCCTCAATAAGCTCCAGTACGCGCTTGGCGATGTGGGCGATGCCCTGCGGAATTACAAGCCCGAATTCCGCCAGCAGTCCACGGATCTGGTTGGCTTGCGCCGTCCGCGCCTTTACAAATCCTTGACGGACGCGATGCAACGCCAGCACGGCCTGTTGCTCGATGTTCTTGATCGGCACGAAACGCATGTTTGGTCGGCCAACCGCTTCGCAGATGGCTTCATGTCAACGCCGATTTAAATTTGACCCACTTTTCGACGAATCGCCGAAGTAAAACTGACCCACCCGGGCCCCTATCACGCGGCTGCCTTCGCGCTCGCCCGCGTGCTCGTTTGTCCCGCTTTCCGCTTGTCCTTCAAGCGGTAGCTCTCGCCGCTGATTTGCACGATGTGCGCGTGATGCAGCAGCCTGTCGAGCATTGCGGCCGTCAGCGTCTGGTCGTCGGCGAACGCCGAGGCCCATTGCGTGAACGGCAAATTGCTCGTCAACACGATGGCGCCGCGCTCGTAGCGCTTGGCGACAACGTTGAAGAACAGGTCCGCTTCCTCGCGCCCGAAGGGCAAATAGCCAATTTCATCAATCACGAGCAGTCTGGGCCCGACAACCGCTCGATTGAAGAACTCCTTCAGCCGGTTCTGCTGCCGCGCCGTTGCCAGTTGCATCATCAAGTCAGCGGCCGTGATGAACCGCGTCTTGATGCCCGCCTGGGTCGCACGATAGGCCAGCGCACTCGCGATGTGCGTCTTGCCGACGCCGGACGGCCCCAGCAGTACGACGTTCTCGGCGCGCTCGATGAACGCCAAGCTCGCCAACTCCTGAATTTGCGCGCGCGGTGCGCCGCTGGCGAAGCCGAAGTCGTATTGCTCCAACGTCTTAACGCTCGGCAGCGACGCGAGCTTCGTGAGCGTCTGCCGCTTACGTTCTTCGCGCGCGTCGAACTCCGCCGTCAGCAGTTGCTCGAGGAAGTCGGCCAGGCTCGCATCGCGCGTTGCAGCGTGCTGCGCGAGCGAGCCCCAGTCGCGGCCAACACAGTCGAGCTTGAGCTGCGTGCATAGGCCGGCAATGCGTTCGTATTGCAGATTCATGCGGCGACCTCCAGCAACGCGTCGTAGACCGCCAGCGGATGTTGCAAGCTCTCGCGCGGTAATACGCGACGCGGCCGAGGCGTCGCCGGGAAGGGGGCCGTCTTTGTGGCCGGTAGCGGCAGCAACGCCGCTTGTTCAACCATCAGCCTCGCTGCCGGACGCTCGCGTGTCGTCGCATGAACGCGCACGTTGGCGACTTCCGTAAGCCAACGTCCGATGTGCGCATTCGCGGCGTCGACATCCAACGTAAGGCCCGATTGCTTGAGGGTAGCGGCCAGCGGTACCACGAAACTCTCCTTCAAATAGCGGTTAAAACGTTCGACCTTGCCCTTGGTCTTGGCTCGATAGGGGCGACATACCTTCGGCGTAAAGCCGTACGTGTCCGCCAGCGCGAGCAACTGCGTATTCCATCGATGCTGGCCTTCGCCGAAAGCATCGCGCTCGATAATCACCGACTTTGCGTTATCGAACAGCACTTGCTCAGGCGTGCCACCGAAGTGGAAGAACGCTTCGCGCAGGCACTCGCACAGCGTCGTCGCATCCTCGCCAGCAGTGAAGCGCACGAAGCTCGCACGGCTGTAGCCGAGCGTGGCCACCAACGCCAACAGCGGTGCGCGGCCCCGGCGAATGACCGTGAAGTCCGCTTGCATCTGCTTGCCAGGCGCCGTCTCGAAGCGAACCACCGGCTCGGCTTCGGCTCGCTTGTGCGGCGCGAGAAATGCCTTCAGCTGACTGATGCCACCTTCATAGCCGGCCTCGCGCAACTCGCGAAGCAACACCGTCGCTGGAATCCAGTGCGGCCGCGCTGCCGCCACGCGTTCGAGCACATAGCTCTTAAACGGCTCGAGCTTCGTCGCACGTGGCTCGCGCGGCTTATAGTGCCCGGCCTGTTCGTCGCGCAGATAGCGACGCGCCGTATTGCGCGAGATGCCCATCTGCCTGGCTATCTCTCGCACGCCCATTCCCCGTCTTGCCAACACCTTGATTTCCACTGTTTGCTCCTGACTTAGCATCGACGGCAAAAAGCCGCCATCTTGCTCCCCCGAGGTGGGTCAGGTTTACTTCGGCGAGGTGGGTCATTTTTACATCGGCGCTAACAGCTTCAGCATCAGTCACATCGTTTTTGTTCGTTTTCACGTAGGGTTTGACGAATTGTGGTGCCATTAGCCTCACATCGTGGCCTAGGTCGCGCAGCTTGCGAGCCCAATGGTGAGCGCTTCCGCAGGCTTCCATACCGATCAGACACTGCGGGATGTTGGCAAAAAAGGCGACGACCTGGTCGCGCTTGAGTTGCTTCCTCAGGACGGTCTTGCCGTGCTCGTCAACACCGTGCACTTGAAATACATTTTTCGCCAAGTCGATACCAACGGTCGTAATCTTCATTGCCGGACGCTCCTCTTGGTTAAAGTGGTTTCAGCAACCCTTCCACTCCACTATGGCACGTTAGGGCCATTGGTTTGTGGGTGGGGGCGTCCATACCAATAGATCCCGGCGTGCCCAATTCGGGCACCGGGCTCCTACCTCGGGTGTTTGACGGCGAAGCGCCGGTCAGGCCACGGATGAAGGATCCGAGGGGGCGGAAGCCAGGCATTGGCGATTCGTCTCATTCGCTCCCACGTCATGGCGTCCTTCTGACTGCGCCGCCGGAGCGTGCGCCGCCATAGAGCGGTGACGTGATGTCGAAATGCGCCGAGTGCCCGCGAGTTGGTAGGCACTGCGTGATACGCAAAGTATCCGCGAACTACCTGCCTGAGCCATTGCCCTTGCACTGGGATCGGTTCGTGCATGCGCTTCCGTAGCGCCTCCTTGATCTGCCTGAGTCTCGCCCGCATGCGATCCCCTCGGGTCTTCCGCTGCAACTGGAAAGCCCCGCGACGAGACCTGCCGCAGATAAAGATGAAACCCAGGAAATGTTGTGTTGAATTCGCAGGAGGCCGGATAGCAAGGGCTGCGGAGAACTTGACGCCACATAAATAATGGATGTTCTTGGTAAGACCTCGGCAATTTCTTGGAGGTCCAGCCATGTTCGAACAACTCTTTGAGCGTCCATCGGCCGTCGCTCGTCACGCGAGCGCACCATATCCCGACGAGCGTCGGCGATACCTGACCTACTGTGCGCAACGGGGCGACTCCCGCTCCACTCTCCTGCTCAAGGCGGATGATCTGCTCTGGGTAGCGCGCAAGCTTAGCGTCTATCCGGACCTGCGGGTGACGATTGAACAGGTGCGGACGGTGGCGCACCCCTGGAACGATCGAGAGCGCGCCTGCGGTCGCGGCCTCAACACAGACTTCACGCGCGAACGATTCGTGCAGACCGCCCGGGCCTGGCTTCGCTATCTCGGCTACTTTCCTCCGCCCCTCGAGCCGATTCCATTCCAGTCGCAGCTGGACGAGTACTGCAGTTGGGCAAGGAATGAGCGAGGTTAAGCGACGCGACCATCAAGCGCTATCACCACAATATCAAGCAGTTTCTCCGTTGGTACGTGCGCCACAACAGCGGGCGTTGCCGGGACCCACTGCAGATTCAAGCGCTCTCGGATCAATTCCAGCAGTTCGACAACATTGACAGGCTTGACGAGAAAATCCTCGTTGCGAATGCCTGCGGCGTTTTCCCCGCCCTTGTCGAATGCATTGGCTGAGACCACGATAATGGGCGCATTGCTCATCAAATTCGCGCGAAGCAACCGCGCGGTTTCCCAACCATCCAGCAGCGGCATGCCGATATCGAGCAGGATCAGATCGGGCACGAACGAAGAGACGGCCCGCAGCGCCTCGATCCCGGAGGCGGCTTCCTGGACATCGAAGCCCAGCGGACCGAGCAACCTGACTTGTAGCTCGCGGTCTACCCGCTCGTTGTCCACCACTAGTACGCGGCGCGTCGGACCGGCATAGCCGCCGATCGGCAGTTTGGGAAGAGCCTGATGCGGCTTGGGATCGCGCACTTCTGCGTTTGATTGCCCGTTGGTCTTGTTCGACAACGTTCAGGTACTTCGCCTGTCGAATTTCGATCGGTGTCTCACGCCCGAGATTGAGGATGGACCACCTCTGCCGCTCTTTCATCTCGCTACCGGCGAGTTGACAAGGCCAGTGCCAAGTGTGCGACGCCGTCCAGCACGGCGAACACTTGACGCCACACAAGCAAAATACGCGACCTGTATGACCGGAAGCGGCACTCTCCCGCTTCCAGCCATACAGACGACCAGCGAGCATTTTGGAACCGGATTCTTCAGGACACCACCAACGGTCTCAAAATCACCCACGGATTTCTCCGACGACCCAATTGTCGCCGCGTTTCCATGAACCGGCCAACAACGTGGTAATACCGGAAAATGGTGTGGCTCAGAAGTTGTGGCGAATACCCACACTAACCTGCGTCTGGCTATTGGTGCCTGATTGAATGCCTGTGTCCGCTATTTCCGCGTAGGAAAGGCTTAGGCCATTACCCCCGGAGACGTGTTGATAGGCTGCCTCGGTGTACAGCAGCGTCCGCCTGCTCAAGCCGTAGTCGACCTCCATCGTGACCTGCTGATTGTGCAGGGTTGCGCTCGTCGCGCCGGAAAGGTGCTCAGTCGTGAACGTGTAGCCGGCGCCAACGCTCAGCGCGTGCGTGAGCGGGTATTTGCCGTAAACGCTGTAGTTATCGAAGCGGAGGTCATCGCCGGCGCGGACATCGAGCGAATTGCCGCTTGCGAGTGAGAGGTAAGTGGAATGTGTATATAGCAAACCGACCGTTCCGGCTCCGATGTCGGCGCGTGCGCCGCCGCCCCAGATGGTCTGGTCGCCGGCTGCGATGGTGTACCCCATTCCCGCATTTACGGCACCCAAAGTGTTGTTTGCGCTCACCAGATTGTCTGCGTCCATATAAGCCGCCGCGAAGTGGAATGGACCGTAGTCATACGCGGTGCCGGCGCTCACAAGACGGTTGTTTTGAAACTGGCCGGCCGCATTGGAAAAGGCGTACATGCTGCCGAAATGCCAACCGGCAATAACCGGACTTTCGTATGTCACCGAGTTGCTGACCGTATAGCTTCCGCCGACTGTGTCGTTGTCGTAGACGTGTGCCGACGTGTTGCCGCCAAACGTGCAGTAGGCCGATACGGGGCACAAATAATTCGTGACCGGGCTGTACTGCTTGCCGAGTGTCAATGTGCCCCAGCGATCATCCTTGATGCCAACCCATGACTGCCGTGAAAACATGTCGGCACTATTGGTGCTAGCGCCGTTGCCGAGGTTGAATCCGCTTTCGAGATCGAAGATGGCATGCATGCCGCCGCCAAGATCCTCGCTGCCCTTGATACCCCAAACCGTCGTGTTGTTGGCCGAATTGCCCAGTGCCCACACCGGGCCGGCTTTGCCACCCGGGCTTTTTCCGCTGTTGGTGAACTGAACGCTTTCGTCCAGCACGCCGTACAGCGTCACGCTACTCTGCGCATGGGCGGCCGATACAAGTGCACCCGCAACCGCTGCCGCTGCGAGATGTTTTCTTTTGATAAACATGATTGTTGCTTAAATAGGTAGTAATCCGATATAACTGAGATCGCTGTCGTCTGGCGATTTTCAGTTTGTTCGCCCCGCTATTCCACCGCGCTTCTAGTGGCACGGCGTTCTCAGCGTTGGACTTCAGCGTTCGAGCAGTTCACGTAGTGCCTTGTCGAGCACTTCGATGTCGACGGGGCTCGTACCAGGGCCGCCGGCAAAGTGCCCCCAGATCGAATCGACCACGCGGAGCTCCGCATTCGGCATGTGCCTGACTTCAAATTCGCTGTCTTCCGGCGGGAAGTAAAGGTCGGTCTTGCAAGGCATGACAATCGCCTTGGCACGAATCGACGAAAGCGCCTTCACGAAGTCGCCTTGATACATTTCGTTATTGCTGATGTCGCCGTACTGCCAGGTCCACAGCATGCCGAGCAGATTGTTGGCGTCCTTCGACAACAGCCAACCCTCCCAGAAACCGACCAGAAAGTCTTCAAGAGAGGAGTAGCCAAGCTTCTCGAGATCGAGCTTTTCCCGGTAGAACGTTTGCGACAATCCCCATCCCGCATAAACGCGCGCGGCCGCACGCAAGCCCTTGTCGGGCCGAGCGTCGTACCACCCGTCACTGAAAGCGGCATCGACGGTGAGCGCCGCCTTGACTCCCTCCAGGAACACGAAGTTGTGACGCGAGCACTTCGAAGAGCCTTGGAACGGCAGGATTCGCTCGACCATCTCCGGATACATTGCACCCCAGTGGAATGTCTGCAATGCGCCCATCGACCAGCCCGTAACAAGAGCGATCTTCTCGATACCGAACAGCTCCGTGACGAGCCGCCATTGCATGCGCACATTGTCGTACGCGGTCACATTCGGGAAGCGCGCTTTGCCGTACGGAGCAGGCGTATTGCTCGGCGACGACGAGAGACCGTTGCAGAACATGTTCGGCACGATGATGAAGTACCTGGTCGGATCCAGCGCCTTGTCCTCGCCGATCAGCCATTCGTTTTCATAGTGTTGGCCCGAATACCACGTCGGGTAGACAATCACGTTGTCTTTCGCGGCGTTCAGAGTCCCGTAGGTCTTGTAGGCCAGCTTGGCGTCGGGAATCCGCATGCCGCTTTGCAGCACGATGTCGCCGAGAGAAAAGATGTTGTAATCGGACACGATGAAGCAATCCTCAGTGAAGATACATTGATATGGACGCGCGGGCACGCGCCGGTGTAAACGGTGTCGGGACGTTGATCGTCAGGCGCTATCGGCAGCGATGCCTGCTGTCTTCGAGAATTGCGCGATCAATCCGTAGGCAACGGCGCTGATGACGAATGCCGACACGGCAGTGGAAAATTCGGGAAAGCGTTTTTCGACAACATACGCCGCCACTGATCCAATCGCCCAAGCGGCGAAAGCCTGAGCGCGCCACTGGGAGTCTATGCCCGCGCCCGGGCGCGTGAGGTACTGGTCAACCAATACGATGGCGCCGATCGGCGGAACAATGATGCCCAGCAGAGAGAGCCAGGGAATGAAGAGCGCCCAAACGTTGGTTGCGGCTACGGCAATGCCGATCGCGGCAAGTATGACCGCGGCCGTGCGCATCTTGACGCCGACGATCCGCGACCAGCCGACGGCGGAGTTATATAGACAGTGAGCGCAAACCGAGCCCAGGCTGCAGAAGAGGAATATGACCGCAACCGTGCTCAGCCATGTCTGGTGTTGGTTCAGCATGTAGCCGAACATGTTGTCCATGCCGAACGGTTGCGGAGCCGGCAAGGCGATGGCCGCGGTCATGATGCCGCCCATCAGCATCGCGTAGCAGTTGGCAAACGGAAAAGCGGTGAACGTGGCAATCCACGAATCACGACCGTTCTTCGCCCAGCGATTGAAGTCCGCCGAGACGGTGCCCGCATCGACGAACAGACTGATCACGATCGTCAACCCGACACCGAATGCCATCGACGATGTCGGGTTAGTGCCGCTGTAGTTGAACACGGTGCCCCATCCCGCGTGTCCGCCGGCATCGACCGCCACCCACGTCCCCAGGATAAGAAAGAGCGGCACCGAAACCAAGCCGAGCCAGTGCAGCCCGCGGATTCCGACGAACGTCACCGCGAGATAAAGCAGACCCGCGATGAACGTCATGACGAGATAGCTTGTGCCAGAAGACGAGTGAATGAGATTGCCGGTAATGCCGGTCTGTACCGCGTACCAGCCAAGCAGCAGACTCGAAAGCAGGCCCGAGGCCAAAGCGTAGCCTTTGCGTCCAAACACGCGGCTCGCCAGCAGCGCGAAGTTGAGACCGTGCTTCGCTCCCAGGCCACCGAGCAAGCCAACGTAAGCGAACATCAATAGGTTGCCAATCGCCATCGCGGTGAGCGCACGGCTAAAACCCATCCCTGCGACGAGAATGGAGCCCGTCATTGCACTCGTAATGATCATCGGAAAACTGATCCACACGGTCGCGAGCGACATGACACTGCGTCGCGCCACATTCGGGACCGGTGTGTGTTCGTACTCTTCGCCGAGTACGTGGTCAAGCGCCGCTTCGCTGCCGGCGCCTGCGGATTGTGGAGGTGACATGACGTTCTTTCCAAGTGAAGCTGAGCTGCCATCAGGCGAGCCCGGGCCTTGACCAAAAAAAAAGCCCCCCAGATGCCTTTTCGGGCTGTCTGGAGGGCTCTATTGCCCCGCCGCTATATCGTCGCTATTGACGCATCGCGGATCGGAATGACGTTGCTAGGTTCTTGTGAACAAAATAATCTGTCAAGCGCTTTGAGAATCAAAAAGGCGGCAACGTGTCCTGGCATTCACGCACGTTACGAAACGTGCGTGTGAATGAGAAACGTTCTATACATCATGCGCATGGACGGTCAGCATGAGGCTTTCGGACGAATGCGTTAAGCGAATCCGGCGCTCGGCATTCTGAACGATGCGCCGGCATGCCATGCGCCGTCGCGCAAATCGATGCCATGGGGAGCGGTGGGCGATCGCTTCCAGCGGATACGTGACGTCGGTCAACAGTGCCGTCTATTCGCACATGCGGTCGGCCTAGAGAGCCTTGGTAGAACTCCTCGCACATAGGCTTGACAAGCGTGTGAGCGCCATCTAGCATTCGCCCGTACATTTACGGTTTCGCACTCGCCGCCAACATCGCCGGCGAATCGCAAAGGCAATAGAGCCCGACCGGACCTTCGCGTCCGTTCGGGCTTTTTTTATTCGTGCGTTTCACATCGAAACAGGAGAGAAGCAATGCGACATGGTGATATTTCCAGCAGCAACGACTGCGTCGGCGTAGCCGTCGTCAACTACAAGATGCCCCGGCTGCATACCAAGGCGGAAGTGCTCGACAACGCGCGCAAGATCGCGGACATGGTAGTCGGAATGAAGCAGGGGCTGCCAGGGATGGACCTTGTCATCTTCCCCGAATATTCGACGCACGGCATCATGTACGACGCGAAGGAAATGTATGAAACAGCATCGACCGTGCCCGGCGCGGAGACGGAAATCTTCAGCGCGGCGTGCCGGAAAGCCAACGTGTGGGGCGTCTTCTCGCTGACGGGCGAGCAGCACGAGGAACATCCGAAGAAGGCGCCGTACAACACGCTGATACTGATGAACAACCAGGGCGAAATCGTGCAGAAGTACCGCAAGATCATGCCGTGGACGCCGATCGAAGGCTGGTATCCGGGCGACTGCACGTACGTGTCGGAAGGGCCGAAGGGCATGAAGATCAGCCTCATCATTTGCGACGACGGCAACTATCCGGAGATCTGGCGCGATTGCGCGATGCGCGGCGCTGAACTGATCGTGCGCTGCCAGGGCTACATGTATCCGGCCAAGGAGCAGCAGGTGATGGTGGCGAAGACGATGGCGTGGATGAACAACGTCTATGTGGCGGTGGCGAATGCGACCGGCTTCGACGGCGTGTACTCGTACTTCGGCCATTCGGCGATCGTTGGTTTCGACGGACGCTCACTCGGCGAATGCGGGACCGAGGAAATGGGCATCCAGTACGCAGAATTGTCGACGAGCTTGCTACGTGACGCCCGCAGGAACATGCAATCGCAGAACCACCTTTATAAGCTGCTGCATCGCGGCTACACGGGCAAGATCAATTCCGGCGAGGACATGCATGGCGTGGCCGCCTGCCCGTTCGAGTTCTACGGCAAATGGGTCAACGATCCGGAGGGCGCGCGCCGACAGGTCGAGGCGCTCACGCGCTCGCTGCCCGGCACGCCGGAATGCCCGATCGAGGGCATTCCGCACAGTGAGCCTGCGCACCGGTAACACCCATCGCGCGCCGTCGCAGCCGCGCACCGGCTTAAGCGCGGCGCGCAAACTCACGAGGACGATGCCGATGCACGAAATGCTCGCTCAGTACCGAATCGAACATGAACCGTACTACCGCCCCGTCGGGCAGGAAACCGAACTCTTTGACGCCGCCTATTCGCAGCGCATGCCGATGATCCTCAAGGGTCCGACCGGTTGCGGCAAGACGCGCTTCGTCGAGCATATGGCGTGGCGCCTGGACAAGCCGCTCGTCACTGTTGCGTGCAACGAGGACATGAGCGCGTCGGACCTGACCGGGCGCTATCTGTTGAACGGCAGCGGCACGTCGTGGCACGACGGACCGCTGACGATCGCCGCCCGGCATGGCGCGATCTGCTATCTCGACGAGGTGGTCGAAGCGCGCTCGGACACGCTCGTCGTCATTCACCCGCTCACCGACGACCGGCGCATCCTGCCGCTGGACAAGCGCGGCGAACTCGTGCGCGCCCATCCGGACTTCCAGCTCGTCGTGTCGTATAACCCCGGTTATCAGGGCTTCGGCAAAGACATGAAGCCGTCGACACGGCAACGCTTCGGTGCGATCGAATTTCACTACTCCGATGAAGCGGTCGAAACCGACATCGTCGCCCACGAAGGCAAGGTGGATCGCCATACCGCGGCGAAACTGGTGCGGATCGCCGGGCAGTCGCGCCTGCTGCGCTTGCGGGGCCTCGCCGAAGGCATCTCGACGCGCATGCTCGTCCATGCAGGGGCTCTGATACGCGGCGGTATCGCGGCACGCGCGGCCTGCGAGCTCGCGATGACGCGTCCGATTACCGACGACGACGAATTGCGCACTGCGCTCGACGGATTCGTGACCGCGCAGTTTGGACCGTGATGACGATGCCGGACGTTCTGAAGGACGGCGACGAAGCGCAGGGTGCCGCGGCGGGACTGCGGGAGCGCCATGTCGCGTTGTTCGAGCCCGTGCAGCGCATGCTCGGGCACTATGCGACGGGCTTCGGGCATGCCGGCGATATCAGTGACGTGGCAAGCGGCTTGAAGATCGAAGTGCTCGCTGTGCCGGAGGAAGCGGCATTGCCGGTTCGTGCGTCGATCGGCGCCGGGGTGATCAAGGTGCCACCGGCAACGCTGTCGGCCGATCGCTTTGCCGCGACACGTCTGTATCAGGCTTCGGTCGCCCACGCGCTCGCACACCTGCGCTATTCGCGGCCTGCGTCGCCGGTCGGCAAACGCGGCGCACTGTGGATCGCTGTCGCATCGTTGATCGAAGACGCGCGCGTCGAGCGGTTGCTGATGCGCGAGTACCCCGGGTTGCACCGGCTGTGGGGCGGCTTTCATACGATCCGCGCTGACGCGGGTTTGATGAGCTTCTCCTCGCTTGCCGCCCGCCTGGCGCGCACGTTGCATGACCCCGGCTATGACGACCCGAATCACTGGATCAGGAAAGGTCGCGATCTCGTCGAGGAACTTGCCGGGCGTCCCGACGATGCGGGTGCGTATGACGAAGTCGCCAGCATACTGGCCGTCGATCTCGCGCAGATGCGTGTGCGGTTCGATTTGTCGACGTACTACGTCGAGCCGGCCTACCGGGACGACAACGCCTATCTCTGGCGTTCAGACGAACAGTCCGCGCCAGCGAAGCCCGAGCCGGTGCAAACGAACGTCGCCGGCGAGTTTGCGTTGCAGCACCAGTCGAACGACGAAGCCGCGAAGAACGACCACGCATCGTTGGAAGCCGAAGAGGTACGCTGCCATCGATACCCCGAATGGCACGCGCGCGTGGGCGCCGAATTCGCCGAATGGACGAGCGTGTTCGACCGTGCGCCGGCACAAGCCTCCGGTCATGCGGTGCGCAGCGCGTCATCGCGGCGGGCACCGCCGCCCTGGTGGCAGGAACCCGCGCAACGACTGCGCAGGCAGTTCGACGGCGATGACCTCGATCTGAGCGCGCTGATCGACGCTGAGATCAGGCGGCGCGCATGCGTTCCCGGCGACGAGCGGGTGTTTCAACGCAAGCACCGCAGGCGTCCGAGCATGTCGGTGCTCCTGTTGCTCGATCTTTCCGAGTCGACCAACGATCGTGCCAGGGCTGGCGAGCCGTCCATGCTCGACATCGAGAAAGAGGCGGCGACGAGGATCGCTACGGCGCTCGGTCCGACGCCGAACCGACTTGCACTGCACGGCTTTGCATCGAATGGCCGGCACGAGGTACGCTATACCCGCATCAAGGACTTCGATGAGCCTTTCGGCACAGTGGAGCGGCACAGGCTTCAGGCACAGCGCGGCGAGTTCTCGACCCGCATGGGCGCCGCGATACGGCACGCCGCGACGTGCCTCGACAGTGAGACGACCGACGCCAAAGTGCTGATTCTCGTCTCGGACGGCGAACCGTCCGACATCGACGTTCACGACTCGTCGCATCTGGTCGAAGATGCCCGTCACGCGGTTGCCGGGCTGTCGTCGCGCGGCATCCTGATCTTCTGTTTTGCGCTCGATCGCGATGCCCGCCGCTATGTGCGGACGATCTTTGGACGGGAGCGCTACATGGTCATGGAACGCGCGACGAATCTGCCCGTTCAGATCGGCCGGCTGCTTGAAAAGCTGGTGGGATAGCCGGACCGCGCGGCACGAGGGCTGGCCGCGTTCCCTGTTTTTTTGGCGAAGTAGGATGGAGCCTTGGCCTTCACCTTCGCCCGACTCCGATATACCGAACAAGGGCGCATACGACTGTGACACAGACAGAGCCAATCAAAGTGGGCGTGTTGTATTCCGAAACCGGCGTCACGTCGGCAATTGAATCGTCGCAACTCTATGCAACTCTGTTCGCGATACGCGAGATCAACGACGCGGGTGGCATCGACGGACGCGAAGTGGTGCCGATCCGCTACGACCCGCAGTCCGATCCTGTGAGGTACCGGGCGCTTGCCGAGAGGCTCATTCTCGAAGATGACGTGCCGGTGATCTTCGGCTGCTACATGTCGAGCACACGCAAGGCCGTATTGCCGATCGTCGAACGCTGGAACCGCCTGCTCTTCTACGCGACGCTCTACGAGGGTTTCGAATTTTCGGAGAACCTCATCTATACCGGCGCTGCGCCGAACCAGAACAGCGTGCAACTGGCCAACTTCATGACGTCGCAGTTCGGCCCGCGTGTGTATATGGTCGGATCGAATTACATCTACCCGTACGAGTCGAATCGCATTATGTCCGACCTTGTCATGCAGCGGCCCGGTGGCGCGAAATTAGGTGAGCGCTACGTTCGTCTTGGTGCGACCGAGGACGATTTCGCCGATGTCATCGAAGACATCGGCAGGACGCGTCCGGATTTCATATTTTCGACGGTGGTCGGCAGCGCGACCCAGCACTTCTATCGCGCCTACGCACGCGCAGGTTTCGATCCGACAACGATGCCAATCGCGAGCCTGACCACGTCGGAAGTCGAGGTCGCGCAGATGGGAGCGGAAATTGCCTGTGGCCATATTACGGCCGCACCCTATTTCCGCTCGATCGGGTCGGAGGCCAATTACGCGTGCGTGGAGAAATTCGCGCAAGCATTCGGGCCCGAGGTGATTCCTAACGCCAGTTGGGAGGCAGCGTACTTTCAGGTTCATCTGATGGCTCGCGCGATGCGTGCGGCCGGCAGCGCCGACATCGAAGCGTTGATGCCCAAATTGCTCGGCAGCGAATTCGACGCGCCACAGGGACGGGTGCGCGTCGATGCTTCGACGCATCATACGTGGCTGCATCCACGCATCGGCCGAGTCGATCGAAGGGGGGAATTCACCATCGAGCAGGAAGCGGCGGCAGCGGTGCGGCCCGACCCCTACCTCGTTGCGCACGCACTTGGCGACTGGTCAGCCCGATGATGTTGGAGAGCATGGCATGAGCGACGAAGTCAAGCGTTCCCTGGGCGAGCCCGAGCGGGTCAGGCCTGTTTCTCATCTCCTCAGGGATCTTCGCTCGCTGCGCGTCTGCGTTTTTCACCCGAACGATCACGACGGCGCACAGCTGACGCAGCAACTTCAACGCATAGGCTGCCAGGTGCAGGCTTTCTGGCCGCCGTTGCCGGCGCCGCCGGAAGGCAGCGATGTGGTCTTCGTCGCTCTTTTCCCCGACATGCTCAATCTCGCCTACGACTGGTGCGCGGCCGAAGACGCTCCGCCGTCGATTGCCGTCATCAATTACGAGAATCCGACCGTCATCGAGGCGGTATTGCGTATCGGCGCGAAGGCAGTCGTCGCTTCGCCGATCCGTTCGTTCGGCTTGTTGAGCGCGCTCGTCGTTGGGCGCGAAATCGGCGCGCACACGAAAAAGCTGAAGAGGCGCGTCCTGCGGCTCGAGGAAAAGCTTGGCGGTGCTCGCAAGATCGCCGACGCACAGGATATCCTTTGCCGGCAGCGGGGCGTGGACAAGACCGAGGCCTACCGGATCATCCGAGAGCAGGCGATGGCCAAACGCATGACGGTCGAAGAGATCGCGTCGGCGATCATCAACGCGAACGACATCCTGTCGTTTGGCTGGTGAGAGGGTATTGTCACGTTGTTGGTGCGACACGTGTCGCCGTCAGCCGCGCGTTATGCGGCATGTAGTCGGCGGTAAAGCTCTTTCTTGCTTGTCACGCCCGGCGTCGGAACATTGACTGCGAGGACTGTGACCTGCTGTGCGACCAGCAGTAGCCTATCCGGGCATGCGTGACTGATAACGGTCGGGTGTGAAGCTCTGGAGACAACGTGCCTCTCGATTGACGGTTCACTTCGGTGACGAGGAACGGATCGACACTGCCAGCCGCCGTGCGGTGTGAGGTGCCAGGCAATTTCCGCATGTGCAACATATGTGAACTGTTGCTTAAACCCCGTAATGACAGACGAGCGAAAGCGGGTTGTGTCAGATAGAGCGCGAAGACCGGCTGGCTGACCTTTGGCTGCTTTTGCGAATTAGCATGACGTCCTTGGCCTCAAAGTGCGGAGGCTCCTCGAGGCAGAGTTCGTCGTACTCGCGCATCGTCGTCTTGTCGATCAGTCTCGAGCGGCGAAGAACGGACGCAGCGCTATGGATCGCTTCGAAAGCGTCGCTCTTGAATCGTTTAGCGGCCATGGCAAATCTCCAGTAGTTCCCCGTCTTTTAACAACAGTCAGTTCCTGCCTTCCCACTTAATCTTAAGTGCGTGCTTACCTAGACTGTAGTCACAGGCTTCGAACAAGGGTGTTCGAAGCAAGATAAGACACAATTTCGAGGTAAGTCATCATGAAGTCGCTCATCCAGGCCGTTGTCGTTGTCGCTGCACTGGTCGCTCCGGTCGTTTCGTTCGCTCAATCCGACGCGCCCGTCCGTGTATCGGCAAATGGAACGACGCAATCTGCGTCGAATACGGCTAAGACCCGCGCACTGGTCTATCAGGAATTGGTGCATGCCGAGAAGGACGGGCAAATCGCCAGCCTGAACTCGACGATCTATGCTGGTGGATAGACCGGTAATGCGGTGGGATGAGGCGCGGCCGAACGGCTTTTCATCAGCCGGCAGGCCGCGCCTTTTCTGTAAGCACCTCACGACGACCGTCGTAGACGGCGGCGAGAACCGACATCAAAGTGGTGCCCATCATTTTCGATTTGATGGACATCACTGCGACAGAGTCGGAAGCCAGGCCGGGTAGCCGCAAGGGACGCCCGAATTATGATCGCGAGTTTCGACGCCGGCTTGCGGCCGCGGCATGTGAGCCTGGTGCGTCGGTCGCGAAGCTGGCGCGGGACAATGGCATCAATGCAAACATGCTGTTTACCTGGCGGCGTCGCTATCGCGAGCAATTGCAGGCGGAAACGACGTGCCTGATTCCAGTGGCGGTGGTTCATGAGACGCCGCCGCAGCGCGTGGCGATGCCCCCAGATGCAAGGGACGTCTGCAACCGGACTGCACGAGCCGGGACGATCGAGATTCGGTTCGGTGACGTGGTAGTCAAGGTCAACGGCGTTGTCGACGCCGACACGCTACGCGTCGTCCTGGGGAGCGTGCGATCGTGATCTCTCTACCCACGGGTACACGCGTCTGGCTGGTGGCAGGCGTCACCGACATGCGCTGCGGGTTCCAGGGGCTGGCGGCAAAGGTGCAGACGGCGCTCGAGGACAATCCGCTGGGTGGCAACGTGTTCATCTTCCGGGGCCGGCGCGGCGATCTCGTGAAGGTCATGTGGGCGACCGAAGACGGGCTCTGGCTTCTTGGAACGGCCCCGTCGAAAACCGGACACGAGGTAACGCTTAAACTTTAAGGTAGTCTTCCGCCTATGTTTAAGCCTAGCTCCCATGTAGAACCCGTTGAGGTTCTGACCCAGCCGGAACAGCGCCGGCGCCGCTCTGTCGAGGAGAAACTCGCGATAGTGCGTGAGACCTTCGAACCCGGAGCGAGCGTTTCCGGGGTAGCCCGTCGCCATCAGGTGAATGCGAACCAGGTGTTCGCCTGGCGCAAGCTGTATCAGGATGGCAGCCTGTCAGCCGTGAGTGCCGGCGAACAGGTGGTGCCAGCCTCCGACCTGGTCGAAGCGACGAAGCAGATTCGCGAACTCCAGCGGCTGCTGGGCAAGAAGACCATGGAAGTGGAAATCCTCCGCGAAGCAGTGGAGTACGGCCGGGGAAAAAAATTGATTGCGCGCTCACCATTGCTGCCGGGGGACGACCGATGAGACGGTCTGTGAAGTCCTGGGTGTGTCGCGCTCTAATCTTGCGGTCAAATCGAAGCGCCCCGCCAAGTGGGTCGACCAGCGCAAGACGCCAGCCCTGGACGACATGCCGCTGGTCACCGAGCTTCGGGGGCTGGTTGCCGAGCTGCCCACCTACGGCTACCGGCGTGTGTGGGCGCTGCTGCGGCGAAGCCGGGACGCGCAGGCCCAACCTCGCGTTAATGCAAAACGGGTTTATCGGGTCATGCGTACCTACGGCCTGCTACTCGAGCGCCGGCCTTGTCATGCCCAGTCCGCACGCCGGCACGACGGCAAGGTCGCTGTGGAGCGAAGCAATGCGCGCTGGTGCTCGGACGGCTTCGAATTCCGTTGTGACGATGGTGCGCCATTGCGCGTCGTCTTTGCATTGGACTGCTGCGACCGCGAGGCCATGAGCTGGGTGGCGAGCACGGGCGGCTACACCGGTGACATGGTGCGTGACGTGATGCTTCAGGCCGTCGAGAACCGCTTCCACGGAGCGCTGAGAACCGACAATGAAATCGAGTGGCTTAGTGACAACGGTTCCTGCTACATTGCCGATGAGACGCTGACGTTCTCGCGGGCAATCGGCCTGAAGCCCGTCACGACACCCGTCAGAAGTCCGCAGAGCAACGGGATGGCCGAGAGCTTCGTCAAAACGATGAAGCGCGATTATGTCTCGTGGATGCCCAAGCCTGACGCCAGGACGGCGCTGCAAAACCCGGCCATCGCGTTCGACCACTACAACGAATCGCATCCGCACAGCGCTCTGAAATACCGCTCGCCACGCGAGTTTCGCCAGCAAGCAAATTCACTAACCTAAGCGTAACCGCGTGTCCGGTTATGCAGGGGCGAGTCCACACGTGTGGCCCCTTTGACTGCAGGCGCCTGCACAGGCGGTCGATATCGGCCTTCGTCGTACCGATCTTGCCGAGCAGTTCCACGTCGCCCATGCCGATCGCGTAGGCGACCGTGATCGAATCCTTGTGAACATCCAGACCGACGTACACCGTGCTATCGTTTTCCATGCTGGCCTCCGTGCCGGAAATCGCCGGGTGTGGCGCTGTCCACACCGTGCGGCTCTGGCAGCAATGCTAACCCGCGTCTGATTCGTCACGGCTGGCCAGCCCCTGCCTCACGGAAAGTCATACTGCCTTGACCTGCCGGACCTTGATGGGCGCTTCCCGCTCGGCGTTGATGGCCTGGATGGCGGCCAGATTCGCCCCGCTTTTATCCATGGTCACGGTCTCGGGCGTCCCGTTCCGATCGATGGCTTTCTCGAAGTAACGGCGCGCGGCAGCTTTGTCGCGATGCGCCCGCAACAGGAAATCCACGCTCGAATGGTCGACCTCGAAACCCCGTTCGGCCATCATTTCTATATGAACGCGTCCCTTTGCGCTAGTTCTCGCTTGTGTGACAGACAGGATGGGCTGCTGCTCTATATCCGGGCTTGTTGCAGCCCAATAGGCTACGGCCCCCTATGAAATCCGCTGGCCCGCGCCTCACTCCTCAAACGAGCTCGAAGCTCTGGAAATGATTCAGGCTTGGCGGGCCCCGGTCCTACCTGGCTTGTCATCACACTCGTTTGCTGCGCAACCTTTCGACGTTCACCCTGTGTCAAACGTTGATCTTCTACATCGCGTGAGCCATTCAGGCCGGATTCACGCTGACATAGTCCTTCCGGTATGGCCGGTTATGGGCCAGTACGGCCCAGATCGTTCGCGCCATCTTGTTGGCCAGTGCGACGACCACGACATTCTTTGGCCGCCGCTTCTTCATCTGCTCGACCCACTCACCCGGCTCCTTTGCGTGCTCAAGGACGCTACGCGCACCGTGGATCAGCAGTGTGCGCAGATACGTGTCACCCCTCTTGCTGATCCCGTGCAGATTCACCTTGCCGCCCGAACCCGTCTGCCTCGGTACGATCCCAACCCACGCGGCAAACTCCCGCCCCGAACTGAACGCTTTCGGATCGCCCATCATCGCGACTGCCGCCGTTGCCGTCAGCAGTCCGACGCCGGGAATCTCGCCGATTGCCTTTACCGATTTGTCTTCCTTCTTCCACTCGCGCATGCGGCGCTCAATCTGCGCTACCTGTTCGTCCAGCTTCGCCAGTCCGTTCCACTGCTCGCGAAACGTGTCAATGATCACAGCAGGCAGACGCTCAGCGAGCCGTTCGAGCACCACTGGTATCTCCTTGTCCAGCTTGCTTCGCCCCTTGCTCATCACCTCGCCGTATTCCGTCAGCAGTCCTCGCAGGCTATTGGTCTGCATCGTTCGGAACTTGAGCAGTTGCTGCCTCATCCGGTGCAGCCCAAGCATCGCCTGCTGCATCTCAGTTTTTACCGCTACCGGCTTGCCTGGCTGCTGTACTGCCAGCCAGATCGCCCGGGCGTCCGCCGCATCGCTCTTGTTGCGGACATTGAACGCTTTCACAAACTCCCCCGGCATCAGCTTCACCTCGTGGCCCATCTTCGTCAGTTGCCGGGCCCAGTGGTGCGCACCACCACACGCTTCTATCCCGATCAGGCACGGCGCACGGTTCGCGAAATGTTCAAGGAACTTTGCCCGCTTGATCGGCTTGTTCACGATCTCGCCGGTTTCCTGATCGATGTAATGCACCTGGAACACGTTTTTCGCGATGTCCACGCCGACTGCTGTACGATTCACGACTGGATCCTCCGGTTGCCTTGGGAAACTTCCTATTTTCCACGTGCGTACATCGATGCCGTTGGCCGGTGAGGATCCACCTTGATTTGCTCACTCGGTCACGGGGTGGGACGCGTTCATTTCATTCCTCGAGATTTCGCAAGCTCAGCGAGTAGCCATATACCACCGCACACACAGCAGGATCACGTCCGGCGGATAGTGCAGGCGTTTGAGTACATTCGCTACGCCGGCAGGCAGGGGTTTTCTCGCAGTCGCATTCTTCATATCACGCTTCACTTCAGGAAAATGTCCGCCTGAATTTTACTCCCGCATCCTTAGCGCGACACAACCACCGCTTCAGCACTTTGGCTACCGCCGGACTCAGCGCTGTCATTACCGTTCACATCATTCTGTTAGGTCCCGCAGCAGACCCAGCCTCCGCTATTGCAACAGAACCCGAAAAACCGGGACAAGGATAAAAGCAGTTTCATTTTCCCGACGCCGTTCTGGTAGGTCGCCTCGGCTAGTCTAATGCCATCCCGCTACATTGTTCGCGGGACGACTCGAACCTTCTCGTGGATGGAATGAAAATGAGGCTTACAACGAAAACCTTTGTCACCGCCCTTCTTCTGATCGGCAGCGCGTCGGCGATGGCCTCGCCGGGACTGACACAACAGCAATGCGAAGACTACCCATTCGAACAGTTGAAAGGCGAAGTGACACACCAGCAATTGATGCGGGAGTTGAACGAGCTGGAAGCGGCCGGTTACAATCCCGACGACGCCAACACCTACCCTGACGATCTGGAACAGGCGCAACAGAAGGTGCAAGCCGAGTATCGCGCGGACTGTGTCCCCACTGCAGCGCACCTCTCCCCCAGCGCCCCGCAAACGTCGGCCGGTGTAGCGCCCGCGCAAGCGGCGCATCAGCCGGCCGGTTGATGCGGGTCAGCGTCAATGTACCAAGGGTAAGCATTTCGATTTAACAAAGCAGCGCGCACAACGTCATGCGTCTTGAGCGCTTCGCTGCGCGGGCTCACGCTCGGGCAATTCAACAATGTGATGGAGTGGGCTATGAAGACCGTGTCCGGCAGTATTGGGGTGTCGATGTCGGCGCTCGTGGCGGCGCTGATGCTCGGTGCGGCGGGCGTTGCCTATGCTCAGCAGCCAGGCGACACCGGGGGCAGCATGAGCGGTGCGGGCGCCGCACCGGGAACGAGTGTGGGCACCGGGGCCGGCCCCAGCCTAATTCCGGGCGCGGGAACCTCGCTCGCCGCCACAAGAGGCATCGGCTCCGGGCCGGCGCTTAACAACATGCGGGCAAACGGCACGAGCCTGTATATGAACCCCGACCCACGCGCGCCAAATATGACCGGCAGGGCCGCGCCGGCTCGATAGGCTCGGCTTGGCTTGGGGATGCAGTTCGATGGTGGGTTATAGAACTCGCGGAACGAATAACTGAAGATAGCCTGTCCGGCAAGCGCGGCAAGAACGACGCGGCGGATGCTGCTGCGATCTGCGAAGCAGTGACGCATCCGAGTATGCGTTTCGTGCCGCTGGAGGACGGACATCATCAGGCAACGCTTTTCCATGCATCAGACGCGAAAATGTTTCGTGGAAGACGGTTGACTTCCTGCTGCGAGCCAGGCGGGACAAGGAAGCGGCCCAACGGTAGTTCGAGAAGGCCATCGATCAGAATGGCGCGCCCGAAACCGTAACCATCGATAAAAGCAGTGCCAATCTGGCTGGGCTGCACGCCGTGAACGCCGAGCGTGAGACGCCCATCAAGATCCGCCCAGGCCAAGTATCTCAACAATATCGTGGAACAAGACCATCGGGCGATCAAGCGACGTACCCGACCCATGTTGGGATTCAAGGATTTCCGTTGTGCCCGCATCTTGCTGAGCGGCATTGAACTCATGCATATGATCGCCAAGGGGCAGACGAAAAACGCAGGCAAACTCAAGCCATCGGCCGCCCGGCAATTCTACTCGCTGGCGATGTAACGATTCTTATCATATCGCGATCGTTCGCCAAAATCGCCTTGCGCGACAGAACCGTTCCGGGAGCATGCCCCATCTGTTTAATCGGTCGCGTTAGCAACCCGCCATCAACACGGGCATGTTCACTTCAAACTCTCTATCGACAGGTATCGTTCCTCCCTTGATTGCGTTGTCGCGATACCTTTTCGGGCTCAGACTAACTTCAATTGTGCGCCTTCGGGTATCACGCTGTCCTTCAAGTAGCGCCACAGCGCGATCGCGGTTTTCAGCGCGGTTGTTCACGCGCGCGCAGGCCTTGACGAAAACGTGCTTCACATTCGCCAGCTCAGGGATCTCTGTTTTCGCGGCCGGGTAGCTGCGCAACTGGTCGGTGACGATTTTCTTCGGCGCGACAGAACAGGCCGCCAACACCCGTTTGAAGCAGCGTTTGGCCGCGGCCTTGTCGCGGCGCTTCTGAAGCAGGATGTCGAGTTCAATGCCGTGCTCATCGACTGCGCGCCACAGCAGCCAGGGCTCGCCGCGTAGTGTCACGAACATCGCGTCGAGGTGCCATGTGCTGCCCGGCTTGAGCCGGGCAGTCTTGACCTGACGCGCAAAACCGGCACCGAACTTGTCCGTCCAACGCCGGATCGATTCATGGCTGACAACCACGCCGCGCTCGAACAGTAACTCCTCGATGTCGCGCAGGCTAAGTTGAAAACGGAAATACCACCGAACTGCCTGACTGATGACCGATGCCGGGAATCGATGGCCGTGGTAGAGCGATTTCGTCTTTTTCATCACTTCAACTTAGCTGACCAGTCCGCGAACGTGACTACGCCCGAGCGCCGGATGCGAGGGCTTCGCTTGCCCGAACGCACGCAGTCATTCCTGTCGTGCTTCGGTCCGATCCGCCAGCACTTCGCGCTCAAGCGTCATCTGCTGAGCGCCTCGCTCTATCACAAACAGCTCGCCGCGCGATTTGAAGCCTGGCGTCTCTTCACCGGCATTGCCCAAGCTCCGTCCACCGTGTTCTGAGACACGACTGTCCTTGCCGATATCTCGTCATGGAGTCAGCAACGTGACAGCGCCCTTTCGAGTACTCATTGTTCAAAGCGTTTAACCGATGCCACCTGTCGCCTGCGGCCATACGAAGCGCCCCCTTTCGCGGGGCTTCACGAGCAGACACAGTCCGTCGATGTAGATGATGTAAGGAACGAAGTCTCTTACTTTCTTCCAAACGGACTGCGTGAGCATGCTCGGCACCACCATGCAGAGTACTTGCGGCAGGAGGAGCGCCCGGATTGTTTTCATATACCTCCCGCCGAGCCCTCCGCGGCTTCGTTCTGTCGTCGGATGCTGGTGCTGCATAGCGTGTCGTATGTGATGTCTCTCGCTCCTGCAGCCGGCCCGTCCCGAAAACCGGTGCCACGCGGCTGAATCGCAGTCCGTCTTGATTAACTATCCTTCACTTTCCGGATGCATAAAGGCGCTGATCGACTAGATATCGTGTTGGCACGCACTCTCGTCGTCGCGCGGTGGTCTCGCGTGGTAAATGTCGGTGGCGGCTTGGGATTTCTTCAAATCTCTCAAAACAGGAGCCCACATGAACAGCCGATTCAAGATGGCCTCGGTCATCGCCTTGATGATAGTTAGCGTATCCGCTAGGGAAACACTGATTTATCAGGCTTGGCCGTCATCGCTGAGGTGTCCGAGTGCGTTGTAGAAGGAAGCTCACGGAACGGACCCATAGTGATGAAGCGGCAGATCAGCTTTGCAGAAGCGGAAAGTGCGGGCAAGAAGCGGGTGACCAGGCGTCAGCGCTTCCTGACAGAGATGGAGAGGGTCGTCCCATGGCCGCGGTTGCTGTCGGCGATCGAGCCGTACTACCCGAAGGGTGAGCGTGGCCGTCCGCCGATTGGTCTGGAGCGGATGCTTCGAATCTACTTTCTGCAGCAGTGGTACGGCCTGTCGGACGAAGGTCTGGAAGACGCGATGTACGACAGCATCGCGATGCGAGCCTTCGCCGGCATCGATCTGGCGGTCGAGGACGTTCCGGACGCGACCACGCTGTTGAAGTTCCGGCGCCTGCTGGTCGAATATGACCTGACGCGGAAGCTGTTCGACGAGATCGGCATTTCGCTGTGCGAACGCGGATTGATGATGAAGGAAGGCACGCTGGTCGACGCGACGATCATCGAAGCGCCGTCGTCGACCAAGAACGCCGGGAAGAGTCGCGATCCGGAAATGCATCAAACGAAGAAAGGTAACGAGTGGCACTTCGGCATGAAGGCGCACATCGGCGTCGATGCCGATTCGGGACTGGTTCACAGCGTGGTCGGCACGTCCGCCAACGTGTCGGATGTCTCGCAAGCCTATGCGCTGCTGCACGGGCATGAAGAGGAAGCGTTCGGCGACGCGGGCTACATCGGCGTAGACAAACGCGACGAAATGAAGGGCAAGTCGGTGAAGTGGCGCGTGGCGGCCAAGCGCGGAAAGATCAAGGCGATGCAGGACGGTCCGCTGAAGGACCTGGTGGTTGCGGTCGAGCGAACCAAGGCGCAGATTCGCGCACGGGTCGAGCATCCGTTTCATATCGTCAAGAACCTGTTCCGTCATCGCAAGGTGCGCTACAAGGGACTGGCCAAGAACACGGCGCAACTGTTCAGTCTGTTCGCCCTGGCGAACCTGGTGATCGCGCGAAACCGGTTGCGGTCGGTTCATGGGAGCAGTCCGTCATGCGTGTGAAAAATGCGAGAAATGAGGCGCATCCTCAGGTCAAAACTCACCAGAATTGCCAACGCTTCATTTCGGCATCCGGAAATTCCGAACCAGCGCCGCCGACAACCTCGCGGGATGGCCTATTAATCAGCGATTCCCTAGCGCAGAGGAGAAATTGTCGGCAAAGGAATGTCACCCGTATCCCTTTGTAGCGACCGAAGGCGGGATTGCACATGGCGACCTCATTCGGGAATTGTCGGAGCTTGAATCGGTGGGGTATGAACCGGCCCGGAATGATCTGCAATATCCCGGGGAGCTCACGCGGGCGGGGAGGCGTCTGCATGCAAAGTTCATTGCCGATTGCGGGCCGACATCGCAATTGTCCGCGAAGGGTAGCGAGGATGCCCGGGCAAGCTCCTGACCGGTTGGCGCCGCCTACGCCCGCGTGAACTGCTCGGCGAGGCGCTTTCTGGCTAGGCAACATCGAAGTATCGTCTATCGAATGCGAGTCGGGCGACGCCCCCGGGGCCTGTGCAATTCGCATCAGGGCTCCGCATATCCCAGCGTGGTCGCCTGCCGTCAAGCTCGGCGGGCTCATTAACCCCAGAACTGAAAGGAGCATCGAATTGGTAACCCAAGAAAGAAAATGTGACGTCGACCAGGCTGAGCCGGACCGCTCGCGACGAAAGTTGATCGTTGGCGGTGGTGCCGCCGCCGCAGGCATATTGCTGTCAGGCGTCGCGCATGCCCAGAAAACGCCCGGCGGCGCTCCTACTATGGACGGGCTGCCCGTGCCAGTTCCGCCGGCGGCCAAGACCGCGGGGCCAATCATCGCTGGCCGCGATTCCAGGCTGCAGGGGCGTGTTGCGGTCGTTACCGGGGCGGCCCGCGGAATCGGTCGCGCCATTGCGGTCGAGTTCGCAGCAAATGGAGCGGACGTGATTGCGCTCGATATTTCAGGACCGGTCAGCACCGCCTCTGATGCAGCGGCCGCCACGCCGCAAGAGCTTGCTGAGACAGTCAGCATGATCGAGGCGTATGGGCGCCGCGCCGAAGGTATTCGCGCGGACATCCGAGACATAGGCGCCTTGCGCGCCGCTGCGAACCGCATCGAACAGCGTTACGGAAAGATCGACATCGTCGTTGCCAACGCAGCCATTCAGTACTGGAAGCCACTTCTGGACCTTCAGGACACAGAGTGGACGGACGTCATCGACAATAATCTGAACGGTACCGCAAATACTATCCGAGCATTTGCACCAATGATGGTGACCCGCAACTATGGACGCATCATCGTGATTTCTTCGATGCAGGGACGGCACGGTACGAAGGACGCAGCAAGTTATGCGGCGTCCAAGTGGGGCATCTTTGGTCTGATGAAGTCGGCAGCACTCGAACTCGGTCGCTACAACATCACAGTCAACGCCGTAGTACCAGGGCTTGTCGCCACCGCTTTGACGCTGTATGAAAAGCGACTGACGGAAAGCGTCGGTGAAACCGGCTACCACAAACCGAACGGCCTCCTGACGCCGCAAGAAGCGTGGGACCGCCGCGCGGCAACGATGCCGCTTGGCGTCGGATGGGTGCAACCGGAAGACGTCTCGCCTGCGGCGGTATTTCTCGCTTCGGATGCGGCTGCAATGATCACCGGCTCGGAAATCGAAGTGACGGGCGGCGATAGCGCGAAAAGCCTATAGAACGGTTTTAATTCGGTTGAGGGGCGCCCGCCAGTCACAGCTTACGGTGCCAGTCGCTGCACTGCGAAGCAGGCCACACAATCATCAACCACGACGATGGCGAGATCAGATTTTGCGACGCAATCGAAATGGACAGCGCGT
Organism: Paraburkholderia lebeckiae; assembly: GCF_050436225.1. Lineage (NCBI taxonomy): Bacteria > Pseudomonadati > Pseudomonadota > Betaproteobacteria > Burkholderiales > Burkholderiaceae > Paraburkholderia > Paraburkholderia lebeckiae. The sequence goes on along the minus strand of NZ_JBNDLU010000001.1, from coordinate 1,195,985 downwards.
CAGGCTGCATTACGACCAATGATCACATTCAAGGAATTAGCGTCGGGAACGGTAGGACTCAGACAAGTGCCGATCGCCCATCTAAAAGCCCGAGCGCTTGATGTAACCCGGAGGAAAATCCGGGTTACATCTGAGAGATCCTTGATGTCAGTGTTGCCGCCACGCTCGCGATTCGGTCGAGGCGGCCGACGCGTTTGACGTTTTTTCCACCGTTGGCGCGCGGCACGGATATCGGCGACCCGTCCGCAGCCCTCTCTACCTGGGCGGGTCGATCGGCGACCGGTTGAGGTCTCAGACGACAGAGCGAGCGGCGAAGGGAAAAGATCAAAGGTCCGGTCTCCCGTACGTCCAACGCGCAATGATCATCGCACTCCAACCACTCGTATTCCTTGACCCGCGGTTCGCAGGAAGACAGTCTGCACAGGGAGACGAAATATAGAATTGCGAGACATAAAACAATTCCAACTCCGTTCCCATGTAAAATAATTGCCATAAGAAAACTCCCCTCGAATAATGTAACGCAGATGATGAATAAATACTTTGTCTCTCTTGCAATCGCCCTCTCGACTATGTCCACAGCGTATGCATAAGGAACCGTCATTAAAGGAATGGATTTCGGTCCCTTAGCCAAGCTGGTCGGCACCTGGAGAACCATTGCGACCGGCGGCGTGGATGTGGCGCCCGGTCACGTAGGTTCCAAAGTAGGCACAGGCAATCCCGCGATGGAACCTTATTACGAGCAGTTAAGGAAGGTCTGCAAAAGTCCTGGCATTGCGTTGCTGCTGAGCTATCCTGGAAACAGAGCGAATTAGGCGAGGAGCAGTGTGATGGCGCAACTTGGTCTTGGTCTGGATCTGTCAACGAAGCGCACGCGCAAACGGGAATTTCTCGATGAGATGCGGCGTGTTGTGCCCTGGTTGAAGCTGATTGCGCTGATCGAGCCGCACTATCCCACGGGCAAAACCGGTCGGCCGCCGTTCCCGATTGCGACGATGTTGCAGATTCATTTCATGCAGCAATGGTTCGGTCTGTCAGACCCTGCCATGGAAGAGGCACTCTATGACGTTCCGCTGTATCGCGAGTTCGCGGGTCTCGACGGCGGGATGGTTCGCTTGCCGGATGAAAGCACGATTCTCCGGTTCCGCCATCTGCTGGAAACGCACGGACTGGCAGTGCAAATGCTGGCGCTGGTCAATGAAATCCTGACGGAGAAAGGCCTGATGCTCAAGACTGGATCGGCAGTCGACGCCACTCTGATTGCCGCACCCAGTTCGACAAAAAATGGCTCCGGCACACGTGATCCGGAAATGCAATCAACGCAGAAAGGTGGCAACTGGTACTTCGGGATGAAGATGCATATCGGCGTGGACGCCGAGTCGGGCCTGGTCCATACGGTCATTGGAACGGCGGCCAACGTTCACGACATCAACGTAGCCCAGGCATTGCTACATGGTAAAGAAACGGACGTGTACGCGGACGCCGGATATCAGGGTATCGAAAAGCGCTGTGAGGCAGGCGCGGTTCGTTGGCATGTTGCAATGCGACCGGCAAAGCGCAGGAAACTGGATATGAGTGATTCGTTGGACGCGATATACGATCAAATCGAACGCCTGAAGGCGAGTATTCGAGCCAAGGTCGAACACCCGTTTCGCATCCTTAAGCGGCAGTTCGGTTACATGAAGACCCGCTATCGTGGTTTGATGAAGAACACCGCCCAGATCACCACGCTGTTTGCTTTGGGCAATCTATGGATGGCGCGTAGAGCTTTGCGCAAAGCTTGAAACACCGGGTCGATAAGGGTCGTATGTCTGGTTGAAGAGCTCCGGCGCGCGAAAAAAACGGCGATCAACTCACCAAAAAATATCTGAACGCAGAGGCTGCGCTGGATGTGAAAAATAACGCGTGAAAAGCGGGTTGTGCAGACCTTCCTTAACCTTTGAACCAGCAGCGGACGCGACGAACGCCAGTGATCAATACCGGTGGCAATGGCCTACACGCTTCAGGTCTTCCGTAAAAGGGACAACAAACAGTTCCATGACCAACGCGGCTATCTGATTTACGACAAGAAGAAACAGATTGTCTATGACTCGTTTTGTATTCCCAGGGCTGTCTGTGTCGTGGCGGAAGGAAAAGCCGGGAATAAGATGACCTTAACGTCACAATCCAAAGGCATAGCTGAATCTCAGTACATGGCGAAAAACGACGCGACAAGCGTTTTCTCGATCACGTTCGATCTGACGGGCGATACATTGAGATACGTGCAAAAAACGCAACTACATGTCTACGGCAAGTCGTTCACGCACGTTGAGTCAAGCGCCCTCAGCAAGGCAAGCTCGCAGCGTTCGTTGCGATGGGCATTGGCCCATACTCGGGCCAGGCGGTGCATTTCAAACACTTTGCGCCCGAGCCTAAGGACTACGCGGTGAATCGTTACGACTATGAGGCGTGGCGTCACTGGCACATCGTTGACGCTCAGTTGACGAAGCATCGCTACATGCTCGGCGACGAATACACCGTGGTGGACATGGCCGTATGGGGATGGGCATGGGCTGTGCCCTTCATACTCGGCGCCGAAGCGTGGGAGAAGCTGCCGAACGTCAAGCGTTTGCTCGACGAAATCAACCTCCGACCAGCGGCGCAGCGCGCCGAATCGCTGAAGGCACGTCACGCCTTCAAGGCTGAGATGGACGAGGAGGCACGCAAGGCGATGTTCGGCGAGCGATGAAGTTTCGCTTTGCGCGTCTCGATAAAAGGATATGCAGGTGAGAAAAGGAATCCTCGCAATACTGGCGCTATTGAGCGCCATAGGTGCAGCAAAGGCCGCCCAAGTTGAGCCGGATCAGACTCTTCTCGTCCGTGGGCGCTATCTCGCTCAGGCAGCCGACTGTGCCGCATGCCATACAGTCAAGGGCGGCATGCCGTTCTCGGGCGGTCTGAGAATGAATATGCCTATCGGCGGCATCTATTCGACCAACATAACGCCTGATTCAAAGACTGGTATCGGGCAGTATACCGAAGCTGAGTTTGCTCGCGCTCTTCGCGAAGGCGTTGCAAAGGATGGGCGCAACCTCTACCCGGCGATGCCCTATACGTCGTACAGCAAGATCACCGATGCGGACGTCGACGCGCTTTATGCGTACTTCATGCGTGGCGTGAAGCCGGCACATCAGGTCAACCTTACTCCTGACATTCGCTGGCCGCTGTCGATGCGGTGGCCCATGAGGGTCTGGAACGCTCTGTTTCTGGATGCTCATCGCTTTGAGCCGCGTCCGGACAAAAGTGTCGAATGGAATCGAGGGGCCTATCTGGTGCAGGGGCTGGGCCACTGCGGCGCGTGCCACACTGCACGAGGTGCGGCGTTCGAGGAGCAGGCACTTGACGGAAGCAGCCATGCGTTCCTGTCCGGCGCTTCGCTTGACGGCTGGTTCGCGTCAAATCTGACGGCAGACCGGACGACTGGCATCGGGGAATGGACTGCCGAGGATATCGAGACTTTCCTGAAGACCGGTGCAAACGCGCACGCGACCGCGTTCGGCCCCATGACTGCCGTCGTCAACCATAGCACTCAGTGGCTGAGTGATAGCGATCTCGAGTCGATCGCTATCTATCTGAAATCGCTGCCGGGCGCGGCCACCGCCAGGCGCGACGCAACTCAAACCGATGCGGATTCCGCCGCCAAGGCACATGGCGCGCAAATCTATCGGAATTTTTGCGTCGCGTGCCACCTTGCGAATGGCAGTGGTACGGCGCCGTATCTGGCCCGGCTCGCGGGCAATCCGAACGTGCAGGAAAAGGATCCGCTGTCACTCATTAACGTGACCCTCAATGGTGCTGAGCCACTGGTAATCGACGGCCAACCTGCTCCCTATCCCATGCCAGCTCAACGAGGTGCGCTCAGCGATACCGACGTCGCCGATGTGCTCACCTTCATGCGCGACAGCTGGGGTAATCACGCACCAGCGGTGAGCCCGAGCGATGTCGAAAAGGTGCGCAGGCAAACTGGAAACGACAAATGACCGCCACGACAATCGAAATAACTTTGCACGTGAACGGACGCACCGTCCAGGTGAAGGCTACGCCCGAGACACCGCTGCTCTATGTTCTTCGCGACCAGCTGTCCTTGAAAGGTCCCCGGTTCGGCTGCGGACTTGGTCAGTGCGGCGCCTGCGGCGTTCTGGTTGACGGCACCGCCCGACGCTCATGCGTTATGCCAGTCTCGTCTGCGGTGAACCGGAAGATTACGACCCTTGAAGGGATGGGAAATCCAGCATCGCCAGATCCCCTGCAGACCGCGTTCATCGAGGAGCAAGCGGTTCAGTGCGGATACTGCATAAACGGAATGCTGATTGCAGCGCGCTCACTGTTGAATACCAATCCGAAGCCCACCGAAGAGCAGGTCAAGCAGGCGCTTGCCTCCAATCTCTGCCGCTGCGGAACGCACATGCGGATCGTCCGGGCCATCCTTAAAGCTAGTGGTGCATGAATGCGTATCTCCGACCCAACCTCCATCTCCCGACGGCACTTCTTCCTTCAAGGCGCCGCTCTTGTGGTTGGCTTCTCGCTATCCCGGCTTTCCTTCGCTGAGATTGCGGGCGAGGACGCCGTTCCGGCTGCACTCACGAAGTCAGTCGATCCTGCTCGCGTCGACGCATTTCTCGTCCTCGGCGCTGACGGGACGCTCACGCTATATACCGGAAAGGTGAATCTGGGTACAGGCAACACCACCGCACTGGCGCAGATGGTGGTCGAAGAACTGGAGTTTCCGCTCGAGCGGGTCCGAGTCGTTCAGGGCGACACTGCAATGACTGTCGATCAGGGGCCGACGAATGGTTCGATGTCTGTTCAAGGCGCCGGGATTCAGCTGCGACAGGCAGCGGCGACGGCGGGCGCTGCGATCCGTCGAGCGGCGGCACGAGCGTTCCGGATTCCAGAGGTAGAGGTTCGGATGGAGAACGGCCTCGCCTTCCGGGGAACCGATCACTTGGAGGGGATCGCATACCATCAGCTACTCGCCACGCAACCCGAAACACTCGGTCTCGATCCGAAGGCGCCACTCAAATCACCCAGGAACTACAGGGTAGTTGGTCAGCCGGTCAAACGCGATGACGTTCGATCGAAGGTGTTCGCAGAGTTCACCTACATGCATGATGTACGTATCAACGGGATGGTTCATGCCCGCATCCTGCATCCGGACGCGTACGGCGCCCGACTGTCGGCGGTCGATGATCAACACGCCCAAAAGGTGCCAGGCTTTCTCCGTACGGTGCGCATTGGAAATCTGCTGGCTGCGATCGCGACGGATGAGTGGTCGGCAATCTGCAGCGCGCGCGCAATACGTGCAACGTGGTCTTCGTGGTCCGGCCTGCCTGAAGAAACGAAGCTCTTCGACGCGGTCAGAGCGCTTCCCATCCACGAGCAGGGGAAGTTGCTCGAACGTGGGGAGCCTGATGCTGAAATCACGAAAGCTGGTAAGGTGGTCCACGCGACCTATTGCTGGCCGATGCAAACGCACGGATCAATCGGACCGTCTTGTGCAATTGGAGATTATCGGGACGGAAAATTGACAGTCTGGTCGTCGACGCAGGCGCCACATATGACTCGAGATCAGATCGCCGCGATGATGAAGATGGGCACGAGCGACATACGGTTGATATACGTCGAAGGTGCTGGTTGTTATGGCCGCAATGGTCATGAAGATGCGACGGCCGAAGCAGCCATACTGTCCAAAGCTGTCGGGCAACCAGTCCGTGTACAGTGGATGCGGCAAGACGAGCACGGCTGGGATCCGAAGGGCGCCCCGGTGGTATGTGATGTTGCAGGCGTGGTTGATAGTCACGGTCGTATTCAGGCGTGGAAGTACACGACGTGGGTTCCCTATCGTGTGTCGGGCAACGCAGACGTGCCGTTGCTCGCCGCCGAGCTTGTGCGCTCCTCAACCATGGTCGATGAGCCGAACAACGCCGGCGGCATGGAGTTCAACGTGATCGCGCCATACGACGTACCCAACATGAGCGTGGTGGTCAATCGAACTTCGACGACGTTCTTGCGGCCCGCGTGGTTGCGAGGTCCAGGTAGACTGCAGCACACATACGCCAACGAATCGTTCATGGATGAACTGGCAGTTGCCGCCAACGAAGATCCGCTCGAGTTTCGGCTCCGTCACTTCGACGATTCGCGCGCGCAGGCCGTTCTGCGCGCGGTCGAATCACGTTCAGGTTGGCAGCGTCGCCCTCTCTTTCCGACACGGTCCACCTCGGATATCGCACGTGGGCGAGGTATGGCGTGCGTGCGTTACGAGCCCAATCATGCATACGTCGCGTCTGTCATCGAGATCGAGCTGAACCAAAGGACAGGCGTGTTGAAGATCGGGAAAGTGACGATCGCTCACGACTGCGGTTTGATCGTCAATCCTGACGGTGTGCGCAACCAGGTTGAAGGAGAGGTCGTGCAGACGATCAGCAGGACGCTGTTCGAGCACGTTAGCTTCTCACGTTCGGCGGTGACAAGCGTTGATTGGCTTACCTATCGCTTGCTGAAATTTCCGGAATTGCCCTCCGAGATCGACGTGGTGTTGCTGGATCGTCCGGATCAGCCACCTGTGGGGGCCGGTGAGCCGACATGTGCAGTGATCCCTTCGGCAATAGCTAGCGCCATTTACGACGCCATCGGGGTTCGCCCCAGGTCTGTTCCCTTCACCCCGAGTTCGCTGCTCGAGTTGTTGCAGTCATAGGGCCCAAGATCGTCGCCGTCGAAGAGAACCGTTGGGAATGCGAGGATTTGTCGCCGCAAGGCACAAGGTTGGACACCTCACTGCAGACATGGGCGAGAACACGCCACCTGAGGCAGCGCGCGTGGTAAAGCCCACCTGAAGCATCGCCTTGAACTATTTGCGGCACGCAAATGACTTCCCGAACGCCCGCGGGGTCGCCGTCGATGGACCGCGCGGTCGGCTGTACGCGATCGATCGCGCCGCCAGCGGCACCGGCTATGTGCGGAGCTTCCCGCTCAATTGAAATTCAACCATGTCGTCGCCCAACAGGCGGCGACGTCGTCGTAATATAGCGCCATTAACAACGCATCCGGTCATCGCATGATTCGCAAACTGCTCGCTTCTACCGTCACTCCTATTGTGCTCATCGCCGGGATCGTTACGGCCTCGCCCGTTTTCGCGCAAGGCGACACGGTCAACGTGTTGTATGCCGGCTCGCTCGTCAATGTAATGGAGCGCAGCATCGGCCCTGCTTTCGAGAAAGCCACAGGGCTGCACTTCCGCGGCTATGCGGCGGGTTCCAACAAGATCGCCAACGAAATCAAGGGCAAGCTGCGCCGCGGCGACGTGTTCATCAGCGCGAGTCCCAAGGTGAATGACAGTTTGACCGGCGCGGCAAACGGCGATCACGTCACGTGGTATGTGAACTTCGCCGAATCGCCATTGATGATCGGCTACAACCCGCAAAGCAGATTCGCGCCGCAGTTCAAGAGCAGGCGCTGGGACCAGGTGCTACAGCAACCGGGCATCCGCATTGGCCGGACCGATCCAAAGCTCGATCCGAAGGGCGCGTTCACGGTCGCAATGGTGACCAGGGCCGCTGAGCTCTATCATCAGCCGGACCTCGTCGAGAAGACACTCGGCGCGACGGAAAATTCCGAACAGGTTTTGCCCGAGGAAACGCTGGTTGGCCGCCTACAATCCGGACAGCTCGATGCCGGCTTTTTCTATTCCACAGAGACGTCCGACCTGAAGATTCCGGCGATCCGTCCGGCGCCCGAATTGCAGGCGAAGGCCAGTTACACGCTGACCATTCTCAGTGACGCGCCGAACCGTGACGGCGCAAGCAGCTTTGTCGACTTCCTGCTGAATGCGCAAGGTCGCGCGCTTCTCAAGCAACATCGCGTGGACGTCATCAAACCGACGGTGAGCGGCAACCTGCAAGCCGTGCCGCCGTCGGTGCAAGCCGTGATCGACGCCGCCGCGCAGTAAGGGCGGTGAATCCTGTCGCTGCTCGCCCGCTGCTGTGGCTGGCTGCGCTGCTGGCCGCCTACCTGTGCGCGCCGTTTGTCGCGAGTGTGCCGCAGCTTGGGGCAGCGGATTGGGCAAATGTCGACTGGCGCGCGACATGGTCGGCGGTTGGGATCTCGACGGCGAGCGCCAGCGTGACGTCGCTCGTGGTTCTGCTAGGTGGCGTGCCGCTCGGCTATTTCCTTGCGCGCTCGAAATCGCGCAAAGTCGCGCTGCTCGGGTTTGTCGTGCAATTGCCGCTGGCGCTGCCGCCGCTTACCAGCGGCGTGCTGCTGCTCTTTCTGCTCGGCCCGTATGGATGGGCCGGCCGCATGACCCATGGTGTACTGACGGATTCGTTCGCTGGCATCGTGCTCGCGGAAGTCTTTGTCGCCGCGCCGTTTCTGATCATTGCCGCAAGGTCCGCGTTCTCCGCGGTCGACCCCGTGCTCGACGATGTCGCCGCGACGCTCGGCCATCATGCCGGAAGTCGCTTTTTGCGCGTCATGCTGCCTGTTGCATGGCCGGCTATTCGCGCAGGACTCGCGCTCGCGTGGCTGCGCGCCTTCGGCGAATTCGGCGCAACCGTAATGGTCGCCTATCATCCCTACTCGTTGCCGGTTTATACGTACGTCGTCTTCGGCGGCCAGGGGCTGCCGGCGATGATGCCGCTATTGCTGCCGACGCTCTCCATCGCGATCGTCTGCGCGGCACTGTCGATTTGCAGCGTTCGGCAAAAGACCGCGCTCGAGAAGATCGAAAACGACGACGACGTGCTGGAACCAAAGCCGGACCTGACGGCTAGGCACGGCGCGACCGCGGCTGTGCGCCTCTCTTTCCATCTGCAACGGCGCCTGGGCGCGTTCGAGCTCAACATCGCATGGACGCCGGCCACGCGGCGCCTTGCCATCATCGGGCCGTCCGGTTCAGGCAAATCGCTGGCGCTGCGGCTGATTGCGGGTCTGGAATCCAACGAGGCTTGCTCAGTTATGCTCGGCACGGCGGACATCGGCGCCTTGCCGCCCGAAGCGCGTCAGATCGGCTACATGCCTCAAGACTACGGGCTTTTCCCGCATATGACGGTGGCTCAGCAGCTTGCGTTTCCGGTTCATGCAGATGCCGCTGCCGCGCGCTATTGGCTCGGCCATCTCGGGATCGTTACGCTCGCCAGCCGTTTGCCGAACCAGCTGTCGTTCGGCCAGCGGCAGCGCGTGGCGCTCGCCCGCGCGCTCACGCGTCATAGTAGGTTGCTGTTGTTCGATGAGCCATTCTCCGCGCTCGATACGCCACGACGTCGACGGCTTCAGCAATCGCTAAGGGCGCTGCAACGGGAGATCGAAGCGGTCACCATAATCGTCACTCATGATCCGGACGAGGCCGCGCTGCTTGCGGACGAGATACTCGTCCTCGATCGGGGTCGGGTATTGCAGGCCGGCACCACCGCAGAGGTGTTAGCGCGTCCGGTGACGATGCGTGTGGCTGAACTCCTCGGTCTCTCGAACGTCGGTTGTGGCACGGTGCGCGCGCCGCAGCGCATCGAGCTTGCGCCTGGATGGGTCGTGGAAGCGAACTGCGCGGACCTGCCAATTGCTTCACCGGTGATGTGGCGGCTTGCCTCGCATGCTTTCGTGCTGGCGTCGGATGGCCCATATGCGGCGACCATCAATGCAATTGAGCTGCGCCGCGGCGAGCGATTCGCGTACCTTGACGTTTGCGGCGTGAAAATCGATGTCGCGCTCGGCGATATCTCACTCGGCGAGGGACAAGAATGCCGGTTCTTCCTCGCCGCCGCTGGTGTGTCGGCGTGGCCCGGCTAGCCTCTACGCCAAGCCGAGTTCTGATTTTGACTTTGCGAGCGACAAAAAGATTGTGTCGCGATAAGATTGGCAAGGCAAGAAAGTTCCGCAATGACAAGGAGTCCTTACGCCACCAACGAATAGAACTGATCGGCGGCGGTTCGGGGGACGCCGCTGTCCTTCATCTGGCCTTTCCTGATCATATGCATCGTCTCAATGCCTGACAGGATGATGCGGGCGCACCGGAAATCCTTGAAGCCATCATGGGCCTGGTTCGTCGTTTGATCGCCCGATGATCCTGCTCGACGATGTTGTTCAGATATTTGACCTGCCGGACCTTGATGGGCGTTTCCCGCTCGGCGTTGATGGCCTGGAGGGCGGCCAGATTCGCCCCGCTTTTATCCATGGTCACGGTCTCGGGCGTCCCGTTCCGATCGATGGCTTTCTCGAAGTAACGGCGCGCGGCAGCTTTGTCGCGATTCGCCCGCAACAGGAAATCCACCGTATTACCGGCCTTGTCCACCGGGCGATACAAGTACTTCCACTGGCCGCCCACCTTGACGTAGGTCTCATCCATCTTCCAGCTCTTGCCGACCGGACGTTTGTGCTTGCGAAAGGCCTTCTCGAACAACGGTACGAGTTTGATCACCCAGCGATGCACGCTCGAATAGTCGATCTCGAAACCCCGTTCGGCCATCATTTCTATATGAACGCGTCCCTTTGCGCTAGTTCTCGCTTGTGTGACAGACAGGATGGGCTGCTGCTCTATATCCGGGCTTGTTGCAGCCCAATAGGCTACGGCCCCCTATGAAATCCGCTGGCCCGCGCCTCACTCCTCAAACGAGCTCGAAGCTCTGGAAATGATTCAGGCTTGGCGGGCCCCGGTCCTACCTGGCTTGTCATCACACTCGTTTGCTGCGCAACCTTTCGACGTTCACCCTGTGTCAAACGTTGATCTTCTACATCGCGTGAGCCATTCAGGCCGGATTCACGCTGACATAGTCCTTCCGGTATGGCCGGTTATGGGCCAGTACGGCCCAGATCGTTCGCGCCATCTTGTTGGCCAGTGCGACGACCACGACATTCTTTGGCCGCCGCTTCTTCATCTGCTCGACCCACTCACCCGGCTCCTTTGCGTGCTCAAGGACGCTACGCGCACCGTGGATCAGCAGTGTGCGCAGATACGTGTCACCCCTCTTGCTGATCCCGTGCAGATTCACCTTGCCGCCCGAACCCGTCTGCCTCGGTACGATCCCAACCCACGCGGCAAACTCCCGCCCCGAACTGAACGCTTTCGGATCGCCCATCATCGCGACTGCCGCCGTTGCCGTCAGCAGTCCGACGCCGGGAATCTCGCCGATTGCCTTTACCGATTTGTCTTCCTTCTTCCACTCGCGCATGCGGCGCTCAATCTGCGCTACCTGTTCGTCCAGCTTCGCCAGTCCGTTCCACTGCTCGCGAAACGTGTCAATGATCACAGCAGGCAGACGCTCAGCGAGCCGTTCGAGCACCACTGGTATCTCCTTGTCCAGCTTGCTTCGCCCCTTGCTCATCACCTCGCCGTATTCCGTCAGCAGTCCTCGCAGGCTATTGGTCTGCATCGTTCGGAACTTGAGCAGTTGCTGCCTCATCCGGTGCAGCCCAAGCATCGCCTGCTGCATCTCAGTTTTTACCGCTACCGGCTTGCCTGGCTGCTGTACTGCCAGCCAGATCGCCCGGGCGTCCGCCGCATCGCTCTTGTTGCGGACATTGAACGCTTTCACAAACTCCCCCGGCATCAGCTTCACCTCGTGGCCCATCTTCGTCAGTTGCCGGGCCCAGTGGTGCGCACCACCACACGCTTCTATCCCGATCAGGCACGGCGCACGGTTCGCGAAATGTTCAAGGAACTTTGCCCGCTTGATCGGCTTGTTCACGATCTCGCCGGTTTCCTGATCGATGTAATGCACCTGGAACACGTTTTTCGCGATGTCCACGCCGACTGCTGTACGATTCACGACTGGATCCTCCGGTTGCCTTGGGAAACTTCCTATTTTCCACGTGCGTACATCGATGCCGTTGGCCGGTGAGGATCCACCTTGATTTGCTCACTCGGTCACGGGGTGGGACGCGTTCATTTCATTCCTCGAGATTTCGCAAGCTCAGCGAGTAGGCCACATACCACCGCACACACAGCAGGATCACGTCCAGCGGATAGTGCAGGCGTTTGAGTACATTCGCTACGCCGGCAGGCAGGGCTTTCCTCGCAGTCGCATTCTTCATATCACGCTTCACTTCAGGAAAATGTCCGCCTGAATTTTACTCCCGCGTCCTTAGCGCGACACAACCACCAACGGCCCGGTAACCCGTGCCGAGGTAAGCGCGGACCTCGTGCGACTAGAAAGTGCCGGGTACAGCGTCGGCGGTAACGATTGGAATTACCGCGCCGACATTCAGACCGCCGAAAGCAAGGTCGCAGCGAGCCAAGCGGCTAGCCTCGTCGCCAGTGCGGTGGGCGGCACGTCGGAATCCGGTTCAAGCGCGTCGTCGGCGACGCTGAAACATGCCGTCAAGCCGGTCTGCACCGGTACCGTCGACTCCTGCGATACTCACTTTGGCAATTGACTTCGTATTCTGACGGAGGTGCACGCACGGTTTGCGTATTCCCATCGGGGCGAGGCCGTGCTTCATCGTTTTGGGTCGGCGCAAAGTATCGCGAACATCTGGCCAGTATGACTTTATACGGACGGCTGGCGGGAGTACGCGTCAGATCTGTAAAATTTCGGACTAGCTAATCTGCAGAAGCTTCGTGGTCCGAATAAGCGTTAGCGTGCGAACAAGAGCCGAAGTTTTTGGCGCCGCGGGGCTACCTTGTGTCATGCGGAGGCAATAGGACGTTCGATTCAAGGGGAAAGGAAGCGCTAGCGTTTTTTGGATTTTTCGTGTGGATACCCAAAGCGTGCCGAGGCCCCAACCATTGCTGTCGTAATGTGAAGCTCAGGCATCGAGATGTCCCATCCATACCTGTGGATGTGTGAGTAGCACGCGTGGCCGCTTACGCTTTGTCGCTATCAGGGATCAATTCAATTGTAACGCGCAGGGTCGGCATCTCCCATCGCATAGCGGTTGGCCCTCGCGTCGGAAAACGCATGATGTCGCCCACCGTGTATACGGCAATAGTCTTCCATCCGCGCGAAATCGAGCAGTCCCCTGACTTGAAACGCCAACCAGCCGGGGACAATTCCTCAACCAGCTCGAGCAACAACTCCCAATCGCCGCCGTAGACGAAACACAGCACGCGCTCTGGGAGTGCAGGTGCTTCATCAGCAGACCCATCGGTCTCGTACTGGAAGCCCACCACCGTATCGTCAGCGTAACGCGACACAATGACTGTGCCGCGTGCCCTCTGGCGCCGCCAACGTTCTATCCACAAATCGAATACGTAGTGCAGGTAGATATTGGTGAGCAATGGTGAAATCACCGAACCCTGGGGTGTACCAGCCTGTACGGAAGTCAATCTGCCGTCGTCCAGCACACCTGCATCGAGCCATTTACCGGTCAGGCGAATAACTCGCAGGTCTGCCACCCGATGCTTCACGAAAACGGATCAACCATTGCCGGTTAACGGAGTCGAAAAAGCTCCAGATGTCGGAATACAGAATCCACGACCTGATTCTAGGGTTGGACAAGTCTGCCATCGGCACGCTGGTGGCGCGCAAAACGCGCTTCACGATGTTGCTGCACTTGTGCCCGCCCTGCATCCAATTGATTCGGTCGAACTGCCCGCCGGTCTCGATGGCCGCCACGGCACGAACCGCGCAACCGGCCACATGCAGGTCGCCGCGGCGACCGATCTCGACGCAGTCCGCGCGTGGCTTGCCCGTTTCGTCGAGACGAAGACGACGTTCGACAACTACCGCAAGGAAGCCGAACGGTTGCTGCTGTGGTCTATCCCGCAGATGGCGAAACCGCTCTTCCTCGCTCACGCACGAGGACCTGCTTGTCTATCAGCACTTTCTCGCCGATCCGCAACCCGTGGCACGGTGGACCGCTGACGGCGGACGCAAGCATCCACGCAGCGATCCGCGCTGGCGACCGTTCTATGGCGCCCTGTCGGAATCGAGCCAGCGACAGGCCATGGTGATCCTCAACGTCATGTTTGCGTGGCTCGTGCAGGCGGGCTATCTGGCCGGCAATCCCCTGTCGCTATCGCGCCAGCGCGCACGCCGGGCCAGGCCGCGCATCGTCCGGTATCTGTCGCCCGAACTGTGGCTCGAAGTCAAAACCTACATTCAGGGCATGTCCACGCAGACCGATCGCGAGCGTGAACATGACGCACGTGTGCGCTGGCTTTTCACCCTGCTCTATCTGGGTGGCTTGCGTATCACGGAGGTCGGCACGAATACGATGGGCCGGTTTTTCCGTCGGGGCGACGAAAACGGCAAGGATCGCTGGTGGCTCGAAGTGATAGGCAAAGGTAACAAGGAGCGGCTGGTGCCCGCAGTTGCTTCGGATGGTCTCAGTGATCGCTGACCGAAGTCTCCCTGACCATACCCCGACCTTTCCCTATGGCGTTAAGACCGCCGAAGTGTATGCTGACCGGGTATCGGTTTCTGTACGTCTCTGACGTGATGCGGCCTTGTAACCTGTGTTTTCAAGCACGCCCTTCCCTTTTAGCCGCAGCCGAGTAGCGGTGTTCCCTTCTTGAGCGGCAGCAGAGTGAAAGCGGAGTGCGGTGACGAACCCCACTGACGGTATGGGTGCCGATGAGTAATAGCCTTCAGATTCTTTGGGAGGATGGCGAGCGCATCCTGTGTCGAGGGTGGCATCCGGGCCATGGCGGCGGCCACAGCGTACTGGTTGCGCGGCCCGCCGCCGAGCATCCGCCACCCGCCAGCCTCGATCGCCTCGCTCACGAATTCGGGCTGAAGGACGAACTCGACGGCGCGTGGGCCGTGCGTCCGCTGGAGCTGGTGCGCGAAGGCGGCCGGATGCTGCTGGTGCTTGAGGATCCGGGCGGTGAGCCACTCGCGCGGCTGCTCGGCGCGCCCATGCCGGTGGAAAGTGTTTTGCGCCTCGCGGTCGGCATCGCTGCAGCGCTCGGCAAGTTGCACCAGCGTGGCCTCGTCCATAAGGACCTCAAGCCCGCCCATATCCTCGCGAACTGCGTGGACGGTCAGGCGCGGCTCACCGGCTTCGGCATCGCTTCGCGGCTCCTGCGTGAGCGACAGGCACCCGAGGCGCCTGACACCATTGCCGGTACGCTCGCCTATATGGCGCCCGAGCAGACTGGTCGGATGAATCGCTCAATCGATTCGCGTAGCGACCTCTATTCGCTCGGCATTACGCTCTATCAGATGCTCACCGGCGAGCTGCCATTTACGGCCGCTGATCCGATGGAATGGGTGCACTGCCACATCGCCCGAAAGCCGGTGCCGCCCAGCGCGCGGTTGGATACCGTCCCCGCTGCCCTCTCCCAGCTCGTCATGAAGCTGCTCGCCAAGACCGCCGACGAGCGCTACCAGACTGCCGCCGGTGTGGAGCATGATCTTCGGCGCTGCATGGCCGAATCGCAGCCTCAGTGCCGCATCGATGACTTCCAACTGGCCGAACACGACACGCCCGACCGGCTGCTGGTCTCGGAGAAGTTGTATGGGAGGGCACGCGAGGTCGACAGTCTGCTTGCGGCCTTCGACCGCGTGGTGACGGGCGGCGCGCCCGAATTGGTGCTCGTCTCCGGCTATTCCGGCATCGGCAAATCCTCGGTTGTCAATGAGCTGCACAAGGTGTTGGTGCCGTCGCGGGGGCTGTTCGCCTCCGGCAAGTTCGACCAGTACAAGCGCGACATTCCCTATTCGACCCTGGTGCAGGCTTTTCAGGGTCTCGTGCGACCGCTGCTTGGCAAGAGCGACGCCGAGCTGGCGAGCTGGCGCGGCGCGTTCCTGGAGGCGCTGGACCCGAATGCACGGCTCATGACCGACCTCCTCCCAGAACTGAAACTCATCATCGGTGAGCCGCCACCGGTCCCGCAACTTGAGCCGCAGCAGGCGCAAAGCCGTTTCCGGCTCGCGTTCCGCCGATTCATGAGCGTCTTTGCCCGACCGGACCATCCGCTGGCGCTGTTTCTCGATGATCTGCAGTGGCTCGACGCAGCGACGCTCGACCTTCTGGATGATCTGCTGACCCAGTCGAATGTGCAACACCTGATGTTGATCGGCGCTTACCGCGAGAATGAGGTCGATGCCAGCCATCCGCTGATGCGCAAGCTTGAATCGATCAAGAACGCCGGCGCCAAGATCGAGGAGATCACGCTTGCGCCGCTCGCCGAGGAGGACATCGAACGGTTGACGGGCGATGCGCTTCACTGCGAGCCGGAGCGCGCCGCGCCGCTCGCGCGACTGGTGCAGGAGAAGACCGCCGGCAATCCGTTCTTCGTGATTCAGTTTCTGTATGCGCTCGCTGACGAGGACTTACTCACCTTCGATCATGAGGAGGCGTGCTGGTGCTGGGATCTCCATCGCATCCATGCCAAGGGTTACACGGAGAATGTCATCGACCTGATGGTCGGCAAGCTGACTCGCCTGCCGGCCGACACGCAGCAGGCGTTGCAGCAGTTCGCCTGCCTCGGCAACGTTGCCGCGATCGGGATGCTTTCGATCGTTCTGGGAACCTCGGAGGATCAGGTCCACGCGGTCCTGTGGGAGGCGCTTCGTCAGGGATTGGTTGAGCGGTCGGACGGCTCCTACCGGTTTGTTCACGACCGGGTTCAGGAAGCCGCCTATTCGCTGATCCGGGAAGCGTCCCGCGCTGAGGTCCATCTTCGAATCGGAAGGCTGCTGCTGACGCACACGCCTGCCGAGAAACGGGACGCGTCGATCTTCGAGATCGTGGGTCAGCTCAACCGCGGCACCGCGCTGAATACTGAACAAGAACGTGAGCACCTCGCCGAGCTCAACCTGCTCGCCGGCCAGCGCGCCAAGGGGTCTACCGCCTACACCGCGGCGCTCACCTATCTCAATGCCGGTGCGGCGCTGTTGGCGGAAGATGGCTGGGCGCGCCGGCGCGAACTGATCTTTGCGCTGGAGCTGAACCGGGCCGAATGCGAATTTTTGACCGGCCAGTTATTGGTCGCAGAGGCGCGATTGGCGGCGCTGTCCAATCGCGCCATGACAACGGTCGAAAAGGCCAGCGTCGCGTGCCTGCACATGGATGTCTGCACGACCCTCGATCAAAGCGGCCGCGCGGTCGCTGTTTGTCTCGACTACCTCCGGCACGTCGGTATCGAGTGGGCCCCCCATCCGCAAGACGATGAGGTACGACGCGAATACGAGCGCATCGGGTCACGGCTTGCGGGCCGGACAATCGGGGAACTCATCGATTTGCCGCCGATGGAAGACCCGGCATCCCTCGCGACCGTCACTGTCCTGGTTAGGGTCTTGCCGCCAGCCTTGTTTACGGATGCGAACCTGGCTTCGCTGACGGTCTGCAAGGCGGTCAGTCTCTGCCTTGAGCGTGGCAACTGCGATGCATCGTGTTTCGCCTATGTCCAGCTCAGCAGGATTGCCGGACCGCGTTTTGGCGACTATCAGGCCGGATTTCGATTCGGCCAGCTCGGCTACGAACTGGTCGAACAACGCGAGTTGAACCGCTTCGAGGCGAGCACCTATTTTTGCTTCGCGCTTTTTGTCGTGTTCTGGACAAAACACGTGCGGGCTTGCCGTGATCTGATGCGCCGCGCGTTCGACGCGGCTAACCGGATCGGAGACCTCACGCATGGGGCATACACGTGCAGCAGCCTCAACTCGGACCTGCTTTTCGCCGGCGAGCCGCTGCCTGACGTGCAAGGCGAAGCCGAACATAGCCTTGCGTTCGCGGAGAAGGCGCGGTTCGGCCTTGTCATTGACATCATCACCACGCAACTCTCGCTGATCCGCACGCTGCGCGGCTTGACGCCGAAATTCGGTTGCTTTGACGACGGGCAGTTCAATGAACTTCGCACCGAATGCCATCTGTCCAGCAACCCGGTTCTGGCGATCGCTGCATGTTGGTACTGGATCCGGAAAGTGCAGGCACGCTATATCGCCGGCGACTATGCGACGGCTTTAGACGCCGCATCGAAGGCGCAACGGCTGCTCTGGACCTCATCCTCACTCTTTGAGGAGGCCGAATATCACTTTTACGGCGCACTGGCGCGAGCCGCATGGTGCGACTGCGCAGCAGCGGGCGAGCGGCAGCAGCACCTGGACGCCGTGGTCGCGCATCACAGGCAACTTCAACTGTGGGCGGAGAATGGTCCGGAGAATTTCGAGAACCGCGCCGCACTGGTCGGTGCCGAGATCGCCCGCCTCGAAGGGCGCGATGGTGACGCGATGCGGCTCTACGAGCAGGCCATCCACTCGGCGCAGGCAAACGATTTTGTCCACCATGAGGCGCTTGCCAATGAACTCGCGTCCCGCTTCTACGCGGCGCACGGTCTTGAGAAAATTGCCCGAGTGTATTTGCAGGACGCCCGCTACGGCTACCTGCGTTGGGGAGCCGACGGGAAGGTCCGGCAACTAGACGAGGAGTATCCGTACCTTAGGACGGAAGAGTCCGCGCCCACCCCGACGAGCACAATCTCGGCGCCGGTCGAACACCTCGACCTCGCCACCATGATCAAGGTATCGCAGGCTGTGTCGGGCGAGATCGTGCTTGAGAAGCTGATTAAAACGCTGATGCGAACAGCGATTGAACAGGCCGGAGCTGAGCGTGGGCTGCTAATTTTGCTGTGCGGCGGTGAACAGCACGTTGCCGCAGAAGCTACGACCCGCCTCGACTCGACTCATGTGGAACTGTGCGACGTTCCAGTGAGCACCGCGTTGTTGCCAGAGTCAGTCCTCTTCCACGTCCTGCGCACCCGGGAGAGCCTCGTTTTTGACGATGCCGCACTCGAGCCATCGTTTGCGGGGGACCCCTACCTCCGCCAGCGGAGGGCGCGTTCTGTTCTCTGCCTGCCCTTGATCAATCAGGCCACGCTCATCGGCGCGCTGTACCTCGAAAACAATCTGACCACGCGCGTCTTCGCGCCGGCCCGGGTTGTGGTGCTCCGGCTCCTTGCTTCGCAGGCGGCGACCTCACTCGAGAATACCCGTTTGTACCGCGGCCTCGAACACCGCGAAGCCAAGATCCGGCGCCTGGTCGACGCCAATATCATTGGTATTTTCATATGGGATCTCGAGGGTCACATTCTCGAGGCCAACGACGCGTTTCTGCGCATCGTGGGTTACGACCGCGATGACCTCATGGCGGGCCGGCTACGCTGGATGGACCTCACGCCACCGGAATGGCTCGCCCGTGACCTGAGTCAATGGATACCACAGCAGAAAGTGACTGGGCGTCTGGAACCCTTCGAAAAGGAGTACTTCCGCAAAGACGGCAGCCGCGTGCCCGTGCTGATCGGCGTCGCCACGTTCGAGGAGGGCGGAAACGAGGGTGTCGCGTTCGTGCTCGATCTGACGGAACGCAAGGAGGCAGAGCACCGCTTGCGTGAGTCCTACGAGATGCTGCGAGAGCTCACCTCCCGTCGGGAGACGGCTCGGGAGGAAGAGCGTAAGCACATTGCACGGGAAATGCACGACGAACTGGGACAACACCTTACCGCGCTTCGCATGAGGGCGTCGATGTTAGCCCTGCAGTTTGGCAAGGACGTCCCAGCGCTGGCCGAACAGGCCCAGGCACTGACGGCGCTGGTGGACAACACCATGCGGGTTGTCCGGGGTGTCATCGCGTCGCTACGCCCTGCAGCACTGGACGCAGGCATTGGGGCTGCGCTCGAGTGGCTCGCTGCAGAATTCAACCGCAACCCGCGCACGGTGTGTCTCCTCCGCGTGCGGGACGAAAACCTTGTACTGAGCGAGGACCGCGCCATCGTGCTGTTTCGCGTAGTCCAGGAGGCGCTGACCAATGTTGCCCGTCACGCTGCGGCCAGCCAGGTAATCATCACGCTCGAGCGAACGCCGGATTCCTGTCTGCTGGAAGTACGGGACGACGGTCAAGGATTCGATCCTCTGGCGACCAGAAAAAGATCGTTCGGACTGGCGGGAATGGAGGAGCGCGTCCTGATGCTGGGTGGCCGGATCGTTGTTGTCAGTTCACCGGGAAACGGCTGCGCGATCACCGTGCACCTTCCTGTTTTTCCATGAGACCGGGTACGCGACTGACATGATGTACACATGAAGGTCCGGCTGCGGAGGGCGGATCGAACCGCTGGATGCAACGCACTCCTACGCAGCAACGGTGTTCGAGCCTTACTGGGTAATGGATCTGCGGTGAGAACACGAACCCGCTCGCCCGGTACGCCCTTGCTGCACAGGGCGCACAGATTCATATCTCGGCATGGCCGGCCATTTGGCCGACCCGTCCGCCGAATTCTAGGGAATCGCTGATTAATAGGCCATCCCGCGAGGTTGTCGGCGGCGCTGGTTCGGAATTTCCGGATGCCGAAATGAAGCGTTGGCAATTCTGGTGAGTTTTGACCTGAGGATGCGCCTCATTTCTCGCATTTTTCACACGCATGACGGACTGCTCCCATGAACCGACCGCAACCGGTTTCGCGCGATCACCAGGTTCGCCAGGGCGAACAGACTGAACAGTTGCGCCGTGTTCTTGGCCAGTCCCTTGTAGCGCACCTTGCGATGACGGAACAGGTTCTTGACGATATGAAACGGATGCTCGACCCGTGCGCGAATCTGCGCCTTGGTTCGCTCGACCGCAACCACCAGGTCCTTCAGCGGACCGTCCTGCATCGCCTTGATCTTTCCGCGCTTGGCCGCCACGCGCCACTTCACCGACTTGCCCTTCATTTCGTCGCGTTTGTCTACGCCGATGTAGCCCGCGTCGCCGAACGCTTCCTCTTCATGCCCGTGCAGCAGCGCATAGGCTTGCGAGACATCCGACACGTTGGCGGACGTGCCGACCACGCTGTGAACCAGTCCCGAATCGGCATCGACGCCGATGTGCGCCTTCATGCCGAAGTGCCACTCGTTACCTTTCTTCGTTTGATGCATTTCCGGATCGCGACTCTTCCCGGCGTTCTTGGTCGACGACGGCGCTTCGATGATCGTCGCGTCGACCAGCGTGCCTTCCTTCATCATCAATCCGCGTTCGCACAGCGAAATGCCGATCTCGTCGAACAGCTTCCGCGTCAGGTCATATTCGACCAGCAGGCGCCGGAACTTCAACAGCGTGGTCGCGTCCGGAACGTCCTCGACCGCCAGATCGATGCCGGCGAAGGCTCGCATCGCGATGCTGTCGTACATCGCGTCTTCCAGACCTTCGTCCGACAGGCCGTACCACTGCTGCAGAAAGTAGATTCGAAGCATCCGCTCCAGACCAATCGGCGGACGGCCACGCTCACCCTTCGGGTAGTACGGCTCGATCGCCGACAGCAACCGCGGCCATGGGACGACCCTCTCCATCTCTGTCAGGAAGCGCTGACGCCTGGTCACCCGCTTCTTGCCCGCACTTTCCGCTTCTGCAAAGCTGATCTGCCGCTTCATCACTATGGGTCCGTTCCGTGAGCTTCCTTCTACAACGCACTCGGACACCTCAGCGATGACGGCCAAGCCTGATAAATCAGTGTTTCCCTAGGGCGAATTTCGACAATCTTGCGGCGAATCGAACCTCTCGCAGGGAGTCATTCGCTCGAGGGAGGCTTTCGGCATCTTGAACGCAGGGTTCATGGACAAGACGACGCTCGACGCGTTGCTTTCCAACGGCGACTCAGTTCCTCTACCCGACCGGAGCTGCGATTGGCGACACACTGCAAAAAGAAGAGGGAATCGGCTACGCGACCTTCAAACTTGAACAGTGTGCGGAGCCAAAACAGTTTCATGACATCGTCGGCTATTACAACCAGTTTGACGTCTTTGACCTCGTCATCGACCGTCGACGACTCAGCCCAGCGACATTCAAGGACGAGGCAGAAGTGGAGCGTCAAGTGGCGTCCGTCGCAGCAAAGCCCTCTCTCAATCGGGCTGCCGAATCGACCGAGTGTTAGTCAGTTCGCCACGGTGCCATGGCATGCGCACGATGCGGCAGCGGCACCAACCTGCCGATCGTCGCTGCGAGCTCCGTGTATTCACCCAGGTTTATGGAACTCGGCGGTGACACCGCGAACGTGTCGGCAGAACCGGCCGCCGTGAAACGACGTTTTGTGTCCGCCCACAGCGTTGCGTTTCAATCGTCGCTTAGCGCGCGAGCGATCAGGGAATCGACGGTGCCGTCGTGCTGGAAACCGGCCTCGACTGCGCGCCGGTCCATCAGTGGCGGCTGACGGCCAAACAGGCGCTCGATCCGGTCGTCGGGAGAATAGTCGACGCGGGCCGAGCCGAAGCGAACCGCGAGCGCGTCGACGAGATCCTCTTCACTTCAAGGTGCAGCACGGGAGGTGTCCACACACGTTGGGCATGCAGTCCGTCGGCTGACAGGCGCGCCGCATGCAACAGATTGTCGACGCAACACGGACGCGACATCCACCATGCGCTCGCCGACGGCGAAACCGGACACGTGTAACGCTGGCCGAGTTGCGCCGCGCGAAAGATCGCGCTCATGAAAGCGGAGCCATGCCCCGCCGACAGACCCGGCCGCGCGACAATTCCGGGCAGGCGCAGCGAACGGCCATCGAGCTTGCCGCGGCGCGTCCAGTCCGACAGAAGCTGTTCGCCGACCAGCTTGTGCACGCCGTAACTGGTCGTCGGCTTGGGCAGAGTGTGTTCGTCCATCAGCGGCGGGAGCGGCGCGCCGTACACGGCCACACTGCTCGCGAATACGACCCGCGGCACCCGCGAATGCGCTTGCGCCTGTTGCGCGAGCCGCTCGAACAGCGCGAGCGTCGCACACAGATTGACGCGGTCGCCGAGAGCGTGGTCGGCTTCGGCCTGGGCCCCGGGCACGCTTGCCAGATGAAAGACGATATCGACAGGTTCCGACAGCAGCGAATCAAGCGTGCGCGGCGCACCGAAATCGCCGGCGAGAAGGCTGACCCGAGCGTGTTCGGGAGCGTTGTAGAACGCCTGATCGACCAGCAGAAGTTGCGACACGTCGCCGGCGCAGGCGACGCCTTCACTCAATAGCCGCTGAACCAGCGCGCGACCGACAAAACCGTTGGCCCCCGTTACGAGGACTCTCATTGTTGCGCCTCGCCTTTGCCGGCCATCGCCGCCCGCATCACGCGCTGATCGATCGTGCCGAAGGGCGCACCGCCGTCTTCGTCGCGCGCTGTCATGTTGACCCGGTCGCCGAAGCGCATGAAGGCCGTCCTCGCCTGCCCCTCATCGACGATCTCGATCACGCGGCGCTCCGCGATGCATGCTGACCCCGCCGCGCGGTCAACGTTGGATACCGTGCCCGAGCCGATGATCGTCCCCGCCGACAACTTGCGCGTACGCGCCGCGTGTGCGATCAGTTCGCCAAATCCAAAGTTCATCTCGCTTCCGCACGGGTGCCCGAACCACTGCCCGTTCCACTCGACGTGCAAGCGCAGATGCACGCGGCCATCGCGCCACTGATTACCCAGTTCGTCGGGCGTGAGCGCGACGGGCGCGAAGCTGGTCGAAGGCTTGGCTTGCAGAAACCCGAAGCCGCTTTTCATTTCGCGCGGTCCAAACCCGCGCAGGCTCCAGTCGTTGATCTGCACGACGAGACGAATATGCTTCATTGCGTCAGTCGCCGACACACCCATCGGCACGCCGTCGACAACCACGCCGAACTCGCCTTCGAAGTCGATGCCGTCGCGCTCATCCGGCAGCCGCACGTCTTCGGTCGGACCCAGGAAGTCGTCGCTCGCGCCCTGGTACATGACTGGCACGGTATCGAATTCGGGAATCGGCGGCGTGTTGAATGCACGCTCCATCAAACGGCCGTGATTGAGAAACGCGGAACCGTCGCACCATTGCGGACTGCGTGGCAACGGCGCAGAGCAGGCGGCTGGATCGAACGCAAAAGCATCGGCGGCATGGCCGTCATTGAGTTCTTCGTAACGCGTTTGCAAGCGAGGCGCGACGTCCGTCCAGTGCTCGATGGCATCGAGCATCGTGTCGGCAATTCCCGCTGCCTTCACGGCATGACAAAGGTCGCGCGAGATGACGAGCAGCGTGCCGTCGCGATGACCGCGCAAAGTGGCCAGTTTCATCGTGTTTCGGTCTCCATCGACGTGTTGAGCGCCGCCGCAATGGCGCTGTTATAGGTGCCGTCGATCAGCACGAACAACATCCGGCAGACCCGGTTCGAGCGGTTGGCCCACGCGTGATTGGTCCCGCGCTGGATCACGACGCTGCCAGACGCGAGCGCCACTTCGCCTTCGTCGAGAATCAACGTCATTTCGCCATCAATCACCACGCCGTAGTCGATCGACTCCGTGCGATGCATCAGCGGATGCGGAGAATCGCTCTGCACCGTCGACACATTGGCATCGCCCGTTTCGCTGAACGCCGCTTGCATTTTCGACGCGCCTTGCGCGAGAAACTCCTGCGTATCCGGCGGAATGTCGACAAAGCGAAAACGCGTGCCTTGTTCCGGCGGCGGCAGCATCAAGGGTCCGGCGGTCGGGTCCGGCCCGTTGTCCACGCAGGCCGGGCTGCCTGCCGTCGACCAGACTTCGTGAAAGACCGTGCCTTGAATGGCCTTGATATCGACGACGCTTGGCAATGGACCATCGGAGGCGACGATGGCGCCATCGCGGCATGACTCAAGCAAAACAGTCTCCGGGATTCCCGGGGCGCTTCATAACCCTTGAAATGATCGGCGTCGTAGTCGGCTACCGCAGCTACATGGCTGGATCGCACTGCCGCATAAATTAGTGATCCTTATGTTAAGTGCTTTCGCCTGCGCGCCCTTCAACAAGTCGACAATACTACGAAGAGTGCGACTACCCCATAAGGATTCCCTTACCGGAAATTCAGCATGGATCCCCCTTATTTTCCTGATCTCCTGACAGCAACACGAAAACTGGTCGCATACGATGAATGCACGTCGATCGTCCTTTATCTGAGTGTTGCCATGGTTCCCCATTTGTCTCAGAGAGAAGATTCGATCGAGCATATCAATGCAATGTGCTTACACCTCTTCAATTTGTGGTGCGAAACGAGAAGCGTCGTGCCGCTGACGTATCTATTAAGAGCCTGGCCGCTGATGAACAGCGATCCCGAGACTCTCCGGCGTCTTGGAACCGCATTACGCGACCTCAGACGGCAACATCTGCACGATTCCAACGATGCCTCGTTTCAGGAAAGCTGCGAGCTATCGGATTGTGTCGAGGAATTGCTTGCTCCGTCGTCCCCGTCAACGTGGGTGATGAGCGGCTGGTAGCGCGAGCGAAGATACCCTGGCCCGCGCAATGCAATGGGTATGTGGAGGACAGCGTGCATTTCAACGAAATCAGTGACGAAGAGTGGCTGCTGATCGCGCCCGTCCTGGCGGACACCCCCATTCCTCAACGGCAGCGTGGCCGGCCGCGCGCACAGGTTCGCGTCGTGGCCAATGCCGTGCTGTGGGTACTGACGACCGGCAAATCCTGGTCTATGCTCCCGAGCCACTATCCGTCGGCGCCGACGTGCCGGCACCGGTTCGAGACGTGGCGTTCGAGCGGCGCCCTTGCGGAGATGTGCCGGCTTCTTTCGAACACCGGACGCAAGTTTCATTGAGAAAAGCTCCGTTCATCGCACTACTGCGACGCGAACACTTTAATCTGACAACGCCCGCGGATCCAATACGCCACGGGGTGGCTGTCCAACGTCCCTCGACTCAGTCGGGCATGCCCGCCAGATGATCGGCCAAAGGTATTTCGTGCGGCGATGCCCACAATCCACATGAAAAAAATCCGGTAAGCACTGTTTGCACCATCTTGTCGCTCATCAATTGCGGATCGCACATTCTAAAAAGCTGCACACCATCGCACAGGCTCATCAATCCAAGCGCGAGAGCATCGGTGTGGCGCGCCATCGGGGCGCCATCGCACTCCGAAATCCTACGGATGTACGCGCTAATCTGTTCGAGCTTTTCTTGCCGGAAGGCATTGATGCGCTGCTGAAGCGCGGTGTCTCGGAACGCCAGTAATTTGGCCTCGACCCACAGCGGAAAGCAATCGTTCTCAAGAAAAGAACGGCTGTAGTGCGCGACGGCGCGCTCCTTCATTTCCTCGGGCGTGCCACGCTCCTTCATGATCTGCTGAAGATTCGCTAGCGCCCTATCGTCATCGCGGCGCAGTAGCTCGATCAGCAGTTCGAGTTTTCCGCCGAAATTTGAATAGAACGCGCCGCGCGTATAGCCAGCCGCTTCAGCGATTTCCTCCACGCTTGTTGCGGCCAGTCCCTTTTCAATGAACATCCTCCGTGCAGCCTCGAACAGGAACTCTTGAGTCTTTTCTCTGCGCTGCGAGTGTGTCAGGCGTTCGCGCTTCATGGCATAGCGTACTGGTCAGGCGCCATCTGCGTTGCCGCCAATCGGCGCGCATGTCAGCGGACGCGTTTCGAAATGGTTCGGTCAAAAGGAGTATCGGACCCATAGTCCGGTCTAAGTGACGCTGGACTCTGAGTGATCGCTATGCGAAGTAGTACCTATGTTCCCAGTTCGTGGAATTGATCGGCGGCGTGCGAGATTCGAGCGCGACACACCTAGGACTTCACAGACCGGCTTCATCGGTCGTCGCCTACCCCCCGGCCGCAATGGTGGGCGCGCAATTTTTTGGCCGACCACACTCCGCTGCTTCGCGGAGGATTTCCACTTCCATTGTCTTTTGGCCCAGCAGTCGCTGCAGTTCACGAATCCGCTTCATGGCTTCGGCGAAGTCCGTTGCCGGCACCACCTGCTCACGTGCACTCACTGCGGTCAGGCTGCCGTCCCGATAGAGCTTGCGCCACGCAAACACCTGGTTCGCATTTACCTGATGACGACGCGCTACGCCAGAAACGGTGGCTCCGGGTTCGAACGTTTCACGCACAATCGCCAGTTTCTCTTCAACCGAGCGGCGTCGGCGCCGCTCCGGCTGGGTCAGAACCTCAACGGGTTCCATCTTGTTAGTGGTAGGGCGTTCGCGATTGCTTCAGCAAACAGCAGTGTGGAACTGGTACGCAGCAAAGCGGCGAGCACAGTCGTAGAAAAGTATTGGTTCATGGTGATAGCTCCGGCTACGCGACCCATCGCGTAAGTTGCTACAGTACAGCGAATCTTCGTATGATGGATTGCAGCCGCAAAACAATCGCATGAAGAATTGTTCACGCACAATGGGTTAGAACAGACGTTGTAAACTGCTGCGGAGACCTTATAGTCAGCCACCATTTACATGATTCTGCCCGCCTTGTTAAATCAGTACTCTTCTTAGTGCCACTGACCGGAAATCGACGGATACTGTTTGCAAGGACTTCCCCCGAGAGTCAAGAGCGGGCTTTGATCTTTTTTCGATGCGCACAGAGACTGGATGCCTACTTGCAGGTGGGCCTGTTGGCGTAGTCATTTCACTGTCCTCAAGTCGGCTGCCGCTGTCGTGTCGAAAGCAATACCAGGAACAGACTGCGTCTTTGCAAACGGCCTTGTTGCCCGAAACGTATCGGGCGGGCACGATATGAGCCGGCCGGGAGAACCCTATTTGAAAACCGGCGAACAGGCATGAGGGCGTTGTCACGTTCGCGGGGCCGGTCGACTAAGATGTCGTGATGAAAAAGACGATATCGCTCTATTACGGTCACAGGTTCCCGGCGTCAATCATCAGCCACGCCGTTCGGTGGTATTTTCGCTTCCAGCTCAGCCTGCGCGACACCGAGGAGTTGCTGTTCGAGCGTGGCGTGGTCGTCAGCCATGAATCGATCCGCAGGTGGGCCGATAAGTTCGGTGCCGGCTTCGCGCATCGCGTCAAGGCTGCGCGGCGCCAGCCGGGCGGCACCTGGCATCTTGACGAGATGTTCGTGACATTGCGCGGCGAGCCTTATGTGCTGTGGCGCGCGGTCGACCGGCACGGCATCGAACTCGACATCCTCCGGCAAAAGCGCCGCGACAAGGCGGCGGCCAAACGCTTCTTCAAACGTGTACTGGCGGCCTGTCATAAGGTGCCGAAGAAAATCGTCACCGACCAACTGCGCAG
This sequence comes from Paraburkholderia lebeckiae, assembly GCF_050436225.1. Taxonomy (NCBI): domain Bacteria; kingdom Pseudomonadati; phylum Pseudomonadota; class Betaproteobacteria; order Burkholderiales; family Burkholderiaceae; genus Paraburkholderia; species Paraburkholderia lebeckiae. The sequence goes on along the minus strand of NZ_JBNDLU010000001.1, from coordinate 1,168,099 downwards.
TTACCCCGCGGCAAAGGCCGAAATCCCGGAACTCGCGAACGTAAAGCATGTGTTCGTCAAGGCGGCTGCCCGCGTCAACAACCGTGCAGAGAACGGCCATCAGCCGACGCGTGAACGCGAGCGACGCATGAGAGGGTTCCGGCTATCCGAACGCACGCAGGTCTTCCTCTCGTGCTTCGGGCCAATCCGGCAACACTTTGCGCTCAAGCGTCATTTGCTTCGCGCTTCGCTTTATTGCAAGCAGCTCGCCGCGCGGTTTGTCGCATGGCGCGAATTCACCGAGACTGCCCAGAATCCCTCTGCAGTCTTCTGAGTGATTGACTCACCTGCCCATAATTCGCCGGGTAATCGGTAATGTGACAACGCCGTGAAAACCCTTGTATGCCATTCTTCATGCTGCTCGCGGTTCAGGAAATCCTGACGGCCGAAATCAGCGCTTCCTGATATGACATTCCGCCAAAGCCGATTGGTCGCGCACACCGATCGCCATAGCATCGATTCATCGTGCATCGCGGGGAAAGTCATGGCGGGCGACAGATCGCTGCGTTCTCAGGTCGAAAAACTGATTGGCTCGACGCGTGGCCAAGCGGCGCGCGTGCGCCTGCTGGAGCGCACCCGCTCGGGCGGCACCTGCCGCGTGTGCATTCAGATCGACCGGCCGACCGGGACGTTTTCACTTTTCTTTTTTTCGCCATGCCGACGGCACGTGGCACGTGTTTCCGCCGGGCCAGCGCCGTCTGGCGGGGATAAGCCGCAAAGCGGCCTGACCGTTCAGCAAGCCGAGGGAGACGCCCATGCTCGATGACGCTTCAAACACAGTGCCGCAGGTATTGTCAAGTTGGCGCCGGGGTCGACGAATATAATGGGGCATGAAGAAAGCTTCCGTTTCCGTTTTGCTGTCGTCGGAGGCGCCGATTCGTTCAAGGGCTATTGATTTCCGCCGGACATCATCAGCTACGCGGTGTGGCTGTATTACTGGTTCCCGCTCAGCCTGCGCATGGTTGAGGAGATGCTGGCGGCACGGGGAATCGAGCTTACGTACGAAACGGTGCGGTGCTGGGCGACGAAGTTCGGTCTGGCGGTCGCGAAGCGTATCCGTTCGACAGCATATACGCCATAAATCAACTATCTTTTTGATTCAAAATCAAACACTTGAACTTCACATTCGAGTCCTCTCCTGAGCCCAGCGGCAAAGGTCTCGTACGACGGCCATGGATAAGCGGAACGCGCTCGGCTAGTTCGAGGTCGAGCAAACCATGCTGCGATGGCACGACACTGGTCGGCAGATGAGGCGCTGTTCATCGCGTCAAGAGTATCGTGAGGACGACCGCCTGGATCGCACCGCCGTCTCAGTTCCGGCCAAGAGACGCTTTTCCTTCAGGTTCGATGCGAAGTTAGCGATTTTTGGACACGGATCGGACACGGGGTGGGTGGGTGCCATGCAACGCTTTCGCGGGAAACCGCGAGAGTCCCGCCCCCTGCGCTCTCCCGAAAGACGCTTCAATGCTTATCTGCTCTCAGGTTCGCCCGGCAGCATTCGAAAGCGCTTGCGAGGCTGAGGCGACGAGCCATGGGTGATTCCTGCCCGTCGCAAGGTTGGCGGACCTGCGTGCCCGCGCAGCGTTTCGGCGCAGATCGGCGACCCCCATCTGTCCCATCCCCGGCGAGTGCCATCTACAAAACAAACGACGAATTTGCGCTCACGCCCTTGGCTTGGCAGCCGGCAACCGGACGTGTCACGATTTACGACGCATATCGTCAACATTTTCCAGCAACCTGCCGCTTCTTAGCACCTGAATTTTCTGGCGGCAGGAGCTTAGCGACCGGGCGTGTGTCAGCCCAGTACTGAACCTCACGTGCGAGCCACCCTATCCTCCGCCCCGATAGCAACCGTGGCTCTGGAAACGTTTTCTCGCGAACCAGTTGCTGTACGGTCGACGGTGACAGAGAGAGGGCCTGAGCCACTTCTTTCAGAGAGAGACAGATTTTCATGGCGGCTTAGCCTTCATCGGTTTCCGTTGGATCTTGACTACCGTCAATAGGACCGAACTGACGATGTGCGGCGATTCATCTTTGCGCTTGGTGTACTTCAAAACTTAATACGCGGCGTTAGGTGTAGCAAACGCACCGGAGAAATAGAAATGCCATTTTCCCGCCCAATTGCCAAATGAGGCGCTTCCCGAGACTACCGGGAAATACCATACGCTACACGACGCCAGGTCGAAAACTGCTTAACGCTCGTTTCCTGGCGTTGATCCTTCTTATTTCGATGTTCAACGGCGCTTCACTTTCGTCGGGCTGCGTTGGAAGAACGAAGGCTCGCGCTGTTCACCGCATTTCCAGACTGATCGCCAGCCCATACCCGATGATAGCGGTTCGTGAAATTGTTCGATCGGAATCCACGAGAGGTGCACGGCGGCCGCGGGAAAGACTCGAGCTGGTGAAGCGCCCGCCGCGACGTCGCATATTTACTCGCGAGTCGTAACATCGTCTAACCACCAGCGTGCAATTTTGCCCTGCGTCGAAGACCGGCATAGAGACCGTGTTACTTCCTTGGAGGATATGTCGCCGCGATCTCTTCCAAGCGATGCGACAGTTTCGTGAGCCACTCGCGCCGCTCTCTATCGTAGGTATGCCGGTTATAGATACCGATGATTCCAGGCTGGACATGACCGAGGACGGCCTCGGCGATTTCGTTCGGACAACCAAGTGTTGCAAGCAGTGTGCGGGTCGTGCGTCGAAGATCGTGGGCGGACCAATGCGTCACGGGTAGTCGCGGGCGATCATGGTTCGGTGCGATTTTGCAGTACGGCTGATGATAGTAGACGCCGTGCTGGACTACGGTCTGGCCCATCGTCTTCCCACGCGCCGAAGGAAACAGAACCGTCCCCTTTGCCTGATCGAGCCGTCGCCGCACAATTACTTCGGCGCGGCCCACGAGCGGCACTCGCAGATCCGTTGCTTTCTCGTTATTAAGCCCCTTTGTCTTTTGTTTGGGAATCGTCCACCAAAGACCATCGCTTTCGTCGGCGATCTCGGTGCTCTCCATAGCGACAATCTCGCCCCCTCTTGTGCCAGTCCACAGGTAGAGCGTCAATGCATCGGCGACAGTCAAGCTGAAATTCGGCAGCCATCGCATCAATGTGCTCAGTTCCTCTACCGAGAGCACCCTCTTTTGTGTCCCGGTATATTGGCCCTCGACCTTGCGCCCTTTGCTCTTCAGTCGCCCTCTTAGAACTTCCTTCCACCAGTTAGCGGTGTTTTCAGGAAGACGACCAGCATCGAGCGCGTAGTGCCAGGCACCGCCAAGCTCCATGCGAAGGCGAGCTGCGAGCACTGGAGTCGACCGGTATGATTCGAGCAGATCGAAAGCCGCGGCGCGCGTGATGGTAGCCGCAGGCTTATCCGCGATAGGCCCTAACATCGCTTTGAAGATACGTGCGACCTCGACTGCACCTTTGGTCTTCCGGTTGACTTCTACATGCCCCCGCAGATAGTCGCGGCACAGTTGTTCGACGGTGTAATTGTTCGGTGATGGACGAGTAGCCTCTGCTTCCGTCATTCGACGCAGTGCGGAGAGCTCGGCGCCCGAGTCTCTCTCGATGCGGCTCTTCTCCCACGCGGCGATGGCTCCGGCAAACGACATTGCTGGCCATTCACCGAGCTTCACTTGCCGCATGCGGCTATCGACCGGTGACTTGTAGCGATACGTCCACGATTTCCGGCTCGTAGACGCTTGCAAGCGCAGTCCGGGAAATCCATCAAAGGTCATGTGATCGCCGCTCGGCAGTGTGGCTGCGGCACGTGCATCGAAGCGCATTCTTCCCTCGGCGTAGGTTTTTCTGAGGGAAGAATATCCGGCGTAGGTTTCCTTGGCAACGCCGAAAAAACCTACGCCGACGTTGCAAGTTTAGGCATACGGAGACAAGCTTCGATGTGCCGACTGGCGCCGCCAATAGGAGTGCTTTCTGTTTTATTTTCAACCACTTGCGGACTACTTTGGCTCTCCTTGGGAGACCGCAGACACATCCTGGCTTCGTGCTATTCGTTCTCGTCGAAGTAATGCCCGAACTTCAGCTGCTTCGTGCGGATATACCGCTCGTTTTCCTCGCGCATTGGAATCGCCAACGCGACACGCTCGCACACTGGAATGCCGTGCTTCGACAGCGTGTCGAACTTTTCGGGATTGTTACTCATCAGCCGCACCGACGTGACCTTCAGCGTGCGCAGGATGCCCGCGGCCGAATCGTATTCGCGTGAATCGTCTGGCAGGCCGAGATCGAGGTTGGCTTCGACGGTATCGCGCCCCTGCTCCTGCAACGCATACGCGCGGATCTTGTTCGACAGACCGATGCCGCGTCCTTCGTGGCCGCGCAGATACAGCAGTACGCCGCAACCCTCCGCCGCGATATAGCGCAGCGCGAGATCGAGCTGCTCGCCGCAGTCGCAGCGATAGGAGCCGAGCACGTCGCCCGTCAGACATTCCGAATGCAGGCGCGTCAGCACCGACGACTGGTTGGCGACATCGCCCATCACGAGCGCGAGATGTTCGGCGCCGCTGTCGACCACGCGAAACACATAGGAAGTGAACGTGCCGTAGCGCGTGGGCAGCGTGGCGGTGGCGTCGAGCACGACGCATTCGCCGGTGACGGCGCCGTCCGCTGCGGGCAATGGATCCTGAGACGTGAGCATGGCGTTGAACAATGGTGCTGGCATGAACCCGGTCGAGCCGGGGATAAGGTGTGGACTGCGAGTTTACCGCTAATCCGCATGCAGCACGTGGATGCCCCTTTGCGGGCACGGGACGCTGACCCGCGACAAGCCACACCTGGCACACGCGGATCACGCGAAACACGAGCCCGAGACCCGAAACAAGCCCGCGCGAACCGCGCCAATCCAGCGCGCATCGTCCGGCGCGCCCGAGGTATTCCCGGTGTACCGCGGGCGCACGTCGCGCCTATACTGGTATCGCCTGTCCCTCACGACCGTGCGCCACTTCGGCGTGCTGCACTGCGAAACGGAGCCGCTCCATGACAAGCGTTGCACAGCTTCTTAAAACGAAACCGAACCCCTCCGACGTCTATACGATCGGCGCCGACGATTCTGTCTACGAGGCGATCCGGTTGATGGCCGAGAAAAGCATCGGCGCGCTGGTGGTGACGGACGGCGACAGCATCGCCGGCATCATCACGGAGCGCGACTACGCGCGCAAGATCGTGCTGATGGACCGGTCGTCGAAGGCGACGCCGGTGCGCGACATCATGAGCAAGGCGGTGCGCTTCGTTCGTCCGGACCAGACGACCGAAGACTGCATGGCGCTGATGACCGAGCGGCGCATGCGTCACCTGCCTGTCATCGACAACGAGCGGCTGGTCGGCATGGTGTCGATTGGCGACCTCGTGAAGGACATCATCGCGGAACAGCAGTTCACGATTCAGCAACTCGAGTTCTATATTCACGGCGAACGGCTCTGACAGGCAGCACGGCTTTCGCTGAGCGACACCGCATCCATCATCCGCGCGGGACCAGACGCAAAAAAGGCCCAAACCTCGAAGGGCTTGGGCCAAGCTACCTTACGGCAGCGGAGGTTCCTTTGGAAAGAGGAACGCAACGCGCGCGGTTGACACGCTCGCAGGCGCATGAGTGCGGCGCGCTCGTTTGAAACAGTACCGGGTATGAAACGCTGTGTGCGCGTTCAAGCGACGCGCACACAGATTCTGCTGCCTGCTTAGTTACCGAAATAGACGCTCTTCGGGCCGCTCATCGGCTCCTTCATGCCGCCCGCCTGGGTCGATCCGCTCATCGGCGCGCCGTAACCGCTGGTGTCAGCGGTCCGCTGGGTTTGCGCGACGGCCGGATTTTGCGCTTGCACGCGCTGCTCGGCGGCCTGGACGTCGGCCGGATAATTCGGGTCGCTCGCAGTCGATGGGTTATAGCCCGCGTGCTCCAGCTGGATCAGTTCGCTACGGACTTCCGCGCGGGTGACCGGCTGCTGGCTCGACTGCGCGAACGATACGACCGGCGCGGCGACAACGGCTGCAATGGCAACTGCCTTGATCAGCGATTTCATGATGACTTCCCTCCAATGTGGTTTTAACTGCATCGCCGACACCTTGCTGTCCGGCGAATGAATTAAGTCTAGTCATCGCACGGCCAAGGGAAAACCCTTAATTACGAGATAGAAAATTGCACAGTTCGCAACGATGTCGGGCAATATCGTGGAACCGCCTCCGTTAGCATGATCTTCCGGGTAACAATTGCCCGGATCGTCACCTTTGCGTCTGATATTTGCGAAATACGTCTGATCGAAGAAAGAATTCGCCCGCCCGCACGCCGAAACGTCTGAATCGATCTACGCGCGTAGCTGCGACGTCATGCGCCCGAATGCGGAATCGTCAGTAGCTTGCGCGGGCCGCTGACGAACGCGCTGCCCGGCTCGAAAAATCGCAACGGCCGGTGCATCTCGCGCGACAGGCCGATGCGCGTCGTCACGCCGATCGGTGCGTCGCCAGTCTCGATCACGCCGATCCATAGCCCCCGCCCCGTACACAAATCGCGCCCGTCGAACGCCTGGCCGATGCCGAACGCCACCGTCAGCCGACCGGGTCCGCGCGCGAGATCGCGCAGCGGCACGCCGGGACGGCGCGCTTCCATCAGCGCGAGTCCTTCGAGCGGTTCGATCGCGCGCAGCAGGATGCCGGCGCCGACCTCCTCCGCTTCGGACGACATGTTGAGCATGTAAGACACGCCGTAGGTCAGCCGCACATATGCATGACCGCGCGCGAGGAACATCGACCCGTTGTACACACGACGTCCGATGAACGCATGGCTCGTCGAGTCGCCGAGCGGATACGCCTCGGTCTCGACGATGCGTCCGCTCAGGCGTCCTTCGGGCAGATCGTGCACGAGATATTTGCCGACCATGAAGCGCGCCAGTTCCACGGTATCGATCGGCAGATCCTCGCGGCGCAACGGCTGGATCGGAAGAGCTTCGTTTCGCATGCGCTGGGTGTCCTTGAGTCGGTGCTGAAATCGGTGCTGAAACCTATGGCCTCGCGACAAGCGCGCAATCGCCCCACTCCCACGTCATCGACCGGTTGCGATCGACAAATTCGTTGTACCGAAGCCTCATTTTCTGCGCCACGGAAGTCAACATGGCACCAATTGTTGTATTGTGAGCATCCGGCCGGTCACACGGCCGTTTGCATGTTTCGGCGCGCGCTTCGCGGCTCGCTGAAACCGCGTGTCGGCTGAAAGCGTTCGCAGACTGCTGTACCTGTTCCATTGGCATTGAATCCCGCTGTACCCGCTGGTGTAAAAAAATCGACCCCATCCGGGGATCGACGTTCTACGACAACAGGAGATAGTTGAATGAAAGCATTCTCGGCAATCAAGATGATCGGCGGCGCGCTGGTCGTTCTCGCTTCCCTCAACGCGTACGCGCAAAGCAGCGATGCGGCGGCGACCGCAGCGCCGGCGGCAACGGCACCGACCGCCAAGCAGACTCGCGCGGCTAATCGCGCGCTGCAGAAGAAGGTCCGCGCGGCGCTCGCGCGTACGAAGGGCCTGACCGTCGGCAACATCACCGTGCGCGCACGCGACGGCGCCGTCACGCTGGAAGGCTCGGTGCCGGAACAGGCTCAGATCGAACTCGCGACCAACGCCGCTCAAGGCGTGGCAGGCGTGACGTCGGTGAAGAGCGCACTGTCGATCCGCGCGATGGGCCAGTAATCCGGTCGAACGGCCGAAGAAGTTGCGGTAATAGCAGCAAGCTGGCGTCGACGGCGGAAAGCTCCGCCGCGACGCCAATTCCCCTCCGATCCAGCGCTCGACACCATTGCCTCACGGTGCGGCCGTCGCACCATCCGACGCGGCGATTCCCCGTGCCCCCGCCATATTTTTAATGCGCGACGCGGGTCGCGATGACGACCCGGCCGCGTGGCGACGGCTTCTCGTAACGAGTTATCTCCAATAATTTAATAGCTTAACGTCACTTGTTAAGATATTACTTCAAGTTCGCACACGCACCGAAAGGAAGGCCGCATGACTTCGTCCGCGACCGTCTTGCCTCGTTGGACTCTCGTCGCGCCGATCGCTAGCTGGATCGTGCTCGGCGCCGCCTACGCGATGCCGGGCAATACGCTGCTGCTCGCACTGGCCGGCATGTCGCTATGCGCGGCCGTGTTTGCCGCCGTGCATCATGCCGAAGTGGTCGCGCATCGCGTCGGCGAGCCGTTTGGCACGCTGGTGCTCGCGGTCGCCGTCACGGTGATCGAGGTGGCGCTGATCGTCTCGGTGATGCTGACGTCCGGTCCCGAGAAAGCCGCCCTCGCGCGCGATACGGTATTCGCGGCCGTGATGATCGTCTGCAACGGCCTCGTCGGGTTGTGTCTGCTGGTGGGCGGCATCCGCCATCTGGAACAGGACTTCCAGAGCCGCGGCGCGGCGGCCGCGCTGGCGGTGCTCGCGTCGCTGTCGGTACTGACGCTCGTGATGCCGAATTTCACGACCACCAGCCCCGGCCCTGTCCTGTCGCCGTCGCAGCTCGCGTTTGCCGGCGTGTCGTCGCTGGTGCTGTACTGCGTGTTCGTGTTCGTGCAGACGGTGCGCCATCGCGACTACTTCCTCGCCGGCGTGCCCGACGAAGACGTCCATGCCGAGCCACCCGGCGCGCGCCTCGCAGCCATCAGCGGCGCGCTGCTGCTCGTGAGCCTCGTCGCGGTCGTGCTGCTCGCGAAAGTGCTGTCGCCGGTGGTCGAGTCAGCGGTGCTGAGCGCGGGCGCGCCGCCGGCGGTGGTCGGTATCGTGATTGCGTCGCTAGTGCTGTTGCCGGAAGGACTCGCGGCGCTGCGCGCAGCGCGCGCCGACCGTCTGCAGACCAGCCTGAACCTCGCGCTCGGCTCGTCACTGGCGAGTATCGGCCTGACCATTCCCACCGTCGCCGGCGTGTTCCTGTACATCGGTCAGCCCATCGTGCTCGGCATCGATGGCAAGGACATGGTGCTGCTCGCGCTCACGCTGGTGGTCGCCACGCTGACGCTCAGCACCGGGCGCACGACGATTCTGCAAGGCGCCGTGCATCTGTCGCTGTTCGCGGCTTATCTGTTTCTGTCGTTCGCGCCTTGACGCGATGCCTTATCCGGCGCGGGCGGACGGCAACCTCACTCTTCCCAATGCTCGGCGATCCAGTCGCGGAACAGATTCAGCTTCTGCTGTTGCGCGACTGAGTCCGGATACACGAAGTAATAGCGCCAGCCGGTCTTCAGCACGGAATCGAACGGCCGCACGAGGCGCCGGGCAGCGACGTCCTCGTCAATAAGCGCGAGGTCGCTGATCGCGACACCGAAGCCCTGCGCGGCGGCGTTGGTCGCCATGTCGAGCGTATCGAAGCTCGGGCCGAGCTCCGCGTCGATCGTCGCGGCGCCCGCCGAATCGGCTTCCGCGACTTTCGCGAGCCACATCTTCCAGTCGCGATGATCGCGCGTCGGATGCAGCAGCGTGTGGCGCCCGAGATCGGCCACCTGCGCGAGCGGCTTGTCCTTCAGCAGCTCGGGCGTGCAGACTGGCGTCAGACGCTCCTCGAACAGGGACACCGCCTGCACGTCCGCACCGGGCGACGAACCGTAGATGATCGCCGCGTCGAACGGCTCGCTCTGGAAATCGACGTCGTGCTGCCAGGTGGTCGTGATCTGCACGTGCAGATCGGGATAGTCGGACTGGAAGCGCATGATCTTCGGCAGCATCAAGCGCATCACGCAGGTCGGCACCTTCAGCGCGAGATCGGTGCGCTGCCTCGTCAAGCGCAACGACATTTCCTCGATCCGCGCGAAGCTCTCCTTGACCGCCGGAAGCAGCATTTCGCCCTCGGCGGTCAGCGTCAGCCCCTTTGCGTGCCGCTTGAACAGCGGAAACTTGTAGTACTCCTCGAGCGCGATGATCTGCCGGCTGACCGCACCTTGCGTCAGGCACAGATGATCGGCGGCACGCGTGAAGCTGCGATGGCGCGCGACGGTTTCGAAAATCTGCAGCGCGTTGAGCGGCGGTAGGCGTCGCATCGGATGTCCAGGATCAGAAAAAATCATTGCGTGGCTGCGGCAGCGCCCCTCGCCGCCCTGCCCGTCAAGCCCACAGCATACGCGATCGGCTATGCGCGCACGAGCAGGCGCGCGGGCAAACCCGCATGCGTTCGACTCATGGCATGCGTGAAAAACGCCCGTACTGAGGAATGTCGCACCGGCCCGGTGCAAAAAAGCCTTCAGCAATCGCACCAGAACCGAGCTTTCCTCATACCTCGACGCACGCTGGAATTCCTCAGCCAGATATGGACGTTAACCCGCATAAGCCATCGCCCGTAGCTTCCCGGCGCGTCGCCAAATCGCTCGCCACCGCGTTCGCTGGCGGCGAGCCATGAGCGCACGTCATGCCATCCATGCGCATATTTCGATTGTTGCGTGATTTTGGCAAACCTACAGTGCATCCACGCACGGTATATCCGGCAGCGGTCACGGTGAATCATGGGCAATGGGCGTTCAACAGAGGAGACCGCCATGCAGCAAATCAAACGGGGTAGAAGGCAGGCCATCAAGACGATCGGTACGGCGCTCGCGGCATCCGCGCTGCCGATGCCGTTCCTCAACCTGCGCGCGCAGGAGCACAACTTCAGCGGCAAGACGCTGCGCATCCTGACGTGGTCGGACGATACCGGCACGGCCGCGCTGCGCAACATCGCCGCGACCTTCACCGCGAAGACCGGCGCGAAGGTCATCGCCGATCGCGCAGACGGCACCTCCGGCATGGTCGCCAAAGTCAAGGCAGCGGGCGAGCGCCCCACCTATGACGTGATCACGCTCGCCGGTGTCGGCGCCTCCGGCCTCGCCGACGCGGGCCTGCTGATGAAGCCCGACCTCGACCGCCTGCCGAACCTGAAAGAAGTCGCGCCGCCATACCGCACCGGCGCGAACGGCTTCGGCGTCGGCTATCTGCTGTGGTCCGACGGCCTCATCTACAACACCGCGACGGTCAAGGCGCCGCCTTCGTCGTACGAGGCGCTGTGGGACCCGAAATACGCCGGCCGCGTTTTCCTGCCGCCGCCCGAGTGGGCCGAAGCGGTCGATCTCGCGATCATCGCCGCGAAGATGAACGGCGGCTCGCAGCAGAACATCGAGCCCGGCTTCAAGAAGCTCGCGCAGCTCAAAGACCACGTGATGACGCTCGGCGAGAACCCGAACCAGGTTGCCGATCTGTTCCGCACGGGCTCGCTCGACATCGGCGGCATCTACTCGCCCGCGTTTTTCCCGGATCAGATCCGCAAGCCCGAATACAAGATGGGCGTGACCTACGGCATGAAGGAAGGCTTCGCGACGCAACTGATGTTCACGGTCATTCCGAAAGCGCATCCGGGCGACACCGACCTGATCCACGCGTTCATCAATCACTCGCTCGACGCCGGCGTGCAAGGCCGCATGGCGGCCGATGTGCTGAACGGCCCAGTCAACTCGAAAGCGATGATTCCGGCCGAGAGCCGCGCGTTCGTGCCGAGCCCGCAGCAGATCGCCGAGAAAGCCGTGCTGCATGACGACAAGGCGCTCGCCGCCGTGCAGCCGGCATGGATCAAGCGCTACACCGAAATCTTCTCGGCGTAACCACGATGCTCGCGCGCTTCCCGCGGCGTGCCGCGATGATGCCGGACGAAGCTGCGCCGGGCCCGACGCCCGGCGGCGCTGCTTCCGCTTCCGCAGTCGTCGAGACGGCCGTGACCGACCCCGCTGCCGGCGCAACGACGCTCGCGAAAGCGCGCCCGTGGCTGCTACTTGCGCCGATCCTGCTGTTTCTGGCGATACTCGGCGCGGCCGCGCTGGTCGTGCTGCGCATGAGCTTCGGCACGTCCGGCAACGAATGGCGCAGCTTCACGCTGCAAAACTACGCGGACCTGCTCGATGGCTACTTCCTGAAGTCGTTGTGGCTGACGATGCGGCTCGCGTTCCAGAGCATGCTGTGCGCGGTCGTGCTCGCGATTCCGGTCGCGCTCGCGATGGCGCGCACGACATCGCGGCTCGCGCGCCGGCTGCTGCTCGCGGGTGTGCTGCTGCCGCTGCTCGTCAATCTGCTGCTGCAAGGCTATGGCTGGCTCGTGATCCTCGGCCCGGCGGGTTTGCTCAATCACGCGCTGCTCGCGAGCGGACTCGTCGAGCGTCCGGTAATGTGGCTGTATCGCGAGCATGGCGTGCTGCTCGGGCTGATCCAGACCGCGTTTCCGCTCGCCGTGCTGCCGCTGTCCAGCGCGATGCGCGCGGTGTCGATCTCGTACGAGGAAGCCGCCGCGACGCTCGGCGCGACCCGTTGGCAAACGCTGCGTCACGTGCTGCTGCCGCTCGCGATGCCGGGCCTCGTGTCGGGCGCGTTGCTGGTGTTCGCGTACAACGCGAGCGCCTTCGCGGTGCCGCTGCTGCTCGGCGGCCGGCGCGTGCCGATGCTCGCGGTGCTGGTGCACGATCAGGTCGCGCCGCTCTTGAACTGGCCGGCCGCCTCCGCTTCCGGCGTGGTGCTGATGATCGCGACGCTCGCTGTGATGGCGCTGTCGCAACGGCTCGTGCGCCGCACCCAACGTCTGACCGGGGAGCCTCACGCATGAGCACGCCGCTGCCGACCTCGCGCCTGCCGCGCACCGAACCTCGTTTGCCGCGCTTCCCGCGCCTGCCTCATACGATGCCCGGCCAGCTCGGCCGCGCGACCGCGCTCGTCGCGGGCATCGTGCTGTTTCTCGCCGCGCTGCCGATCCTCACGATGATTGCGATGTCGTTCAGCGCGGCCGACACGCTCGAATTCCCCCCGCACGCGTACAGCCTGCACTGGTACCGCGCGGCGTGGCACAGCTTCGTGTCACCGGACGCGACCGATACGCTGTCGATGGGCGCCGCGCTGACCACGAGCCTCGTCGTCGCGTTAGCGACGATGCTGATCGCGACGCTGGTCTCCGTGCCCGCCGCGTACGCGCTGTCGCGCTACCGTTTTCGCGGCAAGCCGATGGTCGAGCAACTGGTCGCGCTGCCGCTCGTCTATCCGCTCGTTATGCTCGGCCTGTCGCTGCTGCTGGTGTTCAACGTGCTGCCGGTCGAGCTTGGCGTCGGCCGGCTGATCATCGCGCATGTGATCCTGGCGCTGCCGTTCACGGTGAAGAACTGCGCGGCGTCGGTGGCGTCGATCGGCCCCGAGTTCGAGGAAGCCGCGCTCGTGATGGGCGCGAGCCCCGGCCGCGCGCTCATCGACGTGGTGCTGCCGCTGATGCGCCCCGGCATTCTCGCCGGCATGCTGTTCGCCTTCATCGTGTCGTTCAACGAGTTTACGGTGACGTTCTTCCTGTACAGCATCGACACGATGACGCTGCCGGTATGGCTCTATAGCCGCACGGTGTCGTCGCTCGATCCGACCGTGTTCTGTTTCGCGGTGGTCATCGTCGCGATCGACTTCGCGCTGATCTGGCTGCTCGAAAAGCTGATCGGCGACGAAGGCGTCGCGCTGTGAACCCGTCACCTTGCTGGAGCTTACGATGACCCATCTGACCTTGCAGGCCGTCACGCGGCGCTTCGGCGCCGTGCATGCCGTCGACGACGTCGACCTGAGCGTGCCCGACGGCAAGCTGGTGTGCTTTCTCGGCCCGTCCGGCTGCGGCAAGACCACGCTGCTGCGGATGATCGCAGGCCTCGAAACGCCGACCGAAGGCAGCATCCATTTCGCCGGCCGCGACATCACGCGACTGCCGGCCAACCGGCGCGACTTCGGCATGGTGTTCCAGTCGCTCGCGCTGTTTCCGCATATGACGGTCGCGCAGAACGTCGCGTATCCGCTGAAGCTGCGCAAGGTCGCGAAGGACAGGCAAACGCGCCGCGTCGCCGAGCTGCTCGAACTGATCCAGCTGCCGCATATGGCGAACCGGCCGGTCACGCAACTGTCGGGCGGCCAGCGTCAGCGCGTCGCGATCGCTCGCGCGATCGCTTCGGAGCCCCAACTGCTGCTGCTCGACGAACCGCTGTCCGCGCTCGACGCGAAGCTGCGCGAAGCGATGCAGGTCGAAATCCGCCTGCTGCAGCAACGCCTCGGCATCACGACGATCATGGTCACGCACGATCAGCGCGAAGCGATGACGATGGCCGACGAGATCGTCGTGATGGAGAAAGGCCGCATCGCGCAGGTCGGCAAGCCGCTCGACATCTACCGCGATCCAGTCAGCGAGTTCGTCGCCGACTTCATCGGGCTCGGCAACATTCTGCCGGTGCGGTACGACGGCGCGGGCGTCGTGAGCCTGCCGGGCGGACGGCGCATCGCGGTGACGCCGCACCCGAGCGCGCCGCTCGCCGATGCGCGACAGCCGGGTGCGGCCGGCAACGCGATCCGCCTGCTGATTCGCCCCGAGGACATCTGCGTGAAGGCGGCCACGGAAGCACCGAACCCGAACCGGCTGCCCGGTACCGTCACGTTCATTCGCGACGTCGGCGCCTCGCTCGAAGCGACGATCGATTGCGCGGGCTTCACGCTGACCGCCGCGACCACGCCGCGCGAAACGCCCGGGCTCGCGCTCGGCATGCCGGTGCTCGCCGAGCTGCCGCCGCACGCGTGCAAGCTGATCGCCGCGCGCGCCGCCTGATACCCGAACCCATCACACGGCTTTGCCTGAATAACTACCGTATTACGACAGAGGAACACATCATGAACCAGCGCCCCGCTCTCCAATCGACCCGCCGCGTGTTCGCGACGCTCGCAGCGACGCTCGCGATGACCGCGCTCGGCGCGCTGTGCGCGCTGCCGTCGGCCGCGCATGCCGACGCGCTCGACGACATCGCGAAGTCCGGCACCGTGCGCATCGGCGTATTCGAGGACTATCCGCCGTTCGGCTCGATCGGTCCGGACATGAAACCGGTCGGCTACGACATCGACGTCGCCAATCTGATCGGCAAGGCGCTCAACGCGAAGGTCGAACTGGTGCCGGTCACCGGCGACAACCGCATGGCCTTCCTCGCCGACCACAAGGCCGATATGTTGCTGTCGGTCGGCCACACGCCCGAGCGCGAAAAAGTGATCGACTTCTCGCAACCCTACGCGCCGTACTACCTCGCGGTGTTCGGCCCGAAGTCGCTGCCGGTGAAAAACGCCGCTGACCTCGGCGGCAAGTCGATCTCGGTCGCGCGCGGCACGCTCGAAGACCTGAGCGTGACGAAGATCGCGCCGCCGTCGGCGAACATCAAACGTTTCGACGATCCTAACGGTGCTATTTCGGCGTTTCTTTCTGGTCAGGTACAGTTGATGGTGGTCGGCAACGACGTCGGCGCGACGATTCTCGCGCGGCATCCGGCGAACGATCCGGAGCAGAAGTTCGCGCTGTTCAGCTCGCCCGATCACGTCGGTCTGAACAAGAACGAGCCGCGCCTGAAGGCGAAGGTCGACGAAACGATTGCCAAGGCCCGCAAGGACGGCACGATGAACGCGATCTCGCAGAAGTGGCTGCGCGCGCCGCTGCCGGCCGATCTTTGAAACCTGTGGCGTGGCGCCGTGAAGGCCGCGCCGCGATCTGATCCTACGATGGGCACGAGGCCATGACTTACGCGTTCGATTTCAGCGGCTTCGGCCTGTATGCGGGGATGCTCGCGCGCGGCGCCGCCGTGACCCTCGGGCTCACCGCCGTGTCGACCCTGGCGGGCGGGCTCGTCGGTATCGCCGGCGCGAGCATCGCGACGGCCGGGCCGAAGTGGGCGCGCTGGCTGGTCGCGAGCTACGTCGAGCTGATCCGCAACACGCCGTTTCTGGTGCAGTTGTTCTTCGTGTTCTTCGGCCTGCCGAGCCTCGGCATTCATATCGACGAGATCCAGGCCGCGATTCTCGCGATGACCGTCAATCTCGGCGCGTACGCAATCGAGATCGTGCGCGCCGGCATCGATTCGATTTCGCGCGGCCAGGTACAGGCCGCCCAGGCGCTCGGCCTGCATGGACGCCAGGTGTTCCGCTACGTCGTGCTGCCGCAGGCGCTCGCCAACGTGTTTCCCGCGCTGCTCGGCCAGGTGCTGATCGTGATGCTCGGCTCGGCCGTCGTGTCGCAGATCTCGGTGCCCGACCTGACCTATGCGGCGAACTTCATCCAGTCGCGCAACTTCCGCTCGTTCGAGAGCTACGTGATCATCACGGCGGCCTATCTGCTGATGTCGATCGTGTTGCGGCAGCTGTTGAACCGCTTCGGCCGCGGGCTGTTCGCGGGCCGCGCGGCACGAGGTAACAACAGCCGTAGCGGCAACGACGGCTTGCCGCGCGACTGGCGCAGCCGCCTGATGTGGCGCGGCGCGCGCACCCTGCCGACGGAGCGCTGATCATGGTCGAATTCACGCTGTGGGACATCGCCCGCAACCTGCTGCTCGCCGCACGCTGGACCGTGCTGCTGTCGCTGATCGCGTTCGTCGGTGGCGGGATAGTCGGGCTAGTGCTGCTCGCGATGCGCGTGTCGCCGATCGCGTGGCTGCGCCGCCTCGTCGTGCTGTACGTCGAGGTGTTTCAGGGCACGCCGCTCTTGATGCAGCTTTTTCTCGCGTTCTTCGGCTTGCCGCTCGTCGGCATCGACGTGTCGCCGTGGGCCGCCGCGACCGTCACGCTGACGTTCTATACGAGCGCGTATCTGGTCGACATCTGGCGCGGCTGCGTCGAAGCGGTGCCGCGCGGTCAGTGGGCCGCGGGTGCGAGCCTCGGTATGACGTTCGGCCAGCAGTTGCGCTATATCGTGTGGCCGCAGGCGCTGAAGATCGCGGTCGCGCCGAGCGTCGGTTTTCTCGTGCAAGTGGTCAAGAGCACCGCGCTCGCGTCGATCATCGGCTTCGCCGAACTGACGAAGACCGGCACGATGATCACGAATGCCGCGTTCCGGCCGTTTCCGATCTACGGCATGGTCGCGATGATCTACTTCGCGATGTGTTTTCCGCTGACCTGGTATGCTCGCGTGCTCGAAAAGCGGCAGAAGGTGGGACAGCATCGGTGAGCTGAGGCGATTCGCGGTCTGTAGGTCAAGTCACGGATACGTGCTGCCGGGAAGCAATCTTGATGCGCGAGACGAACCACGCCGCGAGCACGAACCACCCCGCTGCGACGACGAACGCGACGACATAGGCGGGTCCGGCACCGGCAAACGCCTTGACCCATGACAGCATCCACCCGGTCGCGGCAGGGCCGAGGATCTGCGGTAGCACCATCGACACTTGCCAGATGCCCATGTCCTTGCCGCTGGACGCATCGTCTGGCAACACTTGCAGCGCGAGTGCCCAGTCGACGGCTTGATAGGTTCCGTAAGCGGCGCAGAAAACCAGCCCGACTGCGATCACCAGCAACAGGTTTGGATGCAACGCCAGCAGGACAAAGCCGATCGCAGCTCCGGCCATGATCCAGCTGGTCAGGCGGACGACGGGAACGACGCCGTGCCGGTCGGCCAGCCGTGCGCCCAGCAGGCTGGCCGGGATCGCAAGCACCACGCCGACGCCAAGCAGCCCATTCAGGAGACTGGTCGGATGACGAATGCCGATCACGTCCTGCAGGTAGTACAACAAGAAGGTGAAGATCGACCAGATTCCCATGTTGCCGAACAGACGGGTTACCAGCACCCAGTAAAAGTTTCGGTGCAGGCGTGGATCGAGATAGAACGAGCGCATGAACGCGACGAGTTCGAACCGTTGTCGGGATCTGACAGGTGTCGGCTCGCGCGAGCCGCGAATCGTCAGCCAAAGGCAGAGCAACATGATCGCAATGAACGCGGCAACCGTAGGATACAGGTGCCCCGGCGAATAGAGGACAACGAGCACCACGTTGCCAGTGATCGTGCCGAGCACGGTCATCACGTTGAGCCATGCGCTCGCGCGATTGCTTTCCTGTTTTGGCACGACATCGGGCACCAGCCCGGCGTACGGCCCCGCCGCCCAGTTCCACCAGAACTGGAGATGCAGGAACGCGAGCGTATACATCCCTACGCTCCCCCCGCCGTTGAATGAACCAAGCCATACCAGTGCAACCGCAATGCCGAACACGCCGGTGACGAGAAACGGTCGCCGACGTCCATGTTTTGCAGAGCAGCGATCTGAAAGCGCGCCGGCCAGCGGCGCCACGATCATCGCAATGAATGCGCCGGACGCAATGACGGAGCCGGCCACGCCTTCCTTCAACGCGGCTTCGCGTCCGAGCATCTCGGCGACCTGTGCCGGCACGAGCACCGGAACGACCGTCATCCATTGGGTAAAGAGCGCAAACCACAGCGACGCGATCTGTATGTGACTGAGCGTCGACAGGCGAGAAGCCGACGGTGTGACCGACACGTTTCGGGCTTCACTGGGCAGGGTCATGTCGGAAGTCCATGAGCTTCGCGCAGAGACTTCGACGCCGCACGGCGGACGAAGGTCGTGGCCAATTCTGAGAGCCGTTCGAACGCGACGGGGACTCCCATAGGACCAATGCGCCTGTATCGGTCGTGATGCAAATGTCGGCATTGGCCGACGGCGAGTCCATCGACGAAGGCACGGTGTGGCCGTCCCACTATGATAGCTGCCGTCGGTTGGCCCACAACCTGAAACGGCGCGAGGTCGGCAAGCGCGCCTCTGCGCCGCACTTAGCGACCGATCAACGCCCCGCCTGCGTCGACTGCCGCAACTTCGCCACCTCCGCCGCACCGACCGCCGGCGCGCCGTTGTTCCAGCCAACCCGCACGAAGCTCAGCACGTCGGCGATCTGCTGATCGTCGAGCACCGCGGCGAAGCCGGGCATCGGAAACGGCGACGGCACGCCGTCGATCACGAGATCGCCGGTGCCGTTCAACGTGACGTTGATCGGCGACGACGCGTCCTTCGCGAGCACGTTCGGATTGCCGGCGAGCGGCGCGAGCATCGGCGCGAAGCCGTGCCCGTCGACGCCGTGGCAATGCATGCAATACGCCGTATAGACGCGTGCGCCGGCATCGTTCGCGGGGCGATCGAGCGACACCTTCGTCGCCTGCGGATCGTACGTATAGGCCGCCGCGCCGGTGCCGCCGGCCGGCGGCAGCGACTTCAGATACGTCGAGACTGCCGCGACGTCCTGATCGCTCATCGCTTGCGTGCTGTTGTTGATCACGCTCGTCATCGCGCCGAACGCCGATGCATGGCGGTTCGCGCCGGTCTTCAGGAACGTGCGCAGATCCTCGTCGCTCCAGCGGCCGAGCCCGGTGTTGTGCTCGCCCGTGAGGTTCGACGCGAACCAGCCGTCGAGCAGCGCGCCGCTCAGGAATGCGCTGCCGCTTTCGTCGAGCGCGCTTTCCTGGAACGCGATACCGCGCGGCGTGTGACACGACCCGCAATGTCCGAGCCCTTGCACCAGATACGCGCCGCGATTCCACGCGACGTCCTTGCCTGGCTTGTCGCGATACGCACCCTTCTCGAGAAACGCCATGTTCCAGAACATCAGCGGCCAGCGCATGTTCAACGGCCACTTGATGTCGGACTCGCGATTCGCCTGCTGCACTGGCGCGACGCCGTGCATGAAGAACGCGTACAGCGCCTTCACGTCGTCGTCGTTGACCTTCGCGTAGGACGGATACGGCATCGCCGGATACAGGTTGTGGCCGTCTTTCGCGACGCCCTCACGCAGCGCCCGCGCGAAGTCGGCTTCCGTGTAACCGCCGATGCCGGTCCGTGCGTCGGGCGTGATATTGGTCACGTAGATGCGGCCCATCGGCGTGTTCATCGGCAGGCCGCCGGCGAACGGCTTGCCTTTCGGCGCGGTGTGGCAAGCGGCGCAATCGCCGAGTTGAGCGAGGTAAGCGCCGCGTTGCACGAGCGTTTGATCGGCTGCGCCGGTGGCTGCCGGAGTTGCGGCATCAGCAGGTGCCTGGGCGATAAACGGCAATGCGACGCATAGCGCCGCGCCAAGACCCTTCAGCATGTTTTTCATGTCGGGCTCCTTTCGCGTCAGGCGTTGTGCAGTTGGCGGCCAACCGGCAATTGCCGCAGCCGCGTGCCGGTGGCCGCATAGATCGCGTTGGTCAGCGCGGGCGCGAGCGCCGCGGTGCCGGGTTCGCCGATGCCGCCGGGCGCCTCGCCGCTCTTCACGATATGCACGTCGATCGGCGGCGTCTGGTTGATGCGCAGCATCCGGTAGTCGGTGAAGTTGTTCTGCTCGACGCGACCGTCCTTGATCGTGATCTCGCTATAAAGCGCCGCCGTGATGCCGAAGATGATGCCGCCCTGCACCTGCGCTTCGATCGTGTTCGGGTTGACGAACATCCCGCAATCGACCGCGCAGTTGACGCGCTTGACCGTCACTTCGCCCTGCTCGACCGCGACCTCGACGACGATCGCGAAGAAGCTGCCGAACGCGTGCATCACCGAGACGCCGCGCCCTTGCCCCTTGGGCAGCGCGCTGCCCCAGTTGCCGGCCTGCGCGGCCAGGTTGAGCACGTTCAACGCGCGCGGCGATTTGCCGAGCAGATCGCGCCGGTACTGCACCGGATCGATCTTCGCGTGCGCGGCGAGTTCGTCGATGAAACTCTCTACGACGAACGTGCCGCGCGTCGGCCCGACGCCGCGCCAGAACGCGGTGGGCACCGCGTGCGGTTCCACGCGCACGTAGTCGACCAGCTGGTTCGGCAGGTCGTACGGCAGATCGGCGGCGACCTCCACCGCATCGGGGTCGAGCCCGTTCTTGAACGCGGGCGGCGCGAAGCGCGCCATGATCGACGACCCGGCAATGCGATGCTGCCACGCGATCGGCTTGCCGTTCGCGTCGAGCCCGGCCGAGATCGTGTCGTAGTAGTACGGTCGGTACATGTCGTGCTGGATGTCCTCCTCGCGCGTCCACAGCACCTTGACCGGCGTCGACACCTGTTTGCCGACCTTCACGGCCTGCGTGACCATGTCGGTTTCGAGCCGCCGTCCGAAGCCGCCGCCGATCAGATGGTTGTGCACGATGATCTTGTCGGCGGGCAAGCCCGTGACCGCGACCGCCGCATCGACGACCCGCGTCGGCACCTGCGAGCCGAGCCAGATTTCGCAGGCGTCGCCGCGCACGTGGACCGTGGCGTTGACCGGCTCCATCGTCGCGTGCGCGAGGAACGGCTGCTGGTATACCGCGTCGACGCGCGACTTCGCAGCGCCGAACGCGCGGCCGACGTCGCCGTCCTTGCGCGCCACCGCGCCGCCATGTTGCGAGGCCGCCGCGAGATCGTCGACGATGCGCTTCATCGATACCTGCGCGCCCGCGCCTTCGTTCCACTTGATGTCGAGCGCCTGCAGGCCACGCTTCGCGGCCCACGTGTGCGCGCCGATCACCGCGACCGCGTTGTCGAGCTTGATGACCTCGCGCACGCCGGGGATCGTCTTCGCATGCGTATCGTCGACGCTCGCGAGCGTGCCGCCGAACACCGGACAGTTCGCGATCGCCGCGTAAACCATGTCGGGCAAGCGCACGTCGAGGCCGAACTGCGCGGTACCGTCGACTTTCTCCGGCGAATCGAGACGCTTCGCCGGCGTGCCGATCAGCTTGAAGTCCTTCGGGTCTTTCAACGGCACGTTCTGCGGCACGGGCAGCGCGGAGGCGGCCTGCGCGAGCTGACCATAGCTCGCGCTGCGATTACTGGCCGCGTGGATCACCTGACCGGCCTGCGCGTGGCAACTCGCCGGATCGACCTGCCACTGCTGCGCGGCCGCGTTGATCAGCATCACGCGCGCAGTCGCGCCCGCGCGGCGCATCGGCTCCCACGCGAAGCGGATCGACGTCGAGCCGCCGGTCAACTGCCCGCCGAGCAGCGGGTCCATGAAGAGCTTTTCGTTGGGCGGCGCGTGATCGAGCGTGACCGTGCCGAGCGGCACTTCGAGTTCCTCGGCGATCAGCATTGGAATCGACGTATAGACGCCCTGACCCATCTCGACCTTCGGTATCACGAGCGTGACCTTGCCGGCGTTGTCGATCTGGATGAACGCGTTCGGCGCGAACACGCCGCTTTGCGGCGCCTCGTTCGCATCGCCGCCGATCACGCTCTTGCCCGCCTTCTGATCCTGGCTCGCGGCCGGCATGCTGAAGCCGAGCAGCAGACCGCCGCCGGCCGCGGCGCCGACCGTCACGCCGAATTTGAGGAAGCCGCGCCGCGAGATGCCGCGCGCATGCCGCGTGTCGGTGTCAGCCGGCTGCGCGCCGTTCTGTGCATCGAGCAATCCCTGGGACATGTCAGGCCCCCTTCGCGGCGTGCTTGATCGCCGCGCGCACGCGGTGATAGGTTCCGCAGCGGCAGATGTTGCCCGCCATCGCGGCGTCGATGTCGGCGTCGCTCGGATTGGGATTGCGCGCGAGCAGCGACGCCGCCGACATCACCTGTCCCGACTGACAGTAGCCACATTGCACGACGTCGAGCTCACGCCAGGCCTGCTGCACTTTCTGGCCCGTGGGCGTGGCGCCGAGCGCTTCGATCGTGACGATCTTGCGGTCGCCGACCGCCGCCGCCGGGAACACGCACGAACGCACCGCGACGCCATCGAGATGCACGGTGCATGCGCCGCATTGCGCGATGCCGCAGCCGAACTTGGTGCCGGTCAGCCCGACGAGATCACGCAGCACCCACAGCAGGGGCATGTCTGGCGGGGCATCGACGGTATGGGTTTCGCCGTTGATATTGAGCGTTGTCATGAGCGGCTCCGGGTGGGGATGTTGTTGTGGTCACGCGGTTTAGATCGCGACACCGCGCCAGACCGCGGACATGCACCGGTTTTGTTCGGCGTGTCGCGCTAATAAGCCATGAAATGCGGCCTGTGAGCGAGCGGGTGTCGCAAGAAAACCGGCCGATTGTAGCGGTGTCGAAAGAAGTTCGCTTTGGCGGTGTCAGGCGGCACGTCGCATGCTGTGCGCGGTGGATCGCATGTGTCGGCTGGAGCGATGCGTTACCATCGACGGATCGATCCGTTAGCGTGATCGCGCGACCCGCTGCATCGCACTTTGTGGTGTTGCGACGCACGATTCCGTCGAATCACCTCAGCTGCTGGAGCCGCCGATGAACGACCCGCAATGCACTCAATTCCTCACGGACATTCGCCGACCATTGCTTGCGCTGCACAAGGCGATTCTCGATCACGAACGCGCCGCGTACGAAAAGGAGTTCGGCCCGGTAACGCCGGCGGCATTCCTGCAGGTGCTGATCAACGGCTCGGGGTTTCGTTGGCTGACGCCGCTGTCGACGGTGATCGCGAGCGTCGACGAAGTTCTCGACGACGCGGAAGCCGAGGCCGGCGACCGTCTCGCGACCGCCGAGGCCGTGGTCGGCCTGTTCGCGCCCGATCAACCGCACAATCACTTTCTGCCGCGTTATCTGCCGCTCTTGCAGGCCGATCCCGCGATCCTGCACTACCACGGCGAGGTATCGCGGCTGCTGCGCGGAGTGCAAACGACGTAACGGCGATTCGCGCCAGGCACGGCGGCGGCGCGTGCGCTGCCTGCCGGCTCCTGCATCGCCTCACCGTTCATAAACGGCTGCGGGTCATGGCCGCATGGTTGATTGTCGATACTATTGCGCAGATCGAGAGGAATGCTTTTACATGAAGGTACTTTTGCAATGATTCGTCGACCGCCGGAATGCGCGGTCGATCAAATTACCTGGTTTAGCTGAATAAATCCAAGGTGAGCTTTTGCGGGAACGTCGAAGCTCAGCCGCGCCCCTGCGGCAGATAAGGCAGCGGATCGACCGGCTTGCCGTCCCGCCGCACTTCGAACCCCACCGACACACGCGAGTTGTTCTCGTCGCCCATCTCCGCGATCTGCTGTCCCTTGCGGACGATGTCGCCCATCTTGACCATCAGCTTGCGGTTGTGCGAATACGCGGTCAGAAAATCCTTGTTGTGCTGGACGATGATCAGACTGCCGTAGCTGTTCAGTCCGGTGCCCGCGTACATCACCTTGCCGTCGGCGGCGGCTCGCACCGGATCGCCCGCTTTGCCGCCGATTTCGATGCCGCGTGTTTCGCCGGGCTGGAACGCTTCGACGACGCTGCCCGCGGCAGGCCACGCGAGCGCCACGTTGCTCGCGTGCCGGCGGGTTTCCTGCGTGACTTCGCGGACTTCGGTGGGATCCGGAGCCGGCGCGGCCGACTGTGTCGAAGCTTGCGCCGACGTTTGCGCTGTCGCTTGTGACGCACGCTGCGCCGCGGATTGCGCCGCCGCCGTCGCGGCGCGCACCGTTTCCGGCGACGCAACGTGCAGCACCTGCCCCGGCTTCAGCCGCGCCGATGCCTTCAATCCGTTCCATGCCTGCAACTGCTTGACGCTGATGTGATGATGCTGCGCAACCCGCGCGAGCGTGTCGCCGCGCCTGACCCGATACACGAGTGGCGGCGACTTTTTCAGCGGCGTGTTATCGCTGGCGCCGATCGACAGCGGCGCGGCTGCCGCCGGGTCGCCAGACGCCGCTCCCGTCGCATTCGCCGCCGGCACGCCGGACGCCGCGTTGGCGCTGGTTGCCGCACCGTTCTGCGCATTCGGCTGCCCGACGTTCGCACAACCGCTGACGGCCAGCGCGACCCACGCGCCGGCGAGACTGGCCAATAACGTTCTGTCGAAACGCTTTCTCATCCTGTTCGACTCCTGCTGTATGGATGCGCAAGCCGGATAGCCCGATGCCGCGGACGGGGTGCGCGATCTTCGACCGCGCGGCCTTCCCGACGGCACGGCGAAGCCGCCTCGTATGGCGCTCATTTCCTGCCTGCTTGCCGATGAAATTTCTCGCGGAATTCTAAAGTGTCGTTTAATAAAAACGCCCTGCCCCACACACTCTGATACAGACGTTACGAGCCGTATTTCCGCGTTACGACCGCACGTATATTGGGACGCCAACGACGTACACATCACCGCTTCGCCGCGGCGCGTTCAGACTTGTTGACGTTCGACTTATCGGCAGGCGCGAGAGGAACTTGAATAGCCATGCGTTGCGTCGGAGGGCGCAAAAAAAAGCCAGCCTTCGGAATCCGAAGGCTGGCCGATCTGCGTTTGACGGACAGCGAACTAGAACTTATGCCGGATCGCCGCGCGTACGACGACCTGCTTCGACGTCGACGACGGCGACTGCGTGCCGGGGATGAATGCGTAATCGAGGATCGACAGCGTGGAATCGCCGGTGACCTGTTGATAGGCGCCCTGCAGATAGAGGTCGGTGCGCTTGGACAGGTTGTAGTCGGCCATCAGGCCGAACGTATGGATGCGCGGCTTCACGCCGCCGTTCGATGCGTCGTAGTTTTCCATCGTGTACACGTACTGCGCGCCGACGAACAGCACCGGCGAAATCTGATATTTGCCGTTGATCTCGAAGTTCTGATACTTGAGCGAATTCAGCAGCACGCCCGGCGGTGTGACAGGCACGAGCGGCACCAGCGGCTCGACGCCGAGATAGCCGTTTGCGGTCGGCTCCAGGTAGTTCGAGTTGCTATAGACGAAGCCCGCCGTCGCCGGTCCGAACGTATAGGTGATGCCGCCGCCGAACACGCGCAGGCGCGTCGCGACGAAGCCGGCGTCGTTCGCGGTGATCGCCCCGTTCGAGCCGTTGCCCGGATTGTCGGCCTGCAGATAGGCCGCCGCGACCAGCAGCCCGCCGTACGTGTACTGGCCGCCGAAGCTGTAGGCGCGATTGTTGGCGAAGTTGGTGTCGTTGCTGAAGCTGTAGGTGCCGCCGAACTGGAAGCCCGAGATCGACGCGCTCGTGTACTTGACGGTGTTGTCGAGGCGGAACGTGTTGTCGGTGTTGTCGTTGTCGTACGGATGCGAGAACAGCTCGCCGCCCCAATTGCCGTTGGCCGTGGTCTGCGCGAGATAATCGACGACCGAGTCGTATTGCCGGCCGAACGTCAGCGTGCCGTACGCCTGTGAACTGAGTCCGACGAAAGCCTGCCGGCCGAACAGGCGGCCGCCCTGCCCGAGCCGCCCGGAATTCAGATCGAAACCATTCTCGAGCTGGAAGATCGCCTTCAGGCCGCCGCCGAGATCTTCTGAACCCTTCAGGCCCCAGCGGCTTCCCTGCGCAAGGCCGCTGGCGAGTTCATAAACATGGCCGTGGCCGACATTGTTCGTGTAGTTGATGCCTTCGTCGATCACGCCGTACAGCGTGACGCTAGTCTGCGCGGCGGCAGGCGCGGCAAGAACGGCGGACGCAGCAACGGAGACAGCCAGCGCGAACACTTGCTTGTTCATGATGATCTCCCTGCACCTCGAGTGATAGGACAACTCGATCCGGCCGCTTTGTTCTCTTTGCTCTTTGTTCTCGTCACTTTCCAGCAGTTCTGAAGACTGCTCCAATGGCTACGCTTTTCCGGAAATCGTCACACGACATCGTCCGGCCGTC
Organism: Paraburkholderia lebeckiae; assembly: GCF_050436225.1. Taxonomy (NCBI): domain Bacteria; kingdom Pseudomonadati; phylum Pseudomonadota; class Betaproteobacteria; order Burkholderiales; family Burkholderiaceae; genus Paraburkholderia; species Paraburkholderia lebeckiae. The sequence goes on along the minus strand of NZ_JBNDLU010000001.1, from coordinate 1,141,744 downwards.
CATGAGTGGATGCGCCAAGCATCGAGAATGTTGCTAATTCTCCACTGCGTGTTGCTGCCTCTTTTTTCGTAACGTCGCTTCAGGTAAACAGCAGCCGCTGCTGCCGGTCCCGCTGCGTCATTGTCATGAAAAGAAATATAATCCTGCGCTTTGCTGCGATGCAACGGAACTCGGCGTCACAGCGAAGGTCATCTTCACAGCCCGCTGACACGGCCGCCTTGCGATACCGGTCGAGCGTGGCGAGATGGGCCACAGGCGACGCCAGCACGGATCACCTCACCGCCGCAGCACCCAATCCCATATTAAAAAGCCTTGTGAGACGCCCGCCGCGCTGGATCAGCGCGCCGTCGCACGGGGCTGCTTTTGACGCAAACAATGGCCAAGTCATCTTCCCGCCTGATCGAGCTCGACTTTTTCCGCGGACTGGTTCTGCTGATCATCGTCGTCGATCACATCGGCGGCAGCATTCTGTCGCGCGTGACGCTGCATGCGTACGCGCTGTGCGATGCCGCGGAAGTATTCGTGTTCCTCGGCGGCTTCGCGACCGCTACCGCCTATGCGACGCTCGCCGAGCGGCGCAATGAGACGATCGCGCGCGGCCGCTTCCTGCGCCGCTCGTTCGAGATCTATCGCGCGTTTCTCGTCACCGCCGGGCTGATGCTGCTGGTCAGCGCGGTGCTAACCGCATTCAGCATCGACGGGCCGAATCTCGCCACGACCGATCTCGACGACCTGATCGACACGCCGCTTGCCGCGCTGCGCGACATCGTGCTGCTACGCCGCCAGCCGTACCTCGCGTCCGTGCTGCCGATGTACGCGTTCTTCGCGCTGCTGGTGCCCGCGATCCTGCCGCTCGCGCGCAGCAAGCCTTGGCTGCTGGTCGCCGGCAGCGTCGCGCTGTGGGCCGGCGCACCGGCGGTCAGCAAGTACCTTCCCGCCGCGCCCGACATGCACTGGGACTTCAACCCGTTCGCGTGGCAACTGATGTTCGTGCTCGGCGTGCTCGCGCGCTGCCAGCCGGTGTATCAGCGCACCAGCGCGCATCGATCCGGGTGGCTCGTCAGCGTGCTGGCGCTCGCGGTGGTCGTGGGCGCCGCGTACTACAAGCTCGTTCTGCTGCACGCGCCACTTGCCGCGAGCCTCAAGCAGAACCTGTCCTACCTGCGCGCGGGGAACTTCCTCGCGATCGCGTGGCTCGTCGCCAATCTGGTCGAGCTCGGCTGGGCGAAGAAGGTCGCGCGGCGGCTGCCGTGGGTCGGCGCGATCGGGCGTCAGGGCTTGCTGTGCTTCATTGCCGGCGCGGTGATTTCGCTGGTGATCGACTCGGTGCTCTACGCGGCGACCGATGGTTACCTGAACTATCCGCTCGGACTGCTCGCCGATGCCGCCGCGGTCGGCGCGCTGTGTGCCGTCGCCTTGGGCGTGGAGCCGCTGAAGCGGTTCGTCGGGCGGCTCGTGGACGGGCGGCTGCGGACGTCGGGCTGAAGAACTTTTCGGCAACGTTTCGAACGCCCTTCGAGCGTGTCCCTGACGTGTCGCGATTCTCGGTGCACTTGACGTACCCCTGGCGCCCGAAGAACTTTGCGCGCATAAAGCGCCGTCCTTCTCTGCGCCGCTTTCCATCTCAAATCTCGCGCCAATGCTGATAGCATGACGGCCGCGCGCGAGTCCCGCGCCCGCCGTCCTTCCCTACTGACATGCGTCGATTCCTCAGTTTCGTCCTCGCACTGCTTGCTTTCGCCGTCGGCGCGCCCGCGTTCGCGAGCACGGTCGCGAGCCGCAGCTTCCGTTCCGATGCGCTCGGCCGCGACTGGAACTACACGATCTACCTCCCAGGCGGCTATCGCGCGGACGGTCCGCGCCTGCCGGTGCTCTACCTGCTGCACGGCAATAACGGCGACGCCAACGACTGGCTCACGCAAGGTCATTTGCAGAACGCCGCGGACGCGCTGATCGAGCACAAGGAGATTGCCCCGGTCGTCATCGTGATGCCGCAAGGCGGCACGGACTGGTACGTCGACCGCAAGGAAAAGATGGAGAGCGCGTTCTTCGACGATCTGCTGCCGGAGATCGAAACGCACTACGCGGTCGCGACGCAGCGCGGAGGCCGGATGATCGGCGGCGTGTCGATGGGCGGCTTCGGCGCGCTGCGCTACGCGCTGACGCGGCCCGAGATGTTTTGCGGCGCGCTGCTGCTCAGCCCGGCGATCTACGCGAACGAGCCGCCGCGAGCGTCGGCGGCGCGGCGGGTCGGCGTGTTCGGCGAGCGCCAGTTCGATCCGCGCGTGTGGCACGAGCTCAACTATCCGGCGCAGTGGGACCGCTACATGAGCCAGGCGTATCGCCTGCCGATGTTCATCGCATCCGGCGACGACGACCTCGACATCCAGGCCGACGCGTCGCTGCTGTACACGCATCTGCGGCTAGCGGGCAATCCGGCGGCGTTGCGCATCATCGACGGCGGCCACACGTGGGACGTGTGGAGCGCGCTGTTGCCCGCCGCGCTCAAATACACGCTCGGCTGCGTGAAGCCGCCGGCGCAGGAGCATCCGTCGAATCAGCGCCCTTGAGCCGGCGCGGCACGCGAGGCGCACGGCCGCCCAGCCCCGAGTCCCTCGACACCCGCGCTACTCCACGAGATCGGTCCACAGCACCATCAACACCGTCATCAACGCGGGGCCGATGAAAATCCCCAGCAGCCCGAACGTCTCCGCGCCGCCGAGAATGCCGAACAGCACGAGCAGAAACGGCAGGCGCGTCGAGCTGCCGATCAGCACCGGACGCACGAAGTGCTCGGCGACGAACACGACGACCGCGCCGAATACCAGCAGCCCGGCCGCCGCGACCATCGAGCCCTGCATGAGCAGCCACAGTGCCGCAAGACCGAACACGATCGGCGCGCAGAACGGCAGCATCGCGGCGATCGCCGTGACGAAGCCGAGCAGCGCCGCATGCGGCATCCCGGTCACGAAGTAGGCGACGCCAAGCAACAGGCCTTCGCCGACGCCGACCACGATCAACCCCGACACGGTGCCGCGCACCGCGGTACCCATATGCGCGACGAGGTCCGCGCCGCTATCGCCGAAACCGCGTCGCGCGGCCTTCAGCAGCGAGCCGGACAGCCGCGGCCCCGCCTGAAAAATCACGAACAGCGTGACCAGCATGAACGCGAACACCATTGCCGCATGCGCGGCGCGCGCGCCGAAATGCCGGCCGAGCGTCATCACCGTATTGCTGTGCAAGCCTTTCATCGCGGCCGAGTCGCGCAGCGGCTGAGCAAGATTGGCCTGCCACCACGAAGTGATCTGCTGCGCGCCGAACGGCAGACGGTTGATGAAGTCCGGCAGCGCGATGCCGTTCTCCTGCACGCTGCGGAACCAGTCGTTCAGTTCGTGCGCCTCGTGCAGCGCCTGGGCGATGCCGAGCCCGACCGGCAGCAGCACGAGCACGGCGATCACCAGCGTGAAGACCGTCGCGAGCAAGGTCGCGCGCCCCTTGAACCAGTGGCTGCCCGCCACCTTGTGCAGCAGCGGCCACAGCGCAATCGCGACGACCCCGGCCCACGCCACCACCACGATGAAATCGCGCACCACCCACAATGCGAGCAGCGCGAGCCCGATATAGAGCACGACCGATGCCGCCTTCTGCTTTTTCAGGCGCTCGGCGGCGACTGACGACGCTTCGGGAGAGTTGGGAGGGACTGCGGGAGGGCGTGGAATCATGTGAACTCTTTGTTTTTGAACGGTGCGCGCGCGAGCCGACCTGAAAAATTCAAACCCGCTACACTGACGGCTCAGTTCGCGGCCCGACATTCGACATCTTAAAGGAAGCGTTGCCGCTCCTTTCCGGGCCGCCTCCTCGTCGCGCCACAGGCAACACAGCGTTGCAAAAATGGGCACTATTAAAAGATCACATAAAAACCCGCCTGCAACGCCTGTCTTTTCGGCGAATCGCAAATGTCAAGTCTGTTTATTGCTAATTCCGGAACGGTGTTTCAACGGTGACACAATAGCTATCCGGCGCGCGTGGGACTAAATTCGGCACTCCACAACACGGAGCCGATGATGACCCTGGAGTCCATCCCCCTCGACGGTAGCAATGGCGTACGCATCGAAATTCTCGAGAGCTCCGACACGACGCTGGTGATCCGCTGGGTCGAGCCGGGCCGCTGCCACTACGGTGAGCAGCGCTGGCGCCGTCGCTCGGCGCATTCTTCCGGCACCTGCGCGGTGTCGCGCCGCAAGATCCGTCGCGGTGACCCGGTGTTCAAGCCGGCCGAGCGCCCGGCGCCGTCGAATGCGTCCGCGATGATCTGCGCGGAAATCCTCGAACCGCTGCTTGAAGCGGCCTGACGCACGGAACGTTCCCGAGTCCCGCGAACGAAGCGCGGGTTTCAACCCGTTGTTCCCGGGTCGATCTCCCTACTGTCCACGTGCCCTTAGCGACCGCGCGCCCAGCGGCCGCGGAATCGCAAAATGCGGCGCCGCGCCCGCCCCGCTGCCGGTTGCCGCCCGGCGCCTCGTGCGTTAAGGTGGACTCGTTGCGCCCGCCCGACCGCCGGCCTCGCTATCCGGCGCCGGCGGCGCGCCTTCCACCACCGCGCCGCGCCCGCCGCGACGCCGTTTGAGGGCCGATCATGGCAGAAGACACGCCGCAAACCCGCGCGGCCAACGCCGCTTCCACGCCTCCCGCCTCCTCCGCTCCTCCCGCTTTGCTGATCCCGCCGCAGCAGTTCTCTCTCGACGTGCTGCTCGAAAAGTATGCGAAAGGCGACGAGCAATCGGCCGACGATGTATATCGCCGCGTCGCGCGCGGCGTCGTCGAGGCCGAGCCGCCCGAGTTGCGCGCGTCGGTCGAGGAACAGTTCGTCGACAACATGCGCCACGGCGCGCTCGGCGCGGGCCGCATCATGAGCGCGGCGGGCAGCGGCATCGCCGCGACGCTGATCAACTGCTTCGTGCAGCCGGTTGGCGATTCGATCCAGGGTGTCGATGAACAGGGCTTGCCCGGCATCTACGTGGCCCTGCTGCAGGCGGCCGAAACGATGCGGCGCGGCGGCGGCGTCGGCTACAACTTCTCCGCGATCAGGCCGAAGGGCGCGCGCGTTCACACCACGAGTTCGGCCGCCTCGGGTCCGTGCAGCTACATGGACGTGTTCGACGCGTCGTGCCGTACCGTCGAAAGCGCGGGCTCGCGGCGCGGCGCGCAGATGGCGGTGCTCGACTGCGACCACCCCGACCTGCTCGAATTCATCGAGGCCAAGCATTCGAAGGGACGCTGGAACAACTTCAACGTGTCGGTCGGCGTCACCGACGAGTTCATGCGCGCGGTCGAAAACGACGAGCCGTGGCAACTGGTCCATCGCGCCGAGCCGTCGCCGGCGCTGCGCGCGGCCGGCGACGTGCGACAGCGCGAAGACGGCCGGTGGGTCTACAGCGAACACCGGGCGCGCGCGATCTGGGACCGCATCATGCGCTCGACGTACGACGTCGCCGAGCCCGGCATCGTGTTCATCTCGCGGATGAACGAGGACAACAATCTGCGCGCCGTCGAAACGATCCGCGCGACCAATCCGTGCGGCGAGCAGCCGCTGCCCGCGTACGGCTGCTGCAACCTGGGTCCGCTCAATCTGACGCGCTTCGTCGTCGATCCGTTTGCGCAGTTGCAGGCCCGCCAGCCCTCGTTCGACTGGGACGGCCTCGCGCGGCGCACCCGCACGCAGGTGCGTTTTCTCGACGACGTGCTCGATGTCACGCTGTGGCCGCTGCCGCAGCAATACGACGAGTCGCGCGCGAAGCGGCGCATCGGCGTCGGCTTCACCGGCCTCGGCGATACGCTCGTGATGATGGGCCTGCGCTACAACTCGCAGGAAGGCCGCGATTTCGCGGTGCGCATCGCGCGGCTGATGCGTGACGAGGCGTATCGCGCGTCGGTCGAGCTCGCGAAGGAGCGCGGCGCGTTCGAGCTGTTCGACGCCGCGCGCTATCTGGAAGCCGGCACGTTCGCGTCGCGCCTGCCCGATGACATTCAGCAGGCGATCCGCCGCGACGGCATTCGCAACAGCCACCTGCTGTCGATCGCGCCGACCGGCACCGTGAGCCTCGCGTTCGCCGACAACGCGTCGAACGGCATCGAGCCGGCGTTCTCGTGGACTTATACGCGCATGAAAGTGATGGCCGACGGCGGCCGCGAATCGTTCGACGTCGAGGACTACGCGTACCGGCTCTATCGCGAGCTCGGCGGCGACGTGAGCCGGCTACCCGACTATTTCGTCAGCGCGCTGCAGATGTCGGCGCGCGATCATCTCGACATGATGGCGGCCGTCCAGCCGTACGTCGACACGTCGATCTCGAAGACCGTCAACGTGCCAGCCGACTATCCGTTCGACGCGTTCGAAAACCTCTACTTCGATGCATGGAAAAGCGGGCTGAAGGGCCTTGCCACCTATCGCCCGAACGACACGCTCGGCGCGGTGTTGAGCGTGACGCCCGCGCAGGCCGACGACACGCTCGCCGAGATGGACCAGGACCCGCTGCGTATCGCGATCGATCATCGGCCCAGAGGCGAGTTGCCGGCGATCATCGAGAAGGTCGAGTATCTGACCCAGGCGGGCAAGAAGTCGCTGTATGTCGCGGCGTCCTTCATCGAGGTGACGGGGCGGCTCGGCGGCGAGGACGTCACGATCGAGCGGCCGATCGAGTTCTTCATTCCGACCGGTCAGCGCGACGAGTCGCAGCAGTGGATCACCGCGACGATGCGTTCGCTGTCGCTGGCCGCGCGCGGCGGCTTCGTTGCGCGCAATCTGCAGGATATGCGCAAGGTGTCATGGGATCGCGGACAGGTGCGGCTTGGCGACGTGCAGCGTCTCGACGGTCATCGCGCGCCGCGCTGGCACGATTCCGAAGTGGCGGCGCTCGCGTTCGCGATCCAGCAAATCCTGTATCGACGCGGCTTTCTCGACGCCGAGGGCAATCAGGTCGCGTCGCGGATGCTCGCGCGTTTGCCGCGCGGGCACATGAAAACCGACATGGCGCTGTCCGCCGATTTCGGCATCCGTCCGAATCCAGCGGATAGCGCCGACACCTTGCTGCAGCCGAACGGCACGCAAGGTCTGCACACGATGCTCGGACGCAAATGCGGTTCGTGCGGCGCGAATGCGGTGATTCGCAAGGACGGCTGCGATTTTTGCACCGCGTGTGGGGAAGTGGGGGCGTGCGGGTAGTATGAGGCGACGAGCGCGCTGACACCCTAGGCCGAACGCGCTCATTGAAGGCGATGCCTCACCCCACCCTCGCGTAGTAAAGATTCTGCGGATGCTTCGCCTCCGCAAAGAAAAACCAGCGCTCCGCCACGAGCCCCGCATACTGCACGAGACAAGCCGCGGCCAGCAAGCCGAACGAGCCGCCAGGCGAACGCAGCCCCGCGCCCAGCACGATCAACACGACCGGCACGACGAACGCACCCGCGAGAAAGCCCCATTTGACGCCACGCAACGTCCGCGCCGATTTGCCGTGAAAGAACTCGCGCAAATTGAACGCACCGGCGGTGAAGCCTCGTGACACCTGCACGAGCTTCGGATTGCGAATGCCCGTCGCGCTCTGCACCGTCGATTTCGGCCGCAAGCGCGCATTGCGCATGAGCGACGCGTAGCGGCTCGCGCATCCGGCGAGCGTCAGCAGGCACGCGCAGATCGCCAGTCCCGCCGTCAGCGCGGGCGCGAACCATGCGCTCAGTGCGGTCGCGAGCGTCAAGCCCGATGCGCAGCCGAGCAGCACGAAGTTCACCAGCGTCAGCGGCGTCGCCCACTCCTGCAGAAAGCGCAGGCACGCATAGATCATCGCGGTGCAGACGAACAGCGCGGCGCTCGCGAGCACGCCGAGCCAGCCGAGCGCGAGCGACCACGGCGAGCCGAGCCAGTGCGCGACGCCATACAGGCACGCGCACGCCAGAAACGCCGGCAGGCACAGACATTCGCGCGACAGCCACGAGGTGCGCCACATCGCGATCGCGCGCCACGCGCGTTCCGGATGGCCCAGATGGAAGAACGACGCGATCAGACCAAGACCGCCCAGCAGCACCGCCAGCGCCGCGCCGCTCACGTAGAACGCGGTGGTCGCGGCGGGTTGCGCAACGACGCCCAGGCACGCCGCACTCTCGACGCCGACGAGCGCGATCAACAGCCCCTGCGCCGCGCCGCTCAGCGTGGTCAGGAAGACTACGGAAAAAGCCGGATTCATCGTGTGGCCTCGTTGTCGTTCAAATGCGCGTCGCGATCGACGCGAGATGCATTTCGCCATGCGCGAGCTGCCCCTCGAGCTGTGAGTCGGGCGAGCCCGACGTGTGCATGGCATCGCCGGTGGTCGTTCCTGACGATTTGCACGAGCACCCGTCGCCGCCGCAACTCGCGGACGCGATCGGCACGCGCGGCAAATAGTGATTCGCTGGACGCGTGCCCCACTCCGGCATCAACTGATAGCCGCCGCGCTCGCGGATCGCTTGCGACACCTCCGACTCCGGATCGTGTATATCGCCGAACAGCCGCGCGGATGTCGGACATGCGAGCACGCAGGCCGGCTTGCGATCGCGCTCGGACAGATGCTCGTCATGAATGCGATCGACGCACAGCGTGCACTTGGTCATCTCCTTGCGCGCTTCGTCGAGTTCGCGCGCGCCGTACGGGCACGCCCACGCGCAATACTTGCAACCGATGCAGCGATCGAAATCGACCAGCACGAGACCGTCTTCCTTGCGCTTGTAGCTCGCGCCCGTGGGACACACCGGCACGCACGGCGGGTCCTCGCAATGCAGGCACGACTTCGGGAAATGGATCATCTCCGTGTCCGGGAAGCTGCCCGCTTCGAAACTCTGCACGCGGTTGAAGAACGTGCCGGACGGGTCCGCGTCGTACGGATTGAAATCGGCGAGGCTGCCCGATTCGCCTGACGTGTTCCACTCCTTGCAGCTCGTCACGCACGCCTGGCATCCCACGCATACGTTCAGATCGATTACCAGCGCCATCTGGGTCATTGCAAGCTCCTTGCCGTGGCTTCAACTATCGTCGCCGTTATGTTCGGCGCGGCGCAACGTCCCGCGCAGGCGAGCCGCGAATTCTCCGCGTCCCGCGAAATAGGTCTGGACGATGCGCGACACGACACTCTTCTGCGCAACCGCGCCGGGCAATTCGGGCATCGCCTCGAACTGCGGCAGCGTGTGCCGCGCGTCGGCTTCGGCCGGATAGATGCGCACGCGCACGTCGTACCAGGCGGCCTGGCCCGTCACCGGGTCGGAGTTCGACATGCGCGCGGGTGCGTCGTCGCGGCCCGGCAGCTCGTCGGTGATCAGGTGATTGAGCAGGAAGCCGCGCTGCGACTCGTTCGCGTCGGGACCGAGATTCCATGCGCCCGCCGCTTTGCCGATCGCGTTCCACGTCCATACGGTGCCCGGTTCGACGGTCTCGCTGTAGCGCGCCATACAGCGCACCCGGCCCCATTGCGATTCGACGTAGATCCAGCTGCCGTCGGCGATGCCGTTCCCGCTCGCCGTTTCCGGATTCACATAAAGGTAGTTTTCCCCATGAATCTGCCGCAGCCACGCGTTCTGCGAATCCCACGAGTGATACATCGCCATCGGCCGCTGGGTGACCGCGGCGAGCGGGAATCGCGCGAGGTCCGTCGCCGCGCTTTCGAGCGGTGCGTACCAGAACGGCAGCGGATCGAAGTACCTGTCGACGCGCGCGCGCAGATGGTCGGGCGGCTGCCGGCCGCTCGTGCGTCCTTGCGCGGCGAGCCTGAACTTCTGCATCACGTCCGAGTAAAGCTGGATCAGAATCGGTTCGCTGAATTTTCGGAAACCGTTTTTGACCGCCCAGTCGAGATACGGTCCGTTGCAGTTGCGCATGTACTGCAAGGTCTCGGGCAAGCGGTAATGGAATACGCAGTTGTTCTTCGCGTACTGCTCCCATTGATTCGGATTCGGCTCGCCGACGAGCGCCTTGTCGCCATCCTTGCCGCGCCAGCCGATCAGAAAGCCGACGCCGGAACCGGGTGACGTCGTGTGATTGACGATGAAGTCCGGATAGTCGCGAAAGCGCCGGCCGCCATCCGCATTGGTGAACGCCGGAAACCTCAGGCGCGACGCCAGTTCGATCAGCACTTCCTGGAACGGCTTGCATTCGCCGGTCGGCGGCACGACCGGTACACGCACCGAATCGACGGGACCGTCGAACTCGGAGATCGGCCGGTCGAGCATCGACATCGCGTCGTAACGTTCGAGGTAAGTCGTGTCCGGCAGGATCAGATCGGCGAACGCGGTCATCTCGGACTGGAACGCGTCGCACACGACGAGAAACGGAATCTTGTAGTCGCCGTTCGCGTGTTTGTCGGCGAGCATCTCGCGCACCTTCATCGTGTTCATCGACGAATTCCACGCCATGTTGGCCATGAAAATCATCAGCGTGTCGATGGGATACGGATCGCCGCGCCACGCGTTGGTGATCACGCTGTGCATGACGCCGTGCACCGCGAGCGGATATTCCCACGAGAACGCCCGGTCGATGCGCACCGGACCGCCGTGTTCGTCGATGAACAGATCCTCGGGCGCGGCGGGCCAGCCTAGCGGGCCCGTCGCAAGCGGTGTATTGGGCTTCACCGCGGCGGGGCTGTTCGGTGGTTTCGCCGATGGCGGCACCGCGCGCGGAAACGGCGACTTGTGACGAAAGCCGCCGGGGCGGTCGATCGTGCCCAGCAGCGACATCAGCACGGCGAGCGCGCGGATCGACTGAAAGCCGTTCGAATGCGCGGCGAGCCCACGCATCGCGTGAAAAGCGACCGGGTTGCCCGTGACCGTCTCGTGTGTTTCGCCCCACGCGTCGGTCCAGCGGATCGGCAGCGTGATGCGGTGGCGGCGGCCCGTCTCGATCATCTCGCCGGCCAGCCGCCTGATCGTATCGGCGGAGATCCCAGTGACCTGCGCCGCCCATTCGGGCGTGCACTCGGCGACGCGCTCGCGCAGCAATGCGAACGATGGCGTGACCGGCTTGCCGTTGTCGAGCGTGTAACGGCCATCGAGGGCCGGCGTCACGCCGCTCGCATGATGCGGCACCGCGCGCTGGGTGGCCGGGTCCCACCACAGATGGTTCTGCGGAAACAGCGGATTGCCTTCGGCCCGTTCGGGATCGCGCACGAACAAACCGAAGTTTTCGCTCGCTTCGTCGAGATCGATCAGCTCCGCCGCGTTCGTGTAGCGCTGCACGAACTCGTGATCCCACGCGTCGGCGGCGATCAACTCGTGCAGGAACGCCATGAACAGCGCGCCGTCGGTGCCGGGCTTGATCGGCACCCATTCGTCCGCGATCGCCGCATAGCCGGTGCGAATCGGATTGATCGCGATGAAGCGGCCGCCCGCGCGCTTGAACTTCGAGATCGCGATCTTCAGCGGATTCGAATGATGATCTTCCGCGGTGCCGATCATGAAGAACAGCTTCGCGCTGTCGAGATCCGGTCCGCCGAATTCCCAGAACGAACCGCCGATCGTATAGATCATGCCGGCCGCCATGTTCGACGAGCAAAAGCCGCCGTGCGCCGCATAGTTCGGCGTACCGAACTGTTTGGCGAACAGGCCGGTCAGCGCCTGCATCTGGTCGCGGCCCGTGAACAGCGCGAACTTCTTCGGATCGGTCGAGCGAATCGCGGCGAGACGCTTTTCGAGCACGTCGAACGCGGTGTCCCACGAGACCGGCTCGAACTGCGCGCTGCCGCGCTGCGCGCCGGCCTTGCGCATCAAAGGCTGCGTAAGGCGCGCGGGCGAGTACTGCTTCATGATGCCGGAGGCACCCTTCGCGCAGATGACGCCCTGATTGAGCGGATGCTCCGGATTGCCGTCGATATAGCGCACCTCGCCGTCGCGCAGATGCACGCGGATGCCGCAGCGGCACGCGCACATGTAGCAGGTGGTGGTCTTGACATCGAGCCGTTCGTTCTGCGTGCGGGCGTGGTGCTCCATGGCCATCTCCGTCGTTGCTTCTGGTGGGCCGAAGCGCGCGTCATACGCGCTGCTCATACGATACCGGCCATCGTATTCGCACCTGCCTCACAAGGGAAATCGCGATTTGCGAGCAAAACTATCTGGCGCACCGATAGTTTCGGTTTCGCTTTCAGCTATGCGCTTTTTTCGACGGCGTGTCCAGTCGGGTGAGATCGGTTGGGTGCGCTGGGACGCTCGTTTAAGCGCGGCCCTCCAGTTGCGCGATCAGCGCATCCGGAATGTCGACGCCCTCCTCGTATGCCGCCTGCGCAAGCTGCTCCCGGCGATAACCGGGCAGGCGCACGTCGTCATCCATCAGCATCATCTCGATCAGCGCCTCGACACGCGACAGATACGCGTCGTCGCCAGCCAGCGCGCCCGGGTCGATCGCCCAGAACAGATGGCCGATGCGCGAGCGCTCGCCCTCCTCGGTCAGGAACGAGCCCGCTTCGTAGCCGAAGTTCGCGCCGCTCAGCGCGGCGGCCAGCAGTTCGACCACCAGCGCCAGCATCGCGCCTTTCGCGCCGCCGAACGGCAGCATCATGCCGTCGAGCGCGGCGCTGCTGTGCCTACCAGCGCTTCGTCTTGATGTTGTGCACGTGGGCGTGCTCGCCGGCCTTGATCGGCGCGACCACCTTGCCGATGTCGACACCGTACTTGAACACCGTGTCGCCAACGGCCATGTCCTTCAGCGCGACCTTGTGACCGATCGGAATGTCCTGCTTCGCCGGCACGGTGACGATTTCGTCGTCGTCCATGATCCATGCGTTGAGCAGCGTGCCCGCCTTGATGCCCTCGACCACCGCCACGCCGACCGTGTCTTTCGCCTCGTGCAGCACGATATGGATCGTTCTGCGCGGCGCCGACGCGCCCGCTGCGGTGTCGTTGATGTCTGCCGTGGGATTGCTCATGAGCGTCTCCATTCGTAGTTTGAATGCGGTGAGGGTGCCGCCGGGGCGGCGCAGCCAGGTGCGCCGCGGTGAATCGATATTAGGCGGCGACTTACCCAATGTCAACTAGGTCATATATATGTGTTAGACGACTGGGCGAGAACCGGGCCGTTGTCGCGATTCACCGACAACATACGATTCATCCAGATGTATTAGATGACCTGGTCGTTTAGAATCAGGGCAGGTTCAACCCCGGCGAGCGGCCCGACTCGCGTATCCCAGAGGTTTTCATGAGCACGCTCGCGATCAATGCGCCCGCAGTGGGAGGCACACGGTACAAGGAGGTCAAAAGCGCGATTCTCGCGGCGCTCGCGGCCGGCGAATGGAAGGGCGGCGAATGCATTCCTTCGGAAAAGCGCCTCGCAGAACGCTTCGGCGTGTCGATCGGCACGCTGCGCAAAGCCATCGACGAACTGTGCGCCGAGAACATTCTGATCCGTCATCAAGGGCTCGGCACGTTCGTGGCGATGCATCAGCGCGACCGGCACTTCTTCCGCTTCTTTCGCATCGTGCGGCGCGACGGCGACAAGGCCTACCCGGTCGTCACGCTGATCGGGTTCAGGAAGGCGCGTGCCTCGCGCGAGGCGGCCGCCGCGCTCGGCATCGACACCGGCGCGCGCATTCTGCAGTTCGTCAACGGGCTCGCGCTGCACGGCAAGACCGTGCTGATCGAACATATCACCGTGCCCGAAGCGCTGTTTCCCGGCTTGACGGAAAGCAAGCTGCGCAACCGGCCGAACACGCTGTACAACTTCTATCAGGACGGTTTCGGCATCAACGTGGTCGAGACCGATGAGCATGTGAGCGTTGCTCTCGCCAATGAGCTCGAAAGCACACAACTAGGCGTCGAAGTCGGCGCGCCGCTGCTCGAGATCCGGCGCATCGCGTACTCGTATCACCGCAGGGCGGTCGAACTGCGCATTTCGCGGCTCAATACCGAGGAGTACGAGTACATCGGCACGCGCGCGGCGCGCGACGATCAGAAATAGCGGACCTCGGTCGCTGCCTGCGCTTCTCATCACATCTGCGCAAAAACGACAGGCCAATCGTCTTTCATTTTCGGCCGGCGCCAACCTGTCTAAAATAGCCGCACTTCCGCCTCCGAGAAACTCATGCTGGATACCCTCACGAGCGGCTCCGCGCCCATCAACGACGACTCCGGGATGTTCGACCTCGCGCCCGTGTCGCTGTGGCTCGAAGATTTCAGCGGCGTGCGCGCATTGTTCGACGCGTGGCGAGCCGCCGGCGTGACCGATCTGCGCGCCCATTTCGCCGAAGACCCGCGCCGCGTCACCGAATGCGCTCATCGCATCCGCGTAATCAAGGTCAATCGCCAGACGCTCACGCAATTCGAGGCCGCCGATTTCGACACGCTGACGAGCAATCTCGCCTCGGTGTTCCGCGACGACATGCTGAAAACGCACCTCGAAGAGCTGTGCCAGCTATGGGCCGGACAGTCGAACTTCACGAGCCACACGGTCAACTACACGCTCGGTGGACGGCGCCTCGACGTACTGCTGAAAGGCGCGGTGCTGCCCGGTCACGAGGAACGCTGGGACCGCGTGCTGGTGTCGACCGAAGACATCACCGAGCTCGAAGGCGCGCGGCGCCGCGTCGCGCAAGCGGAGGAATACGCGCGCGGGCTCTTCGAGCATTCGCCGGTATCGCTGTGGGTCGAGGATTTCAGCGCCGTCAAACGCCTGCTCGACGGCGCGCGCGCGGCCGGCATCAACGATTTCCGCGTGTTTACCGACGTCCATCCCGAGTTCGTCGAACGCTGCATGGCTGAAATCCATGTGCTCGACGTCAACCATCACACGCTCGGGATGTTCGGCGCGAAGGACAAGAAAACGCTGCTCGCGCGCCTCGCCGACGTGTTCCGCGACGACATGCGTCCGCATTTCCGCGAGCAGTTGATCGAACTGTGGGACAACAAGCTGTTCCAGCAGCGCGAGGTGCTCAACTATTCACTCGACGGCAACGAGGTGCACGTACACCTGCAATTCTCGGTGCTGCCAGGCCACGAACAGGACTGGGACCTCGTACTCGTCGCGCTGACCGACATCACCGCGCGCAAGAAGGCCGAGGCCTACCTCGAATTCCTCGGCAAGCACGACGTCTTGACCAAGCTGCGCAACCGCTCGTTCTACGTCGACGAGCTGAACCGGCTCGAACGCAAGGGACCGTGGCCCGTGACGATCATCATGGCCGACCTGAACGGCCTGAAGCGCGTGAACGATCAGCTCGGTCACGCGGCCGGCGACGCGCTGCTGCGGCGTGCCGGCGAAGTGCTCGCGAAGGCGATGGAATCGCCGTTCCACGCGGCGCGCATCGGCGGCGACGAGTTCGCGATCCTGATGCCCGATACCGACGAGCGCGGCGGCGCGGCGATGATCGACGCGATCCGCCAGCTCGTCGAGATGAACAACCAGTTCTATGCGGGCTCGCCGCTGAGCTTCTCGATGGGCGCGGCAACCTGCCAGCGCGGCGATCGGCTGGAAGCGGGCGTGCAGCGCGCCGACCTGCTGATGTACGAGGAAAAGCGCGCGCACTACGGGGCGCAGCCGGGGGCGGACGCGGCGGCGAAGTAACGCTCGCCGGCGTCAGGCGTTCACCACGCCAACGCAACGCTCAACCTCAGCCCGGCAGCCTGGCCGCCAGCACATCCACCTTGACGATGCTCGGTGGCGACGCGAACAGCTCGCCCGCCTTCTCCATCAACGCGGCCGCGACCTTGCCGGTCAGATGCGCGTCGCGGCCGGCTTCGTCGTCGAACGCGTCGAAAATGGCGTATGTCGACGGACCGAGCTTCAGACCGAACCACGCGGCGGTGGCCGGCTCCTGCTCGACGAGCGGCAGGGCGCCGAGCAGAAACGCCTCGACTTCCTTTTCCTTACCGGGCTTGGCTTCCAGACGGACATACAAAGCGAGCTTGACCATGATGCGACTCCTGGTGAGTTCGGCAGCGAACGGTCCTTTCAAAGCGCTTTGAAAAGTATAGGCGGCGTCGGCTGAGGCGGCGCCGGCTGAGGCGGCGCCGGACCTACCCCGCTAGCAAGTCACGCACCCGGAAAGCGCAGCTCGAAGCGCACGACGCCTGGCAGCGGACACACCACGCGCGCACTGCCGCCATGCAGGTGCATGATCGCCTTCACGATCGCGAGCCCGAGTCCGTTCGATTCGGTGAACGCGCTGCGCGCCGCGTCGCCGCGATAGAAGCGGTCGAACAGCCGGTCGAGTTGCACGGCGGGAATCGGCTCGCCCTCGTTTTCGACCGTCACCAGCGCGCCTGCTTCGTCCTGCGCGCCGCGCAGGCGCACGATCGTGTCGCCCGCGCCGTAACGCACGGCGTTGACGACCAGATTGTTGATGGCGCGGCGGCACAGCATCGGATTGGCAGACGCGACACCCGCCGCGTCGACTTCGAAACGCATCCCGCGTTCGTCGGCCAGGCCTTCGAAATAGTCGGCGATCCTGATGAGCTCGCCATGCAGATCGACCGGCTGCCGCTCAATCGACAACGCCGCATGATCCGCATGCGCGAGAAACAGGATGTTCTCCGCGATATGGCTCAGGCGATTCAACTCCTCGAGATTCGATTCGAGCAGTTGCTGATATTCGTCGGCTTCGCGCGGCTGGGCGAGCGCCACCTGGGTTTGACCGACCAGCGCGCCGACCGGCGTGCGAATCTCGTGCGCGAGATCGGCGGAAAACTGCTGCAGGCGTTGATAGCCGTCGGCGAGACGATCGAGCATCGCGTTGAACGCGTGTGTGAGTTGACGCAGTTCCACCGGCGCCGCTTCGTCGTCGAGCCGCACCGCCAGGTTCGTCGGACTGATTTGCGCGGCCCGCGTGGCGATCTCGCGAACCGGTCGCAGCGCGCGGCGCAGCACGCAGTAAGCGAGCAGCGTCGCGGCCAGCATGCCGGTCAGCGTCGCCAGCACGATGCGGTTGCGGTATTCGGCCAGCATGCGCATTTCGTGCGTCATCGGATGGCCTGCGATCACCTCGACTTCGGCGCCATCCTCGCGTGCTGTCGCGGTCGCAATCGCCCAATGCACCGGCACGCCGTCGGGCAGGCGCGTCTGACGCACGTCGGCGGCACGCGGGGGATTGCCCGCCGGGCCGGCCGGTAGCTCAGGCACCGCGAGCCTGCCCGGATTCACGTCGACGAACGGTGCTTCTCCCGGCCGCCGGAAGATCAATACGTCCTCTTCCGCGCCGAGCATCGTCTCGAACAGCAGCGGGCGCTTTTTTAATTCGCTAACCGAATAAAGGTCGTGCGCGATGCGGCTGAAATGCTCGACACGGCCGCTCAGCACGACGTCGGCGCGGCGTTGCAGCGAGACTTCGGCGGAATGATAGAAATACGCGCCGAGCGAGCCGATCACCGCGCAGGCGATCAGCGCGAACAGCAACGTGGTGCGCGCGATCAGCGAGCGTTCGCTCCAGAGTTTCATGCGCCGTCGCCAAACGTGTAGCCGATGCTGCGTACCGTGTGAATCAGCTTCTTCCCGAACGGGTGATCGACCTTTGCGCGCAAGCGCTTGATCGCCACGTCGACCACGTTGGTGTCGCTATCGAAGTTCATGTCCCACACTTCCGACGCGATCTGCGAGCGTGACAGCGCTTCGCCCTCGCGGCGCACCAGCAGATGCAGCAGCATGAACTCCTTGTTGGTCAGCGCAATGTCGACGCCCTCGCGCGTGACCCGGCGGCGCAACACATCGAGCTTGAGGTCGGCGACTTCGAACACGTCGCTCTCGCGGATTACGCCACGACGCAACAGCGTGCGAACGCGCAGCACCAGCTCGGTAAACGAAAACGGTTTGACCAGATAGTCGTCGGCGCCGAGTTCGAGACCGCGAATGCGGTCGCTGACCTGATCGCGCGCGGTCAGGAAAATCACCCGCAGATCGCGCCGCGCACGCAACGCCCGCATGATTTCCCAACCGTCGATGCCGGGCAGCATCACGTCGAGAACGATCAGTTCGTATTCATGCTCGAGCGCCAGATGCAGGCCGTCCGTGCCGGTGCGCGCGAGGTCGACCGCGTAGCCATTCTCGCGCAGGCCCTTCTTCAGATAGTCGCCGGTTTTCGGATCGTCTTCGATGACCAGAATGCTCATGATGCTCGCTGCTCCTCTCGCGCGATGCGACCGTAAAAGCCGCGCTCGCACGCGCAAAAAAGCCTGATGACAGCGCTCGAGAAGAACCGCAGCGCTCCCGGCGGCCATTCTACGTGGCCGCCCTCGACCCTTGATGACGTTTTTGTCATCCTCCCGTCACTCTGACGAGCCGATGCGACGGCTAGTCTGAACCCACCGTCCACCACGCTGCATCCCTTCCTGGAGTTGCCTCATGAAGACCCGCATGAAGATCGCCCGCGCACGAACGCTGCGTGCCCTCGCCGTTCCCGCGCTCGCCGCCGCGCTGTTCGCGACGACGTTCCCGGCTTCGGCCCAGACCGCCGCGCCGACCGGCGTGCGCGGCACGGTGACGTCGCTGTCGGGCGATCTGCTCAAAGTCCACACGCGCGACGGTCAGGACCTCGACGTGAAGCTCGCCGCCGACACGCCGATTCGCGGCGTCACGCTCGCCAACGTCAGCGACATCAAGCCGGACCGCTACGTCGGCACCGCCGCGATTCCGCAGCCCGACGGCACGTTGAAGGCGCTCGAAGTGCATGTGTTCCCGCCGAGCATGCGCGGTTCGGGCGAAGGTCATCGGCCGTGGGATCTCGGCGCGAACAGCACGATGACGAACGGCACGGTCGGCTCGCTCGTGGTCAGCAACGGCCGCACGATCACCGTCAAGTACAAGGATGGCGAGAAGAGGATCGTGATTCCGCAAGACGTGCCCATCGTCAGTCTGGAGCCGGGCAGCCGCGCGTTGCTCGCGCCCGGCACGAAGGTCGTGCTGTTCGCGCACAAGGACGCGGACGGCGCGATGGCGGCGAATTTCATTTCGGCCGGCGAGCATGGCGTGACGCCGCCGATGTAAAGCGGCCCGTCGTTCGTCTTCATCCCCCTCGTCTTTGAAGCCAATGCCCGACTCGCAAGCATTTCTGGTCGTTCATCCCCTCGTCGTTCGCGTGACGCACTGGATCAACGCGTTCGCGATGGCCTGCATGGTGATGAGCGGCTGGGCGATCTATAACGCGTCGCCGATCTTTCCGTTCCGGTTCCCCGTGTGGGCGACGGTCGGCGGATGGCTCGGCGGCTCGATCGCATGGCACTTCGCGGCGATGTGGCTGCTGTGTGCGAACGGCCTGCTGTATCTCGCGCATGGCGTCGCGAGCGGCCATTTGCGTCGCAAGCTGCTGCCGGTGCGTGCCCGCGAGCTGGCGCGCGATGCGGCGCTTGCGTTGCGCCTCAGATTGCCGCACGAAACCGGCAGGTACAACGCCGTGCAGCGCGCGTTGTATCTGCTGGTAGTGCTGCTCGGCGTGCTGCTGGTCGCATCGGGACTGTCGATCTGGAAGCCGGTGCAATTGTCGTGGCTAACCGCGCTGTTCGGCGGCTTCGATTTTGCGCGCCGCGTGCATTTCGTCGCGATGGCCGGCGTGGTCGGGTTTGTCGTCGTGCATCTGCTGCTGGTGCTGCTGGTGCCGCGCACGTTGCCGCCGATGTTCACCGGACGCGTCCGGCGCGGCGCGCAGCGCATCGATCACGCCTCCCAGAGGACTCGCGCATGAGCGCCCCGCAACGAACCGACACGGCGAACGATACGCGTGCCAATACAGAAGACGCGCGCCGCTCACGCATCGTGCTTGCCGAGCACCGGCCGCAAATCGAGCAGTTGCAACGCCGCTTGTTTCTGCGCTCGTCGCTATCGATCGGCGCGCTCGCGATGCTGTCCGGCTGCAACCTGCAGGACAACGATTCCGTCGACAAGGTGCTATGGGCGATGTCGCGCTGGAACGACCGCGTGCAGGCGTGGCTGTTCAATCGCAACAAACTCGCGCCGACCTGGTCGACGCGCGATATCACCGATCCGTTTCCGTTCAACGCGTTCTATCCCGAGTTCGACGCGCCCGATATCGACGGCTCGACCTATCGGCTCGAAGTATCGGGGCTCGTCGCGGATAAACGCCGCTGGAGTCTCGAGCAGCTGCGCAGGTTGCCGCAGGTCTCGCAGATCACGCGTCACGTTTGCATCGAAGGATGGAGCGCGATCGGACAATGGAGCGGCGTGCCGTTTCGCACGTTTCTCGAACTGATCGGTGCCGATCTGAGCGCGCGCTACGTCGGTTTCAAATGCGCGGACCGCTATTACTCGAGCCTCGACATGGCGACCGCGCTGCATCCGCAAACGCAATTGACGCTCGATTTCCGCAACGCGCCGCTGCCGGCCAGATACGGCTATCCGCTGAAGCTGCGCGTGCCGACCAAGCTCGGCTTCAAGAACCCGAAGCACATCGCCGCGATCTTCGTGACCAACACGAACCCGGGCGGCTACTGGGAAGATCAGGGCTACAACTGGTTCAGCGGGCTTTAGACCGCGGTCACATAACGCGGCACCGGCTTGTGCGCGCGCGGCGGCGGCGCATCGTGAGCGACGCGCATGCGCTTGACCTCGTCGATGGGACTCAGGCCGAACAGCCGCTTGAACTCGCGGCTGAACTGCGACGCACTTTCGTAACCGACCCGCACGGCGGCCGCGCCCGCATTCAAGCCATCCTGCACCATCAACAGACGCGCGTGATGCAGACGCGTGGTCTTCACGTACTGCATCGGCGAGGTCGCGGTGACCGCCTTGAATTGCGCATGAAACACCGCGAGGCTCATGCCGGCCTCGGCCGCGAGCGTATCGACATCGAGCGACGCGTGGTAGTCCGCATGAATGCGCCGCAGCGCTTTCGCGATGCGGCCAAAGTGATTCTGATGCGTGAGCGCCGCGCGAATCGCGCCGCCCTGCTCGCCGGTCAACACGCGATAACAGATTTCCCGGACGATGCCAGGCGCCAGGATTTGCGCGTCGAGCGGCGACGCGAGCGCCTCCAGCAGACGCTGCACCGCGCTGCTCAGTGCGGCATCGAGCGGCGTCGAATACATGCCGGCCGGTTCGTATTGCGCGAGGCCCTGGGTTTCGTTGAGCGCCATCAGCAGTTCGGCGACCATCGTCAGATCGACGCGCACCGACATGCCGAGAAACGGTTCCTGTTCGCTTGCCTCGGTCTCGCATTCGAACGGCAACGGCACCGACAGCACGAGGTACTGCTGCGCGTCGTACTGGAACACCTGATCGCCGAGATAGCCGCGCTTGCGCCCCTGACAGACGATCACGATGCTCGGCTCGTACATGACCGGCATGCGTGGCATCGGACGATTCGCGCGCAGCAGGCTGACGCCTTCGAGGCTCGAACGCGTCATGCCGGCATTCGGCGCGAGCAGGTTGAACAGTTCGAGCAAGCGGCGTTGCGCGGGGTCTTCCGGAATGGAACCGACAGCTTGAGTGGACATGACGATATGGCGACGGCCAAGAGAATAATGCTTGAAATTTAGCATCAAACAACCTGTCGCGCTGCCCCTCCAGAGTTTTAGGCAAACCTTCAAGACGATCAGGTATTCCACGGGCGGCGCCGGACTCCTAACATGGGAACCCTGCCGGATCGCCTTTTTCGACGCGCGCAGCGTGCGCGGTCATCGACCGCCATGCGCCGACAGCTTGCCAACGGCGGCCCCCAACGCTCGCGCCCCGATCCCGGTTCATGCTGCGGCCCGCCGCATCCGCAACCCAGTGTTGCGCATCGCCGGCGCGTCGCATGTTGCGCCATCACCCTCTTTGCTGGAGCCATCCATGAGCACGACGTATGCCTATGCAGCGACCGACGCCACCGCGCCGCTCGCCCCATTTGAAATCCAGCGCCGCGCACCCCGCGCCCATGACGTGCAGATGGAAGTGCTGTACTGCGGCGTGTGCCATTCCGACCTGCATCAGGCGCGCAACGAATGGAAGAACACGATCTACCCGGTCGTGCCGGGCCACGAGATCGTAGGCCGTGTGACCGCAGTTGGTCCGAACGTGACGAAGTACAAGGTCGGTGAACTGGTCGCGGTCGGCTGTCTGGTCGATTCGTGCCGCACCTGTTCGAGCTGCGCGGAAGGTCTCGAGCAGTATTGCGAGAACGGTTGGGTGGGCACGTATAACGGTGTCGATCGCGTCGACGGACAGGTCACTTACGGTGGCTATTCGACGCAACTGGTCGTCGATGAGGCTTTCACGCTGCGCGTGCCGCAGAATCTCGACCCCGCGGGTGTCGCGCCGCTGCTGTGCGCGGGCATCACCACGTATTCGCCGCTACGCACGTGGGGCGTGGGTCCGGGCAAGAAGGTCGGAATTGTCGGCCTCGGTGGACTCGGCCATATGGGTGTGAAGCTGGCTCGGGCGATGGGCGCGCATGTCGTGCTGTTTACGACCTCGCCGTCGAAGATCGAGGACGCGAAGCGGCTTGGCGCGCACGAAGTCGTGGTTTCGAAGAATCCGCAGGAGATGGAAGCGCATGTGAATAGCTTCGATTTCATTCTCAATACGGTGGCTGCGCAGCATGATCTGAATCCGTTTTTGAATCTGCTCAAGCGTGACGCGACGATGACGTTGGTGGGTGCGCCGGAGCACGATCATCCGTCGCCGCAGGTGTTCAATCTGATCTTCAAGCGGCGGCGCCTTGCTGGCTCGCTGATTGGCGGTATTGCCGAGACGCAGGAAATGCTCGATTTCTGTGGCGAGCATGGCATTACTTCTGATATTGAAATGATTCCGATGCAGAAGATCAATGAAGCTTATGAGCGCATGCTCAAGAGCGATGTGAAGTATCGGTTTGTGGTTGATATGGATTCGATGCGGAAGTAATGGCAACTTTTTGGCCGCGCAGCGGGTGGTTTTTTTGCGCCTGCGGCGCGGGGTTCTGTTTTGTTGTTGTGTTTTTTTTGCCTTCGCCCTTTTTTCTGTGTTCTTAGGGCGTTGGCCTTTCCTTGATTTCTTGTCGGTCTATTGGCGTTGCCCCTGTGCGGGGCGGCACCTACTTTCTTTGCTGCTGCAAAGAAAGTAGGCAAAGAAGACAGCTCAAACCGCTAACTCTTAAGCGGGTCCCTCTGTATACCGCGGGTAGTGGTGCATCTGGAATCTGTGTTCCCGCACACTCCGCGTTAGTGACAAGGCCGTCATTCTTCCGGCGGCGCTGCGCGCGCCGAAGCACTGGTCTCAAACCATTGGTCGTTTCGGCGCGTCGCCGAGGCGCAGCCGATGGCCCCACTAACCTAAAAAAACACTCTGGTTTCCCTTGCATACCCGTCCGCGACGCACGTAGTGCGGAGTGGGATGGATGACGGCTTTGTCACTGCCGTGGAATGTGCCGGGGCACGGATTCCAGATGCACCACTGCCATTCGTGGAGCACGGTGCCCGCTTAAGAATTAGCGGTTTGAGCTGTCTTCTTTGCCTACTTTCTTTGCAGCAGCAAAGAAAGTAGGTGCCGCCCCGCACAGGGGCAACGCTAATAGACCGACAAGTCAGCAAGGAAAGGCCAACACCACAAGAACAAAGACAAATCCACCGCAGGCAAAAAAACAGAAAACCATTTGGAGCATCCCAGTGATCGACAGAATAACTGCAATGCGCACATTCATCCGAATTGTGGACACCAACAGCTTCACCCGCGCAGCGGAGTCATTAAACATTCCGCGTGCAACGGCGACGACGATCGTCCAGAACCTGGAAGCCCTGCTGGGCACAGCGCTGTTAGTCCGCACGACGCGCCGCCTGAGCATCACGCCGGAGGGCGCTGCCTACTACGAACGCTGCGCGCAAATCCTGGCCGACATCGACGAAATGGAAGCCAGCCTCCGTAATTCGACCGACAACCTGACCGGCCGCCTCCGCATCGAAATGCCCAGCGCGGTAGCGAGTGCAATCGTGCTGCCGTCGCTAGACGAGTTCCACACCCGTTACCCGAAACTCGACCTCGCGATCGGCGTCAGCAACCGCACCGTCGATCTGGTCTCCGAAGCAATCGACTGCAGCATCCAGCTCGGTGAATTGCCCGATTCCAATCTCGTCGCGCGGCAACTCGGCACGCTCGATCACGTCACCTGCGCGAGTCCGGCCTACCTGGCCCGCCACGGCACGCCCGCCGATCTCGACGATCTGCGCGCGCACGTCGCGGTCAACTGCGTGTCGCCGCATAGCGGCCGCGAATGCGACTTCGATTTCGAAGTGGACGGCGAAGCGCGCAAGGTCAAGCTCAACGGCTTCGTACAAGTCAGCGATGAACAAGCGTACCTGACCTGCGGACTGCAAGGCCTCGGCATGATCCAGCCCGCGCGCATCGCCGCGCAGCCTTACCTCGATTCGGGCTTGCTGCATGAAGTGCTGCCGCAATGGAAACCCGTGCCGATGCCGGTCTCGGTCGCGTATGTGAAGAACCGCCGCGTGTCGCCGCGCGTGCGCGCGTTCGTCGATTGGCTCGCGGAGCTGTTCGAGAAAGCCGGGCACGTCGAGCAGGATCTGTCGCGCGTGCGTCAGTTGCTGCGCGGCTTGCATCCCGCGTGAAGCGGGTGCGGGCGCGCGGCGCTCGCGCGTTGACTAGTCCAACGGCCGCACCGGCACCGGCCGCGTCAACAGATCGACATAGAAATTAAAAAACGCCGGATTATCAAATCGTTTGACGACCGTCATCTTCTGCAAACCCGGCGGCGGCGAACTCGTGTAGCCCCTTGCCTTGCCATCGTTGGCGCCGAAGCCCGTATCCACATCCACCCACTCCTCGACGGTCTGCGTCGCGAACGACGGATGCATCAGATAGGCGAGCGTCAGCGTGTCCCAGATGTTCGTCGTGTAGTTCGGATCGGTCTCGAAGCCGTCCTTGCCGTCGTATCCGTAGCCGTTCAGCGTCCTGAACAGTTGCGTGATGATGGTCTGCTTCGCCGGATCGTGCGCGACGCGGTCGTACAGTGCCTTGTCCATTTTCACGGTATCCGTCACGTCGAGCGGAATCACCGTCTGTTTGATCGGCAGACGCAGCACCGCTTTCGCCGCTGCGGGATCGAACCACCAGTTGAATTCGGCGGTGGGCGTGGTATTGCCCCGCACGTCGATCGCGCCGCCCATGTAAATGATCTGCTTGATCAGCGGCACGATCTCGGGATGCTCGCGCGTGGCCAACGCGATGTTGGTCAGCGGGCCGATCGCGAGGATCGTCACCTCGCCAGGGTACCGCTTGACCGATTCGGCGATGAAGTCGATCGCGCTCTGGCTCTGCACCTTCGTGTGCGTCGCGAAGCCGTCCGGCGGCGCGACGAGGTCGCTAGCCGATTTCGGCTCGGGCTTGCTCCATGCGCCAATATAGCCATCGCCGCCGGGGAATTCCTTCAGTTCCCGCTGGATCGTTTTGAAGTCGTGCGTCAGTGCGTAGTTGGCGCCCGCATAGACGCCGATCTGTTGTTCGACGCCGAGTCGTTCGACCGATTTCAGCGCATCGGCAACACCTTGCTTCAACCACTGGTTGCCCGACACCACGGTAATGCCGAGCACTTTCAGCGAGCCCTGCGCCTGCAATTGCGCAGCCATCACCCCGAGCTGGCCGTCGTCGCCGAGCGTGTTGTAGTCGCTGTCGATGATCACCTTCGGCGGATCGCTCCGGGCATCGAGACTGCTGCTGGCGCAAGCCGCGAGATCGAGTGTGGTTGCCACGCTTGCCGCCCAGATCAATGCCACGAGAATTCGCCTCATCGATGCCCCGTTTGGAATGCCGCTGAGTGACGCGGACAAGGAAACCATCATAGGCGCAAGCCGTATCAATGACGAATAATGCACGCGGCAACGACAGCACACGCAAAAGCGGCTCGCGACGCCACTGCAACGTCGCGAGCCGCTTCGAAAAGCGCGCTGTCAAAAGCCAGTTACTGCGATTCCTCCGCCCACACGGCGTTCTCCCGCGTCATCAACGCGGTCGATGCCGCCGGTCCGAACGTGCCCGCCGAATATGAGCGCGGCCGCTCGCCCGACTTCGCCCAGCCTTCGAGAATCGGCTCGGCCCACGCCCATGCCGCTTCGAGTTCGTCGCGGCGCATGAAGTGCGTCAGACGTCCGCGGATCACGTCGATCAGAAGCCGCTCATAGGCTTCCGCGCGACGCTCGGTGAACGCCTGCTGCAGGTCGAGGTTCAGGCTCACCGGCAGCATGTGCATGCCGCTGCCCGGCTCTTTCGCGAGCACCTGCAGTTGAATCGACTCTTCGGGTTGCAACTGGATCACCAGACGATTGCCGTAGGTTCGTCCACCGCTCGGGATGATCGAGAACGGCAGATCGGAGAATTCGATGACGATCTCCGACAGCTTCTTCTGCATCCGCTTGCCGGTGCGCAGGAAGAACGGCACGTTGGCCCAGCGCCAGTTGTTGATCCGCGCGCGCAACGCGACGAAGGTTTCGGCGCGGCTACCCGCCGGCACGTTGTCTTCCTCGAGGTATCCCTTGACCGCCTCGCCATCCACCGCGCCCGCCGTGTACTGGCCGCGCACCGTATCGCGCGCGATCTCCTCGGGCGTCATCGGCCGCAGCGAGCGCAGCACCTTCAGCTTTTCGTCGCGCACCGCGTCGGGATCGAGCGACACCGGCGGCTCCATCGCGACGATGCACAGCAGTTGCAGCAGGTGGTTCTGCACCATGTCGCGCAGCGCGCCGGTCTTGTCGTAGAACCCCGCGCGGCTGCCCACGCCGACCGTTTCGGCCACCGTGATCTGCACGCTCTTGATGTACGGCGCCTGCCACAGCGGCCCGAAAATCGGATTGCCGAAGCGCAGCACCATCAGGTTCTGCACGGTTTCCTTGCCGAGGTAGTGGTCGATCCGGTAGATCTGCGCTTCTTCGAAATGCTTGCCGACCGCGTTGTTGATCTCCTGCGCGGACGCGAGATCGTGGCCGAGCGGCTTTTCGAGCACCACCCGCGAATTGCCGTCGACGAGCCCGGCCGACGACAGGTTGTCGCAGATATGGGTGAACAGATCCGGCGACGTCGCCAGATAGAACACGCGGTTCACGCCGTCGCGCGACGCTTCCTTCAGGCGCAGGTAGTCCTCGGCCGCATCGACGTCCATCCGCACGTATTCGAAAATCGCGAGAAATTTGTCCCACGCCGACGCGTCGAACGCTTTTTCGTCGATGAAGGGCTTGGCCTTCTGCTCCATGAATTCACTGATGTATTCCTCGCGCGACCAGGGCTTGCGCCCGATCGTCAGAATGCGGGTGTCGGGCGGGAGGTTGCAGTGCAGATGCGCCATGTACAGCGCGGGCAGCAGCTTGCGGAACGACAGGTCGCCGGTGCCGCCGAAGATGATCATGTCGAGCGGCAGGTCGGGTGTGGCAGGAGCTTGTTGGGTCGTCATGGCACGGTCGCAGCGTCTAGGGGGAAGGCGTCGATCAGGAATCGGCGGCGGGCGGACGGGCTACGGCTCACGTCCGCTATGGCGCTTTTTCCGGCAAACATCTATGGTGCAACGTTTTGAGATAGTTTGCACGGCAACATCTGCCGCAGGTTAGCGCAAGTTGCCAATCTTGCGCGCCAGACAGTTGTTTTTTCGGGATATTTTGCGCGATTATTTGCCGGTTGGGCCGCTGACGCTCAGCCGCGCGCCAGCGCGTCGCGCGCGACCCGGCACGCGGCCAGATCCCACGCCGCGCAGCCGACGCTCTTGAACATCACCGGCCCCGCCGGCAAGGGCTGCGTCTGCTCGAGCACCGCGGCGATCCCGCCCACCCGCGCCCAATCGACACCGGCCTGGATGAAATCGCCGGCCTCGTGCATTGCGCCAGCCTGATCGTCGACGAACAGCGCGCTGCCCGCGATCGTAGTCGCGCCGATCTCGACCATCTGCGGCGTGAAAGCGCCGACGCCGATCACGAGCCGCTCGGCGCGCGCCGTTTCGTCGTAGACCGGCTGTTTGCTCGTGGTCAACGCGATCACGACGTCGACCGAAACGGGAATCGTCGCGCCCGCATCCGCGAGCGGCCGCAGCTCACGCACCTTGCCGCGCTGCGCCGCGCAGAACGCTTCGGCGCGCGCGGGCGCGCTGCCCTTGACCCACACGCGCGCGTCGGGAAACAGTTCGCCGATCGCCTCGAGATGATTGAGCGCCTGCGTGCCGGTGCCGATCAACAGGAATTCACGTGGCGCGCCCGTGGCGAACGTCGCGATGCCGAGCATCGACATCGCCGCGGTCCGGCGCCCCGTCACTGTCGGACCATCGAGGATGAACAGCGTCTCGCCGGTATCGGCATGGAAGGCCATGACCTGACCGTGGATCGTCGGCAGATGGCGCGCGCCGTTGCTCGCGCACACATTGACGAGCTTGTGGATCGCGAGATCGGGCGCGGTGGCGGGCATCGACAGCATGACGCCACCGGCGTTCAGCGGCACGACGAGCCGCTCGGGGCTCACGATGCGTCGTTGCGCGTAGTCAATGCTAGCGCGCCTCAACGCGTCGACGAGCGCTGCGTAAGGCATCAGCCGCGCGGTGGTGGCGGCGTCGAAGATCTGCGTGGTCGGGCGGGTCATGGGCGGAACGATCCAATGGGGGATGGAGTGGGCATGACGTCACCGTAACCGAGCGCGAAAAAATTGACCAGTCGTGTGGACGTCTACTGCCCGCCGAATCGCGACTCCGCTTCGTGCCCAGCGCGCCGGCTAGCTCGTGCCGCGGCTGAGCGTCATCCCCCGCCCTGCATAGAAACGCGACATCGTCGCGAACGGCAGGTACACGTCGGACTGATGCGGCGCGACGCCCGACGGGTTGTGAAACCACACGCCGCCGCGATCCCGCCCGTGCAGCAGGATCAGATGACCGCCCCGCCGCCGGTTCGTCCGCTCGGGATAGCGGATCTCGGGACTCACCGACACGATCGCGAGCGTATCGTCGTCGAGCCGCGCCGCGATCTCCTCGATCGACGCCTGCGGCAGCACGTCGATATCGAGGCCGAACGCCGGGCCGGCCCAGTCGGCGAACGGCCGGTAGATCAGACCGTCGACGCCACCATCGTCGCGCAACCGGTATACGCCGTGCCGCAGCGCGTCGTCGAGCAGTGCGGCGCGCGGCGCGTGATCGATGCCCCAGTAGTCGAGAGCCGACTCGAGGCACGTCAGCCCGCACAGGCGTTGCGCCCAGAAGCGATAGCGCTCGGGGTCGGCGAAACCGCTGCGCTGCCAGTGCGGATCGTCGCACGGGTCGCGCTGCTGTTCGACGATGTCGCGCACCCACTCGGGGCTGCCCCATTGCGTGTAGTACGGGACGTCGGCGCGGCGGAGGACGGGTTCGGTCATCGGTGGTATCGGTCGGATTGGGTTGTATCGGGTCGGGTTGCGGGGGGTTACAGCATGCTGCGCGGCCGCTTCATCGTGCCGTCGAAGAAACGCTGCAAACGGAACGCCGACAGATCGAGCGACGCCTCGCCGCCATCGTTGAGTTCAGCCAGCAGCTTGCCGACGATCGGCCCCATCGCGAAACCGTGACCGCAGAAGCCGGTCGCGATCGTCAGGCCCGGGACCTGCGGCGGCGCATCGATCACCGGAATGCCGTCGGGCAACACGTCGATCAGCCCCGCCCACGCCTCGACCACCTGGGCGTCGCGCAACGCCGGAAACAGTGCGCGCAGCTTTGTCAGCGCGCGCGGCGCGTGGCGCGCGTTCGGCTTGGGATGCGGGTCGCGCGGATAGAGCACGCGTTCGGCGTCGGGCACCCCGCCCGGCAGACGTTCGCGCAGATCGTGCAAACAGGCGCCGTTCAGATGGAAGCTGAACTTCTCGCGCTGCGTCCACAGTTCGGGCAAAAACCATTTCAGCGCGCGGAAATGACCGAGCGTCATGTCGACGTCGACCTGCATGTCGTCGGCGAGATTGATCGCGCCGTTCGCGCGTTGCCGGATGCCGAGACCGTGGCCCCAGAACGTCGACGCCGTGATCGGCGGCAGCGGGTTGGTGCGCATGCAGGTGCCGCGCACGGCCTGCTGCGGCAGTTCGAGACCGAGCGTTCCGAGCAGCCGCCAGCTGCTCGCGCCGGCCACGCAGATCAGACGCGAGGTACGAATCGTGCCGCGCTCGGTGACCACACCAGCGATCGCACCGCCCGCGCGTTCGACGCCGACCAGGCCGCAGCCCTCGAAAAACAGCGCGCCGGTTTCGGCCGCGCGTGCCGCGAAGGCCGCGGCGACGCGGCGCGGTTCGGCCTGACCGTCGCTTGGCGTGTACAGGCCGCCGAGCGCGGGGCCCTGCATGCCGGTCACCACGGCGTCGATCTGCCTGCGGTCGAGCGTGCGGGTATCGAGGCCATACTGACGCGCGACCTCGATCCATTGCTGAAACGATGTCCAGTCTTCGTCGTGGGTGGCGACATACAGGCAACCGCCCTGGCGCCATTCGAGATCGAAATTCAGCTCGCGTTCGAGTTCTTTCCACAATGGAATGCTGGCCATCATCAGCGGCACCTCCGCGGCTTCGCGACCCTGCTGACGCACGAAGCCCCACGCGCGCGATGACTGCTGCCCGGCGATCCGCGACTTGTCGAGCACCGCCACCGACAGGCCGCGCCGCGCCAGGTAATAAGCGGCCGCGCAGCCCATGATGCCGGCACCGGCGATCACGACGTCGGCGTGGCTGGGAAACGGTTGGTCGGCGAGCGTGAAGGTCGAGTGCAGCGGGTAAGTCGTGGTCATTGGTGGGCGGGTTGGAGAGGTGGGCGTCATCTTCGCAGTGCGGGCCATTGTCCGCAATGACGAGCGACGTCGGCAACGCGGCTGGTAGCAGCCGGCGCCTGCCGAAATGCCCCGATTATCCGTCACACGAATATTCGTCGATTATGCGTCACGCAAATATTTGACAAATATTCGTCTCACGCATAAATTGCATTTATTCGTCTCGCAGATAATCCGCCATGCTCCATCTGATCGCCACTTCGGACCAGCTCGCGCAGTTGCTAGCGGCCAGCCGCCGCCAGGCCGGCCTCACGCAGACCGAGGCCGCCGCGCGCGTCGGCGTGAGCCAAAGCCGCATTTCCACGCTCGAAACCGATGCAAGCGGGCTCACGCTCACCCAGCTGCTCGCGCTGTGCGGCGCCTACGGCCTGCAACTGCAGTTGCGCGACAAAAATCAGCCGAGCTCCGAGCCGGCACCGAACGTCGAGTGGTGAGATGGCCCGGCAAACCGCTTCGAAGGCATTGTCGGTGTGGGCCAACGGCGAGCGCGTCGGGCTCTGGCGGCTGCCCGCGCGCGGCCCGATGGAGTTCGCCTACGACGCCGCCTGGATCGCGTCGCCCGCGGGTCGTCCGCTGTCGCTGTCGCTGCCGTTCACGCCCGGCAACATGACGCACAAAGGGCCGCGGGTGCTCAACTACTTCGACAACCTGCTGCCCGACAGCGACGTCATCCGCAAACGCATCGCGCAGCGCTACCGGACCGAAACGCTCGACGCGTTCGAGCTGCTGCAGGCCATCGGCCGCGACTGCGTAGGCGCGGTCCAGCTGCTCGCCGAAGACGACGTGCCGGCCGGGGTCCAGCGCATCGAAGGCACGCCGCTTTCCGACGACGACATCGAGGCGCTGCTCGCGCAGACGGTTGGCAAACCGACGCTCGGCGCGCCCGACGAATCCGACGACTTCCGCATCTCGCTCGCCGGCGCGCAGGAGAAAACCGCGCTGCTGTGGCACGACGGCCAATGGCAACGGCCGCACGGCGCGACGCCGACCACGCATATCTTCAAGCTGCCGCTCGGGCTGGTCGGCAACCGGCTCGCCGATCTCAGCACGTCGGTCGAAAACGAGTGGCTGTGTCTGCGGATTCTGCGCGCGTTCGGCCTGCCGGTCGCGAACACCGAGATGCTCAGGTTCGGCAAGCAGCGCGTGCTCGCCGTCGAACGCTTCGACCGGCAGATGCATTCGAGCGGCAGCTGGCTGCTGCGTCTGCCGCAGGAAGATTTCTGCCAGGTGTACGGCGTGCCGTCGCATCGCAAGTACGAAAACGAGGGCGGCCCCGGCGTGCTCGACCTCGCGCGGATTCTGCAGCAATCGGTCGAGGCGCGGCAGGACATCGAGACCCTGCTCGCGAGCCAGATCCTGTTCTGGATGCTGGCCGCGCCGGACGGCCACGCGAAGAACTTCAGCATCCGCCTGCTCGCCGGTGGCCAGTACCGTCTGACGCCGCTTTACGACGTGATGTCGATCTGGCCGGTCGAGGGCAACGGCCCGAACCAGTGGTCGTGGTACAAGGCGCGGCTTGCGATGGGTCTATGGTCGCGCAGCAAGCACGATGCGTTTCGCGACGTGCAGCGGCGACACTTCAACGCGATGGCGTTGAAATGCTCGTACGGCGCCGACGCCGAGCCGCTGCTCCAGCGTCTGATCGAGCAGACACCTGGCGTGATCGAGCGGGTGTCGGCGGAGTTGCCCGAGCGCTTTCCGGGCAAGGTCGCCGAGCGGATTTTCAAAGGACTTCAAAATTCGGCGGCCCGGCTCGACACGATGCCGGCAAGCTGAACGCGGACCGCGCGTGCCGGCGCAAATCCGATCCCTCCGGACACACTTTTCATTGCGCCTCTCGCCTGGCTTTTCCGCAAGGGCGGACCTGCCGGGCTTTGCGGCAAGCGGCCGGATCCGTCGCCTTGCGCACTACTCATTCGTGGATTCCCTACGGTTTCGTCATCGATTCACCGGTAGAATGCCTTTTGATGCTCAATGCATCAAAGTCACCGGCACGGCCATGGCGTCGCTTGCATCAGCGGACTCGGCGGCCGGTCTGACAAAATCATAATGGTGAATTTTTTTGCGGTACATTTGCTGTCCCCGCGTGACCGATTCATGCGCATAGCATGCGCAGGGTCAGCTTGCGCCTGTCGACCGCGCTCCCCATGTACCTTTTAACCCGGCGGATTTTCACGCAGCATGGCCAACGAAACACACTCACCCGACTCCATCGCGGTTGCCGAGCGCGTGCGCGAGTTGATGAGCAGGCATGGAATCGGCAAGCGACAGCAAACCACGGAGCTATGCCGCATCCTCGACCTGAGTTTTTCTCAGGGGCACCGCAAACTGCGCGGCAATAGTCCGTGGACGCTGTCGCAGATCAAGAAAGTCGCCGAGGTATTCGACGAACCCGCGGCGCAGCTGTTCGGCGCGCAGTCGCTCGATCCCGGCGTCGTCGGCGCGATCGCCCAGGAGGCGGTGTTCTGCATCGGCGCGACCGAAATCGCCTGCACCGCGTGGGTCGGCGCGGCGCTCGAACCGGGTAGCCGCCCGGAATTCGTCGCCTATTCGCGGCTCGGTCAATGGCGCGTCTCGCGTCATGATGGCGCGCTGTATCAGAGCGCGTACGAGGTCCACAAGATCGAGATCTATCCGCGCCGCGCCGAGAGCGACAAGCCGGCCATCGCGGTGGTCGACGACGATCGTGCAAGCGCCGATAACCTGCGGGATTATCTGGAGCGCAGCGGCTTCACGGCGATCGCGATCTATGGGCTCGCGGCCTTCAGCGAGCAGTTGCAGACGCAGGTGTTCGACGGCGTGATCATCGACTGGCTGTTCGGCTCGCAGACCTCCGCGGCCGCGATTCGCGCGGTGCGCGCGTCGGAGAACCCGGACGCGCCGATCTTCGTGCTCACCGGCGAACTGCTGACCGGCAAGGCCAGCGAATCAGAGATCAGCGAGGTGATCCGCGATTACGACGTCGCGTGCTACGAGAAGCCCGCGCGCATGGCGATCCTCGTCGCCGATCTGTCGAAGCGGCTGAACCGCCCCTGAAGCGCGGGCGCCGATGCGCGCCCCGTTCGCGGCAGCGCCGCCTTCACGCGCTCACGCCTGATGCCGCGCCGCCAGCGCCCGCTGCAGGGCGTGCTTCAGATCCTCGTAATGGACTGGCTTTAACAGCGCCTCGAACACCGACGGCGCGCCAGTCGCGCCACTTTCGCCATTCCGCACGACCTCCGGCGCGTACGCGCTGACCACGATCACCGGCACGCCCGCCGACGGTCCATCGCGCGTCGCGAAGTCTTCGAGAAACGTGTAGCCATCGCGCTCCGGCATGTGCAGATCGAGCAGCACCACTTCGCAGCGGTGGGTGTCGAGCCACGCGAGCGCGTCGTTGGCATTGCCGAGTGCGAGCGAGTCGTAGCCCATGTGCGCGACCATTTCGCTGAGCGACTCGCGAATCAGCCGGTTATCGTCGATGATCAGCACGCACGGCTGCGCGCCGTCCGGCTCGGCTTGCTCCGCGACGTCGGCCGGCTCGACGCTTGCGACCGGCACGACCGGGATCGTCACCGTGAAGCTGGTGCCCTCGCCGACCGTGCTCGCAACATCCACCGTGCCGCCGAACAGCTTCACGAGCCCTTGCACGATCGTGAGCCCCATCCCCGCGCCTTCGAAGCGGCGCGTGCGCGACGCGTCGAGCTGCGTGAACTCCTCGAAGATCAACGGGATCTGTTCAGACGACACGCCCGGCCCTGTATCGCTGACGACGAAAACCAGCAGCGCCGGCTCTTGCCGCAGTTCGACGCGCACCGTGCCGGTCTCGGTGTAGCGGATCGCGTTGGTGACGAGGTTGTTGACGATCTGCCGGATGCGGTGCGGGTCCGACTCGACGAGCCCGCTCGCGCCGCTCGCCTCGCCTTCGAGCTCGAGCCCGCGCGTCCTGGCGGACATCGTGTGTTCATCGAGGATCGACGCCAGCAGCTCGCGCGGCTCGAAATGCTGGTGCCGCAGTTCGAGTTTGCCGGCGCCGAGGCGCGCGTAGTCGGTCAGGTCCTTCATCTGCGCCTCGAGATGGCGCGCCGCGGTTTCGAGCCGCTGGATCACCTTGCGGTCGGCATCCGAGTGATAGTTGAAGCCGAGCAGTTCCACCGACGAGACGATCGCATGCAGCGGCGTGCGCAGCTCATGGCCGATCATGCCGAGAAACGCATCCTTCGCGAGGCTCGCCTCGCGCGCCGCGCGGCTCGCCTGATGCTCGGCTTCCAGCGCCGCGCGCTGCTGGCGCATGAGCCGCGTGCGGCGCCGGGCGTTGAGCACGAGCAGCAGCGTCGCCGCCGCCGACAGCAATAGCAGCACCAGACCGCCCGCGAACAGAAAGCGGCGCTTGTCGATGAAATCGCGGTTCATCGCCTCGCGGTCGGCGACGTCCGCGAAACGGCGCGACAGCGCGAGATCGTTGACCTCGCTCCAGTGCTGGCGCAGCTGCGCGTCGATCCGCGCGGCACCCGCACGGTCGCGCTGCAGTACGTCGACCTCGGGCTGGATGTCGTCGAGCACAGTCTCGAGCGTCTTGATTTCGTCGAGCTGCCGCTGCAACAGAGCGAGCTGCGCGGAGAGCCGCTGCGTCGAGCCGGCCATCACGCGCAGCTTCGATTGCAGCAGCTGGAAGCGCAGCTGCAACCGCTGATAATCGTCGTCGGCCCCAGACTGATACAGCAGCAGCTGGTTCTCGAAGCGCGCGTACGCGATCTGCAGTTGCGCGGCGTCCCAGTAGAAACCGTCGTAGGTACCGGTCAGTTGCTCGGTCGCGCGCGGGTTCAACAGGTTCGCATAGAGCAGGTAGCCGATCGCGCCGGCGGGCGCCGCGAGCGCCATCAGCCAGATCAGCACGTACAACGCGCGCCGCCACGGACGGCGCGCTATTTGACGATGAGGGCCTTGATCTGCCATACGAATTTCGAGTCGCCGACCGCGCCAGTCAGTTCATCGGGAAAAGCGTCGCGCGGATAGATCAGAAACAGCGGCCCGAAGTCGCTGAGTTTCAGGCGCTGGCCGTTCATGCTGTACGCGACGATCACGCCGTAGCGTTCGCAGTCCGACACCGGCACGGTGTAGGTGTAGTCGTCGAACGTGTGGAGCTCGATCTGGGTGCCGTGCGCGCCGACGGCCTTCAGGATGTCGGCGAGCCTGGGCCCGGTGAACGTCGAGCGCGGCGTCCAGGTGGTCGAGGTCGTGATCGTATGCACGGGCAGCGCGAGCAGTTGAGCCTCGTTGAAGTGATAGGTGCGATGCGCGGCGTCGTTGGTATTGGCGATCTTGCCCTGCACGTCGAGCGCCAGCGCCGGCGACTGCCGCGCGCCCGGCTGCGCATGCGCGCAACAGACGGAAAGCCCGACGATCAGTCCCGCCAGCCCCGTCAGCCAACGCATCCGCCAGGGCGCACCGGTTCCGCTGGCTGCGTTGCGCAGCGTTGCAATCAGATTGGCCATTTACTTTTTTTATCCGTTTTCGTTGATTCGCCGGACCGCGGGCGCCACCACGGTCAGCCGATCTCATGCCACGCGAAGTGTTGCGCCGTGCCGAGCCGTCAAACGCGTGCCACCCCGACACGCGACCTTTGACCCGCATGCATAATATCGCCAAAATGCGCTGACTCAAAAGCGAGGACCCGCTATGTCGCGCCAGTGCGTCAGCGCGCGCCGCGCGCGCATCCCCGCGGACCATTGCCTTCCATCGCGCCACGCGGCGCCTCGATAGTCATGAACAAGCCGGTCCTGCCTCTGACGTACGAACAGCTCGATCACTGGATCGAATCGCTGCAACCCGCGTTGCTCGCCGAGCGTTTCGCGATGGCGCTCGGGATTCTGCGCGGCGGCGCGCCGCTCGCGCTGATGGTGTCGCACGCGGTCGGCGCGCCGGTCGCGTTCCTGCGCTACGACCGCCAGACTCGCGCGGTCGCATGGGATTCGACGCTGCCGATCCCGCCCGCCGGATCGAAAGTGCTGTTGTGCGAGGACATCGCGGGACGCGGTTTTACGCTCGTCGATTGCATCGCGTTTCTGCAGGGGCACGGGCTCGAAGTCAAAACCCTGACCGCCGCGGTCGATGATCTGAGCCGCGCGCAGCCCGACTACGCGATCGATGCGCGCGGCTACTTCGCCCTCTTTCCATGGGAGCGCCAGGCGTACACCGAGCGCTACCGCGACGACTGGGCGCGCGTCGAAGCCGGCGCCGCGCCCGCGATGGCCAACGACCACGAGTACGCGGCCTACGCGATCGACCTCGACGGCATCCTGCTGCCCGACGTACCGCTCGCGAGCTACGACGAGGACCTCGCCGCCGCGCTCGCCGAGCGCGACGCGCTGCTGCCGTTCGAGGTGCTGCCCGGCATCGACCTGCAGCAGGTGCGCACGATCATCACGGGCCGCCCGGAGATGGATCGCGCGCGCACCGAAGCGTGGCTCGCGCGACACGGCTTCGCTCACATGCAGCTGGCGATGCGAACGCCCGGCCTGCACGACGACAGCCCCGCCGGCGCGGCCGCGCACAAGGCGAGCGCGGCGCTGCGGGCGGGTGTCACGCACTTCGTCGAAAGCGATCCGGTGCAGGCGCTGCTGATCGCGCAGCAAGCGCCGCTGCTGCGCGTGATCTGGTGGGATGCGCTGACGCGCACGGGGATGCTGGTGAGCGCAAGGGCGTGGAGTTGAGCGCAACGTTCTGGGTGGGCGCAGCGCCCGAACGCCGCCGCTATTTGTCCTTCGCCTCGCGCAACTGCAAATGCCGCGCGGCCCGCTGCGACGCGACGACGATCAGCTTCATCGTCGCACGCGTCGCGCCGACGAACAGCTTGCGCGCGCTGCGTTCGTCGAACGCGTCGAAGTCGATCTCGGTGAAGATCACGCACGGCGCCGCCTGCCCCTTGAAGCGGTAGATCGACTCGAACAGCACGTCGCCTTCACGATACTCCGGGTTGCCGAACAGATCGTATTTGCCGGTGAAACTGCGCAGCCGATGCGGTCCGAGATGATCGAGCGCGCTCATCGCCGAGCCCTCGCGGCCGCGGAACGACAGCACCGCGATGTCCTGCTTGCGAAAACCGAGCGATAGCGCCTGCGTGATGGCGCGCTTGGTTGCGTCGATACTGCTATCGGCGCCCAGCGCTTCGTCGTAGACCGACACCGAAACCTCGGAGCCGTCGAACGGACTGCCCGACGTAAGTGCCGCGGCCAGCGGCACCGACGCGCCCAGCACATCGCGCAGATAATCGAGGATGTCGCGAGGACTGCGGTAATTGGTGGTTTCTTTCAGCGTGGTCCAGCCGGGCAACGAGACCGGCTCACGCATATACAGATTCTGCAGCGGGTCTTCGAGCCACCACCACGCGGCGCCCGGCCGCAGCAGCCGCTCGAGCGCGGCAACCCATGGCTGCTGGAAATCCTGCCCTTCGTCGACGATCAGTACGTCGAATTGCCAGCGCGGTTCGATCGGCGTGTCGGCGAATACGGCCTCCAGTTGATCGAACACCTGCGCCGACCGGAAATCGGGCGCGCGGCCCGCGTCGCGCGCGATCCAGTCGCAGAGCTGGTGATAGTTCGCGATTTTCGCCTCCGGCGGCGCGACCCGCGCGATGTGATCGGCGAGCGGCCGGTTGAAGCACACGTACAACGGCCGCTCGCCGCGCGCGACCGCGTCCTTCATCACCTGCACCGCGAGTTGCGTTTTGCCGGAGCCCGCCGTGCCGATCACGCGCAAACGGAACGGCGCGAATTCGAGCCGCCGGGCCCATGTCGCGAGTCCGCCCGAAAGGCGCGTGACGAGCGTGCCCGCCTGCCCGACGAGCGCGCTCGTGTCGGGCGTCAACGCGAGTTCGTCGGCGAGAAAGTGGTGGATTTTCGACGCGCTGGGAAGCCGCGGTTCATCGGCCGGCAGCGCTTCGCGAATGATCGCGGCGAGACGCTCGCGCCGCGTAGCGTCGACGATGCGCGCGGGATTCACGCCGGCGATCGCCGCATCCTTGACGATGTGATCGGGACAGTACAGCAGTTCCTCGATGAAATACGCGCCCGCGCCGAACGCCGCGGTAAAACGCCGGTGCAGACTCTCGATCGTATGCGCGAGCGCGATCGCAACGTTGCGCTCGGTTTGCAGATACACCTTGACGAGCCCCTTCGGCGTTTCGCGCAGAAAGCCGGTCTTCTGCTCGATGATCAGCAGGCGGCCGGCGGGACTCACGATCACGAAATCGGCCTCGCCGAACACGGAGAAGTTCTGGTTCAGGCGCGTCCAATGCACGCCGTGGTAGACGGTGTAGTCGGCGGGCAGTGCCTTCTCTAGAAGCGCGAGCGTTTCGCGTTCGCGCGCCGCCGCGCCGGTCGCTTCGAGGCTTTTCCAGTCGTCGGGAACAATGCGGGCCATGCGATGCCTCAATGAGTTGGGATGCGTGGTTTCAGCGGGCAATCCGGAGTGCGGTCATTGTACGCAACGCAATGTCGGCCGGGCGGCCCTCGCGCAAAGCCGCGCGGATCGTGTATCGTTACTGGCTGAACGCCGCGCACGCTGCGCGGCTTGCCAACTGTAAGAGAAAAGGATTTACCGGATGATTACGATCTGGGGACGCGCCAATTCGGTCAACGTCCAGAAGGTCTTGTGGTGCTGCGACGAACTCGTGCTGCCGTTCGACCGCATCGACGCGGGCCTGCAATTCGGCCGCAACAACGAACCCGACTATCTCGCGATGAACCCGACCGGCAAGATTCCGACGCTGGTCGACGACGACTTCGTGCTGTGGGAATCCAACTCGATCCTGCGCTATCTGGCGATGCAATACGGCGAATCGAGCCTGCTGTATCCGGCCGACCCGAAACTGCGCGCGAGCATCGACCGCTGGCTGGACTGGTCGCTGTCGACGCTGCAGCCAGTGGAACGTCCTGTGTTCTGGACCCTCGTGCGCACGCCCGAGGCCGAGCGCGACGCCGCCAAACTCGCCGCCGACGCGAAGGCGGTCACCGTCCTGTGGCGCCTGCTCGACACGCATCTGCAGGGCCGCTTCTTTCTCGAAGGCGACAAGTTCACGCTCGCCGATATCGTGATCGGCGCGTACGCGAAGCGCTGGTTCGGCCTCGACGGTTTGCAGCGGCCGCCGCTGCCGAATCTGGAGCGCTGGTATTCGCGTCTCACGACGCGTTCCGGGTTCAAGAAGTATGTGGATTTTCCGTTGACCTGAGCATGGCGCGGGTCGGCGGAAAGGAATAGGCATTTTTTTGCCGGTAAAGACCCTTGTTGTCCGTCGTAAACCATATCTGGGGGAACGCCATCGGCCGGGCGGAGCAAACCTGACGGGGCCACTTTCTCGATGAACGGGAATCCCGATTCTCGCGACGCTTCAACCGGCGCGGCACCTGCATCCCGCCTGCCTCTATAATCGACGCATGAAAACCGCCAAGCCCGCCGCGACCGGCCGTCCGGTCGCTTCCACACCTGCCGCCCCCGCCGCCGATGCACGCGATCATCAAGCGCATTACGACGTGCACGAGCCGTCGCACGCACATGGCCCGTCGCAGGAAGCGGCTCTCGCACTTGCCGAGGAATATTGCCGCGAACGCGGCGAAAAACTCACGCCGATCCGGCGCAAGGTGCTCGAACTGCTGCTGAACTCGGGACGCGCGACCAAGGCCTATTCGCTGCTCGACGAAATGCGCCAGATCCACGCCGGCTCGGCGCCGCCGACCGTCTATCGCGCGTTGGATTTTTTACTGTCCGTGGGGCTAGTGCATCGGATCGAATCGATCAACGCGTTCACTGTCTGCCATGATCTGACGCAATGCCAGCACGGCATTCTCGTCGTATGTCAGCAATGCGGCAGCGTCACCGAGTTGCATCAACCGAAGTTGCGCCAGGCCCTGGTCGCGCAGATCGAGGACGCGGGCTACCGGCTCGCGAGCGACGAAATCGAGTTGAAGGGATTGTGTGCAGCCTGTCAGGCGGCCAAAGAGGCCAGCGCGGCCGCGCCGGTGGCCGCGGCGAAATAGCGGCGCGCCACGCGTCGCGTGCGCAACGCTGTATGACGCGCTGCGAAGCGTCGACGGCCGTGCGAGCCGCTGCGAAGCGTCGATCAACCCGCCGCGCGGGCGTCGATCGCGTCGTGCAGCAGCGTCACCAGCGCTTCGGGTAACGCGGGTTTGGTCATGAAATGCTGGAAGCCTTCGCCGATGCTGCGCAGGCGGTATGCGTCGTCGGTATGGCCGGTGAGGGCCACCGCCACCGAGGGGGAATGACCGCCGCAAATCTCGTGGTCGCGCAGCCGCTGGATCAGATAGAAGCCATCCATGGCCGGCAAGTCGAGGTCGCAGACGACCGCGTCGGGAAGCAAACGCATTGCCGCCACGACGCCCTCTTCCGCATCGGCGACCGCGCAAACCTTCGCGCCTTCCGCCTCGAGTAACAAGGTCAACGATTCCCGGCTGTCCGGGTCGTCCTCCACCAGCACGATCGTGGCCTGATCGAGCCTCATTGCTGCGTTCATCGTATGTTGTTGCTCTGAAAAACCGGTTAGGCCGTCCGAGGAGGCCAAGGTTTCACCTTGTATTTCATTTTGCTGATTGCCGCTGATTCGCGCGGCCAGGGTGTTGCTGTCCATGATTCCGACTCGATTTCGCACGCCGGGTTGCAGACAGGTCCGCGATGTAAAACATTGCTTAACATCTTCCCGAGTACAACGCCTGCGCACGGTAACGCGCCAAAATTGCACGTCGATGAAAAAACGACGCTCGACGCATACCGCGCTTGAGCTGCTGAGTTTCCGCAGTTTATCCGCGGCTCGCCGATCGCCGGCACCCGATGTTCCGGCGCCGTTCGTACGAACCCGGTTCGTACGGCCTTCTCCGCCCGGTATCGATTCTGTCCTTTGTATTGTTCGCGCAACGCGGCGCTGTCGTTCGTTTTGCGTCGCTCGCATCCGACGACACTGTAAGCACGTCGCGTGCCTCGTTGCAGCGGTTCGCGTCACGTAAAGAAGGGCTCGGTCGCGGTTGCCGATGTCGCGGCGATGAATGGCGCTGGCCTGCTAACCGGTGATGTCGCGGCGCTATCATCGTGGGCGCGCACGCGCGCCTATCGATGCCCCCTCATCTCAACCCGAGGTCAACCGACACCATGTCCGCCACATCGCCAGCGCTTTCCGCCGCGACGCTCGACATCCTTCGTCACGTCAGCACCGCCACGCTGACCACGCAGCTATTCAAACGCGGTCTGCGCAACACCTTCATGCAGGGCGTCGCGCCGCTCGGTCCGCGGCGCGGCGCGAATCTGGTCGGGCCGGCG
Organism: Paraburkholderia lebeckiae; assembly: GCF_050436225.1. Classification (NCBI taxonomy): domain Bacteria; kingdom Pseudomonadati; phylum Pseudomonadota; class Betaproteobacteria; order Burkholderiales; family Burkholderiaceae; genus Paraburkholderia; species Paraburkholderia lebeckiae. Next base: position 1,099,729 of record NZ_JBNDLU010000001.1, on the reverse strand, counting down.
TTCACGCTGCGCAACATCCCATCGCGCGAAGACATCGACGTACTGGAGCTATTCGCGGACCCTGAGTACGCGCAACGCAAATGCGTCGAGACCATTCCGCCGGGCCACGTGCTCGTGCAGGATTGCCGCGGCGAGCGCGGCAGCGCGTCGTTCGGTTCGATTCTGTCGCTTCGTTTGCAGGTGCGCGGTGTTGTCGGCATGGTGTCCGACGGCCCGGTGCGCGACAGCGCGACGATCGCCGCGCTCGACATGCCGGTGTTTTGCGCCGGCGCGAGCGCGCCGCCCAATCTGATCCGCCATCACGCGGTCGATATCAACGTGCCGATCGGCTGTGGTGGGGTCGCGGTGTTTCCGGGCGACGTGATCGTCGGCGATATGGATGGAGTTGTGGTAATTCCGCTGAAGATGGCCGACGACGTCGCGCAAGCCGCAGCCGGGCAGGAACAACTCGAGGCGTTTCTCACCGAAAGGATTCGTGCCGGCGCGGCGCTGCCCGGCACCTATCCGCCGAACGACGAGACGAAGGCGGCGTTCGACGAGTGGAAGAAAAATCGCAAAATCTAGGGCGTTTTCAAAGGATGCGGCGACCGGTGTGCCACACCGGGCGCCAGTTCAATCGCCCTTGCCGGGCCCAATGCCCTGAACCAGCAACGCCACCGCGTGCCGCGCAATCTCCGCGCCGCCGATACTGCGGCGCAACGGATCGTTGCGCCACAGCTTCGAAGTGGCAAGCGGCAGAATCGTCATGCCGAGCAGCGTGACGAACACGAGCGCGGGTTCGAGCGATGCATTCAGGCGCCCCTCCTTCTGCCAGCGCGCGATCGCCAGCAGCGACGCCTTCTGATGCTCGAAACCAAAGCGCTCATGCATGCGCTGGCGCAGCAGCCCGCCGTCGCTGATCACTTCGCGCACCCACAGCGACGCGAACCACGGGTTGTCGCTCGCGATCTGCACGAGCCGCTCCGCGAGTTGCGTGATTGCCGCGACCGGATCGTCGGGATTCTCCTGAAACGGCAGCCCGAGGCTCGCGCGCAACGGTGCGAAACACTCGTCGATCAGCACGTCGAGCAGTTGATCGCGCGTCTTGAAGTAGTAGTGCATCATCGCGGGCGTGAAGCCGGCCTCGCGGGCGATCTCACCCAGCGATGTCTCGACGATCCCCTGCCTCGCGAACAGCGTCAGCGCGGCGTCGAGCAAGCGCGCACGCTGCTCCGGGCCGCGCGCGGCGCCCGACGGTCGGCCGGGGCGGCGGGCGGCCGACCCAGCCGGCGCGCTGCTTCCGAAATTCGCGGCGTGAATATCCGTTGGCGCTGCCTTGAGTTTGGGCTTCGACGCGTCGCGCTCTTTCGCGGCAATTCGCGCGGGCGGCTCCGTATCTGTCACGGCATTGTGCGTCGCGGCGTCGTCAGACGAGATCCTTGTCATTGCATGGAATTTGACGTGAGGGGCGATGTCGAATATATTAATCTCTCAGTTAATTAATTTCAATGCATTGCCGCCATGGAACAACCCGCTACGACCCTGTCAGTCGATTCCGCGCCCGAGGATCCGCGCACGGCGGCGCCCGCCGCCGACCATCCGCCGATCCGGCTGCTGTTTCCGGCGCTGCTGCTGGTCATGCTGCTCGCCGCCCTCGACCAGACGATCGTCTCGACCGCGCTCCCGACCATCGTCGGCGAACTGGGCGGGCTCAATAACCTGTCGTGGGTCGTGACCGCCTACCTGCTCAGTTCGACCATCGTCGTGCCGCTGTACGGCAAGTTCGGCGACCTGTTCGGCCGCAAGATCGTGCTGCAGACGGCGATCGTCATCTTTCTCGTCGGCTCGGCGCTGTGTGGCATCGCGCAGAACATGAGTCAGTTGATCGTGCTGCGCGCGCTGCAAGGGTTCGGCGGCGGCGGCCTGCTCGTTGTGACGATGGCGGCGATCGCGGACGTGATTCCGCCCGCTGAGCGCGGCCGCTACCAAGGCGTGTTCGGCGGCATCTTCGGCCTCGCCACCGTCATCGGTCCGCTGCTCGGCGGCTTTCTGGTCGAGCATCTGACGTGGCGCTGGATCTTCTATATCAACCTGCCGCTCGGCATCCTGTCGCTCATCGTGATCGGCGCGGTGTTCAAGCCGCACGTGCGCCACGTGAAGCACACGGTCGATTACATGGGCGCGGCGTTTCTCGCCGGCGCGCTGACCTGCATCATCCTGTTCACGAGTCAGGGCGGCACGATCCTGCCGTGGTCGTCGCCGCAACTGTGGTTCACGCTCGGCATGGGCCTCGTAGCGATCTGGGGATTCATTCACGAAGAACGCAGCGCGGTCGAACCGATCATGCCGCTCGGACTGTTCAAACAGCGCACGTTTCTGATCAGCAGCCTCGTGAGCTTCATCATCGGCGTATCGCTGTTCGGCTCCGTGACGTTCATTCCGCTCTATCTGCAGGTCGTGAAGGGCTCCACGCCGTCACAAGCCGGCATGCAGATGCTGCCGATGATGGGCGGCCTGTTCATCCTGTCGATGGTGACGGGCCGCGTGATCAGCAGGATCGGCAAGTACCGGCTGTTCCCGATCATGGGCACGTTCCTCGTCTCCGTGGCGATGCTGCTGCTCGCGCGCCTGCAGATCGATACGCCGATTCATGTGATGTATCTGTACATGGGTCTGCTCGGCTGCGGCCTCGGCATGGTGATGCAGGTGCTGGTCCTCGCGGTCCAGAACACCGTCGAGTTCAAGCATATGGGTGTCGCGACGTCGGGCGTGACGCTGTTTCGCTCGATCGGCGGCTCGATCGGCGTGGCCGGCTTCGGCGCGGTGTTCTCGAACGGCCTCGCCGGACGCCTCGAAAAGCTGATCCCGCCCGACACCGAACTTCCGCAGGCATTGGGTCCCGCAGCGATTCATCAGCTACCCGAAGCATTGCGCAACGATTATCTGCATGCGTTCTCGGGTGCGTTGCACACCGTGTATCTGTCGGCCGCTTGCGTCGTGGTGCTCGCCTTCGTGCTCGCATGGCTGCTGAAGGATCATCCGTTGCGCAAGCACTGAGCGTACTTCGACGCCTGATCGGGAAGCTGATGCAAATGCGTACCGGCAAGCGCCAGATCGCAGGTTGATCACGAGGGCGCACGCACGACGCGTCGGCCTCGTTGTTTTTTTGTCGCGCTCACTTCATGCAGCGCGATGCTTCCGGTTGTCTTCCATTTGTCGTGAAACAACAGGCACATACACTCGTTTCGATTGTATGGCCAGGGTTTTCTTCATACCTCCAAATGAGCGGTAGCGCACACAATCCAGGGGCCATCCGCGTTGACGTCCCCCGTGAAACACCACATATTGGAAACCGTGGAAACGCAGCCGCTGCCTACGTCTCCGCGACCTCCGGCGCATGTGGATTGTGATTCCGCGGACAAGGCTCCTGCCTCAACACGATCCGAAGCATGCCTTTACGGCATCGTTTTCCAAAGGTGGGTCCACGGCATGTCCACCCAGACAGCAACCGGCCAAAGTTTCCCCACGCCCTGCAAACGCTGCGGTGGCGCACTGTACCGACAAGTCGACGCCTGCCCCTACTGTGGCGCTGCGCATCCGTTCGACCAGGACGATCCGCACATCCGCACCGGTATTCCAGGCAGCCGCGCGAGCGCCACGCACAAGCCCCTGCCCCGTTTCGACGACGAGCTCGGCAGACGGGACCAGCCCGCCATCGCCGCTGCCGCGATGACGTCCGAACCCCTGTTGCAGACCGAGCCGGTCATGCACACGGCGCTCGTGTCGACCGACACCAGTATCCCGCCTTACGAAGATCCGATGTATGCGCCGCCCAACACTGCGCAGACGATCTGGCGCGTGCTATACGTGATCGGCGCGCTTGTCGCAATCGGCCTGGCGTATGTCGCTTATACGCTATTCAGCGACGGCGGCGAATCGGAAGATAAAGGCGTGGAGCAGATTACGACGGATGCCAGAACAACGACCGGCATGATCGCGCCGCTCGCTTCCGCGCCGGTGATTGCTCAAGCACAGACCACGCACGCGCCGGCCGCGGCCAAGCCCGCGCCACCGCCTGTGACCGAACTGGCGGCGAAGCCCGCGCCCGTCGCGCCCGCGGCTCCCGTCATTCCAGCGACACCAGCTGCGCCGCCTGCCGCGCCGCCGATGGCCGCGACGCCCATGCTGCCCGCGCCGCAATTCCGCGACGCCGGACAAGCATTGCAGGTCGCGAGGACAGCGTTCCGCGCGAACGATCTGTCCGCCGCGCAAGCCGCTCTCGCCACCGCGCAAACGTTACAACCTGGAAACAGCGACGCGCAGGGTCTGGCCGATCAGATGCGGCCGCTCGTCCAGCGTCGCGATACTGCGCTACAGGCCGCGCAGGCCTGCGTCGCGCAGCAGTCGTGGCCGTGCGCGCGCCAGCACGCGAACGAGGCGCTCGCGATCGACAGCGGCAACGACGCGGCGAAAGTGATCCTCGAGCGCGTCATTCGCGAGACCGGCTGGGCGCCGCTGACTCCGCCGCATGCGGCGACGACGGACGCCGCGCCGCTCGCGCAAGCGCAGGCACCGCTGCCCGTCGGCATGCAAGCGCCCGGCGAACTGGTCGTAACTGCAACGAACGTCGGCGTCGTGAGAACCGCGACACCGCGGAGCAACTAGCGCTCACCCGCGACGCGACGGTCCGAACAGGGTCCCGGAGACGCAAACTGCTGCGCCGTCGCGCAAAAACATTGCTTCGCATACCAGATCAAATGGCCGCCGTCTGTGCCGATTCGCACATTATCGTGCGTCCTCTGAGCGGAAACAGACGGAGCGGCCCTGGCAGCAGTTTGAACATGACATGGCAACCGGATCACTGGTGCTTCCACGCGCCACGCGTGAAGCGGGATCAACCTGACCGATAGGTAGAAAGACCATGCTGAAGAGACTTCTCGCGGGCTGGCTGGGCCTGGTGGTACTGGTCGTATGTTCGCTGGCCGGCGCGGAGCCGGCGCACTACAAGATCGTCACCGGGCCGGAGCGCGGCACCTATATCCAGATCGGCAATGACCTGTCGAAATGGGTGGCCCAGCCGGTTGGCATCGACCTCGAAGTGGTGGCGTCGAAAGGCTCGGCCGAAAACGTGCAGCGCATGCGTTTCGAGCCCGGCGTGAAGCTCGCGCTCGTGCAGTCCGACGTGTACCAGGCGTTCATCGACATGGCCAACTCGGGCAACCCCGATGCGGGCACGACGATCCGGCCGCTGCGACTGATCATGCCGCTCTACGACGAGGAAATTAACGTCGTCGTGCGGGCGGATTCGCCGCTGAAAACGCTCGCCGACATCAAGGACAAGACCATCAGCGTCGGCCTGCTAGGCAGCGGCACCGCGCAGTCTGCGACGACGCTCTACCGCCTGATGTTCGGCCAGCCGATTCCCGAGCAGAACGTCGTGCATCTGAGCAACGAGGACGCGCTCGCCGCGCTGATCGTGAAGAAGATCGACGTCGCGATCATCGTGGTCGGGCAGCCGGCAAAGCTTTTCAACGACATGAAACCCGACCTGCTGTCACAGTTGCGTCTGTTGCCCGTCGATCCCAACGCGCCGGAGACGAATCGCGCGAAGCACACCTACTTTCCGACTACGATCCGCCAAAGCAGCTACCCAGGCTGGTTGAAGGAAGACGTGCCGGGTCTGACCGTCAAAGCGTTTCTGGTCACTTACGATTACGGCTTGCGCGACACAGTCAGCAATCTGAATCATTTCGCCGACTCGTTGTGCGCGAACTTCGACAATCTGCAGGAGCATGGCCATCCGAAATGGAAACAGGTGAAGCTCGAATTGCCGACGCTCGTTCATGGGTGGAAGTACTACGGTCCGGTCGAGAAGCATCTGCGCGCGTGTCTCGCGAACCGCAGCGCGGCGATGAGCGCGGCGGCCGCGCAACCCGCGCCGAAACCGCACACGCCTTGCTCGGAAGAAGAACGGATGCTTCTGCTGTGCAAATAACGCTGCAGCGGGGGACCGCGAACGCCTGCTTCGCTTGGGTTCGTCTCAGACCCGCTCGCGTCCCGCGTCGGCCGACACCGTGCACGCTTCCATCGCCCGTTGCAATGCCTCGTACACCTTCGGGCGATTGCATTGCGACACGTTGAAACGCAGAAAGCCCGCCGCCGCTTGCGACGCGCTGAACACGTTGCCCGGCGCGAACACGACGCCCGCCGCCAGCGCATGACGGGCGATGTCGGCGGCATCGAGCGCCCCGGGCAAGCGCGCCCATACGAACAGGCCCGCGCGCGGCCGGGTCCAGATATCGAGGCCCGCATAGCCGAGACGCCTGATGGTCTCTCCCATCGCATCGGCCAGCTTCGCGCGCATCGACTCGAGATGACGCCGATAGGTACCGTCGACGAGCATCCGATGCACGACGCTCGCCGCGAGCTGACCATTGCCGAACGATGTCGCGAGCTTCAGATCGATCAACGGCTCGATCCATTCGGCGCGTGCCGCAATATAGCCGCAGCGCACCGCCGCCGACAGCGTCTTCGAAAAGCTGCCGATCGACACGACGCGCGCGAGGCCGTCGAATGCGGCAAGGCGCGGCGCGGCTTCGTCTTCGAAGTCCGCGAAGATGTCGTCCTCGACGATCAGCAGATCGTGCTCGCCGGCGAGCTTCAGCAGCCGGTGCGCGACGGCCGGCGCGAGCGTCGCGCCGGTCGGATTGTGGATCGCCGAGTTCGTCACGTAGAGCCGAGGACGCTGCTCGACCAGAACGCGCTCGAACGCCGCGAGATCCGGTCCCTGCGGCGTGTACGGCACGCTCGCGATCCGCACGCGATGCGCGCGCAGCAACGCCTGGAAATTGAAATAGCAAGGATCGTCGATCAGCACCGTGTCGCCGGGTTCGAGCAGGAAGCGGCACACGAGATCGAGCGCATGGGTGCCGCCGTCGGTCAGCAGGATCTGCTCGGGCGGCGCATCGACCGCGTGCGCGGAAAGCCGCCACGCAAGCTGCTGACGCAGCGCGGGCAAGCCGGCCGGGCTCGCGTAATCCGCGAGCAGCGATTGCGGATCACGGGCGACCGCGCGCAGCGCGCGCCGCACGCCATCTTCCGGCAACCACGAAGCCGGCATCCAGCCGCAGCCGGGCTTCAGCGCTTTCGAGCCGGTCTCCAGCGACTGCCGCGTGAGCCACAGCGGATCGACCTCGCGATCGAGCCGCGGCCCGAGATCGGCAAGCGCGAGCGGCGGCGCATGGCCCGACACGAAGAAGCCCGAGCCGCGCCGCGCGATGATCACCCCTTCCGCAACGAGACGGTCGTAGCCTTCCACCACGGTCGACTTGGATACGCCGAGCGTGTCGGTCATCGCGCGGATTGACGGCACGCGGGCGCCCGGCATCAGCGAGCGGCTCGCGATACGCTCCCGCAGATTGGTCATCACGAGGCCGACACGCGTGCCCGGCACCGTCTCGTTGTTCTCGCTTTCCGCCATCTGTACTGCTCCCATGTTCGGTACAGTTTGGGCGAACTGTACTGATCTGTAGCTTAACGTTTACGGCCGCGGCGCGCATCATGAGACTCTTTCAGCGCAGGGACGTTTGCCATGGACAAAACCACCAATGGCTGGCTCAGCGGTTTCGCGGGCGTGCTGATTTTCAGCGGCTCGCTGCCGGCCACGCGGCTTGCCGTGCAGGGCTTCGATCCGGTGTTTCTGACCGTGGCGCGCGCGACGATCGCGGGCATCCTTGGTCTGCTGCTGTTGCTGGTGTTCCGCGAGACGCGCCCGGAGCGGCGCGATCTGCTGCCGCTCGTCGTGGTCGCGCTCGGCGTCGTGGTCGGCTTTCCTTTGCTGACCGCGCTCGCGCTGCGTCATGTGAGTGCCGCGCACGCGGTCGTGTTCATTGGCCTGCTGCCGCTCGCCACCGCGATCTTCGGCGTGTTGCGCGGCGGCGAGCGCCCGCAGCCGGCGTTCTGGCTGTTCTCGGCGCTCGGCAGCGCGGCGGTGGCCGCGTTCGCGCTGCGTCACGGCATCGACGCCTCGCCACTCGGCGACGCGCTGATGCTCGCGGCGATCGTCGTGTGCGGGCTGGGCTACGCGGAAGGCGCGCGGTTGTCGCGTCATCTCGGCGGCTGGCAGGTGATTTCGTGGGCGCTCGTGCTGTCGCTGCCGTTGATGCTGCCGCTCGCATGGTGGACGCGGCCCGTGTCGTTCGACGGTGTCGGCGCCGCCGCGCTGTGGGGACTCGCGTACGTGTCGCTGTTCAGCATGCTGATCGGCTTCGTGTTCTGGTATCGCGGGCTCGCGCTCGGCGGCATCGCGGCGGTCGGCCAACTGCAGCTGCTGCAGCCGTTTTTCGGACTGCTGCTCGCCGGCGTGCTGCTGCACGAGCAGGTACCGCCATCGATGATCATCGTCACCGTGATCGTGGTCGCCTGCGTGGCTGGCGCACGGCATTTTTCGCGCGCCGCGCCGGTGCGGCGGCCGGTCTGACGCGGCTCGACCGTCGCACGGCGAGCAGACTTTTTCAGGATCGAATTGCGCGAGCCGTGGATCGATATGTCATCATTTCGCAGATTGGCACAACCAGCGCCCCGCGCCGCGACTGACGATGACGACCGCTTTTGCCCAAACCGTCGAAGCCCGTTTTGCCGAACTCACGCCGACGTCGAAACGCGTCGCCAGCTACATGCTCGCGAATCTCGACCGGCTCGGCCTCGAGACCGCCGATCAGATCGCGCAGCAAGCCGGCACCAGCGGCATTTCGGTCGGCCGCTTTCTACGTAGCGTCGGCTATCGCAATCTCGACGATCTGAAACGCGAGCTGCGCGGCACGCAGCAGCGGCCCTGGCTGATCACGGACCGGCTCCACGCGTTCCGCCGTGGCCCGAGCGACAGCGCGCAAACCGGTGAGCTTCATGAACCCAGCGTCGCTGATGGCTCCTCGCCGCGCGACGGCGCGCTCGCCCAATCGCTTGCCCAGTCGCTCGAACTCGAGATCGGCGCGATCCGGCACGTGTACGAACTCGCGCGCTCGCCGGCCTTCGCGCGCGTCGCCGAGCGCATTACGAACGCCGATGCGGTCTACATCCTCGGCATCCAATCGACGCGCGGCATCAGCAACGCGTTCTACAGCTATCTCGAATACATCCGCCCACGCGTGTTCTATTCGGACGGCATGTCGGGTTCCTACGTCGATTCGCTGAACTCGGAATTCAGCACGCCATATCTGATCGTCACCGACACGCGCGCCTATTCGACGATCGCGCGACGCTATTGCCAGGCGGCCTCGCGCCGCGGCCTGCCGTTCGCGCTCGTCACCGATATCTACTGTCCGTGGGCGCGCGATTTCGGCGGCGATCTGCTGCAGGTGAAGACCGACGTCGGTCAGTTCTGGGATTCGCTCGCGCCGCTGACGTGCCTGTTCAATCTGCTGATCTCGGCGGTCGTCGAACGGCGTGGACCGGCTATCGACGAACGCGTGGCGCGTAATCGCGAGCTGCAGAGCGAGTTCGATCAATTCGACCTTTGACCCGCTTCAAATCCGCCCCGGCGAGAGGCATAGTGAAGACGTTCGCTAAACTGCGCCCGCCTCGACAGGACCCCGCATGAGTTCACCCCGCCCTCCGCTCGACCCCCCGCTGATCCGCGACGCCAGCGAAGCCGACCTCCCCGCGATCCAGGCGATCTACGCGCATCACGTGCTGACCGGTGTCGCGTCGTTCGAAGAAGCCCCGCCGTCCGTCGACGATCTGCGCGCGCGGCTCGCAAGCGTGCGCAGCCACGGACTGCCATATATGGTCGCGGAGATCGAAGGCGACGTGGCCGGCTATTGCTACGCAACGCCATATCGCCCGCGCGCCGCCTATCGCAACACGATCGAAGACTCGATCTACGTCAACGACGCGTATCGCCGACGCGGCGTCGGACGCGTGCTGCTGCAGGCGCTGATCGAACGTTGCGAGACCGGACCGTGGCGTCAGATGATCGCGGTGATCGCCGATGGCGGAAGCGGCGGCTCACTGTCGTTGCACGCGCAACTCGGCTTCGAGCTGACCGGCACGTTGAAGGCTGTCGGTTACAAGCACGGTCGCTGGCTCGACACGACGCTGATGCAACGCCCGCTCGGCCGCGGCGCGTCGACCGGGCCCGACGACGATTCAAACGCAGCAGGCAACGCCGAACGCAAAACCTAACGCGCGCGCGGCAAACGCGTGAACAAGGTCGGATAGTCGATAACGAGACCATCGCTATCCACGCGCAAATTCGCGGTGAACTCGCGAAAAATGCCTTCGTAGCGGTACTCGCCATTCAACTCGATGCACGTGTATGCCTGCTCGGCGCGCGTGACCTGCAAGTCCGGCGTCGAGATATACGCGACTTCGATCGGCTGACGTTCGCCTTGCGCCAGCTGCAGCCGACGGATCGGCAACGTATTGGTGTACGGCGTCGCCGCGATATCGATGTCGATACAGCCTTCGATCGCGCTGAGCGCGAGGCCGTGCCCGTCGTGCCAGTGGCCGTCGCCATCGCCATGCAGCTCCAGCTCGCCGCCGCCGACGATCTTTAGCCGCGCGTAGCGCGTGCGCCAGCGCGCGTCGCAGCGCACCGCGTAATGCAGCCCGTACGCCTTGCCGTAGCGCTGCCCGATCACGACGCTTTCAACGGCGAAGCCATCGTCGCGCGCATCGAATACCAGATGTTCGATGCCATCGCCCTCTTCCGAAGCCCATCGTAATTCACGCATCGGCGTCTCCTCGCGAAACGGCGCGGGAAAGCGCGCCGGGCTCTCATCGTAACGCGAAAGCCCGCGCGCGAGGCAATCCCAACTCAGGCGCTTGCGGCCGGCAAATAGCCAGTATCGACGCGCCAGCGGCCTCAACGCCTGCCGCTCGACTATGCTCGCGGTTGCGGTGGTTCCGAACCCGCCCCAATGCACGCCGCCGCGACCGGTGCGCCCTCCCCCTCGCCCAGCGCCCCGCTGCGGACGCTGCTGCGCAGTCTCGGCCAGATCGTGCTGCAATCGAACGCCGCGACCGGCGCGTGCAGGATCGGCGCGTGGTTGCTCGGCGAGCCGCGTCTCATGTGTGCCGCGCTGCTCGGCGCGTTCGCGGCCAACATCAGCCCGATGCTCGTCGGTTCGGCCGACGCCGACCTGCGCGCTGGCCTGCTCGGCTTCAACGGCGCGCTGGCGGGTCTCGTCGCGTTCAGCTTCATGGGCGATCCGGCAAGCGCGTAGGCCGTCGCGATTCTTGCCGCGACGGGCATTGAGTCGCCTTTGCTGTATCTCTGGCCCTGCACGAGTTTGCACAGACGGTCGATGACGGCATACGGCGATTCGCCGACATTCAGGCACACCGCGGGTGCAGCATGCCAGGCGTGAGCGCCTTGACGAGGATGCCGAACGGCTGCGCGAGTTGCGCCGCAATGTCGGCGGTCGACATCATCCTCACCGACGTGAAGCGCGAAAACTGCGCAACGAGTGGACGTTTGTGGTCGGAGGCCTGATCGGCCCGAAGACAACGACGTCGGGGCGACGTCGCGAACTGCACGCCGAAGTCCCTGATGTCGCGATGATCTGCCAGCGCTGGCGAGCGCAGCGCTTTCGATGCATCAAAATGAAGCATCCAAAAAAAAAGCTGCGCACGTAATGTGCGCAGCTTTGCGAGACTGACGATGCGAAAAAAACCGCGTCGATGTGGCGGCAAAACAACGTGCCGCCACGTATTCAGTAACTGTTTAGAACTTATGAATGATACCAACGCCGACAGCGACCTGGCTGCGCGACGACGCCGGCGAACCGTTCTGACCGTCACCGATGCTTGCGGTTGCGTCGATGATCGTCTTACCGTTGCCTGCCAGCGTCTGGCCACCAGCGCGCTGAAACGCCTCAAGCGCGTACAGGCCGGTACGCTTCGACAGCGTGTAGTACTGCGACAGGTTGAACTGGTTGTAGCTAGCCGTGCTCGAAATGCCGTTCGACGACGTTGCACGGGTGTAGCTATAGCCAGCGGCCAGGTCCAGCACCGAGATCGGCTTCCAGTGCAGCACTGCACCACCCGTATTCCAGATCTGGGTGTCGTGGAAGAACGAGCCCGTACCCGCAGCGTATTGAACGTTCGAGTATGCGAACGAGACGTCCCACGCCGAGTTGAACGCGTAGCCGCCCGTGACTGCGATGCGCTGCTGCTTCGCTGCGGTCTGGAAGCCGTTGTTGATTGCCGAGTTGGCCGGCGCCGCAATCGGGGCGGTGGTGCTGTTGATCAGCGTGGAGTTCGCGCCCCACAGGCCGCCGTTCGAGTTGCCGTTGTCGATGCGCTGGATACCTGCAGCGATACCGATCGGGCCGTTCAGGTACTGTGCTGCCACGCTCCACGTCTGGCCGGCGCTGAAGCTGCCCGGCGTGCCGCCGATCGAGTACGAACCGCTGACCGTCAGACCGCCGAAGCTCGGCGACGTGTAGACCAGCGAGTTGTTCGCGCGGTACACCGTATCCAACGAGTCGATATCACCCGGGTGCGCACCGTATGCACCGGTCAGCCACGTGGTCGGGCTGTACGGCGACAGCATCGTGTAGTACGACGTGTACTGGCGGCCAGCCGTCAGCGTACCGAACTGCGCGTTCGTCATACCGACCCATGCCTGACGGTTGAACATCAGACCCGACACGCTTTGCGCGCCGGTTGCGCTGTTGAAGCCTTCTTCCAACTGGAAGATGGCCTTGGTGCCGCCACCCAGGTCTTCCGAGCCCTTCAGGCCGAAACGGCTACCAGCCCAAATGCCGTTGATCATCTTGACTTGCGCAGCACCGCCCGGCGACGGACGGGCCGATGCGGCGCCGGACGTCGGGCTCAGCGTCGTCGAACTGTTCTGCCAACCCAACCCCGTATCGACAATACCGTAAAGCGTCACGCTGCTTTGCGCATGTGCGCTCAGGGCGACCAACCCCAAGGCCGAAGCTAAGAGAGTCTTTTTCATTTCTACTCCTCTGTTAAAAACTTTCTAATGCGGCCTATGCGAGCGCCGCTGAGTGTGGGAAATACGTTTTTATTTAGATCAGAACACCGGGTGACCGTTGATGATGCTCGGCAACCACGTCGAGAACCACGGGACATAGGTGACAATATTGATCGCCGAGAAGATAGCGAGGTAATACGGCCAAGCCACCTTAGTAGTTTCACCTATCGACACATTGCCAATTGCGCAACCAATGAACTGCACCGAGCCAATCGGCGGATGCACGAGACCCAATGCGCAGTTCAGCAGAATCATGATGCCGAACTGAACCGGGCCCACCCCGTTGTGCATGGCCATCGGCAGGAACAGCGGGGTTGTGATCAGGATGTGCGCCGCCATGTCGACGAATGTACCGAGGAACACCTGAATCACGTTGATGTACAACAACATCAGCCACGGCAGCGAGGTCGCGCCGTCGAGCATGCGTTCGATCGCCTCCGGGATCTCCAGATAGGCCATCTGGAAGCGCAGCATGTTTGACACACCGATCAGCAGCAACACCACGCCGGTCGTTTTCGCGGCCTTGCCGAGCGCATGGCCGAGCTTCTTCATCGACAGCGAGCGATACACGACGATGGTCAATATCAGCGAATAACCCACGGCGATCGCGGCCGCCTCCGTCGCGGTGGCGATACCGCGCGCCACGCAGAACAGAATGATCGCGATGACCATCAGACCCGGCACCGCGCCGATGAACGTGCGCAGCACCGCCATCCAGCCCGGGAAACGCTGCAGTTCGGTCGAACCGTCGGGACGGCGCGGATAGCCGAACTTGACGGCCTGCCAGTAAGCGGCGATCAGCACGAAGCCCATCACCCACAGCACCGGCAACAGACCCGAGAACAGCAGATCGCCGATCGACACGCCGCTCATCTGCTTGCCGTTCAGCACGCCGCTCACGCCTTGCGCGGCGAACGCGTAGATGATCATGTTGGTCGACGTCGGCATCAGCGCGCCGGCGAGCGACGAGTGCGTGGTCACGTTGACCGCGTATGCGGCGCTATAACCTTCGCGCTTCATCAGCGGGATCACGACGCCGCCCATGGCCGACGTATCCGCGGTCGGCGAACCCGACACGCCGCCGAACAGCGTACAGGCGACTACGTTGGCCATGCCGAGGCCGCCACGGAAATGGCCGACCGTGGCCTGCGCGAAACGCAGGATGCGATCAGCGATGCCGCCGTGGAGCATCAGCTCGCCGGAGAAGATGAAGAACGGGACCGCGAGGAACGAGAAACCGTTCATGCCCGAGATCATCGACTGCATCGCGGTCGCGGTCGGCAAGCCTTCGAACAGGTACGTCAGAACGCAGGACAGGCCCAACGCGAATGAAACCGGAACCCCGAGGAAGAGGAAGATTAGAAAACTGGCGGTAAGAAGGGCAAGTTCCATGATGGTTCTACTTTTATTCCGTGGCGGAGAGTTCGAGCGCCGGCTCTTCCCGTTTCCCCGCGAAGAGCTCGAGCAGATGCTCGATCGAGAACAACGCGATGCACACACTCGCGAAGATCGGGATGCAGTAGCGCACGCCTTCCGGCACGCCGATGATCGGAATGCGGTCGCCCATCGTGGTTTCCGCCATCTCGAGACAACCGACGAAGACCGCCACCGCGAAAGCGACCAGACACAGGTGCTGAATCCCTTTCGCGATCACCTGGCCTTTCTCGGGCAATTTCTTGACGAGCGAGTCGAGTCCGATGTGACCGCCCTCGCGAACCTTCAGCGCGGCGCCGAACATCGCGATCAGGATCACCAGCAGCAATGCGATGGGCTCAACGAAATCGGGCGCGTCGCTAAACACGTAGCGCATCACCACGCTATAAATCACGAGCAGGCAAAGTACGGCGAGGCTAAGCGACGCCACGACCAGCAGCACGCGAAAAAGAAAATCATTTGGGCGTTTCAGGAAACTCATGACCCTGTCCTTGCTTACGACCGACCTGTGCTTGAGATTCAGCCGTCCCGATGCGACGCGATCCGCACGCGCGCGCGAAATCGCGCGGCGGAAGGTCTCGCGAGTTTCCTCGCGGGACCATTCACGCCGCTGTTGCGACAAGCGCTGCAATTGCTGATTGCGTCCGGGACGCGAGACTTACTTGATTGCTTCGATCTCGTCGACGATCTGCTTCATCTGCGGGGTCTTTTCGTACTTCGCCCACACAGGCTGCATCACCTTCACGAAAGCCGCGCGGTCGATCTGCGAAGCCGCGATGACCGTTGCGCCACCCTTCGTGACGGCCTTCTGTGCGTCGGCTTCGCGCGCGGTCCACAGCTTCTCGTAGTAAGGCACCGAGTCAGCCGCGGCCTTCTTGATGATCTGCTGCTCTTGCGGCGACAGCGTGTCCCACACCTTCTTCGAGAACACCAGCACTTCCGGCGTCATCGAATGCTGGGTCTCCGAGTAGACCTGAGCGACTTCGAAGTGCTTGGTTTCTTCGTACGACGGCAGGTTGTTTTCGGCACCGTCGACGAGGCCGGTCTTCAGGCCCGTATAGACTTCCGAGAACGGCATCGGGGTCGGCGTGCCGCCCATTGCCCTGATTTCGTCGACCATCAGGTCGGACGGTTGCACGCGAACCTTCAGGCCCTTCATGTCAGCCGGCGACTTGATCGGCTTCTTCGCGTACATCGAGCGTGCGCCGCTCTCGTAGAACGTCAGCGCGATCATGCCCTTCGCCGTGAAGGCGTCGAGGATCTTCTGGCCTTCCGGACCGTACATGACCTTGCGGAAATGGTCGACGTCGCGGAACAGGAACGGCAGCGACGGGATCATCGATTCCGGCACGATTTCGTTGAACGCAGCACCGTTGGCACGCGCCATGTCGAGCGCGCCGATACGAACCTGGTCGATCGTGTCGTTTTCCGAACCGAGCGCGCTGTTGCCGAACACCTTCACGGAGTCCTTGCCGCCGGTCGCCTTGTTGATCTCCTCGCCCATGTACTTCACGGCCATGTTGGTCGGGAAGGTGTCGCCGTGCACATCGGCGACGCGGAACACGCGCGCTTCAGCCGACATCGTGCTGAACGCCAACGCCGCGGCCGCGACGATCATCGAAACATGGGAAGAGGCAAACTTCTTGTTCATCGTGACATTCCTTGAAAAATAGACCATCCCAGCAACAGCGGATGTGACATGGTTTTGACGCGTCTCCGGCTTCACGCTCACTGCCCTCGCAGGTGCGGGCGTTGGCCGTACTGGCTGCGCGACTTCCCCGGCACAGTTGACCCAGCACTCCAGTCGACAACTCGACTACTTACTTCAATCACGCCGGCCGGTTTCGGACATGCATGCCGCATCGACCGCAGCGGCACGAATGCCCTGAAAACCCACCGAATTGCACTGGCACACCAACATAGAAAGCCATTTGTTTGGGCTTATATGTTGTACGACAACATACGAAGTCTATAAAAGGGGTTTTATCTTGTACAGACGGTATTTACCCGCATCAAGAAAAGCGCCGGTACGGATGACCGGCGTGCCATGCCACAGGGCCTCTCGCCGTCTGGCATTGGATGGGGACGACATCGGTACAGTCTCTGAAGCTGTTGTATTTTTGCTGAAGAAATGCGTGGCGTCGTGGCCTTCGCGCAACATGTTGTACGACGAGTGACAAATAAAGGGCCACAGAGGGATCCCAAAAAATGAAAACGCCGGCACAAAAACTTCGTCCCGGCGCATGCTTCATGCAAGGAACGTTACAGTTGCCCTGCGAATTCGGGCTCAGGCAGCCCGCTCACGCCGGGCCGCAGCGCGAACACGTGGCCGTCGTGCTCGCTCGCGCCGTTGGCGGGACGAATCGAAGTGACGAACAGCGTATCGAGATCGCGGCCCCCGAACGCGCACATGGCAGGCTTGATGGCCGGCACCGGAACCTGCCGGTCAAGCTTGCCCTGCGGCGTAAAACGCAGCAGGAGACCGGCGTCGTTCGCGCAGATCCAGTAGCATCCGTCGGCATCGACCGCCGCGCCGTCCGGACGGCCCGAATAGTGATGCAGGTCGGCGAACACGCGGCGGTTGCGCGGCTCACCGGTGTCGACGTCGTAGTCGAACGCCCAGATCAGCCGGCGCAGCGGATGCGAGTCGGACAGATACATCGTCGTGCCGTCCGGCGACCAGCCGAGGCCGTTCTGCGTGATCAGCGAATCGACGACCGGCGCTGACAGCACGCCCTTCTCGTCGAAGCGGTACAGCGCGCCGCCCGGGATCGCCGCGGCCATGTCCATCACCATTGTGCCGGCCCAGAATCGCCCTTGCCGGTCGCAGCGGCCGTCGTTGAAACGCATTCCGCCGTGCGGGAATTCAGGCGCCGCGAGCTTGCGCAGCGACGCTGTCAGCGGCTCGCCGCTCGCCGCCTTCGACGCGTCCTCGAGCGAGACCGCGAATAACCCGGTCTCGCAGCCGGCGAGCACCGTGCCGGCGCGATCGAACGCGATACAGGCAACCTGCTCCGGCAGCAGCCATGCGGTGCGCTTGCCCGTCTCGAGCGAGCCGCGCACGATCTTCTTCGCCGGAATGTCGACCCAATACAGCGCCTGCTCGGCCGCGCGCCAGACCGGGCTTTCACCGGTGGCCGCGGGCAACGGACCGGCCGCTTCGAAGCGCTCCACTTGCGGATTCGCGCTCATTGTTCAGGCTCCCGCTTCGGCTCCATCGGACCGGCCAGCACGAACGGGCCGCCCTGGTACAGCTGGGTCGGGTCGTCGAAGCGCGTGTCGGGGGCGCTCGGCGGGAACAGGTGTTCGAACTGCGCCGAGCTGTCTTGCGGACGGTAGCCGAGAAACGCGGCGTTCGTGTTGTCGACCCACGAAATGCGGTTGTTCGACACGCCGTAGACGATCGCGTGACCGACGCGGTTCGTGAACAGCGAGCAGCGCACGAGCTCGATGAAATCGCGGTAGCTCAGATACGTGACGAGCATGCGCGCGGTCTTCGGCTGCTCGAACGACGAGCCGATCCGCAAACACACGGTCTCGAGACCGAAGCGGTCGAAGTAGTAGCGCGACAGCGATTCGCCGAAACACTTCGTCACGCCGTACATGCCGTCCGGACGCAGCGGCACTTCGGTATCGAGAACCGACGTCACCGGATGGAAACCCACCGCGTGATTCGAGCTCGCGTAGATGACGCGCTTCACGCCATGCTTTTGCGCCGACGAGTACACGTTGTAAAGGCCGCGGATATTCGCTTCGAGCAGGTCCTCGAACGGCGCTTCGACGGAGATGCCGCCGAGATGCACCACCGCGTCCACGCCTTCGAGCAGCGCGTGCACGGCTGCTTCATCGGCGAGATTGACGACGGCCGCTTCCTCGTGCGCGGCGACTTCGCCGAGCGCAGCGATATCGGACACGCGCACGATGTCGGCCCATTGCGCGAGCGCGGGACGCAGTTGCTTGCCGAGGTTGCCCGCGGCGCCGGTGAGCAGCAGACGGCGGAAGGGTTTCTTTGCCGCGGAGCGGTCAACGTTCAAATCGGTCATGTCTCTTTGATGTTGTGATTGCGATCGGGTCTTCTGAACGGAAAAGCGAGCGCCGGCTGGACCGGCGCTCGCCTGAGTATGGACGGGGCAAGGTGCCTGCTCAGGTCACCGGCGCCGGGTTGAACAGCGTCAACGCATTGTGCAGTCCGAGCTTCTCCGCGCAGGTTTCCTTGCGGCCGCTCGCGACTTCGAGCATCAGGCGGAACAGTTCCCAGCCCACCTCCTCGATGCTGGACTGGCCGGTCGCGATCGTGCCGGCGTCGAGGTCCATCAGATCGTGCCAGCGACGCGCGAGGTCCGAACGCGTCGCGACCTTGATGACCGGTACTTCGGCGAGGCTGTACGGCGTGCCGCGGCCGGTCGTGAACACGTGCACCGTGATGCCCGAGGCGACCTGCAGCGTGCCGCAGATGAAGTCGCTGGCCGGCGTCGCCGCGTAGATCAGGCCCTTCTGATTGACCTTCTCACCCGGCGACAGCACGCCGGAGATCGCCGAGTTGCCCGACTTGATGATCGAGCCCATCGCCTTTTCGACGATGTTCGACAGGCCGCCCTTTTTGTTGCCGGGCGTCGTGTTCGCGCTGCGGTCCGCGCCGCCGCGCTTCAGGTAATCGTCGTACCACTGCATCTCGCGGATGATCGCCTGTGCGACGTCCGCATTGGCAGCGCGCGCGGTCAGCTGATCGACGCCGTCGCGCACTTCGGTGACTTCGGAGAACATCACGGTCGCGCCGGCGCGCACCAGCAGGTCCGTCGCGAATCCGACGGCCGGGTTCGCGGTCAGGCCCGAGAACGCGTCGCTACCGCCGCACTGCACGCCGATCACCAGATCCGACGCCGGACAGGTTTCGCGACGGCGATTGTTCAGGCGCTTCAGATGCCCTTCGGCCATCCTCATGATCGACGTGATCATCGACTGGAAGCCGACGTGCGATTCGTCCTGCAGCACCACGACGTCGCCGTTCTGGTCCAGCGCGACATCACCGATGTCCGCGACGTCGTCGACGACCGCTGCCGCCGCGATCGGAATCGTTCCCGGCGGCATCAGACGCTCGGGCTGCAGCTTCTCGCAGCCGAGGCTCACCATCATCACTTCGCCGCCGAAGTTCGGGTTCAGCGCGATGTTGCGCACGGTGCGGATCGGCACCATCGCGTCGGGCGCGTCGATCGCGACGCCGCAGCCGTAGGTGTGACCGAGGCTGACGACATCGTCGACATTCGGATATTTCGGCAGCAGCTCGGCCTTGATGCGCGTGACCGCGTGTTGCACGACGTCGGCGACGCACTGCACGGTGGTCGTGATCGCGAGAATGTTGCGCGTGCCCACCGAGCCGTCCGAGTTACGGTAGCCCTCGAACGTGTAGCCTTCGAGCGGCGGCATGTCCGGCGCTTTGGTGGTGGCGATCGGCAGGTCTTCGAGTCCCGGCGGGCTCGGCATGCGGATCACGTGTTCGTTGATCCAGCTGCCCTTCGGCAGCGGCTTCAGCGCATAACCGATCACGACGTTATAGCGGATGACCTCGTCGCCCTCGGCGAGATCGGCCAGCGCGACCTTGTGGCCCTGCGGCACACGCTCGCGCAGCCTGAGGCCATCGGCAAATACCGCGCCCTCGCCCAGACCGCCGTCGTTGACGACGATCGCGACATTGTCATTGGGATGAACGCGGATGTAGAGCGGAGTTTGTTCCATTGATCGATCCTTGAGGCGTGATAGGCCTGCTTCGCCATTAATCATACGTCATCCTACAACATGAAGTTTTGCGCGGATGTTCCGTATTTACCCTATAGAGTGCATTATGCCGTGAAAACCCCGTTGAGTTACCGGATTTGTTGTTGTACGATGACGTATAAGAAATCTGATTTCCAAAGATTTTCTACTAGTACGACGTCCGTTGTACTGGTTGAAACCAACAACGACTCAATCCGACGCCTGGATATTTGATCATGACGACACCGCAGGAACTCAAGCAGATCGTTTCGGAAGGCCTCCTGTCCTTCCCCGTCACCGACTTCGATGCTAAAGGCGACTTCCGCGCCGACACCTACGCAGAGCGTCTCGAATGGCTCGCTCCGTACGGCGCTTCGGCGCTGTTCGTCGCCGGCGGCACGGGCGAATTCTTCTCGCTGACGCAAGACGACTACACGCAAGTAGTCAAGACCGCGGTCGAAGTCTGCAAGGGCAAGGTACCGATCCTCGCCGGCGCCGGCGGCCCGACCCGCGTGGCGATCGCCTACGCGAAGGAAGCGCAGCGCCTCGGCGCGCACGGCATCCTGCTGATGCCGCACTACCTGACCGAAGCAAGCCAGGACGGTATCGCCGACCACGCCGAAGAGGTCTGCAAGGCTGTTCCCGGCATGGGCGTGATCATCTACAACCGCGCGAACTCGAAGCTCAACGCCGACATGCTCGAGCGTCTGGCAGACCGTTGCCCGAACCTGATCGGCTTCAAGGACGGCGTGGGCGAGATTGAAAACATGGTGACGATCCGCCGCCGCCTCGGCGAGCGCTTCTCGTACCTCGGCGGCCTGCCGACCGCGGAAGTCTACGCTGCCGCCTACAAGGCGCTGGGCGTGCCGGTGTACTCGTCGGCGGTGTTCAATTTCATCCCGAAGACCGCGATGGACTTCTACCGCGCGATCGCCGCTGACGATCACGCGACGGTCGGCAAGCTGATCGACGAGTTCTTCCTGCCGTACCTGAAGATCCGCAACCGCCGCGCAGGCTACGCGGTCAGCATCGTCAAGGCTGGCGCGAAGCTGGTCGGCCACGACGCAGGTCCGGTGCGCGCACCGCTGACCGACCTGACTCCGGAAGAAATGGAGCAGCTCGACGCGCTGATCAAGAAGCTCGGACCGCAGTAAGGCACCGGCGTCAGGGCTTCGAGCGAAGAAGCTCGCGAGCCTCATCGACGAGGGCCGCATAGACGGCCCCGTTGTGAACGCCCGGCACGGCAACGTCGCCGGGCGTTCGCGTCTTTGCACGACAGACAGGTGGTCTGCGGGCCGGCCGGCGCGCAGACCACACCTCGCCCGACAATACAGGAGATGACCCATGGACTTGAGCCGCATGGCCAGTTCCACCGACGCCGCTTCTAGCGCGGCACGCACCAAGGTCCGCTACGGGATCCTGCTGCTGATTTTCGTGATCACCACCCTCAACTATGCCGACCGCGCGACGCTGTCTGTCACCGGTTCCGCGATGCGCACCGAGTTCAGCTTCGACGCGATCCGCATGGGCTATATCTTTTCCGCATTCAGCTGGGCCTACGTGCTGTCGCAACTGCCGGCCGGCTGGCTGCTCGACCGTTTCGGCGCTCGCCGCGTATACGCGGCGAGCATCTTCTCGTGGTCGCTGTTCACGCTGCTGCAGAGCTCGGTCGGCCTGCTCGGCAGCGCCGGTGCGGCGATCACCGCGCTGTTCGTACTGCGCTTCGTGATGGGGGCGGCCGAGTCGCCGGCGTTTCCGGCGAACGCGAAGGTCGTCGCGAGCTGGTTCCCGACCAACGAGCGCGGCACCGCGTCGGCGATCTTCAACGCCGCGCAATACTTCGCCGCGGTCGTGTTCACGCCGCTGATGGCGTGGCTCACGCACGCGTTCGGCTGGCAGATGGTCTACGTCGTGATGGGCGTGGTCGGGCTGCTGCTCGCGCTGACGTGGCTGAAGGTCATGAAGAATCCCGCCGACCATCCGCGCGTGTCGCGCGCCGAGCTCGAGTACATCGAGCAAGGCGGCGGACTCGTCAACGGTGCGCGCAAGACGGGCCCGGACGACGTGTCGAAGGCCGGCGGCTGGACGCTCGTGCGTCAGTTGCTCGGCAACCGCATGCTGCTCGGCGTCTATCTCGCGCAGTACTGCATCAACGTGCTGACCTACTTCTTCCTGACGTGGTTTCCGATCTACCTCGTGCAGGCGCGCGGCATGACGATCCTGCACGCGGGCCTCGTGGCCTCGCTTCCGGCGATCTGCGGTTTTCTCGGCGGCGTGCTCGGCGGCGTGCTGTCGGACGGGCTGATTCGCCGCGGCTGTTCGCTGACGGTCGCACGCAAGGTGCCGATCGTCGGCGGCATGCTGCTGTCGACCTGCATCATCGGCTGCAACTACGTGTCGACCGACTGGGTCGTCGTCGCGCTGATGTCGCTCGCGTTCTTCGGCAAGGGCATCGGCGCGCTCGGCTGGGCCGTCGTCGCCGATACGTCGCCGAAGGAAGCGCTCGGCCTGTCCGGCGCGATCTTCAACATGTTCGGCAACGTCGCCGGCATCGTGACGCCGATCGTGATCGGCTATCTCGTCGCGCGCACGGGCTCGTTCAATGGCGCACTGGTGTTCGTCGGCGCGAACGCGCTGCTGACGGTGATCAGCTATCTGGTGATCGTCAAGGATATCCGGCGGGTCGAGTTGCGCCCGGCGTGAGCCCGTTATAGGCTTGGTTA
This sequence comes from Paraburkholderia lebeckiae, assembly GCF_050436225.1. Taxonomy (NCBI): domain Bacteria; kingdom Pseudomonadati; phylum Pseudomonadota; class Betaproteobacteria; order Burkholderiales; family Burkholderiaceae; genus Paraburkholderia; species Paraburkholderia lebeckiae. The sequence continues at coordinate 1,076,839 of NZ_JBNDLU010000001.1, read as the reverse complement.
TCGTCGTGGTTATCGTACTTCCGGCCGGCCGACCCGGCGCCTCGCGCAATCTATCAGCGCCGAGGCGCCAAACTTCGGGCCTGCGCTTATATAATCAGTCGTCAGACGACGATATAATAAAAATGCACGATCCCCAGCGATCTTTCAAACAAGGAGCGTTTTCGATGGCTACACCACTAGCATCCGCGGCACCGCCACGACGCGCTCGCAATCTTGCCGAGTTCGTCGTCAACTACGTCACCGAGCAGATCGCGGCCAACCTGCTGAAGCCGGGCGACAAACTCCCCACCGAATCGCAGCTGATGAACACACTCAGCGTGAGCCGCACGGTGATTCGCGAGGCGATCTCGCGCCTGCAGGCAGGCAAGGTCATCGAGACGCGGCACGGCATCGGCAGCTTCGTGCTCGAGCCGCAGCGCGAAAAACTCGGCATCGACATGGTGCCCGCCACCACGCTGCGCGACGTCCTGTCCATTCTGGAGCTGCGCATCAGCCTCGAAACCGAATGCGCCGGTCTCGCCGCGCAACGCGCGAAACCGGACGACCTCGCGCGCATGCGCGCCGCGCTGGACGCGATCGAGGCCACGCGCCACAACGGGCTCGACAGCGTGCAGGCCGACCTGCAGTTCCACATCTCGGTCGCACGCGCAACCGGCAACCGCTATTTCGTCGACATCCTGTCGCAAATGGGCAGCGCGTTGATTCCGCGCAACCGGCTCGACTCGGCCGGCATCGCGCGCGCCGATCCTGATGCGTATCTGTCGCTCGTGAACCTCGAGCATGCAAGCATCCTCGAGGCGATCAGCCGGCACGACGCCGAAGGCGCACGCGCCGCGATGCGCATGCATCTGTCGAATAGCCGCGAGCGGCTGCGTCGCGCGAATGAAGCGAGCGAAGCGAACAGCTGATTCTCACGAAGCTCGCGGGCGAAAAAATGGCCGGGAATCTCCCGGCCATTTTTTTATCTTGCGATTGCGTCCGCACTTCCCTTCGATCCGCGCCCGGCCAACCGGCCCGGGCGCGCATCCGTTCAGGACGGCCTCACGCGATTAACCGCGCGTGAGTTCGCCATCGCGACGACGCCACAGTTCCAGCGGATTGCCGTCGGCCAGCGTTTGCGGCAGCAGCTCGGCCGGGAAGTCCTGGTAGCAGACCGGACGCAGGAAGCGGTCGATCGACGTGGTGCCGACCGAGGTCGCGCGGCTATCCGACGTTGCCGGGAACGGGCCGCCGTGGACCATCGCGTGGCACACTTCGACGCCGGTCGGGAAGCCGTTGACCAGAATCCGGCCGGCCTTGCGTTCGAGAATCGGCACCAGCTTCTTCGCAGCCGCCACGTCGGCGCTGTCCATCTGCAGCGTCGCGGTCAGCTGGCCGGCGAAGTGTTCGGCGACCTTCAGCATTTCCTGCTCGTCCTTGCAGCGGATGATCGTCGACACCGGGCCGAACACTTCGTCTTCGAGCGCCGGGTTCGCGAGGAACGTCTGCGCGTCGGTCACGAACAGCGTCGCGCAAGCCTGGGTCGGGCCGGTTGCGGCGACGCCGCGTGCCACGACTTCGACACCCTTCGTTGCGGCCAGCTTGCCTTCGCCGTCTTCATACGCGGCGTGAATGCCCGAGGTCAGCATGGTCTGCGCCGGCTTCGCCGCGAGCGCTTCCGATGCCGTCGCGACGAAGCCCTTCAGCGCGTCGCTGTCGACCGCGACGGCGAGGCCCGGGTTCGTGCAGAACTGGCCCGCGCCGAGCACGAGCGAGTCGACGAAACCGCGCGCGATGCTGTCGCCGCGTGCTGCAAGAGCGTTGGGCAGCAGGAACACCGGGTTGATGCTGCTCATTTCCGCGTACACCGGGATCGGCTCCGGACGTGCCGCCGCGACGCGCATCAGCGAGGTACCGCCCGCGCGCGAACCGGTGAAGCCGACCGCCTTGATGGCCGGGTGCGCAACCAGCGCCTCGCCGACCGAGTTACCCGCGCCGACGATCATCGAGAACACGCCCTCGGGCAGATCCATTTCCTGCGCGACGCGCTGGATCACGCGACCGACCAGCTCCGACGTGCCGAGGTGAGCGCGATGCGCCTTCACGACGACCGGGCAGCCAGCAGCCAGCGCCGCGGCGGTGTCGCCACCCGCCACCGAGAACGCGAGCGGGAAGTTGCTCGCGCCGAACACCGCGACAGGGCCGAGCGCGATCTTCTGCATGCGCAGATCCGAGCGCGGCAGCGGCTTGCGCTCCGGCAGCGGCGAATCGAGCGTAGCGTTGAGCCACTGGCCCGCGCGCACCGTCTGCGCGAATAGCTTCAGCTGGCCGGTGGTGCGGCCGCGCTCGCCTTCCAGACGCGCCTTCGGCAGTCCCGATTCAGCCTGCGCGCGCTCGATCAGCTCGTCGCCGAGCGCGGTGATGCCGTCAGCGATACGGTCCAGGAACTCGGCGCGCACTGCGAGCGGCAGTTGACGGTAGGCGTCGAACGCCTGTCGCGCGAGCGCGCAGGCCTGCTCGACGTTCTCGACGGTGCCGCTGCCGAACACCGGCTCGGCAATCTCGGAACCCGTGGCAGGATTGAACGCGCGCAGCGGTTTTTCTTCGCCGCGCACGGCTTTGCGACCGATCAGCATTTCGCCGGTAATAGGCATTTTTGGCTTTCCTTTATAAAGGCTAAAGATATAAGTCATCCTACAACACCATGGGGGCCTTATGCAACCCGAAACGCTTGTCTGACAGGGGCATACGGGTATACTCGCCCGTTACAACTGCGCCGTGCGGTGCTAATCTGGCCTAGTCATACGACGACTTATAACTCGCATTTTGCGAGGCTGAGCATTGTCGCAGCTTTTCCCGATCCATCGCCGTTCGAGGAGACACCGTATGCCCGCCGTCACGCCTTACGAATCGTTGCCCAATCGCTTCCGGCGCGCGGTGCGCGAGGGAAAAACCCAGATCGGCTGCTGGGCGTCGCTCGCCAGCCCGATCGCCACTGAATTGCTGGGCACGGTCGGCTTCGACTGGATGCTGCTGGACGCCGAACACGCGCCCAACGACGTGCTCACGCTGATCCCGCAGTTGATGGCGCTCAAGGACAGCGGCAGCGCACCGGTCGTCCGACCACCGGCCAACGACAGCGTCGTGATCAAACGTTTTCTCGACAGCGGCTTCTCGAACTTCCTCGTGCCCTTCGTCGACAGCGCCGACGACGCGGCCCGCGCGGTCGCGTCGACGCGCTATCCGCCGCAGGGCATTCGCGGCGTGTCGGTCGGCCATCGCGGCAACCGCTATGGCACCGTGCCCGACTACTTCGCGATCGCCAACGACAACGTCTGCGTGATCCCGCAGATCGAAAGCCGCAGGGCGGTCGAGAATATCGACAGCATCCTCGCGGTGGACGGCATCGACGCGGTCTTCATCGGTCCGTCAGACCTCGCGGCGTCGTATGGCCGCCTCGGCAACGCGAGCCATCCGGACGTGCAGCAGGCGATCGCGCATGTGTTCGCGCGCGCGCAGGCGGCCGGCAAGTCGAGCGGCATTCTCGCGCCGGTGCAGGCCGATGCGGAACGGTATCTGTCGATGGGCGCGCGCGTCGTCGCCGTCTGCGCGGATCTCGGGTTGCTCAAGGGCGCCGCGCAGGCGGCACAGAAACACTTCATGCAGAAACCGGCGGGCGAGGCTTGAACGCGGCCGCCACGACATCTTCGGAGCATTCCATGCAAAAAGCAGGCTTTATCGGACTCGGCATCATGGGCAAGCCCATGGCCGCCAACCTTCTGAAAAACGGCGTCTCGCTCGCCGCCTTTACGCGTAGCGGCGTGCCCGCCGAGCTCACGCAGGCCGGCGCCGTCGCATCCGACAACCCCGCCGCGGTCGCCGCCGACGCGGACGTGATCTTCATCATGGTGCCTGACACGCCGGACGTCGAACGCGTGCTGTTCGGCGAGAACGGCCTCGCGAGCGCGCTGCGCGCCGGCCAGACCGTCGTCGACATGAGCTCGATCTCGCCGATGGCGACCCGCGATTTCGCGGCGCGCGTGCGCGAAACCGGTGCCGATTATCTCGACGCGCCGGTGTCGGGCGGCGAGGTCGGCGCGAAGGCCGGCTCGCTGACCATCATGGTCGGCGGCGAACAGGCCACGTTCGACAGCGTGAAGCCCCTGTTCGACATGATGGGCAAGAACGTCACGCTGATCGGTGCGGTCGGCGCGGGCCAGGTGTGCAAGGTCGCCAACCAGGTGATCGTCGCGGCGACCATCGAGGCGGTCGGCGAAGCGCTGCTGCTCGCGTCGAAGGCGGGTGTCGATGCGGCGCGCGTGCGTGAGGCGCTGATGGGCGGCTTCGCATCGTCGCGCATTCTCGAAGTGCATGGCGAGCGCATGACCAGGCGCACGTTCGATCCGGGCTTCCGCATCGAACTGCACCAGAAGGACCTGAACCTCGCGCTGTCGACCGCGCAGGCGCTCGGCGTGTCGCTGCCGAACACCGCCACCTGCCAGGCGCTGTTCAACGCGTGCGTCGCGCACGGCGGCAAGGCGTGGGACCACTCGGCGATGGTGCGCGCGCTCGAAGTGCTCGCGAATCACGAGATCGGTCAGAAGAGCGCGTAAGCGCGCTGTCGCACGGCGCCACTTCGCAGTTGCGATCGGGTTTTCCGTCTGTCCGCATGTGACCGATGGCCGGCTCGATCGCAATTCGTCGTCTGATCAAGAGCGACGCTCATTTCGCGGCATCGCTCTGAATTGCCGCCTGACCCAGCGCTTCGGACCAGCGTAGGACCATCAACGCGTGAGCATGGCTCGCGACCTTTAGTCTCCCCTCAGTAACGGCAGTTGCTTTCGCAATTCCATTGCGAGCTACTCGCCGATCTTGCGTCTGTGCGCAGCACACGGCTTAGGTAGTGGCCGCGCTGCCATGGCATTCGCCTCCATGCCCTTGTGCCATCCAATCCGACTAACGTCCGATCGGGCGAACCATCGGGGACGCAAGAATCATCCTTCGCCCATTCCCTCTCTCTGTACCCGGCAAACTGGCGACATGCCGTACGTCCGAAGCGACTGGCCGCATTTCGGAGATGATTTTCTGGTATACGAACACCTTCTGAAGCGTGTCGGGGCTGGACTGTTCGGAGATACGCGCCAAATTACCCCCATATGCCTGAACGGAGCGAATCGCGACAATGGAGTTGTCGTCCGCACCCGGGACATTGACGCAGATCAGGCGGCAACACTCGGCTGATCGGTCAGCTGGTATGGCTTCTCGCGGACATGCGCACCAGACGATACGCCATCCATGCCAGCCGTTGGTCTGACGGGTTGGCTTGCCCACACACCGCACCGGCCCGTCGACGTTGAACTTGGTGGCTGGCGGGAGCAGATGTTCGTCTCGCTATCGGGAGACCTGGTGACATCGGCTTGGGCATGGTCACGCATAGCGCTATTCATGCAAGCCAAAGGAAAATATCTGCTGAACGGACGACTCGCACGCCCTTCTGAACTGGCGCAGTTGCGTTGGCATCCGGACAAGCTTACAAAGGCATAGCTGGCGTACTCGGCCGCTATGCCAACCGAATGCGGTGCATACGTGACCCGTGATGCCCTTGGCCGATCGATACGGCGGGATCTGTAGGAACGCGTTTTTCAAACACCTCGTTAAGCACTGCTTCGGCAAATACAGGTCGTTGCGCAGCTTCCGGTGGTGGGTCAAGATCACGGATAGACTACCGTCGTCGTCCCGTCTTCGACCAGCTCCGTCAAGCGCCCTCGCGCCGACGATGGGCTTGGTCTGGCAGTTGCGCTAGCACGACCCTGCACGTTTCGTGATTTGCCGGCGCGCTGCGCATTTCGTCTGCCCGTCCGCAAGCGAGGCTCGACGCCGTCTGACGTCTCGCAGCACGATCGTCCATCACAGCCCATTTTTCACACGCCATTCTCCATCGATCATCACGTGATGCGGCCGCCGCGCCGCGATCAGATCGAGCTCAGTCCGCAGCACGCTCGCTGCCGTATCCATAGTCTCGCGCCACCCGGCAGATCCGTGCCCGGTCTATGCTGTACCGGACGTCGCGTCCAAGCCACTGTGCCGCCAGATGTGTGGCATCCGCCTTCCACGCTGCGACGGCCCTGGGGCTCGTCCGGCACGCTACGATATCGCCGAAATCCTCCCCTACCAATTCGACAACGAGATACCCAAGCTGTCGTGTCGCGAGACCGGACATCGACGATCATCGCCTGACAGCCCAGATCGCCTTCCGTACCCACCGAGGTGAAAATAACGGCGTAGTACGGAACCGCGCCTGTTTCCGCAAACGACATGGCGCCTCCGGTCAGGCCGCGATCTGGGCGACCATCCCGCTGACGATTCGGCAGAACCCGTCGGGCTCCTCGAGCATCATCATGTGGCCGACTTCCGGCTGGACCACGTAGGACAGCGCCGCAGCGTGCGCCCAGTCCGGCGCGTCCCATCCAGCCGCCGACCTTTCGCCAGCGAGCATGAAGAGGGGAGTGCCCCGCTCGACGACCGTGCGAATGCGCGAAAGGAAATCGGGCGCGCCGGTTTCCGCCACCACCGCGCGCGCCATTGCCTGAATCGTTTCGCGCGGTTGGTTCGCGAGTGCGGTGCGTGCCCACTCGAGACGCTGCTGCGTGACGGCAATGCCGCCGTTCTTCAGCCAGCCCTCCGGATCGGCGACGAGGCGCGCGTGCTCCGCCTGCAACGCGGTGGCGTCCAGACCGGCGATTTTCCGACACCAGAATGCGTCGTTGAGCGTGAAATTCCCTTCGACATTTATCACCCCGCACACAAGGTCGGGCGCGGACGCGGCAACGAGCATTGCGACTGCGCCGCCTACACTGTGTCCAAGCAGGACACTCGGTGCGCCGACGTGCTCTTGCACATAGCGGATCACATGCGCCGCCTGGCCTGCCAGTGTGATCGGCTCGACCGCGCTGTCTTTCAGCGCGCCGTAGCCAACCAGATCGGGGGTATGAACATCGACGGCGGCAATGCGCCGGTTCGGCGCATAGAAGCTTTGTGACCCAAACAGGCCGTGAATCATGACAAGCGGCATAGCTTTACTCATGGTGTTTCACCTGGCAATGGGAATGCAGCAATGTCCCCGGCAACGACGACGACGTTGTCCACTTCAGCGGCTATAAGCCGATTCGCGCACGGCGCCGATGTCCCGCACTGCGTTCCACGTCATGCTCGCCACGTAGAACACGACGAACGCAAGCGCCGCGACGAACAAACCGTACCCCTGCGCGACCCAACTGCCCGCGAAGCCAGCGACGATCATCCCAAGATAGACGCTCGCGTACTGGAACGTGGCGACGAGCGCCATATGCTCGGGCGGTGTCGCTGCGACGACGTCCGCCTGATGCTTGAAGAACAGCACCTCCCAGAAAAACATGTAGACGAAATAGAGCGTGTAGCTGACCGTTACGTCCCGGAACGCCGCTGATCCCGCCATCGCGCCGAGACATATCACGTTCATTGCGAGCATGGCCACCTTGCCCGGAGTGACACCACGCCGGCTCGCGAACGCAAAGAGCAATGCCGCGATCAGCGCTGACGTTGCGCTGACGATCTGCAGATAGCCGACATAGGTCTGCGACAGGCCAAACACCGACGATGGCAGCGTCACCCGCGACACGTTGAAGAAGCCCTGGTAGACCGACACCAACAGGAAGAACGCGAAGAAGTGACGCTGCAACGCGGGCGATGTCCGCAGCACCTGCACAAGCGTACCGAAAGCGCTGGCCGACACAGCGGGGGTGGGCTGGGCCGGCGCGCCGGGCAACAACACCGCCGCCAGTGCGCCTAGACCATATGCCGCGATCGTGATCGCTCCCGCCATCTCCGACGTGATTTCGCTCTTGTAAAACGACAACGCGACACCCGCAATCGCGCCTGCGATGAACTGCGCGGTCAGCGTGATCGGCAATGCATAACGAATGTCGTCGGTCGAGAAATAGCGCTTGATCGCGACGGTTCGCGCGATTCGCTGCGTCGCGTCGAGGAAACCGATCACTAGGGTGCCGACAACCGCCGCAGCGACAAAGTGGTCGACCAGCGCGTAGGTCGCCGCCCCGACCAGCACGCCCGCGAGGTTGAACCAGACGAGGATAGCCTTCGGGGAGTGCCGGCCTGCTGCCGCGTTGATGACAAGACACAGCAAGACCGGAATCACCATCGGTGCCAGAAGAACCGCCTCGGACAGCAACATCGAGCCGGTCTTCTGATACACAATGTACGACAGATAGACATAACTAAAGACGCTCGCCGCGATGGACGAAAGATTGACAATCCAGAGCAGCAGGCTGACTCGCGAGCGGGTCGGGTTCATTGTGTGGATACTCCGCTCGGTGCTCACGTGTGGTCGGCCAGGCGCGCCTCGAGCCCGTCGATCAGGCTATAGGCTGCACGTTTGAGATCGGCCGGCGTGGCGCTGACAAGGAACGCCTGTCCGGCATAGTTCAGCAATCCGCCTGCACCGTCGTAGGGCGTCATGCGGCTGCCCGGTTCCACCGACTGAGCGGCTTCTATCCTCACGTTGGCGCGCTCGTCGACGAGTGCGCGCCAGTCCACCTGTTCCGGCTTGAAGGTCTTCGCGCCACGCCATGGCGTGCCATTGCTGTCGCAGCCGATCAGCGCGACTGACGCCGCCGCGCAGCGCGGCGGGTTCTGCTCGAACGAAGGAATTGGCCCCCGCTCGCCGAGCATGACGTCGAGGAACAGGTTGATGTAATCGATGCCGAACACCTCATCCACTTCCTTTGCGATCGCGACGCCGCCCATCCGCGCCGCAGTTTCGAGGAACGATACACCGCCGTTCGCCATCAGCTTCATCTCAGTGTGCGTCGCGCAGTTCTCGAAACCGAGCGCGTCGACCGCGGTCCGGACCAGCGCGACGATCTGCTCCTTCCTGTCGCGACTCAGCACGCATGGCGCTACGTTTCCCAGTTCGGTAAACGGCTCGATGGTACGCAGACGGCCTGTCATCGCAAGCGGAAAATACTCGCCGTCGCGCACCAGCCCCTCAACGCTGAGATAATCGCCGTATCCGTCTTCGGCGTACCACGACTCGGTAGTCGACTCGATGATCTCCTCAGCGACCAATTGCGGAAAGCCGGACTGCTCCGAGAACTCATGTTTTCCGGCGCGACGCGCCGCTTCGGTGGCCTCGAGCAGACGCGCGACGGCGCTGTCGAGTTCATACATGCCATGGACGATTTGCTGGCCGATCGAACCTGCGCCATAGGCGAGCTTGATTAGCACCGGAAAGCGCAATTCCGCGACCCGATGCAGGTCGTCGTGCCGCCGGATCGCGCGGAACGCCGGCTGCGGCAGACCAGCTTCCTGCCAGCGCTGGCGCATCAGTGTTTTGTTGCGCGCGAGGTTGATATTCGGGCCTACGCCGCGCACGCCCAGCTGCACCGCGAGCTCCGACACGGACTTTAGCAGGAACTCGGAAAACGTGAACACGACGTCCGGCTTCAGCGCATGCGCGATTTCGGCAACGCGCGCGAAACCGTCGTCCGGCCGCAGCCCGCTGAAATCGTGCAGCGTGGCGCTGTGCTTGCACAGGATCTCGTGGTTGTAGGAGGACGGCTTGCTGACGATGCAGGTATGCACGTCGCCGCGGCTCGCGACTTTCGGGAAGAAGTAATCGAGCGGCGGCCCAGCCGGCGCGTATACGTAGAGAATCTTCTTGGTCATGGTTGCGGAATGCCTCAGGCAAAACGTATGCGATTCGGGAACCCGGTCGGGGCGACCGTCTGGCCGCCCGATGGGAGCTTACTTGCGGATCACACAGAACCGCTCGTCGTAGACGAAGCCGTCGATCCCCGTGGTTTTGCAGTACTGGTAGAGGTCGCTCGTGCGGTTGATGAAGCCAGTGCCGTTGAAGTTCAGCGACGTGTTGCACAGCACGCCCGAACCGGTCTGAGCACGGAACTGCGTGAGCAACTCGTGCATCCGTGGGTTCTGCTGCGCGTTCACGGTCTGCGCACGCGCGGTGCCGTCGACGTGCGTGATAGCAGCTAGTTCGGGATTGCGCACTTTCTGAAAGTACAGCATGTGCGGCGAAGGACCGGTCCAGTCAAAGTGACGCGACACCTCTTCCTCTAGGCAGATCGGTGCCACGGGACGGAACCCCTCGCGCTTCTTGATGCGGTTCAGGCGATCGCATGTCGATCGCGCGAACGGCGCGGCGAGAATCGAGCGGTTGCCGAGCGCGCGCGGGCCGATCTCGCACCGTCCCTGGGTCCACGCGACGATGTTGTCCTGTGCGAGAAAGCCAGCGACGCGCCCAAGATCCAGCGGATAGGTATCGACGTCCGGCATGTCCGGCTGATCATCAATGAACGCACGGTCGCTATAGACGGACCACTCAAGCTTCGCGCGGCCTGTGAACTCCCTCATCGCGTCGACGGCGGTGCCGATCGCGGAGCCCGTGTCGTTCGTGCACGGTGGTACAAATACGTCCTCGAACAGTCCGCTGCTGCGCCACATCGTGTTCCAGTCGCAATTGAGCCCGCATCCTCCGGAAATCAACAGCGGATAGCCATCGGTCAGATGCTCTTTTGCGTACAAATAGAAGCGGTTGAAGATCTCATCAGAGTAACGCTTCGCGAGCCGGGTGAAATCCGGATGCTGCAAGCCGATGTTGTAATACTTCGATTTGCGTAGATCGTCCTTCGACAGCGTCGCGAGGATGCTGTCGCGCTCCAGCAGGAAATCTGTGATCTCGCGCTCGTCGGGCGTCATTTCGCCAGATTTCCCGTACGCACACAGCGCCATCAGTTTGCCCGGGTCCTCGTTGCGCAGCTTGCCCTTCGGCAACGTGAACGTGGGGTCCGCGAGCGCGTACAGAAACGCGTACTTGTTGCCCGGCGTGATCATTACGCGGCCGACGTGATGCACGTCCAGCTTTTCGTCGACCAGATAGAAGTCGCCGAGCGCGCCTTCCCATGCGAGTACATAGCACGGCTTGCCCTGCTCGAAAGGCGACAGGCCATACGCGCACCAGATGTGCGAGCGTTCATGGCTGCTGGTGAAATAGTTTACGTTCGCACCGAACATCGTCGTACGGTGATGTTGGACCGCTCCGCTGCCGTGTCCGTAGTAGCCGGCGCCGATGGGCGCGTTCGCGGCCATCGAGCCCTTGCCCCAACCGCTCACGGCAAATACATCCGGCATCGCGCCAAGTTGCTCGGCAGCAAACACGAACTGCGACGGATTGAACACCTCATAGCGCGGAAAGCTGTCCTTCTCCGGCTCGAACGACCATTCCAGCTTGCCGCTCGCAGCATCGACCAGCGCGATGGCGCCATCATGGCCTGGCTTCATAGCAAAAATCTTCACGGGACTCCTGTCCTTGTTGACATGGGGCGCTCACTGTCCCCGGATGAAATGAGCATCGCGGCGCCCCGTCGGTCGCGGAGGCGCCTCGCCAGCCTGTTCTGTGCGCTCAGCGAAGCGGATAGATCGAACTTTCCTGCTTCTTCTTTCTCTTCCGGAACAGCTTGCGGAACAACGCGGCAATAATCGCGAGCGGGCCAGCCTTCTTCGTCTGCTGTTTCATGAATTCCTCCAGTTGCAACTTCAGGCAAGCCGTTAAAGCACCTTGTTGGCGATCAGGCGCGCTACTTCGTCGTAGCCTTTGTCGTTGAAATGCACGCGGTCGACGAACAGGTAGTCGTCGATGACCGGCGAGTCGCGCAGCAGCACGTTCATGTCCGCAAAACCGATCTTCCGCGTCTCGCAGACCTCGTGTATGCCGTCGGCAAACGGGGCGTGAATCTCCTTGCCGAGGATCCTCGCAAAGAGTCGCCAGAAATTGTTCGGGCAACTGTCAATCGCGTGAAAGATGTCCGCCTCGTCCAACGTCAGGTGATCACGGGTCCAGGACGACATCGGTTGTAAAACGAAACTCAGCTTCGTGCCCGTTCCGGCCAGTAACTGCTGCCACTGCTTCATCGCGTTCGACACGACCCAAGCCGCACGTTTGACCCGCGCATCGGTGTCGGTACCGTCGTCGGTGATCACGACGTCCGCAGGGTTGTCCTCCGCAGCAACCGGTTGATATATCGGGAGATGAAGTTCTTCTCGCGGCCGTCCAGCGTCGACGCGTAAGTTCGCGCGCGCCTTTTCAGGTCATCGTTGTACCGGTTCATGTAGTGCTGGTACTCGAACGAGTAGTAGTAACGTCCGTGGTCGGTGGCGAGTTCGTCGGGCTGCCCTTCGAGCGCGAGTGTATTGATGCCGCTCAACACCACGATGTGATTGATCTGCTCGAAGCGGTGCTGATGCATCATGTACATCAGCACCTCCTGGACCGCGTTATAGCCCCGTCCGCTGAAATTCAACCATGGCTCGCCGGTCCACGCCGCGAGCCGTGAGGCGACGGTATGCGAATCTGCCGTCGCGCCCGTGCCCAGCGCGGTCGAGCCACCGACCAGCAGGTTGACCGGCCGCCCCTTCGGTAGATTGGCCACACTCACGTCGCGGACGTCGTCGAATGTGCTGAGCCGGAAGCCCAAATCGTCCGTGTTGATCACATCCGACCGGTAGTTCTTGTGATGAAAGAACATCGTGTACGGCAACCAGCGCACGCCGAGATACATAAACTCGTCATACTCGCGGATCTGCGGCGTCAACCGGTACACCTCGCGAACCGCCTCGTCGTGCGTCAATGCGCGCCTGTCCATTCAGCCTCCTCGTCTCGATGTCAGGAATTGCGGCTCGTGAACTGCTCTACGCTGCCTTGGTGACGGCGCGCACCGTTCGTCCGGGCGGTCGGAAACAGATGAAAGTAGGTTGACGCTCGTTCGTGCTTGCGCAAACGGAGCTTGTCCGAGACCAGCCGCGCACATGCTCCGACCGGAACGACGAAGATGAAAAACGACAACGTGAGAACGACAAGCAACACAAATCTGAAGACCATTTTCATGGATGTCTCGAGGAATAACAGTGTGTGGATACAGGGCGACGTCGCCCCGGTTCAGTCGAGTGCGAATTCGGTGCGCCAGTCGCCCTCCTCCACCAGTTCCGGCTGATCGGCCTTGCGCAGCACGTAGTTGCCCACCACGAGGTAATCCATCTGTGTGCGCACGAAGCAGAGGTAAGCATTCGACGGCGTCTCGACGATCGGCTCCCCGCGCACGTTGAACGACGTGTTGACGAGGACCGGACAGTTCGTCTGTTGGTGGAACGCTTCGAGAAGCTGCCTGAAGCGCGGATTCGCGTCCTTGTCCACCGTCTGAACGCGCGCCGAGAAATCGACGTGCGTGACGGCAGGAATCGACGAGCGCACGCAGTTAAGCAGATCGATGCCAGTCAGCGTTTGCTGCGACGCGCTGACCGGCTTACGATGCGTGGGCTGGACATCGACGACGAACAGCATGTACGGGCTCGCGCTGTCCAGACTGAACCACTCTTTCGCGTGTTCCTCGAGCACGGCCGGCGCGAACGGACGGAACGACTCGCGGTTTTTGATTTTGAGATTCATCACGCTTTGCATCGCCTGGTTGCGCGGATCGCCGAGAATCGAACGCGCGCCCAGTGCACGTGGCCCAAATTCCATGCGGCCCTGAAACCAACCGACCACATTGCCCTCCGCGAGCAGCCCGGCGACATGAGCCGGCAGAGCTTCGTCGGAGAGCCGCTCGAACACCGCACCGTGGCCGTTGAGAACGACTTCGATCTCCGCATTGCTATACGACGTGCCGAGCAGCGTCGCTTTCATCCGGTCCGTCGATCCGAGAGTACGAGCATGCCCCATCTGCATGTGCCAGCCCGCGAGCGCCGCGCCAAGCGCGCCACCTGCATCGCCGGCGGCGGGCTGCACCCAGATTCGGTCGAAGACCTGCGCCTTGAGCAGCCTACCGTTCGCGACGCAATTCAGCGCGACGCCACCCGCAAGACACAGATTGCGCTGGCCCGTCTGCTTTCGTATCGTGCGGCCGATGCGCAGCATCGCTTCCTCAAGCACACGCTGCACCGACGCGGCGAGATCGAACTCCCGCTTCGTGATGCGGCTCTCGGATTCGCGGCGGGGCCCGCCGAATAGCGTAGCGAACTCGTCGGTGACCATGCAGTTGCCGACTGCGTAGTCAAAGTACTTCATGTTCAGCCAGAAACTACCGTCCGGCTTCAGGTCGATCAGGTTGTCAAGGATCGTCTCGTAGTAGACCGGCTCACCATACGGCGCGAGTCCCATCAACTTGTATTCGCCCGAATCGACCTTAAACCCACAGAAGTAGGTCATCGCCGAGTACAACAGGCCGAGCGAGTGAGGAAAGCGGATCTCCCAGACCGGGTGCAGTGTGTTCCGCTCGCCAACCCACGCGCTGGTGGTCGCCCATTCGCCGACGCCGTCCACGCACAGCACGGCTGCTTCCGGGAACGGACCGGGGAAGAACGCCGCAGATGCATGCGACACATGGTGATCGATGTAATGGACCGCCGGTACACGCGCGGACTCCCCAAAGCCCCTCTCCAGTTCCCGACGAATTAGCTGTTTGACGAACACCTTGCCGGTAATCCAGTTCGGCACGTCCGAAATGAACGACCCGAAGCCGCGCGGACCGAAGGCGAAGTAGGTCGACACGATGCGGCCAAGCTTCTTGACCGGATTCTCGTAGTAGAAGATCGCCGAGACATCCGCGAGCGTGACGCCGGCCTCGCGCAGACAGTAGCGCAGCGCATTCAGCGGAAAGCCCGGATCGTGCCGGACCCGCGTGAAGCGCTCCTCCTGCGCCGCGGCGATGATCTCGCCGTCGCGGACTATCGCAGCCGCGCTATCGTGATAACCGAACGAAACGCCAATGACATATGAACTCACTCTCAGATCCCTTTTTCGATGTGCGACGCGTGAATCGTCAAACGGTATACGTCGACTTCGCGAACACTTCCTTCCATCTGCGTCGCGGAATCGCGAGCGCACGGAAGCCGGTCCATACACGTCGCCACTGCGTGCTCGATGCTGCCAGGCTGGCCGTGGCCAGCGCTGCGTCCATATATAGTTCGATCGCTTGTAGTGCCATGGCGGAGTGCCCGGTGGAAACGTTGTCGATCGTGTTGTGCAGATCGACGAAGCGGGTATCGAACTGGTAGTGGCGAAGTTCGTCGCGCGCGGTGCGGTACGCGCCTCCGACGCCCGACAGCTCCATCGCCAGATTCAGCCCGAGCGTTTCCGGCAAAAAGCGGCGTGGAAACTGAGAGATCGACAGCCAGAACGCGGGCACTTCGAAAGCAGCCTCGCTGAACAGCTCGCTCATTGCGAATGCGCGGCTCCTGAAATCAGGCAGATCGATACGCATCTGCCGCATCAAGTCGCGATAGATATTCGGATGATTCAGTTGCGTGTCGCCGTTGCCGATCTCGTCAGAAAAGATCTTGTAGAGCAACGTGCCGATGCCCGTCTCCACATGCCCGGCGTTGGTCCAACGCTGCACCCAGCCGCCGTCGACAAAGATCATCGGGCAGAGCTGTACGGCCTCCTCGATCACCTGTTCGCGCGGCTTGTGGATGTCCTGTCCGGGGCCTGCATACGACTGCGCCTGATGAAGCGCCCGGTCCTCGAACCAATGCCGCAGACGTTCATGCGTGTAGTCCGCGAATGGCAGCGCATCCGGACCGCATTCGGCGATCCCGGCTGCACGCGCGAGCCAAGTTTCCGCGAATGCTCGGGCATCGTCGAATACTGTCGAGTTGTTCTCGTGGTTAAGCAGCCGGTGATACAGCTCGCGCGGACCCACCTTCCCACTCGCGGCGCGCACGGGTTCCCTTTCGGCGACGCGATGCTCGCGCGGCACAGATTGGGCGTACGGAGTTGATGTTGTAACTCGCGAGCTATTCGTGGAGGGCCCTGCCGACGCGCCGGCAGGCAGCGATGCGATCCACGCGCGCATCACATCAAGTTCTTTATCGGAAAACACACGAAACATCGGGCCGCCAAATGCGACCAGCTTGGTCAGCAACAGGCTCTGTTCGGGATGGCCGCGCACAATCCAGCGCGAGTGTGCGAGATCGCGGACAAAATGCTCGGGATCCTGCACTACGTAGTCGTCGAATGGACGGTCCGCGAGTTTGAGCCGATTGTGGTAACCCACCGCGAAGCGGGATTTTCGGCGGATCAGTTCGACCATCGCGACCGTCGGATCGAGCAGACGCTCGCGCACGTGGCGAGCGATTGCGGCGTGCCACGCGCCCTGCAGATCCATCGACATGCGGTGTCCGCGTTCGATGCGCGCCACCGCGGCCGACGAGTCGATGCTCGGCTCGCCGAGCATCCGGCCTATCGCCTGCTCGATGTGGCGTTGCGCGGCCTGCCTCGATGCATCATGCCGCGCCGTTAGGTACGGGTGTCCACGTGTGGCGTCGCTGACGCGTAGCAATGCGTCGACGACCGGCGAAATCGGGACTTGCAACTCAAACAGCGCCGCGCCGAGAATTTCAGGACCATATGCGCCGGGGCTGAGCGACAACGCCAGCCAGCAAGCCGCTAGGTCCGTCGATGTCGACAGCAGTTCGGCCTGCTCCGCGAACATCGGCGAATCGATCGTCGGCAGATACTGGCCGGTATGTTCGAGCAATTGACGGTACAGGCAAGCATGATTGCGCGCGAGGGAAAAATCGCCGGCATGCCACAGGTGCGCCGCATGCGCATGCGCAGGCAACGCCTCATGACAGTTTGCTACGTGCACCACGTTCTGCAGCACGCAGCCCGGTGCGAGTCCCACTGGCGCATATTGCGCTGAGACGAAGCGAACTGTAGCAGACGCGCACTCGATCGGATGGCGGGCCAGTTGATCGGACTGCCAGTGCGCAGCGCGCGCGTTCAGCCGCGCGATCAGATCGCTTGCATCCACGCAGGGAACTGTTGTGTCGCGAGAACCGGACCGCAGCGCTGCATCGTCATCCTCAAAAATCGATTCGATATATGCTTTTGCTGCGCCGCGCACCTCGATATGCGCCTGCTCCAGATTTACTATTTGATAATAGAGGCGTGCACTCATCATATTTCAATTTTATCGCAAACGAGCTTGTTATTTATCAAGCTTTCACGCAACAAAAAGACCGCTTCGATTTTATCGATGCCCTGTTAAATTGAAATGTGCCAGGTTCATTCAATTCAAAAGAAAATATCTATCCCGCCTAACCGACGATTCTCGGGCGCCATCAACACGATCAATCCATGAATGCAGCAAACCCGCTAAACGGATGAACATCGCAGAATTCGTCGCCCTCACTAAACGCGGGATTAACACCTGCCGTGGAGATACTTGCTAAATCAAGTTCTGATTCCACTGGGGATTCGCCTCCAGCGTCCACTCGATTATTCGATCGAAAAAACTTGCTTTCTACGAAGTGCTCGGGACAACCCACAAGCTGCTTTGCAAAATTCACATTCTTCTCCGTCGCCTTAAGAGCAAATCCCATCTCTTTGCGTCATCGCACCACACAGAATATCTACAGAGACCTTAAACATGTGCCGCCGGTAGGTTTCACTAAAATTGGGCGCATTTATTTATTAATCGAATATAGCAAGATATAACGCGATTTATTTTCGTATGAAGTTTTGATCTCGTCAAGCGTTATGTATCAGTTAAGAAAAATTTAACGATTATTCACAATTCCGGATTTACCAAAACGTCGGCACCTCTCGAAATTCTTATCTGTACCCATGCGCTTTACATATAAAATCTCGACGCAAACAAAGTAATTTTATGAAAAATGCATGAAATGGTGCCGTCATTTTTTGAGTGGCAGTTCGATAATGAGAAGGGAGACACCTCGGGACTTGCAGGATAAAGATGTCGACAAAGGTGCTACGAGAATCTTGGTACTAAGATAGTCCGTCCTGAACAAACCGAAGTGCCTTGTACAGCAAGGGCTTGACGCAGAAAGCGGTTGATGCAATTGCAGGAACCTGGCAGATTGATGGTTGTTTCCTGCAAATTCTGTCGAGGTCTGGATGGGTCCGAAGACGCCGATGAACGAAGGTGACTTTTTCCGTCAACCGCTTCGTGAGCAGATCAACCTGAAGCATCCGTTGATCAGGCTGGCCGATCTGATTCGGTGGGAGCACTTGCAGGAAGTGATGAGCGCAAGCTTTCGCTCGCGTCGCAGGCGCCCCGCAACGGACACGCGGCTGATCGCGGGACTACGGTACCTGCAGCATGCCTTCGGCTTGTCCGATGAAGAGGTCATCTGGCAATGGGTAGAAAACCCGAACTGGCAGGTTTTTACTCGCGAGACGTACCTGCAGACGAAGCCGCCTCTTGATCCTTCGAGTCTGACGCGCTGGCGCACGAGGCTGGGTGAAGCTGGCGTGGAGGAGTTGCTGGCCGAGACGATCGAGGCGGCCAAACGGGCGGGCGTGCTCAAGCCCAGCAGCGCGAAGCGGGTGATTGTCGATACAACGGTCATGGAGAAGGCGATCGCGCACCCGACCGACTCACGCCTGCTTGAGCGTTGCCGGCAGCACCTGTTGAAGGCCGCTGCGCGCCACGGGCTGAAGCTGAGGCAGAACTACAACCGCGAAGCACCGCGGCTGGCCGCTCAGACGGCCGCTACGCGCATGCGAAGCAGTTTCGCCGCATGAAGAAGTCA
Organism: Paraburkholderia lebeckiae; assembly: GCF_050436225.1. Classification (NCBI taxonomy): domain Bacteria; kingdom Pseudomonadati; phylum Pseudomonadota; class Betaproteobacteria; order Burkholderiales; family Burkholderiaceae; genus Paraburkholderia; species Paraburkholderia lebeckiae. The sequence goes on along the minus strand of NZ_JBNDLU010000001.1, from coordinate 1,058,236 downwards.
CTGCGCACGTTGCGTTCGCGCGTGGGACGTGTGATGCGTGATGTTGAGCGGCGACTGGATCAGGTTGGTGAAACTGCTCGCGCTGCACTGGACGAGCTGATCCACCGTGCGAAGCGCATCCTCACGCAAAAGCCCCAAAGACAGCAACAAGCTGTACCCGTTACATGCGCCAGAAGTCGAATGCATATCGAAGGGCAAGGCGCGCAAGCCGTACGAGTTTGACGTCAAGGTGTCGATCGTCACGACCCACCGCGAAGGACTGGTGATCGGTATTCGCTCGATGCCGGGCAATCCCTACGATGGCCATACCTTGGCCGAAGCGCTTGAACAAAGCCACATGCTGTGCGAGGTGAAGCCCGAGACGGTCTTCTTTGATCGCGGCTACCGGGGTGTCGAGATTGATTGTATGAAGATCTGGCATCCGGGATTGCGTCGCGGCGTGACGCGTGCGTTGCGTGCAATGATCCGGCGGCGCAGCACTATCGAGCCGGCCATCGGGCACATGAAGAGCGACGGCAAGCTCGGGCGTAACTGGTTAAAGGGCGCCGTAGGCGTTGCGCTGCATGCCGTGCTGTGCGGCGCTGGTCGCAACCTGCGCATGATCCTCAGGAAGCTGAGCGTTTTTTGCGCTCTCATTCTTGCGATGCTCTATTGCGCTTCTGAAACGAAGAGTTGAACCGGTTAGACATTCCGTCAACACGGCCTCATCGCCTCATCTGAGAGCGGCAATACTCGTCGCATCGCCTGACCGCGTAGCAAAACGAATTGTTCAGCGCCGATTAATCTGCTTGCCGGCTGCAACGCTCGCGGCGCAACACCGCCATCCTGCAAACGGCCGAAAACCGACAAAAAACGGCGCCCACTCGCGGGCGCCGCTTCTTTCACCTGATCGGCCCACCAGAGCCGACCGCACCTCACATTACTTCGCCGTCACCGCATCCGGCAACGTCCACTTCGGCTCCGGCATCTTGTCCGAACTCCTGGCCATCAGGCAGACCACGGCCGCGGCAATCAGATCGAATACCGCCAGCACGACGAACAGCGGGCTGTAGCCGATCTGCGTAACGAGCACGCCGAACAGTGCGGTGAACGCAGCGGCGCCCAGATAGCCGGCCATGCCGCCCATGCCGGTCGCGGTCGCGACCTCGTGCTTGCCGAACATGTCCGACGTGATCGCGTACAGCGCGCCCGACAACGTCTGGTGCGCGAAGCCGCCGACGCACAGCAGCGCCACCGCCATGTACGGGCTCTCGACGAGACCGATGCACGCCGGCCCGATCATGAACAGCGCACCGACCACGAACACCATCTTGCGCGACGCGAACAGCGACACCTTCGCGTACTTGTGGAACAGCGGGCTCAGATAACCGCCGAGCACGCAGCCGATGTCGGCGGCGAGGAACGGCATCCACGCGAACATCGCGACTTCCTTCAGGTTCATGTGACGCTCGGTCATCATGTACAACGGAATCCACGCGTTGAAGGTTTGCCAGGCCGGCTCGGACAGAATTCGCGGAATACCGATCGCCCAGAAATCGCGGCTCGCCAGCATCGCGCGCCAGTTGCGCTTCGGCATGTTGATGTCATCGTGATGCTTCGCTTCCTGGCCGCTCAGAATGTAGTCGCGCTCCGCGTTGGCCAGCAGCTTCTGATTGCGCGGATGCTTGTAGATGATCATCCACAGCACGCTCCATACGATACCCGCCACGCCGACGATCACGAACGCGAGTTGCCAGCGGCCGTGAAACAGTGCCCACACGACGAGCGGCGGCGCAAGCAGCGCGCCAATCGACGAGCCAATGTTGAACCAGCCGATCGCAACCGAACGCTCTTTCGCCGGGAACCACTCGCTGGTCGCCTTCACGCCAGCCGGAATACCGGCCGATTCGGCGAGACCCAGGATACCGCGGAACACCGCGAGGCTGCGCCAGCCCGTCGCCCATGCAGCCGCCGCGCAAGCCACCGACCACACCAGAGCGAACACCGCGAAGCCGGCCTTGGTGCCGATTGTGTCGAGCACGAAACCGGCGACCGGCTGCATGAACGCATAGCAGAGCTGCCACGCCACGACCACGTGCGAATACTGCTCGGTCGTGATGTTGAGCTCCTTCATCATCGTCGGAGCCGCGACCGACAACGTGTTACGCGCCAGGTAATTGATGATCAGGCCGGCCGCGACCAGCGCGACCATCCACCAGCGAATACCCTTGATCTTCATTGCTGCTACTCCTCGTGATGCATTGCCCGTCAAGCCGAACGGGACTCAAGCCTTGCGCGAATAGTCGATGCCGACGAAGCTACCGCCCTGGTAGCGCTGGCACAGCTCATCGAGCGGATTCGGGCGCGACAGGATGTCTTGCGCGTAGTCCTCGGCGTTCTGCTTCGGCTCGTAGCCGAGACGCGCGGCGCCGCTGTTGTCCCACCAACTGCGCGTATTGGCCGACACGCCCCAGATGGTCAGGAAGCCGACGTCTTCCGCTTCGATGCAGCGGTCGAGGAAATGCATCAGGTCCTTGTGGCCGAACCAGGTGCTCAGATGGCGCTGCTCGGTCGGGCGCTCGAGGCAGCTGCCGATCCGCACGCACACGCTTTCGATGCCGTGCTTGTCCCAGTACATGCGCGCGAGCGCTTCGCCCCACACCTTCGACAAGCCGTAGAAGCCGTCTGGGCGCAGTTCGCAGTCGAGGCTCAGATGCTCGGTGACCGGATACATGCCGATCGCGTGGTTCGAGCTCGCGAACACGATGCGCTTCACGCCGTTGCGGCGCGCACCTTCGTAGACTTCGACGAGGCCGCGCAGGTTGTTCTCGATGATCTCGGGCAGCGGACGCTCGACGCTCGTGCCGGCGAAATGGATCAGCACGTCCACGCCGTTCAGCAGACGGTCGACCACCGCCGGATCGCGCAGGTCGCCGTTCATCACGTCTTCGCCGTCGACGAGCGGCGTCAGTACTTTGGAGCCCGCGGCCGAGCGCAGCGGCACGCCGCGCGCGACGAATTCAGCACGTACCACGGAGCCGAGCTGGCCGCCGGCGCCACTCAGGGCAATCTTCTTCATAGGGGTTCCTTTTACTGCGCCGCGCGCGAGGTCTTCAGAGAACAGACAGAGGATCTGAGCGGCCGGCGAATCGCGCTGTGCGCGTCACATAACACACCCAAGTTGTACGATAACGTACTATCGGCGATGAACAAGCGGATTTCAACTCCGCATTTACCCTTAAGTTACTGCGCGACAGTTTCGTAGCCCTTTAAAAAACAAAGACATAAGGACATCGCATTCGTGCGACATCGTATAACTGAAAGTGGATTTTTGTTCCAGAAGTGGCTTTACCTGACGCCCGCGGGCGCGGGGCGTCCGACGCGAGCGGCGTCCGTATGCCGCCCGCGTCCTCAACAGATCACGTCGTTACGTTCGCTCAGGCGCCGATGAATTCGAGCAGATCGGCATTGACCTTGTCGGCCTCCACCGTGCACATGCCGTGCTGGCCGCCCGGATAAACCTTCAGCGTTGCGTTTTTGACGATCTCCGCGGTGCGTCGGCCTGCTGCGTCGATCGGCACGATCTGGTCGTCGTCGCCGTGCAGCACGAGGGTCGGCACGTCGATCTTCTTCAGATCTTCGGTGTAGTCGACTTCGGAGAACTGCTCGATGCAGTCATATAGCCCCTTGATCGAACCGGCCATGCCCTGGCGCCAGAATGAATCGATCACGCCCTGCGACACCTTCGCGCCCTCCCGGTTGTAGCCGTAGAACGGCACGGCCAGATCCTTGAAGAACTGCGAGCGATCGTCCGCGACGCCCTTGCGGATGCCGTCGAACACGTCGATCGGCAGGCCGAGCGGATTATCGGCGGTCTTCAGCATCAGCGGCGGCACCGCGCCGATCAGCACGGCCTTCGCGACGCGCCCCGTGCCATGCCGGCCGATGTAATGCGCAACTTCGCCACCGCCTGTCGAATGGCCGACCAGCGTCGCGTCCTGCAGATCGAGATGTTCGATCAGCGCGGCGAGGTCGTCGGCGTAGGTGTCCATCTCGTTGCCGTCCCACGGCTGCTCCGAGCGGCCGTGACCGCGCCGGTCGTGCGCGATCACGCGGAAGCCCTTGCTGCCGAGAAACAGCATCTGCGCATCCCACGCATCGGCGGTCAGCGGCCAGCCGTGCGAAAACACGACCGGGCGACCATGGCCCCAGTCCTTGTAGAAAATCGAGGTACCGTCTTTCGTCCTGATCGTGCTCATCTGCTGACTCCTTGTCGATGAAGTCTGCCGTCGCCGGCAGGTGGATGAAGCGGAAGCTGCTCACGAAGCATGCGCGCGACGCATGACAGAACGCCGTGCGAATGTGGCAATGAATAAAGGAAACGACGGAAACGGCCGCAATACCTGGGCAAGACATGGTACGGCGAAAAGCGGCCACGACGGCCCGCGCAATCGCCTCGCGGCAATTGGCTATCGAGAAAAGCCGCCGCGAAATAGCACCGCCACTGAACGCCATCCAATACGCTGCAAGACGGTTCACGCAAACCCAGCGATTACCAAACCAATGATGAACCGATAATGCAACGAAAAAGTGAAGAGAAAAAGCTGAAACGGCCACGCGGCAGCGTGCATCGTAGAAGTAAAAAGATCGCCCGACCAGCACGCCCACAGACGAAGTCGGTTTGGATGGATCGATTGTCGGCTGGCGACAGACACCGCCCGCGACCTTGCGGCGCAAGGCTGCGCGAAACGCATTGCTGCAACGCGGTCGATTGACGCAGCTCACGCGACGAGGCACACACGGCCACGTATCGGCCGCCAAAAGAAACTTGATACTCAACAACGGCTTGGCTCATCGATAAGCGTATTTCGCATAAAACAAGGCGGTTTTTTGACGCACATCGCATCGCAACACTTTTTGTTTCGATCCCCTACTCTTGCGCCATCTGCCCAGCGCAGTGCGCACCGACATCGGTCGACGCGCGTAAGTCCGTTCACGCGGCCATCACGCACAACAGGATCATGAACTCCGCACTATCGGCATTCGATCTCGCGCGCATTCAATTCGCGTTCACCGTTTCTTTTCACATCGTTTTCCCCGCGCTCAGCATCGGTCTCGCCAGTTTCATCGCCGTTCTCGAATGGCGTTGGCTGAAAACCGGCAAGGCCTACTACAAAGATCTTTGTCTGTTCTGGTCGAAGATCTTCGCGGTGGCCTTCGGCATGGGCGTCGTCTCGGGCGTCGTGATGAGCTATCAGTTCGGCACCAACTGGTCGGGCTTCTCGAGTTTCGCCGGGCCGATCACGGGTCCGCTGCTGATGTACGAGGTGATGACCGCATTCTTTCTCGAAGCGGGCTTCCTCGGCATCATGCTGTTCGGCTGGCAGCGCGTGAGTCCGCGGGCGCACTTCGGCGCGACGCTGATGGTCGCGATCGGCACGCTGATCTCGACCTTCTGGATTCTCGCGTCCAATAGCTGGATGCAGACGCCGCAGGGCTTCAAGGTCGTCGACGGTCACGTCGTGCCGCTCGACTGGTTCAAGATCATCTTCAATCCTTCGTTCCCCTACCGGCTCGCGCATATGGCGCTCGCGGCGTTCATCGTGGCGGGGCTGGTGGTCGCGGCGGTCGGCGCGTGGCATCTGCTGCGCGGCCGGCGCGATCCCGCCGTCAAGAAGATGTTCTCGATGGCGCTGTGGCTGCTGTTGATTCTGACGCCGATCCAGGCATTCGTCGGCGATCAGCATGGCCTGAACACGCGCGAATATCAGCCGGCGAAGATCGCAGCAATCGAAGGCTTGTGGAATACCGAAAAGGGCGGTACCGCGCTGAACCTGTTCGGCATCCCCGACATGAAGGCCGAAACCACGCGCTACGCGGTGTCGGTGCCGCACCTCGGCAGCCTGATCCTCACGCATAGCTGGGACGGCGAAATCCGCGGCCTGAAGGAATTCCCGCCGCAGGACCGACCGGATTCGACCGTCGTGTTCTGGAGCTTCCGCATCATGGCCGGCCTCGGCGTGCTGATGATCGCGATGTCGATCGCGGCCTGGGTGCTGCGCCGGCGCGGGCGCCTGTTCGAAGCGAAGTGGTTCCAGCGGCTGTGCGTCGCGATGGGGCCGAGCGGCTTCATCACGCTGCTGGCCGGCTGGGTCACCACCGAAGCGGGCCGTCAACCGTGGGTCGTGTACGGCGTGATGCGCACGTCGCAGGCGGTATCGCCGCTGACCACGCAGCAGGTCGGTCTGTCACTGATGACGTTCGTGGCCGTCTACTTCCTCGTGTTCGGCACCGGCATCTACTACATGCTGAAGCTGATGCGCTCCGGTCCTGCGCTGCCTGGCGGCAAGTCGCACGACATGTCCCTCGGCCTGCCGCAGCCGATGACCGCGCAGACCGCGCGCCGCCCGCTGTCCGCCGCCGATCGGATGATCGACGCCGTCTAACCTACGCTTCGAGAGAAAGAAAAAATGGACGTAACCGTCGTATGGGCCGCGATTATCGCGCTGGGCCTTTTCATCTACGTGGTGCTGGACGGCTTCGACCTCGGCATCGGCATCGTCTTTCCGTTCTTCCCCGACGAAAAGGAACGCGACCTGATGATGAACACGGTCGCGCCAGTGTGGGACGGCAACGAAACCTGGCTCGTGCTCGGCGGCGCCGCGCTGTTCGCGGTGTTTCCGGTCGTCTACTCGACCGTGTTGTCGGCGCTCTATCTGCCGCTCGTGTTCATGCTCGTGTGCCTGATCTTTCGCGGCGTGTCGTTCGAGATCCGCGCGAAGTCGCGTCGCACGAGGCATCTGTGGGACCTCGCATTCATCGGCGGCTCGGCCGGCGCGGCGTTCTTCCAGGGCATCGTGCTCGGCGCGTTCCTGCAAGGCATTCCGGTCGCCGATGGCGCCTATGCCGGCGACGCGTTCGGCTGGCTCACGCCGTTCAGCCTGCTGACGGGCCTCGGACTCGTCGCGACCTACGCGCTGCTCGGCTGCTGCTGGCTCGTCGCGAAGACTGAGGGCGATCTGCAGCGAAGGCTGCATCGCGTGCTCTGGCCGCTGACGCTGGTGCTGCTCGGCTTCATCGCGCTCGTGAGCCTGTGGACGCCGCTGATGGATGCGGGTATCGCACAACGCTGGTTCCATGACGGAATCTTCTATCGTCTGCTGCCGGTGCCGTTCCTCGTCGCGATCTGCGCGTTCTTCATGCATCGCGCGGTGCACGCGCGCCATCACAAGACACCGTTCGTGCTCGCGCTGGCGCTCGTGCTGCTCGGCTATCTCGGGCTGCTCGTGAGTCTGTGGCCGTATGCGATTCCGTCGAGCATCACGCTATGGGAAGCCGCCGCGCCACGCGCGAGCCAGACGTTCACGCTGGCCGGCGCGGCGGTGATCCTGCCGATCATCGTCGCCTATACGGCGATGGGTTACTGGGTCTTTCGAGGCAAGGTGCGTCATGGCGACCAACATCACTATCACTGAAACGCGGGATGCCAGTGCGTCGGCTCCCACCGCCACTGCGGCAACGCCCAGCCGCAAACTGCCGGGCTGGCTCTGGTTCATCGCGCTATGGTGCTTCGGCGTGACCGCGGCGATGTCGCTCGGCTTCGCCTTCAAGCTTCTGATGAATGCGACGCTGTTCGCGGTCAGATAGCGGCGCCCGAACCCGTGTCGATCCGGCGGGCATAACCTTCCGGATCGTGCGCGTCAGCGCTTCAAAAACGGGGCGCGCGGCTCGTCTACGTAGCAAGCCGGAACCTATGCGCGGGAGACCTGCCTTAACATCACGAAGCGCATCGAACGATGCCGGTTGCGGCGGTAAGTGCGACACTCCACGCGGCGAGAACCGAGGCAACGATTTCGGCGACGACCGCGGTGCGTGTCACGAGTACAGCAGTTAGTCACACTGCAACTGCGCATGCTGCAACTGCGGCATGTGCAACGGCGGCAGCCCTCAACGGACAGGCTCGACTCGCGGAGACATCATGAAGTTTCTTGTAGCCGACGACCATGAACTGATCCGGCAAGGCGTCAAAGGCATGCTGCGCGGCTTCGATCCCGACGCCCAGTTCGACGAAGCCGACAGTTGGGAAACCCTTGCGACCGCCGCGCGACCCGACGCGAATCACGATCTGGCGATCGTCGATCTGCATATGCCGGGCATGAGCGGCGCGAGCTCGCTCGAAACGCTGCTGAAGGCGAATCCGGCGCTGCCGGTCGTGGTGCTGTCCGCAGAGGAATCGCCCAACGAGATGCGCGCGGTGCTCGCGGCCGGCGCGCTCGGCTTCGTGCCCAAGCGCCAGCCCGCCAGCGTGATGCTGAAGGCGATCGAGCTGGTGCTGTCCGGCGGTGCCTATGTGCCGATGGAGGCGCTGAGTCTGCTCGGCTCGCGCGAGACGCAGGCGGCCAGCTGCGCGGGCGCCGATGCTGATGGATCGGCACGTGTGCCGGCCCCGAGCGCCGCCGCGCAAGCCGTCCGCGGGCCGGGCCCCGGCACCGTCTCCCAGATCGAACCGGTCACGCAGGTACCGTCGCTGCAGCCGCATCAGCAGCATCTGCTGGAGAACCTGTCACCACGTCAGCAGGACATCATGCGGCTCGTGCATCGCGGCTGGACCAACAAGATGATCGCGCGCGATCTCGGCGTCGCCGAAGGCACGGTGAAGGTGCATCTATCGGTAATCTTTCGGGCGCTCGGTGTGCATAACCGGTCGACGGCGATCGCCGTAATCAATGGATGGCTGGAGGCCGGGAAGACGTTGTAGCGCTTTGTGCTGCGCCGCAAGCCCAACCCGTCTTTGCTTCCCGCCTCTAAGGCTGCGTTTCGCTTTGCGCCCCTGAGCCCGCTTCAGCTTGCGGCGAGCCGGCCGCGGCGGGCGGCGGCGCTGGGTCGTCCGCCGCTCCGCCCCCCAACACCACCGCACCCGCCGGCCGCCCCTGATCGAGCTCCGCCTGCTGCCACAGCATTTCCAGCGTGCGTCGCAACCGCGCCGGCGTCACCGGCTTGTGCAGCACCGGAATCCCCTGCAACGCGAGCGCCGTCAGCTCCGCCGACGCCATATCGCCGGTGATCAGCAGCGTCACCACATTGCCGTGCCCCTCCCGCGCAAGCACGCCCCGTATCGCGCTCAGCGCCTGCGCGCCGGTGCGGTGATTGGCGAGCTGGTAGTCGCACAGCACCGCGTCGGGCACGAAGCCGTCCGCGAGCGCGGCGAGCGCGCCGGCTTCGTCGCGCGCGCCGCGCACGTCGCAGCCCCAGCGCTCGAGCAGACTCGCGAGGCCTTCGAGTATCGACGGCTCGTCGTCGATGCACAGCACGCGCCGCCCCTGCGCGGCCGGGCCGCCCGCGACCGAATCGTTCAGACTCGCGACGATGCCGCTCGCGTCACCCGCCTGCACCGCAAAGCGGAACACCGAGCCGCGCCCCGGCGCCGAGCGCAGTTGCAACTCGCCGCCGAGCAGGCCGACGAGCCGCCTGACGGTCGGCAGCCCGAGCCCATGCCCCTGACGCGCGTCGCGCTGCGGATTCTCGACCTGGTAAAACTCCTCGAAAATGCGCTCGTGCTCTTGCGGCGCCATGCCGACGCCCGAATCGCGCACCTCGATATAGCCGCCCTTCTGTCGCCCCGCGCGCCGGAAGCCGAGCCAGATCGCGCCTTGCTCCGTATAACGCACCGCGTTCGACAGCAGATTGCTCAACACGCGTTCGAGCAGCACCGGATCGTCGTAGACGACCATCGTCGTAGGCGCGATGCGCAGCGCGAGCCCCTTCGCCGCGGCCTGCGGACGATACTGGCTACCGACCCGGTCGAACAGCTCGGAGAGCCGGAAGTGCAACCGGATCACCTGGGTCACGCCGCTTTCGAGCCGGGCCAGATCGAGCACCTGGTTGAACAGCTGATTGAGCGCCTCGACGTTATAGACGATGTGCCCGGCCGTCTTCGCGTGCTGCGCGGGCGTCGCCGCCGGATCGTTCAGAGATGCCGCGAGCAGGCCGATCGCATGTAGCGGCTGACGCAGATCGTGGCTTGCCGCCGCGAAAAAGCGCGTCTTCGCGAGGCTCGCTTCTTCGGCGACGCGCTTTTGCGCGGCCAGCGATTCCGCGAGGTATTGCTGATCGACACGCGCCTGCACGACCTGGCGAAACAGCTTGCGATAGCTCATCGCGTAGACGTTGATCGCGCAGAAGAAGAACGCGAGCACGATCGCGAGAATCGTGCGATCGAACGTATGCGAGCCGAAATGCAGCACGATCGACGGCAGCAGCAGAAACGGAATCGACGTCGAAAAATTGAGGAGATCGAACCCATTCGACATGAACACGCCGGCCGCGAGCGTCACCAGCAGTACGGTATGCAATAACGGCAGATCGGTTTGCGGACTCTGGAACGCGAACCACACCGCGAACCCCGGCCCGCTATAGAGGAGCACGCCGCGCAGCGCGTGCAGATAGATCCAGTCGCGCGGCGAGACGAGCTGCGGATAGCGGCGATTGCAAATCCACAGCGCCAGGCCCGCGCAATTGGCGAGCGCATAAAAAACGAAACACGCGATAAACAGCGGCGGCGCCGGCACATGCGGCCAGTAGATCGCCACCAGCACCGCGATCGAAAACCAGTGCGAAAAGAACGCGATCGGATCCTGCGCGTAGAGCACGCGCACGAGGTCTTCGTCGATGGCACGCTGGATCGGGTCGGCCCGCATGGGGCGGTCTCCTCTGTCGATCGGCGTGAGCGCTTTAGCGCTTACGCCGATCCCACGCAGCTTTATCGCGCGGGCATGGCAACTTCGTTGAGACGAAACACTGACGAAGCGGCGGCGCTCCGGCACTTCGTGGCAACCGCGGGTCGAATCGGGCGACCGAACGCGCCGCCCCCGCGGTCTATTCTACGGCGAATGCCCGCTCTTCAGACGAATCGTCAGCAATCCATCAGAAGGTTTACCCGGGCAGTTTACCCATCGGCTAACACTTAATCCATATAGGCGAGGGCCTTGCCGCGAACCATACTGCATTCACGTTTCAGCGCGGCATTTCAGCCACCTTCCCTCGACTCGCGGCCCACGCGCCGCGGCTCGCCGCGCTCCCTGCCAACCGACGGAGGTTTTCCATGGGCGCAGTCCCGAGCTACGAGTTCGCCCGCCAACTCGACGACGCGATCCTCCCCGATCTGTGGCGCAGGCGCACCCGGCTCTCAGCGGACGAAATGGTGTCGATGGTCGAACTGGTCAAGCGCGCGTTGCGGACCTACCACCCGCTCGAATTGCAGGCGCTTGGCGAGGACAAGGAAGAACTGGTCGCTCAGTTCATCTACGCGAAGGTGTTGCGCCTCGCGCCCGGCCACACTGAAACGAACGCGCGCGCCGACAGCGCGCCGTCCAACAGCTACGCGGTATGCGCGTATTTCCGCCGCTATCTGATCGACTGCCTGCGCAGCGCGTGCCATCAGCGCAACGTGTCGATGGAGACCGAGGGCGTCGCGCAGGAAATCGATCTGCACGCGCACGCGCTCGAAGACCCGGTGGAAAGCGTGCTACTGCAATACGGCCTCGACGAACAGCGCGTGCGGCGCGCGGCGCGCGAGTTCATCGAAGGGCTCGACGAACCCGAGCGGATCGTGCTGGCCGGCAGCCTCGGCTGGTGCTCCGAAGGCAAAGGCGGGCTTTCGGCGGTCGCGGCTCAGCATCGGGTGCCCTCCTATCACTATCGCGCCGTCAAACTCGGCGTCACCACGAAAAAGACGGCCGGCGCCGAGGAATTTTCCAACACCAAGCTCGGCCGCTGGCTCACCGACGCGCTCGGCATCGAGATCGACGTCGACAATCGCGCGGCGATTCTGGTTGCGCTGAATCTGCTCGCGGCGGAATCGAGCGATAGCGAATTCAATGAAGTGGCCGCGTAATAGTTCGGATAACCAACAGGCCACATAAGAAGTGCGGTAAGTGCGCATGCCCGTACGGCCGGGTACACCCCGGCAACGGCCGGCCGGTCGTGCCGCCCTGAACGTCGCACGCTACGACTTCGGCGCGCCCTCCACGGCGCGCTTTTTTTGCGCCGATATTCCGCCTACGATAAAAAAGCTCCCGCAGCACGCCGTCTTTGTTTCGAAGTCGACCTTCCGTTCCCCGCATCCGATTCCAGACGAGGTGGTCCTGATGAACCGCTTATCGAGCGCGCCGACGGCGCTGCAACGGCATTACGAGGTGGTCGTGATCGGCTCGGGCTACGGCGGCGCGATCGCCGCGAGCCGCATGGCGCGCGCGGGCCGTCGCGTGTGCGTGCTCGAGCGCGGCCGCGAATTCATGGCCGGCGAGTTTCCGCGCACCCCCTTGCAGGGCGTCGAGCAGATCCAGTACAACACGGCCGAGGCGCAGATCGGTTCGCCGCTCGCGCTGCTCGAAGTGCACGTGAACGAAGACGTCAACGCGGTGGTGGGCTGTGGGCTCGGCGGGACGTCGCTGATCAATGCGAACGTCGCGCTCGAAGCCGATCCGCGCCTGTGGGACGACCCGCGCTGGCCGGCCGCGCTGCGCGCCGACCAAGCCGGACGCGACGACGGCTATGCGCTCGCCTGGAAAATGCTGTCACCGTCGCCGGTGCCCGACGATTTCCCGCCGCTGCCGAAGCTCCAGGCGCTCGAAAAATCGGCGCAGGCGCTCGGCATGGCCGACCGCTTCAGCCGTCCGCCGATCACGGTCACGTTCAAGGACGGTCCGAACGCGGCGGGCGTCGAGCAGCAGCGCTGCGTCGGTTGCGGCGATTGCAACTCCGGTTGCAACTACGAGGCGAAGAATTCGACCCACATGAACTATCTGCCCGACGCGGTCGCCCACGGCGCGCAGATTTTCACCGGCACGGCCGTGCATTCGGTGCTGCGCGATCCCGATACGCAGCAATGGAAGGTCAACTTCCAGCTCGTGAAGCTCGGCCGCGAAAGCTACGACGCGCCCGATCTGTTCGTGCTGGCCGACATCGTCATCGTCGCGGCGGGCACGATCGGCTCGACCGCGCTGCTGCTGCGCTCGCGCGACGCGGGCTTGAGCATGTCGGAGACGCTCGGCCAGCATTTCACCGGCAACGGCGACGTGCTCGCCTTCGCGTACAACACCAGGGACACGATCAACGGCGTCGGCTGGGGCGAGCACAAGCCGGGGCAGATTCCGCCGGTCGGACCGACCATCACCGGCCTGATCGACAATCGCGCCGACGGGAAAAACGTCAGGGATGGCTACGTGATCGAGGAAGGCTCGCTGGCCGGTGCGGTCGGCGAGGCGCTCGTCGGCATGCTCGGCGCGGTCGCGCCGCTCGAAGGCGTGGATGCGGCTGGGGCCCCGTCGCTGCTCGAGCGCATGAGTTATGACGCGCGTGCGCTCGAAAGCCTGATCCGCGGCCCGTACCACGGTGCGATGAATCACACGCAAAGCTATCTCGTGATGGCGCACGACGACGAAAGCGGCCGCATCACGGTCGGCGACAAAGGCCGTGCGCGCATCGAATGGAAAAACGCGGGACGCCAGCCGATCCTCCAGACCATCGAGAACGTGCTGATCGAGGCGACCAAACCGCTCGGCGGCAAATATCTGCGCAACCCGATTTCGACGAAGATCGCCGGCCGGCACACCGTCACCGTGCATCCGCTCGGCGGCTGCGGCATGGGCGAGGACGCCGCGCATGGCGTAGTCGATCATCTGGGCCGCGTGTTCAGCGGCACGGTCGGCATCGCGGTGCACGACGGCCTCTACGTGATGGACGGCGCGGTGATGCCGATGTCGCTCGGCGTCAATCCGCTCCTGACCATCTCCGCGCTCGCAGAGCGCAATTGCGCGCTGCTGGCCAAAGCGCACGACTGGTCGATCGACTACATGTCGAAGGGCACCGCCGCCGCGCCGCCCGCACAGAAGATCGGCCTGCGCTTCACCGAGACGATGGTCGGCACCTACACGCCCAGCGTGGCGGGCGAAGCCGCGAAGAGCCCGATCGAATTCACGCTGACGGTCGAGTCCGACGATCTCGCCGACATGCTGAGCAACCCGAATCACCTCGCGCGCACCGCCGGCACACTGACCTGCCCCGCCCTGTCCGCCCAACCGCTGACGATCAGCGACGGCACGTTCAACCTGTTCGTCGTCGACGAATCCGACGTCGACGAACGCAACATGAACTACCGGATGACGCTCGCCGCGGTCGAAGGCAACACCTGGTATCTCACCGGCAAGAAGATCATCACGCGCACGTCGCCGATCAACCTGTGGGAGCAGACCAACACGCTGTATGCGGAGATTCGCGCCGCGGCGCAGGACGATGCGCCCGTCGTCGGCACCGCGACGCTGATCATCACGCCCGAAAACTTCCTGAAGCAGCAGCGCACGCTCGAAGTCACCCACGCGCCCGACCTGATGACGCGCCTCGAATGGACGCTGAAGTTCGGCAAGTTCTTCGCGGGCGTGCTGTTCACCGAATACGGCGGCGTGGCCGCGCCGCTGCAGTTCTACGATCCATACATACCGCCGCGCGCGAAACGCACGCTGCGCGCGCCGGCGCCGCAGATCACGTACTTCGACACACCCGACCGCACGCGGCTCAAGCTCACGCGCTACTGCGATCCGGCCGTGGGCAAAGCCGCGAAGCCGATCCTGCTGATCCACGGCTCGGGCGTATCGAGCCGCATCTTCTCGACCGATCTGATAACGACCAACCTCGTCGAATATCTGTACGCGTCGGGCTACGACGTGTGGCTCGTCGATCTGCGCGTCAGCATCGAACTGCCGAGCGTGCTCGTGCCGACCAACGTCGACAAAGTCGCGCGCGAGGACATTCCCGCCGCCGTCGCGAAGATTCGCGAAGTGACCGGCGCGCCGAACATTCAGGTACTCGGCCACTGCCTGGGCGGCCTCGCGCTCAGCATGTCGCTTCTCCATGGACTCGACGGCGTGCGCTCGGCGGTGATTTCGCAGGTGTCCGCGCATCCGGTGCCGGGGACGTTGCAACGGATCAAGGCCGGCTTGCATATTCCCGATCTGATGCAGCATCTGCGCATACGCGACCTCACCGCCTATACGCAGGAAGATTCGTGGCCCGCGAACCTGTACGACGAAGCGCTGCGTCTCTATCCGCTCGATCACGGCGAGGGCTGCGGCAATCCGATCTGTCATCGCGCGACGTTCCTGTATGGCCTGCTCTACGAGCACGACAAGCTGAACGAGACGCTGCATGCGAACCTGCAGGAACTGTTCGGCATTCACGACATGGCCGTGTTCCAGCATCTGGCCACGATGGTGCGCGCGGGCCAGGTCGTCGATGCGCGCGGCGACGACGTGTATCTGACCGGCGCGGACGGCATGAAAGGACTCGAGGGCATGCGTTTGCCGATCGGCTTCATTCACGGCGAGAAGAACGAAACCTATCTGCCGGTCAGCACCGCGCGCACTTACGAGCTGCTGCGCGAGCGCTTCCCCGAGCAGCCGTACGAGCGGCATCTGATTCCGGGGTATGGGCATATCGACTGCATCTTCGGCAAGAACGCGGCGGTCGATGTTTATCCGTTGATCGTCGGTTATCTGAATGCGCATTGACGGCGGAGCATGGCCGATGCGCCACGCATTCGGACAATAAAGCCAGGCATAAAACAAGAGATTTTGATAGAAGCCGGCGTGTCGAAGTGGCCGACTATGAACTGCTTTACATCGGCGCAATGACGGCTATAGATCTGATTGTGGCGATCGTTATTTATGTGCTGATCGTGAAAATATGGCGGACTTGCACGCGAGGTAGAAGTCGTTGATTTGCTTCTCATCGAAACTCAGAACAGCTTGCCCGGATTCAAAATGCCGTGCGGATCGAGCGCGTGCTTGATCGCGATCATCGCCGCAAGCTCGGCCGGTGAGCGCGAAATCGGCAGGAACTCGCGCTTCAGCGAACCGATGCCATGCTCCGCCGACACCGACCCGCGCAACGGTCCGAGCATCTCGTAGACGAACGCATAAACCGCGTGATGATCGACGCCGGGGATCGAATGACCATCGACGGTCAGATGCAGATTCGAATCGCCGATATGCCCGAAGAAATACGCTTCGTTGCCCGGCCAGCGCTGATCCAGCGCCGCGCGGCAATGGTCGACGAACGTGCCGATCTCGCCAATCGGCAGACTCACGTCGAAGTTGATCGGATCGAGCTTGAGCGGAAACTCCGCCGTGCATTCGCGGATCGCCCATAGCGCGCGCGCATCGGCGACCGACTGCGCGACCACCGCGTCGCGCAATGCGCCCGCTTGGAGCGCATCGGTCAGCGCCAGGGCGAAGCGCTCGCCAGCGTCGTCGGCATCGAAGCCCGCGTGCTCGATCAACGCATAGAGCGGATGCGCGGCGTCGAACGGCGAGCGCGCGCCCGTCAGCTTCACGCCGAAGTCGTAGAAGTCCGGCCACATGATCTCGAACGCGCCGATGTCGTTGCCGAAGAGCGTCGCGAGACGACGCAATAGGCTCACCGCGGCATCGTAATCGTCGAGCGCGACGAGCGCCGTATGACGCGCCGCACGTCGCGGATGCAGCCGCAGCACCGCGCGCGTGATCACGCCGAGCGTGCCCTCCGAACCGATGAACCAGTGCTTCAGGTCGTAGCCGGTGTTGTTCTTGACCATCTTGCCGAGCGAACTGAGCACGTCGCCATTGGCGAGCACCACTTCGAGCCCGAGCACCTGGTCGCGCGCGGTGCCGGACTGGATCACGCGATTGCCGCCCGCGTTGGTCGCGAGATTGCCGCCGATCTGGCATGAGCCGCGCGCGCCGAGGTCGAGCGCGAGTTCGAAGCCGGCTGCTTCGGCAGCTTCCTGAGCGGCCTGTAACGTGGTGCCGGCACGTACGGTCAGTGTGGCCGACGCCGCGTCGAGTTCTTCGACGCCGCTCAGGCGTTCCAGCGACAACGCGATATCGTTGGCGCGCGCGATCGCGCCGCCCGCGAGTCCGGTCATACCGCCTTGCGGTACCACCGGCTGATGCGCGGCGTGGCAGATCGCGAGCGCACGCGATACTTCGTCGGTCGTGCGCGGCAACAGCAGTGCGGCCGGACGCGTCGGCTCGTGGCGCGTCCAGTCGGTCAGCGCGCGTTCGCCGATCTGATCGCCGACGCGCACCGCGTCGACGCCGAGCGCGGCGCGCAAGGCCTCGAGTGTCATCGCGAGCGGTGCGGTTGCGGCTGGGGTTGCGGTCGGTGTCGTCTTGTCGTCAGTGATGCTCTGCTCTGTCATGCAGGCGTTCCTTACTGTGCCGTAGCGGCGAGTTTCTTGCGATAGCCCATCGAATCGTTGATGCGGCCGAGGATATAGTCGCCCGCGGCGACCGGCTGATATTTGCTTTGCGCGTCGCTTGCGCCGAGCTCACGCGGATCGACGAGCGCGCCGTAGGTCGGATCGTAGAACGTCGCGATCGAATAGCGCTCGCGCCCCGATGCATTGATCACGCGATGCAGCGTCGAGCGGAAGCGGTCGTTGGTCCAGCGCGCGAGCAGATCGCCGACGTTCACGACGAAGCTGCCTTCGACTGGCGGCGCCTCGACCCACGTATCGTTGGCGATTTCGCGCACCTGCAGGCCGCCGACCTGATCCTGCCACAGCAATGTGATGCAGCCGTAGTCGGTGTGCGGCGCGACGCCGAACTGATCTTCGTCCGACTGCGGCGGCTGCGGCGGGTAATAGACCATTTGCGTGCGCTGCATGCGCTTCGTGTAGCGCGGCGCGAAGAAATTTTCCTCGATGCCGAGACTCACCGCGACCGCGCGCAGCAGCTCGGCCCCGCACGCGCCGACCGCCTCGTAATAGTCATACAGCACCGGCCGCAACCCGGGCATGAAGTCCGGCCAATTGTTCGGCCCGCGTAGTGCCTGGCCCGCCAGCACGTCGGGATCGTCTTCCGGCAGTTCGAGGCCGATGCTGAAGAACTCCTTGTAATCGGGCCGCTTCGCCTGATACATCGTCGCGTCGCCAAGCGCATTGAAGCCGCGATGCCGATGATTGACCGCCGCGCGTCGTTTCGTGTCGACTGGAAACGCGAAGAAAGTGCGGGCAGCCTGCGCGGCGGCATCGATCTTCGCTTGCGGCACGCCGTGATTGACGATGTAGAAAAAACCGATCGTCGTACACGCTTCATGAATTTCCTTCGCGACGCGTCTGAGCGCCTGCTGATCGCCCGCACGCACGCCGGCGACATCGATGATCGGAATGCGGCTCACGGGCATCGCGCGGCTCCTTCGAGGATCGGTATTGCAGTGGTATATACCGCCAAAAGCAGCACCGCAAGTTGCTTCGCACGCCCTCGATATCAGGGCTTTTCTCTACTCACGCGAGCATTTATTTTTCGCCGGCAGCGCGGTATATACTGCCCAGCGAGGCCCCGCAACGCGCTGCCGACGCGGCGGGTCTGGAACGAACACTTCGACACGCCGGCAACCTAACACCAATTCGCCCCCGGAGAACCCCATGCGTATCCTTGCAGGCTGGAAATGTCGTCTGGTCATGCTGGCGCTGTGCGCTGCAAGCGTCGCCGCGCACGCCGAAGACCAGCTCGCCAAAGTGAAGAAAGCCGGCGAACTGGTGGTCGGCACCGAAATGCAGTTCGCGCCATTCGACTTTCTCGAGAACGGTCAGCAAGCCGGCTTCAACAAGGAGCTGTTCGCGGAGATCGGCAAGGAAATCGGCGTCAAGGTGCGCTTCATCGATCTGCCGTGGCCGAGCGTGCTGCCCGGTCTCGAAGCGGGTAAGTTCGATATGGTCGGCGGCCCGCTGACGGTCACGAAGGCGCGCATGGAACGCTACACGTACACGCTGCCCGTCGCCGATGCGACCGACGCGCTGCTCAAGCGCGCGAACGATGCGTCGATCAAGCAATCGTCGGATATCGCGGGCAAGACGGTCGGCGCGGGCAAAGGCACCGCGCAGCTGGACCAGCTTAAGAGCTACGCGGCCACGCTGCCGAAGCAGCCTGAAATCCGCGAGTACGTCGACAACAATCAGGCTTACGCGGACCTCGCGGCGGGCCGCATCGCCGCGGCAGCGAATTCGATGACCAACATCGCGTATGTCGCGAAGCAGCGCCCCGAGATGTTCGCGGTCGTGCAGCCGCCGTTCGGTGCGAAGGTGTACTTCGCGTATGCATTGCGCAAGGACGCCGACAGCAAACCGCTCGCCGACGCGTTCAACGCAGCGCTCGTGAAAATGCAGAAGGATGGCCGCCTCGCCGCGTTGCAGAAAAAGTGGTTCGGTGTCGCGATGGAGATGCCGTCCACGATGCCCACGCCGAACTACTGAGCGTCTTCAACGTGGGCGTCCCGCGTCGGGCAATAGTTTCGCCGTAGCGCGGCGCGCGTCGCCCTTCCCGTTCCACCGGCCGCGATCCATGTTCAACACGACCGTCTTCGTTCAGGGCCTGCCGCTGCTGCTGCATGCGGCGCTCGCCACCGTCGGCATTTCGCTGACGGGGCTCGTGATCGGATTCTTCGTCGGCATCGGCGTGTGCACCGCGCGGCTGTCGCAGCATCGCGCCGCGCGCCTCGCGGGCGGCGCCTACGTGTTCTTCTTTCGCGGCGTGCCGATGCTCGTGCAACTGCTGCTCGTGTACTACCTGTTGCCGTTCGCCGGCATCAACGTGTCGCCGATCGTCGCCGCGATCAGCACGGTGTCGCTGTGCTCCGCGTCGTATATCGCCGAAATTCTGCGCGGCGGTTTTCTGAGCATTCCGCCCGGACATCTCGAAGCCGCGCGCATGCTCGGGCTTTCCCCGCTCGATACGCTGCGGCGCATTCTGGTGCCGCAAGCATTCCGTTTGACGCTGCCGTCGCTCGTCAACGAAATGGTGCTGCTGATCAAGGCTTCTTCGCTGATCTCGGTGGTCGGCGTCGCCGAGTTGACGCGCACCGCGCAGAACATCGCCGCGAGCACTTACCGGCCGCTCGAAGCGTATGTCGCGGCCGGGCTCATCTACTTCGTGATCTGCGGTTCGCTCGCGCTCGTCGCGCATGCGGCCGAACACCGTTTGCAGCACGCCTGAATCGACTCACGTTTAAGCGAACCTCGCCATGCAAACGTTCGACCCGACCGTCATCACGCACAACCTGCAGCCGATCGCCGCCGGCCTGGCGACGACGCTCGCCAGTTGGGCCGCGGGCGTCGCAATCGGTCTCGCGGTCGGCTTTTTGATCGCGGTGCTGCAACTGTTCTGCGGACGCTGGCTGCGCGCCGTGTTGCGTGTCTACATCGAGTTGCTGCGCGGCACGCCGTTTCTCGTGCAACTGTTTCTGCTGTACTACGCTGGCCCGTCCATCGGCCTCACGCTCGAACCGATGACGGCTGGCATCGTCGGCCTCGGTCTCTACGGCAGCGCGTATTTTGCCGAGGCGTTCCGCTCCGGCTTCCAGTCGGTGCCCAAAGGCCATCTCGAAGCGGCGTCGTGTCTCGGGCTCACGCGCTGGCAGGCCATCGTACGCATCCAGGCGCCGCAGATGCTGGTGCTGATCGTGCCCGCGCTGACCAATCTGATCATCGTGCTGAGCAAGGAGACGGCCGTGCTGTCGATCGTCACCGTGCCCGAACTGACGTTCGTGCTGACCGGCATCGGTTCGGCCACCTTCGCTTTCGTCGAAACCCTGCTGGTGCTGTGCGTGTGCTATCTCGCGCTGGTCGAGCTGACCTCGCGCGCGGGCATGTGGGCCGAAGCCCGCCTCGCACGCTTCATGGCATGATTCCGGAACACCTATGAACGCCATCGCCGACATGTCCTCCAACGCGCAATCTGCCGCGCCGGCCGCCAGTGCAACGGCGAACGCATCGAATGCCGCGCCGCTGATCGAAGTGTGCGATCTGCGCAAACGCTTCGGCGATGTCGAGGTGCTGCGCGGCATCGATCTCGAGATCGCGCGCTCGGAAGTGGTCTGCATCATCGGGCCGTCGGGCTCGGGCAAGAGCACGCTGCTGCGCTGCCTCGCCGCGCTCGAAACCTACAATCACGGCGACGTGCGCATCGAAGGCGAACTGCTCGGCTATACCGAGCGCAACGGCAAACGCGTGCGCGCCTCGCAGGGCGAGATCAACCGCGTGCGCCGCAACGTCGGCATGGTGTTCCAGCAGTTCAACCTGTGGCCGCACATGACCGCGCTCGGCAACGTGATGGAGGCGCTGCTGCGCGTGCGGCACCTTTCGTACGACGAAGCGCGCCGCCGCGCGAGCGCGATGCTGGAGACGGTCGGCCTCGCGCACAAGGGCGACGCGTATCCGGCGAAACTGTCGGGCGGTCAACAGCAACGCGTCGCGATTGCGCGCGCACTCGCGATGGAGCCGCACATCATGCTGTTCGACGAACCGACCTCGGCGCTCGACCCGGAACTGGTCGGCGAGGTGCTGCAGGTGATGAAGCAGCTCGCGCGCGACGGCATGACGATGGCCGTGGTCACGCACGAAATGGGCTTTGCCGCGCAGGTTGCCGACAAGGTCGTATTCATCGATCAAGGCCGCATCGCCGTGCAGGGCAAACCGCGCGACGTGTTTCACGATGCCGCGCAGCCGCGTCTGCGGCAGTTTCTGCAAAACTATTTCGACCGCAATGCGTTCTGGACGCGCGGCCCGGACGACACCCCGCCCCTATGAGCGCCACCGCTCGCAACAAGCCTCATGGCAAATCGTCCGCCAACGCGGCCAGCGCCGCGGCCAAAATCGCGCGCGGCAGCGACGAGGCGCCGGCCGCGCGCTACGAGCAGGTCAAACAGCACATTCGCCAGATCATCGACTCGGGCGGACGCCAGGCGGGCGACCGTCTGCCTTCTGAACTCGACCTCGTCGCGACGCTCGGCGTATCGCGGATGACGGTCAACCGCGCGCTGCGCGAACTCGCCGACGCGGGGCTCGTCACGCGCGTGTCGGGCGTCGGTACTTTCGTCGCGCCGAACAAGCCGCAGTCCACGCTATTGATGATCGCCCATATCGGCGACGAGATCCGCTCGCGCGGCCACGCTTATCGCTGCGATATGGTGCTGTTGCAGCGCGAGACCGCGTCGGTCACGGTGTCGAACGCCTTGGGGCTGACGCCGGGCGCTTCGGTGTTTCATGTGATCTGCGTGCATCGCGAGAACGGTCTGCCGGTGCAGCTCGAAGATCGCTATGTGAATCCGGCCGTCGCGCCGGATTTTCTGCAGCACGATTTCTCGGCGCTGAAGCCGTCCGAGTATCTGCTGACGGTCGTGCCGATGCACGATCTCGAACACGTGGTCGACGCGGCGCTGCCGACGCCTGCCGAAGCAGAGCTGCTCGAAATTCACGCTGAAGAACCGTGCCTGACGCTGACGCGCCGCACGTGGACGGGCGGCGTCGCCGTGACGTTCGCGCGTTTCGTGCATCCGGGTTCGCGCTATCGGCTCGGCTGCCGCTTTTCGCCGAATACGTCGCAGCGCCAGGGATAACGCGCGCTTCAGCAACCGTACTAGGGCCTAGACGGTCCCCGCCAGATGAAAACGCGACGCCGGATGCCATAGCCGCACCGACGTCGCGACGTTCTCGCCGACCCACGTGCGCCGCCACAGCAGCAGACACGGCTCGCCGATATCCATCATCAGATGACGCCGCACATAAGCGTCGGGCTTTTGCGCGTAGATGCGAAACTCGGCGCGCTGCACGGGCGCGAGCCGCACCATGTAGTGATTCGGCGTTTCGACCGAGAAGTCCTGCTGCAGATATTCAGGGAACACCTTCGGATTGACGAAGCGGTCCTCGTACTGGATCGGCTCGGCCTCCTCGCTGTGCACGATGCACGAGTGAAACGCGGGACCGCTCGCGAGACCGAGCGCTTCGAGCGCATCGGCGTCGTCGCTCGGTTCGAGCGTCAGCACGCGCGCCGAATGACGATGTCCGCGCGCGGCAATTTCATCGGCGATATTGCGGATCTCCAGCACCGTCGATTCATACCGCTGCGGCGCGACGAAGGTGCCCGAGCCTTGCACGCGCGTGAGCACGCGCTCGGCGGTCAGCTCGCGCAGCGCGCGCGACACCGTCATGCGCGCGACGCCGAACTCCTTGACCAGTTCCGTTTCGGAAGGGATCAGCCCGCCCGGCTTCCATGCGCCTTCGCTGATGCGCTGAAGCACGTAGCGTTTGATCTGCTCGTAGGCGGGCATCGCCTTGACCGGCGTGTCGCGATCGCGATCGCGTTCGGCGGAATGCTGTTTCTGCTCGGCCTGTGCGGCGGGCGCTATGCGCGCCTGGGTAGTTGTTTTCACTCCAAACCTCATCGGTGGTTCGCCGGTGGTACATGAAGTACACCGTGGCCGGTTCTCCGACGGCCGGGCCCAATCTTACCCGGTTCGACGCTGGGAGACGGCTGGAACGCGCTACCAGATAAACGGCACGAAACGGTAACGCACCCGAGCCATGTATTGGGTGTAGCCGTCGAGCTGCCCGGCGAGCAGCCGTTCCTCGCGCACCGCGCGCCAGCCCATCCCGTACGCCATCACGGGCAGCGCCACGAGCCCCCACCACGAGCCGAGCATCAGCGGCGTGCCGACGAAGAACACCAGCGCGGCCGCGTACATCGGATGACGGACGTACGCGTAGGGCCCGGTGTCGGCGACCTTGTGCCCGCGGCTCGACTGAATCTTGACCACCGGTGCGGCATAGCTGTTCGCGCGAAACACGAACCGGCACGTGAAGATGCACAGGAACACGCACAACGCGCCGAGGCCCATGAGCCACGACGGCAGCGGCGCGGACCAGCGAAACCGCATCGCGTCGAAACCCATCAGGATCAGCCAGCCGCACCACGCGGCCCCGATCGCGGCCATGAACACACGATCCCAGCGGCTCTGCTGCGCCTGCACGAACGGCGCGAGCCGCTCCGCGAGCAGCGCGGGATCATGACGCGCGAGCCACAAGCCGAGCCACAGACTCAATACTGCCAGCTCGAACAGATACCACCACGCTGCCGGCCACGCGAGCGTGCCGGCCGCGCCGAACAGCAGCACGCCCATGAAAACAAGCCACGCCAGCGATTGCAGGATCAGACGTGCGATCATCGCGGTGCCCTTGAGCGGTCGGCTCATGCGGCGTCATCGCGCGTACGCACGCGCTCGAACACGTCGGCGATATCGATGTCCTCAAGGTTTAAGCCGAAGCGCTCACGCAGACAGTCGGCAAGTTCGGCGGCGCTCGCGAGGCGCCGTTCGTTGACGATCTGCCCTTGTGCGTCGCGCTCGTTGAACTGATCGTTGAATAGCGCCAGGCGCCGTTCGGGCAACACGCGGCACGCCAGCAGGTTATGAACGAACTTCGAATCCGGTGACGTCGACGTGTACCAGTTCGAGGTTTCGTAGTCGATCCACTCGACTGCGCGCAGATCGACGTGATAAACGCGGGTCCAGCTCTCGTCCGGCGTCAGCACCTCGAGATAGACGGTGTCGCGCCCGGCGTCGGCGAGACGGAACGTGCCGAGCGGAATCGGCTGCGCGAGGCCGGCGGTCAGCCGCAGCGGCGCGGTCAGCGTCACGGCGCCGAAGCCGACGTCGGCGATCCATGCGTCGCCCTCGATATCGACGCGCAGCACCATATGCGTGCGCGGCGCAATCGTGCCGGGCTCGCGGCCCCACACGACGCGCGCAAGCATCGGCGTGACCCGGAAGCCGAGTTGCATCAGCACGTTCGCGAACAGAATGTTCTGCTCGAAGCAGTAGCCACCGCGCTTTTCGGTCACGAGCTTGCGTTCGACGGCTTCGAGCTCGAGCCTGACGGGCCGGCGCGTCAACGGGTTCAGGTTCTCGAACGGGATCGCGGCGGGATGGAGCCGGTGAATCGCCCGCAGCACGTCGAGCGTGGCGGCGCGCGGGCCCTGATAGCCGATCCGGGCGAAGTAGTTTTCCAGATTGATGGTGTGGGACATCGGCGGAATTCCGGTTGGACTGCGGGTTCGACGCGATCATAGCGGCTTTCGGCGCTGAATCGACCGCGCGCGGGACGAAGCGAAAACGCGCCTACAACCCCTTCAACGCCGACGTCGCGATCGACGGCACCGTAATGCCGTGGCTCGATGCGAACTGCACGGCCGAGCTCAGCGTCGACATCAGCGACTGCAACTGCCCCGGCGCCGACTGCGCAATATACGAAGCGCTTTGCGCGGTCTGAGGATTGAGGCCCGATTGCAGCAGCGACGACGGACTCATCTGACCGAGGCTGCCGAGCCCCGACTGCAAGCTCGAATACTGGCTCACACCCTTGCCGAGCGACGACAGACCTTGCGTGAACGCTTCCTTGTTGACCGGCGTCGCAGACGCGCCGCCACTTGCATGATTCGCGAACGCATCGGTCAGCTTCTGCGACAGCGACTGCTGGGTGCTGCCGACCTGCGTCAACTGACTGACCGACGGCGTGCCGCCGCTGAGCAGCCCCGCCGCCTGCTGCGCCTGGCCGGCGGCACTCGTCATGCCCATCGCCGACGCGAGGCTCGACTGTCCGCTCAGCACCTGCTGGTTCGCGCCCACGTAACTCTGCAGCAACTGCGACACGCCGCCCGACGACGCCCCGGCACCCGCCGCGCTATCGCCGCCCCCGCCGATGCCGAACTGCTTCAGATTCAACTGCGCGTGCGCTGCGCCGCCCAGCAACAGACCACCACTCACCAGCAACGAAACCAGAAGACTGCGCTTGCCCATTTCTACCTCCTTACTTTGACTTTCGGGGTGACTCGTGCGCTTCGACACCTCGCCATTTCGCACGTTCGCCTGACTACATCAATACGTTTTAATTACGCGTTAATTAATACCTTCTTACGCCCTCATAAAGTTTAGGAGCAGCCCGTAAATCCGGGAATTACATGCCAGCAATATTGTTGCGAATCGTTCTCATTTTTTTGACTGCCGCAATACGCCTGCGTACGATCACGCCATCAGCCGCTTTGGCAGCCTGGGACAACATGCGATGTCGCGCCAGGCAATCGCCGATTGATCACATCGGTCGAAACGACACTAATAAGGATTTCGATGAAGTTCGCCCCATTCAATGGATCGCGTACCAATGCGCGCCCGGTTTGCGACGCTTCCGCAGGTCCCGGCGCAACTCATCGTACGCGTTTGCCTTCGATGCGGCGCGTCGCGCTGTGCACGGCTTTCGCGTGGGCCTCGTTGACCGCCCACGCGGCGCTGGCCGAAGCCAATCCCGATGCGAACCCGGAAGCGCCCGAGGCCGACCTGAACATTCAGGCGACGCAGACCAACCAGTGGACGGGCCTCTGGAACCGCCAGCAATTGCTTGGCGACATGGGCGGCCTGCGTCCGTGGCTCGGCAAGTACGGCATGACCTTCACGCTGACCGAAACCAGCGAAGTGCTGGCCAATCTGCGCGGCGGTCTCGCGCGCGGCGCCAACTACGACGGCCTGACCACCGCCACCTTGCAGATGGATACGCAAAAGGCGTTCGGCCTGCCGGGCGGCCTCTTCAACGTCAGCGCACTGCAAATTCACGGCGCGAACCTGAGCGCGAACAAGCTCGGCACGTTGAATACCGCGAGCGGCATCGAGGCCGACGACGCGACGCGTCTGTGGGAGCTCTGGTATCAGCAGTCGTTCCTGAACAAGCGCGTGGACGTGAAGATCGGTCAGCAGAGCCTCGACCAGGAATTCATCACGAGCACGTATGCGGCCCTGTTCCTCAACACGATGTTCGGCTGGCCCGCGCTGCCCTCGTACGACATGCCGTCGGGCGGTCCCGCCTATCCGCTCGCGGGTCTCGGCGTGCGCGTGCGCGGCCAGATCACCCCTTCGTTGACCGCGCTTGCCGGCGTGTATTCGGGCGACCCGCTCGGCAACGACCCGGACAACATGAGCGGCACGAACTTCAACCTGCATAACGGCGCGTTGTGGATCGGCGAGTTGCAGTATTCGATCAACCAGCCGGCCGAAGGCGAAATGGTCGGTACGGGCGGCCGCGGCCTGCCGGGCACCTACAAGCTCGGCGTCTGGTACAACACCAACAAGTTCGCCGATCAGCGCTACGACAACATGGGGCTGTCGCTCGCGAATCCGGCGTCGACCGGCATTCCCACGAATCACAGCGGCAACTACAGCTTCTATGCGGTCGCCGATCAGATGGTGTGGCGCCCCGACCCCGACGAACCACGCAGCCTCGGCGTGTTCGCGCGCGTGATGGGCGCGCCGGGCGACCGCAACCTCGTGCAAGTCGCGGCCAACCTCGGCGTCGTGCTGAAGGCGCCGTTCAAGGGCCGTGACAACGACAGCGCCGGTCTCGCGCTGACCTACATCAAGGTCGGCAGTCACGTGAACGGACTCGACAAGGACTTCCTGGCATTCAACGGCAGCCCCTACGGCGTGCGCACCAGCGAAACCACGCTCGAGGCGACCTACCAATATCAGGTCAATCCGTGGTGGCAGTTGCAGGCCGACGCGCAATACACGTTCAACGCCGGCGCGGGCCAGAACCCGAACGACCCGACGCAGCCGCTGCGCAACACCTTCGTCGTCGGCGTGCGGACCAATATCAACTTCTGACGCCGCCCGCCGCGCGCTGGCGACCAGAATCCGTACGCGCTCGTGGTCGCGCCGGTCAGCAAGGGCACCGTGAAGAAAGACGACGTGCTGGTCGGCAACTTCAACAACTCGACGAACCTTCAGGGCACCGGCAGCACGATCATCGACTATCACCCGGACACCAGACAGATGACGGTGTTCGCGACCGTGCCGCGCGATCTGAAGGAATGCCCGGGCGGCATCGGCCTATCGACCGCGATGACGATGCTGAAGTCGGGCTGGGTGATCGTCGGCAGCACGCCGAGCAACGACGGCACGACCGGCACCAAGGGCGCTGGCTGCCTGATCGTGATCGACCCGCTATCTGCGCCCGCGTCCGGGTGAGCGCGTGCGGCTCGCGGTCGAGGGTGAAGTGACCGCCTATTCGCGCGCCTGAACGACTAAGGCTGGCACGCTCGGCTACCGCAGCGACAGATCCTGCACCATCTGCTGCGCCAGATAATCGCAGGTCGGCCGATCCGATTTCGCGCTGCGCGCGACCACGATTTCGAGCGGCGCGATTCTCGGCAGGCCTTGCGCGTCGCCGAGTATCGCGAGCCGCGGCGGCACGCTGCATCGCGTCAGCGCAATCACCGACAAACCGGCATCCACGGTCGCGACGAGCCCCATCAGGCTCGCGCTGCTGAACGCCGCGCGATAACGGATGCGCGCGCCATCCAGCGCAGCCAGCGTGTGCTGGCGCGCGACGCAGCCCGGCTCGTACAACCCCACCGGCAACGGCGAGGCCTTCAACACCGGCGTATCGACCGACGCCCCCACCCACACCATCGGTTCGCTGCGCACGAATTCGCCGCGCATCCTGGGGTCGCGCGTGACGAATGCGAGGTCGATCTTGTTGTCGGCGAGCATCGGCGCGAGCGCCGTGCTCTGCGCGCAGACGATCTCGATCTCGACGCGCGGGTACAACGTCGCGAAACGCCGCAGCACCGGCGATAGCAGCGACGACACATAGTCGTCCGGCGCGCCGAGCACCACCCGCCCGGTCACCTCGGGCCGCACGATCGCCGACCACGCCTCCTCCTGCAACGCAAGCGCGCGCCGCGCGTATTCGAGCAGCGTACTGCCGGGCCGCGTCAGCGACAGGTTGCGCGTGTTGCGTGCGAACAGCGTCGTGCCGAGCATCGTTTCGAGCCGCTTGATCTGCATGCTGACCGCCGCCTGCGAGCGATGCACGCTCGCCGCCGCCTTTGTGAAGCTGCCCGCCTCCACGACCGCGACGAAGCTGCGCAACAGATCGACGTCGAATTCAGGGTTCACGATTTATCAACCGGGCTTATGGAATTGCTCAATTTAATTCGTTTGTGAACAGGTCGCAAGCGGCGCAATACTCGCAGGCATCATGTTACGGAGTCATTGCGCATGTCTCTCACCTCACGTCAACAAGGCGCGATCACGCTGGCGAGCGGCGGCCTGCTGATGGGCACGATCGGCGTTTTCGTCGAGGAGGCGCGGCTCGATGCGCTGACGCTCGTATTCTTCCGCTGCCTGTTCGGCTTTCTCTCGCTCGCCGCCTATTGCGCATGGAAGGGCTTTTTCACGCACGCGCAGTTCACGCGCCGCACGGTCGCGCTCGCGCTGATTTCCGGCGTGCTGATGGTCACGCAATGGGTCGGCTTTTTCGATGCGATTCATCGCACCAGCATCGCGGTCGCGACCGTCGTGTTTCATGTGCAGCCGTTCTGGGTCGTGCTGATCGGCGCGGCGCTCTTTAACGAGCGGCTCGGCGCGGACCGGCTCGGCTGGATCGCGACGGCGTTCGTCGGGCTCGTGCTCGCATCGGGTGTGATCGCGGCCGGAAACCTGCAAGGCCACAGCAGCTATCTGATCGGCTTGAGCGAAGCGCTGCTCGGCTCGCTGCTGTATGCGAGCGTCACGCTGATCGCGAAGAGCCTCGGCGAAATGCGCCCGCATCTGCTGACGCTCACGCAATGCGCGGTCGGCGTGATCTGTCTGCCGCTGATCGCGCCGCTCATCGCGCCTTTGACGCTCACGCATATCGGTCCGATGCAGTGGTTCTGGCTGATCGGCATGGGCGTGCTGCACACGGGATTGTCGTATGTGCTGATTTACGGCGCGCTGCCCAAGCTCAGCACGCCAGTGATCGCGGTGCTGTTGTTCGTGTATCCGCTGACAGCGATCGTCGTTGATGCGCTCGTGTATGGCCGTGCGCTGTCGCTGTCGCAACTGGCGGGCATGGCGCTGATCGTCGCCGCGAGTCTCGGCGTCAATCTCGGCTGGCCGTTGCTGACACTGCTGCATCCGGGTGGGCGGACACGCAGTCACGCGAAGTAAAGCGCGCCGCCCGCCCTGTTCTTACTGCGGCAGCGTTTCGCCCTTCGTCTCCGGCGCGAACGGAATCACGAACAGGCCTAGCACGAACACGAGCGCGGTCAACGCGATCGGCACGCCGAGCGTCTGCATATGCAGCACCGCCGCGCCGAGCAGAAAGTTGACACCGGCGCCGACGAAGCGCCCGAACGACGTGCAGAACGCAAACGCCGTCGCGCGTACACGGGTTTCGAACTGCTCGGGCAGCCACAGACTGAACAACGCGAAGTTGCCGCCGAAAAAGCCGAGCACGAACAGCCACGCGATGAACGGCGCGAGCCCGTTCGGCAGATAGAACGCCCAACCGAAGCTCGCCGCGATTGACACCGCCATCCCCGCGAAGTACACCGCGAGCGTCATCTTGCGGCCGATGCGCTCGGCCAGTGGCGGCAGCGCGAGACAACCGAGGATCGTGCCGATCGACAGCAGGCCGGTCGCGAGCGACGCGGTGCGAATCGAATCGCCCTTGGACATGCCGGCGCGCGCCGCCAGTTGGATCACCGCGGACGGCTCGTAGACAGCGCCCGCCCACAGCCCGATGATCGCGATCGTCAGCAGAATGCACGCGACCCATGTGCGACGCCGGTAAGCCGGCCCCATGATCTCGCGCAACGGCTTCACGCGCACCGTCTTTGCGTCGGCTTTCTGCCACTTCTCCGGCTCCTTCACGCGCAGCAGAATCAGAATCGCGACGACGACCGGTACCGCGCCGGTCAGGAACATCGCGCGCCAGCCGAAATGCACGCCGACCGTGTAATTGAGCGCAGCCGCGAGAAAGAAGCCGGCGTAGTAGCCGGTCTGCAGATAACCGGCGCCCATTTTGCGACGATCCTCCGGCCAGGCCTCGGCAACGTAGGTGCCCGCGAGCGCCCATTCCCCGCCGATCCCGACGCCCGCGATGAAGCGATAAATACCGAGCTGCCACACGTTGGTCGAGGTCGCGGCGAGCCCGGTGAAAATCGCGAACGTGAAGATGGTGGCGGCGAGCACCTTGGTGCGGCCGAAGCGATCGGCGAGCGGTCCCCAGATGAACGACAGTCCCCAACCGACCAGAAACAGCGCGAACAGGATCGATCCCGCGAGGCCGACATTCGACGGCGTCGCCGCGAAGCCCGAACGCGGCAACAGCTCGGTCAGCGCGGGCGTGAGCACCAGCGCGTAAATGAACGAGTCCATGCCGTCGAGCGTCCAGCCGGCCCACGCTCCCCAGAACCCTGCGATCTGCGAACGATTGAGCGGTGTGCGCTGACGCGCGACCGCTCGTCGGTCGGTTACTGTATTCATCATGCTCCTCCGGCCTACGATAGTTGAACGTAACGAAGAAAAGGACGGGCGCGCTTGGGGATGGCTCGACGACGTTGATTGATCGGCGATGTCCTCGTACCAAATCATTCAGAGGACGGCGCGAGCACCCGCCTGGAATGTGGTTCAACACTTCCGGGTTTGCCCGCGCTGAAATGCGCGTCTTTTCATATATAATATTTGATATCATGACCGACGCAACTGAAGGTTTTCCCCTGGACGCGGCTATGTCCGGTTCGTTTCTTCCGGCCGCCGCGCCGCGCGAAAGTACCTCGCACATGATTGCTGAGGCGCTGCGCGCGGCGATCGTCGACGGCACGCTCGCGCCTGGCGCCCCGCTGCGCCAGGACGCGATTGCCCGGCATTTCCTGGTCAGCGCGATTCCCGTGCGTGAGGCGCTGCGCCAGCTCGAAAGCGAGGGCTGGGCACGCGCGGCGGTCCATAAAGGCGCGACCGTCGCGCCGCTGTCCGCCAACGAAGCGCGCGAGATCTACGAGATCCGCTCGGCGCTCGAAAGTCTCGCGCTCGGCCTTGCGATTCCGAATCACACCGCCGCGACGCTGCGCGAAGCCAGGGACTTGTGCCGCGCCGCCGAGCGCGAAGAAGATCCGTCGCTATACGTCACGCGCAATGCCGCGTTCCATATGTGTCTCTATGCGCCCGCCGGCCGGCCGCAGCTCGCGGACATGATCGGCTTGCTGCACCGGCGCGGCGAACGCTATCTGCGCCTGAAGTTCGGCTTGCCGTCGTACAAGGGCGAGTCCGACAGTGAGCACGCCGCGCTGCTCGAAGCCGTCGAGCGCCGCGATATCGCGACCGCGCAGTCGCTGGTGGTCGCGCATCTGCTCGGCACCGGCGAGCTTCTGCATCGTTTCCTGACCGAGCGCGCGCGCGAAGAAGCGCTTGCGCATCAACCGAAGCCGCGCGGCCGACGTCCGCGCGTCACCACCGGGAGCTGATCGAACCGATGACCGAGCCGATGAACCACCCCGCCGAAGCCGCCGCATCGCGGTCCACTGCCCGCTCGTGGACGACCCGGCGCGACGAAAAGAACCGCCGCCTCGCGGCCATCGCGCCGTGGCTCGAAGACGGCGTGCTGCCCACGCACCGCATCGTCGATGCGCTCGAAACGCTGATCCACCCCGGCGAGCGCGTGGCGCTCGAAGGCGACAATCAGAAGCAGGCCGACTTCCTGTCGCGCTCGCTCGCCAGGGTCGATCCGCGCAAGCTGCACGACGTGCATCTGCTGATTTCGAGCATCAGTCGTCCTGAGCACTTGACGCTGTTCGAGCGCGGCATCGCGCACAAGGTCGATTTCTCGTTCGCAGGGCCGCAGAGTCTGCGCGTCGCGCAACTGCTCGAAGACGGCCAGCTCGAAATCGGCGCGATCTATACGTATGTCGAGCTGTATGCGCGCATGTTCGTGGACCTGACGCCGCACGTTGCACTGCTGTGCGCGGACAAGGCCGACCGTCACGGCAATCTGTACACCGGCCCGAATACCGAGGACACGCCGACGATCGCCGAGGCCGCCGCGTTCCGTCACGGCATCGTGATCGTGCAGGTCAACGAGATCGTCGACGAATTGCCGCGCGTCGACATTCCGGGCTCGTGGGTCGACGTGGTCGTGCAGGCGGACCGTCCGTTCGCGGTCGAGCCGCTGTTCACGCGCGATCCGCGCCATATCGGCGACTTGCAGGTGCTGACCGCGATGATGGTGATACGCGGCATCTACGAGCCGTATGGCGTCACTTCGCTGAATCACGGCATCGGCTTCGATACCGCGGCGATCGAACTGCTGCTCCCCACCTACGGCGAATCGCTCGGTCTCAAGGGCAGGATCTGCCGCAACTGGACACTCAATCCGCACCCGACGATGATCCCCGCGATCGAATCGGGCTGGGTCGACAGCATCCATTGCTTCGGCAGCGAGGTCGGCATGGAGGCGTATATCGAGGCGCGCCCCGATGTGTTCTTCACCGGCAACGACGGCAGCCTGCGCTCGAACCGCGTGCTGTGTCAGTTGGCCGGGCAATACGGCGTCGACCTGTTCATCGGCTCGACGCTGCAGATCGATGCCGACGCGAATTCGTCGACGGTCACACGCGGACGGCTCGCCGGTTTTGGCGGCGCGCCGAACATGGGCCACGATCCGCGCGGCCGGCGTCATTCGAGCGAGGCGTGGTTGAAGCTGTTGAAGGGCGACGGCGCGGTGTCGCGTGGCCAGAAGCTCGTCGTGCAACTCGCGGAAACGTACAAGAAAGGCGGCGAGCCGACCTTCGTCGATGAACTCGACGCGGTCGCGGTCGGCGCGAAAAACGGCATGCCGATCGCGCCGGTGATGATCTACGGCGACGACGTGAGCCATGTGGTCACCGAGGAAGGCATCGCGCATCTGCACAAGGCCGAAGGCATCGACGAGCGGCGCGCGGCGGTCGCGGCGGTGGCCGGTGTCACGCCGATCGGTCTGCGCGCGAAGCCCGAGAAAACCGCGGAATTGCGTCGGCGCGGCATCGTCGCGTACCCGGAAGATCTCGGCATCCGGCGCGGCGAAGCGAAGCGTTCGCTGCTCGCGGCGCGCAGCATCGACGATCTGGTCACGTGGTCGGGCGGACTGTACGCGCCGCCCGCGCGCTTCCGGAGCTGGTGACGATGGCGTCCGCTGCTGTTCTTCTTGACCGGTTGGACGCGCCGCATGCTTCGGTCCTACACGATGCGTGCGGCACCTCGCCGGTCGCGCCGTTTTCAGACGCCCAACTCGCGCGCGACGCGATCATCGCGCTGATCGACGAGGCGGAGCTCACGCCGAAGCCCGCGCTCGTCGACCGGCGAGGCAGCGGCGCGCATCGCGACCTCGATCTCGCGATCATGCGGCGCTCCGCGCACGCGCTCGAACCGACCTTCGCGGCGCTGGCGCGCACGGCGCGTCGCCGCGGCGAACCCTCGGCGCTGCTGCGCGCCGAGCTCGCGCAGATCGGCCGCGCGGGCGAACAGGACATGATGCAGGCGACGGGAGGGAGCAATGCGCATCGCGGCGCGATCTGGATCATCGGCTTGCTGGTTGCGGGCGTCGCGCTCGAAACGGCTTCGAGTTCCTCCATGCGTGCGCACAGACCTGGCGATCCCGACCATCTCGATACCTCGCGCATCTGCACGCTGGCCGCGCAGATCGCCTGCTTCCCGGATCGCTTCGCCGCTTCGTCCGATAGCCACGGCGAACGCGCGCGTCGACGCTATCAGGTCGGCGGCGCGCGGCGCGAAGCGCAGGACGGCTTTCCGCACGCGCTCGACGTCGGCCTGCCGGCATTGCACGCGGCCCGCGCGCGCGGCCTCGACGAAAACGCCGCGCGCATCGATGCGCTGCTCGCGATCATGAGCACGCTCGACGATACCTGCCTGCTGCATCGCGCGGGACTCGCCGGCTTGCATGCGGGGCAGCGCGGCGCGCGGCGCGTGCTCGACGCGGGCGGCAGTTCGACAGTCGCGGGCCGCGTCGCGCTCGACGCGCTCGAACGCGAACTGCTATCGCTGAACGCATCGCCGGGCGGCGCGGCCGATCTGCTCGCCGCCACCCTCTTTCTCGACATGCTGGCGCATCGCGACGCCAGCCGGAGCTGAGCCTCATGGAACATCTGACCTTCGACTATCCGGCGCAACGCGCCGTCACGACCCGCGCGCACGTCGGCGTGGTCGGCTCGGGTGACCTGGAAGTGCTGCTGTCGCCTGCCGCCGCCGATCCAGGCGGTTCGGCGCTCGCCGCGCACGTGGTGGTGCGCACCAGCGTCGACGGCTATAGCCACATCTGGAAGAGCGTGTTCGACCGCTTCTTCACGCGCTACGACGGCGCCGTGCATATCGAGATCAACGACTTCGGCGCGACGCCGGGCGTGGTCGCGTTGCGGCTCGCCGAAGCGGTCGAAGCGGCCGAGGAAGGAGACAGCGTATGAGCACGAGCGCCAGCGTACATAGCGCGCCGCTGCTGCGCGAAAGCTTCATCGAACTGCCCGCACGCGAGCGCGCCCGCTCGCTGCTCGACGCGGGCAGCTTCCGCGAACTGCTCGGACCGTTCGATCGCATCGAATCGCCGTGGCTGCCCTTGCAGGGCATCGTCTGCCAGGCCGACGACGGCTGCGTGATCGCGCGCGGCACGATCGACGGCGAACCGGCCGTAGTCGCCGCGATCGAATCGGCGTTCCAGGGCGGCAGCATCGGCGAAGTGTCGGGCAGCAAGATCGCCGCGGCGCTCGAGATGGCGCTACGCGACTGCGAGCGTGGCAAGCTCGTGCGCCCGGTCGTGCTGTTCGAGACCGGCGGCGTGCGGCTTCAGGAAGCGAACCTTGGGCTTGCGGTCATCGCCGAGATTCAGGCGGCGATCGTCGCGCTGCGCCGGCGCGTGCCGGTGCTCGGCGTGATCGCGGGCATGGTCGGCTGCTTTGGCGGCATGTCGCTCGCGGCCGCGCTGTGCTCGTATCTGATCGTGACGAAGCAGGGACGGCTCGGCATGAACGGACCTGAGGTAATCGAGCAGGAAGCCGGTATCGAAGAACTCGATGCGAGCGACCGCCGCCGCGTATGGCAACTGATCGGCGGCGAGCAGCGCGTCGCGAGCGCGCTCGCCGACATGCTCGTCGACGACGATGCCGAGGCCGTGCGCGCTGCCGTACGCGCCGCGTTCGCGCAAGGCGTGCCGGCCACGCATCGCAGCGAGCAGGTCGACATGTTCTTGCAGAGGCTCGCGCGGATCGATCCGGCAAGCGTCACGCCCGACACGCTGCGTGTTGTGTACAACCCGCAAGGGCGCGATGCGTCGAACAGGGAGCAGGCATGAACGACACGACACTCACGCGCGGCACGCGCTGGTTCAATGCACTTGCCGGTGAACCATCGAGCGCGGCGCCCGTCTGGAGCGGCGATGCGCCGCTCGGCGGCGACACCGCGCGCTTCATCACGGTCGTGCCCGATCCCGCGAACCGTTTTCCGCGCGCGACCACCAACGTGGTCGGGCTCGAACAAGGCTGGCAACTCGCGCGCGCGGTGCGCGAAGCGATCGAAGCGGATGCGGGTGTGGACGCCGGCACGCGGCGCCCGATCGTCGCCATTGTCGACGTGAAGAGCCAGGCGTACGGCTATCGCGAGGAAATGCTCGGCATCCACCTCGCCTGCGCGGCCGCCGTCGACGCCTATGCGAGCGCGCGCGACGCCGGCCATCCGGTGATCGCGCTGATCGTCGGTCCGGCGATGTCCGGCGCGTTCCTCGCGCACGGCTATCAGGCGAACCGCATCGTCGCGCTCGACGCGCCCGGCACGATGGTCCACGCGATGGGCAAGGAAGCGGCCGCGCGCGTCACGCGCCGCACGGTCGAAGAACTCGACGAACTCGGCGACACGATCGTGCCGATGTCGTATTCGATGGCGTCGTTCGCGAAGTTGGGGCTGCTCGATCAGTTGATCGAAGGCATCGACGCGGACGCGCCCGACGCGGCACAGATCGAGCGCGTGCGCACGGTACTGGTCGAGCAGATTCGCAGCGCGCGCGACGGGGATCGTACGCTCGCGCGTCGGCTGGAATCGGCGGCAGCGCGGCAGACTCGTGCGGCGTCGATCGAGGTGCGGCGGCGCCTTGCCGAACAATGGGATGCCGTGTGATGCGCGTGTGTGCGGCCGCGCCCTTCTCCACCGTGCACGCCACGTCGTGCGACGCGCGGTGGCGGCCGCATGATCTGCTGCACTTGCGGCGGCTGGACTCGCCCGATGACGAACCAGCGTGGGTTCGCGACGCGTTCGAACGCGCGCCGTATGCGGTCGTCCGACGCGCGTTCGCCGCTGATGGTTTCGTCGCGATCGGCGTACGCGGTGCGAAGCGAGCGCAACGCTACGGCACATGGGTGCATGCGGACGATATCGTCGGTGCCGTGCCGCCGGAATCGCTCGCGCAGACGCAAGCCGATACCGGACGTGATGCATTGCCCTCGTTCGTTGCACTGCTCTCGTTGCAACGTGATTCCGGCGGTCCGCTTGGTGGATTCGCTTGGGGACCTATTGGCAGCACCGGCTTTGAACTGGCGACGCACGTGCCGACTGTCAACGAAACGAGCGACCTCGATCTGTTGATCCGCGTGCCGCAACCGCTGGCGCTGAATGTCGCGAGTGCTTTGCTGGAGCAACTGCAAACGCTCGCGGCGCATATCGGTATCCGCATCGATGCGCAACTCGAAACGCCCGCGGGTGGCGTGGCGCTCGCGGAATGGGCCGCGGGCAAGGCGCGCGTGCTTGCCCGCGATGCGAGCGGCCCCCGCTTGATCGCCGATCCGTGGGCGGCGGTTGCTCACAATGGCATTGCCTGATGCTCGCGCTTCTGTTCCCCGGCCAAGGTGCGCAGAGCGAAGGCTTTCTGCATCGACTGCCGCAGCATCGCGCGGTACAGGACACGCTCGCTGAAGCCTGCGACACACTTGGCATCGACGTGCTGACGCTCGACTCGTCCGACGCTTTCGATTCGACGGTCGCGGTGCAACTGGGCTTGACCGTCGCGGGCGTCGCGATCATGCGCGCGCTCGCCGATGAAGGATTGGTGGCGGAGATCAGCGCGGGACTGTCGATCGGCGCGTATGCGGCGGCGGTCAGTTGTGGCGCGGTGGCGTTCCGCGACGCGCTGAAGATGGTGCAGCGACGCGCCGAGCTGATGGAAACCGCTTATCCGGCGGGCTATGGTCTCGCGGCCGTCTCCGGCTTGAGCGAGCAGCAGGCGGAAACGCTCGTTGCACAGCAGGCCGCGGAGCAACGGCAACGCGTGTATATCGGCAACGTCAATGCACCGCGCCAGATCGTGATGGCCGGCGCGGACGATGCGCTCGACGGGTTCATCGAACGCGCGCTCGCGGCCGGCGCGCGCAAGGCCACGCGGCTCGCGGTCAGCGTGCCGTCCCATTGCGAATTGCTTGCGTGTGCGAGCGACGACCTGCTGGCGTACTCGCGCACGTTGCATTTTGAAAGACCACGCGGCGTTTATATCGGCAATCGCGGTGGACGCCCGTTATATACGGCCGATGCGATTCGCGAGGATCTTGCGACCAATATGCGTTACACCGTGCGCTGGTTCGATGCGCTGACCGTGATGCAGGAAATGGGCGCGCAGGTGCTGGTCGAGGCGCCGCCGGGGCAGGTGTTGACAGATATCGTGAGGGAGAATTTTTCTGCGGTCAGTGCGTTGGCTGCGAGTACATTGCCGTTCGACAGGTTGGTGGGGACGGTACGCAGGCGGTTGGAGCGTGGCTGACGGGGTGTGCTTTGCGGTGTGCGAATGCGGCTGGGCCAGGGGCGTCTGGGAGCTTCGGCCAGACGCCGCTCTCGCAAGCCGGCGTCGGCGAATGGTCGCTCTCACCGATGTGGAATGAGTCTTCCCGACCCACAAGGGACGACCGCGACTACCGGAAGCAGTCATTGGGGTGACGCTTCAAAATCATCGCTTCATCTTGGCATACTGCCTCATACACACCGAAATCACTGCGCATACCACTATGACGTTTCGAAGGGCTTTCATACTTTTTTCGCTCGTCGGGTCTTTGAAATATCCCGCGCGATAAAGCACTATCCAAACAATCAGAAGAACCGGCGAGGCAATAGCAGCAAATTCCACGTCATGTTTTTATCCCGTAGTCTGCGGACTAAAGCGAAGGTGGATTGTTAGCGATATTCGAAGCCGTGTCCACAGACCGGAGTTGGCCGATGACTACCCCATGCAATGGGCACACATCGCTCGAACTTCGCAAGGCCGCGATCGGCGACACGCGACCCGTAGTTGACGATGGACGAATACGCGTGGATGTCTCCAATTGAATGGCAACCCGCCGTACGTTGATTGCGGCGCAAATCCGGCTTCGCCGACCTGCCGCCGAGGATTCGCCCCGGAAGTGATTCATCAGGCAGCCTTTTATGCAGTTGAGCAAGCGGACTTGCTCTACATGCACAGCGGACGCCGCTCCGTCGCAATCATAGTAACCACAAGAGAGGCGTGCACTATTGTCGTTGCGGATGATCAAGAAAGAAGCGCAGCATTTCGGCACTCGCATCCGGACCAGTAGCGTCCGTATAACTGCCTCGTGCATTGCCGCCTGCCCAAGCGTGCCCTGCGCCATGAATGGTCCACAACTCGGCGTCGATACCGTCGCCGGAAACCAGCCGCGAGACGGTACAGGCGCGTCGGCCCGCGTCGACCCGACGCCGTTCGCTGCCGGCGTCCGGCCCTGCGTCGAACCTCTGCACGAGCCGCGTGGCATTCGCTACGTGCACGGTGGCATCCGCGTCACCATGAAAGACGATCATGGGCCGTGTCGGTGACAAGTCTGTATCGCCTTGCACGCGCCGTGCATTTCGGGGGTGCTTGCCGCCTTTCATCGCCGCGAGCGCGGAGGGTAAATTGTGCGCGCACCGTGCCGGAAGACCGGAATGCACGCCGACCGCGGCATACAGTTCGGGATACTCGGCGATCATGATCGCCGCCATCGCGCCCCCCGCGGACATCCCCGCGACGTACACGCGCGCAGGATCGACGTTGTGGGCCGAGATGATTTCGCGCGTGATGCCGGCGATCAGCGACGGCTCGCCGCGCTCGCGATGCTGATCGTCAGGTTTGAACCAGTTCCAGCACTTCGACGGATTCGCCTGCTGCGGTTGCACCGGATAAGCTACGAGACATCGATGCCGCTCGCCAAGCGCGTTCATCTGCGTGCCTGCTGCGAAATCGTCGGCGTCCTGCGTGCAGCCGTGCAGCATCACAATCAGTGGCAGCGGCTCGCCGGCGCCCCCCGCCGGCACATACAGCCGATATTGACGGCGACCGGCGGCATTCGCATACGCAAGCGTGATGAAATGTCCTCGTTCCTCCACGTCAAGGCAGTCTTCTCGCGCCTTGTGCGCGGTAGCTTCCTTTGTCTTTGCAAACGGGAAAACAACGGGCTCTGGCGTCTTGTCCCGCGACGCAGTTTCGTTCACTGCACCGACGCTTTCCCCTCGCAGTGCGCGTTGTATCGCTTCTGTCGCTTCGGCAACGCCGCGGGTACGCAGCAAAGTCATCGCTTCGTGCATTGAGTTCAGAAAGCCTTCGTTGAGTTTCATCACATTTGTCCGATTACCGGTGTTGAGGGGGTGGGCCTCGCGCGGCTAGTGGATTCTGCCGGCAAGCGCCGTCTTGACTGCGGGCGAAGCGTGAAAGGCTCCCAGCACCACGACGCTTTCGATAGTCGCGAGCGCGAGTTCCGGGGAGACATCGGCGGCAATGCTGGCCAATCCCAGGACCTGAATGTTGAGACGCTCGCGCGCGGCTCGAATCGCCTCGAGATCCTGCCTGGAGAAATGCTGCAGCCCGAGCACGAGCGAACGACGCGCAACCGTTTCCTGGACGACCCGCGCATGTAGCGCGAGTTGGTTGCGAATCGCCGTTCGGATCAGGTCGGTCCGGTTCGCATAGAAGCCTTCTTCAACCAGGAGATCGATCTGCCCGAGGTCGACGGGTCCGAGGTTGATCGTGATTTTTTCCGAGTCGCCGCCTTTCGAG
Source organism: Paraburkholderia lebeckiae (assembly GCF_050436225.1). Taxonomy (NCBI): domain Bacteria; kingdom Pseudomonadati; phylum Pseudomonadota; class Betaproteobacteria; order Burkholderiales; family Burkholderiaceae; genus Paraburkholderia; species Paraburkholderia lebeckiae. The sequence continues at coordinate 1,017,522 of NZ_JBNDLU010000001.1, read as the reverse complement.
CGGGGGGTGTCCAATACCGCGGGTTTCTTCATCACACCATCCTTGCACCATCCATGTGGATGGTTATAGGATGGTTTTAGATGCACCGCAACATAAAAATTTGGGGTCGAGACGCCTTCTGGGCTCGCCGCATCGCTGGTCGCGTGCGGGCTAGATAGAGCGCTATCGCCGGTCGGGTGGCACGATGTTCGCTCGAACACAGCGGATGAGCGTCAAGGCGCAAAACCATCAGAATAAGGCGCGAAATGGAGAGGTTCCCCGACCAGTTTTGACAAATTCAACTGCTATCCTTCAAAACTTGAACCCGTTCACTATCGCGACTTTATCCAGGTAGTTCCTGCCGCAGGTCTCGCCAAACGCAGTCCATCAGCGCTCAAAATCGGAGTAGTCAACATCCCGCGAACTTCTCAACCCCGATGTCACTCGGGCGGCGAAAGCCGGTACTGCGGAAACGGATTGCGCAGAGCTCAACATGGACCAAGGATTACCAGCATACTGGCCCGGTAGAGCCTGAAATTCGTCGTATCGTTCGCACCGCCATGAGGGAGATATGCATAAACCCATCGACACTGAAACGATCCCGAGCAATGAATTGCAGCAGGTCAAGGCGACTTATGCCAAGCTTTGCGAGGACTACATTGCACATCGTAGCGATGGTGAATACCGGGACTACGTGCAATCGGTCATTGCCAACAACGCGAGTCTCGATCGCCACGTGCGCGCGTTCGAAATTTACGCACCGTATATCAAGCGTGGCATGAAAGTGCTCGACTGGGGATGCCGGCACGCGCCAGATTCGTGCATGCTTCGCACGCTCTACCATGACATCGATATATATGGCTGCGACATCTGCAAGGATGGGCAATTCGCGGAATTCTATGAGTACGCCGGGTTATCTTTCGCATCGCTCGATCATGAATTTCTGCTGCCCTACGAAGACAGTCAATTCGATGTGGTGATCGGAAGCGGTGTACTCGAGCACGTGGCCCGCGAGCAAAAGAGCCTCGATGAGCTATGGCGCGTGCTGAAAAACGACGGTTTGCTGATAATCACATTTTTACCTAACCGCTTATCGGTGACCGAAAACGCGTGCAGAGTCATGAAGAAGTACACGGGCCATAATCGGCTGTACAGTCTCAGCGACGCGAAGCGCGTGTTTCTCCGGTCGGGATTCGTACTGGAAGAATGCGGCTATCACCAGGTCTTTCCCACCTTCGCAAAAGGCATAAAGGGCGGCGGAGCGCTCAACGCCCTGGCCAATATCGGCATGAAGCTGAACCGGCCTCTCGAGCGGATACCGATCGTGAATGCAGTCTCGGCTAACCTGTTTTTCATCCTTCGCCGCGTGCATGAGATGTAGCAGGCGGCCGCCATGGCGGCGGCCTACCTCGCGGCATCATTGCGCAAGGCCGCGCCCTCCTGTTGCGACGTCACAAATCCTCTCAATGCAGGGGTGAGCCGGAAAACAAGCTTCTCGATCTCCACCACGAGGAAAAACAGGACGCCACCACCGACGAGCCACCCCCACGCCGACAAGGGCAGAGCCTCGGTGTGGAAAATGGCATGGAACGGGAACGTATAGGTGAACAGAAGCTGCAAGACCACGACGCCGGCTATTCCGTACCAGAGATAGCGATTGCCTATATGGGCGCGCACGGACAGCGACGAATCGAGCAGATACCGGATGTTGAGCAGATAGAAAACCTGGCCCAGCGTAATGGCGTTGACCGCGGCCGTGCGCGCCATCTGATCCGACGCCCCTTGCGACTTCATCCAGAAGAACGTCGATAGCGTATAGAGCACGAGCGCCGCGCCGACGAACAGGATGCGCCAGATGCCGAAGCTCGTGACGATCGGCCGGTCGATTGCGCGTGGCGAGCGGCGCATCACGTCTGCCTCGTGCGGCTCGAACGAAATGGTCAGGCCGAGCGCGACGGAAGTAACCATGTTGACCCACAGGATCTGCGGCGCCGTGATCGGCAGCGTGAAGGCGAACAGGATCGCCACCGCGATCACCGCGCCTTGCGCGACATTGGTCGGCAGCATGAACAGCATCGCTTTCTCGATGTTGTTGTAGACCGTGCGCCCTTCCTTCACCGCCGCGGAGATCGACGCGAAATTGTCGTCGGCGAGGATCATACCCGCCGCCTCCTTCGTCACCTCGGTGCCCTTGATCCCCATCGCGACACCGATGTCGGCTTTCTTGAGCGCCGGCGCATCGTTGACGCCGTCGCCCGTCATCGCGACGATCTGCCGATTCGCCTGGATCGCCTTGACGAGCCGCAGCTTGTGCTCGGGACTCGCGCGCGCGAACACGTCGACGCCGCGCACGCATTCCTGCAGCGCCGCATCGTTCATCGCCTCGATCTCGGTGCCGGACACGGCGGTCTTGCCGTCGCCGATGCCCAGCATTCTTGCGATTGCCGCCGCCGTGATCTTGTGGTCGCCCGTGATCATCGTCACGCGAATGCCGCCGCCGTGGCATTCGCGCACGGCGTCGATCGCCTCTTTGCGCGGCGGGTCCATCAGGCCCACGAGGCCGAGCAGTACGAGGGTACGCGGCAGGTCCTGCGGCCCGAGGCCGCCCGTACGCAGGCCCGGCTCCGACAGCCACGCGAGCCCGAGCACGCGCTCGCCTTGCGCGGCGAGCCGGTCGCCCTCCCTCGCGAAGTGCTCGCGATCGAGCGGCGCCGGACCTTGCGCCGTCTGCTGCCGGTCGCAGTGGTCGAGAATCACCTCTGGCGCGCCCTTGACCAGCAGCATCTCGCCGCCCGTCGAACGGTTCAGCGTCGCCATGAACTTGTGCTCGGACTCGAAGGGGATCGCGTCGATCCTCGGCGCGGCGGCCGTCTCTGCGGCGCGGTCCATGCCCAGCTTGGAAGCGAACGGATAGAGCGCGCCCTCGGTCGGATCGCCCTCCACTTTCCATTTTCCGTCTTCCTCGAAGAGCTCGGCGTCGTTGCACAATAGCGACACGCGGCCCATCAGCTTGAGCACGTCCGGCGCGGCGCCGAGCGGCTTGCCATCGGCGCTGACCTCTCCTTCGCTGGCGTAGCCGTCGCCCGTAACGGCATAGGCCGCTTCGGCCGTTACGGCGGAGGTCACCATCATCTCCATCAGGGTCAGCGTGCCCGTTTTATCCGAGCAGATGCGCGAGACGGCGCCCAGTGTTTCGACCGCCGGCAGGCGGCGAATAATGGCGTTGCGCTGGGCCATGCGCTGCACGCCGATGGCGAGCGTGATGGTGATGAGCGCCGGCAGGCCTTCCGGGATGACCGATACCGCAATCCCCACGATGGCCTGGAACAGCTGAACGAAAGTCATGTGTCCGAGCCAGTGCCCCCAGGAGAAGAGCAGCACGCTGACAACGGCGATCACTGCCGTGATGACGTAGCCGAACTTCTTGATCTGGCGCAGCAGCGGCGTCTCGAGCACGCTGACCTCGGCGAGCATCTGGTTGATCCGGCCGAGTTCCGTCTGGCTCCCGGTCGTCACCACGACGCCGGTTGCCCGACCCGACAAGACCATCGTGCCGCAGAACGCCATGTTCTCGCGGTCGCCGACCGTGGCTTTGGCGGGTACCGGCGCGGTGCCCTTCTCGGCCGGGAGGGATTCGCCCGTGAGTGCCGCTTCTTCCGTGCGCAGGTTCCTGGCGTCGACGAGACGCATGTCCGCCGGGATTTTGTCGCCCGATTCCAGTAGCACGATGTCGCCAGGAACGAGTTCCTCGGAGGGGATCAAGCGAACCGCTCCGCCACGCATAACGCGCGCTTCCGCGGACAGCATGTTGCGAATCGAGTCGAGCGCCTTCTCGGCGCGTCCTTCCTGCAGGAAGCCGAGCAGCGAGTTGAGGATGACGACGGCCAGAATGACCGAGCCATCGAGCCACAGGCCCATCATGAACTTGACGAAACCGGCCGCGAGCAGCACGTAGATCAGAACGTTGTGGAGCTGCATCAGGAAGCGTACGACCGGCCCCCTCTTCTTCCCCTGCGGGAGGCGGTTCGGCCCATAGGTGGCCAGCCGCCCGGTCGCTTCCGATGCATCGAGGCCCTGCGCGGGATCGACGCTGAACTGCCGTTCGATGTCACCGGCCGGCATCGCATGCCACGGCGTCGCACTCTCAACTGAGCTCATCCTCGTGTCTCCCGGTTCCAGTGATTTCGGGTCAGGGGCCGCTCTCAATGATCTGGATCGTCCCCGGGTTGATCGGGTCTCGTCGCGTCCACCGCTTCAGCGTCGAGTTCCTCCCTCGCGGCGGCGAGATCCTTCATGTGCTCTCGCGTGGCTTTCGGATATTCGAGGTCGAGCTTCTCGACGGCCTCGACGATCGCGGCCGCGACGATGAGGCGCGTGAAAGGCTTGTTGTCAGCGGGCACGACGAACCACGGAGCCGCTTCGGAGGCCGTCGCGCGGATCGCCACTTCATAGGCGTGCATGTAGTCGTTCCAGTAGCGACGCTCGCGAACGTCGGCTGCGGAAAACTTCCAGTGCTTGTCGGGATTGTCGAGGCGATCCATGAATCGCCTCTTCTGCTCCCCGTACGACAGGTTCAGATAGAACTTGAGAATGACCACGCCCTGGCGCGTCAGATAGTCCTCGAAGCGCGCGATGTCGGCGAGCCGCTCGTCCCATATGTTGTTGCCGACCCGTAGTGGCGGGATCTTCTGCGCATGGAGTAAGTGCTGATGCACGCGCACCACCAACACCTCTTCATAATACGAGCGGTTGAAAATGCCGATGTGCCCACGCTCGGGCACTTTCCTGGAATAGCGCCAAAGGAAGTCGTGGGAGAGTTCCTCATCCGACGGCTGCTTGAACGAGATGACATCGCACCCCTGCGGATTGACGCGCGACATCACATGCTTGATCGTCCCATCCTTTCCCGCGGCGTCCATGGCCTGGAACACCAGCAGCACGGACCAGGAATCCTGCGCGTAGAGGATCTCCTGCTCCATCGCGAGCCATTTCGACCCGCGCTGGAGTAGTTGCTGCGCCTCTTCCTTATGCATTCTGAGTCCCAGCGTCTCGCCGGGATCGAAATCCTTCAGGAAGAAATCTTTGCCGCTCGTGACGCGGAACGGATCGGTGTATCCCCGCAGCGCGTTGAGTATTTCCGTGCGAACCATCGCTCTTTCTCCACGGCACCTGCATTCAGTTGCACGATTCGCGGATTGCATCGCAACCGCAGTCGTACAGTTCACAACTCTTTCTGATAATAGGTCACGCAGACGGAAACGTGCTCATCGGCAACGACGCTGCGCACCCGCGTAGCGACGGGAAACACACGTCTCAACGCTGCAACGTTCCAGACAGCCGAGCCAGTCGATCACAGCCTGTCGGCCCGGTAGACCCAGTCACGACAAGGCCGTCAGACGATAGGCATTACCTGTGCTTATCCTTCATCAGACAGCGCCAACAAAAATTGCCGAGCACAAGGTCGAGCCACGAACACGAACACGAGGAACAGCGGAGAAGTGGCGTTACCTGAACCGATACCTGAGCGGCTGGGCCGCGTGGCCCTCGTCACCGCGCTCGACTCGTTCTGGGTCGCCGGCAAGGGCTACGCCGTGCCGGGCGACGGCGTCGCCAATCTCTCGCGCAAGGCATGGTGTCGATGCCTTCATTTCACACGACGCTCGCTATTGTCTTTATCTATGCGCTGCGTCGCATGCCACGGCTTTTGCTGTTTGCGATTCCTCTCAACGTGACGATGATCCTGTCGACGCCGACGCAAGGCGGTCACTATCTCGCCGATGTGTTTGCGAGTCTGCTGCTCAGTGCGCCGACGATCGCAGCGCTCAAGCGCTGCATGCACCTGCTGGCGACGCGCAAATCCGCGAATGCGCCGAGCTCGCGGTCTATGCCGGTGCGAACGGCATGAACTGGACGCTCGGAAGCGGCCGCGCGGACTAACGTGAACGCGGCGCGGCGTGCGCTGCGCCGCGCCGCCGTGGTTCGAAGCGACTGGAAGACCGCGCGCTAGCCCGGCGCCCGCCCCAACACCTGCGAATCCGAGGACGCCGTCGTCGACGTCTCGTCACGCCCGTGCCCATGCCCCGTCGTCGTGACCGCATTGGTGCCGCCGGGCCGACGCACCGACTTCGCGTGCCGCTCGATCAATCGCTGCAGCAAACAGAACGCGCACAGCAGCGCGCCGATCACGATCCGCGTCCACCACGAACTGAGCGTGCCGTCGAACGTAATCAGCGTCTGGATCGTGCCCAGAATTCCGACGCCGAACAGCGAGCCGACCACATAACCGACGCCGCCAGTCAGCAGCGTGCCGCCGATCACCGTGGCCGCAATCGCATCGAGTTCCATGCCCTGCCCTTGCAGCCCATAGCCCGACAGCACGTAGAACGTGAACACCGCGCCGCCGAGCGCCGAACAGAAGCCGCTCAACGCATACACGCCGACCCGCGTGCGCGCGACCGGCAGGCCCATCAGCAGCGCCGAGCGCGAATTGCCGCCGACCGCATACACGTTGCGTCCGAAGCGCGTGAAATGGGCGACATAGATCGCGGCCGCGAGCGTCACGGCCGCGATCAGCACGTTCGCCGATACCGAACCGACGCCGACGCTGAGACGAAACGCGGAGATCGCCTTGAACGTCGGATCGGTGATCGTGATCGACTGCGTCGTGATCAGAAAGCACAGGCCACGCGCGAAGAACATCCCCGCCAGCGTCACGATGAACGCCTGCAGGCGGAAGTAGTGAATCAGCGCGCCCTGCACCGCGCCGAACACCGTGCCCATCAAGAGCACGATCGGAATGATGAGCCACACCGACACATGCATGTGCTCGGACAGCACGGCTTCGACGATCGTCGTCAGCGCGACGATCGAGCCCACCGACAGATCGATGCCGCCCGACACGATCACGAACGTCATGCCGATCGCGACGATCAGCAGGAACGCGTTGTCGACGAGCAGATCGAGCAACACCTGCCACGCGAAGAAACCGGTGTACATCACCGAACCAAAGCCGAACAGCGCGCAGAACAGCAGGACCGTCACAGCGATCGGCAGCGTGCGCGGATCGACCACGCGGGCGAGTGCTTCGAGAACGCGCGTCATCGTGCCACCCCGCGCGATTTGACGAGCGACGCGCCGAACGACACCGCGAGCGCGCGTGCCACCGGCGACTGGATCACGCTGACCGCGAGCACGACGGCCGCCTTCACGACGAGCGTCGCTTCCGGCGGCACGCCGATCGAATACGTGGTGTACGTGAGCGTCTGGATGATCAGCGCGCCGAGCACCGTGCCCGCGAAACTGAAGCGGCCGCCGAGCAGCGACGTGCCGCCGAGCGTCACGGCGAGAATCGCGTCGAGTTCGAGCAGCAAGCCCGCGTTGTTGCCGTCCGCGCTACGCACGTTCGAGCTGATTAGGATGCCGGCCAGCGCCGCGGTCAAGCCCGAGAAGCCGTACACCGCGAATACGATCGCCTTCGAGCGCAAGCCGACGAGCCGTGTCGCAACCGGGTTCACGCCGATCGCGCGAATGAACAGACCGAGCGCCGTGCCCTCCACCAGGGCGGCGGTCGCCAGCACGGCTACGGTCGCGATCCATACCGAGCACGGCACGCCGAGCCAGTAGCCGCCACCGACGAACAGATAGCCGGGCGCGCCGATCGGGATGATCTGCCCGGCGGTCAGCAGTTGCGCGATGCCGCGGCCCGCGACCATCAGGATCAGCGTCGCGATGATCGGCTGCATGCCGACGAACGCGACGAGCAGCCCGTTCCACATGCCGCTCAAGATGCCGACGACGAGCGCGGCCAGCAGCGCCTGCGCGATCAGCGCACCGCTCGGCACGGCCTGGGTCGCGAGTATGGTCGCGGCCGCGCCGCCCGCTATCGCGACCACCGCGCCGACCGAAATGTCGATGCCGCGTGTCGCGATCACGAGCGTCATGCCGATCGCGACCAGCACGAGCGGCGCCGCGCGATTCAGGATGTCGATCGGCGCGCCGAACAGGTGGCCGTCGAGCGTGCGCAGCGCGAGAAAATGCGGATTGACCAGCAGGTTCAGTCCGAACAGCAACACGAGTGTCACGCATGGCCATAGCAGCGGACGCTCCACCCCGTCGCGCGCGAACCAGTTCGATAGCTTCATTCGCCGCTCCCTGCGATGAGTCGGTAGATGTTGTCCTCGTTCGATGCCTTACCGGCCACCTCGGCGATCTTGCGGCGATCGCGCAGCACCGCGACGCGATGGCTCACGCGCAGCACCTCGCTGATCTCCGACGAGATGAACAGGATGGAGAGGCCGTTCGCGCACAGCGCGAGCAGCCGGTCCATGATGTCGAACTTCGCGGCGACGTCGATGCCGCGGGTCGGCTCGTCGAGGATCAGCAGTTTGGGATCGGTTGCCAGCCAGCGCGCGAGCAGCGCCTTCTGCTGGTTGCCGCCGGACAGCAGCGCGATCGGCTGCTCGGCGTCGGACGCCTTGATGCCGAGCCGCTCGATCCACATATCGGCGAGCTCGCGCGCGCGTTGCCGGCTGATCTTGCGCCACCAGCCGCGCCGCGCCTGCAACGCGAGCATGATGTTCTCGCGGATCGACAGTTCGGCGACGATGCCTTCCTTCTTGCGGTCTTCCGCGCAATAGCCGATACCGTGGCGCACCGCGTCGTGCGGCGTGCGCAGCCGCACGGCGCGCCCTTCGACGAGGATCGTGCCGCTGTCCGCGCGATCCGCGCCGAACAGAAGCCGCGCGGTTTCGGTGCGGCCCGAGCCGAGCAGACCCGCGAGGCCGAGAATCTTGCCGGCCTGCATCTCGAGATCGATCGGCTGCAAGGTGCCGCGGCGGCCGACGCCGCGCAGCTCGATGAACGGCTGCGTGGCCGTTGCTTCCGTGTGGTCTTGCGGGACCTCCTGCAGATCGTCGGCGGCCTGTCCTTCGTGCGCCGCTTCGCGCAGACGCGCGCTCATGCGCTCGTGGCCGACCATCTTCGCGACCAGCTGATCCGCGGACAGATCGCGCGCGAGATATTCGCCTTCGCGCTCGCCGTTGCGCATCACCGTGATGCGATCGGAGATCGCATAAGTCTGCTCGATGAAATGCGTGACGAACAGGATCGCAATGCCCGATTGCTTAAGATGTCCAAGTATCTTGAATAGCTGCGCGACTTCGCTGTCGTCGAGGCTCGAAGTCGGTTCGTCGAGAATCAGCACGCGCGCATCGACGGACAACGCTCGCGCGATCGCGACCATCTGCTGCACGGCAATCGGATAGGCGTCGAGCGAGCGCGTGACGTCGAGCGACACGTCGAGGCGCGCGAGCGCTTTCTGCGCGCGCCGCTTGATGTCGGGCCAGTCGATCGCGCCGAAGCGGCGCGGCTGCCGGCCCGCGAAGATGTTCTCCGCCACCGACAGATTCGGGCACAGGTTCACTTCCTGGTACAGCGTGCGCACGCCGGCCGCCTCGGCTTCCTGCGGCGACGCGAACGCGACCACCTCGCCGCCGAGGCGGATCGTGCCGGCATCGGGTGCGAGCACGCCGGTGAGCACGTTGATCAACGTGGATTTGCCGGCGCCGTTCTGGCCCATCAGCGTATGGACCTCGCCGGGAAACAGGCGGAAGTCGACGTGTTGCAACGCCTTGACGCCCGGAAATGTCTTGCTGACGCCGGAGGTCGCCAGAATCGGTTCGCGCGCGCTCATGTCATTCTGTTGGCCTGGCGCGCCCGGCGGCGTGCCGCGCTGCGGCTGGTCCGGCTGATTCGGTTCGGTAGCGGAATGGGTCATGGACCTCGCTCGATCGGCTATGCATGGTTCGGCAGGCCCCAGTGACATGCTCCGGCGGGCGCATGCTCCTGAAAAGAGACCGCCCGCTGCGGAAGAAAGCAGCCCGGGCGGTCAGGCACCACTGGAGAAACCTGTTCGATGCGTCCGTACTACACATCTCCTTCGCGCCGTGAGCCCGTTGGCCCCGGCGCCTGAACACCGCACACGCCGCGGCGCTTGCGCGAGCGCTGCCGCGGCGACGTTGCGCGCCGCGTCAGTACTTACGCGACGGCAGAGTTTGCGCGGCCACGCTCATCGGGAAGACAGTCTCCTGAGTCAGGATGCGCTTCGGCAGCGGCTTGCCAGCCACCACGTCTTTCACCGCCGACATCAGCTGCGGTCCGAGCAGCGGACTGCACTCGACGTCGACGTTCATCTTGCCGGCGGCCATCGCCTGGAAGCCGCCCTTGGTTGCGTCGAACGAAACCACCACGACGTCCTTGCCCGGATGCATGCCGGCTTCTTCCATCGCCTGGATCGCGCCGAGCGCCATGTCGTCGTTATGAGCATAGACGACGTTGATCTTGTTGCCGTAGGTCTTGATGAACGCTTCCATCACCTGCTTGCCGCCGGCGAGCGTGAAGTCGCCGCTTTGCGACGCGATGATCTTGAACTTCGGATCGCTCTTGATCACTTCGATCAGACCCGCGTGGCGGTCGTTGGCCGGCGCGGAGCCGACCGTGCCTTGCAGCTCGGCGATGTTGACCGGACCTTTATCGTCCTTGTAGTGATCCGCGAGCCAGTGGCCGCCGCGCCGTCCTTCTTCGAGGAAGTCCGAGCCGATCATCGTCACGTACAGCGACGTGTCCTTCACGTCGATGTTGCGGTCGGTCAGGATCACCGGAATCTTCGCGGCCTTGGCTTCGAGCAGCACCGGTTCCCAGCCCGATTCGACGACCGGCGAGAACGCGATCACGTCGACCTTCTGCGCGATATACGAGCGGATCGCCTTGATCTGGTTTTCCTGCTTCTGCTGAGCGTCGGAGAATTTGAGGTTGATGCCGGCGTCCGTCGCCGCGGACTTCACCGATTCGGTATTCGCGGTGCGCCATGCGCTTTCCGCACCGACCTGCGCAAAGCCGAGCGTAATTTTCTTGTCCTCGGCATGCGCGCCGGGCGTGGCCAGCGTCAGCGCTCCGAGACTCGCGGAAAGCGCGAGCGCGCCCAGAGCGCGACACGCGGCACGTCGTGTATTCGCCATGACAGTCTCCAATCGTTGTTGTGTAGACGACCCAGCGGTCTGCCCGGCCCTCGCGGCCCTCACGGCGCATGGATCGTGATGTAGCGTACTGTGCGAGGCGTTAACCGTCCAATCATATGATTCGCGCCCTCGATATCAATTCTGGTATGGCGCGCCGGTCAGAGCATTGCCGCTCGCTGCCTCAGGTCGGCGTCACTCTCGGAGTGACCCAGCGAAACGTCAGATTGATGCGCTCGCCGCTCACGCGCGGCTCCTTCGGCACCCGATGACGCCACTGCGCCTGGGTGTCGCCCTTCATCACGAGCAGGCTGCCGCCCTTCAGCGAGAACGATTGCACGACGCCGCTGCGGTTGTGCCGCAGATCGAACCTGCGCGCGACGCCGAGGCTCACCGACGCGATCACCGGTTGCTTGCCGAGTTCGAGCTCGCGGTCCGCGTGCCAGCCCATGCTGTCGGCGCCGCTGCGGTAACGATTCAGCAGCACGCTGTTAAAACGCGCGCCGCTGGTCGCCTCGACGGCCGCCTTCAGTTCGGCGACGGCGGGCGTCCATGCTTGCGGCACGTTGCGGATGCCCGAGTAGACGTACACCGCGTCCGGCTCGCCCTGCCAGGCGGTCAGACGCGGCAGTGCAACACGGCCGGCGGGCGTGCCCATCATGTCCTGGCGCCATTGCACTTCGTCGATCAGTCGGGCCAGCAGGCGTTCGGCGTCGGCCGCCGCGAGCCAGTCTGGATACCAGTCGACGTCGGGCGTCGGCAGGTCGTTGAATAAATCAGTGCTCATCGGAATGTCTGGATGCAAGCGGACAAGTCAAAACCTTGACTATTATGGCGACACCGGCTCACCCGCTGATTCACGCGCGTTGCTCTTTCATTCGACGCGGCTCTCCGCGTTCCCTCTGTTCTTTCGCACGGACTACTTCCATGACACTTTCCGATCAGGCGCTCGCGCAACTCTTTCGCGACGCGCGTACGCACAATGGCTGGCAGAACAAGCCGATCGACGACGCCGTGCTGCGCGAACTGATGGAGCTCGTACTGCTCGGCCCGACCTCGGCCAATTCGAGTCCGGGCCGCTTCGTGTTCGTCAGGACGCCGGAGGGCAAGGAGAAACTGCGCCCGGCGTTGTCGGCTGGCAATCTCGAGAAGACGATGGCCGCGCCCGTCACGGTGATCGTCGCCATGGATATGGCCTTCTACCAGTATCTGCCGAAACTGTTTCCCCATGCGGATGCGCGCAACTGGTTCGACGGCAACGAGCGGTTGATTGCGGACACGGCGTTTCGCAATTCGACGCTGCAAGGCGGGTATCTGATTCTCGCGGCGCGTGCGCTCGGTCTCGACACTGGGCCGATGTCGGGCTTCGATCAGGCCAAGGTCGACGAAGCGTTTTTTGCGGGCACGACGCTGAAGTCGAACTTCCTGATCAATCTTGGCCACGGCGATCCGTCAAAGCTGTTTGCGCGCAGCCCGCGTTTTTCGTTCGACGAAGCGGCGCGCATAGTGTGACGGGGCGTTGATGATGGATGGCGCGGCGGGTGCGCACCACGCGCCGGATCGGATCGCGTCAGGTCAGCACCGCGACATAAAAGACCACTGTGCCGATCAGCGCGCCGATGAAGCAGAAGCCCTCTTCGGCTTCGTCGCCATTCGAGCGCAGCCACGCGCCGACCGCACCGAACAGGCCCGCGATGCCGAGCGCGACGCACACCATCACGACGTCGAACAGCGCGCTTTTGCCGAGTTCGGAGAAATCGATGTTGCGTACGCCGACGTAAAGCGCAATCGCCATCAGCGAGATGCCGACGAGCGGCAGCATCACGTGGCTGCCCTCGTGCCCGACATGATGCTCATGATGCACATGATGCACGTCGTGCGCGTGATGCCACAGGTGGCCCGATTTGAGCAGCTTCATGGTGTGCCTCCCCCGCCCGATCTTTCCCGGCGACAGAACCAGTCATGGCCGAAGCGCCCTACGCTGCCCCGACAACAAGCTGGCTTGTTTCAAGCATACTCCACGCATGAATACAATTCAAAGCCCATTTAATTCGCTTGCATAGGCATTGAATGCGTGGCGCGCGGCCCTGTAAGTATGTGCTGAGCAGGGAATGCGCCTGCCCCGGCGAACACTTTCGTGGCTCGTCCCGGCGGCTTCGGGGCCGGCGTGTCTTGCGGTGCGGGAGCACGAATTTTGCGTGCTACGGCAAGGGGCTGAACATGTCGGTAGAATGATTCGCCGCGTTCCGTCAACCCGATCGCCGCCGCGCTATCGCTGCCCTTCGGCCCCTTCCCGCCCTGATCCTTTTTATGCGACGTTCATCGTTTCTTGTCCGTATCATCCTGATTGGCATCCTGCTGCATATCTACGTCGGCTTGCGCCTGATTCCCGACATGCCGATCACCGCGGCCGGCCGCGGGCTGTGCGCGCTGTGGCTCGTGCTGTCGATCTACCTGATCCCGGTCGGCATGATGGCGCGCGGCTTCAAGCGCCAGCCGCTCGGGGACCGGCTCGCGTGGGTTGGCCTGCTCGCGATGGGCTTCTTCTCGTCGCTGCTGGTACTGACGTTCGCGCGCGACCTGGTGCTGGCGTCGCTGCTGACGATCGACGCGATCTGGCCGAACACGCTCACGATCGCGCATTGGCGCACCGGCTCGGCGGCGGCGGTGCCGCTGCTCGCGCTGCTGTCGACGCTGATCGGCCTGTTCAACGCGCGCCGTCGCGCGCGCGTCGTCACAATCGACGTGCCGATCGACGATCTGCCTGCCGAGCTCGAAGGCTTCACGATCGTGCAGATCAGTGACATCCACGTCGGCCCGACGATCAAGGGCCGTTATGTCGATGCGATCGTCGACGCGGTGAACCGGCTCAAGCCGGATCTGATCGCGGTGACGGGCGACGTCGTCGACGGCAGCGTGCCGCAGCTGAGCCGGCATACGCAGCCGCTGTCGCGGCTCGCCGCGCGGCACGGTGCGTTTCTCGTGACCGGCAATCACGAGTACTACTCCGGAGCGAACTCGTGGATCGCCGAATTCCGCCGGCTCGGCTTGCGGGTGCTGCTGAACGAACACGTGATCGTCGACCATGACGGCGCGCGCGCCGTCATCGCCGGCGTCACCGATTACTCGGCGGGTCATCACGACCCCGCGCATCGCAGCGACCCGGTCGCGGCGCTCGCCGGCGCGCCTGGCGACGTGCTGATCAGGGTGCTGCTCGCGCATCAGCCGCGTTCGGCCGAAGCGGCCGCGGCGGCCGGCTTTACGCTGCAGTTGTCGGGTCATACGCACGGCGGTCAGTTCTTTCCGTGGAATTTCTTTGTGCGCCTGCAACAGCCGTTCACGGCAGGCCTCGCGCGCCTGAACGGACTCTGGGTTTATACGAGTCGCGGTACGGGCTATTGGGGTCCGCCGAAACGACTCGGTGCACCTTCGGAAATCACGCGCTTGAGACTCGTGCCGGGCGAACCGGATTGAACTCAACATTCGCAGTCCGGAGCAATTAATTACGGCCTGTCTACGATACGGCTGTAGCAAACCCACATGCGCACTCTCCGCCGATCGCGGCTTGACTGAACTTTGCGCCCCCCTCTACAATCCGCGCAATTCTTTTAACCGGAATCACGATCTTGGACAGTAGCAGCTGTACCAGCCGAGTATCGATTTGCCCGCTCGCCTGAGCGGCAGGATTTCCGCGTCAGGTGTCCCTGTCGCCGTCCTGCCCTCGGGCTCGATGGCGCACGTCGCTCTCATTTCATTGTCATTCGCGTACTGTCGGTGAAGCGCAGCGTGGCTCGATGCCATGCCGATGCCGCACGCTTCCGGCCACTGCACGAGTGTGCGCGCGTATTTCGTTCCACCCTCATGCGCTTAGCGTGCACGAGGTAGACGACCTGACGTTCGCACGCGTAGGCTTCACCCTGCGGCAGCACGCACGCCAACCTTTCTGAACGATGACACTCGAATTCTTTCTGCGGCTTCTGACCGCTTTTGCTTGCGGCGTCGCGATTGGCCTCGAACGACAGATGCGCCAGCGCACTGCGGGCCTGCGCACGATCACGCTCGTGGCGAGCGGCGCGTGCCTGTTCGTCACGCTCGGCATGCTGACCGGCAACGGCGTCAGCGGCGTCACGCAGATTGCCGCCTATGTGGTGTCCGGCGTCGGCTTTCTTGGCGGCGGCGTCATCATGCGCGACAAAGGCTCGATCCAGGGGATCAACACCGCGGCGACGCTGTGGTGCTCGGCGGCCGTCGGCGTGTTGAGCGGCGCGGGACATTACGGACCGGCGCTCGCGGGCACCGCGGTCGTGCTGCTGGCCAACACCGCGCTGCGTGAAGTGAGCCGGATGATCAACTCGACGCCGGTTTCAAACGCCGACCTCGTACGCGAGTACGTGCTGACGATCGTCTGCCGCGAAGCCGACGAGATTAACATTCGCGCCGCGATTTCCAACTCGATGTACTCGGCGCCGCTGTCGTTCCAGAGCCTCACGAGCGAGGATGTCGAGGACGAACCGGCGCGCATTCGAGTGACGGCGACGCTGACGATGCATCCGAAGGATCAATCGAAGCTCGAACAGATGGCGAGCCGCCTGAGCATGGAAAAGAGCGTGTCCAGCGTCAGTTGGACCGCGCGGGAAGCGGAGCCGACGCCCGAGTGAAGCGCGGCGCGTAAGTCTCATTTGTTCGCGCGCATCGTCTACACTTAGCTGGCAGCAGATTCAGATAATGTTAATTCCGCGTCGTGAACGTGGACGGTCCCATAACCTTCGACTAAGCTCTGTCACCGTGAATTGTTCACACTCAACCAGGGAGTCTCGAATATGGAACACGGCATCATCGCATGGATCATCATCGGCGCGATTGCGGGCTGGCTCGCGGGTGTGCTGGTCAGGGGCGGCGGCTTCGGCCTGATCGTCGACATCATCGTCGGGATCATCGGCGCGTTCATCGGCGGGTGGCTCGCCGGCGTGCTGCATATCTCGCTTGGCGGCGGCTGGATCGGCTCGATCATCACCGCGTTGATCGGCGCGGTCATTCTGCTGTTTATTATCCGGCTCGTGCGACGAGGGTCCTGAGCACGCCATCCGACGTCATGAAGCGCCAGCGGGTTCGAATCGCTGGCGCTTTTTTATGGTCTGTTGCTTCTGCTTTTATCGCCGCGGTCGTGGCCGCCGCAGAATCAGGCCGGCAGCATCGACCCCGTATCGCGCAGCCGCGTATGCCATGCAAACGCCTGATCGAGGCAATGCGGCGTCTGCCCTCCCCAAAGCAACGCATCGCGGTAATAGTCGCGCAACAGCTCGCGATACCGCGGATGCACGCAATGCTCGATGATCAGCGTCGCACGTTCGCGCGGCGCTAGGCCGCGCAGATCGGCCAGACCCTGCTCGGTGACGACGACGTCGACGTCGTGTTCGTTGTGATCGCAATGCGGCACCATCGGCACGATGCTCGAAATGCGGCCGTCCTTCGCGGTCGACTTGCTCGCGAACACCGCGCACGACGCATTGCGCGCAAAGTCGCCCGAACCGCCGATGCCGTTCATCATATGCGTGCCGCCGACATGCGTCGAATTGACGTTGCCGTAGATATCGAATTCGAGCGCGGTATTGAGCGCGATCAGACCGAGCCGCCGAATCACCTCGGGATGGTTGCTGACTTCCTGCGGACGCAGCAAGAGCCGGTCGCGATAGCACTCGATATCGCCGAATACCTGCGCCTGCCGCGCGGCCGACAACGTGATCGACGCGCCGGACGCGAACGCGACCTTACCGGCGTCCATCAGATCGAACGTCGAATCCTGAAGGACTTCCGAATAAATTTCGAACACCTCGAAAGGCGAATCGACGAATCCCGCCAGCACCGCGTTGGCGATCGTACCGATGCCTGCCTGCAGTGGCGGCAACTGCTTCGGCATGCGGCCACGCGTGACTTCGTGCTGGAAAAATTCGATCAAATGACCGGCGATCAACGCGGTTTCCCGATCCGCGGGCAAGACCGTGGACGGGCTGTCGGCCATGTCCGTGATCACGATCGCCGCGATTTTCTCGGGCGGAATCTTGATAGCGGGTGTGCCGACGCGATCCCGCGCGCGCACGATCGGCAGCGGCTCGCGATGCGGCCGGCGCCCCGGAATCCAGATGTCGTGCAAGCCTTCGAGCCCGAGCGGCTGCGCAAGATTGATCTCGACGATGACCTTGTCCGCGAGAATCGCGAAGCTCGCCGAATTCCCGACCGACGTCGTCGGCACGAGACCGCCGCTCTCCGTGATCGCGGCGGCTTCGATGATCGCGACATCGAGCTTGCCGAGCTGGTTTGCGCGCAGCATCTCGACGGTCTCGGACAGATGCTGATCGACGAACATCACTTCGCCGCGATTGATGGCGTCGCGCAGCGTCTTGTCTACCTGAAACGGCAGACGGCGCGCGAGCACATGCGCTTCGGTCAGCATGCGGTCAACGTCATGACCGAGCGAGGCGCCAGTCATCAACGTGATGCGCAGCGGCTCGCCCAGCCGGCGCGCACGCTCGGCGAGCGCGACCGGCACGGCCTTCGCGTCGCCCGCGCGCGTGAAGCCGCTTGTGCCAACCCGCATGCCGTCGTGAATCAGAAGCGCCGCGTCGGCTGCCGTGGTGATTTTTCCGCGCAGCGCGGCGCAGCGAATTCGGTCTTCGTACATGAAAGGGAGTCTCTCCATAGTCGCCAGCTCCGTCTACTGGTGCGCACGTCTGCGGTGTGCTTCGCTCAATAGACGGTTGCCGCACCCGCCGCGGCGTCTCGATCGGACGGCGTCGCGAGCAGGTGTTGGGTCGCGCGATAGGGTCCGCGACAGGTGTTCCGCGTGAGGCAGCCGGACTCAGCTGCCGAAGTAGATGTTGCAGAAGCTCATCGGGCCGACACATTCATCAGCCTTCGCTTTCGGCGCTTCCGCATGCTTGCGCGGCACAACCTTATCGACGCGCTGGCCATCCGCTTGCGCAACCTGCTGCTCCGGCGCGGCCGGCGCCGTCTGTGCATAGGCGGCAGCAGCGGTGGACAAAGAACAGGCAATCAGGACCATCTTCAACACTTTCATCTCGTTCTCCAGGACTTACGACTACTGCGACGAATACTGCGAGGCAGTGACGAAACTATATGACCACCACCTACGCGAATAAACGGGGCCGCCCGGAAGGGATCTTTCCATCTGGCAGAAAGATCCACGCAGCATTGCTCAGCGACGATTGAAGGGCGCGTCCTTGTCGAGCAACGCGCTGCGAATGAAGTGCAGACAGCTCAAGATACGTTGCAGATCGTGATGCCGGTCGCGCTCGGCGTGCACTGCCTGCAGCATGTCTTGCGCGAGCCAGGTGGCCGAGCGCACGGCGACGAGTGCGCGTTCGAGCGAACGTGGACCTGGGCGTTGGAAGAGCCGGGCGAGATCGTCGCACGTGTGTTCGATCACGCCGCGCCAACGCGGCTGAAGCATGTCGGCATGATCGGCGCGTGCGGTTTCGTTGCGCAGATCGATGACGGCGTGACCTACTTCGATCGTCGCGAGCATCCAGCGAAGTGCGTCGCGCCGTCGTCGTGAACGGTGCGTCAACAGCACGCGCAGTTGCGAAGTCAGATCATGCGTGCCCGCCTGGAAACGTAGGTTCAGACCCGGCAGCGCGTCCTTGCATGCCGACACCGTTTGCGCTCGCAGGTCGCCCTTGATCCGGTCGATGAGCCAGCGCATATCGGCGGGAAAGACCACCGCGAAAACAACGGCTGCGAGCAGCATCGACGCGCTCAGCGCGATGCCGTTGTTGATCAGCAGATCGGGCACGTAGCCGACGACGTTGTCCGGCCCGGCCAGCAGACAGAAGAACACCGAAAAGCCGATGCCAAGCCCCGCCGCGCCGCGACGGGTCGCAATGAATGCGCCGAGCGCGAGCACCGGCGCGAGTACCGCGCAAAGCAGCGGGAAACCATCGATGTTCGGATACACGTAGCACATGAACACATAGCCGGCCAGCGTCGCGAGCACCGCGCCGATCGCCATCTGAATGGCCATTCTGGTGGCGCCTGGCGCAGTGGACGTCAACGCACAGGCCAGCGTCGCGCCAATCACGGCGAGGCCGCCGCTCGGCCAGTTGGTCGCGATCCAGAACGCACCGGCGATTCCGATGACGACAGCCGAGCGCAGGAACGTGAACAGTACGACGAAGTGGTTTGTGCGGCTTATAGGTCTGCTTGCGCGGTGGCTCTTAGTTGGGCTTGAACTGCATCGTAGGCGGTGCTCCCGGCTTGCTGTTTTTCGCCACAAGCATGCATAGGTTAGCGAATAGTTTATCCATTCGCCCACGAATCGATACAGCAATTCGGCTGCCGAGTCGAAGTCCGCAAGCGATTCCGCGGACGCGGCTTCGAGCGGCCGCCTGGTTTCGCGTACCCGGCGTGGCAAGCTCGCTCGAAAGTGGCGCAGGTCGGCTGCTGCGCGCGATGCTTCGACGCCGGCTTCAGCTTGTGCTTCGAACAAGGCTCGCAGTTCGTCGAGGTACGGACCGACGGCCGCGAGTATCGACACAGCGTGGCTGGCGCGCAACCGTTTGAGCAACTGATTCAGCGCATGCAGACGCGCGCACGCATCCATGAATTCGCGGTTCAGACGTGCCAGATGCGCACTGCGCGAGCGCATCGCCGGATCTTCGAATGCGACGAACGTGCGGGTTGCTTCGAAGCCAGCGATTTCGTCGACGAAATCCGCGAAACGCCGTTCGAACTGATTGCGCTCGAGCCCGCGTGCGAGCACGTCGACAGCAAACGCAGTAAAATTCGCGTACCTGAGCTGAAGGTTACGTCGCAGCGCAAGGATCGAGCGCTGGGGCAGCAGCAACGCGCTGACCGCGCTCGAACACACGATGCCGACCGCCACTTCCGCCGCACGCGTGAGTGCGGCGAGGAACAGTCCCTGAGGCGTCGTCACATTTGGAATGCCGATCAGCGCGGCGGTGTAACCCGCGAGCACAAAACCGTACCATCTGAAATGCCGATACCGGACCGCCGCAGCAATACAGGCGCTCACCCACACGATCATGCCGAGCATGTACAGTTCGGGCTGCTGAACGAACAGCCCGCCGAGCAAGAGCGCGGCCACGGTCCCTACTGCCGTTCCGAGAATCCGGTAGAAGCTCTTCGCGAGCACCATGCCGCTGAACGGTTGCATCAACACAAAGACAGTGGTCATCGCAATGCGCGGCTGCGGCAGATCGAGCAGCATCGCGATGCCCAGCGCCAGCAGACCGGCGGTGACCGTCTTCAGCAGATGCAGCCAGGTCAGGCCGTCGCTGCTAGCCCAGTCGCGCGCGGCGCGATTGAGTTTGGCTCGGCTGAGTCGTCGACGCATGACGCCGCCCGGACCGAAGAAATCCGCCGACGGTTCGATCGCATGATCGGGTTTCATCCGAAAACAGTGCACCCCACGTGGTCGCTGAGAGAGCCTCCGGACAGAATGGCCGACACCGGCAGGCGAGGCGCCGATTGTAGGAGTCCGCGATGTGTACATTAAGCCGACAGGTGCAGAACATCTGTTCCAGAACGGACAACAATAGAGTTCTGAGACTGACGGAAAATATGATCTTGATCATGAAACAGAAGGTTTGATGGACACGCTACAAAATATGCGAGTGTTTGTGCGCGTGGTTGAAGCCGGTAGCTTCACCGCGGCCGCGCAATCGCTCAATTCAACGACCGGCGCGATGTCTCGCGCGGTCTCGGAGCTCGAAGCACATCTGCGCACGCGCCTGCTGAATCGCTCGACACGTCGGCTTGCGCTGACCACGGCCGGCGAGCGCTATCTGAAGCGATCGCAGCAGATCCTCGCGGATGTCGATATTGCGGAAGAAGAAGCCAGTTGCGCACACGAGCGACCAACCGGCGCACTGCGCATGCATAGCTTTGCGAGCATCGGCCAGCACTACGTCCTGCCGGCCATTTCGCGTTACCGCGAGCTTTATCCTGATGTGACCGTCGAGTTGACGCTATCGCAGCGCATGCCCGATCTGTTCGAGGGCAGCGCCGACGTGGCCGTGATCGGCGCATCGACGCTGCCGAATTCGGACCTCGTATCGTTTCCGCTGGGGACGACGTTCAGCATCCTGTGCGCATCGCCGGCCTACGTGCAGGCGCACGGCGCGCCGCAAGAACCGGCTGACCTTGCGCATCACGAATGTCTGATCCTGCATACGCCGGCGTTCCCGCCACATGAATGGACGCTCGACGGCCCGAACGGCAGTGAGTTGATGGAAGTCGACGGCCCCGTGCATGTGAACATCGCGGAATCATTGATCGTGGCGATCCGCGAAGGCATGGGCATCGGCATGGTGCCGCTCTACGCGGCCATTTCCGGGTTGCGCGATGGCACGCTGGTGCGCGTGTTGCCAGAATATACGCTGCAGAAGACGACTGTTTATGCGCTCTATCCGTCGCGCAAATTCATCGATGCAAAGACGCGCACGTGGGTCGAGTTCTTGCGCTCGCATCTGCCAAAGGTGATTGCGCGCGACGAAGCATTACTTGCTGAGGTCGGGCAACTGGGGGGCGGAGATGACCCAGTGCAGCTGGTTGGAGTTCCCCTGTAATTCAGGACACGCGGACACCGTTAGGTCAATGAAGTCGCGGCAGCACGCCTGAACACGCGGCGAGCGGTATTCCAGGGCTTTGAGCGGATGGCGCTCATTGTAGTGTTCAAATGCAAGAGCCTGGCGCGTCAGGCTTGTCCATACAGGCGGCGCAATTGTCGCTTCACGATCTTCACGAACGATTAGATTGGCGCTCGCAGTCGCGCCTTCAACCGTGTCGCTGAACAACCAGCCGCGCCTCCCGATCACAAACGGACGGATCGAATTTGCACAGTCGCTATTCGATATGGGCCAGTCACCATTCCCGACATAAACGATCAGCTTCGGCCACTGCTCGCGCAGGTTCCATTTCGCGCTCCCGCCTTGGCAACGAACAACTTTCCGATCAGCTTGATGAAGCGCGTCGCGAGCAGATCGGGCGGGTGCGCAGCTTTGGGCACATTTTCCTCTGCCTTGACGAAGTAGCGCCGGCAGTGAACCCGGCATCCAAGGTGCACGAGCTGGTATCGCTCGGCGGATACCGTTATAGGGTCCATAGCCATCGGTCATCAGGACAGCGCCCTTACGGATGCCCGTGAACAGTTTGTCTACCAACTGCGCGCCGCATCCAGGCGTATAGGTGAAGCCACGGATCGGATTCCCCGCATCCGTCATCTGCGACCAGAGATAGCTCTTCGTCTGAGGCTTGCGGCCCTTCTCCTTCAGGACCTGGAACGTCGTCTCGTCGCAGTAGATCAGCTCCGCATCGAGCAGTGCATCGCGCATCAGGTTGATCACAGGTTGCGTCGCGAGTCCGACACGGACGATGCTCGCGGCGATGGTGTTCGACGAGATGTCACCGCCGAAGCGTCGCAGCAGGCCGGCCTGACGGTAGAGTGGCATCCCGAACTGATACTTGCTGGCAGCGATCCACGCTAGCGCCGATTCGCTCAGGAGTCCGCGCGGGATGATGCGCGGCTGCGCTGGCGTGACCTTGATGCCAGGATCTCAGCACGGGCAGGCATACTTGACGCGCTGGTGCTGGATGACGCGGAGTTGTTTTGGAATCACGTCGAGCTGCTCGCTGGTTTCAACTCCGATCTCTACAAGCGCGTGAGCGTCGTTGGCGCAGAAACGATCGGCTGCGGGCAGTTCGTGCCGCACGACATCGCGCGGCAGACTCGGATCGAGCGGCTTGCGGTGGCCGCGCTTCTTGCGCATGTGCGCGCCAACCGTCGTTTCCGGTGTGTCTTCCCGCGCGGGCGTGGCGTTCGCACCGAGCGCTTCGGCTTCGTTGAACAAGCCGAATTGATCAGAATCCCGCGCTTCGCACTCGGCACCGAACAGCTCACGGCGGTAGGCCCGTATGTGCTCCCCGGCGAGGTCACGCTCTGCTGTCACGAGTCGCAGCGTGCTGCGCAGCCCGTCACGTTCCCCCTGAAGCGCAGCGTGCTCCTCGCGCGTCGCCGGGAGTGCCTTGAACTCGTCGGCAGAGAGGGTGATGTTGATCGGCATGTCGCTTGGACCGGCATGCCAATGTCGTGTTCAACTCACACGGGCATAATGTCGTTTCGGATGGCGCCGAAGCGCGGCAACGTCAGCGCCCTTGAGTGGCCACTGCAACCGCTCTACGTCCAGCGTGACGACCCCGGTGCTACCTTCGGGCCAGACTCCTTCTCTTCGAGTCTCCTGAGCAATAGCCAGGACCCGTTGTGATCCCAGCCCAAGATCCTGATACGATCACATCGCCGATTCGTGAACACGTAGAGCGACGAATCCATGGGGTTGAGGCCCATCGCCTGCTCCACGAGAATCGACAGGCTGTTCATTCCGCATCGGAAATCGACGGGATCGCGGTGCAGATAGACGTTCAGACCTTCGTCAAACCGGAACACGGCAGCCTCCCCAGCACCTGGATGATCGTCGTGATCTCTTCGACTCCAGCCTCGCCGAAGTTGAGTTCGACACCGTTAGGTAACCGAACATGCAGCGCGAGCGTCATCGATGGAACCCCCCGGCGGTCGGTCAAACTCCCCCGGGTATGGTCACTTCAAACTCCCCCACCTGACGACCGTCGGCTGAGCCACTAAAGCTGCCGGGAGAGGTGTTGCAGGACGTCTATCTTCGTCTCCTTTGAACAAGAAGGAGTTCAGGGAGTGAACGTCTTGAAGCCGCACCTGCAAAGCACCGTATTCACACTACTAGAGCGTAACAAGATCCAGCGGCTCACGGGCATCGACCGCAAGACGATCCGTCGCTATCAGGCGATCTTCGAGTCCGAGAAGTCCGCTGCAGCAAACTCCCCCACGGCGACCACCGGCTCTGAAACCGCTGAACCGCAAACTCCCCCACCGTCGCGACCACCGGCAACCGCCGATTCCAGCGCGGCCACAACGTTCAATTTCGCCCGCTCGGCAAGCGAACCACACCGCGAATGGATCGAGCAGCAGGTCCGCCTGAGGCGCAACGCGCAGGCGATCTATCAGGATCTGGCCGATCAGTTCGCATTCACCGCGAGCTACGGGAGCGTCAAGCGTTTCGTGCGCGCCTTGCGCCACATTGATCCCGAGCAGTTCGATCGTCTCGCGTTCGCCCCCGGCGAAGAAGCTCAAGTGGACTATGGCGAAGGCGCACTGACCCGCGATCCGAAGACCGGCCGCTACCGACGCCCGCGGTTGTTCGTGATGACCCTGCGGTATTCGCGGCGCAGTTTCCGGCGCGTGGTCTGGAAGTCCAGCAAGCAGGTCTGGGCCCAGCTTCACGAAGAAGCCTTCCGCTACTTCGGCGGCGCTGTCAGTTATGTCGTCCTGGACAATCTCCGGGAGGGCGTCATCACGCCCGATCTGTACGAACCCGAGATCAACCGGCTCTATGAGGCGATGCTCGAGCATTACGGCGTCGTCGCCGACCCTGCCCGAGTGCGCGACCCGAATCGAAAGGGGACCGTCGAGAACGCGATTCAACATACGCAGGGCACCGCGCTCGCCGGCCGCCGTTTCGAGTCGCTCGAAGCCCAGAACGAATTCCTGATGCACTGGGAGGCGAACTGGGCGGCCAAACGCATTCATGGCAGCACCCGGCGTCAGGTCGAGGCCATGTTCCAGGAGGAGAGGCCGCATCTGCGGGCGTTGCCGACCACCGGCTTTCGCTACTTCATGGAGGTCGTGCGTACCGTCTGGGACGACACCACTGTCAACATCGATCGCAGCAACTATGCGGCACGACCCGCACCGATCGGTAGTCTCGTTTCAGTGCGGATCTACGATTCCACCATCGAGATTCGCGATCGCCGTACGCAGGCCTTGCTGCGCACCCATCCCCGCGCCCTGCAGGCCGGTTCGCTTGAACTGCCCGAAGACGAACGCCCGTTCAATCCGTCCCGCCAGAGCGCCTTCCTGCTCGCGAGCGCTGGCGACATCGGTCCGCAAACAAAGGCGCTTTGCCAACACATGTTCGACAGCGAAGGTCGCGTCGGCCATCGCGCCATGTGGGGCATCGTCGGTCTGGCGAAGAAGTATCCAGCCCGGCTCGTTGAACAGGCCTGCGACCACGCGTTACGTCATCACGTCTACCGGTACAAACAGGTGCGCGCGATCGTCGAGCAGCTGTTCGAACAGGCACTCGAGCGTCTCGATCAGGCACCGCAACTCGAACTGCCTCTCACGCAGGACCACCCGCTGATCCGTCCTGCCGCCGAATACGGCGAACTCTTTACCCTCGGTGCGCAGCACGGCGCCGAACCTCAACCTCCGACGGGAGAAACGCAGGCATGACCATGACATTACCGGAAATCGAACGGGCGCTCGGACAGCTTCGCCTGTCCGGCGTGCGTGACACGCTCGAAACGCGCGTGCTGCAGGCACAAGGCTCCCAGCAGCCGTTCCTTGAAACCTTTGCACTGATCCTGCAGGACGAACTGGATCGCCGCCAGTCACGGCTCATCGAACGCCGCTACAAGCTCTCCGGCCTCGAAGAGAAACTCACGCTCGCGGAATTCGACTGGGGCTTCAATCCCAAAGTGCCTCGCCAGACCTGCTTCCAGCTACACACGCTAAAGTTCATCGCGGCCGGCGACAACGCGCTGATCATCGGCAAACCTGGCACCGGCAAATCGCACGTTGCGAAGGCCGTCGCCTACCAGGCCGTCCTGCAAGGCCACAAGGTTCAGTATCTTGAGACCGACGACTTCTTTAACCGTTACGCGCTGAGCCCGACTGCCCAGCGCGAAGCCCGGCTGCGAGCCACTCTCGAGAGCGAACTGCTCGTACTGGACGACCTGTTCCTGTCGCGCACGATCCCCGATGCCGCGGGCGCGCTGCTGCAAACCCTGATCCATCAACGCTACAAACTGCATCGCAGCGTTGTCGTCACATCCAACCGCGTTGTGCAGGATTGGGGCGCATACCTGGGCGACTACACGATGAGCACCACGATCCTCGACCGGCTCATGCATCACTGCCATCTGCTCGAGTTCGATGGTCGCAGCTATCGCCTTAAAGAGGCCGCTGAAACGCTTGCGAGAAAAACGAAAACCAGCTAAATAAACCCTTAGTCCTGCTGCACAGGGTGGGGGAATTTGCGCGACCATAAGTGGGGGAGTTTCAACTGACCGTCCGGGATGGAATAGACGGTGTCGACGGCGACACCGGGTAAGGGTCCGGTGAAGTCACGTTGAGGTCAGTGGTGTGCCATAGCAGCATCGTGTCCATCAAAAAATGAACCGACCCCGGAATGTTGGACACGTGTACACAATGGCGGACAACGATCGGGTTGATGATGGAGTGGTGCCGGCAATAGAGCGTCGCAAACACAGCCGGGAATTCAAGGAGATGGCGGTACGGGCGGCAATGCAGCCGCACGTGTCGTTCGCGGCGGTGGCGCTGCATTACCGCCTGAACGCAAACCTGCTGCGCCGGTGGGTGGTGGCAGCGCGAGAGCGTGCGAGCGGCCAGCCGGCGCCGGACGAAGCGCAGCCGCCACCTGCGGCGGCATTCGTGCCACTACAACTGCAAGCGCCAGCTGTTCCGACTGATCGAGGCGAGATCCGCATCGAGATTCGCCGCGCTGCTGCCACGATTACGCTCTACTGGCCGCTGGCGGCGGCCGATGAATGCGCGGCATGGCTACAGGGGTGGTTGCGATGATCCGCATTGACGCGATCTGGCTGGCGACCGAGCCCGTGGACATGCGCGCGGGCGCCGATACGCTGCTTGCGCGTGTGGTCAAGATATTCGGCGCGGCGCGCCCCCACCATGCCTATCTGTTTGCCAACCGGCATTCGACGCGAATGAAGGTGCTGGCCTACGATGAACTGGGGATCTCGCTGGCCACCCGGCGCCTGAATCGCGGGCGATTCATCTGAAGCTACGGCGAGCAGTCCGTTTCACTGCCACTCAATGACGAACAGTTACGGGCACTGGTGACGGGACTGCCGTGACGCACGCTGGCCAACGATCACGCGATTACCGTGATGTGAGGCCGACGCGGACGAAAACAGC
This sequence comes from Paraburkholderia lebeckiae, assembly GCF_050436225.1. Taxonomy (NCBI): domain Bacteria; kingdom Pseudomonadati; phylum Pseudomonadota; class Betaproteobacteria; order Burkholderiales; family Burkholderiaceae; genus Paraburkholderia; species Paraburkholderia lebeckiae. The sequence continues at coordinate 990,450 of NZ_JBNDLU010000001.1, read as the reverse complement.
TTTGCTTTGTGATGCGTTGCGTGTCTGGCAGACTTGGTGTCATGGACCTGCCCGTCGGCCTCGCCATACCACGCTCAGCGCCGACCCGCTTCGCGCACTGGCTGCGCATCTGGCTGTTCAGCTCGCGGACAAGGAACACGAAGTTGGTGAGAAGGAACGGGAGTTGCGGGATCGGCAAACCCGCATCGACCAGCTCACACATGAGCTCTCAGTCATCAAACGGCAACAGTTTGGCAAGCGCAGCGAGCAGCTCAATACAGAACAGATGAGCCTGCTTGACGAGGCGAGCGATACGGATCTGGCCGCGATCGAAGCCGAGCTCGAGCAGCTTCAGCCGGATACGCCCGAGCGCAAATCACGACAGCAACGTCTCCGACGCGCGCCGTTGCCCGCGCATCTGCCACGAACCGACATTCATCACGATCCGGATGCCACGACGTGCCAATGCGGCTGCGAGCTTGAGCGCGTTCGCGAAGACATCAGCGAGAAGCTTGACTACATGCCGGGCGTGTTCACGGTCGAGCGGCATATCCGCGGCAAGTGGGTGTGCCGTCAATGCGAGACGCTGACACAGGAGCCCGTGCCCGTGCCCGCGCACGTCATCGACAAGGGCATTCCCACTGCCGCGCTGCTCGCTTTGGTGCTGGTATCGAAGTTCGCCGATCATCTGCCGCTGTAGCGGATTGAGCGCATGTGCGCACGCGCGTCGCGCGTTCTTCGAGCTGCATGCAAACTATCAAAGCGAGATCGGCGGGCAATCGTTGAAATACTTTGGCGCCCTGTGAAGTCGAACGTGAAGCAGCAGTGCTAGATTCCGATGCACGCCGTGCACTGCGGCAGGCCCATTCTCGACCGGTCATGGATGCGCTGCACGTGTGGATGAGTGCGCAGCGGCGTCTGGTTCCAGAAGGTTCAGGAATCGCGAAAGCCATCGACTACAGCCTCAATCGCTGGGAGGCGCTCACGTGCTACATCGACGATGGAGATGTGCCAATGTGCAATAACTGGGTGGAAAATCAGATCTGGCCCTGGGCAACTGGGAGAAAAAACTGGTTGTTCGCGGGCTCACTTCGTGCCGGCAAACGTGCCGCTGCCATCATGAGCCTGATCCGGTCGGCGCAACTGAACGGGCATGAACCGCTCACCTATCTGAAGGACGTGCTCACGCGCCTGCCAACACATCGCGCTGCTGATATTGAACAGTTACTCCCTCACCGCTGGACTCCCGCGTTGCCTGATCGCAGCAGCTAGCCAGCTCGCTCCCGGGCCTTCACCGGGGTAAGCACCTCGCGACGGCCGTCCGCAACGCGGCGCCCGCGTGAGGCATGATCGGGAATCGGGTTACGTGTCAGCAGACGCCGATGGGCCAGACTGCCGAGGCAGCTTCGTGGCCACGTTCCAGGGCAACAGTTCGTCGATGCGGTTAATGGGATGGTCAGCGATATGGGTCAGGACGTATTCGAGGTAGGCGCGCGGGTTGATCCCGTTGAGCTTGCATGTGCCGATCAGACCGTACATCGCGGCTGCCCGCTCGCCTCCGCTGTCGGAGCCGGCGAACAGGAAGTTCTTGCGGCCCAGACTCACACAGCGCAGCGCGTTTTCGGCCAGGGCGTTGCTGATCTCAGCACGACCCTCTTCGCAGTACAGCGCGAGCGCGTCCCACTGGTTGAGCGAGTAACGGATCGCTTTGGCCAGTTCGGATTTCTTCGACAGCGTTGCGAGCTTGTCCGTCATCCACGTCCTGATGGTCGCGAGCAGCGGCACGCTTTTCTCCTGCCGCACGCACAGCCGTTCAGCAGCGGGTTTGCCACGGATGTCCGCCTCGATGCCGTAAAGTCCACCGATCAGTTCGAGCACCTCTCGGGTCGCCTCGGTAGGCGTTCGGGCATGCACGTCGTAGAGGTACCGTCTCGCGTGGTCCCAGCATGCAGCTTCACGGATCTTGCCGCTCTCGTACAGTTCGTTGAAGCCACTGTAGGCGTCGGCCTGCAGGATGCCCTCGAATCCAGCGAGATGGGTCTGGGGGTGGATGCCTTTGCGGTCGGGCGAGTAAGCAAACCACACCGCGGCCGGTTCGGTCGAGCCCGAACGGGTGTCATCGCGCACATACACCCACAGTCGCCCGGTCCTTGTCTTCTTCCTGCCCGGCTCGAGCACCGGGATCGGCGTGTCATCCGCGTGCAGCTTCGACGGTGCCATCGTGTGGCGGCGCAGCGCCTCGGTCAGCGGCACGCAAAGGGCCTCGCACTGGCCGACCCAGCGTCCCATGCTGGCCGGATCCAGCTTCACGCCGTCGCGCGCGGCAATCTGCGACTGCCGGTACAACGGCGCGTGGTCAGCGTACTTCGAGACGAGGATGTCGGCCAGCAGGCTCGGATGGGCAATGCTGCGCGTGATCGGCAGGCCGGGCATGGGCGGCTGCGAGAAGTGGTGGCCGCACGGACAGACCGTCTTGCGCCGGATCGTGCGGATCACCTTGAACATTGCCGCGACGCGGGCGAGCTGCTCGGACACGTCTTCTCCGAGCGGCTGCATGGCGCTGCCGCACTTCGGGCAGGTCGCGTCGGCGTCGAGTACGCGTTCTTCGCGTGGCAGATGCGGCGGCAGCGCTTCTTTCGGCGATGCGTCGCCCACAGGCGTGCTCGCGCCTGATTCGTGGGCGCGTCGCACGTCAGCGACACCACGCTCACCGGTCAAGTCCTCGAGCGCGGTTTCGAGCCGCGCGACCTCCCGGTCCAACTGCTCGGACTTGCGTCCGAACTGCATGCGCTTGAGCCTGTCGATCTGCGCCTTGAGCTGCCCGATCTCCAGATCGCGTTCGGCAAGCTGGGCACGCGCCTCGACCAGCAAGGCCCGCAGGGTTGCAACATCGTCAGGAAGTTCAGCGCCGTTCGACATGTGGCGCAGTTTACGAGCCTTCCTCGCGGTTTACAACATCGACAGCGCAGCCGTACGACGCGGCTGCCGCCAATCGATGCCTTCGAGCAACCTCGACAGTTGCGCCGCCGTCAGATGGACCTTGCCGCCATCGGCGTGTGGCCAGACGAAGCGACCACGCTCAAGCCGCTTCGCAAGAAGCCAGAGCCCGTCTTCGGTCGCCCACATGACCTTCACGAGATCGCCGCGCCGGCCCCGGAAGATGAACACGTTGCCACCCAGCGGATTGTCCTCGAGCGCCGTCTGCACCTTTGCCGCCAGCCCCTGGAACCCGCAGCGCATGTCGGTGACGCCTGCCACCAGCCAGACGCGTGTACCCGTGGGTAGAGAGATCACGATCGCACGCTCCCCAGGACGACGCGTAGCGTGTCGGCGTCGACAACGCCGTTGACCTTGACTACCACGTCACCGAACCGGATCTCGATCGTCCCGGCTCGTGCAGTCCGGTTGCAGACGTCCCTTGCATCTGGGGGCATCGCCACGCGCTGCGGCGGCGTCTCATGAACCACCGCCACTGGAATCAGGCACGTCGTTTCCGCCTGCAATTGCTCGCGATAGCGACGCCGCCAGGCAAACAGCATGTTTGCATTGATGCCATTGTCCCGCGCCAGCTTCGCGACCGACGCACCAGGCTCACATGCCGCGGCCGCAAGCCGGCGTCGAAACTCGCGATCATAATTCGGGCGTCCCTTGCGGCTACCCGGCCTGGCTTCCGACTCTGTCACAGTGATGTCCATCAAATCGAAAATGATGGGCACCACTTTGATGTCGGTTCTCGCCGCCGTCTACGACGGTCGTCGTGAGGTGCTTACTCACCGGGCGCTTACCTTACAATCATCTCTGTCGATGTTGCTGTTGATTTGGGCCGCGTAAACGCAAAAACCCCACCGCGGCGGGTGGGGTTTCTGACGTGGGGGGGAGCCTGACGATTACCTACTTTCACACGGGCAATCCGCACTATCATCGGCGTGGAGTCGTTTCACGGTCCTGTTCGGGATGGGAAGGGGTGGGACCGACTCGCTATGGTCATCAGGCATGACGGGTTGCTGCGTCGCAGGGTTGGAGTCAACCGGTTGCGCCACAGCCAATCGGGAAGAAGCGTAAAGGATTCGTGTGGGGGGTTGTGTTGTTTCTGGCACAACACTGAATCCCAACCGTGCGTTTCTGTTAGCTCCCGCGGGAGTTCACACCAATCCCCTTCGGGGATCGGACCCGCGCAAGTGCTGAAGCACTAACGCGGGTCGAGACACACCTGTTATAGGATCAAGCCTTACGGGCAATTAGTATCAGTTAGCTCAGTACATTACTGTACGTGCACACCTGACCTATCAACGTCCTGGTCTTGAACGACCCTTCAAGGGGCTCGAAGCCCCGGGGATATCTCATCTTAAGGCGAGTTTCCCGCTTAGATGCTTTCAGCGGTTATCTCTTCCGAACATAGCTACCCGGCGATGCCACTGGCGTGACAACCGGTACACCAGAGGTTCGTCCACTCCGGTCCTCTCGTACTAGGAGCAGCCCCCTTCAAATATCCAGCGCCCACGGCAGATAGGGACCAAACTGTCTCACGACGTTTTAAACCCAGCTCACGTACCTCTTTAAATGGCGAACAGCCATACCCTTGGGACCGGCTACAGCCCCAGGATGAGATGAGCCGACATCGAGGTGCCAAACACCGCCGTCGATATGAACTCTTGGGCGGTATCAGCCTGTTATCCCCAGAGTACCTTTTATCCGTTGAGCGATGGCCCTTCCATACAGAACCACCGGATCACTATGACCTGCTTTCGCACCTGTTCGACTTGTCAGTCTCACAGTCAAGCACGCTTATGCCATTGCACTATCAGCACGATTTCCGACCGTACCTAGCGTACCTTCGTACTCCTCCGTTACACTTTGGGAGGAGACCGCCCCAGTCAAACTGCCTACCATGCACGGTCCCCGACCCGGATCACGGGCCAAGGTTAGAACCTCAAACAGATCAGGGTGGTATTTCAAGGACGGCTCCACGCAGACTGGCGTCCACGCTTCATAGCCTCCCACCTATCCTACACAGACCGGTTCAAAGTCCAATGCAAAGCTACAGTAAAGGTTCATGGGGTCTTTCCGTCTAGCCGCGGGGAGATTGCATCATCACAAACACTTCAACTTCGCTGAGTCTCGGGAGGAGACAGTGTGGCCATCGTTACGCCATTCGTGCAGGTCGGAACTTACCCGACAAGGAATTTCGCTACCTTAGGACCGTTATAGTTACGGCCGCCGTTTACCGGGACTTCAATCAGGAGCTTGCACCCCATCATTTAATCTTCCGGCACCGGGCAGGCGTCACACCCTATACGTCCACTTTCGTGTTTGCAGAGTGCTGTGTTTTTATTAAACAGTCGCAGCCACCAGTTTATTGCAACCCCTTCACCCTTCTGGCGCAGGCCAGTCAGGCTACCAGGGCGTACCTTATCCCGAAGTTACGGTACCAATTTGCCGAGTTCCTTCTCCCGAGTTCTCTCAAGCGCCTTAGAATACTCATCTCGCCCACCTGTGTCGGTTTGCGGTACGGTCACTGTGAAACTGAAGCTTAGAGGCTTTTCCTGGAACCCCTTCCAGTTGCTTCGCCACCGAAGTGGCTCGCCTCGCACCCTTGAATTACGCGCCCGGATTTGCCAAAGCGCCTTCTCCAATGCAAGGACCGGGACTTCCAACACCCGGACAACCTTCCGCGATCCGTCCCCCCATCGCATTTCACAATGGTGCAGAAATATTAATCTGCTTCCCATCAGCTACGCATTTCTGCCTCGCCTTAGGGGCCGACTCACCCTACGCCGATGAACGTTGCGTAGGAAACCTTGGGCTTACGGCGAGGGGGCCTTTCACCCCCTTTATCGCTACTCATGTCAGCATTCGCACTTCCGATACCTCCAGCACACTTTCCAGTGCACCTTCGCAGGCTTACGGAACGCTCTCCTACCATGCACATTACTGTGCATCCGCAGCTTCGGTATATGGCTTAGCCCCGTTACATCTTCCGCGCAGGACGACTCGATCAGTGAGCTATTACGCTTTCTTTAAAGGATGGCTGCTTCTAAGCCAACCTCCTGACTGTTTTAGCCTTCCCACTTCGTTTCCCACTTAGCCATATTTGGGGACCTTAGCTGGCGGTCTGGGTTGTTTCCCTCTTGACACCGGACGTTAGCACCCGATGTCTGTCTCCCGTGATTGCACTCTTCGGTATTCGGAGTTTGCTATGGCGTAGTAATCCGCAATGGACCCCACAACCATGACAGTGCTCTACCCCCGAAGGTGATACACGAGGCACTACCTAAATAGTTTTCGGAGAGAACCAGCTATTTCCAGGTTTGTTTAGCCTTTCACCCCTATCCACAGCTCATCCCCTAACTTTTCAACGTTAGTGGGTTCGGTCCTCCAGCACGTGTTACCGTGCCTTCAACCTGGCCATGGATAGATCACCTGGTTTCGGGTCTACACCCAGCGACTGGACGCCCTGTTCGGACTCGCTTTCGCTACGCCTGCCCTAATCGGTTAAGCTCGCCACTGAATGTAAGTCGCTGACCCATTATACAAAAGGTACGCCGTCACCCCTTCGCAGAGGCTCCGACTGTTTGTATGCATGCGGTTTCAGGATCTGTTTCACTCCCCTCCCGGGGTTCTTTTCGCCTTTCCCTCACGGTACTGGTTCACTATCGGTCGATCACGAGTATTTAGCCTTGGAGGATGGTCCCCCCATCTTCAGACAGGATTTCACGTGTCCCGCCCTACTTCTCGTACACCCAGTTCTTCCATGCTGTTTTCGTCTACAGGGCTATCACCTGCTATGGCCGCACTTTCCAGAGCGTTCGACTAACAATACAGATAACGTGTACCGGCTGATCCCATTTCGCTCGCCACTACTCTGGGAATCTCGGTTGATTTCTTTTCCTGCGGTTACTTAGATGTTTCAGTTCACCGCGTTCGCCTCACGCAGCCTATGGATTCAGCTGCGGATACTCCCCATTAGGAGTGGGTTTCCCCATTCGGACATCTCCGGATCAATGCTCGTTTGCCAGCTCCCCGGAGCTTTTCGCAGGCTACCGCGTCCTTCATCGCCTGTGATCGCCAAGGCATCCACCACATGCACTTGTTCGCTTGACCCTATAACGGGTGTGTCTCTGGGTCGACCCACGTGAGCGCTTTAGCGCTTACGTGGGTCCCATCCCCGGAGGGGACAGACGCACTCGCTACAGGTTGAGTATTCGTGTTGCGCCGTATTCCAAAGCGATCTCTCGATCACCTTTAAAATACATCGATACAATCACAACCCTGATTCACCTACTCACACACCCATCTCCAGGCATGCTTTCGTGAATCTCTTTACTACTTCTTCCTGATTGTTAAAGAACGACAGCCGGTATGAAGCCTCTGCCTCATACCGCCCTGACTGGCTCAATCGCCAATGCGCAACGCTCTGCCTGCAGGCAGAACACTGCGCATTGAGGATTGGTGGAGGATGACGGGATCGAACCGACGACCCCCTGCTTGCAAAGCAGGTGCTCTCCCAGCTGAGCTAATCCCCCAGTCCCACAGCCATTCCAGCGGCCCCAGCCCTTCAGCTCACCCGACACGACACTGGTGGGTCTGGATGGATTCGAACCATCGACCCCCGCCTTATCAAGACGGTGCTCTAACCGGCTGAGCTACAGACCCCTGCTGTCTGTCTGCGTTGCTGCCATTAACCACAGCCGATAAGCGTGAGCACTTGAGTGCAATGAATGCATAGCTCTGGAAAGGAGGTGATCCAGCCGCACCTTCCGATACGGCTACCTTGTTACGACTTCACCCCAGTCATGAATCCTACCGTGGTGACCGTCCTCCTTGCGGTTAGACTAGCCACTTCTGGTAAAACCCACTCCCATGGTGTGACGGGCGGTGTGTACAAGACCCGGGAACGTATTCACCGCGGCATGCTGATCCGCGATTACTAGCGATTCCAGCTTCACGCACCCGAGTTGCAGAGTGCGATCCGGACTACGATCGGTTTTCTGGGATTGGCTCCACCTCGCGGCTTGGCAACCCTCTGTTCCGACCATTGTATGACGTGTGAAGCCCTACCCATAAGGGCCATGAGGACTTGACGTCATCCCCACCTTCCTCCGGTTTGTCACCGGCAGTCTCCCTGGAGTGCTCTTGCGTAGCAACTAGGGACAAGGGTTGCGCTCGTTGCGGGACTTAACCCAACATCTCACGACACGAGCTGACGACAGCCATGCAGCACCTGTGTTATGGCTCCCTTTCGGGCACTCCCGCCTCTCGGCAGGATTCCATACATGTCAAGGGTAGGTAAGGTTTTTCGCGTTGCATCGAATTAATCCACATCATCCACCGCTTGTGCGGGTCCCCGTCAATTCCTTTGAGTTTTAATCTTGCGACCGTACTCCCCAGGCGGTCAACTTCACGCGTTAGCTACGTTACCAAGCCAATGAAGGCCCGACAACCAGTTGACATCGTTTAGGGCGTGGACTACCAGGGTATCTAATCCTGTTTGCTCCCCACGCTTTCGTGCATGAGCGTCAGTATTGGCCCAGGGGGCTGCCTTCGCCATCGGTGTTCCTCCACATCTCTACGCATTTCACTGCTACACGTGGAATTCCACCCCCCTCTGCCATACTCCAGCGCTGCAGTCACCAATGCAGTTCCCAGGTTAAGCCCGGGGATTTCACATCGGTCTTACAGCACCGCCTGCGCACGCTTTACGCCCAGTAATTCCGATTAACGCTCGCACCCTACGTATTACCGCGGCTGCTGGCACGTAGTTAGCCGGTGCTTATTCTTCCGGTACCGTCATCCCTCACGGATATTAGCCACGAGGTTTTCTTTCCGGACAAAAGTGCTTTACAACCCGAAGGCCTTCTTCACACACGCGGCATTGCTGGATCAGGCTTGCGCCCATTGTCCAAAATTCCCCACTGCTGCCTCCCGTAGGAGTCTGGGCCGTGTCTCAGTCCCAGTGTGGCTGGTCGTCCTCTCAGACCAGCTACAGATCGTCGGCTTGGTAGGCCTTTACCCCACCAACTACCTAATCTGCCATCGGCCGCCCCTTGAGCGCGAGGTCCCGAAAGATCCCCCGCTTTCCTCTCCCGAGCGTATGCGGTATTAATCCGGCTTTCGCCGGGCTATCCCCCACTCCAGGACACGTTCCGATGTATTACTCACCCGTTCGCCACTCGCCACCAGACCGGAGTCCGTGCTGCCGTTCGACTTGCATGTGTAAGGCATGCCGCCAGCGTTCAATCTGAGCCAGGATCAAACTCTTCAGTTCAAACCTGTTACTGTTTTCGGGCTCTCTCGAACCCGGTCGCTCACTCAACGTACTGACGATGATCAGTCCGCCTTCCGACAGACAAACCTTCCTCTAATACTGTGTGAGGCTGCTGATACTTCTGCCTGGCAGCAGACTCCGGAGAATCCGCCGCCGCATTCCGCATCAAGCGCCCACACTTATCGGCTGTTAGTTTTTAAAGATCGGTCCGCCAAACCCGCCGCGCCTGAACCACTCCTGCCCGGCACTGCTTCGTTTGCGTCGCTGCGTCTGCAGCAGAGAAACGGGATTATGGAGAACTTCCGCCGGATCGTCAACAGGTTTTTATCACCCGCTTACCTGCCCACCCCGCTGAAACCCTCGCCATCAAAGGCTTCCCGCTTCTCCGCACCCCGGCGTCCGGAGCACGAAAGAGCGGAATTCTAGTCGCCGACATCGGGACTTGCAAGCGATATTTTGACCGCGCGGCGCGCAACCTACCGCGACCCAAATCACCTCGACTCATGCAGTCGCATGCGCGCGCATCGCCCGTTCGACCACGGCCAAATAATGGTCGATCCCCGGCGTCGCGCGATCCTGCTCTTTCGCGCGATCGTCCCATCGGCGCAAACGCATCGCGTCTTCGGCGTACGGTTTCTGAATAAACGCCTGCGCCTCTTCCCTGCTGAAGACCCCGCCCTGCAATTGCAAGCTGCGCACCGAGTCGGCGGACAGCTGGCCAAAATAGGTGGCGTCGATCGCGCACAGGCAGCGCTTCGCGTCGACGTGCAGACGAATCGGCTCCAGCACCGCATCCGACAACACCGGCCGCAAAAACGGCAAGGCGAAATACTGATGCAGATCGTCGACACCCCGTTCCGTCGGCGTCTCCCCTTGAAGGTTCAGCAGATGGCCGAGGTCGTGCAAGAACGCCGCGGCGACCAGTTCGTCGCTCGCGCCTTCCGCCTCGGCGAGCACGCCGCTCTGCAACGCGTGTTCGAGCTGCGTCACCGGCTCGCCGCTATACGCGAGGCTGCCGTGTCGCTCGAAGAGCACACGGATATCGTCGAGACTCAATGCCACCTGTTACTCCCAAGGTAATGAAAACGTCTTCAGATTGGTAAAGCTCTTCATCGCTTCCTGAACGCCTTCCTTCTAGCCTAGCCCTGAATCCTTGATGCCGCCGAACGGCGTCATCTCGATCCGGTAGCCCGGCACTTCCCACACGTCGACGGTGCCCACGCGCAGCTCATTAATGAACCGCGTGATCGCGTCCTGCCGGTTCGTACACACGCACGACGACAGCCCGAACGGCGTCCGTTGCTGATGCGAATCGCATCGTCGAGCGTGTCGAACGCGATGACCGGCGACACCAAGTCGGCGACGCGGCCGATCACGCCCGCGAGCGGCTCGCGCTGCGAGAACGTCGATGCTGGCGAGGGGCGCCGTGCCGACGCGCATGCCGGTATAAGGATCGAACACGTCGAGCGTCCGGGCGCGCGTCGCGCGCTCGCCGCTCAACCGCAGCGCTTCGGCGCGGAACTCAGGATGGTCCCGCGGCGCCGTGTTCATGATGTCGACACGCGATTGAGCGCGACGTCGAAGATATCGAAATTGCGCAGCCGTTTGCCTTCGCTGCCGGTGGCTGATGGCTGAACGCGCCGGTTGAACAGCAGTGGCACTTCCTGCTCGGAAATCCCGCCGTGCGAGCGCAACGGCACGGTGAGCCCGGACAGGTCGTGCTCGTCGCGCCGCGTGCCGAGCACCACATGCTTCGTGCCGATCACGACCAGATCGCCGATGCGATCCTCAGGCAGCCCGAAGCGCGCGCACGCGGCGCGTCGATCGAGCACGACTTCGATTCCCGGCAGGCGGCCGATCCGCGCAATCACGGACGCAGCATCGACCTCGCGCGGCAAATAGACCGTCGCGAACGAACCCAGCGCGCCATGATGCACGACGTACGGATCGGTGATCGGCAGAATCACGCGCGCCGTCGAGGCGTCGAGCCAGTCGTCGAGCAAGTCCTGCAGATAGATCACGTTCGGCTCGCCGGTTTGCGGATCGTGCTTCGCGTTCATACCGTGATCGGCGGTGAGGCCGATCACCCAGCCGAGCGCGTCGAGCTTCGCGAGATAGCCGTCCATCATCGCGTAGAACGCGTTCGCGCCTTCGGTGCCGGGCGCCCATTTGTGCTGGATATAGTCGGTCGTCGACAGATACATGAGGTCGAGCTTGCGTGTCCGCGCGAGCCGCACGCCGGCCGCGAACACGAATTCCGACAACCCCGCGCTATACACGTCGGGCAATGGCAGGCCAACCAGATCGAGCACGTCGTCGATGCCGTTTTCCTCGCGCGTCACCTTGTCGGCTTTCTCCGCCGAAAAGCAGATGCCCTTCAACTGCGAGCCGAGCAGCCCGCGCAGCTTGTCCTTCGCGGTGACGACGGCGACCGCGGCGCCCGCGTCGGCGGCGGCCGCGAGCAGCGTGGGCGCGCGTAGGTAGGCGGGATCGTTCATCATCACCGCCGCGCCCGCGCCGTCGTTCGCGTGGGTGTCCCAGAAGTAGTTGCCGCAGATGCCATGCACGGACGGCAATACGCCGGTCACGATCGACAGGTTGTTCGGGTTCGTGAACGACGGGATCACGCAGTCGCCGCGAAACGCCGCGCCGCCCTCGAGCATCGAAGCGATGAACGGCGCGACGCCGGCCGCGACCGCCGCTTCCAGATACGCAAACTCGCAGCCGTCGACACAGACGACGACCGTCGGTTGCGAAGGCAGCCGGTAGCTCCGGCCGTTGACTTCGATCGTGCGTTGCTCGGGGTGTGTCATCGCGTGGTTTTCCATTGCCGGGTTGTCATTGAAGGCTTCATCGCCGGGCTGTCTGTTCGTGGGGCGAAGCTGCCGCGGCGTTTGCCGGTGCGCTTGCCTCGGCTTCATCGCCGCGCCGTCATCGCCCGCGCGAGCCGGCCGCTCGCGTGCCCGCCGGGAGGCGCTGCTCGTGCGCCGCATCGCCCGCCGCCTCGCAGGCCGCATGCGCGCGCTGCAACCCGCCCTGCACATGCGCGCGCATCGACTGCGCGGCCTGCTCCGCATCGCGCGACGCGAGCGCTGTCAGAATCGCGCGATGCTCGGCGAGCGAGCGCGCCATCGCGTCGGCCTGCACGTTTAGCGCCGCTCGCCGAAACAGGCTCAACTCGCTGACGAGCCTGCGATACGTGTCGTACAACTTCGTGTTGCCCGCCGCCGCGACCAGCCCATCGTGAAACGCGAGGTTCGCGCGCGCATACGCATCGTGATCGTGCGACGCGAGCGCCGCGCGCATCGCGTCGACCCAGTCGCGCAGCACCGCGAGCTTGCCCGCATCGATGCTCGACGCGAGCATCCGGCACGCCCCCTCTTCGAGCACCGCGCGCACCGCGTAAATCTCGTCCGCCTCCGCGAGCGACACCGTCCGCACGAACACGCCGCGATTCTTCTCGGTGCGCACCAGACCCGCCTGCTCTAGCGCGCGAAACGCCTCCCGCACCGGCCCGCGCGACACCAGCAATCGCGCCGCCCAGTCGGCTTCGTTGAGCTTGTCGCCCGGCGCCAGCATGCCGCCGACGATATGCCGCTCGATCTCGTCGCGCACCAGCGTCGTCAGCGAGTGGCGGCGCACGACCTCGATCGGATCGACGGAAGCAGAGTGCATATATTCGGTCATTTTGGCAACTTTTGCCACATCTACATCGATGCTCACCGGTTCGCGCGCGTGCTTCGGATCAACCAAATCGTTCGCCGATCAGTCGGCTCAGTCGGCTCAGTCGATCCGGCGCCGCGGAGCGCGCGCCGCGATCAGCAGCAGAGCGACCAGCGAGACCAGCAGCAGAATCAGCGACAGCGCGGAAGCCGGCAGGTAATAGCCGCGTTCCACCTGCCCGACGACGACGATCGGCACCGTCGCGAAGCCTGGCGGATATACGGTCAACGTCGCGCCGAGTTCGCCGAGCGACAGCGCAAAGCCGAGCGCGAGACTCGCGCGTATCGCCGGCACCAGTTGCGGCAACACGACGCGACGCAGCACCATCGACGGCGGCGCTCCGAGGCTCGCGGCCGCTTCGCGCAACACGGTCAGCTCCGGGCGCAGCGCGGCGGCCGCGCAGCGGTAGCAGAACGGCAGTACCAGCGCGAGCTGCACGAACACCACGATCGCCGCCGAGCTCGACAGATCGAGCGGCCGTTTGTGATACGCGATCAGCACCGCGAGGCCGAGCACGACGCTCGGCACGCCGTTGGGCATCATCGCGATCGTGTCGACGACGGCGCCGAGGCCGCGCCGGTCGCGTCCTTCGAGCGCGAGCGCCAGCCACAAACCGAGGATCGTGCCGAGCACCGCGACGCCCATGCCGACTTCGAGGCTGGTGGTCAGCGCGTCGAAGTCGCTCGAACCGAGGCGCTCGAACCAGCGCATGCTGAAGCCGTCGGGCAGGATCGTGCCGGACCAGTGCGACGCGACGCTCGATAGCGCGACGACCAACACCGGCAGCACGAACAGCCAGAAGCACAGCAGCGCGGCAAAGCCGAGAAACAGACCGCCGAGCAGTCGCACCGCGAGACTGTGCCGCACCGGCCGGCCCTTCTTGTGCATGACCGGCAGCACGGTCGGATCGAGTTCAACGGCCATGACCGGCTCCTTTCACCTTGCGACGATTGACGCGCCGGTACAACGCGTACAACGACAACGACATCAACAGCATCACGACCGCGCCGGCGGCGGCGGTCGGCAGATCGAGATCGACAGTGGCGGCGCTGTAGATCGCGACCGGCAGCGTGATCAGATGGGCGCTGCCGAGCACCAGCAGAATGCCGAACTCGTTGAGCGTCAGCAGAAAACACAGGATCGTGCCGGCCGCGATGCCCGGCCACGCGAGCGGCAGGATCACCTTGAACGCGACCATCAGGCCGTTCGCGCCGAGGCTGCGCGCGGCTTCGATCAGTCGCTGGTCGAGCAGCGCGAACGATGCCAACGTCGGACGTACGACGAACGGCGTATAGAACACGACTTCCGCGAGAATCACGCCGCCGATGCCGAACAGAAAATCGAGCGGCGGCGCCTGCAGATTGAACAGCCGCTGCAGCCCGATGCTGACCGAGCCTTGCGAGCCGTACAGAAAGATCAGCGTGAACGCGACCAGAAACGACGGGAACGCGACGAACAGTTCGAGAAAGCGCGTGACCAGGCGCGCGCCCGGAAACGGCTTGAAGAACAGCAGCGACGCGAGCGCCACGCCGAGCAGCGACGCCAGGCTCGCACTCGCGAACAGGATGCCGAGCGTGGTGCCGATCACGCCGCGCGTTTCGGGGTTACCGAAGAACATTACGTACGCGTGGCCAGACAGGCCATGCGCGCCGGTCAGACTCAGCATCACGAGCCGCACCAGCGGATAGATGACGAGCGGTCCGAGCACCACGACTGCAATGAACAGCAGATGCCATTGCGCGAGGCGCTCGCGCCGCTTGACGGCGGCCGCGTGCGCCGCCGCGCTCGCGAGACGGCGCGCGGCGGCGGCTTCGACCTCGGCTTGCGTGGCAAGGTCGAGCGGGTTGGACGTATCAGGGCTTGATAAGGACGACATCGCCAGCCTCGTAACGCAGGGAAACACGCGCGCCCTTCTCCGGCGTCATGCCGAGACCACGCTGCATCGTGACGAGCACGGGGTCGTTCGGCAGCGCATCGAGCACGACCGATACCGACAAGGCCGCGCCGTACCACTCGACCGACGCGATCGCGCCGTGCAACTGCCCCTCTCCGAGCGGCACGATGCGCAGCGCCTCCGGACGCAGACACGCGACACGTTCGCGCTCGTTGTAGCGCGCGTCGTCCATGCCGAACGCGACCTGCGGCGGCAGCAGATTGGCCGCGCCGAGGTAGCGCGCGACGAAGCCGTCGGCCGGCGAGTCGTACAGCTGCTGCGGCGTCCCGAGCTGCGCGATATGGCCATCGCGCATCAGCAGCGTGCGGTCGGACAGCACGAGCGCGTCGTCCTGATCGTGCGTCACGCAGACGATCGTCAGATTCGGCAGACGTTCATGCAGCGCCTTCAGTTCGGAGCGCACCGACGCGCGCAGATTGGCATCGAGCGCGGACAGCGGTTCGTCGAGCAGCAGCACGTCGGGCTCGATCACGAGCGCGCGGGCGAGCGCCACGCGCTGCTGCATGCCGCCCGACAGTTGCGCGGGCATCACGTGACCGGCATCGCCGAGCTGCACGAGCTTCAGCACCTCGGCGACGCGGCGCGCGACGTCGCGCGCCGGAATACGCCGCGCGCGCAACCCGAACGCGACGTTCTCGAATACCGTCAGATGCGGAAACAGCGCGTAGCTCTGGAACAGCAGTCCGAGGTTGCGCTTGTGCGGGGGCATGTGCGTCAGATCGCGGCCGGCCACCGTCAGCGTGCCGGCCAGACCGTCGGCCTCGATGAAGCCCGCGATGAAGCGCAGCAAGGTCGTCTTGCCGCAGCCGCTGCGCCCGAGCACGGTGAGCAACTCGCCGCGCCGGATGGTCAACGACAGATCGTCGAGCACCGTGCGCGCGCCGAAGCGCACCGTCAGGTGATCGATCTGCACGCCGCCGGGCGCGTCCGAACGCGCGGCGTCGAGCGCATCCAGCGGAGCGCCAGGCGCAGTGGGGTGAGCGAGACTGGCCGTATTCACCGGAGTCGTCCTCCAACAGGATTAATGCTGATGCGGCGCCGCGCATTACGTGCGAAGCGCCGACTGAATCGACTTACTTCGGCTTGACCACTTCGATCTCTTTGCCCGACGAACCGATCACGTCGCTCTTCCAGCGCGCGGTCCAGTCGGCCTTCTTCGCCATCACGTGGTTCCAGTCGACCGGAATCAGCTTGACGCCGCTGATCGCCTGCTTGACCGCTTCGCCGTTCTTGCCGGCGAGCGGCACGTCGCTGCGAGCCGGAATGCCGAAGATGTCCGGCACCTTCGACTGCACTTGCGTCGACATCAGATAGTCGATCAGCTTCTTGCCCTCGGCCTGGTTCGGACCGTTCTTGATCAGCGCGATCGCGTACGGCAGCTGGAACGTGGTCGGCTGACCGCCGGGCGTGGCGGCGAGGAACACCGGTTTCAGCGACAGGCCGCCGTTGGCCGCGTCGTCGAGATCCATCTGCAGATCGCCGTTGGCGACCGCGATCTCGTTACGCGACAGCAGTACGTCGAGATAGCCCGTGCCCTTGGTGTGGAACTTGGCGCTCTGCTCGAGCTTCTTCAGATAGTCGAATGCCTGGTCTTCGCCCATCAGCGACGAGGTCAGGATGATCACCGCCATGCCGTCGCCGGCGGTCGCCGGATTCGAATACGCGACCTTGCCGGTGAAGTCCGGGTGCAGCAGGTCCGCGAACGTCTTCGGCTGGGTTTTCGTGACTTCGGGGTTGATCGCGAACGAGAAGTAGTTGTTCACGAAGGTCGCCCACGCGCCGTTCGGCGCCTTCGCGATGGCCGGCACGTTCTTGTAGTTGGCGCTCTGGTACGCCTGCAGCAGGCCGCTCTGGTCGGCCTGCTGAATGAACGGCGGCAGTGTGACGAGCACGTCGGCCTTCGGCTGATCCTTCTCGATGGTCGCGCGGTTCACGACTTCGCCGCTACCCGCCGTGACGATATTGACCTTCACGCCCTCCTTCTTTTCGAAGGCCGGCAGCACATCCTTGTACAGATTTTCGAGGCCGTCGGCCGTGTACAGCACGACGGCGTCGGCCGCATGAGCCTGCATCGCGGCACCGCCGAACGCGGCCGCGGCGACCAGCGCCGGCAGCAGTTTGCGCGCGAGGCCGGCCGCAGCGTGAAGGGAATTCGTCTTTTTCATGTCGCTCTCTCCGAAGCTAAAAACCAGACGGTCGGGATAACCCATACCTGCAGTGATTGAACGGCGGCACGCTTGCGTGTTGCCCGCTGCGGTTGCCGCGCCGGTGTGTCGTGGATTGCAGATTGCAGACAACTTTGCCGCTTCTCGCCCAGTCTGACTGACAGCCCCCTACCACACCCGCGCTGTCTGCCGCGCTGAGCGGGCACGGCAAGAATTACAGGTTTCGATGACAAGGCCATGACGATTGCGCCGAATTCCAAAAAAAGACACAAATTGCCAACTCGCGCCAACCGATGGAATTCGTCGCGCCACCCAGAAGCGGACCCCGCGCGCCGATCCCGTGTGGATCGTACATGGCGAAAATGACGATGTCTGCACGGTGCGTCGGGAAATTGCGGAGGGGGCGGGTGGCTTTTTTCTTTAGATTTTGGCGGGCGCGGAATGTCGCTCAGCGCGAGCTGGGTACGAACGCGGCGGGAACCGCCCCGCCAGGCCGTCTCAGGCGATCAGAATCTCCGGACCATGCGCGGTGATCGCCTTGCCAAGCGCGTGCTCGGGCGCCAGTTCGGTGACCAGATACCGCGCCGACTCGATCCCGTTGATGCGCACCGGCGTCACGCGTCCGAATTTCGAGTGATCGGCGACGACGACCACCATGTCGGCCGCGGCGATCATGCGGCTGCGTACTTCGGCCGCCATGCGGCTGTAGTCGGTGAGATAGCCGTCCGGCGAAATTCCGCCCGCGCCAATGAACGCGAAATCGGCATGGTACTGCGTGAGCTGCTGAACCGTGTCGAGGCCGAAGGTCGCGTCTTCGATATCGGACAGCTCGCCGCCGAGCAGCGTCACGCGATTGTCGTTGCGTCGGCCGAGCAGCAGCGCGATGCGCCAGTCGTTGGTGTAGACCGTCAGCCGATGCCGGTCGAGCAGCGCGCGCGCGACCGACTGCGTGGTGCTGCCCGAATCGATGATCAGCGATGCGCCGTCCGGCACGAACTCGGCCGCGCGCTCGCCGATCGCACGCTTCGCGCCGGCGTTCTCGGCTTCGCGCGTATCGAGATCGGGCTCGCGCCGATCGCTCGACAACGCGCCGCCGTGTGTCGTCACAAGCAGGCCGCGGCCGGCCAGCGCGTTGAGGTCGCGACGGATCGTTTCGCGCGATACGTTCAGTTCGCGCACCAGTTCGGCGACCGACAGCGCGCCGTTCTTTGCGACTTGCGCGAGGATGTATTGATGACGTTGTTCTGCGAGCATCTGAGAAGGCCGAGAGCCGGCACGCTTGGGTTTCGCCGTGGTTGAGGCAGGCCGCCGTATTGTATTACGCGTATTGCGCGTTGTTAGTGCTGGCGTGCAGGTGGCGCTCAGGTGGCGTGGAGGGCGCGTTCATGGCGCGCTCGGCTTGCATCGAGCCGCCCTTGCGCGAACACGCCAGCCATCGCGCCGACCTGCTAACCTTGACGGCTGGACTCGCCGGCCATGCGGCGAACGCAACGCCGCCGCCCGGCCGAGTCCCGCGCACAACGCCTCGCCCGTCAACCGAACCGCCGATGCCGCCACTGTTTCGCCGTCTACTGCTGCTGTTCCATGCGCTGCGTTACGGCGCGCGCCTGATCTGGCTCGCCGCCCCGCCCGACCACAAGCTGCACTGGATGATCGAACTGATCGGCCGCGTGCATGCGTCGGAGCGCAGCGGCGCGCAGTTGCATGGTCTGCTGCCGGCGCTCGGTCCGCTCGCGAGCCGCTTCGCGCAGACGCTCGCCAGGCGCCCCGAGCTCGCGAGCGGCACGCTGCATGACGCGCTGGACGCCATCGATCACATGGAAGTGCCGCTGTCGCCGGACGACTCCGCGCTGGCTTTGACTCGCGCGTTTGGCCGGCCGCTCGGCGAGCTGTTCAGCGCGGTCGACCTCGTGCCGGTACGCAGCGGCTTCGCCGAGCAGACCCATTTCGCGCGGCTCGCGATGCCGATCAAAGGTCATCACGAAGTCGCCGTCAAGCTCGTGCGCGCGCAGCAATTGCAACAGATCGGCGATGAACTCGCCTTGTTACGCTGGGTCGCGCGCTGGCTCGAAAAGCTGTCGCGCGTCGCGCGGCGGCTGCAGTTGCGCGCGCTCGCGCAAACCTTCACCGACGACGTCCTGCGCCGCTTCGACCTGCGCGCCGAAGCCGCGAACCTGAGCCAGACCGGCCACCATTTCGACGGCGACAAGCGCATCGTCGTGCCGGACGTGATCTGGGAACTGTGCACCGACCACACGCTGACGATGCAGCGCATCGACACGCTGCCCGCGAGCGACCTGCCCGGTCTGCACGCGCACGGCATCAAGCTGGCGCCGCTCGCCGCGCATATCGTCGAGGTCGTCACCGAGCAGGCATTCGAGCATGGCTTCTTCCACGCGACGCTCGATGCGCGCCGCGTGCGCGCCAGCATCGAGCCGGACACGCTCGGGCGCCTCGTGCTCGCGGAGTTCTCGATCATGGCGACGCTGTCGAGCGGCGAGCGCGAATTTTTCGTGCACGGCGCGACCGCGTTGTTCGACCAGGACTACGGGCGGCTCGCCGACATGCATCGCGAGGCCGGCCACGTGCCGGACGACACGCGCGCCGAGCTGCTCGAAGCCGAGTTGCGTACGCGCGCCGAAGCGCACTTCGCGGCGGCGCCCGAGGATCGCTCGGCGGGTTCGCTGTTTCATCATCTGCTGCACGGCGTGCAACCGTTCGACGGCCACGTGCCGGGCCGGCTCGCGATCGCGCAGCGCTCGTTCCAGCAGGCGGAGATGCTCGCGCGGGCGCTGCATCCGGGCATCGATACATGGAACATCGCGCGCGGGGTGCTCGCCGATATCGCGCGACGCGAGACGCGATCTCGATCATCGCGGCTGGCTCAAGCGACTGTCACACGAGCTGCCGCATCTCGCGCATATGCTGCCGCGCGTGCCGCAACTGGCGGTGCGCTATCTGCAGCAGCACGATCGCACCGGCACCCCGCAGCAGAACGCGCAACTGCTCGCGGATCTCGCGCGCGAATACCGGCGCACGCGCTGGCTGCTGTGGGCGTGCGTCGTCGGTGGCGGCGTTCTCGGAGCGGGAATGACGCTGCTCGCGTGGTGACGGGCCCGCGCGCGCATTGCAGCTTTGAACAAGACGCGCGCCGCCCATGCCGCCAACATGGCGGCTTTTTCACGCCTCCCGCCTCGATGCTCGCTGCCTTTCTTGCCGCCGTCTTCGTCGTGCTGTGGTCGACCGGTTTCGTGGTCGCCCGCGCGATCACGCCTTACGCCGATCCCAATCTGTTTCTGCTCGCCCGCTTCGGCGGCACCGCGCTGGTCTTCGCGCTGGCCGCGCTGGTCGCGCGCTCGGCCTGGCCGACCGGACGCAACTTCGGCAAGCACCTGGCCGCGGGCGCACTGCTGCAGGGCGTCTATCTCGGCGCCGGCTACTGGGCCGTCGCGCAAGGTCTGAGCGCGGGCGTGATGGCCTTGCTCGGCGCGCTGCAGCCGCTCGCGACGGCCGCCGTCGCCGCGCCGCTGTTCGGCGAGCGCTTGTCGCGGCGCGGCTGGAGCGGCATGGCGCTCGGCCTCGCCGGCGTCGTGCTGGTGCTCGCGCCAAAGCTCGCTGCCGCGACGCCGCCCACGCACGGCAACGCACCCGCGTGGCTGGTCGTGCTGATATCGATCGTCGCGGTGGGGGCGATCACGGCGGGCACGCTGTTCCAGAAGACCTCGCTTGCAAAGGCCGACATTCGCAGCGCGAGCGCCGTGCAGAACGTAGGCGCGGCGATAGTCGCGGGGGTGCTGGCGCTCGCGCTCGGTGAGCATCGCTGGATCGCCTCGCCGACGCTGTGGGCGTCGCTTGCGTGGGGCATCGTGATGCTATCCGGCATCAGCGTCACATTGCTCGTCTGGATGGTCCGGCGCGGCGATGCGGCGCGCGCGACCGCGCTGCTGTTTCTTGCGCCGCCGCTTGCCGCGCTCGAAGGGTATCTGGGGTTCGGCGAAACGCTGCTGCCAGTGCAGATCGCCGGGTTTGCGGTCGCGCTTGCTGGCGTGTTGTTGGCGAGGTCGTGATGAGGGGCGGCGCGCGTCAGTATTGCTACAAAGCGCCCGTCAGTCGGCCGTATCCGCGCGCGCGGGCATTTTCGCTCGCGCAACCGCGCCCGGTGCTGGCGACCACGCCGGCCGACTCTTGCGCCGCGAATCGACCACGACGATAAAACGCCCCGCCCACGGCATGATCTGCCGGTCGCTTTTCAGCACCCACAGCGATTGGCCGGAATCGACGACCTGCGCATATTCTGCGTCGAGAATCCCGTAGTGATCGAGAAACGTGTTCAGCGATGCGGGAATCCGCACGCAGCCCTTCGAATGACGAATGCCGAGCACCGGTTCGAGCCGCTCGGGGTCGGTCGCGTGCATCTGGAAGCGCATCTGCGACATGCCGCCTTTGCCCCACCCGCGTTCACCCTGCGCCCAGCCGAAATCGAAGATGCGCATATCGCGCCGTCCGTAGCCGCGAATATGGTTTTCGTTCTGCGTGCCCTCGGAGCGGAAATCCATGTTGTCGGGCGTATGTTCGAACACACCGAGCGGCGTGATGAAGTGGTCGTACTCGCCGGGCCGTCCCGTGGATACCGGCGATGCGCCGATCATCTGCCAGTTGTCGGCGGGCGCCGGGCGGAAGTAAATCAGGAGCGCCTGCACGTTCGCATTGCGATCGACGAGCACCACGTACTCGCCCGACAGATTGCCAAGCTCGTTCTCATTGAGCGCCGTCTCCAGACGGTCGGCGTACGCGCGCTGCTCCGCGACGGGCAGTCTGAGCCGGCGCGTCACGTCCTGCACGAATACGTCGCGCAGCAGGAATGCGCGGCGCGGATCGACGACGCCAGCCGCGTCGGGCGCGGCGACGGTGGCGGCGTCGATCGTGGGCAACGGCCGGCTCGCGCCATTCCACGCGTTGGCCGGATTGGCCAGATTCACCGTATGCGCCGCCGATGTCGCGAATGTAGGCGACTGAGCGCTACCGGGCGCCGCCGCATGAACCCGCCCCGCCATCGCACCGGCACTCGAGACGACGGCTGCGCAAACCCATGCGCAAAACCTCAGGCGGTTCAATCCAGGCTGGCCAGGCCGATCTGGGTATCTCATCGCGTCTTGGAGCAAACATGATTATTATTGACTGCACGCCGGGTCCCTGCGGCGTTCGGAATGATCGATGTTATCAGCGAATCGAGGCGTGTCGATGAAAATACCTTCTAACCTGCGAACTCTTCAAAAATGATCGGCTATTTTTCGACAATCTACATGCCAGCGAAAAGGGAATTAATACGCAATTAAATCGGTCGTTGGAAACTCAAACCCCAAAAGGCAATATACGATTTCTTTCGACGAAAGTAGACCGAAGACGGCAGCACGTGCCGATACTCACGCCGTTTTTCAACCTGCTTGCAATCTGTTTCAAGCCACTTCAATCGCTCTTTCTCTCGCGAGGACAACAACGATCATGGCTCAATCCGATCCAGCCGCGCGCCAGGCCCGCATCGCGACCGAAATGCACGTCGCCGCCGAATTCGACGCAAGCCGCGAAATCGAGCGCCGGGTCGATTTTCTGGCGAACTATCTGCACAATAGCCACCTGAGAACTTATGTGCTCGGCATTAGCGGCGGCGTCGATTCGACGACGGCCGGGCGTCTCGCGCAACTCGCGGTCGAGCGTTTGCGGGCGAACCATTACGACGCGCGTTTCGTCGCCGTCCGTCTGCCTTACGGCAAACAACGCGATGAAGCGGATGCGCTCGAGGCATTACGCTTCATTCGCGCCGACGAAAATCTGACTATCGATATCAAACCCGCAGCCGATGCGATGCTCGAGTCGCTCGATAAAAGCGGCGTGTCGCTCAAGGACGAATCCCAGCGGGATTTCGTGCACGGCAATATCAAGGCGCGCCAGCGGATGATCGCGCAATACGCGGTGGCTGGCGCGCGCTCGGGGGTCGTGATCGGAACGGACCACGCGGCCGAATCGGTGATGGGCTTTTTCACGAAGTTCGGCGACGGCGGCGCCGACGTGCTGCCGCTCGCCGGGCTCAGCAAGCGCCGCGTGCGTGCGGTCGCGAATACGCTCGGCGCGCCCGACGCGTTGGCGCACAAAGTGCCGACCGCCGACCTCGAGATGCTGCGGCCGCTTCGTCCCGACGAAGACGCATATGGCATCCCATACGACGCGATCGACGATTTTCTCGAAGGCAAGCCGGTCAGCGATACCGTGCGTGACGTGGTCCTGCAGTTTTACAACGCGACGCGTCACAAGCGGGCGCTGCCGTATACGCCGTTCGACTGGCCGGCGTCGCCGGATGGGCAATGATGCGCCCGCGAACGGCACTCTCAAACGAATAAAGGCGGTGGACATGCGCGCGTCGTCGCGCCTGTCCACCGCCTTCGAAAACAATAGAGCTTACTGCACCGCCCGCAGCGCTTACTGCTCCGGCGGCGGTTCGTCGCTGAACAGATCGGCGCTCGCTTCGAGCGGCTGGCCACCCAGTTGCTTGCCGTGAATCTGCCGCGCGATCACGTCGCCGACATACGGCACGCTCGCGTCGAGTTCGACCGTCGCGTAGGCGCCGGGCTTGCCGGCGTCCACCACCTCGACGTGTTTCGCGTAATGGCCGAGTTCGCGCTTCAGAAATTCCCGCACGTCCTGCTCGCTGCACGATTCGGCGATATTGCGCACGGTCAGGTTCATGCGGCCTACCCTCGCCGCGCCTGGCGGTCCGTCCGTCGGTCAGGGCTTGCGATAGGCACCGGTCGCAGCGCGGCTCGCTGCTTCGTCTGAGTCGCGCCGAGTGCGCGAAGTGCGACCACGC
Organism: Paraburkholderia lebeckiae; assembly: GCF_050436225.1. NCBI lineage: Bacteria > Pseudomonadati > Pseudomonadota > Betaproteobacteria > Burkholderiales > Burkholderiaceae > Paraburkholderia > Paraburkholderia lebeckiae. Next base: position 966,502 of record NZ_JBNDLU010000001.1, on the reverse strand, counting down.
CGGTCGCGCCGGCTAACCCCATAGCGAGCCATGACAAGTAGAAGGCCATCGTTCAAATCTCCTGTGCGAATTTCATCCTGTTGTCAGGATAGCCCGCTTCGACAGCGAACACACTGTGACGCAGTGTCGTAGGCAATGGCGAAACATCCCCGTCGATGCACTGTACCTGAATCAGCCGCGCCAATCCTGGGAAAACATCGGCTGCCTCAGCACCTTGCATGCCTGGCCAGCTCCGGCCCGGCACGCAGACCTATCGTCGAAAGCATCGTGCGGGGGACGTAGGCAAAGGCGGACTGATCGCGCCGATCAGTCCGCCGCTTGCACGTTCGCCGCGCTCACCCACCACGCATTCTTACCTTGCGGCAGACGGACCAGCACCGCGGAAGGATCCTCGACGCCGTCGTCGGCGATCTGGCATACCGGCAGGCCGTCGGGCAGGCGCTTCACTTCGCCAGCGGCCTCGAACAGCGCGATTCGCTGCGCATCCAGCGGGCGCAGTTGCCGATACACGTCGAAGCTGAGCGCCGCGGGCACGTCGCCGCGAATCTCGAGCTCATTGGCGCGCGCGCAATGCGCGGGCGCGACGGCAACCGCGGCGGCGCTGCCGCTCAGGCAGCCGATCGTCAGCGCGACGGCGGCGAGACGGGAATGGGTCATCGTGTTTCTCCGAAAAAAGTAAGGGGCAGCGAACCGCGGTTCCGCGAGGAATGCGCAGCGTGCGGACGCGCGAGCACGTGACGCGCTCAACGCTCGCGGGCATGCGCGTCGCCGCGTCGGCTGTCTTCGCTGTCGACGCCATCGTCGTCGCGAGTCGCGAACTCGAGCCGGCTCACGTCGCAGGACGCCTGGCCAAAGCCCGCATACACCGCCGACCAGTTGCCGACGATCACCGCTTGCGCCTGCGCGAGACTCAGCTTGCCTTCGCAGACGCAACGCTTGAGCATCGCTGCCGCGCGTGCCTTGCGGCGCTCGCCCTGCGGGCCGGACCACGGCAATAGATCGAGATTGGCCGGCGCATCGGGCGATCCGCCGAGCATGACCGGCACACGCCGGTCGAGCGCGAACGCGGCGACGTCATCCGCATCGATGCCGCGTGCGGCAAGCATGCGATCCTTGTGCGCCATCAGCTCGTCGAACGGCGGCGCGACGGTTTCCGCATAACCGGGGCGGCAAATCGTTTGGCCGATCGACTGCTGGGTCACGCGTTCGTCGAGCACGGCGCTCGGTTGCGCGGCGGCATCTCCGATGCGCAGCGCCAGCAGTGCGCCAACGGTGACGAGCAGCGCACGGTGCGTGATACGCACGCGCGGGCGAAGGACGCGCCTGCGTCCGAGCCGCGGCGCGTTGGCCGCGTCATTGGTGCTGGTCGTGTCGCGGGAAAGACCGCGCCGATGCGTGTCTGCGATGCCTGCGTTCATTCGTCGGCGCGCCGGCGGCGGCACGCGGTAGTTCAATTCGCAAGGCAATTAAAACACATTCAATATGGATGAGTACAAAAGCCGGACATGACGGCGCGCCGTTTGCTGGCTCGCGGCAGCCGCCGCGAGCCAGCGCAGACCGACCCCGCGCGACGTCGCGATGAGTGGGGCGCCCCGCCGCCGCCGCTACTTCGCCACCCGCGCCTGCAACGCGCGGATCCGCCCAAGCGCCTGCGCGTTCGACACCGTCTCTTCGTACATCTTTGCGAGGTCGGCTTTCAGCGCGGTGCGCGAACCGCCATCGAGATACACCATATGCCCCGATGGATAGAACCGTGCCGACAGGTTCTGCCGCACCTGGTGACTGACCAGCGGCATCTGCTGCAGATCGAGCACGGTCTGATAGAACGGCGTGACGAAATCGAAAAAGCCGTTCGCCGACAGCACCTTGAGGTCGGGATTGAGCGCCATCACAGCGGCAAGGTCGCCGGCCGTGTACAGAATGATGTTGCCTGTCGAGTCGAGACCCTTCTGCGCGCCGGTCGGATCGATATGGCCGAAATCCCAGTACTTGAACGCCTGATCGTTGAGGTCGGTGAACGACGAGTTCGACGTGTACTTCAACTGCTCGTTCAGATAGACGTTCCACATCGTTGTGTAGACGCCGGTGACCGCGGTCATCGTCGGATCGTTGCCGCCGGAGTTCGGGTCGATCTTGCCGGCGATGCCGGTGTCGATCGCCGTTACGCGGCCGTCGTAGGCGCCGAGCGCGAGGCCTTGCGACTTCAGCAACGTGGTCAGGAACAGTGAATTGCCGCGGCTGTCGTAGCCCGCGATGTCGAGGCTCCACGCGAGCAGCGTCGTTTTGTCGATGCCGGTGTATTCGCTGAGCTTTTCGGTGGTCGCGGAATCTGTGGTCGGAAACTTGCGCAGCGCGGCCAGGTAGTCGGTGCGCGCGAACTGCGCGACCTCCTCGGCGAACGCGCCGAGATCGGTCGGCCGCGGCGCGACGCCGAGCTTCTTGTGATACCACGCGTCAGCGGCCGCCGTGGGCAGCGCGCCGACCGGATTGCCCGATTGCGCTGTAATCGAGAATCGACGATTGCAGCGTAATGCCGTTCAGATCGACCCCATCCTCGTGCAGCCGGTACGCGAGCACGCAGCTACGCGCCGTGCCGTAGGATTCGCCGAATAGATACTTCGGCGAATTCCAGCGGTTGTTCTTCGTCAGGAAACGCTTGATGAACTGCTTGATCGAATCCGCGTCCTGATCGACGCCCCAGAAGTCGCGATTCTTCTTCGGCGCGATCGCCGCCGAATAGCCGGTGCCGACCGGATTGATGAACACCAGGTCGCTCTTGTCGAGCAGACTGTCCGGATTGTCTTCGAGTGAATAAGGCGCGGGCGGCGTGAACCCCGGCATCGACGTCTTGATGCGGCGCGGCGCGAACGAGCCGAGCAGCACGAATACCGACGACGACCCCGGCCCGCCGTTATAGAAAAACGTGACCGGCCGCGTTTCTTCCTTCTGATTGTCCTGCGTGAACGCGACGTAGAACATCCTCGCCGACGGTTGCGAACTGCTCGGATCGACGATCACCAGATGGCCCGCGGTCGCCGTGTAGTCGATCTTGTGACCTCCGATCGTCACCGAATGATGCGTGATCGCGGCTGTCTCGACTGTATCGGTAACCGAATCGTCCGGGCCGTTGCCATAGGCGACCGGGTCGAAGAGCGGCTGGTCGCCGGCCTTGTGCGGCGCGCTCGTGGCGGTGGACGCGCCTGCCGGGGCCGTGGCATGCGTGTTGTGCGGCGAATGCTGGCTACCGGAAGCTGATTCTGTATTCGTCATGATCGCTCCAAGGGTTCGTTTTACTTGCCGTGCGTCCTCGTTCTTACGTCTCGTTGTTGTGTGATGCGCTGTGTTGCAGACTATAGTGCGCCCGCCACCTTCCCGCCATTGGGGCTGCCTAGTCCCGTGCAGGCGTCCCACCCCTTCGACGCCGCGAAGCTGCCGTTGTTGCCCTGCGTGATGTCGTTGCAGACGCCCGGCGCCTTGTAAAGCTTGGCGTTGACGAAGCCGGCCGGCTGTCCCTTCGCCGCGTTGATGCGCGCGATCAGCGCCGCCCACAGCGGCGCGACCGCGCTGGTGCCCCCCACCACCGTTTGCATTCCGTCGACCAGCACGTCGTAGCCGGTCAACGGCGACGCATCGCCCGCGACATCCGGCACGCCGCGCCCGCCGAGCGGCCGGCTGCCGCCGCCCGTCGCCGTGGCCGACAAACCCTGCTGCCACGCCGGCACCGGAAACGCACTGCTCACGCCGCCGCCGGTGGCCCCGCCCTGCTCGCCGTCGTTCCAAACGACCTCGCGCGTGATCGCCGAACCGGACGCGCTCAGGTGCGTGCCGCCGCAGGCGAGCACGTACGGGCTCGACGCCGGGAAGTCGACCGCGTCGCCTCCGGCCGAGCCGTCGCTCGACCCGCTGTCGCCCGAGGCCGCGCAGATGGTCACGCCGAGCGCCGCCGCCGATTGCAGTACGCTGTTGAGCGCCTGCATCGATTGGCTGGTCCACACTGATTCCGGCGCCCCCCAACTGATCGAGATCACCGACGGCTTGTTGGTTGTGTCGTGCACCGCGCGGCTCACCGCGTCGATGAAGCCGGCGTCGCTGTTCTGCGTGAAGTACACGGCGATGGCCGCGGCCGGCACGATTGCGCCGACGATCTCGATGTCGAGCGTGACCTCGCCGTCCGGGCCGTTCGGATCGCCGCTCGGCTCGTTGCCAGCCTGATCGACGCCGACCGGGGTCACGGTCGGCTCGCTTACGCCGAGGCTAGAGAAATAGGTCTTGAGGTCCGACGCGTTGTAGCCGCCGCCGAGCTCGATGATGCCGACGCACTGACCGCCGCCGTCGCCTTGCGGAAACTTGTAGAGCGAGGCGAGCTGCGGCGGCGAGTACGACGTCTGCCCGGCGCGCGCCGGCACGAACGGCGGCCGGATGCGAAAGTGCGGACGCGCCTGCGGCCGGTTGTCGAGTCCGAGCACCGCCTCCACGACGCCATGCAGATCGTCCGGCACGCTGATCGAGCCGGTGCGGCCACGGAACTGGCCGGCCGCGTGATGCTGGTAGAGCTCGAGCTTGACCTCGAACGCGCTCTGGAATTGCGCGATCGTGCCGCTCAGCAGCACCGAGCGCGCCGCCGGATCCTCGCGCGCGACGGTGAGCCCATGCGCAGCTGCGAACGCGCGGACCTTCGCGATGTCATCGGGCGCGGCGCCGTAGTCTTGGGCGAGCGCCTCGCGCGACAGCGGCTTCACGCTCGCGTCGCCGGCTTCGATGCGCTTTATCAAGGCGTCGAACTGCGCCTGCTGCTGGCGGCGCAGCATCACGAAGACCTCGATCCGCTCGGCGGGATCGCATTGCCCGATGACCGTCGTGCCCTGCGCGACCTTTCGCTCGCTGCCCGGCAATGGATGTTTGATGACCATGGTATCGACTCTCCTGTTAGCGTGGCTTCGCACGCGGTCATGCACGACCGCGCGGCCCGGCAGCGCGCAAGCACGCCACGCGCCTGCATGAAGCGCATCTTGGCGATACGCGGCAGGGATTGTTCAAGAACTTCGTCCCAGCGTCCGACCAAAGCATTCGAACACAGTTCCGGCCAGCGCGACAGTCGTCCGCATGGCCAGGGTCTAATGCGCGGCGTGGATGCGACAAGCTATGATGCTGCAGCGGCATTCCCGCCGTTTCATTGGCGCGCGCGCCGCCTGCGCGCACGATCGAGAAATCAGAGGAACCCATGTCAATTTCGATGTATCAAGCATCAGTGCCTGTGCTGATTCGCGGCCTCACGAACCTGCAGGCCATCCTGGGCAAGGCCGAAGCGCACGCGGCCGCAAAGCAGATCGAACCGTCGGTGTTCACGAATGCCCGGCTCGCGCCGGACATGCTGCCGTTCGTGCGCCAGGTGTATATCGCGAGCGATACCGCGAAGGGTTGCGCGGCGCGCCTCGCCGGCGTCGAGCCGCCGAAGTTCGACGACGTCGAGCAGACTTTCGATGAACTGCAGGCCCGTATCCAGAAAACGATCGATTACCTGAAGGAATTCAACGCGGCGCAGATCGACGGTTCGGAAAGCCGCACCATCACGCTGAAAATGCGGCTGGGTCCGATCGAGTTCACCGGAGCGTCATATCTGTTCGGTTTCGTGCTGCCGAACTTCTATTTCCACGTGACGACCGCGTATGACATCCTGCGTCATAACGGTGTCGAGCTCGGTAAGCTCGACTATCTGGGCGGGATGCAACAGTAAACGGAGCGGCCGGGTCGTCGATCGCGCGGCCGCCCTCACGCGTGCAGGCGCGGCTGGAATGCGATTACCGCCATGCCGGCCAGCGTCAGCGCGACGCCTGCCGCGTCCCACAGCGTGGGCCGCACCTCGTCCACGACCCACAGCCACGCAATCGCGACCGCCACGTACACGCCGCCGTAGGCTGCATACACGCGGCCCGCGGCGGTGCCATGCAGCGTCAGCAGCCACGCGAACAGCGCGAGGCTTGCCGCGCCTGGCAGCAACAGCCACGCGGAGCCGCCCTCCTTTAGCCAGCGCCACGGCAGGTAACAGCCGAGAATCTCGGCGACAGCGGTCATGACATACAGCAGGAAGATTTTCATTGATGAGCGTGAGAAGGTGGTTGTGTCGCCGCGCGTGCGCGCGGCCGCCTGTTCTGGCGCGCAGCGGCGTCGCTGCCGGCTGCGCTGTTGGTTTTATTAACACAATCACTTGGCACCGCGCGTGCTGCGCGTGCGACAGTCGCGCTACTTCAACTCCGACGGCCACCGGTCATGAGCATCGAGTCACCCTGCGTCGACATCTGCAAGTTCGACGACAAAACCGGCCTTTGCATCGGCTGTATGCGCACGCGCGACGAATGCAAAAGCTGGAAAAAAATGAAGGACAAGCAACGCAAGAAAATTATCGAGGACCGGCCGCGGCGCGAGCGCAAGCTGAAGAAGTGAGCGGCCGGCGTCGCCGGTCGGTCGCTCACGCAAACTCACGCCAGCTCCGGGTTTCAGTCCAGCGAAAGCCGCAGCGCGAAGCCGATCAACGCAGCCGAGAAGGTCCACCGTTGTACGGTCTGCGCCAAAGGATGGACGCGCATCCAGTTGGCGATGCGCGCCGCGCCGATCGCATACAACGCGTCGAAGCATGCGCCGATCACGAGCAGCACGACACCAAGCTCGATCATCTGCCACGCTACCGGCCCCGCTTCCGGCCGCACGAATTGCGGCAACAGCACCGAGCAGAACAGTAGGGCCTTCGGGTTGAGCAGGTTCGTCAGCAGACCTTTGACGAACGCGGTCCGCAACGGCCGCACCGCATTGCCCGCATCGCTCGAAGCAGTGGATTCCACTCGCGGCGCGCCGGCCGCTTGCTTGTCGCGCGACCCGGCCGGCAAGGCGAACCCGGGCGAGCGGAAGATTTGAATCCCCACCCACGCGAGGTAGATCGCGCCGGCATAGCGCACTGCGTCGTACAGCCACGGCGCGTTGCGCAGCAGCGCCGCCATGCCGCACGCCGACAGCGTCACGTGCGTCGCGCGCGATACGCCGAGCCCCGCCGCGGCCGCGAAGCCGCTGCGCACGCCGCGCGCGATGCTGGTTTGCAGGATCAGCGCCATGTCCGGCCCAGGCACCGCATAAACGACAATCAATGCCGCCACGTAGACGGTCAGCAGGTGAGCGGAAATCATCGGAGCCTCCTTGTTGTTCGAGGTTCCATGTTGATATCGGATGTGGAGGGTTTGCTGGCGATTTTCAGTCCTCTGCATTCAGAAAATAGCGGAATGCGCTAATATTTCGACATCTGGCGACGCCTTCCACCACCCTGCAGTCCCCTTCCGACCATGTCCACTGACGATCTCGACAAAACCGATCGCGCGATTCTCGCCGCGCTGCAAAACGACGGCCGCATGTCGAATGCGCGTCTCGCCGAGATGGTCGGCCTTAGCGAGACGCCTTGCGCGCGGCGTCTGAAACGTCTGGAGAACGATGGTTACATCGACCGCTACCGCGCAGTGCTGTCGCGCGCCGGGCTCGGTCTGGGCGTGATCGCGTTCGTGCTTGTGCGCTTCGCGGTGCACGACCGCGTGGTGGCAACGCGCTTCGAGCGCGAGGTGCAGGCGATCCCGCGTATCCTGTCGTGCCACAACGTGTCGGGCAGTGCCGACTACATCCTGCAGATCGTCGCGCGCGACCTCGACGACTACGGCACGTTCATGCGCGACGAACTGCGCGGCCTGCCGGGCGTGACGTCAGTGGAATCGGCCTTATCGTTGCGCGAAGTGAAAGCGTTTGGCGGTCTGCCGCTGTCCTGAGCGCGCACGTGGCATAGTCCCCCCTTTTAGTCCCCTTTTGAAGCGGCGCGAGCCGTTCCGACGCACCCCGACGACCCCGGAGTTCTCATGGATCACGACAAGGCGCGAGCCGAAGAAACCGCCGCAATGGAACGCGTGTTGACCGCCACCCAGCGTGTGCAGACCGCGTTCGCGTCGCTGCAATCGCAATTCCCGCCGGCAGGCAGCGGCAAACCCTCGCAATTTGCGTTGCAGACTTTCGACGCCGCGCTGCAAGAACTCGAAGACGCGCAAGCCGCGTTCGACGAACTGCTCGGCGATCTGCTCGACGGCAATCGTTGAACGCTAGCGAGCGGCTGGCCGGCGCCACGCTCGCCAGCCGCCTCGCACGCTTCGCGTCGCCGCATGCGCCTTAACGCGCGTCCGTCTCCACCACCGGCTCGCAGAGAATCGGAAAATTGACGGAGTTCGCGACGTAGCACTTCTGATGCGCGAGGTGATGCAGATGCGTGGCCAGCTCGACATCGCCGCTCGCGCGGATCGTCACGCGCGGGCGCAGCACGATCTGCGAAAAGCGGCCTTCCTGCGGGGTATCGAGCATCGTGCCTTCGGCGTCGTCGCGATAGTCGAGCACGACGATGCCCGCCTCCGAGCACAGGTGCAGATACCACAGCTTGTGACACGCGCTCGCCGACGCGACCAGCAGGTCCTCGGGATTCCAGCGCGTCGCGTCGCCGAGAAACGCCGGATCCGACGAGCCCGGAATGTCGGGCTTGCCGCCGGAAGAAATCACGTGATCGCGGTCGTAGTCGCGGTAGCCCGAAGTGCCGCTGCCGCGGTTGCCGGTCCATTTCACCGATATGTGGTACTTGTGTTCGCCGTGCGCCATTCGCTTCCCCTTTGGTCGAATCGGACCTGCATTCTATCCGCGCCACACTAGCGCGGCGGCGCCGCGCGGCCGGTCACGTTCGGCGCGCGTGGGTCGGGATTCATATAGAGCGCCGTGCCGTTCGCGCGCATGTTGTTGAGCGCGGCGCCCGAGCCGGTCGCGCCACCCGAGCCGAGCCCATACGAGCCGCCCGCCGAAATGCCGGGCCCCGGCATGGCACTCGGACTGACGCCGGTACCGATGCCCATCGCGCCGCCGACAGCCGCATTGCCGCTGCCCCCGCTGGTGCCCGCGTTCGTGCCCGCATGAGTACCGTTTTGGCTGCCGCCAGGATTGCCCGGTTGCTGGGCCTCTACCGTTGCAGCGGGCCCCACCGTCAACAGCGCCGCAAGCAACGCCGACCACATGATCCCACCTGTTGCTGTCTTCATAGCTACTCCCAATCGCATCGATCCGCCGAACACGATATCTATTCTGAGCCGATCGCGCGACCGATGCAGCGGCGCCGCTCTCTCCCGCGCCCGCGACGTGTCCGTGCGCGTTATGATCGATCGTTACGCCCGAACGGCCGATCGCGCACGATGGAGCACGCCTACATCCACCTTTTGCATCTGCTCGCCGGCCACGCGACGTGGATGCTCGCGGTCGTTTTCCTCGCCGCTTTTTTCGAAGCGATCGCGGTCATCGGCACCTTCGTCCCCGGCAGCACCGCGATGTTCCTCGCCGGCGCGCTGACGGGCACCGGCTCGCTGAGCCTTGCCTGGGTCTTCGTGTGGGCGATCGTCGGCGCGGTCGCCGGCGACGGCGCCAGCTTCTGGCTCGGCGATCGCTACAGGGAGCGCATCGTCACTCTGTGGCCGTTCCGCGCACACCCCGGCGTACTCGACGCGGGCCAGCGCTTCTTTCTGAAACATGGCGCGAAAAGCGTCGTGCTCGCCCGCTTCATCGGCCCGCTGCGGGCGATCGTGCCGGTCGTCGCGGGCATGATGGGCATGCGGCCGCTGCGCTTCCTCTCGATCAACGTGCTCTCCGCGCTGCTGTGGGCGCCCGCGCACATCCTGCCCGGCGTCGTGTTCGGCGCGTCGGTGCTGCTCGCGGGGGCGGTGTCGTTCCGGCTCGTCGTGATCATCGCGATGCTGGCGTGCATCGTGTGGCTCAGCTTTCGCGGCGCTGGGTTTCTGGTGTCGCACGCGAATACGTGGTCGAGCGCGGCAGGCCGTCATCTCGGCAGCTGGGCATGCCGCCATCCGGGTCCGCTCGGCCGCATCGCGCGCCGCATGCTCGACCCCGACACGCCCGATGCGACCTACCTGCTCGCGACGTCGCTGATCGTGCTGGTGGCCGGCGCGCTTTTCTTCGGGGTCCTTGACGACGTCGTCAGCGGCGATCCGCTGACGACCATCGACCTGTCCGTTTATCACTTTCTGCAATCGATACGCACGCCGTGGGGCGACACGGTGCTCGCGGCGCTCGCGACGCTCGGCAGCGGCATCACACTGTCCGCGCTGGTCGTCACGGTTGCCCTGTGGATGGTGTTGGAGCGGCGCTGGCGCACGATCGTCTACTGGCTCGCGGCGGTCGTGTTTTCGCAGTTGCTGATTCTCGGCCTGCAACTCGCGATGCGCCGCGCCCCGCCCAACGAACTCATGAGTGGCCACTTCGTGTTTCCGAGCAATCACGTCGCCGCGACGGTGATCATCTACGGCTTTCTCGCGTTTCTGCTCGCGCGCCGGATCGGCAAGCTCGGAGGCGTGCTGGTTGCCGCCGCCAGCATCATCGTCGTGATCGTGGTCGCGCTCGCGGGCGTCTATTTCGGCCGCTACTGGGTGTCCGACGCGATCGGCGGCGCGGCGCTCGCGTACGTGTGGGTCGCGCTGATTGCGCTGACGGCGATCTGGCGGCATCCGCGGCCGCCGCCGCCGCGCCGTTTCATGCCGCTCGTGGTGCTCGCGGTCGTAGCGCTCAGTGTCGGCCTGCAGCTCGGCGTCGCAATGCCGACGCCGCCGGACAGCGCGCCGCAACCACCCCCCGTGCAGTTCACGCAGACGCAGTGGAAGCTCTCCGGGTGGAAGCGGCTGCCGTGCTTTCGCTCCGACATGGGCGGCGATCAAAAGGAGCCGCTGACGCTGCAATGGGTCTCCGAGCCCGCTTCGATACGCGAGCGGTTGCGCGCGCAGGGCTGGGTCGAGGGCACCGACGTGTCCGCGCACAGCCTGCTGTCGCTCGTTTCGCCCGACGTCGCGGCGGTGTCGCTGCCGGTGCTACCGAAGCTGAACAATGGCGTGCCGTCGTCGCTGGTCTTCATGCGACCGGGCGATTCGCGCGAGGAACGCTACGTGCTTCGCTTCTGGCCGAGCGGCTACGCGGTCGACGACGGCACCTCCGCGGCGCCGCTGTGGGTCGGCGCGTTCGCGCACGAGCGGCTGACGCGGCCGTCCTGGCCGCTGAACATTCTGCACATCGATCACGACGCGAGCCCGTTCGACGCGCCCACCAGGTCGGGCGCCGAGCTCGGCGCGACGGTTCTCGCGGAGGTCGATTGTCACGGCGTGCCGGTGTCGCTGCTGGTCTCGCCGAGGCAATGAGCTGCACATCCAGGCACCGTCAGGCATCTCAGGCATCCCCAACTCAACGATTCGATAAAGGAGACAACCGTGGGCCGCTTTTCGACCGAACAACTCGATGACTACGCAGTGACATTCGAACGCGACGGCATGGTCGTTCTGCGCCAGCATTTCCCGAAGACGACGCTGCTCGCATGGCGCGACGCATTCGCGCCATTGTTGCAGCAACAGATCGCCGCGCAGGCGACCGCCGTGCGCGGCGAAAACCGGCACTACATCACGCTGCCGTTCACGGGCGTATTCGCCGATCAGTCGATCTTCTGTGATCCGGACGTCCTCGGCATCGTCGAGCGCGTGGCCGGCGACGACCCCGTGATGTGCCAACTGGCCACCGACACGCCACTGAACGGCTCGACGTATCAGGAGGTTCATCGCGACACGCCCGCGCTGTTCGACGGCGAAGCGGAAACCCCGTCGTTCCAGCTCGCGGTCAACTTCCCGTTATGCGACGTCACGCTCGAGAACGGCCCATTCGAAACGACGCTCGGCACGCATCGGATGCGCGCCGAAGACGCGCTGAACGCATGGCGCGACGGCCGCCTGCCGTTGCATGCGATCACGATGGAACTCGGTGACGTGATGATTCGCGATGTACGCTCGCTCCATCGTGGCACGCCGAACCGGACGGAGCTGCCGCGTCCGATGGTCGTGATTGGCTATAGCCGCAGCTGGTACTTCAGACCGGAAGTCCACATCGACGTACCCGGCGCCGTCTATCAGCAATTGGCGCCACGGGCGAAACGCCTGCTGCGCCATATGCCGCGCGTGAGCGAACTCGACAATGCAAGCGCGCCGGAGCAATACCGGAAATTCGCCTATTGAAGAAAGCATTCAGTCGCCGCATTGGCCGCGCAACGAATTGTCACGAAAGCGAATCGCCAATTGACGCGCAATTGCCATAACGGAAATGACTGAGGCGAAGCGGGGATACACGGTGTCACGAACGACAATCGATTTGACATTTAAGTCTTCGTTGCGCAAATGCAACGACACACCGGCATTATCCCCACTTCCTCCCCGCTATTTGCACCGATAGCGCGCCTGATTCATTTTTCCACTCACGCAATCCGTAATCGCACTGGCAGAATGAGCAGAACGCCAGATAGCGGGAACCGGCATGCGTCGCCATTTCCGCAATGAAACACGGCGGCCGCGATTTTCTGCCCAATTGCACGCATTAACGCTATCGTCTCTTTGCGAGCTGAACTCGTAGTCCACCAGGAGCTTCGTGTGCGGAATCGATCGATGTCTCGCGTGAAGAAAGACCGCCAGTCCGCCGTTCGCAGCCTCCGCTCGCGTGTTTCCCGATTATCTTCAAGTCCGCTTTCCGGCTCGGTTTCCAGCTCGCTTTCCAGGCTTCTCCCCCGGTTATCGCTTTGCATGACTGCGTTGGTGCTCGGCAGTTACTCCGCGTATGGCGTCGCCGGCGTTTCCGTATTGCGTCCGCCGCGCGAAGCGCTATCTAGCAGTCCACTCGAAGTGACGATCGTCTATGCCGGCGATCAACCCGGTGGCACCGAAGTCGACGTGCCGGCGCAATTGAATATCGCGATCAGCAATACCGACGTGGTACCGCATCGGCTCGCGCTCACGCGCGAAAGCGGCGCACCCGAGCATCTGAAGCTCGCCGCCGGCGAACTGAAGACAGTGCGCTATACCGGCACGTGGCCCGAATGGGCGCGCGGCGCGATGCAGATCGACGTGCCAGATCTCGACGTGTCGCCATCGTACGTGCTGCTGACTCGTCCGCCGCGCTCCGGCAAGGACGCGGCGCTCGCGTCGGCCGGGAGCGCCAATGGAGCAACGGCGGCGGGCACCGCGAGCGGCGCACCGTCGTCGACGAGCCTGATCGCGTCGTCGCCCGCCCCTTCACGACCGGATGCGCCGGTGCCGCAAATCAACACTTTCCTGAGCCGCTTCTCCGCCTTCGAACCGACGTATTTCGCCGATGGCGGCGGTAGCGAGTCCCTCGCGAAATTCCAGCTCAGCTTCAAGTTCCGCCTCGTCGTTCCGGACGACCCGCGCTCGCGTGGTTTCGCGGACAACCTGTACTTCGCCTATACGCAAACCTCGCTGTGGGATATCAAGAAGTACTCGGCGCCGTTCCGCGACACCAGCTATATGCCGGCACTCTTTTATTACCTCGAAGACACCGGCTGGAAGAGCACGTGGTGGAGCAGAATGGGCGTGATGGCCGGCTACGAACACGAATCGAATGGACGCGACGGTCCAGAATCGCGCGGCGTCGACTATGTGTTCCTCAAGCCGATCTGGGATTTCGGCGACATCAACGGCTACCATCTGACCATCGAGCCGAAGTTTTATTACTATACGCACATCGCCGGCGAGAACCACGACATCGCCGACTACCGCGGCTATGTGGATCTGCGGTTCATCTACGGCAGCCCCGACGGCGCGCAATTGGACACGACGCTGCGCAAAGGAACGCAAGGCGGCAAAGGCAGCGTCGATACGCAGTTCACCTATCCATTGGCGAAGCTGATCAATAGCCGCTGGGGCGGTTATCTGTGGCTCGGCTTCTTCAGCGGTTATGGCGAGGACATTCTCGACTACAACCAGCATCGCTGGATCGCGCGAATCGGCTATAGCATCACACGCTAATCCGGAATTCACCTGGCATGCAAGCAAAGGGCCGCCGAGCGGCCCTTTTCCATTCGATGACGGCCTACGACTAGCCGTAATACTTCGAAAGTCCTGCCGTAATCCTTTCAGAAGTTTGCCCATAGCCGCCCCCCACCCGGCGGGCAACCCGTCATGGACCGCTCGTGAATGCTGTGTGCACGAACAGACGGGCATATCGATGTGGATTTCTCTAGAGTTGTAGGGTCGCCGGTCCAACCGGCTGGCCACGCCGCGCGCTGACTTTTCCAGCGTCTAATCAAAACCACGGAAAAACCAATGAAAACTGCTCTCCTTAAAGACGTGTCGCCTGTTTCAAACGAGTCAACCGGACTTCTTTTGCATCGGAATAGTGCACCGCTTGCGCTCAAGCACGAAATTCACCCGGAACAGATCCGGGATAGCCTGCCGGCCCGTCAGGGGGGAGTCGGCTTTCTGTTCCACGCGACCGATTGGGAAACCCTTTCATTTTCTTTTCACAACGTTCGCGAACGAAGCGAATCGTTCGAAGAGGAGTTGTGGAAAACCAGGCCTTTCATCGCATCGCCGATCTATTCGGGCGCGCAGGTGATCGGCGCGAATATCGCCTGCCCGGTGCCGCTCGAAATGTGGCTCGGCAGCCCGCGCGGCATCAAGCGCTTTCGCGAAACGCAATTCTTTCCGGCGCTCGAGCTCGCCCGAAAGGCGGGCTTGAACATGGTCGCGATGGGCGCGTCGACGCCCTACGCGTGCAACTACGGCGCGCTGCCACGGCCGGTCAAGCCGCCTCACATCACGACTGGTCACGCGGCGACCGCGGCGATGCTGAAGGACTGGGCGATCCATTGCTGCGAGCAGCTCGACCTCGAGCTCGGCAACACGAAGCTCGCGCTGTTCGGCGCGGCCGGCCGGCTCGGCACGACGGTCGCGAAGTATCTGCTCTACAAGGATGCGCCGAAGGAGCTGGTGCTGATCGATCTGCCCGACAAGATCAACCTGCTGATCGATCAGGCGAACGAGCTGCTCGCGTCGGACCTGCTCGGCAAATCGAAAGTTTCGGTGCATACGTTCAGCCCGGACACGCCGCTGCCGGACTTCGACGGCGCGATTCTCGCGAGCAGCACGAGCGTGCCTTACCTGAGCGCCGCCGATCTGAAACGCGCGCAATTCTGGATCGACGACTCGCATCCGCGCGCCGCAAGCGTCGAAGCCGAACTCGCTTCTCGCGGTCATACGCTCTATATTGAATGCTTCGCGCGCGGGCCCGCCGGACTCGACACCGCGTTCCCGTTCAGGCTGCCATCCACCCGCGACTGCTATACCTGCTTCGCCGAAGGCTATTCGGCATGGCAGGAGGGTATCGCCTCCGATTTCATCATTGGCAGCCCGCCCGTGTGGTCGGTCTCTTATACTCATGGTCTCCTGAAGAAGTATGGCTTTTCGGTCGGACCGTTTCACGGCAAGAACGGCGATTCGCTCGCCGAAGTCGTCGAATCACAGCAATTCAATACGCATGAAATGATGGGTTCCTAATGAACTCGGAGGCCTGATGGCGATACCGCGCGAAAGCATGCGGGATATGCTGGAACGAAGCAGGTTCGCAATTCGATGGGGAGGCGCACTCGGCCTCCTGTGTCACCCCATCTATTACGTCGTCTGGACCTACATTCTTCCGCAGCCTTACGACAACCTGCTGCTGCGGCTCAGCGCGGCGGCCGTCTGCGTTCCCCTGCTGTGCCAGGCGCGCTGGCCGAGGCGCTACAACCCTGCGCTGCTGATCTACTGGCATTGCTGTCTGATTTACGTGCTGCCGTTCGTCTGCACGTTCCTGACCGTCAGAAACGGTTTCTCCACGATGTGGATGATGACCGAGGTCATGATGATCTTCATTCTGGCGCTGTGTATCGACAACCCCCTGCTGCTGATAACCTGCATCGGTATTGGCGTGTTTTCCGGCGGGCTCGCCGGCGTGTGGAGCGCGCCGACGCCGGTCGTTCTCAGCGCGCAGGACAAGTCCAATCTCGCATTGCTGCCGGTGGTCGTGCTGTGCAGCATGGCGTTCAGTCATGCAATCAGCAAGGGACGCATCTTCGTCGAAAAGAACCGCGCGTTGCAGGCGCTCGCGGGGTCCATCGCGCATGAGATGCGCAATCCGCTGAGCCAGTTGCGGCACGTGCTCGACCGCGTCGAGGAAGCGCTGCCCGCGGCGACCGAAGCGGGCGCGGCGCCGACGCTGACCGACGGCACGGCCTCGCTGATGTACAACCACCTCGCGCAGGGGCAATTGTCGATCGAGCGCGGCCTGCGCATCATCGCGATGACGCTCGACGAAGTCGCCGCGAAATCGATCCGCCCGGATAGCCTCAGCTACCTCCACGCTGGCGCGACCACGCGCAAGGCGCTCGCCGAATACGGCTTCGACAACGACAAGGAACGCGCGAAGGTGAGCGTCGTCGTCAGGCGCGACTTCGTGTTCAAGGTCGACGAGACGGTCTATCTGTTCACGTTGTTCAACCTGATCAAGAACGCGCTGCATCACATCGTCGCGTATCCGCAGGCGACGCTCACATTGACCGTCGACCGCGACTCGGTGATCGTACGCGACACCGGCCCCGGCATCGCGCCGGAGATCCTGCAGCATCTGTTCGAGCCGTTTCGCACGGCCGGCAACTCGGGCGGCACCGGGCTCGGGCTTGCGTACTGCCAGCGCGCGATGCGCGCGTTCGGCGGCAGCATCGACTGCGAATCGGAACTCGGCAGGTTCACCGCGTTCACGCTGCGCTTTCCGCCGGTAGCGGCCAACGAGGTCGAGGAGCACGAGCGGCGCCTGTTCGAACGCGCGATGCCGGCGTTCAAGGGCAAGCGCGTGCTCGTCGTCGACGACGACGACACGCTGCGCGCCCGCACCCGCCGCGTGCTGACGAAGGCCGGCGCCTATGTCAGCGAGGCGTCGGGCGGCGAGCTTGCGCTCGCCACGTTGCGGCGCGCGCCGCTCTACGACCTCGTGTTGATGGACATCAGCATGCCCGCGATGGACGGCTACACGACGACCGAGCGCCTCCGCGCCGACAGAGACTGCCCGAACCGCAACGTGCTGATCGCCGCCTATACCGCCGAACCGGGCATCGCGGTGCGACTGCGCGCGCGGCGCGCCGGCATGGACGAGATCATCAGCAAGACGTCGAGTGTGCAGGAGCTGCTCACCGCGTTGCAGACCCTCTTCGACAACGGTGCGCATCATCAGCCGGGCGAACTGCCCGATGTCTTCGCCGGCAGAACCTTTGTGATCGCCGACGACGACACCTACAGCCGGCTTGTCGCGAAGGCGTATCTGGAGCGCTGCGGCGCGAGTGTCGTCGAGGCCGACCACGGTCAGGCGGTCCTGACCAAACTGCACGAAGACGGCTTCATCGACGCGATCCTGATGGACGTGAACATGCCGGGCATGAACGGCATCGAGACGACGAAGTCGATTCGCGCGCGCACCGATGCCTACGCGACGCTGCCTATCATTGCGCTGACCAGTCACACCGATGCCGGAGCGGTGCAGGCCTGCGTTGCCGCCGGGATGAACGAGGTGTTGATCAAGCCGGTGCAGGCCGGCTCGCTGTACGCATGTCTCGCGCGGCAGTTCGGCACACGGGGCGCGCTGGTTGCGGACGCTCCACAACGAATCACGGAAACCGCGGGCGGAGCCGCGCAAACGGATTTTGCGGCGATGCCGGTGGCATTGCCCCTCACTGCGAGCGCGGCCGCGGCCGCCACCATCGCTGAAGAAGGCCTGCTCGACGAAGCGCACCTCGGGGAACTGGTCTCGCTCGATCTGCTTGACGAATCGTTCCTGAACGGCATCGAGCAGATCCGCTCGCTCGTCGTGCGTCTCGCAGGCAACAGCGCGGCCGTCGATATCAAGGCGACGCACGCGAGCTTGCACGCGTTGCTTGGCGTCAGCGGCAACATCGGCGCGAAGGCACTGCATCGCTACGCGCGGCAGATCTATCCACGCGTGATCGCCGGTGAGTGGCCAGTGGAAACCGACTGGCACGCGCAGATCCGCGCGCTGAGCGCGCGCTCGACCGACGCCTTGCAGCGGTATTACGCGTCGGCGAAAGGCCCGCGCGATCATCGCGACGCGCTGAGCGATTGAGAGCTGCTGACACGCGTGGACCCGAGCCGACCGACGCTGTACCGGCTGCTGAATACGCTCGAACAGAACGGCTTTCTCGCCTCGTCGGGCGAGCCGCAACGCTTCAGGCTCGGCAGTTCGGTCGCGCAACTCGCGCATGCGTAGATGGCGAACAATACGATCGCGCAGCTTGCGCAGCCGATGCTGCGCGAGCTTTGGGAAGCGACATCGGAGACGGTCGCGTTGTTCGTGCCGGAGGAGACGTACCGGATCTGCGTGGCCGAACTGGAAAGTCCGCAGCCGCTGAGTTTCCGGCGCGGGGTCGGCTATCGCGAGAAGCTCGTGCTCGGCGCGAGCGGCCGCACGATTCTTTCGCAGATGCCGCTTTCGGAGGACGATCTGCGGCGCTATCTGACCGATTCGGATCAGGACGTCGCGGCGCTAGCCGCCGATCTCGACGCGGTCCGCGCACGAGGCTTCGGCACCAGCCATCACGAGCTGATCGCCGGCGCAGTCACGGTAGCCGCGCCGTTCTTCAACGGCGCGAACCAGGTGGCAGGTTCGGTGTGCATCTTCGGGCCGAAGCGTGCGCGTAACCGATGAGCGCGTCGCGCAGTTCGCGGAGCTGCTCAAGCGCGAGGTGGGCAATCTGTCGCGTGCGCTTGGGCATCAAGGGGAAACTGGACGGCCGCCGGGTACGGCACGTCGGTGAAATCGGCCTCAAAGGCGCTGGCCAACGCCGGGAGCGTCGTCAGAAAAGTCGACGCTTTGCTCAGGCTCCGGCTGATTCAGGGCTGAAGCCGAAACCTCACGCCTCTGGCTGTGCGTTTATCACGCGCCCCGCGAGCGCCGGGCGCCAGGAACCGGACGGCATTATGTTCGGCATAGCCATTGCCGCTGCGATGCCGGCATAAGCGTTTTCGGCGACATCGTCGATAGCCTGGTTTGCCTGGGTTAAGCAACTGGTCGATAGCGTTGTTGGCCGGCTGTACGCCCTGTGCGACCGAGCTGTTCATCTGACCGACGCGTGTGTGTGCGATGTTTCGTCGTTGGACAGCGGCGACGACGCAATAGTCAATGCAGCGACGCCGGTTACCGGTGTGAGCAGCACGGCGGCTGAAGCACGCGCGGCTTCGCTTCCAGACATCAAGAACTCGTCGCACCGGACATTCCATCGGACACGCGCACGATACGGACAACCGCGCCCGTCGTGATCCGTCCGAATGGCGAGACACAGCAGAATCATCTCCCAATGAGCAGTGAGACGCTTCTACCTCCAAAGCCGGCGCAATGCCCGGCGTTCTCGTCTTTGCCATCATGCTCATCCACGTTACTGCCCGACGAATTCCGTTGACTTCGTCAATGCGACAATATCCGCATCGTCTCGCTCCTCAAACCGAGGAGCCCTCCGGCTTTCCAGATCGATTCGGTGTGCCTTCAGCATTCGACGCCATCCTTGTCGTCGGAATATCCACGGGCAATGCCGCGAGTTTCTCGCGCAGAGCGCCCGTCGCGCTGTCGAACGCGATTCGCTGAATGGTAGTGAGCGGCATGGTGCCAGTTCGGCTCGTCACAGATATCGGATCGATCGGTTGATTATTCTTGCGCACCTCAAAATGCAGGTGGGCTCCGGTGGCCGTCCCAGTGGCGCCTACCGCGCCGAGCGCTTGCCCTTCAGTCACCGGCGCGCCTACGCGCAAATCACGCGCAAAGGCCGACAGGTGAGCATAGAACGTCATATAGCCTCGCGGATGACGGAGCACGACGATCTTGCCGTATCCGCTTCGGATGCCAACGAACTGCACGGTTCCCGAGGCAGCCGCGACAACCGGGGTCCCCTTCGGGGCGGCAAAGTCCACACCTGTGTGCATCAGGTGCCTGCCCGTTACCGGATGGGTTCGGTAACCGAATCGCGAACTTACCCGAACGTAATCAAGCGGCATCGAGAATGGCTCAGCGGCAAGCCGCCGTCCGTCAAATGAATAGTAGTCTCCGCCAGTTTGCCCCGGCGGGATAAACCACATGGCCTGATAGGTCTCACCGCGCGACCGGAGTTCGACGGCCGTTAGATGCTTGCGCTGTATGGTTGTCTCGTCGCGCGCGTAGAGAACATGGTAAGTGTCGTCCTTATGCGCGGGCGCGGCGAGGTCGAGCCGGGAGGCAAAAATACGCGCGATCTGCTCCCGTATTTCGACCGGCACGCTGGCCCGCTCCAAGGTGTCGAGCAAGTTACCCTTGATGCGTCCCGCGTATGCACCACTGTAAGATTCCGACATGACAAAAGGTCCAGCGTCAGATAGCTGACTATTCCCGGTTTCAGTAACCAATTTGTCAGTAGCCGGCGCAGCCATCTCCAAAGCCAAGGTCGGTTGGGACGCGCTGGATTTGTTCGCGCGACTGACTATCTCGGATACCGTCACCCACGCGGACACACTCAGCACCGCAACCACACCGCACAGCAACACGGCGCGCGCCACAGATTCAAATCGGGAATGCACCAAATGACTCACTTTGGTGGAAATGGCCTGAGCGCTTGCGCAGGCATGACATAGATAGGACAACCGCATCGCTTCAATACCTCACAGTCGGAACAAGGGCGCCGTGGGCATGAGTGACGTTGCTTGAGACGTACCGGAAACCTGACTGACAGAAGGCTCCTCCTTCGCGCCACACAACCCAGTAGGAAGAACCTCAAGGCTATGGATTGCGGTTAGCCACGAATATCAGCCCGATCCGATTTTTGAGATAACCTGCGCCAGCGCAGGCGATTGCATCGACGCCGCCGATACCTATTCTGTACACACAAAAAAGTACGCACTTCACTTTCCAGTGGCGACGCCATTGAGCGCGTCTAACCCTCGATCGCAAACCAGCAAAACTATGAACTCAAACGCCGATTTCGATGCGGTAGACGTGATTTTCTGAACACAAGTTCGCACCTGCCGCTTCCGATAAGCCCGAGAGCAATGCAAACAAATGGGGTCATATTCGCCGCGATTGTGATTTAAGAACTCACGAACAGATTGAATGCGATAGTTTTTAGGGCCGATGTGAAACTGATAATCATTGAAAGGCCCTCCTGGCCGCCCTAGGCAGGGGGCGCGGCCAGGGTTACAGTTGAACTCCAACGCTCAACCAGCTCAAAGAGGAGGCCGAAATGCCCTACAGCGGCATCGATCTGCACTCGAACAACGCCGTCGTTACAGTCATCGACGACCATGACCCACCCGCCGAAGTAAGCCTGATCCACCTAGGATAAGACGGCGGCTTTTTGCCGCCGATGCTGACTCCGGAGCACGCAGGGGAAATCAAGACATTGGCAAACCGTGAACGGCGGTGCAGAAGATAGCGCGGCAAACGGGCTTGTCGCACAACACGGTGCGCCGCTATCTGCGCGATGAGCAGGCGGCCCGATACAAGCAACGCGAGCCACGCCCGACCAAGCTCGACCCTTTCAAAGACTATCTGCTCGAGTATGTCGTCGCTGCACGACCGTACTGGATTCGGCGACAGCGCTGCTTCGGGAACTGCAGGAAGCCGGCTACGAAGGCGGTATCAGCCAGCTTAAGGTATTTCTGGCGCCGTATATGCGCCACGAAGCGAAGCCGGTTGTAGGTGACTGCGTCATAGCCGAGGCTGTAGAGCGCATTCAGCTCGAATGGTCCCACATGGCCGAGATACGACACCGCGTTATCCGCGCGACCGACGAACTGCGCGTCCTGCGCGGAAAGGCCGTAACTCGAATAACCGAGCGGGTCGAGCGCGAGGAAGTAGCGATACATCGGCGTCATCTGCCGGCCGAGCATCATCGCGCCGTAGCGGTCCGATTCGAGTCCGACGAACGCCAGTCGATAGGATTGGGTTCCGATGCACTATGTAATGCGATACGGTCAAGTTCGGCCGTAGCAGTCGTCCAGGCGCACAATATCGTCCTCGCCGAGATAACTGCCCGATTGAACCTCGATGATTTCGAGCTGCACTTTGCCCGGATTCTCCAACCGATGCTGCACGCCGAGCGGAATGAAGGTCGATTGGTTTTCTGAAAGAAGAAACTGGTCCTCGCCCCGTGTCACGAGCGCGGTGCCGCGCACGACGACCCAGTGCTCGGCGCGATGGTGGTGCATCTGCAATGATAGGCGAGCGCCTGGCGCAACCACGATGCGCTTCACCTGAAACCGCTCGCCGCGCTCGATCGCATCGTAGAAGCCCCACGGACGGCGCACCTTCCGGTGCGTCTCGGCTTCAGGCGCGCGCTGCTCGCGAAAGCGCGCCACCAGCGTCTTGATGTCCTGCGCGTGTGAGCGGTCCGCGACGAGCACGGCGTCGTCCGTGTCGACGACGACTACGTTGGAGGTGCCAACGCATGCAACCAGCCGCCCGCCCTCGGCGCGCACATAGCTCGAGGTCGCGCCTTCGAAAACGACACGCCCGCTCGCGACGTTGCCGAGCCCGTCCTTCTCCATCGCTTCCCACACGGCATCCCAGGATCCAAGGTCCGACCATCCCGCCGCCAATGGCACGACCACGCCTTTGCAAGGCGAGCCGGCCGCGCCGATGTGCTCCATTACCGCATAGTCGATGGAATCCGCCGGCACACGGCCGAACTGAAACGGGCAAGGACGAATGAAGTTGTCGTCCGCCTTGCCTTCCACGAACGCCGCGGTGCAGGCCGCATGCATGTCGCCGTTGAGCTTGGCTAGCGCTTCGAGCCACACGCCCGCTCGCACGATGAAGATGCCGCTGTTCCACCAGTAGGTGCCTGCAGCGACGTACTGCGCGGCGAGTTCGGTCGTGGGCTTTTCGACGAAGCGGTCGATCAGATGTGCGCCGTTTTCGAGGGCGTCGCCGATTCGGATGTAGCCAAAGCCGGTATCCGGCCGTGTGGGCGCAACGCCAAACGTCACGATCATGGAGCGTTCGGCATATTCAGCGGCAATTGCGATCGCACGATGCAGCGCCGGAATGTCTGAGATGGAATGGTCAGACGGCATCACCACCATGATCGCGTCGTCATCCTGATTAACGGCTGCGAGCGCCGCGAGCGTGAGCGCCGGCGCCGTATCGCGCCGCGCAGGCTCGACGATAATCTTCGCGGAGACGCCGCACGCCCGCACCTGCTCTTCTGTCTGGAACCGGTGTTCCTCCCCACACACGATAATCGGCTGAGTGTCGACGTCGAAGCCGCCGACGAAACCCTCCATCCGTGTGACGGTAGCCTGCAGCAATGAATCCCGTCCGACCACGCCGATCAACTGCTTTGGAAACTGCTCACGCGACATCGGCCAGAGGCGCGTGCCCGATCCGCCTGCGAGAATGACCGGGACGATGCGCCGACAGGAGTGCCCGAGCGACGCTTCTGCGATCGCCGCTGCCATTGCGTCTTCAGAACTCACCGCGTCTTCCATCATCCACCCCTCTGGTCTTGCGTCGAACACGTACTTCCCGGCATCGCCAATTCGATTCATCGGTTATGGGTTCGCCGTGAAGCGCACTTTCTCCTGCTCTCCCACATAGGGGCCCTGCTTGACTTCGATGAAAGATACGTCGTCGATGACCTCGAACCCGTGCCCACCTGACGCCAGCAAGATGACATCACCCGCGCACAGCACGCGGCTCATCAGGAATTTTCGATCGGCCGTATAGAGCTTGACCATCGTGCGGCCCCGCGTGATGAAGAGAGAACGACCTCACGCGTCTGCAAGCATAGGAGCAGTTCCAGGGTCACTAGACCGGTTGACCGAATATGCCATGACGTTGGCTGAAGCGAGTCTCGCGGTACAAGGTGGTCTCACACGCATTCATTTCGCCGATGTCATCGGTGAGAGGAAGCGCGGGTCGCGACAAGATCCTGGCACCGGCCGCAACAGGCTGAGACCTGTCTACACCCGTCACTAACCTGAGAATCGCACGTCGGGCCTTTCAGGATCCACGCTCCGCTTGAAATCACCTTCGGATCAATGCGCCTCAATGGACGATTGGGCACCAACATGAATAAAGACTTCCCGGATCTATGTCGCTGGACACAAGGGTATGGTTGGTTCGGCCTTCTCCGGCGCATTGCCAGTCACGGCTATCACCACCCGATCTGCTCTTCTTTGGTTCATCATGCACTTATCCAAAGTGTTGCCCGCAGCCCATAAAGGAAGAGTACCTGCACACGAGCAGCTTCGAGCATACCAACGAAGCCTACGCTATCGCGAACGTCGCCGGGCTCAAGCTTTGCGAGGGGTATAACCGACAGGCCGGAACGCGGTACATATCGGTGATGTCCGAACGACAACGATGATTTGCAGAACGGGCATGTGCTGACTGCGCTCATCCGTACGACACACGAGGCAAAGCTCAACGGGGTGCTGATTATCGAACAGGGCATGATCGGCGCGGGCAGCACGTAACAGTCGTCCGGCCTGTTGCGCACGCACTATTCGGTGCGCCAGAACGTGGAACTCGCGCGCGCTCCGTGGTGGGCGTTCAATAATTTCGCTGACTATCTCGGCGACGACGAAGCGTCCTGTGGTTTCGTCGGCCAGAGGGCCAGGGTTCCAACGTTGCACACCGACTCCCCGCGATGCTTTCCCTACGGGCTGACGCGCCCGCGTCGCGGGCTTGCCTTGCATTGAGATATACAACCCTGAAAAACCATCCCCGAAACCCTGACCTTTCCCGCAATCCGGCTCGGTTTATCTGTTGAGCGGCTTCATGCTGTTGCTGTGAATATTTCCATAGATCCTGTCTGCCGCTTGCTGCTTCGTCAGCTTGCTCGTTTTTGCACCGGATTGCGGAGCCCGATTGGGCGGTTTAATGGGTGCGAGGGATTGGCTGTGCAGGTTCCCATAGCCCCTATCAGCGGCCTGTTGCGAGGGCGTATCGGCCGAACTGGCATTGGCGTACGCCGCGAGCGACACTAAAAACACGGTGACGAATACTTTTTTCAAGATGGCTCCATGCTGCAACACTGTTCTAACGGGGCTTAGCGCCGGGTTTTTGACAAAACTTCATCCCCGAAACCCTGACCTTTTATCCCCGAAACCCTGACCTTTAGCGATGCAGAGGCGGTCGAGCTACCTCCAAAAACTGCGTTTCGGCGGATTTTACATCTCAAGGCGGACTGTTTTGGCATGTTGGTCTATCACTAGACAGGCAAACGATCGCTGGACAGTCCGTCCCCGAAATCCTGACCTTTAGGTGTAGCGACTTGCATTTGAAACTGGCCGTGCTTGCAATCCATGCGGCTTCCGGCTCGAATTAACTGCAACTGACGCGCCGCGCGTGCCCGGATTACCTGCAACTGTGCTTGCATTCGGCCGGCCCGGCTTGCAATCGCCGCCTGCTCGAATTAGTTGCAAATGACGAAAAGCGGCGTGTGCTATGCAGTTTGTGCGAGAAACGTTGGGGGATAGTGGGACGTTGAAAGATCGTAGCTGTTATTGGATGCTCGCCATGCGGGTTACGCAATGCCCGATCCCCGGTGCACAGGTCTTCCGGACAACTCAAGCTGGCGCTTTGACCAGATAGCATGCTCCGACCCTAATCGAGCCTTTACACTCGAAATGGCAGGACCGCCAAGCGCACTGCTGGAGGCAACCGTGAAGGCATTGGACGAGGCGTTCGGTCTCGGCGTAGTGCGATTCGGACGCGAACACGCAGAGGCCCAACCGGACGACTCCCGCGCTGTTGTCCAATTCGCCGTGGGCGTTGGGTTATTCGATTGGTTCTTCAATGCGCGAACTGGATATCGCGCACATTTTCGAGGGTGCTATAAGCGTGGGTTAGAGTTCAATAAACAGATCATCGAAGCGCTGCGCCGTTGCCTCGATGCGAAACTCCCTGATATTGTCATTGGTCGGGAACTGAATAAAAACTTCGAGGACTGCGGCGAGACAGAGATTCCGAGAAGCCTTTTAATGGACTCGCTTGTGCCTCACCTGTCAAAGGTATGGTTCTGTACCAAGCTTACCCGACCGTCTCAGCAACGTGATAGTGCCGTCAGTACCCTTGGGCAGATACTGCCGCAGCAGCCCGTTGGTGTTCCCGCAGGTATCGCGTTGCCATGAACCGTGCGGATCGCAGAAGTATACACGCACGCTGGTGGCGGCGCTGAGCTCCTGATGCCGGGTCATTTCCTTACCCTGGTCGTAAGTGAAGCTCTGGCGCAGTGGGGCGGCGATCGAATTCAGTTTGGGAGTGAAGCCCGCCAGTGCCGAAGCGGCGGTGGCGTCTTCCATCTTCGCCAGCACCAGGCGACTGGTGCGCTCAACCAGCACGCCGACGGAAGACTGATTGCCGGCGTCGGCTCGTGCTGAGCGACTCCGCCGGGGCAGACGCATAGCCCACGACAGAACACGTGTTTCTGGTCAGCTCGCGGCTCACAGTTCGGGCCATGGCCGAACACTCGAACCCTGCTGCTTCATGCTTGCAATGGTCACGCGCTCTTCAGGCTGAAGCTGCTGATACGTTCTTCTTTTTTGCATGTGCGCACCTTACACGAGGAAGGTGTTGCAGTTCAGATTTGATCGCGCCGTCTGTTTCTCATTGCTATTGCAAACGCGCCGCGTCGTCGGCCAACTACTTGCCATTATCCGCCAGTACCGCCGGCTGAACCAGAAGTTTCCCACTTCCGCTGGATGTATGCTCACGTATCCCTTCTGGTACGGACGATCATTGGCTAGTACCGGCCAGATCGTCCGCGCCATTCTGTTTGCCAGTGCGACAATCACCACGTTCGGATGCCGCCGCTTTTTCAGCTGCTCGACCCATGCGCCTGGTTATTTCGCATTTATCAACACACCGCGTGCACCGTGGATTAGCAGCGTTCGCAAATATGTGTCGCCGCGCTTACCTTATGCCGTGAAGGTTTACCTTGCCACCCGAACCGGTCTGCTTCGGCACCAGTCCCGCCCACGCGGCAAAATCCCGCCCCGATCGAAACGCCTTCGCGTCGCCTATCATCGCAACCGCCGCGGTCGCGGTCAGCAACCCCGCGCCGGGGATCTCACTGATCGCCTTTACGGCATGATCGTCCTTCTTCCATTCGCGCATCCGGCGTTCGATCGCTGCGATCTGCTCGTCCAGCTTCGTCAGCCCGTTCCATTGCTCACGCAACGTGTCGATGAGCACTGCGGGTAACCGTTCCGCAACCCGGACAAGAATCTCGGGTATCGCCTTGTCAATCGACGCCCGTCCTTTAGCCGTAACTTCGCCGTACTCGGTTAGCCGTCCGCGCAAGCCGTTGATTTGCATGGTCCGGAACTTCACAAGTTGCTCGCGCATGCGATGCAGCGCCAGCATTGCCTGCTGCATTTCAGTTTTCGCCACAACGGCCTTGCCAGGCTGCTGCACAGCAAGCCAGATCGCCCGGGCGTCCGCTGCGTCGTTCTTGTTTCGGATGTTGAATGCCTTCACGAATTCTCCTGGCATCAACTTGACTTGATGGCCCATCTTCACCAGTGTCCGCGCCCAGTGGTGCGCACCACCGCACGCTTCCATGCCGATAAGGCAAGGCAACCGGTTCGCAAAATGTTCGAGTAACGCCGCACGTTTGATTGGTTTGTTCACGATCTCGCCCGTGTCCTCGTCCACGTAGTGCACCTGGAAGACCGTCTTTGCAATATCGATTCCAACTGGCGTCAGCTTCATCTCGGCCTCTCCAGTTTGCCTTTGAACATCCACATAATCTTGCACCATGAGCATGCCCATGCCATAGGCCCGTGAAAGTCGACCTTGGTTACCTGCGAAATTCCTACCATTTCCTCAAGCGGGAGGCGCCCATACCATTTTTCTCAAGAGTTGGAGCCTCCACCAAATCCGGGGCGGTTCAGTTTAGAGCGTTGCTCCGAAAATGCGGACTTTTTTGTATGTCGATACCTATCGCCCCATCCGCAGTAGTGTTTTCACCAATATCGTTAAGTTCCGATATATGATTCGTTCTGTAGCGATGCATATCGCGCACGCCATGCGGCGTGCCGGTTGCCGAATCACCTGAAAACCATCCACATGACGCCCGATTTCGACGCGATCCACAAAGCGCTGGCCAACCCGGTCCGCCGGGAGATTCTCGGCTGGCTGCGCGAGCCGCACGCGCATTTCGCCGATCAGGAGTTGCCGCTCGACCACGGCGTGTGCGCGGGCAAGATCGACTCGCGCTGTGGCCTGTCGCAGTCCACCGTGTCGGCGCACCTGGCCGCGTTGCAGCGCGCGGGTCTCGTCACGTCGAAACGGGTCGGTCAATGGGTGTTTTTCAAGCGCAACGAGCCCGTCATTCAGGCGTTCCTCGAATACATGAACACGAAGCTCTGAGCGCCGCATTCGCATCGCCGCGCTTCCTTTTTCACGCAGTTTTTTGAGGCTCGGGCCTTGCCCGCCGCCAAAGGTGAACTCTTATGCCGACTCTTTTCGATCCGCTGCAAATTGGTGATATCACGCTGCCGAACCGCATCATCATGGCGCCGCTCACGCGTCAGCGCGCCGAGGAAATCCGCGTGCCGAACGCATTGATGGCGCGCTACTACGCCGAGCGCGCGAGCGCCGGTCTGATCCTCAGCGAAGCGACGTCGGTCACGCCGCAAGGCGTCGGCTACGCCGAAACGCCGGGCATCTGGTCGCAGGAGCAGGTCGAAGGCTGGAAGCTTGTCACGCAGGCCGTGCACGACGCGGGCGGCAAGATCTTCCTGCAGCTGTGGCACGTCGGCCGTATTTCGGATCCGCTGTTCCTGAACGGCGAGCTGCCGGTCGCGCCGAGCGCGATCGCGGCGGGTGGTCACGTGAGCCTCGTGCGTCCCGAGCGTCCGTTCGTGACGCCGCGCGCGCTCGGCCTCGATGAAATCGCCGGTGTCGTCGAAGCGTTCCGCAAGGGCGCGGAAAACGCCAAGGCCGCGGGCTTCGATGGCGTCGAAGTGCACGGCGCGAACGGCTATCTGCTCGACCAGTTCCTGCAGGACAGCACCAACAAGCGTACCGATACCTACGCGCGGCCCGATCGAAAACCGCGCGCGTCTGCTGCTCGAAGTCACCGACGCGTGCATCAGCGTGTGGGGTGCAAACCGCGTCGGCGTGCATCTCGCGCCGCGCCGCGACGCGCACACGATGGGCGATTCCGATCCGGCCGCAACGTTCGGCTATGTCGCGCGCGAACTCGGCAAGCGCAAGATCGCGTTTATCGCGGCACGTGAAGCGCTCGGCGACGACCGCCTCGGCCCGCAGTTGAAGGAAGCGTTCGGCGGCCCGTATATCGCGAACGAGAAGTTCACGAAGGAAAGCGCGCAGCAGGTGCTCGACGCCGGTGAAGCGGATGCGGTGGCCTGGGGTCAGCTGTTCATCGCGAATCCGGATCTGGTGCGCCGCTTCGCTGAAGATGCGCCGCTGAACAAGCCGGTCCCGGCGACGTACTATGCGCGCGGCGAAGTCGGCTACACCGATTATCCGGCGCTCGAAACGGTGTAATCGGTAGCGACAGCGGGCTCATGTCCGCCGTATGAAATGACAAAGCGGCGGGCGTGACTGAATTCCAGTCACGCCCGCCGCTTTTTGCGCGCTAGACAAGCTCGCGCCGCATAAACACCCGTTTCGATTCATCGAGCCCGCGCGCGATATGCGCGTCGCGCCGCGCGAGCAACGCCGCGTCGAGTTCCGACGTGTCGAGATCGCGAAACCCGAGCCGCCGGTAATACGGCGCATTCCACGGCACGTCGCGATACGTCGACAGCACCAGCTGTGTCAATTGTCGCGCGCGCGCGATTCGCGCGACCTCTTCGATCAATGCCGCGCCGATACGCCTGCCCGCGTGCGAGGTCAACACATCGAGTTCCTGAACGTAGATGCGCGTCGGCTGCGGCTCGAACATCACGAAGCCCGCGCAGATCGTCTGCTGGTCGAGCGCGACGATGATCTCGCGCGCCTCGATCTTGCGCTCGACGACCTCGCGCGCCATAGGCGGCGCATCGGCAACCCCGGTCATGCCGACGCTGACGAAACGCAGGCCCGCTTCGAATTCGATGGCACGAATCGTTTCGGCTTCGTGCGACGCGGCAAAACGGAAGGTGATGGCGGAATCGTGCGACATGGCGTTGCGTCCGATGATGACCGCCCCGAGTTTGACATCGGCACCGCAACATCGACAAGCGACATATGGCAAAAACTCGCGCAAGCGCCCTGCACGCATGCTCGCGGGACTACACTCATCACATCCGAACGCCACCTGAGGCCACGCCAAGATGAACCTGATGAATGTGCTGCAGATCGCGCTGCACCTCGATCAGCACCTGAGCGCGCTGATCGTGCAGTTCGGCACGGCAATCTACGCACTGCTGTTTGTCGTCGTGTTCGTCGAATACGGTTTTCTGCCGCTGTTCTTTCTGCCCGGCGATCCGCTGATCTTCATCTGCGGCGCGCTCGCGGCCACCGGCGCATTGAACGTGTGGATCATCGCGCCCGTGCTGTTCGTCGCGACGGTGGCCGGCAGCAGCGTCGGGTACGCAATCGGCCATGCGGTCGGCGACAAGGTCTATACCCGCAACTACTACTGGCTCAATCGCGATGCGCTGCGCCGCGCCCACGTGTTCAGCGAGACGCGCGGCCGCCTGACCTTCCTGCTGTCACCGTTCATCGCCGTGGTGCGCACGTTCGCGCCGTTCGCCGCGGGCGTGTCGCGCATGACGTTCTCACGCTTCGTCGCGTTCGTCACCGCGGGCGCGGCGCTGTGGGTGGTCTCGCTGATCGCGGGCGGCTATCTGTTCGGCAACGTGCCGGTGGTGCGCGAGCATCTGAGTTCGCTGGTGTTGCTGGGCCTCGCGCTCGGCGGTGCGATGCTCGTCGGCGGAGCGGTATGGCGCTTTTTCAACCGGCGCATGCGGGCGCGCTGAGGCCATCGTGGCGACGTTTCGGCGTACGGCCTCCCGCCACCTCAAAATTTGACCCGGGCGAGATACGAAGGTAACCTTATCAGGAAACCTTCACATCACGTCATCGCACGAGTTCACCGCATGACCAAATCCCCTCCCGCAGTTACGCCGGAAGAACTTCATACGCTCGCCGAAGATCTGCGCGTGCTGGCGGGCAAGCTGCGCCGGCGTCTGCGCGAAGAGTCGCATGTCGGCGACTTCACGCCGTCGCAGGTGCAGGTGCTGAGCCTGCTGGAACGCGAAGGCCCGGCCACCGTCACCTCGCTCGCGCGTGCGCACGGCATGCGGCCGCAGTCGATGGGAGAAACGCTCGCGGTACTGAAAGCCACGGGGCTCGTCAGCGGCACGCCCGATCCTAACGATGGACGGCAGACGGTTCTGTCGCTGACACCCTCCTTTCGCAAGAAGGTCAAGGCAAGCCGCGCGGCACGCGAAGACTGGCTGTACCGCACGATTCAAACGCGTTTCACGGCAGCCGAACAGCAACAACTCGCGACGGGCGTCGACCTGCTGAAACGCCTCGTCGATTTGTAACTCGCGATTCGCGCACACGCGTCTCGCGCCACTCGCAGGAGCACTTCATGGCACTCACTACTCTCGACGCCAAAACCGCACTGGTCGTCGTCGACCTGCAGCGCGGCATCGTCGCGCTGCCCACCGCCCCCCATCCGGCCAGCGAAATCGTGGAACGCTCGGTTACGCTGCTCGACGCGTTCCGCCGCCACGGCCTGCCCGTCGTGCTCGTGAACGTCACCGCCGGCGCACCGGGCCGCACCGACCAGGGTCGCCGCTCCGCCGACTTCCCGCCCGACTTCGCCGAGCTTCTGCCCGAACTGAAGCAGCAGCCGTCGGACCATCTGGTCACGAAGCGCACGTGGGGCGCCTTCACGAACACGGACCTGGCCGCGTATCTGCAACAGCAAGGCGTCACGCAAGTGGTGCTCGTCGGTGTCGCGACCAGCATCGGCGTCGAATCGACCGCGCGCTTCGCGAGCGAGGCGGGCCTGAACGTCACGCTCGTCGTCGACGCGATGACCGATCTGAACGCCGACGCGCACACCAACAGCATCACGCGCATCTTCCCGCGCCTCGGCGAAACCGGCACGACGCGGGAAGTACTCGATCTGCTCGAACGTTCGCGCGCTTAAAGCCTGAATTGAAGCGGGCCGCTATCCGCATGCGCCCCACCCCGCGTTGAGGAAACCCCTGCCGTGAGCACCACGTTCCGTTCGCTGCGCATATTCAACTATCGTGTCTGGGCGAGCGGCGCGATCGTCTCGAACATCGGCACATGGATGCAGCGCACGGCGCAGGACTGGCTTGTGCTCACCGAGCTTACGCATCACAACGCGACGGCGGTGGGCATCGTGATGTCGCTGCAGTTCGGGCCGCAGATGCTGTTGCTGCCGCTCACCGGCTACGCGGCCGATCACTTCGACCGCCGCAAGCTGCTGTTCGCGACCCAGGCGGCAATGGGTACGCTGGCGCTCGCGCTCGGTCTGCTCACGGTCACGGGGCTCGTGCAGCTATGGCAGGTCTACGTATTCGCGGGCCTGCTCGGCTGCGTGACCGCGTTCGACTCCCCCGCACGCCAAACCTTCGTATCCGACCTCGTCGGCGAACGCGATCTCGCGAATGCCGTCGCGCTGAACTCCACGTCGTTCAACGCCGCGCGCATGCTCGGGCCAGCGGTTGCGGGTCTGTTGATCGCGTCGGTGGGCAGTGGCTGGGTGTTTCTGATCAACGCGCTTTCGTTCGTCGCCGTGCTCGGTGCACTGCGCATGCTGCGGCTGGACCAGTTACATATCAAGCCGCGCAATGTGCGCTCGCGCGGCAGCTTCGTCGAAGGCTTCAAATATGTCTGGACACGCCCCGATCTGAAGGCGGCGCTCCTGATGCTGTTCCTGATCGGCACCTTCGGCCTGAACTTCCCGATCTTCATCTCGACGATGTCCGTCACCGCGTTCCGTGCGGGCGCGGGCGAGTACGGCGTGCTCAGCTCGACGATGGCGATTGGCTCGGTCACCGGCGCTCTGCTCGCCGCGCGCCGCGCGCGGCCCACCATGGGGCTGCTGCTCGGCGCCGGCGCGATGTTCGGCGTCGGCTGCACGGCGGCTGCGCTGATGCCGAACTACGTGCTGTTCGGCATCGTGCTGATCGTGATCGGCGTGTCGACGCAGACCTTCACCACCTCGACCAATAGCCTCGTGCAACTGACCACCGAACCGGCCATGCGCGGCCGCGTGATCGCGATCCTGCTCGCGATCGCGCTCGGCGGCACACCGCTCGGCGCGCCGGTGGTCGGCTGGGTCGCCGACCGTTTCGGGCCACGCTGGGCGCTCGGCGTCGGCGCTGCATCGGGCTTCGGCGCGGCGCTCGTCGGACTTGTCTATCTGATGCGATACCGACAACTGCGTTTCTATCGCGAAGGCTGGCGCCTGCGTTACAGCATCGAAGATCCGCGGCCCGTCACGGCCACCACGGTCATTCCCGACTCCGTAACGACGGTTCAGCGTAGCGAGCTGGACGAGGCGGAAGAGGATACGGCTTCGAGCGTGTAAAAGCGCAAGCGTGTGAGCACCGGATCCAGGCAGGCGCGGCGTAGCTCAGAGTCCGCCCACGTCGCGCGTCACCAGTGCATACGGTCCGCGCGTCAGTTGCTCCCTGAGAAACTCGATGCACACCTGAATCCGTGCCGACGACGACAAACGCTCGGCCGTCACCGCCCATACATCGGCGGATTGCCGATAGTCGGGCAGCACGCGCACCAGTTCGCCCGCGCGCAGGCTCTCGGCCACGTCCCAGATCGACACCATCACGATCCCGTATCCCTCCTTCGCCCACTGCACGACGATGTCGCTCAGATTCGACGCGACCGTGCCCGTCACCTTCACGCTCCTTTCGCCATGCGGCCCGCTCAGGCGCCAGACCCCGAAGCGGTCGTCGCGGCCGCGAAACAGCAGGCAATCGTGGCCAGTCAGATCGTTGAGTTCCACCGGCGCGCCGTGCCGCTCGAGATAAGCTGGCGACGCGCACAGAATGCGCGCGCTCTCCACCATCTTGTGCGCGATCAGATGTGGCTCCTGCACTTCGCCCACGCGCACGTCGATATCGAAGTTCTCGCCGACGACATCCGCGCGCCGATCCAGCAGCTCGAGCCAGATTTCGAGCTTCGGGTGGCGCTCGCGCAGCATCGCGAGAATCGGCGAGACGTGCTTGCGGCCGAGCCGCAAACTCGTGCTGATGCGCAATAGACCGCTCAGCTCGGTGCGGCGATCGGCGAATGCGTCGGCCATCCCCTGCACGTCATCGAGAATTTTTTGCGCCCACTGCAGGGCTGCTTCGCCGTCGCTCGTCACGCTGACGCGGCGCGTGGTGCGCTGGAACAACTTCACGCCGAGACCGGCTTCGAGCATTGCGATGCGCTTGCTCACATGCGACGGGGACAGCCCCATCTCCGTGGACGCCGCGACAAAACTGCCACGCCGCGCGATATGGCAGAACAACTGCAGATCGCGCAGGAAGGATTCATTCGTGGTTGTGAGCGCATTCTGAGTTTGCATCTGGACGCATTGTGTCGGCGCATAACGCTATTACCCTAGCGCCGACGGATTGGTTGGGCAAGGGGCAGTCGTTTGAATGCCGGCTTGAATGCAATCCCCGGCGCACTCAGGCCGTGGTTAACCCGGAGTGCGCCGCGGCAGCTCGTGACACGCGTCGATCTATCCCGTTGTGCCGCACCGCGGCAACGAGACCAGGAAAATCCTGGCTTGCGCGGCGCCCGTTTAAAGGCGCCAATGATTCAGCCGTAGAAGCTGACAAAAACATTTCCCATTCAGGAGACGTCATGCAAACGAACGCATCGGCAAGCAGCGGGCATAGCTCGCAGGCGCGCAAGGCTACCGCCAGCGGCTGGATCGGCTCGGCACTCGAGTACTACGATTTCTTCATCTATGCGCAGGCCGCCGCCCTGATCTTTCCTCAGCTGTTCTTCCCTTCCGGTAATCCCAAGATCGCGATCGTCGCATCGCTCGCAACCTACGGCGTCGGCTACGTCGCGCGGCCGATCGGCGCGGTCGTGCTCGGACACTGGGGCGATACACACGGGCGCAAGAATGTACTGCTCGTCTGCATGTTCCTGATGGGGCTGTCGACGATGGCGGTCGGTCTGCTGCCGACCTATCAGCACGTCGGCTTTCTCGCGCCGGTGCTGCTCGTCGTGCTGCGACTGATCCAGGGTTTCGCGGTCGCTGGTGAAATCTCGGGCGCCAGTTCGATGATCCTCGAACACGCGCCATTCGGGCGACGCGGCTTTTACGCGAGCTTCACGCTGCAAGGCGTGCAGGCCGGCCAGATTCTGGCCGCCGCGGTCTTCCTGCCGCTCGCCTATTTCATGAACGACGCCTCGTTCAATGCGTGGGGCTGGCGCATTCCGTTCCTGCTCAGCGCGGTCGTGCTGATCGCCGGGTACATCATCCGCCGCGAAGTCGAGGAAACGCCCGCGTTCGCGAAGGAGGACGCGAGCGGCGGCGTGCCGCGCTCGCCGATCGTCGAAGCGTTCAAATACAACTGGGGCGACATGCTGCGCGTCGTGCTGTGCTCGCTGATGAACGTGATCCCGGTCGTCGCGACGATCTTCGGCGCGGCGTACGCGGTGCAGCCGTCGTACGGCATCGGCTTTTCGAAGAGCCTGTATCTGTGGATTCCGGTGATCGGCAACATCGTCGCGGTGCTGGTGATTCCGTACGTGGGCGATCTGTCCGACCGGATCGGGCGGCGTATGCCGATCATCGTCGGCTCGATCGGCGCAGGGCTGCTGTCTTTCGCGTATCTGTACGCGATCAGCATCCACAACGTGCCGCTCGCGATGGTGATGTCGATCCTGATGTGGGGCGTCATCTATCAAGGCTACAACGCGATCTTCCCGAGCTTCTATCCGGAACTGTTCCCGACCCGTTCGCGCGTCTCCGCGATGGCGATCGGCCAGAACATCGGCACGACGATCACCGCGCTGCTGCCGGCGCTGTTCGCTTACGTCGCGCCGCCGGGATCGCACAACGTGCCGCTGACGATCGGCGCGATCACGTTCGCCATCACGATCGTCTGCGCGATCGCCGCATGGAGCGCGCGTGAGAACTTCCGTGTGCGGCTTGGCGACCTCGGCGAAAAGAACGTCGTGCCGCTCGACAAGGTCAGCTACGACGCAATGCGCGCGCAGAGCATGGCCGATGCGAAAAAGGCCGCTGCTTGAGCCCGTTTGCCCTTTAACGCGTCTTGATCAGGACTTTCAGGGAACCCGCTCATGAACCGCACCCGGATCGCCGTCGCCGGCGCGGGGTACATCGGCCGCGCCCATCTGGCGGTCGCGCAACAAAGCGACGCGTGCACGCTGTCGGCGATCGTCGACCCGTCGCCCGCCGCCGCCGCGCTCGCGGCCGAGGCGGGCGTGCCGCTCTTCCGCACGCTCGACGAACTGTTCGAACGCGATCGCCCGGACGGCGTGATTCTCGCGACGCCGAACCAGCTGCACGTCGAACACGCGTCGCGTTGCCTCGCGGCGCGCGTGCCGACGCTGCTCGAAAAGCCGATCGCGCCGAGCGTCGACGAAGCGGCAACGCTCGCCGCCGACGCAGCGCGCAGCGGCGTGCCGCTGCTGATCGGCCATCATCGCGCGCACAGCCCGATCATGGCGCGCGCGCGGCAGCTGATCGACGAGGGCCGGCTCGGCAAGCTGGTCGCGGTGATGGGCAGCGCGGTGTTCTTCAAACCCGACGAGTACTTCGCCGATGCCGACTGGCGGCGTCAGCCCGGCGGCGGTCCGATCCTGCTGAACATGATTCACGAGGTGCACAACCTGCGCATGCTGTGCGGTGACATCGTCGCCGTGCAGGCTTTCTCGTCACATGCGACGCGCGGATTTCCGGTCGAGGATACGGTTGCGATCAACCTGCGTTTCGCGAACGGCGCGCTCGGCAGCTTCATGCTGTCCGATACCGTCGCGAGCGCGCGCAGTTGGGAGCAAACGTCACAAGAGAACAAGGCCTATCCGTCGTACCCGGACGAAGACTGCTACGTGATCGCGGGCACGTTCGGCTCGCTCGCGGTACCGACGATGCGCCTGAAGACCTACGCCAAAGCCGCGGACCGCTCGTGGTGGAAGCCATTCGACGTCAGCGTCGCCGACATGACGCGCGACGATCCGCTGAAGCTGCAACTCGAGCATTTCGTGCGCGTCATTCACGGCAAGGAGCCGCCGCTCGTCAGCGCGCAGGACGGCTTGCGGAATCTGCGTATCACCGAGGCGATCGTCGAAGCGGCCCGCACCGGCGCGGTCGTCGATACGACGCGCGCCGTCGCGGCGGCCGTCCGCTAAAACAATCTGAAGTCGCGTCGAGACTACTCAGTAGCTTACTCAGGATGACTCTATGAAATCGTTCGTGATGCTGCATGGCATCAACCACAACATGTTCGGCAAGCGCGACCCCGCGCAATACGGCACGATCACCCTCGAAGAAATCGACGCGCGCCTGCGCGCGCTCGGCGATGAGCTCGGCGTGCGGGTCGAGAGCTTTCAGACCAATAGCGAGGCGGCGATGTGCGAGCGCATCCACCAGGCGTTCACCGACAACGCCGATGGCGTGCTGATCAACGCCGGCGCATGGACGCACTACAGCTACGGCATTCGCGATGCACTCGCGATCCTGACCGTGCCGGTGGTCGAAATCCACATGTCGAACATTCACGCGCGCGAAGCGTTCCGGCATCGGTCGGTGTTCGCGGAGATCGTCAAAGGACAGATTTGCGGTTTCGGCGTGGACAGCTATCTGCTCGGGCTGCGCGCGGCGGTATCGGCGGCGGGCTAGCCACGGGAATGCGCCGCGCGGCGCTGGCCTCGCACGGCGGCTAGCGCCATGTTTCGGTCAACTCGTTGGCCAGCACCATCTTCTGGCGCACCGCCTCGACGAAGGCCGCGTCGATGCCCGCCTGCGCCTTCAGGAATTTAAGCGCGGCGGAATGCACGGCGCGCAACGCGCCGCCGTCGATGCCCGTCATACGCGCCGCGCTGCGGCGCGTTTCCTCGACCAGATCGCGCGCGCTCGTGAAATCGGGCGACAAGCCGCATTGCGCGTCGAACGCGGCGCGCAGACCGGCCGCGTAGTCGCGCGACTCGCCGAGCCGCTCCATATCGATCAGCAAATCAACGCCCTCGCCCATGCGCAGTGCGCAGAGAATCCACAACGCAATGAACGCTCGATACGCGTTGTCGCTGTCCACCGTGCGCGCGAATTGCTCGCAGGCGACGGCATACGCGTCATCGGGCATCGACGGTAGCGGCGGCAGGCGTACGCCGCACACGCCGATCGCTTCGCGCACCAGCGGGTCCATCTGATTCAGACCGAGCACGCGAAACGGCGCGGCGACAAAGAACGCATTGCTCCACTGCTGCCGCAGCATCCAACCCGATGCGAACTGCGATGCGGGATTGCGCAGCACGCCCACGTGCAGCGCCTCGGCAAACGCGCGCTTCAGCCACGGCAGACGACCGCCCGTGCGGCAAAACTTGAAGACGGGCACGCGGCCCCGCTCGATCGTGTGCTCGCTCAGCGCGCGCAGATAGGCCTGCAGTGAAGGGAATGTCGCATCGGGCGCGCGCGTGAAGCGATCGATGCTGAAGCGCCGATCGTAACCCGCCACGCCGCGCGCATCTTCGCGCAGAAACGGGCGGTATTCGTCGAAGTATGGTGCGGCGAGCGGCGGGTGCCCCGAGGTCAAGGTCGGCCGCGAGGCGGGCACGTCGGCGAGTTTGAGATCGGCGAGCACATTGCTGAGCGGCTCGTAAAACCCGGCCGCGCGCTCGTGTTCGCGCAGCCGCGACCACACCCACGTCCCCGCGCTGCGCCAGCCCGTGTGCAGAAAAACCGCCTGTTTCAGCGGAGTATTGGGCGCGGCGTCGTACGCGGACGACTCATGAGGCAACGGCATGGGACTTCTCTTCCAATGATTGAATCAATAGACCGGAAGCGCCACTTTACCCTGTGAACGAGCGGGACGCATTATGCTGCGAGATTCCCCGCTTGCGCCATTGCACCCGCCTCGCACCCATGAACGATTCGGCCGATATCCGCTTCCTGCTCACGCTGCGCGCGAGCGGCAGCCTGATCGCCGCCGCGCGCCGACTCGCGCTGTCGCCGTCGGCGGTCACGCAGCGCCTGCAGCAACTCGAAAAGAAGCTCGGCACGCAGCTCGTGAACCGCAGCGCGCGCCGTCTGCAATTCACCGACGAAGGCCTGCTGCTGTGCGAGCGCGGCGCCGAACTGATCGCGCAGTTCGACGCGTTGTTCGACGATCTGCAAACGCGCCGCGGCGGCCTCGTCGGCACGCTGAAGATCAATGCGCCGCTCGGTTTCGGACGACGCCATCTGGCGCCGCTGATCGGCGAGTTCCAGCAGCAGAACCCTGACATCGACGTCGCGCTGACGCTGTCCGACCGGCCGTTGACCGAAACGCTCGACCGCTTCGATATTGTTTTGCATATCGGCGAGCTGCCGCCGTCGAACCTGGTCGGCTACACGATCGCGCCGAACGCGCGCTTCGTCTGCGCCGCGCCCGCGCTCGTCAAGCGAATCGGCCAGCCCGAATCGCCGGATGCGTTGAGCCGGCTGCCGTGCATCGTGCTGCGCGAAAACAATGAGGACGTGTCACTCTGGCAGTTCAGCAAAGGCCGCACGCGCCGCAGCGTGCGCGTGTCCGCGCATCTGAGTTGCAACGACGGTGACGTGATCCGCCAATGGGCCTGCGAGGGACGCGGCGTGATTCTGCGCTCCGAATGGGACGTCGCCGAGGATCTTGCGAAGGGCAAACTCGTGCGTCTGCTGCCGGGCTGGAAAGCGCCGGACGCGAACGTGATCGCGCTCACGCATCAGCGGGCGGGACTGCCCGCGCGCACACGCCATTTCATGCAGTATCTGCAAAGCCGCTTCAGGCCGCTGCCACCGTGGCGGCGATGATTCAGTCGATCTGAATCTAAGAGTCAACCTGTCTGAACGCTGGCGTACTATCGAAAACCTATAATTGACTCATCCTCAACAGCCGGCCCCATGCAATCATGACTGCCGCCGCCCATTCCACCGACACCCCCGCCTACCCCGACGCGGTCCTGTTCGACCTGCTAACCGCCCTGCTCGACTCGTGGACCTCATGGAACCGTGCGGCAGGCTCCGACGAAGCGGGCCGCGCATGGCGGGCCGCCTATCTGCGTCTGACATACGGCTGCGGCCGCTACGTTCCCTACGAACAACTGGTGCGCGAGGCCGCCACGCAACTCGGTCTGTCCGAATCGGCCGCGAACGCGCTCCAGGCGAACTGGCTGAACCTGACGCCGTGGCCCGGCGCGCCCGGTGCGTTGCGCGCGCTCGCGCCGCACTGCAAGCTCGCGGTCGTCACCAATTGCTCGACGCGGCTTGGCTCGCAGGCGGCCGCGCTCATGCCCGTGCGCTGGGACGCGATCGTGACCGCCGAGGAAGCCGGCTTCTACAAGCCGGACCCGCAACCGTACCGCCTCGCGCTCGACAAGCTCGGCGTCGAGCCGCGGCGCGCCGCGTTCGTCGCCGGATCGAGCTACGACATGTTCGGCACCGCGGCCGTCGGCTTCCGGACTTACTGGCACAACCACGTCGGCTTGCCGCTCGTCACGGGAGCGCAGGCGCCCGAGGTCGAAGCGGCATCGCTCGATGGGCTGGTGCCGTGGCTCGCAGGCTTTGGCCACAATCGTTGTCACTGAACCTCCACCCTCACCCCGCTCCTCAGGTGCAAGCATGAAACTCGAACAGATCGAAACCCCGGCCGCGCTGATCGACGTCGCGCGGATGCAGAAGAACATCGCGCGGATGCAGGGGCGGATGAATGCGCTCGGCGTCGCGTTCCGGCCGCACGTGAAGACCACCAAGTGCATCGACGTCGTGCGCGCGCAGATCGCCGCCGGCGCGCGCGGCATCACGGTGTCGACGCTGAAGGAAGCGGAAGCGTTCTTCGCGGCCGGCATCGACGACATCCTGTACGCGGTCAGCATGGTTCCGTCGAAGCTGCCGCGCGCGCTCGCGCTGCGCCGCCAGGGGTGCGATCTGAAGCTCGTGGTCGATAATCCGACCGCCGCCGCGGCGATTGCCGCGTTCGGCGACCAGCACGGCGAATCGTTCGAGGTCTGGATCGAGGTCGATACGGACGGACATCGCTCGGGCATCCAGCCCGAACAGCAGACGCTGCTCGACGTCGGGCGGATTCTGCACGAGAACGGCGTGAAGGTCGGTGGCGTGATGACCCATGCGGGTTCGAGCTACGAGTTGAATACACCTGAAGCGCTCGCCGCGCTCGCGGAGCAGGAGCGCGCGGGCTGCGTGCGCGCCGCCGAGCGGTTGCACGAAGCGGGCATCGAATGCCCGGCCGTCAGCGTCGGTTCGACGCCAACCGCGCTCGCCGCGCGGCATCTCGAAGACGTCACCGAGGTGCGCGCGGGTGTCTACGTGCTGTTCGATCTGGTCATGCACAACGTGGGCGTTTGCACGCTCGACGACATCGCGCTTAGCGTACTCACGACCGTGATCGGTCATCAGGAAGACAAAGGCTGGGCGATTCTCGACGCGGGCTGGATGGCGTTAAGCCGTGATCGCGGTACGTCGCGGCAGTCGCACGATTTCGGCTATGGGCAGCCGTGTTTGCTCAATGGCACGTTGCTGCCGGACTATGTCGTGAGCGGCGCCAATCAGGAGCATGGGATTCTTGCGGCGGTTCCGGCCGATGCGCAAGCCAACGCACAGACCGACGACATCGCGCAGCGCTTTCCGATCGGTATGAAACTGCGCATCCTGCCGAACCACGCTTGTGCGACCGGCGCGCAGTTCCCTGAGTATCACGCGGTTGCGCCGGACGGCAGCAGCGTCGAATGGCAGCGGTTTTACGGCTGGTAGGTCGGCGCGTCACTCATCCTCTTCCGACAACCCCGCCAACAGATCGTCGACCGCGCGATACACGCGCTCGACGATCTCCGGTCCCACCTTGCGCTCGAGTTCGCGATAGTGCGCCTCGAGATCCTTCGAAATCACGCGCACCAGTTCAACGCTCGTATCGGTCAGCGACACGAGCACGCGCCGCTGATCCTCCGCGAAACGTTCTTTCGTCACGAGTTCCATGCTCTCCATGCGCGCGAGCACGCCGGCCATGCTCGGGCTCGAAATCGTGCAGATGTCGGAGATGTGGCGCGGCTCCATCGGGCCGTGCTCGTTGAGCGCGCGAATCACGCGCCATTGCTGCTCGGTGAGTCCATGCGCGGTGATCAACGGACGAAAACGCTCCATCATTTTTTCGCGGGCGCGTAACAACAGCATCGGCAAATTGCGGTGCAAAACTCGGGTGGACGCAGCGGACATGGTGGCAAGGAATCAGAAAAAAACAGCTGTCGAAGCTTACGGGAAAACCCGCGATCAACCGGCAGCCTATTGACCGTCAATGATATCAAGCGGGATACTACTAACATCTTAGTGTTTTCGCCAAACTTTCGCCACGAGGCTGCGCATTCATGTTTGCCTTTGCCGATCATCTGCTGCATCCCGAAGGCGACGCGCTGCCTCGCGACGTGGACGCGCACACCGCGGCCGCGTTGCTGGCACGCGGCGTTGCGTGTCGCGCGCCAGTCGGCGGCGCCGTGTACGGCACCCTGCTGAACGATCGCGCCGCCTTGAACGCGCTGGGCGACGCAGTGCATGCGGCACCGTACAAGGCGCCGCCGAAAGCGCCGATTCTGTATCTGAAGCCGCGCAACACGCTGGCCGGGCATCGGGCGCGCGTGGTCGTGCCGGATAACACGCTCGGCGTCGAGGTCGGCGCGTCACTCGGCATCGTGATCGGCCGTACCGCGACGCGCGTCGGCGTCGAGCGCGCGGCGGACTACATCGCCGGCTATACGCTGGTCGGCGATCTGAGCGTGCCGCATACCAACGTGTATCGCCCGAACGTGCGATTGCGCGGACGCGACGGCTTCTGCGTGATCGGACCGGCGCTCGTCGCCGCGCGCCACGTCGCGGCGCCGGATCGGCTCGACATCGCCGTCTCGCTGAACCGCGCCGAACCGTTCACGGCAAGCACCGCAACGTCGGTGCGCAACATCGCGCAATTGCTCGCCGACGTCACCGATTTCATGACGCTGAACGCGGGCGACGTGCTCACGCTCGGCGTCCCGCACGGCTCGCCGGTCGCGCATGTCGGCGATACGGCCACGCTGTCGATCGGCACGCTGCCGCCCTTGACCATATCGTTCATCGGCATGGATCAACGCAACGGAGAACCGTCATGATGCGCGGCCGCGTCGCCTATGCGGGAGCGATTCACGAAGCGTATCCGCACGAGCAGGGTGTCCGCCTCGCCGACGGCCGCGTGCGTCGCGAGGACGAAGTAGTCTGGCTTGCGCCGATCGAAGTCGGCACGATCTTCGCGCTCGGCCTGAACTACGCCGAGCACGCGAAGGAATTGCAGTTCAGCAAACAGGAAGAACCGCTGGTGTTTCTGAAAGGACCCGGCACGGTGCTCGGCCATCGCGGCGTCGCGCGTCGCCCGGCCGACGTCACGTTCATGCACTACGAGTGCGAGCTCGCGGTCGTGATCGGGCGAACGGCGCAAAACGTCGCGCGTGAAGACGCCATGCAGCACGTGGCGGGCTACATGATCGCGAACGACTACGCGATTCGCGACTACCTCGAAAATTACTATCGCCCGAATCTGCGCGTGAAGAATCGCGACGGCGGCACGGTGCTCGGCCCCTGGTTCGTCGACGCCGCCGACATCGCCGACGTCACGCAGCTCGAGCTGCGCACGTTCGTCAACGGCACGCGTCAGCAATGCGGCAATACGCGCGATCTCGTCACCGGCATTCCCGCACTGATCGAATACCTGAGCGGCTTCATGACGCTCGCGCCCGGCGACGTGATCCTGACCGGCACGCCCGAAGGCATCGTCAACGTCAACACGGGCGACGAAGTCGTCTGCGAAATC
The DNA here is from genome assembly GCF_050436225.1 of Paraburkholderia lebeckiae. Lineage (NCBI taxonomy): Bacteria > Pseudomonadati > Pseudomonadota > Betaproteobacteria > Burkholderiales > Burkholderiaceae > Paraburkholderia > Paraburkholderia lebeckiae. The sequence continues at coordinate 922,529 of NZ_JBNDLU010000001.1, read as the reverse complement.
GACGGCCTCGGCCGTCTCGTCAACACGATCGCCTCGGACGCGGACTTCGGCCGCGTCTGATGGACAGCAAAAACCCACCGAACAGCGAAAGGACAAGGCAATGCCGATCGACCATCTGATCAACGGTGAGGCGTGCACCTCGAGTGACTACTTCGAAACCGTCAACCCGGCCACCCAGGAAGTGCTCGCCGAGGTCGCACGCGGCGGCGCGAAGGAGATCGATGCGGCCGTGCAAGCGGCCAAAGGCGCCTTCCCCGCCTGGGCCGCGAAACCCGCCGCGCAACGCGCGAAGCTGATCCGCAAACTCGGCGAGCTGATCACGAAGCACGTGCCGGAAATCTCGGAGACCGAAACGAAGGACACCGGCCAGACGATCTCGCAGACGCGCAAGCAGCTGGTGCCGCGCGCGGCCGACAACTTCAGCTATTTCGCGGAGATGTGCACGCGCGTCGACGGCCACACGTACCCGACCGACTCGCATCTGAACTACACGCTGTTTCATCCGGTCGGCGTGTGCGCGCTAATCTCGCCGTGGAACGTGCCGTTCATGACGGCCACCTGGAAGGTGGCGCCCTGCCTCGCGTTCGGCAACACCGCTGTGCTGAAGATGAGCGAGCTGTCGCCGCTGAGCGCCTCGATGCTCGGCAAGCTCGCGCTCGAAGCGGGCATCCCGGCGGGCGTGCTGAACGTCGTGCACGGCTATGGCAAGGAAGCGGGCGAGCCACTCGTCGCGCATCGCGACGTGCGCGCGGTGTCGTTCACCGGGTCGACCGCGACCGGCAATCGCATCGTGCAAACCGCGGGCCTGAAGAAGTTCTCGATGGAGCTTGGCGGCAAGTCGCCGTTCGTGATCTTCGACGACGCCGACTTCGAACGCGCGCTCGATGCCGCTGTGTTCATGATCTTCTCCAACAATGGCGAGCGCTGCACCGCGGGCTCGCGCATTCTCGTGCAGCGCTCCATTTACGCGCGGTTTGCCGAGCGCTTCGTCGAGCGCGCGAAGCGTCTGACGGTTGGCGATCCGCTCGCGGACAGCACGATCGTCGGCCCGATGATCAGCCAGGGGCATCTCGCCAAAGTGCGCAGCTATGTCGAACTCGGCCCGAAGGAAGGTGCCACGCTTGCGTGCGGCGGGCTCGATACGCCCGAGTTGCCCGACGCCTTGCGTCACGGCAATTTCGTCACGCCGACCGTGTTCGTCGATGTCGACAACCGTATGCGCATCGCGCAGGAAGAGATCTTCGGACCGGTCGCGTGCCTGATTCCGTTCGACGATGAAGCCGAGGCGATCCGTCTCGCCAACGATATTTCGTATGGTCTGTCGAGCTATATCTGGACCGAGAACACGGGCCGCGCGTTGCGCGTGGCGGCCGCCGTCGAAGCCGGCATGTGCTTCGTGAACAGCCAGAACGTGCGCGATCTGCGTCAGCCGTTCGGCGGCACGAAGGCGTCGGGTGTGGGCCGTGAAGGCGGGACGTGGAGTTATGAAGTGTTCCTCGAACCGAAGAACGTCTGCGTGTCGCTCGGCTCGCATCATATTCCGCGCTGGGGCATTTAATCGCGACGTCAAACGAAATTGCTAAAGCATGGGACCGGAGTAAGAGCTGACGCTCTAACGCCGGTCGACACTGGAGACCGCGATGGGCAAACTCGCGTTGGCAGCAAAAGTTACACACGTGCCGTCGTTGTATTTATCCGAGCTCGACGGTCCGCACAAGGGTTGCCGTCAGGCCGCGATCGACGGACATCATGAAATCAGCCGACGCTGCCGCGAACTTGGCGTCGATACGATCGTCGTGTTCGACGTGCACTGGCTAGTGAATAGCGAATACCACATCAATTGCGCGCCGAAGTTCGAAGGCGTGTACACGAGCAACGAGCTGCCGCATTTCATCAGAAACATGCCGTACGCGTATCCGGGCAATGTCGGGCTCGGTCAGCTGATCGCGGAAGTCGCCAACGAAATGGGCGTGAAAAGCCGCGCGCACAGCGAGACCACGCTCGAGCTCGAATACGGCACGCTGGTGCCGATGCGCTATATGAACGGCGATCAGCACTTCAAGGCGGTGTCGGTTGCGGGCTGGTGCATGTGGCACGACCTCGCGACCAGCGCGCGTTTCGGCCTCGCGGTACGCAAGGCCATCGAAGAACGCTACGACGGTACCGTGGCCATTCTCGCGAGCGGCTCGCTGTCGCATCACTTCGCGAACAACGGCACCGCCGAGCAGTTCATGCACAAAGTCTGGAGCCCGTTCCTCGAACAGATGGATCGCAGCGTGGTTCGCATGTGGGAAGCCGGCGACTGGAAGACCTTCTGCGAAATGCTGCCGCTCTACAACGAGAAATGTTGGGGCGAAGGCGGCATGCACGATACCGCGATGCTTCTCGGTGCGCTCGGCTGGGATCGTTACGACGGCAAGGTCGAAGTCGTCACGCCTTATTTCGGCAGTTCGGGCACCGGCCAGATCAACGCGATCTTCCCGGTCACGCCGCTACCCGTCTGACATTCGCGAAGGTATCGCCATGCCTCACTTGACACTCGAATACAGCGCCAACCTCGCGGACGCGCAACGCCTCGGCGAACTATGCAAAGACCTCGCGCAGTGCCTCGACGCGCAGCGCGATAACGGCGAGCGCGTCTATCCGCTCGGCGGCATCCGCGTGCGCGCGCTGCGCTGCGACCAGTACTGCATCGCCGATGGGCGGCCCGACGCCGCGTTCCTGCACGCCAATCTGAAGATCGGCGCGGGCCGCCCGGAGGTCGTCAAGAAGGCGACCGGCGACGCGCTGTTCGCGCTGATCAAGCAGCGCTTCGCCACTGAGTTCGAACGGCAGGGGCTCGCGTTGTCGCTCGAAATCAACGAGTTCAGCGAAGCGGGCACCTGGAAGCACAACAATCTGCACGCGCGGTTCAAGGGCTGACATCAGCATGCTAGACGAACAAACCATTCGCGACCTCGCCGCGCAACTCGATCGCGCGGAAAAGACCCGCACGCAGCTGCGCCATTTTTCCGCGCAGTACCCAGAGATGACCGTACAGGACGGCTACGCGATACAACGCGAGTGGGTCAAGCTGAAACTCGCCGAAGGCCACGTAATCAAGGGCAGGAAGATCGGCCTGACGTCGCGCGCGATGCAGCGCTCGTCGCAGATCGACGAACCGGACTACGCGCCACTGCTCGACAGCATGTTCATCGAAAGCGGCCAGGACATTCGCGTGGATCGCTTCATCGCGCCGCGCGTCGAAGTAGAACTCGCGTTCGTGCTGAACAAACCGCTGAAGGGCCCCGGCGTCACGCTGTTCGAGGTGCTCGACGCGACTGCGTACGTGAGCCCGGCTGTCGAAATCATCGACGCGCGCATCGAGCAGTTCGATCGCGAAACACGCTCGCCGCGCAAGGTCCATGACACGATCTCCGACTTCGCCGCGAACGCGGGCGTCGTGCTCGGCGGCCGGCCGGTGCGTCCGCTCGACGTCGACCTGCGCTGGGTCGGCGCGTTGCTGTACAGGAACGGCGCGGTCGAGGAAAGCGGGCTCGCGGCGGCGGTGCTCAACCATCCGGCCACCGGCGTCGCGTGGCTCGCCAACAAAATTGCTCCGCATGACGAATCATTGAATGCGGGCGACGTGATCCTGAGCGGCTCGTTCACGAGCCCGATTCCCGCCCGCGCGGGCGACACGTTCCACATCGACTATGGCCCGCTCGGCGGCATCGGTTTGAATTTCATCTGAACGCATCAATATGTCCTTGCCAAAAAACGCCTTCAAACGCGCGCTCGCCGAAGGCAGACCGCAGTTCGGCCTGTGGGCCGCGCTCGCCGACGCCTACGTGACCGAGCTGCTCGCCACCGCCGGCTTCGACTGGCTGCTGATCGACAACGAGCACGCACCGAACGACGTACGCAGCACGCTGTCGCAATTGCAGGCGGTCGCCGCGTATCCGTCGCATCCGGTCGTGCGGCCGGTGCGCAGCGACGCCGCGCTGATCAAGCAGTTGCTCGACATCGGCGCGCAAACGCTGCTGCTGCCAATGATCGACACGGCCGCGCAAGCGCTCGATGCGGTCGCCGCCACGCGTTATCCGCCGCAAGGCATTCGCGGCGTCGGCAGCGCGCTCGCGCGTGCGTCGCGCTGGAATCGCGTGCCCGACTATCTGGACACCGCCGCCGACGAACTGTGCGTGATCGTGCAGGCGGAGACCGTGCAGAGCCTCGACAATCTCGTGGAAATCGCGCATGTGGATGGCGTCGATGGCGTGTTTTTCGGGCCGTCGGATCTGAGCGCGTCGATGGGATTGCTCGGCAAGCCGGGCGACGCGCGCGTGCGCGACGCGATTCGCCACGGCATCGACACCGTGCGCACCGCTGGCAAGGCAGCGGGCGTGCTCGCCCCTGATGCCGCGCTGGCGGCCGAATATCTGGCGGCGGGCGCGACCTTCGTCGCGGTCGGCACGGACACCGGCTTGCTGAGCCGCGCGGCCGCGGACCTCGCCGCGTCGTACAAGAACCTGGCGGCGAGCGCGCCACAGGTCAAAGGCGGGTATTGAAGCGAAAGCCTTTCACTTCCCCTACTCGCCCGCCGGCCAAGGCAAGCCTCGCGCCGACCAATCCAGCTCGACCCCCAACACACAGCGCCCGCTCGCCAGCTGCACGGCAAGTGTCACTGCAATGCACGGCCGCCCGCTCGCGAGCGACAGATAGGGATTACTGGTGGTCGCCTCGCCGGGCAGCAGCACCGCATTGCGGAAGTAAGGCCGATGATCCCAGCGCGCATCGCGCGGATTCGCGACCGGCTGCAGCGACGCCGCGTCCTCGCACCATGCGGGCCCGCGCACCTCGTGACCGATCTGGCGGCCGGTGGCGTCGAGGATGAAACAGCTGATGCAACGCCCGAAGGTGGCGAGCAGCGCGAACGCGTCGTCCATCATGGCGCCGGCGCGCAAGCCGTCGGCCGCGCGCCGCAGTTCGAGCCGGTACGGCTCCACTTCGGATTCGAACAACGCATGCTGATGCGCACGGCCCTGCGCGATCACGTCGAACGCATCGTCGATCTGGCGATGCACCGACTCGGGCGGCGCGATCTCTGCCGCGGGCCGCCCTAGCAGATAGCCCTGCGCGAAATCGACATTCGACTCGACCGCGAGAATCAGTTCGTCGGCCGTCTCGACGCCTTCGACGACCACCAGCATCCCCGCCTGGTGCAGCAGCGACACGAGTTTCGGCAGGATCGGCTGCTGCGTGCCGTGCGTGGTCGCGCGAATCAGCTCGCCGTCGAGCTTGACGAGGTCCGGCCGGATCCGCAGCAGCCGGTCGAGATTCGACTGGCCCGCGCCGAAGTCGTCGACTGCGATCAGGAAGCCGTGCTGGCGATAGCGCGCCGCCGCGCGCGACATCTCGTCGACGCTGCCGCCATGCGATTCGAGAATCTCCAGAATCACGCGCTCGGGTTCGAGCCCCGCGGCGCGCACGATCTTCGTCAACTGGTCGGCGTAGCCTTCGGCGACGAAGGTGGACGGCAGGATGTTCAGGAACAGCCACGCATCGCCGGGCAGCGCGCGACGCGCGTTGCCGAGATGCACCGCGTGGCTCGCGCGGTCGAGCGCGCCTTCGTCGCTCGACGGCTTCGGCGCGAACATCACGACCGGCGGCACCAGCGTGCCGTCGTCATGCTCTCCGCGCAGCAGCGCCTCGAAGCCGACCTGCTTCTGATGCGATAGGCTGTAGAGCGGCTGAAAGTGCGAGATCAGATAGAAGTCTTCCCAGCGGTAACGCGCCGCGTCGGCGCTCGGGTCGCCGAACGGTGACTGCAGCGCGTCGAACGGCAGCGCGCGCGCCGCGCAGACACGGTTGCGCCCCGTCTGCTTCGCGCGCAGCAACGCTTCGTCCGCGCGATCGAGCAGCATCATGAAGCTTTCGCCGCGCCGATGCTCGGCGACGCCGAAGCTCGCGGTCAGATGGCCGTCCGGCCGTTCGATCCCGGCGATGTCGAGGCGCAGCCGCTCGGCGAGCTGCAGCGCGCCGGTGAGATCATTGTCGAGCAGCAGCGCGAATTCCTCGCCGCCGATGCGGCTCACGCTTTGGTAGAGCGCAACCGCGTTCTTCAGCACCTGCGCGACCTGGAACAGCGCATGGTCGCCAACCGCATGGCCGAAGCGGTCGTTGAGCGACTTGAAGCTGTCGATGTCGAGAAAGATCGCGCAGATCTGCGCCCCTGGCGCCAGCGTCTCGAGGCGTCCCTCGGCGTGCTTGACGAACGAACGACGATTTTGCAGGCCGGTCAGCGGATCGGTTGCCGCGAGTTTCGCGAGCTGGCTCTCGAGCAGAAAGTGATTGCGCCGGAAACGGTAGAAGCCGAAATGGAACACCACCGCCGTCGGCGCACCGATCGCGATGACCCACGTCCACACGGCCGCGTCGACCTCGGGCGCATGAGCTTTGCCGCGCAGCAGCGCGATGGCCGCCGCGTAGAACACCACGCTGCCGGTGACGAAATGCGCGGGCGTGAGCCATAGCGGCGCCGCGCAGATCGGTATCACGACGAATGCGGGCAATAGCCACGGCAACGGATACGCGAGGCCCTTCGCATTCAGCACGAGCCCGGCGATCAGCACCAGTTCGTACGCGACGCCGATCGCGCCGAACAGCGCCGTCGACTTCGCGCGCGGGATCGCCAGCACCAGCAGCGCGAGCAGGAGCGCGCACAGCAGCCGGTACGCGAGCGGCCCGGCCGGTGCGCCGACCAGTTCGCGCGCCGTTACCGTGCACAGGAACGCAACCACCGTGAAGCCCATCGTCACGAGGGAAAGCGGCCGCTGATGGTCGAGCGAGCGCCGGTGAAAGCGCTCACGCATGCTTGGCTCTGGCAGGTGCTGCGTCGGGATGGCAGACATAGATGGCTGATCAGGGTTTCCGGTCACTCCGCCAATGGTTATCGGCAAACGTTCGATAAACATTTATGGCTAACGTAACACGAGGTATCAATTCGGCGCCTGCGCATCGCCCTTGCGTCCGCCAGAACCGTGACCAGCAGAATAGTGAGTGAATCGAGCATTGCAAATTATTTGAATCGAACGACGCCGCGCCCGATTTTTCGCGCAACTCACCTTCCGCCGAATCCATGGTTAAAAGACTAAAGCTCAAACAGGCCGGATTGTCGGCTAATACACCTATCGTTCCGCAAGCCTTTTCGCGCGCCAGGCGAAGATTAACCTTTCAATTTCTTTTAAGCAGCAAAAATTACCCAATTCATGTGTCTCGAATGCGCCTTTATCCCGCCCGGCAGCAACGCACAGAACAACCCGCAGTCGAACGTCGCGAACGCGCAGACGCTCGGCGTCGCCGAGGAGCTTGCGCAGGTCAATCGCGAGCAGTCGAGCACCGTGTCGGGCGGCCTGATCTTCCGCAATCGCGTCGGCGAGGACGGGCTGTCGTCGCTCACCGACATCGAGGCGCCGATCCAAGGGCGTTTCAAGGCGGGCAACGGTCACGTGGTCGTGACCGCGACCCCGGTTACGCTCGATGCAGGCACCGCGTCGAACAGCACTCGACGCTCGCGCGCTTCGGCGCGGGGCTTTCGACCGCGTCGTCGAAAATCGGCGGCGCAGAACGGCACCAACAACTATGGCAGCCAGACCGCGAGCGGTGTGGGCCTGTCCGTCGGCTATGACAGTCGCAGCATCAGCGGCGATATCGGCGTGACGCCGATCGGCTTCCGCGAGAACAACATCGTCGGCGGCGCGCAATACAACGGCGGCATCACCGACAAGGTCTCGTACTCGATCGCGGTCGCGCGGCGCGCGGTGACGGACAGCCTGCTGTCGTACGCGGGCGCGCGCGATGCGGCCGCCGGCCTCTAATGGGGCGGCGTCACGTCGAACGGCGCGCTTGCCAGCCTCAGTTGGGACGACGGCAGGAGCGGCCTGTACGTGAACGCGTCGTATCAGCACTACATGGGCACCAACGTGCCGAGCAACAACGCGATCAAGGGCGGCGGCGTCTACACGCGTCTGCTGAAAGACGCCGACCAGACGCTGACGGTCGGCGTGAACACGACGATCATGGGCTACAACCGCAATCTGTCGTACTTCACTTACGGCCAGGGCGGCTACTTCAGTCCGCAGCAGTACGTGATCCTGAATCTGCAGGTCGAATGGTCGGGCCGCGCGGGCCTGTTTACATATGACGTGAAGGGTTCGGTCGGCGTGCAGCATTATCGCGAGGATGCGTCGAACTACTTCCCGCTGAACGACGGCTCGACGCGGCAAGGCGACGCGGCCGCCGCCGCGCAATCCCTCGGCAACGGTCTGACCGCCGTCTACCCGGGTCAGAGCAAGACCGGCGTGTCGTATTCGATCAGCAGCGTCGGTGAATATCAGCTCGCGCCGCAGCTCGCGGTCGGGGCGACCGCGTCGCTCGGCAATGCCTATGAATATCGCGAGTGGCTCGCGGTCGTGTACGTGCGCTACAGCTTCAACAGGCAGACCGGCTTACAGCCGTTCCCGCCGGTGCCGTTGACGTCGCAGTATCTGTCGCTGTCCAACTGACGGACGCACTCGTTGGGTGAGGTCGCGGCTTGCATTCGATGAATCGCAAGCCGCGTCGCCGCGCCCTCACCTTCGTTCGCACTCCATCGCATAGCGCCGGCGTCATTTTCGCGTTACGCCGCCGGCGTCAGGCGCGGCTCGCGCGCGGCGGGTTTGGGGAGTGGATATCGTGTGACGTTTTGCTTCGCCATCGTACGGCGCGTTCCATTGAAGTTCGAAGCTCGCGCAGGAATCGGGGACGGCAGCACGATTCGCACCTGACCGTGGGCACGACCACGAACGTATCGAGCCACGCCGGAAATGCGGGCGGTTCTTCCGCTTTCGCCGCGCAGCAAACGCGCCTCGCGGTAAATGTTGCCCGCGCATCGAACGAGATGCCAAATTGGTAGGGTTTCGGACAGGGTTGCTTACCCGGCAAAACCCCCAAATAGCGTCTGCGATGCATCAACGATAAGGCGTTGTGCCCTACAATATTTTTGGGGTTCGCGAGGCTGCGCAACGCGCGCGAACCCTCGAAGCTTCGGTCAAGAGCCAATCATTTTCGACGTGATTTCACGTGGAGCGCTGCATGCCTTTTCCGGCACAAGACTGCGGCTGCGCTGGCTGGCGCGGCGAGATGGCGCGACGCATCAGCGAATTCGACTGGCGCGCGACCACCCTCGGCGCGATCGAAAACTGGCAGCGCAGTCTGACCTCGACGGTCCAGATGATGCTCGCCTCGCCGGTGCCGCTCGTGCTGTTGTGGGGCGAGCCCGGCTACATGATCTACAACGACGCCTATGCGGTCTTCGCGGGCGGGCGGCATCCGTATCTGCTCGGCCGTCCGGTCGAAGACGGCTGGCCCGAAGTCGCCGATTTCAACCATCACGTGATGGTCACCTGCCTCGCGGGCGGCTCGCTGTCGTATCGCGACAAGGCGCTCGTGCTGCTGCGCGACGGCAAGCCGGAAGACGTGTGGATGGATCTGTACTACAGCCCGGTCGCGGGCGACAGCGGCGCGCCGGCCGGCGTGCTCGCGATGGTCGTCGAGACCACCGGGCGCGTGCTGACCGAGCGGATGCGCCAGCAAGCCGAAACCGAATTGCACGAGACCAACGAACGCCTGCAGCTCGCTCTGAACACCGGCGCGGTGCTCGGCACCTGGGTGCTCGACGTGCGCACCGGTGAGGTCACGGGCGACGAACGCTTCGCGCGGACCTTCCTGTTTGCGCGCGACAAAGCGTCGAAGGGCGTCGCGCGCGATGCCGTGACGCAGATGATCCACCCCGACGACCAGGCGCTCAACGACCGCCTGACCGCCGAAGCGATCCGCAGCGGCGAGCCGTTTCGCGCCGAGTACCGAATCAGGCGGCCTGACGGCGGCTATATGTGGGTACAGGCGAACGGCCGCTGCCAGTTCGACGAACACGGCGAACCGACGCGCTTTCCGTGCGTGCTGATCGACATTCACGATCGCAAGATCGCCGAACAGCAGCTTCTTCAGTTGACCGAAACGCTCGAGCAGCGCGTCGCCGATTCGATCGCGGCGCGCACGCTCGCCGAGGAACAGCTGCGCCAGGCGCAGAAGATGGAAGCGATTGGCAGCCTGACGGGCGGCGTGGCGCACGACTTCAACAACGTACTGCAGGTGATCAACGGCAATCTGCAGATGCTCGCGGCCGACGCAAACGACGACCCGGTCACGCAGCGGCGTCTATCCGCCGCGACCGATGCCGTCAAACGCGGCGCGAAGCTCGCAGCGCATCTGCTCGCGTTCGCGCGGCGTCAGCCGCTGTCGCCGACCGTGCTGAATCCGCGCCGTCTGCTGACCGGCATGAGCGAGATGCTGCATCGCGCGCTCGGCGAAACGGTGCGGATCGACACGGTGCTCAGCGACGATCTATGGAACGTGCAGGTCGACCGCAACCAGCTCGAAAACGCGCTGCTCAATCTCGCGATCAATGCGCGCGACGCGATGCGCGCCGACGGCGTGCTGACCGTGCGCGCGACCAACCGCACGCTCGACGCCGCGTTCTGCCGCGGCAAGCCAGAGTTGTCGCCCGGCGAATACGTGGAGTTCTCGGTTGCCGACACCGGCTCGGGCATGCCGCCCGAAGTGCTGCAACGCGTGTTCGAGCCGTTCTTCACGACCAAACCCGACGGCCACGGCACCGGCCTTGGCCTGTCCATGGTGTTCGGCTTCGCGCGGCAAAGCGGCGGGCATGTGTCGATAGAAAGCGAAGTGGGACACGGCACCACGGTGTCGCTGTTCTTTCCGCGCTGCTGCGAGGCGGAGGCGCCGGAGACCGTCGACGGCACTGCGGCATCGGTCGGCGGCGGCGAAACGATACTCGTCGTCGAGGACGATGCCGACGTGCGGCTGACCGCGGTCGAAATGCTCGCGCAGCTCGGCTACAAGGTGCTGACCGCGTCGAACGGCGACGCGGCGCTCGAATTCATCGACAGCGACATGACGATCGATCTGCTGTTCACCGACGTCGTGATGCCCGGCAAGCTGAAGAGCGTCGAGCTCGCGCAACGCGCGGCCGCGCGTACGCCGCCGCTGCCTACGCTGTTCACATCGGGCTATACGCGCGACGAAATCGTCCACCACGGCAAGCTCGACGCCGGTATCACGCTGCTGTCGAAGCCGTACCGGCGCGACGATCTTGCCCGTCTGGTGCGTAACGTTCTACGCGCGGGCGCCGCGCGCGCGGACCACGCGGCCGGGATGCGCGAAGCGCGTATCGCCGCATGCGTGCCGCCCGCCGCGTACGAAAGCGCCAACACGTACGCCACTGCGAAGAGGCCGCAGAAAACGTCGAACAAAGAGCCGAAGAAAAAGCCGCAACAGCCGATCCGGCCGCGTGCGGCCCAGGAAGCCGCGCGCGTGCTGTTCGTCGAGGACGACACCGAATCGCGCGAGGCGCTCGGCGAACTGCTCGGCGCGTTGGGCCTCGCTTGCACCGCGGTCGCGAGCGCGGAAGCAGCGTTGCCGCTCGCGAACGCGCAACGCTACGACGTGCTGTTGACCGACCTCACGCTGCCCGGCATGTCCGGCGACGAACTCGCGCGCGCGGTGCGGCGTGTGCAGCCGCAAATACGCGTGCTGCTGGTGTCGGGCTACGGTCGCAGCGCGGAGATCGGGGCGGCGATTCCGGGTGCACGGCTACTCGGCAAACCGCTCGATATCGCGCAGTTGCGACAAGAGTTCGCGCAATGGCTCGACCACACCGAAGCGGCGTCCTAGATGCTATGAGGGAGGGCAGCGTCAGCTCCTTCAACGTGGTCGCGGTAATCCCCGGCGCGTCGCTGATGAAGGTTTGGAAAGCAACGCTAGCATCATCGGACGCGAAGCAATCCGCGGTTCAGCGGGCCAAACCACGCGTAAATCCGGAATTAGAAGGAACCGCCCAAACCGTAAGATCGACATAAACCAGTCAGTCAGGTGTTGGCGGCATGCTAGATCTTCCTCTTTCCGATGACGCCTGGGCGCGCATCAGTCATCTGTTCAAGCAGGACCCGAAGAAACGTCTGGGCCGGCCCGCGCGTCCTCCGCGCGAGATCCTGGACGCGATTCTGTGGGTCGTCACGCGCAACGAGAAATGGCATCGGCTGCCCGGCACGTTTCCGCCGTCGCAGACGTGCTACATCAGGTGGCTGCAATGGCGCCGCACGGGCTTGATGAGCGCGATTCTCGACGAGCTCGGCCTGAGCGGTTGCGCGCTTGCATCGGCGTCTCGCGCGGATTCGGCGCCTCCGGCGGGGTCGACTGCCGACGCCTGAAATCGCGGCCTGGAATGGCATATATTGTTGGGTAAGGATGGGTACCCTGAACGGCGCGGCCCCGATCTGCAGCAGCCGCGCGCCTCCGGGTATGATGCCGGGCGCGGTACCCGCCGCGACGGCTTCCGATGCCGCATTCTTGCCACGAGAACCATCATGCCTGCCCAACACGACGAAGCACCCGGCGCTCACGACACGACGGACAAGCCGAAGCGCAAGACGCTGTCCATGTCCGTGCGCAATCTCCTGATGGTCGCCATTGGCGTCGTGATGTTCGCGATCGTGTCGGGCGTCGTGCTGTACAACCCGATCATGTACGGCGACGAGATCCCGAACTTCGGCATCATCCTGATGCTGACGGTGCCGGTCATCGCGGGCGTCGCGTTTCGGGTCGGGCTCGACGCGTGGCTCGATCGCGAGTGAGCGGCAAGAACGCCACCTTTTCATCCCATCATGCCGCCTTGACCGGCAATACGACCCACACTTCGAGGCCGCCGCCGTCGCGCGGATGAAACTGCAGGCCACCGCCGTGCAGCCGCGCAATCCGCTCGACGATCGACAGCCCCAGCCCCGTGCCGCCGCTATGCGCACGCGCATTGCGGCCGCGCTGGAACGGCGCCTTCAGCTTCTCCAACTCCTCCGCCGTCAAACCTTTACCGCGATCGCCGACCGCAACCGTGACCGCGTCCTGCGTCGCCCACGTGCGCACCGCAAGCCCGCTGCCGCCGTAGACGATCGCGTTCTGCATCAGATTCATCAGCAGCCGCATCATGCTGATCGGCCGATATCGAACGGCCGGCAAGCTGCCCAGCGACAGGTCGAACTCGTGCCCGAGCCCCGCGAAGTCGCCCGCGAGCCGTTCGATCAGCGCATTCAGATCGCCGGGCCGCGCTTCCTCGCGCTCGCCGCTGCCCGCGTAATCCATGAACTGCTGCAGAATCGTCTCGATCTGATCCAGATACGATTCGGCGGCGATCACGAAACTGCTGTCGGCCCCCTGCGGCATCGCCATCGCCATCGACAGGCGCAGCTTCGTCAACGGCGTGCGGATGTCGTGCGAGATGCCCGCGAGCATCAACGCGCGCGTCGCTTCGGCGTCCTGTAACGCGCGCGTCATCTGATTGAAAGCGCTGCCCACGGCGGCGATTTCGGCGGGTCCGTCGGTCGGCAGCGGCGTGGGCAGGTCGCCGGCGCTGACGCGCCGCGCCGCTTGCGTGAGCTCGTGCAACGGTTCGTTCAGGTGCAGCTGGATCGCGTAGCCGGCGAGCGCGGCGAGCACGCCGAGACCCAACGACAGGAAGATCGCCGCTTCGAGGCCGCTGCCCTGCGCGTCCTCGGGAACCGGCAGCGCAATCCAGTATGGCGCGCTGGCCAACGAACCGGCCGCGTGGTCGGACCCGGCAGCCGGCGCATGCATGCGAATCCACAGCCGCTGCGCGCCCTCGGTCTGCCACCGCACGGGCATATCGGCGGGCAGATGCTTTTGCAGGCTGTCGATGAAAACGCCGCGCTGATAGGAGCTGTACACCCGCAACAGATCGTGCGGCGGTGTGTCGGTCGCTTCGGGCGGCAACTGCTCGCGCGCGTCGAGACGCGCGGTCAGCGCCGCGCGCGAGGCGGGCGGAGTGGCCGCGAGCAGGTTGTCGAGCGTCGTCACGTAGGTCGCGAACACGGCCGCCGCGCGTTCGACGCGTGGCCGCTGCACGTAATGCAGCAGCACGACGATCGAGCAGAGCTGGCTCAGCATCACGAGCGCGATCAACAGCGCGATATTGCGCGCGAGCAGCGTGCGCGGCAGCAGTGCGCGCGACAGCGAGCGCATCATGATTCGACATCGGCGACGAGCATATAGCCAGCGCCCCAGACAGTGCGAATGAAACGCGGCTTCGACGGATCGTCCTCGACGATCTGCCTCAGCCGCAGCACCTGTACGTCGATGCTGCGATCGAGCGCGTCATGGTCGCGCCCTCGCGCACGCGCGAGCAGGTTGTCGCGGCTCACCGCGCGATTCGGCGACGACGCGAGCGCGACCAGCAGCAGCATCTGCGCGGAATGAATCTCGAGCGGCTCGCCCGCGCGCGACAGCTCCTGCTTGCCGATGTCGAGCGTGAAGTCGCCGAAACGCACGCGCTGCGACGTCAGCGTGACGTCGCCCGCGGCCATCTTCTGGCGGCGCAGCAACGCATTGACTCGCGCCACCAGTTCGCGCGGCAGAAACGGTTTCGCGAGGTAGTCGTCGGCGCCGGTTTCGAGGCCGGTCACGCGATCGAGCGGATCGCCCTTCGCGGTCAACATCAGGATCGGCAAGGTCTGTCCTTGAGCGCGCAGCTTCGCGCAGATCTCGAGGCCGTCCTCTTCGCCGATCATCAGATCGAGTATCAGCAGGTCGAACGGCTCGCGCTCCAGGTAGCGATTCAGTCGCTTGCCGTCCTCGGCCGCGCGCACGTCGAAGCCGTGACCGCGCAGAAAGCGCAGCAGCATGTTGCGCAACTCGGCTTCGTCGTCGAGCACGATGATCCTGGCGGGGCGTTCCATCCGAAAGCTCCTCGATAACCGAGCCGCTCAGTGTGCGGCCCCGCGTTCCTGCATGAATGCCTCGATCTGCGGGAGCGTGATGTAGCCGGCCTTCTGCGTGTCGATCTCGTCGAAATGACGCGCGAGCATCGGCATGCCGGCCGCCGCCTGGTCGCGGGTCAGCTTGCCGTCGTGGGTGGTGTTCGCGCTTGAAAAACGCGTTTGCAACTGCTGCTCCATGCGCTCCATCCGCTGCTGGCTGATACCTTGCGGCGCGGCGGCCTGAGCGAATGCGACGGTGGACGCGCAGCACAGCAGCACGGTGGCGAGCAACTTCTTCATGACTGACTCCTTCGGTTGGAACATCGACCGTCGCCTGCCTGGGTGCCGCGAGCCGTTTCGATGACAGGCCGAATTCTTGGTCAGACGCCGCGCGATCGCAATTCAAGAATCATGTCGAATCATGTCACGGCGCCGGGTGCCGCTGCAGCGTGACATCGAACGAAATGAGTTCGCGGTTTCGTTTTGCGGGCCTGCTGCGTATCGTTCCGTCTGCCGTTCGTCGGCATTCACGTATCAGGAGTCCCAAATGACTATCCGTCTCGCCTGCGCCTCGACTCTCACCGCCATCGGTCTCGCCTGTTCTTCCGCTGCCTACGCGAGAGTCGTGCTGTACCTGCCCGCCGCCGTGGTCTACGCGCCGCCGCCGCGGCCGGTCTACTACCCGGTGCCGGTCAATCCCGTGTACGTATCGGCACCGCCTGTCGCCGTGCCAGTGGCGGCCGCGACCATCGTCGCGGTGCCGCCCGCGCTCAACTATGCGGTGGTGCCCGCGCCGACGGTCAGCTATGCGCAACCGCTCGTGATCGCGCCGCGTTGAAAGCGCGCCGGGCCGTCGCGCGGGCGGTTTCGATCGCCCCGAGACCGGGCCACGCCGTTGACTCAGCATAGGACACGCGCCTCGCGGGCACGCCTGGTGAATTCCCGTTGTCCCGTTGACAGGTGGAGCGCCGCGTAAAACTTGCATGGAGTTTGCCGCTTCTTACCATCGCGCACCGCGCCAGGTGCGCGCCCGATCTGGCGCTCTGTGCCGTCACGGCCGATATTGACTACATATAGGCGGGATGGAACGGACCTTGCGACCCGTGTCGGGTTCGCGCGCCCCTATCCACCCTTCTTTCCTGGACCTTTGTGATGAATTACCAAGATGTCGACAAGGAAATCGCCCACCTCGAAGTCGTTTTCAACGCACTTTCAGGGCGCGACCGTTTTCCGCTGTCGTACTGGCAGCGTCGGCTGCATGCGTTGAACCGTTCGTCGATGGTGCCCGCGCAACGCCAGCGCGTCGCCCGCCTCGAAGCGAGGCTGCGCTCGGTCGGCGCGCGACTGGACCAGCTCGCCGGCGCGAACCGCGTCGGCTCCTGCACAAGCCCGCCGATGGCGGGCGGATCCGGCAACCGTTCAGCCAGTTAATATCCGTGCCCCAAGCGCCAGCACGAGCGCGGGCACCATCACCAGCGCGCCGACTTTCAGAAACTTCATGAAGCTGACGTCTTCGCCTTCGCGGCGAATCGCGTTGAGCCACAGGATCGTCGCGAGCGAGCCGGTGATCGACAGGTTCGGCCCGAGGTCGACGCCGATCAACAGCGCGTCGATCACGCGCTCGGGGCTATGCGCCTGCATCACGGTCGAACTCGCGATCAAGCCGGCCGGCAGGTTGTTGATCAGATTGCTGAGGAACGCGACACTCGCGCCGGCCCACCCGGCCGCTTCCATTTCGTTGTGTTCGGTCGCGCGGCGCAACGCACCCGCGAATATGTTGATCACACCGGTGTGATCGAGCATCTCGACCAGCACGAACAGCCCGGCGACGAGCGGCAACACGTTCCACGAAATTTCGCGCATCAT
This sequence comes from Paraburkholderia lebeckiae, assembly GCF_050436225.1. Classification (NCBI taxonomy): domain Bacteria; kingdom Pseudomonadati; phylum Pseudomonadota; class Betaproteobacteria; order Burkholderiales; family Burkholderiaceae; genus Paraburkholderia; species Paraburkholderia lebeckiae. The sequence goes on along the minus strand of NZ_JBNDLU010000001.1, from coordinate 905,799 downwards.
CGGCAGCGGCGATCTGCGCTCCTTGATCAGCACGACGAGCGCGGTCAGCGTGCCGAGGATCGCGGTCGGCAGGCCGAGCTGGATGTCGTAGGCGGAGACCGTCAACAGCGCGCCGGCCGTCACCGCGATGCCCGCGAGCGCGACGCGCCCGCTCGCCGAGAGCTCGACCGCGTCGAGATTTGCCTCGCAGACGCCAGCGAGCGCCTCGCGTTGCGTCCAGCGCAGCATCGCGAAGGTCGCGGCAATCGACAGCACCGACGGCAGCGTGAAGCGCAGCATCCACGGTCCCAGCGGCGGCGTGTGATTGCCGTACAGCACGATGTTGGCCGGATTCGAAATCGGCAGCACGAAGCTCGCCGCATTGGCGACGAACGCGCAGACGAACAGCAGCGGCAGCGGCGGTGTCTTCGCTTTCTTCGCCGCCGCGAACACGGCGGGCGTCAGCACGACGGCGGTGGCGTCGTTGGAAAGAAACGCGGTGATCACCACGCCGAACAGATACACGAGCACGAACAGCTTGCGCGGCGAACTGCGCGCATGATTGACAGCGAGCACCGCGACCCAGTCGAACAGCCCTTCGCGGCGGCCGACTTCAGATAGCAGCATCATGCCGAACAGGAACAGATAGACGTCGGTGCCCTTGCCGATCGCTTCGACCGCGAGATGCAAGGGCAATAGGCCGAGGGCGACGAGCAGCACCGCGCCGCCGACGGCCCACACGGCTTCGGGCCATTTGAACGGCCGTGTGATCACGCCGGCGGTGGCGAACGCGGCAATACTCCAGGAAAGAAAAATGGAATTCACGGCTTAAAGCCCGAATAATGGGTTATGTCGATGGCTGCGCAAAGCGCGCAACCTTGTAGTTCGGGGCAACAAATTACCACAGCGGTACCACGGCGAGCGCTCCACAGCAGTGTGCGTGCCTTCATGCGCGTACCTTCAGCGCGCATGCCTTTCGACACGATTGACATCACCGCGACAACGATCTGTTCCCGCGCACCCGCCTATTCGGTTTGAATTGGCATCCCTACTATCCGCATTCTCACGCGGCTTCTCGCGAGCAACGGATAGAACACGATGCAAACACACGCTTGCGCTCCCACGCGCTACCACGGCGCGGCGATCGCGCTGCACTGGCTGGTCGCCGCGCTGATGATCTGCGGCTTCTACATCGGCTGGATCATGACCGATATCCCCGGCTTCACGCCGACGAAGCTCAAGTACTTCTCATGGCACAAATGGATCGGCGTGACCGTGTTCGCGCTTGCGCTGCTGCGCGTGCTGTGGCGCGCGACGCATCGCGCGCCCGCGCTCGATGCCGCGACGCCCAGCTGGCAGAAGGCCGCCGCGCATCTGGTGCACGGCCTGCTGTATCTGCTGATGCTCGCGATTCCGCTGTCCGGCTATTTCTACAGCTCGGCGGCCGGCATTCAGGTCGTGTATCTGGGCATCCTGCCGCTGCCGACGATCACCGGTCCCGATCAGGCGCTGAAGGCCACGCTGCGCACGGTGCACGTGCTGCTCAATTACACGCTGCTCGCGCTCGTACTGATGCACGTGCTCGCGGCGCTCAAGCATCAGTTCATCGATCGCGACGGATTGCTCGCGCGCATGGTGCCGTTTCTGAAGACCCGCGCATGACGATACGAAAGCTTGAAGAAAACCATAACTCCTGTCGATTGGTTACGACTGGTTGGCAATCAAATTCCTCGCGGTGTGCAATCAGGCCGCGAAGCTCGGATAGGATGCGTACCATCATGAAGACACCCTTTTATCACTCCGCTCATCGCGCGACGCTCGCTTCTTTCGCGGTGCTTGCGCTGCTCGGCGCTAACCTCGCGCACGCCGACGTCGACTTCGCGAAAAGCAGCGTCATCGCCACGACCAAACAGATGAACGTGCCCGTCGACGGCAAGTTCAGGAAGTTCTCCGCGCAACTGAATTTCGATCCGGCGAAGCCTGCCGCGGGCAGCGCGAACGTGTCGATCGACACCGCGAGCTACGACCTCGGCGCCGACGACTACAACAAGCAGGCGCAAGGCAAGGAATGGTTCGACAGCGGCGCCTTCCCGAGCGCGACCTTCGTGTCGAGCTCGATCGCGCCGGCTGGCGGCAACCAGTACAAGGTGACCGGCAAGCTGACGATCAAAGGCAAATCGCAAACGGTCGTCGTGCCGGTCGTGATCGCGAGCCAGGGCGCCATGCAAACTTTCGACGGCTCGCTGCCGATCAAGCGCACGCAGTTCGACGTCGGCACCGGCGACTGGAAAGACACGTCGGTGGTCGCCGACGAAGTCGTCATCAAATTTCATCTGGTCGCGGCGAAGAAATAACCCACAACGCCGCAGCACCGCCTTACCCTTCGACCTCTGGAGTCCAACTTGAAGAAATCCTTCCTGCTCGCCGCCGGCGCGCTCGCCGCTGCATGCTCGTTCAACGCGATGGCCGCCGCCGAAACCTACCTGCTCGATCCGACGCACACGTCGCCGAGCTTCGAGACCGACCACTTCGGCGGCCTGTCGATCTGGCGCGGCAAGTTCCAGAAAAGCAGCGGTACCGTCGTGCTCGATCGCGCGGCGAAGACCGGCACGGTCGAGGCGACGATCGACCTGACCTCGGTCGGCATCGGCAACGACAAGCTCAACGAGGAACTGGTCGGCGACAAGTTCTTCGACACCGCTAAGTTCCCGACCGCGACCTACAAGGGCACGAAGATCCGCTTCGACGGCGACAAGCCGGTCGAAGTGATCGGCACGCTGACGCTGCACGGCGTCACGAAACCGGTCAATCTGAAGATTGAATCGTTCAAGTGCATCCAGCACCCGATGCTGAAGCGCGAAGTGTGTGGCACCGAATCGGTCGCGACGTTCAATCGCGACGATTTCGGCATCGACTTCGGCAAGGCGTACGGCTTCAACATGAAGACCACGCTGCATATCCAGGCGGAAGGCGTCAAGCAGTAAGCGCATCGCGCCCGGCACGGCCGGGCGCCGAACTACTGGATCGCGGGCTGCGCCGGCGCGTGCGACGCGTGGCGCGCCGGCAGACATGCGACCAGTTCCTCGCGGCGCATGGCCTTCGCGAACAGCCAGCCCTGCGCCCATTCGAGCGATGCCAGGAACGACACCTGCCGCGCGATCCGTTTGAACGCGAACCAGCCGAAGCCGCCGAACCCGGCGCCCATCGCGACGCCTATCGACAGCCACATCGCCAGCAGGCCGGGCCAGTCTCTCAGCAGGCTGGTGCGCCGGCCCTTGACGACGACGCCAAGCGCGCGCGTCGCCGATCGTGCGACCGCGTAGTTCCATTCATCGCTATCGACGCGCCCCGCCCGCGTCCATGCATGGAGCTTCTCGTCGGGGTCCGCGCCCGTCGACAGCGCGAAGTTTCTGAAGCCGCTTTTCTTCAACATTGCGTTGAACGACACGCGTGCGCCCGACCGCGGCGGCCCTGACCGGCGGAAATCGCGGCAAGGTACCCTGACGGGCTGGCGCGATCGGAACGCGCGCCTTCGCCGCTCCCGTTCATTGCCGTCGTTCGCGTCAATCCCCATGAATTCGCCAACCCGCCGCATCGCGCACCTCGATATGGACGCGTTTTATGCGTCCGCCGAACTGCTACGCTATCTGGAACTGCGCGCGGCCGCGCGGTGTTGATCGGCGGCGGCCGCAACAGCGCGCCGCAGGTGCTCGAAGACGGCAGCAGGCGCCGCGCGATTACGCGGGCCGCGGCGTCGTGACCCCCGCGACCTACGAGGCGCGCGCGCTCGGCGTGTTCTCGGCGATGGGCATGAAGGCCGCCGCGCTCGCGCCCGACGCGATCCCGCTGCCGACCGACTTCGATTCATACCGCCACTACTCGCGTCTTTTCAAGGCCGCCGTCAGGACGTTCACGGACCGCATCGAGGATCGCGGCATCGACGAGATCGACGTGGGCTGCCTCGCCGACAATCGACCTTTATTTTCCGCATCAGTTTCCGATCAACCGCTCCATCCTTGCCGCGCGCGCTACTGGATCGGCGGCACCACGCCGAGTTTTTCAGCCAGCATCCTTTCGTAGACACCGAAGTGCAGGTCGACCTCCTCCTGCGTAACGACGGTCACAAGGATGTTGATCTGCGCCGGTTGCAGCCCCAGCACCGTCGCGACCGCCGCTTCCAGGTGCGGCGCGCATAACCGGTCGTCGGCGAACGTGGTGCCGACAGCGATCTCGTAAGCGGAATCATGCCGGCACACCACTTCAACCAGCCGCGCCCGGGCGCTCATGTTGCTGTCGATCGCCAGCCGGATGACTTCGACCGCCGTGCGCATCGTCCCGGTCGGGAAACCCTTTGTTGAGCGCAACCGGATACGGTGCCGGCCAAGGGTGAACCAGTCGTATTCGAATTCCATGGTGTCCTCGCAGGGTGTTGCAGGGTGTCGTGAAAATAGGGGTATGGCAATCCGAATTCAAGAACAAAAAGTCGCCATAGCTCCTTGAAATTTCCGTTTCCAGTCCTATTTTAGATATCGCTCAGGCAGTCGCGCCGGGATGTTTTGGCGCGCTGCGTGTTTCGATTTGTTTGCCGGCAGCATGGCGGACGGACTGGAGCGCGTAGGCCAGTTCGTCTTCCTGCTGGTTTATAGGAGGAAACGACCATGAGTGATCTCTACTTCGGGACCGACCTTTTCAGCGAGTTCGACCGTCTGCAGCGGCAGATGGCAAACCTGTTCGGCGGCTTCCCCTCCAGCATCCGTTCCGGGCGCTTCGGCGCATTCCCACAGGTCAACATTGGTTCGACCGACGACTCGATTGAAATCGTCGCGTTCGCGCCGGGTATCGATCCGGCGAACCTCGACGTATCCATCGACAAAGGACTGTTGACCATTAGCGGCGAACGCGGGACCGCACAGCCGGACGCGGCTGGCGACGACACGCGTACCTATGCGCAGGAGCGCTTCACCGGCTCTTTCCGGCGCGTCATTGAACTGCCGCAGCATGCCGACCCCGACAAGGTGACGGCGCAGTACACCAATGGCTGCCTGACCGTGAGCATCGGCAAGCGGGAGGCGTCCAAGCCGCGGGCCATCACCGTTCAATGAAATGCGTCAAGGAACTGAGGAGGACATCATGAACGACACGACAGAACTCGCCCGGAAAGATGAAACGGCAGTGTCCCGGCGCGAAGACGAGCAGTCGCAACGCGGAATCACGCTAACGCCGCCCGTGGATATCTTCGAGGATAGCCAGGGTGTCACCCTGTGGGCTGATCTGCCCGGCGTAACAAGGGACCGGCTCGATGTGAAGGTGCATGACGGCAACCTGTACATCGAGGCCGAGGCGGTGGTGCCCACGCCAGCGGGGCTACGCGTACAGCATGCGGAGATCCGCCAGCCTCACTTCGCGCGGGCTTTCTCGCTTGGTGCCGAGTTCGACACCTCGAAAATCGACGCAAACCTGAAGGACGGCGTGCTGAAGCTGACGATACCGCGCCGCGACGAGGCGCGGCCGCGCCGCATCGAGGTCCGCACGAACTAGCAGTGCGGGCGACAGCGACAGGGTGGAAACCCGGTGGTGGCCGTCTGGCCACCACCTCTCGACCGCCGCGGCCCGGAGGTGGCACGTTGAGTGTAAGTAGGCGGCGAAGTCGTTGTTTCGGTGAAATGACCCATATCCGGCTCTCCTGCCAGACCGTAGAGGAGGATGCGATGAACACCGACCCAAAGAAGTGGAATCCCTTCAAGTTCCTGCGTGGCGCGGGGCGCAAGTCCGGCGCGGACAGCCCGGAAGGCCCGCCGGCAAGCGAACAGTGGCGGGCCGCGTTCTCCGATATTCCACGATTCTTCTCGCGCGAACCGTGGCGTGCAGTTGAAGAGTTCTTTCATGATCCGTTCGCCGGACGGGGTGCTCTGGAACGATGGTTTGGCGACTTCAGTTCATCGCGCTTCCAGCCGCGCATCGACGTGGTCGATGATGGGCAGGTATTGCGGGTAACCGCCGAGTTGCCCGGAATGGAGCGGGAGGATCTGAACGTCACCGTCGAGGATGGGTCGCTCGTGCTGCGCGGCGAGAAAAAACAGGACGTGCGCAGCGAGGAAGACGGCTGCTACCGGCTTGAGCGCGCCTATGGAAGCTTCGTGCGCACGATCCCGATGCCGGAAAACGCCGACCCCGAGCACGCCCTGGCGAAGTTCGACAACGGCGTGCTCACGTTGACCGTACCGAAATCGGAGCCGTCGCGATCCGCGAGCCGCACGATCGATATCGGCTAGTGGGCAGGCAAGTCGCGCCGGTAGCGGATGAATATCGGGCTAGCCGGGCCGATAGCTCAGCTTGTAGAGCTGCATCGGGGCGGGCATCAAGTCTGCTCATTTGCAGCATCGGGCGATGATCGTCACCCGTATCGCGTGACGCCAGCAGCAGCGCTTCGGGCGCGGTGCTTGCGTCACGTGATGATGGCGCGCGACTCGATAGACGCGCACAGCGCTGTGACGGCGTTTCCTTGGCTACTGGGAGGCACTATGCAGAGGGAAGACATTACCTACCGTGGTTTCGTGATCCGGCCGCTCGTGACGATGTCGGAGCGGGGGCGCTATGCAGCCGCGGCCATTGTCACGGATCGGGACAGCGAAAGCCGGACGCTCGGCGTCGAGGGCGATTTTGGCGACATGCAAGAAGCGTGGGACCAGGCAATCGAACTGGCGATTGCATGGATCCATCAACGCAATGTCGTATCGGACCACTACATCCGTCAGCGATAAATCCAGATGTCGTCCGACACTGGCGATCTCGTCGGTAAGCCGAACGCGGGCCGGAACGTCTGTGTCATGTTTGCCGTGGCCAGCGCGGGGTCTTACCATGCGACGCGGCGAATGGGACCGACCGCTGCCCCCCGAAAGGCGGACGACAGACTCAATTCAAGCTGGCGAAAAGAGCGCGCAGGGTGACGCATCCACAGCATCCACATGATGCCAGTCACGACTTGCGGACAATGTCAGGACGGCCGCGGCCTTTATCTTTTTGATCAACAATCAGCCTCAACGTCCGACTCGCGCGCAATGGAAAGCGACGCCTGCTGCATCAGCGATGAAGCCGCAGCGAACAGAGCAACGGTAGTTACCGGCTTTCGATAGCATGCAGGAATAGCGCGTCCGCCTTCATGCTGCGTCGTCGTCCCTTCGACGCTGTCGACCTCCCGCGACGTCAATGGCCATGCCTTCGCCAGGGCCATTGCGGGAGGTACTCCAGGTGCTTCAGCAACTTTGCCCGCCGGTGTTCGCGTCGATAGTGGCCGACCAGAAGATGGCCGCGATCAGCAGCAGTGCCGAACCCATCAGCATTCGCGTCGGTCGGCAGAACGTCGTCTGGAGCGGAGGCGTCGCAAAAAACCCGGAAAAACAGCGCACCTCAATCCCATCGCTCGTCACGGACCTGAACAACGTCGGCCTCGATCCGCACCGGAAATGCCACCACATCCTCATATGCCGGCGGCGCCAACACCTTCCCGGTCCTGATGCAAAACCGTGCACCGTGGCGCGGACAGACGACCACGTCGCCTTCCACAACACCGCCCGTCAGGATGCCGCCGTCGTGTGGGCAGACATCCTCGATTGCATAACAGGTGCCGTCGACGTTGAACACAGCAACCTGCGCGCCATCGACCTCGACGCTGCGTACAGACCCAGCGGGGAAATCCCCGATCGCGGCGACATCGACCCAGTCGGACATGTCAAAGCATCCCCAATTGCAGGCGCGCCGCATCCGACATCCGGTCTCTCGACCACGGCGGATCCCACACCAGTTCAACGTGCACGTCGTTCACTCCGCTCGCCGAGAACACCGCATCCTCCACCGTCGCCGGGAAGGTCTGCGCAACCGGGCAGCCGGGCGCGGTCAGCGTCATGCGGATCTCAACGCGGCCTTCGGCTTCGTCCACGTCAAGACCATAAACAAGCCCCAGATCGTAGATGTTGACCGGAATCTCCGGGTCGAACACGGTGCGCAGCGCGTCGATCACGCGGTCTTCAAGATGTTTTGTCGTTGTGCCACTGCCGGGTTGTGCGGCCTCGGCGCGCTTCAGCCAGTCGAATGTGCTCATCGTCTGCCTCACTCTGTCGAAACGGGGCGATCCTCGTCGTGCAGCGCGGCGTGCAGCGTATGCCAGGCGAGCGTCGCGCACTTCACCCGCTCGGGAAATTCACGCACGCCGGACAGCACCGCCAGTTTTCCCATCTCCGGCGCGGCTGCCGCCTGCCCTGCAGCGGGTGTTGTCACCATGTCGTGAAAACGCCCGAACAGCGCTTCGGCCTCTGCTTCCGTTTTGCCTTTCAGCGCCTCGGTCATCAGCGACGCTGATGCTGTCGCAATTGCGCAGCCTGCGCCTTCGAAACTCGCCTCTTTGACGATGCCGTCCTCGATTCGCAGATACAGCGTAATCCGGTCGCCGCACAGCGGGTTATAGCCCTCAGCCGTGTGATTGGCACCGGACAGTCCATGACAGTTACGCGGCCGCCGGTAGTGGTCGAAGATAACCTCCTGATACAGATCACGTAGATCGCTCATGTTCCGAATATCTCCCTGACCTTGACGAGGCCTTCGATCAGCGCGTCGATATCCTGGTGCGTGTTGTAGAGGGCGAGCGACGCGCGCACGGTAGCCGGTACGCCGAAGCGCTGCATCACCGGCATCGCGCAATGATGGCCCGCACGCACGGCGATGCCGTGACGATCGAGAATCGTGCCGACATCATGGGCATGCACGCCGTCGAGCACGAACGACACAATGCTTGTCCTGTCGCGTGCGCTACCGATAAAACGCAAGCCCGGTATCACCCGCAGCGCGGCCGTCGCATAGGCGAGCAGTTCGTTCTCGTGCGCGGCGATGACTTCCATGCCGATGCTGTCGACATAGTCGAGTGCGGCGCCCAGCGCAATCGCGCCGGCAATGTTCGGCGTACCCGCCTCGAACTTCCACGGAATCGCGTTGTATTCCGTTTTCTCGAACGTTACCGAGCGGATCATGTCGCCGCCGCCCTGCCATGGCGGCATCGCTTCAAGCAGTGCGGCCTTGGCGTATAGCACGCCAATGCCAGTCGGTCCGTACACCTTATGCCCGGAAAACGCGTAGAAATCGCAATCTATCGCGCGGACGTCGACCGGCAGATGCGCGATTGCCTGTGCACCATCCAGCAGCACCGGCACGCCCCGCGCGCGTGCCGCTGCAACGATGCGCTCCACCGGATTGATGCTGCCGAGCGCGTTGGCCAGATGAGTCATCGCGACCAGCCGCGTACGTTCACTCAACAAACGCTCGTACGCGTCGGCATCGAGCGCGCCCGTATCGTCGATCGGCACGACCTTCAGCGCCGCGCCCGTCTGCTCGCAGACGAGTTGCCACGGCACAATGTTCGAATGGTGCTCCATCGCGCTAATCAGGATTTCGTCGCCGGGCTTGATTTGCGGGCGAGCATAGCTCTGGGCGACTAGATTGATCGCTTCGGTCGTGCCACGTACGAACACGATCTCTTCCAGACGCTGCGCATTGATGAAGCGTGCAATCTTCGCGCGTGCGGCCTCGAATGAATCGGTCGCGCGCTGAGACAGCAGATGCACGCCGCGGTGTACATTGGCGTTGCTATGCCGGTAGTAAGCGTTTTCCGCGTAGATGACCGAGGCAGGCTTTTGCGTAGTGGCGCCATTGTCGAGATAGACCAATGGCCGGCCATGCACGCGCTCTCCCAGAATCGGAAAATCGGCTCGCCAGTGCTCGACATTGCGCGGATCGGGCGTCTGCATCTGTTCGATCGGCTTCATAGCAACTCCCTGATACGCTCCCCTTCCGGGGTGCGCGCGAACAGCAGGTTTTCGAGCCGGCCACGCAGCGAATCGATGCGCACCCGTTCGACAATGTCGCGCGCAAATGCGTATGTCAATAGCGCCCGCCCCATACGCTCTTCGATGCCCCGTGCACGTAAATAGAACAGCTGGCTGTCGTCCAGTTGACCGACCGTCGCGCCGTGTGTGCATTTCACGTCGTCGGCGTAGATCTCGAGTTGCGGCTTCGTGTCGATCTCCGCATTGCGCGACAGCAGCAGGTTGTGATTCGCCTGATGCGTGTCCGTTTGCTGCGCATCGCGATGCACGATGACGCGTCCGTTGAACACGCCGCGCGCAGCGCCGTCGAGCACGCCGCGATAGTATTCGCGACTCGTGCCGTGCGGCTCAGTATGATCGATGCGCGTGTGGTGATCGACGTGCTGCCGGCCCCCAACGAAATAAAGACCGTTCAACGTGGCTTGCGCGTTCTCGGCGTTCAGGCTTGTGCCGATACCAGTGCGCGACAACGCGGCGCCGAACGCGAACGCATGTGAGGTAAAACAACTGCCACGTTGCTGCGCAACGGCGACTGACGCGATATGAAAAGCCTTCGAGCTTTCCCGCTGCAACCGGTAGTGCTGCACATCCGCCTGTTCGTCTGCGACGATGCGGGTGACCGCGTTGGTCCAGTACGCGTCGTCGCTCAGCCCTAAAAAGTGCTCGACGATCGTGCAGCCCGAGCGTGTTCCTGCAAGCACGATATTGAACGGCTGCACCGCAAGATTCGCTTCGTCGGTCAGGAACAGGATCTGCAGCGGTTGATCGATGACCTCGCCAGGCGGCAGCACGACGGCAAACCCGTCCGTCATAAACGCCGTGTTTAGCGCGGCAAAGCCGTCTGCATATTCCGGCGAGACAATCGCCGCCTCCAGCCGTTGCGGCATTTCTTTCAACGCCCGCGTGAGCGAGCCTACGAATACACCATGCGGCAAGCCGTTGAGCTTCGACAGCCGCGGCACATGCCGGCCGTTGACAAAGACCAGTCGATGCCCGGCAGGGTCCAGCTCGAGTTCATCGACGATGCGGCGCCCGTCCCTACCGCCGCTGAGGTCGACGAGGTCGGTGCGTTGTGCCCTGAAATGCCAGGGACGCTTGCCAAGCGCCGACACGTTCGTGTATTTCCAGTCCTCGTGCCGCGTGGTCGGCAAACCCAGCGCGTCGAACTGGTCGAACGCGCTTCGGCGCGCATCACGCAGCCACGGAAATTCAGCGCCGGGCAACGTCTTCGCGAGTTGCCCAAAAGCCTGATGGAAATAGTCGAGAGATTCGTTTTTCATGGACGCCCCGCACTTTCCTGGCTTGCTCTATTTTCTGGTTGCACCGCTTCATCGTCGATCCAACCATAGCCTTTACGCTCCAGCTCCAGCGCCAGTTCACGGGACCCCGACTTCACGATCCGGCCATTCGCCAGCACATGCACGCGATCCGGCACGACGTAGTCCAATAGCCGCTGATAGTGCGTCACGAGCACGATCGCCCGTTCTGGACTGCGCATGCTGTTGACGCCCTGCGCGACAATCTGCAATGCATCGATGTCGAGTCCGGAATCCGTTTCGTCGAGAATGGCGAGCCGGGGCTCCAGCACGACCATCTGCAGAATCTCGTTGCGTTTCTTCTCTCCGCCCGAAAAACCTTCGTTCACGGCGCGATACAGCAGACTCTCGTCCATCTGCATCAGCGTTATCCTCTCCTTGACCCGTTGCAGAAACTCCATCGCATCGAGCTCCGGCTCGCCACGATACCGCCGCTGCGCATTCAACGCCGCCTTCAGCAGATAAATGTTGCTCACGCCGGGTATCTCGACGGGATACTGGAACGCGAGAAACAGTCCTTGGTGCGCGCGCTCCTCGGGTGCGAGCGCCAGCAGATCACGGCCGAGATACGAGACCTCGCCGCCCGTGACAGCAAAGTCCTCGCGCCCGGCCAGCACCTGGGCAAGCGTGCTCTTGCCCGAGCCATTCGGGCCCATGATCGCGTGCACCTCGCCGGCATTTACACTCAGATCGATGCCATGCAGAATTTTCTTACCGTCGACTTCGACCTGCAGATTGCTGATTTCAAGCATGGTCCGAATCCTTCGAATCGCTGAGGGTTATCCCACGGCGCCTTCCAGACTGACGCCGAGCAGCTTTTGCGCCTCGACAGCAAACTCCATCGGCAGCTCCTTGAAGACCTCCTTGCAGAAGCCGTTCACGATCATCGACACAGCATCTTCCGGCGACAACCCACGCTGCCGGCAATAGAACAACTGGTCTTCGCCGATGCGTGATGTCGATGCTTCGTGTTCGACCTTCGCGGTCGGGTTCTTGACCTCGATGTAAGGGAATGTATGGGCGCTGCAACGGTTTCCGAGCAAAAGCGAATCGCACTGCGTGTAGTTGCGCGCGCCCTCCGCCGCACGGACGACCTTCACGAGGCCGCGATACGCGTTCTTGCCGCGGCCAGCCGAAATGCCTTTCGACAGAATCGTGCTGCGCGTATTGCGGCCGATGTGAACCATCTTCGTCCCGGTATCGGCCTGCTGATAGTGGTTGGTCAGCGCCACCGAATAGAATTCACCGACCGAGTTATCGCCCTGCAGGATCACGCTCGGATACTTCCACGTAATCGCCGAGCCGGTTTCCACCTGAGTCCATGAAATCTTCGAATTCGCCTCGCGGCAGTCGCCACGTTTGGTCACGAAGTTGTAGATGCCGCCCTTGCCCGACGCATCGCCCGGATACCAGTTCTGCACCGTCGAATAGCGGATCTGTGCACCTTCCAGCGCGACCAGTTCGACCACAGCGGCATGCAGCTGGTTTTCGTCACGCATCGGCGCGGTGCAGCCTTCCAGATAGCTCACGTACGCGCCTTTGTCCGCGACGATCAGAGTGCGCTCGAACTGCCCGGTATTCTGGGCGTTGATACGAAAGTAGGTCGACAGTTCCATCGGGCAGCGCACGCCCGGCGGGATGTAGCAGAACGACCCATCGCTGAACACGGCGGAATTGAGCGCAGCAAAGAAATTGTCGGTGTGCGGCACGACCGAGCCGAGATACTTTCGCACCAGTTCGGGATGGTGCTGTACGGCATCCGAGAACGAACAGAACACAATGCCGAGTTCCGCCAGCTTTTCGCGGAACGTAGTCGCTACCGACACGCTGTCGAATACCGCATCCACCGCTACGCCCGCCAGCAGTTCGCGCTCCCTCAGCGGCACACCCAGCTTTTCGTAGGTACGTAGCAGTTCCGGATCGACTTCATCGAGACTCTTCGGACGATTCTTCGTCATCGGCGCGGAATAATAGATGATGTTCTGATAGTCGATCGGCGGGTGTTCAACAGTCGCCCAATGCGGTTCGGTCATCGTGAGCCAGTGGCGATAGGCCGCGAGTCGCCATTCGAGCATGAACGCCGGCTCGTCTTTCTTCACCGAAATGAGCCGGACCACGTCCTCGCTTATCCCGCGCGGAAGCGCATCGGCCTTCAGATCAGTCACGAAACCGTGCTGGTATTCGCGGCTGATCAGTTCATCGAAACCGGTTGTGGATGCGCTCATGCGTGGCCTCCGTCAGTCGACATGCGTGCAGGCATCGCGCCCGCGCGGTGGCTGGGGATACTACGGGCGCGGATCGCGCTGATATCGACCGCGCGCAAGGCGGGGCCCGCCATGTCCGCCAGCGTGACCTGCTGCAACGCTTCGTAGATCAGGCGATTGACCTTCTGCCAGTTGGCGCGCACCGCGCACGCCGCCTCCTGGATACACAGGCCTGGCGTAGTGCTGCATTCGGTCATCCCGATCGGGCCGTCGACAGCGGCGATCACCTCCGCCAGCGTGATCCGCCCGGGCGGTCGAGGCAACAGGTAACCGCCGTTTGTGCCGCGCAGCGACTCCACGACACCACCCCGCGTCAGAACTTTCAGCACCTTTGACACCGTGGGCATCGCGACGCCGGTCACCGTCGCAATGCTGCTTGCGCTGTGGACGGCATCCGGATCGCGCGCCATCGCGGTCATGATCACCGTGCCGTAATCGGCAAGTTTGCTCATGCGCAACATAGAAACGTCTCCCGTTTTAATCGGGACCTATTTGGTCCTGATTAAATCGAAACCAAATCCGCACGTTTGCAGTGAGCGACACTGTCCTGTGGGGATTCCAGGCCACGTCGCCAGCCGCTTTCCGTTTCGGGAAAAGCGTTTCGCCAACGACGCAACGCCAATTTCATTCTAGACCTGTATGCACGACCTTGTCAGGGTATTGGGCCTACGTGTTCCGCGCATACATGAAAGCCCGGAGTCCACGTTCACCGTTGCCGGCATCGTCGTGGTGCCGACGGCGGTGTGAGCCGCGCACCGGACCGGGATCCGGTGAAGCTCACGGGACAATAGGGTGCGGTTCGTGGCAACCGTATCGCACTCGACACCTGCTTGCGCGGCCGCTTTTGCGATGACCGCGAGGCAGTCAACCGCACGCTTTCGAGTGGCCTGGACGACTCGATCCTCGGTGTCCGCGATCATTTCGGTGCCGTATGCGAGGACATGAAATTCCGGGATGACATTGAGCCCCGGGACTTTGGCGCCACTTTCCATGGCGAGCGTCACCGTCGTTTGAATGCGGCTTCGGAGAGGGCCGAACCATCGGTCGGCACCAACAGATGCTTGAACATACGTTTCTCCCCGCGGCCAGACATGTTCGCGCTGACATCCTGCGCCCGTCGCCTGAACGAGGCGCGCGTGGATTGAGGCGACCCCTTTCAGTATAGTCACCGTGACAGGGTCCGGCACGCAGCCCATGTGCTGGTAGAGTAAGACGACGAAGAACTCGAACCCGATCTGTCGCCGTTTCCGAACATGTTGATTTCGTCGATGCTACAGCTTCGTTGCGCGTCATCCAGCGGCAATCTTCATCTTTGTGCTTCCCGGCATAAGCAGAAGGAATGTCGCATGGTTCTGATGCAAATAGGCTCCCCGAATCGATTAAAGAATTCAGCCCAACAATCTGGTGGTCGGTGATGATCAAGCGCAAGGGCCTGGAGGCGGTGTTTGATGGGCGACATTTTGATCGGGAGATCATCATTCTCTGCGTGCGCTGGTACCTTAGCTCAGCCTGCGCGATCTGGTCGAGATGATGGCCGAGCGCGGTTTGTCGCTAGCGCACTCCACGATTATGCGTTGGGTGAAGCGCTTCACGCCGGAGTCCGTCAAGCGCTGGAATCGTTTTGGCATACCCACAGGGCGATCATGGCGTATTGACGAAACCTACCTGAAGGTTCGTGGCAAATGGGTTTATCTGTATCGTGCGGCAGATCGAGCTGGCCATTCGGCAGACTTCATGCTCAGAGCGAAGCGCGATGCGTCCGCGACCAAAGCCTTTTTCAGCAAGGCAATCAAACATCAGGGCCAGCTGCCGGAGACGATCACGCTGGATGGGTATGCCGCCTCACACCGAGCGGTGCGTGAGATGAAGGCCGATGGCCTGCTGCCGGAGGACACGAAGATCCGGTCCTCGAAGTACCCGAACAATCTAGACGGTGTTAGGAACTTCCGGCCAAAACCTGGTAGGCAGTATGACTTCCTGCGGGACAGAGGCTGGCCTGCCGCAACGGAATCAAACGCGGGCTAGCATTGCTGTCAGAGCCGCACGGTGCGGACGTGCCGCACCCGGCGATTTCCGACGCGGAGGCCAGCATGGAGCACGATAGCACTCTTTACGTGGGTCTTGATGTTCATGAGGATTCGATCACGGTCGCCTATGCGATTGGTTCGGGCGAGGTTGAACTGCTCGGCAAGATCGGTACTACGCAGGCCGACGTGGAACGGTTGTGCAAGAGACTGCAATCTAAAGCGCGATGCGTCAGCATCGTCTACGAAGCCGGTCCGTGCGGATATGGGCTTTACCGGCAGCTTGTCCAGAAAGAATTCCAGTGCATGGTCTGCGCGCCCTCGCTGATTCCCCGCAAGCCAGGTGAGCACATCAAGACTGACAGACGTGATGCCGTCAAGCTCGTCCGATCGCTGCGTGCCGGCGACCTGTCGGCCGTATACGTCCCCAGCATCGACGATGAAGCATTCCGGGATCTGGCCCGCGCATGGGTGATTGCCAAGGACGACCTCAAGCGTGCACGGCAACGGGTAAAAGCCTTTCTGCTGTCGCACGGCGTGCGCTACACCGGCTCTGCCGACTGGGGGCCGGCGCACCGACGCTGGCTGAGCGCATACAGCTTCGACAGTGCGTGGCAGCAGTTTGCGTTTGAAGAGCTACGTCGCGCGATCGAAGACCGGCTCGCCCAATGTGACCGGCTGGAGTCCGCGCTGCGTGAGGCAGTCGTCAACTGGCGCTTCTATCCCGCCGTCCTGGGCCTGCAGGCAATGCGCGGTGTCCAGTTCACCACGGCAGTGGGCATGCTCGCCGAGCTGGGCGATCTCTCACGCTTCGTGCACCCACGCCAGTTGATGGCGTGGCTCGGGGTGACGCCGTCCGAGCACTCATCGGGCGGCAAGCGTCGTCAGGGCAGCATCACTAAAAGCGGCAACAGTTATGCAAGAAAGCTACTAGTTGAAGCTGCATGGAGCTATCGCCACCCTGCGCGTGTGAGCCCCGATATTCAGCGTCGTCACGAAGGTCTGCCTAAACCGATTGTAGATCGAGCCTGGGACGCACAGGTGCGCTTGTGCCGACGCTATCGCAAACTCGTCGCGCGCGGCAAGCAGAAGAATATCGCCGTAGTCGCAGTTGCCCGTGAACTCAGCGGATTCATCTGGGACATCTGCCGGCTCTCCTTGTCGCTGGCCATACCGCGCGAGACACAGATGCCATGATGTACAGCAATGCCCTGCGTCTGCATCCACCGTAACGACACGTGCAGGAGTTTCCTGAAGGCGGCGTAGCCCGGCACACGAGTAACCCGCGACCAGGGTAGGCAACGGATCTCATCCGAATTGCGGTGGTAGGTAGCGGAAGGCTCATTGGGCGGACATCTGTAATGCGGTAGCCAATCCGCGGATATCAGCTTGATCCACCGTCGAGATTTACTGCTACGTCGCCCTCAGGAAATTCAAACATCGAAAACACAGAACCGATCATATTGACACGAGAAGTCATATCACCCTGGAGGGATGACAAGAGAGAAACGTAAAGCCTACCCGACAGACGTGTCAGACGAAGAATGGAGCTTCGTAGCAGCGTATCTGACGTTGATGGATGAGAGTGCACCACAGCGTAAATACGAGTTGCGCGAGATGTTCAATGCGTTGCACTGGATGGCTCGCGCTGGGCTGCGTGGCGAATGCTGCCGACCAACTTTCCGCCGTGGGAACTCGTGTACCAGCAGACGCAACGATGGCTGGCGGCCGGCTGTTTCGAGTGCATGGTGAGTGATCTTCGTTCGATCATCCATGTCGCGCAGGGGCGGCAGGGGCAGCCCAGCGCGGTGATCCTTGACGGCCGTACGATGCAATCGACATGTGACAGCGGTCCAGGCGCAGGATATGACGGCTACAAGCGCAAGCGTGACAGCAAGGTGCATATGGCGGTCGACACGCTGGGTCAGTTGCTCGCCGTACACGTGACACCGGCCAACGAGCAGGAGCGCGCACAGGTGGCAGACCTGGCGCGCCAGGTGCAGCAGGCAACGGGAGAAACCGTGAAAGTGGCCTTTGCCGATCAGGGTTACACGGGCGAAGCTCCTGCGCAGGCCGCGCGCGCTCAGGGAATTGATCTCCAGGTGCTCAAGCTCGATGAAGCGAAAAAGGGTTTCGTGCCGTTGCCACGTCGATGGGTAGTCGAGCGCAGCTTCGGACGGCTCAACCGCTTTCGACGCCTCGCACGTGACCACGAACGCTTGCCCGAAACACTCGCAGGTCTGCATTTTGTCGTCTTCGCCATGCTTATGCTTGTCCATGCAATCCCAGTACTTCGAAGTTCCTAACACGGTCTAGTTCAAAGCCGGGCCGCTGGTCCATCTGGTAGGTGACAACTTGACCGTTGTGCAGGTCCATCAGATCGGCGTCTAACTTTTGACTGCAATTCATCGGGACGGGCTTATTCGTCTAACGGTTTGCGTCCAAGGTGTTCCCTCTAGAACGTCTCGTCGACAATCAGATGCGGCGGAGTATGAAGCATGGGAAGCGACTGTAGCGTCGTAGCCACAAAAATGCTCGCCTAAATCCCGTCCGTAATCGCTGCCCACTGACGATGCATTTCCCTTATTCATCGTCTTGTCCTCGATTACTTATCGCAGCTCGGCACCTTCATCAGCAGGGAGACTGATGAACGCAGCCACTGACAGACAACTCAAGGCCCCTACGATAAAGAACGTCATCGGAAAATCGCTCATCGTCAAATGCTCCGCACTATGCCCGTGAGTCTGTGCAGTGATCGTCAAGCAGAAAGCACATAGAGCGACACCAAAACTCATCGACGTCTGCTGCATCATAGTAGAAAGTGCTGTTGCCTTGCTCATAATAGCCTTCGGAACGCCGGAAAATCCGACCGTATTCATCGTGATCATTCCAAGCGAGTTGACGATGCCCGCCATGAAAAGCACAGCAGACATGAAATAAATTGATGTTCCCGGCGAAAACAAACCATAGGTTGCAAATGCAGCAGCCGACAATACGGTCGCTGTAATCATAAGAGGCTTAAACCCGAATTTATTAATAGCCCGCCGCAGGATCGGCCGAATTCCAAAGGCACCAACCGAAAGCCAGGCACTCGTCAATCCGGATTGAATAGGCGTGAATCCCACGCCCACTTGCAAAAGCAGCGGAACGAAAATAGGCGCCGAACCCACCGCTATTCGTAACGGCATACCACCAATATTTGTGATACTGAATGCTTTATATCCGAAAATGCTAAGCGGGATTATCACGTCAGTACGATCTCGGCTATAGATCCAATAGGCGATCGACGCCACGATACCGATGCTCGTGACGAAAATTGTAGCGCTCAGCGGAACAAAATTGCGCCCGATAGTTTCCACGCCGCAGACCACCCCAGAAAGTCCGATCGCCATCAGAACGAACCCTGTCAGGTCGAATCGCTCCGTTCTTTCGGATCGCGAATCCGGCACGAACTTTAGTGACAACAAGATTCCCAGGACACCGAAAGGGATGTTGAGCAGGAATATCCACCGCCATGACGCCAGTGTGACGATGAAGCCTCCGAGAAGCGGTCCCAAGACACGACCGATGGTCCCCGGCACGGTAAACCACACCATCGCCATTACCAACTGCGCAGGCGGGATGCTGCGCAAGAGGATCAACCGTCCGACCGGCACCATCATCGCGCCGCCGAGGCCTTGCAATATCCGGAACAGAACGATTTGAGTGATGGAGGTTGCGGCTCCGCACAATGCCGACGCCAGAGAGAATATCGCGACTGCCGAACAGAAAACACGGCGGGTACCGAAGCGATCCGTGAGCCAGCCGCTCGCGGGCAGAAACAGCGCCAAACTCAAGAGATACGCGCTGATAGCGAAATTGAGGTGAAGTATCTCAACGTTCAACGACGCAGCAATGGACTGAAGTGCCGTACCCAGTATCGATGTATCGACTGCCTGTAAAAACATCGGCACAGCGACGATCATAGGAATCAGTCGCGTGTGCCGAGAGAAAGACGCCAATTTGGCGTCCTGTTTTGCCCCGATGGTTATATTTTCGTCAATCACCGTATTATCTAGTGCTTTGCTATCTGACGCCGGTAGATATCGAGAATCTCGGGGTCGTAGTTGCGGAAAAATTGCTGCCGGACGGGCTCTGTCATCGCTTCCATCTTTGCAATCTCTCTTGGCGAGAGGCTATAAACAATCATCCCGTGACGTGCAATTGTGGCCCTGTCCGTTCTCGCCTGTTCTCTAATCAGATCGCGTTCATAGCGCCCTGCTTCTACCGCCGCGTGTTGCAAAACATTTCGGTCCCGAACCGACAACCTCCCCCATACTGCGGAGTTGGCAACGACGGCTATCGCGCTATAGGAATGATTCGTGACCGTCACGGCCGATTGAACATCGTACAGGTGGCCGACCAAGATTTGCGAGTAGAAGTTGTCTTGAGCCGCCACTCGTCCTGACTTGAGAGCCTCATATAGCTCGGGATACGGAAGACCGACGACCTTGGCACCCAAGGCCTTAAACGTCTCGACGAATGCCGGTTCCGGAATCACACGAACCGGACGGTCCGTCAGATCATTAGCGTGTTCGAACGACCGCCCCGACGTCGTGATCTGCCGGAATCCATTTTCCCACCATGCGAGACCCGTCAGTCCATGGCCTTGGAGACCTGACATCAATTTCTGCCCAAAGGGACCGTCCAGCAGTTCATGCGCTTGGCGATCGCTGTGGACCACGAACGGAAGGTCCATGATCTCGAATTCGGGTTCGACATGACGCAGTGCCGGCGTAACCAGCAGCATCATATCAGGGGCACCATGACCGCCCTCTTGCAACGTCTTGATCTGATCTTCGGGCGATCCCGGAACTGCCGCCCCACTCACTGTCACTGCCAGGCGTCCATTGGATTCTTCGTTCACGAGTGCCGCGAACTTGATCATGCCGCGCACTGTCGGTTGGTTCGAGTTCAAGTGCGCCCGATATTCCATGATCGTGAGCGTTTGGACCGGTTGAGCATGTGCCCATATCGGCTGCGCAAACAAAAGCGTTGCGAACATTGCTCCGGTAACGTCATGGCAAATTTGGTTTGGGGACCATCCCGATTTGAAACGTGCAAATCGCTTTATCATGTTTCAAGCATCCTTCAAGACGGTGAAGTGAGGGTGTAGACGGGGCTGTGGGCGGCGCATCTATCCGTTTATCGTTCTGACAAGGCGGCCCGGATCATCATTCCCAAAGTAATGATCCCAGCGCCCAAGGGCGGACCATAGTCATAAAGTCGCAGATGACGAGAAAAGAAAATCGTCGAAGTGAAAATTACTATCAGCGTGACCGCCACTACAACCGCAAAAACCACCATGAAATCCTTCTTCATGACTCACTCCTCGGCTCAAGGCCTTGGCGTTTCATCCCATCCCAAAACCAAAAAGGCTTCGCTTTGACACGGCAAAAGTTTGCGTAGTATCCGCCGTATGCCAGCAAGAGTGCGCCGTTCAAGAGCAACTCTTGAAGACCGGTGAACAATTCACGCGGATCAGGCGAGACGAAAAGATTCAGAAAGACGATCGTTACACTGATACCGGCCATGACGATCAGCGCCAGCGGCACCGCGATATCGAGTAGCAGCAACGTACCGAGTATGGTCTCAAGATACTTGACCATTTGATAGAAGCCGACATCTGCCATCGCACCGATATATGTACCCACTTTTCCCGCGTGGCTGAAATCCGGCACGTATCGAAAAATTACGTAGTAAAGCCCTGACTCAAGATAGTGGAATGCGAAAAACAACCTGGCCCACATGGCCAGGTACTTCCACGGTGATTCATGTGCCATCTTCATGGCGCTTTCCTTTGATGCAGATAAAAAAAGCTACGTCACTTATGCAACGTAGCAACCCTCACTCGCGCACATCAGTTGCGCACTCGTGTATCCGATTTCCGGACCGCGACGTCCTGCTTGAAAATGTTCGGCAACTTCCTCCAGTCGGCGATGCGGCCAAGAGTCGGTTTGAACGTCATCATCGGAAAGTAGTACTTGATGTACCACACCATCAGGATAAGATTCATGTACAGACAGCCGACGCCCATGTAAGGCGTGAACATCTTGTCGAAGCGATGGTTCAACACGATCGCGTTGTACCAGACCACGAACGACACGGGCAGCAGCATCAGCAGGCCCACGGGCACAAAGCAGCCGGTAATCAGGCATACCCCGCCCACAATTTCGCAAATCTTCACAATATGGAAGAAGTGCGTGTGAACCATCGTGACCAGCAGTTCGTTCGATGCGTGCAACGTGCCGAACGGTTGCGGGAAGATCGGTGCGTGGCCCGTGGCCACGAGCCAATAGCTTGTGCCGCTGACGCACATCCAGCCACCGAGATACAGGCGGCAGAACAGGAGAATGACTTTGCCAACGAGTTGCGGCATCGTTTTCTGATCGTTATACATAATCTAATCACTCTTTATTGGTTAGCCCGGAGCCTTGGCCGTTGCTCCCGCCGTCGCGGGGGCAGCGACGCTCGTCTGTGCAACGCGGTCGTGGCGAATGATCCAACCAGAGCCGCTGATTTCGTAGACATCGACGACGTCTTGCGCAGGTTGACCGCGCGCGGCTTCGATCTTGTGGAAGACCGCGACGTCGTTACCTTCGACGATCAGTTTCTTCACCGTATGCGGGATCGGTTCGCCGTCTTGGTGATCGATCGTGTTCGGCGCGTTATCCACGGCCTTCTCTGCAAAGTACGTCTTGTATGCCTCGACGCCCTTACCCTTTGTGTAAGCCTCGTCCATGAACTCCGTAACGATTTCATGCGGGAGCTTACCGGTGCCAGCGTGCCAGTGCCAACGCGGGTCAGAGTGGAGTTGGTGAGCGATCTGGAGGATGAACAAGACGCCCAGAAGCGCGGTGACCATCCGTCCCTGCAAACTGTCGAGCCACGCGTTCACACACGTGGCAGTGCTATTCGAGGAGAGATCCTCTTGGTTAACCAACATCCTGCCTCCTTTGGAGCGTTTATAAAAACTGGAAACGGTAGCGCGTGTTTTGCATTCAATTTAGCCTATTGAATGGTATAGCTGTCTAACGGATTATGTAAACGCCGGGAAAACCCCCACTCGAATTCATACCGGCTCATCTTGTGTGACCGGGGCTCCCCCTCTGGCTCTCGATGCCGAATTCCCCCGAATTTGCTGTGAGCCTGAAGCCGACGTCTGGGGGGCGGCGGGGCTTGCCAACTCTGTGCTGGCGCTGGCAGTGAACACGAGTTGCGTTCGCTCCCCACCTTTCTTGCATTTACTTCGTCCTCCTACACGAACTACATGTATTAAGCGTCCTGATAGAGCCATCCAGGGGAATACCCTTGAGCACAACGAATTTGAAATTCCTTTGATTTGGTAGGCATAAACGAATATTATTGTGAATGCCTAACGTCGTGCGCGGACTGCTCCGCCGTTGCAGCGGAGGCCGCACTTTGCAAATCAAATTACAATACGTAGGAGACATTGAATTGCGTAAACTGCTTATCGGCTGCGCTGTTGCCGCAGCTTTCGCGCCTGCGGCTCACGCGCAGAACAGCGTGACCATGTATGGCGTTGCCGACGTGTTTGTCGGCTACTTCGGTAACTCGACCGGCCAACACGCCGTCAGCCTGAACAGCGGCGGTGCCGGTGGTTCGCGCTGGGGCTTGCATGGCAATGAAGACCTAGGCGGCGGTCTGTCCGCAATCTTCACCCTCGAAAGCGGCTTCAACATCAACAACGGCACGTCCGGCCAGAGCGGCCGACTATTCGGTCGCCGCGCCTATGTCGGCCTCGACAGCAAGCAATACGGTCAGCTGATCGCTGGCCGCTTGCAAACGATGGGTTACGACTGGGGCGGCACGTTCGATCCGATGCTGCTCGCACCGGGATCGCCGCTGGGGTCGGTGGGCGGTGAAAACCCGCGCCCGTGGCTGTACAACATGCTGCAAGACCCGGCACGCTCTGACAACACGATTCAGTACTCGTCGCCCGAATTCCACGGACTGAGCGGCAGCGCCACCTACTCCTGGGGCGACAACCAAGGCCTGCAAACTGCGCAGCATTTCCAGTTGGTCACTGTCCGTTACCAGAACGGACCGCTGCTGACGGAATACGGTTTCGGCCACAGCCTGCAACCGTCTGCTGCCGTTGCTCGCAACACGTACGAAAACGTGCTCGGCATCCGCTACAACCTGAAATTTATGGAACTGTACGCTACGGGTCAGATCCGTACGAACGATCCGGGCCGGGTGGACAAGGGTTGGCAATTCGGTTTCACGGTGCCGACCGGCCCCGCTGGCACGATCCGCGTCTCGTATGGTGGCCTGAGCGACCTGAATATCGGTCCTGACGGCAAGCAGTTAGTCACGAACAACTACTACGGCAACTGGATCATCCGCTCGGCGGCTATCGGCTACACGTATTCGCTCTCGAAATCGACAATGCTCTACGGCTTCTTCAAGAAACTGTGGAACCGCGGCATCGCCAATCAAGCAATCTATCCCCCCGGTGGCCTCGGTGCGCCGGCTGGCCTGAACACCAACGTGACGGCAATCGGCTTGGGCTTGGCGACGCATTTTTAATGGCGTAACTGTCTGAAGTCTCAAAAAACCTATCACGATAGATGCTTTTTCTTCTCTACAACTAATCGACTAGATCATGTCAAACGCACCTATTCTTGTCTATTCTTCCGCTCTTTCTGGCCACGGTCACCGGGTTCGCCTGTTTTTGTCTGAATTTGGCAAAACGGTATGGTGATGCTACGTGGCTACCCGAAGATCCGATCGGGGCGGCCACTGTACAACGTTGGCTTTCCTTGGCTGCCGGGCCTATCGCCAGTGGCCCCGCGCTCGCCCGGCGACACCCTTGTATCCAAGGTCGACGATGACGACTTCCGGCGTGGCGTCGCACAGGATTGCTGCGTGTTCCAGCGCTTCGGTCAGCGTATGACCGTCGTACGCCCCCGCGTCACAATGGTCGTCGCCTGGATCAAATTGGAATCTGGGGGCGATACAGAGAGAGCAAGTTGGCGCGTTCCTGAGGATCGTCCGCAGGTTGTGACCTGCGCCGCACAGCACCGCGTGGATCGCATCGGCCAGCGCGCCTTTGAGCCAGTTCCGATCCAGTCTTCCGTCTGTCTTCATGTGGCCAACGGCTGGTTCGATCGCGCTGCGTCGTCTCGGGTCGATGGTTTTACCTGTATCTGATCCTGGACCTGTACAGCCGCAAGATTGTCGGCCGGGAGGTGCACGACAGCGACGCTGCCGAACACGCAGCGTACCAGGTACGCCGCACGGCACTCGCTGAGGGCATTGCCGCCCTTGAGGCCAAAGCGGTGCTGCACGGCGATAACGGTGCGACGCTCAAGGCCACCACCGTACTGGCGATGCTGCACTGGCTGGGTGTCAAGCCGTCGTAATCACGCCCCCCGGGTCAGCGACGATAACGCCTACGCCGAGGCGCTGTTCCGAACTGCGAAGTACCGGCCGGAGGTTCCGGTCACAGGGTTCGACGATCTGAACGCTGCCCGCGCCTGGGCTGCCGGTTTCGTGCAGTGGTACAACTTCGAGCATCGTCATAGCGGCATCCGCTACGTGACGCCTGCGCAGCGTCATGCCGCCGACGATCGTGCGCTTCTTGCGGCACGTCACGCACTGTACGTGGTGAAAGTCACGCGCATGCAATCCGGCCCGCTGGTCGCGTCATACGCGCAACTGGACACCGGTTGGTGCCGTGAGGCTTAACCCCTAACGTGACTCAGTCGTTCAGATGGCCTCGATCGGCGCGAATAAACAGCCGATCACGCCGGCACGCTTTGCCACTTCGACCGTCTCAGCCAGCAACTCTTCAACGCCGGCTTCGCTCAGGCGCTTCCTCAAGCGCGTCAGGCTCGACGGCTTGATCGGCGATTCGGTTTGCAAATGGGTTTCGCCCCGTGAACACCTGCCAATACGGGTTCTCCACCTATTGCCAGACCCCCTCTTCGTCGGACAGGTCGAACGCGTGCTGCAGATACAGCAGCCCGGCAATCAGGCGCGGCGACGTTGCCGGTCGTCCCTCGTGCGAGACGAGGCTCTCGCTCATCGATGCGTCCAGCCGCTCCCAGTTGAGCAGATCAGTCCGGCGCACCAGTGGATGCTTCAGGTTGATCTGTTCTCGCAGCGTTTGCCGGAAGAATCTTGTTCCGTCACAGGCGTCTTCGGACCCATCTGCACCTCGTCATGTTTTGCAGGATTCACGCATCAATATGCCAGGCCTCTGCAATTCCAACCACACCATTTCGGCCCCAAAGTCACGTCATATAAGGCGTACCGGATTGTTCAGGCTCGACGAAATAAAAGAAGCCCGGAGTGTTTGTCTCCGGGCTTTTTATTTCAGCCAGATAGTGGCCTAGGCTTCGCCTCTGATCTTGTCGCGGATGAGCACGAAGATAAAAAGCAGCCAAGAAATGCCGAGACCGAAGTAGTCGAAGTTGCGCAGCGGACGGTAGTCCGCCCAACCCCAACCCGTCGAGCCGTCGATGGCCAGCAGCGTCAGAGCGATACAGATGGCAATTGCGATCCACGTATTCTTTTTCATGCGAAGGCTCCTTAAGCTGATTCTTTTTCTTCGACGGACACGCCGACCAGGCTCGGCTTGGTGTTCATCAGACCACCTTTACCCTTCAGGCTGAAACCCTTCCAACCCTCCCACAGCCACATCGGATTCAGGCTCGGACGGAAGCATGCCGCCATGTAGCCGCTATACGCGAGCAGCAGCAAACCGTTCATTAGTAGTTCCTGCGGGCCTGAAAACAATTGACGCGGCGTTGCCGAAATGAACGTGTTCAGCCAAAAAATCGTGACGGTGGTCGGCATCTCGAGAATCAGCGTCAGCAAGACAAAACGGTTCGTCAGAAGCAGGAAACCATAGATCGCTTCCATATATTTGATCCAGTGATACATACCGATTGCGTCGGCACCGGCCAGATATTCACCAGCGAGACCCGGAACCATCGGTACATAACCGTCGATCACGAATCGAATGCCGGAGAAGAAAAGGTGTGCGCCAAAGTAAAGGCGAAGCCACGTAATGACGTACTTCCAGGGGGAAGAGTTAGCGCTTTGCATAGGGATATTTCCGAGAATTTAATGCAACACTACGACAAAATATGCCTGAGGCAGGTATATCACAAAGGCGGTGGTCTAGACCACCGCTTGAGATCCCGCTAGATGATGCCTTTGCGACGATCGCGAATCAGAACAATGATGACGCAGATCCATGGAATGGCCAAACCGAACATATCGCGTGCACGCAATGCCCGATATTCGGTATAGCCCAGTCCTGTGGAACCGAAAAATACCCAGCACGTCATGATCACGCAGCAGGCAAGGCCGATATAAATATTCCGATTGCTTTTCATGTACGCTCTCCTTACGCGACGTCGCCCGATACTTCAACTGTCGATGCCGATTTAGCAGCTTTACTCAACCTCAGGTGCTCTTTCCAGACATCGACCTTGAAGCCTTCCCATAGCGCGAGGGGTTTGTTGGGCTTAAACACACTCGCCATGTATCCGCCATACGCCAGCAGAATGAGGCCATTCATCAGCAGCTGATTCGGGCCAGAGAACAATTGACGCGGAGTTCCCACGATGAAAGTATTGATCCAGAAGATCGAGATCGATGTCGGGAACTCGAGAATCGCACCGAGCAACACGTATCGGTTCGTCAGCAGCAGGATACCAGCCAGCATTTCCATCGCCTTCACGGCATAGAACATGTGAATGGCATCGAGTGCCTGTACGTATTGACCTGCGAGGCCGGGAATAAACGGAACCCAGCCTGTGGAGATATAGCGAAAACCAGACCACAAAAGATCGGCACCGAAATAGACCCGGAGCCAGAGTACCGCGTATTTCCACGGTGGCGAATTAAGCCCCTGCATCGAATATCTCCTCTGTCATTTTGTGATTGTGCAACGCGGCGAAATCTAGTCCGCCGCCTTTTGCCCAGCAATTACGCCTCGACAACCCGATGCTGTTGTCCCGGCGTATGAATCCTGGCCAGTAACTCCCGATTCAATTCGAATCCGAATCCGGCGCCTTCACTCGGATAGGCAAAGCCGCCACTAAAGCGCTGGCCACCGATCGCCAAGTCTTGATCGACCGGGATATCGTCACTGTTCCAAGCCGCGTGAATCGCGAGCGGACCCATACTTTCGCTCATGAACTGGCATGCCCAGTCGTTTGCGACCATGAGATGCGTGCTCGGCCCGGATTCGACGCCCGATCCGATCAGAGTGCTGCAAAACACGGGAATGTCGTACATGCGACATGCGGCCAGGAATCGCTGTGCCTTGACCAGCCCGCCTACCTTCTGAATCTTGAGAACGACACCATCGGCCGAACGACGCTCTGCGATTTCACGCAGATCGCCCAACTCTTGCGCCCCCTCGTCTGCGTATATCGGCGTGTTAATACGCTCACGCAGTTTGGCCAGGCTGTCGCGGTATTGATGCGCCAGTGGCTGTTCCATGAACGAGAGGTTGTATTGATCGAGGCGTTTCATCGTCGTCAACGCCTGCTCGTAGTTCCATGAGCCATTTGCGTCCAAGGTGATCTTGGCATCCGGCCCGAGCGCCGCTCGCACCTCGCGGACCGTAGCCACGTCGTTGTCGAATGTATGACGGCCGACTTTGAGCTTGAACGCCGAGAAGCCATTATCGCGAACTTGAATCGCCAGCTCGGCGACCTTTTCCGGCTCACCCGCCGACAAGACCCAACCGAGCGGAATCTTCTCGCGAGTGCGGCCACCCAACAGGCTGTAGACTGGCACGCCCAAGGATTTGCCCTTCAGCTCATGCAGCGCACAGTCGACCAACGCCTTCGCCTGATTGTTGTCGCGGGCGAGTTGATCCATCATGCCGACGATTTTCTCGATATTGCTCGGATCTTCGCCAAGCAGGATTCGCGGCGCGAAAACATCGGAAATCATTGCCGTCATGGATGCCTGACTTTCACCGCGATACCACGATGATGTATCGCCCGATTCCGCATAGCCGACGAGACCGTTGTCAGCAGTAATAGCCAGGAGAAGCGTATTCAGGCGAGTGATTGTGACGTTGGGAAGCTTAATCGGCTTCTTCAGTGGCATCGAAATCGGAATACACTCAACGCGGGTAATCTTCACTTGATTTGAGCCTCTTAAGAATTCATAGAAAGGAACGTCAAAAATGACGCGCCGCGACAACTACCAGTTATCGCGCAACCGGACGGCGCAATGCACTGCAGACGCGGATCAGCAGAATCACTGCCAATGCGACGGAGACCACGTAGCAGATGACGAACGAGGCGCCAAGTGCATTCGGACCGTCGAAGAATTTAGCGACGAGCGCCACCACGGTAGGGCCGAGTGCCAAACCGACGAGATTCGTGATCAGGTAATAGAGGGCGGTGATCTTGCCCATCATGTTACCCGGCGTGAAGTTGGCATTCGTTGCACCGCCTGCCACCGCGAACATCGCAAACATGAACATTTGGATGAAGTAAAGGATCATGCCCGCGCTCATCGTATGGACAAGCGGGAAGCATGCCGTAGCGACTGCCGCGATTGTCGTTGTGACCGCCGCCACCCGAACAGGCGCATCGACCATACCGCGCTTGCGCAGCCAGTCTGCGATACTTCCGCAGATCAACAGACCGAGTGGGGAAGCGAGCAGTGCAACGCCGCCGATCGCCTTACCGATTTCCGGACGCGCAACATGTAGCGTGCGAGCGATGATTTCCGGAAGCCATGCCATCTGCGAACCAATGGCAATACCGTATAGACAAATCGCAGTCCAGAGTTGAAGGTACACGCCACGATTCTTCCATACGAAGCACATGGTCTGCTTGTACGTGACCTCGGAAGTATCGGTCTGGAAGCGACGCACCGGCTCACGCAGCAGCCAAAGCAGTATCGCGAACGGAATCCCAATGATGCCCGGAACCAGCAGCACAAAGTGCCACGGCTTCATGCCACCGACGAAGGGCAGGTTATCGAATGCGCCTGCCGATGCTGCTTTCAATAGGACGGCACCGAGAGCCAAGGACAAACCCGTACCCAACATCGGGCCGATATTGTAGATACCGAAAGCAATACTGCGACGATGCGGCGGAAATGCGTCACGAATCATCGACTGCGATCCGGGAGCCAACGCCGATTCACCGACACCTAGACCAACACGCATCGAGAACAACTGGAGATAGGTCGTGCTCAGACCACACGCCATCTGAACGACCGACCATGCCATGATCGCGGCGCCGAGAAGCGTCTTACGCTGGTACTTGTCGACCAGTATGCCCATCGGAATACTGAGCACGCTATACAGCAGCATGAAAGAAAGGCCAAGCAACAAACTGACCTGAAGATCCGAAATTCCGAGGTCTTCCTTGATCGGCCCGACGACGAGAGCCAGCGCGCCGCGATCGATAAACGAGATGACGTACGTGGCCGTCAAAACGAGAAGCATCCACCATGCACCTTTGGACGTTTTTATGTTTTCCACGTTGTCGACGGGTGCCGACTTCAATTGCAATTCTGCGGTCTCGCTCACGACCGTGTCTCCTTGAAATTATCCGTATAACTGTTTAGCGACTTTCCCGCACCTCACTGTCGGCGAGCGCGGTCTTTGCCGCAGTCACGCCGGATACGATGAATTCGGCGATGTCACCCATCGAGTTGTAATACGGACCCCATAGCGACCCGCACTCCCCGATTGCATAAAGACCGTCAATCGGCTTGTCCTGGTGATCGAGAACACGCTGACCTGCGTCGTGCTTCGGACCTCCATGCGTGTTCAAGTAGGTCGGCAGCATCGGCCCGATCGCGTAGTACGGGCCTTCGTCGTTGAGCGGCACGAGGAACGTTTCGCGACCGCAATCTTGATCGAGGTTGTTGCGGCACTGATCGTTGTAACGCTCGACCGTCTCGCGAAGTGCGGCCGGATCGAGGTGGCCGGCCTTGCACACGCCCTGGATTTCCGGCCACTGGCACTTCAACGCCAGTTCTTCGAGCGTATCGGCCTTGACGATCAGGCCTTCTTCGAGTTCCTTGAGGTTGTCTTGCGACCACGGCGGCACACGCGAATTCAGCGTCGTCATTGCCGCACCACCGGCACGGACCTTCTCATCGAAGATGTGGAATGCCGGCACGTTCGTGAATTCCGGGGTGCCCGGCGTCGTTGCCAACCATGTATCGCGGTTTGCCAATCCGTGTTGAACAACCGACGTATCCACCGTTTCGTTATGGAAGCGCTTCGCCTGTCGGTTTACCCACAACAGACTGCCGCCGTCCTTGAAGGCACCGCTTTTGTAGCCGAAGCCCGCGATCTTGTTCAGATCGTACGTCACGTAGACGTAGCCTTCGTTCGTCTTGATGCCCATGTTTAGCGGGCCCGCTACGGCGTTCATGTGCCAGAGTTGCGCACCAACTTCCTGCGCCATGCGAATGCCGTCGCCGGTCAGATTCGGGCTACCAAGGAAGTAGATCGGGCAAGCAGTCAGGAACTGTTTGCACATGGCATCGTTGGCCTCGAAGCCGCCGCTGGCCAACACTACTGCCTTGCGAGCGCGAACCGCAATCGTCTTGCCACCATGTTCGGCTTCAACGCCGAGAATCCGTTTCGTCACCGGCTGCTGAACCAACCTGGTGACGCGTGTATTGCACTGGACGCGCGCACCCGCCTTCTCCGCTTGTGCGGAGATCGCATTCCAGAGGCCTGCACCGCCCGGTGCGGCCACGACGCTCATACCCTTGATGCTTTCCCCGCCCGGAGCGCCCGGGAATTCGGGAAAAAATCCGGGTGCCGAGAATGGCTGCGGGTTGTCCTTGAGCGGCAATTCGAGTTTGTGCTGCCACGCCGGTATGTTCTTGAGACTCGAAACGAAATGGCGAAGAATGCTTTCATCTGTTTGGCCTCCACACAGCCAATTCAGATATTTGAACGACTCTTGTTCATCCACAGAGGTCATGATCAGACCGCCCGCGACACAGACCGAGTTGCCGCCACCCTGCACACCCTTTTCGAGAATGAGCACGTCGGCGCCTTGTTCAGCGGCTTCGAATGCAAACACCGCGCCTGCGCCGCCGTAGCCGACAACAACCATATCGGCTTGCCCATCCCATTGGGGCTCGGTCCAGTTCAATTCCATTTTCGTCATTCCGTGTGTCTGAGAAAACATACCAGCGCCGTGCGATGTACCTAGGCTGCGGACGCAGCGGCTCGTTCGGCCGCCTCCGCCGAGCGAAGACCGTTGTAGATTTCGTTGTAACGCAGCACCGGCTGATCCATCACCAACATGATCATCCTGCGATCCGGCACTTTCGAGATCGTTGCCTGCTGCGTCTCGATGATTGCCTTGTCTTCAGCGAATGCTGCTTCGGCGATCGCGAAAGCGTGATCCGCCAAATCGGCATGGTCGTGATCCGGACCGAAGTTGTAGAAGAACATCGATTCCGTATCGTTGATCGGCGTGATCATCTGGCACGTGCAACGGCGGAAGATCGGCTCTTCCGCGGGCTTGCCATCGACGAGACGATCTTGAACGCCCGGTGCATAGGAATGGATCTTGAGGATGAAGACCCCCGGTACCAGGAACGTGCTGACCACGTTGTCGTCGGAGGGAACTTCACCGAAGTAAGGATTCGATTGGCGGCCCAAGTGCCAGCGGTCAGCAATGACGCCACGCTCGATCGTATCGATACCGCGTTTCGCTTCGCCATCCTTCTGAATCTTGAGCGACACCTTGTTGTTGGCGCCGAACGTCGCTTCGTGAACATAAGGTGCGTGCGAAAGGTCGAGCAAGTTATCAGCGACAATTTCCGCATTGCCCTTCCATACCTTCTTCGAGCATTTCATCGCGAAGGTAGCGCTGTCCGGACCTTCGATCGGTGGAATCAGTGCGGGATCGGCCTTTGCAGCGTCACCCATCCACACCCATGCGGCACCATGCTTTTCTTCGATCGGGTAGCTACGAACGCAGACCTTCGACGAGATGCGATCGGTGCCCGGGATTTCCGTGCAGCGTCCATCCGCGGCGAATTTCAGGCCGTGGTACATGCACCGCAGTTCGTCACCTTCCTTACGGCCGACCGACAGCGGAACCAGGCGGTGCGGGCACAGATCTTCGAGTGCTACCAGCGTGCCGTCTTCCTTGCGATAGAGCGCCAGTGTCTCGTTCATCACCGTGAACGGGACAATATCAGTAGCCGAGAATTCGCTCGACCATCCAACCATATACCAGCAATTCCGGAGGAATTTCATTTTTCAGTCTCCTGAGAAAGGAATTGAGAACGGATAAATCGAGAACAAGGCGCGGCACAATCGATCACCAGTTTGCGCATCTGACCTACTAGACTTAACCGGATCAGCATCCTATATAGTATTCAATTGCGTATTCTTTACATCATATCCCGTTGCTCCCCGCGACATGAACCGGGATAACCCTGAAATGCAAAAAAACGGCGTTTAACTGCTGGAACGCCGTGCGTGCTTACAACTTCATTAGCTAAAGTAGATTCGTTCAGCCGTCGTATGCAGGACCTTCTGCTGATCTTCAGCCGACAGCGTGGCCACTGAGTCCTTGGCCATCTGAATCATGTCCTTGTACTCGCCCTTCGACTGAGCGATGTCTGAACCCCACATCACACGATCGGCACCGAACGAACGCACCACCCGCTCAACTACCGGCGCGGACGGCAGGTCGAGCGCCTTCAACTTGCCGAGGTTGATCATGGAGTACAGCAGGAAGACGTTCGGGCTGTCCACGAACTTGAGCAGTGCTTCGTCCACACCGTAGTCGGGCTCCGGCCCTTCGACGACGATATTCGAGAAGTGATCGAGAATGACCGGCGTATTCGGGAACTCCTTCACGACGTCCTGGAGTGCTTCGAGTGCAACCAGACGATTCCAGCGATAAAAGTGCAAGCGCACCGAGCCGCCGAGATCCGTCACTGCAGTCCAGGCACGACGCGCTTCCGTTGACGCGAACCAGCTGCTGTCTGCACCTTTCTTCGGCTCCGTCAGACGAATGCCGACCGACCCGCGCTCGCCGACCCAGTATTTCACCGTTTCCTCGACGTTCGGCGCCAATGCGTCGAGCATGCACAGCGAACGCAGACGATTCGGGTATTTCTGCGCCGAATCCACCACGTAGTCGTTATGGAAGCCGTACAGGTGCGCACGTTGCACTGCAAGCGCCTTATCGATACCCAATGCGTCGAGCAGGTCGATCAAGCGCTCGGCGGTCACGGGGTTGTCGAACGCGTTTTCTTCGAGAACACCGCTCAGCGGCGACGGAGGATACTTCTCGCGGTCGGTCGAAATCAGGTGTGCGTGGCTGTCGATCATGAGGTTACCTTTATAGAATTCAGTTTAGCCAGCGATATGCGGCGTTATTTCCAAGGGTCCACGCACACGTGGATCGCACCTTGAATCCCCCGGCCTGCGGTAGCCAAAATCGCGTCGTGGACCTGCGACAGGCCGAATGTGTGCGAGCACACTTCGTCGATCGGATAGCGGCCCGAGCCTACATAGCGCAGTGCCAGTTCGACAGCTGCGTAGCTACGGCCCCGCGGTGCACGAACCGTCAGATAGCGCTTCTTGATCTCGCCGATGGGTACGTGCTGCTCCAGGCCGTTCAGGCTCAAATAGGCGCCCTTTGCCGCCAGTGCGATCGACTGCTTGACGATCTCGCCCTTGGGGTCGCCGGTCGTATCAACCACGACGTCCAGGCCCCGCCCCTTGGTGATACGCATCACTTCGGCTTCGAGGTCTTGCGTTTCGACGTTGATTGCGTAGTCGGCGCCCAGGCGCAGCGACAGATCGAGACGGCTTTGATCGCGAGTCATGCCCGCCGAAATCACCGTATATGAGCCTGCGGCCTTTGCCGCCAGTACGCAGCCCAAGCCCTGCTGGCCCGGTCCCCACACGAGTACGACCTTACCGGGACCTGCGCCGCCGTCGAGACATGCCCACTGCACGCCGTTACCGAACGGCACCGCCAGCGTTGCGTGCGTGGCTGGCATGTCTTGCGGAATCTTGTGCATCACCGTGTTAAGCGGCAGATGCATATACTGCGCATAGCCACCCCATAGGTGCGGTGCCTTGTTGGCGGTGGACATACCAAAACGATCGGTATTCAGTCGGTCTTTAACGTTGAAGAAATCGACTTCCATACATAGACGGAAATCGCCCTTCATGCACCATTCGCAGTTCCAGCACGGAAGATATTCGTGAAGAGCAACCCGGTCGCCGGACTTGACGCCCCAACGCTTCGCCGCGACCTCACCGACTTCTTCGATGGTTCCGACGTTTTCGTGGCCCATGATGACCGGAACGTGACCAGCCTTACGGTACAGCTCGGGATCGCTGCCGCCGACGCCGCTGGCTTCGATGCGCAGAATTCCGGTTTCAGGCTTAACAGTCGGATATTCGAACTCACGGATTTCCGTGGTTTCGACATCGGTTTTGACTGCGGCCAGTACCTTTTTCGTCATGTGTTTGTCTCCTGCTCGTTTTCGATCTCAAAGTTTCGAAAATATGCGACGTGCGTTAGCGCCAAAGATCGCGTTGAGATCCTCATCAGGTAATCCGTTGAGTGCAATACGGGTGAGTTTCAATGCATTGCCATAACCTTCGCGAGAACTCACGACGGGGAAATCGGAACCCCACATCAGGCGATTCGTGCCGAATGCAGTTACCGCCTCGTGGACAAGCGGTGAAGTCGCGTCCCCGAAGGGACGGCCCAAATGGTATGTTTTCGGGTCGCGAGGCATCAATTCGCCGAGCCCCGGGACCTTCAACATGACATTCGGGTAGGCCGCGAGTTTGAACACCTGGCGACGAATTGCGAACTGCTCATCCGTCGTGACAGGCGTGCTGGTGCCGCCCAGGTGTTCGAGGACGACAGTCGTCCCTGCCAACTTCGCGACCAGCTCGATAAATGCCGGCGCGTTGAATGCTTCCGCCGATCCCACACAACTGACGGGCAGTCCAGTTGCCTGAACTGCACGCCACGCTTCCGGAAGACGACCGCC
The DNA here is from genome assembly GCF_050436225.1 of Paraburkholderia lebeckiae. Classification (NCBI taxonomy): domain Bacteria; kingdom Pseudomonadati; phylum Pseudomonadota; class Betaproteobacteria; order Burkholderiales; family Burkholderiaceae; genus Paraburkholderia; species Paraburkholderia lebeckiae. Next base: position 870,277 of record NZ_JBNDLU010000001.1, on the reverse strand, counting down.
CGGAAGGCACGATGACGGGCGAAGCCGAATACCGGACACGCCTTCGCGCGCCAGGTTTTCGATTGTCATTGCAACGTCCGGGGCGTCGACATCAACCCAAGCCACGCTCGACAGACGGCCCGGATATCGCTTGACGCAGTCCTGCTGGTATCGGTTATCCGTCTGTCCGATCATCTGAGTGAGAATGGCCATATCAACGCCATACTCAGTCATTTGGTCGATCAACGTCTCGACAGGCTCATACCAATGAGGCGAAACGTGCGCGTGACTATCAACGATCATCTCAACCTCAGGCCTTCAGCGCGACGTCCGGATTGAGGGGCACTTCTTCCTTCCACGTACGGTCGTTCGGGAAGATCACCGTCGAAGCGTGAATCTGATTCCACGGAATTGTGTTTCTCAGCACGCTCGGCAGTTCGCCGCTTTCTGCGTAAGTACGAGCCGAACGGATCATCTGACGGCGCCATGCAACGACCGCGACGTCCGACGTGCCAAGGTGTTCCTTCGTGCGATCAAGGATGCGTCCCTGCGTTTCGCTGACTGCGTGGTCCTGCGTCAGGATGCCCTTGATGCCCGACATCGACGACGTCTTCATCGCTTCACGGTCCTGCTTGTACCAGTTGTCGATGTTCAGTTCCTTGCGGAAGTTTTCATCGAGCCAGTGACCGCCTTCCTGAATACGATATTCGATATCGACAGGTTGCGTTTCGTCGAAGAACCACTGAATGTGCCACGTCGATTGATCATCGCGCGGAACGAATGCATTCGCCATGCGACGGTTTTTGCGGACGCCGAAGCCATCGGGCGGGATCAGTGTGAAGAACGGCAGGATCACTTGCGTGACACGGGCGTGCAACTTCCCTTCCTCACGGAAGTTGCGGACGCCGGCGTAGCGCAGGCCGTACAGGGTGTATTCGACTTCGATCTTCGGACGCAGATCGCGTTCATGTTCGTACTTGGCCGGTGCTGCCCACGGTTGCTCGCGGTGCAGGATGCCCGCGTGTGCGGAGTCGATGGTGCCTTCGACAGCTTGAGCATAGTTGCAGTCTTCGAGAACCTTGAAGGCGGCAACTTTCTCCGCTGGGTACGACAAAAAGTCGAAGTCCGGGAATTGTGGGACTTTCGCCGGGTCGCCCATGTACGTCCAGATCACGCCAGCGACTTCACGAATCGGATACGCCACTGCCTTGATACGCGAGCACAGCTTCGAATCTTCGGGTTCGGTCGGCGTGTCCATGCACTGGCCATCGACACCGAACTTCCAGCCGTGGTAGAGGCAACGCAGACCGCCTTCCGAGTTGTCGCCCAGCGCGAGCGACGCACGACGGTGCGGGCACTGTTCTTCGAGCAGGCCGACGTTTCCATCGCTGTCGCGGAATGCCACGAGGTCTTCGCCCAGCAGACGCAAACGCACAGGCTTACCGCCCGGCTCGCTGATTTCCGACGCCAGCATCGCCGGAATCCAGAATTGACGGATCATGTCGCCGTTCGGCGTGCCTTTACCAACCTGGGTCAGTACGTCGTTATCTTCGCGGGAAAGCATTGGGCTTTGCTCCTAAATTTCTTTATCTGTGAATATGCGTGGGATGCCTGCTCTCCCCACTAGCCTTAAACGAGTTCGACGGCCTTCAGCAGTCGATCACGCGCGTCTACGGTGTTGCTGTCGTTGCCAATGAAATCGTGCGCTTCGACAATCAGTTTGCGCAGAGCAACAAGGTTCGCCAGTTCCGGCGCGTTCGAGCCCTTCCGTTCAGCGGCCCGGATATCGCTATCGAGCAGCCGCCAGACTTCATCGAGTTCGGATTCGCGGTAAATCACGTGTTCGAACGTACTAGACTTCCCCACGCGCCCGATCAGTTCGCGCAGCGTTTGCGGCGAGTAATCTTCGATCGAATGAATGTCATCCACGTTCATAGCTATCCTTATTTCTTGGTACCAAAACCGAACGACGAAGGCGGGAGGCCGAGCGCCTGGCGACCAAAGGTAGTCAGCGCCGAATCCCACGTGAAAGCGAAATGCTGCGCTGCCGAATTGACGTCGCGCCAAATACGTTGGAGTTCCGATGCGTTGTAAATGCTGGTGCCGCCAGCCGCTTCGAACACGCTGTTGGCCGCGCGACGCGCGGTCTGGGCCGAATACGCCCAATTGCGCGGAATACGCGACCATTCGAGTGCCGTCAGCGATTGCGCGCTTTCTGCCGTATCGATGCGGCGCGTGTCTTCGAGAATCAATGCATAGGCCGCGTCGAGGTCCGCCGTCGCATGTGCCAGGCGCTCGAGCGTCGCCGACTGTTCTGCCATCTGTTCGGCCGGCATTGCCTGGAGACGCGGCGCCAAACCTTCGCCGAACGACCGGAGTGCTGCGCGCGCGATGCCCAGCGGTGCACCGATGAGCGAGAACGGCGTTACGTTCTGGAACGGCATCCGGTAGATGGGTGCACGCATTGCGTCAGCGCCTTCGACGTTGCCCGTCATCATGTCTTTGACCGACACAGAACGATGCTTCGGAATGAACGCTTCCGCGACCTTGATCGTGCGGCTACCGGTGCCACGCAGGCCAGCCGTGTGCCAATCATCGACAATTTCGATATCCGAACGCGGAATCACGAAGAAGCGCGGTTCAGGCGGGCCGTCCGGACGCTGCACGGCGTTTCCGATGATGACCCATTGCACGTGGTCGATACCCGAGCAAAAGCGACCGTCGCCGTTCACGAGTTTGTAGCCGCCGTCGACTTCGGTAATCGTGCCGCCCAAGCGGAACACGGTCGCCGTCAGTGCATGGCCTTCGCCAAGCACGTCTTGCTGTGCTTGCAACGGAAACAGATTCAACATCCAGCTATGACCGGCCAAAACGCCGAACACCCAACCCGTCGAGCCACAGGCCGATGCGATTTCTGCCGTAACTTCGACCAGCGTCGTAAAGCCCAATTCGGAACCGCCAAACGATTTCGGCGTAATGATGTTGAAGAGACCCGAATTGCGGAGTGCGTCGATCGTTTCTTTGGGCACTACGCGATCGCTTTCGGTCTGTTTGACGCGCGAACGAATCGCATCATGCAAACTACGGGCGATATCAAGGGCTTCCTCGCGGATGTTAATACGGCTCAAGACATTCTCCTGGTAGGACTTGCTGCCGCGGAACAGAGCCCGGCGCGCAGAATAGTTCTGTTTACAAATCGGTCAGTGTTCGTTGCGACCGTAACGACCTTCGACGTTCATACGCTCCTTGGCGTCGAGGAACCAGCGATAGTGACCGCCCTTCGAGATCGGCGGGACATCGTCGGAAACGAGGTACCAGCTTTCGCCATCGTTTTCCGTCGCATAGATTTCGCCCGTTGCGGTACCGGCGATGAGCATGATCTTGTCATCCCAATGGTGCAGACCCATGCCCTCGATGTTGCCGATCACTTCCTCGGGCAAACCATTGCGCATGTGTCCCCAGGTAACGCCACCATCGGTGCTCTTGAGAACAGTTGCGTTCGCCGACTTACGGACGCCCCAATCACGCGGTGCGTTGCCCGGCCCACCGAGATACAGAACGTTCTCGTTGCGTGGGTCGATGAACATGGCGTCGGGATAACCGATAAGGTCTTGACGCGTCATCAGATGAACCCAGGTTTCCCCAGCGTCTGCGCTGTAGTGGAGGCCTTCGCCGCCGCACATGAACATCTGCTTCGGATTCGACGGGCGAATTACCACGCGGTGGTTGTCGTGGTAGAACTTGTCGTTTTCCGACTCGTACGAACGCGGTTCGGTCCACGTATTGCCGTCGTCGGTGGTCTTGAGAAGTGCGCCCTGTTCAATACAGACATAGAGCGTTTCCGGTTCGGCCGGGTGAAACGAAATGTTCTTGACGTGTGCAATATGCGGGGGCGGCGGAAACGTCCACTTGTCCTGGTCCGGCACCGTCATCATTTCGGGGATTTCGACCCACGAAGCACCCAGATCGTCGCTGCGATAGAGCGCGGACGGCTCGGTGCCCAGGAACAGGACGGTCTTCCCGTCGCGCTCCTGCTGCGCCATCGTATAGATATGCGTGCTACGCAGGCCATTGCTGGCCGGTTCCCACGTCACGCCCAGATCCTTCGAGACCACGAGACTGCCTTTGCCGTGTGCGCCCGCGAACAGCAGGCCGGCATTCGGAACATAGAGCAATGCGCTCACGTGGCGATCTTCCAGCGTCTTGCGCGTTAGTTTCCACGGGGCACTCGTGTCTGCACGCTCGAACACGAGCATGCCGCGAATCGTAGCAACCAGCAGCGTCGTTGCCGCGCCATCGCCGTGCGTAACGGTCCCACCGTTGGTGGTCAGAACTGCGATCATTTCTCCTCCGTAAGGGAATACCCTGTGTGATGTCGCCTGTTTTGCTCTGAAGAGCCTTTGACTTTTTTCTGTCTAGCCCAAATAATATGCAAAAAAGAATTACACGTCAAACGGGTTGAAAGAGACTTTCGATGATTGGTGATTGCGATGCAACAAGCCGGTACCTGAGGAAGCGTGATGTGTAATTCTTGCGCACCATTTACGGGGTTCCGTGCGTTCTACGATTTTGGAGGTGACATGACTGAAGTTAATGATGTGATGACTCTGCGCCTAACAGCGAGTCAATATTTGGCACGCAACACGCTGGCTCTGACATTTGAAGACCCCGAAGGCGAGCGTCTACCGGCCGCCGACGCGGGTTCGCACGTCGCACTGATCCTGCCGAATGGATTGACGCGTCAGTACTCCCTCCTCGAGTCCAGCAATAGCCTGACGCAGCGTTCGTACGTCATTGGCGTCAAACTCGACCCGCAGTCGCGCGGTGGCTCCCGCTACATCCACGAAACGATGCATGTCGGCGACCTCGTGCAGGTCGAAACCCCGCGCAACAACTTCCCCCTCGACGAAGACGCTGAGCACACGGTTCTGGTTGCCGGTGGTATCGGGATCACGCCTATTCTGTGTATGGCGCGTCGCCTGAAGGAAATCGGAAAGTCGCCGCGTATCTATTATTCGTGCCGAGACCGGGTTGACGTCGCCTACGCCGAAGAATTAAAGACGTTCGAAGGTTCGGTCGTTCACGTCGATGCCGAAGTCGGCGCATTCCTCAATATCGCGGACGTCGTGAAGCAGGAGCCGGCGTCGGCCCACTTCTACTGCTGCGGCCCCGGCCCGATGCTGGAAGCATTCGAAAAGGCCTGCAACACGTTGCCCCCGGAACAAGTCCACGTCGAGTACTTCAGTGCCAAACACGAAGCGGCACTCGACGGCAACTTCGTCGTTGAGCTGTGTAAGAGCGGCAAGACGCTGACAGTCCCACAAGGTAAGACGATCCTCAGCGTCGTGCGCGAAGCCGGTGTGCCGATTTCATACTCGTGCGAAGAAGGCGTATGCGGTGCATGTGAAGTCCGCGTGCTGGAAGGACAGCCGGACCACCGCGACGCCATTCTGTCAGAGCCCGAAAAGGCTTCGAACAAGACGATGATTATCTGCTGTTCTGGCTGCAAGGGCGATCGTCTCGTCCTCGATCTATAAGAAACACCTCTGCGCCTATAGCGCGTACCCCATCTCACGTTAATCCAGGAGACAAGTAAGTGATTATTGATTGCCACGGCCACGTAAGCGCACCCGCAGAATTATGGGTATACAAGGCACACATTCTGTCGCATCGGGGCGAACACGGTCGCAAGATGCCGGAGGTGACCGACGAGGAAATCCTGCACTACGCCAACAAGAAGGAAATGGCGCCGGTTGGCCACCTGGACATGCTCGACCGCGTCGGCACGAACGTCCAGCTGATGTCGCCGCGTCCGTTTCAGATGATGCACAACCAGAAGCCGGGCAAACTCGTGCACTGGTTCACGGAGGAAACGAATAACATCATCTCGCGCACGGTCAAGTTGCTGCCGAAGCGTTTCATTGGCATCGGTGGCCTGCCGCAAGTGTCGGGCGACCCGATCGAAGTCGTCCTGCCGGAACTCGAACGCTGCATCAAGGAACTCGGCTTTAAGGGCGTCCTGCTGAATCCGGACCCGTTCGAAAACAGCGGCACTGAAGCACCGGGCCTGGGTGACCGTTACTGGTACCCGTTATACGAAAAGCTGTGCGAACTCGGGGTACCGGCGCACATCCACGCTACTGGCTCGCATTCCGCACGTACACCGTACACCGTTCACTTCATTAACGAAGAAACGATCGCGGTGTTTAACCTCGTCAATTCGAACGTCTTCAAGGACTTCCCGAATCTGAAGATCATGGTGTCGCACGGCGGCGGTTCGATCCCCTACCAGATCGGTCGCTTCCAGTCGGGCGCTTCGCGTGCCGGCCGCGACTTCCTCGACGGCATGCGTAACCTGTATTACGACACTGTGCTCTACTCGGAAGAATCGCTGCGTCTGCTGATCAAGACGGTTGGCGCTGACCGCTGCATGTTCGGTGCGGAATGCCCGGGCGTGGGTTCTGCCACCAATCCGGACACCGGCCGCACGTTCGACGACATCAAGCCCTACATCGAAGGCTTCGACTGGCTGTCGCAGGCAGAGAAGGACGCGATCTTCTTCGGCAACGCTCGCGACTTCTTCAAGCTCAACCTCGCCGATTACGAATGATCCCGGCGCCCACAGGACTCTAAATCATGGCAAAAATCGTATTGGGAATGGGAACGTCGCATGGCCCCATGCTCATCACGCCACCTGAGACCTGGGGCGCTCGCGTCCCCGATGATCGACTGAGCAAACATGACTTCGAAGGCCGGGAATGGGCCTTCGATGAGCTCGTCGAATATCGGCGTAGCGAAAACCTCGCGGAACAGGTCACGCCCGAGAAGTGGAAGGAACGGCATGCTCAGTGCCGATCGGCGATCGAGGAAATGGCGCGGGTGCTGGCAGAAGCGAAGCCTGACGTCGTTGTGATCGTCGGTAACGATCAGATGGAAATCTTCACGACGGATTGCATCCCCGCGTTTGGCGTCATGCACGGCCCTAGGATCGTGAACAACATGATCAGCCACGATAAATTGATGCAGATGCCTCCGGGCGTGCGTCATTCTATGCCGGGTTACAAGCCAGAAACTGCCACGCATGAAGGCGTTCCCGAACTCGCAAAGCACATCATCAAGAGCGCGATTGCCGACAACTTCGATGTGGCCGCGCTCAGCCGCCTGTCGGAAACGGAAACGCCGCATGCATACGGTTTCGTCTTTCGCCAATTGATGAAAGATCAGGTCGTTCCGACCGTCCCGGTCTTCGTCAACACGTTCTATCCGCCGAATCAGCCGACCGTGGCACGCTGCCACGCATTCGGTGCTTCGATCGCTCGCGCAATCGAATCGTGGGATTCGGACGCGCGCGTGGCTGTCATCGCTTCCGGGGGGCTGACGCACTTTGTCATCGACGAGCGCGTTGACAATCTGGTACTCGACGCCATGAAGAAGCACGATCTAACCCCGGTATTCGCGTTGGGCGAGGAAATCTTCCAGGCGGGCACCTCGGAAATCAAGAACTGGATTCCCGTCGCCGGCATGATGGATGAACTTGGCTTCGACATGACGGTGGTCGATTACGTGCCCTGCTATCGCAGCGAAGCCGGTACTGGCAATGCGATGGGCTTTGTGTACTGGAAGCCCCAGACCGAATAAGGAAATATCAATATATGGCAACCAAAGACGAATATGTCCACCGCCTTCGTCGGTTGGACTGCTGCGCTGTCTCGGACGCACTCGACAAACTCGGCTTGTCCGGCGTCGTGAGCGGCGTCGCTCAAGCCTCCGGCACGAAGCGCATCGCCGGTCGGGTTATCACGATGAAACTCGCTGTTGGCGATCCGCCTCCGGGCCCACCGCGTCATCTGGGCACCACCGCGATCGAACTCGGCGGCTCCGACGATGTGATCGTTGTCGAGCAACGTACCGGTATTGAAGCCGGTTCGTGGGGCGGCATCCTGTCGTTGGGCGCCAAGGTTCGCGGTATTGCTGGCGTGATCGCCGATGGTCCGGTTCGCGACATCGATGAATCCCGCGAGATGGGACTGCCGGTGTTCACGAATAAGTTCACCGCCCTCACCGCTCGTGGTCGTATAGTCGAAAAAGGTGTGAACGTCCCGGTTGAAGTGTTCGGGGCCGTAGTAGAAGCCGGCGACTATGTGATCGCCGATAGCAGCGCCGTGATCTTCATCAGCCAGGCAAACATCGCCAAGGTGGTCGAGACTGCCGAATCGATCGTGGCACGCGAAGCCTTGATGGCGAAGGCTGTATTGGCGGGCACGCCGATCCATGAAGTCATGGGCGGAAACTACGAACTTATGCTTAAGGATTAACCATGTCGGAAATCGCACAAGACAAGAACGTTGCGCGCGCAGCGAAACTCGAAACGGCCACCCTGAGCGACGCACTGGACCGCCTGGGCCTGAACGGTCAGTGCTACAAGATCAAGCCGCGTGATTCGTCGTTCCGTATGGCCGGTCGGGCATTCACGATTCTCTACGGCCCGGCCGCATCGCCCGCAGGCACCGTGGGTGACTTCATCGACGACGTTTCGCCCGGCTCGGTCATCGTCCTCGACAATGGTGGTCGCGAAGACGCAACAGTTTGGGGCGACATCCTCACGGAAATCGCCCATCGTCGTGGTATCGCCGGTACCGTGATCGACGGCGTCAACCGCGACGTACACCTCTGCCTGTCGCTCGGCTACCCGGTTTTCTCGAGGGACAACTGGATGCGAACGGGCAAGGACCGCGTTCAGGTCGAAGCCACCAACGTTCCGGTGAATATCGGTAACGTGCGTGTTGCTCCGGGCGATCTGCTGCGCGGTGACGCTGACGGCGTGATCTCGATTCCGAAGGAACACGAAGAGCGCGTGCTTGCTGCTGCTGAAGAAATCGATGCCGCCGAGAAGGCAATCCGTGAGGCTGTTGCAACAGGTATGCGCCTCGACGAGGCTCGCAAGCAATTCAAGTACCACCAACTGCAAACGCGCCGGATCGGAGAAGAAGCATGACGGGACCGGTTTTCAATCGTCACGAGACCACGCGCCTCGACATCCGGAGGCCGGACATCGCTCTGGTCAACGCCGCTGCAAAACTGCCGGCAGCAACGCTTCACGAGGCAGCCGGAAAAATCGGAGTCCTGCCTTATGAAATCAAGCCTATCGCGCCCGGATTCAAGATATGCGGCCCCGCTGTGACCGTTCATTCGCCCGGTGGCGACAACCTTTGGCTGCACCGTGCGATTTACTCAGCACAAGCAGGTGATGTCCTGGTCGTCTCCGTGAGCGAAGCCTATGAACATGGGTATTGGGGCGAAATCATGTCGACGGCCGCAAAAGTCCGCGGGCTTGCCGGTCTGGTCATTAACGGCTGTGTTCGCGATCAGCGACTGCTGTCGGAGATCGGGTTTCCCGTTTTCGCTCGCGGACTTTGTATCCGTGGTACAGGAAAAGATTTCGGTGCCACAGGTTGGATCAACGCACCGACTCGATTCGACGACGTGACGGTAAATGCCGGTGACCTGATCGTTGGTGACGAAGACGGTGTCGTGTGCATCCCTCGCGAGCGAATTGCCGAGGTGATCACTGCGTCGGAAGGACGCGAAGCAGCAGAAGCACAGCAGATGAAGCGACTCGAGGCGGGTGAGAGCACGCTCAGTATCTTCGGGTGGGACCAGTAAACCGGCCGAGACTTGCGGATCTATTGCTTGAGGTGGTGTCGCTAAGGATCACCACCCTATCATTTTGTCCGTCCAGTTTTACGATTAGGAAGCTGAAGTGAGCATAGAAGAATCTGAATTCAAACGCGCCATGCGCTGCTTGACCGGGCACGTGTGTTTGATCACGACTGGTTCTGACGCGCTCGGCCCGCTTGCCGGCATGACGGCAACCGCTGTGACGTCTGTTAGTGCGGTGCCCCCTATTCTGCTCGTCTGTATCAATCGTGCGAACTCGTCTCTGGCGCACGTGCAGGCTACTGGCAACTTCGTCGTCAACGTCTTGGCGCGCAGCGAGCAGGAATTGGCGCAGCGTTTCTCGCGACCGATTTCGCCGCAAGAAAAATTTCAGGCGGGAACGTGGAATCGAATTAAGACGGGTGCCCCGGCTTTGGCCAGTGCTATGGTCAACTTCGATTGCAGCGTCGAACGCATCATCGAGATCGGTACGCATGCCGTGATTTTTGGACATGTCGAAGGCACGGCCATTAATGGCCAAACAACGGCGCCGCTGCTGTATTCCCAAGGATCCTACGGCGAATTTCAGACGAATAAGGCGATCGATTTCCATGATTTGCTGTGGATCTCCAACTGGGGTGCAGACTAATTTAACAATTTAGGAAGGAGGTACGGCGCGCATCATGCTGCACGCGATATAAAATACAGTTTGACTAGTAAATAATAAGAAAGTGGAGATGAATCAGGCTATAAAAAAGCCTTTTTAGTATGGCTCTCAGTCTTTGTGCTCTCGCCGTGGGCGGTGCTCACGCACAAAGCTGTTTTACGATCATGGAGCTGACGCTTCGCAGTCAGACTGTGCAAGGGATCTCCCAGGAGCTTTTGGGCGCTCCGATCGCCTACAACCTGATCCGTCTGGAAATAGCCAAAGCCGCGCTTGATGCCGGGTACGCGCCTGAGGATCTAAGCTTTATTCGGGCCTCCCATATCATCCAGTATGAAATGACATGGCCGGCCGTGACGCGCTCGTACGGAAAACTTCCCACGCTGCTGACTCGCTTGCGCGAGCGGCTCAAGCAACTTCCCAACAAAAAACGGCCCGGGCGCACTCGCGCTCGGGCAGTCAAATCCAGACCTCTCCGTTACACCGTTCGATTCATGAAGAGAGACCTTAACTGAACGGAATTACACCCTCGGGTGTCTTTTTTTCGTTTATTCTCGGGCCGCAAGCACTCTCATCAACCCCTCAAGAACAACCATTCGCCCTTTCTCATAAGTTGCGAGCAGCAATTCCCGGTCTTTACTCTCCAAAGCCTTCACGAGTTTGGCTTCGATATCAGCGCTACGATGTTGCGGATGCGCTGAAATATCAGCAGCCAGCGCCCGATAACGATCGGTAAGTCGCATCAATCGTAAAACTTCCCGTTTTAACACTTTATTAGGCGAGAGGTCGAAAATCTTATCGTGAAGTTCACGGTGTAATTCAATCCATCCCTCACGATTACCGGCTTGGATTAATTCTTCAAGCCGGGCAAGTAAGGCCTTGAATTCCCTAATCTGCGCGGATGTTGGCCATTCGACCGTCATTAGCAACTCTGCTTCGAGAAGTTGGCGCATCCGATACAATTGTCGGGCCTCATCGCTTGACAACTGAGCTACGAAGAATCCACGATTCGGATCATGTTCGATGATGCCTTCTGCGGCCAGCAGTTTTAACGCCTCGCGCACTGGCACACGACTGATGCCGAAACGTTCAGCGAGGTCCGACTGTCGCAGTTGAAAGCCGGGTGCGAGGGTTCCCCTATTGATCAGTTTTCGCGTCTCAGACGCCACCTGAGCTGGAAAGTCAATGCCATCCAGTTCCGGGAGGGTGGCCGCGGGTGCACGGCTTCGTGTCATGATCGTATTCATTTTGGTATTATATCGTGGAAGTCTCGCCTGACAATATTCACAAGTAGGTTGTCAAGGCGATTCGGTGATCGACTCCTTAGTCAGTTGTCTTCCAACAGACGAATCCTACCGTGGATGCTACGTAGGTTGTTCGGTCCGTCCGTAACCGCTAGTGCTTTAGCGTCTTTCTGTCGTCCTAGTCACGCGGCTGAGCATGCTCTGCCGACTTGTTGTTGCTACGTGGGCGGTTCGAACGAGTTTTTCGTTCCGGCTAACCAAAAAAGGAAAGCCCGCTCAATGCGGGCTTTTGTTTGTTGCTACGTGGATTGAGATCAGTACACGAAACCGGGCATCACTTCGCTAGCCGTAGGGACGTCCTTGATTTCGGGTATACGCGCCGAACCGAAGACCACCAGGGGACGCATCTGACCGCTCTTGATGTACGGGGCTGCGACCTCGTACGGGACCGGGATCACTTGCACCTTCGCTTTCATCAAGCCTTCGATTTCCGCTGCTGTGTCTTTGTAGGATAACTTGACCATACGAACGCCGTTGCGCTTTTGCAATGTGGTCATCGCGGTCAGATCGCGCGCGCTGTCAGCTGTCGTACCGAAGGTGTAGCAATCCGGATTGTCTTTCAGGCGGCTAATCAGATCGGCGTAGTCCTTGATGTCAGTTCCGGACACGCCTTTGCCTATTTCAGCGACCAAGACAACACCCGTGGGCGCAGCAACGGGCGCAGCCGCTGCTGGTTTAGCCGCTGAAGCAGGAACAGGTGCAGGTGTCGGTTTAGCAGGTGCACCCGCGAAGGCGACGCCAGAGATCAGTGCGTCTGCTGCGAGGACTGCCGAGAGGAAGAGTTTCCGGTTGAGCTTCAAGATCAATTGTCTCCACGTATTCGAAAGGACGCCAGACAGGCAGGTCTGTTCGCCTGCCGCCAATGTAATACTGTTTTGTATTATATGTCAATCTTCGTTGCCGACGCGTGATGTCATGCACCGGTCTCGTTTAGCAACAAAGAAAGCGACTGAACACTCCTCGATTGAACTGAGCTCCGGATCGTGGAACGGACACACGCCCCGCTTCCGGGCCGTTGTTCGATGACCATGGCTTCGATGTCGTTGAGTGTTTATCTGTAGTCCTACGACATCGTGCTGCTGTGCGCTGCCGCTGGCTTCGCGCTCTACCAGGCCCACCAGATTCAGTCGCATCTGCTGGACATTAAAGACACTTGGATGACTTCGGTCGAAACGATCAGCGATCTACGTCGAGATCTCGATGCTGCTCAGCGCTCAACATTGGGGGTCGTGCTGTCGGACAACAAGCAGTCCAAAGATATCAACATCGCGATTTGGCCAATGGCGGCAGAGCGACTCAAAAGGGACATCGACACCTACGAGAGACTCGTGCTTCCCGGTGACGATCGTCAGTATCTTGAAAACGACAAGAAAACGATTGCTGCGTTTCTGTGATGAACGACGAACTCTACAATCTTGCGACGTCGGATACTTCGGATATTGATGCCTAGCGGATTCTCACCAGCAACAAGAGCTTCGCAGTGTTCAAAATTGCGGGGGAAGCTCTCAGCGCTCACACGACGTACGTTCAGACGTTGGCGCAGCGCTCTGCTTTAGCCGCCAAAGAGATCGAGGAGTTGGTTAGTCACTCGGTAGAGCGCGTTGATGAGGGGTCCAATCTGGTGAGCGATGCGGGCTCGAAAATCAACGATGTGGTTCGCGAATTCGCCCACGTTTCCGCCCTGATGGACGAGATCACCAGCGCTTCCAACGACGGCCACCAAGGCATCGTCGAGATCAATAAGGCTATCGCCGAAATCGATCAGATGACGCAACACAACGCGGCCCTCGTCGAGGAAGCGGCGGCCGCTGCGCGTGGCGTTCACTCGGAAGCCGAACGCCTGCAGACGTTGGTCGAAAACTTCAAGATCCCACGCTCAATGTGAACTAGCACATCCATGGACGGCTTCTTAACGTGGCCCCCAAAAAAACGCCACCTCTCGCGGGGCGTTAATGAGATAGTCAGCCTGACCAAACGGTCCGATCGCCGTACGCTGATCGGACCGCTTCCTCGGGGGCTATCTGCGAGGCGGCATTGCGATAGTCCGTCCGCTTCGCGGCCGTCAACGCCCAAACAGCGAACACTGCTCGCTTCACAGCCGGCGCGATACGCTGGTAGCCGAACGCAGGGTTACCACCAACCAGCTTCGCGGCTTTCTGCTCGAATGCGGTGTAAGCCTGAGCGCACGCATCAGCATTCGCCTGCCTGCGCTGCCCGACGATGCCGCTCATGAAACAGCTCTGGTCGCAGGCGAACCACGTGACGCTTAGAGCCCGCGCCCGGCAAGCACGGCCAGTATCGACTGGTTTATTTTTTCTCGCTCAAGTTCGTATACTCGCATGACTTTTTCACGCTCGCGGGTGCGAATTGCAGTCATGAGCCGGTGTTCGAGGTGCGCCTTCGGACGTTCGTCCGGCCGATGCGCTTCGGTCGCTAGTGCGCGGTACCGGTCGGTCAGTCGAATCAAGCGCAGGGCCTCGCGGCGGATAATCTTATCGGGTGAAAGATCAAATAGCAGCCCGTAGAATGCGTAGTATTCATCGAGCCATTCGGCTCGCTGATGGCTTGCCAAGTACTCGTCGAGCTTGGCAAGCATCCCATTGAGCTCGGCGATTCGAGTGCGATCGGGCCACTCTATCGATTGAAACAAATCGCGCTCTACCAAATAGCGATAGCGGTAGAGCTGCGCCGCCTCATCCGACGATAGCGGCCCCACAAAAAACCCCCGGTTTGGATCATGCACGATCACGCCCCACGCTGCGAGCAGATTCAATGCCTCGCGCACAGGCACCCGACTGACACTGAAGCGGTCAGCCAGTTCCGATTGGCGCATCTGCTGCCCTGGCGACAGGACGCCTCTGTTGATCAGCTTGCGCACCTCATCAGCAATCTGCGCCGGAATGTCGATATCATTAAGTTCGATTTTGCTCACGTGTGTAGTCGTATAGTTCGCCGCATCCGACGCAGTTCGTCGGTTCCGTAAGTTCGAATTTCGACCATATTGTATGCGATTCGCGAACCCATCCCTAAAAGCGGTGCGTGTGTCAAGCTCGGTGTCGTCACCGAGCGCGAGAGGTGCACGGCGGTGCTGACATTGCTCTTCGAGCGAGCCGATCGCACTGTCGCTATTGCGGAATGCTACGAGGTCTTCACCGAGCAGCCTCACGCTAACCGCATCGATTTGCGAGACCGCTTCTGCGAGCGACTGCGGGCGCGGCGTCGGCCTCCCTGCGTAAAGGCGGACCGCTGCGCGTCCCATGCGGAGCGGCGCGCCACCGAGTGAAAAAGGCGCAATGCGCTGTAGGGCATGCGATAGAGCCGCGCCCGCAACGAGCCGGCACCTCCCTTCTGACCGGACATGATGTCCTTGACCGAACCCGAGCGACGCGAATGCGAGCCCCGGCGATGCGGATTGAACGACTGCCCGTGCCGCGGTATGCCACTTCTCACGGAATCGATGTCCGAGCGCAGCCCCCTACCCTCGGCGCATCGCGAGATGCTGATGTCCTTCTTACGCGGTCGTAAGAAAGGGTATGCCCGGGAGCGCGACACACGGGGACTATCCCGACCGTGACACCGCAATTCGCTCGGAATAAAAAGGCCGACAACACGCGATGATCGTTTGCTGGTGCGCAGGACTTCTGGGCCACCGCCACGGCATCGGATCGATCTCAGACGCCGCGCGCCGCCAGAACAGCCATCAGACTCCCGAGCACCATTGTTCGCCCTTGATCATACGTAGCGAGCAGCAGGTCCCGGTTTTTAGTTTCTAGCGCCTTCACAAGCAGTAAATCGATCTTTGCATTTCTATGGTCTCGCTGCGCCGCGACGTCCGCAGCCAGCGCGCGATAGCGGTCGGTCAAGCGCAACAGACGCAGCGCCTCGCGCTTGAGCACCTTGTCGGGCGAAAGGTCGAAGATCGCGTCATGGAACGCCCGATGGCACCTGATCCAACTTTCGCGATCGCCCGCGCGGAGCAGTTCGTCGAGTTTCGCGAGCAGAGCCTTCAGCGACTTGAGTTGGGCGGGCGCGGGCCACTCAACAGTCGAGAGCAGTTCCGTTTCAAGGAGCGTTCTCATACGGTAAAGCTGCCGCGCCTCTTCACTCGACAGGGGGGTCACAAAGAAACCGCGGTTGGGATCATGCTCAATGATCCCCTCGGCCGCCAGCAGTTTGAGCGCTTCTCGAACGGGCACACGACTGATGCCGAAACGCTCGGCAAGGTCGGACTGCCGCAACTGCAAGCCCGGCGCTAGCGTTCCTCGATTAATCAGCTCGCGCGTTTCCGCCGCTATTTGAGCAGGAAAATCGATGGCGTCCAGTTCGGGAAGTGCCACAGTTGTCATTAGTCCTCCGTACGCGATTTTATATGGTTTGGCATTATATCGGGCTGCGTCGAAGATCCAGCGGCCTCTCAGCTTATGCCGGCATCCTTCCCCATACGTGCCTTGTGAACACGGCGCGCTCGCGCTGGATATCGCCCACACCCCTTCACGAGGCAATGATTGGATGCGGCGGTTTTCGCCGTCGTAAAGGCGCTCGTGGTCCTGGATGACCTTGACTGTTAGTTGCGTTGACCTAAGCGTTCGGACCGGTTTCGGCTTCGCGCAAGCAATCGCGCTGCGCCTGGCAGTTCACGTGATCTGGGGCGAAACATCCATTTAGCACGGCGCTGCACAGACGCCACCGAGCGGGCCGGCGGGCGAATGTTGTCGATCCAGTGGGACTCGAGCCGCCTGTTTGTCGACACAGTGCGCGCGATTGCCGTTGCAGTATTGCTAGACGTTGCGCCGGCCCACGGTGGACATCTTCAGTCGCGCCTGCGTCGTCGAAGACCGCCGGCCAGCGACCGACAACGCAACCGACAAACGCGCCGGCAGCCGCATGAGGTCCCGCGGCTTTGTCGCGGTAAGATTCAAAGAGCGAGCGATATCGAAAGGAGAAGTACTGTTTATGTTGCGAGCTCGTAGAATTGGTCAGCGGCGGACGGATGGGTTCCGCGCACACATTGCATCTGTCCTTTGGCGATCATGTGCATGATCTCAATGCCGGCCAGAAGGATCCGGGCACAGCGAAAGGTTTTGAACCCTGGCATGGGCCGCGTTCGTCGTTTGATCGCCCGATGATCCAGCTCTACCCGGGTATTGAGATATTTGGACTGGCGGATCTTGTTGGGCGCTTCACGACCGGCATTGATCGCTTCGAGCGCGGCGAGACTGGCGCCGCTTTTGTCGATGGTTACCGTCTCGGGTACACCGTTCTGGGCGATCGATTTCTCAAGGTAACGCCGGGCCGCAGTCTTGTCCCGATGGGCGCGTAGCAGAAAGTCAATGGTTGCCTTCCTTGTCGACGGCCCGGTAAAGATACCGCGATTCCCCCTTGACACGGATGTACGTCTCGTCCATCTGCCAGCTCTTCCCCACCGGCCGCTCACGGCGGCGAAACGCTTTCTCCAGCACCGGCAGCAACAGCTTAATGGCCCGGCGGTGCACAGTCGAATGATCGACTGAAACGGCGCGCTCAGCCATCATTGCCTCAAGGTGCCGCAGGCTCAGTGGGTAGGTCACGTATCAGCGCACGCAAGTCAGGTTCACGTCGAGCGGGTAGCGCAGGCGTTTGAGCACTCGGGCCACCGCCGGATTCATCGTTTTCATCGCGCTTTCAGTCGTTCGGGTCTTTCCGCCCATAATAGCGGACCCTCTTACTGCAACAGAACCATAAATGTACAGTTTCAGAAAATGCCCCCCAAACGCGACATCTCGCGGTCTCGTTGCGTGCTCCAAAAGGCCGTTGAGGACAGTCGTTTCGGTTGGGCGAAGCATTAATCGCTATTTTTGAGTCTTAGGCATGCCAGATGATCGGCGCATAGCCCATATCGACATGGACGCATTCTTCGCGTCTTGTGAACTGTCGCAGTACCCCGAGCTACGAGGCGAAGCCATGGTGGTTGCTGGTCGTCGCTCGGATGCGCCGCGAACAAATTCGGATGGCACACGCGAATTCTCCCGGTTGCGCGACTACGTGGGCAGAGGCGTCCTTACGACCGCGACATACGAAGCTCGCGCACTCGGAGTTCATTCCGGAATGCCCGCGATGAAGGCCGCCCGGTTAGCGCCGGACGCCATTCTCCTTCCCGTGAACTTTGACCTCTACAGAACTTACTCGCGACTGTTCAAGGACGCAGTGCGATCAATTAGCCCGTGCATAGAAGACGTTGGAATCGACGAGGTCTACGCCGATGTTTCGCTCACGAATGGCAATTCAGAAGAAATCGCGCGCAAGTTGAAGTCGGCGGTGTTCGAAGCAACTAGTCTGACATGCTCAGTCGGAATCGCGCCAAACAAGCTGCTTGCAAAGCTGTGCTCCGATATACAAAAGCCAGATGGGATTATGATCCTCAGGTTTGAGGACATCGAATCCAAAATTTGGCCGATGGCCGCGAACAAGATCAACGGCATTGGACCTAAGGCCAGCGCCAAGCTTGCGTCGTTGGGAATAGCAACCATTGGCGAGATCGCCGCATGCGACGAAACCTGGCTCGTGGAGCACTTTGGACGAAGCTATGGGGCGTGGCTTCGCAAAGTTTCTCACGGGCTTGATGATAGGCCTGTCGTGACGTACAGCGAGCCAATTTCGATGAGTCGCGAGACGACGTTTGAGCGCGATCTGCACGTCGTACGGCACCGACAGGAACTCGGCGCCGCCTTTACCCGTCTTTGCGAACAGGTGGCGCTCGATCTACAGAGAAAGGGCTATCTGGCTCGGAAAATCGGGATCAAACTGCGCTTCAATGACTTCAAGACAGTAACGCGCGATGTAACGCTTCCAGAACCAATTGCTGATGCGAAAGCGTTGCGCCGCGCGGCGACGGAGTGTTTGAAAAGAATTGATCTTGTTAAACCTATCAGACTGTTGGGAGTCAAGGCTGGCAATCTCCAACCCGCTGGGGAATCAACCGGCAATGAGTCGTCTCAGTTCACGCTGGATTTTTAGTCGGAGCCGAAGTCGATCAGCCGCGAAACCACGTTCGAGCGCGATCTGCACCCGCGCCACGACCGGCCGGCGTTATCGAGCGCGTTTACGGGGCTGTGCGTGCGTGTCGCCGACGATCTCGTGCGCAAGGGCCACGTGGGCCGCACGATCCGCATCAAGCTGCGCTACGACGATTTCCGCACCGTCACGCGCGACCTGACGCTCCACGAGCCGACCGCCGACGCGACCGAAATCCGCCGCGCGGCGACCGAATGTTTGTGACGCGTGGAGTCGGAACCGCAAGCTGCGGCTATTGGCGTGCGCATCAGCACGCTGACGTCGGCCAGCGAACAGGCGCTGAAGCCGCGCCTGCCGGTTCAGGCCGACTTGCCTTTCGCGAGCGACGAATAGGCGCTATCGGCGGCGACGTCGGTCGCATTCGCATTCGCGTTCGCACGCATGGCCGGCACGTCGCCCGACGTGGACAGCGCCGACGCCGCCACCGAAAACGAGAACGTGTTGACGCCGTTCGCGCTGTGCGCCGACACGGTGCCGCGATGCATCTCCGCGATCGCCTTCACGATCGCGAGCCCGAGCCCGTGGTTTTCGCGGCTATTGGTGCGCGAGACTTCCGCGCGATAGAAACGGTGGAACAGATGTTCGAGGACGTCCGGCGCGATCGGCTCGCCAGGATTTGCCACGGCGACGCGCACCTGGTCGCGCATCGGTCCTTTCCCGCGCGCGATTGTCACGCTGATCGACGCGCCCGGCTCGCAATGCTGGATCGCGTTCATCAGCAGGTTCGTGCACGCGCGGCCGAATAGCGACCGGTTCACGCGCGCGAACGCATCGCCGTGCAACTGCGCATGCACGCGCGCCTCTTCGAGCGGAATCTCCAGAAACTCGAGCGTATGCGCGAGTTCCGCCGCGAGCGACACCTCGACGAGCCCCGTCGCGCGTTCGCCCTGATCGGCGCGCGCGAGGAACAGCATGTCGTTGATGATCGTGCGCATCCGCTCGAATTCTTCGAGATTCGATTGCAGCGTGTGGCGCAGATCGTCGACCGAGCGGTTGCGGGTCAGCGCGACCTCGGTCTGTCCGATCAGTATCGTGACCGGCGTGCGCAGTTCATGCGCGACGTCCGCGTTGAACGATTCGAGCCGGCCGTAGGCGCCGTCGAGCCGTTCGAGCGCGCCGTTGAACGAGTTCGCGAGGTCGTTCAGTTCGAGCGGCAGCGACGCCGTATTGAGCCGCTGCGAGCGGTTGTTCGGGCTGACCGCCGATGCGTCGCGCGTCAGACGCGTGAGCGGTGCGAGACCGATGCGCGTGACCGAGTAGCTGAGCAGCAGCACCGCGAGACTGCCGAGCGCGGACAGCGCCGCGAGCGCCGAGCCGAACACGCGCATCGTGCGCAGGTTCGGTGAATAGCTCGACGCGACCTGCAACTGCACCGGCGGCCGCCCGGCGTTGGCGGGCAAGGTCACCGTCGAGGTCAGCATGTCGGGGCCGCCGCCCGCCGGCGCGATGCGCGCATAGCCGCCCGGCCAGCTCTTCGTGACGGCGCCCTGCACCGGCGTGCCGAAGTGATAGCTCGGGTCCGCGCTCGTCACCGAGTACACGGTGCTGCCGTCGTGCGGCGTCATGTCGGTGAGTTTTTCGCGGCACATCCGCCATTTTTCGGGCGTCACCGCGTGATTGACCATGATGCGCGCGATCTGCGTGCGATCGTCGAGCGACTCGCGCAGATGATGTTCGAGCTGCGTGCGCAGCACCAGAAAGAGCCCCGTGCCGACGAGCGTAAACACGAACAGCGCGACCAGCGCGAACATCGACGCGAGACGGCGGGCAATCGAACGGTTCATGATGTCTCGGCCTCTTCGCGCACTTCGAGCACGTAGCCCATGCCGCGCACCGTGTGCAGCAGCTTCGACGGGAACGGGCCGTCGAGCTTCGCGCGCAGCCGCTTGATCGCGGTTTCGACGACGTTCGTATGGCTGTCGAAGTTGACGTCCCACACGAGTTCGGTGATCGCGGTCTTCGACAGAATGTCGCCCTGACGGCGCGCGAGCACGCTGAGCAGTTGAAACTCTTTGGCGGTCAGGTCGAGGCGTACGCCGTCGCGCGTCGCGCGGCGGCCGATCAGATCGACGAACAGATCGCCGACGGAAATCAACGTGGACTCCTGCGAACGCGTGCGGCGCGCGAGCGCATGCAGACGCTCGACCAGTTCGAGGAACGAGAACGGTTTGGTCAGGTAGTCGTCCGCGCCTTCGCGCAGGCCGCGCACGCGGTCGTTCACGTGATCGCGCGCGGTCAGCATGATGACCGGCGTCGACTTGCGCATGCGCAGCGCCTTCAGCACGCTGAAGCCGTCGCGCTTAGGCAGCATCACGTCGAGGACGATCACGTCGTAATCGAATTCGGTGGCCAGATGCATGCCTTCCTCGCCGTCGAGCGCGACGTCGACGACCCAGCCCTGCTCTGTCAAACCGGAGCGCAGGTAGTCCACCACCTTGTGCTCGTCTTCAACGATCAGCAATTTCATCCGCGTCCCCATGCCACTTGTGGCGGTCAACTTTGCATTATAGGAAACGCCCCTGATGCCTCGCGCCGATCCCACTCCCTCGGCATGGAAGCTCGGCCGGGGCCATTCAGTGTGCAGGAGCCGGCATCTCCTTCTGCTGCGCGCCGCCGGCTGGCGCTTGCTGCGGCGATGCCGTAGCACTGGCGAGGTTCGCTGTCGCGTTCGTACGGTTAGCCTCGCTGCGGGCCATTGCGCCACCTTGCGCGCCGCCATCCCAGCCGCCGCCGAGCGCCTTCACGAGCGCCACCGACAGCGTCAACTGCTGGCCGTGAATCTGCACGTCCGTGCGCTCGCTCGTCAGCAGCGACTCCTGCGCGTCGATCACGTTCAGATAGGCGACGAGGCCGCCCGAATAGCGATCGTTCGCGAGCGACAGCAGCCGCTGCGCGTCCTCGACCGCCTCGCGAGACTGCTTCGCCGCGCCGTCGAGCACCGACAGTCCTGTGATGCCGTCCTGTACCTGCTGGAACGCGCTCAGCACGGTCTGCCGATAATTCGCCTCGGTCGCCTTGTAGCCCGCGCTCGCGTACTGGACGTTGGCCGCGCGCCGGCCGCCGTCGAAGATCACTTGACCGACCGTTGCGCCGAGCGTCCACATCAGCGTCGGCGCGCTCAGCAGATTAGCGAACTCGGTGCTCTCCCAGCCGATGCCCGGCGTCAGCGTGAGGCTCGGGAAGAACGCCGCCTTGGCCACGCCGATCTGCGCGTTGGCCGCCGCCATCGCACGTTCCGCCGAGGCGACGTCGGGACGCCTTTGCAGCACGTCGCTCGGCACGCCGAGTGGTACGGTCGGCGGCTTGATGTCGAGCACCTTCGGCTCGATCGCGAACTGCGGTGCGGGCACGCCGACCAGCGCGGCGATCGCATGCTCGAACTGCGCGCGCTGATTGAGCAGCAGCTGCGCCTGCACGCGCGTCGAATCGAGCTGCGATTTCTGCTGCAGCACGTCGAGGCCCGATACCGAGCCGAGATCGTGCTCGGTGTTCACGTAGTCGAGCGCCTTCTGCTGCAGCTTCACCGACTGGTTCAGCACGTCGATCTCGTTGTCGAGCTCACGCAGCGAGAAGTAGTCGGTGGCGAGGTCGGTCGTCAGCACGAGGCGCGCGTTCGCCAGATCGTCCGCCGACTGTTCGGCCGACGCCTGCGCGCCCTCGACCTGACGACGGATGCGGCCGAACAGATCGGTGTCATAGCTGATCGTCGGCCCGAGCTGGATGGTGTTCTGCACCGTCGATTCGGTCGGCGTCGCGTAGTTGGTCAGCGGCCGGTCGTGCGAAATACGGAAGCGCGAGGCCTGTGCATTGAAATCGACTTCCGGCACGCGCTGCGCGCTGATGTTCGCGAGCGTCGCCTTCGCCTGCTCGTAGTGCGCGCTCGCCGCGGCGAGCGTCTGGTTCTGCGCGAGTGCCTGGGTTTCGAGCGTCGCGAGCGTCGGGTCGGCGAAGCCCGTCCACCAGTCCGGCGCGATCGGCGCATGCGACGGCGCGGCGACGCGCCAGAACGAATCGGTGTGCCATTCGGGCGGCACCTCGGCCTGCGGCCGCTGATAGTCCGGACCGACCGTGCACGCGGCGAGCAGCGCCGCGCCGGCGCAAGCGCTCAGCGCGGTGAAGACAGTGCCACGCGTACGCGCCTGGCGTGAAGCCGCGAACATCACGACGCCCCCTTGCCGTTCTTCTGCAGCGGCTGCACCTGCACGTGATCGCCATCGGCAATCGAATCGCTCGGGTTGACGATGATGCGATCGCCCGGCGAGATACCGCTTTCGATTTCGAGCTGCTGTCCGAGGTCCACCGCGATCACGACCTTGCGCAGGCTCACGTTGCCCTTTGCATCGACGACCGCGAGGCGCGGACCCTCCGCGCGAAACAGCAGCGCGTTGCCGGGCACCGTGAGACGCGCATGCGCGACGGCCGGCACCGCGACCTGCACGTACGCGCCAGGGCGCAGCTTGTCGTCGGGATTCGGCAGCGTCACTTCGATCTGCAAGGAGCGCGTGGGTACGTCGATCGCGCCAGATATATGCGTGATCTTGCCGTTGAACTGCTGGCCCGGCAGCTCGGCCTGCGTGACTACGACCTTCTGCCCGACCGCGACGTTCTGCGCGTAGGCCTGCGGCAACTGCACATAGACGCGCAACGGGTCCGATTGAGCAAGCGCGAACAACGCACGGCTCGTGCCGCTGCCCGCGTCGATCAGATCGCCGACGTCGACGTTGCGCTGCGTGACCACGCCGGTAAACGGCGCGACGATCCGCTTGAACGATTCGAGTTGCTGCAGACGCTTGACGTTCGCATCGGCGGCCGCGAGATTCGCGAGATCCTGCGTGTAGGTGCTTTGCCGTTCATCGAGTTCCTGCTGCGACACCGCATCGCGCTGGCGCAACTGCTGCCAACGGTCCAGCGAGCTCTTCGCGAGCGCGAGGCTCGAATTGATCTGCTGACGCTGTGCCAGAGCCTGCGCGAGTTCCTGGTCGATTTCCGGCGTATCGAGCTCGGCGAGCAGTTGCCCCTGCTTCACATGGGTGCCGATGTCGGCGTACCAGTGCAGCAGATAGCCGGTCGCGCGTGCATAGATCGGCGACTCGACATAGCCGCGCAGCGTGCCAGGCAGCAGCGTGTCGCCGCCGCCCTCGGTCTGGGTCGGCGTGACGACGTTCACGTACTGCGTGTCATTCTGCTGCGCGATCGCCGCGACTTCGCGGTTTTGCAGCACGTTCGCGATCACGGTGCGAAGTGTGCCTACCACGAGCAGCACGAGCACGACCACGACGGCGATCTTCGCGCGCTTCCATTCGCGATGGCGCGGCGGCAGCAGGTGCTCTCCTTCTTCGGTTTCCCGCGCGGGAATCGCTAGCGATGCATGAGTTTTCTCGGTCATCTCAGTCAACCATCGTTTAACTTTTACGCGGGCGTCGCCGCACTGCTGGGTTCCGGTGCGGGGGTGCCACGATGGCCGCCATTGCCACCGCTGTTGCCGCCATCGTCGCCACCGCCGTTGTCGTCGTCGCCGCCGTTCTTATGACGGCCCGCGAGCCACGAATGAATTCCCGCAAACACGAGCGGCACGAAAAACAGCGTCGATACGGTCGCGAACAGCAACCCGCCAATCACCGCGCGGCCAAGCGGCGCATTCTGCTCGGCGCCCTCGCCGAGGCCGAGCGCCATCGGAATCATGCCGATGATCATCGCGAACGCGGTCATCAGCACCGGACGAATCCGGCTGGCGCCGGCTTCGAGCGCGGCCGTGAGCGGCGGCGCGCCGGCCGACAGCCGCTGGCGCGCGAACGCGACCATCAGAATACTGTTCGCGGTCGCGACGCCCATCGTCATGATCGCGCCGGTCAGCGCCGGCACGCTCAGATGGGTGCCGGTCAGGAACAGCATCCACATGATGCCCGCGAGCGCCGCCGGCAACGCGCTGACGATGATCAGCGGATCGACCCACGACTGGAAGTTCACGACGATCAGCAGATACACGAGCACGATCGCCATCGCGACACCAATACCGAGCCCCAGGAACGAACTGCGCATCGTCTGTACCTGGCCGCGCACGGTGATCGTGCTGCCGCGTGGCAGCGAGCCGCGCACCTCGTTGACGATCTTGTCGACCTGATTCGCCACGCTGCCGAGATCGCGCTTTTCAACGCTCACATACAGATCGATCACCGGACGGATGTTGTAATGCGTGACTTCCGCGAACTGGCTCTTCGGCGAGATCTGCACGAGGTTGCCGAGCAGTTGCGTCGGCCCGTTCATCGTGGCCGAGACCGGGGTGCGCAACAGTTCGTCGATCGAAGACACCTGGTACTGCGGCGTCTGCACCGCCACCTTGTATTCCACGCCGTTCCTGTTGTTGACCCAGAAGCCCGGCGACGTCTGCGAGCTGCCCGATAGCGAAACGAGCACGTTCTGCGCGACGTCGTTCGCGGTCAGGTTCAGTTGTTGCAGGCGGGTGCGGTCCATGTGCAGATCGATCACCGGTTCGTCGAGCTTCTGCTGGATATGCGTGTCGACGGTGCCGGGAATCAGCCGCACCTGCTTCAGCAGCTTGCGCGCGACGTCGAGGTTGCCCTGCTGATTCGCGCCCGAAATCTGCACGTCCACCGCGGCAGGCAGGCCGAAGTTCAGGATCTGCGTGACGATATCGGCCGGCTGAAAGAAGAACTCGACGCCCGGGAAACGCTGCGGCAGGATCGCGCGCAGTTTGTCCATGTAGATCTGCGACGGTTTGTGGCCTTCGTTCAACGCAATCTGGATCTCGCCGTCGAGCGTGCCCATCGTGCCCGCATTGCTATACGACAGGTTGATGCCGCTATACGGCAGCCCGAGGTTGTCGAGAATCGTGCCCAACTCCCTGGGCGGCACGACTTCGCGGATCACCTTCTCGACCTCGTCGGCCAGCCGCGCGGTTTCTTCGATACGCGTGCCGGTCGGCGCGCGCATGTGCAGACGGATGTCGCCCGCGTCGACGCTCGGAAAGAAGTCTTCGCCGAGTGCAAAGAACAGACCCATCGACAGCACGCAGAAACCGAGGAACAGCGCGCCGAACATCTTGCGACGCACGAGCAGGCTGCTCAGGATCATGATGTAAGTCGCGCGCATGCGCTCGAAGCCTGCGTCGAAGCGGTGATACAGACGCATGAACAGATTCGGCTTCGTGCCCGCCTTCGGCTTGTGCGCGTGGCCCATCAGCAGCATCGCGAGCGTCGGCACGAGCGTACGCGACAGGATGTACGAAGCGAGCATCGCGAACACCACCGCTTCCGCGAGCGGCACGAACAGATAGCGCGCGACGCCGGTCAGGAAGAACATCGGCACGAACACGATACAGATACACAGTGTCGAGACGAGCGCCGGCACTGCGATTTCGCCGGCGCCGTCGAGAATCGCATCGTGCAGATTCGTGCCCATGTGCAGGTGCCGCTCGATGTTCTCGATCGTCACGGTCGCGTCGTCCACCAGAATCCCGACCGCCAGCGCGAGGCCGCCCAACGTCATGATGTTGATGGTCTGCCCGAGCGCGTGCAGCACGATCAGCGACGACAGAATGGACAGCGGAATCGAGATCGCGATGATGCAGGTGCTGCGCCAGTTGCCAAGGAACAGCAGGATCATCGCGGCGGTCAGCGCGGCGGCGACCAGCGCTTCGCGCACCACACCCTGCACCGCCGCCTTCACGAACACCGACTGGTCGAACAGCGCGGTGATCTGCAGATCCGGCGGCAGCGCGGCGCGCGCGGCCGGCAAAATGCCTTTCAACGTATCGACGATCGACAGCGTCGACGCGTTGCCGTTCTTCAGCACCGATATCAGCACGCCGCGATGACCGTTCTGCCGCACGATGTTGGTCTGCGGCGAGAAGCCGTCGCGCACATGCGCGACTTCACGCAGGTAGGTCGTCGCGCCGTTGACGGTGCGCACCGGAATGTCGTTGAGACCTTCCAACGTCGGCGGCGACCCGTTCATTTCGATCGTGTATTCCTTCGGCCCGATCTTGGCCGTGCCCGTGGGCAGAATCAGGTTTTGCGCGTTGAACGCGTTGACCACGTCGGCAGGTGTCAGGCCCTTGGCCAGCAGCGCGCGCGTGTCGAGGTCGACCGAGATCAGCCGCGATTTGCCGCCATACGGATACGGCACGGCCGCGCCCGGAATCGTCACGAGTTGCGGACGCAGGAAATTCAGCGCGGTGTCGTTGAGATCCTGCTCCGAGAGTTTCGGACTCGACAGGCCGAGCTGGATGACTGGAATACTGGAAGCCGAGTAGCTGATGACCAGCGGCGCGGTGGCGCCCGGCGGCATCTGCTTCAATTGCGCCTGCTCGATGGCGACCGTCTGCGCAATCGCCGTCTGGATGTTGGCATTCGGCTGCAGAAACACCTTCAGGATCGCGATGCCGGGGAGCGATTGCGATTCGATATGTTCGATGTCGTTGACCGTCGTGGTCAGACTGCGCTCGTTGACCGACGTGATACGGGTGGCCATGTCTTCGGCCGACAGCCCCGTATACGTCCAGATGATGCTGACGACCGGAATGTTGATATCCGGCAGCACGTCGACGGGCGTGGTGAACAGCACGAAGGGCGTCGCCAGAACGATCAGAATTGCCATCACGATGAACGTGTATGGCCGCTTAAGCGCTACGTTGACGATCCACATTGAAACGGGCCAGAGAAAATGCGGGTGGACGGAGGGATTGAATCTGGGCTTATGCTAGATCGATTGCACCAACGCCTGCATGGCACGAAAATGGCGAAATCGTCAGGAAGCTTGTTGAAAGCAAATGCGCCATTTTTGAAGGCGAAGGGCTCTCGCCGAATTAGCTGCGAATTAGCCGCAAAGCAAACGTTTGTTGAATAAATTTACGCGCAGTTAATGAAACGTTTGCTGATACGCGGCACGTTTTTGGCCGAAACAATATGAAACATGCTTTCAGAGCGATTCGCAAGACGGGGCGATTTTGCTCCGCGCGGCCGTCCCCTTCAACGAAAAATGGCCGGCCGACCTGAATGGTCGAGCGGCCTTCATTTGCAGTTATCCGTATCTAGGCGTCAACGCCCGCGACGCTCATTTGGCGAACAACGACGACATATCGGCGAACGCCTTGAACTCGAGCGCATTAGCCGACGGATCGAGGAAGAACATTGTCGCCTGCTCGCCGACCTCGCCCTTGAAGCGCACATGCGGCTCGATGATGAATTCGATGTCGGCCTTCTGCAGTTTGTCCGCGGCGGCCTGCCATTGCTCCATCGACAGCACCGCGCCGAAGTGGCGCACCGGCACCGCGTCGCCATCCACCGCGCTGGTATGACGGTGACCGACTTCGTCCGGCGCCAGATGCGCGACGATCTGATGACCGTAGAAATTGAAATCGACCCATGCGTCCGAACTGCGCCCTTCCGGGCAGCCGAGCAATTCGCCGTAGAACTCGCGCGCGGCGGCGAGGCTATGAACAGGAAACGCCAGGTGGAACGGCGGCAAAGCGGTTTCGGCAACGCTCATGATAGGAAGACTCGCTGGGGTGGGTGTGAAGATGAATTACGACTGGCACGATTGGCAACCGGTTCAGTTGAAGCAAAGTTTAATCATGAATAAAAATGTTGAGAAACGATATATATTTGAGCTGACCATCACCAAAATCGATTGATCGATCATGCTCAGCGAGTTGAAATCCTTGATTGCCGTCAGCCAGTACGGCACGTTCTCCGGCGCGGGCGCGCGCATCGGGCTCACGCAATCGGCCGTCAGCGCGCAAATGCAGCGGCTCGAACAGGAACTCGGCTTTCAGCTGTTCGACCGCACCGGCCGCTCTGCGACGCTCAACGAGGCGGGCCGCGAAACGCTCGCGCTCGCCGAGGAAATGATGACGCTCTATGCGCGGCTCTCCGAGCGCAGCGGCGGTGCCGCCGAAAGCGGCATGCTGCGGGTCGGCGCGATCGCGTCCGCGCAGGTGTCGCTGCTCGCCGACGCGCTCGCGCGCTTTCGCGACGACCGTCCCGGCTGGCGAATTCGCGTGGTGCCGGGCGTGTCGCTGGGGCTGCTCGGCCAGGTTGACTCGGGCGAGCTCGATCTGGCCGTCATCATCAAACCGCCGTTCGCGCTGCCGTCGGAACTCGAATGGCGCACGCTCGTCGCCGAACCGTTCGTGCTGCTCGCGCCGAAACAGCTTGCGCGCGGCGGCCGCTCGTGGCGCGAACTGCTGCGCAGCGAGCCGTTCATCCGCTACGACCGCGCGTCGTTCGGCGGACGGCTCGTCGACCGTTTTCTGCGGCGCGCGCGCCTTGGCGTGCGCGATGCGATCGAGCTCGACGAATTGCAGGCGATCGTGCAACTGGTCGCGCGCGGCATGGGTGTCGCGCTGATTCCGAATACGGCCGGGCTGGGCAAATGGCCAGCGAGCGTCGTCGCACTCGAACTCGGCGATGCGAGCTTCGAGCGCGAGATCGGGCTCGTGCTGCGGCCGCGGCATAGCCGGCCGGTAGTCGCCGATGCGTTGGCGGAGTGTATTGCGAGCGCGGCGCACGGTTGAGCGCTTTGCACGCCGCATTCAATGCCAGTTCGCTTCGGGTTCGAATCGAATGTGCTGCCATACGTACGCGCAACTGTATCTGTGAGTCGCGCGCGACGGCGCGCAGAATCGTTGCTTCGTTCAACCGGCTGTGTGGCGCGTTGCATTGCATTGTCGAACACGCGCTCCGCCCTTACATCTCCTCCCAATGATCGCCAGCCCTCTGCTCACCGCCGATGTCCTGATCGCCTACAGCGCCTATTTCGTCGGCACCGCGAGCCCTGGGCCGAGCAATCTCGCGATCATGTCGCTCGCGATGAGCGCGGGCCGACGCGCGGCACTGGTGTTCGCGCTCGGCGTGGTGTCGGGCTCGTTCTCATGGGCGCTGCTCGCGTCGCTCGGGTTGTCGGCGGTGCTCGCCACCTACTCGCAATGCCTCGTCGCGATCCGGATCGCGGGCGGGTTGTATCTGCTGTGGCTCGGCTTCAAGTCCGCACGCTCGGCGTGGAGCGCCGCCAAGCCGGCCGCGAGCGCGGCGCGCGTCGACGAACCGCTCGGGCGACTCTATCTGCGTGGCCTTTTGCTGCATCTCACGAATCCGAAAGCGGTGCTGGTGTGGCTGTCGATCGTGTCGCTCGCGATGTCGCCGGCACACGGCGCCGCGCACGTGACGCCGGTCGTGCTGGGCTGCATGGTGATCGGCGCGACGGTATTCAGCAGCTACGCGGTGCTGTTTTCGACGGCGTCCGCACGCCGCGTCTATACGGCGATCCGGCGCTGGCTCGATGGCTCGCTCGCGGTGACGTTCGGAATTGCGGGGGTCAAATTGTTGACGTCGAAGAGTTAGGGTGGATTGGGCGCGCCCGGCTGCCTCTGGTCCGCGCTCTGCGATACTGGCGGTTCGGCTCCATGAACGACGGCTGCTAGCGCAGCCATCCACGAAACGATGAACGGCCACGATAACGAAGCACCTTCCTCCACCCAACGCTCGCCGCTACAAAAGCGGCTCTATTTCACCGGCGCGGCGATCCTGGTCGTTAGCCTGATCGCCGCGGTGTTCATCTACGTGAGCGTGCCGCCGCCGGATAGCGCGGTCGCGATGTACAACATGGTCGATCCGCGCTATCAGATCGAGCTACAGCAAATCGGCGGCAACGCGGCGGTGCTGATGGCGCAGTTGCATCAATGGTTCGATAGCTTGTGGCACGGCTCCAGTCTGGCTTATACGGTCGCGGTGCTGGGTGCCGCGCTTGCGGCCGGGTGTTTCTTCATCGGCCATTTTTTCGCGGACGATTAGTCGCGAGGCACTCGCCGTTAATCGCTCTCACGCCATGACCGAGCTTGCGACGTAGCAACGTCGGCACTTCGCTGTCACTCAGAATTCCGATGTCGGGCGAAATGTCATCAATGTCGCCACGAGCGGCAATCCTCATCCCGCCTACGCCATCAATAGCGCTTCATATTCCGCGCGGAACTGGTCGATGGAACTCTCCACCACCGTGACCGCGCCGTCGATCAAACCGCAACGCCCGCTGCCGGGAAGAAGGCGGCACAAGTTCTCCAGTGCATCCAGATCGGCACGCACACCGCGGCCCGTGTCGAGCCGGTTGAGAAGCCGCATCATCTGAAACGTTCCGCCCTTGCATGGCGGGCACTGGCCGCACGAACCCTGAGCGAAGAAGTTCACGTAGTCCGCGACTTTGCGCACGATGCTCGTGCCTTCCGACACCACGATCATCGCGCCCGTCCCCAGACGCGAACGGCGTTGACGCACCGAGTCGAAGTCCAGTGCAACGTCGAGATCGCGCTTCGTCAGCAGCGTGTTGGATGGGCCGCCCGTGAAGACCGCCTTGAACTCCTTGCCCTGCAGCATGCCGCCGCCGTGCTGGAACACCAGCGTCTCCAGGCTCGTGCCCATCGGCAGTTCGTACAGGCCCGGACGCAACACGTCGCCGGAAAGCGAATAGAGCTTGGTTCCGGCGGCGTTCCCCACCCCGAGGTCGCGGTACCACTGCCCGCCGTGGCGCAGAATCCCGGGTACGTGGGCCAGCGTCTCGACGTTGTTGACGATGGTCGGTGCGCCGTGCACGCCCTGCTCGGCCGGGAAAGGCGGTTTGCGCCGCGGAAACGGAAAGCCACCTTCGACGCTGGCGATCACCGCCGTCTCCTCTCCGCCGATGTACAGCCCCGAGCCAGGCACGACGCCAAGCGACACCGGCGCACCAATCCAACGCTCGATAGCGGCGAATTGCGCGTGCCCCGACCACTGTTTGACCGCCTCGCGAGTCGCGGCGAGAGACCCCGTCTGATGCGGATTCACGTACAAGACGACATGGTTGGCCCGCGTCGCCACCGCGGCAATCAGCGCGCCCTCGATCACCTGATGCGGTGTGTGTTCGAGCAGAAAGCGATCCTTGAAGGTGCCCGGCTCGTCTTCGTTGCCATTGCAAACGACGTACTTGTCGCCGTCAGGGGCAGCCGCGACCGGCGCCCACTTTCGATGTGCGGGGAAGCCAGCGCCTCCCATTCCACGCAGGTCGGCCTGGGCGATCTCGGCGAGGATCGCCCCCGGGTCTTCGAGCGCTTTGGCGAGTCCCTCGCCGCCGCCGCGCGCGCACCACGCATCGAGGTCGGCTCCGACGCGGAAATCGTCCCTCATCAAGCACTGATTCAGCATTTGCATCGCGTGCTCCGTGGTTCGCCTCACCGGATGCCGCCGATCACGCGACCGCGTGCGCTCTCGCGCAATCCCGCATCGACTCGCAGATCGAAATGGGCATAGGCGGGAAAGAGCTGCGGCGCCTTCACGTGAAGCGGCAGTCCCGCCAGCGTCAGCTCTCTCTGCCACGCGTGCACGTGACCGATTCCGGCGCGGTTCGCCATCACCCACTCGCTGGATTGCGCGGCCTTCGCGCCGGCACGGCGCCCCATGCTCAGAATGTCGAGCAGCGCGTTACCCATCAAGCGGTTGCGGCCGTGGATGCCGCCCGTCACCTCGCCGACACAGAAAAGGCCGGGGACGTTGGTGGCGCCGTCTTTGTCGATGGCGACGCCGCCGTTCTGGTAGTGGAGCGTGGGATAAACGAGGAACGGCTCCTGCGCCGCGTCGATACCGCATTTGTGCGCGAGATGGCGAAGCGTGACGAGGCGTTTGGCCAGAATGCCCGGATGCTCGATTTCGAGTGTCGGCGTATCGAGGAATACGCCGACCTGGCCGTCGCGCTCGATCCCGCGGCCCTGAGCGCACTCGCGCAGGATCGCCGATGCGACGACGTCGCGCGGCTCGAGTTCGTCCACGAAGCGTTCCCCTTCGCCGTTCAGGAGTCTCGCCCCCGCGGATCGCGCCGCCTCGGAAATCAGACCGCCCGCCAGATGATGCGGGTAGGCGATGCCGGTGGGATGGTACTGGAACGAGTCGAGTTCACGCAGGCGCGCGCCGATCCGATAGGCGAGCACCAGACCGTCGGCGGTGGCGCCGTAGTGGTTGGAGGTCTGAAACGAATTCAGGTGCAGTCGCCCCGCGCCGCCGGTGGCGAGGATCACGGCGCGCGCGCGCACCAGCACGAAGGTACGCCATTCGAGGTTGTAGATCACCGCTCCGGCGCAGCCGCCGCGCTCGTCCGACAGCAGTTCGACCACAGGGCAGCGATTCCACAATTCGATGCCCGGGTCGAGGTCCACCGCCTCGCGCAGCACGCGCATCATTTCGAGGCCGGTATAGTCCCGATACGACAGAATGCGCGCCGCCGATGCGCCTCCGGGCTTCTTGCGCATCAGATTGCCGCCAATCGGCTGGTCCTCTTCCAGATCGAACATCATGCCGAGCTGGATCAGCCAGCGAATCACGTCGGGGCCGTCCATCACCATCTGGGCCACGAGTTCGGGTTCGCCGCAGAAGTGTCCGGCGCGAAGCGTGTCCTCGAAGTGCAGTTGCGGGCTGTCATCCTCGCCGATGGCCGCCTGGATTCCGCCTTCGGCCATCACGGTATTGCTGTCGCCGAGGCGCAGCTTGGTGGCAAGGATCACGCGCGCGCCCTGCTTCGCCGCCGTGAGCGCCGCGGCACAGCCGCCACCGCCGCCGCCGATCACCAGCACCTCGGTCGTCATCAGCTGCGCGCCGGCGATGTCGACATCATCGAGCAGCGCGTTGGCCTGCAGGTGCCGCGCGAGATCGGGCTGACACGGCTCGCCGCGATTGACCCCGACGCTCAGCGTGACGCGCGCATGCGGCCCATGATCGGGGTGATAAGCCTTCAGCAATTCATCGACCGGAACGTCATCGCCGCGGACCGTGGCCGCCATCCCGGGGCGGTAGCGCTGGCGCGCGTTTTCGTAGGGTATGCCGGCGGACATGATGATTCGCCCCGGTCAGCGCGGCGGCTGCGCGCCCGGCGCAGCGAAGTCGATCTTCAGCTCGCCGCTCTCGATCTGCTGCAGCCGTCGCATCAGATTGGCCGGACGCAGCGAAAGCGACGCGATCATCCGGCGCACGAACACACCCAGATGGTTGGGCCGGATATGCTCGGGGCATGCGAGTGTGCACAGGTTGCACATCACGCATTCGTCGAATACCTGGCTCGATGCGGCCAGATTGCCTTCCACCGCCAGGTTCACGCCGCGCTGCACGTCCAGCCCCTTCGGACAGGCTCGATCGCAACCGTTGCAATGACGGCAATGCGATGCTTCGGGGAAGATCTCGGCGATCATGCTGAGCGCCTGCCAGCTGTCACCGATATCTTCCATTCGATACAGGTGACGTTCCGATTCGGTGAAGTAATCGAGGAATGCGACCTGCATACCCTCTTCGACGAGGGTCTCGCAGGCGAGCGCGGTGTGGACTTCCTGCTCGCCGTTGCGTCGCACCATCACACGGCACGACCCGCACACGCCCTGGGACATGCAGCCGACACCCTCGACGAGGGTCTGCCCCGCGTGCCCCATGGCCTGCAGAATCGAGCAATTGCCCGGCGCCTGAATCTCGCGCCCTTCGATACTCACGCGAACCATGGCCTCGCACTCTCCTTGCACGCCGTGAACACTTCACTGGCGAACGCGCCGAAAAGGTCATATAAACCTTAGCACAAGGACGGTTATGAGAAAGGGGCATGGCATGAAAACTTTCTGGAAGGCCGTCGCTCCTCTGATCGTGGTGATCATGATCGCACTGATTCCCGCGCCCCCCGGTCTCGCGCAGCACGCCTGGTATTACTTTGCTATTTTCGCGGGCGTGATCGTCGGGCTGATGCTGGAGCCTATTCCGGGCGCGGCGATCGGTCTCATCGCGGTGACGCTCGTCGCTGTGTTCAGCGAGTGGGTGTTCTTCAGTCCCGCACAACTCGCCAAGCCCGGTTTCAACGTCGCGAACGCGGGGCTCAGCTGGGCGCTTTCAGGTTTCTCGAATGGCACGGTGTGGCTGATCTTCGGTGCCTTCATGTTCGCCCTCGGATACGAGAAAACCGGGCTCGGCCGGCGCATTGCATTGATGCTCGTGCGGGCGCTGGGTCGCCGGACCCTCACGCTCGGTTATGCGGTGATGGTGGCGGACGCCGTGATCGCGCCATTTACCCCTTCCAATACGGCCCGCAGCGGCGGGACGATCTTTCCGGTGATTCGCAGTTTGCCGCCGCTTTACGACTCGAAGCCGAACGATCCGTCGGCACGGCGCATCGGGTCGTACATCATGTGGATCGCTATCGCCACGACCTGCGTGACGAGCTCGATGTTCCTCACCGCGCTAGCACCCAATCTGCTCGCCGCGGAACTCGTCAAGAAAACGGTCGACGTCGACCTCGAATGGACGCAGTGGTTTCTGGCCTTCGCGCCCGCGGGCATCTTGCTGCTGCTGGCCATACCGCTGCTGACTTACGTGCTTTATCCGCCGCAAGTGAAGCATAGCGCCGAGGTGCCAGCCTGGGCTGCCCAGCAGCTCAAGGAGATGGGGCCGCTCACGAGGCGGGAAATCATGCTCGCCGTGCTGGTGCTGATCGCTCTCGCGCTGTGGGTCTTTGCGGACGACTACGTCAATCCCACGACTGCGGCGCTGATGGTGATCGCACTGATGCTGATCACCCGGGTGGTGAGCTGGGACGACATGCTCGCCAACAAGCAGGCCTGGAATACCCTCGTGTGGTTCGCGACGCTCGTCGCGCTCGCCGATGGGCTCAGCAGGACCGGCTTCGTCAAATGGTTCGCCGCGACGATATCGACCCACATGACCGGCTTTCCGCCGACGACGGCCGCGATCGTCCTCGTGCTGATCTTTTTCTTCACGCATTACATGTTCGCGAGCATCACCGCTCATGCGACGGCGATGCTGCCGGTCATGCTGGCGGTGGGTTCGACGATTCCCGGCATGCCGATGGAGGCGTTCGCGCTGATGCTCTCGCTGACGTTGGGGATCATGGGGATCCTGACACCGTATGGAACGGGGCCGAGCCCTGTGTACTTCGGCAGCGGGTATCTGCCCGCGGGGGATTTCTGGAGACTCGGGCTGATTTTTGGCGTCATTTATATCGCTGTGTTTCTTCTGATTTGCGCGCCGATCCTGCTTTGAGCTTTGAGGCCGCGCTTGCGCGGCCCCTGCTTCGAAAGATCGCGACGATTTCCCTCGTTGTTCTAGATATCGAAGTACAGATAAAACTCCCATGGATGCGGACGCAATTTGATGGTGTCGATCTCGCGGCTGCGCTTGTAGTCGATCCAGGTCTGGATCACATCGTCGGTAAACACATCGCCTTTGCGCAGGAACGTGTTATCGGTTTCGAGCGCCGCCAGCGCCGCGTCGAGGGAGCCCGGCACCTGCCGTATATTGCGCGCTTCTTCGGGCGGCAGATCGTAGATGTTGCGGTCGAGCGGCTCGCCGGGATCGGTCTTGTTTTCAATGCCGTCGAGGCCGGCCATCAGCATCGCGGCGAAAGCAAGATATGCATTGGCCGACGGGTCCGGACAGCGAAATTCGACGCGCCGCGCGTTGGGCGAATCCGAATACATCGGAATGCGCGCCGCGGCCGAACGGTTGCGCTGCGACATCGCCAGATTGACGGGCGCCTCATATCCGGGTACCAAGCGTTTGTATGAATTCGTCGTCGGCGCGCAGAAGGCCATCAGCGCGGGTGCGTGCTGGAGCAGTCCGCCGATGTACCAGCGGCACATGTCCGAAGTCAGCGCCCAGCCGCCCGCGTCGTAAAAGAGGTTCTGTTCGTCTTTCCACAGGCTCTGATGACAATGCATGCCGCTCGCATTGTCGGCGAACAGCGGCTTCGGCATGAAGGTTGCGACCTTGCCGTGCCGACGCGCGACGTTCTTGCAGACGTACTTGTAGATCATCACGTTGTCGGCCATGCGGGTCAGCGTCGCAAAGCGCATGTCGATCTCGTTCTGTCCCGCGGTCGCAACTTCGTGGTGATGCACTTCGATCTGTACGCCCGCCTGCTGGAGCGTAAGCGCGATTTCCGAGCGGATCTCCTGCAGCGTGTCATGAGGCGGCACCGGAAAATAGCCCTCCTTGTAGCGCTGCTTGTAGCCGAGGTTGCCACCGCCGTATGCGCCTTCGTCGCGACCGGTGGTCCAGTCGCCCTCGCCTGACTCGACGTAGTAGTAGCCGCAGTGCTGATCCTGGCCGAAGCGGATGGAGTCGAAGATGAAGAATTCGAGCTCTGGCCCGAAATAACACGTCGTCGCGATGCCCGTCTGGCGCAGATAGTTCTCCGCCTTTTTCGCCACGTAGCGCGGATCGCGCGAATACGGCTGCCGCAGCACGGGATCGACGACGTCGCAAATGATCGACAGCGTCGGTGTGCCGCAAGCCGGGTCGACGAAGGCCGTTGCCGGGTCAGGCCGCAGCAGCATGTCGGACTCGTGGATCTCCTGAAAGCCGCGGATCGATGAGCCATCGAAACCGATGCCGGCGCTGAACAGGTCGTCGTGAACTTCGGGAAGCGTGATCGAAAAATGCTGCCAGAGTCCGGGCAAGTCGGTGAATTTCAGATCGACGATCTGAATATCGCGCTCTTGCAGCAGGCCGATCACATCGCTTGCGCTTTGTGGTCGCGTGACGCGATAGCTGCCCGCTTCGACGGACACCGCAAACGGCGATCCGGTGGTTCCTTGCGTACTGGCCATGAACTTTGCCCTCTTCCGCCCCTTTACCGCCCGTGTACTTATAGTCCAACGTTAGTACGTCCACGCGCGAAAACAAGGCGGCAGTGCGCGGACCTAGCGGTCTTGCTCCAGTGCCTTCAAGTGAGCCTCGCCGGCATCTCTGGCAGCGGCGGAGGTCGCATACGTCTCGTCCGAAACGAGCGAGCGTTTGACCTCACGGGCCGCGAAGTCGACCAGCGTGATCACCCAGACATGCTCGCCACCCTGCTCGGCCGTTTGCACGAAAGCGCGCACGTCGCCCTTGTCCTCTGATTTCATCGTGACCTCCTTGTGGAAAAGTCGCGCGGAAAAAAGGGGAGCGCGACCATAAAGCCGTTCGCGAGCCGCGGTGCTTTCCTCACGGAGCGCGTAGCTTGATCTTAGGCAATGGAATCGCTCCAGTGACGGTTTTCTCGCTTCCGATACCGAGCACGGCCGATGGGCTCGGCGGTGAAAGCGGCTTGCCCGCAATCATCTAAAGCCCCCATCAAGACCTTGTCGGGCGGCGCGGTTCCACCGGTCGAGTAACGCGGACGGGCGGTCGAATGGGCGAGCCGCCTCCCCCAGGGACCTCAGTCGCGGAAATCGAGCTCATTCAGTTTGCGGCGTGGAACGGCGTCCGCCAGTCCGTCTTGCGAACGAACTGAGCGCCGCCCGAGGTAATTCTTCGACTGAAAGCGCCCACAGCGAATACGCAACGCTGCGCTGGAACAACAAGCCGACAGCAGCCCGAAGCTGCCCCTTGCCCAGCGCGTACACCGAGTCGGTCACGGCGACGGCACCGTGCATCAGAATGCTGGCATGCCGGTAGCACCCCATCATGCAGTCATTGCAGGGTTGCCGTTGATCGGGCAGGCGGTCGAGGTCGAAGACGGAGCCCATCGGCTCCGGCCACGCCTCGCAACGCCAAACATCGAGGTTCCAGTCGATATAAAAGTACTTGCTGCCACCGATGCATGGAACCAGTTGCTGTTCGCCGCGCACGAAACGCGCGACCTCGGCCAGCGCAGCGCTCGGGTCCATGACACGGAAATGCTTCTTGAGGCGCGCGATTGCGCTCAACGCTTCGAGTAGTTCTTCCGCGTTCAGGTCGACGAGTTTCGATTCTTCGTCGTAAACAAGCGATGTAGATCCAAACGCATCGCGCCGTGGATAGGAAAAAACGACGGCATCGAAGCCAAGGCGGTTGAGCGTCTCGGGAAGCAACTCGTAACGGACCAGTCGGCTCACCGTAATCGATGCGCAGACCTCGATGCCGAAGCTATGGGCCTGAATGATGCCGTCGCGGATGCGGGCCTCGAGACCGCGCAGACCGCGATTGCGCTCATGCTCGCGCATGTCCGCGCTATCGATGGAAATCAGCAGACGCCTGAGGCCGGCCGCCACCAATGGCTTGATGTAGCGGGGAAGAAACCAGCCGTTCGTGATCACGCCGCACTGCATGCCGGCCTTGGTGGCCGAAGCCACGAGCGATACGATCTCGGGATGAACCAGCGGCTCACCTCCCTGCAGCGTCATGTAACGAATCCGGCGTCTGCGCAGGATCGGCAGTGCGCGCGCGAACTCATCAGGGTCGAGATAGCGACGTGGCCCCGCCAGATTTTTCTCGCGAGAGAACCCGCAGAAGTCGCATGCCGCGTTGCAAACGTTGGTCACCGATACGTCGCACACCGCGGGCAGCGGATTGCGCGGTTCGCTGCCGACACCGTCTACATGCCGCTGATCGCGCCACTTGATGATCCGCTCTGTCGTATCCATGGGACCCTCACCGCCTGCCGACGAATTCGGCACGAAGCTTCATAGAATACGCTCAACGCGCGGCGCATGATCCATTCTTACGCCAGCCTACGCCTTGAATCTACCGGTGCGTGCCGTCAATGCGAGTCCGACAACCGCAATACCAGCGAAGAGCGCCGTCAATCTGGCAGCACGCACTGTCTATTTCCAGATTTGCACGCTCCCATCGAGATACCCAATCTCCTTCGTCTTGCTGCCCGTGAGCAGGCACGAGGTTGAAACGGCCCGAGTCTGGAGCGCAAGTCGGCTCACGTCTCGCAGATGTGCATAGGATTTCAAACGAGTCGGCGTTTTTGGCGTGACATCCCGGTTCAGGCTCCTGATAAACACGTACTTATAGTCGCTTTCTGTGTCGTGTTCGGCCAGGTAATTAGCCAACCACGCAGTCGCAATTGAAATGACGCGATTCCGCGCCTCATTGGCGTTATTCTGGGCTATCGACTTCCCCATATTGACCGTTCCGAAACCGGCCATCGGATGCTTTGCCATCTTACGCTTGAGGCCTGGTTTCGCGCTCCGTCCTGGAATGTCGTCCGGAGCGGGTTGCGCGTCTGACGCGCCGGCATGCATCAACATCGACGCCCACGTATAGTACTGGCCGCTTAGCCCATAGCATATTTGCTTCTCAATCAAGTCGAGCAGCATGAAGGTCGCCATGAAAACGCCTCCTCCCGACTTATCCCGGTCGGCGCCTCCCTCGCTGATCAGCAGTCCCGCGATCGTGTTGGCCAATTCGACCGCGTCGTCGTCGCCGCTCGTTTGCCCCCACAGGAGTTGCCGCGCTTTGGTGGCCGCTGTCGAATAAACCTTCGCGACCCGCCGTGCCTTGCGGGTGTAAACCGTCTGCGCCTTCGGGTCGAATCCGCGCGCCTTATCAGCCGACTCGCCTGCGGCTACCACGTGCGAAGTCGCCATGGCGACTTCGCCTTCGAAGAGTTCGGGCGGAACTTCAGTCACGTCCGACGTGTAGCTCTTTAAACCTTTTGCCGCCCCGCCCCACTTCGCAATTAGCCGGTCTGCCACCTTGATAAAAACGGCTTCTTCACCCACCGGCTGTTGGCTTAACCAATACCAG
Source organism: Paraburkholderia lebeckiae (assembly GCF_050436225.1). Classification (NCBI taxonomy): domain Bacteria; kingdom Pseudomonadati; phylum Pseudomonadota; class Betaproteobacteria; order Burkholderiales; family Burkholderiaceae; genus Paraburkholderia; species Paraburkholderia lebeckiae. The sequence continues at coordinate 830,099 of NZ_JBNDLU010000001.1, read as the reverse complement.
TCTCCAATTCCAAGGGGTTGGTAGGGAACGGCGAACGTGCCCTCGCCGTGTGGTTTGCTTGCGGTTGGTCTGGTGCTTGCTAACAGGTTCCAGATGTCCGCATACAGCAGGTGATCAACGTCTAGCGATTTGAATGCTCTACCGAATCCGATCTTCATCTCGACCTCACAAAATGGGTTTGAATCGAAAATTGGTATGTCGCAATGAAGCTCTCGCGCAAGTTGGCGGAATTAGCGCCTTCTTCAATTCGAATTCCTCGAGCTATGCCTTTTCAATTCCGCTCGTTAAGCCGCAATTGAACGTGACTGTCGCGTTATATATCTTATTCAAATTCGCGGCGGATTTCGTCCATGTCGCTTCGGTGCATTTGATCCAGGTGGAGACCACTTGCCGCGATTAGCGCCTATGGCTTATGCCATCTGTCCGGATGGATTGCCTACAGAAATGTGGTTACGGAACTCGACTGCGCCGCACAGTCGGCAACCGGCATACGGCATCCCACCAGGCGACGGGAGGATCGACGAGCGAAGGTCCGCCGGCAGGGCTGAACCGGCGCACGAATGTCCGCGCGAAAGCATGGAGCAACCGCCGCAAATGGCCGGATTTTTCCGTCGCCCGGTCAGACAGGTTTCAGCTCTTTCTGGAGGTTTTCGCCACAAATGGCGTGGGTATGTGCAGAACCTTCTCGCTTCCGCACTTTGGGCAGGCCGGATGAGCGTTTTCATGTTCAGCAAGATGCTCGGCATGTTCGAACATCTCACCGCACTTCTCACACCTGTACCGGTAAGTCGGCATGGCATTCCTCCAACGAGAATCCCGCACATCGGGCCGACCAGATACGTCTACGACGTCGGCAATAACCCATTCTAGTGCAGGAAAGTGCGAGAAACGCCTGCGTGCAACTCGGGCGCAGCGCTCATCGTATGGGGCGAATGTCCGTTTGCCCGCCGCCTACCAGCCGAAATACCTGCACGGCATCTTCCAATGTGGACGCCTGTTCTTGCATGCTGGCTGCCGCGGCTGCCACCTGCTCCACCAGGGCAACGTTCTGCTGGGTCATCTCGTCCATCTGCCCGATCGCGCGGTTGACTTCGCCGATGCCGGTACTTTGCTCGTTGCTCGCGTGGGTAATCTCACCCATCAGGGTGACCACACTATCGACAGCCGTGACGATTTCGGTCATGTCCCGGCCAGCCTGGTCGACCAGTTCGCCGCCTGCATTAACGTTGCCGACCGAGTCGGTGATCAGCGCCTTGATTTCCTTGGCGGCCATGGCGCTACGTTGGGCCAGGCTGCGCACCTCGGCGGCGACGACCGCAAAGCCGCGTCCCTGGTCGCCGGCGCGTGCTGCCTCGACGGCCGCGTTCAAAGCCAGGATATTGGTCTGAAAGGCAATTGAGTCGATCATGCTAATGATGTCGACGATCTTGTGTGAACTGCCGCGGATCAACGACATGGTGGTCACCACATGGCCCACCACGGTGCCGCCTTTGACCGCGAGATCGGAGGCCGAGGCGATGTGTTGGTTGGCGTGCGAAGCGCGTTCGGCATTGGCGCGGACCATCGCCGTCAATTGTTCCATCGTCGACGCGGTTTCCTCGAGCGAGCCAGCCTGCGCCTCGGTGCGGGACGAAAGCTCCGCGTTGCCGGCCGCAATTTCGCGCGCGCCCAGCGCGATCATATCGGAGGCACGTCGGACGTTGCCGACTACCGAGGCCAAACCGACACTGATGCCGTTCATTGCCTGCATCAACTGGCCCAGTTCGTCGCGCCGGCTGACATGAACTTGCGCGGTCAAATCGCCGGCCGCGAGTTTTTCGGCGGCGGCCTTCGCTTCGAGCAGTTGCATGCCAAGACCGCGCCGGGTCGTCACGAAGACCAGCGCGCTGACCAGCAGCGCGCCGAGTAGCCCGAAGCCGATCACCCTGGTTTGCAGGAAAGCGGGCAACTCCGCTCCCGGGCTCGATCGGTCGGGGGGGATCACTGCCTCCAGCAGCCGACCATAGCCCAGCAGAAGTACGGTATTGGCGGCCAGCGTAAGCAGCGCGATTCTGGCTCCGATCGACAGGTTCCACACCTCACTGACGTCGAGGCCGACATACAGCGCGCCGATTACCTCGCCAGAACTGTCCCGGATCGGCTCGTACCGTGTCATGTATTGCTTGCCGAATAGCGTCGCGTAACCGGTGTAGGGTTGCCCCCCGCGCAGCATCCGATAGCCGGGATGCGAGCGGTCGAGTACCGTGCCCACGGCCCGCTCGCCGGTTTGCCTTTTGACCGAAGTGGCGACGCGCACGAAGTCATCGCCAATTGCGACGAATAACGTGCCCGTCGCGCGGGTTTTGGCGGTGAAGTGGTCCACTTCGCCGTAGTTGAGGTTCAGCAGGGTGTTCCCGTTTAGCAGCCTCGGAGTCGTGACACCGAGGATGTCGACACTGCTTGATTCGTCGCGTGAAAATGGAGCTGGAAAATACCCGGCGAGCGTTCGCGCGTGACGGCGCACCTGGGCCTTGAGCGGCAGCAGAGAGTACATGAAGTGAACCCCGTCGACTAAGTCAGCGAGCCGAATAAATCGGACGTTTTATTCTGAATTCATTAGACAGAATATTGCATGAGATGGCAATAGAGTGTGCTCGCTAATCGCAGCTCACTGAAAGGCGGCGCCAGCGAACCTCAAGAATATCGGCATGCGCCGTGGCGCTCCGCGCGGGTCATAGATGTTTGAACACTCCGCACGCCAGAGCACGCAGTTCTTCGAACTGCGTGACGAGTTCGACGCACAAAATGAAGGCCAGCATTGCAGAAGGTCCCGGATAGCGTTCGATCCATCGCAGCGCCGGGGTCGCGTAGCGCGCGCGGATCGCATCTCGAGTCAGGACCAAGGTAATCACGATGCCCACGGCGCCCCCTACCAACAAATCGGTCGGATAGTGAAAGCCGAGATAGGCCCGCGGAAGGCAAATGAAGAGCGCGGTATAGAGAAGCGCCAGCACGCCGATGCTCCGCCACACGAGGAAGATACCGGTGGCGATAGCCATCCATAGCATGGCGTGATCGCTTGGGAACGAACTCCAGTCTGACAACTGCGCAGCCTGGGTCGCGCCGCTCGCGAACTGCAGATGAAGTTCGGCGCTATAGATGGGACGCACTCTAAACGGCAACCAGTGAGCCAGCAGCCTTCCGACGAAGAGCGCCACGACACCGCTGAGAAGCGTCGCGAGAACTATTTCGCGCCGCCATTCGGGGCGCCCGTCTTGCTGAAACCAGATCCACCAAAGCACGGCAATCAGTACCAGGCCTTTAAAGGTGTATAGGTCGGCGATGGCTTGTATCGATTGGGTCGCGAAATGACCGAAGTGTATGCTGGACAGATATGTTTCGATGGACGAATCGAATCTATTCATCTTCTTGTAATCGATATCTGATAGTCGAAGCGGAAGGTCAGCATAATCGAGGCAAGCGACAACAAATGAGGCGCAGACAACGTTTGCTAGCAATTTGCCCGCCGAGGCGGTGTTCACGGCATGCGCCGCCTCGGTGCGAAGCCAGCGCTCTCCGTTATGGCGCTCCCTTAACCTGCTCATGCGGATTCTCCACTCCCGCCATGCTCAGCGCCTCATGCAGCGTGCCGAAAATACAGCGCTCCTCGACGATCGGCGTGATTCCATGCCGATCCATATCCGAGCGCAAATAGCGATTCACCCGCGCAAAGACCACCTCGATCCCATTGCGCTTGAGCGCCGAGCACAACTCGCCCACCGAGCGCGCTGCCGAATAATCGACATCCGTAATCGCGCTCGCATCGACGACGAACCAGCGCACGGCGTTCGGTGCGTGATCGATCAGGCGGCGCGTATCGTCGACGAAAAAATGATCGTTCGCGTAGAACAGATCGGCGCCGAAACGATAGACGATCAACCCCGGCGCGGTCTCCACGCCGGGCACCGCCGGCACCGGCACCCACATGCCGTCGCCGTTGGGCGCGAGCATCATCGTGTGGGGGCGGTAGCTGTGTCGCACGTGACGCAGCAACGACAACGCGACGGCGACCAGAATGCCGTGCTCGACGCCGATCAGCACGACCGCCGCCGCCGTGAACAAAGCCAGCGCGAATTCGCCGGGACTTTCGCGGCGAATCGAAAAGAGCGACTGCAGATTGATCAGGCCGACCGCGATCGTAAACACGATGCTCGCGAGAATGCAGTGCGGCAGATACTGCAGATAGCGGCTGAAAAACAGCAGCACGACCACCACGACCGCCGCGAACACGAGCTGCGCGAACTGGCTGCGCGTGCCGGCGCGATCGGCCATCGCGGTCTGCGTCAGGCTGCCGTTGACGACGAACGCGCCGGAAAACGCCGCCGCCGCATTGGCAGCCGCGATGCCGAGCAGGTCTGCGTTGATATCGACCGGCTCGTGATAGCGGTCGGCGAACACCCGGCTCGCCGCGGCGCTTTGCGCGACGATCATCACGAAGCACGACGCCGCGACCGGCACGAGATCGAGCATCTGCTGCCACGTCACCGACGGAATCCGCAGCGGCGGCAATCCGCCCTCCACCGGTCCGAGGATGGAGATGCCGTGCGCGGCGAATCCGAACACATCGCTCGCGGCAATGCCCGCGACGACCGCGGCCAACGGCACCGGCAGGCGCGGCCAGAAACGCTTGCAGACGAGAATCGCGGTCACCACGAGCAGCGAGATCGCCAGTGTCGGCCGATTGATCTGCGCGGCGTCGCTCACGACGAGCAGCAGTTGTTTCACGCTGCTCGCCGCATGTCCGGGCACGCCGAGCATGTCGCCGAGCATCGCGATGCCGACCTGCACGCCGACGCCCGCAAGAAAGCCGACCAGCACCGTACGCGACAGGAAATCGGCGAGAAAGCCAAGTTTGAAGATGCGCGCGACGAGCAGCAACCCGGCCGTCAGCAACGCGACCATCGCCGCGAGCGCCGCATACTCGGCGCTCGACGCGGGCGCCATTGTCGAAAGACGACTCGCGAAGATCGTCGCGGTGGCCGAATCGGCGGCGACGACCAGATGCCGCGAAGCACCGAAGAACGCGAATGCGACGAGCGGCAGGAACACCGTGTAGAGCCCGGTGACGGCCGGCATGCCGGCAATGCGCGCATAGCCGAGGACCTGCGGAATATCCATCGACGCAAGCTGCACACCGGCCAGCGCCTCGCGCGCCGCCGCAATCCGGCTCAAAGGAAGAACGCCCTTCAGCACGCTGGCACGTGCCGCCATTTTTTGCAGAGAATCTTGCATACGCGATGCCGACCTGAAACGAAGGTAATCGCGCATCGTGCCGCGAACCGGCGCGCCAAGGCAAGACTTATGGAAGGGAGAACGGGCTATTGACGAAAACGAAAACGAGAAAGCAAACCGAAAGAACGCAAACGATTGCTCCTTTCAAGCGCACAACAAACTAACGGACGTTAATCGCAAAGCGAAAATCTCCACGGCGCAGCCGCGGAAAAAAACGCGCGAAGAAGATCTACCGTTTGAATTGCCCTGTCTGCGGGTCCACATGGCGCGCGAAACCGAACAGCGCAGCAATGCAGATCGGACAGGCGATCAGAAAGATGACCAACATCACACTCGCCCCGTAACAATTTGTTACCAGCAAGTGTAAAGAAATTTGAAGCAAGTTTAATCAGGGAAAACCGCAAAGCACTATTGCGGAGGATTACGAGAGCCTGAAAAAGATCGTCGATACGCAAGTGAAAACGCGAATGAGCGCACCTGCCGCGCGTGAAAAACCGCGCGGAAATATCCGTTGGACTTCAAGGAAAACCTCCGCCGCGCATAGTTGGCAGCCGCGCCCCTGGTTCGTTCGCAGATCTGCACACCGCCCGCATACGACAGCCGCCACGGCGCGCGTCCGCGCGCCAGGCATCGCACCGCCACGATTAGGCAAACCCTTCTATCGCTTTGCGCCGCGCGTATTTTTCTTCGGCATCGGCGCTGGTCCGACCGATTCGCGCATCGTCACGCTGAGCGGAAACTCGCGCAAGATCTCCCAGGTGGTGCCGTAACACTGGTTGATGAGCCAGCGCACCGCATTTTGCGTAAGTTCCGCGGTTGGAATATGCACCGACGTGAGCCCGGGCGCCGCGTAGGCGGCCGAGTAGTCGTCGTCGTAGCTGATCACGGAGATGTCGTGCGGCACCGAAATGCCCGCCTGGTGAAAGCGCGCGAGCACGCTGACCGCCATAGTGTCGTTCGCGCAGAACAGGCCGGTCACGCGCCGCTGCGTCTCGAGCAGCTTCTGCGCGGCGGCGTAGCCGCCTTCGGGCGAAAAGTCGGATTCGATCAGCGTGACGTCGTCGCGCGCAATGCCGGCTCGCGCGAGCTCGGCGAAAAAGCCGTCGATCCGCATCACGTTGTCCGACGCGGTAGCGGGCCCGGAAATCACCGCGATGTCGCGATGCCCGTGATCGAGCAGCGTGCGCGCCGCGAGTTCGCCGCCGCGCCGATGATCCGCGCTGAACGACGCCTCGGGCAACTGCTCGAACGCGCGATTCAGGAACACCATCTTCGGATGCATGCCATGCAGCATGATCAGGTCTTCGTCGTGCAGATCGTGGCTGATCACGACCACGCCATCGCAATCGCGGCCGATCAAAAAGCGCACTGCCTCGATCGCCTGCTCGCGCGGCGACACCTCGCCGCAACCGGTCGCGACCACGACATGTCGCCCCACCGCGCGCAGCTCCGTGTCGGTCTGTTTCAGGATCGTGCCGTAGTAGGAACCAAAGAAAGTCGGCACGAAGATGCCGATGATGCCGAGCTGCCGCGTCGCCATCGCCCGGCCGATCGACGACGGGCGGAAATTCAGCGCCTCGATCGCCGCCTTCACGCGCGCCGCGGCATCGGCGGAAATCGGTCCCTTGCCGGAAATGGCTCGTGAGGCGGTCGACATGCCCACGCCGGCCAGTTCCGCGACGTCCTTGAGTGTTGCCACGCGGTTCTCCATCAAGCCTGTCTCGACGAGCCGCTTTGCGCGTGACGCGCCGCGGCGTTATAAGCGCGCGCCGCTCGCTTCGTCGAATAGCGAGACATGCGCGGCGTCGAACGAGAACGCCACGGTGTCATCCTCCGCAATCGGCGCTTTTGTCTGATCGATCGACGCGATCTGTTCGCCATGATAGTCGAGCCAGATCACGCGGTGGTTGCCCATCGGCTCCATTAGCGAAACTTTCGCGCGCTGGCTGGGGCCTTCCGTGATATGCACGTCTTCGGCGCGCACGCCGAGTACGCAGCGCACGCCCTGCGCGGGCGCCCCCTTGAACGCGTACGCCGACACGTCGATCCGCACCTGCCCAGTGCAAAAGTGAAGCGCGCCGTCGCGCGTCTCGAGCGCGCCCTTCAGCAAATTCATCGCCGGCGAGCCGAGGAAGGTCGCCACGAACAGATTGTCCGGCCGCGCATAGACCTCAGCCGGCGTGCCGAACTGCTGGATCACGCCGCCGCGCATCACGGCCATGCGCGTCGCGAGCGTCATCGCCTCGACCTGGTCGTGCGTCACGTAGATCATCGTCGCGCCCAGACTGTGATGCAGCTGCTTCAGTTCGCGGCGCAGTTCGGTGCGCAGCTTCGCGTCGAGATTCGACAGCGGCTCGTCGAACAGGAACACGTCGGCCTCGCGCACGATCGCGCGGCCGATCGCGACGCGCTGCCGCTGTCCGCCCGACAACTGCGACGGCTTGCGCTTGAGCAGCGGCCCCAGTTGCAGCATCTCCGACGCGCGGGCGACACGCCGCGCGATTTCCGCCTTCGGCGTGCCGTTGATGCGCAGCGCGAACGACAGGTTGCGCTCGACGCTCATGGTCGGATACAGCGCGTACGACTGGAACACCAGCGCGATGCGGCGATCCTTCGGGTCGGCCCACGTCATGTCCTCGCCGGCGATCTCGATGCTGCCGTCGCTGACATCGATCAATCCTGCGATGCTGTGCAACAGCGTGGACTTGCCGCAACCCGACGGTCCCAGCAGCACGACGAACTCGCCGGCGAGCACGTCGAGATCGAGGTTCTCGATCACCGTGTTCGAACCGAGGCGAATCGTCAGATTGCGGACCGCCACATTGGCGCGATGCGTGAGCGCCGCGGCGTCGGAGTCAGCGTCCGCGCTCGCACCCGGCACGCCGGCTGCATCGATCGTATTAGCCATGTTTGCCATGCCCTACCCCTTGACGGCGCCCGACGCGATGCCGCGCACGAACCAGCGGCCCGAAATGAAATAAACCGCGAGCGGCACCATCGACGTCAGAATGGTCGCCGCCATATTGACGTTGTAGAGCCGCTCGCCGGTCGTCGTGTTGATGATGTTGTTCAACTGCACCGTCATCGGCAGATTCTTCGTGCCAGCGAACACGAGGCCCAGAATGAAGTCGTTCCAGATGTTCGTGACCTGCATGATCAGCGCGACGACGATGATCGGCGTCGACATCGGCAGCATCAGTTGAAAGAAGATGCGCCAGAAGCTGCCGCCGTCGATGCGCGCGGCCTTGAACAGCTCCTGCGGAATCGACGCGTAGTAGTTGCGGAACAGCAGCGTCATCACCGGCATGCCGAACATCGTATGAATCAATACGATGCCCGGCAGCGAGCTGAACAGATGCACGCTCGCGAGCACGCGCACGAGCGGATAGATCATTACCTGCACTGGAATGAACGCGCCGATCAGCAGCACGCCGAACAGCAGACCCGCGCCGCGCGGCCGCCAGAACGACAGCGCGTAGCCGTTCACCGCGCCGACCATGATCGACAGCACCGTGCTTGGCACGACGATACGCACCGAGTTCCAGAAGCCGACGCGAATGCCGTTGCAATCGAGCCCGGTGCAGGCCGACTGCCATGCGGCGCTCCACGCGTCGAGCGTGAAATGCATCGGCAAGCCGAGCAGATTGCCGAGGCGGATCTCGCTCATCGGTTTGACCGACGTGACCAGCATCACGTAGAGCGGCAGCAGGAAGAACGCCGCCGCGGTGAGCAGAAACGCGTAGATGCCCAGGCGTGCCGGCGAAAACGCCGAGCGGCGGGGCCGCGTGCGCGCGCGATGCGGCATGCCGCCTTTGAGCGTGGAATCGAGCGTGTTCATCCTCTCTCCCCGCGCAGCGCCGCACGGCTGCGTGCATAGAAGAACGGCGCGAGAACCGCCAGCACCGTCGCGAGCAGCACGATCGATGCGGCCGACGCAAGGCCGATGTTCGCGCGCCCGAACAGATAGTCCATGATGAATTTGGCCGGCACTTCGCTCGCGGTGCCGGGGCCGCCCTGCGTCATCGCGACTACCGCGTCGTACAGCTTCACGACCATCACGAACAGCAGCACGAACGCGGTAGAGATCGACGGTCCGAGCATCGGCACCACGATGCTCGCGTACACGCGCCAGCGTGGAATACCGTCGATGCGCGCGGCTTTCCACAACTCTTCGTCGATGCCGCGCAGGCCCGCGAGCAGCAGCGCCATCACGAGGCCCGAAGCTTGCCACACGGTCGCGATCACGATCGTGTAGATGACCCAGTCCTGATCGACGATCCAGTCGAAGTGCGCATGCGCGAAGCCGAGATTGCGCAGCACCTGCTGCGCGCCGAGCGCGGGATTCAGGATCCATTGCCAGACGAGCCCGGTAGCGACGAACGACATCGCGTACGGATACAGAAACACCGTGCGCAACGCGCCTTCCGCGACCACGCGCTGATCGATAAAGATCGCCAGCAGCAAGCCGATCACCATGCACGCGATGATGAAACACGCGCCGTAGATCACGATGTTCTGCAGCGACGTCAACCAGCGGTCGTTGTGAAAGAGCCGCACGTACTGCGTGAAGCCCACGAAGTCGTTCGACGGAAACGTGTGCGAATTGCTGAGCGACACGCGCGCGGTCCAGACCATCGTGCCCAGGTACGTGAACACGACGGTCAGGAGCATCGGCAGCAAGGCCAGCCAGACCGCGATCGAAAACCGCCGGTTCAGCGGCTTGTTTCGCGGTTTGGGGTGCGACTTGTCCTGTGGTTTCGAACCCTCGGCTGGCAGCTTGAGCGCGTGCATGGCGAGGCCTAGCCCTTCAACGCGCTGGCGAACGCTTTCTGCGCGTCGTCGACGGACTCGTTCTTGTTCCAGAAGTTCGTCACGACGTCAGTCAGCGCACCCTGCGTATCGGGCGACAGCAGCATTTCCGGATTCGGCAACTGGCGCGACTTGTCCTTCATGATCGCGATGCCCTCCTTGGCGCAGATGTCGAGGCTGCTTTCGTCGACGTCAGACCGGATTGGAATCGAGCCCTTCTTCGCGCTGAACGCGACCTGCGCGGACGGCGAGGTCATCACCGTGGCGAGCAGATTCTGCGCCTTGATCGCCGCCGCGCTGTCGGTCTTCGGGAACACGAAGACGTCGCCCGCGACCAGATACGGCGAACGCGGACCGAAGCCCGGGAAGCAGCCGAAGTCCTTGCCCGCCGTTTGATTCGCCGCGACGAACTCGCCCTTCGCCCAGTCGCCCATGATCTGAACGCCGGCCTTGCCCGAAGTCACGAGCGCGGTCGCGTCGTTCCAGTTGCGGCCAGGCGAGCCCGGATCGACGAAATCGTGCAGCCGCTTGAACGACACGAGCACCTTCTTGAACGCATCGGAGTTGACCGCGTTCTGATCGTGATCGCGATAGACCTTCATATACAGGTCCGGGCCGCCCACATCGGCGAGCACCGCGTCGAACGTGATCTTCTCCTGCCACGGCTGGCCGCCGAACGCGAGCGGAATCACGCCCGCGCTCTTCAGCTTGCCGAGATCGGCGATGAATTCGTCGTAGCTTTTTGGCTCGCTCGCGATGCCCGCTTTCTGGAACACCGGCTTCGAGTAGAAGAACCACGCCGGCATATGAATGTCGACCGGCGCCGCGTAGAAATGGCCCTTCACGCGGATACTGTCGAGAATCGACTGCGGGAAAATGCCGTTCCAGTTTTCTTTCGCGGCGACGTCGTCGACGTTATTCAGGAGTCCCTGGTCGATCAGATCGTGAAACTGCTTCGACGTATTGAACTGGGCGGCGGTGGGTGGATCGCCGCCGACGATCCGGTTGATCGCGGTGGCACGCGCCTGATCTCCGCCGGCGACTGCATTGTCGACCCATTGGCCGCCGGCCTTGTCGTACGCGACGGCAAACTGCCGAATCGCGGCCGACTCGCCGCCCGAGGTCCACCAGTGAATCACGTTAGCCTTGAGCGGTTCCGCATGCGCGACGACGCCATACAGCGCCAGTGCCGCAACTACGCCTCGCAAGACCATTCTGTTGCTGTTCATTCCGTCTCCTCCAGGCTCAGTGCCCGTGTGTCAAGTCGAAATACCTTCCAGCTCCACCCAGCTTTACATCGTTGCTGCGTCGTTTTAATTGTGTTTATTGCGCTTGCGCGTTGCGATCTTCGAGGAATTTCGACACCAGCTCCGCGCTGCGCTTGACCGTACGCTTCTGCGTTTGGTAGTCGACGTGCACGATGCCGAAGCGCCGCTCATAGCCGAAAGCCCACTCGAAGTTGTCCATCAGCGACCACAGGAAATAGCCGCGCACGTCGACGCCCGCCTTGATCGCCTGATCGACCGCGGCGAGATGGCGCTTCAGGAACGAGATGCGCTGCATGTCCTCGACGCGGCCGTCGATCACCTTGTCGTCCGATGCCATGCCGTTCTCGGTGATGTAGATCGGCGGCAGATTGGCATAGGTATTCCTGAAACCGGTCAACAGATCGCGAAGACCGTCAGGGTAAACCTCCCAGCCCATCTGCGTGCGCTCGACACCTTCGAGCGGCACCTCCTTGAAACCGTGCCCACCATCGCTCGCCACGTTGGTGCGGAAATAATAGTTGATGCCGAGAAAATCGAGCGGCGTATTGATCGTCTGCATGTCGCCTTCGAGCACGAGCGGCTCGCTGCCTGGCCACAACTCGAACAGGTCTTGCGGATACTCGCCCTTGAACAGCGGATCGAGAATCCACGCGTTGTGCTGAACTTCGAACAGCTCGGCCGCGCGACGGTCGCCGGCGCTGTCGCTATTCGGCGTGCCGCGCCCGACATTCGCGACGATGCCCTTGTGCGAGCGCGGGTCGTTCGCGCGCAGCACCGGAATCGCGAGACCGTGCGCGAGCAGCAGATGATGCATGGCCTGCGCGGCGAAACGCAGGTTCGAGAGTCCCGGCGCGTGATGGCCGTTGCCGTAGCCGAGGTACGCCGAACACCACGGCTCGTTGAGCGTCGCCCACGCATCGACGAGGCCGTGCAGCTCGCGGCTCATCAGATCCGCGTAATCGACGAAACGGTACGCGGTTTCGCGATTGAGCCAGCCGCCGCGATCCTCGAGATGCTGAGGCAGGTCCCAGTGATAAAGCGTGACGAAAGTCGTGATGTTCTTCTCTTTGAGCCGTCCGAGCAGGCGCTTGTAGAAGTCGAGCCCCTTGCGGTTCGGCGTGCCGTTTTCGTCCATCACACGCGGCCATGCGGTCGACAGCCGGTACGCTTCGAGGCCGAGGCCCGCGAGCAGGTCGACGTCCTGTTCCCAGCGATGGTAGTGATCGCACGCGACGGCGCCGGTGTCGCCGGCCAACACCTTGCCCGGTGTGGCCGAGAACGTGTCCCAGATCGACGGCAGGCGGCCGTCTTCGTTGACCGCGCCTTCGATCTGATACGACGCGGTGGCCGCGCCGAGCAGGAAATCCTGGCGCCACAGCGACGAATCGGCGGGCGGTGTGAATGGATCGGAATGCGGTTCGCCGTGAGCGGTTGGACGGGCGGCGTCGGTGACTGCTGATGCGTCGTTTACCACGGATTCTCTCCTGCCAATGAGGTCGTTGAACCGGGTGTGGTGGAGCTCGAGGCGCTGGCGTCCAGACTTACTGTGAACGCTTAAGTGGAAGCGCTTCCACACTGTCCAGCGAACGATAGCAGCGGGGAAATCGGCGCAGCAATCCGGGTTTGTCTGGAGGGATTTCTGGCATGCGTGTGAGGATGATGCGGCGCGCATCGAGGTTGTTCGGCCGGAGCGGATATTTGAGGCTTCCGATGAAAATCCCTGGCAGCCGTGCAACGCAAAGTCTCGGATCGCCGACAATCGGCTTATCCACTGAAGCATGGAAGACGATTGCGATGAGCGAACTCGATCTGTCGGAACTCTACCGCGCCTATATCTCCTGCCTGAACACGCAGGACTGGTCAAAGCTGCGAGACTTCGTTGGCGAAGACGTGAGGTACAACGGCCAACGAATCGGTTTGTCGGGCTATCGCGAGATGCTGGAAAGAGACTTCCGCGAAATTCCGGACCTGCACTTCGAGATTCAGATGCTGGTTTGCGAGCCGCCACATATCGCAAGCCGATTGCATTTTGACTGCACACCCATCGGCATGTTACTTGGGCTTCCCGTGCAAGGAAAACGGGTGGAGTTTTCCGAGAACGTCTTCTACGAGTTTGGTGACGGCAAGATCCAGCAAGTCTGGTCGGTCATCGATAAAGCCGCGATCGAGAGTCAGTTGTAGCGGCTCAGGGACACGCCGCGCTCAAACGTTTCTGTTTGGCAGCCCTGGCGCGTGTCGCTCACGTGCATCTTTTTGTGCGCGCGGAGACGCCCCGTCAGCGACGGTTGTCACGGAGCGCATCGCTCCGGCAAACTTCCGTCTCCGTTGAATTCGCTATGCGCGGCACTCATGGCAAAACCGGACTCGCGCGGCAATTCCGCCAGGTGGGGAAATGCCGCGGTTATCAGAAACGCCCGCATTTCACTTCGATTCTTTTTTATCGGGCGAATGCGCTCGTCTATGGCTTGTCGTCCTCGCGATCGGGGTCGATGTCGGGATCGAGCGGCGGCTCATCCGGGTCCTGCGATGGGCCGAGGTCGGGCAGATCCGTCTGCACGACGTCGGACTGATCCGGGCGGATCGGGTTTTCGTCCTTGTTCGGTGTGGTTGCCATGGCCGGTCCTCCTTAGGTCGTTGCCATGCTGAAGGGGCAGCAAGTTCTGCTCCCGATCCAGACGCGGCCATGCCATTTCCGGTCACGTCGAAGCCCATTTGCGCACGGCCAGGCTCGGTGAGATCGTCTGGCGTCGCGCGGCCGACGAAATCGACTTCGAAATGATCGGCCGGAAAATCCGGCGGGCTCCTGCCTTCGAGAAAGCTCGGCAGTTGCCGCTTCAGATACGCATCGTTCTTCGCGCAGCCCGGCAGCGAAGCGATATACATGAATTTCAACCGGCAATTCAAAGCCGCCAAGGACATGACGCCGGTTGAATTCAGGCAGCAGTTCGCGCACGCGCGGCGGGCGGAGCAACAGATGTCGCCAATGCTCACCGAGCGCTCGCCTTCTCTTCGGAGACTCCGCAACAAAGGAGACGGCAAACGGATGTCCCGGCCCTCGCGCGCAGGCCGGCAGTCCGAATGACCGGACTGCTCGGCGAGCAATCCCTGCAGGCGCCAGACATTTTTTGCACGTCTGGGAGAGTACTTCCAGCAACGGTTGGGCCAGGGATTTTATGGCGCAGACTATGCGCTGGCGGCGAAATTTCAACGCGACGGCCACGCGCGGCTGGTCGACTGCAACACCCGGCTCTGGAGGCGCTCCATGAACGAAGACGCGATACGTGAAACCTTGAACGCACACTGGCGAGCGTCGGCGGACGTCGATCTCGACGCCGAACACGCTATCTACGCCGACGATGCGATCTGCGACTATCCCCAATCGGGCGAGCGAATTCATGGACGAACCAATTTGCAGGCGCTGCGCGGCCATCATCCCGGCAAGCCATCGGGATTCGCAATCAGGCGCATTCAAGGCGAGGGCAATCTGTGGATCACCGAGTACACGATCAACTATCAGGGGCGCATCGCTTACACGGTCAGCGTGATGGAGTTCCGCGAAGGCAAGGTCGTCCACGAGACGCAGTATTTTGCGGATCCGTTCGAGGCACCGGATTGGCGGAGTCAATGGGTTGAGCGGAGCGCGTGAAAAAACGTGCCGCGGCCGTGTAGGACCAAGGTCCGATTGATGACAAACGCGCCCGTGCGACTATGCCCCGAGGGGGCTGAAGCCCGAACTTGACGAGGTTCGCTATGCGGCAGGCCAAGATCGTTATCGTCGGAGCGGGGCTGGTCGGGGGATCGGCAGCGCTGTTCGTGGCGTTGGCCATTCCGAGCGCGAAAGTCGTCATCATCGATGTCGCGCGGGTGCGCGCTGAGGGACAGGTTCTCGATCTCGCCCACGCCGCGGCATTCTGGGGGCACAGCCGTTTTCGCGCAGGGGACTACGAAGACGCGCGTGACGCCGACATCGTCGTGATCACGGCCGGCGCCGGCGTCAAACCCGGCGAGACTCGCCTGCACCTTGCCAGAACCAATGCGGACATCGCGACCGAAATCGTCGGGCGGATCGCGCCGCTCGCGCCCGAAGCCATCTATCTGATCGCGACCAACCCGTGCGACGTGCTGACCGGCGCCGTTTACGACCAACTGCGCTGCGAGCGCGAACGCGTCATCAGCACGGGCACCTCGCTCGACACCGGGCGGCTGCGCTCCCTGCTGTCCGAGCGGCTCGGCGTCGTGGCCTCCGCGATTCACGCCTATGTGCTCGGCGAGCACGGCGAATCGGCCGTGATCCAGTGGTCCGCGGCGACGGTCTGCGGCATGCCGCTCGAAACCTTCCTGACGCGGAACGGCAAGGAGTTGGGCCCCGCCAGCAGGGATCTGATCCTGCGCTCCGTCCACGAGGCGGCGAAGCTCATCAAGGAAGGCAAAGGCGCCACCCATTACGGCATCGCCAGCGCGATAGGAAGGATCTGCGAGGCCATCGTGCACGACACCGATCTGATCCTCACGGTTGGCATCGTTCAGCCCGAAGTGGAAGGCGTACCGGACGTGTGCGTGTCGCTGCCAATGGTCGTCAATGGCGCGGGCGCGCGGTTGATCGCCTATCCGGAACTCGACCCTATCGAGCGCGAGACCTTGCTAGGTAGCGCGCGCATCGTCAAGGACGCGACGGAAAGCGTGCTCCTCGAGCGGTGACGCCTTCCCGCGCACTCCAAAATACCCAACCACGCCGGCACGAGGTCCATCATGGCTCCTACACCTGCCAAGGTTTCACGGCCCACCAGCTCGCCTCCCGCCACGCCGAAGCCCTCGGTCGGACTGCCGGCCGGCGTCTGGAAATATCTGGTACCGCTCGCGGTCGGCGTCGTGCTGTGGTTTCTGCCCGCGCCCGCCGGGCTCCAGCCGAAGGCGTGGCATATGTTCGCCGTGTTCGTCGCGACCATTGCCGGCATCATGACCGCCCCGCTGCCGATGTCGGTGGTTGCCATCATCGGCTCGACCATTGGCGTGCTCGTCGGCGTTCTGTCGTTCGCCGACGTCACCAAATCCACCGGCACCGACCTCGTATGGCTCGTCATGCTCGCGTTTTTCATTTCACGCGGCGTGATCAAGACCGGCCTTGGCCGCCGGATCGCGCTTCTGTTCATGCGATTGCTGGGAAAGCGAACGACCGGGCTCGGCTACGGGCTCGTGTTGACCGAACTCGTGATCTCCCCCGCGATGCCGAGCATCACCGCGCGCGCGGGCGGCGTGATGTTGCCGATCACGCGAGCCATTTCCGACGTGCTGGGCAGTCACGCCGACGATCCGGAATCACGCGTGAAGGTGGGACGCTACCTGATTCTCTGCGCCTTCCACGCGAACATCATCACGGCGGGCATGTTCATCACCGCAATGGCGGGCAATCCGCTGGCGGTCAGGCTGGCCGCGGACCAGGGCGTGTCGATCAGCTGGCTCGACTGGGCGGTGGCGGCGTCGATCCCCGGTCTGCTGTGCCTCGCCGTGATTCCGATCGCCATGCTGTGGATCGCCCCGCCGCAGGTCAGACGCACCCCCGATGCCACCGACCTCGCGCAACGAGAGCTCACGACGATGGGGCCCATCTCGGTCAAAGAAATCATCATGGCGTGCATCTTCGTCGGCTTGCTGGTGCTGTGGGTGTTCGGCGACGATCTCGGCGTCGGCGCGACGCTCGCGGCGGCGATCGGCGTTTCGTTGCTGTTCATCAGCGGCGTGCTGACCTGGCAGGACGCGCTGAACGAGAAGTCCGCCTGGGACACGATGATCTGGATCGGCCTGCTCATCATGCTGGCCTCCAAGCTCAACGAATATGGCATGGTGAGCTGGTTCGGCAAGGAATTCGGCGCGCATCTCGCGGGCTTTCCGATGCTGGCGGTCTATATGCTGGTGGCGGCGATCTACGTTTACATTCACTACTTTTTCGCCAGCGCCACCGCGCATATCAGCGCGCTGTTTCCGCTCTCCATGGCACTGATGGTCGCCGCCGGCGTCCCGCCCTTCGTCGCCGCCGTCTCGCTCGGCATTCTGAGCAATGTGAACGGTTGCCTGACGCAATATGGCATCGGCTCCGGTCCCGTCATGTTCGGCGCGGGCTACGTGACCCAGGGAGAATGGTGGAAGGCGGGATTTTTGATGAGCCTGTTTTACATGGTGGCCTGGCTGGTCGTTGGACCGCTTTGGTGGAAGGTGCTGGGGCACGTATGAGACAACGCGACTTTCGACGCGCGGATCGTACGGCCCGCGCACATGTGATCCTGCTCCGCTTCCCGCTTCGTCAATCGCGAGCGGTCATGACCCGCGCAACTTCCCCGGTCGTCATCGATCGCCGCCGATCAACGCGACGCCGTCCGCAGCCCTGACGCCCGCGCCGGCCCTCCAATGCAACGCTTCAGTTGCCCGTGCCGCTCGTCTCGAAGGTTCCCCGATCATAAGCTTCGCAATAGGCCTTCCAGTCCGCCGCGACCTGCGCCTCACACTGCGTCGCAAGATCGATCAACGGCAGTTGCCAATCGCGCCGACTGCCGAACGCGATCAGATCGTCCGCGATCGCCGACTTCTGCCGCCCTCCGCTGCGCAGATGCGCCCACGCGCTCAACTCGGCCATGCTGTTGATCACTGCCTCGAGCCGCGGCAGCTTGCCGTCCCAGTCGGCAAGCGCGACGCGATCTTCCGATGGCTGCAAACTCCGCAGCACATAGGAGCGCTGGTTGAATTCCACCGCGTGCAAAAAGGCCTGCGAGACCGCCTGATTGCGCCGCTGCACTTCGACGACACGCTGCGCCTCGGTCTGCCACTTCGGCTGCGTCGCCGTCACGTGCGCACTCACCGATGACGGCAGCGCCTCTTTCAAATCGATCAGGTAGTTGCCATCGGGCGAGCCCTTGCCTTCGACCAGAATCACATAGCGATCGACACCGAGGCTGCCCGTCCCCGCAATGCGGCGCGCGACATCGAGCGTGCGGTAGAACCCGGGATTCGGCTCCGTCGCCGCGAACTGCTGCATGAACTGCGCGACCGCGGCACGCCGTTCATCGCTGACGGGCAGCGCTTTTTTGCCGTCGACCTTCAGCATGCGCGTTTTGCCCTTGAGCACCGTGCGCCGGTCCAGATGCACGGCACGCGTGCGGCTTGCGAGCGCGACGAACAGATCGCGCACCATGCCGGTCGCGGTCTCCGCTTCGATCCAGCGCGACTTGCCGTAGGCGAGCGCGGCGCCGTAGGCATCGAGCGCGGTGTGGCACAGCGCGAGCGCTTCAGCGCGGCTCAGCTTCAGGTTGGCCGCGCCGACCAGCACGCTCGTCAACAGACGCACGAGCTCGTAGGGAACCGGCGCGAGACAGGCTTCGTCGAAGTCGTTGTTGTCGAAGTAGACGAGGCGATTGTCGCCCTTGTAGCTGCCGAAATTTTCGAGGTGCATGTCGCCGCAGATCCACACGTGCGGCGCGTCGTCGAGTACGTTCGCGCGCGGCAGACGCGCATAGAACAGATGGCAGGTGCCGCGCAGAAACACGAACGGCGAGCCGCGCATGGCTTTGTATTTCATCGCGAGTCGTTCGGGGTCCCTCCCGGCGTTGAAGTTGGCGATGATCTTTGCGATATCGGGCATAGCGGGTTCCGTTGAATGAGCAAGCTCGACGTGAGCTCCATGCCTGCTGCTGTGACCTCGGGGCGTGCAGCGAATTCAATGCGGCTCCTGTTGCTGACGAACGCGCAATGTTGGTTCGAATAGATGTCCAATGTCATCAATGTGTCGCATACATTGTGCTTACGATCTGCTGGACTCACCCCTCCCCACCGAACCTGCGCCGATACGCCCCCGGACTCGTCAACGCGATCCGGCGAAAATGCCGCCGCAACGACTCCTCCGACCCGAACCCCGCCAGCTCGGCGACGCGCGCCATCGGCAGCGGCGTCGCGGCTTCGAGCAACTCGCGCGCAAGCGCGACGCGCTCCCTGACGAGCCATTCATAAGGCGCCATGCCGGTCGCGTCGCGGAACTGCCGTTGCAGCGTGCGCGGGCTCATCGCCGCGCGCCCGGCGAGCGAGCGCAGCGTATGCGGCTCGGCCGCATGGCTGCGCACCCAGTCCATCAGCTTCGCGATACGTCCGCTTTCGTCGTGCGGCATCGGGCGCGGCACGAACTGCGCCTGGCCACCCTCGCGATGCGGCGGCACCACGAGCCGTTGCGCGACGCGATTCGCAACCGCGCCGCCATGATCGCGCCGCACCAGATGCAGCAGCATGTCGAGCCCGGCCGCCGATCCCGCCGACGTGATCACCTGCCCTTCATCGACATAGAGCGCGTCGGGCTGCACACGCAGTTGCGGATAGCGCTGCTGCAACTTGTCCGCGTAGCGCCAGTGGGTCGTCACGGTCTTGCCGTCGAGCACGCCGGCCGCCGCGAGCACGAAGACGCCCGAGCAGATCGAGCAGAGCCGCGCGCCGCGCTCATAAGCCGCGCGAAGCTTGCGCAGCAGCGCGGCCGGCGGCACCTCGTCGGCATCGCGCCAACCCGGAATCACGATCGTGTCGGCGCTCGCGAGCAGCTTCAGCGTGTACGGCGCGGCCAGCGTGATGCCGCCCGCCGCGCGGATCGGACCGGGCTCGCTCGCACAGACCGCGAAGCGATACCACGGTACACCGAGTTCAGGACGTTCGAGTGCGAACAGTTCGGTCACGCAGCCGAATTCGAAGGTGCAGAGACGGTCGTAGGCCAGCGCGACGACGAGATGATTGTGCATGGCGCAATGTTACCGAAGATTGACGATCACGCCACTTACCGGGCGACCCGCCGCTCGTCACAATCGACCGTTCCTGAAACGCGCCGCCCCACCACCCGATCAACTCACCCCTGCTTGCCATGACTCACGACAACCTCACCACCGTCCCGAACGCCGTCACCGCAATCCCCGCTGCCGACAGCGCCGCCGCGCTCGCGCACTTCCAGACGTCGCTGCGCTTCGAAACCGATTGCTCCGACGTCCACGCCGCGCTCGCGAGCGGCGCGCCCGGCTTCGTGCTGCTGGACGTGCGCAGTCCCGCGCTGTTCGCGCAGGGCCACGTGCCGGGCGCGCTGAATCTGCCGCACGGCAAGATCGTCGCGTCGAAGCTCGCGGTTTATGCGCCGGACACGCTGTTCGTTACCTACTGCGCGGGCCCGCACTGCAACGGCGCGGCGCGCGGCGCACTACGGCTCGCCCAGTTGGGGCGGCCCGTCAAGCTGATGGCGGGCGGCGTCACCGGCTGGCTGGACGAAGGCTTCCAACTGAGCCGCGCGGACGCCGATCCGCCGTCCGATCCACGCTCCGATGCATAGCGTGACTCGCCATCCGACACGCGTTCCAGCGCGGCATTCGCCGCCGTCCGCGCGTCGGCTTTGCCCCCTGTTCGCAAATCGCAAATAAGTTAAACAAAAGTCGGAAAAGTGCCGATAACATGTCCAGCCGGACTCTTCCCGGCGGACATAATATGCAGAGTTCATATAATTTCTGGCTCGTCGCGATTTCGTTCGCGGTCGCGACCCTCGCGTCGTACACCGCGCTCGATCTGACGGGCCGCATCTTCCTGCTCGGCTCCACGCGCCGGCGGCATGCATGGCGGCTCGGCGGCGCGTTCGCGCTCGGTGTCGGCATCTGGTCGATGCACTTCGTCGCGATGCTCGCCTTCTCGCTGCCTATCCCGCTCGGCTACGACCCGGCGACGACCGCCTGCTCGCTGGCCCTCGCGATCGGCGCTTCGTATCTGGCGCTCTCGCTGACGACCCAGCAGCGCCTGACGCCGGTCCGGCTGCTGATGGGCGGCGTGGCGATGGGGATCGCTATCGCCGGCATGCATTACACCGGGATGGCGGCGCTGCGCATGGCGCCCGCGATCCACTACCAGCCGGCATGGTTCGCGGCCTCGATCGCGATCGCGATCGGTGCGTCGAGCGCCGCGCTGTGGATGGCGCGCGCGCTCAGCAACGAAGACGAGCGCCATATCGCGCGCAAACGTCTCGCCGCGGCGCTGGTGATGGGCGTCGCGATCAGCGGCATGCACTACACCGGCATGGCCGCCGCCGACTTCGCGCCGGGCGCGATCTGCGGCGCGGCCAACGACATGAACGCGCAATGGCTCGCCACCTCGGTGATCCTGCTCACGTTCGCGGTGCTGATCGTCACGCTGATGCTGTCGCGCTTCGACGTGCGCACCACCTTCCTGCTCGGCGCGGTGACGCGGCTGAACGGCCAGATCGTGCGGCTCGCGACGCTCGACGCGCTGACGGGCCTGCCGAACCGCGCGACGCTGACCGAGCGGATCGAACGCGCAATCAGCGGCGCGCGCCGTCAGCGTACGTCGTTCGCGGTGCTGTTCATGGATCTCGACGGCTTCAAGACGATCAACGATTCGCTCGGTCACTCGGCCGGCGACGCGGTGCTGTCCGCATTCGCGCAACGCCTGCAGCAATGTGTGCGTTCGAGCGACACCGTCGCGCGGCTCGGCGGCGACGAGTTCGTCGTGCTCACGGAACACCTTACGTGCGGCGACGACGCGGCCGCGCTCGCCGACGGCGTGCTTCACCGGATGCGCCAGGGCACGTGGAGCGACGCACAACCGCTGCAGGTGATGCCGAGCATCGGCATTGCGCTCTATCCGCGCGATGGCGACAGCGTCGAGACGCTGCTCCAGCACGCGGACGCCGCGATGTACGAAGCGAAGCGCGCCGGCCGCGGCACCTACCGCTTCTTCGAGCGCAGCATGAACGAGGCCGCCACGCGCACGCTGCGGATCCAGCAAGTGCTGCACGACGCCTTCGCGAATGATCGTTTCTCGCTGCTGTTCCAGCCGAAGTTTGAGCGCGGCGGCGACGCGCTCGCGGGCGCCGAGGCGCTGATCCGCCTGCACGATCCGGAGATGGGCGCGCTGATGCCGGCCGAGTTCATACCGGTCGCCGAGCGCTCCGGGCAGATCGTGCAGATCGGCTACTGGGTCGTGCGCGAAACCTGCCGGCGCATTCGCGGCTGGATCGAACAGGGCCTGCCGGCGATGAAGGTGGCGATCAACCTGTCGCCGCGTCAGCTGTTGCAACCGGACCTCGTCGAGACGATCCTCGACATCGTCAGGAGCGAGGACGTCGCGTGCGAGCAGATCATGTTCGAGATCACCGAGACCGTAGCGATGCAGGACGCCGCGCGCACCGTCGAAGTAATCCGCGCGTTTCACGCGAGCGGCTTCGACATCTCGATCGACGACTTCGGCACCGGCTATTCGAGCCTCGCGTATCTGCAGCGCTTCCAGGTGAAGCAGCTGAAGATCGACCGCTTCTTCATCAACGGTCTCGACGCGAACGGCGCCGCGGGTAGCGCGATCGTGTCGGCGATCATCGCGCTCGCGCACTCGCTCGAAATGGACGTGGTCGCCGAGGGCGTCGAAACCCAATCGCAGCTCGACAAGCTGTGCTCGATGATGTGCGACGAAGTGCAGGGCTACCTGCTCGGCAAGCCGATCAACGCCGACGACTTCGGCGCAATGCTCCGCGGCAGAATGATGGCCGCAAGCGGAGTCTCTATCTGAGCAGCGTCTCCCCCAACGCCGCGAGCCGTTCGGTCAATGCCTCGCCCGCACGCGTCATCGGCAAACGCAATTCGTTGCGCACCCATCCCCTCGCCGCGAGCAGCGCCTTCACCGGCGCGGGATTCGGTTCCGCGAATGCGAGTTGGATCTGCGGCACGAGCGCGTGAAAAATGCGTCGTCCTTCGTCGAGCTTCCCGTCCGTCAACGCGCGATAAAGCGCGACGAAACGCTCGGGCCGCCAATGCGCCGACGCCGCGATTGCCCCACTTCCACCCGCGCACACCGTCGAGAAGAGCTCGAGGTCGTTGCCCGCGAGCACTTGCAGACGGCCGTCGCGAATCAGCGCGAGCGTCGTGTCGAGCGAACCGGCGCAATCCTTGATCGCCTGAATTCGCGGATGCAGGGCGATGCCGTCCTGCGAGGGCCGTCGAACCAGCTCGCGGAGGAAAACGCTTGACTTCTACGCGCCGGAAACTAATATACGCACCGCGTACATCAACGCGTTTTGCTACCTAACTCTCGCCGACCCCACTTTTGCGACAGGTGCCCTCATGAGCGTTCCGCAACAAGCCTTCCTACGCGATGCGATGCGTCGCCTGAACATGACGCGCGATACGTTCGCGAACCGCATCGGCGTGTCGCGCAGGGCGCTGGACACGTGGCTGCTGCCGGACGACTCGCAGGAATCGCGGGCGATGCCGGAAATCGTCGAGCGTTTCGTGTCGGAGATCGTCGCGAACACGGAGCCGGGCGAAGGATATACGCAAAGCGTAGACTCGCAATCGCTCGCAAACCAGATTCTGTTCGAGGGCAAGCCGCAGTTGCTGTCGGTCGATCAGTTTTCGCGCGACTCGGTCGAGGCGCTCTTTCGCGTCGCCGACATCATGCAGCCGATCGCCCGGCGCCGAAAAATCTCGCGCGTGCTCGAAGGCGCGGTGCTCGGCAATCTGTTCTTCGAGGCGAGCACGCGTACCCGCGTGAGCTTCGGCGCGGCGTTCTGCCGGCTCGGCGGCTCGGTGTGCGACACGACCGGCTTCACGTTTTCGTCGATGGCAAAGGGAGAATCGATCTACGACACGAGCCGGGTGATGAGCGGCTATGTCGACGCGCTGGTGATCCGCCACCCGGAGCAAGGCTCGGTGGCCGAATTCGCGCGCGCGACCAACGTGCCGGTGATCAACGGCGGCGACGGTCCCGGCGAGCATCCGAGCCAGGCGCTGCTCGATCTCTACACGATCCAGCGCGAGTTCTCGCGGCTCGGCAAGATCGTCGACGGCGCGCACATCGCGCTGGTCGGCGACCTCAAGTACGGACGTACCGTGCATTCGCTCGTGAAGCTGCTGGCGCTCTATCGCGGCATCAAGTTCACGCTGATTTCGCCGCCCATGCTCGAATTGCCGGGCTATATCATCGAGCAGATTTCGCGCAACGCTCACGTGATCGAACAGACGCACGACCTGCGCACTGGCTTGCGCGGCGCCGACGTCGTATACGCGACGCGCATCCAGAAGGAGCGCTTCACCGACGAATCGTTCGAAGGCTACACGCCCGACTTCCAGATCAACCAGGCGCTCGTCGATAGCGTGTGCGGCGCCGACACGCTGATCATGCACCCGCTGCCGCGCGACAGCCGGCCCGGCGCGAACGATTTGAGCACCGACCTCAACCACGATTCGCGGCTCGCGATTTTCCGGCAGACCGACAACGGCATTCCGGTGCGGATGGCGATTTTCGCGGTGCTGCTCGGCGTCGACAAACAGGTCCAGCATTCGATGCGCGATGCCGCGTGGCGCCCGCCGGTCTACCTGGGCCCGGACGACGCGGTGTTTCACGGAATCGATTGACGCGGATAGCCGTCCGCCGTCAGGCCGCGGCCGCGGCCGCGGCGCGCGCGTCACGCATTTCGCGCGCCGCCTGCCTGAACGTGCCGGCAAAGAACAGCACCTGATATTTGACCGCGTTCGACCAGTACATCCACGTATGGCCGCCCGGCCGCTCGGCGTAATCGTGCGGCACGCCGAGTTCGACGAGCCGCTCGTGCAGCAGCCGGTTCGACTGCACGAGCGAGTCGTTCACCCCGCAATCGATCGTCAGCGCGATATGGTCGCGGCCGAAATCCTCCGCACTCACGACGATCGCTTTGCTGTTCCAGAAGTCCGCATATTGCATCGGGTCGCCGAACACCCGCTCGATGCCGGGCTCGTCCTCGCTCCCGCGCGGGTCCACCGCACCGCTGATGCTGCCCGCCGCGCCGAACGCGTCGGGCCGGTCGAGCGCGATGCGTAGCGCACCGAAGCCGCCCATGCTCGAACCCGTGATAGCGCGCGCCTGCTTCGTCGCGATCGTGCGGAAATGGCTGTCGATATAGGCCACCACTTCCGTACCCACGTAGGTTTCATAGCGGCTGCGCGGATCGACCGGGCTATCGATGTACCAGCTGTCGCGGCCGCCGTCGGGCATCACGAGGATCACGTGATAGCGGTCGGCGAGCTTGCCGATATGCGAATTCGCGGTCCAGTCCGTGTAATCGCCGCCCGAGCCATGCAGCACGTAGACGACCGGAAAGCGCGCGGCCTGGTTGCCACGCGCGTATCGATCGGGCAGCACGATGGTGGCGTCGAACGTACGATGCATCGCCGCGCTCGGAATCGTGACGACGCGCGACTGGAACGCCCACGCCGGCGATGCGATCAGCATCAGAGTGAGCCAGAACGTATGGACTGGATTCATGGTGGGTCGCCCCTCGCGCTTGCTTCCGGCTGTTACGTTCGTCAGGCATCCGAAGAAGAGCGCCCCGGCATGCCTCGGCCTATGTCCGTCGACGACTGTAGCAATGGCGACTTACAACCAAATTTCAGCGAAACATACGATCCAGTCAGGCTTCGGTCGCCTCATCGGCTTCAGTTGCCGTCTCTGCGCCCGCATCTTCGACGTGCGCGGCAAACCCCACCCGCCCCGGCGCCAGATCGTCCCGCAATGTGAGCGCCGGAATCTCATACGCGCCGCCGTTCTGCGGCAGGAACGCGATCGGCGCGGCCGTCCACAGCGTGTCGAGCCGTCGCCCGAGCGCCTCGCTGACCGCGGCATACTTCGCCTCGTCGACGCGGCTCGTGCGATAGACGACGAACGGCGGCAATACCTCGAAGCCGGGGTAATACAGCACACCGTGCTGGATCGGGAACAGCACGTCGTCGATCGGACCGTTGATGCCGCGTGCGCTGTAGTGCGACTCCCAGCCGCCCGCCGTGACGATCAGCATCGCGCGCTTGCCCGCGAAACGGCCCTCGCCATAACGCTCGCCCCAGCGCGCATCGGAATGCTCGCCGACGCCATACGCGAGACCGTACGCATAGACACGTTCCACCCAGCCCTTCATGATCGCCGGCATCGAGAACCACCACAGCGGAAACTGCAGGATCACCGCATCGGCCCACTTCAGCTTGTCCTGCTCACGCGCGATATCCTCGCTCTGCAAGCCGTTCTCGAACGCATGCTTCGATTCTAGCGACGCGAAGAAACGCTCGCCGCTGTGACGCTTGCTGGTGTCGTGCGCGTCTAGCGACGCTTTCCAGTTCATCGCGTACAGATCGGACACCTGCACCGTATGGCCGGCGCGTTCGAGATGGCGGACAGTGAAGTCCTTCAGCGAACCGTTCAACGATTTCGGTTCGGGGTGCGCATAGATGATGAGAACGTTCATGATGGGACTTTCGTGGCTGAAAACAGTCACGATAGGCATCGCCGAGGTATATTGGAAATGAATTCCCAATATGTCAGGTATTGCCGTGGCTAATCTCAGAAGACTCGACCTGAACCTGCTGGTCACGCTCGATGTGCTGCTCGAAGAGCACAACGTGACCCGCGCCGCTGAACGGCTGAACTTCTCTCAGCCGTCGGTCAGCGTGCATCTGGCGAAACTGCGCGACGTATTCGGCGATCCGCTGCTGTTGCCGGGACCGCGCGGCATGCGGCCCACCGCGAAAGCGCAGGCACTGCGCGAGCCGTTGCGCGAAGCGCTCGACGCACTGCAGCGCGCGGTCGCGCCAACCAGTCCATTCGATCCGGCCGCGGCGACGCAAACCTGGCGCATCGCCGCAACCGACTACGCGGAGTCGACGATCATCCTGCCGATGCTCGCGGGCTTGCGCGCGGTGGCGCCCGGCACGCGTCTCGCGATCGTCGAGGCGGTGCCGCCGCGGCTCGCTCGCCAGGCCGAACAGGGCGATATCGATATCGGCTTTCATACGAGCGAAGGCGCGCCCGAAGGCTTGCGCCGTCGCGTGCTGTTTGCCGAGCGCTACGTGCTGGTCGGCCGCGCGGGTCATCCGAAGCTGAAGCGCCGGCCCACCCTCGCGCAGTTCTGCAAGCTCGAACACGTGATCGTGTCGCCCGATGGCGGCGGCTTTTTCGGCGTCACCGACGAGACGCTCGCGAAGGTGGGACTCGCGCGCAAGGTCGTGCTGTCGGTGCCGCACTTTCTGTTCATGCAGTCGGTGCTCGCGAGCACGGATCTCGTGGGGATGCTGCCCGCGCGTCTCGTGCGCGGCACGGACGCGCTGCGGATGGTCGAACCGCCCGTCGAGGTGCCGGGCTACGAGATGGCGATGCTATGGCACGAGCGGGTGCATCGCGATCCCGCGCATCAATGGTTGCGGGAATTCATCGCGGCATCGGTGTAATCAGCCCTTTTCAGCGCCGAGCGCATCCAGTCGATCGAGCGCCTCGTCGTTGAGCTTCAACTGCGCCGACTCCAAGTTTTCACGCAGATGAGTCACCGAAGACGTGCCCGGAATCAGCAGAATGTTAGGTGCCCGATGCAATAGCCAGGCAAGCGCGACCTGCATCGGCATCGCCTCGAGCTTGCGCGCAAGCTCCGACAGCCCGGACGATTGAATCGGCGTGAAGCCACCCAGCGGGAAAAACGGCACGTAGGCGATGCCCTGCTCCGCGAGCGCATCGATCAATGCATCGTCGTCGCGATGCACGAGGTTGTAGTGGTTCTGCACACACACGACCTTCGTGATGCGCTGCGCCTCGGCAATCTGCGCGGCCGTCACGTTGCTCAGGCCGACATGACGCACGAGCCCGCGCTGCTGCAGCTCGGCAAGCGCCGTGACCTGCTTTTCGATTGAGCCCGCGCTCGGCTCGTGCACGTTGCCCATCACGCGCATGTTGACCACGTCGAGCGTGTCGAGCCCGAGGTTGCGCAGATTGTCATGCACCGCGCGCTCGAGGTCGGCGGGCTCCTGCGCCGGCAGCCAGGCGCCGGTGCCGTCGCGCACCGCGCCCACCTTCGTCACGATCGTCAGATCGCGTGGATACGGGTGGAGCGCCTCGCGGATCAACTGATTGGTCACGTGCGGCCCGTAAAAATCGCTGGTATCGATGTGGTCGACGCCCGACGCGACCGCCTCACGCAGTACCGCGAGCGCCGCGTCGCGGTCTTTCGGTGGCCCGAACACGCCGGGGCCGGCCAGCTGCATCGCGCCATAGCCCATGCGCCGCACCGGGCGGCCGGCTACTGCGAAAGTGTCGATGGAGCTGAAGTTCGGCATGACGATCTCCTTGTGAAGTGGTGAGGGGCAGTATCGCCGGAATTGCGTTGTTGAATAAAGCCGTCTAACGTGTACGGGTTGTTCAAAATTCTGCACAATCAATCGTCATGGAACTGAACGATCTGGCCGCCTTCGTTTCCGTCGCCCGCGCCGGCGGCTTTCGCGACGCGGCGCGCGTGAGCGGCGTGTCGGCGTCGAGTCTGAGCGTCGCGGTGCGGCGCCTCGAAACGAAACTCGGGCTGCGGCTCCTGAACCGCACCACGCGCAGCGTCGCGCCGACCGAAGCCGGGCTGCGTCTGATCGAGAAGCTGACGCCGCTGTTCGGCGAAATGGAAGCGGCGCTCGACGTGCTGAACGGCTTTCGCGACAAGCCGACCGGCACATTGAAGCTCAACGTGCCGTCGAGCGTCGCGCGCATCGTGCTGCCCGACGTGCTTGCGCGCTTTCTGAAGCAGTACCCGGATATTCGCGTCGAAGTGGTGGTCGAGGATGGTTTCGTCGATGTGCTGTCGATCGGTTGCGATGCGGGCATTCGCTACGATGAACGCCTCGAGCAGGACATGATCGCGGTGCCGATCGGCGCGCGCGTGCAGCGCTTCGCGACCGCCGCGTCGCCCGCGTATCTCGACGCGCACGGCCGTCCGCACCATCCCGGCGAATTGCTCGCGCATGCCTGCCTGCGCGGGCAATTCGCCAGCGGCGCGATGCCGACCTGGTACTTCGAGCGCGACGGCGAGCTGCTGCAATTGAATCCGACAGGACCGCTGCTGGTGCGGCCCGGCGCCGCGATCGACCTCGCGGTCAGCGGCGCGGTCGCGGGCCTCGGCATCATTCACCTGTTCGAAGACATGCTGCGCCCGCATCTCGACAGCGGCGCGCTCGAAGCGATTCTCGAACCGTGGTGGCAGCGCTTTTCAGGGCCTTTTCTTTACTATCCGGGCCATCGTCATGTGCCCGCGCCGCTGCGAGCCTTCGTCGATTTTCTGAAAGCCGACTCAGCAAGCGTCCGGGTCGATGACGTGGCACGGCGTTGACGTCATCACACGACGGTGAACGCGGCAATGCGTGCCATATCAGCACCGTGGCGCGCAGAGCTGCGCGATCGTGGTCAGAAAGAGATCCGCGCCGATCGGCTTCAGCAGACATGCGCTGCAGTACTTCGCATCGCTGTTCGAAGGCGGCACCGCGGTATGGAGCAAAATCGGTACGTTGACAGATCGCGGCATCGATTTCAAACGGCGGCACAACTCCGCGCCGTCCATGACCGGCATCATCCAGTCCGTAACAATCAGGTCGGGAACGTGAGCGACGACACAAGCGAGTGCTTCGGCGCCGTTGCTCGCACACCTCACCTCATACCCTTCGCTCTCCAGAATCAGCCGCCATGCGGCTAGAATTTCCGGTTCGTCGTCGACCAGCAATATCGAATACATCATGTTCTGCGGACAAAATTTGCCTTCTCGTCTGATCAAAGTCTCGCAAGAGGTGTTCCACGAACGGCAATTGCGCGGATAATGACGCGGGTTGCCGGCGCACATCGGGTGGACTGGCCGATCGGCAGCGAAACAGGTTTGCGGTTCCCGCGCAAATCGAGGCGTTCGAACCGTTCGCGCGTTGTATGTTGTAGAAACTCCATTCCGGTATCCATCATGACCGACAGACGCGTGAGCCCGCTGCGCAACTTCGCCAACTTCATCCGCGCGGAACGGGGCGGGCTGACGCGGCAATGGATGCATGCCGTCTCCGCCGACGCCGATCTCGTCGAAGCGGGCAAGCTCACTTATCGGCAACTGGCCGACCATCTGCCGGATATTCTCGACGAGCTGTGCCGGGCGCTCGATGCAGAAGATCTCGAGCGCGTCGAAACGTCGATCGAACGCGACGCGAAGAAGCACGGCAAGGTGCGTTGGCAGCAGGGCTACCGGAGCGAAGAACTGGTGCGCGAACTGGACCTCTTTGAGCAGGTGCTCTTCGAAGCGCTCGAAGAGTTCGTCGAACGCGACCGGACGTGCACGCGCCGTCACGAGAGCCGCGCGCGCCGCCTGATCGCCGAAGCATTCAGCGTGGTCAGGTATGAGTCGATCAAGGAAGTGGTCGCCGAGCGCGATTGCAAGATCGACGAATACACGGGACGGCTCGAACGCGCGAATCACGAATTGACGCTCGAGCAACGGCTGGTCGGCGACCTAAATGAATCGCGGATGCAGATCACGCGCAGCGTCGTGCACGATCTGCGCAATTTCCTCAACGCGTTTTCGGTCGCGCTGCAACTGATCGAGCGAGCGCCGTCGAAAGCCGATACCGCATTGACACTCGCGAACCGTCAGACCGCCGACATGAAGCAACTGGTCGACCAGATGGTCGAGTACTCGGTCGTGCTCGGAGACTCTGCGCCGCTCGTGCTCGAAGACGTCGATTTGCGCGAACTCTTCGACGAACTCGTCGCGTCGACGCGACCGTCGATCGAGGCGAAAGGGCTTGCGTTGCGCAGCGCGTTCGACGCGGCGCTGCCGGTCGTCACGTCGAACCGGCTGAAGCTCAAGCAGATCGCGGTCAATCTGTTGACCAACGCGATCAAGTACACGAAGTCGGGGCAAGTCGAAATCCGGTTCGCCATGCATGGCGCCGAACACTGGGCGATTCGCGTCTCCGACACCGGCGTCGGCATTGCGCCCGCCGACGCGGAGCGCGTATTCGATGAGTTCGAGCGCGCGGCTTGCGACGAGATTCCGGGCACGGGGCTCGGGCTCGCGATCGTCAGGGAGGTATGCCGCGTGCTCGATGGGCAGATCGAGTTTGCGTCGCGCGAGGGCGTGGGGACCACGTTCGAGATCCGGTTTCCGCTGCGCGTTCAATGACCCGACCCGTCGCATGATCCATCTGCACACTGCCTGCTTCCCCGAGCAGATCGAGGCTGTACGGACCATCTTCCGCGAGTGCCGTACGAATGGATCGAGTCTGCAGTGCAGGCTAGTGGAAGTGCCAGCGTGCGTCGGCCTCGACTTCCCGCGCAACAGGTCGTATGGCTGGTGATCCCGCTCGCGCTGTACCCACACCAGTCAACCAGTCAATCAGCGAGGTCGTCGATGAACTGGATTTTGCGTTACCTGTGGCCGATGCGTCGTTTGTGAGTAAGAGTGCCATCAAGGCCTGACCCGACCTGCAGTTATGCACTCGCTCATTGCCCCGTTCTGCTGGCTCAAGCCACGCACGACCACCTCGGACGATTTGCCGTCACGCCGCGCGAGTTCGGCCAGATCGAGCAACGCGGCGTAGCGCGCGGAACAGTCGCTCGCCGCGCCGGCGGCGGGGTTCGCGCGAAGGTCGTCGTTGGCGTCGCTGGCGTCGATGACTGCGTTGACCGCCAGCAACGTCGCCACGACGATCGTCGCGAGCACGACCGTTTTGCGGAGCGCGCCCCGCGCAGCCCTTTGCGCTCGCGAGTGACGCTCCGCCTCAGTAGATGGTGGACACGAGCCCGCCATTTCGCACATCGCGTCGCACCGCGCGGCGCGACGTGAGCGCCACGATTCTACGCAGGTTCTGACTCTCATCGCCGCGCTCATCGTCACGCCCAATGCGCTGGCACCCACACCCGCCCGACCCAATGGCCCGGCACCCAGACCGCAGCCCGCGGCGCGACATACACGGGACGCGGCGCGACGTAGACGGCCGGCGGCGAGGGCGGCGCCACGACCACCACCGGCGGCGGAACATAGGCCGGCGGAGGCGTCACCACGACCGGCGGCGGCACGTACACGACCGGAGCCGGCACGACGACCGGCGGAGGCGGCGCGACCACCACCGGCTTCGGCGCAACGACCACGGTCGTACCCGTCGCCGTCGTGGTCCCGCCCGCGACCACCACGCCGCCTGTTACCACCGTACCGCTCGACGTCACCGTGTGGCCTTGCGTGCCGGTCACGCTCGTCGAAGTCGTCACGACGCCGGGCGCGACCCGCGTCGCAGTGCCTGAGTGATAGACGTTGTTGTTGTCCGGACCCGTCACCGTGCCCGAGCGCGCGCAGGTCGAACCCGCGCAATTCGTCGACGCAGAATGATTGACCGTATTGCCGTTCGATCCGGTGATCGAGCCCGACGACGAATACTGGCCCGGCGCGGTGCGCGTCACGTCGCCGGACGTTGTCGCCGTTTTGCCGTCGGGACCGGTCAGCGTGCCGCTATGCGAGCAGGAGCCGCCCGCGCAGTTGGTGTCGCCCGAGTGCTGCACCGAGTTGCCGTAGCGGCCCGTCGCGGTACCCGAGTTCGAGAACTGGCCAGGCGCCGTGCGCGTGACCGTGCCAGTGTTGCTCGCGACGCCGCCATAGGGACCGGCCACGCTGCCCGCATGCGAGCAGCTACCGCCGCCGCACGAGCCGTAGTGCGCACCGTTATAGACGCCGCGCGACGTGTACGCGGTGCCGTGACCCGACCACGCGAACGCCGATGCGCTGCCGAGCGTGAGCACGGCGGCGGCCGCGCCGAGCACCACCTTGCGCAGCGCGCCTCGCGCCATGCTGGCGCAGACCCTGTCGGAACCTGCGAATGAACGATTTTTCACGGTATGTCCTTGCTGGATTCAGGCCACTTGCGTCACTGCCGCGTGGCGACGAACGGACTATAGAAGGACACACCGCGGAAATCATCACGGAAGATATGTCGCGCTGTTTCGCCGCGACGCGGGCTCGCCAGGCAAGGCTTTGCGGGCATTCGGCGGGAGCCGCGACATATTTCGACATAGATTGCGAAACAGATGCGGCCGCCGGAATGGACTGCGGCCCCAGCCGCTCACTGCCCGACCGGCGTCACCTGCACCGCGGCGGCCGACACGAACGCCGCATGCACGGTGTCGCCGACCTTCACGTCGCTCAGATCGACATCGGGCGCGGCTTCGAAGGTCTGGGTCTGATACGCGCCGCGCAGCGTCACGAGGCGCTGCTTGCGATCGATCTTCAGCACGGTCGCGAGCACCTCGGTCTGCCGCGCCGACTCGTACCCACCCGACGCCGGCGCATAGCTCCGCCGGTCGACCCGCTCGCGAATCCCCTTGCCCGCGCTGCTTGCCTTGTCGACCTTGGTGAGCAACGCATTCTTGTACAGCACGTCGACGCGATCGCCGATCTTCAGCTGATCGAAACCGGCGACCTGCTGGCTGACGAGCACGATCGCGACGTCGCCATGCGGGCCCTTCAATGTCAGCGAGCGGTTGCCCGCATCGATGGCGACGATCTCCGCCGTCATATGCACCGGCTGCGTCGCGCCGAGCATCGCTTTCGCGGTGCTCGCCATGTCGTCCTGCGCTCGCGCCGGCGGGGCCGCGGCCACCACCGCGATGACCAATGCTGCAGCAATCGTCGCTGTTTTCATCCGCGTTCTCCTCGTGCAAGGTATCGATACGGCTTGACGGTCGGTCATGCGCGTCGAGCGCAATCGCTTCGTGCTACGCAGCATTCGTGCCCGGCGTCATGAACTCTGCGCCTACAGGACAACACGGCCAACAGTATGACGCGAACGATTTGCCGACGTACGCATCGGCATGGCCGCCGACAGCCATCAGAAACGCCATCTCAGTACCGTGCTATCCTATATACCTATAGGGGGTATATGTATGGCACATCTGAGCACACACAAAGACGGCTTATTGAAGCGCGTTCGTCGCATCGCGGGCCAGGTTCAGGCTATCGAGCGTTCACTGGAGTCGGACGCCGATTGCGAGAAAGTCTTGCACCTGGTGGCCGCGACCCGCGGCGCAATGAACGGCCTGCTCGACGAGATCGTCGAGGCGCACGCGCGCGAGCATGTCGCGCATCCGGACCTGACGGCCAGCCAGCGCAAGAAAGGAGTTGATGCATTGATCGGCGCAATCCGCCGCTATTCGAAGTAAGTTCCGTATGACTGAAAATCAGATCCGCAAACACGAGCACTCGTTTCTCGGCAGCTCGCACGACGAAAAAGCGCGCCGGACCCGCTCCGTCGTCGCGCTCACCGTTGTCATGATGATCGGCGAAATCGCGGCCGGTTACGTGACCGGCTCGATGGCGCTGCTCGCCGATGGCTTCCACATGGCGACGCATGCCGGCGCGCTCGGGATTGCCGCGCTCGCGTATTCGTTCGCGAGACGCAACTCGGCAAACCGCGCGTTCAGTTTCGGAACGGGAAAAGTGGGCGAGCTTGCAGGCTTCGCTTCGGCGTTGATTCTCGCGCTGGTGGCGCTTGGCATCGGCATCGAATCGGCGGTCCGGCTCGTTCATCCCACCGGTGTCGCGTTCGGGCAGGCCGCGGCGATTGCGGCGATCGGGCTGGTCGTGAACATCGTCAGCGCGCTGCTGTTGTCGGGCGGCCATGCGCACCATGGGCATCACGATCACGACCATCATCACCATCATCACGGCCATGCGCATGGGTCCGACAACAACCTGCGCTCCGCCTACGTGCACGTGCTCGCCGATGCGCTGACCTCGGTGCTGGCGATCGTGGCCCTGCTGGCCGGCCGCTATCTCGGGTGGGTCTGGCTGGACCCGCTGATGGGCATCGTCGGATCGATCGTCATCGCGCGCTGGGCATGGACGCTGATGCGCGACACGGCCGGCGTGCTGCTCGACAAAACCGACGAGCACGTGGCCGGCGAAATCCGCGAAATCCTGGATTCGCACGGCGACGCCGAGATCGCCGACCTGCACGTCTGGCAGATCGGCCCGGAGGCGCGAGCGGCGATCGTCAGTGTACGCACGCATGGCGGCGTTACGGCCGAGACGATCCGCGCGCGGCTCGCGCCGGTGCATGAGGTCATGCATCTGACCGTCGAAGCGGCGTCATAACGCCTGCGCCCGACGCAACAAGGCGCGATCAAAACAAAGGGCCGGCGTGTCTCGACGCCGGCCCTTCTGCTTCTCACTATTCAGCTTGCGCGGAGACCGAAGCTCGCGCTAAACCAGCTCACGCATCACACGCGCTCGATCGCGATCGCGATGCCTTGGCCGACGCCGATACACATCGTGCACAGCGCGAAGCGGCCCTGCGTGCGTTGCAGCTGATACGTCGCGGTCGTCACCAGACGCGCGCCGCTCATGCCGAGCGGGTGGCCGAGCGCAATCGCGCCGCCGTTCGGGTTCACGCGGGGATCGTCGTCGGCGACGCCGAGGGCGCGCAGCACCGCGATACCTTGCGAGGCGAACGCTTCGTTCAGTTCGATCACGTCGAACTGGTCGATCTTCATGCCCAGACGCGCGAGCAGCTTCTGCGTGGCGGGTGCCGGGCCGATGCCCATCACGCGCGGCTCGACGCCGGCGGTGGCCACACCGAGCACGCGGGCGCGCGGCGTAAGGCCGAAACGCTTCGCGGTCTCTTCATTGGCAAGCAATAACGCCGCCGCGCCGTCGTTCACGCCGGATGCGTTACCGGCCGTAACCGTGCCGTCCGGACGCACGACGCCCTTCAGCTTCGCGAGCGTTTCGAGGCTCGTTTCGCGCGGATGCTCGTCCTGCATGACCGTGATCGGATCGCCCTTCTTCTGCGCGATCGTCACGCCGACGATCTCCTGCGCGAGCGTGCCGTCGCGTTGCGCTCGCGCCGCCTTCTGCTGGCTGCGCAGCGCGAATGCGTCCTGGTCGGCGCGGCTGATGTTGTAGTCGGTCGCGACGTTTTCGCCGGTTTCCGGCATCGAGTCGACGCCGTACAGCTTCTTCATCAGCGGGTTCACGAAACGCCAGCCGATCGTCGTGTCGTAGACCTCGTTCTGACGCGAGAACGCGCTGGTCGCCTTGGGCATCACGAACGGCGCGCGGCTCATGCTTTCGACGCCGCCGGCAATCATCAGCGCGGCCTCGCCCGACTTGATCGCGCGCGCGGCGATGCCGACCGCATCCATGCCCGAGCCGCACAGACGGTTGACCGTCGAGCCCGGCACGTCCTTCGGCAGACCCGCGAGCAGCAGCGACATGCGCGCGACGTTGCGGTTGTCGTCACCGGCCTGGTTGGCGCAGCCGTAGATGACGTCGTCGATCGCGGTCCAGTCGACGTTCTTGTTGCGCTCCATCAGCGCCTTGAGCGGCACCGCGCCCAGGTCGTCGGCGCGCACCGACGATAGCGAACCCGCATAGCGGCCAATGGGGGTGCGAATCGCGTCGCACAGGAATGCTTCGGTCATGGGATGTCTCCAGTTAGGATGCTGCGTGCGCTGCGCCTCGGCCGGCCTTGCACCGATGACGCCGGGTCGATGCGCCGAGGCATCGGCCCGGGGGCCAACGGCCGCGGGCGGGAGGCTGCAAAACGGCGGCGTCGCGGCGGCCGTCACGTCGGAGCAGCTTAGCGCAAGATCGTGAACGATGGGCTTGGGATTGACGACCGATACGGTTGTCGCCTCTTCCTCGTCCTGCCTTGTGTTCTATATACGAACACACGGTCATATATCGAACAAAACAGGCTCGATAATAGGCGGGGGCGCGAAAGCATGTCAAGCACGGCCGCAGCCGTGCGAAGCGACACCAGGGAATACGCGGAGGGGGTGATCTTCAGCGAACTTCGATTCCTTCATCGGCGATGTAGCCGCGAATCACGTCCGCGAAACTGCGATCGGTCGCGAGCCCGAGCCGTTCGGCGCGCGACGTATCCCATGCGCCGGGCCAGCTCCCGACGATCTTCTCGATGCGCTCGTCGGGCTGCCGCACAATGCGGCTCGCGACCGCCTCGCCCGCGACCTCGCGCAGTGCCGCGATCATCTCGTCGACGCTGACCGACAAGCCCGGCAGGTTCAGCGCGCGTTGCTTGCCAAGCGCGGCGCCATCGAGTTCGAGGCCGGCGATGAGACTCTCGATCGCCTTGCGCGGCGACAGCAACCACAGCCGCGTCGAACCGGCGACCGGACACACGGCCTCCTCGCCATTGAGCGGCTCGCGGACGATGCCGCTCGCGAACGACGACGCCGCCGCATTCGGCCGCCCCGGCCGCACGCTGATGGTCGGCAGTCGCAGCACGCGGCCGTCGACGAAACCGCGCCGCGAATAATCGTTGAGCAGCAGCTCCGCGATCGCCTTCTGCGCGCCGTACGACGACTGCGGATTCAGCGCGGTGTCGTCCTGCACGACTGCAGGCAGATCGCCACCGTAGACCGCGACCGAACTGGTGAACACGACGCGCGGTTGGTGCCCGCGCTGGCGGCAGATTTCGAGCAGCAGCCGCGACGCATCGAGATTGATGCGCATGCCGAGATCGAAGTCCGCCTCGGCCTGGCCGCTGACGATCGCAGCGAGGTGAAAGATCGCCGAGGTTTGATCGTCGATCACGCGTTCGAGCACACTGCGCTCCGCGATATCGCCGACTTCGGTGCGCACGCGCGCATCGCCGAAATCGTGTGCGCGCACGACGTCGAGCAACACGAGCCCGGTAATCGCTTGCGGTGCGCCGTGCGCATCTTTCAGTGCGCCGCGCGCAAGCAGCTCGCGCGCGAGACGCTGGCCGAGAAAACCGGCACCGCCGGTGATCAGTACTTTCATGGTTACGTGTGCGTCAGTGGTTGTCGGAAAGAGTCAACGCCCCGCATCGAGATAAGGCTTCAGCCAGCCAAGCCCCGCCGAGGTCCCCGCGCGCGGCCGGTACTCGCAGCCGATGTAGCCGTCGTAGCCGAGCGCATCGATCAGATCGAACAGGTACGGGTAGTTCAGCTCGCCGATGTCGGGCTCGTGCCGCTCGGGCACTCCCGCAACCTGGATGTGACCGATGCCAGCCATATCGCGTTTGAGCTTCATCGCCAGATCGCCCTCGACGATCTGGCAGTGATAGCAATCGAACTGCACCTTCAGATTCGGCGCGCCGACTTCGGCGCAGATCGCTTGCGCGTCGTCCTGTCGATTGAGGAAATAGCCGGGCATGTCGCGCGTATTGATCGGCTCGATGACGACCGTGATCTGTTCGGCTTGCGCGGCCCGCGCGGCATAGGCGAGGTTGTTCAGATACACGTCGCGTTGTGTTTTGCGCTGCGTTCCGCCCGCTTGATCGCCAGCGATCAACCCCGCCATCACATGCAGCTTGCGATTGCCGAGCACGCGCGCGTACTCGAGTGCCGTGTCGATGCCGCGGCGGAATTCGTCCTCACGGCCCGGCAACGACGCAAGGCCGCGCTCGCCGCCGCTCCAGTCGCCGGGTGGCGCATTGAACAGCGCCTGCGTGAGGCCATGCGCGTCGAGCCGCGCCTTCAGCTCGCCCGGGCGGAACTCGTAGGGAAACAGGAATTCGATCGCGTTGAAGCCGTCGCGCGCGGCGGCGGCGAAGCGATCGAGGAACGCGTGCTCGTTGTACATCATCGACAGATTGGCGGCGAAGCGAGGCATGGCGGCAACTCCTTCAAGACAGTGCGATACGGTGCGCGGCGTTCATCGGCAATGCGCGCTGCTACCAGCGCGCGCCGAACGCGGCACGGAGTTCTTCGATCGCGGCGGCGTCGAGCGGCGCGGGCCGCGGATTCGTCATCAGCCACAGGCGCGCGGTCTCCTCGAGTTCTTCGAGCGCATACGACGCGTGCGCGACCGAGCGCTCCCACACTACCGGCCCCAGACGTTCGAGCAACACCGCGCGCACCCGATCGGCCAACTCGGCGATCTGCGCGGCCACTTGCGGATCGCCTGGGCGTTGGTAGCGAATCAGCGGTACGTGGCCCACTTTCATCACGTAGTACGGTGTGATCGGCGGCAACACGTCCGCTTCGCTCCATACGCCCGCGAGCGTCAATGCGACCAGATGCGTCGAATGGGTATGGACGATGCCGCGCGCCTCGCCGTTGCGCGCATAGATACCGCGATGCAGCGTCAGCGTTTTCGACGGTTTGCCGCCCGACACCGCGTGGCCGTTTGCATCGACCTTCGCGATGTCGGCGGGATCGAGGCGGCCGAGGCACGCGTCGGTCGGGGTGATCAGCCAGCCATCGTCGAGCCGCGCGCTGATGTTGCCGGCGCTGCCGACCGTATAGCCGCGTTGATACAGGCTCGCGCCGACCGCGCAGATTTCCTCGCGCACGCGCGCTTCGGTGGAGGTGTGAAGTGCCGGTGCATCGCTCATTGCGCGGCTCCGTCGAGATGGCGCAGCGCCTTGTCGAAGAAGTCGGTGGTGCCGAAATTGCCGGATTTCAGCGCGAGTGCGAGCGGTTCCGCTTCGGTCGTCGCCGTGGCCGGCACGCCCGGATCGATCTGCGCGCCGATGCGCAGCATGCGCACGTCGAGCGCCTGCACGACGGCGCCCGAAGTCTCGCCGCCCGCGACGACGAACTTGCGCACACCCCGTTCGCGCAGACCGCGCGCAATCGCCGCCAACGTCTTCTCGACCAGATGCCCAGCCTCGTTGACGCCGAGTTCGCGCTGCACGGCCTGCACTTCGTCGGGCGATGCAGTCGCATAGACCAGCACCGCTTCCGCGTGCACGAAGCGCTGTTGTGCGAACGCGAGCGCCTCGCCGACGACGTCCTCGCCGCGCGCCGCCGCGAGCGGATCGATGCGGAATGCCGGCCGTGTCGCGCACCAGGCAGCGACCTGCGCGTTGGTCGCCGTCGACGCACTGCCCGCGAGCACCGCCGACAAACCTTCTATGCGCGGCAATTGCGCGGCATGGGTTTGCTCGCCGAGCAGACCCGCGCGCCGGAAGTTGGCGGGTAAACCAAGCGCGACACCGGAGCCGCCGGTGATCAGCGCGAGATCCGCGCAGGCCGCGCCGAGCGTGTGCAGATCGGCGTCGGACACCGCATCGGCAATCGCGATGCGCACGCCGTCGGCGCGCAACGCTGCGAATGCGGCACGCAGGGCCGCATCGCCTAGCGCGAGCTGGTCGTAACGCACGAGCCCGACCTTCGATTGAGTTTGCCGCCGCAGCACGCGCACGAGGTTCGCGTCGCGCATGGGGGTCAGCGGATGGTTTTCCATGCCCGACTCGTTCAGCAGCGCATCGCCGACGAACAGATGGCCGCGAAAAATCGTGCGGCCGTTCTCGGGAAACGCGGGACACGCGATCGTGAACGACGCGCGCTCACCGAGCTCGGCAGACAGCGCATTCAGCAACGCATCGGTCACCGGGCCGATGTTGCCCGCATCGGTCGAATCGAAGGTCGAGCAGTACTTGAAGAAGAATTGCCGGCACCCTTGCGCGCGCAGCCAGGCGAGCGCGGCCAGCGATTGCGCGACCGCGTCGGCGGCCGGGATCGTGCGCGACTTCAGCGCGACGACGAGCGCGTCGGCGCCGAGCGCTGCGTCGGAGGTGGGCACGCCGATCGTCTGCACCGTGCGCATGCCACCGCGCACGAGCATGTTGGCGAGATCGGTGGCGCCGGTGAAGTCGTCGGCGATGCAGCCGAGCAGCGCGGGTTTCGTTTGAGCCGTCATGACCTGTCCCTCGCCTATTGCTTCGTCGGCAATTCGATGCCTGGGAATATCTTCACGACCGCCGAGTCGTCTTCGCCACCGTGGCCCGCCGTCGACGCCATCATGAACATCTGATGCGCGGCCGCCGACAGCGGCAGCGGAAACTTCGTGCGACGCGCGGTATCGAGCACGAGGCCGAGGTCCTTGACGA
Source organism: Paraburkholderia lebeckiae (assembly GCF_050436225.1). Taxonomy (NCBI): domain Bacteria; kingdom Pseudomonadati; phylum Pseudomonadota; class Betaproteobacteria; order Burkholderiales; family Burkholderiaceae; genus Paraburkholderia; species Paraburkholderia lebeckiae. The sequence goes on along the minus strand of NZ_JBNDLU010000001.1, from coordinate 789,070 downwards.
AAATATCGACCGCCGACAGCGGCGTGTAGTCGCCCGCGAGAATATGCGGCACGCGGTTCTCGAACATCCACGAATTGCCCGCGCTGTGCGTGATCACGTCGTACAGCGCCTGCGGGTCGACACCTTCGCGCAGGCCGAGCGCCATTGCCTCCGCGGCCACCGCGATATGCACGCCGGCCAGCAGCTGGTTGATGATCTTCACCTTCGAGCCTGCGCCATGCGTGGCGCCAAGCCGATACACGTTGCCGGCGATCGCGGCGAGCACGTCTTCGCACGCGGCATAAGCGGCCGCGGGACCGGACGTCATCATTGTCATCTCGCCCGACGCCGCGCGCGCCGCGCCGCCCGACACCGGCGCGTCGAGCATCTGCAGACCGGCCGCCTCGACGCGCTTGCCGAGATCGCTCGCGAACTCCGGCGCGACCGTGGCACTCGCGATCACGACGCCGCCCGGCTTCATGGCCGCGAGCGCGCCGCGCTCACCGAACAGCACGGCCTCGGTTTGCGCGGCATTCACGACCAGCGTGATCACGACCTCGCACTGCGCGCCGAGCTCCGCGGGCGTCGCACAGCCGATGCCCCCTTCATCGACGAACGCCTGCAGCGCGTCGCGCCGCAAGTCGCACGCGTGAACCCTGAAGCCCGCACGCAACAGCGAGCGCGCGACGCCGAGCCCCATGGCCCCCAAACCAATGACACCGACATTTCTCGACATGCATGACCTCTATGGATGGGTGCTGCATTCGTGGGTTCGCGCGCGTCGGAATCACCGCGCGCCTTCAGCGCGTCAGACGATGCCCGCCTCGGCAAGCCGCCGCGCCGCGTTGTACAGATGCGTCTGCGCGGCATTGCGCGCCGCCATCGGATCGCCGGCGCGAATCGCCGCGGCGATCGCCGCGTGCTCCTCGCGCACCTGCCGCGAGAAGTCCTCGCGCAGCGCCTCGTTGCGGCGCGTGACGACCGTGCCCGCTTCGAGGTACTGATTGAGGAACGTCAGCGTCTTCAGGAAATACGGATTGCCCGTAGCCGCCGCGATCGCGCGATGAAACGCGACGTCTTCGGCGACGCCGTCTTCGCCATTGCCGACCGCGCGCTCGATGCGCGCGAGCGCGGCGTCGATCGCGGCCATGTCGGCATCGCTGCGGCGCATCGCGGCTTCCGACGCGACCTCCGCCTCGATCGCGCGACGCAGCGCGAGAATCTGCACGACCGAGCCCGGCTCCACGGCTTCCGCGTAGTCGATTCGCAGCGGGCGGATCGCGCCGTGCCCGGCGACGAACACGCCACTGCCCTGACGCGGCTCGACCACCCCCTCGTTCTTCAGCCGCGACAGCGCCTCGCGAATCACCGTGCGGCTTACGCCGAACTGTTGCGCGAGCACGGCTTCGGTCGGCAGCCTGGCGCCGCGCGCAAAGGTGCCCTTGTCGATCTGCTTCAGCAGTTGCTGCGCGACTGTGTCGCTCAAAGCGCGCGCGGGAATCTTGTCGAACATGGCGGATCGGTTGGACAGGGTGTCGCGAACTAGTCAGGTTATCGGGTCATCATACAAATTTGGAGTGGGGAATCGCATCCACGCAAACCCTGGGTTTTTTGCACGAATCGGCGTTATTTGGCGAAATAGAAGGCTTAAGCTATCGTCTCGCCTTTGCACCGCAACGCGAAACGCGGCGCCGCATCGAAACGAACGCGCGTCGCGTATCCTTCGCGCGCACTCTTCCGAACCCACGATCAAGGTCCATGAGCAAAGCCCTGCCGCCGTCTTCCGTCGCGCCCGCCAACGCCGAACCGGCCCCGGAGAAACCGGGCGACTCGTACGTGCAGTCGTTCGCGCGCGGCCTCGCGGTCATCCGCGCGTTCGACGCGACGCGGCCCGAACAGACGCTCACCGACGTCGCCGCGGCGACTGGCCTCACGCGCGCCGGCGCGCGCCGGATCCTGCTGACGCTGCAAACGCTCGGCTATGTGGAAGCCGAGGGACGCCTGTTCCGTCTGACGCCGAAGATTCTCGACCTCGGCTTCGCGTATCTGACCTCGATGCCGTTCTGGAATCTCGCCGAACCGGTGATGGAAAGCCTGTCGGCGCAGGTGCACGAAAGCTGCTCCGCGGCCGTGCTCGATCGCACCGAGATCGTCTACGTGCTGCGCGTGCCGACTCACAAGATCATGACGATCAACCTGTCGATCGGCAGCCGCCTGCCCGCGTACTGCACGTCGATGGGCCGCGTGCTGCTTGCCTCGCTCGACGACGAGACGCTCGACGCGACGCTGAACTCGACGCCGCTCTACGCGCACACGCCGCGCACCGTCACCGACAAGCAAGAGTTGAAGAAGCTGATCGAGCAGGTGCGTCGCCAGGGGTGGGCGATCGTCGATCAGGAACTCGAAGGCGGCTTGATTTCGCTGTCCGCGCCGATTCGCAATCGCCAGGGCCGCGTGATCGCCGCGATGAACATCAGCGGCAACGCGCAGCGCAATTCGGCCAAACAGATGGTGAAGGCGTTTCTGGAACCGCTGCAGCGAGCCGCGCAGACAGTATCGGAGATGGTCGCGCGGCGCGGCTAATGAACGCTTCGTGGCTCTGGCCGCGCGGTGATGAGCGGCCGAGCGCGCACGCCTAGTGCGCGCCGCGGCGTTTGCATCAAGCGCTCACTGCGCGAGATAGCGCTCCACCAGCCGTGCCCAGAACGCCGCGCCGATCGGCAGGCTGCGATCGTTGAAGTCGTAGTGCGGGTTGTGCACCATGCAACCGTCCTCGCCGACGCCATTGCCGATGCGCAGGAACGTGCCCGGCCGCTTCTGCAGCATGAATGCGAAGTCCTCGCTACCCATCAGGATGTCGGTCTGCTCGACCACCTTGTCGTCGCCCACCAGTTCGCGCGCGACCTGCACCGCGAAATCCGTTTCGGCATCCGTATTGATGACGACCGGATAGCCTTCGATGTACTCGACGTGCGCTTTGCCGCCATAGCTCGCGGCCTGCGACTCGGCCAACTCAGTGATGCGCTTCTTCAGCAACGCGCGTACCTCGGGGCTGAACGAGCGCACGCTGAGTTCGAGCCGCGCGTTGCTCGAAATCACGTTGTTCGCGGTGCCCGCGTGCATCGAGCCGACCGTCACCACGGCCGGCTGCGACGGATCGACGTTGCGCGCGACGATCGTTTGTAGCGCCATCACGATGCTCGCGGCGACCACGACCGGATCGACGGTCAGATGCGGACGCGCCGCATGGCCGCCGACGCCTTCGATCGTGATGATCGCCTTGTCGCCCGCCGACATGAACGGTCCCTTGCGGAACAGCAACACGCCCGGCTCGGCTCCCGGATGGTTGTGCAGGCCGAACACGGCGTCGCACGGGAAGCGCTCGAACAGGCCGTCGTTGATCATCTTCAGCGCACCGCTGTCGATGCCGCTTTCCTCGGCCGGCTGGAAATACAAATGCACGGTGCCCGAGAAATTGCGCGTGGCCGCGAGCCGTTGCGCGGCGCCAAGCAGGATCGTGGTGTGACCGTCGTGGCCGCACGCGTGCATCTTGCCGTGGGTGCCGCTCGCGTACGGCAGGCCGGTCTGTTCGATGATCGGCAACGCGTCCATGTCCGCGCGAATGCCGATGCTGCGCTTGCCGTCCCCCTCTTTCAGCGTGCCGACCACGCCGGTCTTGCCAACCCCACGCGTGACCTGCCAGCCCCACTGTTCGAGTTTTTCCGCGACGAGCGCCGCGGTCTGCACTTCCTCGTACGCGAGTTCCGGATGGTGGTGAATGTGATGGCGAATCTCGCGCAGGCTCGCGGCGGCGGGTTCCAGATCGGACACTTCGGTCAAACGCGGGGTCCCGTTCATAGTTTGTATGCCTCCAGTGAGTAGCCTCGCACTATAGCCGAGCTTTCGCGAGCGGATGCCGCTCGTGAGTCTGCATCTGGAGGAAGTGACGGTGCCCGACGCGCTCGCGCGTCTGCGCAACGGCGCGCTCGATCTCGCGGCGATCCATCACGTTCTGACATTGGATAACGATCTGGTGCAGGTGCCGCTGTACTCGACGCAGTTCGTCGTCACGATGCGCGCCGGCCATCCGCTCGCGAACGTCACGCGTCCGTCCGAGCTGCTCGACGCCGAGTGGATCGTCACGGTCGGTGCCGATCACTTCCCGCACAGCGTGATGATGGCGATGTTCAGCGCGCACAGCTTGCCGGTACCGAAGCGCTTGCTGCGCGCGCCGTCGTCGTTTGCAGTCACGCTCGGGCTCGTGTCGCAGACCGACGCGATCAGTTGCTTCACGCGGCCGCTTGCGCAGAGGGTCGCGCCGCTCGGCATTCGCGTCGCACAGATCGAAGACGCGCTGCCAAACTACGATCTGAGCATCATCTCGCGACGCGATCTGCTGCCCACGCCGGCCGTGCAGCAGTTCGTCGCATGTTTGCGGCAAGTGACGCGGGAGCGGATTGGGGCCATGCAGTAAGGCCGCGTGCTTGCGCTACGCGCTCACGCGCTCCTTGAGCACCGTGATCATTGCATGTCCCGCTTCTTCGAGCGCGCCGGAGTTGTCGATTGTCGTGCAGCGCACGCCGGCCGGCAACGCAAACGGCGCGCGCCGCGCGAGCCGCGCCGCGACCTGCTCCGACGATTCGCGCGCCCGCGCGCCGAGCCGTGCTTCGAGGATATGCGGCGCGGCGCTCACGTGCACCACTTCCGCGCGTGGATAGCGCGCGAGCGCATGCTGCAGGTACTGCCGCGAGCCGTTGACGACCACCGTGCAGCCGCGCGCGAGCCACGCATCGAGTTCGATGCCGATGCCATAGCGCAGCGAATGGCTCGACCATTCGAGCGCGAACAGGCCAAGCACCGAGCGCGCGGCGAACTCCTCGACGCTTAGTGCAACATGCACCTCGCCATTGCCGCTCGGCCGCGTGATGTAACGATGCGCGAATACGAGCGGCTCGCCGGCGAGCCGCATGCGCGCGAACTGCAGGAGCGAATCCTTGCCCGCGCCCGACGGCCCCATCACATAGATCAAACGCCCAGTCATTGGCTGCTCACCTCGTCTTGCTGCTCGTCGGTGCGATCGCCAGGTTGCGCGCCGTGGCTGAACGGCAGCGGCTGCCAAAGCACGAACGGCTCGCCCGGCGCCGGCTCGACGAACAGCGCGGCCTGATCGACAGCGAGCGGCCCGAGCGCGGGCGTGCGCTCCCGCCACCATGCGAGCAGCGTCGCGCGCTCGTCGGCATCGGCGAGCGAACTGGACAACGTCATATGAAAACGGAACTCGTCGAACACGTACGGATAGCCCCATTGCAACAGCAACGCACGTTGGCGTTCGCTGAGCGGCGCGGCGAGCCGTCGCTCGAGATCGGCCGCCGACGGCCGCGCGCGCAGCCTGTCGAGCGACTGCAGCGCGTTCGACGCGAGCTCGCGAATGCGCGTCTCGCCATCCGCATCGGCCGGTCGCAACGCGACGAAGTCGCCCAGCGTGGCCGCTTCTACCGGCAACGTGAACGGCCGCTGCGCGAGCGCCCAGGCTCGCGCGGCCGCGAGCAAGTCGTGCTGCGTGACGCCGGCGCCGAGCTGGAACGGGGCGACCAGCGTGCCATGCCAGCCATAGCGGCGCGGCGCGTCGGTCAACGCGGCGAGCGGGCGCGTCAGGCCTGGCGGCTGCGGCTGCGCGCGGCGCTCGCCGCTGTGCGCATCGCGGCCGAGCCATGTCGAGCCGGCCTGCCACCACGCCGATTCAACCGACGGCGCGTAATAGAGCGCAAAGCGCGCCTCGGTACTCCATGCGGGGCCGCTCACAGGTCATGCTCCACGAGCAGTTGCACGCGATCGGCCGCGAAATGCGTAAAGCCGTATTTGACCGGCGTGCCCTGCAGATCGACGTCGACGTTCTCGACCCACAGCACCGGCTGCTGACGGTTGATGTTGAGCCGCCGCGCGACTTCCGGCTCGGGCAGCACGCTGCCGATGCGGCTCCACTTGCGCAGATAATCGTCCACGCCGAATTCGGCCAGCGCCTTCGTCGTGCCGCCGAGGCGTTGCACGACCTCCGGCAAATCCGGAAAACGCGCGGCCGGATACCAGCTGCGCGCGAACGTGAGCGGCACGCCGTCGGACGCGTTCAGCGATTCGATGCGATAGACCGCCGCGCCCGCGCGCAGACCCAGCGCCTTCGCGACACTGGGCTCGGCCTTCACGCGTGCGGCCGACAGCATCGTGCCCGCGGGCGAATGGTGTTGTTGACGCAGGTTTTCGGTGAAACGCGTACGGCGGCCGATCGAATAGTCGATCGCGCCGGGCTGCACGAACGTGCCACGCCCCTGCTCGACGCTGACGAGGCCGAGCGCGGCGAGGCCGAGCATCGCGCGGCGCACCGTGTGACGGTTGACGTCGAAGCGCTTCGCCAGCTCACCCTCGCTCGGCAGCCGCCCTTCTTCGCCGAACCCGCTTGCCGTGATCTCTGCGGCGAGAATCTGTTCGATCTGTCTCCAGACGGCCACGCCCGCGCCGCGTTCGAGCGTCGTGGCCGGCGCCGCGCTGTCGTTCGATGTCATGGTGCTGTCATTCCCTTCGGTTCAAATGATCGCCATGACATGCATTGTAGTGCGCGAGCCGTGATGAAAATATGAATGTCCGCCGCGCACGACAGTCCAGACAACTATGCTTATAAACGTCTAGACGTTTAGATGAATAGATGCTCCAATGTCCACTCGCTGGATCGACAGGAAATCCGATGAGCCCGAGTTCCGTTCCGCCCCGTCCACCCTCTTCACCGTTGCCGGCCGAGTCTTCGGCGGCGCGGCGCGCCTGGATGGCCGTGCTGGCGCGCACGCCGCGCGCCGACCTCGAAGCCGCGTTGCAGCGCGCGCTGCAAGGCCGCCCCACCCCCGCCTACGACTGGCTGCGCCCCCCTGAAATCGGCCTCGCGATGGTGCGCGGGCGCATCGGCGGCAGCGGCGATCCGTTCAATCTCGGCGAAGCCACGGTTACGCGCGCCACGCTGCGTCTGCATGCCAGCGCCGACGCCGAAGCCACCGTCGGCGTGGCCTGCCATCTGGGACGCGACCGCCGTCGCGCCGAACTTGCCGCGCTCGCCGATGCCTTGCTGCAGATGCCCGAGCATCACGACAGCCTGCATCGTCGATTGATCGAGCCGTTCGCCGCGCAACAGCAGGCCCTGCGCGCGCAACAGCAACAGGACGTCGCGGCGACGCGCGTCGAATTCTTCACGATGGTGCGAGGCGACTGATGGAACGTTCACCGATTGCGTTGTCCACGCTGACGCCGGGTTTCGCGCACCCGGTCCACGACACCCAGGCCGTCTTTCGCACGCTGCTCGACGCGTTGTCGCGACCCGGCACGATCGGCGTGATCCGCGACGTGCTGCCCGAGTTGCGCAATACGCCGGTCGAACCCGCCGCGTTTGCCGCACTGCTGACGCTCTGCGACTACGCGACGCCGGTGTGGCTCGCGCAACCTGATCCCGCGCTCGCGTCGGCGTTGCGCTTCCATACCGGCGCGCCGCTCGCCGATGCACCCGGCGCGGCCGCGTTCGTGTATGCGCACGATGCCGACGCGTTGCCGTCGCTCGAAAGCTTCGCGCCCGGCAGCGCCGAGTCACCGGAACAATCGGCCACGTTGCTGATCCGCATCGACGCGCTGACCGGTGGCACACCGGTCACGCTCAGCGGCCCCGGCATTCGCGATACCGAAACAATTTCGCCGGTCGGTCTTCCCGCGCGGTTCTGGCAAGAACGCGCGATGCTCGCGCCGCTGTTTCCGTGCGGCATCGATTGTTATCTGGTTTGCGGCGCGCGCTTGATCGGCCTGCCGCGCACAACCGAAGCGAAGGTGAACTGATGTACGTTGCCGTCAAAGGTGGAGAACGCGCGATCGAAGCGTCGTGGCGCCTGCTCGACAAAGCGCGCCGCGGCGATACGCAGATCGCCGAATTGAGCGTCGAGCAGATTCGCGAGCAGTTGCGGCTCGCGGTCGCACGCGTGATGACCGAAGGCTCGGTCTACGACGAGGAGCTTGCGGCGCTCGCAATCAAGCAGGCGGCCGGCGATCTGGTCGAGGCGATCTTCCTGCTGCGCGCGTATCGCACCACGTTGCCGCGCTTCGGCTATACGCGCACCATCGATACCGAAACGATGCAGGTCGAGCGGCGCATCTCGGCGACCTTCAAGGACCTGCCCGGCGGCCAGTTGCTCGGCGCGACCTATGACTACACGCAGCGTCTGCTCGATTTCGCGTTGCTCGCCGATGGCGATGACGCGCGGCAGGACGTGACGCGCGGCAACGCGCCCGTTCCGCAAGAACCGCCAGCGGCTGAATCGATGCCGCGCGTCGTGTCGCTGCTCGACAAGGAAGGCCTGATCGAACAGGAGCGCCCGACACCCGACGGCGCGGAACCCGGCGATCTGTCGCGCGAACCGCTGGCGTTTCCGGCAAGCCGCGCGACGCGTCTGCAGAACCTCGCGCGCGGCGACGAAGGCTTTCTGCTCGCGATGGGCTATGCGACGCAACGCGGCTATGCGCATTCGCATCCGTTCGCGGGCGAGATCCGTTTCGGCACGATCGCGGTCGAGATGGACCTCGACGAACTCGGCGAAGCGGTCGACATCGGCGATATCGACATCACCGAATGCCAGATGATCAACCAGTTCGCGGGCAGCGGCGCGGTGCCGCCCACCTTCACGCAAGGCTACGGTCTCGCGTTCGGCCACTCGGAGCGCAAGGCGATGGCGATGGCGCTCGTCGATCGCGCGTTGCGCGCCGAAGAACTCGGCGAGCCGCTCGCGTCACCGACGCAGGACATCGAATTCATGCTGTCGCATAGCGATAACGTCGAGGCGTCGGGCTTCGTGCAGCACCTGAAACTGCCGCATTACGTCGACTTCCAGGCGGAGCTGGAACTGGTGCGGCGTCTGCGCGCGCAACATCACAGCCACGATGAAACAAGCCACGCCACCGACAAGGAGCAGGCAGCATGAACGCGCCCGACACCGCTGTTGCCAATACCTCATACGACACCGCCGCGCACGGCTACAACTTCGCGTATCTCGACGAGCAGACCAAGCGCATGCTGCGCCGCGCGCTGCTGAAGGCAGTCGCCGTGCCGGGCTACCAGGTGCCGTTCGCGTCGCGCGAAATGCCGCTGCCGTATGGCTGGGGCACCGGCGGCATCCAGGTGACGGCCGCGATCATCGGCAGGACGGACACGCTGAAGGTCATCGATCAGGGTTCCGACGAAACCACCAACGCCGTCAACATCCGCCGCTTCTTCGCGCGCACCACGGGGGTGGCGACCACGCGGCACACGAGCGAAGCGACGATCATCCAGACGCGGCACCGGATTCCCGAAACGCCGCTGACCGAGCGGCAGATCCTCGTCTATCAAGTGCCGATGCCCGAGCCGCTGTACCGGCTCGAGCCGCGCGTCGCCGAATGCAGGAAGCTGCATGCGCTCGCCGATTACGGGCTGATCAGCGTGAAACTGTACGAGGACATCGTGCATCACGGCAGCATCGCGACCACGTATGACTACCCCGTCATCGTCAATCATCGCTATCTGAGCTCGCCGTCGCCGATCCCGAAGTTCGACAATCCGAAGATGCATATGAACGCCGCGCTGCAACTGTTCGGCGCGGGTCGCGAGCGCCGCATTCACGCGATTCCGCCTTATACGCCGGTGCGCAGCCTCGACTTCGACGATCATCCGTTCGAAGTGCAGAAGTGGCAGCACGCGTGCGCGCTGTGCGGATCGAAGGAAAGCTTTCTCGACGAGATGATCGTCGACGATGCGGGCACGCGCATGTTCGTGTGCTCGGACAGCGACTACTGTCACGGGCGGCGCGGCGACGCCGACGGCGCCATCGAAGCGCAAGCGCCGCTGCCCCACGCCACGCGCGAAGGAGAATCCGCATGACGCCGCTTCTGAGCGCACGCGCGCTCACCAAACAATATGGCGGCCGCAACGGTTGCCGCAACGTGAGTTTCGATCTGTATCCGGGCGAGGTGCTGTGCATCGTCGGTGAATCGGGTTCGGGCAAGACCACGCTGCTCAACACGCTGGCGCTGAAGACCGAGGCCGATAGCGGCTCGCTGCACTACACCGCGTCGCATGGCGACTCGCTCGATCTGCGCGCGCTGGCCGAGCCGCGCCGCCGTCTGCTGATGCGCACCGAGTGGGGCTTCGTGCAGCAGAATCCGCGCGACGGCCTGCGCGGCGGCGTATCGGCCGGCGCCAACATCGGCGAGCCGTTGATGGCGGTCGGCGCGCGCCACTACGGCGAGATTCGCCGCACAGCCACGCAATGGATGGAGCGCGTCGAACTCGATCCCACGCGCATCGACGAATTCCCCGCCGCGTTTTCGGGCGGTATGCAGCAACGTCTGCAGATCGCGCGCAATCTCGTCACCGGTCCGCGTCTGGTGTTCATGGACGAACCGACCGCCGGTCTCGACGTGTCCGTGCAGGCGCGTCTGCTCGATTTGCTGCGCACGCTGAGCTCGACGCTGCATCTATCGGTGCTGATCGTCACGCACGACATCGGTGTCGCGCGTCTGCTGGCGCATCGACTGATGGTGATGCAGGCGGGCGAAGTCGTCGAAGCCGGCCTGACCGATCAGGTGCTCGACGATCCGCAGCATCCGTATACGCAAACGCTGGTTTCCTCGGTTCTGCCGGTTTGAGGCTCACGATGCAATCCAATGAGGTAGTCATTGACGCAGGCAGCGATGCACGTTACGGCGAGCGCGCTTTCGCGGACAACGCGGCGCTGATGCTGCGCGCCATCGGCATCGGCAAGACTTTCACGCTGCACGGCCAGGGCGGTGTGCGGATCGACGCGCTCTCGAACGTGTCGCTCGAGGTCGAGCGCGGTGAATGCGTGGTGCTGGTCGGGCCGTCGGGCGCAGGCAAGAGCACGCTGCTGCGCTGTCTGTACGGCAACTATCTGGCGAGCACCGGCTCAATCGCGATTCGCGACACCAGCGATCAGGGTCGGCCCATTGCAATCACCCGTGCCGAACCGCGTGACGTGCTGCGGCTGCGCCGTCGCGTGGTCGGCTATGTGAGCCAGTTTTTGCGCGTGATCCCGCGCGTGCCGACGCTTGCGCTCGTCGCCGAGCCGCTGGTCCTGGACGGCGTCGCCGAACCTGAAGCAAACGCGCGCGCCGCTGAATTGCTCGCGCGGCTCAACGTGCCAGAACGTTTGTGGTCCCTCGCTCCCGCGACATTTTCGGGCGGCGAGCAGCAACGCGTGAACATCGCGCGAGGTTTGATCGCCGAACATCCGCTGTTGCTGCTCGACGAACCGACCGCTTCACTCGATGCGGAAAACCGCGACGTTGTGGCCGATCTGATCGTCGAGGCGCGCGAGCGCGGCGCGGCGATCGTTGGTATCTTTCACGACGAAGAAACCCGCAACAAGGTCGCGACGCGCCGCCTGGAACTGCGGCCGCCGCTGCGGCACTGAATTGACACCAGTCCCGACTGACTACGGAGCAAGTCGATGTTGATCAGCAACGCTCGCATCGTGACGCGAGACGAAGAATTCATTGGCACCGTGCGCGTGGAAGACGGCGTGATTCGCGACGTCGAACGCGGCGCGGGTTCGGCGCGCGACGCCGAAGACTGGGACGGCGATTATCTGCTGCCCGGTCTGATCGAACTGCATACGGACAACCTCGAGAAGCACCTCGTGCCGCGTCCCGGCGTCGAATGGAATACCGACGCGGCCTTCGTGATTCACGATGCGCAGGTCGCCGCAGCCGGCATCACGACGGTATTCGACGCGCTCGCCATCGGCTCGCGCTCGAGCATTGGGCTGCGTAACCGCGATGTGCAAACGCAGTGCGCCGATTCGCTGCTGCGGCTGTCCACGCGTCGACTGCTGCGCGCCGAGCACTTTCTGCATCTGCGCTGCGAGATCGCGACCGCCGACGTGCTCGAGGTATTCGATTCGCTGTGCGCGCATCCGCTGCTGCGGCTCGCGTCGGTGATGGACCATACGCCGGGCCAGCGCCAATGGCACGACCGCGAGCAATGGCGTCGCTTCCAGGAGCGCAACGGCAAGATGAGCGACGAGCGTGTCGCGAGCACGCTCGCCGAACTCGCGGTCGAACAGGAGCGGTACGCGGATGAGCACCGCCGCGAGATCGTCGCGCGTTGCCGGCGGCTCGGCATTCCGGTCGCGAGCCACGACGACACGCTGATCGAGCACGTCGAACAGGCGAAGGCCGAGGGCATCGTGCTCGCCGAATTCCCGACCACGCGCATCGCCGCGCAAGCCGCGCGCGAGCACGGCATCGCGACGATCATGGGCGCGCCGAACATCGTGCGCGGCGGCTCGCATTCGGGCAACGTGTCGGCGCTCGAACTCGCGCGCGCGGACCTGCTCGACATCCTGTCGTCGGATTACGTGCCGTCGAGCTTGCTGACCGCGGTGTTCGATCTCGTCGAAAAAGCGGGCTGGTCGCTGCCGCGCGCGATGGCAACGGTCTCGGCCGAGCCGGCGCGCACCGCCGGCCTCACGGACCGCGGCGCGATCGAGCCGGGCCTGCGCGCGGATCTCGTGCGCGTGACGATGCTCGACAAGCTGCCGGTGCCGCGCGCGACTTATCGCGCAGGGGTGCGGATCGTTTGAGTGGGCTGGTTGAGCGCGCCTGCGTCTCAGGTCGACAACGGCACACGCTCCGGCTCGTCGGCCTCGAACCACGCGGGATTGCGCTCGGCGATGGGGCCGATCGACATGAGGATTCCGCGCAGATGGTGGCGCATCGCGTCTTCTGCGGCGCTCGGATCGTGCGCGCGGTCCCGAGCGGCGCGGGTAAGACCGCGTCAGGCGGTGGGCTCCGCCTCGCGCCCCTCGGTCGCATCGCGCGAGGCGTGCGCCTGGGCGAGCTGGGCCTGGGCAGCCCTCGCCTGCTCAGCCTGTTGGTCGAGCCGCATGGCGAGCAGATCCTGATAGCGCAGATACGCGCAACGGCCACCCGATTTCGCCGCATACATCGCGGCATCGGCGTTCAGCAGCAGTTCCTCGGCATTGCCGCTGTCGTGCGGGAACTCGCTGATGCCGATGCTCGCGCCGACCGTCATGCTATTGCCGTCGACGGTCAGCGTTTCGTTCAGCGCGTCCATGATGCGCTCGGCGATTTCTGGCGTGACCTCGGCCGCGCGCTGCCCTTCGATCAGCACGATGAATTCGTCGCCGCCGAGCCGCGCGACCACGTCCCCGGCATACAGCACGTCCTTCAGACGGCGTGCGACCGCGACCAGCACCTTGTCGCCAACAGAGTGACCGAACTGATCGTTGATCTGCTTGAAGCGGTCGAGGTCGACGAACAGCACGGCGAGGCCTTCGCGGCGGAACCTTGCCTCCTCGATCGCGTTCTCGAGCTTCTGCATGAACAGCATGCGGTTCGGCAAGCCGGTCAGCACGTCGTGCGAGGCCAGATGCACGAGCTCGCTCTGCTTGCTGTGCAGCGTATCCATCTGCGCGCGGATTTCGCAACGCAAACGCTCGAAGCAGCGCGCGAGCACGCCGATTTCGTCGGTGCGTTTGAGCGGCAAGGTGTGCATCGCGTGGTCGGCGAACAGGTGCGTCGCCGCATACGCGAGCAGATGCAGCGGCTTGGTCAGCGCCCGCGCGAACAGGATCGCCAGCAGTACCGACAATGCGCTGAACACCAGCACCATGCGAATGATCCGCGTGCCGAGCTGATTGGCGCCGGTCAGCACGTCCTCGAGCGGCTTCGTGAGACCGAGCACGATGAAGCGGTTGCCCTCGGAATCGCCGAACGGTCGCCGCACGAACGCGAGCACGCGGCCGGCCGCCTCGCCGGGTCTCGCGAGACCGTTGACGAGCACCTCGCTCTGGCGTTGCTCGAACAGCTGCTTCGTGGCCGGGAAGCTGTCCTGCATCAGCACGCGACGGCCGCGGTCGAAACCGAAGGTTTTCGACGCGTCGGGATGGATCAGGAAGTCGCCCCACTCGTTCGCCAGATAGACCTGATAGTCGCTCGGCAGATCGCTCTGCAAACGCCGCAGCATGCCGGCCAGATCGACATCGATTACGACGACGCCGACCACCGTGCCGCGCGCATCCGCGATCGGCGTGCCGAGACGCAGCGTCGGCTTGCCTTGCGCCGCATGCGTGCCGGATTCGTGATTGACGGAAATCGGCGACGTGTAGATGCGGCCCGGCGAAAACGCGAGCGTTTCGAATACGTAGGGAAACTGGGCTTTTTCCTGCAAATCGTCACCCTCTACGCGCACGAGGCCGTCGCTGTCGCGATCGAAACGGATCAGTTCGAGACCGTGATGCTGCCGCGTGATCAGCCGCACCTGCAGATACTCCGGGTGATGCAGCATGAAGCTCGAATACACCTGCGCGAGCCGCTCGCGGCCGAGGTTCGGGCCGATACCGTCGTCGGTCTGCGCGACGCTCACCGACGACGGCATCGTCGCGAGCACGAGCGCGTCCGCCGCGATGTCGTCGATCGATACCGCGATGCGCTGGCCGAGCAGCTCCGTCGACGTCTGCAGGCTGTGCTCCGCTTCGTTGACCAGCATCGTGCGATTCGCGCGATACGCGTAATAGCCGGTCGCGCCCGAGGCCAGCACGCCGATACACGCGAGCAGCACGGATAGCTTGAAGGTCAGGCCGCGATGCAGCATCAGAAGCGCTCCGAACGGTCGCCCGACACGATGCGCGTCCACAGTTGCCCGCGGCGCTCGATATCTTCCACCGGACTGATCCAGACGATGTGCGCGTTGGCGCTGCCTTCGGCCGGCTCGGTCAGCGTATTCGCGAGCCCCTGGCGCTGTGTCAGCAACGCGCTCACGCTCGGCTCGAGCATGTAGTTGATCCACGCGAGCGCGAGCGGCTTGTCGCTCGCCGCGCGCGTCATCGACCAGCAATCGAGCCACGCGAGCGCGCCTTCATCCGGGATCACGTAGCCGACGTCGGCGCCCGCGCGCCGCAGCAACTGCACCTGCTGCGTGCCGTAGTTGGCGAACATCAACGCGACCTTGTGCTGGATGAAGAACGCGGTCGCCTCCTCGGGCAGCGTGTAGTAGGTCAGCAGGTTGCGGCGCAGATCGACGAGCTTGTGCGCGATCGTGCGCATCTGCGCGGGGTCGAGTTGAAACGGATGCGGATAGCCGAGCGCAAGCGCGGTGAACGAGAAGTTGTGCTGCGCGCTATTGAAGTCGAGCACCTTGCCACGATAACGCGGGTTCCACAGTTCGAGCATCGAATGCGGCGCAACCGGAATCTGCTTGCGATCGTAGATGAGTCCCATCGACGAATACGTGAACGGAATCGCGTATACCTTGCCGGCCGAGGTCAGGCCGTCGATCGAGCCGAGCGCCTGGAAACGCGGCAACTGCTTCTTCGTATTCGGCAGACTCGCGAGATCGAGCGGCGCGAGCAGATTCGTCCGCGTATAGCGGCGGATTTCGGCGGTGTTGGCGGCGAGTACGTCGAACGGCGGCGCGCCCTTGCTGTGCATCTGCGCCCACAGCGCCTCATCGGAATCGACGAGCGTGACCTCGACCTTCGCGCCGTAGCGCGCTTCGAACGCCTTGACGACGTCCGGGTCCGCATAGCCGGGCCATGCGAGAACGTGCAGCACTTTGTCGGCGGCCGCTGCGGGCGTCGCCGCGCCGAAACCCGCGCACAGCAATGCGCCTATCAGAACGCGCGACACGCGGGGTAAAACCCCGGAAAAAACGTCGCACGAAAATCCGGATGCGCCAATCGATGAAAATCCGGATGTAACGCTCGACAAAAAACTGTCAAAAAACCGGCGTTGCAATAATGCCGCGCGAGCCCGCACGCCGGCGCTAGCGATTCGTCGCTTAGAAGTCTGTTTACAACAGCCTGTTCGATCCGCCGTGAACAACATCGTGTGCATGCATAACACCGTTGAGCAGAAAGGCCATTTGAGCGAGCGCAAACGCGCGGCATTTGAATCTTGACGGCCGTCCAATGCGGGCGGCCGGCGTCCAACGCAGGGAGCATCGATGATAGCGCCAAAGCCTTTGTTTTTGCACCGGTTCGAAACGGCGGCGCAAAAATATCGGTGCTGGTAATAACGTGTCGGGCAATAGCCTCGAGGCCGCTCTTAATTAACGGCAAATTCAGCCGCGAGCTTTAACGATCCGTCCACGTTTCAAACTCGCGTTTCAAACCGGTTTTCGGTGAACTCGCGAGAAAACCGGCGTAAATCCCGGTCCATTACGCTCGCCGGCCCCTCGTATTACCGCTCTGCATTGCATCCGCGTTACGCAAACCCCACCAACGGTGTACGATCCGGTCACACCGGCCGGGGCGCAAGCGTTGACCTAGAGGGCATCCTCCCGCGCCATCCGGTGTTTTACTAGCTTCCCAATATTTTTGAACTGATAAGCTTGGCGCGCGTTGCAGGCCACCCCGGCCTGCATCCTGACCAGAAGCCCGTTTGCGAGACGCGCCGGGCGTCCCAAGGCGGCACAACCGCCGAGGGCGTAATTGAACTACACGAGGAGTTAAAACAGTGAAAAAACTGCTAGCGGCTTTGACGGTTGCTCTGCTTGCCACCGTCTCGATTGGCGCACACGCTAAAGATTGGTCGACGATCCGATTTGGCGTTGATGCCAGCTATCCCCCGTTCGAGTCGAAAGGCGCGGACGGCAAGCTCGTTGGCTTCGATATCGACCTCGGCAACGAAATCTGCAAGCGCGTCGGTGCGAAGTGCGTGTGGGTGGAAAACGACTTCGACGGCATGATCCCGGCACTGAAGGCCAAGAAGTTCGACGGCGTGCTGTCGTCGATGTCGATGACGCCGCAACGCGCCGAACAGATCGCTTTCTCGTCGAAGCTGTTCAACACGCCGACGCGCCTCGTCGCGAAACAGGGCTCGGGCATCCTGCCGACCGCTGAATCGCTGAAGGGCAAGACGGTGGGCGTCGAACAGGGCACCATCCAGGAAACCTACGCGAAGACCTACTGGGAACCGGCGGGCGCGAAAGTCGTGCCGTACCAGAACCAGGACCAGGTCTACGCCGACCTGATCTCGGGCCGTCTGGACGCAGCGCTGCAAGACGCGGTGCAGGCTGATCAAGGCTTCCTGAAAACGCCGCGCGGCAAGGGCTTTACGTTCGTCGGCAAGGACCTCGACGATCCGAAGATCCTCGGCAACGGCGCTGGCATCGGCATGCGCAAGGAAGACACCGATCTGAAGGTGAAGGTCGACAAGGCGATCGCCGACATGATCAAGGACGGCACCTACAAGAAGATCGAGAAGAAGTACTTCGACTTCGACGTGTACGGCAGCTAAATCGCCCACGCGCGCCGCACGGCGCGCCGGCAGCTTGTCCGAAACGGGCTCCGCGACGCGGAGCCCGTTTTGTTTTGCGGCTCCCATCTAGCCACATCAAGTCACATCGTGTGGCATATCGGCTAAGATCGTGCGAGACGCGGCCCACCCCGAGACAGGTTGCCGCGGTCCGCGCATGCGGACCACGCGCGCTGCCGGCGCGCATCTTTCCCCTTGCAATCAACCACCTAGCGCGGCTGCTCCGAACGGGCCGCGAAGCCAAAACCATGCAAACCCAGACCCATCCGCTGATTGCCCCGTCGCTTGGCACCGCCCGTGAACTGACGAGTTTCCACTACGGTCCCGGCGGCGGCCAGAAAATCTATATCCAGTCGTCGCTGCATGCGGACGAACTGCCCGGGATGCTGGTGTCGTGGTCGCTGCGCCGCAAGCTGGCCGCGCTCGAAGCCGCGGGCAAGCTGCGTGGCGAAGTCGTGGTCGTGCCGGTGCCGAATCCGATCGGCCTTAATCAGCATCTGCTCGGCCAGATGCTCGGCCGCTTCGAAACCGGCAGCGCGCAGAACTTCAACCGCAACTTCTACGACCTCGCGGAACTCGTGCAGCCGTTCATCGAATCGCGTCTGACCACCGACATCGACGCGAACCGCGCCGCCATCCGCGCGGCGATGCGCGAAGCGCTCGACGCGCAGCAGCCGACCACCGAACTCGGCTCGCAACGCCTCGCACTGCAAAAGCTCTCGTACGACGCCGACGTCGTGCTCGATCTGCATTGCGACTGGGAAGCCGCAATGCACCTGTACACCAATCCGGACCTGTGGCCTGAAGTCGAGCCGCTCGCGCGCTACCTGGACGCGAAGGCGTCGCTGCTCGCGCTGAACTCGGTCGGCAATCCGTTCGACGAGATCCACAGCTTCTGCTGGTCGGATCTGCGCGGCCGTTTCGGCGAGCGCTTCCCAATCCCGAACGGCGGCATCTCGGTCACCATCGAGCTGCGCGGCCAGCGCGATGTGTCGTACGAACTCGCGGAAAAAGACGCGCAGGCGATCATCGAGTATCTGACCTTGCGCGGCGTGGTCGAGGGCGAGCCGGCGCCGCTGCCGCCGCTCGAATTCGCCGCGACGCCGCTCGCGGGCGCCGAGCCGCTCGTCGCGCCGATCAGCGGCGTGCTCGTCTATCGCTGCGAGGTCGGCACGTGGGTGGACGCGGGCCAGGAAATCGCGGACATCGTCGATCCGTTGACGGACCGCGTCGTCACGATCAAAAACACCGTGGCCGGCGTGCTGTACGCGCGGCATCTGGCGCGTTTCGCGACGGCCGGCCTCGAATTCGCGCGCATCGCCGGCGCGACGCCGTTCCGCAGCGGCTCGTTGCTGAGCAACTGACACCAACGACGCTGCGACCGTCGATGCTGTCGCGGCCGGCCATGTAACTGAATTTTCACGCACCAGCTGAAATAACCGATCGCCCGCCGCCAGGCGGGCGATTCGCTGCCACGCGTCCAGCCTCACTCCAGGGTCGACCGACCCGCCCCGCCACCGATACACCTGCCTCCGGTGCACACGCAAAGTGTCGCGCCGACACGACACCGTGAAAAGAATTTTTCAGTGTCACATACCTTACTCTGCGTTCCCTTAAATTGCCGGCCATCGCACGACGTTGCCACAGAGCAGCGCGTCGCGATCGCCAAAATTTGCTAACTCGGAGAAGTGTTTTGAACAAGAAAATCCTGACCGCCGCTACGTTTGCCGTCTTCGCCTCCGCCGCTCACGCACAAAGCAGCGTCACGCTGTACGGCCTGATCGATGCTGGTATCAGCTACGTGAACAACTCGAAAACGGCCACCGGCCATAGCAGCCTGACCAAGTACGACGACGGCGTCGCGAACGGCAGCCGTTGGGGCCTGCGTGGCACGGAAGACCTCGGTAACGGCCTGAAAGCGCTGTTCGTGTTGGAAAACGGCTTCAACAGCGGGAACGGCACCGCCGGCCAGGGCGGCGCGATGTTCGGCCGCCAGGCGTACGTCGGTGTGTCGCAGAACAACGTCGGCTCGCTGACGTTCGGTCGCCAGTACTCGTTCTCGACCGACTACCTCGGCTCCAACTACGCGACCGGCGGCCAGACCGTCGCGGGCAACTACGCTTACCACATCAACGACGTCGACCAGCTCACGTCGAGCCGTATCAACAACTCGGTCAAGTTCAGCAGCGCGAACTTCTCCGGCCTGACCTTCGGCGCGATGTACGGCTTCTCGAACACGGCAGGCGGCTTTGCCGGCACGCCGGCTACGGGCACGTCCACTGCCCCGGTGGCAGGTTCGTCGCGCGCTTACAGCTTCGGCGCGAACTACGCGAACGGCCCGTTCGGTATCGGCGCGGCGTACACGGACATCCGTTATCCGGGCCAGGCATCGCCGGCCTTCTCGACTTCGCTGGCAAACGTCAGCTTCCCGACGCTCGGCAGCGGCCAGATCCAGGATCTGCGCACGGTCGGCGTTGGCGGCCGTTACGCTTTCGGCCCGGCGACGCTGTGGGCCCTGTACACGAACACGCGCCTCGCACCGATCTCGGGTGGATCGACCACGTTCGCCGCCTACGAAGCAGGCGCGAAGTACGCGGTCACGCCGGCTATCACGGCAGGCGCGGGCTACACGTACATGCACCTGAGCGGCGCGAACGTCGGTCACTGGAACCAGGTGAACCTGAGCGGCGACTACGCGCTGTCGAAGCGCACGGACGTGTACGTGCTGGGCATCTATCAGATCGCGTCGGGCCACAACGCGCAGGATCTGCAGGCGCAGATCGGTTCGAGCACGAGCTACTTCAGCACGTCGGGCGTCGGCGCCGACAACCAGCTGGCGTTCCGTGTCGGTCTGCGTCACAAGTTCTAAGCGGACGGTTCGCGGTGGGGAACACCTGTGTTCCCTGCCTGATTGAATCGATGGAAAGCGCCCTACGGGGCGCTTTTTCTTTTGCGGCGCGAAATCAGTCGAGCAAGGCCGGATTGTCGATCGCGCCCGTCAGCAATTCGACGAACGCCGCATCGAACGCGAGGCCTTCGAGACTGCATGCGATATCGAATACCTGGGTCAGCTCGATTCCGCTTTGCCGTTTCGGCAACGATATCTGCCAAATATTGTAATTGTCTATAAATATCGTCCACCCCAACATCGGGTCACACGCTTCGATCCCGCGCCCGCGCCGCTCACGCGACACTGCCGGCGCGCCTCCCAATGCCGCCAGAGGATTTCGTCATGAGCATGGACTCCGTCACTACCGCCGACGCGCTCGCGCGGCACACTTCGCGCTCGAGCGTATCGCGGCTGATTCTCGCGACCTCGATCGGCAACGCACTGGAGTTCTACGATCTGGTCGTATACGGCTACTTCGCGGCCGTGCTGTCGCGCACGTTTTTTCCGGTGCACGACCGCACCGTGTCGCTGCTGCTCACGCTCGGCACCTTCGCGCTGTCGTATCTCGCGCGACCGATCGGCGCGCTCGCGCTCGGCTCGTTCAGCGACCGCAAAGGCCGCAAGGCATCGTTGACGCTATCGATTGCGATGATGACGGTCGGCACCGGCATGATCGCGTTGATGCCGTCGTATGCGGCGATCGGCGTGCTCGCGCCGATCGGCGTATTCGCGTCGCGGCTGTTGCAGGGATTCTCGGCGGGCGGCGAGTTCGGCAGTTCGACCGCGTTTCTGATCGAACATGCGCCGGAGCGCAAAGGCTTCATGGCGAGCTGGCAGTTCTCGAGCCAGGGCGCGAGCACCCTGCTGGCGTCGCTGTTCGGCGCGGTGTTGACGAGCACGCTGACGACCGCGCAACTCGAAGGCTGGGGCTGGCGCATTCCGTTCCTGTTCGGCATGCTGATCGGTCCGGTCGGGCTCTACATTCGCCGCCGCATCGACGAAACGCCGGAGTTCGAGCGCGCGGAAAAATCCGCCGCGCCGGTGCGAGAAGTGCTCGCGACGCAAAAGGAACAGGTGCTCGTATCGATCGGCGCGCTCGTGTTGACCACCACGGCCAACTACATGCTGCTCTACATGCCGACCTATGCCGCACGGCAGCTCGGACTCGCACCGTCGTCGGGCTTCATCGCGACGTTCGCGGCCGGTCTGATCATGATGGTGCTCACGCCGGTCGTCGGTCATCTGTCCGACAAGGTGGGCCGCGTGCGCATCATGCTCGGCGCCGGCGTGCTGTTCTTCGCGACCGTGTATCCCGCCTTCGTGCTGATGAACGCGCACCCGTCGCTCGGCTCGTTGCTTGCCGCGGTCACGTGGGTCGCGTTGCTGAAGGCGACCTACTTCGCGCCGATTCCGGCCTTGATGTCCGAGCTGTTCCCGACCCGCACGCGCACGACCGGCATGGCGCTCGGCTACAACATCGGCACCACCGTGTTCGGGGGCTTCACGCCGCTCGCGGTCGCCGCGCTGATCGCGGCGACGGGCAATAATCTCGCGCCCGGACTTTATCTGATGCTCGCGGCCGTGCTCAGCCTTTTCACCGTGATGTGGGCACGCGTGCGACTGCATGCACGCTGAGTCTCTGCCTCGCGGGCTTCGTTGAATCGACAAGGACCTTATCCATGCAAGACCGTTTGCAGCAAGCCGTGCAGTTCGCGGTGGATCATGAATCGCTTTGGGACCGCCATGTGGGCGGCGCGTGGGGTGTGCACGTGAACGACCCGCCGCCATGGAACAGGCTGCTCGGTCCCGTGCATGATCGCGGACCGGTGTCGGGCACGATCGCCGTCGACGGCCGCGTGCTGACGAGCTGGGGCGAACCGGATCGCGCCGACCTGACCTTCAGTGTCGCGAAGATGTACCTCGCGCTGCTGGCCGGCGTCGCGCACGATCGCGGCCTGTTGCCCGACGTCGACGAACCGGTGCGCGCGCGCGTACCCGACATCGGCTTCGACGACGAACACAACGCGCCGATCAGCTGGGCGCATCTACTGCAGCAAACGAGCGAATGGCGCGGCACGTACTTCGGTTTGTCGGATCAGGCGGATCACTACCGTGCGGTCAATTTCGCCGCGCCGCCCGATGGCAAAAAAGGCGACCTGCGTCCGCCGCAACGGCCGGGCACGTACTGGGAATACAACGACGTCCGCATCAACCAGTTCTCGCTCGCGCTGCTGCATCTGTTCCGTCAGCCGCTGCCCGAGGTGTTTCGCGAAGCGATCATGCGGCCTTCGGGCGCGAGCGAAAACTGGCAATGGGTCGGCTACGACAATGCGTGGGTCGAAATCGACGGGCGACGCATGCAGTCGGTGCCGGGCGGCACGCACTGGGGCGGCGGCATGTCGGTCAGCGCGAACGATCAGTTGAAGGTCGCACAGATGCTGCTCCACGACGGCGTTGCGAACGGCCAGCGCGTGCTGTCGTCCGAATGGATCGCGCGCATGCGCACGCCGTGCGCGATCGCGCCATTCTATGGCTACCTCGTGTGGCTCAACACCGGGCGCAAGGTGTTCCCGAACGTGCCGGAGTCGAGCTATTTCGGTGTCGGCGCAGGCAGTTCGTTCACATGGGTCGAACCGGAGCGGCGCATGACGGTGGTCGTGCGCTGGCTGAATCCGGCCGCGGCGAACGAGTTCTTCGGGCTCGTGCTCGACGCGGTCGACAACCTCGGCCAATAGCCATTAGCGGCGCACCATCCAAGGCAACTGCGCCGCGAACGCCAACGACAGGTCAAAAAAATGCGGGCGATGCACGAATGCATCGCCCGCACTGTCATGGGCCGAGCCGTTGCCGTTGCAACGGCGCGTCAGTGCGAATGCCGCGGCACCGCGGAACCTCGACACCCCACGAGGAAGTCGAGGTCGCAACCCTCGTCGGCCTGCAGCACGTGATCGATATACAGGCGCCGGTAGCCGCCACCTTCCGGCGGCTGGGGCGGCACATGCTGCGCGAGACGACGCTCGAGTTCCGCGTCGCTGACATCGAGGTGCAGCGTGCCCGCGTCGCAATCGAGCTCGATCCAGTCGCCGTCCTGCACCGCGGCGAGCGGGCCGCCGGCCGCCGCTTCCGGCGTCACGTGCAGCACCACGGTGCCGTAGGCGGTGCCGCTCATGCGCGCATCGGAGATGCGCACCATGTCCTTCACGCCCTGCCTCAGCAGCTTCGGCGGCAGGCCCATGTTGCCGACTTCGGCCATGCCCGGATAACCCTTCGGCCCGCAGTTCTTCATCACCAGCACCGAATTCGCGTCGACGTCGAGCGTCTCGTCGACGATGCGCGCCTTGTAGTGCTCCAGGTTCTCGAACACGACCGCGCGTCCGCGATGCTTGAGCAACTCTTGCGTCGCCGCCGACGGCTTCAGTACCGCGCCGCGCGGCGCGAGATTGCCGCGCAGCACGCGGATGCCGCCATCGGCGACGAGCGGCTTGTCGAGCGGACGGATCACCTCGTCGTTGGTGTTGGGCGCATCCTTCACGTTGTCCCACAGCGACTTGCCGTTGACCGTCAACGCGTCCGGATGCGGCAGCAGGTTCGCTTCGCCGAGCCGGCGCAGCACGGCCGGCAGGCCGCCCGCGTAATAAAACTCTTCCATCAGGAAACGGCCCGACGGCATCAGGTCGACGATCGTCGGCGTGTCGCGGCCGATGCGCACCCAGTCGTCGAGTTCGAGATCGATACCGATGCGCCCCGCGATCGCCTTCAGATGAATCACCGCATTGGTCGAGCCGCCGATCGCCGCATTGACGCGAATCGCGTTGACGAACGCCTCGCGCGTGAGGATCTTCGACAGCTTCAGGTCTTCGAGCGCCATTTCGACGATCCGGATTCCCGACATATGCGCAAGCACGTAGCGGCGCGAGTCGACCGCGGGAATCGCCGCGTTGTGCGGCAGCGACGTGCCGAGTGCCTCGGCCATGCAGGCCATCGTCGACGCGGTGCCCATCGTGTTGCAGGTGCCCGCCGAGCGCGACATGCCCGCCTCGGCCGACAGGAACTGATGCAGATCGATCTCGCCGGCCTTCAGCGATTCGTGCAGCTGCCACACCGCGGTGCCAGAGCCGATGTTCTTGCCGTCGAGCTTGCCGTTCAGCATCGGGCCGCCGGTCACGACGATCGCCGGCACGTCGCAGCTCGCCGCGCCCATCAGCAGCGCGGGGGTCGTCTTGTCGCAGCCGGTCAGCAGCACGGCCGCGTCGATCGGATTGCCGCGGATCGCCTCCTCGACATCCATCGCCGCGAGATTGCGCGTGAGCATCGCGGTCGGACGCAGATTCGATTCGCCGTTGGAAAAACACCGGGAACTCGACCGGGAAGCCGCCCGCTTCATAGACGCCGCGCTTCACGTGCTCGGCGAGCTTGCGAAAGTGCGCGTTGCACGGCGTCAGCTCGGACCACGTGTTGCAGATACCGATCACGGGACGCCCGTCGAACTCATGATCGGGAATGCCCTGATTCTTCATCCAGCTTCGATACATGAAGCCGTTCTTGTCAGCCGTGCCGAACCACTCGGCCGAGCGCAATTTCCGCTTTTTTTCCGACATACTAGGTCCTTGATGCATGTGCCGGGACCCTCACCGGCCAATTTGACTGAAGCGGCCGGCCCGGCGCTACGGCGCAAGGTTGCCGCTCAGTGTCCAGGGATGGTGCAGTGTACGGAGCGAGTTGATATCTTTCCAATCATATTTTGGGTCATATCGATATCAGTTCTGGTATCGATCCGCCGAGGCTGGCGGCGCAGCGGGGCTGGCGAGCAGACTGTGCCGGCCTCAGGCGTCGCCGGACGCCTGCTTACGGCGGGCTTTCGGTAGTGCGCCGCGCGTGTTCTTCTTCAGATGCTTCTGGTTATAGTCGATCGCGGCGCAAATCAGCGCTTTCAGTGCGCGCTCGTCGACCTCGTCGCTTTCGAAGAAGTCGATAGCGCGCCGCGCGTTGCCTTCGAGGCCTGCGTTGAACAAGCCGTCCGGGTCGGCCAGGCCCGCCCCATGCGCGAAGGTCAGCTTGACCTTACCCTTGTGCGCATTGGCGACCGCGATCATGCCGTCGCGCGACCAGACCGGGCTACCCATCCACTTGAATTCCTCGACGATCGCCGGGTCCGCCGCGAGCACGCATTGACGGATGCGAGCGAAGGTCGCGCCGCGCCAGTCGGTGAGTCCCGCGATCAGTTCGTCGATACGTTCGGATGCGTTCATCGGAGTGCGGCCCTCGTAAGCGGGGAAACGAAGCGGTTGAACCGATAGGATGCCGTAACGTCCCTGTCATTGTAATCTCCGCCTCGATTCGTGGCTGGCGCACGGCCGATCCACGAGCGCGCTCAATACGACGACGCGATTTCAAACATCGAACGTACCGCGATACTGCTCATTCGCATCCGGGCATCGCTTCACAGTTTGCCCGCAGGCTGCAGCATCGGACGGAGAAACGACAGCGATCGATGATTCGTCAGGCGCTAGTCGTCGCGTTTCCGAAACGCAGCCTCTCCGGCATCTGACACCTCGACCCACTTCGGATCGGGAGCCGCGCCGGGGACGTAAGTGTCGTTCCAGTTCCACCACTTGTACGGTCGGCTCTGCGGGTAGCCCTCCGGCGAATCCTCCCACGTCTCCTGCCGCCCGAGCGCCGTCATGTCAAGGTAGCTCCAGATCGTGCCCATCGCCTCGTCCCCACGCCCGTTAATGAAGTACGTTCGGAACACCCGCTCGCCGTCCCGGATGAACGCGTTGTGGCCGTGCCATTCGTCCACGCCGAAGTCGGCGTCGAAACTGTCGGTGATGGTGTACCAGGGGATCATCTCCCAGCCCATCCGGGTCTTCAGCCGCGCGATATCGGCTTGCGGCGCGCGGGACGCGTACACCAGCGTAGTGTCGCGAGCGTTCAAATGGGCAAGGTGGGAGACCTGATCGGCCCCAAGGGAACAGCCAATGCACGCATGCTCTGGCCACCCGTGCACGCCGGGCTCGAAAAAGGCGCGATAGACGACCAACTGGCGGCGGCCGTTGAACAGGTCGAGCAGGCTTACCCTGCCCTCCGGCCCGTCGAACGCATACGTTTTTTCAACGGCAAGCCATGGCATCCGCCGTCGCTCGGCGGCCAGCGCGTCGCGGGCACGTGTCAAGGCTTTCTCCTTGACGAGCAGCTGCTCGCGCGCGGCCTCCCACTCTTGCCGCGACACAATCGGTGGTGTCTTCATGGCAGGCTGTCCATCTTTCCCAAGCTTCTCAGGTGACTTGATCGTCGTCATCGTAACCTCCGGGTTAGAGCGATGTCCTGTGCGTTCGGGTCGGAGGCGGTTCGCTCACCGGGCATCGCTCGCTGTTGATGATGGGGTAGTTTAGGCCGCCGGACATCGAATGGTGGGAGTGACAAATGTGACGCGATTCAGGTGCGGCTTGATTCAGAAGGAGCAGCGCTAGCGGCCTCGATTCATCGTCGGTCAAAAGGCGATTGGAATCCCGTGGGTAGCCAAGCGACCGCTTGGCGGATCGGGGCAGACTATTATGTCCGGCAACCCATATTCGCCCACCACCCGGAGGTGACGATGAACGCGATCCACGAGGTCTACCCCTATCTGCGCGTGCGCAACGCCGCACGGGCTATCGAGTTCTACGCGCAGGCATTCGGCGGCGTCGAGCAGTTTCGCCTGACCGAGCCAGGCGGCCGCATCGGTCATGCCGAAGTGAAGATCGGTCCCGCGACCGTGATGCTGTCCGATGAATATCCCGAGCACGACATGCTCGGACCGACCGGCGACAGCCGGCCGAGTGTGCTGCTGCATATCCACTGCGACGACGTCGACCAGTTGTTCGCACAAGCGCTCAAAGCGGGCGCAACCGTGGTCCGCCCGCTAACCGATCATTTTTATGGCGAGCGCTCGGCGACCGTGCGCGATCCATTCGGCCACGAATGGATGCTCGGCGCGCAGATCGAAGCGCTCACGCCTGAAGAGATGCAGCGCCGTTACACGGCGCTGTTCGACAGCTAGTGGATTGTTATATTGGGCTCTCGCGCTTAATCCCCCCGATGCGTGAGCTCTTTTTTACATCCCGCCAAACGGCTTTTGCACCGTGAGCTTGTTGGTCACCAAAGTCACGCCCGGAACACCCTTCGCGATCTCCGCGACCTGATTGATCTGGGAAGCGTCGGTGACTGTGCCGCTCAGCGTCACCGCGCCGCCTTTTGCGATGACGCTTATATTGCCGGCGCTGATCTCCTTGTGCTTGCCGATGGCGGCATACACCTGCCGACGCAGCGCGCGATTGGCTTGCCTCGAGCTGACGGGAGCGGCTGCGCTAGCTGACATCGCGGGTGCGCCCGAAGGTGCACTAGCCGTCTTGCCCGACTGCGACCATGCGTTGCTCGACGCGGCCAGAATCAATACGGCAATCGCCAACGCGCGTGCCTGAATGCTTTTCATCGAATACTCCAGTTGTTATAGGTGACGTAATCAGAAGTTATGGCGGATGCCGACCATGGCCGCGGTGGTGGACACGCCAGGCGCAACCGGGGCGCCATAGACGATGGTCTGGTTCATGGTCCCCCTGTTGTTGACATAACCCACCTGCGCGTAAGCCTTGGTGCGCTGCGACAGGTTGTATTCCGCGCCTACGGCGAACTCCCCCGAATGGTTCGCCGAGTTGTTCTTGTCTTTCAGGTAGTAGTACCCGGACGTGATCTTGAAACGCGGATTGAACTGGTAGCCGAGGCCCCCCGAGATCATTTCGAAGTCCGCGGTGTTGGTATGGGCCGGGTTCTTGCCGGCGCCGTACGAGGCCGACACCGAAAATCCGGCGATCGTGTACATCGCACCGAAATAGTAGAAACGGTTGTTCGCAAGCCCGGTCGCGGGGATAGCGGGCGCCGCCGGGTAGGTGATCGGGTACGGGTTGGTATCGTGGCCGTTGTAATACAACGCGGACAGATTCAGACCGTAGTTCGAATACTTGAGCACGGCCGACTCGCGCGTACCGCCCTGGAAATGACCGGCCACGCCGCCCGGCGCGTACTCGAGCGCGAGCGACGCGCCATGGAATTTCGGCGAGTTGTAGACGAGCGCGTTGCTGTCGTACAGCGCGCCGATCGGCGCGTTCGTGCTCGTGCCTGGCCAGCCGGCCGCCTGATTGATGCCCAGCCACGCGGTCAGAATACTGCCGAAATACTGCGCGCCGCGGACGTCGGTTTCCGCCATCGCGTAGATCATCGGAATGATCTGCCGGCCGGCGTCGAAGGTACCGAACGGCCCTGATGCGCCGACCGTCGCGAACTGGTTGAAGATCGCCGTGACGCCCGGCGTGTCGGACAGACCGAACTTGCCGTTCGCGGTGTTGAACGTACCCTGCAGCTTGAAGTTGATCTTGTAGCCGCCGCCGATGTCTTCGCTTCCCTTCACACCCCAGAAGCTCGCATAGATACCGCCGTCCTTCAGCTGATAAATTTTGCCCGTGTTCGGCGCGTGCGGCAGAAAGGTAGCCGCCGATGTGCTCTGATACAGCAGCCCCGTATCGACTACGCCATAAAGCGTCACTGACGACTGCGCATGAGCCGCGGTGGCGAAAATGGCCAACACGACAGCGCTGCTTGATTTCAACTTCATTGTGTCTCCTTCGCGTACCGGCGGTGGCGCAAAAGCCGATGCTGCGGTCGCTTCAAATGATTAGTGGTTTTGTATGCGCCGGGCGTACCCGGTCGCGTTGTTGCGTGAATCGAACTGCGTTGCTGCGGGAGCCGCGCGTCAGGGCAGGTAGTAGTTGCCGAACTGTTCGCGTAACTGGTTCTTCAGGACCTTGCCTGTTGCGCCGATAGGCACCGAGTCGACGAACACCACTGCATCGGGGGTCCACCAGCGCGCGACCCGGCCGTTGAAGAAGGACAGCAGTTCGTCGCTGGCCAGCTCGCTGCCCGGCTTTCTCACGACCAGCAGCAGCGGCCGTTCGTCCCACTTCGGATGCCGTGCGGCGATACACACTGCCGTCGAGACTTCCGGATGCAGATAAGCGACGTTTTCGATCGCCGCCGAACTGATCCATTCGCCGCCCGACTTGATCACGTCCTTGCTGCGATCGGTGATCTGCATGAAGCCGTGCTGGTCGATCGTCGCGATGTCGCCGGTCGGAAACCAGCCGTCGCACAATGGCGACTCGACGTCGGCGCCGAAGTACTGCTGCGTGACCCAATGACCGCGCACCTGCAGATCGCCAGCGCTCTCGCCGTCCCACGGCAATTCATTACCGTGGGAGTCGACGATCCGCATGTCGATGCCGAACAGCGCGCGCCCCTGCTTCGCCTGAAGCTTGTACTGATCCTCCATCGGCAGCGACTGTTGATGCGCCTTGAAGCTGCAGACCGTGCCGATCGGGCTCAATTCGGTCATGCCCCACGCGTGCAGTACCTCCACCCGGTGGCGCTTCTGGAACGCCTCGGTCATCGCGGTCGGACACTGCGCACCGCCGATCACCGTGCGTCGCATCGACGAGAAGGTCCCGCTCATCGCATCGACGTGCGTGAGCAGTCCCTGCCACACGGTCGGCACGCCGGCCGACAGCGTCACGTGTTCCGTTTCGATCAGTTCATAGAGCGACTTGCCGTCGAGCGCCGGCCCCGGAAACACCAGCTTCGCGCCGACCATGCAGGCGATGTAGGGCAGTCCCCACGCGTTCACATGGAACATCGGCACGACCGGCAGGATCACGTCGCGCGCGGAACAGTTCAGCGAATCGGGCAGCGCCGCCGCGTAGGTGTGCAGCACGGTCGAACGATGGCTATACAGCACGCCCTTCGGATTGCCGGTGGTGCCCGACGTGTAGCACAGCGACGACGCGCTGTTTTCATCGAGCAGCGGCCATTCGAAAACGTCGTCCTGCAGCTCGAGCAGATCCTCGTAGCACATCAGCATGCCGGTCAGGTCGTTCGCTTGCGGCATGTGCGCGCGATCGGTCATCGCCACGAATACTTTCGGGCTCTTCACCCGGGGCGCGACGCTCTCGATCAACGGCAGAAAGGTCAGGTCGAAGAAGACGACACGATCTTCCGCATGCTCGATGATGTACGCGAGCTGGTCGACGTGCAGTCGTGGGTTCAGCGTATGCAGCACGGACCCGGAGCCCGACACCGCGAAATAGAGCTCCATGTGGCGATAGCCGTTCCACGCGAGCGTCGCGACGCGCTCGCCCCGGCCGACGCCGAGCGTCGACAGCGCGTTGGCCATACGGCGCGCGCGCTGCGCGAGGTGCCGATACGAATAACGATGGATGTCTCCTTCCACGCGTCGCGACACGATTTCCTGTTCGCCGTGATGGCGCTCCGCGTGCGTGAGCAGCGCGGAAACCAGCAGCGACTGCTGCATCATCAAGCCTTGCATCTTTCCGTCTCCTGATTGGTTGTGGCGTCTCGCGCCTGGCCTACCGGCCTTAGGTTGCCGCGCTGCCGGCTCGCGCTTGCGAGGGCGTCGCGTTCGCGGCGTCGAGACTGACCACCACCTTTGAATCCACTATTTCGACCGGGAAGGTCGTCACGCTCAATCCGCCTGTTCCCGCCATGCAGCCCGTGCGCACGTCGAAGCGCAGACCGTGCGCCGGACAGCGCAACATGCAGCCTTCCAGCTGGCCGCTCGACAGCGCGGCCCCGTTGTGCGGACATGTGTTGTCGATGGCGTGAAGCGAGCCTGCGATGTTGAACAGCACGATGCTGCGGCCATCGATGAAGGCCAGCTTGCGCTGGCCCGGCGCGAGCTCGCCGGCAGCACCCACCACGATCCGACGCGACATCCCAGACTCCTTCTGATCCGACGCGGGCCGCGTCACATCAGTACCAGGCGGCGAATCAACGTCTCCGCCATCGGCCATTCGCCAAAGCCCGAAGCAGGGTTGAGGTGCCCCACTTCGCCGAGATCGACGAGGCGGCTGCCCCAGTCCTGCGCCATGTCCTGCACCCGCTCGAACCGCGCGAGCGGATCGTTGCGGCTCGCGCCGACGATGCTCGGAAACGGCAGCCGCTTGCGCGGAATCGGCAGCCAGCCGTTCTGCTCGAGCGTATCCAGCTCCGGATAGCCCGCCGGCATCGGCGTCTCGAGGTCCGCGGGCGCCGCGAGCAGCGCAGCGTGTATCTCGCGCTTGTGCTGCGCCGCCCAATGCACGGTGATCATCACGCCAGCGCTATGCGCGACCAGAATGACCGGGCCGTCGATCCGCGCGAGCGTGGCATCGAGCGCCGCGACGCGTGCCGCGCAACTGAGCTTGTCGTGCTCGAGCGGCGGCACCGACAGCGCTTTCGGCAGCCGTTGCTGCAGCAGGGTTTGCCAATGCTCCGCGACGTGGTCGCGCAGACCCGGAACCATCAGAATGGTCGGTTTCAATTCGTAATTCATGGGAAGCTACCTGCTAGTTCAGTACGGCTTGTCGCCGACGATGCCGGCGCGCTCCATCTTGCGGTGGCACGGCGGGTAGTCCATCACCGCATAGTGCTGCGTGCTGCGGTTGTCCCAGATCGCGATGCTGTTCTTCTGCCAGCGCCAGCGCACCTGGTACTCCGGGATGTACGCCTGGCTGATCAGATAGCGCAGCAGATCGCCCGCGCCCGGATTCGCGTCCTGCCCGAAGCGCACTCGCTCCGGCGTGTGAAAGTTGGTGAAATGGCTCGTGAAAGCGTTCACGAACAGCAACTTCTCCTTTGTTTCCGGATGCGTGCGCACGACCGGGTGCTCCGCGTCCGGAAATTGCGCCTTCAGCGCGAGACGCTTTTCGATCGGCATCGCGGCACCGAAGCTCGCCTCGATGCTGTGGCGCGCGCGCAGGTCCGCGATCTGAGCCTTCACGTGCGCCGGCAGATTCTCGTAGGCGAGGACCATGTTCGCCCACATCGTGTCGCCGCCGACAGGCGGACACTCGACGCAGCGCAGCACGGCACCGAACTGCGGCGCTTCGCGCCAGGTGGCGTCGGCATGCCACGCGTTTTCGTAGCGGTCGTTGGGCTGATCCGGGGTCTTGTAGATACGCACGAGGCCCGGATTTTCCGGATCGCTGCCCGCGACCGGATGGTCTTCCAGTTCGCCGAAGCGGCGCGCGAACGCCACGTGTTCGGCACGCGTGATGTCCTGGTCGCGCAGGAACAGCACCCGGTGCTTCAGCAGCGCCGAGCGGATTTGGGCAAACAGGCCGTCGTCGTAGATGGCGTGGGCGAGATTAACCCCGATCAGTTCGGCGCCGATCGAGTACGTCAGTTGTTCGACTCGCATGGCTGGCTCCTTAGATCACGAAGACCGACGAACCCGTCGTCTTGCGCGATTCCAGATCACGATGGGCTTGCGCCGCATCTTCAAGCGCATAGCGCTGATTCAACTCGATCTTGATGCTTCCCGAGGCGATGAGCCCGAAGATTTCGCCGGCAAGCGCGTCCTTCTCGGCCGGGTCGGCGATGTAGTCAGCCAGAGCCGGGCGGGTCAGATAGAGCGAGCCTTTCATAGCCAGCAGTTGCGGATTGAACGGCGGGATCGGGCCGGAGGCCGTGCCG
Source organism: Paraburkholderia lebeckiae (assembly GCF_050436225.1). NCBI lineage: Bacteria > Pseudomonadati > Pseudomonadota > Betaproteobacteria > Burkholderiales > Burkholderiaceae > Paraburkholderia > Paraburkholderia lebeckiae. The sequence continues at coordinate 756,291 of NZ_JBNDLU010000001.1, read as the reverse complement.
ACGCAAACCAGCAGACCGCGGCGCTTCAGCGAATCGAGCGAGGCCTCGAAGGTGTCTTTGCCGACGCTGTCGAACACGACGTTCACGCCGACGCCATCGGTCAGTTCGCGCACCCGCCTGGCGACGTCTTCGTGGCTGTAGTTGATGATGTGGTCGCAGCCGTGTGCACGGGCCACTTCGCCCTTGGCCTCGTTCGAAACCGTGCCGATCACGGTCAGACCCAACAGCTTCGCCCATTGCGAAACGATCAGGCCGACACCGCCGGCGGCGGCATGCAGAAGGATCGTGTCGCCCGCCTTGAAGTCGTGAATGCGGCGCATCAGATACGCGGAGGTCAACCCGCGCATGGTCATGCCGGCAGCCGTTTCGCAGTCGATCGCATCGGGCAGCCGGATCAGCGGCGCGGCCGGAATCAGGCGTTCGGTGCTGTACGCGCCGAGCGTGTTGATGAAGCCCGTGTAGGTCACACGATCACCCACCGCGACGTTCGTGACGTCCGGGCCAACGGCCTCGACCACGCCCGCGGCCTCCACGCCCATCCCCGCGGGCAGCGGGACCGGATACAGGCCGCTGCGAAAGTAGGTGTCGGCGAAATTGAGGCCCACTGCCTGATGGCGCAGGCGAACCTGACCGGGACCGGGGTTGCCCACTTCGACGTCCTCGTAGCGCAGCACGTCGGGACCACCGGTTTCATGAAAGCGAACTGCCTTTGCCATGTTGACTCTCCAATTCTTTACTTGCTCTGCACTTTGCAGAATTCGTTGCGCCAGCGGCGCAGTTACAGGTTCCGTGCTCCGCGCCGTCCGCGCGGCACCATGCGATGTCAGCGTGCGGCCTGCTCGCGCAGCGTGTCCAGCCGATCCAGATCGCCCGAGTAGTTCCGTTTGCCGATCATGAATGCGGCGGCCGCGACGAGCGGTGCGAACGGCACCAGTTGCAACGCGCCCAGCAGTCCGATCCGATCGGCGATGATCCCCGTGAGAACAGCCGCCGGCGCGAGGCCCAGCAGATTGTTCGCGAGCGTCAGGGTCGCAAACGCCGAGGCGTGAATCGTCGGCGGCGTGAGGTTCGCCACCATCGCACCCGACGGGCCGCTCGCACCGGCGCAGAAGAACATGCCGGCGCCGATCACGACCAACTGCCACGGCCCCGCGGGCATCCGCAAGCCAATCGCGAGCAGAACGAAACAGGCGAGGCAGAAGGCGATCGCGGCGCTCCACTTGCGTTCCCGCTTGTTCTTGCTGAGCCGGTCGGCGAGGTTTCCGCACACCACCATGCCCATCCCTGTCACCAGCACGAACACCGCCGCGCACATCGCAGCCTTGCCGGTGGCCATGCCGTAGTAGCGATTCAGGAAGCTCGGCATCCATGCCCACACAGCGGCGGGAACCAGCAGATGGAGGCCGCTGCCCACATAGGCGCACACCACGGACTTCGTTGAAAACAACCCCTTCATCAGCGCGCGCAGGCTCATGCGCATGCCGCGCGATTGCGCCTGCCTCGTCACGCTCGCCGGCTGCAGCGGCACAAGACGCTTTTCGGTGACGACGAGGCGGTAGATCACGACCAGCACGACCCCCATCGCCGCCATGGCGCCGAATGCCGAACGCCAGCCGAGGTGAGCCGCCACCGCGCCGCCGAGCGCCATGCCTAGCACCGAGCCGAACGCACCGCCCGCCATGAAGGTGCCGGTCAGCGTGGAGCGCAGCCGGACTGGAAAGATGCTCAGAACTACTGCGATACCGACACTGCCATAGGCCGCTTCGCCGATTCCGACAAAAGCACGCGCCAGCAGCAACTGCCCATAGTTCGCCGAGATCGCGCAGCCCAACGTCGCGAGACTCCACATCGCCGCCATCAGCACGATGCTCTTCACGCGGCCCCAGCGGTCGGCCAGAACCGACAGCGGGAACGTGAGCACACCGACCATCAGCGCGACCACGCTGCTGAGCGAACCCAGCTGCGCATCGGACAGATGCCATGCCGCCTTGAGCGGCGGAAACACGGCATTCAACACTTGCCGCGACATATAGTCGGAAAGCAGCAATCCGACCGTCAACGCAAACACCACCCACGCATAAGCGCGCACGTCCGTCTGAGCTGCCGAAACTTCGCCCGTCGTGGGCCCTGCCTGCTGAACGAGCATATTTAGTCTCCTTCCACGCTGACTCCCTGGCGACCGCCTTGCCCGCGTGGGCCGACGACCTGTTATGGATTCAGCTATCTGCTCCCCGCTATGCACCGGGAGCGTTGGCCATGAAGCCCGGCCTCGGCCAATGCGCCGGCCCGGGCTCCTGGCGATCACGCCGCGCGAAGCGGCAGGTTCCTGACACCGGCCTGGCGGTTCGGCGCCATACCGTTGGCGACCAGCGTCTCTTCGACCGTCTCGTACTGCACACCAATACGATAGATCTCGCGCGCTTCTTTACCAGTGGCAATTTCGCGTCCCAGTTCGCGCGCGACGCGCACGCACTGCTCGATCTGCTGCACCGACGTGAAGCGCTTGCCGTGCTGATCGATGATCGTGTCCTCGATGCCGCAGCGCGGATGCAGGCCCATCGACATCGCCATCATGTTGAACGGCAGCACGTTCTTCAGCAGCGACTCGGCGGTCAGCGTGCAGCCATCCGGCGCGCGATGCACGAAGTTGAAGAAGTTGAATGGATTGGGGCCGTCGAAGCCGCCACCGATACCGATCCACGTCAGGTTCATCGGGCCCTTGTAGACGCCCTTGCGCACGAGGCGCTCGAGCGTTTCGAGCGCGTGAATGCCGGTGAGCTGGAAGTGCGGCTGGATGCCCGAAGCCTGCAGGCGGCGCAGGTGTTCCTCGACCCATGCGGGGCCAGCCGGCACCGTCATTTCACTATAGGCGGACATGAACGCGGGGTTGGAAAGCGAGGTGCCTTCCAGATACTCCGGATAGAGCAGCTCCATGATGTTCATCTGCGTGGTGTTGATCGCGACCGTCACCTGATCGGGCTTCGGATCGAGATCGGCCAGCATATGGCGCGTGTCGTCGGACAGCCACTTCGCGGCTTGTCCGTCGTCTTCCGGCGCAAACGAAATCGAGCCACCGACCTGAATGATCATGTCGGGCACTGCCGCGCGCACACCCGCGATCAGTTCATTGAACTTCGACAGGCGCTTCGATCCCTTGCCGTCCAGTTCGCGCACGTGCAGGTGCAGTACCGTGGCGCCGGCGTTGTAGCAATCGACAGCCTTCTGGATCTGCTGGTCCATCGTCACGGGGATGTCTTCCGGGAAGTCCGCCGGCATCCATTCCGGGCCGTAAGGGGCGGTGGTGATGACTACCTTGTCCTGATTCTCAGGGTGCAACGAATCGTCGAGAAATTGCATTTGTTTGCCTCCATCCAGTTTTGAAGTGACGGTGTTCCGCTATCGCGAGGTCGCATGAAAATTTGCTGGAACACTTCGAACGACATGTGCCTACGATACGGCAATCACGCGCTACACTTTTGTGATTGGACGCCATCCTTTTAGCGATTCGTGCCACTGCGCGTTAACACCAATAGTTGCGCGAAGCAAGTGTTTAATGACAAGAAAAATACTCAGCGTATGAATCGTCCGGAGAAACTACGATGGAAACGATGGTGGCGTCGGTAGCCATGAGCGGTTATTTCGAAGTGACGCGACGGCTTGGACTCAATCCGGTCGAGCTCGCGAAACAGGCCGGCATCGACGCCGGCGCGCTCGCGAATCCGGACGATCGCGTATCGGCCACCGCCTGTTGCCGGCTACTGGAAATGACGGCCGAAAAGGCGTCGTGCCCGACCCTCGCGCTGCAAATGGCGGAAACGCGGCAGACTTTCGGCAGCGGCGTAATCAATGTCCTGCTCGCGCACAAACGCACGCTGCGCGAAGTGTTGCTGGCCGCGGCCGAATACCGCCATCTGCTCAACGAAGCGCTGGCGGTGTACGTCGAGGACGCGGACAATACGGTCACCATTCGGGAGGAACTCGTCGTCGAACGGGGTACCCCGACAAGGCAGGCGATCGAACTCGCGCTCGGTGTGCTCGCGCGCCACTCCGGTGCTCTGCTCGGCAAGTTCTGGAAACCGCGCGAGGTCCACTTCACGCATCCGGCGCCCAAAGACCTGACGTTTCATCGACGCTTCTTCGGCTGTCCGCTGGTGTTCGGCAGCGACTTCAACGGGTTCGTCTGCGCAAGCGCCGATCTCGATTACCCGAATCCACTGGCCGACCCCGAACTCGTGCGCTACGCGGAGAGCCTCGCCTCTCCGCTGAACGCGAGCGCCGCGGAATCGGCTGCGCTGGAAGTGCGCAAGGCGATCTACCTGCTGCTGCCGCTCGAGCGGGCGAACGCCGAGCTGGTTGCACGTTATTTGCATCTGAGCGTGCGCACCATGCAACGGCAGTTGAATTCGGCCGGCACCAGCTTTTCGGATCAGGTCGAGGAAGTCCGCGGCGAACTCGCCGTGCGCTACATGAGCAATCCCACCTATCCGATCGGACGGGTCTCGGCGCTTCTCGGCTACGCGCAACAGGGATCGTTCACGAACTGGTTCGTGTCGCGCTTCCACATGACGCCGCGCGACTGGCGCGCGAGTCATGCGAAGTGACGGCTGGTGGCAGTGAAGACAAAAAAAACGGAGGGTGATGCACTGAACATCACCCTCCGTTGTTGCCGCACCCGCTATCGCCATCCGGTCACTCGGCGCGAAGCTTCACATAGCGGCCCGGTGCGCTCTCGATTGCCTTGTACTTCCTGTTGCCGAGCTTCGTGCGCGCCTCGACCTGCTCGCCGGAATGCTGCTTGACCCAGTCGATCCAGTGATTCCACCAACTGCCGCGCTGCTGAACCGACGTTGCGAGCCACTCGTCGGCGTTCTCGTCGCAGGTATCGTTGGTTCGGTAGCTGCGCTTGTTCTTCGAGGCCGGATTGATCACACCCGCGATATGGCCGCTTGCCCCCAGCACGAACTCGGTTTGACCGCCCAGTAGTTGCGTCGACTGATAGGCGGATCGCCACGGCACGATGTGATCTTCCTCGGCCGCCATCAGATAGCTTGGGATATCGATGTTGCCGAGATCCACCGGCGTGTCGCAGAACTTCAGTTTGTTCGGCACGCGCAGACTGTTTTCGAGGTACATGTTGCGCAGATAGAAGCTGTACATCGGGCCGGGCAGATTGGTCGTGTCCGCGTTCCAGTACAGCAGATCGAACGCGGCCGGGGTTTTGCCTTTCAGGTAATTGTTCACGACATACGGCCAGATCAGATCGTTGGCACGCAGCGACTGGAATACGAAGCCGAGTTCGCGTCCGGGATAGAGCCCCCCGCCACCGATCGTATGCTCGCGCATCGCCACGCCCTGCTCGTCGATGAACACGCCGAGATCGCCCGGGTCGGTGAAGTCGAGCAACGCCGTCAGCAGCGTCAGGCTGGCCACGGAGTCGTCGCCGTTCGCACGCATGACCGCCAGCGCCGACGACAGCATCGTGCCGCCCACGCACCAGCCCAATGCATTGACCTGGTCGGCCCGGCTAATCGCACGCGCGACGCTGATTGCCTGCATCACGCCGTCCTCGAGGTAGGCGTCCCACGTGGTCTGCGCCATGTCCTGCTGCGGGTTGCGCCAGGACACGACGAACACCGTCAGGCCCTGCTCGCAGGCGAAGCGCACGAAGGAATTCTCCGGCTGCAGATCCAGGATGTAGAACTTGTTGATGCACGGAGGAACGATCACGAGCGGCCGCGCGGCGACCTTCGGTGTCAGCGGCTCGTACTGGATCAGCTGAAACAGATCGTTTTCATAGACCACCGCGCCACTGGACGTGGCGACGCTGCGGCCCACTTCGAACGCGCTTTGATCCGTAATCGAAATCGAGCCGCTGCCCAGATCGTCGAGCAGATGCGTGACGCCCGCGAGCAGGCTCGATCCGCCCGATTCCACCGCCTCCCGGATAACTTCGGGATTCGTCACGACGAAATTCGCGGGGCTGGCGAAGTCGATGAACTGGCGCATGAAAAAGCGCAGCTTGTGCTTGCCCTTTTCGTCGAGCGCGCTCGCATCGACGAACTCCGCGAGCGCCCGGGCATTGATCAGATAGCTCTGTTTAAGAAGGCTGTACCAGCCGTTGCTGGACCAGTCGTCGGCGTGAAAGCGCCGGTCTCCCTGCTCGGGCTCGGCGACCGCCTTCAACTCCGTGCGCCCGCCGATCAATCCGGCGACGGCGTCGCTCCACAGTTGCGCCTGCTGTTGTACATAGTGGGCGCTCGTGTGGGTCACGCAGCCTCGCGCGACCGGCCAGTTGAAATCGAAGTCCGAGCCGTCGGTGTCAGGCACCGTCGTAGCGTATTCATCCTTGAGCGGCGAAAAACACCATAAATCGAAGCCGGCATTGATCCAGCCCGTGGAAAACTCGTGTGGCATGCTGAATGGCATTCTCATGGCGGGGCTCGCTATCATGCTTTGCTGACGGCGCAAGCCGCGTCCGCGACGACACGGTCGCGGCAGGTTGTCGGCATGACCACGGCGTCGCCTTCGATCACCACCCTGCCGCCGACCGTGCAAACGGTGGACAGCACCACGCGGCGCTTGTCGTGAATCAGTTCCTTGACGGTCACTTCGGCCTGCACGGTGTCGCCGGGTCGAACCGGCGCCTTGAAGCGCAGGTTCTGGCCGAGGTAGATCGTGCCCGGGCCGGGCAGCCGCCCCGCGATCGCCGCGGAGATGATGCTGGCGGTCAACATGCCGTGAGCGATGCGCCCCTTGAAGGGTGTGGTTTGCGCAAACTGCTCGTTGATGTGAACCGCGTTGATGTCTCCCGACGCGCCCGCGAAGAGCAGAATGTCCGCCTCCGTGATGGTCTTGGCGAACCGGGCGCTCATGCCCGGTCGCAGGTCTTCGAAATCGTATCCGTTAAGCTCATTCATGATTATTCCGTTTGCTGGGCGCGCATTTGCCCTCTTCTGACGCGTACTGCGCGTTGTGCCGGACGCTAACCGCTGGATACGGTTAGCCGAGCGCCTGCTCGAGTTCCGGCACGATGGTGAACAGATCGCCAACGAGGCCGTAATCTGCGACGCCGAAGATCGGCGCCTCTTCGTCCTTGTTGATCGCGACGATGACTTTCGAGTCCTTCATGCCGGCGAGGTGCTGGATCGCACCCGAGATGCCGACCGCGACGTACAGTTGCGGCGCGACGATCTTGCCGGTCTGGCCGACCTGATAGTCGTTCGGCACGAAGCCCGCGTCGACCGCTGCGCGCGAGGCGCCCAGTGCCGCGCCGAGCTTGTCCGCCAGCGGCTCCAGAACCTTCGTGTAGTTCTCGGCGTTGCCCAGACCACGGCCACCCGACACGATGATCTTCGCGCTCGTCAGTTCCGGACGATCGAGCTTCGTCACTTCGCGGCTCACGAACTGCGAGAGGCCTGCGTCGGCTGCCGCTTCGATCTTCTCGACCGCTGCGCTGCCGCCTTCGGCCGCGACGGCATCAAAACCGGTCGAACGCACGGTGATGACCTTGATCGGATCAGCCGATTGCACGATCGCGATGGCGTTGCCGGCGTAGATCGGACGCTCGAAGGTGTCGGCGCTATCCACTGCCGTGATGTCGCTGATCTGCGCGACGTCGAGCTTCGCGGCGATACGCGGCGCGATGTTCTTGCCGTAGGCGGTAGCCGGCGCGAGGATGTGCGTGTAGTGCTTCGCCGCATCTTGCACAAGCGTCAGGACCGTCGCTTCGACGTTTTCCGCGAGGCCTGCGGCCAGTTGCGGCGCATCGGCGAGCAGCACCTTGCTGACACCCGCAATCTTCGCGGCGGCATCGGCCGCGCCCTGCGCGTTATGTCCCGCGACCAGCACGTGAATATCACCGCCGATCCTCTGTGCCGCTGCGATCGTGTTCAGCGTCGCGGCCTTGATCGACGCGTTATCGTGTTCTGCTATTACCAGATTCGTCATTTGCTCTGTCTCCGCGTTCTACTTAAAGCACCTTCGCTTCGGTCTTCAGCTTCTCGACCAGCGTCTTCACGTCCGGCACCTTCACGCCGGCCGAGCGCTTCGGCGGCTCGGCGACTTTCAGCGTCTTCAGACGCGGCGTGACATCGACACCGAGATCTTCGGGCTTGACCGTTTCCAGCGGCTTTTTCTTCGCCTTCATGATGTTCGGCAGCGTTACGTAACGCGGCTCGTTCAGGCGCAGATCGGTCGTGACCACGGCCGGCAGCGTCAGCGACAGCGTTTCCGCGCCGCCGTCCACTTCACGCGACACCGTCGCCTTGCCGTCCGCCACGACGACCTTCGACGCGAACGTCGCCTGCGGCAGATTCGCGAGCGCGGCGAGCATCTGACCGGTCTGATTGGAGTCGTCGTCGATCGCCTGCTTGCCGAGGATCACCAGTTGCGGCTGCTCCCTGTCGACGAGCGCCTTGAGCAGCTTCGCGACTGCGAGCGGCTGCAGATCTTCGTTCGATTCGATCAGGATCGCGCGATCCGCGCCGATGGCGAGCGCGGTGCGCAGCGTTTCCTGCGCCTGAACCACACCGGCCGACACGGCGATCACTTCGGTCGCGACGCCCGCTTCCTTCAGACGCACGGCTTCTTCAACCGCGATCTCGTCGAACGGGTTCATCGACATTTTCACGTTCGCGATATCAACGCCCGTACCGTCCGATTTCACGCGGACCTTCACGTTGTAGTCGACCACTCGCTTGACTGCTACAAGAACTCTCACGACTCTCTCCTTCCCACACCGATAGGGCCGAGCCCTACCGCTTTGAATGACACATTACGTCCGTTGATCGATCAGAACTGGTCTTCGCGCAGCGCCAGCGCGCCTTCGCCATCGCGAGCACCGCGAACCGCCGCTTCGAGCGCGATTGCACGAGGCAGCACCTGCGTCGCGTAGCTATGCGCGGTCGCGATCTTCGCGTCATGGAAGGACGGATCTTCGTCGCGCTTGTCGGCCGCCAGCACGAGCGACCGTGCGACTTGCCAGCCCGCGAGCACGATACCCGCGAGCATCAGATAGGACACACTGCCGGCGAACACCGCATTCGGATCGCTTTTGACGTTCTCGACCACGTAGCGCACCGCGCTGTACAACGCCTCGCGGCCGGCGGACAGATGACGATACATCGCCTGAAAAGCCGCGCTCGAACCATACGAGGGGTGCGCTTGCACCGCGGCCAGGGTCGCGTCGATCTGCGCGAGCAGTATCCCGGCCACCTCGCCGTTGTCGCGCATGGTCTTGCGGCCGACGAGGTCGTTGGCCTGGATCGCCGTCGTGCCTTCGTAGATCGGCAGAATGCGCGCATCGCGGTAGTACTGCGCGGCGCCGGTTTCCTCGATGAAGCCCATGCCGCCGTGCACCTGCACGCCGAGACTCGTCACCTCCAGCGACATCTCCGTGCTCCAGCCCTTCACGATCGGCACCAGGTATTCGTAGATCGCCTGATGATTCGCACGCGTCGCGCCGTCCGGATGACGATGCGCGAGATCGCAGTGCGACGCCGACACATAGGCCAGAGCGCGTGCGCCTTCGGTCAGTGCGCGCATCGTCGAGAGCATGCGCCGCACGTCGGGATGCTGGATGATCGCGACCGACTGCTTCGCGGAGCCATCCACGGGACGGCTCTGCACGCGCTCCTTCGCATACGCGACGGCGTGCTGGTACGCGCGATCCGCGATCGCCACGCCCTGTACCCCCACGGCGAAGCGCGCGGCGTTCATCATGATGAACATGTACTCCAGACCGCGGTTCTCCTCGCCGACGAGCTGCCCGATCGCGCCGCCGTGATCGCCGAACTGCAGCACGGCGGTCGGGCTCGCCTTGATGCCGAGCTTGTGTTCGATCGATACGCAGTGCGCGTCGTTGCGCTCGCCGAGCGAACCGTCTTCGTTGACGAGGAACTTCGGCACGACGAACAGCGAAATGCCTTTCACGCCTTCGGGCGCGCCCGGCGTGCGTGCGAGCACCAGATGCACGATGTTTTCCGTCATGTCGTGCTCGCCCCAGGTGATGAAAATCTTCGTGCCGAAGATCCGGTACGAGCCGTCGCCCTGCGGCTCGGCGCGGGTGCGCACGAGCGAGAGGTCGGAGCCGGCTTGCGGCTCGGTCAGATTCATCGTGCCGGTCCATTCACCGGATATCATCTTCGGCACGTAGCGCTGCTTCAGCTCCTCGCTACCCGCCGTCAGCAGCGCTTCGATCGCGCCGTCGGTCAGGAGCGGGCACAGCCCCAGCGACAGGTTGGCGGCGTTGAGCATTTCGATGCAGGGCGTCGACAGCAGCTTGGGCAGATCCTGACCGCCGTATTCAGACGGATGTTGCAAACCCTGCCAGCCGCCTTCGCTGAACTGGCGAAACGCGTCCTTGAAACCGGCCGTGGCGGTCACCACGCCGTCCTTCCAGGTGCTCGGGCTGCGGTCGCCGTCGACGTTCAGCGGCGCGAGCACCCCTTCGTGCAGCCGCGCGGCCTCTTCGAGCACCGCGCGAGCGGTGTCGGCGGTTGCGTCCTCGCAGCCGGGCAAGCCCGCCAGTTGGTCGATTCCTGCCAGTTCCGTGAGTGCAAACAACATTTCTTTGAGAGGCGCGACGTAGCTCATTACCATTCTTCCGATCAGATAGTCCGTAGGGAAAGTCACCCGTCTGGCACCGATGCGGCCGGGGTAACGTATGGCTGAATCGTAGCGTCGGACAGGCCCTGCCCGGTTGTCCAAACCGGACGATCTATTGACATCTCTGGCCACGTCGGAGGGAGTAAGCGCCCCGTGGGAACTGCGTCGGCGGGGGTTGCCGACGCATCGATATGACGCGATCAGCCACCCCGGCGATAGGCCGCCGGGGTGCTGCCGGTCCAGTGACGGAACGCTCTGTGGAATGCGGTTGGGTCGCCGAAGCCGACGTCGCCCGCGATGATGGCGATGGGCTCGCGCGTGCCTGTCAGGCGCTGGATCGCGATGTCGCGGCGCAATTCGTCCTTGAGCACCTGGAACGCCGTGCCCTCGGCGGCAAGATGACGGCACAGCGTTCTGACCGAGCAGTGCAGGCCTTCCGCCGCCTCTTCGATGGACGGGACGTCGGGCAGCCGGGACGCAAGATGTTCCCGCACGCGATGACTGAACAGCTGCTCGTTGAACGAAACGAAGATCCAGTCTTCCGGCGCGCGAGCGAGAAACCTGCGCAGGTTCGCCTTGCGCTGACGCACGGGCAGGTCGAAATAGCTGCTGCTGAACTGCATCGAGGTCTGAGCGCAGTCGAACTTCGCCGGTCCGGGAAACAGATAAAGATACTCGAGCGCGTGAGCGGGACGGGGAAATGCAAACTGCACCTGCAACAACGCAATCCGCTGACCGATCAGCCAGGACGCGATCCCATGCGCGAGCTTCAGCATCAGCTCCTGGCCCAGCATGCCGGGTTGCGCTCCCGCGCTTCCCGGACGCAGCGCCAGGCTCGCGACGAGGTCGCCGCGGCGCGACTCGAAGCGGAAGTCGTCCAGCACGAGATGGAAGAACTGGCCGAACCGGCGCATCGCGGTTTCGAGATTCGGCGCATCCAGCAGGCTCAGGCAGAGAAACTTGAGCGCGCCGCTGCGCAGGGGGCGCGAGAAAACGCCGGGCATCTCATCGTCGAGTTCGATCGCGAGCGAGCGGTAGAGCGTGGAGAACTGTTCCTCGGTGACGCGCGCTCCAGGCTGGTCCAGAAGCGCGCGCGGGATGTGCGCGGCCGACAGATGCCGGTCCACGATATCCGGCCGCGTCCCGACGCTGCCGAGGAACCCGTTGACGAGCGAGATCGGTACGGTTGCGCCAGCAGCTTGCATGAGAGGGTTCCGCGAGGCGAAGACGCATCAGCATAGCGCCTCCCGCCGCATCGTGGCGAGGGTTCAGCGAATCGCTACGCGAGTGCCGCGTTCGGGGCCCCGTGGTTCCGGTAGCTTGCCGCCTATTGCGCCGATGCGTGCGAGCGCAGATATGGCACGTAGCCGTTCTGAATCTTCAGGATCTTCTCGGCGCAGGCGTCATAGTCGTCGCCCTTCGCGCTGTCGGGCCCATACATGCCGCGGCACTGCGCGAACAGCGACAGCGTCGCGCCGCCCGTGCTCTTGTTCGCGCGGGTCGCCGAGAAAGCGGCTTTGCCCGAATCGTCGGGCACGTCGGTATCGATCGCGACCGCGTCCGCGCGGATCACGTGCGTGTCGGAATGCTGTTCGATATAGCGTTTCGTCGCCGCCCACGCGGCATCGCAATTCGCCGGTGTGCAGTCGATCACCGCGTCGCGTTGCGCGGCGCGGAGGTTCGGCTCGCTATGAAGGATCTCCTGCTGGGCGCGTTGCGTCTGCTTTTCCGGGGACGAGCAGGCGGCGAGTGCACATGCGACGAGTGCGAGGGCAGCGATCTTTTTCATGAGTAGACTTCGGAGGCCATGTTCGAGCGCGATTATAGCGGTGCGGGGAAAGCGATTGCGTATTCATCACTCACATGCTGGGTTGGTAACTTCGGTTGGCATCGTCGCCGCAAAACACAGTTCAGAGGCGCCTAGGTGTTCGCCACCAGCAATTCCTCCGCATTGCCCGGCGGTCGCAGCCCATCCGTCCGAGCCGCGAAGTAGCGCTGCGTCAGATCGGCCGCGGACACGTGCCGCGCCTCGTCAAATCCGGCTTCGCGCGCCATGGCGATCATCTGCTGCGGCATGAAGAAGCTGATGAACGGTGTACCGCTCGCACGCGCGCCCTTCTCTGCCATTTCGAGTCCGGGGCGCACGTCCGGGTCCGCCATCTCCAGCGGCAACAGGAACGTCATCGCGAACGTCGAGCCGCGCGCCAGCCCGGCCACTTCGCGCAGCGTCGCCGCATTCGCCTCGTTCGTCAGATACATGCTGACGCCGGTCGACACGACGACGGCCGGCCTGCTTTCGTCGAAGCCTTCGGCGACGAGACGCTGCCGCCAGCTATCGCCCGCTTCGAAGTCGACCGGCACGAAACGCAGCCAGTCCGGCAAGCCGAAACCAAGCTCGCCGAGCCGCTGACGCTTCCACGTTTGCGGTCCCGGCGGGTCGACCTCGAACACGGTGAGCCGCGACGCAATGTCGGGCCGGCGTTGCGCGAAGCTGTCGAGACCGGCGCCCAGAATCACGTATTGATCCACACCGCGCCCGGTCTGCTCGACGACCAGATCCTCGATAAAGCGTGCGCGCGCGACGATCGACGCGCGAAACGGCCGCGTGAACCGCGGGTCCATGTCGCCACGGCTGCGCCAGTCTTCGGCGGGTGCCAGCAACTGCAAGCCGACTTCGTCTTCGAGCACGTGCGGCGGCGCGTCGGCCTGCACGTGCAGCGCACGCCATAACGCGACGCGCGCGGCGGTACTGTCGGGTGCGATGTGTCGTTGATCGCTCATGGTATTTGCCCGCTTGGGTTGATGTGCCAATGCCACCGCGGCTCAATGGAGAAACGGCAGCGCGAGAAACAGTTTGATGACGATCGCGTTGACGATGTCCATGAAAAACGCGCCCGTCATGGGCACGATCAGGAACGCGAGATGGGAATGGCCGAAGCGGTTCGTGATCGCCTGCATGTTCGCGATCGCGGTCGGCGTGGCGCCAAGTCCGAGCCCGCATTGCGCCGCGCACAACACGACCGCGTCGTAGTTACGGCCCATCGCGGGGAACGTGACGAATACCGCGTAGAGCGCCATCAGCAGCGTCTGCGCCGCGAGGATCGAGATGATCGGCACCGCGAGCGCGGCAAGCCCCCATAGGTCGAGCCGCATCAGCGCCATCGCGAGAAAGAGCGCGAGCGCGACGTTGCCGACAAGCGCGACCGCGTGCTGGTCGATCCGCACACGCACGAGCGTGAGCACGTTGTTGAGGATCACGCCGATGAACAGTGTGCAGACAAACGTCGGCAATTCGAACGCGGTGTCCGCGATCCAGTCGGCAAACATTTCGCCGCCCGCGAGGCAGATCGAGATCAGCGCGAGCGTCGTGATGATCGCGGCGGGCGTGGTGGCCTGCTGCGCCTTCGGTTCTTCGAAGACCAGCGTTTCGTCCTTTAGCTGTTTGACGCGCAGCAACTCGTCGGCGCTGATCCGCCGCATCAGCAGCCGTGCGATCGGACCGCCGAGCACGCCGCCCATCACGAGTCCAAACGTCGCGCAGCCGATCGCGATCTCGGTCGCCGACTCCAGTCCGTGACGCTCGGTAAAGACCTGGCTCCACGCGGCGCCAGTACCGTGGCCGCCCGACAACGTGACCGAGCCGCCGAGAATCCCAAGCAGCGGATCGACGCCGAGGGCGAACGCGAGCAGCAAGCCGACCGTGTTCTGCAGGATCAGCAGCCCGCTGACCAGCGCCAGAAAGCGGATCAACACCGGGCCGCCCGCCTTCAAACTCGATAGATGCGCATTCAGACCGATCGTCGAGAAGAATGCGAGCATCAGCGGCGCCTGCATCGTCGAATCGAACCTGACCTGCACGTGGGTGGTGAGGCGCGTGATCAGCACGCAGATCGCGACGATGAGCCCGCCTGCCACCGGCGCCGGAATCGAATAGGTCCTTAGCACGCCGATCCACTGCACGAGCTTTTCGCCGAGCAGCAGCACGAGCGACGTCGCGACCAGCGTGGCATATACGCCAATAGTCATGAATGGCCTCCGAGCGGGAGCGTGACGACGTTTTCTGTTTTCCCGGCGCGACGCCGCGGCGCATCGGGATGCGGCAAGGCTTTGTAATCATCCGGAGCGCGCGCGACCCTGCGACATCTTAGCCAATCCGTCCAGGCAAAGTATGATTTTCCTTGACGCACTGCAATCGGCCCGTGAAGTCGCGCCGCTGCCTGGCGACGAAGTCGTCAGCTTCCTAATATTCCGGGGTTTTCTGCCAAATATCTGGACTTTTTGCTGCTATTGACTATGGTCAAACCATTATGGAATGGGCACGCGACCCCGCCCTGTACCCGCCGTATTTGCGTCCCCGCATACGGCGAGGCTTGGGCGTGGGTTCGCTTGCCGCTTACAATGCTTGGCGAAATATAAATAATTCCGGCGTTAAGGGCACTGCCAGTTGCGTTAAGGGAATACGAGTCGGAAGGCGCTATGAAATCCTCGACGAACGGGCTCGAACCTATTTTTTTCTGTTGGAACGGATACAAGAGATCACTGACATTAGGGAAGCGTGGCCGATCCTCGACATCAACGGCACGCTGCAACTATGCAGTAAATTCCGCGTCAACCATCCCCAGCACGATATTTTTCCCGAGCCGATCTGTGTCGATTTCCTCATAAGCGAGAGGGGACCGGAGGGCCTGAAATTTCGAGCCGTCGCGCTGGTGAGAAACCCCGCTCGGATGACCGTGAGGGATCAGCGACTGAAACAAGTGGCACAACAGTGGTGCAACGACCGCGGAATAGATTGGAGTCTGGTGGAGACCTCCGCGCTCGACAGAACGGTGCTCGATTCACTGCGCTTCATCCGTGGCTGGTATCGCCACAGGTTGGTACCGGATCCTGAGATCGCCCTAAAGTTTGCCAGGCTTTTCATGGACCACTACCAGAACAATCTCGTTCTCGGCGAATTGGTCGAACTTGTACGAAAAAGTCTGCGGATTCGACCGGACACTGCGCTCGACCTCTTTCGCTATTGCGCGTGGTGCCGCCTCATTCCCGTCGCTCTGACAGGGCGGATCGCAAAAAACTGCCCGGTCATTTTGCGCGCTGTCAATAATGACTGACTTTCAACCCAGCCCGATCTTAGAACCACGACCCGGAATGGTCTTGCGTGTGACCAAGAACGGTCATTCATGCTTTCTGCGCCTCACTCACGTCTTCGACGAGTGTGTCTACGCGATGTGGGTCGGAGAGCCCAATGAAGCACGAACCGCGCGACGTCCCCGGAGATTCACGCTCAGCGAGCTTGATGGGTTGATGAAAAAGCGCAACGCAACCTGGGGTCGTCTCAACCTCCCGCCTGCCCTACTTGCCGTCCCGAACAAAGACTCAAATGCCTCGAGAACACTGGAACACCTTTGGCAGTTAATCAAACCTTTGATAGTCAAATTTCGTGTCCCCTATAACCTTAGCCGGCTGAGATTTACCACCTTGATCGCTCAACACGCTAAGCTTATGTCGTGCAGCGCGACAACGCTCAAACGTCTGGTCCTACGGTTTTATTACTTCGGAGGCACCAAATTCGCGCTACTTCCGCTTCCACCTGGAAGCAAGCCTAACCAACGTCAAGAAAGCGACATCGCACCGAAGCACAGGCGCGGGCGGCAGTCGATCAACGCTGCAACATACGGTGCCAATGATTTTGTCGTTTCAGCATCTGACATTGAGGACATGGTTCGCACCCACTCGAAATATTGTCTGCGCGGCACCAGCACCGTAGCGTATGCACACGAACAATATCTGGCGACCTGCTTTCGGCGCAACCACCCGGATGAATACGCCGCCTATATATATGGTCAACGCTCAGAGCCTGTTACGCTTAGACAATTCCGCTACTACACGAAGGAGGCAAGAACTCCTGACGACTTGACTCAATCGAAGCGGGCAGAGCGTCGGCTCGAGAGCAAGGGGACGTTGCAGGCTAACGCGCCTGGACAGATAACAGAAGTAGATCCCACCGGCGGAAGAATCTTCCTCGCAATAAGAGGTAAGCCAGGCAAGTCCCTCAAACCGACAATATATCTCGCGATTGACCGGTGGAGCCGGTTCATAACCGGGGTCTACGCCTCCCTGAAGCCCCCCTCCTACGATGAGTTACGCTACCTGTTGCTTGTTTGCATGACTTCGAGAGAACATCGTTTTCGCTGGATGAACGTCAACATCACAGATAAAGAGTGGCCGGCCGGGCAATTGACCGCCGTCATGACATTTGACCGGGGTTCTGAATTCCTCTCGGACTCAACCAAACAGGCAGCTGCCGATGACCTGCGCATTGAATTAGACTATCTGCCTCCATTGTGTCCCGATGGCAAAGCCATTATTGAGCGCGTCATTGGCGTTCTCAAGAGGCGCACTGCCAATCGAAGACTAAAGGGATCGTACAAGGATCGGCCGCTCGACCCGAAAACGAAGCGAGTTGCACGGCGGGCCCAGACTGCAGCCGCACACACACTCGCGGACCTTTACCGGATTTTGATAGATGAGGTCGTGCAACACAATGATCGGCCACATCCCGCATTGGAAAGACGGAAAATATTGGCTCAGGCGGGAGTTTTACCAACGCCGAAGGAGGCGTACCTTTGGGGACTACGCGAAATTGGAGGAGCACACCCCCCGCCCCTCACAGACATGGACTATCAACGGTTGCTGCTGGCATCGGGCACGGGACTCATTGGAAACGGCATTTGCGAGTTCTTGAAGCGCTCCTATCGTCCTGTCAATCCGGAAGCGTTGGTCATTGCAGGGCGATCAACCAAGCACATGAAGAAAACAAGCGTACGTTACGACAGGACATTCCCTGACGTAGTCTATATTCCTACGACCGCTCCGGAGTGGGCGAAGTTCGAAATGACGGCAGAGTCGGCCGAGGAGTTACGCGGCCTGTCACTTGATGAGGAAGAAGCGCTATCCGAGACGGGTTCGCTTTTGTGGGCAGAAGCCGACACGACAGCGCGTGTAAAGCGGGTCCAAGGTCTTTCATCGGAAGCAGGCCAGTCAACCGTCAAGAGTAAACCTCCCCCGCAGCCACAACGCCAAACAAAAGATTCGCGCGAGCGCGAGACAGCGGATATCAAACAGTTTTTAACTAACAATCCTTCCAGCCGGCCCCGTCACGAAAGCGCTGACAGTTCTTCAGGCCGGGGAGTAGACTGGCAGTCAGTTCATCGGGAAGAGCAGCGGAAGACACTGGCTGCCATCCGAAAGCAAAGGAAGTCGAAATGAAATCGGTTACACGCGTGCCGGCACGCTATGTTCCTACCGGCGTGCGTCGTTTCGACGGTCACCCGTTCATCGAGGCCCTTCCTACGATCCCGGAAACAAAGGAGTTGCTTCTGCTGCAACTAGCCAACTATCCCGATCCGCCTACCAGAAGCGTTCGGCAAGCCTCCGAACTCATCCGGATAATGGAGCTCTCGACCTTGGCGGACGTCGTCTATCCGCTTCCAGACTATGGCGAGAGTGCGGTTGACCTGACCAAGATTATCCGCGAATCGTATGTCGCCCGGAACCCCCTCAACGCCATCGACATCCAGAGACGGCATGCACTGGCCAGTAACTCTGCCGACGGCCTGCCTTTCCCGTCTGACTGGAAGTCATCCGCCCAGGGGCATATCATCGTGGCGATCACTGGGATGGGTAAAAGCACGTTCTGGAATGCTTTTTCACTTCGTTATCCACAGCTCATCGAACACACTGCATACGGCGATCATCCGCTGGCTGTGCTGCAGATTGTCTACATCGTCCTCAGTGTGCCGCACGATGCCACCCTGAAGGGCCTCTGCATCCAGTTCTTCGAAGAGATAGATCGGATCCTTGGCAACACCGAGTACAGTAAGGTCGCCCGGTCGGTGCGCACGATCGCACTCATGGTCCAACTCATGCACACGGTCGCGACAACCGTCTCACTCGGGATAATCGTGATTGACGACGTGCAGAACCTTCGCGCGGCCCAAGGCTCTACTGCCGAGTATTTGCTCAATCTCTTCAGCGAAATTCTCGAACGCCTTGGAATATCCCTATTCCTCCTATCGACACCCGCCATCGACAAGGCACTGATCAACATAGTCAGGAATACACGGAAGTCGGCATCATCCGGATGTGTGCCCATGCTGCCGATGGCTAAAAACAGCGACCTTTGGAAAGACTTCACCGAGGCCTATTGGGACTATACGTTCGTCAAGAGAAAGAAGCGGCTGACCGACAGTATACGGAATGCATGGTGGGACGCCTCGGCGGGCGACACGGCGTTCGCGGTTCTGGCGTTCATGCTGACACAACAGAATGCAATCGGCGGGACCATTGAGGAGGTCAATGAGCAGGGATTCCAACGTACCATGGCTACAAACATGGCAATCCTGCAACCCGCTATTGCGGCATTGCGGAGCAGGAAAATAGCGGCACTTCAGCGGTTCGACGACCTGCTTTTCGGCAAGGACTACTGGGATCTGATGCACCGGATCAAGACGGAACCTGCCGCGGAGCCAACCACGAGGGAAGAATTCAATGAAGTCACTGGAGCCGAACAGGAAAGTCGGCAATCCGAGTCCAAGAAAAACGGAAAAAAAGCGCAAGCCAAAGACGGCGACTTCAACTTTCCTATTGAAGATCCTTTGCTGAGATACGAATAAAGGCGTCGTATTCTTTCCCGATGACGACACCGGCGCTGTCATTCCTGGAAGCGTAGCTATTATGCCTGCTCCACCGTTCGGTCTTGCGCGCTGTCCCGATGAAGTTCTCGGCTCGTGGCTCTCACGGCTTCGGCTTCACAATGGCCACGGATGGTGGCGTGCCGCCTTGTGCGATGCCGGTTATGGACCGCGGTCGGACGAAAACGCGTTCGACATTCCGCGCCTTTCACCCGGATTGGATACGCTTCTTCGGAGCATCGGCATGGCTGGCGAGGAGCAAGCATTGACCGATCTCACGACCTTGCCCTACTGGCTCGCTTTTGATGCCGCGCCACCCGAAGATGGTCAGCTGTCTGGTACGACGTTGAATGTCTTGCTTGGCACACGAAAAGGGATAGTGCGGAATATGTCAGCTATGGCGCGGCGTTATCGGGCACGGGCCGGCATCCGCTTTTGTCCCCAGTGTCTGGAGGACGACGTCCGTTGCTTCGGCGAGCCTTACTGGCACCGGACGCATCAGTTGCCGAACGTGACATGCTGCCCGGGCCATCGGATCCGCCTTCTGAATTGCTGCCCGCGCTGCGCCCGCGTCTACATAGCTGGCGAAACCGGTTCCATCCCTCTACCGAAAATGCAATGCGAATGCGGCTGCGATCTCGGCCGACCGGGCGATCCGGTCACCGAAACCGACATCCGGTACAAGCTGGCCGTAGTCAGCCGCGATGCACTGCTTGTGGGCACCTCTCTCTGCAGCCGCTCACAGATGCGCGATTTCTTCCGGTCGCGCATCCATTCCGGTGAGTTAGAGCACTTGATTGAGAACGCGTACGGCCCATCCGCTCTCTCGCGCAGCTTCCCGCAGTCTGTTCGGGATTATGTCGACCGGTTATGGCTCCCGCTTTCACATCGGTTTTCCCAACTGCGCGCACCGGACTGCTGCGCGCTACTGGCCGCGATGGACATCAGTTTTTCGGTCGCCCAACGCTCCGCTGCAACCAAGGACGAGGTCCAGCGGGAGCGTGAGGATTGCGGCAGGCCGCGCGCCGTTCCGTCTGTCGAAAATGCGCGTGGCGCAATGCTGGCGCGCGCACGAAACTGTCCGGGTGAGCGCGCGTCAGCAAACAGCCAGAACTACTGGGTGCTGCGCCTGCTCGACGCCGACTGGCTTCGCCGTCAATTTCCGCAAACCCGTTTTACCCCAGTTCCTTCGGTGCAGGCCGACCGCGACCGGATTTCCCGGTCCGCCACTGCCGGTGCCACGGATGACAGAACAAGGACATATCGCTGGCGGCTGATTGCGCAGAGCGTGGCCGGACGAAGGGCGGCTGTGAGAGACTGCACCTGGTTTGAAAAGCAGCGTTGTGAGTATTTCAACCTCCGTGCAGATTCCCTTGTGCGTCCGCGCGACCAGACGGCACTCCCGAGACCGTTGACAAGCACGACGGCTCTCGCTCATCACGCGAGGGTTTTACGCGTTGCATTAAAAGCGACACTCCACGACGGCTCGCGCGTGCCGGTGACGGTTGCCAGGCTCGCGGCGCTGGCGGGCATTACACTGCCGATGGCAAGAAGTACGCTTCTGAAGGACCGCGCCCTTGCACTGGAAATCAGATGTGCAAGGAAGATGCCGTTCAATGCCCGCCACGAGGACGGCCGTCAGGGTGTTCGATGAATGGAAAGAAACAGCAATCACTTCGAGAAACACGGAACGTGACTCTGATATCCGACTCAGTGTACGGCCTTCGGTAGCGAAGGCGCCCGCGAGCCAGGTAAAGCAGGACGTGCAGAGGACATACGCCAAAATCGCGCTACGTCTGTTTCTCCAGGCCGTTAAGCGACAACATGAACATCGGAGGTCAGTTCAGATTCGATGCAGCTCCCTTTCACATTGCCGCCATACCCGGACGAAATTCTCGGTTCATGGCTGGCGCGCAACGAATTGCACAATGGAAGAGGTGCCTGGCTCGGTCTCCTACGGGAGCTAGACACTGGTCTTAATGCGCCTAAGGTTTTCGATATTCCTGACTATTCGCCAGGGTTGGTGGCACTGGTCAAGGCATTGGGTGCGCCGTGTTACGAGCACGTTCTCCTGAACCTAACAACCTTACCCTATTGGCTCGCGTTCGACGCTGCTCCACCAGAGCAAGGCATTTTGTCGGGTACTGAAAATCTCCCCCTCCTCTACGGGCAGAATGGACAGTTGATACAAAATCCCCGGCATATCATCAAGCATTACCGCTCCCAGGTCGGGATACGGTATTGCCCGGTGTGTCTCACCTCGGACATCCGTGCTGTTGGCGAGCCCTACTGGCATCGGGTGCATCAACTGCCAAACGTAACAGTTTGTCCCGAGCACCAGGTTTGCCTCCTCTCAAGCTGTGTACGGTGCGGCAGAAGTTGCGCGCCACAACTCGGGAGTCGGCTTCTTTTGCCTTGGTTAACATGCATCTGCGGCTATGACCTGTCTGCAGCCATTAGACCGTCCGGCCTCGATGAAGTACGTGTGAAGCTGGTAAAAGTCAGTGTTGATGCCCTAAGAAGCGGCGTGCCCACGTACGACCGGTCACGACTTCACGGTTTTCTTCTATCGAAGGCAGGTATTGCCAGACAAAAACAGATCGTTGCGGAGGCCTACGGAGGCTACGCAACAAGGTCCAGCGGAGCCGAAAAGGAATTGGTATCCAATGTTCGCTGGGTGTGGTTTCCCCACTACCGGGCGATGTGCGAAGCCCGCGCGGTCAATCTCTGTGCGTTGCTCGCGGCGCTCGACCTTCCAAATCCCAAGGAAGCTGACCTTGCTGAACGTTGGCCGCAGGTGCCAACTGTGGGCCGCGCGCGAGTATTCATGTTGCGGCATGCTCGGCTCTTCCCTGGCGCGCGTCCGTCACGTGGAACCGGCATCCACTACTGGGTCCTCAGGCTCCTTGACCCAAACTGGTTGACGCGTCATTTTCGAGGAAAGAAGGCTGTACCTGCGCCGCCATCGATCAGCGAGGACCGGGCTTGGATCAAACAATACATGGCCGGCAAACGGAGGCGCAAGGAGGTACGGACAGACCAGCGAACGCTGCTCGTCCGAAGCGCGGCCTTCCTGCGCGCACAAGTGCGTGATCAGTCGTGGTTACGTAACGAGTGCCCCGACATTGCATGGTCGCACCGTCCCCGCGACCGTATCACATCGGATAAATCGAGGAAATCCACCCGGCGAGCGCCTCCACCGATGACGGTCAAGCACGTGCGGGCCCTCCGGGACGCCTTCCGCGCCGCACTGCTGGAAGAGGGGTACCCCGCCCCCCTCACTGTCACTGAGCTAGCCGCGCGCGCCCGACTTGGCTACGACAACGCAAAAAAGGCCTTAAGACATGACCCAAGATTTCAGGTTGAGATACAGCACGCGAGGGGCGAACTGCGGCACCGCCGTATCTTATGGGCAGCTCACGAACTCCAGGTGCGGGACGGTCCGATGACCGTCACGGCAATTGCGTCCTGTGCGCATATACGGAACAACAAGGCGTCTTCGGAGCTGATCAGACGCGTTCTCGGTGATCTGGTCGAAAAAGGGAACTAGTCCATTGAACCGGATGAATTGCACCGGATGCGCCGAGTTGGATCGGAGTACTTCCATTTCAACGGGGCGGCCTGCTTGTTGTATTGGCGGATGTAGCGCATGAGTTTTTTGTCGAGGTCCCTGGTGCTGGTGAATACCCCGCGCGCGATGACGTCGCGCTGGATGCGAGCAAACCAGTTCTCGACCTGGTTCAACCATGACGAATACGTGGGGGTGTAATGGATCGAGACATTCGTATGGTCAGACAGAAAGGTTTGAACAGCCTCGGTTTTGTGGCTGCTCACGTTGTCGCAGATCACGTGAATTTCCTTTCTGGCTGGCTGCGCCGATACCACCTCGGTGAGGAACGCGACGAACTGGGCACTGGTATGGCGTGGTGCAGTCTTGCCCAGCACTTCGCCGGTGGCGACATTCAGCGCTGCAAACAGGCTCAGGGTGCCGTTGCGTTTGTATTCGAAGCCGTGACTGTCGGCGCGCCCCGGCGAGAGCGGCAGCATCCGGTCTTTGCGATCAAGCGCCTGAATAGCCGTTCTCTCATCCACGCAGAACACCGCCGCATGCAACGGCGGGTTCAGGTACAGGCCGATCACATCGGCTGCCTTGGCCTCAAAGTCGGGATCGTTCGACACCATGTGGGTATCGAGACGATGTGGCCGAATGTCGTGCTTGCGCCAGATACGTTGAACCGTCATGAAGGGCACGCCCAGCTGCGCGGCCAACTTGCGGCTGCTCCAGTGCGTCGAGCCGTCTGCCGGTTTGCGCCGCAGCGTGTAGTCGAGCACTCTCGCCTCAAGACGCGCCGGGTCGCGGCGCGGCGCACGACCTGGGTGCCTGCCATACAGGCCTGCCAGACGCTCACTGACGAAGCGGTTTTGCCACGTCGTGATGAAACGCGAATCGCATCGCAACTCGTTCATGATCGCCCCGCGCGAGGCTCCTTCGTCGAGCAGCAGGATCAACCGCGCTCGCCTTACCTGGCCAACGGCCATCGTTCGGCTCCGCTGCATCGACAGCAGTTCTTCGCGCTCGGCTTCACTCAGATTCATTTTTCCCATGCACCTTTAGATCGGTGCAATTTCATTGGTCCAACGGACTAGGCGCTTAAATCGCGAAATCGCTAGCAGAACCAGTGATCTCACTCGCTCCTCATGAGACTGGCATAGCGAGTTTGCCACGATAACGCCGCTTATCGCGGCCAGCCCGTCCCCGCCCTCGCCGGCCTGCCGGGGCGCACAGACACTCCCCGTCCCCGGCGCGGCGCGCCCTCCCCGGCCGTGGCGTGGGGGCCGGGTCCGTGACACGGTCTTTCACCCTCGGGCGTGCAGAAGATCAAGCCAGGGTTCATACCCTAAGCCGTCTCCTCCATGTCTCCGCATGGATTCCGGCCCGCCGCGCGCGGGCTTTTTCTTTTGAGGCGCCGGTACGCAGGTACGACGCGGGTATCCTCCTCTTCTCCGGACTGATCAGGCGGGCGCCGGACCCACCGCCGCCGGTCGCGACGCGAGAGGCCAGACGCCGGGCATCAGAGTCCGGCAGTCACCCGGTACTCTCGCTCAATGACAAAAATTCGGCCATTCCCGACGTTGGAGAGGACTGTGTCCTACGTCGGCAGTGGAACGGATTGCCGACGGTGGCGACATCGGGCCGCCGGGCGGCAGCTTCCTGCATCAGCGAACTTACACTTCCGAACCTGAGCGGACGATTGTGGTCGGACATTAATCGTCCGCTGTCGCTGAAATCTATGCCGTTCAACGCGGAGTTGTTGAATGTGCCCAAGCAAACCGTGGCCGACCGCGAACAACCAGCGGCCCTCCCGAAGCGGACTCACAGCGTGCCCTTTTGTGCAAAGGTGATTTCGATATCCGGCACTTCTGAGGCCGGCGCTCCACACCTATAGTCAGCTCAGCTTTCGGACGCCAGCCCCAACTTCAGAGGCCCGCACGAAGCATCCCCCATCAACAGGAGCTGACTATGTTGACAAGCACGTCCCCGACGCTTCCCGCCGAACTCGCTGCCGCCACTTCGGACGCGCAATACTTCGAATACACGTCGTCCGCCAATCCGATCGGCGCGAAGCTCATTTCGCGCGTGCCTTTCCGCATTTTCCAGCCTTCGCTCTATGCGGACGGCGCGACCCGCATCGTCCCACTCGACCTTTCCGCTGAGTTGGGCTGCCCCGGTCCCGCGACGGGTCCTGGGTTGAGCGCCAGTTTCCTGCGCATCAACGCGGCAGAGGCATTGACGCTCGCGCCGAATGCGACCTCCCAGGTCTGCTACGTCATCAGCGGAACCGGCAGCGTGGCTCAAGGCGAGAACCGCTTTTCGTTTGCGCAGGGCGATTTCTTCACGCTGCCTGGCGGCGATGCTGCAGTGTTCACCGCCGACGCGACCGCCACGCTCTATTACGTGAACGACGCTCCGCTGCTCACCTATCTCGGTACAACGGGCGTCCGGCCGCGCTTTGCCCCAACGCTCTACCCCGCCGCGCGGGCACAGGCGGAATTGCGCAAGGTCTCGGAAGAAGCCAACGCGGGGCTCCGAAACCGCATCAGCGTGCTGCTGGGCAACATCAACTTCCCGCAGACGCGTACGGTCACGCATGTATTGTGGGCGATGTTCGGTATCGTGCCGCCCCACTCCGTGCAGAAGCCGCACCGCCATCAATCGATTGCGCTCGACTTCATCGCTGGTGGCAATCCAGGCGTCTACACGCTGGTCGGCACGGAACTGGATGAGAACGGCAACATCGCCAATCCGACACGCGTCGATTGGGAAACCGGGATGGCATTCGTTACGCCGCCGGGCTACTGGCACGCGCACTTCAATGAAACAAATGAAAACGCCTATGTGATTCCGATCCAGGATGCCGGCTTGCAGACATGGCTGCGCACGCTTGACATCCGCTTCGCGCGTTAGGTCTGAAGCTCCAGTGCGAGTCCGTCGTCCCAGTACGGCGGCTCGCCAATCACCTCGGCGTAGTAAGCCACGAACGCGCGCACCTTCGACGAGACGATTTTCTTCGGCGGATAGACTGCCCAGATCGCAGGCTCGGCGCGTCCCGTGCGCGCGTCCCATTCAGGCAGCACGTGCAGCAGACGCCCTTCGCGCAGAGCCGTGGACGCGAGCCACGTCGGCAGAAGCGCAAGGCCGCAGCCGGCCACGGCCAGTTCCAGCACAGCTTCGGAGTCGTCTGCGCGCAAGCGCCCCTGCAGCTTCACCGGCACTTGCGTCTGCTCCGACGACCTCTTTGCATTGGCCCTGCGCGTGAAAGACCAGGTGTCGTCCGGCAACAGCGACAGACGAAGCGTATCGTGCGTGGACAGATCTTCAGGGACATTCGGCGTGCCGCTACGCTCCAAATACGCCGGGCTGCCGCACACGATACGACGATGCGGAGCAATGCGTTTTGCCATCAACGACGAATCGGACAGCGCACCGATACGGATCGCCAGGTCGATGCCGACTTCGATCATATTGAGCGTTTCGTCGGTCGATACGATATCGAGGTCGATGTCGGGATAGCGCGTCATGAACGCCGGCAGATGCGGCACGATGTGTCGGCGCCCGAATGCCGACGGCATCGTGACGCGCAGCACGCCTTGCGGTGTGCGATTTAGTGACGACGTAACCTGCCGCGCGTCATCGAGCGCCTTTAGGGCAACCATGGCGTGCTCACGAAACAGCCTGCCGCCCTCCGTCAGGACGAGCCCCCGCGTCGACCGGTTAAACAGGGCTATGCCCAAATCGTTTTCTAGCGCACTGACGTAGCGCGAGATGGTCGACGTCTTGACTGCCATTTCAACGGCCGTCTTGCTAAAGCTCTGCAGTTCCGCTGCGCAAACGAAGGCCCGTACTGCGGCAAAATAATCCATGGCATTTCTGACGCGAATCGAGCGTTCCACAACGGACTTCACGAAGTAAGGACCGGAACCCGCGCAACGCCTTGCCCGCGAAAACTCGGCGCATGCGCGCGGATTGGATAATCCGGATTTGCTTAGACCGATAGTGTACTTGTACCGCGCTGCTAACGTGAAGAGGAGTTGATCACAGCGTCAAAGCCATAGAGGCGGCACCCAGCAAGTCCGTTCAGATTACCAACGTGGCTGTCCGCTTCAGAGGAACTTCCGGTCCTTGGTAGCAGGTTCGTGAACGTCGCTTGATGGCCGACAGTACTCATCCACAGAAGCCGCCCGAAAGCGGCCGTCGACGATTTTCAACGGTCGCTCTACAGGACCTTCATTGAACTGGTGCTCTCGGCCATGATAGGTCGTTCGCGTCGTGACGGCGAATGGCTGCTCGCCGGACCCATACCGGCCATCCACACTACAGAGATCGACGGAACGGCAATGCGTGTTATCGGTTGTAGTCGTGCAGCACTTGTCCGTAGGGCAGCGTCAGATCGGCAAGAAGTGAACGGCACCGACGATGCGCCTGACCGGCAAGTCCGGCCTAGGCGCATTGACGTGTGGGTAGCAGAGCAAGCCGCGCTGGTCCTGACGATGCTCCTTTGACTTGGATGTCCATCAGGTTGCCCTGCGACGTACGCCGGACCGGCTACTCGCTTGAGACGTAATTAATCCACAAGTTAACTAATCAGTCAGACTGCCTTAACCCCAACGGCTTTTTGACAACTAATAATTTTCAAACGGCAGGCGAACACACCTGCCGTCACGCACGCCGGCAGTCTACCGCCGAGCCGCAGAAAGTAACGCCATTGCCCGTTGATACCCCGTTGGGCAGATACGCCTTCGATGCCATTGAGGGTGACGCAGGAATGAGGAGTACTTGATGAAAAGTCTGCGCATCGGCACTCTTGGTTTCGCGATCGCGTCGAACCGAGTTGCGCCCGTGTTCGCTGGGAAGTATTCAGTGTTCCGAGTCCGGCTGATCACCGCATTTCCATTTGCGGTATCGGCAGTGATGATTCTGTTGGGGGGACAATATGCCCGACCTTCCTCGTTCAGCGCCTGGCACGTCGCAATTCCAACGGCGTTGGGCGGCTTGTCGTTCGCTGCAGCGCTGTATCTTTCGTCGCCTTATGAGGTGATGGCCGCTTTCACCCTAGGGCGGTTGGCGTCTATGCCCCACATGCATCGTTCTGGCAGTTGACTCCTCGGTATCTGAACAACGTGGCCGCTGCGTCCGGCATCGGGCTCGTCAAAATCATCCGCACGCTGGCCGGCATCTGCGGACCTTACGCAACGGGCTGGCTGCACAGCCTTACCGGCTCCGATCGCGTTCCGATGTTCGGTGTTGCCGCGCTGATGTGCGTCTCGGTAACACAGTTATGTTCGAGGAACGCCAACCGCGCGGCGGCCCCTCTAGCAGCCGCACCCCGGCGCAGTACTCCTTGAGCCCGGCCGCGCTCCGACTCTTCGACTGGCACACGTTGGTTAGCGCACGTGCGAAACGCTCGCAGGATCGAACTATTCACAAACAAAGGTGTAATACGATGCGAAATGATGGCAAGCTGATTCTTCTCGACAAAAACCAAGTCGAGGGGTTGTTAGAGCCTGACGATGTCGTCGACGCGGTACGGGAGGCGTTTGCTCTGCACAGCGCGGGCGAAGGGCGTGTCTTTCCTGTTGTCAGGGAGGCGCTCGTGACGGGTGGCGTATTTGGAATCAAATCGGGCGACGTACAGTCGCAAGGCCTGCTCGGCTTTAAGGCTGCGGGGTTCTGGCCTGCAAACCGCGGCGTGGGCGGCGAACCTCACCAGGCCACCATCATGTTGATCGATCCCAAGACCGGCCGGCCTGTATGCGTGATCGACGGCAACGCAATCACGACCATGCGCACGGGTGCGGCAGGTGGCTTGGGTTTGACACTCTTCGCGCGTGCGGACAGCGCCGGCCTGTGCGTTTTTGGCACGGGCGTACAGGCGCGAGTTCAGGTCACATTCGCGCTGCGTGTGCTAAAGCAGCTTTCCTCCATTCGCTATATCACCGCGGACGCTCAACGCGATGCTTCGTTTGAAGCGCATTTCACCGGACACTGCGAAGTCTCGCATGCGACCGATCCTAACGCCGCAGTTGCCGAAAGCGATGTGGTGATCACCGCGACTCCAGGCTTCGGGCCGCTCTTCGACGCGGCGGCGGTACGACCCGGGACTCACCTCAACTGCGTCGGTGCCGACACGAAAGGCAAACGTGAACTTCCCGAAGGCTTGCTGATGTGCAGTCGCGTTTTCGTCGACGACCGGACCCAGGCGCGAGAAATCGGCGAGACTCAATGGGCGCCGGGCACCGTATCTATCGAGATCGGCGATGTGATCACCGGCCGGGTCCAGACAAACCGGCAAGCGGACGACATCACGCTATTCGACATGACAGGTATTGCCCTGCAGGACCTGACGGTGGCACGCCTGCTTCATCAGCGCGCCTGCGAAACAAGCACGGCAACGTCGTTGGCGTGGCCCTGGTAATATCATTGGGTCACAGACCACAAGCACAGGCCGTCAGACCAAGTCCAGCACCGATCGGGTCGATCAGTTCGTTGATGGAGAAGACGGTTAGGCGGCCACACTCAACTTTCCAAAGGAGCGGTACGTCGAACGCTTACGCAATGTCGTTGAGCCAGCCATACGACTCAATTGCACGCGTCGCAACCAAGAGACGTCCGGGTAAAGAATATGGATGACGTGACTTCCACACATTCCGCGATAGGTTCAAATTCACGCCACACGTCTGATGAATTGAAATCTCCTGCCATCCAGCAGGCGCGTCTCGATCTCGCTGCGTGCTTTCGCATGGCCGCGCGGCTCGGCCTTCATGAAGGCATTTGCAACCACTTCTCCGCGCTCGTGCCGGGACACCCGAGGCTCTTTCTGGTCAACCCGCTCGGTTACGCATTCGATGAAATCACCGCTTCCAGCCTGCTGATCTGCAATTTTGACGGTGAGGTTCTCGCTGGAAAAGGGGAGCCCGAAAGCACGGCTTTTCATATTCATGGGCAGGTGCATCTGCACCATCCACATGCCGTTGCATGCTTTCATACGCACATGCCGAACGCAACCGCCCTGTCGATGCTCGAAGGGCCGCCGTTGCGATGGGCGGGTCAGACATCACTGAGGTTTTACGGCCGGCTCGCGGTGGAGGAGCGTTTCGGCGGCCTCGCGTTGGACAACCGTGAAGGCGAACGCATCGCAGCCGCACTCGGGAGCGCGAACGTGATCTTTTTGAAAAATCATGGCGTCATGGTCGCTGCCCGAAGCATCGCGCAAGCCTGGGACGACCTCTACTATCTCGAACGGGTTTGCGAAGTGGAACGCCTCGCGCTGTCAACGGGCGTGCCTCTGAAACCGGTCGATCCACAGATCGCGCGATTGACCTTCGAACAAATGGAGTCCGGCGCCGAGGAAGCCAGTCAGCTACATCTTGAGAGCATCAAACGCAGGCTCGATAAGCTGGAACCTGACTACCGGGACTAACCTGAGTCATGGTGTTTGAGAGTGACGGCATACCGTTGCGGTCACATCCCGTCAGACGGCAGTCGCGCGAGCGCCTGAGCCATCGGCACGCGGGTCCTTTGCACACTTGCCGCGCTCGGGATGCTCGCTGCCATTTCGCGGGAGCCAAGGCTGTTGCAACACCGAGGCATGGAGAAGCTCAAGAAAACGAGTTGCGCGCAGCGAGCGCCCATGCCGCGAACTGATCAGCGCGACGATATCCGCGTCCGGTTGCGTCCATGCACCGAGCAGTGGGACAAGCCGCCCCGCGTTCAGGTGTTCGGCGACATCCCACTCGGAACGTGAAATGATCCCGAGTCCGGCCAGTGCCCAATCGCGCACGGTGCCACCATCATTGCTCGTCATGACCGGTTCGATACGGACGTTCGCCGGTGCACCATGATCTTTCGGCGTGAAGCGCCACATCGTCACGTCTTCATCGTTTTCACGCAGCGCGATACAGTCATGCGCGCGCAGATCGTCCGGATACCGCAGTTCGCCGCGCCGGGCCAGATAGCAGGGCGCGGCGCACAGGATGCGGCGGTTAGGTGCAAGGCGCCGGCTGACAAGCGACGAATCGCGCAATTCGCCGATATGTACCATTAGGTCCCACATATCGTCTGAGATGCTCGCGGGACGATCGGATAGCATGAGGCTTGCGTTGACTTCCGGGTAAAGGGTGCGAAATTCAGCAATGGCAGGCGCGACATAACGCTGCCCGAAACCGAGCGGCGCGATCACCCGCAGATGTCCAGCCACCGAGCCGCGTCGCGATGCCAGCGTGTCCGCCAGATTGCCGATGTCATCGCAGATCCGGCGCGCATTGCTCGCAAGCAGTTCGCCCTCATCGGTGAGCACCATGCGCCGCCCCGATCGGTCGATTAACCGCATGCCCAAGCGCGCTTCAAGAAGACGCAGTCGCTGCGTGACCGCGGGCGGCGTGACGTCGAGCTTGCGCGCGGCGTCAGCGAGTGACGCCGCGTTCGTAAGCATAATGAAAAAGTGCAGGTCCTCGGTCGAGATCATTGACTTGAGTGTGAGCGCAACAATCCGAGGATGGTAGTCTGCGGGTTTTTTGACCGCCATTGCTATTTGCGTTTGACACGAGAGATTCCCTGCGATCCGCCTGCACAATTCGTCTGCGGATTCATAACGATGATGTCCGCTCAGCCCGGCCGACCCTCAATCACGCGAGTTCCGCAAGACCATCGACCCGCACCCGACACATTCGCGCGAGTGACTGCAGAGCGCGCGAGCCGGTGTCCGGGCTCAATTGCGCACGGCCTCTGATATGACTTAGGGTGCGGCCACTTCACGAAAACAACCTCGCCGCCCCATTGTTCGCCGAAATGCATGCGGCGAGCGTGTTATTCGGCCGCGTACGTGGTCTGCTGCTGTTCGCCAAGACCATCAATACCAAGCCGTATCGTCTGCCCCGGCTTCAGAAACACCGGCGACGGTTTCACCCCCATGCCGACTCCCGGCGGCGTACCGGTAGAGATCACGTCACCCGGCTGCAGGCTCATGCACTGGGACAAATACGAAACCAGCTTCGCGACGCGGAACACCATCGTGCGCGTATTGCCGTTTTGGTAGCGATGCCCGTCGACCTCGAGCCACAGATCGAGTGCCTGCGGATCGGCCACTTCGTCGCGAGTCACGAGCCAGGGGCCGATTGGTCCGAATGTGTCGCAGCCCTTTCCCTTGTCCCACGTGCCGCCGCGTTCAATCTGCCACTCGCGCTCCGACAGATCGTTGATCACGCAATAGCCCGCTACGTACTCGAGCGCATCTACTTCGTCGACGTACTTGCAAGACTTGCCGATGACAACGCCGAGTTCGACTTCCCAGTCGGTCTTCACGGAGCCGCGCGGGATTTCAATGCCGTCATTCGGGCCGCAGACGGCGCTCGTCCACTTGTTGAAAACGATCGGCTCCGTCGGCACTGGCAAATTCGATTCGGCCGCATGGTCGACGTAGTTCAGGCCGATACAGACAAACTTACCGATGTTGCCAACGCATGGTCCGATGCGCGGTTCGCCCTGCACGACGGGCAACGACGCAGGACCGATGGCGCGCAACCGTGCAAGCCCTGCGTCTGTTAGCACGTCACCAGCGATGTCGTCCACGACAGCAGACAGATCACGAATCTTGCCGTCACTATCCAGCAAGCCTGGTTTTTCATGCCCTCTTGGCCCATAACGAAGCAGTTTCATCGTTTGACTTCCTAAAGTTTTCTATTGAAAATCGGGCTTCTTCGGGTCAACCGTTTAGCCCGGTCGGACGCCTCTTCGCGCGTCAGCTCAACTCATCTCGGCGCCGGCCCTCTCTGTCCTGCCCCACGCGTGCGCCGGCTGGACGGGTTCGTGGCTCGGCGAGCGTCGCCGCGGCATCAATGCTTGAGTACCCGTGACAGGAACGTACGCGTACGGTCGTGCATGGGATTGTCGAAGATGGCGGCCGGCTCCCCTTGTTCAAGCACCTTGCCGTGGTCCATGTAGATAACCCGGTCCGCCACCTCGCGCGCGAAGCCCATTTCATGGGTAACGATCATCATCGTCATTCCAGAACTGGCGAGCTCGCGCATCACTTCAAGCACCTCGCCTACCATTTCCGGATCAAGCGCCGAGGTCGGCTCGTCAAACAGCATCACCCGCGGCTCCATCGCCAGCGAACGCGCAATAGCGACTCGCTGCTGCTGTCCGCCGGAAAGCTGGGATGGGTACTTGTTGACATGGTCTCGTAGTCCAACGCGCTCAAGCAGCTTGCGGGCAATCGTCTCGGCGCGCGCACGCGGCCATCTGCGTACGCGGATCGGTGCGAGCATCACGTTTTCCAGAACGGTCTTGTGCGGAAACAGATTGAAGTGCTGGAAGACCATGCCGACTTCCTTACGGATATCCGCCAGTTCCTTCCTTGAAGTGCCGACCCCATCCTCCGACGGCGCCAGCTCGATTCCATCGACAATCAGTTGGCCATCGCGGAAATTCTCCAGCCCGTTGACGCAACGAATCAGGGTCGACTTGCCGGAGCCGCTCGCACCGATAATGACCACCACCTCGCCGCTCTGCACTTGCAGATCTATGTCTTTCAACACGTGAAATGCACCGTACGATTTATTCAGCTTGTGCATTTGGACAATCGCGGACATGTCCACTCCTTTGTCAAAAAAATATCTTCACCCAGCAAAGAAGCTGGCCATCCATCTTTTCGAGGCGCCGGCTAGCGCGCACCCTCGCTCATTTTCAGTTCAATCCGGCGAGCACCGTACGATATGAGCGAGCCGATCGCGAGGTAAGCAGCGAACAGAAAGGCATAAACCTCGTCTTGCGAGCCGCTGTACTGCGGATTGGCGAGCACGGTTTGTCCTGCCTTCAGAAAATCGGTAAGCCCGATAATGAACAGCGCGGGTACGTTGTTGAACAGATCAAGCACGTTCCCCACGAGCGCGGGAATCACGGCCTTCAATGCCTGCGGAAGAACGATGACGAAACTCTCGTCCCGCTTGCTGAAGCCCAAAGACTGGGCCGCCTCCGATTGCCCCCGCGGCACGCTCTGGATACCCGCGCGCACATACTCGGCGGTATAGGCCGCGTAGAACAGCACGAAACCCGCGATGCCCCGAGCAAGGTCGGGAATGTGAACCTGAGGGGGAAACACCAGCGGAATAATGATCCATGACCAGTAAACAGTACAGACAAGCGGCACGGAACGCATCAATTCGATGTACCCCGAACACGCCAGTCGCAGGCTCGAAAACCGGCTATTCCTGCCGAACGCGAGCAGGATGCCTAACGGCAGGCTGAGCAAGGTGGCAATCACCGTGACGAGGACACTCAGGAGCAATCCACCCCATCGGTCGACGCCGGCCGGTGCCAGCAATGCGCAGATGATGCCAACGCCCAGCAGCCACAACAGGCCTATGCCGCGGCCGATCTGGGGCCAGCGGCTCGTAGCGGCGCATGCAACCAGCGCGATGGAAAGACAGCCGAACACACCGGCGAGCCAATAAAATTGAATCCCATACGTCACCGCCACGGCCACCGCCAGAACTGCGCCGCTCACGACATGGCGCTTCCAGCGCTTCGCTATCAATACAAGGCCGATCGTCATGCCGAACAGCGCGCTCAGTCCGGCGCCAGTGACGAGCGCACGCCAGATCTGGTCTGCCGGGAACGTCCCGACCAGCAATACGGTCAGGTTGTCCACCACGACCGACCAATGCGCGGTGAACAAGACCCAGCGCGCGGCAAGGACTGCAATATAAAGCGTCAGCGGAATCGACACCAGCGAGAGCAGCGAACTGGATGAAGTCGAGAACAGGTTGTGCCGCGCCCACCGACCGATAGTCATTGCCATTACCGAGCTCCTTTGTTCATGACACGCCGGTTGTACAGGTTCGCGATCGCACTAATGGACAAGCTGATGAGCATGTAGACGACCATGACAATGATGATGCCCTCCAGTGCACGGCCGGTCTGGTTGGCGACCGTCCCATACACACTGAACATATCGGGAAAGCCGATCGCAATCGCAAAGGAAGTGCTCTTCGCGATGGTGACGTACAGGTTGCCAAGGGAAGGCAGGATGACGCGCACCGCTTGCGGCAAGACGACGACCCATAGGGATTCACGATGGCCGAGACCTAATGCAGCGGCTGCCTCCCACTGCCCTCGGTCGATCGATTGCACCGAACCGCGCACCACTTCCGCAACGTACGCGGCGAAGTTCACGCCGAGCGCGATGATCAGGGCGGCCATCTCCGGAGACAAGCCCGCGCCACCCGACACCGAAAAAGCGCTGGCCTGCGGCATGTCGATGCTGAACGGCCGCCCCGCGACCGCAACGCCTAGCGCCAATATCCCGGCACTCACCGCGAAGGCTAAGCGACGCTGGCCTCGCCTCCCCACCAGCACACCCACGGCAAACACGGCCATGGCCAGTCCTGCAACCCACGCGTAGCGCGACGCCGCCGGGGTAGCAACCAGCCATGGAATGAACACACCTTGCCGGCTTGCGATCAACGCACCATGCAGCAGCGTCGCATCTGACAGGCTCGGCAGTTGCAACAGCACAGCGAAATACCAGAAGATGATCTGGATGAGTAGCGGCGTATTGCGGATGAGTTCGACAAACGCCCACGCCCAGTTTTTGACGACCCAATTCCTCGACATCCGCCCGGTGCCGACCATCACGCCAACAACGGTGGCGAGCACGATCGAGATGAGCGTGACTACGAGGGTGTTGTAAAGACCCGTAATCAGCGCTTGGGCGTAGGTCTGCTGGGAATTGAACGGCACCAGCGACAGACCGTGCGGACCTTTCGCTACCGTCAGGCCCTCACTGATGTCGAAGCCTGCAGGCTGCTTGAGAAAATCGAGGCTAAATCCGATGCCATGGCGTTGAAGCCCCCCCCATACCGTCGCGAAGAAGGCCAACACGACCGCAAGAATGGCCGCAAGGATCAGCGTCTGGATCGCCGCTGCGCGCGTGCGTGCCTGGCGCCGCCGCTTCAACTCCGACTGCGAAGCAGGTGGAGGCGGAGGTCCGAACGGTCGATTTTCCGTGCTGGACAGCTTTAGTTGCGACACGCTTCCTTCTCCACTGACGTCAGAATTTCCAATGCGGCCGGACAGTTGATCTGGTTTCATATCCGGACTCTGCTGAAGCCGGCGGCAGGTTGCAGGCCGCCGGCTGCAGTGCGACTTGCGCTGCTTAATACCAGGGCGGCGAATACATCATGCCGCCGTCATTCCATGCCGCGTTCAGAGAACCCTTGCGTTCGATTGCGTAGGGTGTCCGTGGGCCAATATTGCGGTCGTAGATCTCACCGTAATTGCCGACCGATGCGATGACCTTCTGCACAAAATCAGGTTGCAGCCCGAAGTCCTTGCCGAGCGTACCGTTCACACCCAGGAACTTTTGCAGGTACGGGTCCGTCGTCTTGACGAAGGTCGGCAGATTCTTCGAGGTGATGCCGTGCTCTTCGGCTTCGAAGGTCGCATAGATCACCCATGTCAACGCAGCGTGCCAGCGAGCGTCGTCCTCTGACACAAACCCTGCGAGCGGCGATTTGTCGAACGCCTCAGGGAGAATCTGGAAAGCAGCCGGATTGCTCGCGTTGCCGCGCCAGCCCGCCAGAGCCGACTTGTCCGTCACCATCGCGTCACAACGTCCGGAGTTCAGGGCGTCAAACAGTTTGTTCGTGTCCTGATAGGTCAGCGCCTTGGTGGACGTTTTCCAGTTGTGAGCCTTGAAGTAACCCGCCAGCATCTGCTCCGTTTCCGAACCCTGCGTCGTGCAGAATGTCGCACCGTTCAGGTCGCTGATGTGCTTGACCTTCAGCGCGGTCTTGACGAGAACACCGGTACCGTCATAAAAATTGGTGGGCAGGAAGGAAATGCTGAGCGCTGCCGACTCGCGCGTCGGCGTGACCGTACTGTGTGCGAAAACGACGTCGGCCTGCCCCGTGCGAAGCGCGTTAAAACGGCTGCGGTCCGTGACGATCACGTACTGCACCTTGTTCGGGTCACCCAACACGGCGGCAGCGGTAGCCCTGCAAAGGTCGACATCCATGCCCTCCATCTTGCCGGTCTTTGTGTTCAGATAGCCGAAGCCTGGTGTTGCATTGTCCGTGCCGCACAACAGCGTGCCGCGTTTGACCACCGTGCTCAGGTGATCTTCATCGGCGTGCGCAGCGGACATTCCCAAAGTCAAAGCACCGTAACTCACCGCCAGCCACGAAAGGAAACGGGCCGCACTAAAGCGAATCTTCATGTTATTTCTCCAGCCCGGAAAGATGACGTCGACTCGCCTATCCCGAGCACCCTCGGCGCGACGCAAAAGTGCAACCAATTATCCACGTTAATTTCGGATTCCTTCTTTTTCTCGAAGCTATATCGCATGACGAGCTGGTCTGACATGCAATGCTTCGCGCTACTCGACAAGCTGACATAAAGTAGCCGTGTCGTTGTCTTAGCAGCAGGCGAGGGACTCGTCGCTAATTATTACCAGCCCCGAAAGCGTGGCCATCGCGCTACGATTTCACGTGAGCCGGTGCGAATCAGCTCGTAGCAGGCATGCTGGGCGGCCGTCGCGCAAACGTGATTCGGGAGAATGCGCACAAGAGAGCCGATGGGTAACTGCGGCAGCGACGCCTCACTACCGCTGCGCACGGCGATGATTCCCTGCTCCTGGTTCGCCTGGACCATGATCAGGTCGGGGTAGGGCACGCCGTCGACACTGCATACCACGCCATAACCTCGGTCGATTCTCTGCGACGCCGTACCGCGATCACGCGACATCGCCATCCAGCCTGCATCGACGAGAATCCATCCCTTGTCGACCTGGTGACCGATGACGGTGGCAAGCACGCTGACAGCGATATCGTCGACGGTGCACACATCAAGACCGGTCATCACGAGATCGAAAAACACGAACACACCCGCACGCACCTCCGTGACGCCGGTCAGGTCGCCTGCGAAATGGGCCGTCGGCGTCGAGCCCACACTGACGACGGGGGCTGGCAATCCTGCAACGCGCAACACGGCAGCGGAATCGACTGCCGCTGCGCGTTCGCGTTCGGCAATCGTCGCGATCTCGTCGATGCTCCGGCAAGCGTACGATTCGCCCGCATGAGTCATGACCCCGCGCAATTCGGCACCGCCATCATGCAGTGTGTTGCCGATTGCAAGAAGGTTGACGGTGTCATCGGGCCGCACACCGGCGCGATGACCGTCCGAATCGATCTCGATCAGCGTTGGAATGCGGTCATTCGTGCGCCGCGACTGCTCGGCAACCGCTCGCGCAGCGTCGACGTTGTCCACCACGACCGACAGGTCGATGCCCTGCCGGCGTAGTGCACTCACGCGGTCGAGTTTGCTGGGCACAACGCCGACACCGTAGAGAATGTCGCGCACGCCGCCGGCGGCGAACTGCTCCGCTTCCTGAAGGGTCGATACCGTCGCCGGTCCGGCCGGACCATCCATCACGCGACGCGCCACTTCGATCGACTTCGGTGTCTTCAGGTGCGGGCGCAACTTGACGCTGCGTTCCGCGAGACGTACCCGCAGACGCGCGATGTTGCGCATCATGCGGCTCTCGTCGAGCAACAGCGCAGGGGTGCACAGGGACTCGATTGGCCCAGGCGTTGCGGTGCGCGACTCACCGTGGAACTCAGGCTCACTGGGATCTGTTGTTGTACGTGTCATGCTCGACATAATTCCTCGGACCTTGGGATGAGTTGGACTGGCTTACAGCGCGACCACACCGGTCTTGATCTGCGCAAAACTGCGCAACCCCTCCGCGCCTTTCTCGCGTCCGTACCCGGAGCGCTTGAAGCCGCCGAACGGCAGTTCAACCCCACCCGAGGCGCCGTATGTGTTGACGAAGACCTGCCCGGCCAACACCTCCCGGATCATTCGATGCGCGGTGGTCAGATCGCGCGTCCACACGCCAGCAACCAGTCCATAGTCGGTGCCATTGGCCAGTTGGACCGCTTCCTCGAGATTGCGGAACCGCGTCACGCCCAGCACCGGTCCGAAGACTTCGTCCTGGCCCATCGGGCTCGCGGGGTCGACATCGTCAATCAACGTTGGCTGCAGGAAGAAGCCCTTACCGAACACGCCGCCGTTCAGCGCGTTGCCGCCGGCAACGATCTTCGCGCCGTTGCCGCGCGCCTGCTCGAGGAACGACATGACGCGACTGCGCTGCGTCTGCGAAATGAGCGGCCCAAGAACGGGGTCAGTCAGAGCAGGACCGATCGTCACGTTGGCAAAGGCCTGCTGGATGCGCTCCACCAGCACGTCGTGCACGCTTTCGTGAACCAGCAGCCGCGAACCGGCTGAGCAGGTTTGCCCTGCATTTTGCAGAATGGCGTTGACGACGCCCGGTACGGCACGTTCGAGGTCCGCATCGGCGAACACGATATTGGGCGACTTGCCGCCCAATTCCATCGTTGCCGGAATTACACGGTTGGCCGCGGCGTGGGCGATGATGCGTCCTACTTCGACTGAGCCGGTGAACGAGATATGGTCGATGTCGCCATGGCTCGTCAACGCTGCACCGGCCGTCTCGCCATAGCCAGTCACTACGTTCAGCGCGCCGGCAGGCAAGCCCGCTTCAAGCGCGAGCAATGCCAGTCTCAACGCGGTCAACGGCGCTTCTTCTGCAGGCTTCAAGACACAGCAGTTGCCCATCGCCAGTGCGGGGGCGATGGTGCGCGCGAAGATCTGCATCGGGTAATTCCACGGAATCACGTGCGCGGTAACACCATGCGGTTCCCATTGCGTAAAAATCATCGTATCCGCGTTCAACGGAATGGAAGACCCATAGTGTGTCTCGAGCGCGCTGGCGTAAAAGTCAAAGTAGCGGCTGGTAATTTCAGCATCGCGCTTCGCTTGCCGCAAAGGCTTCCCCGTTTGCAGTGCTTCGAGCTCCGCCAGTTCATCGCGGTCACGTTCGACCAGTTGGGCGATGCGGCGCAGAATGCGCGCGCGCTCGGCAACCGCCACCCTGCGCCACCGATGCGATGCGCGCCGGGCCGCGCTAACCGCAAGATCGATTTCTGCAGGACCGCAGTCCGGGGTCTGGCCGATCACTTCGCCGCTGGACGGATCCAGCACCGCTACCGTGTCGCGTGTCTCAATCGACTCACCGTTGATGACGGCCGCTGCCTGCTTCATTGCTTGACTCCTCGATCATTCATGGACGGATCGCCGCCGACAGGTCGGGGCCGATCCTTCGAAATTCGCCGGTGCTTGCTGCGCCTTCTGGCGCGCAACCGCATAGGCCGGGACGGAGTATTGCCAGCCAAAATGCCAACAGGGTTAACGCCAACGCGACTTCATCATTAATGCAGCAGTTAATAGTAGGGGACGCGAAAGATCCACGGTCGTGCGCCACATGCATGTTCTTTTGGGGCATGTGCACGAGTGCGATCGAAGCACCCCTCGCACTATGCTTCCCTCGATCCGTGCTTCACGCCGTGACGTCATCCGCCTCGCTATACGGGCACAGGGATTTGTCGAGCAACACGGAATGTCAAAAGTTGGCATGGTCCGCCAGTAGCGCTTTCTTCGCGCATGGTCGGACGGCGGCTATTCCTCGCCTCCGGCTCTCCCTATGCCGGAGCCAGTGCGCTCGCCCAGCGCACACGAGTCGCCGGCAACCTCCAGTTAAGTTCGACCCGACGGCGTGGGGCAGAACGGCCGCTTCGGAGCGCGGTGGTGACATTCGGAGCATTTACTGAGGGGCAGGAACGGGTCGAGAGTGTGAGTTCGCTGATGCGGAAAGCTGCCGTAGGGTTGCTCGATGCCGCCACCGTCAGCAGTCCGCCACATTGCCGACGTAGACCCCAGGCCGCGCCAATGTCGGCAATGGCCGAGCTGCTGCCTCTGAGGCGCCGTCATGAACGACCGGTCCATCTTGTTACCTGCGCTTGAACTCCCAACGTCGCACCGGCGGCGATGCGGTCGACAAGACTCGTTCAGCGATAAGGCTAACTTGTTCAACCGAAGGTAACGAGCCGCCTGAGTGTCGCGACGGTGAGTTCGGGATGCCCCATGAGAAACGGCAATCCATGATCGGCAGTCTGAGCGACGCGCGGACCCGCATGGGGCGGTAAGCCCTCTAGTCGCGCTCGTGAAATTCCCAGGGATTCATCCTGTCGACAGATACCGGCGCATTGGGTCGGGGCACGACGCCCTTCAGGGCTTGCATTGAGCCATCCGGTACGGACGGCGGATCGACGCGAAGCCAACGCCCCAGCGTATCGCGGACACACTGCTGGCAAAGGTCAAGGCTCACATGGGCGCCGTCGCCGAAAATCGAGCCAAAGCCGCCACGCCAGTCGAGCGACATCTTTTCGTGCCACTCCCACTGATCGTCAACGGGCGTCATGCGCCGGCCGCAGCGGTCGCATGTGCAGGCCGCGACCTCCTGCACCGTCCTGTCCCGGTATTCGCGCATGACCTATCCTTTTGCCCAGTCCGAATTTTCCCAGTCCGGCGGCACGAGACCAAGCTGCTTCGCAGTGTCGACCGGCAGGCGCAACAGCACCGTGCCCGGGCCGCGCTCCATGTTCCCGAGCATCGTGACTTCAGCGGCTACTCCGTCGAGCTCGAGATACACGACGTCCTCCGGCTCAAGAATCTCGGTGTAGAGATCCCAGCCGGGCCGATCACCCTCTTTCGCCTGATACCTGATGTGGTTCCTTGGTACTCGTGAATCCCAGTCCCTTTTGCGAGCGTTTAGCCGATGCCCTGATTGTCGGCGGCCAATCGCTGCAGATACTGGATGCGGTCCGCGGCGTCACTGACAGCCGCCGCTCATTTCACTGTTCATCATGCGATCCCGGTTGGCCAGAAAGGTTCGCGAGGTGCTCCGGCCTTATTCCTTCTTCCCGATGGAGCAGCCGATCTGAATGCGGCCATGACAGACTCGAGTCGATAACCGCAATATGCTCCAGGGAGCGCCATTGTCGCAATCTCCGATGCCCGGCGTAAGGGTGTATGGCGAGAAGCAGGTTGGCCGGGCGGCCGCGCTGCCTGACGCTCATAAAATTTACAGCGCATTCCAGAACGCCATCATCGCTCATCACTGACCGTGCACCGCACTCGGGTTCCGGAGAGCCTTTCACTACGGGACAATCGACCCCGTTGCTGCAATGGCGGTCCAGGAATGGGAGCGAGAGAACGGTGCGTGAGAACTGTCAGGCATCCTGCGGGCAAAATACCCGCTCATCTTCGACGTCAACCCGACAGTCGCTGACGATCTGGATGCCATCCCAACGGTTTTCTCCCTGTCGGGTTTCGAGTGCGGCGACGGCTGGTTCGATCTGATCGACATGTTGTGCGCGAGGCTGCAACCTGCTACAAAGCACGGCGTACCGCTCTGGCATCAGCGCTGGCCGTTGAGAAAGTCGAACCAGTCGTGCGCGAAAGCACAGCCGTGGTCCGGAATGCCCGAACCGGCCAGTTTCCTGTCGAAGTACGTTCTGGCCGGCTCGGGAATCTCATCCAGACGCACGTAACGGTAGCCTGCGTCATTCACGTGAACCGTCACCTGCGGTGGCGCGGGTCGCGGTGGCAGGGCTTCGCGGCCCTGATTCAGCGCAGCGGCAACACAGCGCGCAACGAGATCCCATACGCTGCCCGCCCATCTCGGATAGCCGCGCACCGTGGCCCGCGCGCCAACCTGCCGGAGCACCGCATCGTCCAGGGCCACCCTGTAGTCCGCGAGTGCGCCGCCACTCACGCGCGCGATGTCCGCCGTCGCGATGACCCGCTTTCCGTCTTCCCGTCCACCGGGCAGCAATTCAATGGTGATTCGAAGCATTCGCCTTTCCTTGTGATCTTGTCATCCGGTACCGCCGTT
Organism: Paraburkholderia lebeckiae; assembly: GCF_050436225.1. Taxonomy (NCBI): domain Bacteria; kingdom Pseudomonadati; phylum Pseudomonadota; class Betaproteobacteria; order Burkholderiales; family Burkholderiaceae; genus Paraburkholderia; species Paraburkholderia lebeckiae. The sequence goes on along the minus strand of NZ_JBNDLU010000001.1, from coordinate 713,621 downwards.
GCGCGGACGCGCATCGGGTCGAGGACCCGGACCTGCGCCGCGATCGCCTGCCCCCCAGCAAATCAGGCCGTCCCGGTGGCTCCGCCCGGACAGCTGAACGCCCCCTCAGAACTTCCAGTAGCCGTCGCGTGGAAGCCCCTGCTGCGCCACGCAGGCGTTGTCGCTTTCGATGGCTTGCGCGTGCTCCTTCCGCGAGACCCCGCCCTGCCGCCCGGGCGCGACGCGGGCTACGCCCCGTTGCGCCGCTTACGACCGGTCGGGGCGATGTTCCTTCGCCACACAGACGACGTCCGCGGCCAGCGAAGGGTTGGCCGCTTTCGCCGGCCTGCGGGTGCCGGCCACCGCCTTGCCAGGATCCGCACCGGTGATCCGCCGGGACAGTATTTCGCCGGCGAATGCCGCAGCGCATTCCATGGACAGCGAGGGCCCCAGCAGGTCACGCATGCGACCATCGGCAACGGCGGTCGTGAACGAAAAGCCCGCCGCGCCCACCGCCAGCATCGCATCCAGCACCGGAATCCTGAAGGCGAATCCGGCTGCGCGCGCGACCATGCGCGCGACGGTCTGGCGTGCGTGCGACGGATCGATCCCGTATGAGACGGCCACGTCGACCAGTGGCCGCCGATGCGCGCCCACCCCATAGCGGTGGGCCAGCAGGTCGGCATCGCGCGCGGCCTTTGCATCGAGCGGCTGCTCCGGTTGGAGCAGGTTGCGTCCGCGGCTGGCGAGGCACGCCGCGACGCGATGGATGGCAGCCTCGAGCGTTTCAGTGCCGATCGTCACGCGCCAGCGGCCATCGCCTACCCCGGGATGCGACGCCGGCGGCGCCAGCAGTTGCCCGGGCGCGAGCAGCAGGGCGCGCTCCCAGGTGCGAAGGCGCGCCACGGTGAGCGCCTTCGGGAACGTCCCCTGTTCCCACTGCAACAACGTGGGATGGGACACGTGGAAGGCGCGCGCCACCTCCGCAACGCACAGGCCCAGTTCACTGCGCAGCCGCCGCGCGTGAGGGCCGATCTCGCGGCACCGGGCGGCGGGGATCCGTGACTGGGGATCGCCGTCTGCGCGGGCGGCGGCATCCGCCGCAGGCGACCCGGGGTCCGGCAACGGTTGCGTCCCGGGACCGAGCAGCCAACCCGGCGGCACCTGCAGGGCCGCCTCCAGCGCGTTCACGGTGGCGGCTGCGACGGTGCGCGGCCACCTTCCCTTCTCCCTGCGCACCAGGGTCACTCTTGCCACTCCCACCCTGACCGCGAGATCGCCCTGTGTCATCCCTGACGCCTTGCGTCGGTCCCGCAGGCGCTGTGCAATCCGCGGTACGTCGGATCGTGGAATCCACACACGCATCCCGGCCATCCTGATCCCCTTCATGAGGCTGTTTCTGTTTGAGCGAAGAAATGCGTCCGCACGTCCGCAGACCGGACGACGGCCCGGCCGGCAGCCGCCCGGCTTCAACCGGTACACGCATAGGCATTGGCGCGCGCGTCATGCAGCGCATGGTGCTCGCCGCCATGGCGCGCGTAGTAGACGGCGCGTCGCTCCGGGTTGCGCGTGCCGGCGATGTTCTCGAGCCGCCAGCCACGCGGCAGCGGGCCGCCCAGCAGGAACCGCAACAGGGCCAGGTCCGTCTCGTAGTCGTAGCACAGCACCGGCCCGGAGTCGCCCGGCACCGCCACGAGCCATGCGCGCAGTGCCTCGCGCAGCGCTGCAAACGGCATCGCGCGCCCCTCGAACTGGCCGAGCTGCGGCAGTACCACGGCGCGGACAAAGTCGCTGCACAGCGCCGGATCGAAATCGGTCCGCTCGCCGTAGAACTCGGACCCGTTCTCGCCCACGAGGGCGAGACTGAGTAGCTGGCACTGCCGGAAGTCGGTGAATTCCGTGTCGAGGAAATACCGGTTGTTCCAGCCGGCCTGCGGCTCGGGTTCAGCCGGCAGGGGCCACCGCATGGCGCCGTGAAAGTGTGTATCCGTCATGTCCGTTACTTCGTCATTTGGCCGTCGGCTCGCCCCGTGTCATCCAGCGCGAACCCGCCCGAGGCTGATCAGGGTTCGTCGCCGTCCTCCCTGCGCGCGGCTAACCCGGCCCGCACCTCCGGCACCGGCACCATGCGGTGTTCGCGCGCGCCGCGGATCCGCCGCAGCGGCCCGGCGAGCACCGTCACGTGTGTGGGAAACGGGATCGGGACGGCCCCGGTCGCCCCGGTCGCCTCGTCGCGGGTCGCACGCACGAAGCGTCGCAGCCGCGCGCGCAGTGCTTCGGCGGTTTCGTCTGGAAGCCCGATCGCCCGCCTGCGTCTGCTCATACCGATCCCTTTCTGAAGCCGCAGCCGATGCGCCGGTGGTGCACTGGCCGCGATAAGGCGGATTATCACCCCACCTCCGGATGTGCATCCACTGCCAGCCCCGGTCAGCGACGGGCGACGGCTGGCGCCTTCGCCCGCCATAACCGCCTGCCGCGCGCAGGGCGCGTCGCCAGCGCGTACGGCACGGAGAACGTGCGTCCTGCCGACGTCGTGAACCGGGTCACCGTCACCAATCGCTCGCCCCGGCTGTACTGTTCGGGCTCGGTTGCCCTCACCCGGATCTCGCTCAGTGGTTCGAGCGTCCACTGGCCGACCTCCCGTGCCAGCTTCGTGCTCAGCACGGCCGCGTCGCGCAGCACGACATCCCCGCCCGCGAACTGGTCAAGCGACTGCGCGCTTCCGGTCAGATCCATCATCACAATCGTCGGCACGGCCCGCGAACCCCGCGGCGAGACCCGGAGGATCAGTACATCCCGCGGGATCAATTGCGAGATAACCCCCCACACCCCTGCGCCCTCAGGCTCAAACGGCACTGCCGACGAAGGCAAACGGTTCTTTTCATTAGTCACAAACATTCAACCACGACCTCAAACGCTTTCGCGATAAATCAACCACCTGATGCCGACGTGCGCTTTCTTCGGGAGCACCATCGCTTCGCGCACGTACGCTGACATCAAAAAATTCGCACATCCTTACTGGATAAGGACTTCGCCAACATACCAACCATCTAATTCCCAGTGTACTGGGAAGACAAATTATAGCGCCGATTGGACAGTACTCCCATTTCACTGGGAGAGAAATTTGGAGTTGGCCGAAGTCTTTGGCGCCCTTCTGCGCGAGCGCCGTATTCACGCCGAGCTAACGCAGGAACAGCTCGCCTTCGAGGCCAATATACGTCGCAACTACGTCAGCATGCTGGAACTCGGCCAGCACCAGCCAACGCTAACGATGCTGTTCGCACTGGCAACCGCTTTGAAATGCTCGCCCGCCGAGCTACTCGCCGAGGTAGAACGGAAGCTGAAAAAAGCTCGTCGGTCCAAGAAAAAAACACCGACTGCTATCAAGACGCGCGTGAACGTTCCCGCCGCTCAGAAGAACGCACCAAAGGTCGCCAGGAAGTCGACAAAAGCTTCCAGCAAACAGGTGCCTACCGGTTCAAAAACAGTCAGATCAAATCGGCGTGCACGAGGAGAAATGACGAGAGCTGCTGACGAAATTACGGACGCATGATGTCATCATTGCCTCGCCTATAATCCGGAAGTCAAACATCAACGACCGCACGGAGCCCCACTTTATGAGTCAAACCCGCGGACGATATGCGGGAGTTCGGGACAGCGCGCAACGTCAGCCCCGTCACGTGAAAAAATCTCCAGCCAACCGGCAGGGGCAACCGTACGCGAAAGCGCCGCCTCGAGACTCCGCACAAACCGCTTCGATTTTCAAAACACGTTCCTTCCAGTTCCTCGTCGATGCTGTGGGAGTTGAGAACATCGCGTTAGGACTTCAATCCAGCATGACGCGAGTGGCTGAACTGACAAAAGGTGAACGGTTCACGCCCGAGACCGCATTTCACATGGAAACCACGCTTGGGCTACCGCACGGCTTCTTTGACCAGCCCCATCCGGTTCTCTCGGTCGAAACCATAGCGCGCCTGAAGTCGCCGCTTGATTTCGCGAGCCTGGATGATGAGCGGGAAATCGTGACTGAAGAATCCAACACGGTGCTTGCACCGGACGGCGGCCAACCATCATCTACTGAAGATAACCTGTCCAAGGAAACGGAAATGCCGAAGAAAGCAACTGGCGGGTCACCGGGGAACGCCAGGAGCAGTAGACGCGAAACGACCCTGCAGCTCGACGCCGCTATACCGCACAAAGCTTCGCGATCGAAACAGAAAGCAGCGTCCGAAGCAATCCAGCAGCAACCGCTGGCGCTGGAAGACGAGGCCACGGTCGCAAAAGTTCGACGGGATAACCTCCACGTTCTCACGGGTCGCAACGGATCGAAAGCAAGGTTGGGTGTGGTGATGTCCATGAGCGGATCGAACATGGCCCATCGACTTTATGGCAAGAAGCGCATGGACAGTGTTGAAGCAAACCGTTTCACTGAGCGGCTTGGCCTGCCCGCTGGCTGGCTGGATACGCCGCGATCCGAAGCGGAGATTCCGGAATCGGTGTCGCGTTTGCTGACCCCTGCTTCGCGCGGTCGCGAGCCTGTTGAACGACAGGAGCCGCTCGCCAACGCATCCAGCGAAAGCCTGCGGGAAAAGGCGGCAGATGCGAAGGCAAAGGTGCGCGGCCCACGCCCGCGCACGGGTGTCGCGAGCGCTCTGGAAAGCGCCTCACCTGTTTCCGCAGATTCCGTAGAAGCGAACGGGATGAGTGTCAGCCAGCGAATTCATTCAGGCGATGCCTCCGACGAGCCAGCCGGTCGCAATGCCGCCAACGGCGATAGTGGGCTACCGTCCGTCCCAGCGGCAAAAAGTGAGCCGCTGCCAGTCGCCGCGACGTCGCAGCGAGATCCGGCGACGCAACCCGCTTCCGCGACAAGCCTGGACAATCTTCACGGCATCGCGCCAATCGCCGAAGCATTGATCAAGACGCTGGCAGGTAAGGCACGGACGGGTCGACTGGACGAATTGAAGGCGCTGGAACTTTTGCAGCAGGCAGTTCTCTTGTAAGTCGAGGGTGCGTGCGCCGTGCTGCAAAGGCAACGGGGCTGTGCCGATCATGTCAGACACCTGGTAGTACAAGCAGGCGGCACCGCCGATCTGGATGTCCGTTAATGAGACACTTTCTCCTTGATCCGGAGTCGTACAACCAGCCAGAAATCCACGCCGGACAACAGCGATCGGCAAAGCGCATCTGGCCTGTACAACTGGACGACGAACCATCATGCCCACATCAATCTTTCAGGAGATTCGTTATGAATGATCCCGGAGAACTATTGGGCCGCTATTAGTGCCCGTCGGGGAATAACAGCAAGCCCTCCCCATCAGATCATAAACGCGAAAGCTTGATGGAATGATTGCTTGCGGCTCACGTCCAATGTGCGACATTACGGCAACTTCGACGACGAGCGCCGTGCGCAGCGGCGCACGCTTCTCAGAAAGGGGGAAATCCGATTACCCTCGCGACACGCTCCACCTTTCCGGGACCTGAAACATCCGCAACCACACTCTCTTATTGCCATGGCGTGACCTCCGAGGCATGCCCACACGCCCTCATGACGACTCTTCAAGTGCACTGAGCTCCGCGAGCGTTATCGGCTTTAGTGGAGGCCGCACGCGTTGGAAACCAACCGCAGCAACGGAGCGACATTGCGCAGATGCAAGCAAATTAGCAACGGTGTAGCCGCATTGACGACCCTGACACGGGCCCATGCCCGCGCGCGTGAACGCTTTTAGCTGGTTCGGCCCCGGCTGGCCGAGCTGCGCGGCCAGCCGTACATCGCCAGCGGTTACCTCTTCGCAGCGACAGACAATCGTCTCATCGGGCGGCGTGAAAATCTCCGTACGCGGCCGATAGATCGAATCAAGCAGAGGCCGCATCGCCAGTTCATGTCCGAGCCGCCGATGCAGCGGCGCTGCAAGCTCGCTTGCGCGCCCGACTGAGAGTGCGCCCGAGGAAAGCGCGACGCCGGTAGCAGCAAGTTCACCGCGTGTGCACGCGGCTTTCGCGCCGCCGATGCCAGCGCCGTCGCCTGCGACATAGAGACCAGTCACGCTGGTTTCACCCCACGTATCAACTTCCGGCTCAAAGCAAAGTTGTGCTTCGTTCCATCGATGGCTGCATCCCATCGCCTGAGTGAAGTGGATAGACGGCACGACGCCTTCATGAACCAGAAGAATGTCGGCAGCCACATCGCCCGACAGCCCGTTCTCGGTGCGATAGACAATCTGTTCAAGACGGCCGATACCGAAAGCGCGAAGGCTACTGACGTTTCGAACAATGGGGAACCCCCTCCCGCGCAATCTTGCCGACCACAGTAGCCCCTTAAGGAGATCATGCCAGCCGTCAACTGCACCACGTAGAGTCGGAAGGCCCCGACGGAGGGCGCCGCGGGGAGTCGTGTCAAGCCAACCTGCAATCCTACCGCCGGCGTCGAGCAGCTGGGTCATGTAGAGCAGTGGCAATGGACCACTACCGGCTATCCAGACGGGTTGATCGGGTATCTGGTGAGCGCTTTTATGCAGAATCTGCGCGGCGCCGACTGTCATTACACCCGGAAGCGTCCAACCTGGGAAAGGCATGGGCCGTTCCTGTGCGCCCGTCGCTAGTAACACATGGCGCGCGCGAATACTTTCGGCGCCATCCGCGCGGCTCAAAAAGACAATCCACTCCCCGGAACCGGCCGGTTTCCCTGGGCTAGGCGCTCGCTCGATCTGCCATACACGGGTCTCCGGCAGGTAGTGCGCACCGCATTCGCGAAAGTTCTGTACCACTGCCGCGCCTGCGCTGTACGCAGCGCCTAACCCTTGATGAACACCACGTCGGACGTTTTCTTCGATGGCGCGCCATATCTGACCGCCCGGTGCTGGCTGTTCGTCTACGAGGATCGTGGTCATTCCAAGACGAGCAGAACGTATTGCGGCACTCATGCCGGCAGGTCCTGCACCTACAATCAGAATATCGAACCTTCGCATCACGAATGCACCTCACCACCAGGAAGATCGCCACCACCGTCGTCTGACTCAGCGATCGCCTCACTGAGATTGCGGCGACCGTGTTGGCGTTGGATGCGCATCCCGTCGCGCACGATCGTCAGACAGGTCTGCGTGGACGCTACGCCATCGACGACAGCAAGACATTCGAAGCACACACCCATCATGCAAAAAGGTCCGCGTGGACTGCCGCTTCGCGGCGTGGTGCGAGCGACGGGGTTGTCCTCGCGCACGAGGACAGCCGCCACGGAGTCGCCTCGCTCGGCGTTCACACGCCTGCCGTCGATCGATACCGTGACCACGGCGTCCTCGGCGGGACTAGATAACTTGCGAAACATCAAAGCGCCTATGATGGAAGAACTCGAAGTTTTCTGGCAGTACGTTGCGCGCGAGAGCATCCGCAACTGGTCCAGCATGAACCGCCGCGAGGGTGATGCCGGAATGACAGAGCGCGATCCAAGCACCAGGATACGTTGAAGATTGTGCGTACACCGGATGCTCGTCCGGGGTGATGATGCGCAGACATGCCCAATGCCTAACAAGGCGAGCCATAGCAAGGTCCGGCAAAATTCGTAGGGCTCGCTTTGTCATCTTGGCAGCGGTGAAGGTAGTAGTACCGAGATCCATACCGACTTCCTCATGACTTACACCTATCATTACTGTACCGTCGCGAGTCTGGCGAATGCCGCTAGCGGGGAGGCGCAGAATTGGCTCGAGCCGTTCAGTGACCAGCAACTGGCCACGCAGGGGACGCAACGGGACGTCGAGCGCCACCATTGCCCCCAGGGCTGTGGAACCAAGCCCGGCCGCAATGATCAACTGTCCCGTTTCGAAACAACGCGGACCTGTCGAGGTTTGCACATGAACACGAAAACTACCGTCAGGACATGGCTCAATCTTCGACACCGTGTGATTGCCAGCTAGAGTGCCGCCACGTAACTCAATGGCTTGCTGCAGCGCCCGCAACAGCTTAAGCGGATTGCAATGGCCATCGGCAACGCCAATTCCAGCCCCCACCACTTCCCGCCCGAGCCGTGTACCAGGCAGCAGCCTTTCTAATGCCGATCGATCGATCATGCGCGAACACGGGTCGATTTTCGGGCTTTGCGCATTCCAGCTCGCGAGGAATTCGGCTTCCTCTTCAAAATCCGCTTCGCTTAGGCAAAAGCGCAAGCAGCCATCGTTTTCATACTCGACATCAATGCCAGTTTCATCGTGCAGCGCTGTTGCGAAAACGGACCAAAGTGCGACGCTCTCGCGTGACAGCTGCTGGTAGCGGGGCGCGCCATATCCCTTCCCGTATGCGCCGACAAGACCGAAATTCGCTTTCGACGCGCGCGGGTCGCAATCACCCCCGTCGAGCACAAGCGCACGCTTCCCTCGCCCCAGCATCCCGTGCGCCAATGCGCAGCCGACAACACCGCCGCCAACTATGATGACGTCATGGTTTTCGCGTATCAAGCCCGCCTCTTTTCCGGAATGATTTTGGTTAACTCTATGATCGTCACAGCAAGGCGTCAAAGTCGAATTTCAAGTACGAGGTATTCTCAGCGGTTATGGTCCAAAACGTGGGCGCCCCCGGTAGGCGATAGAGCTCCACGAAAAAACCGCGAGCGATTTCTCGAGCAACGCTCGCTCACCAGATTCTTCAACGAGGCGGTAGCCATCGCTGAGCGCACGGGCCGACTCTCAGGCAAACAAACCAGCGCGGACGACACGCTAAACCACGCGTGCCCATGGAATACGAGAATAGAGTGCGACGACTGCTTCCATCACGACAACAATCTCGGCAGCACGGGCGCTCGCAAAAGCCGCAAACCCAGCAACGAGACGCCACACTCCATGATTGGTCGCAACGCATAACTTCATTGCCACGGCGATACGATCAATGGACTGTGTTGCGCGGCCGTAGCTGACCGCGAATTTAGTCAGCCAACGAAACTTGGGGGGCGACAACAGGCAGATAGGTTCTTTCACTGTCGGTTTCGCCTCGTAGGCAACGGGCGACAGATACCCCAAAGTCGAATGCAAGCGTACGGCGTTGTATAATTCGCGCCGACCACACTCGACGCTCGAGTACGTCAGCCGCATGACGTTCGAGAAAAACTGGTTCGCCGCCCAAGAGGGGCGAGCCGCGCAAATCTCTCAGCTATGGGATTCGCCAAACAGGGGCAAGGTCATGATTCAATCAGCCACTGCCCGGCCGGCGGTCATGTTTGCCAGGTCTGAGCGCCCTCAATCCGTCTCTTCTCGCGAACGCTTCGTCTTCATGCCCGCATAAGGCATCCCGCACTATTTGGTGCACTCATCAGTACGATGATCAATTTCAGCGTTCTGCTAGGTTTGCTTTGTCGCCGACTCACCGAATATCTCCGTCCACGCCTCTTCCGCAACCTGTTTAGCGCATCGTTCATACTCCTGAACACGCTCGATGTTTTTCGCCAATCTCGCATGACAGAAATGAAAATACTCGGGAATATCGGGCTTGAACCGCCTGATATCTAAGCGACAGCTCATGTCGATGACAGATAGGGGATGTACCAAGGAAATCCCCAGTCCCGCCGAGACGAATTCACACAGAGTGGGCGTAGTTTCGCTTTCTAACACGACGTTGAGGTCGACGCCGTAGGAACGGATAGCGTCATTGAAAGCACTGGTCGTCCGGTTATCTGCCGCATATCCGATAAAAGGGATTCCCTCAATATGCTCGGGGGTGATAAATTCAAGTTGGCTCAGCGGGTGTCCTTTTGGCATGATGCAAACTAACGGGCTCTCCATGATAGGCGTCACCACCGAATTTGGGCTGCTCATCAAGCTCGTTGTGAATCCAACGTCCATCTGACGCGTGGCGACGCGATCCGACACAATGTTGGACGCTCGCATATGGATCGTCGGACGAACGTCTGGACACCGAGAGAGGAACATCATCGTCGCCCGCCTGATGAATGATCCGGATAATTCCGGAAGCACTCCGATAGCAAAGTGACTCATGTCCTTCCGCCGGATGATTGCGATCGCCTCTTCAATCTGTCTTAGACCCGCAAATACTCGATCGACTTCGCCGTACAAGCGCATGCCTTGTGCCGTCGCAGTTAGTCGGCCTTTAACTCGTTCGAACAGTAGAAGACCTGTCTCCTCCTCAAGGTGGACTAGCAGTTTGCTCACGGCAGGTTGGGTCACGTGAAGAACCTCGGCCGCTCGACTCACCGTGCCTTGCTCGATGAGAGCTTTAAATGCCTCTATCTGCCGTAGTTGAAGTTGTCTTTTCATATGCCGCTGCTTTTTCTAATGTCATTCCTAGACTAGGAAAATGCTGATTAATGTGCCGCCCGTTCGGCATGCAGAAGTTCTGACGGTCGCAGCGTTTACCCAGCACCGCTGAGCGTCCCTGCTAGCAGTCACTTCCATATGCAACCCATTTTCAGCTCCTTGGATGCCGGGTAGACAATGCAACTCGCTCGCTGTATGCAACGGTAGCCACAGCTTGCGGACGATCCTCAACAAGCGGAGACATTTTTGTCATTTCTTACATCGATGACTGATGAGTTTCCGAACTACGCGGGCTACAAAAATACCGTTCTTAAACGAACTGGATCTCCGACAAGCTTTCCGTCAAACCACGCATGTCGCCTCGTCTGGCGTCCGAAATGGCCCCGACCACAATGTTCTGCTGCTCGGGAGTGGCAACGAAACGCGTGGCCTGTCGAAACTTATCCTCGAGTTTATCCCACGGAAGACCGTTATCCTTCGGGAAGGTTACAGGTGAAACAAAGCGCTGATCCCCGCATGTGACCGTGACACGGGCCGGCAGCATGCCGCTTTCCGCATAGATCTTGTCCAGCTCCGGACTTAGCGAAAGTTCCACCTTGTGTGAAAGCGCAGTGACAGAGGGATTGTTTAGGACATCGCCAGTCAGTGGCAACAGAGCCTCGTGACCGTAGTGCGCGACCAACGCGAGACAGTATGGATGACTATACTGAACATCCATTATATCTCGAGGTTCTTTCCAGTTCGAAATGCGTAAGGCCGGCCCGTATGTTTCGACCTCAATCCTGTCGATATTTCGACCCACTAACCGATGTTCATTGATCAGCTCGATTAATGCATCAAGCGCACCGTGTAGATGCCTGCAACAGCAATACGGCTTAAAGCCCGTCGTGCGAATGTACTGGTAAGAACCGAGGTCTAGATCGTTCGGAAAATTGTAGTAACGCGTTGCGTCCAAGATATTGCGGGCGCCGTGAAATCCGTTCTGCGCTGATGCAAGCGACTCCAAGCCGGTCACGACAGCCCACGTGATGCCTTCCTTGACATGGTTTGGCTCGGGATGCGGTTTTCGGGGAGCGGGAGCGCTCGCCAACGACTGATTGGGTGCACTTTCCCCAGCAATCGCCAAAGCGTGTTCAATCACCTCGCGGGAGGACCGGCGAAGCGCCGCAGCCGTTGCGACGACCGCATAAGGCGCCCACGTACCACTACTTCCGTAGGCGCGCGCAGCGCTAATCGCTGTACCCACTTCATAACCGATGACAATCGCATTTAATAGCTCTCCAAAGGTAGCTTTCGTCTCTTTGGCAACGGCAATGGCTGTTGGAATGACGGCGGCTCCAGGATGGCCCCGAGATGCCGGCGTGTCATCGTCGAGGTCTAGCGCAGAACCGGCGGCACTGTTTGCCCAAGCAGCTCCAATGACGGAACTGGTCTCTCCCGTGAACCAAATAGGAATGTCGCCAGGAGGTCGCGTTTCGTGAGCCGTCTTTCGGATCGCAAGGGCCGCCGCCTGCCCAACTCCAGCGCCAACAGCACTGAGCAGATCCAGGATACATTTGAGCGCAAATTCCAGAGACTCTTCTGGAGCTCGATTTTCCCGCGCCTCCACGATATAAGCGGAAAATTTTCGGACGATCCCGCCTTGGGGATAACGCTCGTCCTCGATTACATTAGTCGTCATGGTGCCTCGATAACATCAATTGAACATTTCGAACTTGATAGTTGGCTGCAAGTGACACTTTAATGCGCAACACCGCGATGTCCACCCACGATCCCGTTTTGCTGTCGGCCTGCCATAATCGACGCAGCCGGGCACTCTTCAAACATCAAGCCGTCGGCCGTGAGAAAAAAGCCGTACACAAGGGCCAACTACCTTCGTGTACCCGGACGGAGCCGCCCGTAACGGGACAATGTCGGTTCGTGCCGTCAGGCCACTTCTATGTCGTCGAACTGTTGATGCGTTCATGGACGACGGACACCGTACCGAAGTGCTTAATGCATGGCCGCTGCAGCAGAAGATCCGAACGTGCCGCGATCGCGTCTCTTCGGACTAATCCGCCTTTCGATCATGAATATAACTCTGCTGATAAGAAAGTTCATGCTGAGATATATGCAGCCAGCTATCAGAAATACCTCTAGGGGGCGGTAGCTTTCAGAGATGATTTGCTTAGCCACTCCTGTCACTTCGACTATGGTGATTGTCGACGCAAGTGACGTTGACTTGATCATAATCATAAGTTCACTTCCATAAGCTGGGAGTGCTTGCCGCATTGCAATCGGGAAGACAATTCTGCGGAATAAAAGGACGCTCGACATGCCAATTGACCGCGCCGCTTCAATTTGTCCCCATGGTACTGACTGAACACCACCACGAATGATTTCGCTGGTGTATGCCGCAGTGTTCAGCGACAGAGCTAAAATCGCACAAAACCATGCATCGCGAAATAGCGCCCACAGGCCGAGGTGTTCCAAGACAATTCTAAACTGCCCCGATCCGTAATAAATCAGGAACATTTGCACCAGAAGCGGCGTGGACCGCACTACGTATACGTAACCATAACCGAGAGAAGCCAAAATTCTACTGTGTGAAAGCCGAGCCAATGCAACTGGGACCGCAAGCAGGAAACCAACAAAAAGCGACACGGAAGCCAATGCGACGGTCGCAGGAACCGCCGCAAGAAGCTTGGGAAACGACTCATATATCAGCTGAAAATCCATCACCGACTCCTTACGCCGCGGTTAGCCCACTTCTCTGCTCTCAGAAATCCCTGGTTAGAAATCGAAGAAAGCAAAAGGAAAATCACGAAGGCGACCAGATAAAACGTAAACGGTTCTTTGAAAGATCCAGCTCCGATGGCAGCTGTGCGCATGATTTCAACCAACCCAACAACGGAAATGAGCGAGGTATCCTTTAACGCCAGTTGCCAGACATTCCCCAGACCGGGCAAGGCGAATCTCGCGGCCTGTGGGATAAGAATCCGACGAAGTAGCACTGCCCGCTCCAATCCCATTGCCACTGCCGCTTCAATTTGTCCTGTTGGAATGGCTATGACCGCGGCCCGTATGACCTCTGTCGCATAGGCGCCGGCACTGATGCCGATGCAGAGCACACCGACTGCAAACACGGGCAGTTCTATATAACCTTCGAAGCCGAAAACAGCGTTCGCGACATAGCGGAGCAACGTATCCCCACCAAAGAACACCAGAAAAATTATCAGCAACTCGGGAATTCCGCGTACGACCGTCGTATAGACGTCAGCTAGAAAACGCAGCAAACTGAAGCGAGAGAGTTTTGCCGCGGCAAAAACCGAGCCGAGCAAAATGCCGACGGGAAATGAACACACCGCGACGGCGACGGTCATAAGGGTGCCACGCGCAAATTCATCAACCCACGCTGTGCTTCCCCATGCGAGCACTGAAATATTCACTTTCATTCCCCATCAAATTGAGTTCGGCTATGCATAAACGACCGTATTCACTTACCTATTCCTTCGGCGAATTGTCGAAGCCGAACCACTTGATGGCAAGTCTGCGCAGGCTGCCATCCGAAATTGCTTCCCCGATCGCCTTGTCGAACATCGCACGTAGTTGATCGTCATTTTTGCGAAATCCAGCGGCCACTCGGCTGCCGAACGGCCCGTTCGTCATACTAGGGCCAAATGTCCGCAGGTTCTTGCCGTCGGGCTTGTCCATCAACGGCTTGAGGAAATTGAACGAAACCATTCCCGCATCAATTCTCCCCGCCGTCAAGTCGAGCATCATGTTATCCGTGGTGTCATATGTCGAAACTCTCACGGTCGGCATGAACTTCTTCATGAATGTCTCGAAGTTGCTGCCCACCTGTACCCCAACGGTTTTTCCCTTTAGAGCGGAGGTGATTTTTTTTATCGCTGACTCCTCATCAGCATCAAATTTGTCCAAATTCAGATTTGATGGCGATATTTTGAGGGCGGTTAGATCGCTCGCCGATGTGGTGACGAAAACCATCGGAGTGGTTACGTACGGCCTGGAAAATGAGATAACCTTTTCTCGGGCGGGTGTGATCCCTATTGCAGCCATAATTGAATCGAACCGACCGGACAAGAGAGAGGGAATTAGGCTGTCATAGGCCTGATCGACGATTTCGCAGTGCAATCCCATCCGTCGGCACAAGTCGCTAGCTACATCGATCTCAAAGCCAACCATCTTGCCGCTCTTGTCCTTGAAGGCATACGGAGCATACGAAGCTTCGGTACCAATCGTGATTCTCTTGTACTCCTTGGCCATAACAGGGTCGCTGAGCATCAATGCAGCAGACAGCATTCCAATAAGCAGGCCGATTTTTAGGAACTTCATGAGCATCTCCTGGACTATGTCCTATCTTCTTCGTTTTACGATTCTCGGAATTTCAATATCGCGTTTTAAGTCAGTCAAAGTACACGCGAGAGAAATTCACGACATCTCGGCGATGCTGGATTTTTGAAAACCTCTTCTGGCGTCCCTTCTTCCTCAATGCGTCCCCTTTCAAGAAAGATCATCTTGTTGGAGACATCACGAGCAAAACCCATCTCATGAGTCACGACTATCATCGTGCGCCCCTCTTCCGCCAACTTCCTGATGACTTTTAGCACTTCTCCCACTAATTCGGGATCGAGTGCGGAGGTCGGCTCGTCGAAAAGGAGCGCAGCCGGTTGCATCGCGAGCGCACGCGCGATGCTTACTCGTTGCTGCTGCCCACCAGACAACTCGGATGGGTAACACGCGTGCTTGTCCGCAACGCCAACTTTCCCAAGGAAATCCATTGCCCTATCGCGCGCTTCGTTCTTTGGCAGCTTCAGCACATGGAATGGCCCTTCCATCACATTTTGCAGCACGGTCATATGGGACCACAAATTGAAGCCCTGGAAGACCATACCGAGTTGCGTGCGCATCTGGTCAACTTTCTTGCGATCCATCCCGACGACGCGACCGGTTGCGTCGGTGTCCACGCTGATCTCCCGCTGCCCCACCGCGATGCGGCCTTTGGTAGGGACCTCAAGGAGATTCATGCACCGCAAAAACGTACTTTTTCCCGACCCAGAACTGCCAATTAACGAGATCACGTCGCCCCGCTCAGCCTGAAGCGAGACCCCTTTGAGCACTTCGTGAACGCCGTAACTTTTGTATATGCCATCGGCTACGAGAGCCGGTGTTTTATGGCCCACCATGCCGATCGTGGTCCCGCCCGCCTCTGGGGTCATTGACAAGGCGTAACTCGCAGATTGGTACGCCGATCGAAGTGCATTAACCACCTTCATCTCATCTCCTCATGACTGAACATCTCAGGTTTGACATTTACGTCAACCTGAGAAGGATTATCGTTATAGATATTCATTAAACGTTGTACTGCCTTGCGCTTTCGGACCTGCAATGAACGCGATGTAAGCGCCAAGCACACTCGACGGACGAAAAAAGGCGGCCGCCGGTCGTTCGCTCGATTTACGCCCGTCTTAGCGCCCAGCGATTGCGGATAAGCTCAGAATACGTATGCCCAAATTGGGTGTCAAAGTCGAGTTGAGACACGATGGTATTCCTCCGGGTTATACCTTCCTTGCGTTACATCGGGCACGTTTGCGGGTCGCACGAGCGCATGTTGAGGTTGCGCCCCAGACTTCGGTCGCGTGCCCGTTCTGGATTTGGCACAATTTGCACCGCGTACGCAATCCGAGCATTCTGATGTCAAGGAGACCGCCGCACCCTTCGAAAATGGCCGTCCCCAGGCGCCAACACATCACAGAACCTTCCGTGATCGAGCCCCTTTTACTCTTCGATCCAATTTAACGATCGCTTGAGGGTCGAAATTGTTCCAAGGTTTTCGTTTGCCTTCGGCCGATCAGCAGGGCGCCCGCAATTTGACTACCAATGTCATAAGCGACCAATGATCTCTTGACGGGCGAGGTAGGCGCTGGCTTGCCTCGGGCTGCAAGCGATGCGGCAATAACGCGGCGATGGGCTGGCCCTCGTGGGCAGGCGCGTGAGGATGTCCTTGAAATTGCGTGCGGGTCTTGCCTATTGAGTTGCGCGAAGCGTAGTAAGCCACCGGCCGATACGCGCGTCTTCGCCGGCGGCAAAGCGCATGAAGCTCGCACGGCTGTAGCCGAGGCGGCATACCAGTTGCCCCCGATATGTCCCTCTAATGTAAATACACCCGGTGCGTAGTCGAGCTTCTCCCGGATGTCCTCGCCGATTCGCACGCATTTCATCACCGAAACGGTGATGAGGCTAACCTCAATCCTTGAAGTTATCCCCCCCAAAAATCATATTTTAGAGCTTCTTAGGCATTGGCACGCGCAATACTATTTGCGTACGAAGTACTCATACAGGCCTTTAACGGCTCCAAGTCGGCTTTTGAGCGCAGTTCTTCAACCGCGGCGAGCAGTTGCTCCTGCTGCGCAACAGTGGCGTGAAGCCGCGTCGCCGCAACGTACTTTGCCTTGAGTTCTTCCCAAGAGAGGGAGTCACCGGCTTCGCCGCGTGGCTCGGTAACCTCCGATACATACAGACGTCCCCCGCACACGATTGTGACTCGCGCGAGTGTTCTGGCAGGGAATTGTTTATCAATTTCGGCGTCGACCGTTAGCGAGACCTTGTTGGCGAGTGCGCTTACTCCCTCGTAAGTTAAGCAGTCTATCGTGAGGGGCAAAAGCGACTCTCGTCCCGCGAGGGCGGCGAGGGCCACGCAATAAGGGATGCTGTACTGAACGTCAACAAGGGTAGCTGGGCAGGTCTGATTCGCGATGCGCAGCGCCCCGCCGTACGTCTCGATGTCGATCGCCTCAATCGCCTTCGCGTCGAGTCGATATTGCTCGATCAGCCTCAGGGTGGCTTCCAAGGGCGGGTGAACGTGCCGACAGCAGCAATAGAGCTTGTAGTAGGCATTGCAGATATGCAGAGACTCCCCGAGGGGCGATACGTCGGCAAACCTATAGAGCAGACCGCTGTCAAGTATGTTCCGGGGACCGGTGAACCCGCCTTCTGCGAGATCGAGCGCGAGCATCCCGGTCACTACGGACCATGGTATGCCCTCCTTAATGTCGCTGCTCTCCGGTGTTGGGAAGGAGAGCGGTGGCGCGCTCATGAACAACGAATTGGGCGCGCTTTCGCCTGCGATAGCCAACGCATGCTCGACTACACTACACGAGGCACACCTCAAGGCCGCGGCTGTTGCGACAACTGCGTAGGATGACCACGTACCTGTCGTACCGTATGTTGTACGGGCCGCAGCGATTGATACGCCGACTTCATAACCGATGACGATTGACGCGATCAAATCCTCCAGCCCGGCTCCCATTTCAGCCGCAACCGCAAAGGCCACCGGAATGACCGCCGCGCCCGGGTGCCCGCGCGCGCGTCGATGCCCGTCGTCGAGATCTAGCATCGACGCAGCCGCGCTATTCGCCCACGCAGCACCGACGACCGAACTGCCCGTTCCCGTGAACCACATCGGTATATCGCCCGATCCCAGATATTTACATGCTGTCGCGCGAATTGCGACAGCACCTGGCTCGCTAGCCCCTGCCCCCACCGCGCATAAGAGGTCGAGGATGCGTTTTAGCGCAGATTCCCTGGCAACCCCGGACACCCGCCTACCGCGAGCTTCGACGACATAAGATGCAATACGATGAATCGTGCTTTGCTGCAGAGAAAGCTCGTCATCAGGCGGGGGATTGTTCATGACGTTCCAGAATTATGTGACCGACCAAACGTGCGTAACGCACAAATCTATGTTCAAAATGATTGCACCGCGCGCGACCGCCCAGGGATCCGATGGAAGTCCCTGATTGTCGCCACGGATACGACGGACAAGTCGCAACGTCCGTCTCCAAGGGGACTCGAAGCTTTGTCAATGAGCATGCGAGTACTTGCCGTGAAAAATCGGAATGCCGCTTTTCGCAAGTAACCCGAACCCGACCACCTCTGGCAACATCTACGCCGATCTGCGACGCCCGACCGTCCTTAGTAACAATTGTGCGCTGATGCTACTGCCAACCCTCCCGACGCTCACTAGAGTGACGAGACATGTTAGGCGCGTCTCGTCGAAAAATCAAAGTCTGATTTTCAAACGTCAACATTCCAGAAGGTTATAGCGCTGCATTGTTTTATCCCGAGCATTTAACGAAATGCAGGGTCTATTGGCGACTACATCGTCTCTGCATAAACGCCAGAAACAGACGGGGATATGTCGTTGCACAATGACCGGATCTGGGCGCGAAAGGAAAAGAGCTGGACCATACGCGGAACATCACACTACGGGCAGGATCCGCTTTTGTCCGGGACCGAAGCCCCTATCCACGCGCCGCGTACCGAATGATGCACTGCGCTCGACGTCCAGCGCGGGAGCTCACGCAGCTGCAGACGTTGCTGAAACGATGAAGAAAATGGCCTGGAGCAAAGGTGCGAAGTGAACCGCCTGAGCTGCTCGCTTCCCTAAAGGCAACTTCGCACCCATAACCTCCAAGAATACATCCACGATCAAACCGGACTTTGACACGAGATTTTTGCCTCTCTATTCTGAGCCCCATTAGCTTTGCTTCTCACTGGATAAGACGGAACGTGCCTTTTCTGCCGCAGTTTGATGCAGCCCAATAAAAGCCTTTACAAGGAAAAACGCTTGTCTTGCAACCGATAGTGTTTTCGCACGTAAGAGCATCGCATTGAGCACAAAAACCCACCACACTCAATGTAGTTTTTCAGCCTCTTTTGAATTCCCAGTGGGTGGCTTGGCGGGTCAAGGGCGGGCGTAAGCCCGGCGCAGCGAACCCTTGAGGCGCCCAGAATTGATACGCTGAGCCGGGGCTGGTTGCGGCAGAATGCGGCAACCAGCCATACAAGACAAAACAACGATGACGAATCAACTGTTCGAATCCGCTCTCGGTATATCCGCGCCTTGGTACGTGCAAGCCGTTGACTTTGATGCCGCTCAGCGTCAACTCACCATTGCCGTGGACTTTGTCGCGGGCAGCCGGTTTGCCTATACGGGAGTTGCCGGTGAGCACCCCGTGCACGACACGCAAATCAAACGTCTGCGTCACCTGAATTTCTTTCAACACGAGTGCTTCCTGGAGGTTCGGGTGCCGCGTGTGCGCTTGCCCGATGGCTCCGTACGGTTGGTCGAACCTGATTGGGTCGGTCAACTCAGCGGCTTCACGCTGCTGTTCGAGGCACTCGTACTGATGCTCGCCCAACAGATGCCGTTCGCCGCTGTCGCGCGTGCTGTCAACCTGTCGTGGCATCGGGTACATGCTATCTGTTCGCGCTATGTAGAGTTGGCACTCGCGGCGGCTGACCTGTCGGATGTGACGGCGGTGGCGATTGACGAAACTTCGTACCGGAGCGGTCATGAGTATCTGACGCTGGTCGCCGACATGCAGGCGCGCCGGGTCGTGTTCGTCACGACCGGCAAGGACGCCAGCACGATTGAACGCTTTGCGGCCTATCTGGGCGAACATGGTGGCACGCCCGAGCAGCTCGGCTCGGTCAGCATCGACATGTCGCCGGCTTTCATCAAGGGCGTCAATGAACATCTGCCCGATGCGCGGGTGACTTTCGACAAGTTTCACGTCGTCGCTCACGCGTCCAAAGCGCTCGACACAGTACGCCGGCAACAACAGAAGGTCGACCCGCAACTCAAAGGCATGCGCTGGACGCTGCTCAAAGACGCGGACAAATTGAATCTCGCCCAACTGACCGACCTCGAGGCGCTCGTCAGTCAGTACACCACCAGGCGTACGGCCCGGGCATGGCTGTACCGCGAGCAACTGCGCGACATTCTCGAACGCAAGCAAATCAATGTTGTGTCCGGGATGTTGCAGCAGTGGTGCACCAACGTCATGCGCTCGAAGGTCGAACCGATGAAGGACGTGGTGAGATTGATTCGCCGACATTTCGACGGAATCGTTGCCTGGACTCAGACGCGTCAGACCAACGGATTTATTGAGGCTATCAACGGCCTGTTTCAGGCCGCCAAGCGCAAAGCACGCGGATACGCTCGCTTCGAAACCATGCGCACGGTCCTCTTCCTCATCGCTGGAAAGCTCGACTTCTCACGTTTCAATGAAAACGCCCGCTGAGCCCCGTCACCCACTCCGTTTTCAAAAGAGCCGTTTTTCAGTTCGATGCTATCTCATATGCGAAGAACGTGTAGGTGACGTTTCGTTTGCCCTCTCCAAAAAGCGATGGGTTTTGGCGTGGCTGAGAAACTTAGTACATAACCGCCTAGGTCGTGCACGGCCAGTAAACTATTTCAAGGTATAAGGCACATGCAAGTGACAATCGTGGGAGCCGGCGCAATCGCTTTGGGTTATGCGGCATATCTCATACAGAATGGACATAAACCGAAAGTTTGGTCTCCATCGGGAGCCCGGACTGCAGACTTCGTTGCTGGACTTCCCCTTCACGTGAAGGGAGCGGTCGAGGGAGAGTTCTACTTAGAAGTCTGCGGGAAAGCGGAAGATGTTGGCGACGCCGATGTCATTATTTTGGCATTGCCGGCCTACGGATACCGATTCGTCCTCGACAGCATCATCCCTCATATCCGCGCACACCATAGCGTAATCATCAGCGCTCATCTTTCATTTGCCGCTCTCTACATTTCCCAGCGCCTTGCGGCGCGGGGGCTCGTCATCCCCATAGCAGCTTGGAGCACCACGGTGCTAACGTGCAAGACTCAGTCTGCGAGAGCTATCACGGTAGGCACGATCCGCGCCAAGGTCGACATGGCCGCATTTCCAACCCGCCACATCCACCGGATTCATACCACTTGCGTTTCACTCTTCGGAGACCGGTTCGCACTGAAGGACGACATGCTGACGCTGACGCTCAGCAACGTTAATCCGCAAGATCACATGGGTATTGCGCTAGCCAACTTGACCCGTATTGAGAAGGGCGAAAGCTGGAGCCAAAACTCCAATCTGACACCAACAGTCGGGAGGCTCCTTGAGGCTCTGGACCAAGAGAGACTTACCATCGCAGCAGCATTCGGAAAGTCAGTGAAAACGACCTTTGATCATTGCAGGCTGTCTTTTGGCGTGGTTGGTGACTCACTTTCGGCAATATCGGAGCAACTTGTCCGGCAAGGGAGTGATCCGCTCGGCCCGAGAGACATCGCCACACGCTACGTACTCGAAGACGTGCCGTTCGGGTTGGTACCGACGCTTCGACTCGCCGAGCTGGCTGGGGTGAGAGCACCCTTGCACGAGGGCGGCGTGGTAATTCTCGGCGCTTGTTACGGTCGGGACTTTGTGGCGGACAACGACATTCTTCCCGAGATTGGACCGCTTCAAATCGACACCCTCAAGAGGCTTGTGGTCGACGGTTATGCCGTTCCAACCTAGATGCCATTACATCCGGCGCGGCGCTCGATGGGCGTCCGAGTCCGACGCCACCGATGCAATAAAAGCAGAAGTACTATGCCGCAAATCCAGACTTGGAGTTTATGAGAAACCAAAATGAAGATTAAAACGCTACTAGTCACCCTGTGCGCAACGTCCATTCCATTTGCGGCATTCGCGTACGATGGAAAGGAACTTAAGTTCGGAGTCGACAGCGCTTACCCGCCATTTGAGTCGAAAACCCCGAGGGGCGAGCTCGTTGGATTTGACATCGATCTGGGTAATGCAATTTGCGCGAAGCTCAAGGTGAAGTGCGTCTGGGTTGAAAACTCGTTCGACGGCATGATTCCCGCGTTGCAGGCGCGCAAGTTCGACGCGATCAATTCGTCGATGTCGCAGACCGGGAAGCGCGCGAAGGCAATCGATTTCAGCGACAAGATATACGCCAACTTCGAAGCGCTGGTTGTAAGGGGCGGGTCGGCTCTGGTGGCAATGCCCGAATCGCTCAACGAAAAGCATATCGGAGTCTTGCAGGGAAGCACACAGGAAGCCTATGCACGGAAGCATTGGACGAATGGAGTTGACATTGTGCCCTACCCTTCGCAAGACCAGGTGTGGAATGACCTCGCGGGTGGGCGGCTCGATGCGGCGCTGGTTTCGGGGCCGACGGCTGAGTCGGGATTCCTGAATACTGCGCAGGGTCGTGATTTCGGTTTCGTGCGAGGTCCGGCCGTGCACGACGCCGCCATCTTCGGTCCCGGCGTCAGCATCGGTGTGAGAAAGCGTGACAGAGCCGTGCTCGAAGCAATCAACGGTGCGATCGACAGTCTCCGCAAGGACGGGACGTATGACCAAATTGCAAAGAAGTACTTCACGTTCGACATTTACGGCGGTTAATCGACGTCAACTGCCCAGCAGAACAGACCGCGTGCCCGACCCAGGGTTGCGCATAAAAAAGCATCGAGACACACAATATAAGGTTTGGAGACCTCAATGAAAATCAAACTTCTTGTAGTTTTCGTGATGTCAGCCGCCGCAGCTCCCGCAATGGCCCAAAGTACGATGACGCTCTACGGTCTGATCGATGAAGGAATCAACTATACGAATAACGTCGGTGGCGACAAGCTGTTCGAGCTCCAGAGCGGTACGGTCCAAGGGAGTCGTTGGGGCTTGAAGGGAGCGGAGGATCTCGGCGGTGGTCTCAAGGCAGTTTTCCAGTTGGAGAGCGGCTTTAATGTCAATAATGGTAAGCTCGGTCAGGGTGGCCTGATGTTTGGGCGACAGGCGTGGGTCGGCGTCGCATCCAACCAATACGGGACGGTTACTCTCGGTCGACAGTACGACTCCGTCGTCAACTATCTGGCTCAAACGACGGCGAATGGCACATGGGGCGGGGGCATGTTCTCCCATCCGTACGACAACGACAACACGGACAACACCTTCCGTGTCAACAATACTGTCAAGTACACAAGCCCCGAGATTGCTGGCTTTAAATTTGGCGGCACGTACAGCTTTAGCAACGACACCAACTTCGCCAACAATCGCGCGTACAGCATGGGCGTCCAATACGTCATAGGCGGCCTGCTGCTGGAAGCCGCCTATCTGCAGGCGAACAACCAGTCGTCCACCGCCGGTGGTGCAATCGGGAACAATCCCGCTGCGGATGAAAATTTTCTGGGGAACAAGCTGCGCATCTTCGGCGCGGGGGCAACCTACACGTTTGGTTCGGCCAACGTGGGCATCTCGTATTCGAATACCTTCGTCGCCAATCCGGTGTCTTCGGGATACGTCGGCAAGATTACGCCAGCCTCGGGCACGCTTTCCAACCTGCGTTACCAGAATTTCGAAATCAACGGCAAGTACCAGTTCACGCCAGCCTTCTTCGTCGGGGCGATGTATACGTACACCCTGAGCGGTTTCAACGCCACCACTGGAAAGCTAAAGCCGAATTACGAAACTGCGGGGCTGATGGCTGATTACTCACTGTCAAAGCGCACGGACGTCTATGTACAGAGTGCGTATCAGCACGTCGGTGGTGACCGTACTGGCAGCGCCCTCGACTTCGCCTTTGTCCCGGTGGCCGATGACGTATCGTCGAATCGCAATCAGGTGGTTGCACGCGTCGGCCTGCGTCATAAATTCTAAACCGGGCCAGATATCGCTCGATTGACGTTCGTCCACGTTCCGAGCGAACATGTTGGGCGGCGCCTTGCGCCAGCCCAGTTCCTACAGAAGCGGAGAGCGTCCTCACCAGCGCACCCACGTGCCGGCCCTCCGCGATGATCTCCTGCGAGTGATGTTTGCGCTTGCACATGTAGGCGCGCGTTCGTCGCATCAGCGCGTGCCTGCGTCGGCCCTTTCTTCGGCGCCCAACTGCCATAGGGTGATGAAACGGCTCAACCATATCCCGCCCCGCCTGACGATGCTGAAGCAAACTACGACTGGCAATTCAATAATACTGTTGCAGCCGGTATCGACTTAAACCAAGCGGCCTCCAGGATTCCGAAGGCGATCCAATTTACCCGATGGATCCGGTCACTTCTTAGTAGCCGAAGCTAACGGCAATCGGAAAGTCGCGCTATCTACGAATCGCAAAAGCTCCGCCTTCGACATGTGGTCTACACCGAGGCGCTTCAGATTACGGCCAGTTTGAAAATAGTTAACGCCGTTGATGGAAGAAGCGATTTCGATCACGGCTTTGATTGCCCGAGACTCTATGCCCACTCTGGCGCCGAGTTCGTACCACGGGACCAAGATATATGGAATATCCTCACATATATATCTATGTTGCATACGATCAGGCGTTTTGACCTTCGTGGAGTTATGAGTTTTGGATTGGAAAGCGAAATCGGAGAAGTTGGCACAATCTCCGCCGTAAAAGCCGATCATTTCCTCGAGGACTGTCGGCAGTCGAAAACCGAAAGCCTCTCCGATTTTCAATCGTTCATTGTCCAACGCCTCTATGACCCTTCCGACAGAGGGTGAGATCCCGTCACGATAGAAGAAAAAATCTCCTTTTGTGCTTTCTATCCATCCCGTATTTAAAATACCCCCGACAGGATGGATGACACCATTATTCGACTGCATTCCAATTGCGAAAATGTTATCCCACCACAAGAGCCTTTCCGGAAAGATTGCGGTGATTTGCGATAACTGTTTCTCATCCATGGCGTTCGAAAAAGCAGCAATCGGCAAACAATTCTTAATACCGGTGATCCGGACTTCGCCGTCCCTGACCGACGACGCATAGGGCGAGGAGTTTGTCTCTAGAACTGCCTGCGGGTTTAGCTCTCTTGAACCCATTGGGGAAAAAAAATTGGCATTATTGACTATGATGACATGTCGACTCAAATCGAAACCTTTTAGATCACCAATGAGATCGTCATGCGCGTATGCTGGAACAGCAATCACGAGAAAACGCGAGAAGTTTACGGCCTTATCCATATCAGTCGTTACAGTCGGATAAAACTCACCCGTGATAGCCATGCTAGCCAACAAGCGACCGTTCGCTCGGATCGCATCAATATTACGACGATGATCTGGATTCCCGTAAAGGAGAACCTCGAATCCACGACTAGCCAAGTCGGCCGCGAAAGCGCATCCACAATTTCCGGCGCCGATGATTGAAATTGGAAACCTTAATGACATGTCCTCTCCGCATAAACAAACAGAAATTTTCTGTGACGCCACCCAATATTGCGACGTCAGGCAAGGCTGAACGCCGATCAGTAGTTGTGCGCTAGCACGACGACGGCACGCAACGAACGTGCCACCGCGGAACGAGGCCACCTCTTTAAACGGCTCATATACCGGTTAATGTGGTGAGCAGAACAAGACGCGATTCCTCGTCCAGTGCAGATCATGTCGCGAACGTTACAAATCAAGCATCTTGAGTTAGATCTGTCCGAATCTCGACGTGCTTGTAAGGCGATGCGTATTAACCACCGCTGAACAATCATCTGCGCGGAAAGGTTATAAGGCCAAAACCGTGTTTTGGCACCCCACCCGGATCGCGTAGGTATGTTGGTGCGAGCTTCTTACAACACGAGTTCCGTGACGGATACATCTCAATGATCTTCAATTGGGCGCCCTAGTGCCGTAGGCCCGCGAACACCTCCAATAGAGCCACCCACTCTGTACGTAGGGGCGTCCATTCCATTTGTCGTCGCGTAGTAGCCGACGCTGCGCGACTGGGTCATCCGTCGTGAAGTGTTACAGACCCAATCGCGCGCCAGGACGGGACACGAAGGCACCGCTTGCGACAAACCGCGCGCCGTTTGTCGGGAATCCGACGTCGGCCATATCAGCCGAGGCAATTTCGCGAATGCGCCAAAAGTTCGTTCACCGGGGATTTCGAGCTTTCAGGCCGACATGGTGCGAAAGCTGCATGCAGACAGCTATCCGACCTGGGATATTTCGACAAACCGCGACGTCCCGTAACGCAGCTCAATTCCGTCCACACTGAAATGGTCCCGACAGTTAGCCGGTATGCGTCGTGTGGGCTTCGTTACCACACGCGATCGCGCTGGCACTCTTTTTTCGCTGGACTTTCGCAACATGAGAAAACTTATCGTGATGACGCGCACAACGAAATTCTGCCTTCTGCGGTATGTCGGTTTGAATTGTGTTACGTTAGGGAATCCTCATATAAGTCACGATTCTTTTGAGACATCGGAGCAGTCTGGCTACAAGTTGGCAACCGAAAATCGGCTTTTTCGCACACGATTTAGAAAGCTGCGCGGGATTGCGTTCATGTTCTACGCGATTCTGCTCTTTGCAATAAGCAATGCGGTTGCAAGGCTCATTCCGGCAAGATATCCGGCGAACGAGATGATGTTCTTTCGGATGCTATCCGGATTAATTCCCGCCGCGTTCGTGTTCGGGACTCGTCGCATTCAATGGAAGGAACTAACGATTTATCACTTAGGCGGTCATTTCATCAGAGCCGTCACAGGGCTTGCCGCAGTAGGATTTTTCATTGCCGGCGTGCCATATCTGCCTTTATCAACCGCTGTAACGCTGAAGGAGACAGAAGCAATCTTTGTCTGCTTTTTCGGCATCGTGTTATTGCGTGAGCGTTTTCGTCTACCTACGGCGATAGCGTCGATGTCCGGATTCGCGGGAGTCGCGGTGGCTACCTCACCATTTAGCGCCAATGGTGCGTCGCTGCGCGCAATGATTCTAATTCTGCTGAGTGCTATGTTTAGCGCCGGTTCAGTCATCCAAGTCAAGAGGCTCTCGCGAACTGACGAGCCAGCGACAATCGTCTTCTATTACACAATCATAGCGACGATTGTTAGCGGATTGTCACTTCCCGTCGCTTGGGTAACGCCGGATCTAGGGGATTTCGGGTACATGGTTCTATTTGGGCTGACTGCAGGTGTAGCGCAACTTCTGCTAACGATCGCAGTCGTTACTGTCGCCACCCCAATCGTCGCCTCATTTGGTTACCTCAGCATTGTATGGGCAATCATTTTCGACTATTTGATTTGGGGGGAGGTCATTTCTCTACAGGTAGCACTCGGAACGGTCATAATTATTGCAAGTGTGCTCTACCTGTCGTGTCGCGCCTAAATGATCCTTTGTGACAGAGCAATCTGCGCATGACCACGACCAGATACTGATATGACTTTCGCAGTCGAGTACCGCAAAGGAGACGACGCGAGCGACAGGACGCGCCGCTCAAGCTCGTCTTCTTCCAGATGTTCGACCGACGCCCAGCCCAGTCCTGCCGCTGTGGCAAGCTGAAGATACTGCGTGATCGTCCCCAGACCGACGCTGAGGGCGCCCTGCACGCTGGCGGTGCGTGAGATCGCATGCCCACTTCAGGCGGAGTACTTCCTTGATTTTGCGCATGGTTGTTCGATGAGCCGGCATCGTCGGTCGCTCCAAAAACGGAGCTACCTTAACGCCAGCGGATTGATCTATACGCTCGAGCGCAACGAGCAGATTTAGATCGAAACCCTTAAAACCCATTTCTCAACATATCCACGCTATAGATGCAAGGCATCAACGCAATCGATTTTACAAATCAATTTTTGTGTTGCACAGTAAAGCCTCTCGTTGCGGAAATTGGAATCGAAGTTGATTGATCGAATACTTCAAATTTATAAGTAGTACGACAATGTTTAGACGTGTCTCCATGATGACCATACTTTTAGATGTATCTCTCGACGCGCCACCTAAGCTTACCGGAACCGTGCCCGTCGCAGCCTTTCGGTTGGGACTATCGACCGTGGATCGGCCTACTGGCTCGATAATTGGACGAAACGGTCCGGAGCTGTGAAGGTCCTCAATTGCGTATTCGAGGCGCGCGACGAGTGCCACAGTCGCGCCGGACGTCGCGACGTCTACTTAACCTTTGACGACAGTACCAATTCCTTTTTCATACCGAATTTACTCGGGCACGTACATGCGTGCCCCGTATGGCATGTGGACCGAAGCAGTGCTCACTACGTCAGCGAGCGCTGGTCTGGCGCCCCTCCACTGGTCGGTAGACCCGCGAGACTGGTCTCGTCCCGGCGTGGACGCGATTGTCAGCGCAGTGCTGGCCTCTGTCCGGCCGGGTGCAATTGTGCTCTTGCACGACGGATGCCCTCCCGATGAGTTGGGACGATGCACTCACGCTGGTCGACGCGAGCAGACCCTCATGGCGCTTTCCCTCATGATTCCAGCATTGCATGACCGGGGGGTTGCAATCCGATCGCTTCCTCAACCTCACCAGACGAACCAGACACCCTATGAACATGCTTGCCGCAACTAGCACTGTCGCTGTCTCGTTTTATGCGCTGCTCTCGACTGTCTATAAAAGCACCCAGACGCTTTATGCTCAGCCGACAAACGTGTCATCGCTGTCGGACGGCCTGATCGACTCCGACACTCTGCCGGGCGTGGATGTCATCGTTCCCTGCTTCAATGAGGACCCGCGCACGCTCTCGGCATGCCTGGATTCCATCGCAAACCAGGACTACGCCGGAAAACTGCGCGTCTATGTGGTCGATGATGGTTCTGCCAATCTCGACGCCGTGAGGCCGGTATACGATGCATACACGCGCGACCCGAGATTCAACTTCATTACGCTTCCCCAAAATATGGGAAAGCGCAAGGCACAGATCGCCGCGATACGCTGTTCATCCGGGGAACTGGTACTCAACGTCGACTCGGACACGACGCTGGCGCCCGATGTCGTCAAGAAGCTCGTATTGACAATGCGAGACGCGACGATAGGCGCCGCCATGGGGCAGTTGACGGCCAGCAACCGCAGCGACACCTGGTTGACCCGTCTGATCGATATGGAGTACTGGCTGGCTTGCAATGAAGAACGCGCCGCACAGGCTCGCTTCGGCGCTGTTATGTGTTGCTGCGGTCCCTGTGCCATGTACCGCCGGTCCGCGCTCCTTTTGCTGCTAGATCAGTACGAGACGCAACTTTTTCGCGGGAAGCCGAGCGACTTCGGCGAGGACCGTCATCTAACGATTCTCATGCTGACGGCAGGTTATCGGACCGAGTACGTTCCGGACGCCATTGCGGCGACAGTCGTTCCGGACAGACTGGGGGCGTATCTGCGCCAACAACTGCGCTGGGCGCGCAGTACTTATCGGGACACGTTGCTTTCGCTGCGCCTGCTGCCCTGTCTCGATCGTTACCTTACGCTGGACGTGATCGGACTGAATCTGGGCTCGCTATTTCTCGCCTTATCGCTTCTGGCGGGGCTGGCGCAGCTCGCATTGACAGCGACAGTGCCGTGGTGGACTGCCCTGATAATCGCATCATCGACCATGATCCGCTGTAGCGTGGCATCGGTTCGCGCTCGCCAGATTCGATTTCTTGGCTTTTCTCTTCACACACCCATTAACCTCTTTCTCTTGCTCCCCCTGAAAGTCTATGCGCTGTGTACATTGAGCAATAGCGATTGGCTGTCCCGTGGCTCTGCAGGGAACGTATCGAACGTTCGTGAAAAACAGGTCGATACTCCGAAACCGGTTACAAAGCCGGACGCGACTTTAGCGTCAAGATCTGCGACTCCGCACCGTCGGCAGGATCACGCGTGTGAATCTTCAACATTAGCGACGT
Organism: Paraburkholderia lebeckiae; assembly: GCF_050436225.1. Taxonomy (NCBI): domain Bacteria; kingdom Pseudomonadati; phylum Pseudomonadota; class Betaproteobacteria; order Burkholderiales; family Burkholderiaceae; genus Paraburkholderia; species Paraburkholderia lebeckiae. The sequence continues at coordinate 683,965 of NZ_JBNDLU010000001.1, read as the reverse complement.
CTGACGAAGCATTCGATGGCGATTAGTTAATCGTACATATAGATATCGAGTATTGCGCCAACCCAGAACCGCCTACCATCGGCACTGGTCCGCTTGAGTGCGATCGTCTCACGCAAAGGCTCGATTGTCGTCTTCCCAACGCCAGTGCATTCATTGAAATCCTGGTACTCCATTGTCAGTAACTCTCGCGCTTGGCAGGCAAGGATCTTCTATCGACCAGGGCGTTTTCAATCGGGCCGCGGCAGCAGAACGGCTTCTTTTTCTCTGAGACGAGTGCGTAATTTTCCTTCTTATCTCCATGTCCAAAGCAGCAATCAGCTTCACCGGCGTAAGGAAGTCATATGGCGACAAGATCGTAGTCGACGGATTGTCGTTCAGCGTCGCGCCTGGAGAGTGCTTCGGTCTGCTAGGGCCAAATGGCGCGGGCAAGAGCACGACGGTGCGTATGGTTCTCGGCATGGCGCCGCCCGACGCAGGCAAGATCATCGTGCTCGGGGAGCCAGTGCCGGCGCGCGCTCGCTCGGCACGTATGAGCATTGGCGTGGTGCCGCAATTCGACAACCTCGAGCCCGGGTTCACCGTGCGCGAGAACCTTCTGGTGTTTGGGCGCTACTTCGGCATGAGCACACGTGAAATTGAAGCGATCGTGCCGTCGCTGCTCGAATTTGCCCGCCTCGAAAGCAAGGTCGATGCGCGCGTCACCGAACTATCCGGTGGCATGAAGCGGCGGCTGATGCTGGCACGCGCGCTGATCAACGATCCACAGTTGTTGGTCATGGACGAGCCTACAACGGGTCTCGACCCGCATGCGCGCCACCTGATCTGGGAACGCCTGCGTTCCCTGTTGGCGCGCGGCAAGACGATCCTCTTGACCACCCATTTCATGGAAGAGGCCGAGCGGTTGTGCGATCGACTGTGTGTGCTGGAGGAGGGGCGAAAGATCGCCGAAGGCGGGCCTCGGGCACTGATCGCAGAACAGATCGGGAGCCACGTGGTCGAGATCCGCGGCGGCAATCCGCATGAGCTGCGCACATTGATCGCGCCGCACGCGCAGCGTACCGAGGTCAGTGGTGGGACCCTCTTCTGCTATGTGTCCGATCCGGAACGGGTGTGTGTACAGTTGCGCGGGCGCGAGGCGCTGCGCCTTTTACAGCGTCCAGCAAATCTCGAGGATGTCTTTTTGCAGTTAACCGGGCGCGGGATGAAGGAGTGAACGATGAGAGAGTTTTATGCAGCGGCCCTGCCCGCGAACGTGTGGAACTGGGTTGCAGTGTGGCGCCACAACTATCTGGCATGGAAAAAAGTCGCGTTTGCCTCGATTCTCGGTAACCTTGCCGATCCTGTGATTTATCTGTTCGGCCTCGGCTTTGGTTTCGGGATAATGGTAGGTCGCGTCGACGGCGCATCTTATATCGCGTTTCTCGCGGCGGGTATGGTCGCCACGAGCGCGATGACCTCCGCGACCTTCGAAACGATTTACGCAGCTTTCTCTCGCATGCATGTTCAGCGCATGTGGGAAGCGATCCTGTGTACACAGCTCACGCTCGGCGATATCGTTCTCGGCGAACTGGCATGGGCCGCCACTAAGGCCTTTTTTGCCGGCATCGCCGTCATGGTGGTAGCCACCGTGCTGGGTTATTCAGCGTGGTCATCCATTCTCTACGCATCGCCTGCCATCGCCCTGACTGGCCTCGCCTTCGCGAGTCTGGCGATGATCCTCGCGGCGCTTGCACCAAGTCACGATTACTTCGTGTTCTATCAAACGCTCGTTCTCACGCCCATGGTGCTCCTGAGCGGCGTGATCTTCCCCATCAGTAAGCTACCTGCCGTTTTTTGCGACGTAGCGCGCTTCTTGCCGCTGGCACATTCAGTCGACCTTATCCGTCCCGCGATGCTCGGACGCCCGGTGAGCAGTGTTGCCCTGCATATTGGCGCTCTCTGCGTTTGCACGGTGTTGCCGTTCTTCCTGTCGGTGGCGCTGTTACGTCGACGCCTCATGTCTTAATGCCAGCTATGGCCAGTACGAGTGACCAGGCAAAACACCATGTCGTATCAACGCGAACGCTTCGTGCATCCGCGCACGCGCCTCATCCGCCGACGGTATCCCGGCAGCCCGAGATAGCACCGGAAACGAGTCGCGATGTGGGCAAACAGCGGCGTCAGCGCGCTGCTGATCGCGTACGACCTGTAGTGAAGGTCGGCGACCTACACCTCGTGGCAGCCGAACGTTTGGGCGGCCGGCGCGTTACGCACGGTTTGCGTCAGCGCATCGCGCGCGTCGCCGGCGGGGTTCTCGACGTTGAGGAAAAGGACGTAGCGTTGTGCGGAAAAAGGCCGTAGCGTTGTGCGGAATCGGACATTGCAGGCCCTCTCGTGGAAAGACCACGTCAAAGGCAAGTTTTGCGCTCACATCTCGCGGTACGTAAAGTCATGACGACGTCAGCCATGCCTCAGGCAGAAGCGCGACGCTGCGACCACGCCGCGCGGCTGGGCAGGCCGAGCCCGCAACACGCCCGCGATGAAGCTCGTCGCGCTCGACGAACGCAAAGCGGACCACGGCGCGCGGTGACGCGCGCACAACCGCCGCAGCGCGACCAGCAAATCCGTGTCGATCAGATCCGATGGGCAAAGCACCCGGCAGGCGCCTGACAGCAAAGCCTCGAAGCCTTCGGCACGGCTATCGTCGTCGACGGTCCCGGTGTGTTGAACGAACTCGCCTCCGGCCGCCTCCACCAGCGCACGGAGCACGGCGTTGATGCTTGGCCGCCCGCCCACATAAACCCATCGACGCCCGCTCAATGCGCGCGTCAATGCGCGGTCGTCGAGCAGCGCCTGCTCAACCGCGAACAACTCGTGCTGCATGCTCGCGACATGTGCCCGCGCGCGCTCCAGCGACAGGCTCGCACTGCTGTCGGGAAGGCATCATGTGCCGCGGTTCTGATTCATGACGGGCTGCGCTTAGGATCGCACCGTTACGGCAACGGCAGGCGGCATGGGTCTCATGGCGAGCGCCTCGTGGCATGGCCCGCAAGCCGTTCGCCCGCGGCCGGAGTGAGAAACCAGCTACGCACCGTGTCGTACGTGTAGCGCGTCCGGCCGGCATGACGCGCGTGCGGCGCCAGCCGATGCTCGGACAGCGGCTTCGCCCAACCCCAGAAGTCGGCGCGCAGCGCGGGCGGGAAACCGACGCCGTCGAACGCGTGCCAAAGTTGAATCAACCAAGGTTCGCGGCCCTCTTCGTCAAACAGCAACGGCGGCCCGAAAGCCCGCCTGCAGATGCGCACGCCGCTCGCCGTAATACAGCAGCCCGCCGCAGGACTCGACCACGAAGTCGGCCACCCGCGACGCGACACAATCGAAGCGGTGACCGACGCGTGCTGCCTACTCCGCTCTAAAGCAAAGCGCATGGTCAGAACAGACGCCACAACTCGGCGCCTTGCAGATGAACAGGCCCTCGCGCTCGCACAGTTGCTTGTAGAAGAACTTCTTCCACTTCATGTCATGCGTATTCTTCGCGGCCAGCCGCGGAAACCAGTGGCTGATCAATGCGGACAACTCGCGCCGCGACGGCAGAAGCAGGTCTTGCCAAAGGTGGTTTTGCCCGAGGCTCGCGCAGGCCAATGCATGGGCCACGCAGTTCGCCTCGTCTGCCGGGCCGGCGCGCGGATCGGCATGGTGATTGAGCAACGCCACCAGGTCTTCCAGTTCGTCGCCACGCGGCATCGTGGCTGGCGACAAGACGCACGTAAGACCGAGCGCCGAGCCGGCACCCGGGAACCAGCGCGCGAGCATCCGGCGCGTCTGGTCGGCGTCCAGTCCGGGCATCGGCAGCACCTCGACGCCGTGGTGCTCGAACCCGCTCGACAGCACGCCAGCCAGTGCCAGCACGGTGGGATCGCCCGCATCCACCGCACACGCCATCAGGGTTGCATAGGCGTCCATCGCGGCATCGCTCAGAGAACGACCGCCGCGTGCGTGTAGCACTTTTTCGGGCAGATCTTCGCGCACGCGGTGCAGCCGACGCACAGTTCCCGATGCACGATAATCATCACCTTCTTCTCGTACTCGTCGTCGTCTTCGTCTTCGTCGTCGCCGTCCAGTGCGATGTGCGCGCCGTCCTCGTTAAGCCCGACGAGTTGCAGCACGCCACGCGGACAGACACGGAAACAACGTCCGCAACCAATGCATTTTTCTTCGTCGAGCCTGTTGACGAAGGTCGGCGTCCAGGTGGCGCCGCTCGGCAGCGTAACGCTGAAGGTATCGCTCATGATGTGGCTCCGTGGCTTCGCTGGTTCAGGCCGCTGCCGCAGCGGCAGCCTTGCGGGCTGCCATCAGCGCGGCGTGGGCGTCATGGCAGCGCTGGGCGACAGCGAGAATGTTCTCCCAGTTGGTCGGGAGTTCCTCTGAGAGGTCGTGCAGGTCCAACTTCGCCTGGGTCGCTTGCGCGTTGAGTTTCTTCAGGTGCGCCTTGAGTTCATCGGCATCGGTGCTCATCGTCTCGGTCCCCTCACGATTCCTTCAGGCGCCGTACTGTGCGACGGCGGGGTACGTCCGGATCACCTCGACCGCTTCGTCGAGAAGCTTTGCGCCCGCCTCGGCGAGCTTCTCCAGCGAAGCGAAGCCGAACCGGTGTACGTCCCGCAACTGCTTGTTGACGACAACGAGCCGCCCCGCGAGCAAAACCATGCGGCCGAAGCCCTCGTGGCTCATCTTCATCATCGGCGAAACCATTTGGCCGGTCTCACGCTCGATCGCCACCGCAATCGCGCTATAGAAAAGCTCGAGCCGCCACAGCGTTTCGGGGTCGGGGTCGCCCATGATCGGAATCGCGCGGCGTTCCTCCGGCGTGTGGATGTACGGCTTGAGCAGTTGCAGGTCGGTCTTTCCGTCCCACACGCCGTGGGTGTCCTGCGCGCGCAACTGCCTGACGAGCTGTTGCACGAACGGTGCGACCAGCAGCATTTCGTCGCTGGCCTTGGACGGAATTGCGGATGATTCAGTCATGGGATACCTCATCGTCTTCAAAGTCGTATACACGTTCGCCATCCTTCGCCAGTGCCTTGCGCAGCCACGGCGGCGGCGTGCCCTTCAGCACCTGTTGCAACTTGCCGAGAATCTCCCCGATGGACTCGGGCCGCGGCACCTTGATCGGGTGAATCTTCAGCGCAACCACTCGCGCCGCGGCCGAGCCGCCGATTGCGGCGACGTACAGGATCGCGCAATCCTTGACGGCTTCGAGCTTGGGCACGAGCTTGTCCTCGTCGCCGTCCTCTTCGAGCTTGCCACCAAAGTCGAACGCCTCGACGAACTGGTAGCCGTCCGGTGTGACGTTGTAGGTGACGATGCTCCTCGCCCAGCCAAAATGCGCATCGACGAACTGCCTGTCCTGGGTGGCGAACGCGATCTTCATGCTGTGTGCTCCTTTAGGTGGGTCAAGCACCGGCCGCGACGACAGGAATGTTCGCTTCCCGCGCCGGATCGCGCGCGGCCAGATCGATAGCGGCCTGCGGCAGCGGCCAGTCGCCCGGATCGTGATGCGGAATCTGCTCGATCATCAGGTTGGCGATCTCAAAGATCAGGTTCATCGTGCCGCGGTAGCCGACGTAGCGTCGATGTGCGTTTCCAACCCGGTCAAAGACCGGAAAACCGATCCGGAAGAGCGGCTTTTGCAGGTGCTCGGCCATCTGCCTGCCGTGCGAATGGGTGATCAGCAGGTCGCAGTCCGCCGCGGCGCGCTCCATGTCTTCGAGATCGCCGATCACGACCTGATCAGCGGGCAGCAACGCGTGCGCGGGCGATCGCGTCGTGCTGATGCAGCAGTGCAACTGCGCGCCCATCTCGTGCAGCATGCTGCCGACCGCGAACAGCAGATCGGGCTCTGCGCCGATCGCGACCTTGATGCCTCCAGTGTAGAAATGGCCGTCTAGCATCGCATCGAGCAATTGGCTGCGCTGATGCCGGTATTTCGCGGGAACGGGTCGTCCGGAGCGCTGCGCGAGCAATTGCAGCAGACGATCGTTGGGTTCCAGTCCGGTGAGCCGCCCGAACACTTCGAACGGTGTGCCGGCGATAGCATGCAATGCCTCCGCGCCGTCGCGCGTCTGCTCGCCCACGCCGATCGTAAACGCCGATGCACCCGCGGCCCGGATCTCCGCGAGCGTGGTACCGCCCAGTGTGGTGCCGCGCCAGTCCGGCGCGATATGGCCGTCGAGCGAGCCGGAAATGTCGGGCAGCACAATGACATCGAAGCCGAACGCTTCGATGATCTCGCGCAGTTCGTCGATGTCGCCAGGCGACAGATGGCTGCCGGGCAGCAGCGTCACCTGATTGGCCACCGTTGGCAACGCCTTGACCAGCGCGTTGACGATGCCGGTAATCGCATGCCGGTAGCCGTCTTCGAATGCGCCGACATAGTCGGGGGTCGACACATAGACGATCTCAGTGTCGTTGAGTTCGGGCTTGCGCTTGCGCACGGTAACGAGATAGCCGTCCACGTCGTCGCCCTCGGTCTCGGTGAGACCTGTTGAACAGATCGCGATGACCTTCGGCGCAGCGCGCTTGCGGATGTTGAGCAGCGCGGCCTCGATGTTCTCGTAGCCGCCGAGCACCGCGGTGACTTCGTCCATGGCTGTCGTCTGCAGCGGGATCGCCTCCCTGAAGTGGCGCACCAGCAGCACGAGGCCGAACGACGTGCAGCCCTGCGAGCCGTGCATCACGGGCATGCAGGCATCGAGCCCAAGGAACGCGAGGCTCGCGCCCAGCGGCTGGCTCATCTTGAGCGGATTGACCGCACAGGCTTTCATAGATTCGACGACATCGGCCATGGCATGTTCTCGAGTTCGGGGGCGTCAGGTCGGTATACCGGGTTCGAGGCTCATCGCCCCCACCCCGGGGCACTCGACGGCGGGCGCGCGGCTTGCGCTTGGACCACACCGAGCGCTCCCCCGTGCGCGGCGCTCGACAGCGGGCGCGCGGCTTGCGCTTGGACCACACCCAGCGCTCCCCCGTCGTCGCCCCACGGAGCAGGGATCCGCACCTGTTGCCACACCGGGTTGTAGATCGCGCGGTCGATCTCATGCACCAGCTCGACGATCCCTTCGTAGCCGCCATAAGGGTGGTGACGTTCCTGATTGATGTCGAGCCACGGTATGCGGGCCTTCAGTGCGACGAACTGTGAGCGGCCACCCGACAGCATGATGTCGGCCCGCGCGTCCCTGAGCATCGCGTACATCTCGCGCGGCGTCATACCGTCGATCATGTGGGCGTCGTCACCCATGATCTCCTTGATCTTGTCCTTGTCTTCCTTAGTGCTCTTCTTGACGCTGGTGCCGACGATTTCGAGCCCTGCTTCCTGCAGCGCGGAAACCACCGACCAAGACTTCACGCCACCTGTGATGAGCAACACCCGCTTGCCGGTAAGGCGCGCTTTGTAGTGCGCGATGCGCTCCCACGCGCGCGCTTCCTCGGCGGCGATCAGGCGCTCGGTCCGCTCGAGCAGATCGTCCGGCGCGCCCTGCTGCACGAGCAGGTTGGCAATATGGCGCAGCGTGTCGCTCATGTCGCCGATCCCATAGAACGAGCCCTCGAAGTAAGGGATGCCGTAGCGCCGCTGCATCTTTGTCGCGAAGTTGATCATCGACTTCGAGCAGACCATCATGTTGACCTTGGCGCGATGCGAACTTGCGATCTCGTTGTAGCGCCCGTCGCCGGAGATGCACGAGAGGATACGGATGCCCAGCGCGTCGAGCAGCGGCTTGGTCTGCCAGAGTTCGCCCGACAGGTTGTATTCGCCAATGACGTTGATGTCATACGGCGTCGTGTACTCGGGCTCGCGCGTGCCGATCACATAGTTGAGGATCGCCTCGCCGCCAAGCTTGTTGCCCAGATTCTTCGGCCCGGCGAAACCGGGGGAAATGACCGGAATCACCGGCTTGCCAAATTGTTCGGTGGCGCGCTTGCAGACTGCCTCGATGTCGTCGCCGATCAGCGCAGTGACGCAGGTCTGGTAGACGAACACTGCGGGCGGATCGTATTTCTCGATGATTTCGCGCACGCTCCTGAACAGGCGCTTCTCGCCGCCGTACACCACGTCGAGTTCGTTGATATCGGTGGTGAAGCCGGTGCGATAGAGTTGCGAACCGGACGAAGCGGCGTGCCGGTTGTCCCACGAGTTACCTTCACAGGCAATTGGCCCGTGCACGAGGTGTGCGACGTCCACCACCGGCTGCAAAGCGATCTTCGCGCCGTCGAACGCGCACCCGCCTGCGGCCGAACCCGGCGAAAGCTGCTTCGTGCAGCCCCTTTTGCGCTCCTTCTCGCTCTTGCCTTGATTCTTGTCGCAACCCGGCTCGTCGAAAACTTCGGCGATTTGGGCATTGAGCGAAGCAGACATGACGTGCTCCTGATGGATGGACGTTTCTCTAGTGGCAAGTTCCATACCACCGGGAAACGCCTTGAAAACGTGCCAATTGGCGCTGAAGCAGTCGCTCGCGCGCATCGCAATGGCGGGTTTGAACGGTCTGCGACAGACGGTTCGCGACACAGAGAACCACAACACACGTTCACTGCCTGCCTTGCCGTTCCGTATGGAGCAGGAACCGTGCGATCGCATTCGCGCGCGCCTCCAGCAACGCATCCGGCCCCAAGGGGTCGCGAACCGCCAGGTAAGCAGTCAGCGCGTGGCGCATCCGTGGAGCTTTCGCGTAGTCCCACCGCACAGATCGACAGGTACTCTGCCCGTCCGTTCGCATCGGAAACGTCGTCGACCAGAGCGAGCAGTTCGCGCGGCGTTACCTCGTCATTGATCTCCGCGAGGCTCAACGGGTCGGACGCCGCCACCTCGCGCTCAAAGTCGTCGTAGGCGACAACTGGTTGCGGGTTTCTCAAGGCTGCTAAATTTGCCTGAAGGCCTTTGTGGGTATGACTTTCGCCGATTTCCGCCGGATCCGCTAGATTCCTTGACTGAATTGATCTTGTAGCAGTCGAGTCAAGTTTTCTACGCGGCGATTTTGACCTGATCGCACCAGATGTTGACGGCCTGCTCGGCGGTGCGGAAGCTGCGCTGCAAAGACGCTGGCGACTCCGCAGGCGCCTGAGGGCTAACCAATGCAAGGCCCGGGCGCAAGATGCGCGAGTACACACGTGTGTAGAAGAGTGCCGTTTGCAGCCCAAGGTTTGTGAGCCGATAGCGGTGGGTCCTGGGCACTCGCTCGATCAGGCCATGCAAGCGCAGGCGTCGCAGCTCGTAGCTCATGCGCCCCGGGCCGATTTCGCCGGGACGCAGGCCCATCAGCACGGCGTAGGCTTGCCGCAGGTCTTAATTGGTAAAGCCGCGTGCGACGAAGACGAACATCACCAGCGCATGCAGCAGCGCCTGGACGTTCGGGTCGGCAAAGCGCAGCACCGGTGCGCGCTGCCCGTGAACATGGCGCGGACGCTGCAGGTCCTGAAACGCGTCTTCGCCCAATGCACAGTCGTGGCTGATCTGCTCAATTTCGAGCATGCGCCGGTTCGCTGCAAAGCCGATGCGGCGTAGCTCGGGCAAGTTGCACAGCAGCCGTCCCACGCCGAAGTCGCGGGTGTCGTTGATGGTGGTCTCGGTACGCAGCGCCTGACCCTCCTTGTGGTACTGCTTGATGCGTGAACGTTTGTAGTCCACATGCAGCGAAGGGGTGACCCCTTCAGTGATCACCCGGGTGCGAAAGCGCCCCGGGGTGCGCCGATTAACGCGGCGATCGAAGATCAGTTGCACCTGGCCCGGGCGTCCGATGTCCAGGTTCTCGCGGATGATCTGCTCGAAGAGGATGCGGCCTGTCACCGGTCGATCGAGCACCTGGGTCAGCGCGAACTCGGCCTGCAGGATCGACAGCGCGTAGCGGTAGCCCGCGGCTCGATCATGACGCTCGAACGGATGCGGCAGCCGTGCCATCCACTTGCGCAGCAGCCGATCACTCTTGCGCTCGTCGAGCCCATCGCAGATTCGCTGCAGCGCCTTGGGGTCTTCGCACGAGAGGATGCCGTTGTCCAGCGCCTCGAAGGCGATGCCGCGCTTGCGCAACTGGCACTTGGCGTACTCGTTGCCGTTGATACACGGCTTGGCGTTGTACGGAAAGTAGGAACAGAACTTCAGGAAGAACGGGCCGAAGTCGTCGTCCACGCAGTAGAAGTAGTAGTGGTTCACCATCGCGCTGCCATCGACCACCCACGGATAGCTCATGCCGGTGCGTGCAGAACGGCGCCGCTCGGTGCGCACCACGCGCGCCTTCTCCTGGGCGCGGCCGACGTACAGAATCCCTTCGTCAGCGTCGAACCGCTGCAGATACTGCTGGGTGATGTCGTCCTTGCGCTCGTGCTTGCCGAAGCTCACCAGATCCACACCCTGCTCGGCGACAAACTTCTCGATGCTTGCCACGAAGGCCACGGTCTTGGGCGCCACGGTCGCGGTCGAGGCGAAGCGCTGACCTAGATGCCCGCGCAGGTACCACACCACGCCGCCCACGCGCTGCAACTGTGGCACGTACACGTTCAGGTACATCCGGTCGATGCACTCGCTCTCGAGCACGACGTGAGCGCGCAGAACTTCGCACACACTCTGTGATAACGTCATGACAGGCTCTGGTCGTCCACGGGTCTTCGGACCCATTGAGCTTCGAGCTCGTACATCGCTGGGCTTGTCCCAGCCGGGTCGACCGGAGCCACCCTACACCCCCCGCGCCACGCAGTCACCAATACCACTCGTCGGTCTGAGGCGGAGCCTCGTTAGAATTCCCGATCTTTGGCGGTCGATAATGGCGCAAAGCCAGCAATGGCAACTGATTCCAACGGAATTAAGCCTCGAACAGTTCGAGCAATTTGTCTTGCCGCACCTTACGGCAGGAAGCCGGGGACCGGCATCCAAACTGACCGCGCACACGATCTTCAACTACATCCTGAAACTGCTTTACCTCGGTTGCCAATGGAAGGCGCTGCCGATTGCAATGGATCGGCACGGCAAGCCGGAGATTCACTACACGAGCATCTATCGGGCCTTTCGGCGCTGGCAGGCATGCGAATGTTTCGACGCTGTCTTCCTCGCGTCAGTGGTGCGGCTTAGCCACGACCAGTTGTTGGACACCAGCGTCATCCATGGCGACGGCACCACGACGGCGGCGAAAAAAGGCGGCGACAATATTGGCTTCAGCGGCCACAAGCACATGAAGGGTGACAAGGTAGTGGCCTTCTGTGACCGGAACTGCAATGTGATCGCCCCGTTCGTGTCGGCGCCAGGCAATCGCAACGAATCGCCACTGCTGCGAGACGCGTTGCCGCAGGTGATGCGGATTGCCCGTGAAGCCAGGCTGGACCTGCGTGACACCGTGGTCAGCCTGGACGGCGTCTACGATTGTCGCGCCAACCGCAAGGCGATCTTCAACCGCGGGATGGTGCCCAACATCAATCCGAACCCGCGCGGCAGGAAACGCACAAAGCGAGGTCGCAAGGCGCTGTTCGATCTGGCCATTTTTAAAGAGCGATTCCGAACGATCGAGCGCGTGTTCGCATGGGAAGATAAGTTTCGTCGCCTGCTACTTCGCTTCGATCGTATCAGTCAGTTGCACTACGCATTCAAGATCATGGCCTACACGATGATCAATCTACGACACCATTGCGGTAGTTGATCTGACAGTTGAGGTCCATGCTTCATGTCCGGCGCAGCGCGCCGTGATCCCGTTCGTCCTCATCCTGCGGAAATACATCCGTGACAACACAAAACTGCCTCGTCCCCCTCCTCGACGCGGCTGGTCTCGCCCGCTTGCCCATTCCGTTGACCGCCGCCAGATCGCTTCAACCGAAACTCGCAACCAGTTGACGACAGGTCTTCGACTATCTGCGAATGACGCAGAACTCCACCCGACCTTCCGCGCCCGTGTCGGGCTAGAACAAATTTACCGTGGGGAAGATCCGTCCGAAGCTTGACAGTTCAAGGTCTTCCTGCGAACCTGGTAAATTGTGCTACCAGGTCCAGCGCGCGCCGACGTTTCCAGTGACAACGCGTTGGTGTTCGCCCCCAAGGTTCGTGCCGAGGCTGACAGTCGCAAACGCGCTTCCATGCTTCGTCAGCTTCGCCACCATCCCCGCGTCGATCTGCCCGGTGGTCTGGCCAACCGACGTGCTGATCGGCGTCACGCCGCCAAACGTCGCTTTGTCCGTGCTGCCGAACGAACGCAACAGGTTGAGCCGCAGATAAGGCTGCCAGGTCACGCGTGCCGCCTCGTAGACGCCGGCGAGCCGCACGCCAAGACGGCCGACCATCGTATTACCGTTGCTGAACGTGACGTTCGAGATTCCGTCGTTCAGATCCTTGATCGTCTGGTGTTGCCAGATCAGCTGGGCTTGCGGTTCGAGCGTGAGCGAGTGTCCGATCGCGAACGGCAAACCGCCTTCAAGCGAACCGGTCACCGCATTTCCGTGAGTCGTGGCGCTAACCCCGTCGCGCGACGACGAATCGATCACCAGTGAGCTGCCCGAAACCACCGCATCTGTGTACCACCCGCTCGGTCCGATGTGGGTCCAGTAGCCGCCGATGCTGTATGCGCTAATTCCAAGATGGCCGGCCGCGGCATTCGGCACGCCGACTGCAAAGCCGCTGACATCACCCGTGGCCCGTCCAAAGCCGAGGAAGAGCCCGTAGTGGTCGCGGTGACCGCTCGCCGTCGTACTCGCGTACAGGTCCTGACCGACCTGCGCTCCCGTCATCGAGCCGGAAAACCCGGGCGCGACGTCGCCGCTTTGCGACAGCGTGCTGTGTCCGCCCCACACACGTCCCCACGCCGCTGGCAGGCTGCCGTTCTCGCTCAGCAACGACTGCTCGCCCTGGCGCAGATGGAAGTTGTCGATCTGCATCATGCCGAGCTGCCGGGCAACGGCAGGAAGCTCCGCGTAAAGGGCCGCTTCAGGGCGGTAAAGCGTAATCGGATCAGCACTCGCGGCGGGAAGTGCGGGTGTGCCCGGCGCGGGGGTGCTGGTCACGGCTGTCGTGCCGCTGCCGCTCGTGTCGGCCGGCGCACTCTGCGCAGCGGGCACGGTGTTGCGCAGGTACCAGCTCTGCGACGTGCCGGCCATCACGCCGCCTTTGACGAGGTAGTACTCGTATGCGCCGGCTTTCGTCGTTCCGCCTGCGAGCGAAAATGCACCGGCATCAGTCGTGGCGCCGTTCGTCGCGGCGACGACCTGGATGCCGTTCGACGTGATCGCCGCGCCCTGGCCGCCCACGTTCGTCACCTTCAGCGTGGTCGCACCGGTTGCCGTGCCGCCGTTCACAACGAGCTTGTCCGAAGACGCGTTGTCACCCGCGAGAACGGTATTCAATGCAATGGCCCCATTGTTTCCGACGTAGCTATTGACGACGAGTGAATTGCCGGCGCTCTTGCCGCCGCCAATCTGCACGAGATTCGCGTTCGTCAACTTGCCGTTGATCGTGAAATTGCCCTGTGCGCCGCCGGCAAACTGCGCCAACGCATTGGCCACCGCGACGGTGCCGTTGTTGGTCACGTCGCCGTTGACAGTGCCGTAGCCGCCGAGCGTCGCTCCCGCAGCGACGCTCGTCGCGCCGGTCATCGACGCGGCGGACGTCGACGCATCGCCGACCGCGAGCGTGCCGGCGCTTACCGTCGTGCCGCCCGACCACGTATTCGCCCCATCGAGCACCAGCGTCCCCGCACCGACCTTTGTCAAGGCACCGGTGCCGGTGATGTTCTGTGTGAGGGTCGACTGAAACGCCTGCGTATCGATCGTGCCGCCGCCTGCCGCAATCGAGATTGCACGCGTGCTGGCCGGGTCGAAGCTGCTGCCGAACTGCAGCGTGCCGCCATCGAAGGCCACGCCACCGGTCGCGCCGCCCAGCGCGCTGTCGGCGCTCACCGACAGCGCACCCTGTTTCAGCACCGTGCCGCCGGTATACGTATTGCCGCCCACCGCGCCCGGCGCGAGCGTCAACGTGCCAAGTCCGTCTTTCTCCACGACGCCGGTCCCGCTGATCAACCCGGCATATGTCCCGTCGACGTTCTGTTCGAATTGCACGAGACCGTTGTTGGTAACGGTCGACGGCAGGCTTTGGGCGCTCGCCTGCAACGTGCCGAGCAGATCAACCGTCACGCTGCCCGTATGCTGTGCGCCGCTGCCGTTGAGCACGAGCGTGCCCTCTTGCACCTCCGCGGCGATCGGGCCGACGAGCGAGCCGTCGATCGTCAACGTGCCCGAGCCGGTCTTGAAGAACGAGCCCGTACCCGTCACGTTTTGCGAGATCGTCGACTGGAAGCCCTGTGTATCGATGGTGCCGCCGCCCGCGGCAACCGATAACGCGCGCGTACTGGCGAGGTCGAAACTGCTGCCGAGCTGCAGCGTTCCCCCGTCGAACGTCACGCCGCCTGCCGTGCCGCCGAGTGCGTTATCTGCGGACACCGAGAGTACGCCCTGCTTCAGTACGGTACCCCCGGTATACGTATTGCCGCCCGCAGCGGTGGGCGCAAGCGTAAGCGTGCCGGCACCGTCTTTCTCCGCCGAGCCGGTACCGCTGATGAGCCCCGCATAAGTGCCGTTGGCGGCCTGCGCGAACTGCACCAGACCGTTATCGGTGATCGCGCCTGGCAGGCTCTGCGACGATCCCTGAAGGATGCCCGCCTGATCGACCAGCATCGTGCCAGTGTACTGCGTGTTGTTGCCGGTCAGCGCGAGCGTTCCCTGCTGCACCTCGGCCGACGTGACCCCCATCGCGCCCATCGAGCTCGCGACTGTCCAGGTACCGGTGTCCTGCTTCTGTAGCGTCTGGAAGTTCGTGATGCCGGTCGGCAGCGTGTCCGTTCCGGTGCCGTTCAGCGTCAACAGGTTGTTGCCGCCGCCTCCGTTGATGGTTCCGCTCACCGACGAACCGGTGTAAAGGCGCAACGTATCGTTGCCACCGGCAAAGACCAGATTACCGATCACCTGTCCGCGGTTGGTGAAGTCGACCGCGCCGTTGCCGGACGCGCCCATCACGCTTCCCGGCGCCTCGATCACGCCGGTCGCGTTGTTGATGACGGTATTCGAGCCGGACGTATTCTGGAACCAGATCGCAGCGCTATGGACGCCCTGGATCGTCCCGTTGTTGATGATGGTATTGCCTGTACCCAACGGATTGACGGCTTCGGCGTTGCCTTCCGTCCCGCCAGAGGTGACGGCCGCGCCCTGTTCCACTGTCAGCGTGCTGTTGTTCCGGAAGGCGATCGTATCGGCCCCGGTGCCGTACGTGCCGTTACCCGTCAGCGCGCTGTTTTTTACTTGCGCGCCTGACTGAACGACGATGGTGGCGTTGTCGGCAAGCGCGATCGCTGTCGCATCGCCCACCACGATCTGTGCGTTTGCTCCTACTGTCACAGTAGAGCCTGAAGCGGTGGTCGGGCCGGTTCCGATCGTGCTTGACCATGGCGACGGGGCGCTCGTGTCGCACGTCGTCGAGTTATTCGATGTCGTGCAATTCGCGAAAGACAATGAAGGAATGGCCGCGATATATGCAAGGGCCGCAAGACAGGTTGCGCTTCGCCGCGGAATAGAAGCGCGCTTGTTCCTCACGCGCTTCTGTATTCGCTCCAACGGGCTGGCATAAGGCTGACGGCTGGTTAATTTGCTGGTCATGCGTTTCACCTTGGTAGTTTAATTAGGTATGCTTTTTATATAATCCAGCAACACGGAACCTGGAATATGGGATCCATCTGACGACCGATGAGCCTGTACGCGCGCAACTTCGTTGACGCCTGCGGCACTGATCCGGAAAACGGGTATGGTTTTCGCGCAATCGATATCCGGCACCCGGCAGCACCTCAATCCACCCAAGTTAAGCGCGTCTGCCGCGCCGGAACTCAATCAAGTTAAAAAAACACTTGACGTGAAGCCAGCTTCGCGCGGCCGCAGCCCTGCTGGCGTCTTTTTAGACGCCAGCAGGGCTGCGGCCAATGAGGATCTTTTTGATCTTCGTTGGCCCCATGTCTCTTTCCACTCTGCTTGCCGATCTCGCCGCCCATATTCAGACTGAGCAGTTTCGTCACAGCTTGCTTGCGATCCTGAACATCCCACGGCGTTCCAACGTCGTCGCAAATCCACGCTATCCGGCCAGCCAGTTTGGCGATCTCTACCATCAACTGGTTGCGAACCAGGGCACGCAGCGGCACGGAGTCAGACTGCGCGACTACATAGATCATGCCCCGCTCCCTCGCTGAGGTTCGTCACGCAGGCTAGCTACACACAGCGCAGCAATTTCGTTTTCAGCGGTGCCCCGCTACTCGACATCCTCCGCCGCAATCTTCGCCCACACCGCGCGAGGTAACCGCGGCGCGATACCCGCCGGGCTCGCGTCGAACTGCCACCGAGCCGCCGACATCGCACCCTGTGCAATCGCAATCTCCTCGTGCGTCAATGGCAACCGGCCGGCCACATGCGCGGGGCCCCGGGCAGCACTTGGGCGATCATCTGCCGGTTCGGGTGTTCGAGCAGCGGGACGAGGTGGTCGGCCTCGCCCACACCGGCCAGGCAAACCTAGCCGCTGATGACCTCGACGTTACGGCCGTCCTGCGTCATCTTGACCAGAACTGCATCTGCCGCGCCCGATGCATCTGCTGTGTCTGCCATGGCCGCGCTCTCCTCGTCAGCGAATGATGTCGTAGCTGTAGTCGGTCTTCGCCACGTCGATCGTGTTGGCGTCGAGCGCTTCGAAGAACTCGTCCAGCAGCGTGACCAGCACCCGCAACGCACCTTCATAGCCCCAGGTCGGGAAGCGATGGTAATGGTGGCGATCGAAGATCGGGAACACCATGCGTATCAGCGGCGTTTTGGTATCGCGCTCGAGATATTTGCCGTAGGTGTTGCCGATCAGGAAATCCACCGGCTCGGTAAACAGCAGTGAGCGCATGTGCCACAGATCGCGTTTCGGATACACCTTGCAGCCGGCGCCGTAGGGCGACGCGTCGAACAGCGCCTGCACCTTCGCAGCCCAGGTTTCGTTGCCATTGGTCGCCAGCACGTGAGCCGGCTCGGCGCCGAGTTCCAGCAGGAACTGCGTGTAGCCCAGCATCTGGTCCGGGTCGCCGAAGAGCGCAAAGCGCTTGCCGTGCAGGTGAGCCTGGCTGTCGGCCATCGCATCGACGAGCTGGCCTCGCTCCTTCTCCAGTTGCGCCGGAATCGGCTTGCCGGTCACGCGCGAGATTTCCATCAGGAACTGATCGGTGCCCGCGACGCCAACCGGCGAGTTCAGCACCACCACTTCCTGGCCATGCTCGCCAATGAACTTGCTGGTCTTCTCGCAGCAGTATTCCTGGAACACGAAGGTCGCCTTCGCGTTCAACGCGCGCTCGACCTCCTCCTTGGTTGTGCCGCCTTCGTACATTCGGAACTCGCCGTCGGTCGGCGTATTCCATGTTTCGGAAGGGTCGCAGATGATGTTCACCGTCACGCCGAACAGATCGAAGATGCGGCGAATTTCCTTCATGTTGCCGACCACGTAGCCGTCGAAGCCGCCGATGAAGTTGACGCTGTCGTCGGGCACGCGCTCAAGCGGCGTCGCTGTGCCGGCCTTGCCGTCCCAGAAGTGTTTGAGGATGCCGAGGAGCGCGTTGTCGTAGCCGGTCACGTGGCTGCCGACGAAGGCCGGCGTATGCGCGAACGGCACGTCGTAGTCTTCCGGCACGCTGCCCTTCTGCTTGCTGCTCTTGATGAGCGCGTCGAGGTCATCGCCGATCACTTCCGCCATGCAGGTCGTGGAGACCGCGATCATGTCGGGCTTGTACAGGTTGTACGCATTTGCGAGGCCGTCGATCATGTTGTTCATGCCGCCGAACACCGCCGCGTCCTCGGTCATCGACGAGCTGACGCACGAGGTCGGCTCCTTGAAGTGACGCGAGAAGTGCGAGCGGTAAAACGCTACACAGCCCTGCGAACCATGCACAAAACTGAGCGTCTTGTGAAAGCCGTTGGCCACGTACACTGCGCCGAGCGGCTGGCAGGCCTTGGCCGGGTTGATGGTGAGCGAGTCGCGTGCAAAGTTCTTTTGCCGGTAGTCTTCGCTCTTGGTCCACTCGACGATCTGCTTGACCCGCTCGTCTGAATGGTTGAACTCGAAATTTTTCTTTTTCGCGCGGAAAATTTTCTGGTACTCGGGCTCGCGGAACAGAAGTTCCTGATCGAGAATCTGGTCTGCGGATTGGGGCACGGGATGCTCCTGATATTCAATTCAATGGCCTGCCGGCCGGTGATCAGTGCGGTGATCGGTGCGGTGGTCGGCGTTTAGGGGTTTTTCTTCCAGGGCGCCTTGGCGAGCCCCCACACCGGGCTGGAAATGGCCATGTCCATGTCGCGCGCGAAAATGGCGTAGCCGTCGTAGCCGTGATATGGACCGGAATAGTCCCAGCTGTGCATCTGGCGAAACGGCACGCCCATCTTCTGGAACACGTACTTTTCCTTGATTCCGGAACCGACCAGATCGGGCTGGACCTGTTCGACAAACCTCTCAAACTCGTAGCCGGTCACGTCGTCGTAAATCAGTGTGCCGTCCTTCACGTAGTGCGTGGTGCGCTGATAGTCGTCGTTGTGGCCGAATTCGTAGCCGGTGCCGACCACTTTCATGCCGAGGTCTTCGTAGGCGCCGATCACGTGGCGCGGACGCAGGCCGCCAACGAATAGCATCACGGTCTTATCCTGCAGGCGCGCTCTGAACTTCGCGTTCACCGCATCGACCAGGGGACGATACTTGGCGATCACCCTCTCCGCGTTGGCTTTGATGGTGTCGTCGAAGTGGCTGGCGATCTCGCGCAGGCTCTTCTCGATCATCGACGGGCCGAAGAAGTTGTATTCCGCCCACGGAATGCAGTACTTCTCTTCCATGTGCCGGCTGATATAGTTCATCGAGCGGTAGCAATGCAGCAAATTGAGCTTGGCTTTGGGCGTGTTCTCGAGCTCGGCGATCGAGCCGTCGCCCGACCATTGCGCGATCACGCGCAGGCCGATCTCTTCGAGCAGAATCCGGCTCGACCAGGCATCGCCGCCGATGTTGTAATCGCCGATGATCGCAACATCATAGGGCGTCGAAACAAATTCGGGCCGCTTGTCCGGATCGGCCTTGTCGAATATCCAGTCTCGAATCGCATCGTTAGCCAGATGGTGGCCCAGCGACTGGCTGACGCCGCGAAAACCTTCGCAGCGCACCGGCAAAATGGTGTGCCCTTCATACTGCGCACTCTTCTTCTTCGAGACGGCCTCGATGTCGTCGCCGATCAGGCCGATCGGGCATTCACTCTGGATCGAGATGCCCTTGTTCAGCGGAAACAGTTCCTGAATCTCGTCGATGATCTTGTCGAGCTTCTTGTCGCCGCCGAAGACAATGTCCTTTTCCTGGAAGTCCGACGTGAACTGCATCGTCACGAAGGTGTCGATACCGGTAGTGCCGATGTAGTAGTTGCGACGCGCGGCCCACGAGTACTGGCCGCAACCGACCGGACCATGACTGATGTGGATCATATCCTTGATGGGCCCCCACACCACGCCCTTCGAGCCGGCGTACGCGCAACCGCGAATCGTCATCACGCCCGGCAATGACTTGATGTTTGATTTCACGCCACAGTCGGGCTTGCCGTCCTCGAAGGTGCCCAAATGCTTGGCGCGCCGTTTGGCCATCTTCTCCGGATAGGCCTTCAGCACTTCATCGATCAGGGCCTTGTTCGCGGCCTTGCGCTCTTCAACAGTGACGCTCATGGGGGAAAGCTCCATAGGGTGAGTATCAAGCCTGGCAGCGGGTAGCCGGCATGGCCCGGTTCATCGCGTGAAGAAGAACCCCGGGCCGCGCGCAGCGGCGCTCGCTTAGGCGGTCAGTTCCGCTGCAGGCTTGCCGACTTGCGATTCGTCGATGGACGTCATGATTCCGTGCTCCATTAACAGGTCTTCCAGTTGATCCATCGTGATCGGCGTCGGGATCGTGCCGTTGCCCGCGTTGTTGTGCACCTTGGTGGCGAGCTGGCGATACTCTTCCGCCTGTTTGGATTCGGGCGCGAACTCGATCACCGTCATGCGGCGCAGCTCGGCGTGCTGCACGATGTTATCGCGCGGCACGAAGTGGATCAGCTTCGAACCGAGCATCTTCGCCAGCGCTTCGGCGAGTTCGAGTTCCTTGTCGGTCTGACGCTCGTTGCACACGAGCCCGCCGATCCGCACGCCGCCGCTGTTCGCGTACTTCAGAATGCCCTTTGAAATGTTGTTGGCCGCATACATGGCCATCATTTCACCGGACATCACAATGTAGATTTCCTGTGCCTTGTTCTCACGAATCGGCATTGCGAAACCGCCGCACACCACGTCGCCGAGCACGTCATACGACACGTAGTCCACGCCGTCATAGGCGCCGTTTTCTTCGAGGAAGTTGATCGACGTGATGACGCCACGGCCCGCGCAGCCGACGCCCGGTTCCGGACCACCGGACTCCACGCAACGGATGTTGCGGTAACCGATCTTCATCACGTCCTCGAGTTCGAGGTCCTCCACCGAGCCGGCTTCGGCCGCTAGCGACAGGATGGTGTCCTGCGCCTTTGCATGCAGGATCAGGCGGGTAGAGTCCGCCTTGGGATCGCAGCCGACGATCAGGATTTTCTGCCCGAGTTCGGTCAGGGCTGCCAGCGTGTTCTGCGAGGTGGTCGACTTG
The DNA here is from genome assembly GCF_050436225.1 of Paraburkholderia lebeckiae. NCBI lineage: Bacteria > Pseudomonadati > Pseudomonadota > Betaproteobacteria > Burkholderiales > Burkholderiaceae > Paraburkholderia > Paraburkholderia lebeckiae. Next base: position 663,276 of record NZ_JBNDLU010000001.1, on the reverse strand, counting down.
CCGATACCGCCTTTACCGTAGAACGCGATTTGCCGAAGTTTAGACATTGCATTTCTCCATTCAGGAAGAAGGGTTGAAATCAGGGTTGCGTAACCGCGACCATGTCAGCCTGTCGTGCCTGTATGGGTCTTCTTATATCGAGTCACGCATCGGCCGGACCTGTGTCCGCGCTGGACTCCAAATGCAGCTTCTGTGCCACGTCACCAGCGGTACTGCGTCGCGTCCGCCCCGCCGCGCTGCGGCGGTTGGTTCGGGACTTTTGCGGACTCCTCTTCTGTCTTGTCGATTTCGCGACAAACCACGCGAACTTCGTCGCCAATGAAACCATTCGGGCGCGTTTGTCGTGCGATTTCTGTCGCATTGGCATGCGTTCAGCCGGACAATCGCCGGGTTGCGGCCTGGTTCGGTTATTGCATTGATCGCGCCATGGACACACCAGCCACCCAACCTTCGCGACCCGTGCCGCGCGAGACGCACTTCGACCGTCTAGGCGGCGAGACCGCCGTCATCCGCCTGGTCGATGCGTTCTATCGGCACATGGATACGCGGGCCGACGCGCAGCGCATTCGCGCGATGCATCACCCGGACCTGTCTTCGACGAAGGCCGTGCTGGTGCTGTATCTGTGCGAATGGCTCGGCGCCGACAAGCGGTACTCGGCACAGCGCGGCCAACCACGGCTGCGCACGCGTCATGCCGCATTCGCGATCGGCACCGCCGAACGGGATGCGTGGCTAGCTTGCATGCGCGCCGCGTTCGACGAGACGGGTGTCGATTCGGTGCTACGCGATGAACTGATGCAGGCCTTTTTCAAAATCGCCGACCGGATGCGCAATACGCAGACGTGAATCCCTCTTCAACGCTGTTTAACCCAAGGATCTGTGATGACCGAAACGCTCGCGCACAAGGAGATCGACGACACCGCGTTCGCCCGTCTCGAACATGAAGGCCGTCTGCTCAACCCGGTTCTCAAGGGGCTGACGAACAGGCTCGACCGGGTCGGCTTCCGCGGCGAACTTGCGCTGCGGTTTGCCCCGAAGCTCGCCGACGAAGCGCGGCCGCCGGAGCTGACCTGCGATCAGGTGATGGCATGCGCGACGATCGGCCATAAGCACCTGCCGTTCTTCGCCGGGTATCTGTTGAGCTTCGAGCATCTGAAGGACGTGGCCGAGGTGCTCAGCGACACGCTCTCGGCGGATGGCAAGTACTTTCTGTTTTGCGACAACATCGACCTGAGCAAGCGATATCAGGTGCCGTACAAGGGCGCGATGTTCTATGTGCTGCCGATTCTCGAGTCCACCGTCTACAACGAGATGCTCGAACTGCTGTACCTCGAGAAGAACGAATTGAAGAAAAAGGACTCAGGCGGCAAGCTGGATGCGGTAGCGGACGCGGCCATCAAGTTCGACGTGACCTTCGACACGATCACCTACAGCGAAGGACTTGAATTGATGGGGCCAGTGCGCAACCCCAACGAGAACCGGCCTGTCTGAGGCGCGGGTACCGACGGCTGCCGCCCGCACGGCTGCGCCAACCGATGTTCCCTTGCACTTGAACGCGACCATAATCATGCACACCGACACAGCTTTCGTCCTCCGCGAACGCCTGGCCTCGCGCGTTGTCCGGAACGCCGATCCACAACTCGAAACGATCGTGCCCGCCGCACTTTCCACTTGGCTGGCGTACCACGGCTTCCCTGATCCGCATTCGCGCTGCGTGAACGGCGAAACCCCGTTGATGCGCGCCGCGCAGCATGGCGAGGACGCGGTCGTCGAAGCGTTGCTCGCACTCGGCGCACGCGCCGACGCGCTCGATGACGACGGCAACCATGCGCTCTGGTTCGCGTGCCTGCACGGCGGCCCCGCGACGATCCTGCGGCTGATCGACGCCGGCGCGCCGATCGACCATGTGAACGACGACGACATCACATGCCCGATGCAGGCAGCCGCGAGCGGTCGCCTCGACGTCCTGCAGATGCTGCTTGCGCATGGGGCGAACGCAGAACTGTGCGCACCGGATGGCCGCAGCGCGCTCGACATGGCAGCCGACCTCGGGCTGCAACTGCTGCTTGCTTTCGGATGACAGGCTTTGTTAGCGAGTCTTAAGAAGGACGTGCGTCGCGCGACCAGCGAAATCGGTCCACTGATCAGTCGAAAAATCGTATAGTTTGCAGCCTCGTGCGGTGTCGAAGTACCAACGCCACGAAAACCGCTGCACGACGATCCGTTCCGGAAGCATCGCTTCGAGGGTTCGCTGAGCACCGACGAGCCCGTATAGAGGGAGACTCATGTCGACGTGATGCGCGGTGTGCTCCATGATGTGATGAAACAGCGCGCCAAAACGCCAGCGAAAGGTCAAGTGCACCGTCGTGGATACGAACGGATCTGAACGCCCCCATTTCGCGCGATCGTCGTACCAGCGGATTTGCGGATGCGTGTGGTGCGCGTACACGACGAAACCCACCATCGCGCACCAGAACAGGAACGGCACCCCGAACCCGCATGCGATTGACGGGACCACCCCCCGCTGCGTCGCGCGAGCGATCCACGCGAGCGCGCCAATCCACAGCAGTGCGAACACCGATACCAGCGTGCAGTCACGGAAGAACACGGGGCGCCGCGTCGGCATTGCGGCCCGCGACGGGAAAAGCATCTTCGTCCACCAAATTTCGATCATGTAGTAGAGACCAGGCGCCCAGCCGCTGCGATAGATACGTTCCAGTGCGCGCCGTGGCCCACTCAAGGCGCGATATTCCTGGATCGTCAGCGGTGCCCACACAAAATCGACGCCTTTCAGGTTCGTGTAGCCGTGATGCACTACGTTGTGACCCACTTGCCACAGGCTGTACGGCGTGAGCGACGGCAGGAAGGCGATCCGGCCCAACCAGCGGTTGAGCGTGCGGTGCCGGGTCAGGCTCTCATGACATGCGTCGTGACCGATGACGAAGAGCCGTCCGATGACGAAGCCCGCCATGCATCCGAATACGGTCTTCAGCACGAACCCGTGCGCGAACACGCTCGCGGCGAGCGCACACAATAGCAAAACGTAGTCGAACACGAGCAGCAGAAGCGCGTAGGCGGTGCGGCGTTCGGCGAACGGTGTCAGCCACGAGCGGATGACCTTGCGATGGGGCAATGGCTCATTGGCGGGAACGGGGTGATTCGGACTGTTCATGAAGAATGACCGGTAGAGCGGTGCAGCAAAACACTACGTACGCGGTCGACGGCTGCATGCCGTGTCCGCGATGATGTGACCAGACCGTTTCGCGCTGGTGGCGAGTCAGCGCGACATCATGTTCATGCTGACATTGTGCATCACCCAGATCGTGCCGAAGATCAGGAACAGCGCGGCGAGCGCGGTGTAGCATAACGCCAGCACGTTCCAGCGCTGGCCGCGCGACAGGTCGAGATGCAGGAACGTCACCAGATGCACGACGATCTGCACGAACGCCAGCAACGCGAGCGCCATAATCGCGGAGCCGGACGGCAGCAACCGTTGCGTGACGATCGAGAATGAGCCAGCAGTCAGCGCCACGGCAAGCACGAAACCGGTGATATAACCGGCGACGTCACCACGCGAGGCGGTCGTGGACGTCGAGTGTGAATGGACCATTTAGAGCACGCTCCCGAGATAGACAAACGAAAACACGCAGATCCACACGATGTCGAGGAAGTGCCAGAAGAGGCTCAGGCACGTCAGACTCGTGAGGTCGCGACCGGACAGTTCAGGCGAGCGGACGACATGCACGACGAGCACGGCCATCCAGACGAGGCCGGCTGTCACGTGCAGGCCGTGGGTGCCAACCAGCGTGAAGAACGACGACAGGAAGGCGCTGCGACTGGGCCCAGCACCGTCGGCGACCAGGTGCGAGAACTCGCGCAGCTCTAACGCGAGGAACAGCGCGCCAAGCACGAACGTCACGAGGAGCCAGCCGATCACGGCACCACGCCCCTGGCGCTGCGCGCCGAGCATCGCGAAGCCGTAGGTGGTGCTGCTCAGCAGCAGCGCGCCGGTTTCAAGTGCGACACCCGGGATGTCGAACAGGTCCCGTCCGGACGCACCACCCGCGAACTGGTGCGCCATTACGGCGAACACGGCGAAAAGCGACGCGAACAGCACGCAGTCGGTCATCAGGTACAGCCAGAAGCCGAACACGGTGGGCGTTGGGCCGTGGTCAACGCTCGACCTGCCGTGATGGACGAGTAATGCAGATTGCGTCATGGATCAGGTCTCCGCGGATTCGGGTAATTCAAGGGCGGCCGGGGTGGGTGCGCAGCCGCGTCGTGCTTCGATTTCGCGCACGCGCGAGGCCGGAATCACGTAGCCATGGTCGTCGCGGAAGCTACGCGCGATCAGCGCGGCGACGATCGCGACGAAGGCCAGCACGGCGAGCCACGTGATGTGCCAGACGCCGGCGAAGCCGAGCACGAGGCTGAATGCGCCGATCAGGAACCCGTCCGCGGTGTTCGACGGTAGGTGGATGTCCTCGTAATGCGCCAGTGCGGCATTTGCTGCGCCGCTTTCCTTCATGTGCGCGAACGCGTCGAGCTGGTGGACGACCGGTATGCGCGCGAAGTTGTAGACAGCGGGCGGCGACGAGGTGGCCCATTCGAGCGTGCGGCCGTTCCACGGGTCGCCCGTCAGGTCGCCGTATTCCGGCTCGTTGCGATGGATTACGCTCACGACGACCTGGGCGATCTGGTGCACGACACCGAGTGCGATCAGCACCACGCCGCATGCGGCGACGACCAGCCAGGGATGCCAGGCCGGGTTGTCGTAGTGATTCAGGCGCCGGGTCATGCCCATGAAGCCGAGCACGTAGAGCGGCACGAACGACACGTAGAAGCCGACGAACCAGCACCAGAACGCCCGCTTGCCGAGCTTCTCGTTAAGCTTGAAGCCGAACGCCTTCGGGAACCAGTAATGGAAGCCGGCGAGATAGCCGAACACGACGCCACCTATGATCGCGTTGTGAAAGTGCGCGATCAGGAACAGGCTGTTGTGCAGCACGAAGTCCACGCCCGGGATCGCCATCATCACGCCCGTCATGCCGCCGATCGTGAACGTGACCATGAAGCCGATCGTCCACAGCACGGGTGCGGTGAACTCGATGCGACCGCGGTACATCGTGAACAGCCAGTTGAAGATTTTCACGCCCGTGGGGATCGCGATGACCATCGTCATAATGCCGAAGAACGCGTTGACGTCCGCGCCGGAACCCATCGTGAAGAAGTGGTGCGCCCACACGAGGAATGCGAGCACCGTGATCGCGCACGACGCGTAGACCATCGTTCTATAGCCAAACAGCGGTTTCTTCGCGAAGGTCGCGATCACTTCCGAGTAGATGCCGAACGCGGGCAGCACGAGGATGTACACCTCCGGGTGGCCCCACGCCCAGATCAGGTTCAGGTACAGCATCGCGTTGCCGCCGAGCTCATTTGTGAAAAAGTGCATGCCTGCGTAGCGGTCGAGGCCGAGCAGTGCGAGCGTCACGGTTAGGATCGGGAACGTTGCCATGATCAGCACGTTCGAGCACAGCGCGGTCCACGTGAACACCGGCATCTTCATCAGCGTCATGCCGGGCGCGCGCAGCTTCACTATCGTCACGAAAAAGTTGATCGCGGTAATCAGCGTACCGACGCCGGAGAGCTGCAGACTCCAGATGTAGTAGTCGACCCCGACGCCGGGACTGAACTGCAGCTCCGACAGCGGTGGATACGCGAGCCAGCCGACCTGCGCGAACTCGCCGATCACGAGCGACAGATTGATCAGGATCGCGCTGATCGCCGTCATCCAGAAGCTCAGCGAATTCAGGAACGGAAAGGCGACGTCGCGCGCGCCGATCTGCAGCGGCACGACAAGATTGAAGAGGCCGACCATCAGCGCCATCGCCATGAAGAAAATCATGATGACACCGTGCGCGGTGAATATCTGGTCGTAGTGGTGCGGCGGCAGGTAGCCGGGGCCGTGAAACGCGATCGCGAGCTGAAGCCGCATCATTACGGCGTCGGCAAAACCGCGCATGAGCATCAGCACCGCGACGATGATGTACATGATGCCGATCTTCTTGTGATCGACGCTTGTCAGCCACTCGGTCCAGAGCCACTTCCAGCGGCCGAGCTTCGTGAGCGTGACGATGACCACCAGCACGATGAGCGCCATGAACGCGGCCGCGCCCATGATGATCGGCTGATCGAACGGAATCGCGCCGGGCGTGAGTTTTCCAAACATGGCTTACTCCGTGGTCTGCGTGCGACAGGCGGCGTCGCGGAAGGCCGTGACGTTGCCGTTGTTGTATCGGGCAACGATGTTGCGGAACAGGTGCTGGTCGATCGATGAGAAGTAGCGTACCGACTGCTTCTCGCTCGGCTTCGCGACTTCGGCGTATTCGTCCATGCTCAGGCGGTCCGGCGAAGCCTTGACCTTCCGCACCCATGCGTCGAAGTCGGTGGCGCTCGTCGCGAGCGTGCGGAACTTCATGTCGGCGAATCCCTTGCCGCTGAAGTTGGCGGACATGCCTTCGAGATTTCCCGGTGCATCCGCGATCAGGTGCAGACGGGTCTGCATGCCGACCATTGCATACACCTGGGTGCCGAGTTGCGGGATGAAGAATGAGTTCATCACCGAGTCCGACGTGATCCGGAAATTCACCGGCGTATCGACTGGCACGGCGAGCTGGTTCACCGACGCAATGCCGAGGTCCGGGTAGATGAAGAGCCACTTCCAGTCGAGCGCGACCACCTCGACGTCGATCGGCTTCACGCTCGACTGCAGCGGCCGGTACGGGTCGAGCTCATGCGTGGTGCGCCACGTCAGGATACCGAGGTACAGGATGATCAGGGCGGGGATCGTCCAGCAGACGATCTCGATCGCCGTCGAGTGCGCCCATTTGGGCGCATAGACCGCGTGACGGTTCGACGCACGGTAGCGCCACGCGAAGAACAGCGTCAGCAGGATCACCGGGATCACGACGATCAGCATCGCCCACGTGGCGGTGGCGATCAGCGACTTCTCGGCCGCGCCGACGCTCCCTTTTGGATCAAGCACAGTCAGATCACATCCCGATAGACAGGCGCTCAATGTCGTGACGATGGCTATCGACCGTTTCCTTAAGGCTTTTCTGTCTGTCATAGTGGTTAAGTCCGGGTTGTGGCACTTTTGACCTGAAGCTCGCTTGACGCATGCGGCATCACACTCGCAGCGTCATGGTCCGACAACCGGCCAGCTTTGTGATTGATGTCGATCAAGGATGAACAAAGCGGCGGGGTGCGGTGCACTGACGCAGTGCGCGGACGCTCGCAGCATTCTCGATGCGCGGGACAATCTGATCCGGATCAGCGAATACGCACCTTGGCGTTGCTATTTCGGAGTTCGACGAACATGTCTCGTCGCGTTGTTTGCGCCAGCCGCCGGCGGTCGTGCCGCTAGATCAGTTTTGACCAGGACGAGCTCGAGGGGCGCTCCAGATAACCGTCGAACACCATGGCCACTGCGCGCACGAAGAACCGGCCTTTTGGGGGAATCGAGATGCCGTTTCCATCGATGCTCACCAGTCCCGCCTCCCGGTATGGTTCCAGGGCGGTAAGCTCACTTGAGAAATAGCGGACGAAGTCGATCTGATGCGCTAGCGAGATCGCCGCGAAATTCAGCGGCACGCTGCACATGAGCGTCATGATCACCTCCCGACGCAACGCATCGTCAGGCGATAGGCAAATTCCGCGTTCGACCGGAAGCCGGCCTTCGTCGAGCGATCGGTAGTAGCTTTGCAACGAGCTCGTCGACTGGCTGTACGCGCTGCCGATCTTGCCGATGGCCGACACACCGAAGCCGACCAGATCGCACTCCGCGTACGTCGTGTAGCCTTGGAAATTACGATGGAGGCTACCGTTGCGCAACGCAATGCTCAGCTCGTCGTCGGGTCTGGCGAAATGGTCGAGACCGATATAGATGTATCCGGCATCGAGAAAGCGCTGGGCCGAGAGCATAAATATGCGCAGGCGCTCCTCGGTCGATGGCAATTGGGCTGCGTCAATTAATCGCTGGGCCTTGAAGCGGTCTGGTAGGTGCGCGTAGTTGTAGAGCGCGACGCGATCGGGCGCCAGCCGGATCACCTCGTCTAGTGTGTGGGCAAAGCTGGCGACAGTCTGCTGCGGCAAACCGTAGATCAGGTCGACGTTAATTGAGAGAAATCCCGCATCGCGTGCGCCGCTGAGTGCGCGTTCCACCACATCGAGTGGCTGGATGCGATTGACAGCCTGCTGGACGTCGGTAGCAAAGTCTTGTACGCCGAAGCTCGCTCGGTTGAAGCCGAGGCGCGCGAGTGGTGAAAGCGTTTTGGTGCTGACGGTTCGCGGATCAATTTCGATGGCGAGTTCTGAGTCGATCGCGAACGCGAAGCGGTTCTGCAGTTGCTGGACAAGCTCTTCGAGCTCGGCAACAGGAAAGAAGGTCGGCGTTCCGCCTCCCAGATGCAGCTGCACGGTTCGCCGGTCAGGTCCGAGATGTGACGCGACCAGGTCCATCTCACGAACGAGGTAGCTCAGATATCTAGCGCTGCAGCCATGGTCGTGCGTGATGACCTTGTTGCATGCGCAGAAGTAGCAGAGTGATCTGCAAAACGGCAAATGAACATATAGCGAGAGCGGCGGATTATTCTCGGCAGTAGCACGAGCGGCAAGCTGACGTTCGTATGCCCGCTCCTCGAACCCGGGGTGAAATCGATCTGCGGTGGGATATGAGGTATAGCGAGGCCCCGAACGGTCGAAGTGGCGAACCACCTCCGCGGGAATCTCCGGACTGTCAGGCGTTCGGGATGCCGCTTCCCGCATCCGCGTGCGCTGCTTCGGCTGATAATCTGCTTCGCGGTGTATTCGTTTCTTCATCCCCATCTCCAGAACCTTCCGCGCGGACAGCGCGGCGAACACAGTTGCCCCGATTGTCCTGCATGGAGCCCGGAAAGCTCTGATCTGTGTCAATACGAGGTGTCGTTAGCGCGATAGTCCTGTGTAGGTGAGAGGCGAGGCGCGGGACGTGTTCATGACGTTCGTTCTGGAATAGCGCTACGCTCAGGCGCGCAATCTCGCGAAGGCGGCCGCCTGAAATTACGTGCCTGCGACCGGGCAACGGGCCGGCACGCCCCTGCGAGCTCGTGTTGATGTTCGCACCCGCCAGATTGATCTCAACTGCGAAGCATCGCGCATGGCTGTGCCGTTCGGCGGCTGCAGCCAGTCCGGCAATGGCTGCGAAATAGGTGTCTCCGGGTGCGAGAAACATCTTGGGTACCAGTCAATGCGGTTGAAGGCCCATAGTCCGTCCTCAAGGCTCCCGCTATCTCGACATTCCTACGCGTGACCCGATGTCGCAACTTGACTTCGGGCTCGGGACTGCTTGATCTTGCGCAAGGGCCATCCTGATTTGCGCGTCGACAATTCCCCGCATACATCAACAAGGGGAAAGCGATGAAGCACATGATTAAGGCCGTCATGATCGTGGCAAGCCTGTGCGCTACCGGTTTGTTCGAAGTGCCGGCATACGCGGATGACGTAAGCGCGAACGGAAGCACGATGGCAGGCGAGGTGCGGGCGGATGGAATCCACGCCGGTGACGTGCTCGTGCGTCTGCGTGCCATCTCGATCGAGCCCGAAGTACACACCAGCGGCACGTTGTCGTCGCTCGGCGTGGGTGTCAATAACGCACTCGTGCCGGAGTTGGACCTGACCTATATGATCCGCGACGCGATCGGCATCGAGCTGATTCTCGCCACCTCGCGGCACCACGTGACGTCTGGCCTCGGCGATCTCGGTGGCGTGAACGTGCTGCCACCGACGCTGCTGCTGCAATATCACTTCAACCATGCTGGCATGATCCGACCGTATATCGGCGCGGGGGTCAACTACACGTACTTCTACAACGACGGCCTGAGCGCGGGCTCCGAAGGTATCCAGGTGTCACGCAGCAGCTTCGGTCCGGCGGTGCAGGCTGGCGTCGACGTGCAGATCACAAAGACCGTCTTTCTCAACGCGGATATCAAGAAGATCTGGATGCACACGGACGCCTCGGTCGGCGATAGTTCGTTGGGCCGGCTGGACATCGACCCACTGGTACTGGGAATAGGCGTCGGGATGAAGTTTTAGCGAGCGCGCAATGACAGACCACAGCTCGCACCAACGGGCGATCGCTCCGCCCCATCCACCTGAAACGGAGATCTGGTCACTATGCCCCTGTACGACTACCGCTGCGCGGCCTGCGGCCACGCATTCGAAACGCTGGTTCGCGCCGGCCACACGCCCTTCTGCCCGCAATGCGGCGGCACCGCGCTGGACAAGCAGGTCAGCGCGCCGGCCTCGCCCGGCAAGAGCCGCGCGATCATCTCCCGCGCGCGGCGTCAGGCGGCGCGCGAAGGGCATCTCAGCAACTATTCGCCGGCCGAGCGCCGCAAGCTGCTGCGCTGAGCCCAACGGGGAATCGCGCTGTCGATGTATATGAACCTCGAGGGCGCCTACGGGATGGCACTCAGTCTCACCGTCTTCGTGGCCGGCACGCTGGTTCAGGCCACCGCTGACGGCCTGCTGGAACGCGCGGAGGGCATCTGCCCGTATCTCGACGCTTGGCTTCGCAACATTGCGTCAGCACGGCCGCCCTCGCGCTCGCGCGCTTCGATGACCACGACGGAAACGTCCTGCGCATGCAGTACGCGCGCCAGCGCGAGGCCGAATTGCCTGCAGCAGGGTCGCGCCGGCGGCAACGTCGTAGGTCTTGCCCGAAGGCAGTACGGTCAATGTGGTCATGACGGCGATCTTGATAAAGGGCTACCGATAAAGAACGATGGATAGCGGCTACGCTTCACGCGGCCAGTGCGGGTTGCAAGGCATCCACCAACGCTTCGGCGAACCCGCCCAGTGGCATCGCGATGCACATGATGCCCTGCTCGTCGAGAAAGCGCCTCCATACGCGTCGGTTCGTCGGGCAGCACGGCCCAGTGCATCTCGGAGGAGCGCTTCATGATCTGGCGCGCGAAACTGCGTGTAATCTGGTCATCGAAACGGCAGCCCAGAAACAAAAAACTGCGACCGCTGCGCCACGCCTGCACGACGGGCGGAATGGGCGTCTGGATATCGATCTCGGTCATGACTTCGACGAAGTCGCTGTCAGAGACCAGGTAGTTAGAGGCCTGCGCATGGCCGCCAATCGGCTTGTAGAGCAGCGCGGCCGAGGCCGGCACGTCATCCAGCAACGCGCCGTCTGCGCTATAGGCCGCGAACCAATGGCCGAAATGCTCGGCCTGCGACAGCCCCTGCAACTGCGCCGAGCCGCCCTGCGGCCGCGCCTGCGCCACCACCAGCGCGCAGGCGAAGGTGTCGTCGTACCAGCTGTCGACAACCAGCTCCGGTGCCGATCGCCGCCAGCGCGCAATGCAGTGCCGACGGCGTCGGCATCATGGCGAAGGCCTCATTCATGACGCTCACCAGCGACTTGCGATGCTTGAAGTTTTCGATGAACTGCGCCGCCTGGGTCAGCCGGGTGCGGATCTTGTGCAGCATGCTGACCTTGGCCGTGATGATTTCGGCGAGCCCGAGCGGCGTGGCAGGGACGCCCGTATCGGGGCACAGCGCGAGCAGCGCTGGTCCTAGGTACGGTATGACGCCGCCCGCACACAGGCGTTCGGCGATGGTCTGGACTGAAACGGTCATGCAGTGCGCCTCACAGATAAATGGCGGCGCCGGCGCCCACGTTGGTCGCGGTGTCTTTCAGCGTCTTGACGATGTACTTGACCTGGTCGGTGTCGAGCAGCGTGTGCAGCGGCAGCGCCAGCGCGCGATCGCCGATGCGCTCGGTGTCGGGCAACAGGCCGCTCTTGCGGCCGATCGCATCGCCCGCGTTCATGTAGTGAAACTGCTGATGCAGCGGATGGCTGTAGGCCACCGTCTCAATGCCGCAAGATTTCATGTCGTCGATCATCTGGGCGCGCGCGCTCTGCGTAAAACGCTTGCCCAAATGCACAACATAGAGCATCCAGTGCACTTCTTCGACGTCGTCGGCCACGTAGGCCGGCTTGATCCCTTCGAAGCTTTGCATCTCTTCGTGATACCAGGTCTCGACCTGCTTTCGCTGCGCGAGGCGCGTGTCGAGTTCGGCCAGTTGCGCGAGACCGAGCGCGGCGGTCAGATCACTGATGCCCGCCTGCAGCGGCACCCACGAGCCGACCGAGACGGACGCGCGGTCCGTGACGCGCCGCTCGCGCAGATAGCGCAGTTCATGGACGAGTTCGTCATCGTCGGTGACGAGCATGCCGCCCGCTCCTGTGCACAGCGCGGACGGGCTGGAGAAGTCGAACACTGATACGTCGCCGAAACAGCCGACGTTGCGGCCCCGGTAGCGCGAGCCCAACGCCTCAGTACTGTCTTCGATCAGCCGCAAGCGCTGCGCGTCGGCCAGTTCGCGCAGCAGCGCCCACGCGGCCGGGTGGCCGTTGGTATTGCCGGCGAGGATCGCGCGCGTGCGAGGGCCGATCTTCTGCGCGGCTTTTTCGGCGCTCAGACAACCGCTCCAGTAGTCGATGTCGGCGAACACCGGCACGGCTCCCGCCAGCGTGATCGCCTGCGCCACCTGATGCCAGGTGTGCGACGCGCAGACCACCTCGTCTCCCGGGCCGATCCCCGTCGCGCGCAACGCAATCCAGGTGGCGAGCGTGCCGCTCGCGACCGCGACCGCATACTCCCGGCCAACCCAGCCCGCAAACGCGCGCTCGAACGAATCAAGCATCGGCCCGTCGCTCCAACGCGAGGATTGCAGCACCGCGTTGACGAGATCGATCTCGCGCGCCGCGCAAGCCGGTTCGCTCAACGCGATCTCATCGATTTCCATGCGCCTTGTCCTCGGTCAGGATCAACGCATCGGCCTCTTCAGGCCGCTGCGTGATGGTCCTGTAATACCCGGCCGATATCGCGAAATAGATACTGCGCACACCGAACCGGAGCGCTGCTGTCTCGTCGCGCATCACCGTTGCGCTGACATGCATTGTGCGCACCTCGGGATAACGTTCGTGCCATTGCGCGGCGGCGTCGCGTAGCGTCGGTGCCGTGCGGAGCAGGTCCGCCGCGAAGTCCAATTGCTCGGCGTTCAGGCTCATCTCACTCCTCCACGCCAGCAATGCGTCGCGCTTCGACCGTGATGGGCAGCGGCGTATCGTCGGCCATCGCGGGCAATTCGAGTTGCCAGCCGTTCGCGAGCGTGACGAGACCGCCCCACATCCCGGGCTGCGCCATCGCGACAATGGGCTCTTCCACGTCCTTCTTTGGCACGTAGGCGCTCAGCGCGCCCTTGCTGTCCTTGCGGATCATGACTTTCATGGTTGCGGACTCCGGAGATTGATGACAGGTTCAAACCAGGTTCAAGCGGGATGCGCTGCTTCCTCCAGCAGTGGACGAAGCAAACGCCGCGTGCAGCCCGCACACGGCCAGGTGATTGGCTTTTCGGTGGCGCCGCTGGCGAAGATCAACTCTGCGGGCTTGCAACCGAGCGCTCGCGCGATCGTCGCGCGGGCCGCAGCGAGCGTGCCCTTCGCCTGCTGCCCGACGGCATGCTGCGACGACGCGTTGCCCCACACATCCGTCAGGATGGACAGCATCGCCTGCCACGGCGGAGGCTGGCGGCATGGTCGCGTTGTGGTCGGGATAGATCGTCGCCCGGCTCCGTTAGTTTGCTTCACGGCCAGAACACGCATTCGCGATCGATGCACAGCATGTCCAGCAGCTCGGCCAGGTCGGTGCTCTCATGCTGGGGCATCCATCGGTGCGACGCATGATCGCGCGCGCTCAGGTGCCATATACCGTCTTCATCGCGCGTGAGCCAGGCTATGTCGATCAGCCCGCCATTCGCGTCGACATTGCGGGAGCAGCACGGGCTCTCGACACGGAACCCCTGCCCATCGCGCAGCACGCGCGGCAGCACATAGCGGTAGCGGGTACGCTCGCGCAACGCTTGCTCGATCTGGCGCTGGGTCAGGTCGAAGGGGTGGCCCGCGCGCAAACCGTCGCGCGGCGCCGCCGCTTCTGGCGCGCTCGCCTGAACCGTCATGACATGCCTCCTTCTTCGGGTAGCAGCCCGGCGGGTGCGGGCGCAATTTCATTCTCCGTGCATCCGACGACACAGTTGCCGAACTCCACCAGATAGACCGGCTCGCCGCTCTCAACCACCTGGCCGACGTTGACGATTTCGCCGACCGTACCCGCCTCGGCCAGACAATCGTCCTGGCCGCGCTCCGGAAAGCTGCCGTCGTTGCACAGGTCATCCAGCGCGATCACGCGCATGCCCCACTGATAAGCAGGCTGAACCGGTTCGATACTCATGCTGACGGCTCCTGCGGTTGCGACGTTTCCGGCTGGACCCGCGTGCCGATCTTGTGCAGCGCTTCGGCCCGCTCGCCCAAGCCTTGCAGCACGTCGTCCGGCAGGTTGTCGAGCGTGCATAGCTCTTTCGCGCGCATGCCGACACGGTGGCCGCTCTCGACGAAATCCACCGCGTAGACATAGAACTGCTGAAGGAACGTGTCGATGCTGGTGACGTAGCCGATCTCGCCCTTGTTCACCAGCACTTCGCCGATGTCCTTGCCGTTGTAGGTGCCGTCGTTGCGGATCACCGCGCGTGCGATCACGCGCTCGCCGTAGTTGAAGCGCGGGGGAAACGCGACCTCGATCAGGTCGTCGTCGCGGTTGATGTCAGCCATGCTTCACTCCTGCTGATCGTTGCGTCTGTCCGGTGGTCATCAGGTTCGCGACTTCGCCCGACGGCCGGCGCTGCCGCGCGAGCGCGCGCACCTCTTCGTCCGCGTCATCCACCAGCGACGCCACGATTTCGCCAGCGGCGAGCCGCGCGACTTCCCAGCGCACTCGCCAATCGGGATCGAACGCGAGGCGCGATAGCAGCGTCGCGGGCAGACGCTCGGCGACGATGCGGCGTACCTCGACCTCGCTGTCGTCGGCAACACGCAGCAGCGCGGGCATCTCAAGACGCTCGGCCAGTCGCATCCGGACTACGCGATCAGGGTCGCCGATCATCTGCGGCAGCCGCGCGAGCGGCAGACGCTGCGCCACCCATTCGCGCACGCCGTAGTCGGAATCGCCCCGCATGCCGACCAATGCAGCAGGCGACAGGCGCTGCGCCACGCGAATCCGCACCTCGCGATGCGGATCGTGGATCAGGCGCGCCAGTTGCGCCTGCGGCAATCGCAACGCGAGCTGCAGCCGGACCATCTCGTCCGGGTCGCCGAGCAATGCCGGCAGACAAAACACACCGGCGTGACTCGCTGGCCTGCAACCGTGCTCCGCCGGCAACTCGCGGAACTGCACGTACCCGCAGCCGGCGCAGTCGAGCGGGCCGCCCTGCCAGTGGCGCGGTGCAATGTCGCCGCCTGGTACGCGCGCGTTCTGTACGCTCATGGTTGCGTCCCCGTCCAGCCGCGCGTCGGATACGCACTCAGCGCATCCATTGCATCGTCGGACCCTACGCCGGTCTCATGACGATCCAAGACTTGCGAGAGCAGCGCGCCCCCCACCCGGTCTTCGGGATCGAGCCGGCGCAATTCGCGCAATAGCACGCGCGCTTCTTCAAAGTCGCGGAGACGCATGTTGAGGTACGCGAGGCCCTTCAGCGTGAACAGATAAAAACGCGCGGCCGCGTCATAACGCGTGGTCACGATCGCGGCCGCAAGCGGTTCGTCGCCGAGATCTGAGCCCAGCGCGGTGCGGGCGACCGCCAGCGCGTCTTCGCCGATCGCACGCGCCTGCGCCAATTGATGGCCGTAGAAGTAAAAGCGGTACAGCGCGATCAACGGCCCCGGATGGTGCGGCGCGGCGGCGCGGGCGCGTTGCAACAGCGCGAGCGCCTCGTCGGGGCGCTCGCGCAACCGACCCGCCTCGGCGATCAATGCATTGACGCCCGACGGCAAGCCGCCGCCGATCGCGCTCTGCGCAAACGCGGTCATTGCGTCGTCGAGGGCACGGTCGCCAGACTCCATCGCCATCGCTCCTCTTCAGGAGATCTGACGCGGCAGCGGCGGCCGCCCGCGGCCAATCGCGCTGACATCGATGGTCGCCACGCCCGACGGCGCCGACTCCGCACTGCTGCTGCAACCACAAGCGGCCTGGTTCGGATTGAAGAAGATCAAGCCAAACTGGGTTGGCGTGTCGGCGAAATCGATCGTTATGCCTTCGAGCATCAGCCGGCTCTCAGCCGGCAGGAATACGCGCAGGCCGTTGATGTCGAGTTCCTGTTCGCCTCGTCGCAGCGCCGGCTCGGCGGTGAATTCCGCGGTATAGCCGGAACAGCCGCCGGCGCTCACCACCAAACGAAAGCCGGCGCCAATCGGCAGGCCCGAAAAGCGCACGATACGACGCATGAACTTCTCGGCGGCACTCGTAACAGTTACGTTGCACAGCATGATGCGTAGTCTCCTGAAGGATGAATGGCCGGGCCGGCCACGAGCCAGACTCAAACCTGAACGATGCAGCCGTCCACGGGACACACGGCGACGCACTGCGGGTCGTCGAAGTGGCCTTCGCATTCGGTGCATTTCTTGGGGTCGATCGCGAACACGCCGCCTTTCTCGCTGATCGCGACATTGGGGCATTCCGGTTCGCAGGCCGAGCATCCCGTACAGGTGGACGCAATAATCTTCAGAGGCATGGAGGCTCTCCTGTTGTCCTGTCTGGAAGGGTGTGGGGTGTCACGCCGCTGAGGCTGACGAGGTGTAAGCACCCTGGCGGATCGAAGCATCGCCGCGGTCCCGGTGCACGATGGCGCTGCTGGCGATGCGACTGCGGTAGTCGTTGAACCAAGCAAGCACCGCTTTTTCGATAAATTCGCCGACGTACTGATCGACCGGCTCGATGCCCGCTTGCGCCAGTTCGTCTTTCGGGCAGGCGCCGATCTTCGCGACCAGCACCGCATGGCAGTCGTGGAGCGCGCGCACGACCGACGGAAGTTGCTCGTCGTCGCCGTAACCGCCCATGCAATACAGGTCCACCCGGCGATGGCCGACGAACAGCGCTTCGGCTGCCGAGACCTCGAAGATCTGAAACTCCGTGACGTGGCCGAAGTGCTCGTTGACCCGGCCGCCGCCCTTCGTTGCGACCGCGACCAGCACCTTCATGTCGTCGGCGACGTCGATCTCACGAGAGACAGCCAGCGCTTCTTGCTTCGCGTCGTGCTGCGCCTGACGCTCGGCTTCGACGCGCTGCTGGTATTCACGGCGGCGGTCGAGATCGTAGACCACTTCCATCTGCTCGATCTTGTCGAGCGTGAAATCCTCGCTGCGGTCCTCGCCCAGCAGGCCAACCGCATCCGCGCGGCACTGGCGGCAGTGACGCATCAGGTTGGCGCCGCCCATGCAGGCGTCCTGCACGGCCTTGAGTTCCTGCGCAGTCGGTCCGCGCTGGCCACTCAGGCCAAAGTGAGTGCCGTGCTCGGGCTCCGAGATCAGCGGCATGATGTTATGCAGGAACGCGCCGCGTTTCTTGACGTCGCGGTTGACGTCAATCAGGTGCTCCTCGTTGATGCCGGGAATCAGCACCGAGTTGATCTTGGTCAGCACGCCGCGTGCGGTGAGCATCTCGAGACCCTTCATCTGCCGCTCATGAAGGATGCGGGCTGCTTCGTAACCGGTCACGCGCTTGTGCTTCCAGAAAATCCACGGATAGATTTTCTCGCCCACCGCCGGGTCGACCATGTTGATGGTGATTGTCACGTGGTCGATGTTGTACTTGCAGATTTCGTCCACGAGGTCGGGCAACGCCAAGCCATTGGTCGACAGGCACAGCTTGATGTCCGGCGCCTGTTCCTGCAGCATCCGGAACGTCTCGAAGGTCTTCTTCGGGCTCGCCAGCGAATCACCGGGACCGGCGATGCCAAGCACCGTCATCTGTGGAATCTCGCTTGCGACCGCCACGACCTTCTTCACTGCCTGTTGCGGCGTTAGCTTCTGAGAGACCACGCCGGGACGCGACTCGTTCGCGCAGTCGTATTTGCGGTTGCAGTAGTTGCACTGGACGTTGCAAGCCGGCGCCACCGCCACATGCATGCGCGCATAGTGATGATGGGCTTCTTCCGAGTAGCATGGGTGATTCTTGACCTTCTCCCAGATGTCCGGCGGCATGTCGTCGAGACTACCCGACGCGCCGCAGCTGGCCCTACCCTCGCCACCGTGCGTGCCGCAGCCGCCACCGGTGGACGGGTCTTCGATCTTCACGCCGAGCGGTTTAATCTGCCCGATGCTGATATAGGCCGCTGCGGGCAAGTCGCTCGCATTTGAACTCGCTTGCATGGATATCTCCTCGCAACCAACGGCGGCCGCGCGCAAGCCATAGAGCCAGATCCATGCCACTCGACAAGAACGCCAGGAATCAACGGGTTAGGATATATTTCGCAGTTCTGTTTGATCCCGGCGCGCGACGTATCCCTACAATTTCGTTGCGTCGTGTCGGTGTTGCGACAAATCTCACACGACCCGGACAGCATGTTCTGAACCAGCGAGAGGGACCCGCACAAAGTGGGCAGGCGAAGCATTCTCTATCCTGGCCAGATCCGGCGAACCTCAACAGAGCATTTATGCAGCGCATAGCCCATCTGCCGGGGTGTGA
Source organism: Paraburkholderia lebeckiae (assembly GCF_050436225.1). Lineage (NCBI taxonomy): Bacteria > Pseudomonadati > Pseudomonadota > Betaproteobacteria > Burkholderiales > Burkholderiaceae > Paraburkholderia > Paraburkholderia lebeckiae. The sequence continues at coordinate 644,643 of NZ_JBNDLU010000001.1, read as the reverse complement.
TCCCTAGCAAGCGCGCCGCCTTCCTGGACCGAGCCGCAGCGTTCCATCGCCAGATCAATCGTTCGCGTTCACCCTCTGGCTTCCCCGGCTTGCGATGTCGCGAACGTGTGGTCGTCCGCCACTGGATGCGGATCAGCGGCAGCCTCAGTGGCCGCGCTGCCAGACCAGACAGGCGGTGCCGACGCCATATCCGGATCATGATGCCCGTACGGCGGCTGCGACGACGGCACTTCAGCGATCGGTATTTCGCCCAGAGGCGCGGGACGAACCACATCCTCGCGCTCGACGTAGTGCAGCACCTTCGTCAGACAATGGTCCTCCGGACACAGGAACTTGAAACGGTCGATCACGCCGTCACGTGTCATGGTCGCCGTCCGTTCGACACAGTTCTCCAGTTCACGAACCTTGCCCGGCAACGCTTGCCTGAATGTTCACCAGCGACTTCCCCTTCGTGCGCTGCGCGCTTTCGATGTACCAGCGCAAGGCGCACGATCGACCCAAAGACACAGCGTTTGAAGTAAGCGCATTCCTACGCCTGACGATTCAGTCATCGCGCATGTCAATCCCGCGCGCGTAACGACAAATCCGACAAAGAGAACGGCGGCAATCCTCACTCGTCGGGCGCATCGACACAAAAACAACAGCGAAACAACAGGGGCCCAGCTGAAAGAGGCCACTAGAGCGTGAAAATCCATTGGCATGGAAGTTGCCCTGAAGGTCGCATTACCCGCTTTCAGGAGCCTGCGATGTCGGATTTCCAACGCGTCAGTACCGGCCTCCATCCGCGCGGCGCCAACCCGGTGCATCTGGGTCATGCCGCCACCACGCCGGTCGATCCGCGCGTGATCAGACGCATGCTGCCTTACCTGACCGAGATGTACGGCAATCCCGCCAGCCGTTCGCATGCCTATGGCTGGGTCGGCGAAGAAGCAGTGGAACTCGCCCGCGAGCAGGTCAGTTCGCTCGTCAACGGGGACCCGCACGAGATTGTCTGGACCTCGTGGGGCTCCGGCCGCGCATGCGGATCGCGTGCCAAATGCACGGCGGCGTTCAGGAACGCAGCATGCGCTTGGGGACGTTGTGCACGCATCAGATCGTCGAGGAACTGCCATTGCCGCCGGTCGAGATCCACTGCTCGATTCTCGCCGAGGACGCGATCAAGGCGGCCGTGTCTGACTTTCGCTCGCACCAGACGATTCGAGGCGCAGCAGCCGACGACTGTAACTCGCCGAGCAACCGACCTGCTCGTCTAACCCGAAGTGAGTCCATTCAAGCCTGAGAGGAACCTCCATGGAAACGCTCACCCAACCGGCTTCCGCCACACCCGGCGTCATGCCCGACCTACTCGAATTCACGCCTCAGGCCGCTGCGAAAGTGGCCTCGCTGATCGAGGAAGAAGGCAATCCCAACCTGAAGCTGCGGCTGTACGTGTCCGGCGGCGGCTGTTCGGGCTTGCAGTACGGCTTCGCGTTCGACGACCAGGTGGCGGACGACGACATGCAGACCGTCACGGACGGCGTCACGCTGCTGGTCGATTCGATGAGCCAGCAATACCTGCCCGGCGCGCGCGTCGACTACGAAGACGGCCTGGAAGGTTCGCGCTTCGTCATTCACAACCCCAATGCGCAGAGCACCTGTGGCTGCGGCAGTTCGTTTTCCGTGTGAGGCAATCATGAAATCTCACTGACTGGCGCCTCCCGACGACGAGGAGAACAACCAGTTCGACAATGCGTGGGGCCTTGACGTGCAATCGCGTCGCGCGTGCTGCGTGAAGCTGCGCGACGCCGACGTGACGATCGAACTGCCGCCACATACGCGCGAGCTCGCGCGTGAGCGTTGAGGACATGCGTCCTTAGCGCTGTGCGGCCTCTTCAAGGGCCATAGCGGTCATCGCCGCGAGCGCATAGCCGCGCTGATAGCCGCCGCCTGTGTTTATCTTCCCGCACCGCCGTCGCTATGGATAGACAATCCCTACAGCGTTTGCATCGCGCCGACCGCATCCGCACATCCTGGCTGACCACGCCCATCGCATCGCGCATCGCTTTCTGCAGCGCCGTGTTCATCGCTACACCTGGCTGTTCGAAAGAGGACATTCGCGACAGGTCTTCGTTGGAACCGCTTCATCACAGCGCCAGCGAACACCGGAAAGCCCCGCAGCAAGCGGCTATTCGCACTAACCGTGCATGGCGCAGTACTTGCGAACCGTATGATCAAATGCCTAAAGGACAACTTCCCGTGTCGAATCCGATCATCAACGACACCACACTGCGCGACGGCGAACAGACCGCTGGCGTCGCACTCATGGTTGCCGAAAAATGCGCGATTGCCGAGGCGCTCTCAAGCGCCGGCGTACCCGAACTGGAAATCGGTATCCCCGCGATGGGTGCCGAGGGAATCGATTGCATCCAGACCATCGTCGCGCTGAATCTCGACGCCGATCTGATGGTCTGGGGCCGTCTTACCGACGCGGACCTGGCGTCGGCCTTGTGCTGCAATCCCGACATCATTCACCTGTCGATTCCCGTGTCCGATATCCACCTTCAACACAAATTGCGCCAGCCGCGCTCGTGGGTGCTCGCGCAGGTGAATCGCGTGATCAGCGCCGCCGTCAAGAGCGGCCGCAAGGTTTCGCTGGGCGCGGAGGATGCCTCGCGTGCGGACCCCTCGTTCCTTGCCGACGTGGCGCGGCACGCGCAACAGTGCGGTGCGCAACGCATCCGCTTTGCGGACACGCTCGGCGTCCTCGATCCTTTTTCGACCTATGAAGCGATTGCGCGATTGCACGACGCGGTCGATCTGGAAATCCAAATCCACGCGCACAACGACCTCGGGCTCGCGAGCGCGAATACCCTTGCCGCACTGCGCGCCGGCGCAACCCACTCCAATACCACTGTCAATGGTCTCGGCGAACGTGCCGGAAGTGCCGCGCTGGAGGAGATCGTGATGGGCGTGCGCCATATCATGGGTCGCAACACCGGCGTCGACACGACCGCGCTATTGAGCATCTCGCGACTTGTCGAACGGGCTTCAGGACGCCCGGTCGCGCTTAACAAAAGCATTGTCGGCGCCAGCGTATTCACGCACGAGTCCGGCATCCACACAGACGGGCTTGCGAAGAATGCATCGACCTACAAGAGCTTCGATCCCGCCGAACTCGGTCGCGAACGCTCGGTCGTGCTCGGCAAGCATTCGGGTTCGCAAAGCGTGCGCCGGGCTTATGACGCGCTCGGCCTGGCCGTCAGTGAAAAGCTGCTCGTGCTGCTGCTGACCCGTATCCGCCACCATGCCACCGAGCACAAACAAACGCCCAGCGCAGCCGACCTGTATCGCTTCCTGATCGAGTTGCGCTACACCGTCGGAGAATTGTCATGAGCGGCGTTGTGGTCGGCTTCACGAAGTGCGTCGCGCGACCCGAACAGTCGGGCACGACGACGCCGTGCGCCACCAGCGGCGCCTGCGACAAGTACTTCGCCGCGCCGACGCGCTGTCCATACCTATCCTCATCCGCTTGCAAGGAGTAAACGCGATGGAAAGCTTTGTCCAGCAACTCAAGGCGCTGTCCTCAGCCGAGGACTTCCTGCAGTTCTTCGGCATTCCGTTCGACCAGAAGGTCGTCAACGTGAGTCGACTGCACATCCTCAAGCGCTTCCTTCAGTACATCCAGCAACAGGACGCGCTGCCGGAAGGCGACGAACCCGCCCTGTTCGCGTCATATCACGCGCTGCTGCTGAAGGCTTACGGCGACTTCGTCACCTCCACGCCGGCGCAGGAAAAAGTGTTCAAGGTGTTCCAGGACACAAATGGGCGGCAGCACGTTTCACTCGACAGTCTGCGCGCGTCGCTGCCCGCGCGCACCCTTGCCTGATAGGTGGAGCAAGACCATGCACATCGTTAAGACCATGCACATTGTCGTCTGCATCAAGCAGGTCCCGGACTCGACGCAGATCCGCGTTCATCCGGTCACCAACACGATCATGCGCCAGGGTGTTCCGGCGATCGTCAACCCGTATGACCTGTTTTCACTCGAAGAGGCGCTGCGACTGAAGGACCGCTTCGGCGGCAAGGTCACGTTGCTTTGCATGGGCCCGCCGCAGGCCGAGGAAGCGCTGCGCAAGTGCATCAGCTTCGGCGCGGACGACGCCGTGCTGCTCACCGATCGTGCATTCGCTGGCGCGGATACGCTCGCTACGTCGTACGCGCTGGCAGCGGGTATCCAGCAGATCGCGAAGGAGCAGGCCGTGGACATCGTGTTCGCTGGCAAGCAGACGATCGACGGCGACACCGCGCAAGTCGGCCCCGGTATCGCCAAACGCCTCGGGCTGCAACTGCTGACCTACGTGTCGCGCATCGTCGAGACCGCTCTTGATGCGCGCACGATCACCGTCGAGCGCCGCGCCGAGGGCGGCGTGCAGGTGCTGAGGACTGCGCTGCCGTGCCTGATCACAATGCTGGAGAACACCAACGAACTGCGCTTTGCGACGCTGCCCGCGATGATTCATGCGGCCGGCTATCCGGTGCACAAATGGAACCGCGAACAGGCCGGCATCGAAGATCTCAGCAAGATCGGCCTGAAGGGCTCGCCGACAGTGGTCAGCAAAGTCTTTGGACCGACGCCGCGCAGCGAGAAAGCGGAGATGCTCGACCTCGACGCATCGAGTCTTTGCGACGTGTCGGTAAACCTGCTGCAAAAGATCTTCACGCGCCATCCTACCCTGGAAGCTGACCTGCTGATGAAGGAGGGTTCATGAACGCACCCGCCGCCCCCGCGAAGAAACCCGCCGGCCGCGCAGGACGCAACCTCGAACTGCCGGAACACCTGAAGGCCTACAAAGGCGTCTGGGTCTTTATCGAGCACGACCGTGGACACGTGCACAGCGTCTCGTGGGAACTGCTCGGTGAAGCGCGCAAATTGGCCGACACGCTCGGCAGCCGAGTGGGCATCGCGGTGCTCGGCGGCGCGAATGAACCGCTCGAACAGTTCGCCGCAGAAGCCTTCACTTACGGCGCGGACGATGCGTACATCGTCCACGACCCGGTCTTGCAAGGCTATCGCAACGAGCCGTTCACGAAAGGGCTGACCGACCTCGTCAACCGGCATCAGCCTGAGATCCTGCTGCTGGGCGCGACGTCGATGGGCCGCGACCTCGCCGGCTCCGTAGCGACGACCCTGCTGACCGGGCTGACCGCCGATTGCACCGAACTCAACATCGATCCCGCGTCGCGGGCGCTGGCGGCGACGCGCCCCACCTTCGGCGGCTCGCTGTTGTGCACGATCATGACGCTCGCGTACCGTCCGCAGATGGCGACGGTGCGCCCGCGCGTGATGCCGATGCCGCTGCGCGACGCCGAACGCACCGGCAATATCGTCCATGGAACGCTGGGGATGATCGAGACGGACATCGTCACGAGGCTGCTCGACTTTATCCCGGATGCGAGCAGCAACCGGATCAACCTGCCCTATGCCGATGTGATCGTGAGCGGCGGCAAGGGGTTGAAGAACCCGGAAAACTTCCAGCTGGCGTTCGAACTGGCGAACGTGCTCGGCGGCGAAGTGGGTGCGACCCGGCCATGCGTGCAGGCCGGCTGGGTGGAGGGGGAGCGCCAGGTGGGACAGACCGGCAAGACGGTGCGGCCCAAGCTCTACATCGCCGCCGGCATATCCGGCGCGATCCAGCACCGCGTGGGCATGGAAAGCGCAGACGTGATAGTGGCGATCAACACCGATCCGAACGCACCCATCTTCGATTTTGCACACTACGGGATTGTCGGCAATGCGTTGCAAGTGTTGCCCGCGCTGAAGCAGGCTTTTGTGGAGCATTTGACCCGGCGCCGCGAGCAGGCTGCCTGAGGAGAATCACGATGAGAAAACCTTCACAGTTCGATGTGATTGTGGTCGGCGCCGGTCCGTCCGGCAACGCTGCCGCTTACACGATGGCCAAGGCAGGTCTGGAAGTGCTGCAGATCGAGCGGGGCGAATATCCGGGCAGCAAAAACGTTCAGGGTGCGATCCTGTACGCGAAGGCGCTCGAAGAGATCATCCCGGACTTCCGCGACGATGCGCCGCTGGAGCGCCACATCATCGAGCAGCGGATGTGGATGCTCGACGATACGTCGTTTGTCGGTACACATGTGCGCAGCGAGGATTACAACAAGCCGCCCTATAACCGCTACACGATCATCCGCGCGCAGTTCGACAAGTGGTTTTCATCGAAAGTGCGCGAAGCCGGCGCACTGCTGCTCTGCGAGACCACGGTGAAGGAACTGATCATGGACGGCGACCGCGTGGTCGGCGTGCAGTGCGACCGCGAGCACGGCGATGTCTATGCCGACGTGGTGGTGCTCGCCGACGGCGTGAATTCGACGCTCGCGCGCAAGGCGGGCTTTCATGGAGAGATCGGGGCCGGCAACGTTGCGCTCGCCGTCAAGGAGATTCTCTTCATGCCAGAGGAGACGATCCGCCAGCGCTTCAACGTCGGCGAGGACGACGGCGTCGTGATCGAGATGGTCGGCAGGATCACCGACGGCATGATGGGCACTGGCTTCCTCTATACCAACAAGGAATCGCTTACCATAGGCGTGGGCTGCATGCTGAGCGACTTCAAGAAAAACCCCAACCGCACGAGCCCCTACGTGCTCCTCGAAAAGATGAAGCAGCACCCGTCGATCGCACCGCTGATTGCGGGCGGCGAGATGAAGGAGTATTGCGCGCATCTGATTCCCGAAGGCGGTTTTCACGCAATCCCGCAGGTCTACGGCAACGGCTGGATGATCGTTGGCGATTCAGGCGGTTTCGTGAACGCCGCGCACCGAGAAGGATCGAACCTTGCGATGACCACGGGACGCCTCGCCGCCGAAACGGTGATCCACGCGAAAGCCGCGGGCCAAGGCTACCGCGCCGGCACGCTCAAGGCCTACAAGGCCGCGCTCGATCAGAGCTTCGTGATGAAAGACCTGCACAAGTACCGCGACATGCCGGCCGTGCTGCACCAGAATCCGCAGTTCTTCACGACCTACCCCGACCTCATGGCACGCGCCGCGCGCACAATGATAACGGTCGACGGTAAGGACAAGAAAAGCAAGGAGCGCGAGATTTTTTCGAGCTTCCGCACAGCCCGTTCGCTTTCCGGCATTGTGGGTGACGCCTACAAACTCCTGAGGGCCTTCCGATGAGCACCCTACCCGTCAACGTAGAGGAAAAGCTGTTCCAGAACCGTTATCGCGTCGATGCAGGACGGCCGCACGTCCACATCAAGGATGCCGACGTCTGCCAGAGCGAATGCAGCGCGAAGAGTTGCACCTTCGTCTGCCCGGCCTCGTGCTACAAGGCCGAAGGCAACGGCGCGGTGACGCTGATCACCGACGGCTGCCTCGAATGCGGCAGTTGCCGCATCCTCTGTACCGACCACCAAAATATCGAGTGGGACTACCCGCGCGGTGGTCACGGCATCCTGTTCAAGTTCGGTTGAGGAACATCGTCATTGCCAGACCAGAACGACATGTGTTTGCTTGCACCGAGAACCGGCCGCCGCCGCATCCGCGGGGCGCCGGGCGACAAGGGCTCGACCGCGCTGCTGAAGGCCTTCTGGGCGGAACAGCAGAAACGCCAGGCGCCCGATACCGTCGCGATCACGTATTCGGGCTGCCTCGGCTCGTAGTGGAAGCGTTGCTGCAACGGTCCGTCTGAGGAGACACACGATGTCCAAACGGCCCGCCATCGCATCGTTGGCCGACGACAATCTGGCAGCCGGCGGCGTGGCAGCAATCGACCGTGCGCTGAGCGCGACATGGCCAACGAACCGGCGATGACAGCGCCGCGTTCGCACCACCTTAGTCGAGATACGGACCGCCCCCTAAGGTCGGACGTGCTGTTCTCGACGCTTACCGAATTAGCACCTACACGGGGGCCGCTTCCGATCGTGATCGTGCCAAGGTCCGCGCCAAATCCAGATTTGACTTCTCCGAGCCATTCGCCTCAGTCGCGATGTCGCGGCCCCGACATGCCGCAAGTTCGACAGTCCTCTCAGAGACGCTTGATCTCGACACCGTATTTCCTCAGCGCGTAGCCAATCTGGCGCGGCGTCAGTCCAAGCAGCCGCGCCGCTTTTGCCTGCACCCAGCCGGATTTTTCCATGGCGGCGATGAGACGCTCGCGGTTGGTCATCTTCGCATCACTTCCGAGGACTGCGCCGCCAGCCGATAACGGAGCCCGCTCGCTGCCGACAGGCTGGACTGCAGCAACTGCGCCCGACGTAGCAGCCTCAGCCCGCGGCGTAGCCGGCTTCACGGGCACTGGTACGATTCGCCCAGGCTGCAGCGCAATTTCGTCCGATCGGCTCTTCCACAGCATCGCGGACAGGCACTGGCCGTGGCAGCAGGCAAAGTCGTTTCTCACGATCGCTGGTCCCGGCGCCAGGGTCGCGCTCCGCTGCACGCAATTCTCGAGCTCGCGGACATTGCCGGGAAAACCGCAGTTCATCAATACTTCAATCGCGCTCGCATCGAAGGTCAGCGTACGGCCGTTCTCGCTGTTGAAATTCTTGAGAAACTCAACGGCGAGGAGCGGAATATCACTGCGCCTTTCACGCAACGGCGGCAACAGCAAGGGAACCACGCAGAGGCGATAATAAAGGTCGGCGCGGAACTCGTTCCTCGCCACCGCCTCTTCCAGGTTTTTATTCGTGGCGGCAATCACGCGAACATCGACCTTAATGGTCTGGTTGCTGCCGACGCGCTCGAATTCTTGCTCCTGCAGGACGCGCAGCAGCTTTGCCTGGAACGAGGCCGAGATCTCGCCGATCTCGTCCAGAAACAGCGTCCCCTTGTCGGCGAGCTCGAAGCGCCCCTTGCGCGAATTGAAGGCGCTGGTAAAGGCACCCTTCTCATGACCGAACAATTCGGATTCCAGCACCGTCTCCGGGAGCGCCGCGCAATTGAGCTTGATGAAGGGCCGCTTGGCGCGCGGTGACAGCCCGTGAACGGCCTTGGCGACCAGCTCCTTCCCGGTACCGGATTCGCCGCGCAACAGAACCGTGCTGTTCGATTCGGCTACCACCGCAATCTTCGCGAGCAGCCCGCGCAGCGCCGGGCTGTCGCCAATGACCCCCTCGATCTGAAACTTCTTACGCTCTCCTGCAGGGCGCTTGAGCTCGGACAATGGCTTTTGCAGCCCGTCCTTCCCCGCCATCAGTCGCTCGCGGTCGCTCTTGAAAAAGCGATGCAGCTTCACCGTCTGCCCCACCAGGTTGGCGACTATGGTAAGCAGCCGCACGTCGTAATCGAGCCGGAAGTTCGACCCATAGTCCAGGACGCGGTCGATGGTCAGCGTGCCTACGACTTTCGCGTCGATGCGAATAGGGACGCCAATGAACGACACTCGCATGTTGTCGGAGGCACCGAGCACGCCCATGTCGGCGGCACTGAAGCCCGAGTGCACCGCTATGTTTTCGGCGACGAGCGGCCTGTCCGTCGCCATGATCTGGTCAATTGCCTTCTGCGGCAGGCGCGTCCGGTAGTGCTCATCGCTGCCTTCGCTCCAGTCCGCGCCAACCGTAATGTCCGGTACGCCATCATCGTCGAAGAGAGAGACGATACCGAGCCGCATCTGAACAAACGATTGCAGGAGATCGATGACGTTGGCCAACGTGACTTCGAGCCGGTAGGGGGCGGTCAGTACCTTCGATATTTCGAAGATGCCGGTAAGCACGCTCTCGTGCCACTGCACAATAGGGACCGCGTGGTCCGCCTCGGACTTTGAGCTAGGCCTTTCGCGCACGGAAGCGATATGCAGCATGACGACGTCCCCGTTGTTGGGACCGTGCTCCCCGTCACCTTGTTCGGATTTGCGGGCATTGTGTTGCATATCATCCTCGATCTAGCGCCCAATTTCACGGGCAGACTTCAAAAGATAATGCCCTTTCATGGAAGGACGGTGAAACTGTAGTGCCTTGATGTACTTATTTTCTGCTTTTGCGATTTCGCTGCGTGGATTCCGTTAAAAACGCGAGTTCCATTGATGTCGCTCAAATCAACTGCGATTTGTCTACTCCAGGTGCAGCCGATTACAGGTGTCGTCCATCATTGATTGCTGCCTCGGTGCCCGTGAAATAACTCGCCGCATCCGAGCATAGGACGAAGATGATCTATTTTTGCGACCTCTTCGGGCGTGCCCGCCCGGCGCAGCGGGATATTTGGCACAAGAAGCGCTTCCGTGTTGGGCGACAAAATGTCCGTCTTGAACTGGCCGAGGACGTATGGAAACTGTTTTCAGATCATCAGATCCGAGCCTATCGGTCCGATTAATCTGGTTTGGTAAGTCATGGCTGCGTTAGCGCAACGTTTCAAGTGCAAAAAAAGCCCCGCCGGGCTCTAGGTGCCAGCCATCCTCACTACCTCTATTGTTTTGGCAACCCCAAGTATCTTCACGACGCGCTTCAGGTTGTAGGCCAACACCTATAGACTCATTTCGGTGCTGACCTGTCCGAGCGTTCGGGTCAGGAAGTGTGTGGCCCCCAATCCAGTGCTTCAGCGTGCCGAAGACCTGTTCGACAGTGCTTCTGCGGATGGTCATTGCGTCAGGCTTGCGCTCTAGCCGACGCTGCATGGCCTCAACTATATGCTCATGTTCCCATCGTCGAATGCGACGGTAGTCGCTGGGTGACATCGTTCCTTGAGCGGGCAACGCGGGCAGGCGCTGGGCCAGTAGCCGTCGTACTTGCGCACGTTCTGGCCGAGGAAATCGAAACCGTCTGCAATGTTCGTGATCCGGGTCTTCTCTTCCGAGCGCTCCAGACCTTGAGCGGCCATAAACTGCCTGACCGCCGGAAGCACCTCGAATTCGAGCACTTCTTTCGACATACCGGTCACAATAAAGTCATCGGCGTAGCGAACGACGTTGAGTTGGGCCTTGCTGCGTGCCGCCGCGGTGAGATTACGCTCGGTCATCAGAGCATCGAGCATGACGAGCAGATTTTGATCGAGGCCCTTGAAACGCATGATCCCAACTTATCCATAGTGTGGATGCGTTCCATCAAAACAATCGATTTTACGAAATGTACGGCATGGAGGATAGTGTTCCTGGTAAATCCATTTCAATTTCGCAAACCTGCTGGCGCCTTCGTCGTGCCGGGGTAGCGGATGAAGTGTGTCGTAGAACTGAGCGAAGCCGAGGAAATGACGTTGCAGCAGTTGTCGATCAATCACATGCATCGGGACACGCGCACGCGAGCGGCGGCCCTCTCGCCGCTCGGACACAGGATCAAGCGCCCGCTCACGCATGGCGCAACAGCGGCGTGTCCGGCCCGGTGGGCGGCCATAACGGTGGGCACATGAAGCACCACTGGCGACGCTTCATCACCTGGACGAAGGAAAACGCAGATCCCGAACTCGCTGAACTTTCTCGGCGGACACGGCACCAAATTTCAAGTCAATTTCTCGTGGACGCTCTCATGAATACTGTAGCAAAACGTCGGGCCGGAGAAATAGAATTTGGGCATATCAAGACGGTTGTCGGTCTTTGCCCTGACTCCGGGAAAAATCCTCAGGTGTACGCCGACCATCAACCGAGGCACATGTCCAATGCGGCCACGGTCTTCGGCCGCGTGGGCAAGCTGGATCGCGCCGACACGACGCGACAAGCGTCTGGCAGCTTACTACCCGCAAAACTTCGCATAGTTCTCCAAACCCTTTCCATATCGACCGCTTACCTTCGTACAGTTGAGGCAACCCTCGACTTCGCCTTGGCTTCGCGACGAATCGGGAGCAGCCGATTGCAGGTGCCAAATGCTTCAGCGACCCGGCCAAACGGATCTCGTGTCAATCGCGGTCAGATCGTGCGGAAGATGCGGGGGAAGTCTTTGGTAGATCTGGTACGAAAGGCACGTGCACTCGATGTACTCTCCATCGTCGATGAGGTTCGATCGGTCCGTGAAGCGTTGACGGAAATGCTCTCTTCTTCGGGCTTCATCCCAGAACTGTTCCAGAGTGCAGATGATTTCTTGAAATCGAACCGCTTTCTCAGCAAGTCCTTCGCCGTCAGGTCCGCCCTCAAAGGCCGGACGGCGCATAGGAGGCAGTCGTGAATTTGGCCGTGTCCACAGCTAGAGAACCTCTCTCCATGCGCTCTCAGGTGCGGTGGAGACTGGTTTGGGAGAATGAGTTGCGACTCGCCGACCACATCGAACTGTCCGAGTTCTTCCGAAAGACCTACGGACCGACTGGTGCGTTTAATGCAAAACCATTCGAGGGCAATCACAGTTGGGCTGGTGCGAGGCCAGAGTTCCGTGCAATCGGCTACGACGCGCGCGGCGTAGCGGCTCATATCGGCGCACTGCGTCGTTTCATCAAGGTTGGCGCAGTCGATCTACTAGTGGCCGAACTAGGACTGTACGCGGTACGTCCGGATCTTGAGGGACTCGGAATCCCTCAATTAATGCGCGTGATGTATCCCGTGTTGCAGGAACTAGGCGTTCCATTTGGCTTCGGCACGGTTCGACACGCGTTGCGGCAACATATTGCAAGGCTGCTCGGCCGACCCGGTCTGGCGACTATTGTGTCTGGAGTTCGCGTGAGGTCGACCCTTCGAGAAGTGCATCTCGACACGCCGCCCACGCGCATCGAGGACGTACTCATTGTCGTCTTACCGATTGGACGGTCAATGAGCGATTGGCCGACCGGAACGATAATTGATCGGAACGGGCCAGAGCTGTGAGGCACTGCTTATCCGAAGCGCGCAGCGAGTGCGCTGACACCAACGGACGTCGCGACGTCTATTTGACGTTTGACGACGGCCCTAATCCACTTTGCACACCGGACGTCCTCGATGTGCTGGCGGAACACCGGGTGCCAGCGACTTTCTGCGTCATCGGTGCGTTCGCAGCGGACCAACCGAAGCTGATCCGACGGATAATTGCAGAAGGGCACGAGGTCGCAAACCACACGATGACTCATCCGGACCTGTCCAGATGCGAACCCACCGAAGTACAACAGGAAATACTAACGGCAAGCAGGGTCATCAGGATGGCGAGCCCCCATGCTTCGCTGCGGTATATGCGTGCCCCGTATGGCATGTGGACCGAAGCAGTGCTCACTACGTCAGCGAGCGCTGGTCTGGCGCCCCTCCACTGGTCGGTAGACCCGCGAGACTGGTCTCGTCCCGGCGTGGACGCGATTGTCAGCGCTGTGCTGGCCTCTGTCCGGCCGGGTGCAATTGTGCTCTTGCACGACGGATGCCCTCCCGATGAGTTGAGACGACGCACTCATGCTGGTCGACGCGAGCAGACCCTCATGGCGCTTTCCCTCATGATTCCAGCATTGCATGACCGGGGGTTTGCAATCCGATCGCTTCCTCAACCTAACCGGACAAACCAGACACCCTATGAACATGCTTGCCGCAACTAGCACTGTCGCTGTCTCGTCTTATGCGCTCCGGGCTCCTTTTGCTGCTAGATCAGTACGAGACGCAACTTTTTCGCGGGAAGCCGAGCGGCTTCGGCGAGGACTGTCATCTCACGATTCTCATGCTGACGGCAGGTTATCGGACCGAGTACGTTCCGGACGCCATTGCGGCGACAGTCGTTCCGGACAGACTGGGGGCGTATCTGCGCCAACAACTGCGCTTGGCGCGCAGTACTTATCGGGACACGTTGCTTTCGCTGCGCCTGCTGCCCTGTCTAGATCGCTACCTTACGCTGGACGTGATCGGACAGAATCTGGGCTCGCTATTTCTCGCCTTATCGCTTCTGGCGGGGCTCGCGCAGCTCGCATTGACAGCGACAGTGCCGTGGTGGACTGCCCTGATAATCGCATCATTGACCATGATCCGCTGTAGGGTGGCATCGGTTCGCGCTCGCCAGATTCGATTTCTTGGCTTTTCTCTTCACACACCCATTAACCTCTTTCTCTTGCTCCCCCTGAAAGCCTATGCGCTGTGTACATTAAGCAATAGTGATTGGCTGTCACGGAGCGCTGCTGCCAACGTACCATACGGGGGTGGAAACAGGCCGCCACCGGAAACCCGAAGACGGGACCGAACGCTACAGAATTTTCGGTATTGCGATGGCGCTTCGCAGAGCGGATCTTACGCGGTTCTTTGAAGTTGGTGGTGGCATATGACGGCGTTTGTAGCGACGAGTAATCGTGCACGCCACTTATCTTAGATGCTATGAGACGATCGTGCTTTCCGGTGAGAATCTAGCAGTTGGTTTCTAAAATCCCTTACCGACTAACGATTTGTGCATCCGTCGACTCCGTGAAAACTGGGAGCTACTGAGCCCTACCGCAAGCAGCTCGGCACTCGCCCACCGCCAGATTTTGCACGGAGAGGAAGATTCCCCTGTGAAACGTTGCCGCGCGGCAAAGCGTTCGTACCGCATCCGCATATAAACGTCTCAATCTGATGCACCATTACCTTGGGGGCCTGCAGAAATATTCGAAGGACATCACCCTCTTTCTGGCGCCCCACATCAACTCCTACAGGCGATTCCAGTTCGGTACGTTCGCGCCGACCAAGGTCGCATGGAGCCAAGACAATCGGACGGTCGGTTTCCGCCTTTACGGCGAAGGCTCGGACGCCGTCCGCGTTGAGTGCCGCATTGGCGGTGCGGAGCTGAATCCGTATCCCGCTTTTGCGGCCCTGATCGCGGCGGGTCTTGCGGGCATAGAACCAGAAGCTGGCATTGCCAGACCCGCTTGTCGGCGGCGCGTATCGGGATGCCGAGCTACCGGAAATTCCGAAAACGTTGCGGGACGCCACCGACATCGGTTCGACATTCTGTCCGCTAGCGGATGGAACCGATCGAGCCACCTCCAGCGCGGCCGCATTGTCCGGAACGTAGCATTCGAGACACGAACAATCGGACGATGCACCGCCATAACCCGACATTGTGCCGGTCAACATCCCGCAAATTGTGCTCCGACTGTAGATGCTCGCTTGGCACAACGCTTGCGATCCATCGCCGACAACTCAAGAGACCTGACATGCTCAATCCGATCATCAATGACACGACACTTCGTGACGGCGAGCAGACCGCCGGCGTCGCGTTTCGCACCGAGGAAAAATGCGCGATCGCCGCCGCACTGTCGCAAGCCGGCGTGGCCGAACTCGAAATCGGAATTCCTGCCATGGGCGAAGACGAAATGGCGTGCATCGCTGCAATCGTCGACCTGAACCTCGACGCCCGCCTGATGGTTTGGGGGCGCCTCACGGACGAGGATCTCACCGCGGCATTGCGCTGCGATGCCGATATCGTTCATCTCTCGGTTCCCGTTTCGGATATTCATTTGCAACACAAGCTGCGGCAGTCGCGCAGTTGGGTACTGGCGCAGATCGCACGCGTCGTCGACGAGGCAGCGAAAAACCATCCCAAGATTTCCCTCGGCATGGAAGACGCCTCGCGCGCGGATCCCTCATTTCTCATAGAAGTGGCTCAATGCGCGCAGCAGCACGGGGCCCAGCGCGTGCGCTTTGCCGACACTGTCGGTATCCTGGACCCCTTTAAGACCTTCTACGCCATTGCAGCGCTGCGCGTCGCCGTCGATCTGGAGATCGAAATCCATGCGCACGACGACCTCGGGCTCGCCACAGCCAACACACTGGCCGCCCTTGGGGCCGGCGCGACCCATGCGAGCACCACCGTCAACGGGTTGGGTGAGCGCGCCGGCATTGCAGCGCTGGAAGAAGTCGTGATGGGCGCGCGGCACCTGCTGCGACGAGACACTGGCGTCGACACCAGAGCGCTGCCCGACATTTCGTCGCTGGTCGAACAAGCCTCAGGCCGCGCAGTTTCCTTCAACAAGAGCATCATCGGTAGGGGCATCTTTACTCACGAGTCGGGCATTCACACCGACGGCCTCGCGAAGCACCCCACGACCTACGAGGGATTCGATCCAGCAGAGCTCGGCCGGCAACGGTCGACGATACTCGGGAAACATTCTGGATCTCAAAGTGTGCGTGAGGCCTACGACGCTCTAGGCCTGAGGGTGTCGGAGCGGCTCATTCCGCTCCTGCTTGGGCGCATCCGCTCTTTCGTCACGCAGTACAAGCAGGCGCCGGATGCAAGCGATCTTCGCCGCTTCCTGACCCAAGCCCACAGCACGCGGGTGAAGGTGTCGTGAGTGTGGTTACGGCGGCCAAACTTGTCCAATAGAAGTAACGACATGCAAGAAGTTATCGAACAACTGCGTCACCTCTCGTCGGCCGAGGATTTCCTGCGATTCTTCGACATCGCATTCGACGATAAGGTGGTGAACGTGAGCCACCTGCACATCCTCAAGCGCTTCTTTCAGAATATCGAGCAACAGAAAGAACTGCCGCGTAACAACGCGACGGCCGTGCTCGCCGTCTATCGATGCCTACTGCAGAAGGCCTACAACGACGTCGCTGTATCCACGCCCGCGGAGCAAAAGGTCTTCAAAGCATCCAGCCTGCGCGACGTGTCGCTGAAACTCGTGCACAAGATATTCGCTCGCCATCCTACATTGGAGGCGGACCTGTTGATGAAGAGGGTCCCATGAACTCGCCCGCTGCCTCGGACAAGAAGCCGGCCGCGCCGGTCAAACGGGCCGCCGGCCGTAACCTCAATCTGCCCGAAGATCTGAAAGCCTACCTGGGCGTCTGGGTCTTTCTCGAGCACGACCGCGGCCACGTGCATAGCGTGTCGTGGAAGCTGCTCGGTGAGGCGGGCAAGCCCGCCGACAAACTCGGCAGTCGTGTCACTGTGGCCGTGCTCGGCGGTACCGACGAGCCGCTTGAGCAGTTTGCCAGTGAGGCGTTCAGTTTCGGCGCGGACAAAGCGTACGTGATTCACGACCCTGTGTCGCTCGGCTATCGCAACGAACCGTTCACGAAGGGGCTGACCGACCCGGTCAACCAGTATCGCTCCGAGATTCTGCTGCTCGGTGCAATCTCGATGGCCCGGGATCTCGCCGGATCTGTCGCAACGACGCTCTTGACCGGCCTCACCGCCGACTGCACTGAGCTGAACATTGTCCCGTAGTTGCAGCATTCTGTGCACGGACCATCACAACCTCGAATGAGCGTGTCCGCGCGGCGGGCATCGCATCCAGTTCAGGTTCGCGTAGACAAACACATCCATCGTCACATCGGCTTCCGAGCGCCGCAAAAGCGGCCGGACGCCTCACCACTCACCATATCAGAGCAAATTGATGAATCTCATTACTGGTATCGAATCGACCGATCTCTTCGGCGGCAACGTTCCCTCCCCCGTGCTACAGCTGATCGAGAGAACCCGCGGCGGCAGCAATGACGATGTGGCCGCCGCGTTGTGGACTGCGGTCCTGTCGTACCCGCGCTGCCTGCCTTCCTACTATCTGCTGTATAAGTTCCATGCGAACCGGGGTGAACTTGGGGAGGCGCAGGAGGTCGCGACCAAGGCTTTGGCGGTCGCCGCCCGGCAGGCGTCGCTCGACAGCGACTGGTGTGCGGTACAGCCGGGCGACACCGACTTCACCATTCCTGGTCCGGGCCGCTTCTGGCTCTTCACCCTGAAGGCGCTCGCGTTCATCAGCGTGCGGCGCGGTGAGCGCGCCGTTGCACTGAAGCTGATCGCCAAGCTGCGCAGGCTGGACCCAATCGATTGCATAGGCTTGGACGTCGTGGAAGCCTTGCTCGCACAGTCCGGGTCCCGATAATCGCCGCCGGAAGATCAAGTGACAGATCGACAATATGTCCCCGGCTTGGCTATGGCAGAACTCCATTGCAGTTCATGGCGATCGTTTCAGTAGTCAAAGCCGACGCTCACCGCACACTTCGCGCGGGCGCGCGCGCCATGCCGTGGACGTTTTTTCAGCGAGCCGTGGAAACCGGTAGCCCAGCGGTGCCGACAATTCGGCGAACATCCGATAAAGAGACTGCGTCGCAAGCAGGGGTTGCGTTGCAACCGGAAACGCAAATCAAGGCAACAACCAGATTGACACACGGCTTGCCGGTCGCGCCGAACCTGATCGATCAGGCGTTCGCCGTCACCGTGCCGAATGAGGCCTGGCGTGGCGATACACGTTATATCGCCACAAAACCCTCGAAACCCCACGAATTCATGCCGCAAAAACCTTGCTGAAAGATCCCATTTCCTAACTTGGCTGGATTGGTCTTCGCGTGATCTTACGCGGAGCAATCATGCGCGACGCCTCCTGCAATATTATCTCCCGCATCCAATTGCTTGCCGGATCACTGTTGTGAAGGGCAGACCATTGGACGGCCTCGGTAAATGCGGGAAGTGGCAGCGGAAGTTCGACGATCCGCAGAGGCATCGTTTTTTCGAAATACTTGACCAGCCTTAAGGGCATCGTTGCTATACGGTCAGTGTTTATTAGCATAGGCGGGATCAGGCTAAAGCTCGGCACGATGACCTCGTCCCGTCTCTTGAGACCGTGCTCAAGCAAAAACCATTCCTCGATGGAGGGCTGCCGCGTACGTCCGAACTTGACCATAACGTGCCCCATCGACATATATCTCTCGAATGTGAGCTGCCCTGATAGCTGCTTGTTCGTGCGGCAGCCTACGCACACGAGCGTCTCCTCGAACAGCTTCGCTTTAGGGTGCGTGCTCGACATGAACATTTCCGGCAAGATAAGAAAATCGGCTTCGCCGCGCCGGAGAACCTCATCGGGGTCATCGGCAAGTGGCAGCAATTCGAAGCTGACGGCGGGGGCTTCCCGTGCAATACGCTCCACAATCTTTCGAAAAAATACGACTGCCATGAAATCGGAAAGGATGATCCTGAAGCGGCGATCCGATTTGGCTGGGTTGAAGACGTCCCGGGAAATAACGGAGAGCTGGATGTGCACCAGAGCCTCGCGGATTGGCGCAGCGAGCCCTTCTGCACGCGGTGTTGGGACAAATTCCCGGCCCCTCATCGTAAATAGTTCGTCGCAAAAATAGGTGCGTAGCCGGGCGACGGCCGCGCTCATGGCCGGCTGGCTCAGGTTGATGCTGCGTGCCGCCGCGGTGAGATTACGCTCGGTCATCAGAGCATCGAGCGCGACGAGGAGATTTAGATCGAGGCCCTTGAAACGCATGATCCCAAGTTATCCATAATGTAGATGTGTTCCATCAAAACAATCGATTTTACGAATTGTACGACATAGAGGATAGTGTTCCTGGTAGATCCATTTCAATTTCACAAACCTGCTGGCGCCTTCGTGGTGCCGAGGTAGTGGATGAAGTGTGTCGTAGAACTGAGCGAAGCCGAGGAAATCACGTTGCCGCAGTTGTCGATCAATCACATGCATCGGGAGCCTCCTCGCGAACCTGCCGCATGTTTCGCAGAGATTGGAGATTTCCTCGGGGTTCCAGCGCTTCAGCTTTCTGGTCGCGCCATCCTTCAGCGCCAAGAAACGCAATCCCTGGACCAACCGGTACAGAATTTTCATGAATTGCGGCGAGATTCTTTGGGGCTGGTGACGTCTGACCGGTGTTCCCAGCGGCGAGCGATACCCTGCCTTACTTAGGTGGTAGGGATTCGAGTCTTGCCAATAGGGCCTTCCTACCACGATGAAGGAGAGAGACATGCTGTGCTTAGGAGTGAGTGGCGGGCTAGACAAAGTTCATGAAAATCCACTCGCACTGCCGAACACATTTCTGCACGACGGCGCTGCGGTGCTTGTCCGGGACGGACGCGTAATAGCCGCCGTCGAAGAGGAGCGCCTCAACCGGATCAAGCACTCTAACAAGTTCCCGAGCAGTTCAATTCAATACTGCCTCGCATCCGCAGGGATTCAGCTCAGCGATATCGACCACATCGCGTTTTACGCTACCGAGGCCTATTGCAACGTCATGCTCGAACGCCTGTTCCTGTCCCAGCCGAACATCTCCATTCCGGTGGATGCCAAGCTGTTTCTGCGCAACTTACTAATGCAGGAATTCGGTACCGAGGTCGATCCTTCGCGAGTCTCATTCGTGAGTCACCATCTGGCGCATGCCGTGAGCGCGTTTGCGATGTCTGGATTCGAGCAAAGTCTGATCCTCGCGGTCGATGGCGGCGGTGATTTCCTCTCGGGGCTCTTGGCGCTCGGATCTGGAACCGAAATTACGCAACTCGCGACTTTCGCAGAGCATAATTCTCTAGGGCTGTTTTATCTCGAAACAATCCGGTATCTCGGTTACGGCTTGTTCGACGAATACAAGGTCATGGGGCTTGCACCTTATGGGGATCCCGCTCCCTATCGCGGGCTCTTCGAGCAATTCTATCAACTGTCCGCCAACGGTGAGTACCGCGTATACCTGGACCGCATCGGCCCGACGTTGCTCCGCAGCATCCAGGTCCGGCGAAAGGGAATGCCATTCACACAGCAGCATCGAGATGTGGGTGCTTCATTGCAGGAAGCGCTTGAGCGCATCGTGTTTCACATTCTCCGCCATCATCGCGAGGTCACCGGTATGAAGCGGCTGTGTATAGCCGGAGGAGTAGCTCATAACTGCACCATGAACGGTAAGCTGCTGTATTCGGGACTTTTCGAAGACATCTTCGTGCAGCCCGCAGCGCACGACGCCGGTTGCGCACTAGGCGCTGCCCTTATGATGTCAAACGACTTCGGTCGGCCCCCGCCGCGTGAGCGATTGCAGGAGGTTTATTGGGGGCCCGATATTGGGCGCGATCTAGTCGTGGAGCAAGAATTGAATGCGTGGGCCGGACACCTCGACGTTGAACGCAGTGATGACGTGGCAGGCAGAGCAGCCGACTGGATGGCCAATGGCGCCGTGATCGGCTGGGTGCAGGGTCGTTCGGAGTTCGGGCCACGCGCGCTTGGCAACCGCAGCATTCTTGCCGATCCCCGGCCGGCCGCAAACAAGGACCGGATCAACGCCATGGTCAAGAAGCGCGAGGGTTACCGACCGTTCGCGCCATCAGTGCTCGAGGACGATGCGCGCGAATTTTTTGACCTCCCAGAGGGCACCCGCGAATTCCCTTTTATGAATTTTGTAGTTCGCGTGCGCGACTCCAAGCGTGCCTTGCTCGGCGCCATCACGCACATTGACGGTACAGCGCGGCTGCAAACAGTATCGCGCAAGACCAATCCCGCCTACTGGGAGGTTATTAATGCGTTCAAGAAGCGGACAGGAATCCCAATTCTGCTCAATACTTCCTTTAATAACAACGCTGAGCCGATCGTAGATTCGGTTGCAGACGCGATTGCCACATTTCTGACGACAGAGCTGGATGGACTTGTGGTCGGGCCGTTCCTCGTCAAAAAGCGGCCCGCAACGCAGGAACATTGGACTGCGCTCGCGGTTTCACTGCCGCCCTATGCATCGCTCTATCGAGTCCGCGCTCACACAGCGCGGGATCGTCAGGAGACGGTGTGCGAAATTCGCACCGGCGGCTCCAACTGTGACAGTGTGCGTATTTCACATGAGTTGTTCGATCTGCTGATGCGGATCGAAGGCGAAGCCGTGCTCGGACATCTTCTCGATACGATTACGCCTGAGCAGACTCGACGTGAAGCCCTCGTCAATGAGCTCCGCGGATTGTGGGAACAGCGTCGGGTTCGGCTACATCCCTCACGGGCGTTGTCACGGTAACGACGCCCTTCCAATGAGTGGCTGAAGATCTGAAACTAGGTAACAGCGCTCGCGAGCTATTTTTCTAGAACGTTAAACAATAGCGTTTGGCCGCCGCGCAGTTCTTGTACCAACACGCCGGTGTCCAACGGAGCACCAGTCCCGGCCCAAGGTCCGGACACTTGCAGCGGCGCACCATAAAGGTAGGCGGAATTGACACATCAAACGAACTTCGAATTGCTGCGCCGGGAATTGGACGCAGACGATCCATGGCGGCTCGACAGCAATCCCTTTGAGCACGAGCGCCACAGGCAAATGCTTCGGATGGCACTTTCGCAGGGATCCGTCACAAATGCGCTCGAAGTCGGATGCGCAGGCGGAGCCTTCACGGAAAAATTGGCACCGCACTGCCAACGGCTCACCGTGATCGATATCGTGCCACGCGCAATTGCCAGGACACGCGAACGGATGATGGACCCACCACACATCAATTGGATCGTCTCCGATGTCCAGCATTTTTCGACTGAGCAACAGTTCGATCTGGTCGTGGTGGCGGAGGTTCTCTATTACCTCGACGGCAGCGCAGAGGTGCGTGCGGCTGTCCGCAATTTAGCACGGATGCTTGCGCCCGGTGGACAGCTGGTTTTCGGATCGGCACATGACGCCAATTGCCGGCGATGGGGCCACATTGCCGGAGCCGAGACGGTCATAGCCATCCTGGAAGAAGAGCTGGTTGAAATCGATCGTTTGAGGTGCGTCGGTCAGTCGTTGAATGAAGACTGTCTGCTAGCCTGTTTTCGAAACGCCGCTTCGCCTTCGTGTGGACCAACTTATCAGCGTTAGGCCGGGAGATATTATGCGCATCTGTGGGATCAAACTGACGCACGACGGAGCGATCGCCCTTGTCGAGGATGGAAAACTGGTTTTTTGCGTGGAGCAGGAAAAGCGAGACAACAATCCGCGGTATCAGGCGATCGACGACCTCGACGCGATCGCGATCGCATTGGCCGAGCATGGTTTCGATGCGCACGATATCGACCAGTTTGTCATCGACGGCTGGGACGGAGTAGTCGAGTCGCAGTTTCGCGTCCTCAGTGGGTCGATTCCCGTCAGCCTGAAAGGAGCTCCTTATGCCGAACGCCGAGCCGATGATCTTCTCGCTTCGCTCGACGGCTCCGGACTGCTTGTCGGCGGCCAGTCCTTTCCTTATAAAAGCTATCCTCACGTGTCAGGCCATGTGGCCTCCGCGTATTGCACCAGTCCCTTTGCCCAAAGCGGGCAACCTGCATTCTGTTTGGTGTGGGATGGTGGCATCGTCCCACGCCTCTACCATGTAGAACGCCACCACGCCCGCCATGTTGACTGCCTGTTCCCCGTGATAGGTCACATCTACGCTGCGGCGGGTCATCACTTTGGTCCTTATAAGAAGCCGGGCGGCGCCCGGTGGGATCTGGGTGTGGCCGGCAAGCTGATGGCTTACATCGCGCTGGGCTCCGTTGACGAAGATATCGTTGAGGTATTTCGCGAGCTTTATCAGGCACGCTTTGCTGGCGACACGGAGTGTGCGCAAGCTTATCGCGAGAACATCCACAGCGCGGACGCGTCACTAGCGGCTGTAGGAGAGTTCTTCGAAGCAAGCGCGCTGCGACTGGAAGCCAAGCCGCCCGAAGACGTACTCGCCTCGTTCCATGTATTCCTCGAGCGTCTTCTCGTTCATGAAATGGGTATCGCGCTGCAGCGCCATTCGATTGCGGGGCCGAAAAATTTGTGCATCGCTGGCGGATGCGGACTCAATATCAAATGGAACAGCGCCCTGCGCGCGAGCGGTTTGTTCGACGCAATCTGGGTGCCGCCGTTTCCCAATGATAGCGGGTCTGCGATTGGCGCCGCTTGTTGCGCGCTGGCAGTCGAGAAGGGCTTCGTGCCGCTGGAGTGGTCGGTATATAGCGGACCGGCCTTAAAAGGTTGCCAAGTACCGCCCGGATGGACGGCGTCTACTTGCTCCATTGCAGAACTCGCCAGCATACTCGCCAATAGTGAGCCCGTCATTTTCCTTGCCGGCCGGGCCGAGCTCGGACCACGAGCATTGGGGGGCAGAAGCATTCTGGCCGCCGCGACTTCGCCCACAATGAAGGATCATCTCAACGACATCAAGTTTCGAGAGCACTTCCGTCCCGTGGCGCCAATTTGCCTTGAGGATTGTGCGCCGACTATTTTTAGCCCGGGGAGCCCTGATCCCTATATGTTGTTCGATCATCAGACGCGCGCGGAATGGCGAGAAAAAATCCCTGCCGTCGTGCATCTCGACGGATCTGCCCGATTGCAGACCATTTCAAGAACTTCCAAGCATCCGGTGGCGCAACTTCTGGTCGAATACGAAAAGCTGACGGGTATTCCGTTGCTCTGCAACACGAGCGCCAACTATCACGGACGAGGTTTCTTCCCGGACGCTGCTTCAGCCTGTGCGTGGGGACGCGTCGAACGTGTGTGGTGCGATGGTTTGTTACTGACCAGGACTGGTCTGTCGCCGTCAGTCGACGAAACACTTTTCGCTACGTCGCCGTTCGAAGATTGCTGACGTTGCAGCTCAGTGGTCAGTACGACGCGGTCAATTGTCCCGGCAGCTCGCTCTATCGCAGCTACGGTCCGAAGACGATCAGCAGGCCGCCCCTGCCTCGATTTTCGCAAGCACTTATCCCGGGCGGAGGTTGCTCATCGACCCGCGGAACCTCGATGCCATCCTCGGAAACTTGGCATCTTCTTCAAAATGCTGTGGGTAACGGGGCTCACGGAGCGTGCGGGTTGAAGCTGGAGAAATCCAGCTTGCCGGCGATGAGAAAGAGGACGGTGCGCATCGTCGTGAAGCGCGTGTAACCGCGAGCCTTGCGCTTGCAGCTTGAATCAAGCCGTTGATGGCCTCGATGAAGCCGTTGGTCTGGCGGGTCTGAGTCCAGGCGACGATGCCATCGAAGTGCCGGCAAATCAGACGTGCCACGTCCTTCATCGGCTCGACTTTCGAGCGCATGACGTTAGTGCACCACTGCCGCAACATCGCGGAAACAACATGGATTTGCTTGCGCTCGAGAATCTCGCGCAGTTGCTCGCGATACAGCCAGGCGCGGGCGGTGCGTTTGGTGGCGCACTGCCTGACCAGCGCCTCGAGGTCGGTCAATTGCCCAGATTCAGTTTGTTCACGTCCTTGAGCAGCGTCCAGCCCATCCCCTTGAGTTCCGTGTCGGCTTTCTGCTGCTGGCGGCGGACCGTATCGAGCGCCTTGGACGCGTGGGCGACGACGTGAAACTTGTCGAATGTCAGCCGCGGATTGGGCAGATGTACGCCCACGCCCTTGATGAACGCCGGCGACATGTCAATGCTCACCGAGGTGACCTGTTCGGGCGTGCACCGCATTAAACTCAACTGCAAGTCTATCCGTCGAGCCGGGTCAACTCAAACCGCGCTATCCGGTCGGTGTCAGCGCGCGTAACGGTGGAATTTTTGAGCGGCTTCGGCACGGCAGCAGGCGCTGCCCGCGCCTCGCACCTTAAAGGGCTGCCGTGTATCGACGGGCGACCACGCCAGCAGTTACGCGGCCTTACGAGGTTGTTGAGTTCGATGGCCACCGGACAGGTTCCGGCCATAGATGACATCAGGCCGAGTTCGGTGCAGAGCGAGCCGTTTAGTTCGTCACTTGGTAGATGCTTCCGGCTTGTCCGATACGCCATCTTCCCCATGAGTGCTAACACTGGAAGAATCAGGAGGTCCACTTCACCCCAACGCCTCGGTCACCAGGCGATGCTGTTCGGTGAGATGTGCGCGAACTGACGAATGTGCACCCGATGCCGTAGAGGTGCGACAGACTGGCGTAAGAACAGATCCGGACGGCAAGATGGTCTCGAGTTCGTCGCGAACAAACCGCCAGGCCCCCTGGTTTGCGTCCTCTTCCTGTGCCCAGACAACCTCCCGCAGGTTACTAAATTCAGCCAGAATGCAGGCAAGCTCGAGTTGGGGAAACGGATAGAGCTGCTCGACCCGTATCAAAGCGGTAGCCGAATCAACGGCATCACCTCTGACCCCTTGCAGTGCATAGTGAAACTTCCCACTAGACAGTACGACTCTCCTCACACGGTTCGCGTCAGAGATCGAGCTATCCCGGATCACCGGAGAGAACGCCCCTCCGAGGAATGTCGATACTACCGAGTGCGACCGAATATCGGAGTAAAGTTGCGTTTTTGGTGCCATCACGATGAGTGGCTTGGGATGCCGTGCCGTGGCCTGCTGGCGCAAGATATGGAACCACTGAGCAGACGTCGACGGACAAACGACGCGCAAATTGTCGCTTGCACAAAGTTGAAGGAACCGGCCCAGAAACCCGTTCGAGTGCTCCGAACCGTCTCCTTCGTGACCGTGCGGCAACAGAACGACCAGCCTTGACTGATAACCCCATTTGTATTCGCCAGCCGCGATATATTGATCGATGATGACTTGCGCGCTGTTTGCGAAGTCACCCAATTGCGCCTCCCATATCGTTAGGCGCGAGGGGGATTCGACGCTATATCCATACTCGAAACCGAGCACCGCCTCCTCTGTCAAGGGCGAGTTAACAATATCAAACTTGCCCTGACCTGCAGAGACACTGGTCAGCGGGATGTGAACGCCACCAGCCTCCTTCTGATCACCCTGGAGGTGCCATACAGCGTGCCGGTGCATGAAGGTACCTCGCCCTACATCCATTCCTGATATCCGGACGTTATATCCATCGTCGAGCAGCGAAGCATATGCGAGATTCTCCGCGAGGATCCAGCTTACCTGATTTCCCTCACCTGATAGAGCATCGCCCCACGTCGAGAGCAGCTTGTCCACGAACCTATGAATCGCAACCCCTTGTGGTACTCGTGTAAGCGCCTGGGTTAGCGACTGAAGCCTTTCGAGGGAAAGCCCCCGAATCGAAATCGTCGCATCGAGGTTCCGATCAAATCGAGGTGCGACGCTGGAATCGATTGCCTCCTTTCCACGACCAAACTGATGAAGCGCTTCCTTGCGCAGGAGATCGATTGGCGGGATCTCCTCGAACAATCCGTGATACAGCTCTGTTACTGTCGGATGAGAGTCGATAGCGCGCTGCCGAGCCGGCTGGGTGATTGCCGGGATGTCTTGCTCGAAGTGGCCGAGCCGGCGGTAGCCGATCAAGTCGATGACAATGTCCGAATTGAATGTCATCCGGTATTCGAGCGCGAGCTTCGCAGCCGTCACGACAGCATCGGGGTGGTCAGCGTTGACGTGCAGTACAGGCACATCGGCGACTCTCGAGACGTCCGTGCAATACGCATTCGCCTCTACGTTGATCTGATTTGGTGTGGTGCCGCCGATCTGATTATTAACGATGACGTGGATCGTCCCGTTCAGCGAGTATCCCTTTTTCCGCGTGAGAATCAGCGTTTCCATGACGACACCCTGCCCCGCGAAAGCCGCGTCACCGTGGACGACGACCAGGACGCAACCACTCTCTGGATGGTCGTCCTGATATGCACGCGCCATCCCACTGACTACCGGATACACGCTTTCCAGATGAGAAGGGTTGGGTGCAAGCTGCACCGACACGTCACCGTACGGCGTTTTTTTGAGGGCGATGGCGCCCTGATGGTACGGTAGATCCGTCTGCCGCAAAGCGAAATTAGAGTCCGGGTCTAGATACGTGAGGACTTTTCCGGGCGGGAAGTCCATTACATTTACGAACGCATTCAGCCTGCCTCGGTGGGACATTCCGAAAAACACCTGGCTCACTGCGTGGCGACCGGCACTTTCAATCAAGGCATCAAGCAGAGGAATCAGGCTCTCACATCCCTCTAGCGAAAATCGTTTCGCGTCACCGAAGATTTCGGCAACGTGTAGTTCCCACATCTCCGCAGAGAGGAGCCGAGAGAACACAGCACGGCGCTGCTCGATGGCTAACTCAAAGTCCTCCGGCAGTGACTCCATATATTCAAAGAGCCAGCGCTGTCTTGTCCCATCGCGAACACCGCTGCAATCCAGTCCGATCGCTCCGCAGTAAATCCTTTTGAGGCGCTGTTCAAGTTCCCCAACAGTCTTATCCGCTTCGAATCCCACATAGGGTACGCCTAGAAGGTCAGTTCCTCTGAGTCCATGGAACTTGGCCGTCAACTGCGACAAGTCCGGATGAGAACGGTGCCCAAGTGGGTCAATGCCTGCAATACGATAGCCAATTCGCCGGTATGCATCGATAAAGCGCTCCGCCTGCGAAAGTGCGATATTTTGTGAAGCCTTCGGAATTCGATCACTTGGTGAGCCGATCGGGATAATGGTGGTGGGCTCGTAATATCTGCTGGACATGTCGAATGTATGGTTGGACAGAATTGGTTAATCGAGTCTCGCCACCCGAATCATGACAATGCCAAAATTTCCGATCAAAGCTAGGAGACTGCAGTAAAAAATAGGGGGTCTACGTCGGATAACGAGCGGAACCGGAGCGCTCCTCTTCAAGCATTTGCGCTCCTTCAAATCTCATCGAATCTTCCTCTCAACGGTTCGTGTCTCCGTCCTTCTTGCCATCCTGGGGTTCTGTCGCAGTAAGGCTTATATTCTAAATTAGAAGAGTAAAGATCGATGACGTAATTGACGATGCCAATAGTGAAATCGAACTTCATGCGAGTTTCTAAACGGTTGCACCACCCATTTGATGTGATCCTATTGTGCGTTGGTACGCCACCTATCCGTGGAGGCTTCGGCACCTGAAAGAAACAATGATGGAGCAAGGCGTCTCAGCGGAACATTCAACCGTACATCGTTGGGCCATCAAACTGCTGCCGATGCTGGAAAAAGCGTTTTCCCGCAAACGCTCCGTTGGCAAGAGCTTGCGTGTCGACAAAACCTACATCGTGGTCAACGGCCAATGGAAATACCTGTATCGCGCCGCCGACAAGGCCGGCAACACGATCGACTTTCTGTTGCATGCCCATCGGGACAAGACTGCGGCACGGCGGAATTTCGAAAAATAGATATTCCTGAATGGCGAACCTGGATCGACAGAAGCGGCGCCTGAAGGTCCGGCAGGCTACGTACCTGAACAATATAACTGAGCAGGACCACCGCGTGATCAAGCGATGCACCCGTCCCATGTTCCGGTTCAAGAGTTTCCGGTGCGCACGCATCCTACTCGGCGGCATCGAGGTGGCCCACATGATCTCCAAGGGACAGTTTAAAGGGCATCGGCACCCGACAAACATTCGCCGACCGATTCTTTCGTTGGAGGCGTAAGCAATCCTACTCATACCGTGCTTTGCTCCACCTACAATTGTTATGGCGACAGAAACCTCCGGTCCGCGCCGCTCGGAGGCTTTCTAGCAGCCAGTACTCACGTCATTCATTCCTCGCTTACTGATACCGAGAAAGTAACATTCTGGTTAAACCCACAGGCAAACTGTGTGGGGGCTCGCGCACCGACTTCCAAGCGACATAGGTCGGGAACCGTGGACGTGTCGGACCGCATGGTAGCGGCCGCACGACCCCGCAGTTGCTCACGAAGCTGCATGAATACTACACAGACCTTCAACGATCGTGGTTGATGTGCGTCAATCAGTTCATTGATTGGGAAGCTTCTGTTCTCATGACACTGGTAATCATATAGCCGGCCCCCTCCGTTCCACGACCACACTGTTGTTCGAGTGCAGGTCGATTCCACTAAACTTGTTCATGCCGGCCTCCTGTGTGTCACGTCGGTGTTCGCACCTCCGACTCTACGTCAGCCGTTCGAGAGGTCAGCGATGAAACGGACCGGGTTGTCTACCAGCGGCGGTTACCGAACGATGCGCTCCAGATTCGGGCCGCTCTGGCACCGTACCGGCCCGAACTGGTCGGGGTGATCATCGAAGCGACGTTCAACTGGTACTGGCTGGTGGATGAGTTAATGGAGGATGGCTATCAGGTCCATCTGGCGAACCCAGCGGCAATCAGGCAGTACGAGGGCCTGAAATACAGCGGCGGACTTCACCGATGCAGCCCATCTGGCGCAACTCCTGCGTCTGGGGCTATTGCCAGGGTTGTGTCGCGATAAGATTGGCAAGGCAATAAAGTTCTGCAATGACAAGGAGTCCTTACGCCACCAACGAATAGAACTGATCGGCGGCGGTTCGGGGGACGCCGCTGTCCTTCATCTGGACTTTCCTGATCATATGCATCGTCTCAATGCCTGACAGGATGATGCGCGATACCTTGACCGAACCATGCAGGCCAACTCCGATGCTACGTCCTGATCCGCTTCGCGATGTCGTCCTGATTGTTGACGACACACCCGAAAACCTCTCTATTCTGCATACCCTGCTCGACAAGTCGGGCTATACGGTGCTGGTGGCAACCGACGGCGCGGAAGCATTGGATCGCGCACGCCGCTTGCCGCCGGACCTGATCCTGCTCGATGCGGTGATGCCCGGCATAGACGGCTTTGAGACCTGCCGACGACTCAAGGACGATCTCCAGACCCGTCCGATACCGGTGATGTTCATGACCGGTCTGGCCGAGACTGAGCATGTTCTGCAGGGCTTCCAGGCTGGCGGCGTCGATTACATCACCAAGCCGATTCGTCCCGCCGAAGTGATAGCGCGCATCGCTTCCCACCTGCGCAATTCGCGCCAGGTAGTGCAGACCCGCGCGGCGATGGATGCCGCCGGCCAGGGTGTGGTCGCAGTCGACCCCAGCGGCAAAGTGCTGTGGCTGACGCCGCTTGCCCAATCGTGGCTGCGCAGCTCGCTCGATGACCACGGTCGCTTGCCGGTGGCATTGTGCAGTTGGCTTCATGACGCGCTCGAGGCTCGCGAGGTCAGGGCGTTCGAATTGCTGGCCGCGAGTGAACAACTTATCGTCAGCCGACTGCGTGGCGGCGCTCAGGGTGAAGAATTGCTACTGATCCAATGCAAGGCCGGCTCGCCCGGACCCGCCGCGTTGATGCAGGCATTTGCGTTGACGCCTCGCGAGGCCGATGTGCTGTATTGGGTCGCGGTGGGCAAAACCAATCGCGATATCGCCGATATCCTGGGCATGAGCCCGCGCACCGCCAACAAACACCTGGAACACGTTTTCGAAAAGCTTGGTGTAGAAACCCGTACCGCGGCCGCGCGCATGGCGTTGAATGCGGTGACACTGCACACCACGCAGTGATGCGTCAGACGAGGCAGATGACGGCGCCAACGCCGTAATTTAGTCAGTTAGTCTCCAAGCAGTTCAGTTGAGGCTTTCCTCTTGCAGTCCGTCGTGATATCGCTAACCGCATCGGGCCCCCCGGCGATGCGGCGGCATGTAATGGCGCCGGGCAAAGCGCGCTGGCGGTAAGCGGTCCTATGCCAGGCACGCTCGCGAGCCTGCAGCTCGTTTCGTCGCTTCGGTGCGCCAGGGTTTCGTGCGGGCCCGCACGGCCCAGGCCAACCAGATCCGCGGTCTGCTCGGCGAGTTCGGGATCGTCGTTCCCCAAGGAATCGCGCATCTAGCGTCAAGACTAATGGAATGGACGCCCCCACCCGAAACGGCATCGATGTGCCAAATGGAAGTGTCAAAGCCACCACCTGAACGAGGGGAGCGCCCATCATGAAGATTACGACAGTTGGCATCGTCTTTCACCGGTTCGCCATCCCTGAAGGCAATGCCTTCCAGCAACAGCTTGATCTTTTCGGGCCAGTTGACGCGGCGCCAGGTTTTCTCGGCTTCCTCGATCAGCTTGAATGCCAGACCAAGGAAGGTTGGTCGCGACACACAGTTGCGCGTGCGCGTCGTACGGTGTCGCACCGTCGCGAACGTCGACTCAATCGCATTCGTGGTCCGCAAATGCTGCCAGTGCTCGGCCGGGAAGTCGTAAAACGCCAGCAGGCTTTCCCGGTCCTTCTTCAACGTTTCCGTTGCCTTCGGATATTTCGCCGCGTAGACCGTCACGAAACGATCAAACGCGGCATACGCGTCGGCGCGCGTGGCGGCCGTCCAGATCGCCTGCAGATCTGCTTTAGCCCTGCCTTGCTGCGACTTCGGCAGCATGTTCAGGACGTTGCCCATCTTGTGGAACTTATCCCGATGTCGGAATAAGTTTCACAAGACCGGCAACGTACCAACGCTTTGCCGAAATCGCAGCACGGCCGGGCCAAAGAAGCACTACAGCAAATCTGGCAGGCTGCCACACGCGACGACGCGCTCGTGGCCTTCAACCGTTTCGTCGACGTCTATTCGGCCAAATATCCGAAGGCCGCCGGGAAGTTGACAAACGATCGCGATGAATTGTTGGCCTTCTACGACTTTCCTGCTGAGCACTGGCAGCACCTGCGGACCACCAACCCCATAGAGTCGACGTTCGCGACCGTCCGGCATCGCACGACGCGCTCGCGCAATTGTGTTTCGCGGGCGAGCTTCCTCGGTCTGGCATTCAAGCTGATAGAGTCGGCCGAGCAATCGTGGCGGCGCATTCGCGCGCCGGAGAAGATCGCCTCGCTGCTTGAGGGAATCCCCTTTAAAGATGGCGTACCGGTGACCGACAGCACACCGGCTCAGCAGCCGCTGGCCGCCTAATCATGCCAGCCGCCCGTACACCACATTTGACTTTAACTCTGAATCCGCAGCCGAAACCCGCCCGATGCTCAACGCGAGCATCTCGGCCTTCCCCGTGGCCTCCTGCGGCGACGATACCCTGATATCCGGCGTCCGCGTACACGTCCGTTTCTTCACCATGCAGCAGCGCCTGGCAAACGCTGGGCGCATCAGGCGATAGTCGGCTACTCCAACGAACATTGCAATTCGGTCCGTGGCAGGCGTCCCCCTCCCGCCACGCTCGCTACCTCGCCGGGTTGATTTGGAAAGGTAAGCCTTTCCTTCGCGCAGTTCCGAGCATGACGGTCCGCTGCATGATGTGGAGCAGCCGCTCGAATGGCCGTGTGACGGCGATGGCGACCGGTGGCTCTTGGCCGACTGTACGCGTTCAGCGACGGAACCTTGATCCGCCATTCGCAGGCTCGCACGATGCCACCGGCCGCTTCGTGGCTTGATAGCTCAGTGAGCGCAACCCCGAGCGCACCGGTCAGCCAGATGTCGGGGCTCAAGACCGTTTTTCCGGTTGCGTCCGAAACTGCGCGGCAAAAAGGCTTGCTCAAGGGGATGCCCAGCGACAACATACAAGTTATCGCATCGGATGATCGCCGGCTTTAGGCGATGTGCGGATGCGCAATCGGACAACAAGTTCTTCAGTCGCGCCCCCAAAGTCCGGCCTTCTGCTATCCGTACCCTTCGTCAATCCGCACCAGCGCTTCCTCAACCAGTCGTGCGTCATCCTCGGTCTTCGCCATTTCGAGCGCAGTTCGGCCGGCAAACTGCTTGTGCGGCATGACCAGCCACCGGATCGCCTGATCCTGCTCCCGGAAGACGGCTATCGCCTGCGCGACTATTTTCGCGAGACGTGTCGCAAGGAGTAACGTGCCACGGGACTCGTCTTGCTCGCCGAACAGCAGTGGATTCATCTGGTCCACAGTTACCCGCACGTCCGGTCGGGAAACGACGCCCTTCAAGGCTTCAATCACGTTATCCGTTGCGGACGGCGGATCGACCCGCAGCCATGACCCGAGCGTATCGCGGAGACACTGCTGACAAAGGTCAATGCTCAGATGGGCACCGTCGCCAAAAACCGAGCCAAAGCCGCCGCGCCAGTCGAGCGACACTTTTTCATACCACTCCCCCTGGTCATCATCGGGCGACATGCGCTGGCTGCAGCGGTCGCATGTGCAAGCGGCGATCTCCTGCACCATCCTGTCACGGTATTCGCGCATGACCTACTCCCTTTCCCAGCCCGACTTTTTCCAGCCCGGAGGCACGAGACCGAGCTGCTTCGCGGTGGCGACCGGCAGGCGCAACAGCACCGTGCCCGGCCCGCGCTCCAGGTTCCCGAGCATCGTGACTTCAGCGGCTACACCGTCAAGTTCCAGATACACGACGTCCTCTGGCTCAAAAATCTCGGCGTAAAGATCCCAGCCGGGCTGACCGCCCTCTTTCGCCTGATACCGGATGTGATCCCTGCTGCTCATCAACCGCTGTTCCTTTTCCGAGCGTTTAGCCGACGCGCCACGTGTCACGGGCAGTCGCTTCAGATACTGGACGCAATCCGCGCCGTCAATGACATAAGCCTCTTTCTGCCACGCGGCGGTCGCGCGTTCGGACATCCGATCGGATCACCCAGAAATTCACCGTCCCACAGGTCCAGGCAACATACTTCCACGCCTGTTGCGACCCAGCCAGGGGCGGTCGGGTGGGATCGGCCCATGCTGTAATTGTCATCAGCATCGAAAAATTCCTTTCTATTGCCTGGAGGTGGGCGGGGACCTTGTTTACGGCAATCAGGCGACAACGAGGATTGACTCGGTAAGAAGATGATCACGTCACTGGACGTTATGCTCCGAATGTTCCGCGGAACCGGCGTGCGGCATCAACGACCGCAACGTGGTGATCAAGCGCATCCTTGGGCGCGATCGGGGCGGTACAACCCTCCTCCACAATCCAGCCGTTGGGAAAGTGAAACCAGGCGGCAATTGTCCACGGGTCCGTGGCGGGTCCGAGCTCTGCCAGAATTTCCCGGATGACCGGCAGCGGCTGATCACGATCATCGAACTGGTATCGGGCAAAGTACCGCTGACCTCCAGCTTCCACGCCAAAGATCCAGCCGCGTTGCTGCCATCCGGCTACGTCCGCGGGAACGGTGTCTGCCCCGATCCACTCGCCCTCGGCCAGTATTTTCAGGATCGTGTCTTCCCGCTGAACCTGAAGACTGTAGCGGGCTGTAGTCATCGCTGTTCCTGTTTTACGCGTGGCGAGCGCAAAGGTCTTCAGGCGCGCGCGCAACTGTGCGCTGCTCCCGTCAGGCGGCAATGATTGTCGCCGCCTTTTTCGCCGGTTCGCCCTGGTCAAGCGTGCTCCATGTCGAGATGCTCCCTCGAGTCCGTAGTCCTGGGGGTCAACCATTCTTTTGCAGGCGATCTCCTCGCGGCAGCGCCCATGCGCATCGCCAGAACGTTTGCGCCGCCTCAGCGCGCCACGGCACAGCTGCTCACAACTCGATCACCAGCGCCGGATCAAACGCCGGATTTTCCCATTCCAGGTCGGTCGGCGCACCCGCCATCAGACGGTTCGTCGCATAGCCGCGCGGGTTGGCAATCACCCGCGACTGGCCAACGCGATAATCGAACGAGTCATGCACGTGACCGTGAATCCACACGTCGGCCAGCTCGAGCACAGGTCGCAGGTCACTCACGAATGCAGCGTTGACCGGGTCGTTCGCATAGCGCGGATGAACCGACCGCGGAGCAACGCCGTGATGGGTCACGACGACCGTGCGCCCGTCGAAGGGCTTTGCCAGCTCGGTGCGCAGCCACCTCACTGTCTTTTCGTGCTCCGCCAGCGCGTGCTCCGGCCGAAAACGTGTGCCGTCGCCGACGCGGATCACACGATGGTCATGCAGCATCCGCCCGGCCAGCGCCATGCTCCGGTCGCGCACGCCACTGAGCGCATAGTCTGTCCAGAGGCAACAACCGAGAAACCGCACATCACCCATGACAAACGTGTCGCGCTCAAGGTAATGAACCGCAGTACCGGCCGCGCGCATACGGATGGAGTTGGCAAGCGTGTCGTACTCCGTGCCATACGCTTCATGGTTGCCATGCACGTAGATGACGGGCACCGGCCAGCGCGCAAACGGCTCAACCGCATCGGCCCCTTTCGCGATGTCACCCGCGAGCACCAGCACGTCCGCATTCGTCAGCCTGACGGGGTTGTGACCCGGAAAAGTCTGGTGCACGATCTCCAGATGCAGATCCGAGGCGATCTGGATACGCATGCCGTCAGCTCGTACCCGCGACATCAACCGCCGGTTTCCGGCGGCCAGCCTTTGACGAACGCGCCGGCGTGGACGGGTAAATGCGCTTTCCGGGAGAGTGTTTCTCCACGATACCGATCGGCATCGAGAACTCCTCCCCCGCTGCTGTCGTGAATCGCGCAAACGCCACCAGCGGATGGTTCTCGTCATAGGCGGCGGTTGCGCCGATGTGAATCTCGCTCAGCGGCTCGAGATTCCATTGTGCCGAGTCCCTGTCCGGTTTCGCGCTCAGCACTGCGGCGCCCCGCACCGTCTGGCCATCCGCCGCCAGTTGCAGCAGCGTCTTCGCGGCACCCGACGCGAATTCCACCATGGCAACCCGGGGCCGGTCGCGTTTGCTGGCGGCAAATTGCAGGATGAGCACATCACCACAACCCGCCATCTCGGCAACGGCCGACAACGTCACTCCGGGCCATGCCGGCAGACGATTCTGGTCAGAAGTCAAAAACATACGATCACTCTCAAAACAGCGAACTTGCCAACACACCGCTCGAAGCAACGGATCGGCACGCGTGAAATGGCATCCAGTCGAATCGGAATTTCCTGGAGCCTGCAGACGCACAAACAAGCGCTCCAGTGCACACACCCCGGCGGAAAGCGCACATCAACCCAAGTGCGGCAGACCCCGGTACCACGAATATGCAATCCATGACCGACACGTTTTAAAAAGCCGTCCTTCCCTCGCCCCGCAAGCATTTCCGGTCGATTGATGACGCCTAACTCCCAGTGTACTGGGAAGACAAATTATAGCGGGAAACTGAGAGTGCTCCCATTTCACTGGGAGCAGGATTTGGAAGAGGTACGGGCAGTTTTTGGCGTGCTGTTGCGGGAACGACGTCTTGCGGCCGGACTGACGCAGGAACAGCTTGCATTTGAGGCGTCAATCCGCCGGAACTACGTCAGCATGCTCGAACTCGGCCAGCACCAGCCCACGCTCACCATGCTGTTCTCGCTCGCCACTGCCCTCAGTTGTGCACCCAGCGATCTGCTCGCCGATCTGGAAGGTCGGATTGCAAAAGCCCGACGCCGAAAGGCAAGGCCGAAACGACAGCGCGCTGCCACGTCAAAGACCGCCACCGCACCGAGGAAAGCCTCGCGCTCCACAACGCAGTGACGCTTCCCCGATATCAGCCGGCGGCATGCGCCGCTGAAGTTCGACAGTGTGCTCCGCCATCCTCACACCGCTAGGTACCAGGCGTCCTTCGCAGGGCCGCGAACGTGTCCATCGGCTTGGTGACCCGTCCGCGTTTTCCGGTGATAAGGGCGTTTATCGCGGCGACGGCTTTTTTAACCGCGCCAAACCGGGTTGTCTTGCGTCAGATCTGTGCGTAATCTAATGGGGAAATCCCGCCCTGCGCTTCGCGCGGCCGGCTTTTTCCGACCTTCCCGCCTCGCGCTGGACTCCGCTGCCGGAGATCCCCATGTCCCGCCCCGCCGCCGTCACCCCCGATGCGATCCGTACCACCGTGCTCGCGATGCTCGCCGAGGCGGGCGACCCCGCCCCCGCGTCCGACGCCCGCTTCCGCCGGATCGTGTCGGTCCGCAAGCTGCGCGCGCGCCTGGGCGCCGGTGACCCCGCCACGCTTTCGCGGCACCTGAACGCCATCGAGGCCGAACTCGTCCACGCAGGCCTCGCCGGCTTCGCCGTGCCGGACGTGCCGCCGGCGATCGCTGCGCAGATGCGTGCCCTGTGGGAAGCCGCAGTCGCGACGCAACTCGAGGGCATTGTCCAGCTGCGCCGCGAGACCGAAGCGATGGTGGAAACCGCCACCGAGGCGCAGCGCAACGCCGGGCTGAAGGTCGAACTGCTGCGGGTCGAACTCACTGACGTGCGCAGCCAGCTCAGTGCGCGCGACGCGGAACTGGCCGTCGCCCGCGCCGCGTTCGAGGCGGCCGAGAAACGTGCCGCTGTTGTCGAGAACACCCTGGGACAGCTGCAGACGCAGCTGAAGAACGCTGAGACAGCGACGGCCGAGTCCGCCCGTCGGCATGCCAGCGGACTGGCGGCCGAACGGGCACGCTATGACGGCCTCTCGAAGCAGTTGCTGCGGGAAACGGCGCACCAGCGCGAAACCTTCCAGACCGAACGCGTGCGCCTCGAAACGGAACTCGCTCGCGCGGCGGAGCGCCTCGCGGCCTTCGAGTCGCTGCGCGACCGGCTGCTCAACGAACTGGCGGAGGAGCGAAATTCGCGGCAGCACGCCGCGGCGGAGGCGGCCGCACTCGCCACCGTGGTGGAGCAGCAGCGGCAGACGCTGGCGCTCGTCGGCACGGCGACGGCAAAGAAGCAAGCTGCCGGCGGCCGGCGGCCAGCGCGCGGCGCGACCCGAACGACACCGGCGGCCGCCAGCACGTCGTCAAGGAGAGCGCGATGAATCCCTCCGACTGGCACGATACGGGCTGCCGTCCCCCACAGCGTCTGCCCGGTTCCGTCGAGGCCGCGCTCGGGTACCTGGCCCACGCGCTCGGCCACCCGCTGTATTGCCGATGGACGCTCACGGCGCTCAAGCGCGGCTGCCCGTCGCTGGCCGACGCGAAGCGCGAGCACCCCGCCGTGTTCGCGCTGCTGCTCGAGCACGACACCGCGATCGAGTACTGGGAGCGCGGGCGCCTGCGCGTCGTTCCTGAAGCCGCGGCGCCCTCCGCGACTACCGTGCTCGAACGCGTCCTGCGGCAGCACCGGCGGCGCTTCCGTCAGGCCGCGACTGACGCGGCGGCAGACAGCGCGCGGGGTTCCACCGTCATCACGCCGGACGCGGCGCTGCTGCCTGCCGACGTCGGGGCGACGTGGGTCGCCCGCGCGGGCCGCTTTGCCAATCCGGTGGCGCTAACCAACACCCTCGGGGTCGCCGATGATACGCAGGCGGTGCGGCTTTTTCTGCGCGAGCGGGCTTCGCACTCGCCTCATACGCTGCGTGCCTACGTGACGGAGTTGCGGCGGCTCGCGGCCTGGTGCACACGCGAACGCCTGGGACCGTTTTCTGA
The DNA here is from genome assembly GCF_050436225.1 of Paraburkholderia lebeckiae. Taxonomy (NCBI): domain Bacteria; kingdom Pseudomonadati; phylum Pseudomonadota; class Betaproteobacteria; order Burkholderiales; family Burkholderiaceae; genus Paraburkholderia; species Paraburkholderia lebeckiae. The sequence continues at coordinate 606,244 of NZ_JBNDLU010000001.1, read as the reverse complement.
TCTGACGCGCCGCGACCTGATCGCGTACCGCGACGCGCTGCAGGCGCCGGGTACCGACGACGCAGGCAAGGTCCGGCGCGCGTCGCCGGCGAGCGTGTCCCGGGCGCTCGCCGCGGTCTCGAGCCTGTTCGCCTGGTGGCACCGCACGGGCTACCTCACCGTCAATCCAGCCGAAGGACTGGCCGCCGGACGCCGCGCACGCATGACCTGGACCCCGGTGCGGTTCCTGCCCGCCACCGCGCTCGCCCACTGCGACGCGGTCGCCGCCGGCGACGCGCCGACGAACGTACCGTCCACGGTCTGGGCCCGACGCCGGGCGATCTGGACGCTGTACCGCTTCGCCGGCGTGCGGCTCGCGGAACTCGTCTGGAATGAGGCACTCGCGCTGCCGCACGTTGAAGTCGACGAAGCCCGGCAGTGGACGCTGCACGTGCTGGGCAAGGGCCAGCGGCTGCGCGCGATCCCGCTACCCAGCGCCTGCCTGCCCCCGCTGCGCGCATACCGGCGTGCCGTCGGACTGCCGGCCGACCCGCCGGCCGAGGAACGCCTGCCGCTGATCCACAGTGAGCGCGGCCCGGCGCTCGGCCCGAGCGGCCTCTACGACGAAGTGCGGGCGGTGTTTGCGCTGGCCGCCATGCGCGCGCCGACGGAAGACCGTGCGATGCGCGCGGCCCTCGAACGGGCCTCGACGCACTGGCTGCGCCACGGCTATGCGCGCACGCTGGTGGTCGACCATGGGGTGCCGCTGCCGGTCGCCCAGGCGCTGCTGGGCCACGCGTCGGTGCAGACGACGGCGGCCTATGCGCGCACCGGTCAGGCCGAGGCGCGCGCGTTCGTCGAGGGGAGTTTTCCGAACAAAGCTTAACCCGTCGCTGAAACGACAGGGCAACGTCTGTCTTGCGACTTGGATGGACGCCCCTCGCTAGGTGGCCGCCCTACTTCCGCCTCCGTCCGTTCCTCGGCCTGAGCCGTCATTCGAGCATCGGTGCCGGTCAGACGGGTATGGGGCGCTTTCCTGTCATTCACAGGTCGGTGGTCGCGAATGACTCGTCCCGCGGAAAGCGAACGAGTACTTGCGACCCACTTCCGTCGTTCGGGTAGCCGCGCTGGCAACGGCCGTTCTCAACTCGGAACGGGCCATTCGTCCTCTCCACGTCACATGCCGCTTATCGGAAACTGCGAACGTTGAGGCAACTGCCCCACTAACGACAGCGAGCGCCAGCAATTGAAAAACGTAACAAGGCAACTTCGCTTAGACGTTACTCACGCCGGACGCCTCGAATCGTTTTGATCGAGGGCAAACCGTAGCATGATCAACGGACATATTTCATCTTAAGACCAGCTTTGTAAACTCGCCCTGTCCGCCATTGACCGGCATAGCCTGGTCTATCCTCGAACATACCTAAGGCCTTCATCCGAAGCAGGCTTTCGCGGATATTCTTTCCCTCAAGGTCCGTACCCTCCGAGAGAAGACCAATCATTTCCTCCACCACGAACGGGGTCTTTGCTCCAGTGAACGCATCCAGTAAGCGCCCAACGTCGCTTTGCTCAAGATCCAAAAGAGTGTACAGCTCTGTTTGCACTTCGCGGATGAAGGTCCCCGAGGCGCGGTCATACGCGTCCATAATGAAGCGACTCGCCAATCGACCATTCACGATGATTTCTTGTTTGTCAGCCGCTGCCGGTTTGATCGCGTCTTCCGCTACAAGTCGCAGGAATGCGTCAAAGAGGCGTGGGTAGAAGGATGCTCTCTTTTCGTCGTCACCCCCAGCATCGGAGAAATAAGTGGCGAAAAACGTTTGTGCTCTTAGACGATTGCGCTCTAATGACGCAGGGAATACTTGAAGCAAGAATTGCTCAGCTTCGTCCTCAGACAATAACCCTTGCGAAATTTGATCACGCTTGGCCTCAATACCTTCGCAGGTCTCTGAAAAGTTGTCTACAAACCATGCGAGACTGGCTATCCGAGCCACCGCGAAGTTCAAGATGGCGCGGCGATCCCATCGCAGCTCGAAGCTTCGTCCCTCGGTTTGCTGTTCAACATTTTGCGTAGCAGATTGAGCCAAATCAGAGCGCAAAAAAAGACGCGCAGTCAGCGGCGAGAGGTCAGGCTCAAACTGGATAGTACCGAGTACCCGAAAGAGCGCCTCAACGAAGGGTTTTAAGCGCACACCGCCGACGGCAGTCTCTATGCCGTCGATCAAAAACACTCTTTTCGTTGGATTCCCGGACAATGATTTTGCCAGTTCGTACGGAGTGCCGTAGCTCTTGAAGTCAGCTCCGTCTGCAATCAGCGAATCGACTCGCTTCTTCAAAGGGACGTTTGTCAAAATGGACGTGTCAGTGGCTGCATGCAGCAATGACCACCAAAAGCATTCTGCGTCATTACCGCATGCAGCTAATAAGGAGGTCGCTGTAAGGCCATTGCTAGTTACACCGCCTCCTTGATAGTCTGAGGCTACGAACAAGGCTTCACCGAGTCCTCTTGCATGCAACTCCCTGAGCAAGCGTGACTTACCGGTTCCCTTTCTTCCAAAAATATAAAGATACGGATTGTCGGGCTTGAAAAGGCGCGCCAACTCGGGTGTAAGGATAAACCAGCCCTCATCCGTTCCTCCGCTTAGCGTTAGCTTCGGAGTGGCGGTTACCACTGTGGTTTGCCGTGCTTCGTCCAAGACAAGAAGTTCCCGCAACCTACGGATTGACTGGGCGTTTCGAGGATGTATTTCGCTGGGACTGGGTAATACGTCCCTTAAAAGAAGCGAGTCGTGATACCAATGAATCCAGTATTCGTCGAGCTCGACTGGATCAATCGCGTCAGCACTTGGGTCAAGGCGACCGAGTGCAATTGACAGGCGTTCAAGCAAGGTCTGAGCGAATTTACTAGAACTGCTGCGGGACTCACCGTCATAGGACGGATCTAATGAAAAGTTAACAAATACGCCGGGACATTCTAAGTCCTGTGTCAGTAGAGTGTCGATCAACGACATCTCCATGCGACTGGTCATCGAATCAGGCCGCGCGAAGATTACAACCGGACCCGGAGCGGACTGCATAATTGGCAAAACAGATGTCGACAGGCCTGTTCGATGATCAACGAGCACTACATCATAACCAGATCCATCACCCGTCGTCTGTGCTAGTCCAAGTAGGTTTCTTACTCCGCTTTCAAGCGATTGCGAATCAAGAGACGCACCAAGCAAGAACGCTGCGTAGTCCATGTCATACGCTGGCGACCTTGGGCGGGCTGCGACCAAATCAACACTGCCTCCCTTTGGTGTGCCCACGTAGACGCCAGCGATCGGCTGCCACGTCTCTGTCCATCCACAGAGGCCCATGAACGTCGATTCAGGATTGTCGCAGGCGACAGCGAACAGGCTGTCGAGCGAGGGAGCCTCAAGATCTGCATCGAGGACAAGAACTCGATACCCATCGTTCGCGAGGCTTTTTGCAAGAAGTGCCAACAGCGTAGAACGCCCCTGCCCCCCCTTGTATCCGTAGAAGTGAATGACTCGTGGGGTGTTCGCTTCTTGTTCTGCTAGTTGCTGATGCTCCAGACTAGGCTGCGTATCGTTTCCGAACCACGGGAGCCAGTGCGATCCGCTGCCGGAGCCCAAAAACTCAACGCTGTCCGCATCGTTTTCATCGAGAAGATTTAGCGACAGCGAAACCAGCCGCTGTAGGCGATCAAGTTCTACAGGCGGGACGCCTGCTCGTTGGCAAAGAACCTCTCTCCTCGCGACATCGGAGAGCGCATTGAACTGCTCATCACGAACGATAAGATACAAAGTGGGGTGAAGAAATATGGCGCGCATCTTATCGCCATACTGCTGCTTCACTGCGGAGATAAAACCTGAGAGAGTCGTCACAATGACAGCTCCACTTGATTGTCTTTGAAAAACTGCAAGATGGCACGGACCTGAACATAGAGTGTCGCAAGTTCGCGCGAAACATTTGGCGCAGCACAGCCGTCAACCGCGAGGAGCGAGTATCGTATGTAAGGGTAACTGTCTGACGGACATTTCGTCGGCGTGCCAGAATGGGACTGAGTTGCGATTGAGCCAAGGCATGTTCTTAGACGTTGCGCGTGGGTTTTTCCCGCTCCGCGGACCGCACTACTAACCCCAGGGCGATTTACTAAACTTGTCAGGAGGCTCGGGACGTCATGGCCTCCATAGCTCTGCAGAGCCCGCTTCAAAGTGAGCTCAATACCTATCAGGAAGCAATAGACTCCCACGATCGGAAGCGACGAAGACGCTGCAGCCCCATCAAGAAAACTTTTGATATTCGTGTCGAAAATCATTTTTATCGGGCGCAGCGGTAGTTGTATCGTGAAGAATTGCAGTTTACCCGATCCTGCCTCCGAAAATCAGAACTTTAGCGAATGCTTAATGCTCCGTCGCACGCGTTTCGGCGACACAAACGTGTTGACTTTCGTCGGCGCGGGGCTCGAAGGGAGACTCGCGGTCATGGCCGTTCTGATCGGTCGCGAGGGGCCGGAATGGCCAATTATGCGACTTGCATCACTGACAATCGAACGGCCGTTGTCAGAGCGGAACCGCCGCCTGAACGTCGTGACGACGGGGCGACCGGACGGCTCCTCGTGGCCGACTATCGCCGGATGGGCTGGCAATCGTCGGCCGTAGCAACCTACGCTCCGAAGGTCAGATGCTTCGTCATTGGCACGCAAGCCAATTCCAGTCCACGCGGGCTATGGTAGGTCGATACCGAATTTCCGGCCCAACCACAACGGCGATAGAACGCTGCCGCGTTTAGCGTTGCATCGAGACGCATTGAGGCAACACCATGAACGCCGGCCAACGCCTCGAGAAATTGCAGCATCTTGCGTCCAATGCCAAGTCCCATATGAGATGGCCTCACAAAGATTGCGTCGACTTGCCCGTTTGCGACCGTAAGCATTCCCGTGCCAACGACTATTTCTTCATCGACGGCAACGTAAAAGTCGTTTTCGACAACGCTGGCCCATTTATCGGTGAGCGTGCCATCGACCCATTCAGAAAGGGTCGCCTCGGGATAATACTCGGCGCACGCGGCATGCACCGAGGTTTTGCGGATATCCCAAGCGTCGCAGACGTCATGGCAATTCGCTTTTCGTATCGTCACCATGCCACGCCCCTCGGCTCGAACAAACAAGTCGACACGCGGGCGTAGCCCTGATAGACGGCAACACGTATCTTGTAATGCATGCAATCACTCCTATCTGCGCCAATGCATTCGGAGCGACTAAAAAGACTCGGCCCCGTCATGACTGGCGGGGCCGTTGAGGAAGTCTATATGTGATGTATGAACGTCACGATTCCCACGACTCGCCGTCGGCAGTCATGGTGCACATCATGGATTTGAGAGTGTCGGAGTTCATGCAGACATATTGCATCTCTAAAAGATTACAGTCAACGGGGATCGACGATTGTCACCAATGTAAGCGGTCGACGCGAATGTCTCAAAATGGCCGAGGCCGTGTGAAAACGGAAAAGTACTCGGTTTTCGGGTGTCGCTTTACCCTTCCCGAGTCGCCATCAGGCCGATACGCGGCGATCTGAAGGGTCGACTTTTGAGAAGGCTTCGTGCGGAGCGCGTTTTCACACGGCCTCGGCCGCGTGCAGCCTCACGCAAATGACTCATGTCCTGTCCACACCTCGACTGTTCAATCTTCTTATCAGCGGCCATCGGCACAGCAAGTGCCACCGTCGCCTCTGCCGCTACGCAATCGAATCCACCTGATACCACTAGACGAGCTGTACAAGCCGGCGCAATCCAACACCCTTCAGGTTGAATTCGCCGCGCGGTGTGAACGAGAGATCGGAACCCTCCACGAGGCCCTGCACCAGTTCGGTGGCGAGCACCTCATCGGCGCCCGCTTGCGCCGCTACTCGCGCGGCTATGCTGATACAGATGCCGAACCGCTGGCCGCCGGCCTCGTAGAGCTCGCCTGCATGGAGACCAGCGCGGATCGGGACGTTCTGCTCGCGAGCCGCGGCAACAATCAGGCGGGCTGCTCGCAGCGACTCCCCTGCGGCGGGAAACTCCGCCACCACGCCGTCTCCTTCGACTGCGATCACGTGTCCACCGAACTGCTCCACCAGCCGGCGCGTCGTCGCCTCATGCGCCTCGAGTGTGGCGCGCCATTCTCGATCCCCACGCGCGCGCTGCTGCGCGGTCGAATCCACGATGTCCGTGAACAACAGCGTCGCAAAGCGACGCTCTGCGGTATGGTGGATGTCGCCAGTGAGGAACTCCTCAATGGCGGTGGCCACTTGATCGGAGATCGCCTGATCGACGGTGGGTACATGAAATGCCGTGTCGAGCTCGAGGTAGCGTGCTCGGCGGATGTGCTCCGCAAGATATCGCCCGTGCACAACGGGGTGATGCTGGTCGCCCCGGGCGTGCACCACCAGCGTCGGACACGCGATCTCCTTCAGTACCGGCCGTAGATCGATCGCGACGACACCTCGCCACAGGGCTTCAAAGGCTGACGGATTAGCCGTCGCCTTAAGGAACTCGGCGAAGGACTTATGCGCGGCCGCTGTTGCGCCGGGAAAGCAGATCGACGCGAACCTGAACGTGAACGCTTCGAAGTCGTCCTGCATAAGACCGAAGAATCGAGGCCAGTCATCGAGCGTGTTGGTGTCAGACATCGGAAGGTATGGATCCCGCGCGTCGCAACAGACACCGTCAACTAGAATCAGATGGGTCACGCGTTCCGGGAACTTCAACGCATAAAGGATTGCCACGGCGGCGCCTTGCGAGAGCCCCAGGAGCGCCAGTTGCTCAGCGCCCGAAGCCTGGCGTACCGCCTCCACATCGGGCACCTGCTGGGCAAACGTCGGCGGCGCCGCACTGCGGTCTGAAAGACCGGTTGCGCGTTTGTCGAAGCGGACTGCGCGACAGAACCGCGACATCTGCTCGATGTATCGGACGCGGTTCGGGATCGTCTCCTCGAGAGCAAGGTTTGAGATGGCGCCAGGGACGTGCAGCAACGTGGGCCCCGCTTCGCCTGAAATGCGATAGGCGATCGACACGCCCTCAGATTTCACATACTTCGTGGTCTGCATCATTTCACCCCGCATCTCGAACAAAGGGTTCCACGCGCTCTCCGCTCCTCGTAGTCTACGGCGTAGTCGCGATACGCCGGCCACAATAACGCGTACGGGGTCCGGAATCAGACCGACGCGCAGTACGGGTGAACGCAGAGCGGCGAAAATGTGCGGTAGACGCGGGCGAGCGGCCAGCACGTGCGCGTACCCGATTGTACGACTTCGTAGTGCGGCAGCCGACCTGCTGTGGGGAACTCCGCCGTGCGAAGGCTGGTTCCGCCGAGGACACGACTGACAAAGTGCGCACACGAAGGTCTCTTGTCTGGGCGGAGCAGACATCTGAGTGACCGAGCGAAGTCGCGGACGAACGTCGCCTCTTGGCCGATAGGACCTGTTCGATGAACGTTTTACAGAGCCGACGTCGGAATCCTCAAAGGCAGCTTTCCGGCGACTTGCGCGAATGCGTACTGCCGGCCACATTCGGTCATTCGCTAACAAGACCTGGATCGTCAACAATCGACGAGCCGAGACGATGGTCCTGACGCTGCTTCCTTTCCGCCAGGCAGAAGACGTCAATGATGAAATTGCTGACTGTTCGCGTTAAACCTGCCGTTCGGATTTGCGCATGTCCTTGGTCCGGGTACAGCACACATCAGAGGCAGTGAACCGGTTTGACCGCCGCAACTTAGGGACGTCAGACAGATGTGAGCGTAAGCCCGGCAGCGTAGAAGGACGTCTAGCGCTGCCGGGTCATCCCCCTACGCGACGAAACGGCACTCCGACGCGGGTGTCCGCGTATCCATGTTCCTTCCGCGGTTCATATGGTCGTCGATTTCAGCCGCGCAGCCGAGCATGCGGGGGTATAGAAATATAGTGAAGGCGGCCGTCTCCAAGGCGTTGCGGGAATAGGTTCCGTCACGATATGGCTGCCAGAGCATCTTGAGCAGCAACGCGGCAATCACCGCGTCGACGTTGACGCAGTAGACGTTTCGCGAAACCCCGGCGTCGAACAGACTTTGCACCAACGTCCGATAGAAGTCGTGGAAGATGTTATATTCGTCACGCTCGGCGAACAACTGCCGAACGAACACTTCACGTGGATCGTGGTTGACCGGCTTGTCCTTAAACACCGGATGATTCACGCCGGGAATCTTCTGAATGTCGAGGCTGCCGCTCGTTTTTTTGCTCGATTTGTATTTGGCATAACTTTCCACGTACATCATCGCCAGTGCTTTCAGATCGAGCCCGTGAGCCGGGTCGCCCGGGTCAGTCAGTCCACTATCCCTGAACTGGTCGAGCAAAAATGCAATTCCCTCGAATCCATTTCCGCCGTGTGTATAACCGCTGTGCGTCAGGAAGCCGATTAACGCCTTGTTGAGCTGGACGCGTTCGGGGTCTTCGGGACCGTCAGCAGAGACCGCACCTTTTGCACCCTGCGCGGAAATCGTTCCGGGTCCATTTGACAGCAGCAGACCGACCAGCAATTGGAAGGAAAACAAGTCGCTCGTGCCTGGCGACAATCCAAACAACGCGCTGAAGGCGGTTTCACCAAGCGACCGCTGCTCCAGGATTGCTTTCGTTTCGACGCCGCAGAAGCTGTCCGGGCAGTGCTGATCCGACGGCACCGACGCTCCGATTAAAGAACCGAACAGCTGTATCCACCAGGGAAGGCTCTCGGCCGAAAGGCGCGAAATGCGTTTGCGCATTAGCGGTCCCCATGCGAGCGTCGCGCAAATGGCCGCCAGTACGGCGTCAGTAGTCGGTTCGCCAGGCAGGCTTTCGATATATCGCACGAACGTCGACTTCACGTCGCGGGCGTTGAGTCCGTCCAGGATTGCGCGAGCCCGCAAATCAGGTTCGCTGCCGACGAACAGGCTTAAGTCGCTGACTTGGGCGCGAGAAAAGTCGAAATTTTCGTCCGTCGCGTTCTCAAGCCTCACCGCAGCGAAGGCGTCGATTAGAGCGCGGACCGCCTGGCGGGGCCCGACTTGCCCGCGCGGCCCGATAATGCTCGCAGCGGCGGCAAGAACAGTGTTCGGTGCATTACCGGCATCCCGTGCAGCCTGCGCCGCCGCGAGCGCAGGATGGCCATACAGGTTCAGGAACACACTCACAGCGACATTGATTAGCGCGCGGTCGTTCATCCCGCCGGGTTCGTGCAGCAGCGCAAGGCTTACGTTTGTCTCAAGGGGGTACTGCGCCGCATCAAGCATCGAAACACCGTACAGACTGGTCACCTGCGACTTCGGGTCCATCTGCGACGCGCCAGAAGCGTCCTTCATCGACTGTCGCGGTGGTACAGCTCCAACCTGTTTGTCGAGCGCGGCAATCTGGGCATCGTATGGGGCTGTGGCCTGCACGACAGGCAAATCGAGCGCCTGCGGCAGGCTCAATCCGCGGTGACTGCTAAACCACGGCTTCAAAGCAAGGTTGCCCTCAGGCTCGAAATCGGGCCGACAGGCGTTTTCACGCATCACAGCCGTCAGAGCGGCGGGTATGTGCGCGATGTTCGTGACAAGAGCGCCCTTTGCCGACACGACCGGATTGTCCGGTGTGAACACGCTCGATACCCCGAATTTATCGAGAAACCACTGTTCTTTTGATGCAGCGTCGTCTGCACCACCAGACATGGCACCCGCGTGTCCCACTGCGCGGGTCAGCTTCGCCTTCCAGCGCCCCACGACGCACGCAACCACCGGTTTTGTGAAGTTGGCGTCGAGCTCATAGTATCCGCCCGGTTCGACATAAAGAACGGCCGCCTTGCTTCGCGCGTCGTTTGCCAGGGCCGCAGCGAACTCGGGCGCCGCGAATTGAATGTAGACGTCTTTGCCACTTGAAATGGCTGTTGTCGTACCCCATCCGGCCATCCGCAGGTAGGTTGCAATGGTCGTTGTGAAGTTGCCCGAGTTCGAGAACAATGCAATTGAGCCGCGTCGCAATGCCTCTTCAGGATTGTCGCCGCCCAGCGCTCCGCCGATACGCACCTGGTTCCAGGCGTCAGCTACGCCGAGGCTGTTGCCGCCAAAAATGTCGATGCCGTTGGACTGACCCATCGCGCGGATTTCGCGGGAGTCACTGACGGCCAGCTTTTCGGTGACGATGAAAATCTTCGTCAGTTCCGGGTTGACGCGGATAAGCTCGGCCACGCCATCTCGTGCAGCGGAAGGAGGGAGGTAGATGACGCCGCAGTTGAACCTGTGGCCATCGTTCAGTCCTTCGAGAACGTTGTTGTAGACCGGCACGCTTCCAAGTGCCGTTTCCAGTACCTGGCCGCGCTTTCCCGGAGCCGTGCCAAATACCACATTGCCACCGGAATAGGCATGACCGACGGGCGTGACATCGCTCGACTCGCCGCCCAGAATGTTGAGCACGCAAACGCGGTCGTCCTTTGTTGCAACTTGGGATAACGAACTAATTCCTACGAAGTATTTAAAATCGCCAATGCCCTGCTTGTACATAGTGATACTCCTCAGTCGATGAGACGCTCAGGCAGTCTGTTTGAACGAGATTCCCAGCTTCGCGGCAATCTGCTCACGGCCGCCTGCTTTCATCCATTGGTCCACCTCTTTCGCGTACAGGACCACCTCGCTCATGTCCGAGTCAAAGCCGAAGAAGGTGTACGGCAATCCCAGCGAATCGAGCGTGTCGCGCAACGCTCCCATTCCGCGAACCAGATTCGGACCGCCACGGCCGACCACCACATAGAGCGGCGTCGGGCCGTGCAGACTGAAGTGCTCGCGTAACGCGTCGGCCATTGCGCGAAATGTTTCGAAAATATCCGTGTTGTTCGACTTTCCACCAATGATGAACAGCACATTGCTCTGCTCAATCCAGTGCTTGAAGCAGATGCGGGCGACTTCCTTCATCTTTTCGTAGGGTGGGTTGCCGCCGAAGTCTGACGAGATGATGGCGTCGTCTCCGAGCATTTGCGTGACAAGGGAGTTCGCGCCGCCACCGAACGTCGGAGCGAGAATGCTGCCCTTCGCGTTAATGACGTAGACGTCGCTCTGCCCCTGATACGTGCGAAGCTGGTTGATTTCCTGTTCGAAGTCTGAATAGTCGACTGCGAAGAGATGCGCGGGCAGGTCAAGGCGCTGCCAGCGCGGGTCGTCACGGTCGAAACCGCATTTGAAGTCACAGGCGATGGGTGTCAGCCTTCCCTTGCTATCCTCGCGCATCCGGATTGGATTGAGTTCAAGGGTCGTCATTCCGAACCCGTGGTAGAGCTCCCACAACTTGGGGAGGTGCTGTACAAGCGGCGAGATAATCTGTTTGGGTGCGCCCAGCGTCGAAAGCGCGTTCGCCACGACGAACGCCTTGAGCCCGGTGAGCGGGTCAAACGGAATCTGCACAACTTGCGACTTGTCCAGTTCCTCGATGTCGACGCCACCGTGGTGCGTAAGCGTCATGGTGGGCGCGCGGAAATGTGTCGAGTCGGTAATCGAGAAGTAGACCTCATACTCGGCAGGCACTCCCGCCTCAAACGTCACGCCGTTGGCTTTTGAAACGGTGTTGGCGACGTGATGCTCGACGAAGTAAAGGCGCTCCTTCTCCTTCAAGGCGGTCGTCAGGTCAGTTGCACGGCCAATCAGACCGGCCTTGCCCTTTTTGCCAACGCCGCCCTTGAAAACCGGCTTGATGAAAATCATCCCGTGCTTTTTCAGCATCGCTCGAATCTGCTCTTCGCTGGCGTCCGGACCCAGAATCTCGGGCGTCGGAAAGCCCACGAACTGCAGCAATCTGGCGCCGTGCAACATACCGGTGACTTGCATGATGACCTCAGGAAGTGAGTTGGGAAGTCGGTGTCGTCGGGACAATATCCCTCACGGGGTCTTTGTCGAACCCGTAAAACGAGTGCGGGGTTGAGCACAGGATTGCCTCGACAATCGCGGGCGCAAGATGTAAGTCCAGCAACGCGCCAAGCGTCTGGCTGTAGGCCGTCGCATGTTCAAACTGCGTGTGTGGCCAGTCGCTACCCCACATCAGACGCTCGGCGCCAAATGCGTCTATGAGCTGGTCCGTGGCATCGCGCATGAAACTCGAGTCCGGCTCCGAGCACCGATAGGCACCCGAAAGCTTGACCCACACGCGGCCAGATGGGCCAAACTCCAACAGGTCGTGAAACCCCGGGTCGCGAGTGCCGCTGTCCGGGTCAGGGCGGCCAAAATGGTCAACGACGACTGGCAAGCCCACATCCAGCAAAGTGCTGACGAGCGGCGCCAGGTCCGACGCCTCCCTATGCAACTCAACATGCCAGCCTAGTTTTGATAACTGCCGCCAAAGCGTTACATATGGCGCCGAGCCCAGCTTGGGGAGCGTCTGCCCGACAAGGTTCAGACGCACGCCCGTCACACCCTGGCAGTTCAGCCGCACCAGGTCGTCTTCTGAAATTTCGGGGGACACGACTGCCACACCGCGCAGCCGGCTTATGTCTCTGGTCAGCGCCTGTAAAAGATGGCTGTTATCGGTGCCGAGAAAGCTGGGCTGGACAAGGACGGCATTGCCAATATCGTTCTCGTCCAGAAGCTTCCGGTAGGCGTTCAGGGTTGCGTCGTAGTCGGGTGCGTAGCGCCGTCCGTCGGCGAGCGGCAGCGTCCTGGCAAACACGTGCGCGTGCGTGTCAACGCGCGGCAGCCGTGGCCGCGCGATGGATGGTGCCTGGGTCATCGCTGGCTCCGGGGATGGTCAAGCGCTAATTCGGCGTCGGCGACCGGTTGTGAAGCCTGCTCGACGCCGGCCGGCCGCAAGCGCTTGCCGCGCGTTTCGGGAAGCAGCAACACGGCAACCATCGCCAGCCCGTACGCAATTGCGGCATCGATACCAATCGCTGCTCCCAGCGACATCGAATGACTCATATATCCGACCAGCACAGGGAAACCCGCCGAGGCGATGCGACCGAAGTTGTAGCAAAAGCCGACGCCTGTTCCGCGCATGTCCGCAGGATAGAGTTCGTTGAAAAGTGCGCCCAGGCTGGCCGGGATGCCGGCGGCGAAAAAGCCTAGCGGGAAGCCCAGAACAAGCATCTGCGTGTTGCTCAATGGAAGCATCACGTAGGCGAGCACGGTGACGATGCAAGAAAATGCAAAGAATGCGATGTTGCGCCGGCGTCCGATACGGTCGAGCAGGTAAGCGCTCGCCATACAGCCGCACCAGAAAGCCGCGATAACAACCGCCAGATACCCGCCGGTGTTGAGGACCGACAGATGTCTTTCCTTGGAGAGGAAGGTCGGCAGCCAGGTCATGATGGCGTAGTACCCACCGTGTGCGCCTGTGCCCAGAACCGCGCCGATAACGGTGGTCTTGATGACGCGCGGCTGAAACACCTGCGCGATTTGCGCCCACACAGAAACAGCTGGTTCAGCGCGAGACGGCTCAACGCGCACAGGTTCGCGGAGATTGCGGCGGACGTAAAGGACGAGAAGCGCGGGCAGCAGGCCGACACCGAACATGACACGCCACGCCGTGTCTGACGGCAACCACGAAAAAGCTGCGGCATACAACAGCACTGCGCCGGCCCAGCCGACAGCCCAGGCGCTCTGTACCGCGCCCATGGCCTTGCCGCGGTGTTCCGTCCGGATGGTCTCAGCCATCAACACGGCGCCTGCAGCCCACTCTCCGCCGAACCCGAATCCTTGCAGGGCCTTCAGGACCAGTAGTTGAGGAAAACTCTGGGCGAAGGCACAAAGGAAGGTGAATCCTGCAAACCAGAGAATCGTGATCTGCAGCGTCCGCACCCGACCAACCCTGTCGGACAAGGCGCCCGCCAACCAGCCGCCCATCGCCGATGACACCAGCGTCACGCCGCTGATTGCGCCCGCCTGCGTGTGGTCGATGCCGTACGCTGCGATGATTGCGGGGATTGCCAGGGTAAACATCTGCACATCGAGGGCATCGAGGCCCCAACCCGCGAAACATCCCCAGAAGGTGTTCCGTTCGAGAGGTGTGCCTTGCTTGTACCAGGTGAACATCGCCGTCTCCAGGTAATTCATATATTCATGTATATGACTATATGTTTAGTTTAGGCGCCTCGGCGAAGAAGTCATTGGGGATTTACCCTTGTTCGTGCAGATGTTGTACAGTGACTATTCCTGTGAACAACTATATGAATCTGGATATGCAATCGTTCTCGGCCAAGCCAGACGGTCGATTGCCCCGATACCAGCAGCTGCGCGACGACCTGGTGCGTCGCATCGCGGAGGGCGAGTGGGCGCCAGAAAAGGCAATCGACACAGAGGCGGAGCTCAGCCTGTTTTATAACGTGTCGACCGGCACCCTTCGGAAAGCCATTGATTTGCTGGTGGCCGACGGGGTGCTCACCCGCACCCAGGGAAAGGGGACCTTTGTCCGGCGCCCGCGCTTTGATTCGTCGTTGTTCCGCTTCTTCCGGTTCAAGTCAGCTGACGGCAAGCCGGTCCGACCGACGGCGAAGGTGCTGAGCCGCGAGGTCGTCAAGCCAAACGAGACGATTCGCTCAACCTTGCAGATGAAGGCGACGGAGAAGGCTGTTCATCTCTCGCGGGTACGACTGATTGAGGGACAACCCGTTTTGTCGGAAGAAATATGGCTACCTCGAAGCCGTTTCGACGCGCTGGCGACTCTGCCCCTTGGTGGCTTCGAGGATTTGCTTTATCCACTCTATGAGCGGCTTTGCCGCCAGATCGTCGCATCCGCAACCGAGATTCTCAACGTCGAACAGGCGACGGACGCTGATGCAGCGCTCTTGCATATCGACGTTGGCAGCCCGGTAATCCTTGTGCACCGTGTGGCATCCGATTTCGCCGGGACACCTATTGAATGGCGCACCACGCGTGGTGCTGCTGCAGCGTTCCAGTATCAGGTCGATATTCGCTGACAACGCGACTCCCTCGCCGCGTTCGGTGCCGTCATAGGGACCGACAACGCGAACTGACTCTCTGTCACCCGGCAAGTCGCATTTTCCCGCGACTTTCAGGCTCTACACCTCGTTCGCCGAATACATCACTGGTCGCCAGCTGCGGCCGCAGCTCGCTTGCGTGCGCTCGTCCGGGTTATACCTCATTGCAGCCCGACCTCAAACATACAAACATATATATGACTATATCAATCTGCTTGTTTTCGTCTGACTGACCGTTTTCGAAACGCCAGTCGAGCGGCAGCGGGCATGGAACTGGAGCGAACATGTCTACGTCCGTAACACGTGAGCAGCAGGTAATGAAGAAAATGGCATGGCGGCTGATGCCGCTGCTGATTGTCATGTTTCTCATCGCATTCATCGACCGGCAGAACGTCGGCTTCGCGAAACTGGAAATGGTTCAGGCACTCGGCATGACGGAAGCCGCGTATGGCCTTGGAGCATCGCTGTTTTTCATTGGCTACCTGCTGTTCGAGGTGCCCAGCACACTGGCGCTTCATCGTTTTGGAGCCCGGACGTGGCTCGCTCGCATCATGATTACGTGGGGCGTCGTTACAGTGCTAATGGCGTTCACCAAGTCCCTGCCAGCTTTTTACTCGTTCCGGTTTGCGCTGGGCGTTGCTGAAGCCGGCTTTTATCCAGGCGTCATTTACTACCTGACGCAGTGGTTTCCTCAAAGCTACCGGACACGTGTGCTTGGCCTGTTTACCCTCGGCAGTTCGCTGGCAAACATGCTTGGCGCGCTGGTCGGAGGGCTGCTCCTTTCCTTGGGCGGAACACTGGGACTGGCGGGTTGGCAATGGGTCTTCCTTGCCACCGGTCTTCCGGCAATACTGATTGCCTTCGTAGCGCTTAAATATCTACCGAGCTCCGTCAGGGAAGCGAACTTCCTTTCCCAGGACGAGAAGGACATTGTGGTCGCAGCGCTTGTGCGCGATGCGTCCCCGGAAGCAAAGGAGTCCCGGCCATGGGCGGCATTGCTTGACCCGAAGGTTCTCATGTTCGCAGCAACCTACATGCTGATGTCGACGTCGCTCTACGGCGTTACGTACTGGCTGCCCACGTTGGTTAAGAGCTGGGGCGTTTCGTCGAGCGTCAACGGCCTGCTTAACATGATTCCGTGGGCACTCGCGACACTTCTTCTGCTTTGGCTTCCCGGGAAGCTCAAACGTGAACAGGTGGTATTAAAAGCAATGGTCGTGGTCGCAGGCATCGGCGTTGTATGTTTTGCCTCCAGTCTCGTATTGCCGACGGTCTCGTTGCGCTTCATCGCCCTGTGTGTGGGTGGCGCCTGTATTCCTCTGCTGTACCCTTGTTTCTGGTCGCTTCCCCCGCGCTTCTTTTCCGGCGCTCGAGCCGCGGCAAGTGTCGCCGCCATCAACTGCATCGGCAATCTCGGAGGGTTCTTCGCACAGAACCTGATGCCGTACGTCGGCAAAGTTAGTAATAGCCATGTCGCACCAATGCTTGTTCCGACTGCATGCCTGTTAGCTCTCGCAATCGGGACCGCGATTGCGTGGACAGTCGGTGGGCATCGCAAGGCGGCGCTTGCATCGTCAACGGTTCCGCTTTGACGAGAGCGCTGAGACGCCTGGGCTCTTTGCACAGATGCAACGTGCACTTATTCGAGCCGCACTTTTCGACTGGTTGCAGGCTGAGTGCGGTTCAACATCGCGAACGGTTAAAGCCATCCGGGCTGGCTGGAGGCAGTTCCGTAGCAAGGCTCAAATCGAGCGCTCGTCGCCCTTTGTGCTTCTTCGGATATATGACGGGTTGTACGCCTGTAACCCCATCGTTTGTACGAGGTGAACGACCGCTTACGAGCTAGCTGAATGTCTCTTCGGGGTCGACTGCTGCCCGGTTCGGCCGGCCGACGGCCGACCGCGCCGGTCGTTCTATGCCGGACCGGGTTCGGTCATCACCTGTTATTCGACGGGTAGAAGTCTCTGCCGATGTGGGGCCTGCATCACTCCGAAAGCTGACAAACGAAGTGCGTAAGTATTCGACCTCAGCGACAATCAAGTGATGCAGGTTGGGCCGGACCGAAGGCCGGTGTCGAGCGTGCACGAAATCGGCGAGCTGACCGGGTAAAGCCGGCCAGCCGTCTTCCTAAAGCTGCGTCACCGGTCCTACCTCGCGGAAAGGCCACCCGACGTCGTCTTGTTTGTGTCGCACGCGGTGCCATGAAAACTGGTCGCAGGCGGACTGAGCGGCGGAAAGACGAACATGAAGTTTGTCGAGTCGCTGCTGGTTGCGGCCGTCGCGTACACATATCCCGACGAACTGATGACCGGTGCCGAGCGTCCGCCGCCATGCCACTTCAACGTCGCTACGGGCTGCAATGTTGCGATGTTCAGCGTGGTCAAAGCGCCCGCTGTTGCGACATACACGAGGTTGCATGATGCGGCGGCCGGAACGATGGACTGGCCGGGCAAGCCGAGATGGCTGTTGAGCGCATTAGCATTGGAAAATCCTGCTAGGCCGCCTTTGTATTCGACGGCGACTAGCCTGCCATCCGGCAACCGCGTTGGAACGGCGGCTACGACGCCGAGATTGCCCGTAGAATCGGCCGCCGGCGTAAAATTCGGGCCGGCAAACGTGAGCCGGTTCGATTTGTCGCTGGTTGCGGCTACGACCGTATGACCATCGGGCAGGATGAGCGGGCCCGAGGATACTCGACGATTCGCGTCATGCACGCGGAATCGCTCAGTGAATCCCTGTGCCGGTTCGAATGTGTAGCCGACTACATCCTGCAGTGCGTCGGAGACCATCACGGTCGGCGGCTCCCCCTTGTCGCTCTGCCAGATTGCGACGTCGGATAGCGGCCAACCCGTGTCGGTGGGCAGGCAAACGGAGAAGTCCGTGCACGATGGAGGCTCCGAGGGAACGTCGAACGACCATGGCGGCAGCCAGTCGCCTGTCACCGTTCCGGGCGACGGTTCCGATACCAGGACGTCGCCCAGCACGGCGCCGCTGGTGGCGAACGCGACCAGTCGCAGAGAGGTGTACGCCGGTATGCTGTAGACCGCCGGCACGATGATGGTTTCGACGCCGTTGCTGCTCCAGATGTTCGGCGCAGCGTTGGCGTCACCACGGCTGCTGTATTTGGTATTGCCCCAGCGCTGTGGAAATGGCGCTTGATAAAGCCATCCGCCACCTGCAGAGAATTTGTGCAGCGTGGACTCGTATCGATAGACGCTCGTCTCTCCCGCGACGAGAACGCGTGTCTCGGCGACTACATACACCGATCCATCCACACCGACCACGGGCGAGGACGTCACCCATTGCCCGGTGGGAAGCTGACGGCTCCATGAGGGTGTTCCATCGGCATGGAATGCGAGCACCTGTCCGTTGAGATTGCCGATGTAGACCGTCCCGTCCGGACCTACGACTGGACCCGCGCCTGATGCCAGAGGGCCAATCGTCGCCGCGCGTAGCATCTCGGTAGCGGGGGCCGTGATGACCTTGACGAAGCCGGTGTTCGCCGCGTCGGCATGTGGATACCTCCACTCGGTGTATCCGACATTCGCAATCGCCGCAAGAGCGACAGCACACAGCACCGGTTTAATATTCATCACGGCCTCCTTCGATAACTTGAGTGACGAGCAGTGCCTCGCATTGCCCCGACCGTACAGGAGGCACCAGCTTTACCGCCTCAAGTCCGGCCATGCGCTTCGGCTACTCGCGTGAGCTATACGATGCCCGTCTTCGCAGCCAAGAGCAGACAGCGACTGACTCTCCGTAGCGGCTAAATGCACAGATCGGGCCAATCGCGCGGTGCACCGGCGAGTTCTAGGCTAACCGACTGAATTTGCGGGCTTTGCGTGCGGAGGTTGTTCTGTTCCGAGCTTGCGCCGCGCCGAGGAGAAAAGAATGGGATGGTGGTTTGAGTCAGACACATCGCTTGTTGATGTTGGCAGGCGCCCACGCTTGTTGCGCCGCTCGACGACGAGATAGACCGAGTCTCGAAAATCCAGCCTCGGTCACGTACGGTGCGCAAAAAGCTTAAAGTGTCGCTCGTCTGGCCTCCTGGTTCAGACCTATACCGTCCTGTCACAACGATGAGAGGACAAACTCGATGAACTAAGGAATCGCTGATTAATAGGCCATCCCGCGAGGTTGTCGGCGGCGCTGGTTCGGAATTTCCGGATGCCGAAATGAAGCGTTGGCAATTCTGGTGAGTTTTGACCTGAGGATGCGCCTCATTTCTCGCATTTTTCACACGCATGACGGACTGCTCCCATGAACCGACCGCAACCGGTTTCGCGCGATCACCAGGTTCGCCAGGGCGAACAGACTGAACAGTTGCGCCGTGTTCTTGGCCAGTCCCTTGTAGCGCACCTTGCGATGACGGAACAGGTTCTTGACGATATGAAACGGATGCTCGACCCGTGCGCGAATCTGCGCCTTGGTTCGCTCGACCGCAACCACCAGGTCCTTCAGCGGACCGTCCTGCATCGCCTTGATCTTTCCGCGCTTGGCCGCCACGCGCCACTTCACCGACTTGCCCTTCATTTCGTCGCGTTTGTCTACGCCGATGTAGCCCGCGTCGCCGAACGCTTCCTCTTCATGCCCGTGCAGCAGCGCATAGGCTTGCGAGACATCCGACACGTTGGCGGACGTGCCGACCACGCTGTGAACCAGTCCCGAATCGGCATCGACGCCGATGTGCGCCTTCATGCCGAAGTGCCACTCGTTACCTTTCTTCGTTTGATGCATTTCCGGATCGCGACTCTTCCCGGCGTTCTTGGTCGACGACGGCGCTTCGATGATCGTCGCGTCGACCAGCGTGCCTTCCTTCATCATCAATCCGCGTTCGCACAGCGAAATGCCGATCTCGTCGAACAGCTTCCGCGTCAGGTCATATTCGACCAGCAGGCGCCGGAACTTCAACAGCGTGGTCGCGTCCGGAACGTCCTCGACCGCCAGATCGATGCCGGCGAAGGCTCGCATCGCGATGCTGTCGTACATCGCGTCTTCCAGACCTTCGTCCGACAGGCCGTACCACTGCTGCAGAAAGTAGATTCGAAGCATCCGCTCCAGACCAATCGGCGGACGGCCACGCTCACCCTTCGGGTAGTACGGCTCGATCGCCGACAGCAACCGCGGCCATGGGACGACCCTCTCCATCTCTGTCAGGAAGCGCTGACGCCTGGTCACCCGCTTCTTGCCCGCACTTTCCGCTTCTGCAAAGCTGATCTGCCGCTTCATCACTATGGGTCCGTTCCGTGAGCTTCCTTCTACAACGCACTCGGACACCTCAGCGATGACGGCCGAGCCTGATAAATCAGTGTTTCCCTAAGGGCCGCGACGGCCTTTTCCATTTGACGCAGGCGCGGCGTCGCCACAGACGTGGCCTAGTCGGCCGATGTAGCGCCCTGCGTCGTGTCCATCGTCTTCCAGCCATGTTTGGCGAGCAACGCATCGGCCAGCATCCGCTGCGACGTGCGCTGTTGCGCCGCCAAGTCGGGTAAAGCCTTGCAGTGTTCGTCGAGTCCGTTCGAACGCCGAGGCAACCTGCAAGGCGCGCGCTTTCCCGGGCGGGTCAACCGGTTGGCCCAGGTTTCAGGTGCTTAGTACGGGGGACGAGTGGTCTTTCCTAGACCGAGAAATTGCATCGACGCTTGCAGGAATCAACCGTTGACAGATAGCGGCCACGAAGCGTCATTCGCCGGCTCGATCGCACGGACATTCAGGCGTCGGTTCCACCTAGGAAGCGGCCATTCAATTCGCGATGTTGATCGTTGCTTCATTGGCCTTTATAGCCGCCGCTCGCTCATGGGTGGAGGCCGTCAACACCGTCATCAGCATCCGGGTGAGCTTCGCGGCGGGTGTTTTCGACACGGACGTTGGCTGAAGGCACCAGGATTTTGCACGGCTTGCCCGGTTTACTACGACGGCAAAGTTACTACACTTGGTAAGGTTGGTAAGGTCGCGGATATCCGGTGCGCGGTCTTCTCAATGAGTTGCGCGCACTCCACGCTTTCGGAAAGAGCAGTTAGAGCCTGCGCACATTGTTTGTGCGGCGTAACTCGTCTCGTTGGTCCATCAACAGGAGGACCCAATCATGCAGACTGTTATAAGGCGGTATTCCGGAAAGGGTGCAAAGGAGTTATTCGATCTGCTGGAGAAGCGAACGACTGACGTCGAAGAACTGATGCGTTCGGTCAAAGGCTTTGTCGGCTACACCCTTGCACGCAGCGGCGATGGCGGATTCTCGGTGACTGTTTGCCAGGACAAGGCAGGCATTGATGAAAGCGTGCAAAAGGCGAAGGACTGGATCGCTAAAAACGCCGGAGACACCGGCGCGACCGGGCCGGAAGTATCGGAGGGATCAGTCCTCATTCACCTGAAGTAAGTAACTTCGGCTGGCGACTGGCAGCGCGTGAGTTCAGCGACCGGATTGGCAGGTACGTAACCGGCCTCAGCGGCTGCTCCTCACGCACACACTGCTTGCCAGGTTCGTCCAGACCGGCCTGAGCACGTTAATCAGGAAGATCCCACAGAGCGGATTGGGCAAGGTACGGCGTCTGAACCGGAGTGCGGATGGTGCACCGCTTGGAGTCGCCAGGCAAGCGTTGAGCAAAAACAATTACAACAGGCGGGAAGCAGATACCCTTTGCGTTTGTCATCGGTTCAGCCTTCGTACTTGAACCACAAAGACACCCGCGCACGGTATTCAACGACCTTGCCGCTATCGGGTGAGTTATTGATGAAAGATTGATGTTTTTTCGTCTCATCTGGCACCCGAGCCTTATGTGAAGACGAAGAGGGATCGGAGACAAAAATGCCACACGCGTTCCTTCCCATCCTGACCCGCCGGCCGCTGGGGCGCGCCGGGTTCGAGGTGACCACGCTGACGCTTGGCGGAGCCGGCCTCGGCGGCCGCTACGGCCCCGTGCCGGAGGACGCGGCGGTCCAGACGGTGCTTCGCGCGATTGACCTCGGTGTCAACTACATTGAAGGCTCCCCTTTCTACGGCGTGTGCGAGCAGCGGTTTGCCAAAGCGCTAGCCGCGATCGGCGGGCGCCCCAGCGGGCTCCACGTGTGCACAAAGGTCGGCATGCACCCCGCCCGACACGGCGATTACTCGGCGGGCGCCACCCGCTGGTCTGTAGAGGAGAGCCTCAAGATCCTCGGCCTCGATTCAGTTGATCTCGTGCAGGTGCATGCGACCGATGCCATCGACATGGCCGCCGTTCTGGGGCCACACGGCGCCGTCGGCGAACTCGAACGCATGCGCGACGAAGGTAAAGTCCGCGCCATCGCCTTCGCGATCCGGGGAGCCAGCTATCATCGCCAGGCAATCGCTTCTGGCCGCTTCGATGCCATTCTCATCCACGACGATTTCTCGTTGATCCGAAGCAGCGATGCCTGCGTGATCGCGGAGGCCGCCGCCGCGGGCATGGGAGTGCTCGTGGGGCGAGCGCTGATGACCGGTCTTCTTGCCGGTCCTAATCCCATGGTGAGCGCGCGCCTAGCCGCCCATCCTGACGCAGCCGCAGCGCTGGACTGGTGGCGATGGGCGCAGGAGCGCGGCGTGTCGCTGCAGGCCGTGGCGCTGCAATTTGCCATACGTCACATGGGCGTGAGCAGCGTTCTCGTTGGCGCCAGTTCGCCGCGGGAGATCGAGGAGAACGTCAGCGCCGCAACGTTCCCACTACCCGAAGACATCTGGGCGGAAGTCGACGAACGCATGCGGCGAATCGGGTGAGGGAGCGAGTGGAGCGGGACATGGCCGGGTTACCTGCTGGCACAGTCACTTTCCTCTTCACCGACGTCGAGGGCTCGACGCGCCTCCTCGAGCGATATCCCGAGGTGTACGTGACCGCTATAGCCCGCCACTACGCCATGCTCCGTGAGGTCGTGGAGGCTCACGGCGGGTGCGTGTTCGAGACAGTCGGCGATGCCGTCTGCGCGGCGTTCCCGGCGGCAACCGACGCGGTGGCGGCTGCGCTGCGCGGGCAGCACGACCTCCAAGCGTCGGACTGGGGAGTGCTGGGCGCGCTGAAGGTTCGGATGGGCCTGCATACGGGCGAGGTTGAGCTACAGGGGGATCAATACTTCGGTGCTCCGCTGCACCGCTGCGCTCGCCTCACCAGCACTGCTCACGGGGGGCAGACGGTGGTCTCCTCTGCGACCGCGGCGCTCGTGCGCGACGGCTTGCCGGCCGGCGCAGTTCTCCTCGACCTCGGAGAGTATCGACTCAAGGACCTGCTGCGGCCGGAGCGAATCTTCCAGCTCATGGCCTGCGGCCTCGCCGCCGACTTCCCGCCGCTCCGCACTCTCGGAGAGCGTCGCAACAACCTGCCCGTGGAGCCAACAACGTTCATCGGGCGTGAGCGGGAGATCGCAGCCGCCCGTGATCTGCTCCGACGGCCATATACGCGGCTCCTCACCTTGACCGGGCCCGGCGGGGTCGGGAAAACGCGGCTGAGCCTGCACGTTGCGGCAGACGCGCTCGACGAGTACGTCGACGGCGTTTTCTTCGTAGAGTTCGCGCCCGTGCCGTCCCCCGAACTCGTGGTGCCGACCTTGGCAAAGGTTCTCGGCTTGCACGAGACCCCCAGCCGGCCGCTCGCCGAGGCCTTGCAGGAATACCTTTGTGACAAGCAACTGCTCCTCGTGCTAGACAACTTCGAGCACCTTCTGGCGGCTGCTCCCCACGTGGCTGACCTGCTTGCGGGGTGCCCACGAGTGAAGGCGCTCGTCACGAGCCGCGAGGTCCTGCACCTGAGCGGCGAGCAGCAATTGTGCGTTCCACCCCTGGCCCTGCCTGATCTGTTGCGCTCGCAGTCCGTCGACGAGATGTCGCGCTATGAATCCATCCGGCTAATCGTGGAGCGGGCAAAGACCGTAAAGCCCAACTTCGAACTCTGCGCGGCGAACGCGAGCACCGTGGCGGAAATCTGCCATCGCCTCGACGGCCTGCCCCTGGCTATCGAGTTGGCCGCCGCCCGCGTGAAGATGTTTTCGCCCGCTGCAATCCTCGCGCGGCTGGGCCAGCGCATGGCGGTGCTCACGGGCGGTCCAAGGGATGTGGCGCTGCGCCAACAAACGCTGCGGCAGGCGATCACCTGGAGCCATGAGCTCCTGAGCACAGAGGAGCAGCGGCTGTTCCGTCGCTTGGCTGTGTTCGTCGGAGGTTGTACGCTGACCGCGGCTGAGGTCGTGGTCGGCTCGGCGGATTGCGCCTGCGGATCGGTTGCCGACGTGCTTACGGGCTTGGCCTCCCTCATCGATAAGAGTCTCCTGCGGCAGGACGAGCGGGGTGAGGACGACGAGCCGCGTTTCGCCATGCTCGAAACCCTTCGTGAGTATGCGCTGGAGCGTCTCGCTGAGGCCGGCGAGAGCGACACGCTCCGCGTGCGACACGCCGACTGGTACCTAACGCTGGCGGAACAGGCGGAGCCCGGCCTCATCGGACCGCGGCAGGGCGTCTGGCTCGACCGTCTGCAACAGGAGCACGACAACCTGCGCGCTGCCTTGCGATGGTTCGTCGAGCACGGGCCGGCCGAGCATGGGCTGCGGCTGGCGGCGGCGCTGGCGCGTTTCTGGCGCGCCCACAGCTACGTCACCGAGGCGCGTCAGCGGCTCGCCACGCTGCTGGCGCTACCCACCGCGGGACGTCGCAACAAGTCGCGCGCCAAGGCGCTGCACGCGGCGGGCTGGCTCGCCCGCGAACAAGGCGACTACGCCGAGGCCCGCACCCTCTTTGATGAAAGCCTCGACATGTATCGTGCGCTCGCTGACCCGCGCGGAATCGGCTGGGCGCTCGTTGATCTGGCCTTTGTCGCCCGCTACCAGGCCGACTACGTCCGCGCCTGCAAGCTCCTCGACGAGAGCCTGCCGCAGCTTCGGCAGGCGGGCGACAGTGAAGGTGTGGCGGTGGCGCTCGGTAACCTGGGGCTTATCGCGCGGGATGAAGGCGATGCGGGTGCCGCCGAGGTGCAGCTCCAGGCGAGCCTTGAGTTGTGGCAGAAGCTGGGTGATCCCATTGGGAAAGGGTGGGCGCTCACGGCCTTGGGGATCGTGGCTCGCTCCGGCGGGCAGCGCGACCTTGCCCGCTCGCGTCTTGACCAAGCGCTCGCGGTATGGCGCGAGATTGGCGACAGACAGAACCAGGCCAACGTGCTGGGGACGCTGGCGGCGCTCGCGCGCGACGCCGGCGAGTTCGACCGCGCGGCTGCCCTGTTGCACGATAGTCTGGCGATCCTCCGCGAAATGGGGGATCGGCGCGGGATCGCCTTCGTCCTGGAGGGATTCGCGAATCTGGCTGCCGCGCAGGGCTGGGCCGTGTGCGCCATCACCATTGCCGCTGCAGCGCAGGCCGTGCGCGAGCAGATAGGTGCCCCCGCGCCGCCGGCTTGGCGCGCCGAGCTCGACCGCACGTTGCAGCAGGCAGGCTCGGGCCTCAAAGCCGAAGCCATCGCGGACGCGAATAGGCAGGGGAGATCCATGACGCTACTGGAGGCGATCGGGTTTGCCCTCGATCTACGTGCGTAATGAGCGGGATGTGGGTATGTCAAGACTGCGACCAAGCCATCCGACGACACAAGGGCCAGGTGAGTCGCGGATACGATCGATCAAACGTTCGTGGGAAAACAACCTGAACTTACGCTTGTCCTTTTCGTCGCTCCGACTGGTTTGGGTATGTTTCGCGATGGTGTCGCGCGTCGTCTTGCCGACCTGGCTACCACCGCCGAGGCGCGATGCGCCGACTACGCCCCGATTGGTCTCGAGCGCGGATCTATGCCTGATCTGGTCGTGCTGGACGGCGACCTACGTGCGCGGAGCTCCTGATGCAGTAGGGATGTGGAAATTCGGCTGCCCCCCAGAGTGGGCCGCGAATCGCGTTGCTGCTGAAACCTTTATCTAATTAACAGACCTGGTCAGTCCGATGTCGGAATGTGGGTCGATATCGTGTCGGCGTCAACAGTCGTAATGGGTCTACCCCGGATAGATTGGGGCAGGTTGAGACGCTCGACCGGCAATTCACACGTGCATTTGGAATCCTGTTCTACCTTACAAGCGGCCGTCTGGGCCGCTCCGGTTCGAAGGACGGCAGTGGGTCGAGTGCAGCCGGTCGCGGTCGTCAGGCAGCGCCATGGCACGGCGCGAAGCCTGATGGTTCAGCACTTTTGGCCACCGAATCTTCAATGCTCAAACCAGCCGCCATAAGAACGCATCTCGGCGGCGCAGTCCAGCGTGTTCCGTGCGTTCGGCTCTGGCTGAGCTTGCCGGAGCCCAGCTATTTCCGTTTCCCAACAGCACGGCAAATTGCGTCCGTCCCGAAGGGAGGAGCCTAAAAATTTATTTGCTTTTCGAAACGCACTACTAAGATGAAGTGTTGGGCGGTTTGGGGGCTTTCGGGCTTGCTTTCCCTGGTCACAACATCCTGCGTTCCGCGACAACGACTTTTCCTTGAATAGTCGTGACAATTCGGTGACTCCGAACAGGAGGATGTATGTCGCACGGAACACAGCTCTGTCCGAGCATCGCTGTCATGTTGCGGGCCCTTTACGCACTGCTGCTAATTGCGACGGCAAACCCCGCCGCCGCGCAGATCATCAGCACCGTCGCGGGCCCCGGTCAGGGCGGCGTAGGTGCGGCCGGAATCGCCGCAGAAGCCATCGCGCTGGACCGATGGGGAAACATATACACTGCCGAACCGTCATTTCGCGTCGTTCGCCGCATCGATCACGAGAGCGGAATTGTCACGACCGTTGCCGGCAACGGGCAAGAAGGCTACAGCGGCGACGGCGGCCCAGCGACGAACGCCAGTCTCGACTATCCGTCAGGGGTGGTGGTTGACCGAGCAGGCAATGTGTTCGTTGCGGATCCATACATCGGAGTCGTGCGAAGGGTGGATCGAAAAACGGGGATCATTACTTCTGTTGCAGGTCCGGGCGTTGGCAGCGCCAACCGCGGCGACGGGGGGCCGGCCACTCAGGCCGCGCTGTTCCCAACCGACGTGGCCCTGAACCGGGAAGGTGATCTGTACATCGCCGATTCGGCGGCAGCACGCATCCGGCGCGTGGACCACGAAACGGGAATCATCACGACCGCCGTCAAGCTTGCGTCCAGTTACATCCTGGCTATCGCCTTTGGCCCGCACGGCGACCTCTACATAGTCGATCCCTCTCCGGCAACGGTCGTCCGGGTGGACAAAAGAACAGGCACTATCACCACGGTAGCCGGGAAGTCGCCCCTTTGCTCGGGGGCGGGCTTGATGGCGTCCGGGTGCTATAACGGAGATGGCATTGCGGCGACCGATGCTTTCTTGAACATCCCAACGCACATTGCGTTTGACTGCGCGGGTAATCTGACGATCAGCGATACCTTCAACGCCCGTGTGCGTCAGGTGAATAGGCAAACCGGCATCGTCACAACCATTGCCGGCAACGGGCAGGACTCCTACGGCGGCGACGGCGGCCTTGCCACTCAAGCTAGCATAGGCGGTCCCAGGGGGCTCGCGTTTGGACCCGAGGGCGATCTGTTCTTCGCTGGCTCCGGGTACATTCGCAAGGTAAGCGGCCTGCCGAAAGCCGGGCGCCGCTGCGAAGAACGTGATGAGGACCGCGACGGCGGCGATGCGGGGCGCCCCGGTGATCGCACCGATCGCAAAGATGGCGGTGCGTTGCTTCCATGGTGGTGGTGACACCGCTTGCGCTACGCCACTATTGCGCGCGCAGCAGATGATCGCGTGCGCGCCTGCGCCGGATGCGGAACAGACGAAGGCAGCCTGCTGGCCAGCAGGCTACTTCGGACCATCCCACCAGCTGCGACCGTCACAGTTCGTTAAGGCTTATTCGATGCCTGCCGTCGCCCGCAGGAATGTGAATGCCTCCGCGCGTGCCGGCAGGCGTCGAATAAGCCCGATGGAGGAAACCGCGGAGTGCTCCGCTGTGGTCGGAACTCGCCGCTATGGCGATTGATAGGTCGGGATGTTCAGCGATGTCGGATGCGGTGCGGCCAGGCGGGATGCCGGACGGGCGCTGACGCCGTAGCGAAGCGGCGCTGTCGTGCAATGACGATGGTGATGCGCACGCGGGAGGCGCCTTTCGAAGCGCCAGGCGCGAACGTCCGCTCGTGGGCCGCGTTGCCGCAAAGCCGACGGTCGGTTCAGATATCGGGGAAACGTTGTGCTCATGTCTGAGCCCGGCACATCGGCGGTGCGCGGATCGGGGCGCTGCGCGCGAGGATGTCGACGACGATCATCGGTGCGCCGCAGTGCCGGCAGATGAAGACGGGGCGGGTTGCGACGATGGCCTCGTCCGGTGACGGGCTGATTCCGGGTGCGACGTGCAGCAGATCGCGCACCTTCGCGAGACTGGCGCGGCGTACCGGGTTGGCGAGCAGGCCGTAGTGACGGATCCGGTGGAAACCACCGGGCAGCACATGGAGCAGGAAGCGGCGCATGAATTCGCCAGCCTCCAGCGTCATGGTCTTGTAGCGGGTGCGTCCCTTCGCCCGGTAATCCTTCCAGCGGAACGTCACGCCACGCTCATCGAAGGCGACGAGGCGCTGGTTGGAGATGGCAACGCGGTGCGTGTAGCGTGAGAGGTACTCGAGCACTGCCTTTGGTCCGGCGAACGGGCGCTTGGCGTAGACCACCCATTCGCAGGTACGCAGCGGCGCAAGCCACCGGGCAAAGGTGGCGGGATCAGCGAGTTCGGTGTACTCGCCGAAGAACTGCAACTGGCCATGCTGGTGGGTCACTTCGAGTGCGTCGAGGAAGCGCCGGCGGAACAGGCGTGAGAGCACGCGCACCGGCAGGAAGAAGCCGGGCCGGCAGGCGATCCAGCGCTCACCGTCAGGTGACAGGCCACCGCCGGGGACGATGCCGTGCACGTGTGGATGATGCGTGAGCGCTGAGCCCCAGGTGTGCAGCACGAGCGTGGCGCCGATCTGGGCGCCGAGGTGTCGGGGATCTGCGGCGATCGTGCGCAGCGTGTCGGCGGCGATGTCGAGCAGCAGGCCGTAGATGATCCGTTTGTTGTACCAGGCGATCGCACTGACGGGCGCGGGGAGCGTGAAGACGACGTGGAAGTATTCGACGGGTAGCAGATCGGCCTGGCGTGCTTCCAGCCAGCGGTGTGCGGCGCTGGCCTGGCACTTCGGGCAATGCCGGTCCCGGCACGAGTTGAAGGACACCTCTGTCCTTGCGCAGCCTGAACAGCGCAGCACATGTCCGCCCAGTGCCGCCGTGCGGCACCGTTCGATGGCCGACATGACCTTCAGCTGCCCCAGGCTCAGGTGTGTCGTGGCTCGCCACGCTGGCCCGTGACTGCGGAAGATGTCCGCAACCTCCAGCATTGAGGCGCTACGGCGCGCGGGCCTACTCGGAGGGCAGCCGGTCCAGCGGACTGGTGACCTCGTGCAGCAGGTCGGTGGCCACCTGGACATAGAGCGCGGTGTTCTCCAGCTTCGCATGGCCGAGCAGCACCTGGATCACGCGGATGTCCACCTTCTGTTCAAGGAGGTGTGTCGCGAAGCTATGCCGTAGCGTGTGCATGGACACGCGCTTGTCGATGTTCGCAGCCTCGGCGGCGGCATGAATGGCACGGTTCAACTGTCGCGTGCTTAACGGATCGAGCGGATCGAGCCCGGGAAACAGCCACCCACCATCGAGCATCCTGCCCTGCGCACGGGCCACGCGCCACCACACACGCAGACGCTCGAGCAGCACCGGCGAGAGCATGGCGTAGCGGTCACGGCGGCCCTTGCCCTGCTCGATACGCAGTGTCATGCGTTCGCTGTCGACGTCGGTGACCTTCAGCGCCACCACTTCGCTGGCGCGTAGCCCCGCGCCGTACGCGACCGACAGCGCGGTCTGGTGCTTCAGGTTGCCGGCGGCCTCGATGAGCCGCCGCACTTCATCGGGGCTGAGCACGACGGGTAATACGCGGGGCACGCGCACGGGTTGCATCCTGACCATCAGCTCGGGCCGGTCGAGCGTGACTGTGAAGAAGAACTTCAGGCCGGTGATCGCATGGTTCAGCGACACGGCCGATGTGCCGTGGTCGACCAGATAGAGCTGGTAGCGCCGCAGGTCCTCGACGGTGGCCGTGTCAGGTGAGCGCCCGAGAAACCGGGCGAACTCACGCACGATGTGCAGATAGATGTCCTGCGTCTTGGGGGCAAGCTGGCGCATGCGCATGTCGTCGCTCATGCGCTGGCGCAGCGGACTGACGTTTGACTGTGAGGAGGTCATGATTCGGCTCCGGCTGGAGAACGAGGCGGATTGCCTCATTCGCCAACATACGGAACCGCGATGCCGGCCTCTCTCTGACCACCGGCGTCTGACCGTAGCCCCTACCGCGCGAGCGGTTTAGTCCATCGGCCAACTGCGGCCACTGGCGTGCGATTGGGTCTAGTCATTCGAACGTCGATACTCTCCAGGTAACGGACGTTCGCGTCGGTATGATCTAGCGGCGAAATTCGCGCCAAATTGTGTCCTCGACGTGCGGAATGTAAGTCTTAAGGCGAGCGAAGCGGTCATTGGCGCATATCGCCTATTCTCTCTCACGCGTTGACGGCTGCCAGCGCACACGAATGGCCCGAATTTTCGTGAGCTAAACAGACGTCATCTCGCCAATGGGTCCCGCCGTATTCGCGGACGCGGTATCGATTTGCGCCATATGACTCTTTCGCCATGCAGCCGGCGGCATCCCGAATTCGCGCTTGAATGCCCGATTGAACGCCGGCTCCGACTCGTAGCCGACCTGCTCCGCTAGCGCGGCAAGCGACTTGCTTCCGATCAGGAGTTCATGCGAGGCGAGTTGCAGGCGCCACCGCGCCACGTACTGCATTGGGGGCTGTCCTAACAGGTCAGTGAACCGTTTCGCTAACGCCGAGCGTGATAACCCCACTTTTCGCGCGAGTTCATCAACGGTCCAGGAGTGTGCTGGCTGAGCGTGAAGCATCGATAGCGCAGGCCCGACAAAGCGATCGCGCACGCCCGCTAGCCATCCCTTCCGGTCTGCGGGCAACGTATCGATACAGCGGCGCACCGCCTCGACAAAGAGTAGTTCGGATAACCTGGCAAGGACAATCGCACTGCCAGCGCGCCGCTGCGCCGCTTCGGCGACAGCAAATCGAAGTGATGATTCAAGCCATGCCGATTGAGGATCGTTGCGCATATCGATCTTGAAGAGCCGCGGCAGCGAGGACAGCAACGGGTTCCCCAACGTACCGTCGCAGGCAAGAAAGCCGCACACCACACGCGTTGGTGGCCCGCCCCCGCCATAGGAGAGTGTCATCACCTGGCCTGGTGCCGTCTCCAACTGAATGGCCAGAAGTGGGCCCGCGAGCGTAGGAGAAAGGTGTAATGCGCTTCCGAAAATATGTGGTTCGCCCTGTGGCACCACCAGCAGTTCGCCAGCATTGAGGTGAATAGCCGAGCCGGGGTCGTCTGCCAGTCGTGCTGAACAACTGCCTTCGGTGATCAGATGGTACGAAACCACGCGTTCTGATCCTGGCAGGAAGGCGGCGCAGAGGGCCGCATCCGCCTGGCCAAACAGGCACCAAGGTGTAGTGAAGTCTCCGTTGAGGTACACGGCACCGCTTAGCCGCACAACCCGAAGGACGTCGGAAAGGGCATCCATTAACAGCGTCCGCTAATCCCGGCGTCCTACACAAGAGATCTGGACGCCTGGTCATTCATCGATATGACCTACGAGCTGATACTAGCACCCACGTGATCGCATAACAAACGCCTTTCAGGGTTTCGACGACGGAAGCGGAAGATTCAGTGCAAACCACCAAGACGACACATCATGAGTAACGAGAGCACTTACAAAGGCGGTTGCTTTTCTGGCGCGGTTCGATTCACGGTCATTGGTGAGCCAGCCCCACTGGGCTATTGCCATTGCGGTTCATATCGGAGCTGGACGGCGGGACCTGTCAACGGACATCTATGCAGCGGCTATTCCAGACTTCCCTTACGACGCCGGCGTCCATGTCCACTATCAGCAGACGAAACTTCGAATGAAGGACGGCCTGCCGAAGATGAAGGACGTTTCGAAAGAAATGGGTGGCTCGCGTCACGGCAGCCGAATAGCCCATTTGACGCATCAAGCGCCATTATCCGAGCGGCCTCAGTCGCCGTCCTGCCGGCTCTTCTTTGCAGGCCATAGCCAGCAAGACAGACAAAGGTACCGCGCTGCCGTACGAAAAGCAGGTTCCCGTCCAAAACCACCAGGAGTACAGTCATGTCCGCACTCGCATCCATTTCCTCACCCGCTGTCGATCTCGCCGCAGTCAAGACCCGCCAGCAAGCCGCCTGGTCCACAGGCAACTATGCTGTCGTGGGAACCACCCTGCAGATCGTCGGTGAGCAGTTGTGCGAAGCACTCGATCTGCGCGCAGGCAGCCGCGTGCTCGATGTCGCGGCCGGTAACGGCAATGCCACCCTCGCCGCCGCGCGTCGCTGGTGCGACGTGACCTCCACCGACTACGTGTCCTCACTGCTCGAATCCGGGCGGATGCGCGCGGAGGCCGAAGGCCACACGATCCAGTTCCAGGAGGCTGACGCCGAAAACTTGCCGTTTCCCGACGCGTCGTTCAATGTCGTGATGTCCACCTTCGGTGTGATGTTCACTCCGGACCAGGACAAAGCCGCCGGCGAACTCGCGCGCGTGTGCAAGCCCGGTGGCAGGATCGGCCTTGCGAACTGGACGCCGGAGAGCTTCATCGGACAACTGTTCAAGACGATCGGCAAGTACGTGCCCCCCGCGCCGGGCGTCAAATCGCCGGCACTGTGGGGCACGAAGGCAAGACTCGAAGAACTCTTCGGCGAAACCGCGCAGGAAATCCGCACGACCCGCCGCGAGTTCGCCTTTCGCTACCTCTCGCCGGCACACTGGAGCGAAGTGTTCCGCGCCTACTACGGCCCGTTGAACAAGACATTCGGCGCGCTCGATGCCGAGAGGCAAGCTGGCTTCACCCAGGACTTGCTGACTCTCATGGAAAGCCACAATCGTTCGGGCGACGGTACGTTGGTGCTGCCGAGCGAGTACCTCGAGGTGGTGATCGACCGGAAGTGATGCCGCGCTGTCGTCGCGAACGGCCTTACCGTATGTGCCGACCGTTCGAATGGCTCCGAACGGGATTAACGGCGCCGATCGGCCACGCAAACAGGCGACACGTTCTGTCTGTGGTGCCCGAACTATTGCTAAAAAGCGTGAGTGAACAGACGACACTTTTCCCTCGCATCGTCAGAAAAGGCCAACACGGCCATCAGCTAAGGTTTTGAAAAGAGCCGCATGGTCGATGCGGAAGTTCGGCGGTCAAATTGTGTAGTTACCCGAAGTCTGCGGCAGCCGCCACCGAGACCGGAACCGAGCTACTGGAGTAGACCATGCTTGCATTCCTTGCCAAGACGTTCCGCAACTTGCTTGAACGCGCTGAACATAGCCGCCGTGACGCATACCTCGAGTCCTCGGTCGATATATGCGACTTGGAACGCCGCATGCGCTCGATCGAGACCAACGGCTAGCGAAACAACAAGGCCGTAGCAGGACCAGCGACAGCTCCGGCAGTACCGCGACCGACGGCCGACATGTTGCGCATCTCGGCCGGTGGCATGGGTCAGTGCTTGCCGCGACAATTCTGACTATGCGATGTAGTTGTTTCTGCGCGGAACATCGGACCGGGTTCGGCCACCACCCGCCGTTCGCCGAGCAGGAGATGCTGCCATTAGAACGGCTGCATTACTCTGGAACCTGCCGGACGAGCTACGCAAGCGGCTCGGCTAATGCCTGCATTGAACCGGGTCGGATACTCTCTCGACCCGCGATCGGTGCCGACGGCCGCGGCCTAAGCCTCTGGGCACTAGTCCGACGGCTCGACCCCATATTCATCCTTCTACTGGGTTTTCGGACACTGCGTCATGCCTCGGACATTTGACGTTCATTCGCAAGCCGGAGGTGACGCAATTGTGAACTTTCATTCGCCGCCTGCCGTAGAAGATGGTGGACTCATTGGTGGCGAATTGCATCTCTCTCGGAGCACTGCGCACCTAGCGCACCTTCGGCAGAGTTAACCTAAACTCAGTGCGTAACGCATTTCGCAACAAGATCGGCCGTGTCCCCGAGGGGCATGTTCATGCGGATTTCAGACGTTGTCGAGGCACGGCGGGCGCGGATTTGCCGCCACCATCGCCTTGCGCAGCGAAGAGAGCTTCGTCCGCCATGCGCGTGAATCGCTGAGGGCGCGAGCGTTTTTGGAGTACAGGATTCAGTCGTCTCAGCACCGCGCGGATTGCTGCCGGTGCGTCTGCCGAAATTCTGCGAGGGGTGCAGCAGATGGGGACCCATCGCTTTACGCTGAGGGGCGACCATGCGCGCACTCGACATCATGACTCCATCCGTCGTCACCGCCACGCCGGATATGACCATCCACGACGCGGCAAGACTGTTCGTCAACAATCAGATCAGCGGCATGCCGGTCGTCGACGCAAACGGACAGGTCGTCGGTATGATCAGCGACAGCGACCTGCTTCACCGCGTGGAGAACGAAACCAGCCACGGGAAGCGTTCGTGGTGGCTCGAATTCCTATTGTCGTCGCCCCGCGAGCAGGCCGCGAGGTACGTGAGGGAGCACGGACACGTTGTCGGCGACGTGATGTGCGAAAAGGTGATTTCAATTTCCGAAGACATGCCGCTCCAGGCGGTCGCGGACCTCATGGAGCGCCGGCATCTGAAACGCGTGCCGGTGCTGAAAGACGGCAAGCTGGTCGGCATCGTGAGCCGGTCGAATCTGATGCGCGCACTCGCGAGCGTCGCGCCGGCGGCGGACTCCTCTCCACACGACGATGCGAGCTTGCGCGACGCGATCGTTCTGGAAATGCACGGAAAGCGCTGGGGGCTGTCAAAACAGGGCGTGCTCGTCAAGGACGGCGTCGCGCATCTTTGGGGCGTGATCGAATCCGAGGAGGAAAAGAGCGCGATCCGCGTTGCGGCCGAGGGCGTGCCTGGCGTCAGGCGCGTGGAGAGCCATCTGGAGTTCCCGAGCGGGATTCCGGCGCTGTAATCCGTACGTTACGCAAGACGCGTGCAGGTCGCCTTGCACGCAGTGAACGATGACGGAGATCGGGACGTCCACATTGGATCCGGCGGGCCGCTTGCGACGGACCGCCATCTCTCCACAGCCTGATTTAATGAAGCCCAGCCACCGGTTGGGTTTGATGCCGCGTCCCTACCCGACAGAGCAAGCGGTCACGTGGACCTATACTGGGGCATCTGGAGAGTCCAATGGCAAATCACGACAGGTGCATCCGCTACGTCCGCTTCAGCATGGCCGAATCGGTACTCGCTATCTGGACTGCATCGATGGCCAAATCAAGTTTGACGAAGGCAAGAAGGGGCTCGCGGCAGAGCGGCAGACTTTGAGCGGAAGGCGTTAGGCGTCAACGAATGGCGGCTGGACTTTTAGAACGGACGTTGGGGGCACGAAGACCCGAAGGTCTGCAAGGGGTCGTAAGTACGCGTTCGCCGATGTGAGAGTCGTCGCTCCGGAGCCGGCTCGGGCGAACGGCCGGTTAATACCGTGCAGCCGCCCGATGAGGGTCGGTAGCTGAGCGTCTGCAATGGCCGAGGACCCGCCTGATGCTAACGTAGACGTCACACCGACGGGATTGACGGCCATACAATGCAAACCAGCTGCAAACAACGACCTGCTCAGTTGCTTAACGGGTATGCTAGGCAGGCTACCGCAACATGTCTTTGAAGCGCTCCACCATAAATTAGTCAGAAAATCCCGCAACTGATTTTTTTAGTCATCGATGTCGTGCTTCCTTGCTGCAAGCGCCCGAGAGAGGATGTAAAAGTCCGTAACTTTAGGAATTTGAAGGAAGTCTGCTACGCTGCGCGCTACACCACCCTCGCATTGAAACGATGGAAACGCCTTTCAACGATCGCGGCGTGTCGGTCACGCGCAACGCCCTCTCATCCGCAGGTCAGGTCTTCCCGCTGCGCGATATCGTCGACGTGCGGGTCGTGACCGTGCAGAAGAACAAGGTCGTGCCGCTCGTGATCTCGGTGGCCGGGCTGATCGGCGCAATCGTCGGGGGCGTGCTGCACTCGGCGCCGGGACTCGTATGCGGGGCGATGCTGATCGTGGTCGGTTGGCTTACCTGGGTGACCCAGGACATCACGCATCGGCTGATGGTCAAGACGGCCGACGGCGAGCGCGAAGCGCTGATGAGTACGGATCGCGAGTTCGTCGAACGTGTCGGTGAGGCAGTGCATCGGACGAAGGCCGCGGCTGCCGCGCCGAAGGCTTGACGCGGAGCGACGATCGAACATGACGAAGCCGTGCGCGACTGATCAGCACCAGCCTCGCACGGCTTTCGATCCGCTTTCCCGCAAGCAACGACTACGTTGCCGTCATCTCGCGCTCAGCCGAGACTGAGCGGACTCACGCGCCAGATATTGCGCGCATACTCGCCGATCGTTCGATCCGACGAGAACTGCCCCATCCCCGCGACGTTCTCGATCGCGCTTTTGGCCCACGCGTGCTTGTCGACGAAACGCGCATCCACTTCGTTTTGCGCCTTCGCGAACGCGTCGAAATCGGCGAGCACCATATAGTGATCGCCCCAGTCGACCAGCGTGTGAAAGATATCCGAGAAGCGCAGCGGATCGTCCGGCGAAAAGAAGCCCGTGCGAATCTGATCGAGCGCGGTGCGCAGTGCTTCGTTTTCCTCGTAAATCCGCCGCGGCCGATAGCCGCTTGCGCGCAGGTCGTCCACCTCGTCGGCGGAGTGACCGAAGATGAAGATGTTCTCGCGCCCCACCGCGTCGCAGATCTCGATGTTCGCGCCGTCCATCGTGCCGATCGTCAATGCGCCATTGAGCGCGAGCTTCATGTTGCCGGTGCCCGACGCCTCGGTGCCGGCCATCGAGATCTGCTCCGACAGATCGGCCGCCGGAATGATCAGCTCGGCCACGCTGACGCCGTAGTTCGGCACGAACACGACCTTCAGCCTGTCGCCGATCAGCGGATCAAGATTGACCTTCTCGCTGACGTCGCCGATCAGCTTGATGATCGTCTTGGCCATCCGGTACGCGGACGCGGCTTTGCCCGCGAATAGCACCACGCGCGGCACCCAGTCGCGCTCCGGATTCGCGCGAATCTCGTTGTAGCGTACGATCACGTGCAGCAAGTTCAGCAACTGGCGCTTATATTCGTGAATGCGCTTGACCTGCAGATCGAACAGCGCGTCCGGATCGAAGTGCAGCTTCGTGTGATGCGCGAGCCGGTGCACGAGCCGCAGCTTGCTCTGTCGTTTGGCCTCGCGGAACGCTTCGACGAACTCGTCGTCTTTGCGCAGATTACGCAGCTGCTCGAGCTCGAACAGATTGCTGCGCCAGTGTGTGCCGATGCGCGCGTCGATCAGCGACGACAGCGACGGACTCGCCTGCGCGAGCCAGCGGCGCGGCGTAATGCCGTTGGTCACGTTGGTGAAGCGGTCCGGATAGATGCGCGCGAAGTCGGCGAAGATGTCGCGCGTCATCAGCTGCGAATGCAGCTTCGACACGCCGTTCACCTTGTGACTCGCGACGATCGCCAGATACGCCATGCGCACGCGCCGCTGCCCATATTCATCGACGAGCGAAATTCGGCGGATCATCTCGGCGTCGTGGCCCGAGTGCTCGCTGACGTGTTTCAGAAACTGCGCGTTGATTTCGAAGATGATCTCGAGATGCCGCGGCAGCAGGCGTGACAACATTTCGACATCCCAGGTTTCGAGCGCCTCGGGCATCAGCGTGTGATTCGTGTACGAGAAGATCTGCGTCACGTGTTTCCACGCCTTGTCCCACGGCACATGATGCTCGTCGACGAGCAGGCGCATCAGCTCGGGAATCGCGAGCACCGGGTGCGTGTCGTTCAGATGCACCGCGACCTTCTCCGAGAAGCGCCCGAACGTGCTGTGCGTGCGCTGATAACGGCGGATCAGATCCTGCATCGTCGCCGACACGAAGAAGTACTCCTGGCGCAGCCGCAACTCGCGGCCAGCCGGCGTCGAGTCGTCCGGATAGAGCAGCCGCGACACGTTTTCCGACATGTTCTTGGTGTCGACCGCGTTGCGGTAGTCGCCGCGGTTGAAAGCGCCGAGGTCGAGTTCCTCGGTCGCGCGCGCGGACCACAGGCGCAGCGTGTTGGTCGCGTCGGTCGCGTAGCCGGGGATCACGGTGTCGTACGCGGTCGCGTTCACATGCTCGGTGTCGATCCATTCGGTCTTGTCGCCGCGCTGCACGGTGCGGCCGCCGAAGTGCACCATGTACTTGATTTCGGGTCGCGGAAACTCCCATGGATTGCCGGCACGCAGCCAATAGTCGGGCGCCTCGACCTGCTCGCCGTTGACGATTTCCTGACGGAACATGCCGTACTGGTAACGGATGCCGTAGCCGAAGCCCGGAATGCCGAGCGTCGCCATCGAGTCGAGAAAGCACGCCGCGAGCCGGCCGAGGCCGCCGTTGCCGAGCGCTGCGTCGGGTTCGAGATCGATCAGTGCGTCCATGTCGACGCCGAGGCTCGCGAGCGCCTCCTTCATCTGATCGTGAATGCCGAGCGCGAGTAGCGCGTTGGTAAAGGTCCTGCCGATCAGAAACTCCATCGACAGGTAGTAGACCCGCTTCACGTCCTGCTCGTATTGCAGGCGCGTGGTCTTCATCCAGCGTGCGACGAGCCGGTCGCGCACGGCCAGCGCGGCCGCGTGCAGCCAGTCGTGCGGGTGAGCGGTGACAGCGTCCTTGCCGACGCCGTACATCATGCGATTCGAAATTGAGCGCCGTAGCGCGTCGACGGTACTGTTGAGCTGGTCGAATTCCAGATCGACGGCTGTCATCGAAGCCTCCGGGAAGGTCGACATGGCAAACGCGAACCGCACGGGAGACGGACGGGAGGCGCGTGCCTGTCGGAGCGGTTTAAAAAAACAGAGTAGGACATTTTGGGGATCGCGCACACTGGCGCGCGAGAGGACGATGACGCATACGGCGTGCCCGGCGTGCGCGCCCGCTGCCGCGCGACCGAGCCGCGGCGGGCGCCCGGACGCGGTGCAAAGCTGCATGGCAGCGGCACTCTGGGTGGGCATCGGCGCGCGTGAGTCGGGTGACGAAAGCAGGTTAGGCGTACGCCCGAAGCATCTGCGAGCCGCACATCGATTATTTTTCCGATGCGTGACGGGCGGATGAAACCCCGAATACCCTGATTTTGTGATCGAATCGGGCGGCCCGTTTTGCCGGGCGGTTCTGTCGTATGCGTGTTGGATTTGACGCGGTGTGCGCGCGCCGATTTGGAGGTGGCGGGCGGGACTGACGGTTAGTTGCGTTTCGTTGAGATCAAAGCGCCTCATCTTCAAGCCGCCTCCCGGTCCCTGCCCGCCTCCCTGCACGATCGTGCCGTCTCTGCAACAATCGCGAGGTTGCGCCGCACAAGCCGCCACACTGATCCGCCGTGGACCGACCGCGCGCGCCTCACCCACGACGAAACCGCCGCCCGAGCGCGTCGCCTCCCCGGAAGCGACCGACACCGGCATGCCCAACCCCGCGAGCCACGCCTTGTCCGATAAGCTCAGCCCCGCCGTCGGCGTCCCCACGCCGACTCTCCCCGCCGACGGCCCGATGTCGGCCGCCAACCGCCGCGCGATGGCCGCGATCATGCTCGCCGTCGCGCTCGCCACGCTGGATACCGCGATCGCCAACACCGCGCTGCCCGCGATCGCCGGCGACCTGCACGCGGCGCCGGCCGCCTCGGTCTGGATCATCAACGCATATCAGCTCGCGATGGTCGCGACGCTGCTGCCGCTCGCCGCGCTCGGCGATATCGTCGGACATCGGCGCATCTATATCGGCGGCATCGCGCTGTTCACGCTGAGTTCGCTCGGCTGCGCGATGGCGCCGACGCTGCCGCTGCTCGCCGCCGCGCGCATCGTACAGGGCTTGGGCGCCAGCGCGATCATGAGCGTCAACACCGCGCTGATCCGCTATCTGTACCCGCCGCATCGGCTCGGTCGCGGGCTTGGCACCAATGCGCTGATCGTCGGCGTGTCGTTCGCGGTCGGACCGACGGTGGCGTCGCTGATTCTGTCGGTCGCGACGTGGCCGTGGCTGTTCGCGGTCAACGTGCCGCTCGGTGTACTCGCGCTGAGTTTCGCGATGCCGGCGCTGCCGCATACCGCGCAGAGCCGGCACCCGCTCGATCCGGTGGCGGCGCTGCTCAACGTGGTCACGTTCGCCGCGCTGATCTTCGCGCTCGGCGAGGCGGCGCAACGCGCGTCGCTGCAGATCGTGCTCAGCGCCGCGGCGATCGCCGGCGTGTTCGGGCTGCTGCTGATCCGCCGCGAGGCCGGCCACCCCGCGCCGATGCTGCCTGTCGATCTGTTCAAGCGGCCGGTGTTCGCGCTGTCGGCGGTGACGGCCGTGTGCTCGTTCGCCGCGCAGGGCCTCGCGTTCGTGTCGCTGCCGTTCTATTTCGAGGACGTGCTGCTGCGCAGCCAGGTCGAAACCGGCTTCCTGATGACGCCGTGGCCCGTCGTGGTCGCGCTCGCCGCGCCGCTCGCGGGCGGCCTGTCGGACCGCTACCCGCCGGGGCTGCTCGGCGCGATCGGGCTCGCGGTGCTGTCGGCGGGGATGGCCTCGCTGGCGATGCTGCCCGCCCATCCGCACGTGCTCGACATCGGCATCCGTATGGCGATCTGCGGCGCGGGTTTCGGCTTTTTCCAGTCGCCGAACCTGAAGGCGCTGATGGCGAGCGCGCCGCCGGAGCGCAGCGGCGGCGCGAGCGGCATCGTGGCGACCGCGCGGCTGCTCGGACAGGCGACCGGCGCGGCGTTGGTTGCGCTGTGCTTCGGCATTGCCGGCCGCCAGCATGGGCCGACGCTCGCGCTCGGCCTCGGCGCGTTCTTCGCCGGCGCGGCGAGCCTGGCGAGCGGCTTGCGGCTGCTCGCGCCGTCGCATCGCGCGGGCGTGCAGGCGAAGGCAGCGGTCAAGTGAGATATGCGCCGGACGACGCGAGAGGCAGGGATGAAGCCTGAATGAAGCGCGCCTCGAACGAGCGCGCACGAGTTGAAGCCTGTGCGGGAAGACGAGGCGGCAACCACGCGAGCCGCCTCGCTTACGACCCATGCGGCGCGATCAACGTGCCGCGAAATACCCCTTCACCGCGGCAACGAACGTGTCGATATCGTCGCGCGACACATCCATGTGCGTGACGAAGCGCGACGCATACAGCATCTGCGTGAGGATGCCGCGCTCCTTGAGCCACGCCTCGAGCGGCGCGCAATGCTGCTGCGGAAACTGCGCGAACACCATGTTCGTCGCGACCGACTGCATCTTCACCTGCTCGATCGTCTCCAGCCCCGCCGCCAGATGCGCGGCGTTCGCGTGGTCGTCGGCGAGCCGCTCGACGTTGTGATCGAGCGCGTACAGGCACGCCGCCGCGAGCACGCCAACCTGGCGCATGCCGCCGCCGAGCACCTTGCGCCAGCG
This sequence comes from Paraburkholderia lebeckiae, assembly GCF_050436225.1. Classification (NCBI taxonomy): domain Bacteria; kingdom Pseudomonadati; phylum Pseudomonadota; class Betaproteobacteria; order Burkholderiales; family Burkholderiaceae; genus Paraburkholderia; species Paraburkholderia lebeckiae. Next base: position 564,800 of record NZ_JBNDLU010000001.1, on the reverse strand, counting down.
ATGCGCGACGTCGATCAGCGCGCGGCTGCCGACCAGCACCGAGCCGACCGGCGCGCCCAGCCCCTTCGAAAAGCATATCGACACCGAATCGAACGGCTCGGCCAGCGCCGCGACCGGCTTGCCCGCCGCGACCGCCGCGTTGAACACGCGCGCGCCGTCGAGGTGGGTCGCGAGGCCGCGCTCGCGCGCGAGCCGCGTCGCGTCGGCGACGTACTGCGCCGGCAGCACCTTGCCACCGATCGTGTTTTCCAACGCGAGCAACCGCGTACGCGCGAAGTGATCGTCGATCGGCTTGATCGCGGCGGCGATCTTGTCGAGCGGGATCGAACCGTCGGCGGCGTTTTCGAGCGGTTGGGGCTGGATGCTGCCGAGCACGGCCGCGCCGCCGCCCTCATATTTGTAGGTGTGCGCGAGCTGGCCGACGATGTACTCGTCGCCGCGCGCGCAGTGCGCCATCAACGCGGCGAGGTTGCTTTGCGTGCCGCTCGGGAAGAACAGCCCCGCTTCCTTGCCGGTGCGCTCGGCCAGCGTGGCCTGCAGCCGCAGCACGGTGGGGTCGTCGCCCCAGACGTCGTCGCCGACTTCAGCCGCCGACATCGCCGCGAGCATCGGCGGAGTCGGACGGGTAACGGTATCGCTGCGCAAATCGATCATTGTGTGTTCCTGTGTGTCCATGAATGACAGGCTACGGCAACCGGCCGCCCGTGCATTCCGGGAGGAACGCGCGCGCCGGCAAACGAGCCATACAGTGTATTCAATTCAGACGACGCTGAAAATCGGCGCATTCCGGAGAAGCGCGCCGATCCCGCTGCGATGATCCAACAGACGCGACGGGGACACTCAGCCGCCAGGCTTCGGCAACCACTGGAGCGGATCGACCGGCTGGCCGTTCTCGCGCACTTCGAACTGGATCGACGCGACGCCGCGGCTATCGACACCGACCTCGCCGATCGTCTGCCCTTGCGCCACCGCGTCGCCTTCCTTGACGAGTAGCTGGCTGTTCTGGCCGTACGCGGTGATCAGCGAATCGTTGTGCTTGATGATGATGAGTGGGCCGTAGGCTTCGATGCCGGTGCCCGCGTACACCACGCGGCCGGTCGCCGCGGCCTTGACCGGATCACCGGCTTGGCCGCCGATGACGATGCCGTTGGATTTGCCCGGCGCGAACGCGCGCAGGATCGGTCCGCGCAACGGCCATTGCAGCACGCCCTGCTGCGGCACGGCGGCAAGCGCCGGCGCACCGGGTACGGCGCCCGGCGGCAGGTTCGCCGTCGCGCCCGGCGCACCCGGCGCCACCGCGACCGGCGGCGTGACCACGCTGCCCGAGGCCAGCGGCGGCGAAACGCGCAGCACCTGGCCGGGCGCGACCGCCGCGTTGACCGGCAAGCCGTTCCAGGCCGCGATTTCCTGTGGCCTTCGTCCATAGGCCGAAGCGATGCCGGACAGCGTATCGCCCGGATTGACGCGATAGTAGCCGGCGGGCACCTGGACGGTCGCGAGGCTGGTCGTGCTCGACGGCGCGTTGCTGTAGAACGGCGTGCTTTCCCACGGCATCGTCGTGCAGCCGGCGATCGCCACGCCGAGCGCTGCCGCCGTCAGCAGGCGGATCGCCGTCGGTTGCCATTCTTGTGTCATCTGATTTTCCTCGACGTGTGTCTCAATCCGGTTCAATCGACGCCGTAGCAATTGCCGTGCCGTCACGCTTGCACAAGCTCGCGGCTGTCCGCTGCCGCCTGGATATTATGCGCGACCGCCACACGCGCGCCGCGCAAGCGTGCGCCATCCAACTGCCGTGTTCTTCAGACGCTGCCCTGCGCTTCGACGACGAGCACGCGTGCCGCGCCGAGCGGATGCGCGACGTGCTCGGTGCCGACCGACGCATGGAACACGTCGCCGGTTTCGAGAACTGTCGTGCGTTCGACGCCGTCTTCGCGATAGCGCATTTCGACGCGGCCGTCGAGCACGGCGAATACCTCCTCGCCGTCGTTCACGTGCCACTTGTACGGCTGGTCGGTCCAATGCAGACGCGTGGTGATGCCGTTCATGTTCGCGATGTCGAGCGCGCCCCAGGCACGCGACGCGGTGAAGCTTCTGCTGCGGATGATCTTCATGGTCGATGAGCAATTGGCAAGCGCGCAAGCCCGGCGGGCGGCGCCGTCCGCCCACGGCGACGGCGCTCGCGCGGCTGGCCCTATTATAGGTCGCGTGGCCCGCGCGTCTGGGCGAGCAAGCCGCCACGGCCGTTCCGTCCGATAATTGCAGGTGATCGACCATCGCCTATACTCAGTCAAGCCGCGCGGAGCAGCTCACGACAACGTTGGGATTCTGGGAGGAATCGAGGATGAACAAAGCCACCTTTCTGGCCGTGCAACTCAACGTCGACGATGTGGGGGCGTCTGCCGGCCTCGTCGAACTGCTGAACACGCATCTGATCTTCGCCGCCGACGTCGCCGAGGCCGCCGATGCGCTCGTGCAACTGGCGAGCATCGCGAGGCTATCGAGCGGGGTCGAGGCGAGCGTCGAGCTGCCGGCGGTGGCGCTCGAACGGCTGCGCGAGGCGCTCGACAACCTCAGCGACTACGACGAATCGTGGCTGCTAGCGCTGGAGCCGAGCCGCGCGCTGTTCGATGACATCGGCCGGCGACAGCGAACGCTGCATTGACGGGAACCGTCGCAGCACGGCGCCGTAAACGACAAAACGCCATCCGATCGAACTGGATGGCGTTTTTTCTTGCCCGCCGCGTTCGCGCTATTCCACGAAGCGGCGTCTACAGCGCACTACAACTACCCACTACACCTGCGGACTTCTACTGCGATCAGTTGCCGAAGTACACCGAGTCACGGTTGGCCTTCGCCGGGATGACAGCGTGGCCAGCTTGCGACGTGCCGGCAGCCGGAGCGCCGTAGCCGCTGGTGTCTGCGGGGTTGGCCGCGATGGCCGTGCCGCGTTGCGCATCGACGCGTGCTTGCGCTGCCTGGATGTCGGACGGGTAGTTCACGTCGTTGGCGCTCGGGCTGTAGCCGGCCTTTTCGAGTTGAATCAGTTCAGCGCGAACCTGAGCACGGGTCACCGGCTGATTCGCTTGAGCGAACGACGCGACCGGAACAAAGAGGGCGGCGGCGATAGCAACTGCGGAAATCAGGGTCTTCATGATTAACCTCCAAAGGACTTGTTGTGGTGCGCTTCGGGGTTTCTGCTTATCCCTCAGCGATTGAAAACAAGTTTAGAGGTGTCTCGATCTAGGGTAAACCCTTAAACCAGTGAAACTATATTGCTGCCGCCGCAATAATCATTTGAGTCAGCGTTTAGCCCGCGAGATATCTGGTAATAATGCGGTGTTTCGTTGCCGATCCAAACGGAGCAACGGCCCGGCGCGCCCTATCGCCATGGGCCGCCGGGCCATTTTTTTCAACCGCTCAGCTCCACTGCGCGTGGAAGCTGCCCGGCTTGTCGATGCGTTCGAACGTATGCGCGCCGAAGAAGTCGCGCTGCGCTTGCACGAGGTTCGCGGGCAGACGCTCCGAGCGGTAGGCGTCGAAATACGCGATCGCCGACGCGAATGCCGGCACCGGCACACCCGCGTTGACCGCGGCCACCACGACTTCGCGCAGCGCCGCCTGGTAGTTCTTCGCGATGTCGCGGAAGTACGGGTCGAGCAGCAGGTTCGCGAGCGCCTTGTCCTTCGAATAGGCGTCGGTGATCTTCTGCAGGAAGCGCGCGCGGATGATGCAGCCCGCGCGGAAAATCTTCGCGATCGTTCCGTAGTCGAGATCCCACTTGTACTCTTCCGACGCGGCGCGCAACTGCGCGAAGCCTTGCGCGTACGAGATCACCTTGCTGAAATACAACGCGCGGCGTACCGATTCGATGAACGCGTCCTTCGCGCCTTCGGGCGGCCTGGCCTGCGGACCTTCCAGCACCTTGCTCGCGGCCACGCGCTGCGTCTTCAGCGACGACAGCACGCGCGCAAACACCGCCTCGGTGATCAGCGGCAGCGGCGCGCCGAGGTCGAGCGCGTTCTGGCTGGTCCACTTGCCGGTCCCCTTCTGCGCGGCCCGGTCGAGAATCACGTCGACGAGGTCCTTGCCGGTTTCGTCGTCCTTCTTGCCGAAGATCTTCGACGTGATTTCGATCAGGTAGCTGTCGAGCTCGCCCTGGTTCCACTCGGTATAGACCTTGCCGAGTTCCTCGTTCGACAAACCGACCACCTGCTTGAGCACCGCGTAGCTTTCGGCGATCAGCTGCATGTCGCCGTACTCGATGCCGTTGTGCACCATCTTCACGAAGTGGCCCGCACCGTCCGGTCCCATGTACGCGACGCAGGGCTCGCCGTCCGGCGCCTTCGCGGCGATCTCGGTGAGGATCGGCGCGACGAGGTCGTACGCGTCGCGCGGGCCGCCCGGCATGATCGACGGGCCTTTCAGCGCGCCTTCCTCGCCGCCCGAGACGCCGGTGCCGATGAAATGCAGACCGGCCTTTGCGAGTTCCTGATTGCGGCGGATCGTGTCGGTGAAAGGCGTGTTGCCGCCGTCGATCAGGATGTCGCCTTTTTCGAGCAGCGGCTTGAGCGAGGCAATGGTTGCGTCGGTCGGCTCGCCGGCCTTGACCATCATCAGAATGCGGCGCGGCTTTTCGAGCGAGTCGACGAACTCTTCCAGCGTGAAAGCCGGCACCAGTTTGCGGTCCGGAAATTCGGCGATGAGTTCGTCGGTTTTCGCGCGGCTACGGTTGTAGACCGACACCGCGTGGCCGCGGCTCTCGATGTTGAGCGCCAGATTGCGGCCCATGACCGCCAGCCCCACCACGCCGATTGCCTGTTTGCCCATTTGAATTCTCCAGAGTCCAAAAAATGTCGTGGCGCCGCGCCATGAAAACGGCGGCGCAGCGTCGAGGGTGAAAGGATAAAAGAAATGCGCGCTTGCCGCTTGGGAGGGGGCAAGCACGCCAGTTGCCCGTGCTCCTGCCGTGCTCCTGCTTGCGCGTGACGAAAGGTATTGTGCGCGCGTCGGCGTTTGCGCGGCGGGTTCGCTTTGGGATCGCACTGAGGTTTGGCGGAAGGCGTGGACGAATGCGCGGCCTGTCGGTGCACCCGCTACCCTGCCCGCTTCGTGAACACAAGGCTGAAGTTGTTCGCGGGCATCGGGACCACCCGCTCGCAGGTGAGCCCCGCCGTGTCGCCGAGTGCGACGACCGCTTCCATATCGCGCACGCCCCATTCGGGATCGCGACTCTTCAACCATTGATCGAACGCTTCGTTGCTCGGTGCCGTGTGCGCTCCGCCGCGCCGGTAAGGACCGTATAGATAGAGCACGCCGCCGTCGACGAGGCGCCGCCCCGCGCCGTCGAAAAGTGCCTGCGCCGCGCTCCACGGCGAGATGTGGATCATGTTGATGCAGACGACGGCGTCGAGCGCATCGACGCCCCAGTCCGACTGATGCACGTCGAGCGCGAGCGGCGCGCGCACGTTCGCGAGCCCCGCGTGCGCGGTCCACGCGGCAATCGACTCGCGTGCTTCTTCGTCGGCATCGCTCGGCTGCCAGTCTAGACCGGGCAGCGCGCCGGCGAAGCAGATCGCGTGCTCACCGGTGCCGCTCGCGATTTCGAGCACGCGGCCGCTCGCCGGCAGCGCCTCGCGCAGCACGGCGAGGATCGGTTCGCGATTGCGTTCGGCGGATGGCGAATGTTGCCGGAAGTCGGTCATGATCGGCTCTGGGTGTTCCTCAGGTTTTGACGGTGATCCGCGGGATCTACTCATTCTCAATCGCCAGCCAGCAGACCGGCAAGCGCGCTCAAGGTATCGCCGCACGGCGCGGCCACCTTCAGCGACAGCAGCGGATCGGCGCGCGTGCGGCCGAGGTTGATCGCCGCGATCGGCTTGGCCTGGCGCTGCGCCCACACGCAGAAGCGGTAGCCGGAATACACCATCAGCGACGAGCCGGCCACGAGCACCGCGTCGGCCGCATCGAGCGCATGCGACGCCGCTTCGACGCGCGCCTTCGGCACATTCTCGCCGAAGAACACCACCGACGGCTTCAGCAGCCCCCCGCAGTTCGCGCATGCCGGCACGCGAAAACCGCCGAGATCGTGCCACTCGAGATGCGCGTCGCCATCGGCGGCGGCTTCGGCCGTGACGTCGAGCAGAGCGGGGTTGTCGGCTTCGAGCGTCTGCTGGATCGCCGCGCGCGAGTGCTCCATGCCGCAGTCGAGACAACTGACGCCGTCGATGCCGCCATGCAGCTCGATCACGTCGCGGCTGCCCGCGCGCTGATGCAAGCCGTCGACGTTCTGCGTGACCAGCGTCGGCACGTGACCGGCCGCTTCGAGCCGCGCGAGCGCGACATGCGCGGCATTCGGCTGCGCGCGCGCGACGAGCGGCCAGCCGACCATGCTGCGTGCCCAGTAGCGCTGACGCATCGCCAGCGTGCCAAGGAACTCCTGCAGCGTGATCGGCGGCGAGCGCTTCCATGCGCCGTTGTCGTCCCGGTAGCCGGGGATGCCGGAGTCAGTGCTGATGCCCGCGCCGGTCAGCACGAACAGGCGCGGATGACGCTGCACGAAACGATGCAGATCGTCGAGCGTGTGCGGATCGGTGAGAGATTCGGTCGGCGTGAGCTGAAGGTCGGTCATAACGGGGACGGTGGACGATCGTGCGCGAATCAGCGACGAGGGCTCGGTTTGCCGCGCGTGGGTGTCGAGCGACGCGCGTCGGCTTGCGGTTTCGGCTTCGCGCCCTGCGTGTCCGGTCGCCGCGCTGGCCGCGCTTTCTGCGCCTGCCGCTTGTGCCACGCAGCCAGCGCGAGCTCGTAGCGCTCTAGCGCTTCGTCGTAGAGATCGAACACACACTGCGTGCAGCCGCTATGACAGCAGTCGTCGAGATCGGGCCGCACGGGCGGCTGCGGCGGCGGATCGTCGCTGGATGTGGCGCGGGGCACGGCGGCTTGCTTTGCGTGGAAAGACGGCGGAGCGCCCAGTATAAGTTGAACGCGCGCGCCCCGCTCCCCGCCCCGGCGTTGTGAGCTGGTGCCGCGCGCCGCTCAGCCGCGCCCGACGAACGGCATCTTGCTCGCCATGATCGTCATGAACTGCACGTTCGCCGACAGCGGCAGGCTCGCCATATGCAGCACCGCGTCGGCGACGTGCTGCACGTCCATCAGCGGCTCGACCGCGATCTCGCCGTTCGCTTGCGGCACGCCGCGCGCCATTCGCGCGGCCATCTCGGTCCCTGCGTTGCCGATGTCGATCTGACCACACACGATGTCGTATTTGCGGCCGTCGAGCGACACCGCCTTCGTGAGTCCGGTAATCGCGTGTTTGGTCGCCGTGTACGCGGCGCTGTTCGGACGCGGCGCATGCGCGGAGATCGAGCCGTTGTTGATGATGCGGCCACCGCGCGGGTTCTGCGTCTTCATCAGGCCGAACGCCGCGCGCGTGCACAGGAACACGCCGTTCAGATTGGTATCGACGATGGAACGCCATTCGTCGATGCTGACTTCGTCGAGATCGACGGGCGAGCCGTTGCGTCCCGCGTTGTTGAACAGCACGTCGAGCCGGCCGAAGCGCGCGCGGATCGTGTCGAAAAGCGCGGCGACGCTATCGGCGTCGGTCACGTCGCACGATACCGCGAGCGCGTCGCCGGGCAGCGCCCGCGCTTCCTGCGCGACCGCATCGAGCGCGGCCTGGCGGCGTCCCGCGAGCACCACGCTATAGCCGTGCTGCGCGAGCGTCAGTGCGCACGCGCGACCGATGCCGCTGCCCGCGCCCGTCACCAGCGCCACTTTTCCGTTTCCTGTTTCCGACATCACGCATCTCCTGTTGTGTTGGGTAGCGACGCGAGCTTGTTGCGGCGATCGGTCCGATCGCCATCGACACGCGCGGCGCTTTTCGCCCCGCACCATACAACAGCGAATCGGCGATCGCAAACCGCGCGACGTCTTTCAGCGCGCTTTCACCGCATACGTGGCCGCCGAACGGCACGTCGACGAGCGCAACAGTGGTATCGTTCGCGGTTGCGCATCGCGCAAGATTCACGGCCTTCCCGGGACGGAGGAAGGCGTACTGCAAACACGTTCGATGAATGAATGCCCGAACCCGCCTCGCCGCTGGCCGCGTAGCCGCAACTCCGCACTGCTGAACGGCACGATCGGCTGGCACGTGATCGTGCTGATCGGCGTGGCTGTCGCCCCGGCCGCGTGGCCATGGTGGCTCGCCGCGATCGGCGCGAATCACGCGCTGTTCACGATCGCCGGACTATTGCCGCGCACCACCCTGCTCGGGCCCAACTGGACCCGCCTGCCCGCGAACCCGCGCAACGCGGATGCAATCGCGCTGACCATCGACGACGGTCCCGATCCCGTCGTCACGCCGCAAGTGCTCGATCTGCTCGATGCGTTCGACGTGCGCGCGACGTTCTTCTGCATCGGCGCGAAGGTCGAGCGTTATCCGCAACTCGCGCGCGAGATCGTCGCGCGTGGGCATGGGCTCGAAAATCACTCGCAGATGCACGTGCATACGTTTTCGGTCGCGTTTCCGCGCGCGTTGACGCGCGAGATCGCCGCCGCGCAACGCACGCTCGAAACCGTCAGCGGCGCGCGGCCGATGTTTTTCCGCGCGCCCGCCGGCCTGCGCAACCTCTTCCTGGAGCCGGTGCTGCGCAAGCTCGACCTGCGTCTCGCGGCCTGGACGCGGCGTGGCTACGATACGCGCGAGCGTGACCCTCACATGGTTGCGCGGCGGCTGCTCGATGGTCTCGCCGCGCGCGACATCCTGTTGCTGCACGATGGCAACGCCGCGCTGACGATCGAAGGCCAGCCGCTGATTCTCGCGGTGCTGCCGAGCGTGATCGAAGCGGCACGCGAGCGCCATCTGCGTTTCGTCACGCTGCGCGAAGCGCGCGCCGATGCGTGACGGTGCGCGTGAAGTGACATCACGCGCACGCAGCGCTACACACGGAAATCCGCCGCCATATCCTCTTCGGTGCGCGCTTCGAGCTTGCCGCCGCGGCACGCTTTGATGAACACGTCGTAGTCGCGCTCGACCTGATCCGCGTAGGCGCTCGCGTAGCCGCTCAGCGCTTCGCCGAACTGATCGCCGCGGCCGATGTACGCGCTGAGCTCGATCGCCTGGCCGCTCGCCTTCGCATGCGCGCGCGCCATGATCCAGCCGCATAGCCGCGCATAGCCGTCGAGCAGATCGCTGTCGAACAGCTCGATATTCGCGGACAGCTTCATATCGCGCAGCTGGCGGAAATAGAAATGCCGCCCGAGCGGCCCGGTCCCCCAGCCGAGGAAGACGTCGCTCGCGGCCTGCAGCAGCCGCTGTCCTTGCACGACGCGCTCGCCCTGATGCTTGACGGCCGGCGACTTGTAGAACTGCGCAATGACCGACGGCCGCGCCTCCTTCAATTGCAGGAACAACGGCTTGCCCATGTGATCGACGAGCAGCACGACCAGACAACGCGTGCCGACGCTGCCGACGCCGACCGCCTTGAACACGACGTCGTGCCTCGTGAAGTGATCCAGCAGTTCGCGCCGATCGTGCGACATCGTCTTGCGGTACTCGTCCCACACCTGCTCGACCATCTTGTCGACGTTGCCGGTCCGGTAGGCTTCGGTTTCCTCGGCCGTCAACAACGTGTTCGCACCATGCACGTGAAACAGCGCGGGCGGCGCATCGTGGATGGTCCAGCGATTGCCGTCGAACGAGGCCATTTTTTCGAGCAGGCTTTCATGCGTGCGGCTCGCGGCCTTCTCCATGCCGCGCCGCACCGCGCGCCGGCGCTCGGGCGTCAGTGCGATCTCGGCCATGCGGTCGAATGTGATGCGGTCGTACCACAGGTCGAGCGCGCCGAACTGCGCGTATTGCGCGACGCGATCGCGATACGAGCCGACCGCGGTCATCACGAGACTCTCGGCGGTGCCGCGGCTCAGGCGCATCTGGCGCGCGGCCACGACGAGGCTCGCGCACAAGCGTTTCAGGTCCCATTCGAACGGGCCGATCGAGACTTCGTCGAAGTCGCTCAGGTCGAAGACCAGTTGCCGCTCGGGCGTTGCGAAGCCGCCGAAATTCATCAGATGGCCGTTGCCGCAGATCGGCATGGTGAGGCCGGTGTCGTGCACCTTGCTCAGATCGTGCGCCTGCAGAATCGCGCTGCCTCGAAAGAACGAGAACGGCGAGGCAGCCATGCGCCCATAGCGCAGCGGCACCAGACTCTCGACGCGCTCCGCGCTGCTTTGTTTCAGCAGCTCGATCGGATCGCGGTGCAACTCGCCGACCGCCCGGTGACTCGAGCGTTTCGAATGCTCGCGCGCGGCGCGGCCGCGCGCTTCCCGTTCGGCAACGGTGCTGGCTTTCATGCTTTCTCTCCGTTTTGCGAGTCTTGAACCGGCGCTGACAGAGACTGCTTGCCGCGCACGGCGTCGTTAACATCGAGGACTGCAGTCGCGATCATAACGGGTCGAAACACACGATGAATCGCCGCCAGTGAGTGCGGCGCTTGCAGCCGTGGCGGCGAGCTTGCAATCCGCTTTGCAACCCGCTTTACAGCCAGCCAGTAGCTCGCGTAGTACGCCGTAGTATTTTGCCAACGCCGGCTCGCGTGGACGCGAAAGCCCATGCAGCCGCGCGCGCACCGCGCGTAGAATCGAGCGCATGCGCCCTACCCTCGTTCCGCAGCGCGAACCCGAGCTGCCGCTGCATACGCCCAGTGTGTCGTCGCTGACGTTGGCGGCGGTCATTGCGCTGATCGCGTGGATGGCGATCCTCGCGCAAGCCGACCTGACGATCGATCGATCGCTCGCGCGCGGGCTCACCGTGTTCGACGCGCTCGCGCGCATGAGCAGCTACCTGACCAATCTGACGGTGCTCGCCAGTGCGCTCTGCTTCACCTGCATCGTGCTGTGGAAGCACCGCTCGCCGCTCGTGCGCTTTTTCCGGCAGCCCACCGTCGTGACCGCGGTGGTCGCGTACATCGTGTTCGTCGGCATCGCGTACAACCTGCTGTTGCGCGGACTGTGGCCGCTGTCGCCCTACCGCCGCCTGCTCAACGAGTCGCTGCACAGCGTGCTGCCGATGCTCGCCGCGCTCTACTGGGTGCTGTTCGTGCCGCGTTTTCATCTGCGGTTGCGCCACGCTCCGCTATGGCTCGTCTATCCGCTCGCCTATCTCGGCATCACGTTCTGGCGCGGCAGCCTGTCGGATTTTTATCCGTATCCGTTCATCGACGTCGAAACGCTCGGGCTGCACCAGGTGCTCGTCAATGCCGCGCTGCTATTCGGCGGTTTTCTGATGCTGCTGGCCGTGTTCGTCGGCATCAATTTCGGGCGCCGACGATGATGTTCCAGCACGTCCCGTTTGGCCGGATGCATGGCGTCCCGTCGCCGGGCGCACTTCTTGCGCCCCTTTCGTCACTGACGCAGGCCCACGCCGCACTGGCACGGCTTGCGCGGCGCCCTTGTGCGAGCGCGTTGCAATTGCAGCGGACCCGCACGTAAATATGACAACAGGAGCGATGCATATGGATACGAATTCAGCGGCAGGCGCGGTAAAGGAAGTCGCGGGCAAGGTGCAAAGCGCGGTCGGCGATGCAGTCGGCGACACCAGCGCGCAGGTGGCGGGCAAGGCGCGCGAATTGAGCGGCAAGGCGCAGCAGTTATGCGCGAATACCACGAGCCTCGTGCGCGATGCGACGGCCGAAAACCCGTTCACGACGCTGGCCGTGGTTGCTCTCGCCGGGTTCGTGATGGGCGCGCTGTGGTCGCGCGGCGGTCGCGACTACGACTGAAGCAGGCACGGCGCCGGATCATAGGCGCCGATCAACAGCGCGAAGCAGTCGCGCCAAAGCGGGCGATCCGCCGCAAGCGGATCGCCCGCCGCTTCACTAGCGGCTCTTCTTCTTGCGGCCGGCGCCCATTTCCAGTTCGATCCACGTCGGCGCGTGGTCGCTGGCATGCGGTTCGCCACGCACCCAACGGTCGACGCCCGCATCGCGCAGGCGCGGCGCGAGGTCGGCGCTCAGCAGCAGATGATCGATGCGCAGCCCCGAATTCGTATCCCAATGACGGCGGAAATAGTCCCAGAACGTGTACACGCGTTCGTCGCCGAAATGCGTGCGCAGCGCATCGGTCCAGCCTTGCGCGAGCAGCCTGCGATAACGCTCGCGGCTCTCCGGCTGCAGCAGCGCGTCCTTTAGCCACGAGCGCGGGTTGTAGATGTCTTCGTCGGTCGGCACAACGTTGAAGTCCCCAGCGATCACGACCGGGTGGCCGCTCTGGTAGAGCTGCGCCGCATGCGCGATCAGATGATCGAACCACGCGAGCTTGTAGTCGAACTTGGGGCCGGGCTGCGGATTGCCGTTCGGCAGGTACAGACACACGATCAGCACGCCGCCGACCGCGGCCTCGATGTAACGGCTATGCGTGTCGTCTTCGAGACCGGGTAGACCGCGCCGACGTTCGAGCGGTGCGTCGCCTTTGGCCAGAATCGCCACACCGTTCCATGCGCTCTGGCCTTGCCACACGGCGCCATAACCGGCGTCGCGCAATGCGTCGACTGGAAATGCGTTATCCACCGCCTTCAGTTCCTGCAGGCAGACGACGTCCGGCGCCTCGCGCTCGAGCCATTGCAATAGCGCCGCCTGCCGCGAGCGGATACCGTTGATGTTGAACGTCGCAATGCGCAGCTTCGCCATGATCAACCTCCCTCGCCTATTGCTCCGCGACGTCGCAATACTCGGTCGCCCGCGAATGCGCGCGGCAATCAGGTGTTATCCCCGATCGGTTTTGCTCATAGCACCGACTCCATTTTGACCCGGTTGGCCCGTTCCAAATTTATCACCCGCAAAGCGGACATTACCCATCCAGTTCAAACCTGTCGACATCCGCAGCGAAGCTACCCGTGAGCCTGACGATCCCCGGATGTCCGCCGCCGCCGATCGATTTGCTGCGAGGCATCCTGGCCGCCTGCCGGGCGCGTTGAGCCCGGAGGTCGATCTCGCATTTCCCCGTTGCAATGTGCAACTTTTGCCCGTGTTTGCGCGGCTCCAGCCGGGCTCCATCCCGATCATTGCGCGTATTGGCCTGCGTTTATTGCACAGATCGGCTTTGCGCTTGCAGCGAGTTTTTAATACCGTGGTAGCTGCAACGGCATTCAAATTGCTGCGCAATAGTTTTGCTTCAGCGCGATGCGTTGGACATCGACGCGTCGTCGGCCTGCATTGACCTTTCAGTGGAGTCAACAGATCGTCATGGCTACGCCTACAGAATGTCAGCATTGCGGGGACACCTCCGCGTCAGAGTCCACCGCCGAGCCCACCAGCACGCCTTCCCAACCGTCGCGACGCCGCTTCCTGCAATCCGCGGCGGCCGCCGCGACGATCGGTGCGGCGCCGCATCTGCGCGCGCAAACGCAAGCGCCGGCGCCCGCCTCACCCGCGCCGCAAAGCAACCCCGTGGTGCCGCCGCGCCCCGTCACGTTGACCGTCAACGGCCGCGCGTACACGCTGCAGCTCGAACCGCGCGTAACGCTGCTCGACGCGTTGCGCGAATACGCGGGACTGATGGGCACGAAGAAAGGCTGCGACCGCGGTCAATGCGGCGCCTGCACGGTGCTCGTCGACGGCCGCCGCATCAACTCGTGTCTGACGCTCGCGGTCATGCATGAAGGCGAGAACATCACGACCGTCGAAGGACTCGCGAGCAACGGCGCGTTGAGTCCGGTGCAGGCCGCGTTCATCGAACACGATGCGTTCCAGTGCGGCTACTGTACGCCCGGGCAGTTGTGCTCGGCGACCGCCCTGCTCAGCGAATTCCGCAACGGCACGGCGAGCACCGTGACCGCCGACGTGCGCGCGCGTCCCGCCGCGCTCACCGACGACGAAATCCGCGAACGCATGAGCGGCAACATCTGCCGCTGCGGCGCGTACGTGAACATTGTCGCCGCGGTCCGCGCCGCGCACGACATCGCCTGACGGAGACCGACATGGATGCGATCTCCTACGAATTCGCCGGCGACGTCGCCAGCGCGGTGCGCGCCGCGCAACAGCCGGGCGCGGTATTCATCGGCGGCGGCACGAATCTGCTCGATCTGATGAAGGGCGGCGTCGCGCGGCCGGTGCGGCTCATCGATATCACGCACATCGGCGGCCTCGACTCGGTGACGACGCTGCCCGGCGGCGGCATCCGCATCGGCGCGCTGGTGCGCAACAGCGACGCGGCCAATCACGCGCTAGTGCGCGAGCAGTACCCGCTGCTGTCGCAAGCGCTGCTCGCGGGCGCGTCGGCGCAGTTGCGCAACATGGCGACGGTCGGCGGCAACCTGCTGCAACGCACCCGCTGCGGCTATTTCTACGACACCGCGTTCACACAGTGCAACAAGCGCCTGCCCGGCAGCGGCTGCGCGGCGCTCGACGGCCATAACCGCGCGCATGCGATCCTCGGCGCGAGCCCGCAATGCATTGCGGTCAACCCGTCGGATATGAGCGTCGCGCTGGCCGCGCTCGATGCGCTGGTGCGCGTGAGCGGTCCCAAGGGCGAGCGCACGATCGCGTTCGCCGATTTCCATCGGCTGCCGGGCGACCGGCCCGATGTCGATACCACCTTGCAGCCCGGCGAGCTGATCACCGCGGTCGATCTGCCGCCGCCGCTCTTCAGCGCGCATTCGCACTATCTGAAGGTGCGTGACCGCGCGAGCTACGCGTTCGCGCTCGTATCGGTCGCGGCCGCGTTGCAGATGGACGGCGAGCGTGTTCAGAGCGCGCGCATCGCGCTCGGCGGTGTCGCGCACAAACCATGGCGCGCGAACGTGGCCGAGCAGATGCTGAGCGGCCAGCCGCTCAGCCAGGCCACGCTGAAGAACGCCGCCGCGGCCGCGTTGAGTGGCGCGCAGCCGCGCCACGACAACGCGTTCAAGGTGCAACTCGCGCAACGCGCGATCGTGCGCGCGGTCAACCAGGCCGCCGGTAAGGCGGGAGGTGTCGCATGAATCTGATCGGACAACCGCTCGATCGCGTCGACGGTCTGCTCAAGGTGACCGGCGACGCGCGTTATGCAGCCGAATTCCCCGGGGCGCGCCTCGCGCATGCGGTGCTCGTGACGAGCACGATCGCGGCCGGCACGATCGCCTCGATCGATGCGAGCCGCGCCGAGGCCGTGCCCGGCGTGCTGCTCGTGATGACCTACCAGAACGCGCCGCGCCTGCCGAATGGCGGCCGGCCCGCGCTCGCGCCGCCGGCCGGCCGGCATCTGTCGCTTCTGCAGGATAACGAAGTGCACTACAGCAACGAGCCGGTCGCGGTGGTCGTCGCCGATACGCTCGAACAGGCGGCCGATGCCGCTCGCCAGCTACGCATCGCCTATCAGCCGGGCGCCGCGGCGCTCGACTTCGAGCAGGCGAAGGCGCACGCGCATGCGCCGGACAAGCCGCAGGGCCGTCAGACCGACACGCAGCGCGGCAGCTTCGAGGACGGCATGCAAAGCGGCGACGTGCATATCGAAGCGACCTATACGACGCCGATCGAGCACCACAACCCGATGGAGCCCCACGCGACGATGGCGCAATGGGACGGCCCGCAGTTGACGGTCTACGACTCGACGCAGGGCGTGAGCGGCGCCGCGCAGGTGCTCTCGAAGACGTTCGCCATCCCTGTGTCCGACGTGCGCGTGATCTCGCCGCTGATCGGCGGCGGCTTCGGTTGCAAGGGCTCGTCGTGGTCGCACGTGTCGCTGTGCGCGATGGCCGCGCGGCAAACCGGGCGGCCCGTCCGCCTCGCGCTCGAACGCCCGCAGATGTTCGGCCCGGTCGGCGCACGTCCGCGCACCGAGCAGCACTTCGTGATCGCCGCGCGGCACGACGGCACCCTGACCGCGATGCGTCACGACAGCATCTCGAACACGTCGATGATCGAAGACTGGACCGAGACCTGCTGCATGGTCACGCGCATGCTGTACGCGGTGCCCAACCAGATAACGACGCACCGGCTCGTGCAACTCAATGTCGGCACGCCGACCTTCATGCGCGCACCCGGAGAAACCACCGGCTCGTTCGCGCTCGAATCGGCGATGGACGAACTCGCCGTCGCGCTGAAGATGGACCCGCTCGCGCTGCGCCTGAAGAACTATGCGGACAGCGATCCGCAGGAGCACAAGCCGTGGTCGGGCAAGTCGCTGCGCGAGTGCTATCAGATCGGCGCCGAGAAGTTCGGCTGGTCGCGCCGCCCGCACGCGCCACGTTCGAGACGCGACGGCAACACGCTGATCGGCATGGGCATGGCGACCGCAACCTATCCGGCCAACCGAAGCGAGGCGTCGGCGCTTGCGCAGATTCTGCCGGACGGCACCGCGATGGTCGCATCGGGCACCCAGGACATCGGCACCGGCACCTACACGGTGATGACCCAGGTCGCCGCCGATGCGCTCGGCTTCACGCCCGAGCAGATCCACTTCGCGCTCGGCGATTCGTCGCTGCCGCGCGCGCCGGTCTCGGGCGGCTCGCAGTCGGCGGCCAGCGTGTCGCCCGCGGTGCGCGACGCGGCGAGCCAGGCGCGCAGCCAGTTGATCGCGCTGGCGCTTGCCGATGCGGCGTCGCCCGTGCATGGCCTGCCGCTCGATGACATCACCGTCGCAAGCGGCTGGGTCGTGAGCCGCTCGCAACCGGGCAAGCGCGATCCGGCCGCGGCGATCATCGCGCGCGCGGGCGGCAAGCCGATCGAGGCGAGCGCGACCGTGAAGCCCGGCGACGAGAAGCAGAAGTACTCGTTCCACTCGTTCGGCGCGGTGTTCGTCGAGGTCCACGTCGATGCCGAGCTCGGCACGATCCGCGTGCCGCGCGTGGTCGCGGTGTACGACGTCGGCCGCGTGCTGAACCAAAAGACCGCGCGCAGCCAGATGATGGGCGGCATCGTATGGGGCATCGGCGCGGCGCTGCAAGAGGAAAGCACGCTCGATGCGCGCTTTGGACGCTTCACGAACGCGAACCTCGCCGAGTATCACGTGCCGGTGAATGCCGATATCGGCACGCTCGACATCACTTTCATCGACCGGCCCGATCCTTATATCAACTCGCTCGGCGTGCGCGGTATCGGCGAGATCGGCATCACGGCTGTGGTAGCCGCGATCGCGAACGCGGTGTACAACGCGACCGGCGTGCGGGTGCGCGATCTGCCGATCACGCTGGACAAGGTGGTGCGGACCTGAACCGGCGGCAGTGCCGGAATTGGAGTGAAAGCGAAAGCGGCGGCCGGCTTGCATATTGCTTGCTTGCCGCTTGCTTCGCGCCCCGTTGCATCGCACAATCGGGGTCATTCCTGTCTACCGGTATCCGCCGATGGCCTACGCCTCGCTCGCCACTGGCGTGTTGCTCGCCGCCGGTTTCGGCTCGCGCTTCGATCCGCACGGGCTGCACAACAAACTGCTCGCACGTATGCCCGACGGCACGCCGGTTGCGCATGAAGCCGCGCATCGGCTGCTGCGGGTCGTGACGCGGGTGCTCGCTGTCGTGCGGCCGGGCTCCGACGCGCTCGCCCGCGCGCTGAACGATGCCGGCTGTGATGTCGTGTTTGCGGCGAGCGCCGAGCGCGGCATGGGCGCGAGCCTCGCCGCCGGTATCGAAGCGAGCGATGACGCCGAGGGCTGGATCGTCGCGCTTGCCGATATGCCGCGCATTGCGGTTCCGACGATCGAAGCGGTAGCCCGCGCGCTCGACAACGGCGCGCCGCTCGTCGCGCCGTTCTACGACGGCCAGCGCGGCCATCCGGTCGGCTTCGGCAGCGAGCATCGCGACGCGCTACTCGCGCTGGACGGCGACACCGGCGCTAAAGCGCTGCTCACGTCACAAGCGCTGACGCGCATCGACGTTGACGATCCCGGCATTCTGCGCGACGTGGACACGCCGGACGATTTGCGCACGCTCTAGCCGGGATCTGACGCGTTTCGATCTCAACCTTGTTGTACTTGAGCCGTCGAGATCGCGACTCACTCCCCGGCTCGTCCCGCGGTGTCTTCCGAATCGGGAAAATGATCGGCGCGGTCGCACGGAGGGACCATCCCCTGAACGTGGGAGGCGGGAGGACAGTGTTCGGAGAATTCGCAAAGTACACAAAAAACGTGCGCTTCAAGGGCCCCTGACAGCGGCGCGCGACAAGCCGGAAAGCCACGGCCGTCACTGGATGGACGGATCGAGAGTTCGATCCGCGGCCTGTCAGGCACGCGCTTTGCGCGCTGGAAGTTTCGCGCGCAAGCCGCGCCAATTGCGCCTAAGCTGAGGTGACGCCACGTTTTTTGCGCACGCGGCGCCTTGACGACCGGTAGCCTCGATACCTCATCCGTCCCGCCTCGAATCCCCATACGCAAGCCCATGAGCGAAACCACTCCACGCCTTTTCATCGTCTCGCCCCATTTCGACGACGCCGTCTTCAGTTGCGGCGCCTTGCTCGCCGCCCATCCCGACGCCGCCGTCTGCACCGTGTTCGCCGCTCCGCCCGAACACGACATGCACACGGAGTGGGACGAAAAAGCGGGCTTCACGAACGCCCATGAAGCGGTCCGCGAACGCACGATCGAAGACAACCGCGCGCTCGAAGTGCTCGACGCGATCCCGCTGCGCATGCCGTTTCGCGACAGCCAGTACGCCGACTCGCCGTCGATCAGCCAGATGGCCGCGGCGCTGGAGGAAACGATTTACCGCACGACCGCGAACACGCTGCTGATGCCGCTTGGCCTGCATCACGACGATCACGCGCGGGTATTCGAAGCGTGCTGCGAGATCCTGCCGCGGCTCACGCATCTGGACTGGTTCGGTTACGAGGAAGCGATTCACCGGCTCACACCGGGCGCGGTGCAGGCGCGGCTCGCCGATCTCGCGCAGCGCGGCATCGTCGCGACGCCGGCAACGCCGAGCGCGGGCCACACGATCGACGTACAGCGCCGCGCGCATCTGAAACGCGAAGCGGTCAACGCGTACGCCAGCCAGTTGCGGGCGTTCGGCGCCGGCAATTACGACGACGTGTTCGCGATCGAGCGCTACTGGCAGCTCAGCGCCGGCCGCAAACGCGCGAAGAAATAGCTAAAAGGAGCGAGCAGGAAGCGCGGCGAGCGCCTACGCTTGAAGACAGATAGACGACGTGGCGGCACACATCGACGGTATCAAGCCGCTTACGCCGGACCCGCGCATTTCAACCGCAGGGTGACGCAATGAGCTACGAAATGCACACCAGCCCGATTCCCGACCCGAACGCCGATCCGAACCGCGACCCGGAAGCCGACCCGCTCGTGCCGCCGTCGCCGGGGCATCATGTCGAGGAGCCGCAGCGGCCTGACGGGCCGCCGGACAAGGATCCGGTGTAAGGGAGCCGCGAGCGGCGCGGTCGCGGCGCGCCGCTCGGCGCAGCGTCAGCACATCAAGTCGCTGAAGCCCTGCAGCAGGCGGTCGATATCGGCCGCGTGAATGTTGCCCATCGTCGAGATGCGGAACAGCTCCGCCGACAGCCCGCCCTGCCCCGCATAGATCACGAAGCCGCGCGCTTTCAGCGCGTCGTGCAGTTGCGGATACGCGATACCGTTGGGCAAGCGGTACGCGCGCAACACCACCGACGACTGCCCGGCCGGCAACACACTGTCGATGCCGCGCGCCGCCAGCCCAGCGCGCACCTGCTCGGCAAGCGCCGCATAGCGCGCGTGACGCGCGCGCCAGCCGCCTTCCTCGGCGAGCTCACGCAACGCCTCGACCAGCGCGTAATACGCGTGCACCGACGGCGTAAACGGCGTGTTGCGCTGATCCTGCAAACGCGCGAGCCGCGCGAGATCGAGGTAGTACGTGCGGCTCGCCGCGCGCGCGAGCGCCGCGCGCCGCACCAGCACGAACGACGCGCCCGGCACGCCATGCAGGCACTTGTTGGCGGTCGCGGCGAGCGCGTCGAGGTTCGCGTCCGCGAAATCGATCGTTTCGGCGCCGAAGCTGCTGACACCGTCCACCAGCAGACGCAGGCCGCGCTCGCGACACAAGGCGCCGAGCGCCGCGATGTCGTTCAGACGGCCCGTGGTCGTTTCGTGATGAATCACCGCGACGTGCGTGAACGACTTGTCGGCGTCGAGACGGTCGGCGATCTTCGCCAGATCGGGTGCGTCCATCCAGTCGTGCTTCAGCGCTTCGTGCGCGATGCCGTATTGCGCGGCGATCTGCGCGATACGCTCGCCGTACACACCGTTTTCGACGACCAGCAGTTTGCCGTTGTGCGGCACCAGCGCGGCCGTCATGCTTTCGACGGCAGCCGTTCCGGAACCGGTCATCAGCACTGCCTGCCATTCGTTCGGGTCGAGCCCGTACACGTCGACGAGACGCGTGCGCGCCTCTTCCTGGAGATCGAAAAACTCGCTCTCGCGATGGCACAGATCCGTCTGCAACAGGCTGTTGCGGACACGTTCGGTGAGCGTCACCGGGCCGGGGTTGAGCAGCAGCATGGGCGCTCCTGTTGGCGTCGGGTTCAGATCGCGCCGATGTGGCGCATCAGGCGCGTCTTCACATCGGGCGGCGTAATGGTCGGGCGCGGCAGGCCGCCGGGCGTGCCGCGGCGGATCGTCAGGCGCGCGAAGCGCGGCCCGTCGAGCGGCGGCGCCGCGAACAGCTCGTCGATGATCGCAGGATCGTCGCTCTCGAGCGCCGACGCGTAACCGCACGCGGCCGCCACGCCCGCGAACGACACCTGCGACGATACCGTCGCCTGGCCACCGGTCGAGTCGTGCGCGCCGTTATCGAGCAGCACGTGCGCGAGGTTCGACGGGCCGTACGCGCCAAGTGTCGCGAACACGCCCATGCGCATCAGTGCGGCGCCGTCACCGTCGAGCGCGACCACGCGCAGATCGGGGCGCGCGAGCGCTAGGCCGAGCGCGAACGGCGTCACGCAGCCCATCGAGCCGACCATGTATAGCTGATTCGCGCGATCGTCGATCGCATAGAGTTCGCGGCCGCAAAAGCCGGTCGACGCGAGCACCACCGTCGAGTCGAGCGGCGTATGCGCGATCACCTTTTGCAGCGCGTCGTGGCGCGTCGCGAGTTCGTCCGCGGCGCTGTCGCGGAACCGCGCGCGAGGCTCGACCGGCGTGCGCCGCCTGGGCGCGCCGCCGTCCTTCAGTTCATACGGCGCAACGCTGCCCTTCTGCATCACGAGCGCGTATGGACGGCCGGTTGCGTCCATGTGCGCGATCGCGCGATCGAGCGCCGGACCGATCGCGTCGGCCTCGGTCGGGAATGTCTCCCACGGAATTTCCATCGTGTCGAGCATCGCCGGCGTGATCGGGCCCATCAGCGCATGCTGCGGCTCGTCGGCAACGCCGGGCTGGCCGCGCCACGTGACGATCAGCAGTTGCGGCAGGCGGAAGGTCCACGTCAGCGACGTCAGCGGGCTGACCGCGTTGCCGAGCCCGGAGTTCTGCATCATCGTGATGCCGCGCCGGCCGTTTTTCGCGCCGAGCGTAACGCCGGCGATCAGCGCGACCGCGTCGCCCTCGTTGGCCGCCGACACGTAGTGCAGCGATTCGTCCTGCAGCACGTAGTTGATGAACGGCGTCAGATAGGAGCACGGCACGCCCGCGTACCAGTCGAAACCGCGCTCGCGCGCCGCCTCGACGAACTGTGCTGCTTCGATCATTGCGCGCCTCCGTGCGCATCGTTCGTCGTCGCCCCGCCGCCGACGGCCGTCGCGAACGGCGCCTGCGCGTGCGCGAAGTCGCCCGCGCGGCGGAAATCGTCGAGATCGTTGACGCCGCGCCAGTGGCCGTGCACGTATTGCACCTCGATCGACTCGCCCGCTTCGATCAACGCGTTCAGCAGCGCGGGCATGTCGAGCGACGCAAAATCGTCGCGCGTCCGCAACTCGCGCATGACCGCCCGCAGGCGCTCGCGACCCGCGCCGCGCACGTTCAGCAGACCCATCCAGCGGCCATGCGGCACTGGGGCGACGCCCGCCGCCGACGACTGCTCCCGCCCGCTCGCGACATGCCGCAGCACGATCTTGTTGCCGAACAGACCGCGGTCGTCGGCGGCCGAGCACCACGCGAAATCGCGCACGCTCGCGTTCTCCGCATCGGTTAGCGACGAATCGACGACCACGTTGAACGCGGCCCCGCTTTCCACCAGATCGCGCAGGATGTAGCTGCGAAACAGCAGGTCGCCGTACGAAATGACCGTGTCGCCGGTCAGGTGGTCGAGTGCGCACGCGAGCGAGGCAAGCTCGCCGGTCTGCGCATGCTGCTCGTTGACCACGAGGCGGATGCCCGCGGTATCGATCGCGTCGGCGCGATAGCCGCCGACCACGGTGATGTCGTTGACGCCCTGCTTCTTGAACGCGTCGACGAGCCAGCGCAGCAGCGGTTTGCCGGCGATCGGCAGCATCACCTTCGGACGGTCCCCGGTCACCGCTTCAAGGCCTTTGCCGCGGCTCGCGGCGAGCACGACGGCCGAGCCGGCCGCGCGGCCGCTCGACAGATAGCGGTCTTCGGCTTCCGAATATTCGTCGGCGTCCTGCAAACGGAAGATTTCGTTGACGGCCGCGATGCTGTCCTCGACGTTGACGAGCGTCTCGCTCGAATGGATTTCCTTCGCGACGGCCTGCATCGCCGAGGTCGCCGCGCGGATCAGATGGTTCGCCCAGATCACGGTGCTGATGCCCGCTTCGCGGAACACCTCGGTCGGCGTGCTGTAGTACTTGGTCGGCACGATCACGAGCGGCGCGCGCCCGGCCCATTCGCGCGCGAATTCGAGAATCTCGTCGGGGCGCGACAGCTTGCTGTGAATCAGGATCGCATCGGCACCAGCTTGCGCGTACGCTTGCGCGCGGCGCAGCGCCTCGTCCATGCCCCAGCCCGCGATCAGCGCCTCGACGCGCGCGACGATCGAGAAATGCTCGTCGTTCTGCGAGTCCTTGCCCGCCTTGATCTTGCCGCAGAATTCGTCGATATCGGCAAGCGGCTGCGCCTCGCCGTTGATGAAGCTGTTGGTCTTCGGAAACTGCTTGTCCTCGATGCACACGCCGGCGATGCCGCGCTGTTCGAGCTTGCGCACGAGGCGGCGCACGTTGTTGAAGTTGCCGTAGCCGGTGTCGCCGTCGAGCAGGATCGGCAGATCGCTCGCGTCGGCCATGAATTCGAGCGTATCGACCACCTGCGTCCAGCTCGCCTCGTTGTTGTCGCGCACGCCGAACTGCGCGGAGATCGCGAGGCCAGAGCCCCAGATCGCATTGAACCCCGCTTCGCGAACGATGCGCGCGGACAGGCCGTTATGCGCCTCCATCATGAATTCGAGTTCGCTGCTGACGAGCATCTGGCGCAGGCGCGCACTGCGGGACTGGGAAACGAAAGCGGGATCGCGTGCATTCACTCTTCGGGACTCCTGGTGGCGGGCTTATTGGCGTTCTTCGATGCCAGGCTGGCAATCGGAAAAGGGCGACTATAGCGGAATTTTTTATGACGAGTCTTTGAAGGTCTCAGCGGTCTTTCGTGGTTGCGCTTAAGTGGAAAAATGTGTTGTTTTTTGCATGCGTGACCATTTAACGGGATTTTTGGATTTGATTGGCGTTTTGTGGAATGTTGGTACAAGCCTTCCTGGATTGGGCTCGGCAGATTTTACGCAGACCAGAACCGGCATTTTTCATGTCGATTTTCGCGCGCATTTTTTCAATTGCTGCGATTTACCGATAATCGCCAGTTAATTCAGATCCGCGAATCATGCACAAAAGTCTTTTTCGAATTGGCGCATGAAATCCGCTTAAAACGCTCAATAAATCCGCCTATTAATCAGATGAATAGCGATTTCGAACAGCGGGTTTTCCCTGCCTCGATCAACGCCATTTCGCGCCGTAAACACAGCGAGCGGCATCCCACCGCAATTCAATGGACCCTACTGGCCAAAACGCCTATTCCCATCGCTATGACTCTGAACCGAAAACTGGCGTCCATGATCGCCGTTCTGTGGGTCGGCCTGATCCTGATTGGCGCGTTCGGCGCGTGGCAGAACCGCGCATCGATGATCTCGGACCGACGCGAGCAATTGCGCTCGTTGATCGAAGAGGCAAACCACGTCGTCGGCCACTACTACTCGCTCTCCCAGCAGCATGCGCTGTCCGAGGACGACGCGAAAAAGCAGGCGCTCGCGACGCTCGGCGCGATGCGCTACGGCAAGGACGGCTACTTGTCGATCAACGACTCGCAGCCGGTCATGTTGATGCATCCGATCAAGCCCGAACTGATCGGCAAGAACCTCGCGCAGTTCACCGATCCGGCCGGCAATCATCTGTTCGTCGATATCGTCAACGCGGGCAATCACGACGGCGGCGGCTTCGTCGATTATTTGTGGGCCAAGCCCGGCAGCGAGCATCCCGTCGCGAAGACCAGCTACTCGATGCACTTCGCGCCGTGGGACTGGTACCTCGTGACCGGCATGTACATGGACGACGTGCAAAGCGCGTTCTACCGCAACCTGCTGCGCTGGCTCGCGATCACCATCACGCTCGGTGCGCTCTCTACGGTCGTGATGCTGGTCGTGCTGCGCAGCATCCGCCGCTCGCTCGGCGGCGATCTCGAAGTGGCCGTCGAGCACGCGCGGTTGATGGCGCAAGGCAACCTCGCGACGCCGGTGCCGATCGAGCCGCACGACAACGGCAGCCTGCTGCATGCGCTGCGCACGATGCAGGCGGGACTCGTCGACACGGTCTCGCGCGTGCGCAAGGGCACTGAGAACATCAACGTCGGCGCGAACGAAATCGCGGCGGGCAACACCGACCTGTCGCAGCGTACCGAGGAGCAGGCGGCGGCGCTCGTGCAAACCGCGTCGAGCATGGATCAGATGACCGTGAACGTGAAGCAGAACGCGGACAGCGCGACCCAGGCCGCGCAACTCGCGAGCGACGCAGCGAACGTCGCGACGCGCGGCAGCCGCGTGGTCGACGACGTGGTGCGCACGATGAGCGAGATCACCGCGAGCTCGCGGCAGATCGGCGACATCATCGGCGTGATCGACGGCATCGCGTTCCAAACCAATATCCTCGCGCTGAATGCCGCCGTCGAGGCGGCTCGCGCCGGCGAACAGGGTCGTGGCTTCGCGGTGGTCGCGGCCGAAGTGCGCAGCCTCGCGCAGCGCTCGGCGACGGCCGCCAAGGAGATCAAGGCGCTGATCGAGACCTCGACCGATACCGTCGAGACCGGCGCGTCACTGGTCGCCAACGCGGGCGCGACGATGGGCGAGATCGTGCAGTCGGTGCGGCGGGTCAACGAGATCCTCGAAGAAATCAGCCACGCGTCGCGCGAGCAGAGCGCGGGCATCGAACAGGTCAACCGCGCGGTCGGCGAGATGGATCAGGTCACGCAGCAGAATGCGGCACTGGTCGAACAGGCCGCGGCCGCCGCGCATTCGCTGAAGGACCAGGTCGGCGTGTTGCGCGACGCGATTGCGAGTTTCGCGTTGCCGGCCTGAGCTTGCCCCGCCGCGCCCGCAACGGGCGCGAAAAAAGAAGGCGCCCCACAGGCAGGGAGCGCCTATTCAACACGCCGCGTCGGAGTCGACGCATCAATCGAACGAATCAGCCGCGCGGATTTTGCAAGTCCGCGCGGCTTTTCGTTATCAAGCTTCGGCTCGGCTCGCCTTTGCTCCAGCTCGAACGCACCTCCTTTCACATTCCTCGCATTTAAATTACGTTTTATTTACAATCGGCCCGGCGACAGTCCTTGCCGCCGGGCCTCGTGCCTTTGGCGGCCTCGTTCAATCGAAAGTACGTGAGGTCCGCTGCCCGCCGCCATGATCCGCCAGAAAAAACCGCCATCGTCCGATCCCTATGCCTTAGCCGCGAAGAACCCGCTGCTCGATGCGCGACTACCCGCGTGGCGCTCGAAGTTCGTCGTGCTGCTCGTGTTCGGCGCGTTCGCGACGCTCGCGCTCCGCGCGTTCTGGGTGCAGGTCGTGAATCAGGACTTCTACGTCGACCAAGGGCAGAAGCGCTATCAGCGCCTGCTCGAACTCGACGCGACGCGCGGCCGGATCGTCGATCGCAATGGTTCGATGCTCGCGGTCAGTCTCGCGACCTACGAGATCTGGGCCACGCCGAAGCTCGTCGACGAAAGCGCGTTCGCGCCGCTGGCAAAGCTGCTCGATCTGCCGCTCGCGGAACTGCGTCGGCGTCTGAACGGCGAGCGCAGCTTCGTGCTGCTCAAGCGCCAGGTCGATGCCGACACTGCCGGGCATCTGTCGCGCCTCGGGCTCGCCGGGATCACGCAGATCGCAGACACCAAACGCTTTTATCCCGAGGGCGAGTCGGCCGCACACGTGGTCGGCTTCACCGACATCGAGGACAACGGCCAGGAAGGCGTCGAACTCGCCGCCAACGCGCAGTTGCAAGGCGCGCCCGGCCACCGCGAGGTGATCCGCGACCGGCTCGGCCGCGTGATCTCGGAGACGCGGCCGCTCGTGCCCGCGCGCAACGGCGCCACGATCCAGCTGACGATCGACCGGCGCATCCAGCAACTCGCGTACACACAACTCAAAGCCGCGATCGCGCAGCACCGCGCCGAAGCGGGCAGCGTGGTCGTGCTCGATGCGCGCAACGGCGAGATCCTCGCGCTCGCCAACTACCCGAGCTTCGATCCGAACGACCGCACGCGCCTGTCCGGCCGGCAGTTGCGCAACCGCGCGGTGATCGACACGTTCGAACCGGGTTCGACGATCAAGCCGCTGGTCGTCGCACTGTCGATCGACGAAGGCAAGGTGCGGCCGCAGAGCATCATCGATACCGCGCCCGGCTGGTATCGGATCGGCCCGGCCGTAATTCACGACACGTCGAATCACGGCGCGATGACGGTCGCCGAGGCGGTGCAGAAGTCGAGCAATATCGCGCTGGCAAAGCTCGCGCTGAATCTGCCGGCCGAGACGATCTGGACCAAGTATCGGCAATACGGGCTCGGTCTGAAGCCCGAGCTGCCCTTCCCTGGCGTGGCCGCCGGCAAGCTGCGGCCATATAAACGCTGGCGCCCGATCGAACAGGCCACGATGGCGTATGGCTACGGGCTGTCGGTATCGCTGCTGCAAATCGCGCAGGTCTACACCGCCTATGCGGGCGACGGCGCGCTGAGGCGCGTGAGCCTGCTGCGCGAGCCGCTCGACGCGGACGGTCCCGCGTCGTTCGCCGACCGCGGCGAATCGGTCACGACGCCCGGCACCGCGCGGGCGATCCGCAACATGCTCGAAATGGCCACGGGCAACGGCGGCACCGGACGCGCCGCGACCGTGGCGGGTTATCGCGTCGGCGGCAAGACCGGCACGGCGCGCAAGCAGATCGGCGCGGGCTACGTGAAGAACCGCTACCGCGCGCTGTTCGTCGGCATGGCGCCGATGAGCGATCCGCGCCTGATCGTCGCCGTGATGATCGACGATCCGGCTGGCAGGGCGTTCTATGGCGGCACGGTCGCTGGACCGGTGTTCAGCGGCGTGATGGGCGGCGCGTTGCAGCTGCTCGGGGTGCCGCCGGATGCGGCAGGAGTGTGACGCGTAGTTAGTGTTAGTTACGGTCGATCAACCCTGCCCATCGAACGCATCGACCTGCGCCTCGATACGATTGCGGCCGTTGCGCTTGGCCTGATACATCGCGCGATCGGCCTCATCCATCATCGCCTGACCGAGCGACATCGCCTCGGCCGGGCTGCCGGCGACCACGCGCCCGGCCACGCCGATCGACACGGTCAATGCAATGAGCTCGCCGTGCTCGTCGCGCACGTCCAGATTCTCGACCGCACGCCGCACGCGTTCCGCGACGGTCAACGCGTCGCTGCGATCGCCTTGCAGCAGCGCGGCGAACTCCTCGCCGCCATAGCGCGCGACGGTGTCGCCAAGCCGCACCTGCTGTCGCACGCAGGCGGCCACCGCCGCGAGCGCGCGGTCGCCGGCCTGATGGCCGTGGCTATCGTTGATGCGCTTGAAACCGTCGATATCGATGAAAAGACACGCGACCGGCACGCGATAACGGGCCGCGCGCATCAACTCCTCGCGCAGCCGTTCGTCGAAATAGCGGCGATTCGCGAGGCCGGTCAGCGAGTCGGTCATGCCGAGCTGCTTGAGCCGCTCGCGATGCGCGACGTTGTCGAGACTCGCGGTGACGATGCTCGCGAAGCGCTCGAGAATGTCGGTGGCCATGCCGGCGCCGAAGCGCGCGGGGTCGTCGCTGCCGAGGCATAGGTAGCCGCTGACGCTCGTGCCCGAGACGAGCGGCAGCAGGATCGCGCTGGCCGGCACGTGAGCTGGCGCGGCACCGAAGAACGCGTGGCGCGTGTCGTCGTCGAGTTCGCCAGGGCGGCCAAGCCACGGCCGATCGTCTTCGCACAAGGATTGCGCGACGAGACCGCCCTCGCGCGACGTCTTCAGCTGCGCATTATCGAGCGCGCGCAGGTTGCCCGGCTCGAGCAGTTCGAGCAGCATTGGCGCGCGCTCGTCGAGCCACAGCACCACGTTCGCGAGCGAGAACTCCTACGGCAGATGGCTGAACAACGTATCGAGAAACGATGCGAAATCCTGCGCGCCGATCAACCGCAACTCGACGTTCTGGAAGCGGCGCAACGTGCGCTCATTGTGCTGCACGGTGTCGACGAGCGCGCGAAGGCGCTCGGAAAGCGGCGTTTGGGCGAGATTCGTCACGGTATCAGCAAGGCGGCCCTGAAGGCTAAGCGGGGTCGACGCCCCAACCCTACTGATAACGGCCGATCCGCCGAGGTCTTGAGGGCAGGCTCGCGACCTGTCGGCCGGCTTGCGAGCGTTCATGCCCACTGTTGTCAGCTCTCGCTTGCATTCACTTACCCTCGCTTACACGCAGTGAGATCCGTTTGCGTAATGATTGCGGTTCTTAAGTTTCGCTTAATTGTTCCCTGCAAGTATGTGGCACATCCCCTGTTGAGCCGCCAGAACATCGGCGGCGCTTTTTCTTGAGGGGTGCCAGAAGCGCGACCGAAAACGGTTACGCGCAAGAAGAAGGAGGTAAATCATGGTTGAAGAGATGGTAGTCGAACACCTGCGTGCGATGCCCGGCCATGAATGGACTCGCCAGATTCATTCCTGCAAGGTCTCCGATCCGCTGCAACCGCCCTGGGGCCGTTCATACCGACTCGTCGAATGGACGATGAAGCACGCGCCCGAATCGAGCCGTCGCGTCGTTCCCGCCGAAAGTACTCCGCTCGAAATCGCCCAGGCCGTGGTCTCTCACGTGCCGGGTCGGCGCTTCTGTCAGCAGGCTGACTAAGCGCTCCCGCTGACGTTCAATGACGCGCCGCGATCGCGTCGCAGTGGTCCAACGCGTCCTCCAGCCTGTCATTGCCCCAGAACATCTCCTCGCCGACAAAGAACGTCGGCGCACCGAAAATCCCCTTGTTGATGGCCCGTTCGGTCTGCTCGCGCAAGCGGAGCTTGTTCGCGTCGCTTTGCGCGGCGTCGATCACGCTCTGCGCCGGTAAGCCAAGCGAGTCGAGCGCGTGACTCACGACATCGATTGAACCGATGTCGCGGTCGTCGACGAAATTCAACTGCATGATCTTGCGGCACCAGGCACCGATCCACGGCTCGTTCGCACCCAGCAGCGCGACACGCATCGCGAGAAGCGCCGCGCGCGGAAACGTGCTGGGGCGCGTGAGCGCAATGCCGTATTTGCGGCATTGACGCTCCATGTCTTTCCACACGTACGCGCCTTTTTCTTTCTGCAGTACGAAGGGCGAGTTGTCGAAACCGAGCTGGCGAAATACCGGACCGAGCAGAAACGGCCGCCAGAGGATCGTCACGTTGCGCGCGGCCGCCAACGCTTCGATCCGCATCATGCTGAGATAGCTGTAGTTGCTGCCGAAGTCGAACCAGAACTCGATTGCGCGCGCCGTCGAAGTTGCGTCTTCATTCATCGCTGTCTCCTGAATCGCGCGTGCCATGGCATCGTGGTCTTGCAATGCTTAATAGTCGCGTCGTTGGGTCGCTGATCCCGCTGGCGTCGTCCTGAACTCGCGCTTCGGGACTCAGCGTGTTTGCACTGCCACGCGCAGGCCGAGCGAAATGAACAGCACACCGATGAGCTTGTTCTGCCAGCGCGTCAACCACGTCAAACGCTTCACGAGTTTGCCCAGCGGCCGCATCGTCAGGACGATCAGCGTCGTGTAAAGCGCGCTCATGGCAACGAAAATAAGCCCGAGTGTCGCGAACTGCAGAAACGTCGAGCCATGTTCGGGGCGCACGAATTGCGGAAGAAACGCAAGGAAAAACAGCGCGGTCTTCGGGTTCAGCACTTCGGCGGGGATCGCCTGCAAGAACGCCTTCGAACCCGACACCGGCGCGACGACCGGCAGGTGCGCACTCGCCTGCTTTTCGCGCAATGCACGAATGCCCAGATAGACGAGATACGCGGCGCCGACGAATTTCACCGCATTGAAGGTCAGCGCGGACGTCATCAGCAGCGCGGAGAGGCCAACCGCGGCGCCCAGCGTATGCACGAAATCGCCAGCTGCGATACCGAGACCGGTCAGAATCCCGGCTTTACGTCCGCCGTGCATGGTGCGCGTCAAAACTAGAAGCACGGCCGGGCCTGGAATCAGAAAGAGCCCGAGCACGACGGCAACGAACGTCCCCAACGTGGATAGGTCAAGCATGTCGTCTCCTTGCGACGCGCGGGGTCTAAATGATGGGCGCGTGCTCAGCGAACCATTGTAGACGAACCCGCGAAGCGGCCCTTGCGCCTCGCTGGCACCGACGATCCGTTACCATGACGGACATCGCGCCGCCTACCGCGTGCTTCGTTTCATCCACCGACGTTTCCGCCTTGCCCACCTATACCCTGCCCGCGCCACTAAGCGCGGAACTCGAGATTCGCAAGAGCCGCTTCATCGCGCATGCGATTCCGGTCGCCGATCGCGATGCCGCGATGGCCGAATTGCAGCGTCTGCGCGACGAACATCCTGCCGCGACGCATGTGTGCTGGGCGCTGCTCGCGGGCGGCCAGTCCGGCATGTCCGACGACGGCGAACCGTCCGGCACCGCCGGTCGGCCGATTCTCGAAGTGCTGCGGCATCACGATCTGGATGGCGTCCTTGCGGCCGTCGTGCGCTATTACGGCGGAGTGAAGCTCGGCGCGGGCGGTCTGGTGCGCGCGTACACCGATGCGATCGCGTCCGCGCTGCTCGACGCGCCGCGCGTCGAGAGGATTGCCCAGGTGTTGCTGGGCGTCGAAGTGAGTTATGCCGACGAAGCCAAAGTCCGTCGATGGATGGACGCCGAAGGCTATGCGCTCGTGGACAGCGCCTACGGCATGCTGGTGAAAATGACGATGCGCGTGCCCGCCAACGCACTCGACGACGCCAAGGCGACGCTGATCGATATCACGCAAGGAAAGGCGGGCTTTTTTTGAACGGCTCAGGTCCGGGCCTGGCGCGGGCAATTCCGAAAACATCGCGAAAACCCTTCGGGCGCGGCCTCGGTGTCCATCGCTAGCGCGGCCCGTTATGATGGGCTGCCACCCCGACGCGAGGCTTGCTGCCCGAATCGGCAGGGAGCGCCCGGAGCCCGTTTGAAAGTTCGACGGTCCAGTTCGCTGCTACCATGCTGTTCTTCACCGGGATGACTCCACTGAAAAGGGCAACTCCTCTGACTTCGACCGCCGCTTTCTCCCGCATGGCTGCTGCGCGTTCGCCGTTGAGATCCGTCGTGCTCAAGGGCTGCAGCGCCGTACTGCTGCCCACGCTGCTGTCCGCGTGCTCGTGGTCATGGTTCGGCCTGAACAGCAGCGCCAGCGCGACGCACACGAAGACCCACGGCACTGGCTCGCTCAGCGTCGCCCCTGCACGCGACTTCGCGTATCTGCCCGCGCGCGACGGTCATATCTCGCCGAACCGCATCGAAAATACCGGGATGACCGGGCTCGTGCTGAAGGACGACGTCAGCCTCGTGGTGCGCAATGGCGTCGCGAATAGTCTGCGAGTGGCCGGTTTTCGTATCGACGACAACAAACGCGTGCTCAGCGGCAGCATCGAAACCTTCACGGTGGACGATAGGCGCTCGCCGGCGCTGTGGACGCTGAAGATGCATTACGTGGTTATCGATGCGGCGACCCAAAAAGTCATGTACACGACCACGCGCACCGTGAAGCAGAAGTCGCCGAAATTCACCAGCAACACGATCGCGATCGAAGACACGGTCAACCTCAGCGTCGATACATTGATTGGCGATCCAGGCTTTATCAAGGCGGTGAACTGAGCACGCGGCCAGCCGACGCGCGGCGCGGTTTCGCTACAATCCCGGTAACGCATCGCGCGCGATTCTCCGCGCGATGCATCGTGATCTCCCGTTCGGAATGCAAGCCGTCATGTCCCTTACCGCCTGGCTATTCTTTTTACCCGCCTGCTTTGCCATCAACCTCGCACCCGGGCCCAACAACCTGCTTTCGATCAACGTGGCCGCGCGTCATGGCTTCATGAAAGCGTTCGTCGGCGGCAGCGGCCGGCTGCTCGCCTTCGCGATGATGCTCGCGCTCGCCGCGACCGGTCTCGCCGTCGTGCTGCATGCGTCCGAGTGGATCTTTCTGGCGATCAAACTCGCGGGCGCCGCTTATCTGATCTGGCTCGCGATCCAGTTGTGGCGCAGCGACGCACCCGCAATCGATACGTCGCAACCACAGGAGGCTGCGCTCTCGCGCATCGCACGACACGAGTTTTTCGTGGCGGCGGGCAATCCGAAGGCGATTCTGGTCTTTACCGCGTTCCTGCCGCAATTCGTCGACGTCGCGCAGCCGATACTGCCGCAATTCGCCGCGCTCGGCGCGAGCTTTCTGGTACTCGAATGGGTGGCGATTGCATTGTATTCGTGGGCCGGCATGTATCTCGGCAAATGGCTGATGCGCGCGCAGATCCGCCGCTGGTTCAATCGCTGCTGCGGGGGATTTCTCGCGGCAATCGGCGTGAGTTTTCTGCTGGTTCGGCGCGGCTGAGGTATCTAGGGCCTGTTCACGCGCGCGGAAAGGCACATTCGCAAGCCCGTTATTAGCGTGAACAGGCCCTAGGCTCTCCGACAGTCGAAGCAGCATTCACGTCGCCGGTCTTGTCATAACGAATAACTAATACATCGACGGAGAAACTTTAACTATCAGCATTCGTCGCGCCACCTTATGCTCGAACCGTGACCGGCCGCGGATTACTGCAATGCGGCATTGGGCGAACGGCTTTTTCATCGTCACGGAGCGACATCATGAAGATCTGCATCTTCGGAGCGGGAGCGATTGGCGGTTTAATGGGCGTGCAATTGGCACGCGCCGGCGCGGACGTCAGCTTCATTGCGCGCGGCCCGCATCTGGCCGCGATGCGTGAACACGGCGCGCGCCTCATCATGGATGGCGAAACGTTCAGCGCGCCGGTGCGCTGCACGTCCGATCCACGCGAACTCGGCGTCCAGGACTTCGTCATCGTGACGCTGAAGGCGCATTCGCTGCCTGGCGTGGTCGATTCCATGCAACCGCTACTCGGCAAGCACACCGCGATCGTTACCGGCGTCAACGGCATTCCATATTGGTACTTCTATCAGCACGGCGGGCGCTTTGCCGGCACTCGGCTGACGAGCGTCGACCCCGACGGTTCGCAATGGACCAAGCTCGGACCCGAGCGCGCGATTGGCTGCGTACTCTATCCGGCGGCGGAGATCGTCGAACCGGGGGTGATCAAGCACGTGTACGGCAAGAAGTTTCCCATCGGCGAACCCAGTGGCGAGCGCACCCCGCGCATTCAGCAACTGCACGAGATCATGCAGGCGGCCGGCTTCGAAGCGCCGATTCGCGACAACATTCGCGACGAGATCTGGCTCAAGCTATGGGGTAATCTGTGCTTCAACCCGATTAGCGCATTGACGCATGCAACGCTCGATGTGCTCACGAGTGACCCGGGCACGCGCGCGGTCTCACGCACGATGATGCTCGAAGCGAAGCGAATCGCGGATCAGTTCGGCGTGCACTTTCGCGTCGATGTGGAAAGGCGTATTGATGGCGCGGGTGCGGTCGGTGCGCACAAGACATCGACGCTCGTCGATCTCGAGCACCGCAGGCCGATGGAAATCGATCCTTTATTGACCGTCGTGCAGGAAATGGGGCGACTCGTTGCCGAACCGACACCCACTATCGACGTCGTGCTCGCACTGATCAAATTGCGCGAGAAGATGGCTTTACAGGGCAATTGACCGGGTACTCGTCAATTCCTTTTCGTCTTGCAACACGACCTGAAGGATCGGATGCGATGCATCCGATCCTTTTTTCATATTGGACGTTATTGATCTATCGCCACCCACACCGCTTTCGGTTCCGTGAAGTTCTCGATCGCGACATCGCCATGCTCGCGACCGAAGCCCGAGTCGCCAGCACCGCCCCACGGCAAACGCACGTCCGTATAGCCGTAGGTGTTGATCCACACCGTGCCCGCCCTCAGGTCGCGCGCCATGCGATGCACGCGGCTCAAGTCAGCGCTCCACACGCCTGCCGCGAGACTGTACGACGTGCCATTGGCGATTCGGATCGCGTCCGCTTCGTCGTTGAAACGGATCACGCTCGCCACGGGCCCGAAGATTTCTTCCTGCGAAATGCGCATTTCGTGCTCGACATTCGCGAACACGGTTGGCTCGACGAAAAAGCCGCGATTGCCGACGCGCGCGCCACCCGTCACGAGCGATGCGCCTTCCGAGCGTCCCGTGTCGACATAGCTCAATACGGTCTTCATCTGCGCGGCCGAAATCAGCGGTCCCATCGACGTTTCGCGCAGCGCGGGATCGCCGACCTTGATCGACTTCGCGCGCGTGGCCAGACGCTCGACCACTTCGTCATACACGTCGCGATGCGCGAGTATCCGCGACCCGGCGGAGCACACTTGCCCCGTATTGAAGAACACGCCCGACGCCGCGGCTCGCACCGCATTGTCGAGATTCGCGTCGGCAAAAATCACGTTGGCCGACTTGCCGCCGAGTTCCAGCGTCACGCGTTTGAAATTGCCCGCCGCGCCCTGCAGGATGCCTCGTCCGACCGAAGGCGAACCGGTGAACGTGACCTTGTCGATACCGGGATGCGAGACCATCGCGTCGCCCACCACGCTGCCTTTGCCGGTGACGATGTTGAGCACGCCCGGCGGCACGCCCGCTTCGAGCGCCAGCTCGCCGATGCGCAACGCGGTGAGCGGCGTGATCTCGGCGGGCTTGACGATCAGCGTGCAACCGCATGCGAGCGCGGGCGCGATCTTCCACATGCCGATCATCAGCGGAAAATTCCACGGCACGATTGCGGCGACCACGCCGACAGGTTCGCGCAACGTATAGGTCAATGCATCGGGACGCGTCGGCACCACCTGGCCGTTGATCTTGTCGCACCAGCCTGCGTAGTATTCGACGGTATCGATCGCGGCGGGCACGTCCTGACGCATCACCGCGCCAATCGGCTTGCCGCCGTCGAGACTTTCGAGCGCGGCGAGTTCTTCCATGTTCTCGCGCATCAGGCCCGCGAGACGTTGCAGGATGCGCCCGCGTTCGGCGGCCCGAATCGAATTCCATACTTTCAATGCGCCGCGCGCGGCGCGCACCGCGGCATCGACGTCGGCGGCGCTGCCTTGCGCCACCAGTGCGATCGGCTCCTCGGTCGCGGGGTTGATGTCGACGGAATATTCCCCGGTGCCTGGCGGCATGCGCTTGCCGTCGATCAGCAGATCATGGTGCCTGAGATCGGTCTGGATTTCCATCATGAAACTCCTTGAGTAGGACGTTATGTGGTTGACTGACGGCGCATCGATCGAATGCCGCGCGTCGCGCAAGCTTTTCGGTCGGCCCCTGTCTAAGGTTCCGGCAACAGGCTTTGCCGCACGGACCGCCAGTTGAAGCTTGGCGTCGCGGCTGCGGCAGGCACTTCGTTCGCGATCGGCGAATGATCAGTCGTCGACGCGACAAACTGCCCCCACGCAACAGCCGCATTGGGACGCAGCGAGCGATTTCTACGGTGCACGAGTACCGTCGTCAATGCCGTTTCGGGGACCAGCGGACGACTCACCAACGAAGCGCCCGGCGAAGGCCAATGCGCATCGACAGGCAATACGCCGACACCCAGTCCCAATTCGACCATGCGCGCTACGGCCGCGACGTGTCCGAGTTCCTGCAACGGCAGGCGCTTCGATCCGTTCGCGGCGAGTACCGGTGCGAGCGCGGCGCGCACGCCAGTATCGGCATTCAGCGTTATCAGCGGACATTCGCGCAACGCGTGCCATCCGATGCTGTCTTGCCGCGCCAGCGGATGCGCGGACGGAAACACCGCATGCAGTGGCGTAGTGAAAAGTACCTGAGCGTGCAGTAGAGGACTATCGACAGGTGCAGTCACGCAGACCGCGCCGAAATCCACCTCGCCCTGCTCGACACTGGCCAGTACGCTGCTTTGAGGCTGATCCTTGACCGATACGACCAGCTCGGGAAAAACCGACGCGCACTGCGCCAAAGCCTGCGGCACCCAGCCCGAGGACAACACCGGATTACTCGCGAATAAGACGACGCCCGTGTGTCCGTCGAAAGCAGCGCGCTCTTCGAGCAGCGTCAACTCGATTTCGTCGAGCAGCCGGCCAATTCTTCTCTCGAGACTCGCGCCCGCATTCGTCAGTTCGACCTGGCGTGTCGTGCGATCGAACAGCTTCAATTCGACCGCATCTTCCAGTTCACGCACGCAACGGCTCACGGCCGACTGCGTCAGATCGAACTCGCGCGCCGCGCGCGTGAAACTCCGCTCGCGCGCGACCGCGACGAACACCTTGAGCTGCTGCAGCGAAACATTCATGGCGTCGGTTCCGGGCGCGCGACGCTCACGTTATTCGCCAGACTGTCCGGGCCAGTGACTCATTCGCGACGCATTGCCATTGCCATTGCCATTGCCAGGACCCGCGACGGCCAGCGCGCCCTGAGGTTCGTTGTGCGATTCGATCCAACGCGCGCGCATCGGCTCGAGGATGAACTTCGCCGAAATGCCGGCTGCGATCGTGATGACGGCGGCAAAGACGAAGACAAGGCTCCAGCCGCCCGTCGCCGCGAGTATGGACGCGATCGGAACCAGCAACGAGGCCGTGCCCTTCGCGGTGTACAACGTGCCGGCATTGGCGGCCGCGTACTTGCTGCCGAACGTATCGGCGCAAGTCGCCGGGAAGATCGAGAAGATCTCGCCCCAGAACAGGAAGATCAGCGCGGCAAAGACCATGAACGCATACGGATTGCTGCCGAACTGCATCATGCCGAGCAACGCGAGCCCCTCGCCGATGAAGATCACGAACATCGTGTTTTCACGGCCGATCTTGTCGGAGATGAAGCCGCACAGCGGACGCGTCAAGCCGTTGAAGATATTGTCGATCGACAGCGTGAGGGTCAGCAGCGGCAACGTCGCGCCGAAGACCGTCATCGGAATGCGCGCTATGCCCCAGTCTTTCGCGATCGGGCCGATTTGCGCGGTCGCCATCAAGCCGCCCGCCGCGACCGCGACGAACGACGCGTAGATCACCCAGAACACTGGCGTTCTGATCATCTGGCGCGAGGTGAAATCGACCTTCGACACCGCGAAGCGGCTCTTGCGTACCCCTGGCTGACGCAAGATCGGCCGCGTCAGGAGCAGCGCGAGCAGCAGAATGCTGACGCCTTGCACGATGCCGAAGAACAGGAACGTCTCTTCATAGCCGCGGCGCGTAATCATGTTCGCAATCGGAATCACCGTCAGCGCCGCGCCTGCGCCAAAGCCCGCGGCCGTCAAACCCGCGGCGAGACCGCGCCGGTCGGGAAACCATTTGAGCGCGTTGCCGACGCATGTTCCATACACACCGCCCGCGCCTATCCCGCCAATCACCGCGGCGAAATACAACATGCCGAGCGTGGTCGCATGCGAATTGAGAATCCACGACAAACCCGCGCATACCGCGCCGGCTGCCACCACCGGGCGCGGCCCGAATCGATCGACGAGCCAGCCCTCGAACGGCACGAGCCACGTCTCGGTCAGAATGAAGATCGAGAACGCGAGCTGGATCGACGCCTCGCTCCAGTGATGCCGCGCATGCATAGGAGCCACGAATAACGTCCACGCATATTGCAGATTCGCCACCAGCGCCATGCATACCATGCCGATGACGAGTTGCCACCATCGGTTACGCCAGGACATACGGGTCGTCGATTGCTGGGTGATATCGTTCATGAGCCTTGTCTCCACTATTTATTTAGTGCAGCCGGCTTACGCGCCGCGCTGGATGTGTCCCGCCTTATCGTTATGGCCCGAGAACTTTCGCTATTCGGGATAAATCTCAATTGACGCTTTTGCGTTTCCGCAGATCCCCGAACTCGTCTTCTATAAAATTCTTGCTTTATTCCGACCAGAACCACGCTTCAGCCGGTAAGCATTACGGGTTATTCCCCGCTATTGAGTCCGCCACACCACATATCTATGCGTTAACCCGCGTATTACAGCGGCTATTCGGCTTCTTATAGGTTTCATGCTAGGGTCATTGCTGAATTACTCATAATTAAAGTTTGTTATTATGTTGATTCACGTTTCCTTATACATCGACCATGACGATGCGCAATGCAACTCTGCGGCAACTGAAGGTCTTTGAAACGGTAGCGCGCCACCTGAGTTTTTCGCGCGCCGCGGAAGAATTGCATCTGACTCAGCCGGCCGTTTCCACCCAGGTCCGGCAACTCGAGGAACATGCGGGGCTGCCTCTGTTCGAGCAACTCGGCAAGAAGATCTATCTGACGCCGGCCGGCACGGAAATGCTCCACTACAGCCGCGCGATCATGCAGCAGTTCCATGAAGTCGACGAAGCGATGAGCCAGTTGAAGGGCGTCTCCGGCGGCAAACTGAATGTTGCGGTGATTAGCGCGGGCGACTATTTCTTTCCGCGCCTTCTCGCCGAATTCACGCGTCGCTATTCGGGTGTGGATCTCAATCTCGCGGTACACAACCGCGAAGAACTGCTTCATCAACTGGCGACCAATCAGACCGACCTCGCGGTCATGGTGCGTCCGCCGCATGAAACCGACGCGACCAATGAACCGTTCGCTCCGCACCCGTACGTGATCGTCGCGGCGCCCACTCATCCGCTTGCGCACAAGCGCAATATCCGCTTCAGTCAACTCGCGAACGAAGCGTTCATCGTGCGCGAACGCGGCTCGGACACGTGGAATTCGATGGAAGAAGGTTTTGCCGGCCGGCTGTCCAATCTGAAGATTGCGATGGAGATCAAGAGCACCGAGACGATCAAGCAGGCGGTCATCGCCGGCATGGGCATCGCGTTTCTGTCCGCCCATACGATCAGCCTCGAATTGCAACTGGGTCATCTGGTCGTGCTCGACGTCGAAACCTTTCCGGTCATGCTCAATTGGTATGTCGTGCATCGGAAGAACAAGCGTCTGCCGCCGGTTGCCGTCGCCTTCAAACGCTTCCTGATGGAGGAAGGCGCCAATCTGATCGAAAAGATCACCCGCGTGAAGGAACTGAGCGTACATAAGCCGTAGGCTATGGAAAGCCAATAAAACTTTAACTATTGCAGATCGATCGCGACTTCTATGCTGCAAGCGAGTTCTTTCACTTGCGAGCCGAGGAGGCCGATCATGAACCACGCTCCGGTTGAATCCCGTATCAGTACACGCAACGCTCGCACAGCGGCGGCGGATCACGAAGACCAATCCGACGATGCGCATCTGAGCGCCTACAATGCCGCGTTCAGCGAACTTGGGCTGCGGTTTCGCTGGGACCGTGCGACGTTCGACATGCTGAAAGAGTTCAATGGCGAGTTGGCGCGAATCACCGCTTATATCGAGCGCTATCACAGCCATCTGCATCGGGCGTACGATGCCGACTTTCTCGCGCAACTGATTCTGCATAGGAAGACGCAGTACTACAGCGAATTCGCCGCGGCCGCGGGCGAATAGAAGCATTGAAAAAGACTCGGGCGGCGGGATCATCGTCCCGCCGTCTTTGCTATTGGCAATCTGGTCTCCTCGCGGCGCATGCATCATTGATCAGCGACGTGTAGTGAAATGAACCGGCCGCTTGTGCGCGCATTGGCGTGCACAGTCGCGCTGGCGGCCGTTGCCGCGTCTACCGTCACGTCCATCCCGACTATCTGCAGAGGCACGCACGCGCATCATCGCCGGCGTGACATCGCGAAGCGCCCACGTCTGCTCTTCCCCGTCATGCCACTCGATGTTCGCGAGCAGGCCCGGCTTGCCGATCGCCAGGCCATCGCTACGCGCGGCGAAGGCACACATGCGCGCTGCGCAACTGACGCGATTCGCCGCGTGAGCGGGATCGGCCGAGTACTCGCGGCTCAGCATCAGATGCACGCCCATTGCCAACGCCAGCGCGCCCGTCGCGAGCAATGCGGCGAGTCCGAATGGCTGTGCCTGTTCAGTGACGAAACCGTAACCAAGCCATCCGCATAAAAACAGCGCAAACAGATTGACGACGTGATGTCCCGGCCGCGCGACCGCCTTGAGTTGCAATGCGCCGCGCAGCTTGCAGAACGCAATCGCCGAGATCGCAAAGAGCAGCGCGCCGATCAACACGGCTGCAAACAGTTCGATGCGTTCGGCGTTCTCGCGCGCCGCTGCCAACAGGTAGCGCGTAAAGCCTATCGACGCGACCGCCAAACCGATGCCGCTGCCAAGCAATGCAAGCATCCGGGGCCTGCGTGTCAGATCGCGTTCGCGCACGCATGAATGCCGCTGCGCCGAACGTCGGCCGAACTGTCCTCGCGAAAGCGCGGCCAACGCCACCATCAGCCCCGCAACCAACGCAGCGGTGACAGCCACGGCGAGCAGCAACAACAGGTCCATCCACACGGCACTCCCACAGGCTTGCAGCATGCGTGATCCTCCGTGATGCGATGAAAAGCAAGAGCCGCGAGGCCCGGCCCTCGTCAACCGACGTTCGCGGTATCGCCCGATCGTCGCGGCTCGTCGCGCTGCGCCGCGCTCAAGGTATTGGTCAGCGTGCCTATCCCATCGATCGTGATCGAGACCGTTGCACCGTCCTTGATCGACCCCACGCCCACCGAGGTGCCGCACGCAATCACGTCGCCGGGTTCGAGCGTCAGATCCTGCGATATCAGACTCACCTGCTCGGCCGGCGAAAAGACCATATCGGCGAGCGGATAGTTCTGACGCTCGGCGCCGTCGAGCGTGGTCAGGAGGCGCGCCGCCCGCCAGTCGAAACCGGAGACGATGGCCGGCCCCAGGCAACAGAAGGTATCGAAGCTCTTCGCGCGACACCACTGCGGAAAATGCGGATTCTCGTTAAGCAGATCGGCGGCGGTGACGTCGTTGACGAGCGTGTAGCCGAAGATCGCCGCCTCCGCCTGCTGCGCATCCACGTCGCGGCAACGCTGGCCGATCACGATGCCGAGTTCGCCTTCGTAGACGATCTTGCCCGCGTAGTGACGCGGCCGGCGGATCGGCTCGCCCGCGCCGATCACCGACGCCGCCGGCTTCAGCAGAAACAGCGGATGCGTGGGCACGGGTTTGTCGAGCTTCGCCGCGAGCGCGTGATAGTTATTCCAGAGCGCGACGATCTTGCCGGGCGCGCACGGCGCCAACGGCGTCAATGCGCGCAGCGACAGCACTGCGCCGGTCGGCACCGGCTGCGCGAGACTTTCGTACTCGTGCAGATAGGCGCCTTCGACACGGCCGAACACGATGCCGCCGTCGCCCGACATGAACCGCATCCACGTCTGCATGCCTCGCTCCTAGATTGCGCCCGCCGTGCGCAGCGCCGTGATCTGCTCGGCCGAATAACCGAGCTCGGCCATCACTTCATCGGTATGTTCGCCAAGCAGCGGCGAGCGTTTGACGTCGGTCGGGCTGTCGGACATCTTGATGGGATTGCCCACTGTCAGATACTTGCCGCGCTTCGGATGATCGACTTCGACGATCGTGCCGGTTTTGCGCAGCGACGGCTCCTCGGCAATTTCCTTCATTGACAGGATCGGGCCGCACGGAATGTCGTATTCGTTCAGGATCTGCATCGCCTCGAACTTGGTCTTCGTCATCGTCCAGCGTTCGATTTCGGCGAAGATCTCCTTCAATCGCGGCAGGCGCGCGGGCGCCGTCGCGTAGTCGGGGTCCGTGGCCCACTCCTCCTTGCCGATCACGTTGCAGATCTTCGCC
This sequence comes from Paraburkholderia lebeckiae, assembly GCF_050436225.1. Lineage (NCBI taxonomy): Bacteria > Pseudomonadati > Pseudomonadota > Betaproteobacteria > Burkholderiales > Burkholderiaceae > Paraburkholderia > Paraburkholderia lebeckiae. Next base: position 522,619 of record NZ_JBNDLU010000001.1, on the reverse strand, counting down.
CACACGGGCGCCTGCGTGATGAAGTAGATATAGGCGTTGGGGTCGGTCTCCCACCCTTTGCATTTCAGAATCCAGCCCGGCTGGCCGCCGCCCGACGCATTGCCCGCGCGCGGCACCGCTTCGCCGAATGTGCCGTTCGGATATTGCGGATACTCCTTCATCACGCCCGTACGGTCGAGCCGCTGCTGGTCTCGCAGTTTGACGCGGCACAGATTGAGCACGCCGTCCTGCATGGCCGCCAGCACGCGCTGGCCGCGTCCGGTATGCGTGCGTTGATAGAGCGCAGTGACGATGCCGAGCGCGAGATGCAGCCCCGTGCCGCTATCGCCGATCTGCGCGCCGGTCACGACCGGCGGGCCGTCGTCGAAGCCGGTGGTCGAGGCCGCGCCGCCCGCGCATTGCGCGACGTTCTCATAGACTTTGCAGTCCTCGTAAGGTCCCGGGCCGAAACCCTTCACCGATGCGACGATCATGCGCGGATTCAATTCCTGAATCCGCTCCCACGTAAAGCCCATCCGGTCGAGCGCGCCCGGTGCGAAGTTTTCGACCAGTACGTCGCATTTTTGGATCAGCGATTCGAGCACCTGCTTGCCTTCCGGATGCTTGGTGTCGATCGTGACCGAGCGCTTGTTGTGATTGAGCATCGTGAAGTACAGGCTATCCACGTCGGGAATATCGCGCAGCTGCTCGCGCGTGATGTCGCCCGCGCCTGCCCGTTCCACCTTGATCACGTCCGCGCCGAACCATGCGAGCAATTGCGTGCAGGTCGGCCCCGATTGCACATGCGTGAAATCGAGGATGCGCACACCGTCGAGTGCCTTGGCCATGTCGTATCTCCTGAACGATGAGGGTTATTTGTACATGGTCTGGTTCTTCGTGCCCGGTGCGTACTCGCGCGGGTCGACCCAGATGTTGACCACCGCCGAGCGGCCGGTGCGATGAATCGCTTCGCGCGCACGCTGTAGCGCGCTCGCGATCTGCGCGGGATCGCGCACTTCCTCGCCATAGCCGCCGAGCATTTCGGCGAATTTGCTGAACGGCACGTCGCCGAGCAGATTGCCGACGTTGCCGCGTTCTTCGCCGTATTTGGCAAGCTGGCCGTAGCGGATCTGGTTCATCGCCGAGTTGTTGCCGATCACCGCGAGATACGGTGCGCCGAAGCGGTTCGCGGTTTCCATGTCGAACGCGGTCATGCCGAACGAGCCGTCGCCGTAATAGCAGAGCACTTCCTTGTGCGGATGGGCGAGCTTCGCCGCGAGCGCGAAGCCGGTGCCGACGCCGAGCGAGCCGAGCGCGCCGGGGTCCATCCACTGTCCGGGGCGGCGTGGGCGCACCGCTTGCGCGGAGATCGTCACGACGTCGCCGCCGTCGCCGATATAGACGGTGTCGTCGGACAGGAACTCGTTGAGTTCGTACGCGACGCGATACGGATGAATCGGCGTGCTGTTCGAGCGGAACAGCGGCATCAGCTTTTCGGTCGCGCTCGCTTCGGCGTCGCGCAACTGCGCCATCCATTTGCGGCGCGCCTGACGCTTGTCGTCCTTGATGCGACCGCTCGCGGCCTGCAGTACCGCGGCGAGGATCGCGCCCGGATCGCCGACCAGGCCCAGATCGATATCGCGATTCTTGCCGACGGTTCGATAGTCCATATCGATCTGCACCAGCGTCAATTCCTTGCTGATGCGTCGGCCGTAACCCATGCGGAAATCGAACGGCGTGCCGACCACGATCAGCACATCGGCGTTCGCGAACGCCTGCGAACGCGTGCGATCGAAATGATGCGGATCGCCCGGCGGCAGCAGCCCGCGGCTCGCTCCGTTGAAATAGCCCGGAATCTCGATGCCGCGCAGCAGCGCGATCGCTTCCTCGTGACCGCGCGCGGTCCACACCTGCTGGCCATACAGGATCGCGGGGCGTTCCGCATCGACGAGAATGTCCGCCAGTTTCTCGATGTCGCGCGGGTCACCGATCGATTTCGTCGACGCGCGATAGCGGCCCGGCTGCGGCACGACCGCGCGCGTCGCGTCGACTTCGCGGTCGAGCACGTCGCGCGGAATTTCCAGGTAGGCGGGACCGGGCGCGCCGTTGAAGCATTCGCGCGCGGCCATCGAGATCATGTCCGCGACGCGCTCGGTACTCGACACGCTCGCGGCGAACTTCGTGATCGGCGCCATGATGTCGACGTGCGGCAGGTCCTGCAGCGAGCCCATCTTGTGCTGCGTCAGTGCACCCTGCCCGCCGATGTGCAGGATCGGGCTTTCCGAGCGGAACGCGGTCGCGATGCCGGTCACCGCGTTCGTGCAACCGGGGCCGGCGGTCGTCACCACGCAGCCGAGCTTGCCGGTCTGGCGCGCGTAGCCGTCGGCCGCGTGCGCGGCGACCTGCTCGTGGCGCACGTCGATGATGCGGATGCCTTCGTCGACGCAGCCGTCGTAGATATCGATGATGTGGCCGCCGCACAGCGTGAAGATCGTGTCGACCCCCTCGTTTTTCAGCGCCTTTGCGACCAGATGGCCGCCCGACACGACGCCCGCTTCGCGGGTCTTCTGTTTGAGCGTGTCGTCGGCGGTCGTGGTGGCCGTGGCTGGACTCAGGGATGAAACAACTTCAGACATGGTCATCTCCTCATCAATCGGATGTGCAACGGTTATCGACGGACGCGTCCGCTTCGATATACGTCCGGTTGCACCGACGTCTCACGGCTTCGAAGATACCGTATGTGATATATCACATTCCTTCAAGGCCAATTTCGAGACATAGACGGCGCGAAGTTTGGGCTGCTCGTGCTTGCTAGCCGCAGCTTTGCGCCGAATCTACAAGGGCTCTGCGGCAGTCACTTCAAGGGAAAACACTAGGTCATGCGTTATACCGGTCACCGTTGATATATCACATACCATATTTTCACGACCGTCAAGCAAGGTTATCCCGCAGCGCGGCGGCGACCTCGTTTTGTTTGCCGTTCGCCGCCGCGCGAGCTGCGCATCGTTCGAAGTGCGCGCACGCAAAAAAGCCCGCGGTGCTTGCACACGCGGGCTTTTCGCAATCAGCAGCCAGGCAGCGTCTACGACGCCATCAATCGAGGAAATCGCAATTGGCTTCGACGAACGCCGCGAGATCGAGCGAATGCTGGCGCGTGAGCCGCTCGGCGAGTTCGGTATCGCGCTTTTCGAGCGCCTCGATGATGCGCAGATGATCGACGATGGAGCGCGCGGCCCGGTCGCTCTGCGAGATGGTCATGCGCCGGATCGCGCGCACGTGGATGAAGATGTTCTTGATCGTGTCGAGAATGATCTGCGACTTCGACAGCTCGACGATCGCTTGATGAAACGCGATGTTCGCGTCCGAATACTCGGCGATATGCTCGGCCGGCGTCGTGTCGCGGAAATTGTCGAACATATGGCGCAAGCGGCCGATTTCCTCGTCGGTCGCGTGCAGCGTGGCGAGCCGCGCGGCCATGCTTTCGAGCGCGGCCCACATCTGGATCATCTCGACGATTTCGCGTTTGCTCTTGCGCACGATGTAGATGCCACGCCGCGGCACCATGCGCAGGAAGCCTTCCTGCTCGAGCAGCGTCATTGCTTCGCGCACCGGCGTGCGGCTCACGCCGAGCGATTCGCTGAGCACGCGCTCGTCGAGACGGATTTCTTCGCGATTCTGGTAGATATCCGCGTCGGCGATTGCCTGACGCAGCATCGCATAGGCCTGATCGCGCAAGCTCGCGCTCGCGCCGATTGGCTGCAACGACAGGGTCAACGGGGTGGCCACTGTTTCAGTTGGAAGTTCTGACGACATTCATCGCCTCTGCTTGAACACGCGCGCGATTCGGCGCCGCCGTTTTGCCGCGCCGCTCGCCCAGACCCACGAAGCGGCCATGTTGCGATGCAGGTGCAGCGACCGATTCGGGAATCCAGTCGGTCAGCAGAACGGTGGCGGCACAGCCCAACCCAACGACGGCCATGGCGAACAGCGCAAGAGGCACGAATTCCACGTGTAACTCCGGATGATTGAGAAGATTGATCCCTCAATCATATGCTGCAACGCCGCATTTTTCAATATTCCGTATGTAGTATATCAATACCTGTTGTTTTTAAGATTACTTTCACGGTAGCACGCTGCGCGCTGCGTGGGTTCGTCCACATCTTCCCCGCGACGGTTCTCCGTGGCGCTCGGTGTAAACACGCAAAACGCGCGCTATCCGCGCGACCGCGTGCGATCATCGCGCATTTTCTCCATCACGCGGATTGTGAATTCCGGGTGGCGTCATTAACCTTCCGGACATTCCCTCTGCGGATCGATCGCGTCGAAAGCCTTGCCCGGCGGCGCGATCGATTAAAGCACATATCACATTGAAGGAGACTCGATGAGCACCGCCCACCCGCAGGCCACAGTGGCCACTCACCGCAATGCGCGCAGCCAGGCTCGCAAGGCCGCGCTCGGCAGCTTTATCGGCGCCGTGGTCGACTGGTACGACTTCCTGTTGTACGGCATCGTCGCCGCGCTCGTGTTCAACGCCGAGTTCTTCCCGAACGTCGGCCCGGCGATGGGCACGCTTGCCGCGTTCGCGACCTTCGGCGTCGGCTTTCTGTTCCGGCCGCTCGGCGGCTTCGTGTTCGGCCATTACGGCGACCGGCTCGGACGCAAGCGCATGCTCGTGCTCACCGTGATGATGATGGGTCTGTCGACGGCCGCGATCGGTCTGCTGCCGGCGTTCTCGACGATCGGCTGGTTGGCGCCGGTGCTGCTCGTCACGTTGCGCGCAATCCAGGGCTTTGCGGTCGGCGGCGAATGGGGCGGCGCGGCGTTGATGGCCGTCGAGAGCGCGCCCGAGAAAAAGAAGGCGTTCTACAGCAGCGGCGTGCAGGTCGGCTACGGCGTCGGGCTCGTGCTGTCGACGGGACTCGTCGCGCTGATCAGCCGCTCGATGGACAACGCCGCGTTCCTCAGCTGGGGCTGGCGTCTGCCGTTTCTGTTCAGCGTCGTGCTGGTGCTGATCGCGCTGTGGATCCGCTCGAGCATGGAGGAATCTCGGGAGTTCGTCGAGAAAGTCGGCCAGCATGGCGAGCGCCGCGTGCGCCTGCCGATCGTCGAAGCGCTGCTGCGCCATCCGAAGGCCTTCCTGCTGATCATCGCGCTGCGGCTCGCCGAGCTGTTCACGATGTACATCGTGACCGCGTTCGCGCTGAGCTACTCGACCACGAACCTGCACATGCCGCGCGAGTTTTTCCTGACGATCGGCTTCGTCGTCGGCGCGCTCAGCTGCGTGACGATTCCGTGCTTCGCCTGGCTCGCGGATCGCTTCGGCCGCCGTCGCATCTATATGATCGGTGCGCTGGTCGGCGTGTTCAGCGCGGTGCCGTTCTTCCTCGCGCTCGAAGCGCGTTCGACAGTATGGATCGTCGTGTTCGCGGTGATGCTTGCCAACATCGCGCACGACATGGTCGTCAGCGTCCAGCAGCCGATGTTCACCGAGCTGTTCGGCACCGAGTACCGCTATAGCGGCGCCGGTGTCGGCTATCAGGTGGCGAGCGTGGTCGGCGGCGGCTTCACGCCGTTCATCGCGGTCGCGCTGGTCAGCTTGGCGGGCGGCTCGTGGCATCCGGTGGCCGCGTATCTGGCGATCGGCTGTCTGATTTCGGTACTCGTTGCAGCACGCATGAAGACCGGGCGCAAGATCGATTGACACCGGCGGAACTCGCCGTCGATACACGACGGGCCGGCGCGGCGAAGAAGCCGCGCCGGCCCGTTTCTTTTTGTGCCGCGCGTCGTGCGTGGCTCGCTTATTGGCGAATTTGCATAGTGGCTCTAGTCGGAAGCGCGGAGCAACCGGCTCCGAGCGTCCCACGATTTGCACGATCGCGTGAAGAATATCCGCGTTTCACCAGGTTCACACCTTATGTCCGCGTGATTCATATTGCGAAGCCATCGTTCACGTCCTATTGTTCGAGCCAGGCACGATTTTGGGTGCGTGGATCGGGATCATATGAAATAAAAGTACATATAACGATGACGCGACGACCTGCGCAAAGTTACACTCCGCCGCCTCAAGGTAAATGCACGAAGCGCCGATAAACAGAACAACTGTAAGGAGACCCACTTATGAGTAGCATCAGCGAGCCGGGCGGCCAACGAGGTTCAGCCCCATTTTTTTCCAAACAGGCCACCGTCGCACAGCCCGGCTTTTCGCGCTGGATGGTGCCCCCCGCGGCGCTCGCCGTGCATCTGTGCATCGGTCAGGCCTATGCGTTCTCGGTATTCAACGGACCGCTGACCAAAGTGATCGGCATCACGCAGTCCGCGCCCGATGACTGGTCGCTGACCGCGCTCGGCTGGATCTTTTCGCTCGCGATCGTGTTCCTCGGTTTGTCGGCGGCATTCGCGGGCAAATGGCTCGAACACGTCGGTCCGCGCCGCACCATGTTCACGGCAGCATGCTGTTTCGGCGGCGGGTTCCTGGTGGCCGCGCTCGGCGTCTATCTGCATCAGATCGTGCTGCTATATCTCGGTTACGGCGTGATCGGCGGGATCGGGCTGGGGCTCGGTTATGTGTCGCCGGTGTCGACGCTGATCCGCTGGTTCCCGGACCGCCGCGGCATGGCGACCGGCATGGCGATCATGGGCTTCGGTGGCGGCGCGATGATCGCGGCGCCGTTGTCGGTCGCGCTGATGAACCACTTTCATAGCGCAACGAGCGTGGGCGTCGCGGAGACCTTCGTCGTGCTCGGCATCGTCTACTTCATCTCGATGACGATCGGCGCGCTCGCGATCCGTGTGCCGCCCGCCGACTGGAAGCCGGCCGGCTGGACGCCGCCCGAAGTCACGCAGCACCGGCTGATCTCGCGCAACCACGTGCATATCGATCAGGCGTTGAAAACACCGCAGTTCTATCTGATCTGGTTCGTGCTGTTCCTGAACGTGACGGCCGGGATCGGCGTTCTCGGCCAGGCCTCGGTGATGATCCAGGAGAGCTTCAAGAACACCGTGACGGCATCGGCTGCGGCCGGCTTCGTCGGATTGCTTTCGCTGTTCAACATGGGTGGACGTTTCGTGTGGTCGTCGGCATCGGACTGGATCGGTCGCAAGAACACCTACGCCATCTTCTTCGTGCTCGGCGCGGTGCTCTACTACCTGGTGCCCAGCTTTGCCGCGAACGGACAGATCGCGCTGTTCGTGCTGACGTACTGCATCATCCTGTCCATGTACGGCGGCGGCTTCGCGACGGTGCCGGCCTATCTCGCCGACATGTTCGGTACGGCGTTCGTCGGCGGCATTCATGGACGGCTCCTGACCGCGTGGGCGGCGGCGGGTGTAGCGGGTCCGGTGCTCGTCAATTACATCCGCGCATATGAAGTCGCGAACGGCGTCGCCAAAGCAGACGCGTACACGATGACCGTGCATATCATGGCCGTGCTGCTCGTAATCGGCTTTATCTGCAACCTGCTGGTCAAGCGTGTGGATGAGAAGCACCACATGACCGATGCACAAGTCGCCAAGGGCGCGTGAGGAGATCCGTATGTCGACCGTTCAAACCGTACATCCGACCAACAAGGTGATGCTCGTGGTGTTCTGGGTGTATGTGATGATTCCGCTTGCCTGGGGGGTGATCAATACGCTGACGCAGGCGATGAAGTTGTTCAAGTGATGACCTGATGGGGTGCGCACCCCGGCCTGGTTGAGGGGCGGGGTGCCGATAGCGCGCCCCGCCTTAGTCTTCCCTCACCGCCCCAACCCGCTATGCGCGATCTGCTGCTCGACGAACTGCGCAAATAACGCATGCATATGCGTCGTCGGATGCAAATCATCGGCGAACATGTAAGTCTGATCCGCATTGGCGCTCACATAGGTCGCCGGCGAACATAGCAGCGCGGTGTCATCGGGAGTTTTCTTCGGATCGCAGGCCTGGCCCGTATTCGACACGGTAAAACCGTTCGCCTGAAAGCTTCCGATGACCTGATTCGTCCACGTGTACGAATCGACCTCGATCACCTTCGACTGCAGCCCATCGGTTTGCAACGCGGTATTCAACGTAGCGTTGAAAAGCTGCGACAACTGCGTGAGGTTCGCGCCACCATCGGCCGAAGCGAGCCCCTTCGGCGACAGCCCGATATTCGGCAGATTGATCACCACCACGTGCGCGCCGCCGTTCTGCACGATCTGCCCGACGAGCTGGGCGAGCGTCGTGGCCGCCGCCTGCACGATCGGCGCCGCGGCGGGCAGGTTGCCGGCGCGGAGCACATCGTTCGCGCCCACCCACACGAGCACGAGCTGATTGGCGTTGAAGCTGCCGTGAGCGCTCAGATAGCTCGACAGTTGCTGATTGACCGGCATTTCGATGTCGCCGATGACGTCGCTCAGATAGTCGTACTGGTTCGCCGGCGTCGCCACCGTCGAGCCCCCTTCCGCATAACCGAAGCCGCTCTGCGCAGTCAGCTTATGCGTGAAATCGATCGTGAACGCGGCGCTGAGCGTATCGCCGTAGTATTGCGCGACCTGCTGGGCCCACACCTGGCCGGGATTGGTCGTGAAACGCCCGCCTCCCACCGCGCTCGCGAGCGGCGCATAAGTCCCGACGTCCGACAGGCTGTCGCCGAACGACACGACCTGCAGCTTGACGCCGCCAGCTGGCTCGGCCGCCGTGCTGCCGCCGCTACTCGACCCGCCGCTGCCGTCACCGCCCCCGCCGCAAGCCGACAGCAACACGATGGACATGGCAAAAACTACAGCGCGGACCTTGTCATTTATTCCTCGCATTTGCTCCTCCTCGTCGGGCGGGCCTGGCGGTGTCGAGTACGTCACCTGCGTGATCGGTGCCGGATTGGCGCCCGATCGCCGACGGCTCTTCGAACAAGCATCACGTATGCCCAGCAAGGAAATGCGGCCCGCTCAAAGCCTCTCGAACACCACCTCCTGCGCGCCTTCCCACAGCACCTTCGTGCCGAGCTCGCGCAGTTTTTCCTTGCCTTCGACGATCGTCAGAAAATGATTGCCCGCGAGTTGCCCCATCTTGCTCGCGAAGCAGCATGAGCCATATGCGAGGATGATCTCGGTCTCGCTATAGCCGCCCGGATAGAACAGGATGTCGCCGACCGATGGATGGCTCGTGTGATTCTCGAAGCCGACCGCGACGCCGTCGTTCTCGAGCTTGAATTCGCCGAGCGGCACCCAGCAGCCCTCACCGCTCCAGCGCACATGGATCAGCTTCTGCCGGTACGGCAGCAGCTTCAGGAACGCGGCCACGGTCTGCGGCGCATCGGGATGGGTTTCGGCGATGAAGGCGTGGCCGCAGGCGGTCATCTTGAGTCGGGTCATGGCGCGTTATCCGGTATGTGGGGTTCAAAAGCGGTTCGATTCTGTCGTCCGATGCAAGGTTTCGACAGATACAGTTGTCGGCGCCGCGGTCAGTCCAGTTAGACCACGTCCGATCGCGGGCGGCCGGCCGAACCGCGAAGCCTTGCGCTACGTGCCATGCCAGTTTGCACCGCGCGCCGCCACGAAAGTTCGTAGTTTGCAAGCCGCGCAATGCAAAGCACACTGCGCGAGTGCGTGATTCCGACTGTAGAAAGGCGAGCCGTTACGACGTGCGCAGGCAAGCATCAGCCGGCGTGCATCTCAACCGCGCAGCCGGTAGGCGAGCGGCGTCGCACCATAGCCACGCTTGAACTGCACGGAGAAATGACTGGCATTCTCGAAGCCAACTTCGAGCGCGATTTGCAGCACGGTTCGATCCGTGGCGCGCAGCAGCCTCGCCGCTTCCTCGAGCCGCAAGCGCGTCACGAACTGATGCGGCGTCTCACCGGTCTCGCGGCGAAACACCCGAGCAAAATGAAAACTGCTTAGGCCGGCCTGCTCGGCCAGTTCGGCGATCGCCAGATCTTCGGCGAGATTGGTGCGGATGTAGTCGGTCACTCGGCGGATCCGGCGCGGCACCAGCCGTTCGGGCCGCGTCGCGCCGCCGCGCCGCGCGGCGTTGCCGCTCGAATAGTGCTGCAGCAGGTGCGCGGCGAGCGCGTGAGCCAGCGTATCGACATACAGACGCGAATCGGCCGGATCGCGGGCGGCGCGATGCAGCGCGGCAAGCATCGCGGCGATCAGCGGATCGTTGAAGCGCATCGCGTCGCCGAGCGACAGTTCACGCGACGCGTCGAGCCCCATCTGTTGCGCGACGCTGTCGATCAACTCGGGCTCGATGTGCACGTGCAACGTAGACAACGGCTCGTCGCTGATCGAATGCCAGCGCCACGAGATCGGCGCGGGCGGCACGAACCACAGGTCGTTCACGCGCATATCGGCGCTTTCCCAAGCACCGCCGAGGTTGCGTTCGAGATGCTCGGCGCCGCTCGCGAGCGTCATCAGCGTGAAGTCGCGCAAACCGGGCGCTTCGAGCAGGTCTTGCCGCACCGGCTCGAGATACGAGCGCAGCACCAGATGCCGCCACTCGCGATCCACGCTCGACACGAGTCGCTGGCCGGCCATGTAGCGGTCGTAGGCGAGCGTCGTTGTGAGCTTGGGAATTCGTGCCATCACATCCCCTCGAAGGAGGTGCCGTATGGAAGGAGAAACGCCGCCGTACCTGTATTGCCGGTCCACTGTCAGCGCAAGATCACGAAAATGATAGCAAGGAACCGGCTACCGACATTTCACGAAATCGCTAATCATTGAGGTTGTCGTCTTTCACGCGTTTAGAACGCCGGAGCTACCGTTTCATGGAACATGAATGCGATACGCTGCCGCAATGGCTGACCGGCTCGCCGCAAGGCGAAGCCGGGCACGCGTCGGCAGCACACCCGAGAGCGGCATCCGCCCAACCGGCTTACCCGGCCGGCGCGCGGCACGCCGCGAAATCAGCCCACGCGGCTGAAGCAGTGAAGATGTCTCCCCGCGCCGCGAATGGTGCGGTGCGCAGTGGCTTTCTCACTCTGTTCACCGAGGAAGAGATCGGCACACCGTCGCCCGCGGCGCGGCGTTCCGCGCCGCTGATCAGTCCGCTCGGACGGTTCGGCAGCGCGCAGGACCGCATGGAGTTCGTGCGTCAGCGCATCAGGCAATTGGGCTTCGACTCGTTCAGCTATACCGCCACGCGCACGTCGTCGCATCACAAGACGATGTTCGTGTTGACGAGCTACGAATCGCAGGCATGGCTCACGCGCTATTTCCGCGAGCGCTATTTCGAGCTGGACCCGCGCGTCGCGCTCGCGTCGCCGACCGGCATGCCGTTTCTGTGGAATACCGCCGACCTGCGCGCCGATCTGCCGCGCGCGCAGCTGCGCAGCGAGCGGCTCGGCGCGCTGATCGACATGCTGGAGGCGACCGGCCGCAAGAGCGGCATTCTCACGCAGATGCCGCTGCCAGAGCCGGAGCTGAGCGCGAGCCTGTGCTTCAATTCGGAGATCGGCAACCCACGCTGGATGACCGAATCGATCGTCGCGGAAACGCTGATGTTCGCGCACTCGATTCATGAGTTCATCTGGATGCACGCGAAAAGCGTGATCGGCATCGCGCCCGCGCAGCAGCAGTGCATCGCGCTGAGCAAGCTGCAGCACGCGGTGCTGAAGGCGGTCATGCAGGGGCAGCGCGACAAGGAAATCGCGTATTTCCTCGGGCTGTCGCCGCATAACGTCGACTATCATCTGCGGCGCTTGCGGCAGCTGTTCAACGTGCGCAACCGCGTGCAGTTGATCAATGTCGCGCAGGCGTATCTGTCGTAGTCGGCGACTCCGCGTATCGATGAAGAGGGCGCGACGGCTTTTCGCTGTCGCGCCCTCTGCCAATCGCGCGGTCTTATCAGCTTTTCAATCGATAGCCGGTCCTGAAGATCCAGCCGACGATCACGAGGAACACCGCGAGGAACAGCAGTGTCATGCCGAGACTCAGGCCGACGCCGACGTCGCCCAACTCGTAGAAACTCCAGCGAAATCCGCTGACCAGATAAACGATCGGATTGAACAGCGTGACGGCGTGCCAGAACGGCGGCAGCATGTCCACCGAATAGAAGGCGCCGCCGAGAAACGTGAGCGGCGTGACGATCAGGAGCGGCACCAGTTGCAGTTTCTCGAAGCTGTCGGCCCAGATGCCGATGATGAAGCCGAGCAGACTGAACGTGACCGCCGTCAGCACGAGAAACAGCACCATCCAGAATGGATGCATGATCTGCAACGGCACGAACAGCGCGGCGGTCGCGAGAATGATGAGCCCGAGCAGGATCGACTTGGTGGCCGCCGCGCCCACATAGCTGACGACGATCTCCAGATACGATACGGGCGCCGACAGCAGCTCGTAGATCGTGCCCGTGAAACGCGGGAAGTAAATCCCGAATGACGCGTTCGCGACGCTTTGCGACAGCAGCGACAACATGATCAGACCCGGTACGATGAACGCGCCGTAGCTGATGCCCTCCACTTCCTTGATACGCGAGCCGATCGCCGAGCCGAACACGACGAAGTACAGCGACGTGGAAATCACCGGCGCGATGATGCTTTGCATCAGCGTGCGCCACGTGCGCGCCATTTCGAACTGGTAGATCGCGCGCATTGCGTAGATGTTCATGGGTTCCCCCGCAGCAGACTGACGAAAATGTCTTCGAGCGAACTCTGCGTGGTATGCAGGTCCTTGAAGCGAATACCGGCGTCGTCGAGCGATTTCAGCAGCGCGATGATGTCGGTGCGCCCGCCCTCGCCTTCATAGGTGTAGGTCAGTTCGTTGCCGCCGTTCGCGACCGCGAGCCCGTAGCCGGCGAGCGAAGCCGGCACCGTGTCGAGGGGGCTCTCCAGTTGCAGCGTCAACTGCTTCGTGCCGAGCTTGCGCATCAGCTCGGTCTTCTCTTCGACCAGCATGATTTCGCCCGCGTTGATCACGCCGATGCGGTCGGCCATCTCCTCGGCTTCGTCGATGTAATGCGTGGTCAGGATAATCGTCACGCCGCTCGCCGCGAGCGAGCGCACGAGCTTCCACATGTCGCGCCGCAGCTCGACGTCGACGCCGGCGGTCGGTTCGTCGAGAAACAGCACGCGCGGCTCGTGCGACAGCGCCTTCGCGATCAGCACGCGCCGCTTCATGCCGCCCGACAGCGTGATGATCTTGTTGTCGCGCTTCTCCCATAGCGACAGGTCGCGCAGCACTTTCTCGATGTAAGCGGGGTTCTTCGGCTTGCCGAACAGGCCGCGGCTGAACGACACGGTGGCCCAGACGGTTTCGAACGCGTCCGTGGTCAACTCCTGCGGCACGAGGCCGATCAGCGAGCGAACCGCGCGATAGTTGGAGCCGATGTCGTGGCCGTCCACCGTCACGCCGCCTTCGCTTGCGTTGACGATGCCGCAGACGATGCTGATCAGCGTGGTCTTGCCCGCGCCATTCGGCCCGAGCAGCGCGAAGATTTCTCCACGGTGGATCGCCAGATTGATGTTCTTCAGTGCCTGAAAACCGCTGGCATAGGTTTTCGACAGATTCGTGACCGAAACGATTGGCTGCATGGACTCGATGATGGCAGACACCGCTGTTGAATGACAGGAAACGGCGCGAAGGAACGCGCCGCATCCGCAATGTAATGGAAAGTGCGAAAGCGTGCAGCGGCGATTTCCCTGCGGCGCAAGACATTTCGGCCCTGATGGGTCGGGGCGCAGACCGAGGCTCGGCGCGGCGATCCGGCGCGCGCATGACGCGCGCCGACGGCTTTTTACGCCGAGGCGCTGCGGTGCGCGCCCGGGAAGCGGCTTGCAATCACGTTCGACAGATTCACGCCGAGGTTTCAGCGACGTGAAAGCCCCCCAAGGCACACCCCTTGCGACGCCTGCATCACATCAACCCTTTTCGTGGAGGTAAATCATGAAACGCATGACCAGGACGATTTTTGCTTCCGCGCTCGTGATAGCGTTGTCGGGCGGCGTGTACGCGCAGGCGGGCGGCGGTGCGGGTGGCGGTGCCGGCGGTAGTGCGGGAGGCGCGGGCGGCGGTGCTGCCGGCGGCATGAGCGGCGGTGGCGGGGCCGGCAACGGCATCGGCGCCGGTGGCGGCACGACCGGCGGCGCAGCGGGTACGGCCACCCCGGGCGTTGGCCCCGGCTCGGTCCGCACGCCGGGCAACACCGGCTCCGGCTACGGTTCGCCAGGTGTGACCGGCACTGGCGGCGGCATGGGCACCGGCACCGGCGCGACCCCGAATAGCCCGGCGACCAATGGTTCGACGGGCGGCATGGGTAATAACATGAACAACGGCATGCGCAGCGGAACCGGCAACGGCATGAACAACGGCATGAACAACGGCACGATGCAGAACGGGCAGTAACTGCTGTCGGGCTTCGTCGGGCGACGCGGTATCGAGTTGCCGCGTCGCCGTTTTCTTGCGCGGCTCGCCGGTCAAACAGGCGCTGCGACGACTCAGACCTCAGGGCTGCGCACAGACAAAACTACTCGCCAGATTTTCATTGCCTCTGCCGACATAGCGCGGAAACCCGGGATAGCGGCACAGCGGCCGCGAGCGTCCATTCGTCGCCGCGGCGAGATCTGTGGCCATCAGCGTTTCGGGTGCGACGCCGCGCGTGACCCACGCGTCGAGCGCGCCGAGCAGATCGACCGATGGAATGAACACGCCGTTGCCATGCTGAAACCCCGGCACCATGTACAGCCGCGATGAAGCGATCGACTTCGCCCTTGCCGAAACGCGCGACTAGCGCGTCGTGATATGCGATCGTCTGGTTCGGGCTGATCACTTCGTCGGCGAGACCCTGCAGCGTGATCAGCTTGCCGCCGCGCGCGATATAACGCGACAGGTCGGGATTCATCGAGCCGATCGTGCCCGACAGCGCGATCAGTTGCGCGCGATATTTGCCGGGGCGTTGCGGATCGAACGTCAACGAATCGAAGTCCGCATCGCGCGCGACGAAGTAGCGCAGATAGCCGTCGCCTTGCGCGAACAGATAGCCGTTCGCATAGAACGTCGGCACCGGTTGACGCCGCGGCTGATGCGCGAGCCCGAGCGAGCCGGTCAGTTGCGTGCCCTGGAACACGTTGTAGCCGCGATAGCCGCTCACGTCCCACGCGAGCCGATACGGCAGCGACAGCCCGTCGCGCATCGCCAGCAAGGTGGCCCGTTGCGCGTCGGTCAGACACGCATCGTCAAATGAAGGGCGCAGCGCGCAACGCAGCGAATCGATAATTTTCGCTTCGTGCGCGCGACATGCTTCGACGTCGCTGACGATACCGTCCGCCATGCCGTCGAGCCGGTCGCATACCTCGAGCGTGCGTTGATAGACGCGTTCGAGCAGCGCCGGCGGCACGAAGCCGCCCGGCGTACCGTACTCGGCCTGGCCGAGCTTCACGCCGATCAGCCGCACGCCGGAAAAATTCAGCGCGGGCGCATTGGCGATCACGCCGTCGTAGTCGTCGGGGAAGCGCTGCATCACCGTGTAGCCTTCGCGGCCCCCCGTCGAGCCGCCGGCAAAATACATGCGCTGCGGCGGCCTGCCGTACGCGTGCGCGATCAACGCGAGCGCGACGTCATGGGTTTTCTTCAGATGCGCGTAGCCGAAGTTCGTCACCGCTTCATCGACGAGACCAAACGCCGCGAGCGACGAATCGCCGACATGCCCCGAGTCGTCACCGAACGTCGCGTAGCCTTGCGCGAGCGGCGCGCGATCCGGCGAGAACGGCATCACGCCGGTGCCGCTGACAACCACGCCGTTGTACCCGCCGCCGCCGATCTGCAACGCACGGCCATTCCACCGACGCGGCAGATTCAGATCGAAGCGGATGTCGGGTGTCGTCCGATTCAGTGCCTTGATGCGGCCCGTGATGCGGCAATACTCGCCGCCTTGCTGATTGCCGGGCGCGGTCGCGCCGATCATCGCCGCGCTTTCGATCAGCGCGCCGGCCGTCGGCATCTCGATCAATTCGGGCGACAGCACCGCGCCCGCGAACTCCGCGCAGTGCATCGCGAACGGTGTCTCTTTGGCCTGCGCGGCCGTGCGATGCATCGCGAGCCACGCGAGCACGACGACGCTCATCACGGTTGCAAGTCCAACGAGCTTGCGCGTCGTGCGCATCGTGGTCGTGATGCGCCCGCGGCGCTCGCCTCGTGTCATCCGCAACCCGCGCCGTTCGCCTGTGCGCCCGACTGCTGCCCTTTCCAGCCGCTCCAGCCGCGCGCGATCATCAGCAGCGCGCCGATCGCCGCGAGGTCGCCGCCGAGCCCGACCAGCACCGCGCGAAAACCGTGAAACGTGTGCGGTGTCGCCGTGTCGATGATCAACGACACGAGCGTGCCGGTGACGAAGCACACGAGTCCGGTGCGCCCCACCGTCACGACGGCGGGCAGCCGCCTCGCTAGCCACGCGACACTGCCCATCCGCACGAACTGGGCGGCGAGCCACGCGATGACGATGAAATTGATCACACGTTCCACTGAAAGATTCTGCTTGTGCGTGCCGGGCAATGGCTGCGTCAGCACGAAAAGTTTGACCATCGCGAAGCCAAGCACCGCGACCACCGCGACGCGCGTGAGCCACTGCGCGGCATAGCTCGCATGAAAACGTTCGCTGATCGGCTGCACGCGGCACACCATACCGAGCATGAACATCAGCTGCCACGCAAACGGATTAAAAGCCCAGTCGGCGACATCGTCAATGCTGAATAACGCGGCAAGCGGCCGCGCGACGGCCCACACCGCGACGCTCGCCGCGAGCGCGAGCGATGCGGAGCGGCGCGCGAGCGGCACCATCACGGGCACGCATAGCGCGAACAGCACGTACATCGGCAGCACGCTGGACAGATACGGTTGCCGGCGCAACAGCGCGATATCGAATGCTTGACGCCATGGCTGCAACGCGAATGGCGGCCAGCCGGTCATTTCTACCATCGGCCGGTTCAGATCGAGCAGCGCGAGAATCGCGCCGGACACGAGCGTCAGCATCGCCGTCAACAGATACGCGCGATAGATCTCCCCGCAGCGTTTGACGAAGCGCAGTTGCGCCGCGTGTTCGCCGCGATGCGCAAGCACCGCCGTATACGCCGCCGCCGATGCATAGCCGCCGAGAAACACGAACACCTCGGCCGAATCGCATAACGCGTACGCGTGCAGCATCAGATGCGATAGCGTGCTGCCGGGAATGTGATCGAGCACGATGACGATCAGCACGACACCGCGAAAGAAATCGACTTCGACCGATCGTCCACGGCCACGGCTTGGGGTTTCCATTCGTCTTCTCGAAGAATGCGCGCTGGCGGCACGCAAGAACGTGAATGGCCACGCATCAGCGTGCCGTCCTGTGCGAACAACAAAAGACCCAATCGTTCAATGCATCACCTATGACGCAGGCGAAGGCGCTGACGAGTCGCCTCTAATGTTCGCTTTTCACAACGGCTATCTGAAATGGAGTCGTTGGCGACTGGTAATACTCGGCGCGTCTTTAGCGAACACGCGGAAAGTTTTGCGGCTTTTCATGCACGGAACAGGGACACCCGTCTTCATGGATGGACGCGAGCCTCGAAAATAAATCATCGAACCCGCGCTGCGATTTTTTTCGCATTTTTTCCCCGTACGATGTTTTCGTGCTTTTCCGCCGCTTTGCGAATAGAGGTTTATGAAAAACAGAATTGCCGGATTCGATGGATTGCGCGCGATCGCCGTGCTGATGGTGTTTCTGCAGCATCGACTCTTCGGCGACATCGGCGAAATCGGGCATCTCGGCGTGTGGATCTTCTTTGCGCTGAGCGGCTTCCTGATCATCGGCATCCTGTCGTCGCGGCGCGCGCGCATCGAAGAGGGCGACAGCGGTTTCCGCACCGAACTCGGACGCTTTCTGTTTCGTCGCACGGTGCGCATCTTTCCGATCTATTACCTGATGCTCGTCGTGATGTGCGTGCTGATGGCATTCGGCCTCGCGAATCCGGAACTGGCGAGCGGCATGCCGTTTCACTTCGCGTATTTGTCCAACTTCTGGATCGGCTCGGTGCTGCGCTACTGGCCGGGCCGCTATTCGCACTTGTGGAGCCTCGCGATCGAGGAGCAGTTCTATCTCGTCGTGGCGCCGCTTTTGCTGCTCCTCGCGACACGGCGACATCGAGCGGCATGTTGGGCGATCGTGGCGCTCGGCCTTGCCGCGCTGTTCGCGATGCGCGCCGCGCATTGGGATGAGATCACGATCTATACGCACCCGTTGAGCAATGTATGGTTGCTCGCGTTGGGCGGCATCGGTGGTCTGGTGATCGAGGACGATCGCGGCCGCGTGCGTGCCTGGCTCGGTCATGGCCTGACGCTGTTCGCGCTGAGTCTGGTCGTGATCGGTTTGTGCGCGGCCGAGCCGAAGTGGAACATGCTCGACGATCCCTTGCTGTTTACTGCGATCAGCGCAACGTACGGGATCGGTATCGCGGCGCTGGTGGCTTCGATCGCGTGTTGCCGCAATGCTGCCGTGATGGGTCTGCTACAGACGCGTTGGCTCGCCGGTCTTGGGCGTATCAGTTACGGCTTCTATCTGTATCACAACCTGATCCCCGATCTGACGCGTAACCGTCACGCCGAGGCGTTGTTTGACGGCAGCGTGCCGATGTGGGCACATATGCTTGGCATCGTCGCGTCGTTTGCGATTTCGCTTGGCATTGCGGTGCTGTCGTGGCGATTGATCGAGGCGCCGATTCTGCGAGTGAAGACGCGTGGCGAATCGGTATTGAACGCGGCGGAGAACGTCGCTTCCGACGTAGCCTGAAAGATCGAACCAGGTCGCCGATCTATCCGGTTACGCGCCTCACGCTATCATTCGGCGTCACCACCCGGCCGCGCCTCATCTGACGCACTCCACAGGACCGAACCGGCCAAACGAAAGAAGAACACGATGCGCGAGGCGCTTTCTAGCGATGCCGCCCGACCCGGGATCGTCGGACTTCGCGTAGCGCATCATCTGGCCCGTCAAGCCGCCGCGGGCTCGTGCACGATCTTCAGCGTGCTCTTGTGCTCGGCGATGAGCCGATAAACGGTGTCCCCGGGTACGGTCTCGTGCTCGAGCAACTGGTCCGAAATGTCGCGCAGTACCGGCTCGTACGCGCGCAGTAGCCCGTAGCAAAGTTCGTTGAGCTCCTTGAGCAGCACGTTCGCATGCTCGATTGCGCTCTTCATTTGCAGGCCCGCGTACTGCGACGGCAGCGCCGCGAGACTGAACAAATCGCCGTCGCTGTTGAAGCCGAACTTCGACACCATGTCGAGGCTGATACGCGAGGCCTCCTGCAAGTCCGACGCGGCGCCGCTCGATGCTTCAGAGAACATCAGAATCTCCGCGTTGCGTCCGCCGAGCAGCACCTGGATTTCGTTGCGGATTTCCGTTTCGCGGTACAGGTGCTTGTCCTGCGCCTTCGTGATCAGCGCGACGCCAAGCGCGCCGCCACGCGGCAGGATGGTCACTTCCTCGAGCACGCCGGTGTCAAGCAGCGCGGCGACCAGACCGTGCCCCGCCTCATGCACCGCGATGCGCTTGCGCTCGTCGTCGGTGAGCGCGCGCTCGGCGCCGCTCACGTCGCCGATGCGCGCGATCTTGATCGCTTCCATGAAATGCTTCGCGGCGATTTCGTTATCGCCCGCCTTGCGCGCGATCAGCCCCGCCTGATTCACGACCATCGCGACGGTGGCCGGCGACAGTCCAGTCGTCAAACGCGCGAGCTGGTCGTAGTCGATATCCGCCGCTTTCGACTTCAGCCGCTGCGCGTAGAAACGGAAAATCTTGGCGCGATCCTCGCGATCCGGCAGACGCACCTGCACCGTGCGATCGAAACGGCCGGGACGGCGCAATGCTTCGTCGAGATTGTCGGGATGGTTGGTCGCGGCCACGACGATCACGCCCTCGTTCGACTCGAAGCCGTCCATCTCCGCGAGCAGTTGGTTGATGATTCGGTTGCTTTCGGCTTCGACCGGACCGCCGCCGGTATCGGTTCGTTTCGCGAGACCGTCCGCTTCGTCGATGAAGATGACCGTCGGCGCGTTCTTGCGCGCGAGTTCGAACAGGTGCCGCACCTTCTGGATACCGACACCGTAGTACTTCGCACTGAAATAGCTGCCCGTGATCGAAATGAAGTTCGCGCCGCATTCGCCGGCCAGCGCCTGAGCGAGCCGCGTCTTGCCGACGCCGGGCGCGCCGACCATCAGGATGCCGCACGGCGCGCGCACGCCCAGCGACGAGAACTGCTTCGGATCGGACAGGTAACCGCGAATGTCGGCGAGCGCGGCCTTCGCTTCGTTCGCGCCGATCACGTCGTCGAAACGCAGCGTCGGTGTTTCGCTGAGCAGCTTCGCGCCGCCCTTCATCTCGCGTCGCATGAACCACGCCATGCCGCCGATCAGGGCGAGCGGCAGCAGCACGCTCAGCGCGTCGCGGAACTGTTCGAACAGTTGGGTCCAGCGTGCGCCGTCGCTGTGGATGTCGACGTCGGGCAGCCATACGAGCTGATACGCGGCGGCGTCGGAGCGCTCGCCCAGCAGCAGAGCGTGCGAGAAGGTTGCGTTGTGATCGGTGACGAAGTACTTCGAGCCGTCATGCAGCGATACCAGAATCGCGTTGGGACTCACCCCGATCGCCGCGACGTTGGTGTCGTGAATGTCGCGCAGCATCGTCGACGCATCCTTCTCCGCATGCGTCCACGCGGATGCATCGTGACGCATCTGGCTCGCGATACCGGTCAGCGCCGGCGCCTGCAGCTCGGCGCGTTGCTGGACATACCAGACGCCCCAACCTACCAACACCGCGATCAGCACCGCCACCGCCGCCACCGCAATTTTGCGTGCGCGCTTTTTACCAAGCGAATTGTTTCCCGGCTTCATGAGTCATTTCCAAAATGCGGACTTGAACAAGCCCTTACTTAATCAAGCTGTCTGTCAAAATTACCTGTCGAAATCGGAGGCGGAGTCTGCGGAAAATCGGCTGGGGCGAAGCGCCACACGGCGAGGCTCAAAAGACAATTCGGAAGGACTGTGCGTCCCGGTGAACCGCGTTAGCCGAAGGCAGTATGCCAGCGGTACGCGTCTGTCAAATCCGCGGAAAAGGCCTTTTTGTACCGTCGATCCAGCCATCGACACGCCGGAAGGGGACGCGGCAAGCGCGCGTAAGGCGTCGCCGCCTTGGCTCCGCGCACAGTTTATCAGCGTAAAAAGCGGCGCGTGTTTTTAAATGTCTATATCTAACCGCACCCCAATTAAAATCAGTCACAATTACTGACTAAATCGCCATTTAGACGGACCTAAACGATCCGAAAATGGGCCACGATTAAGTCAGGATTTTGGGAATCAGCTGGCAATACCGGCGGATGAGCGACGGTTCTCTGCGGACCCGTTCGCGGCATCGACGGTTCTTTCCTACGCTGCACTCAGGAGGTTCGACTATGCAGCGGGCTGAAACCCCTTCCTTCGCGGCGTCGCTCGACGCGGGTCTGAGCGGCGCGACGCGCGTGTATTTCATCGTCGGCGATCCGATTGCGCAGGTGCGCTCGCCAACCGGCGTGACCGCCGCGTTGCGTTCGGCCGGCCGCGATGCGCTGGTGGTGCCCGCGCACGTCGCGCCCGCCGATCTGCCGGCTTTTTTCGCGGGCATCGCGCCGATGCGCAACGTCGACGGCGTGATCATCACGGTGCCGCACAAATTCGCCGCGTCGAGCTATTGCGCGACGCTCGCCGAAGAAGCCGCGTTCCTTGGCGCGGTCAACACGCTGCGCCGCAACGCCGATGGCGGCTGGCATGGCGGCATGTTCGACGGCACCGGCTTCGTCGCGGCGCTCGTCGCGGCGGACTGCGAACTACAGGGCAAGCGCGCGCTGCTGGTCGGCGCGGGCGGCGCGGGCTCGGCGATCGGCCATGCGCTGATTCAGCGCGGCGTCGGCTCGCTCGACGTGCGCGACAACGAAGTCGAACGCACCGGCTCGCTGACCGCACGGCTCAATGCGCTCGGCCGAGGCACGGCGCGCGGTGCGGCGGCCGACCTCGACCCGAGTACGTATGACGTGGTCGTCAACGCGTCGCCGCTCGGCATGCGCGCGGGCGATTCGTTGCCGATCGACGTCGCGCGCTTGCCGGCCACGACTTATGTCGGCGATGTCGTAACGAAACCGCCACTTACGCCGCTGATCGAAGCCGCGCGCGCGGTTGCCCGACCGTGACGGGCACGCAGATGTTCGAACGCGCGTGTGATCGGATGGTGGAGTTCTTTCTGAACACGCCGACGTCTGCGTAACGGCGCGAAGAAACCAGGCGCGCGCTGCTACACTGGCGCGAAATTGCCGTGCCGGAGATCCCACACGGCATGCACGAGGCGTGGCGCGAACCTGCGCCGCGTTCACATCGCCCTCTGCGCGCCAATCCATGCTTCGATTCGACAACCTCAGCAAGCGCTATAGCGACCGCGTCCTGTTCGAAGGACTGCACTTCGACGCGACGTCCGGCTGCGTCGCATTGAACGATGAATCCGGCAGCGGCAAATCGACGTTGCTCGCCATCCTCGCCGGCGCGCTCGAACCCGACAGCGGCGACGTATGGCTCGGCGGTCATTCGCTGCGCGCCGCGCCGCATGCCGCGCAAGCGCTGCTCACGTATGTGCCGGAAGACAGCATGAGCTGGCCCGATCAGACCGGCCGCAATTATCTGCGGCAGGTTGCGGCGGCGCGGCACACCGCGCTGACCGACGATGTGCTCGCGCTCGCCGGACGCTTGGGCCTCGCGCCGCATCTGGACAAACGTTTCGAGCAGATGTCGTATGGCAGCCGCAAAAAGGTGTTTCTGACGGCGGCCGCGCTCGGCGAAACCCGCGTGCTGATCGCCGACGAACCGGCCGGCGGACTCGACGCGTCGGCGCGCGCGGCGCTCGCCGAGCTGTTCAGAACGCTCGGCACGACGCGCACGGTGTTTTTCACGAGTTACGACGAAGCGTTCACGCAAGCCTGCGAGGCGACGAGTGTCTGTTTCGCGGACCTCGCGAGGGGCATTTGAGCTAGAGCGATCCTGCGGGTCATGCGGGCCGGGCGCGAGCGTTGAATCCTCAGATCGCCACACAAATCTTGCCGAAGTGCGCACCCGATGCCTCGTGCCGGAACGCGTCGGCGAGCTTGTCCAGCGCGAACGTGCTGTCGATCACCGGCTTGATGCCAGTGGTCTCGAGCGCGCGCACCATATCGATCTGATCCTGCCGGCTGCCGACGATCAGCCCTTGCAGACGCTGTTGCCGCGCCATCAGATGCGCGGTCGGCACCTGGCCCGCGCGGCCGGTCAGCACGCCGATCAGCGCGATGTGCCCGCCGATGCGGCATGCGGTGATCGACTGCGGCAGCGTGCCGGGACCACCCACCTCGACCACGTGATCGACGCCGCGCCCGTTGGTGATGTGACGCACTTCTTTGCCCCACTCGGGATTGTCGCGATAGTTGATCGTATGGTCGGCACCCAGTTCGCGCAGCTTCGCGAGCTTCGCATTCGACGACGACGTCGCGATCACCGACGCCCCCATCGCCTTCGCCATCTGCAAGCCGAAGATCGACACGCCGCCAGTGCCGAGCACGAGCACGCTGCTGCCTGCCTTCAACTGACCATCGACGACCAGCGCGCGCCACGCAGTCAGCCCCGCCGTGGTCAGCGTCGCCGCTTCGGCGTGGCTGTAGCCGGCCGGTGCATGCGTGAAGTAGTGGCTCGGCAGCACGACGACTTCGCGCGCGTAGCCGTCGACGCCGTCGCCGGGGGTGGTCGAAAAATCGCCGATCGCGGGCGAACCGTTTTCCCAGTGTGGGAAGAAGCAAGACACGACGTGATCGCCGGCCTTGAATTCGCGCACGCCTGCGCCGACCGCTTCGACGACGCCCGCGCCATCGGCCATCGGGATGCGGCCCGCTTCGGCCGGCAGATTGCCGCAGACGACGCCGTAGTCGTGGTAGTTCAACGAACTAGCGCGAATGCGCACGCGAATCTGCCCGGCCTCGGGCTGACCGGGATCGGCGAGATCGACGACTTGCAGGCTATCGACTGTGGCGGGCGAACCGATTCTGACGGCTTTCATGTTTTCGATCCTTGGTGAGTGGTGCGCTGCCGTGAGCAGCTCGATGTCAACGCGCGATGCGCGTCGGATGTGCATGCGCCATGCCCGCGCGAATGCGAACAGGCATGCAGGCGCCGCGCGAGCACCGCGCTATTTGACGGTCTGGATGACTTCGAAGCCTTCGAATTCCGGGTGGCCGAGATACAGCACGCGGTTTTCGTTACCGGCACTGCGATGCGCGGCACGAAACGCGTCGGACTTCGTCCATGCCTCGAACGATCCATGGTCGCGCCAGATCGTATGGCTCGAATAGAGGACGTGATCGTCCTTGCGCGGTCCCTTCAGCAAATGAAATTCCACGAACCCCGGCACCTCTTTCAGATGGGTGTCGCGCGTGGTCCACAGATGTTCGAAGGCGTCCTCGGAGCCAGGCGCCACCTTGAAGCGGTTCATCGCGATGTACATGCTGTCAGCCTCGTTGAGTGAGTGATGCTGCCCATGATGCTGGATTGGTCATCCGGTCGCGTTTCATTATAGGCGTGCATTGCTTTGCCTTCGCTTGACCTTACCACGGTGGGAAGCGACACGATGTCCGACGTGACCGTTAGAATCGCGCGGATCACGTCGCCATCTCTTCAACAACGGAAAATCAATATGAAAAACGTTCGCGCGTTGCGCGCTCTCTGTGTGTTCGGCGGTTTGGCATTCGCGGCGGCGGCATTGCCCGCTCACGCGCAACATCAGGGGATGCCCGGCATGGACATGGCGGATTCGGCGCATACCGACGCGGGCGCATCGACGCAAGCCTTCAAGGCCGCCGACGAGCGCATGATGCATGACATGAGCGCCCCCGAATACACCGGCGACGCCGACCGGGATTTCGTCGCGCACATGATCCCGCATCACCAGGGCGCGATCGAGATGGCGCAGGCGGAGTTGAAATACGGCAAGGACCCGGAGATCAAGCGGCTCGCGCGCAACATCATCAAGGCGCAGCATGACGAGATCGCGTTCATGCGGCGCTGGCAGGAAAAGCATGGCGGCAAGTAACGCAGCGTAAGCATCACCAGCGTGGCTGCTTGCGCAACAGCGGCGTCATCGCGATCAGACCGATGATCGGCCCTGGCAGCAGCAGCCACGCGACGCGCACGTCGAGCGCGTGAAATACGCTAGTCGACCACAGGATCGAGCATGCGGACAGGAAAAAGCCGAAGCTGTTCTGCAGCGTCAGCGCGCCGCCGATCTTGTCGGCGGGACAGGCCTTCACGGACAGCGCCGAAAACTGCGGCGAATCGGCGATCACGCTGATGCCCCACACGAGTAGTAACCCGAGCTGCGCGGCGGTGCCGAGCCCGGTGGTCAGCGGATAAATCGCGCACAGCGTGCCCGATGTCGTCAGCGCAAGCGCGGCGGTGCGCGCGCTGCCGACCGACTGGCTGAGCCTGCCGCCGAACAGGCAGCCGAGCGCGCCGATCGCGATGATCAGGAACGACCACAACGCGACGGTGCCCGGCGTCGCCGGCGCCCCGCTCGCGAACGCGCGCTGCACGAGCAGCGGCGTCAGCGTCCAGAACGCGTACAACTCCCACATGTGACCGAAATAGCCGAGCGCGGCCGAGCGAAACTCGCTGATGCGCACGACCTGCCCGACGCCCGCCGACAAACCGAAGCGTCGGTTGCCCGAGCGCCGCGCGTGCGGCCCTTCGCCGAGCACCAACACCAGCAGCGCGCCGATCACCGCGAGTCCCGACGAAGTGAGCACCACGGTTTGCCACGGCACGCTCGACAGCAACGCACGAATCGCATGCACCGAGGCCGTGCCGAGCGTCAGCATCGCAACGAGCAACGCGAGCGTCTGCGCGGCGCGGCGCGGGTCCCACGTAACGAGCAGCTTCATGCCGAGCGGATAGATGCCCGCGAGCGCGACGCCAACGCCGAAGCGGAACACGAGCGCCGACGCGAGCCCGCTGCTGCACAGCGCGAACAGCGCATTCAAGGTCGCGCCGAGCACGCCGCAGACGGCGAACACCTTGCTCGCCGACACGCGATCCGCGAGTCCGGTAGTCGCCGACAGCAAGGTCCCGACAATAAAGCCAGCCTGCACCGCATTCGTCAGCCAGCCGATGTCAGACGCGCTCAGTTGCCAGGCGATCTGCAGATCGCGCATCGCGCCGTTCGCGCTGAACCACAACGATGTACCGAGCAATTGCGCAATCGCGATCACGAGCACCGCGCGTCTCGCGCGCGCGATGTCGTGCGCCGCGTCGCCGGACTTCGTTGCGTCGGCGTCCAGCCTTTTCTGCATCGTGGCTCCTCTGCGTCGGGACTGAGTCGGCCGCCGGGCGTGGTTATGGGAGCGGCCGTTTCGAGCGGCCATTGTAGACGACACGTCGGTTCGCATCGGCCGCGTTAAGCAATGCGTCGACCGGTTCGATCGCGATCAGTGCTGCGGCCTGCTCTACATAGCCTTCCGTGCCGCTGACGTTGACCGACATCAGCGCCGCCTCAGCCCTGTTGCGGTATCCTGACCCACCCCTCCATCAACACGCGCGCGCTGCGGCTCATGATCGCCTTCGTGACAACCCACTCGCCGTCCTGCAGACTCGCCTGCGCGCCGACGCGCAACGTGCCCGACGGATGCCCGAAGCGCACCGACTCACGCTCGCCGCCGCCCGCCGCCCGATTGACGAGCGTGCCCGCGATCGCCGCCGCGGTGCCGATCGCGACCGCCGCCGTGCCCATCATCGCGTGATGCAGCTTGCCCATCGACATCGCGCGCACCAACAGGTCGACGTCGCCCGCGCGCACCGGCTTGCCGCTCGACGCCACGTAATCGACCGGCTTCGCGACGAATGCGACCTTCGGCGTGTGCTGCCGCGTCGCGATCTCGTCCAGATGTTTGATTAGCCCCATGCGCAGCGCGCCATGCGCGCGAATCGTCTCGAACATCGCGAGCGCCTTCCCGTCGCTATTGATCGCGTCCTGCAACTCGGTGCCCTTGTAGCCGATCGCCTCGGCGTTGATGAAGATCGTCGGGATGCCCGCGTTGATCATCGTCGCCTTCAACGTGCCGACGCCCGGCACTTCCAGGTCGTCGACGAGGTTGCCGGTCGGGAACATCGCGCCGCCCGCGCCCTCTTCGTCGGCGGCCGGGTCCATGAATTCGAGCGGCACTTCGGCGGCCGGAAAGGTCACGCCGTCGAGTTCGAAGTGGCCGGTTTCCTGCACCGCGCCATCGCTCATCGGCACGTGCGCGACGATCGTCTTGCCGATATTGGCCTGCCAGATACGCACGATCGCGACGCCGTCACGCGGCACGCGGCCCGCATCGACAAGGCCCGCGCTGATCGCGAACGGTCCCACCGCGGCCGACAGGTTGCCGCAATTGCCGCTCCAGTCGACGAACGCCTTGTCGATCGACACCTGCCCGAACAGATAGTCGATGTCGTGATCGGGCCGGCTGCTGCGCGAAACGATCACGGTCTTGCTGGTGCTCGACGTAGCGCCGCCCATGCCGTCGATCTGCTTGCCGTACGGATCGGGACTGCCGATCACGCGCATCAGCAGCGCGTCGCGCGCGGCGCCCGGTCGCTGCGCGGCCTCGGGCAGATCATGCAGACGGAAAAACACGCCCTTGCTGGTGCCGCCGCGCATATAGGTGGCCGGAATCTTGATCTGGGGAAGGTGGGCCATGAAGGTGTCCTGAGGTGACATGTTCTTTGATGAAGGGCGATGCGGCCCGTCAAGCCGCATCGCCCTGGTCTGTTGCGACGTTCACTGCAAAACGCGCGTCTACGCGTCAAGCCGCCGCTCTGGTCGACTCGAGAAAGTCCTGCGCGAAACGCTGCAGCACGCCACCGGCTTCGTAGATCGACCCCTCTTCGGCCGTATCGAGCCGGCACGTCACCAGCACTTCGACGCGCTCGCCGTTGCGGCGATGAATCACCAGCGTCAGATCGGCGCGCGGCTTGCGCTCGCCGATCACATCGAACGTTTCGGTGCCGTCGATGCCGAGCGTCAGGCGATTCACGCCGGGCTTGAATTCGAGCGGCAACACGCCCATGCCGACGAGGTTCGTGCGGTGAATCCGCTCGAAGCCTTCCGCGACGATCGCTTCGGTGCCGGCCAGCCGCACGCCCTTCGCGGCCCAGTCGCGCGACGAACCCTGGCCATAGTCGGCGCCCGCGATCACGATCAGCGGCTGCTTGCGCTCCATATACGTTTCGATCGCTTCCCACATGCGCGTGACCTTGCCTTCGGGCTCGATACGGGCGAGCGAACCGGCCTTCACCTGGCCGTTCTCGACCACCATCTCGTTCTTCAGCGTCGGGTTCGCGAAGGTCGCGCGCTGCGCGGTCAAGTGATCGCCGCGGTGCGTCGCGTACGAATTGAAGTCCTCTTCGGGCAGGCCCATTTTCGTCAGGTATTCGCCGGCCGCGCTGTCGGGCAGAATCGCGTTCGACGGCGACAGGTGGTCCGTCGTGATGTTGTCGCCGAGCACGGCCAACGCGCGCATACCCTTCAGCGTTCGCTCGCCGGCGAGCGCGCCTTCCCAGTACGGCGGACGGCGAATATAGGTGCTTTCTTCGCGCCAGTCGTACAGCGGGTCGGCCTTCGCGCCTGTGTCGGGGGAGACCGCGAACATCGGTTCATACACTTTGCGGAATTGCTCGGGCTTCACGCTCGCGGCGACGATCGCATCGATCTCCGCATCCGACGGCCACAGATCTTTCAGGGTGACCGCATGACCGTTCGCATCGACGCCGAGCACGTCCTTCTCGATGTCGAAGCGGATCGTGCCCGCGATCGCATAGGCGACGACCAGCGGCGGCGACGCGAGAAAAGCCTGCTTCGCGTACGGATGGATGCGGCCGTCGAAGTTGCGGTTGCCCGACAGCACGGCGGTCGCATACAGATCGCGCTCGATCACCTCCTTCTGGATCACCGGGTCCAACGCACCGGACATGCCGTTGCACGACGTGCACGCATACGCGACCACGCCGAAGCCGAGCTGTTCGAGTTCAGGCAGGAGCCCTGCCTCTTCCAGATACAGCGTGACCGCCTTCGAGCCCGGCGCGAGCGAGCTCTTGACCCACGGCTTGCGAATGAGTCCGCGCCGATTCGCGTTACGTGCGACCAGGCCCGCCGCGATCATGTTGCGCGGATTGTTCGTGTTGGTGCAGCTCGTGATCGCGGCGATGATCACCGCGCCGTCCGGCATCAGACCGGGCTCGTTCTCGACCTTGCCGCTGACGCCGCGCGCGGCCAGCTCCGACACCGGCAAGCGGCGATGCGGATTCGACGGCCCCGCGAGCGTGCGCACCACGCTCGACAGATCGAACTTGAGCACGCGCTCGTATTCGGCGTGCTTCAGCGTATCGGCCCACAAGCCGGTTTGCTTCGCATACGTTTCCACGAGTTTGACGAGCTCGTCGTCGCGGCCGGTCAGCTTCAGATAGCGGATCGTCTGCTCGTCGATGTAGAACATCGCGGCGGTTGCGCCGAACTCGGGCGCCATGTTCGCGATCGTCGCGCGATCGCCCAGCGTCAAATTCGCCGCGCCCTCTCCGTAAAACTCGAGGTACGCGCCGACCACCTTCTCTTTGCGCAAAAACTCGGTCAACGACAGAACCACGTCGGTCGCGGTAATTCCCTCGCCCGGCTTGCCGCTCAGCTCCACGCCGACGATATCGGGCAGCCGCATGTACGACGCGCGGCCGAGCATCACGCTCTCCGCTTCGAGGCCGCCGACGCCGATCGCGATCACGCCGAGCGCATCGACCATCGGCGTATGCGAGTCGGTGCCGACCAGCGTGTCAGGAAACGCGACACCGTCCTTCACCTGTACGACCGGGCTCATGCGTTCGAGGTTGATCTGATGCAGGATGCCGTTGCCCGGCGGAATCACGTCGACGTTGCGGAACGCACGCTTGGTCCAGTTGATGAAATGGAAGCGGTCTTCGTTGCGGCGATCTTCGATCGCGCGATTCTTCGCGAACGCGTCCGGATCGAAACCGCCGCACTCAACGGCCAGCGAGTGATCGACGACCAGTTGCGTCGGCACCACCGGATTCACGAGCGCCGGATCGCCGCCTTGCGCGGCGATCGCATCGCGCAGACCCGCCAGATCGACGAGCGCGGTCTGGCCGAGAATGTCGTGGCACACGACGCGCGCCGGGAACCACGGAAAATCGAGCTCGCGCTTGCGCTCGATGATCTGTTTCAGCGAAGCGGTCAGCGTCACCGGATCGCAGCGGCGCACCAGGTTTTCGGCGAGCACGCGCGACGTGTACGGCAGCTTGTCGTAGGCGCCGGATTTGATTGCGTCGACCGCGGCACGCGTATCGAAGAAGTCGAGCTTGGTGCCCGGAAGGCGTTTGCGGTTGGCAGTATTCATGGCGTAGGGACAGGACGGTTATCGGCCGCCGGACAGGATGCCGGCGGCGTCCGGCGGCGCTTCTCGCGCGCGGCCGGTTGGACAGTGCAGGCAGTTTAGCTCGCTGCTCGCGTCAAACGCGCTTCGCCAGCGGCACGAACGGCAGATCGTCCGGACCGGTGTAATTCGCGCTCGGACGGATGATCTTGTTGTCGACGCGCTGCTCGATGATGTGCGCGCTCCAGCCTGCCGTACGCGAGATCACGAACAGCGGGGTGAACATCGCGGTCGGCACGCCCATCATGTGATACGACACCGCGCTGAACCAGTCGAGGTTCGGGAACATCTTCTTCGCGTCCCACATCACCGATTCGAGCCGTTCGGCGATCGAGAACAGTTTCGTGTTGCCCGCTTCCTTCGACAGCTTCTTCGCGACTTCCTTGATGATCTTGTTGCGTGGGTCCGAGATCGTGTACACCGGATGGCCAAAGCCGATCACGACTTCCTTGTTCTCGACGCGGCGGCGGATGTCGGCTTCGGCTTCGTCAGGCGTCTGGTAACGCGACTGGATTTCGAACGCGGCTTCATTGGCGCCGCCGTGTTTCGGGCCGCGCAGCGCGCCGATCGCGCCGGTGACCGCCGAGTACATGTCCGAGCCCGTGCCCGCGATCACGCGGCCGGTGAACGTCGACGCGTTGAACTCGTGCTCCGCGTACAGGTTCAGCGACACGTGCATCGCATCGACCCACGCCTTCGACGGCTCGACGCCATGCAGCAGATGCAGGAAATGACCGCCGATCGAATCGTCGTCGGTTTCGACCTCGATGCGCTTGCCGTTGTGCGAGTAGTGATACCAGTACAGCAGCATCGAGCCGAGCGAGGCCATCAGCTTGTCGGCGATATCGCGCGCGCCGGGCAGGTTGTGATCGTCTTTCTCCGGCAGCACGGTGCCGAGCACCGACACGCCGGTGCGCATCACGTCCATCGGATGCGCGGCGGCCGGAATCCATTCGAGTGCGGCTTTCACGTTGGCGGGCAGGCCGCGCATCGACTTCAGCTTCGTCTTGTACGCGGTCAGTTCGGCCTGGGTCGGCAGCTTGCCGTGGACCAGCAGATAAGCGATCTCCTCGAATTCGCACGCCTCGGCGATGTCGAGAATGTCATAGCCGCGATAGTGCAGATCGTTGCCGGTCTTGCCGACCGTGCACAGCGCGGTGTTGCCCGCGGTCACGCCCGACAGCGCGACGGATTTTTTCGGTTTGAAAGCGCCTGCGTTCGGCGTGCTGTTGTCTGCTTCGCTCATCGATTGTCTCCAGAAAGGGTTGGAATTTGGCCATTGCTTCGACTGGGTTGCCTTGTAAGCAAAGAACGGGCCATCCCGCTCATGGCCGGCTAAGTGTCTGATTTGGCGGCGGTCTGGCGAAACGATGACGTGGCCCGCACGACGCGCGATTTCACTAATGAAACTGCGCATTTCAAATCGGCAATGAATGCTCGCATAATGGAGTTCCCGAACCATCCCGTCGCGAGCCGTCCGCCTTGAGCACGCCTCTTTATGAATCGCCGCAGCGTCCGCGCGTCTGGGCGCTCAGCATTAGCCGCCTGCGCGATCTGTTCTTCGACATCGCCGGCGAATACGTGGAACACGCGGATGTTCGCATCGTGTCGCACGCGTTCGAAGACGCGGTGCGCGAAATCGAGGGCGCGGGCGCCGCGCGGCCCGACGTCGTGCTCGCGGGCGGCTCGAACGGCGCGTATCTGAAAACGCGCGTGTCGGTGCCGGTCGTGCGGATCAGCCCGACCGGCTACGACGTCATGCATGCACTCGCCCGCGCGCGTCGGGAAGGCGCGCGCGTCGCGCTCGTCACGCACGGCGACACGCCCGACGAAGTGCGGCGGTTCGCCGCCGCGTACGCGCTCGATGTCACGTTCGCGTCGTACCAATCGGCGCAGGACGCGGAAAGCGTCGTGCTCGATCTCAGCGATCGTGGCATCGACGTCGTGGTCGGCCCAGGCATGGTCACCGACCTCGCTGCGAACGCCGGCATGGGCGCGGTGTTCCTGTACTCGCGCGCGTCGGTGCGGGCCGGTTTCGACACCGCGCTCGAAGTCGCGCAGGCGACGCGCCGCGAAACCGTGCGACGTCAGCGGCTCGACACGCTGCTGCAGCACCTGCGCGACGGCGTGGTCGCGCTCGATGCGCAAGGCCGCGTCGAACTGATGAACCAGCGGCTCGCGAGCGTGCTCGGTATCGATGCGGCAAAGGCCGTCGGCCGCGCGCTGCTCGAACTCGCGCCCGATCTCGCGGGCAGCCTGCCGGACGCGGAGGGCGACAGCTTCTGCACGGTGCGCGGCGCCAGCTATGTCGTGCATCGCGGGCCGCTCGCAAGCAGCGGCTCGGCGCCGGGCACCGTGCTGACGTTTCAGGAATCGCGCGCGGTCGAACGGCTCGATCGGACGCTGCGCGCGCGTCAACGCGTGCAGCAGTTCACCGCGCGCTACCGGCTCGACGATATCGTCGGCGCGTCGGAATCGATCGAACGCGTGCGCGCGCTCGTCGCGCGTTATGCGAGGTCGGACGCGACCGTGCTGATTCTCGGCGAAAGCGGCACCGGCAAGGAGATGGTTGCGCAGAGCATGCATCAACTGAGCGCGCGACGCGACTTCGCGTTCGTCGCGATCAATTGCGGCGCATTTCCGGAGGCGCTGCTCGAAAGCGAGTTGTTCGGCTACGAGGAAGGCGCGTTCACCGGCGCGCGCAAGGGCGGCAAGGCGGGGCTGATCGAGGTCGCGCATCGCGGCACGCTGTTTCTCGACGAGATCGGCGAGATGCCGTTGCCGTTGCAAAGCCGCCTGTTGCGCGTGTTGCAGGAGCGCGAGGTGGTGCGGCTCGGGTCGACGGAGCCGATGCGCGTCGATATCCGCATCGTCGCGGCGACGCATCGCGCGCTGACCGACGCCGTCGCAGCCGGCAGTTTCCGTACCGATCTGTACTACCGGCTCAACATCCTCAGCATCGCGCTACCGCCGCTGCGCGAGCGGCCGAACGACCTGCTGCCGCTCGCCGCCGAACTGTTGCGCCAGGCGGCCGCGCGCGAGCCGAGGCTGGCGGCGCGCGTGCCCGACGCGCAGACCGCCGCTCGCATGCTGGAGGGTTTGGGGCCGGCGTTGCGGCGCCATGCGTGGCCGGGCAATGTGCGCGAGTTGCAGAACGTGATCGAGCGGATCGTGGTTGAACTCGCCGATGGCGATGCGGACACCGATGCGAGTGCAGCGCTCGTCACGCGCGACATGCTGCGCGCGATCGCGCCGGAAGTCGTCGAGCCCATCGCGCGCGCGAAGCCGGCGGCGCTGACGCTGCGCGAGCGCAGCCGTCATGTCGAAGCCGATGAAATCCGCGCGGTGCTCGCGGTTCACGAAGGCGATCGCGATGCGGCTTGCGCCGCGTTGGGCATCAGCAAGACGACGTTGTGGCGCAAGTTGAATGCGGGGCGGTAGAGATGATGACAATTTCACTGCCCGCACGATCACGCCGTCCCAACCGAATACGACGCGATGCGCATCGTTGAAACCGCCGTGCGGACGACAGCGCTCGCCTGCGAATTCGATCTGCCCGGTAGATATGCTCAGCACCTTCGAGCAGTCGTTTTGCCTCAGGTATTCCGCCCGGAACATCGCTGTATCCGACCACCTCGGTGACGGTCCATTTTCCGATGAATGATGACAGGGCGGCCGTCAGCCCGGCCGCGAAGCCAGTGGTCGCAGTCAGGCAAATTACTAGCGCCGGGTACAGTGGTTTGAGCCGCAAGTTTGCGTCGCTGTTCGAGCCGGTGCACGGCTCGGCACCCGATATCGCCGGCAAGCACATCGCGAATCCGATCGCGATGTGCTTGCCGGCAGCAATGATGCTCGACTTCCTCGGTCATTCGAGCGGCAAGGAGCGCGAAGCGCACGACGCGATCCTGAAGGCGATCGAGGCGACGCTGATCGAGGGTCCGCACACCGGCGACCTCGGCGGCAAGGCAAGCACGAGCGAAGTCGGCGAGGCGATCGCGGCAAAAGTCGCCTGATATGAACGACGCGCCAGGCCCATCAAAGCGCGCCCACCCGCTGCAAGTCGAAACCCCATTTGAATACGTCTACGCCGGGCACCGTCCGCCCGAGCAGAATATCGTGCGCGTGACACAGCCGGTCGTCGCGACCAGCATGGACTTTCAGCTTCGCCGCGGCGTACACCGGCCTCGAGGTTTTCGCCGAGGCGCGTGCCGTGATCGGATGGTCGAACGGCGAAGAGGTGCGCACCCCCTACGACAACTGCATGCTCGTGATGCCGTCGCTGCGGCAGTTACGCCCCGGTGTGACGGTGGTCCGGCTGGGGCGAATCGAGCGGACGTTGGCCAATCCCGGGCTGACGGCCTGACGGGCTGATGTCTCGACGCCGCTCGCCGGTTGTTTTGGCGCGTTGAGCCTGGCGTGCCTCGTCCTTTCTCCGGCCCATTGCAGCGCGCCGCTCCCATACATCGGCGGGCACGTCCGCCACTGCGAAGCTCGGGTATTCCCCCGTTGACCGCATCGATTTCATTCCTTACAGTGGCGCGCGTTCGCATAGAGAATCGCGGTTCTTTATGCGAACAAATTCCCTCGCCCGGCGCGATTCCGTCAAACCGATCCGTCCGGGTGTGATTCATTGCCGACGAACGGTCAGTTGGCCCGCCGAAGGCATCGTACGCCGTTGCCAGACGGCGTACAGTCTTAGAGAAGAATAGCTCGTCGTGTCGGGCCTTTCGCTGCCAGGAGACCATCATGAACCGCAGCCCCGCTGTGAACGTTCAAACCTTCATCAACGAGCATCCGTTTTCGCCGTTCCAGTGGCTGATCTTTTTCATGTGCTTCATCATCGTCCTGCTGGACGGTTTTGACACTGCTGCGATCGGCTTCATCGCGCCTTCACTGATCACCGAATGGGGTATCAACAAGCCCGCGCTCGCGCCGGTGCTGAGCGCCGCGCTGTTCGGCCTCGCGTGCGGCGCACTCGGCTCGGGTCCGTTGTCCGACCGCCTCGGGCGTCGCTCGATGCTGATCGGCTCGGTGCTGCTGTTCGGCCTCGCCTGCCTCGCGTCGGCGTTCTCGACCGGCATCGACCAACTGACCGTGCTGCGCTTCGTCACCGGCGTCGGCCTCGGCGCCGCGATGCCGAACGCGGTCACGATGATGGGCGAGTACTGCCCGGACAAGCGCCGCGCCACCGTGATCAACCTGATGTTCTGCGGCTTCCCTCTCGGCGCCGCGTT
This sequence comes from Paraburkholderia lebeckiae, assembly GCF_050436225.1. Classification (NCBI taxonomy): domain Bacteria; kingdom Pseudomonadati; phylum Pseudomonadota; class Betaproteobacteria; order Burkholderiales; family Burkholderiaceae; genus Paraburkholderia; species Paraburkholderia lebeckiae. The sequence continues at coordinate 486,972 of NZ_JBNDLU010000001.1, read as the reverse complement.
CGGCGGTTTCCTCGCCGCGTGGATGATTCCGCATCTGGGCTGGCGCAGCGTGCTGATCCTCGGCGGCGTCACGCCGCTGCTGCTGTTGCTGCTGTTGCTCGCGAAGATGCCGGAGTCGGTCCGCTACATGGTCGCGAATAACAAGCCGGCCGAGCGGATTCGCGCCGCTCTCGCGCGCATTTCCGGCGACGCGGTGCAGGCCGTCGGTTTCACGATGACCGAAACCGCGCCGCAAACCGGCGGCAAAGGTCTCGGCGTCGTGCTGTCGCGCTCGTACATCGTCGGTTCGGTGATGCTGTGGCTCGCGTACTTCATGGGCCTCGTGATCTTCTACGCATCGATCAACTGGATGCCGATACTGCTGAAGGACGCCGGCCTCACGCCGCAACGCGCGACGCTGATCTCCGCGCTGTTCCCGCTCGGCGGCGTCGGCGCGGTGCTGGCCGGCGTGCTGATGGACCGCTTCAACGCGAATCGCATCATCGCGGCCTGCTATGCACTGACCGCCGTCAGCGTGTACTTCATCGGTCAGGCGGCCGGCAACGTCGGCGCGCTCGTGCTGATCGTGTTCATCGCCGGCGTGCTGATGAATACCGCGCAATCGTCGATGCCGGCGCTCGCCGCCGCGTTCTACCCGACCGTGGGCCGCGGCACGGGCGTCGCGTGGATGCTTGGCGTCGGCCGCTTCGGCGGCATTGCGGGTTCGTTCCTCGTAGCCGAGCTGGCGCGCCGCCACTTTTCGTTCGGCGGCATCTTCGCGACGATCGCGGTGGCGGGTCTGTTGTCGTGCGTCGCGCTGCTGATCAAGCAGGCGGCACGGCCGCAGGCGGTGGACGCGGGTGCGTCGAAGACGGAGTCGTTCGGCCATTGAGCGTGCAATGAAATGTGCGCGCCAGCGGACCGGTAACGGTTCGATCGAGTGGTGACCCAGAGGCCGCCCTGCGAATCGCAGGGCGGCTTTTTGTTTCGCTGAACGCCTCGAATCTCTCGCTTACCAGAACGCGAGCAGTTGATCGACACACAGCAGCACGGCAATCAGAACCATCGCCGCGCCTGAAACCTGGCTAGAGGACCGGCCGCTGCCGCTGTGACGCATCGACGTCACACCCGTTCGCCTGCGGCATTGTGATCCACGGCGGCAAAAAGCGCCCCGGCCCACTTCCCGATACACTACGCAACAATTTTTCCGCGCGCGGCCCGGCGCGGCGATCACCGCCGCTTTCGCGCCGCCGCCGTCTCATGTCAGGACTCCGGTAATGAAACGCGTAGTCGTATCCGCGCTCGTCGCGCTGTGCATCGCGCAGCCGGCCGCTCAGGCCGTCGCGCAGACCGTCAGCGATCAATGTTTCGCGCTCGGCGATATCGCCGGCCAGGTCGCGTCGTGGCGCGCGCACAAAAAGACCAAAGCTCAGGCGCTCGAACAGGCCACCCACTACTACAAAGACCCGTCCGACCGCGCGGCCGTCGACGCGATCATCGAAAAAATCTTCAGCCCCGACGCGCCCCACATGACGCCCGATCAGGCGAGCATGGCGATCACGTCGGAGTGCGTGAACCAGCACAAGGGGCAGGCATCGCCGGCACAGTGATGCCGGCGTGTCCCCATGCGCGTAGCGGCTGGCGCGCATTCAGCCGCGCGTCACCCGCGATGCGCTAGCGCTGCCGGAACGCATCCAGCGACGACAGTGCATTGCCGTGGAAATCGAACAGCGTGTTGTTGTCCCACTGGTCGCCGGCGCCGACTTTCCACCCGACGTTCGGCGTCGGAATCCACTCGGGCTCCCACCAGAACACGCCCTTGCCGTGTCCGTCGGGGATCCCCTTCACGATATCGGTCACCGCGCCGAGAAACTGCGCCTGGCCTGCGGGCGTCTGCGGGTACGGCGAGGTGCCGACGTTGGTCATCGAGTCCGGTTCCGAATCGCCGTCGCTGGTCGTCCACGGATACGCGGTCTCGACGACGATCACGTCCTTGTCGTAGCGCGTCGCAAGATCGTTCACATTGCCCTGCAGGTCGCTGAACGAGCCCTGCCATTGCGGGTAATACGACAGGCCGATCACGTCGAACGTGACGCCACGCTGCGTCATGTTGTCGAACCACCAGCGGCTCGTCGCGTTGTTGCCGCCGCTGTCGATATGCAGCATCACCTTGATGCGCCCGTCGACGGATTTGACCGCGTCGTGCCCGGCCTTCAGCAGCGCCGCGAGGTTATCGAGCTGATCGTACTTGCCGAGCGGCCACAGCATGCCACCGGTGATCTCATTGCCGATCTGCACCCACTCGGGATGCACGCCGTCGCGCTCGAGCATCCGCAACACGTTCGACGTATACGCGGACAGCAGCGCGCAGGTCTCGGTGATGTCCTTGCCGGCCCAGTCGTGCGGCGGGTACTGCTTGCCCGGATCGGCCCACCAGTCGCTGTAGTGGAAGTCGATCAGAATACGCAGGCCGAGCGCGGCGGCGCGGCGCGCGAGAATGCGCACGTGCCCGGCATTGTTCCAGCCGGCCGCGGGGCTCTGATTGGCCGGAAAGAAGTCAGGATTGCCAGGATCGTTCCACACCTTGATACGGATCGAATCGACGCCGTGACGCTTCAGAATATGCAGGCAGTCGTGCGCCTCGCCATGCTCGTAGTACTTCGCGCCGTTCGCTTCGAGTTCGAGCAACGTCGAGACGTCCGCGCCCATCGCGAAGCCGCTAGCGCGCGCGGCGGCGTCCTGCGCCGTGGCGTTGCCGGGCGCCCCACCCTGCTCCGCCGCAACAGCGGGCGTGCCGAGCGTCGCGCCGACACCCGCCGCCGCAGCGGCGCCCGCCAGCCATCCCAGCATTTCTCTTCGGTTCATCCGTCATCCTCCATCGATTAAATGGCGGCTCTTTGCGGGCCGCCTGGTCCTGGTTTGATGCGTCCGTGCTGCAACCTACGAGTTTTGAACTGCGAGTTTCTGACTGCTGTTACCACTTCCTCCCTGGTTGACTTCCTGACGTGACGTGACAACCACACCACGTCACGCGTCTTTCCACGCGCAGACGTCGCCGGTATTCAGGCGCGGCTCGCCGAGCACGAACGTCGCATTGCGCGGTGCTGGCGCCTGCACCGGTTGCGCGCCGAAATTGAATGCGAAGGTCAAGCCGCCGCGGCGGCGCAACCGCAGTCCGTCGGCGAGTACCTGCGTATCGAGGCCCGCGTCGCGCGCCGCCTGCCGCAACAGCGTGCGATGCAGTTCATGCGACAGCCAGCCGGCCACATAGCGCACGTTGCCGTGCGTCAGCAGCGCGGGCCATGCATCGTCGAAGCGCGCGGCAATGCGTGTCTCGCCATTGGCGCGCACATGCTCGCGCCAGTGCAGCGCGTGACCCTCGGTGCCGTCGATCGACAGCGCGGGCGCGAGCGTCGAGCGCAGCGTTTCGACTTCGAGCACCTGGATCGGCAGCGCGCGCTGCAACGCGCCGGGCGGCAGATTGCCGGGAATCGCGAACGCGTCGGTTTTCGAGCCGCTGCGTGGGCCGAACACCCATTGCGCGTTCGAACGCGCGATCTGCTCGACGAGCGCGGCGTCGATCACCGCGAGACTCGGCACCACGACTAGCTGATAGCGCGAAAGATCTGCCCGGCTCGACACGATATCGATATCGAGCCCGAGTTCGCGCAGCGACTCGTAGTAGTCGAACGCGAGCGTCTGGTAGTCGAAGCCCTTGCCGTGACGCTGGATTTCGAACATCCACTGCGTCTCGTAGTCGAATACCAGCGCGGTGGCCGCGCGCGCGGGCGCGGCGAGCGTCGACAGCGCCGTACTGCCCGCGATCTCACGCGCGGCCCGTTGCACCTCGAGACCGCCCGGCGACAGTTCGTCGTTCGGCAGATTGAGCCCGGAATGCATCTGCTCCTGCGCATACGGGCACTGACGCCAACGGAAATACGACACCAGCTCCGCGCCATGTGCGAACGCCTCGTACGCCCATAGCCGCACCATGCCCGGCGCCGGAATCGGATTCCACGACGCCCAGTTCACCGGACCGGCCTGCTGCTCCATCACCCAGAAGCGCCCGCCCCCAATGCCCCGGTAGCGGTCGTGATCGAACGCGGACACGTCGGGATGTCCGGTACGCGCGAAGCGCGCCTTCTGCTCCTCCGGCAACGCGATCGACTCAGTGCGCGCAATCGGATAGCTGTCCCATGCGGCGACGTCGATCGCGTTGTCGGCGGCGAAGCGATAGTGATCGAAGGTCGTGAAAAAGCCCATGAAGTTGTGCAGCAGATCCGCGTTCGGCGCATGCTCGCGCAATACGTCGATCTGCTCGCGATGGAAGCTCGCCACCTCGTCGGACATGAAGCGGCGGAAGTCGAGCAGATGGATCGGATTGGCGTCGGTGGGTGTCAGCGTCGGCAGGTCGATCCCGTCGAACGACGGGTACTCCATGCTCCAGAACACGTTGCCCCACGCGTCGTTCAACGCGCCGATCGTTGCGTAGCGCCGCTGCAGCCACACATGAAAGCGCTGCAACGCCGCAGCCGAATAGCTCGGCACCGTGTCGTGGCAGCCGAGTTCGTTATCGGTCTGCCATGCGACGATCGACGGATGCCGGCCATAGCGCTTCGCCATCGCGGTGACGATGCGCACGCATTCGCGCCGGTACGTGCCGCTCGAAATATCGTAGTGACGCCGCGAGCCGAAATTCCAGCGCGTGCCGTCCGCGCGCACCGGCAACACGTCCGGGTGCGCGTCGACGAGCCACTTCGGCGGCGAAGCGGTCGGCGTGCCGAGCACGAGTTTGAGGCCCGCCTTCGCGAGCGCGTCGACGGCTTCGTCGAGCCATTGCCAGTCGAATTCGCCGGCGCGCGGCTCCATACGGCTCCACGCGAATTCGGCGATCCGCACATGCGTGATGCCGAGTTCGACCATACGTTGCGCGTCGTCGGCCCACATCGCGCGCGGCCATTGTTCCGGGTAGTAGCAGACACCAAGTTGCATGTGAAAGTCTCGTGGTGAGTTGACGTCGAGCCGTCGTTTCAATCGTGTTTCAGGCGCCGTTTATCCCTTGCTCGCCCCGAAGGTCAGTCCGGCGACGAAGTGCCTTTGCATGCCGAAGAACATCAGCACCGAAGGCAACGCGGCCAGCACCGAGCCCGCCGCGACGAGGTTCCACGCGGTCGTCCACTGCCCTTTCAGCGCGGCGACGCCCACCGTGATCGGCGCGGCGTCGTCGCCTTGAGTGAGGCACAGCGCCCAGAAGTAGTCGTTCCACACGAACGTGAACACGAGGATCGCGAGCGCGGCGAGCGCGGGGCGGATCAGCGGCAGCACGATGCGCAGATAGATCGTCCACTCGCCCGCGCCTTCGACGCGCGCGGCCTCGATCATCTCGAACGGCAGTTGCTTGATGAAGTTGCGCAGAAACAAGGTGCAGAAGCCGGTCTGAAACGACACATGAAAGATCACCAGCGCCCACACGGTGTTGAACAGGCCGAACTTCAACGCCATGTCGCGCACCGGAATCATCAGGATCTGGATCGGCACGAAATTGCCGGCGACGAACGCGAACAGCACGGCCGTGTTGCCCGGAAAGCGATACGTCGCCAACGCGAAGCCCGCCATCGACGCGAGCACGATCGCGCCGATCACCGACGGCACCGTGATCAGCACGCTATTGGCGAAGTAATGCAGCATCGGCGTTTGCGTGAGCGCGGTGCCGTAGTTCTCCAGCAACGCGAAGTGTTTCGGCCACGTCCAGTAGTCGCCTTGCGACAATTCATCCGTCGAGCGGATCGAGGTCAGCAGCACGGCGAGCATCGGCAGCAGCCAGATGAACAACGCCAGCGGCAGCGAGGCCTTGTAAAGCGTGCGATTCAGCGGTTTCCAGCGTTCGACGGGAAGCGGATACATGACCGGATACTCCTGAGGTTCAGAGAATCAGCGTTCCTCGCGCAACATGCGGCGCAGATGGAACACGATATAGACGAGCATGATCGCGAACAGCACGACCGCAATCGCGGCGGAATAGCCTTCGCGGTAGTACTTGATCGCCTGGTCGTACATGAAATAGGCGAGCACGGTGGAACTGTCGAACGGACCGCCGCCACTCATCACCGCGATCAGATCGAAGCTGCGCAGTGCGCCGATCACGGTCAGCACCACCGCCATGAAGGTGGCGGGCCGCAATTGCGGCAGGATCACGTGCCACAGCAGTCGCAGCCCTTGCGCGCCTTCCATGCGCGCAGCCTCGACCACCTCGGGATTGATACCGGTGAGCCCGGTCAGATACAGGATCATGCAGAACGGCGCCTGCGGCCACAGCGCGGCGAAGATGATGCCGAACGTGACCGTATGCGGATCGCCGAGTACCGGGATGCCACGGCCGACGATCAGCCGCAGCAGCCCGAACGTCGGATCGTAGAACCAGCTGAATACGAGACCGACCACGACGCCCGACAGCACGAACGGCGCGAAAAACAGCGACTTCACGACGCGCATGCCGCGCACGTGCTGGTTCAGATACAGCGCGAACAGCAGACCGAGAGGCGGCGCGAGCAAAAACAGCGCGAGCCAGATCAGGTTGTTCTTCAGCGCCGTATAGAACGTATCGGACTGAAACAGCTCGACGTAATTGGCGAGACCGGCGAAGGTCTTCGGCGTCATGCCGTCCCAGTGGTAGAAGCTCAGCGAAATGCTGCTGATGATCGGATAGATCACGCACAGCGCGAACAACGCGCAGCCCGGCAGCAGAAAGAAAAACGCGGCGCGATGCTGATGACGGCGCGTCGTCGAGACGCGACGGTGCCGCGCCGCGGGCAGGCGGCGCGCTGCGGTATGAGACATGGAACGGCCTCGTCGGAAATCGAAGGCGGAATCTGGGCGCCGTAGCCGGCCGTTCACGCGGCCGGCCCGGCGGGACTTACTTCTGGTAGATGCGCTTGCGCGTCGCTTCGAGATGAGCGAGCACGCTGTCGAGTTGCGACGGATCGCTGTAGAACTGCTGCATGCCCTTCATGCCTTCGTCGGCCATTTCCTTTTGCATATCGCGATCGTAGAACTGCGCGATGCCGCCCTTCGTGTTCGCGAGCGTCTGGAAGCCGACCTTCGAAATCGCATCTTCAGGCGGCGCCGCCTGGCTGTTCGACGGCAAGGTTCCCCAGCCCTTCGCAAGTTCGGCGTTGATCTTCGGCGTCTCCATGAACGCGAGCAGCTTGCGCGCGTCGGCCTTGTTCTTTGCCTTTGCCGGAACCAGCAGTACGTTGACGGGACCATCCTCGGCCATCGGCACATTTGCGTCGATCACCGGGAAGCGGAAAAAGCCGATCTGATCTTTAATCGACGGCGGGAAGCTCGCCGAAAAGAAGGTGCCCATCAGCATCATCGCGGCTTTGCCGTTGTTGAGTATGGGGCCGATCGAATCGACGTCGTACGACAGCGCGTTCTCGATGAAGTCGTGATTGTCGAGCAGGGTCTTCCACGTCGTGTAGACCTTCTTCACGCGCGGATCGGTGTATGGAATTTCGCCGGCCATCAACTTCTGGTGGAATTCGTTGCCGTTGATGCGCAGATCGAGATAGTCGAACCAGGCGGCCAGCGTCCAGCTATCGCGCGCGGCCACCGCGATCGGCGCGACGCCGATCGCCTTCAGCTTTTTGTTCGCTTCGAGCAGTTCGTCCCACGTTTTAGGCTCGCTCTTGATGCCGGCCTTCTCGAACAGATCCTTGCGATAGAAGAAGCCGTACGCGTCATAGCCGAGCGGTGCCGCATACTGCTTGCCCTTGTACGTCGACGCGTCCTTGACCGACGCATACTGCTGCGACCAGCCGTTCTTCGCCCAGTCCGAGCTCAGATCCTCGAGCAGACCGCGTTGCGCGTAATACGCCATTCGTTCGCCGTCGTGCCACGACACGACGTCGGGCGGATCGGTGGCGAGCCAGCCGCCCATCTGCACCTTGTATGCTTCCTCGGTCACGTAGGTGATTTTCAGGTCGATGTCGGGATTGGCTTTCTTGAACTGGTCGAATGCGTCCTGCCAGGTCGAGCGCTGATTACCACGCGCCGATACGTTGACGTTCAGCGTGGCCGCGTCGACCACGGCGCTGCCGAGCGCGCCGGCCACCACGGCCGCGGCGATCGACACCTGTGCAAAACGGCGAAGGCGAAGAGCGATCATCTATGTCTCCTTGTCTACCTTGTTGACCGGCTACGCAGTGTGGCCGGCGATGTAACCCGCTCTATGGCGGAATTCAGTCTGACGAACCGTTGAAGCAGGTCCGCCGTCGACGATCGATCAGGCGGCCGCGCGTTCCGGCTCGAACGTGCTACGCCGCAGCGCGAGTCCCTGTTCGTCGAACAGATGACAGGCAGCGGGCGGAACATGGACGCGGATGCGCTCGCCCGCGCCGAGCGGCGTATCGCCGGGCGCCTTCGCGATCAGCGTGCCTCCCGCGTGGTCCGCGTGGATATAGCTGTGCTCGCCGAGCCGTTCCGATAGCACGGTCGCGCACTGAATGAACTGTTCGTCGCCATCGAGCCGCAGATGCTCGGGGCGCACGCCGAGCGTGACGCGCTGGCCGCGTTGCAGCCGTTTACCGTCGACGTGCGCGACCAGCTTTTCCGCCCCGGCCACGAGCGCCACCGTCACACGCCCCGGTTCGATCGACTCGACGGTCGCATCGACGAAGTTCATACGCGGCGAGCCGATAAAGCCCGCGACGAAGCGCGACTTCGGGTGGTGATACAGCTCGAGTGGCGCACCGCTCTGCGCGATGCTGCCGAAGCGCTCGGCATCCGCGCCCGCATGCAGCAGCACGATGCGATCGGCAAGCGTCATCGCTTCGACCTGATCGTGCGTGACGTACACGACGCTCGCATTCGCGAAGCGCTGATGCAGACGCGCGATCTCGACGCGCGTCTGACCGCGCAGCGCGGCATCGAGATTCGATAGCGGCTCGTCGAACAGAAACACGCCCGGCTCGCGCACGATCGCGCGGCCGATCGCGACGCGCTGCCGCTGGCCGCCCGACAGCGCTTTCGGATGTCGTTCGAGCAAGCTTTCCAGTTGTAGAATCCGCGCGGCTTCGCGGACCTTGCGCTCGATCACGTCCTTCGGCTGCTTCGCGAGCTTCAATCCGAACGCCATGTTGTCGAACACGGTCATGTGCGGAAACAGCGCGTAGCTTTGGAACACCATCGCGACGCCGCGCTCGGCGGCCGGCACGTCGTTGACGAGACGGCCGCCGATATGCAGCTCGCCTTTGCTGAGGTCTTCGAGACCGGCGATCATCCGTAGTAAGGTCGACTTGCCGCAGCCCGAGGGGCCAAGAAACACGCAGAATTCATGCTGCGCGATCTCGAGATTCACGCGCCGGATCACCGGCGGATGGTCGCCGTAGGCCTTTTGCACATCGCTCAAACGAATCGTCGCCATGCTGTCTCCGCCTTGATTTAACCGCTTAAATTTTCGCCGAAATAAAACGTCCCGGTCTTGTGCCGGCGGCATTTAATCGCTTAAATTCGAGTTCGACGGGAAAAGTCGTGGTGGGTGTCTCCGTTACGTTTTTGAGAAAGTTAGCAATGTCGCAGGCCGTTTGCAACATTTGAATTGACCTCCCTAAATATGGGATAACGACATGGTCACGTTGTCAGAAGTCGCGAAACGCGCGCAGGTTACCGCCGCCACGGTCTCCAACGTGCTGCGCAATCGCGAGAAAGTCCGCCCTGAAACGGCTGAGCGCGTGCTGCAGGCGATCGCTGAACTCGGCTATCGGCCGAACCTGAATGCGCGCGCGCTGGCCGAAGGCCGTTCGTCGACGCTCGCGCTCATGCTGTCGAACATCTCGAACCCGTTTTACCCGGAGTTCGTGCTCGCCGCCGAGCGCGCGGCGCGCAAGACCGGCCACTTCCTGATGGTCTGCAATACCGACGACGATGCCGAAATCGGCCGCGCGTATCTGAACCAGATTGCCGGCACGCTCGCCGACGGCGTGCTCGTGATGAACACGGACATCACGATCAACGACCTGTGCGCATCGGCGACGCATAGCGCGCCGATTCTGCTCGCCATGTGGGAGCACCCCGAGTCGCCGCCCGAGCTACCGTGCATCGCAGTCGACTTCGCGCGTGCCGGCGAGCTAGCCGCGGGGCATCTGCTCGGACTCGGCCATCGCGAGATTGGCTTGCTGATCGGCGACGGTTGCGGCGGTTTGCAGGACGCGCGCTCGAACGGCTTTCGCGCCGCGATGCGCATGGCCGGCATCGAAGCCGATGCGGCCGCCGTGCTGCAGATTCGCGACTCGATCGACGCCGGCTTCGCCGCCTGCATGGAACTGATGGCGAACCGCCCGCAACTGAGCGCGATCTTCGCGACCAACGACCTGCTCGCGATCGGCGCGATCCAGGCGTTGATCACGCTCGGCCGCTCGGTGCCCGACGACGTGTCGGTGATCGGCATCACCGACATTCAGCTCGCGCATCAGGTGCATCCCGCGCTGACCACGGTCGCGATTCAAACCGCGGCCGTCGCGGAGTTGTCGATCAAGAGCCTGATCCGTTTGATCCAGACGCCGGAGCGGCAGCCGTCGATGGTGCTCGGGCCGCCGCCCGAGCTCGTGGTGCGCGCCTCGACCGGGCCGCGCAGGAAACGCTGACGCGTTAGTTCACGCGCTCCGTCGCCATCCGCGTGACGATGTCGAATGCCTTCTGCGTCGCGCCGACGTCGGCCTTGCCCTGGCCGTGGATGTCGAACGCGGTGCCGTGCGCGGGCGTCGCGATCGGAATCGGCAAGCCGCCGTGCACGGTCACGCCGCGCCAGAAACCCATCAGCTTCATCGCGATCTGGCCTTGATCGTGGTACATCGTGACGACGCCGTCGAAGGCCTTCTGGTCGCGCGCACGCACGAAGATCGTGTCGGCGGGAAACGGTCCCTGCGCGTCGTAACCGAGCTTGCGCGCGGCCTCGACGGCCGGCGCGATCACGTCGATCTCCTCGCGGCCGAACGCGCCGTTGTCGCCGTTGTGCGGATTGAAACCGCATACCGCGATACGCGGCTGCGGATGGCCGGCCCGCTTCAGGCCTTCGTGAATCAGCCGTACCGCGCCGACGATGCGCTCCTCCGACAGCTTCGCGCTGACGTCCTTCAATGCCATATGCGAGGTCACGCGCGAAGTCCATAACTCGTCGAGCACGTCGAACTCGCAGAAGCTGCCCGTGTAGCCGAGCTGCTTCGCGAACCACTCCATCTCGTCGCCGGTTTCCATGCCGGCCAGATGCAGCGAGGTCTTGTTGACCGGCGCGAACAGCATGCCTTGGGTGACGTTGCTTTGCGTCAGCGCGAGCGCGTGCCTGAACGCGGCGAGACTATAGCGGCCGCCGTGTTCGGTCGCCACCGCACGCTCGAAAGCTTGATCGCCGGGCAGACGGAAATCGATCAGCGACGGCACGCCGTCGCGTTGAAACGCGGCATGCGCATCTTCGACCACGTCGTAATCGAAGCGCTGCTGCGCGATCTTCATGCCGGTTTCCAGCTCGCGCCGGTCGCCGATGATCAGCAGCTCCGCGCGCGCCCGGTTCGCCCGCTACGCGAACAGACGCGCGATCAGCTCGGGACCGATACCGGCGGGGTCGCCAAGAAGGACTGCGATGCGTGGCTTCATGTGCTTTCCTCGGATGGGTCCACTCATTCGACGATGTTGAAGTCGGCAAGATACTTGTCGCTCAACTTGATGCCAAAACCCGGCACGTCGTCCGACAGTTGCAGATAGCCATTTTCCGGCTGCGGCTCGCCTTCGAAGATGTAGTAGAACAATTCGTTGCCCACTTCGACATCGAACACCGGGAAGAACTCCGACATCGGGCTCGCGGTGCTCGACATCGTCAGATGATAGTTGTGCATCTGTCCCGCATGCGGAATCACCGGCACCGACCACGCTTCGGCCATCGCGTTGATCTTGCGCGCCGCCGTGATCCCGCCCACGCGATTCGTGTCGTACTGGATCACGTCGATCGCGCGGCGTTCGAGCAGATCCTTGAAGCCATAGCTCGTGAACTCATGCTCGCCACCTGACACCGGCATCAGGTTCATCTTCTTCAACTCCTGATAGCCTTCGACGTCGTCGCCGATCACCGGCTCCTCGATCCAGCGTGGATTGAATTCGGCGAGGCGCGGCAGCATTCTGCGCGCGTATTCGAGCGTCCAGCCCATATAGCATTCGAGCATGATGTCGACTTCGTCGCCGACCAGTTCACGCAACAGACGCACCTGTTCGATGTTCTTCGCCATACCTTTCGGGCCGTCTTTCGGACCGTAGCCGAAGCGCATCTTCATCGCGGTGAAGCCGCTGTCCAGATAGCTTTCCGCTTCGCCGAGGAAAGCGTTGCGATCATCGTTGTTGTAAAGCTTCGATGCATAGCACCAGATCTTTTCTTTCGTGCGCCCGCCGCAGCTTGAACACCGGCTTTTTCACGGCCTTGCCCATGATGTCCCACAGCGCGATATCGATCGCGGAGATCGCCGCCATGCCGATGCCTTTGCGGCCCCACGCGAGCGTGCGGCGATACATCTTCTGCCAGATGTATTCGTTGTCGAACGGGTCTTCGCCGATCGCGATCGGCGCGAGGTATTCGTCGATGATCTGCTTCGCGATGCGCGGCGCGAGCGCGCAATTGCCGATGCCGACGGTGCCGTCGTCGCATTCGACTTCGACGACGAGCCAGCCGTGAAAGCGGAACGACCCCATCGCGTCGCCACGCTCGTACAGAATATCGACCGCGTTCGTGCAGAAATGCGCTTGCGGCGGCACGACTTTGCCTTTCCACTCGAAAACACGCGTTCGGATATGCTTGATTTTCATGTTCGACGATTTCCTTCAAAGAGTCAGTGGCCCGGGCGTTCGCCGAGCGGGCCGCTGCGATGAGAGACGGAATGCGAGGCGGCAGGGGCGAAGCGGAACGTCAGCAGCAGCAATGCGCCGATCAGGCCGACCACCGCGAGCGAGAACATACCCGCCTGCGAAGAGCCGATCGCGCGCTCGGCCAACCCTTTCAGATTCGGCGCGACGAAGCCACCCAGATTGCCGATCGAATTGATCAACGCGATGCCGCCCGCGGCCGCGGCGCCACCCAGGTAACCGGTGGGCAGCGTCCAGAACAATGGCTGCACGCAGACGAAACCGATGGCGGCGAAACAGAAGGCGGCAATCGCAAGCGTGACCGACGACGTCATCGCCGACGCGGCAATGCCGAACGCCGCGAGCGCAAGCATCGCCGCGGCCCAGATACGGTGATGACCGTGGAGGTCGGCGTAGCGCGTCACCCAGAACGTGCCGATGATCGCGGCGATCCACGGAATCGCTGTCAGCATTCCGACCTCGACGCCCACATGGCCGCCGCTCGCGAGCCCGGCGATGCGGGTTGGCAGATAGAACACGACGCCATACACGCTCATCTGCACCGCGAAGTAGATCAGGCCGCAGAACAGTACGCGCGAATCGCGCAGCGCCCCGAGCACCGAAGCCGGACCATGCGCGAGCTTCTGGCGGTCTTCCTGGCGCAACGCCTGATCCAGTGCATCGCGCTCTTCGCCATCGAGCCAGCGCGCCTGCACGGGCCGGTCGGTCAGATAGAAGTAAGCGACGACGCCCACTACCGACGCCGCCAGCCCTTCGATGACAAACAGCCATTGCCACGGATGCATGCCGAACGGATTGCCCGTATCGAGCAGCAGACCCGAGATCGGGCTGCCGAGCAGGAGCGCGAGCGGGAAGCCGAAATAGAACATGCCAATCGTCTGCGAGCGCGTTTTCGCGGGAAACCAGTTCGACAGGAACAGGATGATGCCGGGAAAGAAACCGGCTTCGGCGATGCCGAGCAGCGTGCGCAGCACATAGAAGCTCGTGGCGCTGTCGACAAAAGCCGTGCACGCGGACACGATGCCCCACGTGACCATGATGCGGCTCATCCAGACGCGTGCGCCGAAGCGGTACATCAGCAGGTTGCTCGGTACTTCGAACACCGCATAGCCGATGAAGAAAATGCCGGCGCCGAACGCGAACGCCGCGTCGCTCAAGCCCGTGTCGGCCTGCAGCACGTTCTTCGCGAAGCCAACGTTCGCGCGGTCGATGAACGCCAGTACGTACATCAGGATCAGAAAAGGCAGCAGCCTCGTACGCGCTTTGGTAATCGCGCTGTCGAGCGCGGGGCTCGCGGTCATCGTCATGCGTCGTCTCCGGTTTTGTCTTGTCAACGCGAACGGCGTTGCGATTGCCGTCCTGCGATAACCGCTAGTGTGCGAAACTATCCGATAACTGACCACTGAATAATTCGAATCGGCCGATTCGCTAAAGTTATCGCTCATGATCCCGGCCGCCTCCACCATTCGCAAACGCTTGCGCCTGCGTCATCTGCAACTGATGGTCGCGCTGTCGGAAACAGAATCGCTGCGCCGCGCCGCCGACGATCTCGCGATGACCCAGCCAGCCGCGACCAAGGCCTTGCAGGAACTCGAAGACACGCTCGGCGTATCGCTGTTCGTGCGCCATGCGCGCGGCATGGCGCCGACGATCTTCGGCGAGGCCGTGATGCGCTATGCGCGCGTCGTGTTCGAGGATCTCGACGAGTTGCGCGAGGAGTTGGCCGGCATCGAGGCCGGCGACATCGGCAAGGTGCGCATCGGCGCGGTGATGGCGCCGTCGCCCGAATTGCTGACAAACACGATCGTCAAGCTGAAGGAAGCGCACCCGCGCCTGCAGATGGCGGTCACGATCGACACCAGCGACGTGCTCGTGCAGTCGCTGCAACAGGATCAGCTCGATATCGTGATTGGCCGGATTCCCGATGGCTTTCCGGCGCTCGATCTGAGCTTCGAAACGTTGGCGGAAGAGGCGCTGTCGATCGTCGTGCGGCCCGATCATCCGGCCGTGAAAACAGACAAACAAACGGGCACGCGGCCGAAGCTCGCGGACCTCGCGCGCTATCCGTGGATCATCCAGCCGCATCCGAGCCCGATGCGCCAGGTCATCGATCAAACGTTTCGCGAGTCGCGCGTCGCGCCGCCGGTCAGCACGGTCGAGACGTCGTCGATTCTGACCACGCTGTCGTTGCTGCGCGATTCGGACATGCTCGCCGTACTACCGAGTTCGGTCGCGCAATACTACGTCGCGCTCGATGCGATCGCCGCGATCGCGACGCCGCTGCGCGGCCGGCTCGCGCCGTATGGGCTGATTCTGCGCAGAAACCGGCGCATCACGCCGGCGATGCAACTGGTCATCGATTCGATTCGCGCGGCGTGAGGTTTTCCGCGAAGCGCAATTCGCCGCCCGCATTGATGTCCGCGAGATCCGGGTGAGCGCGAGCCGCGTCGAGCGGAATATCCGGCCGCATGAAGAAGGTCGCGACGATGCCGAGCGCGAGCAGTCCGAGCGAGCCGGCGAACGGCAGCGTCCAGCTACCCGTGCGGTCCACGATCAGGCCGAACAAACGACAGGCTCATGCACGCCGCCATGACCGGCAGCGACTTCACGACCATCACCGGTGCGAGGAACACCAAGGCACCGAGAAACGCGCAGATGATCACGTTGCGGCGCGCCGCGACGACGTTGCGCGTACGCTTCAACACGCGGTCGCTGAGGACGCCGCCCGCGGTATTGCCGACCACGCCGGACAGAAACACGCCCGCGGAGAACATCGCCGAGCTTTTAAGATCGAGGCCGCGACCGTGCATGAAGAACGTGGGCAGCCAGGTGAAGAACAGCCAGCCGGTCCAGCCGTAGCAGAAGTAGACGAGCATCGTTGGTGCGATGCGTTTGAGCAGACGCCGCCACGGCGTGGGCTCGCGTGTCGCTTCGACCGCGGATCGACGGACCGGCGGCAATTGCGTTTCCTGGTCCGCGGTCATATGGCGATGCTTGCGCGGATCGTCCGTGAAATACCATGCGTAGACCACGACCCACACGAGCGTCAGCGCGGCGACCGCGAGAAACGACACCCGCCACGGCCACGCGGACAACGCAGCGTCTTTTGCGCCCCCGTTGACAAGCCAGTATCTGCTCAGCGATACCCGCCGACGCGGCGGCCCGCCGAGTCGTTACGATTTGGGCTCGTTCTGCCGTGTCCCGAATGTCGGCGTCGATCCGACAGGAATCGTGCTGAAGAAAGCGATGCCGCAATACACGTTCAGCGATACAGAATGCGCAGCGCTTTGGAGCTTTGTCACCGCCCGGTAGGGCTTCGCCCGCTGGATATGTGAAGTTTTCTCGCATGGCTCATTGAACTGGATGACGCATACACTCGAACAAACGCGCCAAATCTTCAGCGCTTCGGGTCAGTGTTTCAAATGCCCTCGCGCCAAGGACTATATTCAAACCTTGCCTTCCGGCTGATTGCCCGCTACGGGGCGTCGACGGATCATTCCGTCGACTACTTGCGTCAGGACAGATCCAAGGGTGTGTGTCATGAGATGTCCCATTCGTGCATGGTTGGTGCGGCGGGCTACGCAGGTGACGGCGGTCTCGCGGTTCAGGCGATGCTGTCGGGTCCAAGGGGGCTCGCGTTCGGGCGTGACGGAGCGCTGTATGTCGCCGATGGTTTCAGGATCCGCAAGATCACCGGACTCCCAGGTCGTCACCGCTGGGATTGCCGGGACAAACGGCGCTACGGCCTTGACGGCAACGATGGTGACGAAGATTGAGGTCAGAATTGCAGAGCAAAACAACGGGCATCGCTTGGCCCGGAGAAACCGAAGCTTCCAGGAGCCTGTCCATGTCCGCGCCGAGAATCAGCGTTCTGCTGCCGGTCTACGAGGTCGAGGACTATATCGAAGACTGTCTGGATTCCCTGCTGTCACAAACCTGCACTGATTTCGAAATCATCGCCGTCGACGACAGCAGCCCCGATCGCTCAGGTGAAATCGCCGCCCGCCTGCTCGCGCAACAGGATCGCATTCCATGGAAGTTGATCAGGAACACCGACAATAAAGGGCTCGCTGAAACGCGAAAAATCGCCGCATCGGAAGCGCGCGGCGACTATGTGCTCTGCGTCGACAGCGACGACCACGTTCATCGCGATCTGATTCGCACCGTGCTGCGCGAAGCCGATCAGCACGACGCCGATGTCGTCATTTTCGCCGCCGAACACGTGAGCCCCGATGGCGCCGTCAACGCTCGCATCGATTCCGGCGACTGCATCATCACCGGCGTGCAAGCCGTGCAGAAAATCATGGGACTGGAACTGCAAGCCTTTTGCTGGAACAAACTCGTGCGCCGTTCCATTTTCGTCGCGGCCGACCATCCGTGCGGTCTCATCTACGAAGACATTTGCGTGACGGTGCAGACGCTCGCCAGCGCGAAAATCGTGCGGCTCATTCCGGACAGCCTTTACTCATACATGTTCCGCGAATCGGCAATTTCCAGGCGCTTCAACCCGCGGGTCGTCGATCTTTTTGTCATCATCGACCGCGTTGAAAAACGCACTGCGTTCCTCCCGATTCCCGACTACAAACGTCTGTTGTTCCGGCTCAGATACATCTTCGGATACCGCACGATCGCGTTTCAGGCCGCTATGACCGCGCCGCGCTACGAGCTCGCGAGCCCGATCCTATATAGCGTTTCGAAGAAGCTGCGTGTGAAGCAACGGATCGGCATGTATGCGGACGGGCGGCCGAAGCTCTCCGTTGCGATGACGATGCTCAAGATCCATCCGTGGATCTTCTATTGCTTCGTAAGACGCTTCAATCATCACTGATCCGGCGAAATGCGCCATCTGGCACATAACGCAGAGCGCGTTGGAAGTATCCGTTTAACCCTCTGAAAGGCACGGCGTTTGCGTACCCCAACGGGCCGCGCCTACTGACGACGAAATCTGGTGACCCTGCGTATGACATATATGATGGACTTATGCTTATGCCGCGCTTGTCCTGAACTTTCATCGAAGTATTGAAAACGGTCTAACCATGGCGAATTCACTCCGACAGAACATCGTCGCGCTGACCATCCTGCAGGCGGCTAACATGCTGCTGCCGCTTGCAACCGTTCCCTACCTGTTGCGCGTGCTGCGCCCGGAACACTTTGGCGCATACATCTTCGCACAAGCCATCATTGGCTACCTCGTACTGCTGACCGACTACGGTTTCAACTGGTCATCGACTGCCCACGTCGCACGGGTCCAGAATGACCGGTACGCGGTGTCGAAGATCTTCTGGGCGACGCAAGGCGCCAAGGCGCTGATCGCGGTGGTCTGCCTCGCGATGCTGCTGTTAGCGGCGTTGTTCGTGGCAAGACTGCGCGAATTGCTGCCGGTTCTGCTGGCGACCTATCCGGTCGTGATCGGAACGGTGCTGTTTCCGCAGTGGCTGTTCCAGGGTCTGGAGCAGATGACGCTGACTACCGTTTCGATGCTGAGCGCGCGGCTGCTGCTGCTTCCGCTCACGTTCATCCTGGTGCACTCGCCGGCCGACACGTGGATCGCCTCGCTGATCAGCTCGATGAGCGTGGTTGCTGCCGGACTCGTCGCCTCGTTCCTGATCGTAAAAGACCGGATGATTGTCGCGATGGTGCCG
This sequence comes from Paraburkholderia lebeckiae, assembly GCF_050436225.1. Lineage (NCBI taxonomy): Bacteria > Pseudomonadati > Pseudomonadota > Betaproteobacteria > Burkholderiales > Burkholderiaceae > Paraburkholderia > Paraburkholderia lebeckiae. The sequence continues at coordinate 468,448 of NZ_JBNDLU010000001.1, read as the reverse complement.
GGCAAGGAGGAGATCCTGGAGACGCTTCGTGACGGCTGGCACACGTTCATTTCCACCGCAGCGATCAGTTTGTACACCACCACCAATAGCGTGGTGCTCGGATTTATTGCGGGGGATGCCGCTGTTGGCTTCTTTGGCGTCGCCGACAAGATCCGCAACCTCGCCCAGGCGCCGCTCGGACCGGTCGCCAACGCGGTGTACCCGCGCATGACGGCGCTCTTTTCCGAAGACTCCGCCAAGGCGTTTGCGCTGGTGCGCAAGATGTTTTACCTGGCGGGCTCGTCCATGTTGCTGGCTTCGGTCGCGCTGTGGGGCGGCGCCGAGTTGATCGTTCGTATCGCGATGGGCTCCGGATACGAGCCGGCCGTGATCGTCCTGAAGTGGATGGCGCCGATGCCACTGCTCATCGGGCTGAGCGGTGTATTCGGCGTTCAGCTGATGCTGCCGCTCGGCATGAAGAAGAAGGTCAGCGAGATCCTGATCGTCGCCGGCCTGTTCAATCTTGCCATCCTCGTGCCGCTTGTATGGTTTTACGGCGCTCAGGGCGCGGCAATGTCAGCGCTGGCCACCGAGTTTCTCGTCACGGCCTCGATGGCGCTTTACCTGATCAAATGCAAGGTTCCGGCTTTCCAAACGAGGGTGCGCACAGATGAAATATGACTTCCTTATCGTAGGCGCCGGCTTTGCGGGCGCGGTCTGTGCCGAACGCCTCGCGGCAAGCGGAAAACGCGTGCTCGTCGTCGACAAACGGAATCATATAGGCGGCAACGCCTACGACCGGCACGATGAGAACGGCGTGCTGATCCATCCGTACGGTCCGCATATCTTTCATACCAACAGCAAGCGGATATTCGAATACCTGTCGGCTTTTACCGATTGGCGCTTCTACGAGCATCGCGTGAAGGCCTATGTAGACGGGGGCCTCTATCCAATACCGATTAATCGCACGACGATCAACAGGTTATATGGCCTCGACCTGAACGAGCAGGCCACCGTGGCGTTTCTAGAGTCGGTACGTGAAGCGCGAGGAACCGTCTCCACCAGCGAAGACGCGGTGCTCAGCAGCGTTGGCCGCGATCTGTGCGAGAAGTTTTTCCGTGGCTATACGCGCAAGCAATGGGGACTCGATCTTTCTGAACTGTCCGCGGGTGTCGCTGCGCGAATCCCGACACGTTCGAACGACGACGACCGGTACTTCACCGATACGTATCAATTCATGCCGGCGCAAGGCTACACCGCGATGTTCGAAAGGATGCTTGGCAGTCCGGACATCGAGGTACGTCTGTCGACCGACTATAACGAGGTGAAAGCGAGTATCGAATGCGGACACCTTGTGTACACAGGACGGATTGACGCGTATTTCGGCTATCGCTTCGGCAAGCTGCCGTACCGCAGCCTGGATTTTCAGCACCAGCATCTGAGCGACGTGGAGCGCTTTCAGACGACAGGTACCGTCAACTATCCGAACGATCACGAATACACGAGGATTACGGAGTTCAAGCACCTCACCGGGCAGCAGCATCCGGGCACCTCGATCGTCAGGGAGTATCCGCGAGCCGAAGGTGAGCCGTACTACCCGATTCCACGCAAGGAAAACGAGGCATTGTTCCTGCGCTACAACGCGCTTGCGGAGACAGTTGCCGATATTACTTTTGTGGGCAGGCTCGCGCAGTATCGCTACTACAACATGGACCAGGTCGTTGGTGCGGCGCTTAAAGCTGCGGAAGGGCTCATCCAGGGCGCTGCAATCAGCGAGTGCTAGCGGGCACCTGAGAGCTTTCCTGGGACTGACTGGAAGATTCGGAGCATCGCATAGGGAGTTCGGAAGATGGAAAAGTACCTGGTCGTTCTGAGGTGTTGAGACCGCTCCTTGCATCCGCAATGGTTCAGCGGCGGAAAGACCCCGCACTTTGACCTGATACTGAGTTACTACGGGAAAGACAAAAAATTTGCGGACGACTTTGCTAAAACCATACATCGATTCAAGGGATCAAAGTGGGAAGGTCTTCACGACTTCATGTTGCGAAACGCCGAATTGGTTTTGCAATACCGCTACATCTGGCTCCCGGACGACGATATCCTGACCGATGTTCAAACGCTCAACGAGTTCTTCGACTATGTAGAACGGGAGAATTTCGCACTCGCGCAACCGTCTCTCGACCAGAGAAGCTACTTCAGTCACGCAACGACGTTGCAGAACAGGGCGTTCGAGTTTCGTGAAACCAATTTCGTGGAAGTGATGGTGCCATGTTTCTCGTCGAATGCCTTGCATGCGATAAAGGACAGCTTTGGATGGACCAGCACAGGCTGGGGTCTGGATTACCTGTGGCCCAAACAGGTCGCCCCGCTAGGGAAGGTTGGCATTGTCGACCGTTTTGCCGTGTTGCATACACGGCCGGTCGCCTCAGCGGACCACAGCATGGCGTGGTCGGAATTGCATCAGACGCTCGCGCAACACGGAATGCGCGCGTCGATCAAGGTTCTGCGGGGCAGAACACGCTACATAGGCAAAACCTATGCGAGCGGTCGGCTGGGCAACCCAATGTTGTTCATCCATGCAGTAAAAGGCAGCCATCCTGCGCGACGGAAAAATCTCATCGCCTATCTGGGGCTGCTGAAAGAGTATCTTCCGTGGCTTCACTATACCAAGCGCAAAACGCAGCCATATTGGGCTCCGAATGGACGTTCGAGTCCCTTAGGGTAACAACATGGATAATTGATTTGAATGCCGTATCGCTGCTGCGTCGTAGTGATAAAGGCACCGGCATCACCAATCTTGTGAACGCCTGAAACGGCTCTGCGATCCGAACACGGCCAAAGCTAGCCAACCGGGTTGCGGCTCCAGCAGCTTTCGTCCAGCACTTTGCTGACTGACCAGCACTTCGCAAGCTGAACAGCGTCGACTACCCGCGACCGGCACTAGCCTCACGAACTGGTACGCAATGTGCAAGGGTTGATCGCATCGCAACGCTTCATATCGCGACGCGCTGGATCCGCACCGACGTCGCGTACTACCAGCGCACCGGCAAGCTCGTTGGACCTCAAAGCACAATAGATGAATGCCCGCAGGGCTCCGGTCCAGCAAGGGCTTCAGCCGAATGGAAGCGAAGGCTCGACCGCTGGTGTGCTACGCGTGCTGATGCAGCTCTATCCGGACGCGATGAGTTCGACGAAGCTCGATTGCCGCGAATAGATTTGCCGAATATAGCTAGTACGCCACAGGATAGATGAACCATGTCAACGAAAGCGCAAAGCGATAAGCAACACGCCACGAATCTATACATGCGCCCGTTTTTCGAGTTCACAGCAGGCAGACGGTAGCTCGATCGCGCGGCAGGATGCCTACGCGGAAGCGTGGGCCGAGCAGCACGGCTTGATACTCGATCGCTCTTTACGCATGGAGGACCGCGGCAAGTCCGCTCACAAGGGCGAGCACGTAAAGAAAGGCGGCGCGCTCGGCGCGTTCATCGAGCGTATCAAGGCCGGTGACGTCGTACCCGGCGATACGCTGATCGTCGAAAACCTTGACCGCCTGAGCCGCCAGAGTGGAATCGGATAGTACGACTCGCCTTCGGCTCGCGGATACTCCCTGACGATCGAGGTTCCCTGATGCTGGTGCCCGGTGAGGTACTTGAACTCCGTAATCCTCGTGTATTCGTGATCGTTCGGATAGTTGACGGCACCAGAGTCACCGCCATGAACAAGCGCAGTGCGCACTCGATTCGATAGATAGCAGCGCGCTCTGCGTTATGTGCCAGATGGCGCATTTCGCAGGGTCAGCGGCTATTGAGGCTTCTCACGAAGCAATAGAAGATCCGGGGATGGATCTTGCGCATCGTCATGGCGACGGAGAGCGTCGGCCGCTCGTCGCATCGCGCTTGCCAGTCACGACATACCACGCTCGGCGACCGTTTTTCCACAGCGCGCGCACTCGCCGATAGATCGCGCGGCTCACACGCTTCGACGCTTCAAGCGTCCCCTTGGTGGCCTGCGGCGGGTGATCTTCGAGCCAGCGCAGCCGTGCTTCGATATCGCGTTCACGGTCCGCGTAGAGTGCAATCGGGAAGGGATGGCCAAGCCTCGCGTCGTAAAGCGCGCGAGCGGCATCGACGATGTCGCGGTTCTCCTCACGCTGGGTAAAGTACGCGATGTGAACGAACGGCACGCTGCGCGTACAAACGATTCGCAGCTGGTGTCGCGCGCAGTACATATGCATCATGTGCTCGTCGTCTTGCCCACCGTCGTCGATCATGTCCCATAACTGCTTGCGAAAAAGAATGCAGCCGATCGAATAGCGCGATTCTGACGGCACTTCGCAAGGTTCGAGGTCCCGCGTGGCAGCGATGAAAGCATCAGGCTGAAGCGTGGTCCGTTCATGCAGCCAGCGCGCGATGTGCGGATAGCCCCATATCGTGCCATTGGTGCCGATCTCGATCTGCTCCGCAGGGATGATTCGCATCGGAAAGCGCTTGTCCCCGGCGGCACCGACGAAATGCGGATGCGCCTGGTTCGTGAAGTACTCGCGCTCCAGGTTCATCACACGCATCACCTCAGGGAAGCCCCAGTTGTTGTTGTTGATCAGCGGGGTGACGTAGGCAAGCTCGTTCGCGCTTTCATTTTCCGCCGCGTCGTACGTGGCGAGCATCTTGTCGAGCCACTCGCCGGCGATCGGGAACGCGTCGTCGTCCACCTTGCAGATCAAGTCGATTTCGGCGAGCGCCGGTTGCGAGAGTAGTTTTTTGATCGTGCGATAGGGTGGGCCAGGCGGAATGTCGTCGACGACCCGAACGATGCCCGGAAAAAGTCTTGCGTAGCGCCGCGCGACGGCAAGCGTGCGTTCCGCGTCATAGCCGCCCCGGCAGTTCTGAAGCAGGATGAACTCGACGCCTGTTGGCCGGTACGCCATGTGACTGGCGAGGGTGAGTTCGAGCGCTGCATAGTCGCGACAGAGCAGGACCAGAATGGCGACTCGCCTCGATGCCACGTTAGAACCGGATGCAGTCATGCTACTCCTTCGTAGGTAGCGACGAGCACATTGCCCAGGGAACATACATGCGAATATCGGAAGGCACCGAACCTGGCATCACGTGCATCACGAATATGCCAGCACCAACGGTGCCGATGCTAATAACCGCGCCTCCGGTCGCAGCACCGATCGCGACTACTCAAGAGACAGGACGGAACACACCGGTTCATCATAGTACAAGCGAAGATGAAGTGAAGCCGTATTCCATAGCGCGTCGCTGTTCTAAGCCAATCAACTGCGGGGAGGACGTTTTATGAATTATCGGACATTTCAGTGCGCTAAAATCCGCCAAACCATCATGGCGGGTGGCAGCAAATGCCGACTGCCGCCCGGAAAGCGTCGCCATGTGCCACCTCAACCGTTCCCGACAGCCTCCTACCCGTGATGCTACCCACGCTTCGGGCCGGCGACCCCTCCTGCAATCCGGATAGCAGACGCAACCCGATGTCAAAGGGCAAAAATCGATCTTCTCTACCCCAGACGATCAGTGTCGGCGCCTTGATCTCCGACAATCGCAGTTGGTAGCCTGTGAACTGCCTGGGGTTTGCTGCCATACTCGCCAGCCAGTTTTCGACGTGGTGCTTGTTGGCTTGCAAGTTATTGACACGCTGTTGCAGCAGGTCATCGGTCAGTGCCGAAGGATCATAAACAAACACATTCATCATGCGTTTGACGTTTTCCAGCGTGGGCTCTCGATAAACGAAATTCAGTAGCTTGATCCCTTCTGTCGGCTGGGGAACGAACGTGCTGGTCCCACCGGTATCGGTTGGAGAAATTATCTTTTCAATCTGATTTTTAAGGACAGCCACAAAGTGAGCTAAGACGATAGGCTCGTCGAACTCGATGTCAGGGCACTGTGAATAAAGGACCCGAGCGCGAAGGAACGCGCTGCTATCAACTATTAAAAAAGATTCGCGATGTCGTGAAGCGCTCGCGGCAATGCCTGCGTCGACGACATCGAATTGCGATGTGTCCGCAGGACGCGCGCAGCGGCGCGATACTGCGAATCACTGCGCGCAATAAGGGCAGAGTGGTTACTCTTGCGAAAAAGGTACCGTATTCCTAACGAATTAAGCAGTCAGAGGCCATAGGCATGAACCACGTGGTCGCTACCAGCGACGAAGACTTGCCCGTTCACAACCATCGGCGACGCGAAGTTACCCTCGCTGGTTTGAACTGGCGTGTATTGGCGGTGGAAGAGTATGGTCCCGTCCGCTGCATCCAATGCGTAAAAGTCGTTGCCCAAACCGTCTGCGTAATACACCACACCATTTGCGGCGACGGGCGGGATAGCCGGGTTGAACGAGGATCTGTTCAAGCCGACTTGCGCCTGCCACACGGGTTTGGGGTTCACAGTACAGTTGCTGTCGATCGACAGTGCAATGACCCCGTGTTTGTATAAGTTGTTGCTCCCCGAACCGCCAGGGGACACGACGTAAAGCCGATTTAGCACCGGGTCGAATGCAGGAAGGCCTATGTTGCTGCCCTCGACTGAACTGAGGGAAATCGTCAACTTTTCAATGGGGCCCTGCTGCTGAATAGTGGCTCGGTTATAAATGAAGAGGCTGCCGGACTTGTTGTAGGCCGCGAGCATCGTCGGGCAGGTGGGACGCTGGAAGAGCAATGCTGTAGCGCCGAAGTCGGAGTCCGTGCTGGGCGGAGAAAGCGGCGAGTTCGACGCGGCTACCGCCAGGGTCGGCGTGAGCTTCACGACGTGCTCCGCGAACGCGGCATTTTCCGGATTGGCGAATGCGTTGCCCGTGAGTGCATAGACGACCGTCCCATCAGGCGGAATCGATACGCCTCCCGCACCCCATATACCGCCCCCGTCTGGCCCGCTTGCGCCGTCTGGGTACCAGCGTTGCAGAATCGCAGCTGGGTTGGTGGTGGACGCGCGGACGACCTGTCCATGGTACGGCACCGTATCGCAGGGGTCGCCGGCTGTCGCCACGTATATCGACGAACTATCGGGACTGAGCGTCAAGCCGCCATAGACCATCGTTCTTGGAGAAGCGTTGGCTGCGTCTAGAAGTGGCAGGTTGAAGCCCGGGAGATCCACGCCGGTCTGGAGGTTGTACGCATGCAGGTAGCCTCGCCCGCTCACAACGAAAATCCGGTTGTTGGCATGGTCGATGACGGGCGTGCCCTGCACCCCGATCTTGCCTTGGAACAGCCCGGTGCAGTTCGACGTCAAGATAGCTTGAGGGATAGGGGCGCTTTGCCAAATGACCGCCCCTGTCGCGGCATTCAGTGCCCATGTAGTGTTCCCCTCTGTCGCAACATAGACGATATCGGTTGGCACCCCGTTGATTGTCACCCCGGTAGCCAGTACCGGCTGAGTCAGGATGGCACCGTCCAGGACAGGTGACTTCCAGTGCTCTTTCAACGTCGTCACGTTGGTCTGGGTGAGCACCGTCTCGACTGAGTTATACCCAGTCCGCTGCCTGTTCATGCCAAACGTCGGCCAGTCGGTCGTCGTAAAGGTTGGCGCGGCGACGGCCCCTGGTGTCCGGCTCAATGTAGCTTTAGTCGCTGCTTCGGGAGCTTGGTACGGCGTATCCACCGCCGGCCCGGTATCGTCGCGGAATTTATTCGGATTGATCTTGTCTCCGCCGTTCTGCTTGTCTACGTCCGATCCATCGAGGGCGAAGGCTGGCGGCACTTTCGGTCCGACGCCAGACGGGTGCGTGCCATGAGGGAATGGGTTCAGTGCGTTTGACGACGCCTGAGCGGCTATTGCAAGACCCGGCGCAGATGCCGCGGCCGGTGCCGCGTTCGAACTTTGCGCTTGTGCGCCCGAGGCCGCCATGCCGGCGAGGATCAAAGCTGCAACGAGCCGAGAAGCGTCGATAACGTTGCGTGCGTTATTCATTTAGCCACCTCTTGGAAACTATTAGCAAAACGTGAGGTTAATCCTAGGCCATCAAAAATCAAGCGCAAGAAATGTCCGCTAGGGACTACGATCTGGCGGACAAAGAACTGTCCCTATTGAGTAATGCAAGGCTCACACACCGTTCGGCTGCTTCATCCGAATGCGCGATTTCGCTGGAAGCAGATCGGCACACCCGGCGACCCCGTCCAGAGCGCTAGTCGCTAGCGCTTTTAAAGAAATGGGGAATAAACACCCGCTTCGGCGGCGACGCGAGCGACAAGTCCGCGGGCGGCGGCGAGTATCCGTTACAGGACGGTTTCGGCTGGACCAATGGCGTGCTGCGCGTGCTGATGCAGCTCTATCCGGATGCGGTGAGTTCGACGAAGCGGGCCGATCTGCCGGGCGGTGCGGTCGGGGTATCGGATGCGGCGGCATCGACGGCGGCCGCGCCGCAGACGTCGCACAGTACGTCGCGCGCGGGCCATTAGTTATGGAGGAGGTATTAGCGATACCAGGATGACGGGTTGACTGCCTGATGGCACCGCACGCCGTTACGATGCTTTCGATAGCTCGACCGGCTTCTAGTCAACCTGGAAACTCCCAAAGATGAATCGCAAGCTCGACGTCCCATCGGCGGAACCGCTGCCGCCGCAAGCGCAGGCCACGACGGCCGACGAAGCCACCGCGCACTGGCAGCGCAAATCTTGGCGTATGCGTGTTCGGCTCGTTCACGACCATCGTCGCGATGACGCTGCTGCTGCCGTTCCTGCCGCTCTACGTCGAGCAACTCGGCGTCAAGGATCACGCGGCGATCTTCGTGGCCTTTCTCGCGACGGCGTTCCTGATCCGCGAAAAGCCGGTGCGCAAGCGCACGGACAGCGCGTCGAAGCAGGGCGCGTGGGCATCGGTCGACGACAAGCGGCCAGCCATCGCGATGCTTGCCACGGGTCTGCTTCTGATGGTCGCGAACATGTCGATCGAGCCGATCATCACCGTCTACGTCGCCCAGCTCGCGAAGCCGCAAAGCGTGACGATGGTCGCGGGCTATCAGAAGCCGGGTGATAGTTGACTAATGAATTGTGTGGATACAGCGATCACCGGGGTTATCGCTTTCATCCTTCGCCCATAGCCGGGCGTTGACTGTCAGGTGTTGCTTGGTGGCCCCGGATAGAAGACGTGCCTCTGCCGGTCCACAGAGCGCGGCGTGCCCATAGCTGCGCTTCATGCGTCGTCCTTCCCCGTGCGCGCGACGCTCAGCAGTTCTCTAACGCGTCGCGCGAGATTCGACAACGCGCCGCCGGACCGCGCGACGGCCTGCTGTCTGTGTGGCATATGTTGCAGATCGTGCCAGTCGTCATCGAGCGCTCTTGCGTGAGCGTCGGCGCCATACGGCCATTCGACCACCACCGCGCGCAAGCGGGCGGCGCGCGAGCTTCTGTCGGCGCGATCGATATACGCATTGATCTCTGACGCCTCGTACCGCGCCGATTCCTCCGAATCGACGGCAATGAAGTCGTTCAGTCCTTCGATATGGACGCACCATAACTGTTCGCTCACGTCGCGTCTCCTACTACGTTTTCCTGGCCTGCCCGATCAGCCCAGTGGCAGCCGTGCAAACTCAGGTTCAGCCCTCAGCCGTTCCCAATGCAGATCCGCGAAGCACGGGCCTTGCGTCGCCTCGCTGAATTTGACGTCGTTGTGCTTGCCGTTCCACTCCATCACCTTGACCTGGCCGTTCGCGTCGACCGTGAGATCCCAGCCGATGCAGCGCGCAAACGGAATCTTCCTGTGCAGGCGTAGCACGGTGGCCATGCATTTCTCGAAACATGGAATCTTCACGCCCGCGAAGCGCGCGCCCGAGTCAGGATGCGCGTCCACCGCGGCCCAGTCGCTCATATACCCCTCGTCGCACAGTGCGCCCGTTTCGAGTTCGACCGGCACGCATACCTCGCGATCGCTCAGCACATGCGTATCGTCCGCTCTGCCGAGTCGCAAGTAGCAGGCCCGAATGGAAATGCGACCGGTCTCGTCCACCACGGTCGTGAAGCGCAATGTCGCCACCGGCTTCGCAGCAAACGTAGCGAACAGACTGTGCTGCTTGATGAACGTCTGAATCACGCCATTGCCGAGCGATCTGATGACCGCGGGGTCGAAGTTGGGACGGTCGAAGAAGTAGACACCGTTGCCCTGTCCGGAACCGTCGAGCTTGAATACGACGCGTTCGGTATGCTCGAACACGACGTCTGTCAGATCGCGCTCGGGCACCACGACGCCTTTGTCGGTAAAGAACAGCCCATTGGCAAAGTACGCGACGTCCGGCAATTCGTCGCCGTCGAAGATCAGCCGTGAAATCGGCTTGAGGCTCGAAATCTTGCCGTACCAGCCTTGCATATGCGGCACGACGACGATGCCGTAGTAGTTGTCCGGAATCCAGCCTTCCTTGAAAGTGCCGCAAAACGCGGTATAAACGCGCAGCCAGGGTGCGTAGACCGGGTCGCCGAACACGTCTCGCGCATAGGTGTCCGCGAGCCGCAGTTTGTTCGGATCGGTCTTGCCATACCTGCTTTCGAGTCGCTCCAATATTTTTCTCGCCTGCAATTCGTGACCGTGGTGAAAGCGGTAAAGCGAGACCCGCTTCGCAGCTCGTCTCACTACGTTTTCAACTCCGGATAGCATCATGCTCAATACGCGTTTGGATGATGAAGCCCCTTGAAAATCGTGGCCAGAATGATCTTCATGTCGAGCCAGAACGACCAGTTGCGCAGGTAGTACAGATCGTGTGCGACGCGGCCCTCCATCTTTTCCAGGCGATCGGTTTCGCCGCGATAGCCGTTGATCTGCGCCCAGCCGGTAATGCCGGGTTTGATCCGATAACGGTGGATATAGCCCGACACGATGTTCTGATAGAGATCGTCGTGTTCGAGCGCATGCGGGCGCGGCCCCACCACCGACATATCGCCGCGCAGCACGTTAAAGAACTGCGGTAGTTCGTCGAGACTCGTGCGGCGCAGGAACGCGCCGATCGTCGTGATGCGTGGATCGTCGCGCGTGGCCTGTTCGAGAATGCCCGGCTTCTGCTCGTGAAGGCGCATCGTGCGGAACTTGTAGATCGTAAATACGCGGCCGTCGGCGCCTTTGCGACGCTGCTTGAAGAACACCGGCCCGCGCGAACTCAGTTTGACGGCAATCGCGCAGCCCAGTAGTATCGGCGAGATCGCAATCAACGCGGCGAGCGCGAACAGACGATCGAACAGGTCTTTCTGCACCAAGGCTTTCGGCGGCAGCGGCGAAGCGGCAAGATTGATCGTCGGCAAGCCGAGCAACTCGGTCATGCCGCCTTCGAACAGCGCAAGCGAGCGCACGTCGGGCATGAAGCGCACATTGATCAGGTCGTTGCGAAACTCCGCCACCAGCTTGAGAATCGCGCGCTCCTCGGTGAGCGGCAGCGCCAGCCACACTTCGCCGATCTGCTGTTCGCGCACGTAGCGAGCGAACGCGCCCTGTTCTTCGAAGACCTGCACCGACGAGCGCGGCGGAATGCAGCAGCCGGGGTGCAGGTTATACAGGGCATTCGCGCGAAAGCCGGCCGCGGGCGACGTCTCGATCTTACGGATGATCTCGTCGCAATGATCGCCGCACGCCGCCACCGCGACCTGCTGCAAGTTCATCCCCGCATGACGCATGCGCCCAAGCAACGCATGCGTGACCAGCCGGCCGGTCATCATTGCTGCGCCCGAAATGCCCGTCCAGTACACGAACCAGAGTCGCGACACGAAATCGATCCGGTGCAGCGAGAACATCAGCACCATCGCGCAGGCCTGCACGACGAGCCAGCCGAGCGCCACCTGGCTCGCCAGCACTCTTTTCGAGCGGCCACGCCACGATTGGTAGACGCCGAGCGCCGGAAAGACCGCGAGAGCAAACGCCGCGGCAAAAGCGACGAAGGCGAAATAAAAGCTCCGTTGCGAGCCGCCGTCGAAGCGGATCTGGGAGGCCGCATATGCCCCAGCCACGATCATCGCGACGTCGAACGCTCTCGCCAGCAGACCAGTCAGCAATCGCATCACAGCCCCCTCATAGGACGTAGCAGGTCGACTCCGTCGCTTCAGCCACAACGCCCGTACTTGTCGTCGAAACGAACGATGTCGTCTTCGCCGAGATAAGTACCCGACTGCACCTCGATGATCTGCAGCGGCACGCGGCCCGGATTCTCGAGCCGATGGCGAACACCCAACGGGATATAGGTCGATTCGTTTTCGCCAAGAAGAAACTGCTCTTCCCCGCGCGTGACGAGTGCGGTTCCACACACCACGACCCAGTGCTCGGCGCGATGATGATGCATCTGCAACGACAGACGGCCGCCGGGCATCACGACGATGCGCTTCACCTGAAAGCGCTCGCCATGATCGATCGAGTCGTAAAAGCCCCACGGGCGACGCACTTTTCTGTGCGCATCGGCCTCCGGCGACTTCTCGGCCCTGATCCGCGACACGAGTCCCTTGATGTCCTGCACATGCGAGCGATCCGCGACGAGCACCGCGTCGTCGGTCTCGATCACGATCATGTTGTTGGTGCCGACGCAGGCGAGAAGCCTGCCTCCTTGCGAGCGTGCGTAGGTCGCGGTGGCCCCTTCGAACAGCACGCGGCCGCTGGCCGCGTTACCGCAGTCGTCCTTCTCCATCGCTTGCCATACGGCATCCCACGAGCCGAGATCGGACCAACCTGCTTCGAGCGGCACCACCACGCCGGAAAACGCCGACTCCGGTTTGCCAAGCTGCTCCATCACCGCATAGTCGATCGAGTCGGACGGCGAATCCAGAAACCCCTCGGCGTCCGGCATGATGCATTCTTCAGTCTTCTTCGCGTCGCGGTATGCCTGAACGCAGGCCGCGTGCATGTCCGGCTGAAACTGCTCGATGATGGAGAGCCAAACCGACGCTCGCACCACGAAGATGCCGCTATTCCACCAGTAATTGCCCGACGCGACGTACTGCGCCGCGAGCTCCGTCGCGGGCTTCTCGACGAAGCGCTCGATGCGGCGCGCGCCGTCTGGCAATGCGTCGCCGAGCCGGATATAACCGAAGCCCGTGTCGGGCCGTTCGGGCGGTACGCCTAGCGTGACGATCGCGCCGTCGCGCGCATGCCTCGCGGCGATGTCCAGCGCGTGATGAAGCGCTTCGAGATTCGCGATCGCATGGTCGGCGGGCATTGCGACCAGAATCGCGTCTTCGTCTTCCGGGCATGCCGTCAGCGCGGCAAGCGTCAATGCCGGCGCCGTATCGCGACGCGCGGGCTCGACCACGATCCGCGCGTTCACGCCGATCTCGCGCGCCTGCTCGTAAGTGGCGAAATAATGCTCGGTTCCGCAGACGATCACGGGATCGGCCGCGACGTTCCATGCGCCATCAAAACCCGCCATGCGCCCCATGGTTGCTTGCAGCAAAGTCTGATTGCCGATCACGTCGATCAGTTGCTTTGGAAACTGTTCGCGCGACACCGGCCACAGCCGGGTGCCGGAACCACCGGCGAGAATCACCTGCACGAGCGTCGGAAACTCCGCCTCGGCAGAATCCTGTCGTATCGTTTCGACATCCGCTGCGGCTGCTGCCGCGGTAACCTTGACCATCGCTAACTCCTTCGCATTGAAACCGGCTCGGGAACGCGTCTCCCTCGAGGACACCGCATAACGCGGTGTGCCGCGATCCACGCAAATACCGTCTGATGTGATTTATGACAGGGCGTGCGTGTCAAACGGACCAGACCAGTAGTTCAGTTCGCAGTGAAAGTGCATGCGCCTACGGCGAATCCGGCTCGATCGGGAAGTACGGAAACGGACTGGCCGAATCGCAGTGGTCTGCTCGACAACGACGACCGGGAAACGATTGAAACGAAACGAAAGATCGAATGCGGCAAACGACGTGCATCGGATCTGGTCGACATCGTGCCCCGATGAATTCATCATAGTGAGACCGCATTGCGACGCAGCCCATCTGGCGCGAAGCGCGGAAGTTTTGGCGGTGCTCGCGGACTGGATTTAACAAGCTCGCTAACGAGCTTGCACTTCTATTGCAGGGCGCACGATTGGAAATAAACAGCGACACGTGCTACCGTTTAATGAACGTCCCGTGGCATTCATGTCAAAGATAAACGGCGGTGTGACCCCCGCGCGGGCCGCACTGTGAGTTTTCCGCTGTTCCCAATCTCGCCATCATCCAGCGCATGGGCACAACCCCAACCGGCGCGCCATTCGTTTTTCTGGAGTTGCAATGGCCTATATTTCGCTACTCGCACTTTTCCTGACAGTCACGAATTTCGTGCCCATCAGTGCGATCGGCTTTGTCCCGTTGCTATTGCTGGCATGGCGCTTTTACGGCCGGAGTTATCCCGCGTTCGTCGCGCCGCTTACCGCTTTCACGGTGCTCGCGACGGTCTCGACGCTGCTCTATGATTCGCAGTCGTTCCTCGACTTCGACTTTTATAGGCGCGACGGCAATTTTTTCATTTCCTATACGCCCATTTTTGCCGGTTTCGTGTATGCACACCGCTGGGATCTGAATAAGGTACTGCGTGCGTTGTTCATTTTCGCCGTCATCGTCAATCTGCCGATGTACGCCTACTACATCGCCACGAACGGGCTGCTCAGCATGTTCGTTAATCCGGCCGACAGTTTCGGCAGCTACTTCATTGCGCGCAACGCAGCCGGCGGCTTCCTGGCGATGCTGTTCTGTCTCGGCATAGCGTGCTACCTGCAAAAACGCAGCAAGCTGCTGATCGCGCTGCTCGCCTGCAATGTGCTGATGCTGTTTTCGACCTACAGCCGCGGCTCGCTGCTTGGCGCGGCGGCCGTTCTGCCCTATCTGTACTTTGGCCGCAAGCGCTGGATTCTCGGCACGCTGATAGCGGTGCTGCTGCTCGCGTCGGTCGCCATCGCGATCTACCATACCCAGCCGAACGTCGACTACATGGGCTATACGTTCGCGATTCACGCCAATGACGCCAAGGTCAACAACCTCAACATTCGCTACGAGTGGTTGTGGCCGCGAGCGCTCGCGTATTTCGTGCAAAGCCCGCTCGTCGGTCTCGGCTTCGGCTCCTTCGACGACCACATCGGTAGCCTCACCTCGTACTTCCATCTGTTCGCGGTGCCGTCCGACGTGGTGATCGAGCACAGCGACTCACACGCTCACAACTCGTATCTGAATATCCTCGCCGAGCTCGGCGTAGTGGGCTTGACGCTGATCCTCGCGTTCTTCTGGAGACTGGTCGAGTGGAGCAAGCAGGGGGCGGCGTATGCCGCGTTGGTCGAGGGCGGCCGCCAGTTCGCGGCGTTCCGCTTCGTCGAGATTTCGTCGGTTTGCCTGCTGGTGATGTCGGCAACCGAGCATCGGCTGGTCTCGCCGTCGAATGTATTGATTCTTTCTCTGGTGATCTCGCTGCTGCTAGCCGCGCGTCCGCTGGCGGCCACCGCATTCAGGCCCGGCCCGCGCGGAGCGCGCAAGGCGGGCATCGTGGGCACGCGAGCTGCACCGCCCGTGCCCCAGCGCCCGACTCAGGGCGTAACGTCGGCAAGATGACGTTCTTCGGCCGGCAGCGACTGACTCGGCGCATAGGGAAGAAACTGTTCGACGCAGGCATACGGGAGCCGCGCGTCGACGAAGCCCATCAGGGCCTTCTTGAAGTTCTCCGACGAAAACCGCTCGGCATTCTTGCGGCACACGCGTGCGTCGAATAGGGTTGCATTGCTCTCGAACCGGGTAACGGCTTCGAGCAACGACGCGGTGCTTTGCTCACCGAAGAAGACCCCGGTGGGTCGCTCGAGCGGCAATCCCACCACCGATTCAAGCACGCCGCCGCGGCCGAAGGCGATCACCGGCGTGCCGCATGCCTGCGCTTCGACCACCGAAATGCCGAAGTCTTCTTCCGCCGCGAACACGAACGCGCGCGCGCGCCGCAAATGATCGACCAGCACATCGGACGGCTGATGCCCGAGAATCTGGACGTTGTCGCCCGCCACCGATTTGATCCTCTTCATCTCGGGACCGTCGCCGATCACGACCAGCTTGCGTTCAGGCGATTGCGAAAAGGCCTGAACGATCAGATCGATACGCTTATAAGGCACCATCCGCGACGCCGTCACGTAGAAATCCTCTTTCTCCGTACCAATAGGCATGTTCACCAGATCGACCGGCGGATAGATCACGGTCGCTTCGCGCTGATAGGCCTTTCTGATACGCCGCGCAATGAACTGAGAATTCGCGACGAGATGATCGACGCCGTTCGCGGAGCGCGAATCCCAGCCTCGAATGTAATGAAGCAGCACGCGCGCCAACGCGGAGCGCAGCCCTGTGTCGAGATGGGATTCACGCAGGTACTGATGTTGCAGATCCCACGCATAGCGGATCGGCGAATGAATGTAGCTGATATGCACCTGGTTCGGCCCGGTCAACACGCCTTTCGCGACCGCGTGCGAGCTCGAAATGACGAGATCGTAGCCTGACAGATCCACCTGCTCGATCGCAATCGGCATCAATGGTAGATAGGCGCGGTATCGTCTTCGCGCAAACGGCATCTTCTGGATGAATGACGTGTTGACGGACTTCCCCTTCACGCAATCGCGGTCTTCGAGAAAATCGACAATCGAAAAGACGTCCGCATCCGGGAAGCACTCGATGATGTTCTTCAATACTTTCTCGGCGCCGCCGGACACTACCAGCCAATCGTGAACAATAGCGACTTTCACTTCGACCTCCTGTGACAATCCACCCAAACTCCCACGCACCCACGCGCCACTTCAATCGTCCTTTGCGCCGCCCGCCTGCGTACGAAGCCCGCACGCCACCCGCACCCGCTCGAGCGCCCGCTCGGCGCCGGGCAACAGCCCGACCAGCTCGAGGCGAATCAACACGCTGAGCAGCGTCACCGACAGCGCCGCTTCGCCGATCACCCGAGCAGAGGCCATGCCAATCGCGCCAAAACGCGGCGCGAGAACGAGCGCCGCTGCGAGATTGACCAGCGCCGAGGCGACGCCGGCAATCGCGAGCACCCGGTCTTTCCTGCGCGGCACGAATACATAGAGCGCGACGAAATCATTGAAAGCCGCGAACGGGAACATCCATGCAAATACCTGCAATACGTGCACACTCGGCTCGAACGCGGCGCCGAGAATCAGCGGCAACACGAAAGGCGACAGCGTCAACGCGCCGCACAGCACGAGCACGCCATAGCCGAGCAGCAAGATGGCGCCGCGCCGCGTCGTGACATGCGCGCCCGCCTTGTCGCCCTGCGCGAGTTGCCGGGATATCGTCGGAATAAAGACTTGCGCCGCGGGGGCCATCAGGCCGAGTCCGATCGCCGCGAAACGCTCGGCCGCGCCGAAATAGCCAACCTCCGCGGGCGTCGAAAACAAGGTCAGCAAATACGTCGACGATGCCGTCAGCACGACGGAGCCGGACGAATAGCAGAACAGCATCGTCGACCTGCGCACGAGCGGCAGGACGCCGGCAAACGCCAGTCGCGGCCAGCCGAGTTGCCACGTCGTCAAACCGTAGGCAATGATCAAGGACGCGATACCCGCAATCAGCAGACTCGCCACCACCCATACGGCATCGTTCGGTCCTTTGACGAGAGTCAGCACCAGCACGAGACTCAGCGCGAAGCCGAACACCTCGATCATGATCGGCGTGCGAATCTGTTGCCGCCCCTGAAACAGCCAGCCGAGATTGCATGCCGACACGATACCTAGCAAGGTCGCGAGCAGGCCGATCAGCGGCCGCTCCGACAATAACGGTGAACAGAACGTCGCGATGATGCCGATGCCCGCGCCGATCACGGCGAGTGTCAGCCGCGCGCTGACCTGCAGCGAATAGATCGCATTGCATTCCTGGGTCGACTGCGCTTTCGCCACCTCGCGCATGCCGACGAAGGTAAAGCCGAAGCCGACGAGCATCCATATCACGTTCATCAGCGACATCGACGCGAGTACCCGGCCGTATTCGGCCACGCCGAGCACCCGGCCATAGAACGGCACGACGATCATGAGGTAGATGTACCTCATGAAATAGCCGGCGTAAACAAATACGATCAGGTTGGCGCTCGTTCGTCTATCCATGCCGTCCTCCTTCGCCTCAGCGTCCTGCGACGCGACGGCGCGCAAGCGGATTCGCGATATAACGCACCGCGAAATCCGACAGCGGCGAGTAAGGCAGGAGACACAGGCTCGACAGTACGAGCGTGGCGAGCTTCTTTTTCAGGCTCCAGAACGGATTTGCAATGATCGTGTGCAGATAGTTGCGCGAATCGCGGATCATCCAATGCCAACGCCTGAAGAGGGTCGCGCGATAAACGGAAGAGCAGAATGTCGCCTTCTCGTGTGAGAAGTCGAGAAATGTCGCCGGTAGTTCTATGTCTAGCCGGTCTTTTGCAATATTGCGCAGAATGGCCCAGCGCATATTGAACGCGCGCGGCGCTTTGGTCAGTTCTTCCGAGTTCGCGAACGACACCGTTTCACTGCCCGCGTTATGCACCCGGTAGCCGCCTAACGACTTCGACATGGTCGCGATCGGTCCAGCCAGCGCGACGCCATAGATCGCATAAAAGTCCGCGCCATAGCGATTCACGCCCTCTTCGGGAACCGGGAAGATCTGCCTGAGCGCGCTCACCCGGTAAGCGTTGCCAGACGCAGGCGGGGACGGATAGAGCCACCCGCCGCGCAGCAGCCTGCCGCAGTCGTGTGGCGGCTCGCTATTCGGCACGTAGGCACCCGTCAATGCGCCTTCGTTGTCCATTACGTCGAGCCGGAATTGCACCTTGGCCCACTCGCCGCCCTCGAAAAAGCGCATGACTTCGGTAACCGCGGATGGGTACAGCACGTCATCGGAATCGAGAAAGATCACATACTCGGTGGTGAGCGACGCGATTGCAAAGTTGTAGGCGGATACTTGCCCGCCGTTTTTCTTGCACAACGTCACTACGCGATCGCCATAGCTTTCGATAATCGCGCGCGAACCGTCGGTCGAGCCATCATCGACGACCATGACCTTGGTCGCCGGATAATCCTGCGCGAGCGCCGAGTCGATCGCTGCGGCCAGATAGCGCTCGTAGTTGTAATTGCAAATCGCAATGGTGACCTGTTTCATCATGTGTCAACGCTACCCGTCAAGTTCGATCCGCCGGCTCCCGGCGGTCGTCACGCTCGCGAAATATCGCTATGCCACTGCCTGCGTCACACCACGTACCACGAGATAAGCCAGATGTTTGGGCGGATTATTACCGGCGCCATTCACCCGGTCGGGTACCTTGAATCGCACGTTCATCAAATCGTTGTCCCAACTCAATGCCAAATTGCCCGATGTGCTCGCCTCGCCGCTCAGTGCATCGATGAAATCGGCCTGTACCGCGCGTGAGCGCAGCGCCTGCAGCCCGCCGATGGAAATGTTCTGCCAGCCGGCGCTGCTGCTCACCTGCATCACGAGGTCGCCGCCGGAAAGCAAGGCGTTCGCAGCAACCCCCGGACCGCATTGCAGCGGCTTCGAAAAACTCGCCAGATGCCCGCCCGCTGTTTGACGCAACACGACCAAGCTTCGACCGGAAACGTTGTAGGTTCGTTCAGGCGGACCGGGATGCGTGAGACGAAAAGGTTCATAGCCGTCCCAGTGATAGATCATCGACAGGTACTTGTTCGGGTCGTCCCAATTCCTGCCGAGCGCCCACACCGCGAAGTCGAAGAAATAACGCGGCAAATAGTGCGGGTCTTTCATGTACTCGTTGCCGATCTCCGTTTGCCAGATGCCGCGCGCGGGACCGCTCTTCACGTATCGCTGGTACAGCGATTCCATATCGGCAACCGGCAAGTAGTGCGTGTCGATGTAGTCGACCCAATCGAGCATGCGCTCTTTCAAGACCGGACTGCGATATTCGAGCCAGCGGTGGAAGTTATCGAGGCCGCCCTGGTCCGGCCAGCCGCCATACACCACATACGCGCGATAACTGCGAATGATGCGGGCCGCCGGAATATGAATCCGCTCCACGTAATCCTGCATCGCGCGTTCATACGGTTTCGAGCGTTTTTCGTCCTTGCTGAACTCCGGGCCATGCCAGAACACGGACTGCGGCAAGCCGCCGGACAACTTGCCGGCCGCCTCGTTCCAGATCTGGAAATAGCGCAGGTTATAAGGCGGCGCTGAATACTTGCGGACCACCGCGTCGACATACCGCTTCCACGCGTCCACATCGACCGGTGCCGAATTGCTGTCACCCGGCACACTCGCATTCCATCTCGGCGTATAGCCGAGCAGCAGCAGCGAACCGATTCCATTGCGCTCGTTTCGCAACAACACCGACGGCAGATCGCTTTGGAACGCCGAGCCCGTTTTGTCGATGCGCATCGCCTCGCCGGGCCCCTGAGGCTGACCGGGGCCGACCGTGTCGCGCCCCCAGCTGATGCCCATCGCTCGCCACATCTCGATGTCGGCGGCCGATCCGGCCCAGCCGTTCGTGCCGATCAGATCGGTGATCATGCGAGCGCGCGCGTTGGCGGTCGGTGCGTCCCGTACCAATGCGACAGCGGGCCTGATATTCGACAACGGCGCGGCCGCACCCGCCGCCAACGCGGCGAGTGTGCGCAATGCACGTCTTCTGCCAGCACGGGTCTTCATGCGATCCATGTTCGTGCCCACCCATCGCTAGCTCGCGGACGCGCGCGGCGTCAGTTCGGGCAGCCGCTCGCCAGTCTTGACATCGAGGATTTCGAGCACCGTTTGCGCCGCGCGCTCCCAGCGAAACTCGCGCGCATGCAGCAGCCCCGCGCTGCGATAACGTTGGCGAAGATCGGCGTCGCTCATCATCTGCGCGATCTTTGCGGCGATGTCATCCGCGGAAGTCGCGTCGCAGTACATTGCGGCATCGCCGCACGCTTCCGGTATCGACGTGCGCGCCGACGCGATCACCGGACAGCCGCAATACATCGCTTCCAGAGGCGGCAGGCCGAAACCTTCGTACAACGACGGAAACACGAGGCAGCCAGCGCTCTCGTACAGTGCCTTCAGCTCCGCGTCCGACACGAAACCTGCCCACACGACCTGCCGCGAATGCACAGGATGCTCGACGCCTGCACCGCTGAAGATGCGCGGATACTGTTTTCCCACGATGACGAATTTGACGTCACGCAGATGCCCGAGCCGCACGATCGCATCGAGCACGCCGCGCAGATTCTTGCGCGGATCGAGACTGCCGACGATCACGCAATAGGCGTCCTTGTTCAATTCGAGCCGTTGCAGCACCGATGGGTCGGCAACGATCCGGTCGAAATGATCCGCGCCGGGCGCCACCACTTTCACACGCGATTCGTCGATTTTCAGGTGATGGCAGATACGCATTTTCGAAAACGTCGAGACCGTCAGAACGATCGGATGCGTGCGCGGCAAGAGCCCGAAACAGATGCGATACCAGAGCCGGAATTTCCTCGAAAAGCCCTGCGGCACGTCGAAGACGGCCATGTCGTGAACCATCACGACCTGACTGTGCTTGAACAGCGGGTTCGTATTGCACAGACTCAGCAGCGTGATGCCGCGTGCGGCGATTGGCAGCGTGATCTGCTCCCACAGCGTGCCGCGCAGCCACGGAAAGCGCCGTTGCGGTTTGAGCAGCGCCCCCGGCTCGACCGCGTTTTGCGGCACGAACACTTCCGGTTCATCACCGGGCACGGCGCGCATCTGCATGGCCCGCGTCAGCTCATACGCAACGCGTTGAACCCCCGTGATGGACTGAGAAGTAAACTTTCCGTTGATTGCAAAGGCCATCTGGTTCTCCGTTTTACGCCATCGCGAACGCGCTTTACCGCGTTGGGGTCTCCATACGCTCAGGCGCCTCCCGGCGCTTGCTGTCCGACGTCGTTTTCGCCGAAATCGCTGGCATAGTTCGTTTCGTAGCCATAGTTCTTCGTGCTTCGACGCAGCGGAATGCCGTTGAACACCGCGCCCGCGATGCGCCCTTCCGCGCGTTCCATCTTTCTGATCGTGTCGGCGATCTCCTCCTCGCTTTGCATGCCCGAGCGCAGCACGAGCAGAGACGCGCCCGCCTCGTTCGCGACGATCGAGGCGTCGGTGACCGCGAGGAAAGGCGGCGTATCGATGATCACCAGATCGAACTGGCTCGACAGCCGCTCGAGTACATCCTTCAGGCGCGGCCTCATCAGCAGCGCGGCGGGGTTCTCCGGGCGCACGCCGCATGACAGGAACGTCAATCCGTCGATGCGGGTCGAGCGCAGCGCATTGCGGAGCGGCAGGCGTTCGGACAGTACTTCGGAAAGGCCTCCACGATTGCTCTCGTTGAATAGCGAGGCGAGATGACCGCGTCGCATGTCGGCATCGATCAGCACCACCCGTGAGCCGATTTCAGCGTGCAGGATCGCCAGATTCGCGGCGACGAAGCTCTTGCCGGCCGATGGCGTGGGCCCGATGATCATCACGATGTTGTTGCGTGCATGCGCGAGATCGCGCGTGACGGCGGTCCGTACGCTGCGCAGCGCTTCGACCGATGTGTCGTGCGGAAAGCGCGCGGCGAGAATCCTGTTCTGGACGCCGGAATCGAACTGAATCTCGTGCAGACTCTTCTGCATCGGCGGATGGGCGCGCCCGGCTGCTGCCGGCAGCGATTTGCGCCCCGCGGTCGCATCGCGGTCGAGCAGCAGTTGCTGATGGCTGAACAGAATCTCGCCAAACACCGGCACGCTCATCTGGCGCTCGACATAGCGCGGGTCGGTCACGCCGATCATCACGTGGCGGCGCATGAAGACCAACACGACGCCGGACACGATACCGAGCACCAATCCGCCGCCGAGCACGAGAATCGGCTGTGGCATGACCGGCATATGCGGTCTGATCGCGCGATCGAGAATATGCGCGCCGCCCGTCGTGCTGGCGCGGCGCACCTGCAATTGCTCGGCCTTCTGCACCATGCCGAGATACACCGTTTCCGCGACCTTCTGCGCGCGGATCAGATCGACGCTCGCGCGTTCCGACGCGGGCATGCCGTTGAAATGGTCGGAGAATTTCGCTTTCGCATCTTTCAATTGCGCCAGTTGCTCGTCGACGTTCTGCACCCAGCGGCTCTGTTCCGTATAGCGCTCGAGCATTTGCGTGCGCTGCAATTGCAGCGCCGCGATCTGCTTGTCGAGATCGAGGCCGCCCTGCAAATAGGCTTGCGCCTCGTTGGTCGGCTGCATCGATTGCGATTTCGAGCGGAAGTTCTTCAGCGCTTCCTCGGCTTTTCGCAGATCGCCGAGTAGACGCGGGAGTTCGCCGTTAATAAACGCGAGCGTCTGCGTGTCGTTCGCTTGCCGGCTCGCCACCGCGTATGCGAGGTATTGCTCTCCCAATGCATTGGCGACGGCCGCGGCCTTGTCCGGACTCTTGTCGCGGTACTGGATTTGCAGCAGCCCAGAGTCTTTCACCTTGTCGCCAATCTTGACGAGACCGGTGAAGCGCTTGATGGCATCGAGCTCATTCCAGCGGATCACCTCGAACTTCGTGCCCGGCCGCGCAGCGAGTTCCTTCACGAGCATCGACACGCCGTTCTGCTTGAGCGGCATGCCGACCGTGCCTCTCGCCAGCAACTCCCCGGACGGGCCGTGCAATTCGAAGGCGCCATTGTCGAGCGCGGTCAAGGTCAGCTTCTCTTCCTCGAGTTCGCGCGGCACGTCGAGCGCGGCGATCTGCACACGCTCGCCGCCCCATGCAAACGATTTCAGCCCGAGCCACGGCGCCGCGGGCTGTCCCGGTGTAGCGAATTTTTCGGCGATATCGCCGAGAACCGGAAGCTTGTGCGGCTTCACCGAAATGTCGAAACGGAACTGGTCCATCACCGGCTGCAAAACTGAACGGCTTTCCATGACCGCCATTTCGGTTATCGACGACGGCGTCGGCGGCGGCAACAGTTCCTGGTTCTGCAACGCGAGCCCGAGGGCATTTGGCTCGGGTGGGTCCACGCGAACGATTACGTCAGCGGAATAGATAGGCGTGGCAATCAGAAGATACGCGACCGCGAGCGTGGTGACGACGACCGTCGTCACCACGATCTCCCAGATGTGGTCGCGCATTAGCGTGAGCATCCCGCTGGCACTGAGTTGTCTACGCTCGGTATCAACAGCGGGATAGAGCGAGTTTTGCGGATAGTAATCCACCGGTCTGATCCTTGCAGGTTGATGAGACAAAACGATCGGCAATCGCTTTGCGTCGCCACGTCGCTCTTTATGCCGCCGGCCGGACAGACCCTCGATTGGCTGGCAGCACGGCAAGCGACGTGCTGTGTCGGGTTAGGTCGGGGAGCCGCGTTCGGGACCTCTCGAACCACGGAAGGCTACACACCTATTGCTCATCCACCGCGGCATTGCCGATTGTTCTTCTCACGAATCAGGGAATGCGAAGACCGCCATTCACGTAATCCGCGATTGACAATTTCTCTCTCGATGTTGCGGTGAAGCATAGTGCGCAAACGATCGAGGCATTCGCCGGCGGCCCAAAGTAGGGTGCTATTGGCCGATAATGCGGAGCCCTTTACAAATGAAACAGAAGCCAGAAAGGCTTGTTGCGATCTGCAATTGCTGTAACAGAGTTATACGACAGGCATCGTACATCGCGACAGAACGCCAATTTCACCGCGCAAGTGCAAAGAATGCGGTTGTCATCCCGCAAATCGCGCCGAATTCAAGCCGCTCGGCGCATTCCGCCGATGCCCCAGCATTTCGCTCGCAAGAATCGCGCTAATTGATGGGGAAAAAAATTCCGTGCAACGTTAATTAGTAGCACGCATTTCCGCGAATAGCGAGGTAAGAATTTCTTCAATCCTGACGATTACGCCAAAACACCCACGCATGCCGGCCAAGCTCGTCTCGTCCAAATCGATGCGCTAATCTCAATGCGTAGATTTTCCTGACTGGAGAAGCTCGCGTGATGAAGCACATTGGTCTATTCGTCTTTCAGGATTGTTCGATGGCAAGTACCGGCGCGATCGGCGACGCGTTCCGGCTTGCCAATGAGTTCAAGAGAACGGCTGGCGAAGAGGCGCCATACCGATTTACCGTGGTATCCGACGGCGGTGGTCTGGTGACCAGTTCCTCCGGCATATCGATCTGGACGCAAGGCCTCGAACGCTACTGCCTCGCTGATTTCCACGCGTTCTTCGTGGCCTGCCGCGACGTCACCGAAGTCGCGGAATCCAACGACCGCTTTCTGTCGTGGATCTCGCTGCAAGGATCGATTGCATCTTTCGGCATGCAACAGGGTGCGAATCTCGCGGTCGTCTGCAACGATCCGCTGCAATCGATCGTGCCGATTTTTCTGTTCGACGATAGCGGTGACGCCGCGCGCACGCAAAGCAATGTGACGCCGACCGATCTCGCGCTCGCGCAGATCGAACGCGACATCAATACCGACACTGCCCGCAAGATCGGCCGCATTCTGCAAAACGGCTACGCCGAGAAAAGCCGCTCCGAGCTCGACGACGGCAACATCACGACGACGACGGAGAAGATTCGCGAATCGGCGCGCTGGATCAAGGAAAACTACAGCAAGGCCATTTCGGTTGCGCAGGCGGCCGAATCGGTGGCGATGAGCAAGCGCAATTTCCAGCGCCGCTTCAAATGCGAGTTCGGCATGACGCCGCTCGAATATCTGCTGCGCACACGCTTCGAGATCGTTCGCTCGATGCTGAAGAACACCGACTTGCCGGTCGACAAGATTGCGCGCCGCTGCGGAATGGGCGACGGCAATCGGCTTGGGCGGCTATTCAAGGAGCGCTATGGCATGTCGCCGACGCAATTCCGCGCGCAACAGCATGTGGATTCGGAGGAACGTTGGCTGACGCCGGAGGAAAGCTGGAGTGCCGCGACCGAGATGTTGCGGCAAGCGCCGCTGACGCTTTGATTTCAATTCCCGTTACCTCGAGGACGACTCGTCGACTCGACCGCAAAGGGATTAGAACATGACGATCATCAAATCCGCCGAACTGGCCGCGCAGGACGCGGCCGTCGCGCCGGAAAACATGGCCTCCCTACAGTCCGCTGACAGTGCTCTGGCCGCGCCCCGCGGGCAGCCGGGATCGCACACCGGTGCGCATGCGGCGCACGGGCAATCGACATCTACCGCGAGAAAAATCAAGGAAGCGGCGAAAACGCTATTGCCGGACGCCCTTTTCCTAAGCCTGTTACATCACAAGTGCATTGGCCGCTATCCGAACCTGATTCGTCCGGTGACGTTCAATGAGAAGATCCTGCAGCGCAATCTTCATCCTGATCCGCGCTATATCGACCTGACCGACAAGCTTCTGGTGCGGGAATATATTGCCCGGAAAATCGGCGACAAGCATTTGATACCGATGATCGCAGTGCCTGATGCATTCACGCCCGAAGTGTTCGACGCACTGCCGGATGCTTTCGTAATGAAAGCCAATCATGGCAGCAGCTACGTCGAAGTGGTGAGAAACAAATCAGAGACCTCGTTCGAGAAGCTGAAGAAGCTCGCCGACCAATGGTTGCGCACCGAATTCTATTACGTTGGGCGTGAGCGGCACTATCGGACGATCGAGCCGCGCGTTTTCTTCGAGCAACTGCTGCTCGATCGGCGCGGCCAGATTCCGGCGGATTTCAAAATGCACTGCTTTGGCGGCCGTCCTGGCGGGCCGGTCATCTATATCCTCGTGATCTCGGATCGATTCGGCAACGCGACGCACGGCGACGTGTACGACGCCGACTGGAATCACCTCGATATCGCAATCGGCGACTACAAGCGCAGCGCGTTGCCCGCTCCGCGCCCGCCGCATCTACAGGCCGTGCTCGATGTCGCGGCCCGTCTGTGCGAAGACTTCGACTATGTGCGCGTCGACCTGTATGCGCCGGACGACCTCGTTTATTTCGGCGAACTTACATTTACGCCCGGCGCGGGCGTGCTGCCCTTCACGCCGGACAGTATCGATTACGAGTGGGGCAAGCTGCTGGCTTGAATCCGCTTTCATTCGTAGCGTTTTGCCTCCGCCATCCGAGCGGGCGTGCCGGTCAGCACTTTCAGCGTTTCGAAGGCGAACATGCGCTCGCGCAAAGAGATGGAGGCGGAAAAGGGAAGGACACGAGCGGCGGCGAGCGCCGCCCCCATCCCATCAAGCCGGCGACATGCCGTTTTGCAGCTTTGCGCCGTCGGCCTCGCGCGAGGCCAGAAACGCCAACAACGCCTGCGCTGCTTCACGCTGGCGCGCCACCGTGCAGATCGCGGCGGTAAAGGTCGTGGTGGACTGGATGGCGGCCGGAAGCTCGCCGAGCACGTCGATGCCCGCCACGTGAATCAATTCGCTCATCTGCTGAAAGCCGAGTGCGACTTCTCCGCGCGCGACGAGCGTGCCGACCGGCACACCCGGCGGCGCTTTCACGATACGCGAAGCGATCTGCCCGGCAATGCCCCAGCATTCGAACAGCTTCAGCAGATGCGTGCCGCTCGGCCCCGTCGAGTAACCGATGCTACGCGCACCAAGAATCGCGTCGCGCAGCGCTGCTTCGGACGCGATGTCCGGGTGCGTTTTTCCGGCCGCGACCGCGACCGCGATGCCCGAGCGCGCGAGCGCGACGCGGCTCGCCGCCTCGACACAACCCGTCATCACGAGCCGCTCGATCGCGTCGGCGGCAAGCACGACGATGTCGAAGACTTCGCCATCCTCGACCCGGCGCGCCGCTTCGACGCCGCCGACCGATTCGATGGCGACGCCCTGCCCCGTGCGCCGCTCGTAGAACGCGGCGAGTTCGGCCAGCACCTGGCGCGTGGCCATCGACGAAATGCCGGTGATCGGCGC
The DNA here is from genome assembly GCF_050436225.1 of Paraburkholderia lebeckiae. Classification (NCBI taxonomy): domain Bacteria; kingdom Pseudomonadati; phylum Pseudomonadota; class Betaproteobacteria; order Burkholderiales; family Burkholderiaceae; genus Paraburkholderia; species Paraburkholderia lebeckiae. The sequence continues at coordinate 440,720 of NZ_JBNDLU010000001.1, read as the reverse complement.
GCGCATGGCTTGATCGTTGATCATTGCGACCACACCTGTCAGTCCTTGTAACGCAGTCCGGCCTGCTCGAGCACCCCGCGCATGTTGTACATGTCGAGGCCGAGCACCCCAGCGGCGAGTTTCGCGCGCTTCCCGGCTTCATTGGCCTCGCGCGCCGCAGCCTTGTCGAGCACGGCTTGCGCGGCGGCCGCCGGCACCACGACCACGCCGTCCTCATCGGCAACGACGACGTCGCCCGGTGTGACCAGTGCGCCCGCGCACACGACCGGAATGTTCACCGAGCCGAGCGTCGCCTTGACCGTGCCTTTCGCGGAGATCGCCTTGCTCCAGACCGGGAAGTTCATTTCGGTCAGCACGCTGACGTCGCGCACGCCGGCGTCGATGATCAACGCATGCGCGCCGCGCGCCTTGAAGCTCGTGGCCAGCAGATCGCCGAAGTAACCGTCGGTGCTCTCTGCGGTGACACCCGCGACGACGACGTCGCCCGGCCGGATCTGTTCGGCCGCGACGTGCAGCATCCAGTTATCGCCCGGTTGCAGCAGCACCGTGACGGCCGTGCCGCTCGCGCGCGCGCCGGTATAGATCGGGCGCATATACGGTTGGAGCAGGCCCGTGCGGCCCATGGCTTCATGCACGGTGGCCGAACCGAGCGCGCCGAGTTTCGCTGCCACGTCCGCATCCGCGCGCTGGATGTTGCGATAGACGACTCCGATTTCATACATGATCACAGCCCCTTCGTTTTCAGCAAGGCGTCGAGACGCGGATAGACGCGCCGCGCGTTACCTTCGTAGATCTTGTAGCGCTGCTCCGGATTCATATCCGCGGCTTCAACGTAGCGCTTCGTGTCGTCGAAATAGTGACCGGTTTCCGGATCGACGCCGCGCACCGCGCCGATCATTTCGCTCGCGAACAGGATGTTGTCCACGGGAATCACGCGCGTGAGCAGGTCGATACCCGGCTGATGATAGACACAGGTGTCGAAGAACACGTTGTTCAGCAGATGGTCTTTCAGCAAGGGCTTTTTCAGTTCCTGCGCGAGGCCGCGGAAACGACCCCAGTGATACGGCACCGCACCGCCGCCGTGCGGAATCGCGAAACGCAGCGTCGGGAAATCGCGAAACAGGTCCGAGGTCAGGCATTGCATGAACGCGGTGGTATCCGCATTCAGGTAGTGCGACCCGGTGGTGTGGAAGCACGCGTTGCAGCTCGTGCTCACGTGAATCATCGCGGGAATGTCGTACTCGACCATCCTCTCGTAGATCGGGTACCAGGAACGGTCCGACAACGGCGGGCTGGTCCAGTGGCCGCCCGACGGATCGGGATTCAGGTTGATCGCGACATTGCCGTACTGCTCGACGCATTTGACGAGTTCAGGAATACAGGTGGCCGGATCGACACCCGGACTTTGCGGCAGCATCGCGGCCGGCACGAAGTTCTCGGGAAACAGCCGGCTCACGCGATAGCACAGTTCGTTGCAGATCGCGGCCCACGTGCTCGAGATTTCGAAGTCGCCGATGTGGTGTGCCATGAAGCTCGCACGCGGACTGAAGATCGTCAGATCGAGGCCGCGCTCGCGCATCAGTTTCAACTGGTTGTTTTCGATCGACTCGCGCAGCTCGTCGTCGCTGATCTGCAATTCCGACACCTGCGGCATCCCGGAAGGACTCTTGATGCCTGCGATCTGGCGGTTACGCCACGTCTCCAACGCTTTCGGCGCGGTGGTGTAGTGTCCGTGAATGTCGATGATCACCGTGATTCCTCAGTAGTTGAATTTATCCAGCGGCGCCCGCGAAACGCACGCGCGCCGCGTTGCCTCACGCCTCAATGCGCGATATTCGGCTGCGCCACCGTTTCGGCGCCGTCCACCCGCTGGCTCACCAGGATGGCGATAGCGGCGAGCGTGGCGGGTATCGCGAGCATCGCCAGGATCGCGCCGAACTGCCAGCCGAAGCCGAGCAGCGCGCCGCCGATCGCCGAGCCGAAGATACTGCCGAAGCGGCCCATGCCGAGCATCCAGCTCACACCAGTCGCACGCGCAACGGTCGGGTAGCGGCCGGGTGCAAATGCGTTCAGACCGGTTTGCGCGCCGCTGATGCAGAAGCCCGCGGCAAACACCAGCAATGCGAGCGACGAAGACAGCGCACCGATGTAGCCGAGCCCGAGCACGCACAGTGCGCCGCCGATATACGCGGCGCTGATCACGGGCGCCGGACGCGCCTTGTCCATGATCCAGCCGACGAGGATCGCGCCGATCGTGCCGCCGATCTGGAACATCGCCGTGACGTTGGCCGCGGTCGTGACGGACAGACCCGCATCCTTCATCAGCGTCGGCAGCCAGCCGGTCAGCAGATAGATCACGAGCAGGCCCATGAAATACGTGACCCACAGCGCGATCGTCATCGAGCCATAGCCTTGCGAGAACAGCACGCCGATCGGCTTGCGCGTCGGCAGCGGCGGTTCGTTCGACACGAACACTTCATTGCCCGCGAAGTGCGCGCCGCACACCCGGCCGAGCACTTTGCCGATGCGCTGCGCAGGCGCGCCGCGCACCGCGAGCAGACGGGCCGACTCAGGCAGCAGCCAGATCTGGAACGGGATCAGCACGAGCGGCAGTGCGCCGCCGAAAATCAGCACCGCGCGCCAGCCGTGAACCGGGATCAGCCAGCCGGCCGCGAAGCCGATCAATGCCGAGCCGAGATTGAACCCCGTGAACATCACGGTGATCAGCAGCGCGCGCTTGCGTTGCGGTGCGTATTCGGACAGCAGCGTCGTCGAGTTCGGCATCGCGGCGCCGAGGCCGACACCGCTGAGCAGGCGCAATGCTGCCATCGAAAACGGCGATTGCGTGAACGCAGTCGCGATCGTGAACACACCGAACAGAAACACCGACGCAATCAGCACCCACTTGCGGCCGATGCGGTCCGATGCCGGACCCGCGAACAATGCGCCAATCACGAGACCGATCGGCGCCGCGCTCATCACGAGCCCGAATTCGGGGCGCGAAATCGCCCAGTCATGAATGATGGAAGGCGCGACGAAACCCATGATCGCGACGTCCATGCCGTCGGCGGTCACGATCAGAAAACACAGCACGACCAATAGCCACTGGTAGGGCGAAATCGACCGTTCGTCGATGAACTTCTTGATATCAATCCTGTTACCGCTGGTAGTAATCGTCATCAACACTCTCCTGTCTCCTTCATTGGTCTCATCGCGCGCTCGAAGCGGGTAGCTTCGCAAAGTACGTCGACTCCGTAACCATCGTGGCGATGTGCCCCTCCACGGCTTACTCGAATAGCTGGCGTGAAGGTACGTTTCGTCCTTCGCGGGCCAAAGCGCGGGTTAACCACAGGGTCGATGCGAGTATCCGCATCCTCAGCGTTCCGCATAGCATCGGCGAAGCCCGTCCGATTCGCGCAAAGCCCCGCTGGACAAGCGTTCAAACCAGAGTCACGGCCCTCCGAAGCGGGCTTTTCGAACGCCTGCTGGTGCACACCCTGATAAACAGAACAGATGAAGCGGGAATGAACTCGCATAGAACGGCAGTGAGACGCCGAGCTTTTCCGATCAGCGTAGATGTGCCGCGCTGGTAGCGGATTTGCCCCCGTGAAAAAGGAGCCGGCCTCGCGAGACCGGCTGGTACTCAATTACCGTTGTGCGCTACCCGGCGCTGGGTGCCGCGACACCCAGCGCCGGGTACGGATAGACCGGACGCGAGGCCGTCACGTTGTTCGGCGAATCGGTCTGATACGTCATCACGGAAGTCGGCACCTTGGCTTCTTCGACCCAGTTGGCGATCTTCGACACGAGGTCGATATTCGGGTTGCCTTCGCCACCGCCGAGTGACCGACGCCCGGCACGAGATACAGACGCGCGAACTGGTCGACGGTCGACGTCCCCATCGTGTTCTGCATCGCTTCGTAGTACTGCATCGTGAACAGCGGCGAGATGTGCTGGTCAGCCCAGCCGTGCCACAGGATCAGCTTGCCGCCGGCAGCATTGAACGCGGACAGGTCCGAGCTCTGAAGCTGTCGTACAAGGGCGGCAGCAATGTGGTGACGGTGCCGCCCAACGTGCCCATCGTCACGTTAACGCCCGCGAAGCGCAGCGACCTTACGCCGGGCAAGAAGGTGTTCGTTGTCACTACGCCCGCGTCGCAGGGGACTTATGTTGCGCAACGCGTCGTGGTCGAAAAGGACGGCGCGGTGGCGCCGATGTGAAGGCTGACCTGGGGCTCGGATCGCGCCACGCACGGCGTCATATGTTGACGTGACGCGGGCCGAGTCGTGTCAGGATCATTGCGCGCGGACCCATACGAGCAATCGACGGGTTGACAAAATATTACGTTTTTCACCGTGGTAGTTCGCGTAGCATAGTGGGGGTATGTCCTGCGAGCGCCCCCACTCGCATTCGTCATTCAACCGCGGAGATTTCGGAAATGAGTATTTTTGGTGACATCGTGCACAAGCTGTTCGGCAAAGCGAAGCCGGACCAACCTCCCCCCGCGACGGAACCCACCCCCGACCCGGCCGCCGCGCAAGCCGCGACGCCCAGCGCTCCCGCCGCGCCCGCGCCGCTGACCGACGTCGACGTGGCCGCCGTGATGGATCAACTCGTCAGCGAAAGCGGACAGACGTTGAACTGGCGTACGTCGATTGTCGACACGATGAAGGCACTCGGCGTCGACAGCAGTCTCGAACACCGCAAGCAACTTGCGCAGGAATTGAAGTACAGCGGGGACATGAACGACTCCGCAAGCATGAACATCTGGCTGCACAAGCAGGTGATGCAGGCGCTCGCGGCAAACGGCGGCAAGCTGCCGCCCGATCTGGCAAGTTAAGCAGGACGAAGCAGGCGTTTCGCAGTAACCGAAGCGCAGCGGAAGTCGCGCAGTAAAAATCACGCAGTAAAAATCAAACACTCAGTCCAGGTTGCCCGGTCGAAGCACGAAACACCGGGCAACCGGAAACTTCTCCGCTCGGCAATCAATGCTCGCACAATCGACTGTCGAGACCGCGCCTTGCACGCGCCGGCGACAGCACGATTGCCGTCCGCCCACGTATCGAAACGCGGGTGACGGAACACATTGCGATGGAATACGCGCGGCTACTGCGCCGCGGTGAGCTTGAGTCCCGGCCGCAACGGCTGGGGAGACTCCAGAGGAGCCTTGCGTTCGTCCGATACCTGTTCGATTCCCTTTCTCGTGACTTCTTCGAGGAAGGTCAGGCGAGCCCGATAGTAATCGGCACGCAGCTGTGCGTCGAGCACGAGCTGTTCGGCCTGAAACAGTTCCATGCGCAAGTTGTTCAGCGCGCGCTCGGCCTGTTTCTCGGGAGTAGGAGCATGTTGTGAAGCCCAGTTAGCAAGCCACCTTATCATGGTGAAGCCCTCCTTGAGTTCAATGCTCTGCTGCGATAAAGGCTATCAAATTATGGATGCGGCGTGTGTTAAATCGCTTCAGGCGTTGCTTATTGTGCGAGCTACTGTGGGTCGTCGCACGATCGACTTCACCGCCGCGCCTTGACTACTGATACCACAACACGCACGAGGCGAAAAAAGCCCGCACAGCAAAGGCGGGCAATCCCACTCTCTTTGAAAGCGTGTCACGAGGATGACACGCCACAAGTTTAGAGCTCGTGCAAGCCCAACGTCCGTGTGCTGGCGATCACTTTGCGCGAATATATTCTCGATCTCCAATCATGCGTCGCGCGTTATTGCAGCTCTTGAAGCGCTGCCACATTTTTCGCAATGGCCCGCGCAAACTGCGCGATCTGCCGGCCCTGCTCGATGAGATCCATGGCGATGCGGAACGTGACCACGTCCGCCTTGTCCGCCAGCTGAAGCTTTGCGAGCACGACCTGACGCGCGGTCGCGGCGAGCTTGTCGATGCCGGCCTTCGCGTCGATGACGTTCGCGACCTCTTCCGGATCGCGCGTCTCGATCGTGCGGATCGCCTGCTCGAGATTGCGGATTACCGCCTCGGAAAACTGCGTGGTCGCCGCATCGCGCAGACGCAGCAGATCGACCTGCTGCGTCATTCGTTGTTGTCCGACCGTCATCAGCGTCGTGCCGACAATGCCGCTGATGCTCTCCAGATGACTCGTGACCTGCGTGTAGCCGACCACCTGCTGACCTTCTTCCTCCGAGTGCTGCCGCTGCGACAGGCGGCCGATATATTGAAGAATCTCGAAGGCCAGCCGGTCGCTTTCCTTGTCCTGCTCGAGCATCTGATTGATCTCTTCCATCGTGCCGGTCGACACCATCTGCGAGCCGCGTTGCACAACGTCGAGCACCTGCGCGCCGAGCCGGGTCAGCTCGATACGCACGCGTTGCAGTGCAAGCGCCGGCACCGCCAGCGACGTCTCGTCGAGATACTGCGGATCACCCGCGGGTTTGGCGGCCTTCGCGCGCTTCGGCACGACCAGTTGCGCGAGCCGCGCGATCGGACCGGCAAACCAGATCAGCAGCAGCGTGTTCGCCACGCTGAACAGCGTATGCACATTGGCTACCTGACGCGGCGCCTCGGCCGCGAGTCGTGCAAGCCCTTGCAGTTCCGGATGCGACGGCGATATCCAGCGCACGACCTCCGCCATCTGCGGAATCAGGAAGAGCGCGATCACGACGCCGAGCACATTGAAGATCAGATGCACGACGCCGACCTGCAACGCTTCCGGTGGCTTGCCGATCGAGGCGAGCAATGCCGTGCCGCAGGTCCCGACATTCGCGCCGAGAATCAGCGTGATGCCGGCTTCGAGCGGCATCAAGCCCTGGCCGCTCAACGCAATCACGACCGCGAGCGTCGCCGCCGAGCTTTGCACGATCGCAGTGAAGACCGCCCCCACGATGACGCCGACGAACGGATTGCGCATGTCCTGCATCGCGTCGATGAACGGCTGATAGGTGCGCAGCGGATGCGTGGACTCTCCCATCAGCTGGATGCCCATGAACAGCAGTCCTAGCCCCATTACGACGCGGCCGATCTGCCGCAGCAGTTCGCGCGGGGCAAACGCGTGCAGCACGAAGCCGATCGACAGCATGTACGGCGTCAGACGCGAAACGTCGAAGGCGATGATCTGCGCGGTGATGGTCGAGCCGATGTTCGCGCCCATGATCATCGGCACCGCCTGGGTCAACGTCATCAGGCCGGCGGACACGAAACCGACCATCAGCACGGTCGTGATGGTCGACGAATTCAGCAGCGCGGTCACGACGGCGCCCGCCACCACGCCGCGAAAACGGCTTGCCGTCAGCACGCCGATCAGCGACTGCAGTTTCGATCCCGCGATCGCCTTCAGGCCGCCGGTCAAGAACTCCAGACCGAGAAGAAACAGTGCGAGGCCGCCAATCAACAGCCCGAAGATCCCAAGGATGTTCAACCTGTCGGGATCGATGTCAGCAAGATAGTCAGTCATCCTGATGTGCCTTTGATGATCACACGAATGGACGCAGCAGCGAGGGACGGCTTCGCGCCCCGGATCGACGACCGTGCAGGCAGTCTGCCGCACGGTGTCCGGGGCAGGTACTTAAGGCTAACGCTAAGGGTAAGAGGAAGACGGCGCGCAGGCAAGGACGGAAGGGCGGCCGGCAGTATCGAGCGACCCCGGAGTCCGCAAAGCATGCAACCCGCAATCGACGTAATTCATTGCCCCGTCAAGCAACGATTCCACCCCGTGATTTGGCAGTTAACCCGTAGGTGAAAATGCCCATCGTCCCGGCCGTTGGCCGCTGCCAATAATAGGTCCATCCTCCAATCAGACTTGCTCAACTCACCTCAAACAAGAAGGAGGACTTATGGCAAACCGTGTTGCATACGTAACCGGCGGCATGGGCGGTATCGGAACCGCCATTTGCCAGCGCTTGCACAAAGAGAACTACACCGTCATCGCGGGCTGCGGCCCGAACTCGGCGCGCAAAGCCCGATGGCTGGAAGATCAGAAAGCGCTCGGCTATAACTTCGTCGCATCGGAAGGAAACGTCGGGGATTGGGAATCCACCGCGAAAGCGTTCGAGAAGGTCAGGAAAGAAGTCGGTGAAGTCGACGTGCTCGTCAACAACGCGGGCATCACGCGCGACGGCGTGTTCCGCAAGATGACGTTCGAAGACTGGCAAGCGGTGATCGACACCAATCTCACGAGCCTGTTCAACGTGACCAAACAGGTCATCGAGGGCATGGTCGAGCGAGGCTTTGGGCGCATCATCAACATCTCGTCGGTCAACGGCCAGAAGGGCCAGTTCGGCCAGACCAATTATTCGACAGCAAAGGCCGGCATTCATGGCTTTACGATGTCACTCGCGCAGGAAGTGGCGACCAAGGGCGTGACGGTCAACACCGTGTCGCCGGGCTACATCGGCACCGACATGGTCAAGGCCATCCGTCCGGAAGTACTGGAAAAAATCGTCGCGACGATTCCGGTACGGCGTCTCGGCACGCCCGACGAGATTGCGTCGATCGTCGCGTGGATCGCGTCGGATCAAGCGGGCTTTGCGACCGGGGCGGATTTCTCGCTGAACGGCGGTCTGCATATGGGCTAACGGGAACGGCGCCGCGACGCGCGCGGCGCAGCCGTTTTCCGTAATGGACGTTGTCAGGTTCCGTGATGGTGTAGCGGCCGGCGCGAGCCGGCCGCCTCAGTGAGCTTATGACCAGAAAAGCGAGCCCGACTCGCGCTGCACCCGGGAAGTCGCCGCGCACGCACCCGAAGGCTATGCTGCGCCCGATCGTACCTGCCAAAGCAGGCGAAATTTCGCTCGACTATCACATGACGCTCGAGGCATTACGCAGCGGCGTCGCCAATCAATATCACGTCGGCAGCATGGCGCAGGCCATTTACATGGCGATGCTGCTGAATCAGCGCGGCTATGGTTCGGCCGTACCCGAGCTGTTTCGCGACGCGGAGGGCGTGATTTTGCGCTGCCGGCAGGCGGGACTCGAAACGGGCATCTTTGTGGTCGATCCTGACGCCTACGCCCTACTCGGTCAGGTTCTCACGCTCTTCGATCAGCAACTCGCGGCGGCGCCAGTAGGGGAGTTGATCGCGGTCAATGCGAAGCTGAAGACGCTGTTCAGCGCCGCCAATGGTCACTGCGACGGCAACGAGAACACCGAATGACGAGGCGCGTTGGCAGTTACTTGCGCAATGCGCCGCGCACGCTCGACACATCGTTTCGCGTGACCGGTCCGGCCGAATTTCCCCATGTGGTCCGAACAAACGTGAGCACGCGGGCCATTTCGGTGTCCGTCAGCTTGCCGGCGAAAGACGGCATCTTGCGCGGCTCCGGTCCCGACTCGGTATGCGGACTGCCCCCGCCTTCGACCAGCAACCGCACCAATGACGCGCTCGACGCCGACAACACCGCGGGGTTGCCCGCGAGGCGCGGATACTTTTGCGGCACCCCCGCCCCATCCATCTGATGACAGCGCGCGCAATATGATGCGTAAATGCCCGCGCCGGGTCTTTCCACATCCCCGGTTTTCAGCGCCTGTACCGTTTGCCGCGCGGCGGCGGAGCGGGCGTTGAAATAGCCGCTTGGCGCGCGCGGCGGCAGGCTCTTCAGATACGCGGCGATCGCCGCAAGATCGTCGTCGTTCAGGTACTGCGTGCTGTCTTCGACGACCTGCACCATGCTGCCGAACGGGACGAGTCCGCCGCCGTGGCCGTTTCGAAGGAAGTCGACGATGTCGGTCGCGGAACTGCGGCCGAGCCCCGAGCCCGGGTCGGCGCTCAGGTTCGGCGCGAACCAGTGATCGTTGGTGCCTCCCGTCAGATAGGCCGATGCCGACTCGTCATAGCCGCGTTCTTCGTAAGCCGGTCCGCGCGGCGTGTGACAGGCGCCGCAATGGCCGAGCGATTGCACCAGATACGCGCCGCGATTCCATTGCGCATCGCGTTTCGCATCGGCTTTGAACTGGCTTTTCGGCGCGAACGCCCAGTCCCAGAACATCAATACCCAGCGCTGATTGAATGGAAACGGCAAGCGCGTTTGCGGCGCAGGCACCGCGATCGGCTGCACACCGTGCATGAAGTATGCGTAGAGCGCGTGCATGTCGTCGTCGGTGATCTTCGCGAACGACGGGTACGGCATCGCCGGATAAAGCCGCTTGCCTCCGGGCGCGATGCCCTCGCGCAACGCGCGTGCGAAGTCGTCATAGCTATAACGGCCGATGCCGTATTGCGGATCCGGCGTGATGTTCGACGTGTAGATCGTGCCGAACGGAGACCCCATGCCGAGGCCGCCGGCAAACGGCGGCGTTGCTTCAGGCGCCGCACCCGGATGCGGCACGCGCGGCGCGGCGGTGTGGCAACCGGCGCAATCGGCGGCTTTGGCGAGATACGCGCCGCGCGCGATCTGCGCGGCGTCGGTGGAGGCGCTGGCGGCGTTTGCCGTCGCAGCTATCGTCAGCGCGCATGCGGCCGCGATGGCGAACCTGACCGCGTTGAGAACGTCGCGCTTCATCACCACCACCTGCACGGCGACACGATCGCGACCGCGGCATCCGTTGCGATCAATGCGAACAGAAACAGCGTGCTGCACATCACCGCGACGTGCGTCAGAAACCAGTCGAGTTCGGCACGCGTGCGGCGCTCGCCGTTCAGCGCACCGAACTTCAGTGGCGCGACGCGGCGCAGATTGCGCCACGCGACCCACGTGCCGAACGCGCCCGCGATCAGACACACGGCGCCGAGCGCGACGAGCGCCGGACGCATCCACGACACGAGCGGCGCGCCGAGCGGATGGCTGTACGGATAGCAGGCCTGCGCCGCGAGCGCTTCCGCGAGCATCATCTGCAACAGCCACGCGAACGGCGCCGCGAGCAGACCGATCAGCACGTAGGGCATCGAAATGTGCGAGTCTCTGGGCGCAGTCGTCATGACCACTCCCGGAACAGATACGGCGTCAGATACAGCGTGCTGAAAATGAATAGCCAGACGACATCGACGAAGTGCCAATACAACCCACCGATCGACAGCGCCGCGCAGCGCTTGTCGTCGAAATAACCGAGTGCGGTCCAGATCGCCAGCAGCGTCAGCACGACGATCCCGACCAGTACGTGCGCCATGTGAAAGCCGGTAATCGTGAAGTACAGCGAACCATAGAGATGCGAGGTCAGCCCATACGGGTGGTTGTGCCATTCGCGCAACTGGATGCCCACGAAGATGCAGCCCAGCAAGATGCCCACCGCCATCGACGCGACACCGAGCCGCAGCCGGCGCCGACGCACGCAGCGCTCGCAGAACCAGACGAACACGCTGCTCGATAGCAGAATGACCGTATTCGCGCTGCCGAGCCCGAGCTTCGGCAATCCTTCCGGCGGCCAATGCTGCTGGCTTTGCGAGGCCAGATACAGATACGAGAAGATCAGATAGCCGAACAGCGCGCCTTCGGTCGTGATCAGCGTGAAGCAGCCCCACCAGCCGCTCGATCGCTCGCCCGCGCTGCCAACCGGCAACGCACGCGCGGTCTCGTCCGGTTCGCTCGACGAGCGATTGAGATCCAGTGCATCGCTCATCTCAGCCCCCCGCATCCTCGACCGCGACCGGCTCGCGCTGGATCAGCGCGCGCTCGGGCCACAGCCACGTGATGATCGAGACCGCGCAGCCGGCCAGCATCGCCCCCACGAACACCCAGGCGGTCAAGGCGAGCCCCGCGAACAGTAGCGCGGCAAAGACCGCGAGCCAGAACGGCGCGTACGAATCTTCGGGCATCTTCAGGATCACGTCGGGACTCGCCTCGAGCGCGGTCGTGCCCAACGCTTCGCGACCTTGCGCGAGCAGATAGCCGTCGTCGAGTTGCGAGCGTGTTTGAACCGCGTCGCCCGGCTCCTCGATCCGGCCTTCCCACAGCGGATGCCGGCTCGCGAGCGTCGGCACCACCGCGAAGTTGTACGGCGGCGGCGGCGAGCTGATCGACCATTCGAGCGTCGGCGCATCCCACGGATTGTTGCCGGCGAGCTTGCCGCGCTTCAGGCTCACCACGATATCGATCAGAAACAGCAGCACGCCGGCCGCGAACAGGAACGAACCGAGCGACGTGACGAGGTTCACCGTGTTCCAGCCCATGTCGGCGGGATACGTGTACATGCGGCGCGGCATGCCGAGCAGTCCCGCGATATGCATCGGAAAGAACGCGACGTTGAAGCCGATGAACAGCACCCAGAACGCGAGCTTGCCGAGACGCTCATTCGTCATCCTGCCGGTGAATTTTGGAAACCAGAAGTAGATCCCGCCGATCACCGGAAATACGTTGATGCCAAGCAGCACGTAGTGCAGATGCGCGACGACGAAGTACGTGTCGGTGAGTTGCCAGTCGAACGGCACCGCGGCCGTCATCACGCCCGAGACGCCGCCGATCACGAACAGCAGCACGAAGCCCGCGAAAAACAGGAACGGCACGCGATACACGGGGCGACCGGTCCAGATCGTCGCGACCCAGGCGAACGTCGCGACCGCGCTCGGCACCGCGATGATCATGCTGGCCGAGCCGAAGAACGACAGCGCGAGCGCGGGGATACCGGTCGCGAACATATGGTGAATCCACACGGCAAAGCCGATCACCATCGTCGCGACCGTCGCCAACGCGACCGGCCCGTAACCGACCAGCGGCCGGCGGCAAAAGACCGGCAACGCATCCGACACGATGCCCATGGCCGGCAACACAACCACGTAGACCCACGGGTGCGCGAAAATCCAGAACAGGTGCTGCCAGAGCAGCGGCCGCCCGCTATTGAGCACGTCGAAGAAATGCGTGCCGATGCGGCGGTCCATCCACAGCATCAGAAACGCGAGGCTCACCGACGGCACCGCCAACAGATTGCCGCCCGACGCGGTCAGCGTGCCCCACACGAGCACCGGCACGCGATCGAGCGACATGCCCGGCGCGCGCATCCTCAGCAGCGTGACGACGAAGTTCATCGCGCCGACCGTCGTCGAAATGCCTAGCAGCACCATTCCCAGCGCGTAAACGTCGATATTCGGGCCGTTGCTGTACTCGAGGCCGGACAGCGGCACGTAGTTGAACCAGCCGGCGTCGGGCGCCTGGCCCGTCGGAAAACTCGCATACAGGAAGATGCCGGCGAACAGGAACACCCAATACGACAGCGCGTTCAGGCGCGGAAAGGCCATGTCGCGCGCGCCGAGCACGAGCGGCCATAGATAGTTCGAGAAGCCGGACAGAACGGGCAGCGCGTACAGAAAGATCATCGTCAGTCCGTGCATCGTGAACAGTTGGTTGTACTGTTCGGGCGTCAGCACCGTTGCGTTGGGGCGCGCCAGTTGAACGCGCATGATCAGCGCTTCGACGCCGCCCATCAGCAGAAAGATGAACGCGGTCACCAGGTAGCGCAAGCCGATGGTCTTGTGATCGACCGTCGAGAACCAGCCGCGCCAGCCGGGCCGCGATTCCCAGATTTCGCGCAGCCGCTTTTCCTGCTCGCTGCCGGGCTCGACACGGCCGCGCCGCGGCGTGCGGGTCAGTGCGGGTAGCGAAGCGGAAGCGGGATGATCGGACATTGAACGGGCTCCTCGAGTGCGATACGCTTCAATGCAGCGTCGCGAGATACGCCGACAACGCGGCGGCCTCGCTGGTGGTCAGCGCGATACTGGGCATCAATGCATCGGGTTTGATCCGCTGGGCGTGCTCGATCCAGTCGAGCAGATGGTCGGGCGTGTTGCTGAGCGCGCCTGCCGCGATCGTGCGACGCGAACCGAGATGCGTCAGATCGGGCGCCTGCAGGCCAGTCGCCTTGGTGCCGCGAATCGTGTGGCAACCCGCGCAGCGCTCCTCGAACAGATGCTGGCCGGCCGCGACAGCCGCGTCGCCCGTGGGCACGGTGGCCGCGCGTCCCTGCGCGTCGCGCCACGCGTTGAACGCCGCTGCGTCTTGCGCGATCACTTCGAACGCCATATGCGCGTGCTGCGCGCCGCAGAATTGCGAGCACTGCCCGCGATAAATACCGGGACGGTCCGCCTGCAGCCACTGCTCGTTGGTTTGGCCTGGAATCGTCTGCGTCTTGCCCGCGAGTTGCGGTACCCAGAATGCGTGCACGACGTCCGCGCTTTTGAGTTCGATCTTCACCGGCTCACCGACCGGAATATGAATCTCGTTCGCCGTGATGAAGTTGCGGGCGGGGTTCGGATCGTCGCGGTAATCGGCTTTCCACCACCAGTCGTAAGCGGTCACGGTGATCGTCAATTGCGGATACGACGCGGGCGACGCCACCGATTCGAGCGTGATCAATGCATAGACCAGCATCGCCAACAGCACGACCGACGACACCGCGGTACCAATGAACACCCAGCGGATGCCGCCGGGCTCGGCGCTCAGCGCATCCGGTTGCGCCGGGGGACGCTTGCGGACCATCGCGCCGATCAACAGGCCAGCGACGATCAGCGTGACCAGCGTCACGATCGCGGTGAAAACCCAGCCGAGGTACAGCGTCGGACGAGCCGCCGGGCCAGCCGCGTGCAGGAAGTAGTTCAGCGGCGCCATCGTGTTCGCGTGTGCGGAGTTGGCGAAACCGATAGCCAGCGCCGGTAACAACGTGAAGCTGCCGTCCCTGACGCGCCGGCCTGACGTTCCGGATACTTCCGCTGCTGCCACTGGCGACTCCGCTGAGAGTGATGATCGTTCGACACGCGCCGTCGCCTGCGAACGAGGCGACGCCCGAGCAGATCAGCAAAAATCAGGCCGCGTTCGCCGAGGGTGCTGGCTTGGCGGAGAAACCGCTCGCAGCCCCAGCGTGACCCGCCGCCAATTCCCCGCTAAGCTCCCGATTGCGACACGCCCGTCACCGCTCAACGTCCGCCCAACCACAAAAGGCCATGCGTTCGAACGTCTCTCTGCTCCGCCGCCTCGCCGCCCTGCTGATCGCCCTGCCCGTCGCCGCCGCTCTGCAAAGCTGCGCGAGTCCCGATGCGGACAACGTCGCGCACACCGGCCCGTATCGCGCCGACATCCGCCGCACCGCGCTCGGCATTCCGCACATCAACGCCGACAACTGGGGCAGCCTCGGCTACGGATACGGCTACGCGCAGGCGCAAGACAATCTGTGCACGATGGCCGAAAGCTTCGTCACCTATCGCGGCGAACGCTCGCGCTTCTTCGGCGCCGACGCGCGGCCCACGCTCGGCGCGACGTTCGGCCAGCCCGACAATCTCAATTCGGATTTCTTCTTCCGTTTCATCGTCGACGATGCGACCGTCGCGCGTTACCGCAAAAGCCAGACCGACGACATGCGCGCGTTGATCGACGGCTTCGTCGCCGGCTATAACCGCTACGTCGCCGATCTCGCGCACGGCGATTTCCCGCGGGCGCATGCGGCCTGCCGCGCGGCGCCGTGGCTCGGCAAGATCAGCAACGCGGACTTGTACCGGCGTCAGATCACGGCGAATCTGGCCGGTGGCGAGGCGCGCTTCATCAACGCGATCGCGACCGCGCAACCGCCCCAGGCGATGCCGGTGCCGCCGCAAAGCGCGTTGCACGACGACGCCCCCGTCGACCCACCGCTCGCCGAATTCGGCGGCCATGCGGGCATCGGCAGCAACGCTCTCGCGTTCGGCGCGGACGCGACGCACACCGGCAGCGCGCTGCTGCTCGGCAATCCGCACTGGTTCTGGACCGGCCCCGATCGCTTCTACCAGGCTCAACTCACTCTTCCTGGCAAGTTGAACGTCAGCGGCGTGTCGTTTCTCGGCGTACCGCTGATCATGATCGGCTTCAACGACAACGTCGCCTGGACCCATACCGTCTCCACCGCGAAGCGCTTCGGCCTCTTCAAGCTGACGCTCGAACCTGGCGCGCCAACCCGGTATCAGGTCGACGGCAACAGCGAAGCGATGACGCCGACGCGCGTGAACATCGAGGTACGCGCCGCCGACGGTTCGCTGCATACCGTGTCGCGCACGCTGTATCGTTCGCGCTTCGGACCGCTGGTCAATCTCGGCACGATGTCGCCCGCGCTCGCGTGGAATGCGCAGCAGGCGTTCGCGCTGCGCGATATCAATACCGACAACTTCCGCGTGTTCGAAAACTTCCGCGCATGGAATCAGGCGGCCTCGCTCGACGATTTCATCGCCATCCAGAAGAAGAACGCGGCGATGCCGTGGGTCAACACGCTCGCGATCGGCCGCGACGATCCGCGCGTCTGGTACGCGGATATCGGCGCGACCCCGGACGTGCCCGACGAACTCACGCAGCGTTGCACGCCGCCGGTCGGCCGGGCACTGGCGCGGATCATGCCCGGCGTGCCGGTCCTCGACGGTTCGCGCAGCGAGTGCGACTGGCGCGACGAGCCCGGCGCGGTACAGCATCATGCGTTGCCGGTCGCGCAGATGCCGTCGCTGCTTCGGCGCGACTATGTCGGCAATTTCAACGACAGTTACTGGCTCAGCAACCCGGCCGAACCGATGACCGGCTATGCGAAGATCATCGGTGCGACCGCGACGCCGCAGACGTTGCGCACGCGACTGGGCCATGTGATCGCGGCGCAATTGCAGAGCGATCCGCATGGCGTTTCCGCCGATGCGCTCGGTCACGCTGCGCTCGACAGCCGCTCGATGTCGGCGTTGCTGTTCAAGCAACCCGTGCTCGAACGTCTGTGCGGCAGCGACACGCTCGCGGCCCTGCCGGCCGACCCGAACGCCGACCAGCAGCGCGCGGCGTGCAAGGTACTCGCCGCATGGGACGATACGGCCGCGGCCGACGCAGTGGGGGCAACCTTGTGGGACGAACTGTGGCGACGTCTGCTGACGATACCGCCCGCGCAGCTATACGCGGTACCGTTCGATCCCGCGAAGCCGTTGACCACACCCGCGGGCATGGCCGCCGATCCGGCGCAGCTCGCCGCCGCGCTGCATGACGCGCTCGCGGCACTGCAACGCGCCGGCATCGCGATCGATGCACCGCGCAGCGCGGCGCTCTACGTGCAACGCAACGACGAGCGCATTGCGCTATTCGGGGGTTGCGACGCGGGCGGCTATTTCACCTCGGCGTGTGCCGCGCATCCCTTCGATGCGAGCGGCTATTCGATGAACGTCAAACCAATGGGCGACACCTATCTGCAGATAGTGTCGTTCGCCGGCGCCCGGGTGATCGCGCGCACGCTGCTCGCACCGTCAGAATCGGATGACCCGGCGTCGCCGCACTATGCCGACGGGACGCGCGATTACGCGGCCCAACGCTGGACGATTATTCCGTTCTCCGAAGAAGCGATTGCGCACGATCCGGCGTTGAATGTGCGCACGGTAAGTTCGTCGGATTCTGAGGGAAAAGCGCAATGAATAAGCGGTACGACGGGCAACAGGCCCGTCGCACCGCAGAAAATCACAGATCGAGCACCAGCAGCGGCGATTTCGCGCGCGAGCAGCACGGCAGGAACTGGTCGTTTGCCGCGCGTTCCTCGTCGGTCAGATACGAATCCAGATGATCCGGCTCGCCGGACAGCACCCGCGTCAGACAGGTACCGCACACGCCCTGCTCGCACGACGTGATCACTTCGACGCCATGCGCGGCCAGCGCCTGCACGACCGTGCATTCGGGCGGCACGTCGATCGTCGCGCCGCTGCTCGCGATGCGCACCTGGAAGCTGCCGCCCGTCGCCGCCTGATTCGCGGCCGCGCCGAAGAACTCGTAGTGCAGCCTGGTTTCCGGCCAGCCCTTCGCACGCGCGATCTCGAGCACGAAGTCCATGAAGCCGCGCGGACCGCAGACATACAGGTGGGTGCCGGCCGGCGCATCGCTGAGCGTCTGCTCGATATCGAACGTCGAGCCGCCCGGATGGTCATCGTGATGAAGCTGGACCGACTTCGCGAAGCCGGCTTGTGCAAGACGCTCGACGAACGCCGTGCGTTCCTTCGAGCGCGTGCAGTAGTGCATGTCGAACGAAGCGCCCGTGGCGGCAAGCCGCTCGGCCATGCAAAGAATCGGCGTGACGCCGATCCCGCCCGCGAGCAGCAGATGATGAGCCGCATCGTCAGCGAGCGCGAAATGATTGCGCGGCGCGCCGATCTGCAGGCGATCGCCTTCGCGGACCAGATCGTGCACCGCTTTCGATCCGCCGCGTCCCCCTTCGTCGCGCAGCACTGCGATCAGATAGCGATGCGTTTCGCGCGGGTCGTTGCACAACGAGTACTGACGCACGAGCCCGTTTGGCAAATGCACATCGACGTGCGAGCCGGCGTCGAACGCGGGCAACGCCTGAGCGTTTTCGCTCGCGAGTTCGAAGCTCGCGATACCGGGCGCTTCGTCGCGCCGGCGCGCGACCACCACATTCAGCACGGGATGATTCATGTCGCCGTCCGCACGGGAATGACGCGCGTCACTTCAGCCTGCGGCGCGCCCGTCTCCGCGCGTTCCTGCGCGACGAGCCGATCGATCACGCGACGCGACATCACGCCGCCCGCATCGATATTGAGCTTCAGCAGATTGCGCTCGGGCCAGCGCAACAGGTTCTGCTGCTGACGTTCGAGCATCTCCAGATCTTCACTGAAGATCTTGCCCTGCCCTTCGCGGATGCTCGCGGTCAGCGCCGGATCGTCGGGACGGAAATTGCGCGCCATGCCCCAGAAATACCAGATCGACGTCTCCGTTTCCGGTGTGATGAAATCCACTACGATCGACGACGCTTTCTTGTCGGCCGGCGCGTGATAGCCGCCATGCCCGGTATGCGCGACGCCCACCTCGATCAGCACGTGACTCGGCGGCGTGAAGTGGCAGATCTGCCAACGGTCGACGGGCACGTCGTCGGCGAGACCATTGCCGCGCAACGCCATCTTCCAGAACGGCGGGGCCGCGACGTCTTCCATGAAACGGCTCGTGCGCACGGTATCGCCTTCGGCCACGGTTTTCGGCGCGGCTTCGTCGATCTCCCTTTGCCCGATGCTGTTCGCGTGCACATAGGTCTCGTGCGTCAGATCCATCAGGTTGTCGATCATCAGCCGGTAATCACAACGGATGTGATAAAGACCGCCGCCGTACGCCCATTCGGCACTCTCGGCCCACTCCAGATGATGCAGCCTGGCGGCATCGGCCTGCGCCGCATCGCCGGGCCACACCCAGACGAAGCCATAGCGCTCGATCACTGGATAGCTGCGAATCGATGGAAAGCCGTTGACGCGTTGCCCCGGCATGCCGGTCGCCTTGCCCTGACAGCCCATTTCGAGGCCGTGATAGCCGCACACGAGCGTGCCATCGCGCACGAAACCGAGCGATAGCGGCGCGCCGCGATGCGGACAGAAGTCTTCGAGCGCCACCACGGCGCCTTCCGCGTTGCGATAGAAAACCATCGGCTCGCCGCAGATCTGCCGGCCGAGCGGCTTATCCGCGACTTCATCGGGCATACATGCGACGTACCACGCATTCTTGGGAAACATGTCAGTCTCACTCCCTGGATTATTCGTGCACTACATTCAGTCTACTCATTGAGATTCAGTGTACTCAATGAATCTTTAATGATTAAATGAAGGTTTTCCCCTAGACGAACTTTCAATCAGGTAACACGAACGCCGGTTCGCCATTTCCATTCGCAACGAAAAGGCGCGAGGTCTTCAGAACTAATATGGTCACTTCAACCGATACCAGCACTTCCGCGATCAGCATCGATCTGTACGATCAGCCCGGCCATTTGATCCGACGCGCGCATCAGATTTCCGTGTCCATGTTTCATGATCTGATCGGACGCGAGGTGACGCCCGTTCAGTATGCGGTGCTCAGGATGCTGCAGGAATTGCCCGGACTCGATCAGGTCACGCTCGCGCAGCGAGTCGGCCTCGACACGTCGACCACCGCCGATATCGCGGTACGGCTCGAAGCGAAAGGCTGGATCGTGCGCGAAGTTCTGCCGCGCCGCCAGCGTCGTCTATTGCTGACGCCGGCTGGAGAGCAGTTGCTCGATGAATTGATCCCCGGCGTCAACGCGCTCAATCACGGCCTGCTCGACGGGATGGGAGACGAGGATGCGCGAGAGCTATTGAGACTGTTGAGAAAGTTCGTGCATCTGAATAACGATCAGAGCCGCGCGCCGCTGCGCAGCGCGAGCGACGACACGAATCCGGACTAGCGCCACCTCCACCATTTTTTAAAGCAAAACCCCGCAAATTCAAAGGCTTGCGGGGTTTTGCTTTTTCTGGCCATCAATTAGCCCATCATCGGGCAACGTTTCACGGCTACCCCGGCGATTTCTCCTGCCGTTTGAGGGCCGTCGCGCGTTCGCCACACTCCGCTAGAATCCGGCTATGTCCGGTGCGCGACGAGGGAGGCCCTAATGAGCAAGCGGTAGGGAAAAGACGATTCTTGCGGAACCGTCCAGGCGTGCTATACGGTGTATCCCGTTCCCGAGGCAGCGGCGCTGCTGAGTCTGGAAGAAGTCGCGGAACAGTTCTCCGGTCTCTCAACCGTTGCCCAAGTTTGCATTTTTGGTCTGTTCGAGGATGCGCTCGCCGACATACGCGCAGCACTGACGCAGACGGCGGCGCGTGAATAACGTCGCTGCGCGAGTGCCGCCAGCGGCTGGAAAAGCCGTAGATCGGCGGCGCGGGTCCTTCCTGCGAGCATTCGCGACGCGGGCGCGAAGACCCGCGAAATGACCGTAGCCAAGGGTCCGAAAAAGTGTCCGCACTACGCAAGGGGATTCGCATCCGCCCGAGGCCGACGCCTTCCCGTTCATGCCGCTTGAGGGTGCGGACCATGTGCGAATGTCCCAGGACAAAATGCGAACTTTGCGGGCATTTATGCGAACGTCGCGGACAGGTTCGCATGCGCGTCCGCCAGCCGTAGGGGCAATGGGGACGACCCAAACGACGGGCCAGGCGGATGGTCCGCCAGCGACATTGCGCCCTGACAATAAATGACAAATTTTCAGACTTTGCTGGATTGAATCGGGGCGGCTCGCAGGGTAAAAGCGTTCAGGGACGAAATTAGTTCCGCATCGCGGCCTTTCACCATCTTTGCAGTCCCAATGTACCGGGCCGCGTCTCCCATGAAACCAGCAAGGAGGCCAGCCTGTCCATGACGACACATCACGGTCACGCCCATCATCCGTCAGCACCGGCAGCACCAGCCACCCCACCACCGCCGCAATGGCAACCCCTAAACTGGAGCTTTCCTTTCGTGCCCATCAGCGGCAATGACGCCGATCCGCAAACCTGGCTCAGCGCCCTGGCCGGTTCGGATGGCGGGTTCTATCCGCTCGGACTAAATGGCATGTACCACGGCGGCATCCACTTCGATGCGGGCACGGGCGGCAAGCTCAAGCAGGGCGATGGCGTCAGGGCTATTGCCGATGGCGAGGTGGTGGCTTATCGGCTGGATTCCACTTATCCCGAACTGACGTATCCCACCACGCCGCCGCAATACGCGCTCTACTCGACAGGCTTCGTGCTGATTCGCCACAAGCTCGTGCTGCCACCCGCGCCGAACACATCGGGAGCATCCGGCGCATCATCATCGGCGGCAACTCCTGCTTCGGGTGCGTCCGCAACGACCGCCAGCAGCCCACAGGGCTACCAGCCGCCCGCCGATGAAGTGCTGGAGTTCTACAGCCTTTACATGCACCAGCTTGACTGGAAGGGTTATCAGGACGCGCAGACGGAGGGCGGCAACCCATCCGCGCCGCCGATTCACCCGCTGCCTTTCTGGCAGGGCGACAGGCATTTTCGTGTGGGTGGCAAAGCGAACGACCACCAGGGCCAGCCCCGGCAACTCAATGCGCCGCTGAACCTTGGTTCACCTTCGGGCCTGCTGAATGAGGCCACGCTGGGCGGGGGCGCGTTGCTTGGCGGCGCGGCATCAGGACCGATCCCGGAAAGCGTTGATGCGCTGTCACAGTATCCGGACCAGGTGCGATATACCGTGCCGCCAGCCAGCCCCGCAGACGCTTCCCAGAATGCCGGTGCGCCCCAGAGCGGCGTGCGTATCTGCGACCGCGCCAACGGGACGGTGATTGGCCTGCTGCCTCACGGCGGTGAACTGACCATTGTGGGCAACGTCGCGAATGGCTGGGCGCAGATTGCGAAGATCGTCAAGAGTACGCCCGTGGCCGCTATCGCTGGCGGGACACCCGATCCGCGCGCCGTGACAGGCTGGGTAAAGCTTGATGAACTTGACGCGGTTATCGATCCGAAGCCGCTTGATACGGTGGTCGTGCTCGACAAGCCGTTTCCGATCAAGGCGGGCGACGTGGTGGGCTATCTGGGCGAATACCAGAATTCCACCCAAACGAGCATGCTGCCGCCCAAACGGATGTATCCGCTGCTTCACGTCGAGGTCTTTACCGGGGCGCAGATCAGGGACTTTATTGGCAAGAGCCAGGAGCGGGCGAAGAAACTGTCGGATAAACCGCTTCTGCTGATCCAGCAGGGGGCGAAGCTTGTCAAACCATCCGATCCGCAAAGTAATGCCGGGCTGGCGGGGCTTACGCTTGCTCTCGCGACGGGCAAACAGGGCGATCCGGGCAGGGGACTATGGGCGAAGGTTCAGCCGACGCGGCTTGCGGCGCAATCAGGTGCGCATGCCCACGGTCATGGACATGGGCAAACCCATCCCGCCAGCGGGACGCCCGTCGGCGAACCGCTCTGGGTTGAGCGCACCAAGTATGCGGCTAAGGTTGCCGGTGCAACGGTCCCGACCTGGGCAACATTCCCGTTGCAGCTTGCCGATGCCCAGGGTCCGGCTGTCGGCTACCAGCAGGTACTTTCGCGCGCCCAGCTTGACCAGGGGCGCGAAATCGACCGGGCGACTGACGATCAAGGTACGCAATGGTGGTCAATTACGGCGGGTGACGACGAGGGCAGAACGATGACGCGATGGGTGTGCGAGAAGAGCCACCCGGATACGCTCTGGGAAAGCCCGTGGGCATGGCCGGGATTCGATACGGTCGATACGACCAGCGTGCCGCTGCTCGACATGTACCGGCGCACCCTGTTTGAAGTGAAGCGGCTGATCGAAGGCGACGATGAGAAGGAATTCAGTACCGTTGCCGCGACGGTGAACGCGGGGCAGCTCATCGCCAAGCTGGAGAAGGCGGCAAAGCGACAGGGTAGCGGCAAGGGGAACGTGGTTCCGGCTGACCTGAGGAAGGCGCTAACCGTGCCGTGGCTGGCCGAGGCCGTCTCGCATGTGATCTTTCGCTACGAAAGCGAATGGGGCGGCGACATGGGCAAGTGGGAAAAATTGATGCCGCTGATGGGGGAACTCGGAAAGCCCACCTGGACCACCGAGATGGAGCGGATCAAGAAGCTGCAATGGTGGGACAAGGTGAAGGCCGTCAAGAGTTTTCCCCCCAGCCCCGACGTTTGGCACATCCACCCGATTGGGCTGGTGGGGAATTTTGCTAATTCTCAGACTAATTCCCAAACTCTGACCTTGACACCGAAAGATGTACTTGATTTGAAAAAAACGCTACAGACTGAATGGGTACAGTGGGCTGGCGAAATGCAAGCTAAGGGGATCATTGACACGATCTTGAATCGTGTGGCGTCAGGTCGCTTCGGGCCATATCATCACTTTGGAAGTACTGTTTCGCAGATTGTCAATCAGTACAATCAATTTTCCGATGTCAATGGACCTATCGCGAGAAATCAACATGGTCGATCCTCAGTTGAGCAAATCCCTGATAGTGACATAAGTCAGAGAGTTAATGATTTTGTTGATTCTTACTTGCGTGATCGAGCCAACGGAGGAGGCTCTTCTGTGGGGACAAATCTAAATTATGCAAACCCACTTTACTCATCACCAAGTAATCTGGCATGGATAAACGCATTAACAGGACCTCATTATGGAAGCGGAAGTGCGGTGCATTATCACGGGACAACGCCAGGGCTGGAAAAATATCGCCCCGACCCATATTCGATTAGACTGAGTGTTGGTAATGAGTGACGTTTATCACGCCGCCTTCAGTGAACATTATTTTAGCCGGGATATATTGTATTTAATATGATGAAAAAATTACTGAAATCTATTTTGCTTGCGTCGCTTCTCTTTGCGACATATCCGTTGTTTGCTGATTCCAGCAATCATATCAGAGCAATATTAAATCATTCTTATATTTGCCATTTTGGGAGATATGGCGTGGTCACAATAGATACTCGCGACCCCGGAGCGTCAATAACTGTTCATGGAATTCGCTATCCCGCCAAAGGTGGTAGTTATTTCTATCAAACCGATGACGGGAAATTGACAGTTGCATTCAATCCGGAAATGACGACTTGGACGTACCTAAGCGCGGAAGAGTCGGCGGGAATAGCCGACTCTCATTGCAAGGTCATTTCAAATAAGAAAAAGAATTGGTAAAAGTCGCACGCCTGTTGACAGTAATTTCTTTGGGGCGAATACGAGTCATGCATTCGTAATCAATCTGACCTACCGCAGACATGCTTCGCCCACGCTTCCATCATCGCGCGGCGCTGTTCTAACAGGTCGGTGCGGTGATAGGCTGCTTCAACCTTGTTCGACACGGTATGCGCCAGCGCCCGCTCTGCGAGATCGCGCGCATAGTCCTGTTCGTTGGCCCAATCGCGGAAGCTGCTGCGGAAATCGTGCGCGGTCGCCACGCGTCCCGGCGTGTCGCTCCTGGCTTCAACGCGGCGCAGAAATGACGTGAGCACCATATCACTGAGAACCTTTCCACGCGGCGACGGAAATACAAGCGTCTCGTGTAGTTTCTGTTCCTTCAGCGTCTTGACGAGTTGTCGCGCTGGAACCGACAGCGCGACGCGGTGCGTTTCCTTCGCTTTCATCCGTACGGCGGGAACGGTCCAGATACCCGCTTCGAGGTCGAATTCATCCCACACCGCGCCGCGCACTTCGCCGTTGCGCGCCGCCGTCAATATCAGGAAAAGCAGGGCGGCGCGGGTGGCTTCGCCCTGCTTGAATCTGGCAACATGCGTTTTCACGAAGGCGGGCACGTCGCGCCACGGCATCGCGGGGCTGGTGTTCCTTTTTTGCGTTCTGCTTCGGGAGTGAGAATGTGATCGACCACTGCAACCGGGTTCGACGCGATATGGCCGTGCGCCCAGGCCCATTACATGACGGCGTGCATGCGTGGCGGGTACGGCTGACGGTCTCTGCCTTCCCTAGCCAGATCGGGCGTAGCACGTCGGCACAGTCGGCGGCCGTCACGGCGTCGAGCTTCTTCTGGCCAAGCAGCGGAAACACGTAAGCCTCAAGCGATCTGATCCAATCGTCCGCATGCTTCGCGTTTCGCCAGCCGGGTTTGAGTTCTTCGTAAACCTTGCGCGCGGCCTTTTCGAAAGTCAGTGCCACCGCCGTGATGCTGGCGGCCTGCTGGTCGCGGTCGCGTTCCGCAATGGGGTCTTTGCCCGCGTCAATCAGTTTGCGCATGGCGAGCGCCTTCTCTCTCGCGTCGGCAATCGTGACGTTTCGGGATAGACGCCGAGGCCCGCGTCGCGGCGCTTGCCCGTTATCGGACTCGTAAAGCGTAGCGTCCACTTGCTGCCCGTCTTGCCGGGCGTGAGCATCAACCCCGTTATCTTGCCTTCAAAAACCGGTTTGTCGCCGGGTTGCAGTGCTCTTGCCTGCCTGTCAGTGAGTGCCATTTCAGCCTATCGGCGAAAGCCGGATAGCGCCGGAATATTGTAGACTGTGCGGCATGAAATTGGGCTAGACCCCTTGATTTATATAGGGGCGAGCGGATTAGTGTGGAATGGCGCGGTTTGCTATTTGGCGGTCGCCACCTCCACCACGATCTTGCCGCGCACGTGGCCTTTCGCGAGCCGTTCCAACGCCTTGGCCGTCGCATCGAACGCAAACCGTTCGGCGACCACGACGCGCACGCTGCCCTTGTCGAGCAACGACGCGATCTCCGTCAATTGCCGGCCGTCGGGTCGCGCGGTATAACGCGTGGCCCGTGCGCCATGGTTCGACGCCTCGGTCTGCGAAGGCTCATTGAGCGTCGAGACCAGCGCGCCACCGGTCGCGACGGCCGACCACGAGCGGCGCTGCGTATCGCCGCCGATCAGATCGAACACGAGGTCGATGTCCCGCGCGACGTCTTCGAAGCGCTGCGCGTGATAGTCGATCACGCGATCCGCACCGAGCGAGCGCACGAACTCGATGCCATCGCCGGACGCCGTAGCGTACACTTGCGCGCCCTTCTGCTTGGCGAACTGCACGGCGAAATGTCCAACGCCACCCGCGCCCGCATGGATCAACACGCGGCCGCCGGCTTCGAGGCAGCCGTGATCGAACAGGCCCTGCCATGCGGTCAACGCGGCGAGCGGCACGGCGCCCGCGGACCCCACGTCCAGTTTTTCCGGCGCATGCGCTAGCGCGTTCGCGGGCACGACGACGAATTCCGCGTACGCACCCTGTCCCTGGCCAACGAAGCCATACACCTGCTCGCCCGCGCGCCATTGCCCGACGCCCTCGCCGACCCGTTCGACCACTCCGGAAAAATCGCGCCCCAGCGTATAGGGCAGCTTCTCTTCGCGAATCAACGGGTACTGGCCCGAGCGCGTCTTCAGGTCCACCGGATTGACGCTGGCCGCGCGCACGCGCACCAGCACCTGGCCCGCGCCAGGCTCGGGGATCTCGATCTTTTCAGCCTTCAACACCTCGGGACCGCCGAAGCGGTGAATGCGATATGCGAGCATCGTGCTCATGATGGCCTGCTCCTCGAAAGGTCCTGTGTCAGCGGCGCTACTTTGCCGGCTGCGCGCAAGCCGCGTTCCTCATCGCAGGGTTCTTTTTCATTCGCGCGGCGTGCGCCGCTGGAAACGCAACACGAGCCCGCGCGCCGAGGCACGACATATGCGACACCTACCGGTAGGCGCACAGTCGTGATGTACTCATTGAAGGAGGAACCATGTCACAGCACCCCGCCCATTCCCAGGATCACCGCCACCCAGGTCAGCCGAATCCCGCTGACGTCGAAAAAGCACTCAGTGGTGTGAATTACCCGACCACACGCGAAAAGCTGGTCGCGCAGGCGCGCAAAAATCACGCGAATACCGACATCGTCGATCTGGTCGACCGTCTGCCCGATCACAATTTCGACAGCCCGGCCGCGGTCGCGAAGGAAATCGCGCGTATTCAATGACGCTGCGATCCGTCGAGTCGGAACCGGACTCCACAGGAGAGCATTATGGAAAGCACTTCAAAACATTCGCCTGGCTCTGGCGGGCAGTCGGCGCAGGACAAGAATCCCATTCCGCCGGACCCGACGCGCGAATGAAGAAGACCGGCGATGTGCGTATCGGCATTTCCGGCTGGCGCTACCAAGGTTGGCGCGGCAGCTTTTACCCAGAGGATCTCAAGCATGCCGCGGAATTACAGTACGCGTCGGCGCTGTTCGGCACGATCGAAATCAACGGCACGCATTACAGCCTTCAATCGCTCGATAGCTGGCAGCGTTGGTACGCGCAAACGCCTGACGGCTTCGTGTTTGGCATCAAAGGCGCGCGCTATCTGACTCATATGCTGCGGTTTCGCGATGAAAGCGCACGTGTCGGCATCGCGAACTTCTTCGCGCAGGGGCTACTCGCGTTGAACGAAAAGCTTGGTCCGATCCTATGGCAATTTCCGCCGTCGTTCCGATTCGAGCCCGACGCAATGGAGCGCTTTCTGCGCGTGTTGCCGTCCGACATCACGAGCGCATCGGCGCTGGCGAAGCAACATGACGCGCGTGTCAAGACGCCTTACGTCGACATCGATCGCAAGCGGAAGTTGCGTCACGCGGTCGAAGTGCGCCACGCGAGCTTTGTCGATCCGGCGTTCGTGACCTTGCTTCGGTATTACGGCGTCGCGCTCGTCGTTTCAGATTCCACCGAACCGTGGCCCGTCGCCGAAGATCTGACGGCGGACTTTGTCTATATTCGCCTGCACGGCAGCGAAGCCAAATACTCGGGTTCGTATGGGGACGACGCTCTGCAACGATGGGCCGAGCGAATCGATGCATGGCGCGGCGGCTCGCAACCGGCCGACGCGCGATTGATCGCGCCGCAACTCAGGCCGCCTCGCAGAGCCGCGCGAGACGTCTACTGCTACTTCGACAACGATGTAAAAGCTCGGGCGCCGTTCGACGCACAACGATTGATGAAAGGCCTCGTATGACGAGCGACGCACGCGCCCGCGTCATCCTGAGCGCTTGCCGCCGTGGGCCAGCTTCTGTGCGGTGCGCAACGCTGCGACGATTCGCTCGTACACCTCGCGACGCGTTTCAGGGTCCGGCGCGCGCAGCGCAAACGACGGATGGTACGTCGCGACCACGCGTTGCTCGCCGCGCTCGAACGTTTTGTCGAACGCGTCCTGCAAACGCGCGTGCGAGTCGTGAACAACCGCTTTCAACGCGGTCGCGCCCAGTGCCACGACCACGCGCACATGCGGCATGTCGAGTTCCTGCTCCAGCCAGTAGCCGCAAGCATCCACTTCACGCTGAGCGGGCGTTTTGTGCAAGCGACGCTTGCCGCGCGCGATCCACTTGAAATGCTTGACGGCGTTCGTCACGTAGACGTCGTTACGCTTGACGCCCGCTTCTTCGAGCGCTCTGTCGAGCAATGCGCCGGCCGGCCCGACGAAGGGCTTGCCCTGCAGATCTTCCATGTCGCCGGGTTGCTCGCCGACCAGCACGATCGACGCGTGCCGCTCCCCTTCGCCTGCCACGGCCTGAGTCGCGTTGCGCCAGAGCGCGCAACGGCGGCAATCGCCGAGCTTCGCCGGATGCTGATCGGGTTCAACATCCGCTGGCTCCGATTGCGACTCGCCA
This sequence comes from Paraburkholderia lebeckiae, assembly GCF_050436225.1. Lineage (NCBI taxonomy): Bacteria > Pseudomonadati > Pseudomonadota > Betaproteobacteria > Burkholderiales > Burkholderiaceae > Paraburkholderia > Paraburkholderia lebeckiae. The sequence continues at coordinate 412,006 of NZ_JBNDLU010000001.1, read as the reverse complement.
TGCGCGCGCTTTTTCTGCGGCCTGTCGGTCATGGGTACGACCGCGCGTGCTGAAGCAGCTTATTTTTCACTCTTCTTCGGAATCTTCGCGCCTGACTTGCCCGCCTGATTCAACGCGATTGCAACAGCCTGCTTGTGCGGCTTGCCATGCTTCGACTCGGTCTTGATGTTGTGCGATACGGTCTCTTTCGATGTCCCTTTCTTCAGCGGCATGATCTTCTCCGGGTGTAGATGACGAGAGGAAAAATCAGGACCCGCACGGAATGGCGTCCCTGCCCGAAGCTACGCAGCATATGCTGTGCCCGGGGGCTTCATAGGCCTCATCGGCCTCGTCGAAATCAACTGGAAACACCCACTGCCGCCGCATTCAACGCCAGCGACACGCCCCCCACCAGAATCAGACTCGACGCCCATACCGCATCGAGATTGAACCAGCTGCGCGACACGAACCTGAGCCCGAGGTAGCGATAAACGAGCCATGCGAGCACGCCGCCGGCCATCGTCATCGCCGCCGCATGCACGGCGGAGACCGACAGCGCCATGCGCAGACTCGTTTCGATCAGCGTTTGGGCGGCTTTGTGCGCGCTGTCCACAGCGTCGGCGCGGCACAGACCGAGGTAGATCGGCACCAGCATCAAGCCGGCGCCGTGCGCGATCGCCACCGCGAACGACCAGAGCGCGAGCCGCGACGGCGGAATTCTCGCCAGTACGCGCGGATGGCGCCGGCGCATCAGCAACACCAGACCGAAGCCGATCACCAGCACGCTCGCGCCGATCTGCATCTGACGCTGCCACGCGAGCACGCTGGCCAGCATCGCGAACGGCAGCATCATCAGCAATATGGCGAGCGCGTGCCCCGCTGCGAGATAAAGAAGCGCTATGACCAGCGCTTGCGAGCGCCGCTGCATCAGCGCGTTCGACACCGCGAGCGGCCAACCCATCGCCGGATTGAGTCCGTGATACACACCGCTCGCGAGGACGGCCAGCCACAGTGCCGCTTGCGGCGACATCGCGCCGCTCAAACGCCCACCGAGGGATAGCAGAATGAATCGGTCGAGCAGTCGCCGCCCTCGAGGCGAATTTGGTGCGCGCGGTAGCCGGCGGGAAACTCGACGAAGTAATCTTCGGCGAGCTCGAGACCGCCATTGGGCTCGGCATGCGCCATCACTTGCACGCCGGGCACACCATCCGGGTAGAACTGGTCGTCCCACGTCGAATAGAGCGAGTTGGTCCAGTAGATGCGCTTGCCGTCGCGACTGATCTCGACCATCTGCGGACCGCCGGCGAAAGTCTTGCCGTTCGGATGCGGCGTGCAATGTTCGATTCCACCGATGCGCACCGAGCCCGTCAATTTCGGCTTGCGCGGTTCGCTGACGTCGTACTGGCGCATCTCGCCGGTGCCCCAGCAGGAGACATAGAGGAATTTATCGTCGATCGAAAGATCGATGTCGGTGACGAGCGGCGGCACCGCGCCGAAACCTTGCAGCAGCGGAGGCAATTCGTCGGCATGCGCGGGCTCCGGTGGAATGGTCGCGGTCTTTTCGATGTGGAAGTGGCCGCCTTCGCGCCACCAGGTCCAGATCGACCCTTCCAGATTCGTCGTATCGACCACGACGCCGATAAAGCCGTACTCGCGGCTCGGATCGTGCGCGGGCCGCACTTCGAGCGCCATCTGATGATTCGCGCCGAGATCGAGCGTCTGCACGTTGCGCCTCGCGCGGAGATCCCAGAAGTGAACGCAGTGGCCGTATTTGTTCGCGAGCAGGTCTTCGGGCACGATGCCGTTTTCGAATTGCGGCGGCAGCGCCCATTCGGTCGACACCATGTAGTCGCGCGGCAGATTCCACCAGAAGTCGTAATGCTTTTCCTGCGCGCCGCGCTCGATTTCCCAGCGGCCCAGCACCTCGAATGTTTGGCAGTCCATGATGAAGATTCCGGGCGGCCCGTCGGTGCCGTCCTTGCCACCACCGCCGAGCGTGCTCACGTAGATGCCCTCCGGTCCGCAATGCACGGTGTGCGGACGCGAATAGCCGGTCTTGCGGAAAATTTCCTCCGGCTCGATGATCTTGTGAATCTTCGCCTGGGTCGGATGCGGCTTCGTATCGACGATATAGATGCGCGACGAGCGCATGCCCGGAATGATCAGATAGCGACGTTCCAGAAACGCGTGGCCCGTCAACGGCGACAACGCGGACGAACACGCGTTCCAGCCGAAGTGATGGAATTCGTCGCCCTTGTTCGGTACGGGCACCGTGTGGACCACCTGGCTATAAGTCGGCGAACCGGGCTTCACGTCGATCACGGCCAGCGCGTCGGGCTGCGAGGAGTCCGGACTTAGCAGTACCGTGTACGCGTATTCTTCCGCCGGCGCATCCATCGCGAGCTTCGGCGATGCATGAAAGGTAGGATCGGGGCGCATTCCCATGACGGCACTCTCCCTGTCGTTCGAACGGTTCTGAACGGAAGCCCGGCCCGCCAAAAATCGAGCCAGCGCGTAACCTTAGATTTGTAGTTCACGATAGCGACGGACGCAACCGGAGATTTGCACCCCGACGCAGGTGCGATCCGACCGCCGAGCCGCATCGCACGAGAACTGCCAATTTGGTGGGGGTGAAGAGGCGCGGGGAAGGCGGTATGGCGGGTTGGTATTGGTGGAATGAAAGGCTGCTAATCGCTTGGGGATATCACGCTATCTCGCACGCCGAGCCTCGACAAAGGCCTCGACATAACGCAGCGCCTGTTCGCACTGCTCGGGCGTGAACGCGTGAATGCTCGCCGGAACCGGATCGAAGCCAAGCTCGGTCGCGACCCACCGGATCGCTTTCGCGCGGGCTTCGAACGCGTTGACGCCATCGCGGCGCACCTTCCCGGCAACGAGCGGTTCGAGCGCATCGTGCAGCTTGCTCTTCGACTCGCGCAAGGTCGCGTCGGCAAGGCGGCCCAGCGGCAGGTTGTGCTTGCTGCGCGAATAAACGCCGATCCACGCCTGACATGCGGTGCAGATCCACAGCGGCCCTTGATCGCTGCGATATGGGTAGGACTCGTCGCCGTAACGCGCGAGCAACGCACGGTTGCCGCAGTAGTCGCATGACGGCTGCGGCAGTGCCTTGACGGGCTTGCCTACGCGCATGGGGAGTGCCCCAGGGAAAATTCGCCGTACTTCATCGCATCAATCCGACTGGCGGAAACGGGTAGAGCCACACAGTTTAATGGAATGGCCGTACCCGGATGCAAGACTTAGCTTCTCTCCGCGATCTCCATCACCACCCGGCGCCGCGTGGCCAGGCCTGCGGCCGACCGTCGCCGGACCAGCTCCACCACCGCTTGCGGCGCCAACGCCGGATCGCCCGCATCGAACGGCGGGGCTGGCGCGTATTCGAGTTCGAGCTGGATCGCCTGCGCCTCTTCTACGCCCGCCAGTTCGGCCGCGACGGTCAACCCGAAATCGATGCCCGCCGTCACGCCACCGCCGGTAATCAGATTGCCATCGCGGACCACACGCGCATGCGTGGGTATCGCGCCGAGCGGTTCAAGCAGCGAGTGAAACGCCCAGTGAGTCGTCGCGCGCCGCCCGCGCAGCAAGCCGGCCGCGCCAAGCAGCAACGCGCCGGTGCAGACCGACGTCACGTAGCGCGCGCTCGCGGCCTGTCGGCAAACGAAGTCGATCGTTTGCTCGTCTTGCAACAGGTCAGTCACGCCGCTTCCGCCTGGCACACAGAGCACATCGAGCGGCGGGCAGGTTTCGTAGGTCGTGCCCGGCGTCAGCACGAGCCCGTTACTCGACACCACGGGCTCCCGTGTCTTCCAGATCAGATGCATCGTGGCGCCCGGCAACGATGCAAGCACGTCGTGCGGGCCAGTCAGATCGAGTTGCTGTACTTTCGGAAACACCAGAAAACCGATTTGCAGGCTCATAGGGATACCTTATCTAGGGAGAAGTCGAAACGCGCGATCCGCCGCGTCTTCCAGGTGGACGGATTGATTCTATGCGCGTAGTCTTTGGCAAAGACTGCCATTTACCCCTGTTTTTCTGCCACGTGCGCTCTCTCTTACAGCCCCTCTTACACACGATATGTTCAGCGCTCCCCCCTCCATCGTGCTGCTCGCCTTCCCCAACATGCAACTGCTCGACGTCACCGGTCCGCTGCAGGTATTTGCGTCCGCCAATGAACTCGTCGCGCAGCGTGGGCTCGACGAACTCTACTCACCTCGCGTCGTGGCAGCCGAAGCCGGGCCCGTCACCTCGTCGTCGGGACTCGCGGTGCTCGCCGGTTCGCTACGCTCGGTGAAAGCGCCGGTCGATACGCTGATCGTTCCGGGCGGCTGGGGGATTCGTCAGGCATCGGCCGATCAGCGTCTGATCCGCTGGACGCAGCGCCATGCGCCGGATTGCAGACGCGTCGCCTCGGTCTGCTCGGGCGCGTTCCTGCTTGCCGAGGCGGGACTGCTCGACGGCCGCCGCGTCGCCACGCATTGGGGGCGTTGCGACGAACTCGCGCAGGCGTATCCGCAACTGCGCGTCGAAGCCGATCCAATCTTTATTCGCGACGGGGCTATCTGGACATCGGCGGGCGTCACCGCCGGCATCGACCTCGCGCTGGCCATGCTCGAAGAAGATCACGGACGCGCATTGGCGCTCGATGTCGCGCGCGAGCTCGTCGTGTTTCTGAAGCGGCCGGGGGGTCAGTCGCAGTTCAGCGCGATGCTGTCGCTGCAACATGCCGACGACCGTTTCGGCGAATTGCATGCATGGATGACGTCGCATCTCGCATCCGACCTGTCGGTCCCCGCGCTCGCGCGACGGCTTCATATGAGCGAGCGCAGCTTCATGCGCCACTACAAGGCGCAAACGGGCCGCACCCCGGCCCGCGCGGTCGAGCAGCTACGCATCGAAGCGGCACAGCGCTTGCTCAGCGAGACATCCTGGTCGATCAAACGGATTGCGGCGCGATGTGGATTCGGCAGCGAGGAAACGATGCGCTGCAGCTTCGTGCGCCAGCTGCGCGTGGCGCCGCAGATGTATCGCGAGCGCTTTTCGTCGACGTGACTCGTCGACGTGACATGCGCGGCGGCCGTCCGACATTACTCAGTAGCGACGTTTGACGATCAGCGTCGCGCCCGTATCGTGAGAATGCAGAATCGCGACGCGCGCGGTGCCGGAGAACACCCAGTTGTCGATCGTCAAGGACAAGCGTCGCTGCGGTGACGCGCCAATCGACAACACCGAACTGTTCATCTGAACGATGGACAATTGCGGCGCGGTAGATGGACCGAGATGCAGAGGATTCGAAGCATTTTTCGCGACAGCCTTTCCGCCCGGTTCGGACACCGGTGCAAACTCCGGTCCGGACGACATCAATGCCTTCGCAGTGCCGAGCTGGACATCGCGCGTCACGTCCACGCTATAGTAATTCTCCATTTGCGCGTAGAACGGCTTGCCCTGATCCCCGCGATACTCCATCGCATAGCGCTGCTGCTCGAAGTAGCGCCGAGGCTCGGGAATCGGCGGCACGATTTCGACGGGCGACGCGACGATGTTGGCGACCATCATCGGTTGCGGCACATCGCCGAAGGGGCCGCCCGCAAACGCGTAGCCGCTCATCAAGACGAGCAGCGCTCCGACAATCCTCTCGTTTTGGCACGTCATCACATGCCTCCAGTGAAGGAATTGAAACGTCACATGACACAGCGCTCCCGTCGAACCGAGCGCCTTGCAGCGTCGCTTGCATTCAGACATTGTAGTCAGTCATTGGCGTACCGGTAGGTCAATGTGTGAGGTATCTCGCGTGTGTGGCGAGCGCATGCGCCTTCGCGACTCAGCGCTGGAGTCGATGTCGAAGTGGAACGATTGAGAATGATTCCTGGCAACGCTCTCCGGCCTCGAAGACCGGCAAAAGCTTCTGGCGCAAGCCTCGTGAGTCAGTCGATCCCGGCAACTCTTGCGAGGTTTCGCAAGCAACTACGCGGCTCGATTGGATACCTGCGCCTTCAATCGTTGCAGCATCAACGTTCGCGCTCGCGTGAGTCAGTCGACTCGTGTCGGCCGGCCATTGAATGCCGGCGCGATGAGCAATACCATCGTTCGAATGCGCTTTCGCCAGGCGCGCGGCCATGCGAGAACGGCATCCGGTATGAAGCGCGCGACGAGCAGCAGCAACGCGAGCAGCGCTGGACACCAGCGCAGATCGGTCGGCACCGGTTCGCGGCGAGCGAAGCGCGCATCGAGCAGCGCATCGCCGAACGACGTCACGTTCAGCAGGCGCCGGTAGTCGAGGCCAGTCTGCCCCGCCACCGACGCAAGGTACTCGCCGCGCAATTCGGACAACTCCTCGTGCGTTTGCGCCTCGACACCGGAGCCTGGCGTCGGCGGCACCTGGATCACGTCGTCGGCCTGCCAGTAGCCGATCCGGTTACCGTTGGCGTCGGTCTTCGGAATGGCCGCGGGCTGGTCGCCGCCGACGCCGATCAGCCAGCCCCTGATCAGCGCGGCATTGATGCCCTCCATCAGCGGGCGCGCCGCCGATACCGGCGGCGCCTCCTGACCATCGGTGACGAACGCGATGGCCGCGCCGCCGCCGACCTCCTGCGCGACCCGCACGGCCGAATACACACCGCCCTCGGCAATGCGGCTCCAGTCGGTCCAGCGCATGCGCCCGTCGATGCGGTCGAGCGACCCCAGCAGCGCGTCGTAGTTGCCACAGACTTCGACCGGCGCCATCAGCAGCAACACCCGCTGCCCCGTGAATACGCTCCAGCCGACCTTCGAGCCGCACGGCAAGCGCCCGAGCGCGTCGCGCATCGCGGCCCGCGCGAATCCGAGCCGGCTGACCGGAGCGCCGTCGAGCACCACGTCCTCGACGTCCATGCTTTGCGTGATATCGAACGTCACGATGTAGTTAAACGTGTTGCGCGGCAAAGTGACGTCCGGCATCGCAACCGCCGCGATCAATGCGACGAGCGCGAGCGGCGTCAACGCGTGACGCCATCTTGCGAAGCCGCGCTCGCGCGAGACGCCGCTCATGGCAAGTCCTGGCTCTGCGGGTCACGCAGCTTGACGTTGTGCTGCTCTTTCACATCGGGCCCGGCGAGCGCCGACGGCGTTTCCGGCGCGAGCCACAGCGCGCGCTCGAGGTTGTAGCGCGCGTCCCAATCGTCGGGCGCCGCGCGCAGCGCGAGCCGGTAGCGCGCCTTGGCCTCACCGATCATCGCGAGAGACCTGACCGTCTGCGCCGTGTCGCCGCTGCCTTCGCGCAGGTACAGGTTGCCGAGATCGAACAGCGCCGCGCGGCCGACTTCGTCAGGCGGGCTGCCTGCGGGGATCAGACCGTTATAGAGCCGCGCCGCCGCGTCATACGCGCCCGCTTTTGACAGCGCTATCGCGCGGGCCAGTTGAACCTCGCGCGCGTCGTCGCCGGCAGGCTGGTCGCGCGCAGCGGCGTTCGTCGCGAGAATGGCCTGATCGACGCGCTCCGCGTGCTGCAGACGAACGAAGCCATACGCGGCCCACGCGGCGCAACAGATCGCCACGGTGCCGAACAGCGTGTGGATCAGCGTGCGCTTCATGCCCAGCTCCTGACCTGCAACTGGTGCAGCAGCACCAGCAGCGCCGAACAGAACAGCGCGAGCGCGAAACAGTACAGACTCAGGTCCTGGCGAGGCAGATGCTCGACGAACGTCGTCGTCGCGTTCTGCTGCCGGTTGATCTCCGCGATCGCCGCCATCATCGCCTTCGGGTCTTCAGCCTGAAACAGCCTATACGGCGTCCTGAGCGTCAGAAAGAAGCGATGCAGCTGCGCTTCGGCCGAGGTTCCGCTGACGGGCTGCGTCGCGTTCAGATCGGGACTGAAGACGCTGCTGCGCAAGTAGATGAAGTACAGGGCGATCTGGTTGCGTCGCAGTCCCGCCTCGATGCGCCGTTGCATCGTTTCGTCGAGCACCGCGCCGCCATCGGAGACGAGCACGATCGCGCGGCGGCCCGACGACAGGCGCCCGTCGAACTGCGCGATCGCCGCGAGCATGCCGCGATCGAGCTCGGTGTCCGGCATGCCACGGCCAATCGCCGTCGCCGCGACAGCGGCCTCGATCACGCGATGGTTGTACGTGAACGGCATCGCCAGCACGGGGTTCGTGCCGAACATCATGAACGCGAGCCGGTCGTTGGGCCGCTGCTCGACGAAGCGCGTCAACGCGGCGCGCGCCACGTGGTTCTTGGAGTCGCCGCGCGGCGACTCGACGCCCTTGCTGCCCATCGGCTCGTCCATGCTCGCGCTGCGGTCCATCAGGATCAAAATCTGCGCGCCGCTGCCGGTGCGCAGCACCTGCACCTGCGAGCGCCCCGGCCCCGCCAGCCCGACGACGATCGCGGCGATCGCCAGTGCCGCGCCGCCGCGCACGAGCCAGCCGGCCGCGCGCCCGAGATCGTCGGCGGGCAGCCACGCGACGCTCGAAAACACCAGCGTGTCGCTGCGTCGCCGCAGCAGCGGCAGCGCGGCGAGCGGCAGCAGCACCAGCATCCACGGCAGGGCGAAATCGAGGCTCATGGTCATCGCTGATGGCGCCTCTCCGCCCGATATAACGCACGGCACAGCGCGTGCAACGAAAGCTCGCCGGGATTCCCGACGGCCTTCGGCGCCGGTGTGAAAAATCGCTCGGACGACGCCAGATAGAAACGTTCGAGCTGCGCGCGCAGCGGTTGCAGATAGGGCGCGCGCGCGAGCAACGCGGATAGCGAAGCCGCATGCACGACCTGGCCGGCGGTTTCGTTCAGCGCGCGATGCAGGCAGACCCACGCATCGCTCGATGAAGCAGCGGGCGCCTCCGGCAGCCGCTGCATCTGCCGCCATGCACGCGCGAACGGCAGCCGTGCCGCCTCGCGTCGGTTGCGCGCCCACCACCAGCTCGCCCACGCGAGCACGGTCACGAACAGCAAGCCGAGCGCCCACGCGATCTGCCGACGCCAGCCGGCTGTGCCCAGCATGGGTGCCTGTCGATCGGGCCGCAGCGGCTGCAAATCCCCTGCGGCGAACGCGGTTTGCGGCGTCAACGGTCCGATGCTCGCCGGCCATTCGGCGACCTGCAATTGCGTGCCCGCCGCCGAGGTCAACGTCAACGCGGGCAACGTGATCTGCGTGAGCGTCTGCGGCGCGTTGACGACCTGATAAGCGATCACCATCCACTTGCGGCCGTTGGCATCGGTTTCGAGCGTCACGGGCCGGCGTTCGAGCCACACGCCCGTGCGTCCGACCGAAGGCGGCGTGACCGCGCCGATGTCCCGATCGTTGGCCTCCAGCAGCACGCGCTGCGTCAGCACATCGCCGAGCACATAGCCGAACGCGCGCGGCTCCTGAACGCGCGCGGTCACCACGGCGGCGCTGGCCGTCGCGCTCGCGGCGCCGCAGAGCGACGCGATCAGCACATGCAGCGCCGCCCGACGAGCGACGCCACCGCGCACACCGCGCGCGCTCATACCGTCATCTCCAGAAAGTAGCGCGACATCGCTTCCGGATCGAACGCGCCTTCGACATAGAACGGCCGGATGCCGCGCGCGCCGAACCCCGCGGCGAGTTCGTCGCGACGGCGCGCGACCCCTTCGCGCCAGCGCTCGCGCACATCGCGGGAAAGCCACACGCGACGCTCCTCGCCGGACTCCGCATCGTTGACGGCCAGCAGCGAGGCGTGCTGCGGCGGCGTGATCTCGGCCGCGTCCCACACGACCATCGGCACCACGCACGCATGCACCAGCATGTCGAGTACCGACGACAGTCGCGCGAGCGGCCAGTGGAAATCGGACACGACGAACACGAGCGCCTGGCGTCCAGCGATACGGATCGCGCAACGCCGCAATCCTTCGACGGCCGCGCGTCCGGCCTGACGTGCTGCCGGACCATTCGCCTGACGATCAGCCGTTTCACCGGCGCGTTCGCGCAGCATGCTCGCGAGCAGCGAGCCGGTGCCCCGCCCCGTGCGCGCCGGCATGAACAGATCGTCGCGTTCGCCGCCATCGAAGGCCAGCATGCCGAGCCGGTCGCCGACCCGGAACGCGCTATGGCCGAGCGCTTCGACGAAATCGGCGGCGACCTCCAGCTTCGTTTTACGGCTGCCGAACCGCATCGACGCCGATACGTCGACGATCACGAACACCGGCACCGCGACGCGCTGCAAATGCACGCGCACGAGCCACTCGTCGCGCGCCGCGCGCAAGCTCGCGCGCAGATCGAGCCGGCGCGGGTCCGGGTAGTCGAACAACCGGCCGTGCATCGCGAACTGCTGACCCGAGCCGAAGCTCGAGCCCGGATGCGAGCCGGGCCGCGCGCCGGCCGCGCGCATCGGCAGACGGTAGTGAAATTCCGCGGTGCCGTTCATCGTGGTACGCGCGCCGGCGGTCAGCGAGGCACGGCGACGTTCGCGACGATCCGCGCGATCAGCGCCTCGGCCAGCTCCTGGCGGCGCAGCTCGTAGATCGGCGTGAAGAACACGCGATGCCCCAGCGCCGGCAGCAGCACTTCGTGAATGTCCTCCGGAAGCAGATGCGTGCGTCCCGCGAGCCACGCGACCACGCGCGCGGCCCGCAGCAGCGCGCTCATGCCGCGCGGACTTGCGCCCGCGAGAATCAGTTGCTCCATGTCGACGCCGTCGAGCGCGATGCCGAAGCGCGCCGGCGTTTCCGTCGCCTGCCAGATGTCGTGCACGTAGCGCTCGATCGTCTCGCTCGCCTGCACGCCCTGCTGGATCGCCGCGCCGATCCGGTTCAACTGCTCCCACGGCACGATCGACGGAGTCAGCTGCGCGAGCAGGCCGTCGACGTCATGGAACCTCGTGTCGAAGACGAGGCTGCGCCGCGCGTCCTCGTCGGTCGGCGTCGGCATGTTCAGCTCGAACAGGAAGCGGTCGCGCGCCGCCGACGCGAGCTCGAAGGTCTCTTCCTTCTCGACCTTGTTGCGGTCGGCGTATACGGTCATGTGCGGAAAGCGGTGCTCGCGGTCGAACGCCCACACGGAACGTTCGGCCATCGCGCGCAACAGCAGCGATTGCACCTGCGGACGCGCGCGATTGATCTCGTTGAAGAAGAAGGTGGTCAGCTGCTCGCCGTGGCGCAGCAGGGGGCCGGGCTCGATGCGCGGCTTGCCGTCGGCATCAACATAGGTGTGGTAAACGAGGTCGCCCGGCATCAGATCGATCGTGCCTTCGACGCGCTCGAAATCGCCGCCAACCACGCGCGCGAACGCCCGCAACACGGTCGTCTTGCCGACCCCGACGCCGCCTTCGAGCAGCACGTGGCCGCGTGCGAACAACGCGACGTTGATGAGCCTCAGCGTTTGCTGCTGACCGACGACGACTCTCGCGACCTCATTTTCGATCCGCTGGGCGTGAGAACGCCAGTCCTGAAGCTGCTCGCCAGAAACCATCGCTGCGATCCCCTTCCGTGGTGGCTGGCGTTTATTTGCACGACGCCCGAACGTCGACGCGCTTCCAGGCTCGCCAGCCTTCCGTTCAAGCACGGTTTATGCCGATCGCGCGCACGGGACCCAGGAGTTAAATCGAATGCGAAAAGTTGGCAGCCTGTCACGACAGCCGGGTACAGACTGTGCCACGTTCACCAGCAAGCCGACGAGCGCAGTCGCGTAACCCGCGCGTAACGCTACCGCTGCGCGCCGACCGGCGGTTTCGCAAACACCCCTGCAAACTGCGCATATTCCTGCTCCAGATGCACCGCCGCATGCTCGAGCAGAAACTGCCGGAACATCACGCTGGTCGGCGAAAGCTGCTTCGTGCGCAGATGCACGACCTGCCACGTGCGTTCGATCGGCGTGCCGTTCACGTCGAGCAGCGCGATCTCGCCGGTGCGCAACTCCAGCTGCAACGTATGCAGCGAGATCAGACTCACGCCCATGCCCGCCATCACCGCCTGCTTGATCGTCTCGTTGCTGCCGAGCGTGACGGTTTTCGCGGGTGTGAACAGATGTTGCCGGAACATCGCCTCGGCGGCCATGCGCGTACCCGAGCCCGGCTCGCGCAGCAGGAAGGTGTCGCGGCGCAACTCCTGCAGATCGAAGCGGCGCGCGCCGCACAGCGGATGATCGAGCGGCGCGATCACCACCTGAGGATGACTCGCGAGCGGCTCGGCCGTCGTATCGAGTTCGGGCGGCGGGCGGCCCATGATCGCGAGATCGATCGCGTTGTCCTGCAACAGACGCAGCAACGCGTCGCGATTGCCGACCGAGAAGTGCACGTCGACCTTCGGGTATAGATGCGAGTACATCGCCAGCAGTTTCGGCGCGAAGTAGGTCGCCGAACTGACGATGCCCACGTTGATCGAGCCGCTGTCGGCCTGCTTCAGCGACATCATCGCGTCTTCGGTGTCCTTGATTTCGCCGAGAATGCGGCTCGCGTGATGGGTCAGCACCTCGCCCGCTTCGGTCAGCGTGAGCTTGCGCGCGACGCGCTCGAACAGCCGCAGGCCGACCGCCTCTTCGAGCTGATGAATCTGCATCGACACCGCCGGCTGCGTCAGATGCAGCTCCTCGGCCGCGCGCGCGAAACTCGTATAGCGGCTCGCGACGACGAAAATCTGCAACTGCCGCAGGGTCAGCGTGCGAACGAAATTCAGCTTGACCCGGTTCGTCGCGAAACTCGCGTTCTGCATTTGATTCAGCGACTCGCTCGCGGCGCATTCGATGACGGTTTCGTCGGCGCCTTGCCCGAAGGCAACTTGTTCAGTGCGGATTGAAAGCTCAACGACTCCGTATGCGCCGGATGCGCAAAGTCGTTGTTGGGACCCGGCACGTCGGTGCGGATCTGCACGACCTGGCCCGGCACGCCGTCAGCGAGCAGGAACGTGTAGCGTTTGCCCGTGTATTGCGCGAAGCGCGCCGCGTTCGGATCGTTCAGATAAGGCTGCACGACGATGCGCCGCGCGCTGACCGGCTTGCCGCCGAACTCGCTCGGCACGCTCTCGATCTGCGGCCCCGCGGCGAGCGCGAGACGCAGACGCTGCTGGAAATAGCGGCGCTGCCCGCCGGTGAGACCCTGCATCTCCGCGATGTCGTGTTCGAGAAAATAAATGATTGCCGGATTGCACTGCAGGCCGCCGATCGGCAGGCTCACGCTGCCGCTATGGTCGGACACCTGTGCGTCGCCTTTCGCGTTGTTCTCGCTCAGCACCAGCACCTTGACGACATCGGCGCTGCGCGACGGCTGCCCGGAATCGATCAGCGTGTAGTCGAGTTCGGTCTGCGCGGCGACGCCGTGCAGATGATCGGTCAGAAAAATCAGCCGCTCGGCTGGCGTGATCTCGTCGCCGCCCGGCGCCGACGCCGGGCTCGCCGCACGCGCGGCGGCCGGCGCGAGGCACAGCACGCACAGCGTCCCAATCAGCGCGGCGCGTGCCGCGCGCAACCAGGCGCCGCGCGCGCGCGTCATTGCGATGCGTCGCCGGGCTTGCCCGCCGGCGCGTCGACCGGTTTGAGCATCGGCACCTGGTAGGTCGCGAGGATGCTGTCGATCTTGTCGTGATTCGCGCCGATCCATCGATCCACCTTGTCCTTCCAGTCCTTCTCGCCGTAGCGCACACCCATCGAAATCGTGTAGTCGAAGCGGATGCCGGGCCCCGGCGGGAACGGCACGAGTCTGACCGAATCACCGGCGCGCTTCGCGAAGTAGCCGGCGATCGGCCCCCACAGAAACACCACGTCGACGTTGCCTGCGCGCAGGTCGTGTTCGATCATCTGGCCCGGGTACACGGCCGGATCGCCGCTTTGCACCTGGTACGACACCGCCTGGTCGATCAGGTTGTGGCCGAGCAGCCAGTCCACCGCGGGAGTTTGCGAAAAGATGCCGAAGCGCAGCTTGTGCAGTTGATCGGGCGGCAGCTTCAGCAGGTCGTCGGGTGTCTTGATGCTCGCGAACTCGGGGCGGTTCGGCAGCACCATTGCGTAGGTCGAGCGCAGATACGGCTGCGTCGTCGACGTCATGTCATAACCCTTCGGCACGCCGATGATCAGGTCGCAGCGAAAGCGCTCGCTGCCGTCCTCCTTCTCGCGCAGCGTGTGGCGCACGAAGCCCATGCGCTGCGGAAAGAACGTGTATTCGAGCTTGTAGCCGAAGTCGCTCGCCATCTGGGCCGCGATGCGGTTCTCGTAGCCCTCGCCCTTGTCGTTCGACAACGGCATGTTGTTCGGGTCCGCGCACACCCTGAGCACGCCGTCCGCGCCGTCGTTGTTCGGCAGCGCGGGGCCGTCCGCCCGGACCGCGGCGCTCGCGAGCGCCGCGCCACACAACGCGGCCGCGATCACGCTGACATGCACGGACATGCTTCTCTTATCACGCATCGTGAGCCTCCGGAAGAATGACGGCACGGCGTTATTTGGCGTCGATGGCCTTCAGATCGCCCGGCTTGATCTGTCCATCGGAGCGCCCTTTCAGGTACGCGTAGAGGTTTTCCCAGTTCTTCTGCATCATCTGGCTCGTGCTGAAATCGGGCATGCCCTTGTCCACCCGGCCGCCGAACACCGTGCGATGAAACTCTGTCTTGTCCAGCGTCTTGAACGCGTCGATCAGCGACGGCCCGACCATGCCCTGCTGCTGCGCGCCGTGGCAGCGTTCGCAAGCGAGCGCGCGCCACGTCTTCCAGCCAAGCAGCGTATTACTGTCCACCTTGGTGCCGTCGACCACCTTGTACGCGACCTGCGCAATCGAAGGATTGTTCTGCGCGTATCCGACGGGCAGCCCGACGAGCGCTGCAGGCAATACGGTGAGCAACAGGATAGATCGGCCTTTCATGCACATGTCTCCATCTTCAGATAAGCCGCGCCCCGATGCGCTTGATCAACGCATCCACCAAACGGGCACGGTCGGGGGTGATTCACTGCTGTTGCCAGGCTGGCGGGGCGGCCATGCCGGTCAAGGCCGCCCCGCTCGTTCAGCCCTTCATTTCAGCCGTTGGTTCAGCTCTTTTCGCTCGGAATCGCGAACACGAACAGCGTGCCGCCCAGCGCGGTGTACTTGGCGAGCTCGCGATAGCCGCCGACCGCGCCCAGACCTTCAGTCGACTTTTCCAGACCCGCCGCCATGCCGATGCCGGCCCAGCCGCCGATGCCCGAGTACACGCCGACGTACTGCTTGCCCTGATACTCATACGTGAAGACGTTGCCGATGATTCCCGACGGCGTCTTGAAGCGCCACAGTTCCTTGCCGTCCTTGATGCGCACCGCCTTCAGGTAGCCTTCCAGCGTGCCGTAGAACGCGATGCCGCCCGCGGTCGCCAGCACACCCGACCACACCGAGAACCTCTCCGGCTTCGAGTAGACGATCTTGCCCTTGCTCGCATCCCACGCGATGAAGTTGCCCATCGCGTTGCCCTCGTTCGGGCCCGGATACATCGACAGCGTGGCGCCGACATACGGCTGTCCCGACACGTAGTCGACATCGAACGGCTCGTAGTCCATACAGACGTGATTGGTCGGCACGAGGAACAGGTGCGAGTTCGGATCGTATGCCGCCGGTTGCTGGTCCTTCGAACCGAGTGCCGCCGGGCAGATGCCCTTCACGTTGTGATCGGACCCGGCCGCCTGCGTCGAGTACGCCGCGTTGCGAATCGGCAGGCCGCTTTGCAGGTCGACACGTTCGGCCCAGTTCACCGCCGGGTCGTACTTCTGCGCGACCAGCAGCTGTCCGGTTACGCGATTGAGCGTATAGCCGAAGCCGTTCCGGTCGAAGTGCACGATCGCGGGCACCTGCTTGCCGTTGATCGTCAGATCGGACAGGATCATTTCGTTGACGCCGTCATAGTCCCATTCGTCGTGCGGCGTCATCTGGTAGACCCATTTGGCCATGCCGGTATTCAGGTCGCGCGCGAAAATCGACATCGACCATTTGTTGTCGCCCGGACGTTGCGTCGGGTTCCATGTGCCCGGATTGCCGGTACCGTAGTAGACAAGGTTGAGTTTTGGATCCCACGCATACCAGCCCCACGTGGTGCCGCCGCCGAGCTTCCACTGATCGCCCTTCCATGACTTGATCGACGAATCCGCGCCCACCGGCACCATCTGGCCGTTGGAGTACGTCATCGTCTTTTGCGGGTCGAGCAGCATGTCGTTGTCGGGGCCCGTGCTGTACGCGGTCCACGCCGGTTTGCCGGTCTTGATGTCGTACGCGATCAGACGTCCACGCACGCCGAACTCGCCGCCCGAGATGCCGGTCAGCACCTTGTCGCCGAATACGTGCGGCGCGTTGGTGTTGGTTTCACCGGCTTTCGGATTGCCGTTCTGCGCGGTCCACACCACGTCGCCCGTCTTCGCGTTCAGCGCGACGAGCTTGGTGTCGGCCTGCTGCAGGAAGATCTTGCCGTCGCCATATGCGAGCCCGCGATTGACGGTGTCGCAGCACATCACGGAGACGACCTGTTCATCCTGCTTCGGCAGATACTGCCAGAGGAACGTCTGATCCTTCAGGTTGACCGCAATAACCTTGTTCGGAAACGGGGAGTGGATATACATCGTGTCGCCGATCACGAGCGGCGCGCCTTCATGGCCGCGTAGCACGCCGGTCGACATGGTCCATGCGACCTGAAGTTTGCCGACGTTGTTCTCGTTGATCTGCTTGAGCGGGCTGTAGCGGTGATTCGCATAATCGCCCGCCTGGGTCGCCCAGTTGGCTGGGTTTTTCATCAGCCCGTCGAGCTGCGAATCGGCCTGCGCAGCCAGAGAGCCAAAGGCTGCGGATGCGAGGATCGCGAGCCCAAGAACTACAGTGCGTAAGTTCATGTCTCCTCCAGAATTGTCCTGCTGTTCAACTCACGAATGACCCACGCTACCTCATCGCATCGTGCGCGCCTTCTCGAGTGCAGGTAACGATTAACGCGCTATCCCGATTCGATGTCGGGCTTCGCGGCGCATGAACGGCCGACGCATATTCCATGCCGGAATA
The DNA here is from genome assembly GCF_050436225.1 of Paraburkholderia lebeckiae. Lineage (NCBI taxonomy): Bacteria > Pseudomonadati > Pseudomonadota > Betaproteobacteria > Burkholderiales > Burkholderiaceae > Paraburkholderia > Paraburkholderia lebeckiae. The sequence goes on along the minus strand of NZ_JBNDLU010000001.1, from coordinate 395,084 downwards.
GCGGCAACGTTTGCCGCTATTGGCTGCGCTGGCCCAGCGACTCGGCACGCGCGAGGTGTCGCGGCACTCGGGCGTTGCACGCCGATGCTTGCATGGCGGTAAGCTGAAGGGCCTGCGTCACGCGATGCGGCACATACTGTGTCACTTGCGTGATACGAATCGTGTCCTTTGCGAATCACACGCCGCGGCATGGGGCTGTCACTTGCAACGATGCTTCGTTCGGCGATCGATTCGCGCATTCGAGGAGCAACAGCCATGGCAAACACCGAGCACGTCTATACCGACGAAGAGATCCAGCAGCGCCTCGTCGGTCCGCTGCAGCACTGGTATCTGGAAGATGGCTGGCTGCGGCGCAAATACCGCACCGAGGGCTGGAAGGGAACGCTGATGGTGGTCAACACCGTCGGCCACCTCGCGGAAGCCGCCTGGCACCACCCCGATCTGACGGTCTCGTACGCATTCGTGACCGTGAAGCTGAAGACGCACACCGCCAAGGGCATCACCGACAAGGACTTCGCGCTCGCGACGAAGATCGAATCGGTGGTCCACTGGCAGCCCGCCCTCGAGGACGGCCCGCTCGAAGGCACGCCCGCCGACGATCAGCGCTTCCGCTATATCAAGTACGACGCGCCCAAACCCGCGCAAGGCAGTTGACACGCGTTCCTGTCGCCGGATGAAACAGCGCGTGACACAGTGCGCCTTCGGCGTCACACAGCGTCCATGCGGCGGCGAAACCGCGTGGGGCGCGGCGTGCCCGTTGTTTAGAGGTTCCAGTGGGCCGAACCCGCTGCGGCGGCCGTTGCGCGTGCCTGGTACGGCTTTCGCTTGACGTCGCCGGGCGCACTATCGCTGGAACCCGCGACGCGTTGCGGACGCCCCGCGGCCGAACCCGGTCTTGCGCACCCGCAAGGACACCTGAGGACACTCGAGATGCCGCTTCAGCTCCGCCGCCTGCCGCCACGCGCCCCCATCACGATCGATGCGCCCGCGCGGCTGCATCTGGGCTTTCTCGATCCGAACGCGTCGCTCGGGCGTGCGTTCGGCAGCCTGGGGCTCGTCATCGATACGCACGGCACGCGGATCGAAGCGCGGCTCGCCGAACGCGAGCAGATCGGCGGCGTGGTCAGCGAGGCCGAGCGCGAGCGCATCGCGCTGAGTCTCGCGCGGCTGCAGGCCGCCTATGGACCGGCGACACTCGCGATCGACGTGCTGGAGGCGCCGCGCGCGCACACCGGCCTCGGCTCCGGCACGCAGCTGGCGCTGGCGGTCGGCACCGCGTTCGCGCGCCTCGTCGGCCAGCCGGCGACGAGCGCCGAGCTCGCCAGTCTGCTCGGGCGCGGCGCCCGCTCCGGCATCGGCATACTCGGCTTCGAGTGCGGCGGCCTGCTGCTCGATGGCGGCCCGCCCGGCGATCTGCGCCAGAGCATGCCGCCGCTGCTGTCGCGCCAGCCGTTTCCGCAGCCGTGGCGCGTGCTGCTCGTCAGCGACAACAGCCGCGAGGGCTTGCACGGTACCGAGGAACGCAGCGCGCTCGCATCGCTCGCGCCGTTTCCGCGGCGGCTCGCCGCGCATCTGTGTCATCTGGTGCTGATGCAGATCCTGCCCGGCGCCGCCGAACATAACTTCGCGCCGTTCGCGCACGGCCTCACCGAGCTGCAGCAGACCATCGGCGAATATTTCGCGAGCGCGCAAGGCGGCGTGTTCGCGAGTCCCGACGTCGAGCGCGTACTGCGCGCGGTCGCCGCCGAACGCACCGCCGGCATCGGCCAGACCTCGTGGGGCCCGACTGGCTTCGCGGTGCTCGCAAGCGCGCGCGAGGCCGACCGCGCGCTCGCGACCGCGCGCACCGTCGCGAGCGCGCTGCCGCATATCGAATGCAGCGTCGTCGCGGGCCGCAACAGCGGCGCGGCGATCAGCGGCGCCGAGGCGCGCGCGCCGCACATCGACGCCGCATGATGCGCTGCACCGCTCAGGCCGCCGCCTGCGTAAGACGCTGCCACGCGCGGCGCGGCCTTGCCTTGCGCCGTCCCCGAGATTGCCACTAAAACGAGCCCCTGCCATGTCAGAAACCATTGAAAGGCCCTACGTCCTGCACATGTTCACGGCCACGCCGCAGATGAGTCCGTTCGACGTCAACATGGCCGCCGACGCCGGCTATCAGGTCATCGTGCCGTATTGCAACGTCGAAGCGGGCATGGTCGCGAATCTGACGCAGGACGCGATCTTCTCGCGCGGCCCGAAAGGGGTGTCGCGCACCGGCATCTTCATCGGCGGACGGGACGTGATGCAGGCCGCCGACATGCTCGACACCGCGCGCCGCGCGATGGTCCCGCCGTTCGAGGTCTCGGTGTTCGCCGATCCGAGCGGTTCGTACACGACCGCGGCAGCGCTCGTCGCGCTGGTCGAGCGGCATCTGGGCAAACAGCACGGCGTGGAGCTGGGCGGCAAGCGCGTGCTGATTCTCGGCGGAACGGGCGCGGTCGGACGCATCGCGGCGGCGATCGCCGCGTCGCGCGGCGCCGACGTGACGATCGCGAGCCACCACGACCGCAATCGCGCGCTCGGGGCCTCGGCCGAAGTCAACGAGCGCTTCGGCATCTTCACGAACGGCATCAGCGCCACGACGCCCGACGAATTGCGCGGCGCGCTCGCCGACGCGGAAATCGTGCTCGCCACCGCCGTCGCGGGCGCGCAGGTGGTCGGCAGGGACGACCTCGTGCATGCGAAGCACCTGCTCGTCGCCGCCGACGTCAACGCGGTGCCGCCCGAAGGCATCGCCGGCGTGAACGTGATGAACGACGGCAAGCCGATCGACGGCGTGCCGAACGCGGGCGCGGTCGGCATCGGCGCGCTGGCGATCGGCAACGTCAAGTATCAGGTCGAGCATCGCCTCTTCATGCGCATGCGCACGGGCGGCAAGCCGGTCTACCTGGGCTTCCCGGAAGCCTACGACGAGGCCCGCGCGGTCGCGGCCGGTCTCGGCTGAGCGCGGTCGTCATGAAGTCGCACCGTCCGCTCATGCACGCGCCGATCGTCGCGGTCGTCGGGCAGTCCGCTCGCTTGCTCGCGCAGTCCGCGGCGCGCGCCGGCCTGCATGTCGCCGCGCTCGATATCTTCGGCGACCGCGACACGCGCGAGGCCGCCGAGCTATGGTTCGACATCGGCCGTGGTGATGGCGCGCTCGGGATCGACCGGGCGCGGCTCGTCGATGCGCTTGCGCGTGTCGCGCGCTTGCCGGGTTTGCTTGGCTGGATCGGCGGCAGCGGGCTCGAACCTTTGATGTCTCAGTTGTGCCGCGAATCCGGCTTGCCGCGCTTTCTCGGCAACGATGCCGAGGCGATCGCGGCCGTCCGCGAACCGCGGCGTTTTTTCGCGCTGCTCGACGCGTTGCGGATTGCGCATCCGGCTGTGTCGTTCGAGCGGCCCGCGACGGCCGAGGGCTGGCTGTTCAAGCAGGCGGACGGTTGTGGCGGAACGCATATCGAGGCGGCCGACTCGTTCCATTTAACGACCGACTCCGCGCACGGCTACTTCCAGCGCATTGGCCAAGGCCGCTCGCTGTCGGTGCTTTTCATCGGCGCGCACGGCAGCGCGCATCTGATCGGTTTCGCCGAGCAACTCACCTGCGCGATCGGCGATCTGCGCTTCGTGCATGCGGGCTCGATCGGGCCGATCGACTTGCCGCCAGCGCTCGTCGCGCACGCGCAGCAAGCGCTCGACGCGCTGTGCGCAAACACCGGCCTCGTCGGCATCAACAGCTGCGACTTCCTGTCGGACGGCACGTCGTTCGACGTGCTCGAAATCAACCCGCGCCCTTCGTCGACGATGGCGCTCTACGAAACCGCGTCGCCCGATGCATGGCCGGCCGGCCTGCTCGCCTGCCACCTCGACGCGTGCCGCCACGGCCGCGCGCCGTCGGCCGCGAGCCTCGCGCTCGCCCGCGCGCCGCGTTGGCGTGCCGGTCAGCGCGTGCTGTTCGCGCAGCGGCCGTTCAGCGTCCCGGCCGCGTTCTCGGACACCTGCGTGCGCGATCCGCAGTGCCGCGACGTACCGATGCCGGGCACCTGCATCGACGCAGGGCAGCCGGTCTGCACGCTGCACGTGCGAGCGGCATCGGTGGACGCGGTGTTCACCGCGCTCGACGCGCAGCACGAACGCGTCGTCCAACGAATCGAAACCTGCGATGAACCCGACTATGCCTGCCTCCACGCCCACAGCTGAGACTTCCCCGCCCGCCGCGTTGCCGAGCGTGAACGCGCTTTCAGAGCGCCTCGTAGCACGGCTCGTCGATCAAGCGGCACAGCTCGGCGTCGCACTGACGCGCACGCGCGATGGCACCGTGATCGCGGACGCCGGCGTCGACGCGCGCGGCGGCCTCGACGCCGGCGTGCTGATCGCGCGCATCTGCATGGGCGGTCTCGGCCGCGTCGCGGTACGCGCGAACTTCGACGCCGCGCCGCTGTGGCCGACGATGCTCGAGGTCAGCACATCGTCGCCGGTGCTCGCCTGTCTGGGCAGCCAGTACGCGGGCTGGAGCCTGTCGGCGACCAGGGAGCAGACCGGCGGCAAGAAATTCTTTTCGCTCGGCTCGGGGCCCGCGCGCGCGCTCGCGGTCAAGGAGCCGCTATTCGACGAACTCGGCTATCGCGACCGCCACGAGCGCGGCGCGCTGGTGCTCGAAGTGGACCGCCTGCCGCCGCAAGTCGTGATCGACAAGGTGCTGCACGATTGCGGCCTCGCGCCCGACCGCCTGACGCTGATCGTCACGCCGACACACTCTGTCGCGGGAACGGTACAGGTCGTCGCCCGCGTGGTCGAAGTTGCGCTGCACAAGGTGCACGTGCTCGGCGTGCCGCTCGATGAGATCGTCGCGGGGACGGGCTCGGCGCCGCTGCCTCCGCCCGCGCCCGACTGCATTCAGGCGATGGGCCGCACCAACGACGCGATCCTGTACGGCGGCCGCGTGCATCTGACCGTCCAGCACGACGAGATCGCGCAACGTCTCGCCGACACCCTCCCCTCCGCCAATTCGCGCGACTACGGCCGGCCGTTCGCGGACGTCTTCACGGCCGTCAACTTCGACTTCTATCAGATCGATCCCGCGCTGTTCGCGCCCGCCGAGGTGTGGGTCAGCAGCCTCGAAAGCGGCGCGACCTATCATGGCGGCCGGCTCGACGGCGGCCTGCTGCGCAAACAGTGGGGCGGCGAGTCCGTCGCGCGATGACGATCACGTCAGGCGTGCGCATCGCGATCATGACCGACGAAACCGGCTGGCACACCGGCCGGCTGAAAAAGGCGTTCCGCGCGCGCGGCGCCGAAGCGCGTTGCGTCGATCTCGCGGATTGCCGCATCGACACCACGTGGCTGCCGCACGGCCTCGCGATTCCGGGCTTCGGCCGCACGCTGCCGGACGCGGTGTTCGTACGCGGCATCGCCGGCGGCAGCTTCGAGCAGGTGACGCTGCGGCTCGGCATCCTGCACGCGCTGCGTGAATCGGGCGTGCCGGTGTACAACGACGCGCGCGCGATCGAGCGCAGCGTCGACAAGTCGATGACGAGCTTCCTGCTGCATCGCGCGGGCGTGCCGACACCGGCCACCTGGGCCGGCGAATCCGCCGCGTTCGCGCAACGCGTACTGATGCGCGAAGCGGCCGCCGGCCGTCAGGTCGTGCTCAAGCCGCTGTTCGGCTCGCAAGGCCACGGGCTCAAACGGCTCGGCGCGCGCGGCGCCGTGCTCGCGCCATTGCCTTCGCTCGCGCGTTATCGGCACGTCGCTTATCTGCAGCGCTTCGTCGCGAGTGGCCGACCCGGTTTCGACTGGCGCGTGCTGGTGATCGGCGGCAAGGCGGTCGCGGCGATGCGGCGCAGCGGCGGCAAGGGCTGGATTCACAACGTCGCGCAAGGCGCGCGCTGCGAACCCGCCGAGCTGACGGTCCCGCTCGCACAGACGGCAGTGCGCGCAACCGCCGCGCTCGGGCTCGACTACGCGGGCGTGGACCTGATCCCGAATGCCGACGACGCCGCGCTGCCCCTCGTGCTCGAAGTCAACGGTGTGGCCGCGTGGCGCGGTTTGCAGTCGGTCGTGCCGCTCGATGTCGCGGCGGCGCTCGTCGACGATCTGCTCGATCGCAGGCTGGCCGGGCAAGCCGCTAGCGCGGGGTTGCCTGAGCAGTCGCCGCAGCGCCGGGCTTGAGCGCGATGCCCGACACTCATGCGATTCCCGTCGAGCACGCGCGCGCGGCCTTCCTCGAAGCCTGCGCGCTCGACGTCACCACGCCGAAACCCGGCAACGTCAGCACCCAAAGCCCCGGCCACGGCATGCACGCGGCCCAGTTCCTCGCCAGCGCGGACGCTTCGCTCGATGCGCTATTCGCGCGCGGCGAGCGCGTCGGACAGCGCATTCTCGACGCGGTCACGCGCACGCGCGCGGCCGTCGGCTGCAATACGAATCTCGGCATCGTGCTGCTGGTCGCGCCGCTCGCCGCGGCCCTCGACGAAACCGGCGAACCGCCGGTGTCGGCGCAAGCGTGGCGCGCGGCCGTCGGCGACGTGCTGAGCCGGCTCGACGTCGAAGACGCCCGGCTTGCTTACCGCGCGATCGCGCTCGCCAATCCCGGCGGCCTCGGCGACGCGCCCGAGCAATCGGTCCACGCACCGCCGACGATCGGCCTATGCGACGCGATGCGGCTCGCCAGCGAACGCGACAGCATCGCGCGGCAGTACGCGAACGGTTTCGCCGACCTGTTCGACACCGGCCTCGCCGCCTACTTCGAAGCCTCCAGACCGACGCCCGAACCTGTGCCCGCCGATCCAGGCGAAATCGCGATGCTCAACGTGTTTCTCACGTTCCTCGGCGGATGGCCCGACTCTCACATTGTGCGCAAGCACGGCCTCGCGCTGGCGCAGAGTGTCACGCTCGTGGCACGCGAACAGCACGCGCGCTGGCGCCAAACGCGATCCGCCGCGCGCCGCTCGGCAAGCGATCCGCAACTCGATGCTTGGGATGCCGAATTGAAGGCTCGCGCGATCAATCCCGGCACCAGCGCTGACCTCGCGGTGGCCACGCTTTTTCTTGCGCGCTGTGTCGAAGGGCGCGGTTAACCCTGAATCGTCTGGACTGAACACGACCCGAACAGGCGCGCCAGCAGGCCCTTTGCCACAACTGGCACGGAACCTGTTAGTTAGTACCGCCGTGCATTCCCGCACCGCTCTCGCGATGCTGATCTGGACGATCGCGGGCGGCGCCTCGTCAGCAGGTCCATACCTACTCTTTTGGAGGAACAGAATGGCCAAGATCAACCGCGTCATGATCGGTGAGTCGCTCGTCGGCGACGGCAACGAGGTCGCGCACATCGACTTGCTGATCGGACCGCGAGGTTCGGCTGCGGAAACCGCGTTCTGCCACGCCCTCACCAACAACAAGGACGGCTTCACGTCGCTGCTCGCCGTCGTCGCGCCCAATCTCATCACGAAGCCCAATACGATCCTGTTCAACAAGGTGACGATCAAAGGCGCCAAGCAGGCCGTGCAGATGTTCGGCCCGGCGCAGCACGCGGTCGCGCTCGCGGTGGCCGACAGCGTCGAGGACGGCACGATCCCGCAGGAAGAAGCCGACGATCTGTTCCTTTGCGTCGGCGTCTTCATCCACTGGCAGGCCGAGGACGACAAGAAGATCCAGCAGTTCAACTATCAGGCGACGCGCGAGGCGATCAAGCGCGCGGTCACCGGCGACCCGAGCGCGGCTGAAGTGGTCGCGAAGAAGGGCAGCGTCGCGCATCCGTTCGCGCCGAACTGACGGCTCATGCAAGCGCAGGAGACGCGGCGCCGTTGCCGGCGCCGCCTCCTCGCGCATCCCGTCGCCTCGCGGCCGCAAGGCACGCATCTCGCGCAGCGGTTCGCGAAGCAGGTTCAATGCTCTCGCAGAGGCATTCAATGACCAACAGATGTCGCGCGCTTCTCGCCTTTACCTCGCTCGTGCTCGCCGCGCCGCTCGCGTGGGCGGGCGGCTACAACTATCCGACCGAGGGTCGCGTCGAATACGTGCTCAGCTGCATGGACGATAACGGCCACGATTTCGCGAACGTCTACAAGTGCTCGTGCGTGATCGACAAGATGGCCGCGTCATTGCCGTACGACGAATTCGTCGACCAGTCGACCTTTTCGAAGTACGCGACGCTAGGCGGCGAAGGCGGCGCGGAATTCCGCGTCGACCACGCCAAGGCGCAAACCAAGCGCTTCCGCGCGCTGCAAACCAGCGCATATCAGGCGTGCGGACTCGGTCCGCAGAAAACGTCGACCGTGGCTAAATGACCACGGCCTGAAACGCGCCGGGCGTTCTGCGCGCCCGGCCCGGCGCCGCCCGCTCGGCGCCCCGGCTCGGCGCCCCCGGCTAGGCGCCCCCCGCTCGGCGCGTCCCTCAATTCGGCACCAGCCCCTCGCCCAGCGACGCGTACCGCGCGAGACCCACGGCCGCCGCCGAGCCATCGCCGCGACGCCGCTCGATCTGCACGCCGACAGCCGCGAGGTCGGCGAACTTGGCCGGCTTCGCGAGCGACACGCGCACCCAGTGCGCGCCGAAGTCGGCGATCAGCAGTTGCGCGATCGTCTCGGCAAGCGCCTCCAGCAGCCGCACGCGATGCGATGCGAACAGCTCGAGCAGCGCCCCGCGCACGGCCGCGTAGTTGACCGTATCTTCGATCCGGTCCGTCGCGCAGGCGCGGATCGCTGGCACGCCGATAGCCAGGTTCACACGCACCGGTTGCGCGACATGCAACTCGCTGCTATCGATACCAATGACCGTCTGGCCGATGAAGTTCTCGATGAATACGATGTCGAGGCGCTCGGGCAACGCGCCGACTTGCGAGCCGGGATCGGCGCCGAGGCTGGAAAATGCGGCAAGGCGAACAGTATCGAAACGATCCATGATTTGATCTCCGCCGCGGCGCGGCCCAGGATTGAACAGCCAGTGATGACGAGCGAAACGATGCAACAGTAGAACAGTAGAACTGAACGACGCGCGGCACACTCTGTGCCGAAGCTGCGACAGGCATGCAATCTGCATCCCGTTTAACGCGTCGCTCATCGAGAAAAGCAAATTCCGGGCACAGTGAGGTAAACCCAGTGTGACTTTCTGTTGAACCAATCCTGCATCGGGCGTACAGTTTTAAACACCCGCCTCGTAGTAGGGCCGGTCGCGAGGGCGCAGGCGAACCGAGATTCCGCCGCACCAAGGGCAGGCAGGCTTGATAAAGCGGCATTCGCGGCGTGCGAAGCAGTCACGCTTCCGAAATGACGCAACGGAGACAAATCCCATGTCGTTGCTCGCTGACAGCAGTACGCACGTCCGGGAAGTTCTGAACGTGGTCAACCATCAGTTGACCACGCGCCCGACAAGCGAACCCGTAGCTCAGTCGTGGACGCGCTGCATCAACGAATTCCAGCTGGACCCCGCGCGTTTCGTGCCGCCGCCGGTGCTCACCGAGTACGAACTCAGCGCGCGCCGTGAGGCGCTCGGCGATCTGATCGCGTGTTCGAAGCTCGAGATGACGACGCTCTACCAGCAACTGGCCGATCCCGAGCTCGCGGTCGTGCTCGTCGATTCTGGCGGCGTGATCGTGCATCAGGTGTCGTCCGTGCCGTTCGCCGAGGCGGTCGCCGTCGACGGCTTTCGCGTCGGCGCGCTGTGGAGCGAACGCGAAGCCGGCACCAACGGCATGGGCACCTGTCTCGCGGAGCGCGACTGCATTGCCGTCTGTCAGAACGAGCACTTCTATCCGCGCTATACGTCGCTGACGTGCTCGGCTGCGCCGATCTTCGACGATGGCGGCGAAATCGCCGGCGTGCTCGACGTCACGAGCCGCTCGAAGCTGCTGCAGCAGCACTCGCTGGTGCTGGTCGGCATGTCGCGGCAGATGATCGAAAACCGTCTGCTCGATGCCCGTTACCGGCACGCCAACATGATCCATTTCCACAGCCGCCCGGAATTCGTCGGCACGCTGCACGGCGGCAAGCTCGCGGTCGGCGACGACAGCACCGTGCTCGCCGCGAATCGCAGCGCGCTGTTCCAGCTGGGCTTCCGCTCGCTGAGCGAGCTGCGCGGCCGGCGCATCGAGGAAGCATTCAACGCGTCGCTCGAAGACATGATCGCGCGCAGCATTCGCGGCTCGTTCCATCCGGTCACCGTCTACAGCGCGAACGCGACGAACCGCTTTTTCCTCGTCGCGCAGACGCCGCAGAACGCCACGGGGCGCGTGACGCGCGTGCTCGTCCCCGACTCCGCCATGCGCGCCAACGCCGCCGAAAAACACGAGAAGCACGACAAACATCGGCCGGAGCCGAAGCTCGACGAGATCGCGCACCTCGAATTCGGCGACCCGCGCATGGCCTCGCAGATCCAGTTGGCCGCGCGCGTGATCCAGCGCAAGATTCCGATCGTGCTGCGCGGCCAGACCGGCACCGGCAAGGAAGTCTTCGCGCAGGCGTTGCATAGCATCAGCCCGCACGCCGCCGGTCTGTTCGTGCCGGTCAACTGCGCGTCGCTGCCGGAGAACCTGATCGAGAGCGAGCTGTTCGGCTATCGCGCGGGCGCATTTACCGGCGCGCAGCGCGAAGGACGGCGCGGCAAGATCGTGCAGGCCAACGGCGGCACGCTGTTTCTCGACGAGATCGGCGACATGCCGCTCGTGTTGCAGGCACGCCTGCTGCGCGTGATCGAGGAACACGAGGTCACGCCGCTCGGCGCCGAGACCACCGTCAAGGTCAATTTCCAGCTGATCAGCGCGAGCCACCGCAATCTGCTCGAACTCGTGCAAAGCGGGCAATTCCGCGAGGATCTGTACTACCGGCTCAAGGGCGTCGAGCTGAATCTGCCGGCGCTGCGCGAGCGCGTCGACAAGCTGCCGCTGATCCATCATCTGCTCGCCAACGAAACCGACGATCCGCCCGATCTGACGCCGGAAGCCGAACACGCGCTGCTGACCTACGCGTGGCCCGGCAACATCCGTCAGCTGCGTCACGTGTTGCAGATGGCCATCGCGCTGTCCGACGGCGAGCCGATCCGCTGCGAGCATCTGCCGCCCGAGGTCACGCAACGCACGTCGACGGTCGACCTGCCGATCGCGCTGCGCCTCGCGAACGCGGACATGGACGGGCATCTCGCCGACGACGCGGACATTTCTTCGCTGAACGCGATCCAGCTGAACGAGCGCGAAACGGTGCTGTCGCTGCTCGACGAGCACCGCTGGAACGTCAGCAACGTCGCGAAGGCGCTCGGCATCAGCCGCAATACGCTGTATCGCAAGATGCGCCGGCTGCACATCCGGCTGTCGCATGAAGGCTCGCCGGCCGACGGCATGCCGTTCGATCTCGACGCATGACGGGGTCGTCCCTCAGGTCCCCCAGCGAGACTGCTCGCAAGGGCGCCCGCGATCTCGCGGACTTCAAGCCGGATGCGCACTTCGCGTGGTGCGTGACCGGCTCCGGTCATATGCTGGAAGAATCGATCGCGCTCGCCCGGCGCTTGCCCCTCGTCGATCTGTTTCTGTCCGCGGCGGCCGAGGAAGTGCTGCCGCTCTATGGCTGGTCGCTCGACAAGCTGCGCGAACACTTTCGCGTACTGCGCGACAACAGCGCGAGCGGCGTGCCGGTCGGCATGCTGTATCACGGCGTCTATCACACGGTCGTGATCGCACCCGCCACCAGCAACACGGTCGCCAAATGTGCTTACGGCATCTCGGATACGCTGCCGACCAATATGTATGCGCAGGCCGGCAAGCAATGCATCCCCGGCATCGTCTTTGCGTGCGACACCGAACCGAGCGTGATCACGCATAGCCCGGACGAATGGGTCGAACTGCGGCCACGGGCGATCGAACTCGACAATGTCGAGCGTCTGGCGCGCTTCGAATACACGACGCTCGCGCGCTCGCTCGACGAACTCGAAGCGGCGCTCACCCAACGCCTCGCGACCCTCGACCTCGCATGGACCACCTCCTCTTCCTGACCGGCCGGCTTGCCGAACCGAGCCTGCGGCGCGTGCTCGACGGCATGGCGCCAACGCCGTTCAGTTGGGAGGTGCGCGAAATCGGCCTGCAAGTGGCCGGGTTGATGACCGCCGACCTGATCCAGCGCCGCGTGAGCGCGCCGCTCGCCGCGCAGCGCGTGATCGTGCCGGGCCGCTGCCGTGGCGATCTCGACGCGCTGAGCGCGCACTACGGCGTGCCGTTCGAACGCGGTCCGGAGGAGGTCAAGGACTTGCCGCAGTTTTTCGGCCGCAAGGCGAAGCCGTTCGATCTGAGCCGCTACGACACGGAGATTTTCGCGGAGATCGTCGATGCGCCGCGCCTCGACCTCGACGGCATCGCGGCAAGGGCGCGCGAGTATGCGGCCCAAGGCGCGGACGTGATCGACATCGGCTGTCTGCCGGACACGCCGTTTGCGCATCTCGAAGACGCGGTGCGGCGGCTGAAGGCCGAAGGCTATCGTGTCAGCGTCGATTCGATGCGCAACGACGAACTGCTGCGCGGCGGCCGCGCGGGCGCCGACTATCTGATGAGCCTGAACCTCGACACGCTATGGATCGCCGACGAAGTACCGTCGACGCCGATCCTCGTCGCGCGCGAACCGGCCGACCCCGCCTCGCTCGACGCCGCGATCGACGCGCTGTCCGCGCGCGGCCGCGCGTTTCTCGCCGATCCGATTCTCGATCCGATTCCGTTCGGGCTGGCCGCGTCGATTGCGCGCTATGTGCGTTTGCGCGAGCGCTATCCCGACATCGCGATCATGATGGGCATCGGCAACGTGACCGAACTGACCGAGGCCGACACGAGCGGCATCAACGCGGTGCTGCTCGGCATGGCGGCTGAATTGCGCGTTGGCGCGGTGCTGGCGACGTCGGTGAGCCAGCACGCGCGGCGCGCGTTGCGCGAAGCCGATGTCGCGCGCCGCGTGATGCACGCCGCGCGCGATGCGCAGGTGCTGCCGAAGGGCATCAGCACCGAACTCGCGACGGTCCACGCGAAACGGCCGTTTCCGTACAGCGCCGAAGAAATCGGCGAATTCGCGCGCGGCGTGCGTGACCCGAATTTCCGCGTGCAGATCAGCGCCGACGGCATTCACGTGTACAACCGCGACGGCCATCGTCGCGGCGACGATCCGTTCGCGCTGTACCCGCAGTTGAACCTCGAAACAGACGGCGGCCACGCGTTCTATATGGGCGTGCAGCTTGCGCGCGCCGAGATTGCATGGCGGCTCGGCAAGCGCTTCGATCAGGACCAGCCGCTCGACTGGGGCTGCGCTGTCGACCGGCCTGAAGAAGATCTCAGCGCATGGTGCGCGCCGGGCGAGACGATGAAAAAGCGCTGAAACAGCAGCGCCATCACTGCATGGCGGCCACCCCCGCGTGTTCGTCGACAGTAACCAGTTCGCCGCGCATGCCGCGGATCGCCTGCGCGCGATCGCCCGCACCGAACACGGCCGACCCGGCAACGAACACGTCCGCGCCCGCCGTGGCGATACGCGCGATGTTCGACGCCTTCACGCCGCCGTCCACTTCGATCAGCAAGGGCCGCCCGGTGCGCTGCATCGTCGTGTCGACGCGCTCGCGCAGCAACCGCAGCTTGTCGAGCGTTTCGGCGATGAATGCCTGCCCGCCGAAGCCCGGATTCACCGACATCACCAGCACGACGTCGAGCATCTCCAGCACGTGATCGAGCGCCGCGAGCGGCGTCGCCGGATTCAGCGCCAGCCCCGCGCGCGCGCCGTGCGAGCGGATCAGGTCGATGGTCCGATGCACGTGCAGCGTCGCCTCCGGATGAAAACTGATCAGGTTCGCGCCGGCCTCGGCAAACGCCGACACCAGCGGATCGACGGGCGCGGTCATCAGATGCACGTCGAACGGCAGCGTCGTGTACGGCCGGATCGCCGAGCACACGAGTGGGCCGACCGTCAGGTTCGGCACGTAGTGGTTGTCCATCACGTCCAGATGAATCCAGTCCGCGCCGGCCGCCGTCACGTCGCGAATCTCGTCGGCGAGCCGGGCAAAATCCGCCGACAGCAGCGACGGAGCAATCAGGAATTCGCGCATTGCGTTCTCCGTGGCAGTGGCGTTAGTGGTAGCGGCTCGCCATCGTATCGAGCGGCAGCGGCTTGATGCGCGCCGCCTGCCCCGCGCAGCCGAACGCCTCGAATCGCTCGACGCAGATCGCGCTCGCCGCGGCGGTGGCGGCCTTCAATGCCGCGCGCGGATCGAACTCCGCGCGCGCATTGGCGAGCGACCTGCGCATCGCGCCGCTCATCGCGAGACGGATGTCGGTGTCGATGTTGACCTTGCGCACGCCGTGCGCGATGCCGCGGCGGATTTCGTCGACGGGCACGCCGTAGGTGGTCGGAATCTCGCCGCCATATTCGCGGATCACCGCGAGCCATTCCTGCGGCACCGACGACGAACCGTGCATCACCAGATGCGTGTTCGGAATGCGCGCATGGATATCGGCGATCCGGTCGATCGCGAGGATGTCGCCGGTCGGCTCGCGGCTGAACTTGTACGCGCCGTGCGACGTGCCGATCGCGATCGCGAGCGCATCGACGCCGGTCGTGTCGACGAAGCGCCGCGCTTCGTCCGGATCGGTCAGCAGGTGCTCGCGCGTGAGCTTGCCTTGTGCGCCGACGCCGTCCTCTTCGCCTGCCGTGCCGGTTTCGAGCGAACCGAGACAGCCGAGTTCGCCTTCCACCGACACGCCGACCGCATGCGCGGCGTCCACCACGCGCCGGCTCACCTCGACGTTGTAGTCGTACGCGGCGGGGGTTTTCTGATCGGGCAGCAGCGAGCCGTCCATCATCACCGACGTGAAGCCCGAGCGGATCGCCTGCTGACACACCGCGGGGCTCGCGCCGTGATCCTGATGCAGCACGAGCGGAATGTCCGGGTGCGCTTCGAGCGCGGCGAGCACCAGATGGCGCAGATACGGCTCGCCGGCGTACTTGCGCGCACCGGCCGACGCCTGCAGGATCACCGGGCTATCGGTCGCCTCGGCCGCGCGCATGATCGCGTGAATCTGCTCCATGTTGTTGACGTTGAACGCGGGCACGCCGTAGTCATGTTCGGCCGCGTGATCCAGCAGTTGCCGCAGGGTGATGAAGGCCATTGCGTGCTCCTCGATATGAAATGAAATCTTGGCGAGCGGCGGGCTCAACGCGCGCGGTCCGCGACGCGCCGCGCTTCGTCGATCACCGCCTGCGCGTTCAGCCCGAAATGCTCGAACAACGCGGCGGCCGGGGCCGATTCGCCGAACGTATCGATGCCGACCACGCCACCGTCGAGCCCGACGTATTGCCGCCAGAACGCGCGCACGCCCGCCTCGATCGCGACACGCGGCACGCCCGGCGGCAGCACGACGTCGCGCCAGGCGCGCGGTTGCCGGTCGAACGCGGTGGTCGATGGCATCGATACGACGCGCGCGGCAATACCGGCGGCCGCGAGCGGCGCGATCGCATCGAGTGCGAGGGAAACTTCCGAGCCGGTGGCGATCATAACGATGCGCGCCGGTGGCTCTTGCCCTTCTTCGGTGGGCCAATCGCGCAACACGTACCCGCCACGCGCAATCGCGGCGACCTGTTCGGCGGAGCGCGTCACGAAGCGCAGGTTCTGCCGGCTCAGCAACAGACACGACGGCCCGTCCCGTTCCACGGCGCCGACCCACGCCTGCGCGGTCTCGACGGTGTCGCACGGACGCCAGACGTCGAGCCCCGGAATCAGCCTGAGGCTCGCCGCGTGTTCGACCGCCTGATGCGTGGGTCCGTCTTCGCCGAGTCCGATCGAGTCGTGCGTGAACACGAAGATCGAGCGCGTCTTCATCAGCGCGGCCATACGCAACGCGTTGCGCGCATAGTCGGAGAACGTCAGGAAGGTGCCGCCGAACGGCAGGTAGCCGCGATGCAGCGCGATGCCGTTCATCACCGCGCTCATGCCGAACTCGCGCACGCCGTAGTGCACGTAGTTGCCGCCGCGCAGACCGTTTTCGTCACAGCGGACATCGACCGCGCCCGGCCAGTCCGTCAGGTTCGAACCGGTCAGATCGGCCGAGCCGCCGAGCAGCTCCGGCAGGCAGCGCGCGAGCGCGGCGATCGCCTTTTGCGAAGCCTTGCGCGTCGCGATCGATTCGGCCGCGCCATCCGCATCGCGCAGCAGCGCGCGAACCGTGTCGTGCCAATGCGCGGGCAAGCTGCCATCCATACGTCGTTCGAATTCGGCGGCTTCCATCGGATAGTGCCGGCGATACGCGTCGAAACGCGCGCGCCACTCGGCTTCAGCGGCGGCACCGCGCTCGCTCGCGTCGAAGTTCGCGCGAATCCCGCCGGGAATCTCGAACGGCGGATGCGGCCAGCCGAGCGCGCGGCGAGTGCGTTGCACCTCGTCGGCGCCGAGCGGCGCGCCGTGTACATCGTGCGTGCCGGCCTTCGACGGCGCGCCCTGGCCGATCACCGTGCGGCAACAGATCAGCGTCGGCCGGCCGGTGGCGCGCGCCGCGTGCAACGCGCGATCGACCGCATCGACGTCGTGGCCGTCCACCTCGCGCACCACGTGCCAGCCATAGGACGCGAAGCGCGCGGGCGTGTCGTCGCCGAACCATTGCGCGACGTGGCCGTCGATCGAGATGCCGTTGTCGTCGTAGAGCACCGTCAGCTTGTCGAGCTTCAGCGTGCCCGCGAGCGACGCCGCTTCGTGCGAGATGCCCTCCATCAGGCAGCCGTCGCCGACGAACACGTAGGTACGGTGATCGACGACCCTATGCCCGGGCCGATTGAACTCGCGCGCGAGCAAGGCCTCGGCGAGCGCCATGCCGACGCCGTTCGCGAGCCCCTGGCCGAGCGGCCCGGTGGTCGTCTCGACGCCTGGTGTCACGCCCACTTCGGGATGCCCCGGCGTTTTGCCGTGCAACTGGCGAAAACGCTTCAATTCGTCGATCGGCAGGTCATAGCCCGTCAGATGCAGCAGTCCATAGAGCAGCATCGAACCATGCCCGTTCGACAAAACGAACCGATCGCGGTCGGGCCAGGCTGGATTGCGTGGGTTGTGCTTCAAATGCCGGTCCCACAATGCGACCGCGATCTCGGCCATGCCGAGCGGCATGCCAGGGTGTCCCGACTTCGCGGCTTCCACCGCATCGATTGCGAGCATGCGCAGCGCGTCGGCCATCGAGCGCGTGGCGGGTGCGTCAAGCGGTTGCGCGACTGCACTCATCGAATCTCTCCTTGCGAAATGAACCTCGGTATCCGTCTGATACCGCTCAGGCGCGCGAGCGTCGGTCGATCAGTTGCAGGATCATCGGCGTGAAGATCAGTTGCATCGCGAGTCCCATCTTGCCGCCCGGCACGACGATCACGTTCGGGCGTGACATGAACGAGTCGTGCAGCATCGTCAGCAGATACTGGAAGTCGATACCCTTCGGCCGCGCGAAGCGGATCACGACGAAGCTCTCGTCCGGTTGCGGAATCTCGCGGGCGGTAAACGGATTCGACGTGTCCACGGTCGGCACGCGCTGGAAGTTCACATGCGTGCGCGAGAACTGCGGGCAGATGTAGTTCACGTAGTCGGGCATGCGCCGCAGGATCGTGTCGACCACCGCTTCGTGCGTGTAGCCGCGCATCGTCTGATCGCGGTGCAGCTTCTGGATCCATTCGAGGTTGATGATCGGCACGACGCCGATCAGCAGATCCGCATGCCGCGCGATATCGACCCTGCCGGTCACCGCCGCGCCATGCAGCCCTTCGTAGAACATCAGGTCGGTATTGGGCGCGACCTCCTCCCATGGCGTGAAGGTGCCGCCGTCCTGCTTGTACAGTTGCGCTTCGCCCGCGTCGTGCACGTAGTGGCGAAGCTGCCCGCTGCCGTTTTCGCCGTAGCGCGTGAACAGCGTTTCGAGCTCTTCGAGCAGATTCGCTTCCGGCCCGAAGTGGCTGAAATTCGGCACACCGTCGCGTTCGCGCTCCTGCATCGCCGCGCGCATGCCATTGCGGTCGTAGCGATGGAACGCGTCGCCTTCGACGATCTGCGCATTGATGTGCTCGCGTCTGAAGATATGCGTGAAACTCTTCATGACGGTGGTGGTGCCGGCGCCGCTCGAGCCGGTCACCGCGATGATCGGATGTTTGACTGACATGCGTTTGTCTCCGTATGACTGTGTTCTGTGCGCTGAGCGCGCCGTCAGTCGCTGATCACGCCGTGAAATCCGGCAGGAACAACGAGCGCGTGCCGAACAGCGGCGACGTGAACGGCTTGTCCTCGCCGCGGTCGTATTCGCCGTGATAGCGCGCGATGCGCTCGACCTCGTTCTTCGAGCCGAGAATCACCGGCACGCGGCCATGCAGCGCACGCGGCGCGACGTCGAGAATGCGTTCCCGGCCGGTCATCGCGAGTCCGCCCGCCTGCTCGACCAGGAAGCTCATCGGGTTCGCTTCGTAGAGCAGGCGCAGGCGTCCTTCCATCGCCGGTGTTTTCGAGTCGCGCGGATACATGAACACGCCGCCGCGCATCAGGATGCGATGCACTTCCGCGACCATCGACGCGATCCAGCGCATGTTGAAGTCGCGCGCGCGGCAACCGCTGCGGCCGTCCTTGCACTCCTGCACGTAGCGGCGCACGGGCGGCTCCCAGAAGCGCTCGTTCGATGCGTTGATCGCGAACTCGCCGGTTTCCTCCGGAATCCGGATGTTCGAATGCGTGAGCACGAAGTTGCCGATGTCGCGCTCCAGTGTGAAGCCATGCGTGCCATTGCCGACCGACAGCACCAGCATCGTCGACGGTCCATACACTGCATAGCCGGCCGCGACCTGTTCGCAGCCCGGCCGCAGGAACGCGGCTTCGCTGGTTGCATCCTCTGCCGGGTCGCGCGTGCGCAGCACCGAGAAGATCGAGCCGACCACGCCGTTGATGTCGATATTCGACGAGCCGTCGAGCGGATCGAACGCGAGCAGATACTCGCCGCGCGGATAGTCCGGCGGAATCGCGTAGACGTGCTCCATTTCCTCGGACACCATCGCGGCCAGCAAGCCGTCCCACTCGCATTGCTGCACGAAGATCTCGTTGGTCGAGACGTCGAGCTTCTTCTGTTGCTCGCCGTGCGTGTTGAGCGTTTGCGCGGAACCGTAGTTGCCGCCTAGCGCGCCCTTGGTCAGCATCGCCGAGATCGACTTGATGGCCGCCGCTACGTCGATCAGCAGCGCGGAGAGTCCTGCAGTGTCGCGCGTGTCGTCCGTACACGGCGGGCGATCGAGCGTGTCGATCAGGAACTTCGATAGTGTCGTGCGTCCGTCCTGCATGGCGTTCTCCGTCGATGGTGTCGTGATTCAGCCCGGCGGCGCCGTGACGGCGCGCGCGGTGGAAGGCGATTGCGAGGACTGCGGCGGCGCGTCGAACACGCGGCTCGCGCGCACGTCGGCGGCATCGATCAGCGTCAGCGTGGCGGCGTCGATCGGCTCGCCGCCTTGCAAGGCGCTCGCGAACAGGCGGTTCGCCTGGCGCAGCCGCGCGCGGTCGAGGGCGTTGCGCACCGAGCGCGCGTTGGCGAAATTCGGTTGACGGATGCGGCGCGCCAGATAGTCGGCGAACGCGCGGCGCGACGCGGCATCGAAGCGGTAATGCATGGCGCCGAGCATCCGTTCGGCGATTTCGAGCAGCTGTGTTTCCTCGTAATCGGGAAACGTGATGTGATGCGCGATGCGAGACCGGAAACCCGGATTGCTCTCGAAGAACACTTCCATTCGCGACGCGTAGCCGGCCAGAATCACGACCAGATCGCTGCGCTGGTTCTCCATCGTCTGCAACAGAATTTCGATCGCTTCCTGCCCGTAGTCGCGCTCGTTCTCCGGGCGATACAGGTAATACGCTTCGTCGATGAACAGCACGCCGCCCATCGCGCGCTTGAGCACGTCGCGCGTTTTCGGCGCGGTGTGGCCGATGTACTGGCCGACCAGATCGTCGCGTGTGACCGACACCAGATGATTGCGGCGAATGTAGCCGAGCCGGTGCAACACTTCCGCCATGCGCAGCGCAACCGTCGTCTTGCCGGTGCCGGGGTTGCCGGAGAAAGAAGCACATATGCAAGGTCGGCGCGCCGCCCGCGAGACCCAGCGAAGCCCGCGCGCGCTCGACCAGCAGATGCGCGGCGACCTCGCGAATGCGCGTTTTCACGGGCGCGAGCCCGACCAGATCGCGATCGAGTTCGCCGAGCACGTCGCCGATGCCCGAGTCGCGGTACAGCGCCGCGAGGTCGATGTGGGGCGCGGCGGCGTCGCTGTGCGCGGTGGACGCGGGCAGTGCGTCCACGATGGCGGCGTCTGTCATGGTTCCTCCTAGCTGCGGGTGGGGTCGTGCGACCTGTCATAGGCATCAGCCCGCCGCGCCGTAACGCTCGCCCGCTGGCCGGTCGCCCGCGTAGCCCGTCATGCTGTAGCGCTGCGTGCGCCCCTGCGCGTCCTGCCGCAACAGCCGGAAGCCCGGCTCCACGTCCGGCCGGTTGACGATGAACGACAGGCGCATCGTCTCGAAGGTGCGCACCGAGTCGAACGCGTTGACCTTGATGTAGTGCTGCGGCCGCGCCTCGCGGCAAGCCCTGACCTCCTGCAACACGCCGGCCGCGTCGTGCAGGTCGAACATCGGCAGACCCCACATTTCCCAGTAGGTGTTGCGCGGATGCGGGTCGTCGGTGAATTCGACCGAACAGGCCCAGCCCTGGCGCAGCGCGTAGTCGATTTGCAGACCGATTTCCTCGTCGGTCAGCTCGGGCAGAAAAGAAAACGTTCCTTGAGTAATACGCATGACGAACCTCGTGGATGGATGTCGCGTTCGGAGCGGCGTCAACGGTGCCCCGCGCGGTGCCGTTGCACCGCGTTGCGGATGCGCTCGTGAGGCGCTCGCGGGAAAAGCTCGGCGTTGCTAGGCCGCCGTCGGCGTGGCGGCGAAATCGGGCGTATCGGTCGATGCGTAGTTGAAGGTCACGTCGCGCCACGTATCGAGCGCCTGCTTGAGCGGCGTGCACCAGCGCGCGGCGGCTTCGAGCACGTCGGGGCCTTCGCGCAGAATGTCGCGGCCCTCGTTGCGCGCCTTCACCATCGCTTCGAGTGCGACGCGGTTCGCGGTCGCGCCGGCCTGGATGCCGGCCGGATGGCCGATCGTGCCACCGCCGAACTGCAGGATCGCGTCGTCGCCGAACAGGTCGAGCAGTTGATGCATCTGCCCCGCGTGAATCCCGCCCGAGGCGACCGGCATCACCTTGCGCAAGCCGGCCCACGGCTGGTCGAAGAAAATGCCGCGCGACAGATCGACCGCGTTGTGCGCGTCGCGGCATAC
Organism: Paraburkholderia lebeckiae; assembly: GCF_050436225.1. Classification (NCBI taxonomy): domain Bacteria; kingdom Pseudomonadati; phylum Pseudomonadota; class Betaproteobacteria; order Burkholderiales; family Burkholderiaceae; genus Paraburkholderia; species Paraburkholderia lebeckiae. Next base: position 373,739 of record NZ_JBNDLU010000001.1, on the reverse strand, counting down.
GTTGTAGTAGCCCTGCACCGACAGCGGATCGCCTTCGAGCTTGCCGACCGCGGTGCCCGCATGCGCATGATCGACGCCCGCCATGCGCAGCCATTTGGCGATCACGCGAAACGAGATGCCGTGGTTGCGTTGCCGCGTGTAGGTGCCATGCCCCGCGCGATGCAGATGCAGGATCATGTCGTGCCTGCGGGCCCAGCGCGACATCGACTGGATCGCGGTCCAACCGATCACGAGGTCGATCATCACGATGCACGAGCCGAGCTCCTTCGCGAATTCGGCGCGCTCGTACATGTCCTCCATCGTGCCGGCCGTCACGTTCAGGTAGTGCCCTTTGAGTTCGCCGGTTTCGGCCTGGGCGCGGTTCACCGCGTCCATCGCGAACAGGAAGCGGTCGCGCCAATGCATGAACGCCTGGGAATTGATGTTCTCGTCGTCCTTCAGGAAATCGAGGCCGCCGCGCAGGCCTTCGTAGACCACCCGTCCATAGTTTTTGCCCGACAGACCGAGCTTCGGCTTCACGGTGGCGCCGAGCAGCGGCCGACCATACTTGTCGAGCCGTTCGCGCTCGACGACGATGCCGGTCGGCGGCCCCTGAAACGTCTTCAGATACGCGACGGGGATGCGCATGTCTTCGAGCCGCAGTGCCTTCAGCGGCTTGAAGCCGAACACGTTGCCGATGATCGACGCGGTCAGGTTCGCGACCGAGCCCTCTTCGAACAGATCGAGTTCATAAGCGATATACGCGAAGTACTGCGGCTCGTCGGCGCGAGACACCGGCACCGGCTCGACGCGATACGCTTTCGCGCGATACATGTCGCAGGCGGTCAGGCGGTCGGTCCACACCACCGTCCACGTCGCGGTCGAGGATTCGCCGGCCACCGCGGCCGCTGCTTCCTCGGGTTCGACACCGGGTTGCGGCGTGATGCGAAACAGCGCGATCACGTCGGTGTCTTTCGGTTCGTAGTCCGGTTGCCAGTACCCCATCTCGCGGTATTTCATCACGCCCGCCGCGTACCGTTCGCGCGGATTGTGCGGATCGCGCGCTTGAGGTTCGGGCTGGATCGGCGGTTGACTGAAATCGTTCATGACGTGTCCTCGAAGGTGGCAAGCGCACTGCCGGAAGAACGAAGCGCTTGAGTTGCACTGTAGGCACGGACACGCCCAAGGTGAATTCACGATTTTATTTGGCAGACTTAACGGATCGGTTATCGCTATCACATCGTGAGGTTCTTTTTCGAGCCATGCGACGCGAATGGGAGCAGAATGTGTTGGTGAGCGAGGCGCGCGGCGTGACAGCGCAATCGAATTAGCGAATCGCGATGGCACACTTTGCTTCGTTTTCGCCACACCGCGCGGCTCTTTGCGTCTGGCAACCCGTGCGAGCGCCACGGCGTGGCGCAATTCGCCGGGTGCTGTATTGGCCGTCGAATGCACGCACGCCTGGCCGGCCGGTACGCGCGTGGGCACGGAGCTTGCATGATGCCGGCTGCCGTCGACACCGGGCATCACGCCGGGCCGGCGGCGCAACGCTGTTCCACCCGCTGTTTCAACCGAAGGAGGAAGCACGTATGCAATGGACGACTCCGAGCTACACCGACGTACGCCTCGGGTTTGAAATCGTGATGTATGTCGCTACGCGTTAAGCCCGCAACCGGGCCGCACGCCGCGGCCCCTTTGCGGTTCCCGTTTGTGTTTGACTTCTGCTGACGGCCGGCCTTCCGGCGCTGTCGGGACACACGTTCCCAGCCATGATCCACGAAACGATCGTCACCACGGCAGCGTGCGATGGCCGTCCCCATATCGCGCCAATGGGCGCGCGCTACGAGGGTGAGCGCATCATCCTTGCGCCGTTCCGTCCGTCGGTCACGCTCGACAACGTGATCGCGACGCGCGCGGCCGTGCTGAATTTCACCACCGACGTGCGTATCTTCGCCGGCTGCGTCACGCACTGCGCGACCGATTGGCCGACCGTGGCTGCGAGCCGCGTGCCGAGCGTACGTCTGGCCGAGTCGCTGGCCCACGCCGAGCTCGAACTCGACGAGCTGCGCGACGACGCGGAGCGCCCGGTGCTGGTGATGAAATGCGTGCACCGTGAAAACCACGCGCCGTTCGCGGGCTTCAATCGCGCGCAGTCGGCGGTCGTGGAAGGCGCGATTCTGGTGAGCCGGCTCTTCATGCTGCCGGCCGACAAGGTCGATCGGGAAATGGCGTATCTGCAGATCGCGATCGACAAAACCGCCGGCGACAACGAGCGCACCGCATGGAGCTGGCTCGTCGCCGCGATCGCGCGATATCGCGCGAGCCTCGAAGACGCGGCGCATCAAGCCGCCGCTTCGGCCCATCACTGAAAACCCTTCCTTCCGCGGAGAACCCAGATGACCGCATTGCTCGCGAGCGTCCGCTCGGCTGACGAAGCATTCGACGCCGCCCGCGCGGGCGCCGAGCTGATCGACCTGAAAGAGCCGGACGACGGCGCGCTCGGCGGCCTGTCGATCGGCGCCATCACGAACATCGCGCAACAACTTCGCGCGCGCTACCCGGTCAAGCCGATCAGCGCGGCAATCGGCGACGTGCCGGCCGATGCGTTCGACGAGATCGCCGCGCGCGTGATCGACGTCAGCGATGCCGGCGTCGACTATGTGAAGGTCGGCGTCGCGCGCGGACCGGCCGCGCGCCGCTGCATCGAGCAGCTCGCGAATCTGCCGGCTAGCGTCGTGCCGGTGCTGCTATGCGACGGCGGCATGGACGACGAACTGGTCAGCCACACCGCGGCGCTCGGCTTCGCCGGTCTGATGTTCGATACCGCGAGCAAGGACGGCGGCACGCTGTTCGATCACGTCGATGTCGACTCGCTCGCGCGCTGGTTGCGGCTCGCGCGTCAGCGCGGCGCGATGGCGGGCATCGCCGGTGCGCTCGGCTGGGCGCAACTGCCGCAGATCCGCGCGCTGGCGCCCGACGTGGCCGGTTTTCGCACCGCGCTGTGCGCCGACGGGCGCCGCTCGCGGCTCGACCCCGAGCGCGTCGCGCAATGGGCGAGCGCGTTGCACCGGCCGGCTGGAGAGATTCGCGTCGATGGCGGCGCGCCGTTGCCGGGCACGACCGACGCGACGCGGCTGTAGCAGCCGATCACATCACCGGAATATTCAGCAAACGGTCGCGCATCAGCGCGACGTTGCTCTTGTCGAGCAATTCGACCACATAGTTCGCATCGTTCACGTAGTCGACGAACTTGCGGTCGACCACCCCCGACGCGGCCAGCGTTTCGAGCGGATCGTCGACGGCGATCGGACAGGATTTGACGACGACCAGCCGCTCCGCGTTGAGCATCGTCGATAGCCAGGCGGCGAGGCTGTCCGAGGTCGTGTCCCAGTTGCTCATCGCGTCGGGCGTGTCGCGCATCAGCGCGGTCGGCGCCCACACGGCGACATGACCGTCACGCAGGGTGCGGCGAATCTTCGCCTCGCTCGACGCGATCACCAGTTCGGGCGAAACGCCCTGCATCAGCAGCGCATATTGCGTCATCGCGAGCAGACACATGTTGTGCGCGGCCAGATCGTCGAAGTTCCACTCGCCCTGGTACTGGCGGACCTTGTCCGCGAAATCGCCGCCGCCGGGCACGATCACGACCCGTCCGCCGCCGACTTCGCATAGCTCACTGAGCCAGTGACGCAGTGCCGGGTCGTGACTCAGGCTGCCTCCGATCTTGACCACCCACATGACTGTTGCCCTCGTGTCCAGTTGAGTGCCCGGCCGGGTCGCGTCGTTTCGCAACCTCGTTCATCACCGAACTTGTCCCGCTCGCCTTATCGTGTCCACTGCCCCTCTTTGCGCTACTCGTGCGCCGGCGCGCCGCGTCCCCGGATTGAGCGCCGCGCCTCTCGACTCATGCCGCGCGCGCCGCGATACCACGCGCGCCGCGCCGTTGCGCGCCCGGCTCGCGCGCCGCGAGCAGCGCGACCGCCACGCTCGGCGCGCAGGTCGCCGCCCATGCCGCGCAAGCATCGGGCACGCCCGCCAGCGCGCCGAAATCGATATAGCCGCGCGCCTCGTCGCGCGCCAATGCGGCGACGAGGAAGCGGCCGCAGCCGGCGCCCACCAGCGGCGCGGCCGCGAGCACCGGCTGCGCGGCGACCACGCGCATCAGGTTCGCGCCGATTTCGCGCACCTGCAGCGCGCGCCAGCGCCGCGCAAAGTGCAGCCATTCGACGTCCGACGCGTCGTGCGCGTCGTGCCCGATCATGCGCGCGAGCCGCGCGCGGCTCGCCGCCTGCGTTTTCGGCCCCTGGTCGGCGCTCGGCTGCACGTCGTGCAGCGGGTCCAGTTCGCCCGTCAGCCGGTAGACGTCGGCGGTCGTGGCAAACCATTCGTTCATCACGTTCAGCATGGCGCCGCCGAATTCGATCCGATGCGCAACGCCGCACAACGGCGTGCGCACGACGCCGTGATACACGAGTTCGCCGGTCGCGAGCCGGCCCGCATCGGTCGCGGCACGCGCGACGACGCGGCCGCCGACGATCGGAATGATGTCGGTGGTGGTGCTGCCGATGTCGATCAGCAGCGCGTTCGCCATGCGGGTAGCGACCCAGCTCGCGGTCGCGAGCCAGTTCGCCGACGCGACGTGACGCCAGCCGGCCGCGCAGTCGGCGGCGGCGAGCCAGCCGGCGTCGCCGGCGTAGAAACGCAGTGATGGACCGAGCCGCTGCGCGAGCGCGGCCACGATCGCGCGCACGCCTTCGGCGCGATCCGCGAACAGGTCGACCATCTCGCCGGTCATCGTCACCGCATGCTGCGCGGCGTCCGTGCGGGCCTGCGGCCAGCGCTCGAAAACGAGGTCGATCGTGCGGTGCAGATGGTCGAGCCCCTGCCAAAGCGGACACGGCCATTGCACGACGTCCAGCACGGCGTCGCTGCCGTCGACGAGCGACACCTTCACGTGCGCGCCGCCGACGTCCCAGCCGAACCGCGCCGCCGGGTTCGAACGGGCGGGGCTCAAGGGCGCACCTCGTACGTCGGCCAATTGGCGCGCGCCGCGCCGCAGCGCTCGAGGCGCACGCCATGCGCGGCCAGCAGCGCGCGCGTCAGGCCGCTGCCGCGCGCCGCCGACAGCCCCGCATAAGCGACCGTCAAACGCGGATTCACTTCGATCACGACCGGCCCGAGTTGTGGGTGCCACACGACATCGATGCCGACGAAGCCGCGCAAGCCCGGGATGGCCCGCGCGACGCGATGCGCGAGCGTGTCGAGCGCGCGGCCCATGTCGCTGTGCTGGTCGATCTGATCGACCAGCACGCCGTCGAACTCGACGATCCGCGCAACATCACCCGACGCGTCGCCGCCGCTCAGCCCGATCTGCTGACGATTGATGCTGAGGAGCTTGGTAGCGTCGCCGCGGCAGATCAGCGACAGGCTCAACGGCTCGCCATCGACCCACGCCTGCAGCACCGGATTGCGCGCCGCCGCCGCGCGCGCCTCGTACTCGGCGCAGGCATCGGCGAAGCGCTCGTACACGATGGTGTCGAGGCCGCCCGCGCCGTCGTCCGGTTTGACCACCCACCGGCCGGCGTGCTGCGCGGCTGAGTCGCCGGGTTCGAGCGCCGGCGTCGTCGCAATGCCATGCGCGGCAAGACACGCCGCCGTCGCGCTCTTGCTCGACGCGACGCGGATCGCTTCCTTCGCGCAGCCGAGCCAGCGCGCGGTGCCGACCGCATCGTGAAAGCGCAGCAGCAGCCCGTCGCATTCCGGCGCGACGACCCACGCGTAATCGTGCTGGCGCGCCGCGCGCGCGACGAACGCCGTCATCGATTCGCCGGGCGCGGCCATACAATGGGCCTCGCCCGCCCCTGGCGTTTCGAAGCGCGAGGTCGCGAACGTGACCTGCACGCCGTCGAGTTCACGCAGAGCGGCGACCAGCGCGTCGCGCATCACGCGTCCTTCGACGATCAGCGCGCTCAAATCGGCGAGACTGCCCGGGCCGGCGAGCTGGGGGTCGATGCCGCCGCCGGTGAGATACTCGTAGACAAAGATTCTGTTCAAAGGAAAGCGCCCCTATGCAGGTGATACCTGTTCTCGATCTGCTCGACGGCCAGGTCGTACGCGCCGTGCGCGGCGAGCGGAGCGCCTATCGGCCCATCCAGTCCCGCCTCGTCGCGACGAGCGACCCACTTGCCACCGCCCGCGCGCTGCTCGAAGCCAGCGGCGCGCGCACGCTCTATATCGCCGATCTCGGCGCCATCCTGCAGCGCGGCGCGCATGCTTCGACACTCGCCGCATTGCGGGCCGCGCTGCCCGGCATCGAACTGTGGCTCGACGCGGGTTTCGCGGACTACGCGTCGATGCGCGCGCTGTTCGAGCGCATCGACGACGCCATCGATCAACACGACAGCCCTGCTGCCGGTTCCCACCTCGCGACTCTCGTGCCTGTGTTCGGCTCGGAGACGCTGCGCGATATCCACGCACTGCACGCGGCTCAGCGCGCCGGTCTCGCGCCGATCCTGTCGCTCGATCATCGCGCGGGCGAACTGCTCGCCGCGCCCGCGCTCGACCGCTCGTCGGCGTGGTGGCCGTCGCGCGTGATCGCGATGACGCTCGACCAGGTCGGCAGCTACGCCGGCCCCGATCTCGCGACGTTCGAGCGCGTGCGCGCGCAGGCCGCCGCGCACACCACGCTGATCGGCGCGGGCGGCATCCGCAATCGCGACGATCTGGCCGCCGCGGCCGGCACCGGCGCAAGCGCCTGGCTGGTGGCGTCCGCGCTGCACGATCGACAGATCGACTGCGCGCATTCCGATTCCGCGTAGGCCTTCCATACAATTTCCATGCCACGCGTTCTGACAGCGCTGTCGGTAAACGCAACGCAAGCCGGACTGTTCGCGCGTGACACTCTGCTTGACACTCTGCTCCAGAACGGCACACATTTTGTATGGCGCAGCGGGCCTTTGACGCCGCGCGCCGACGCAGGATCAGGCACGCTTGCCGCAGGGACCCGCGCATGCTCATCCGCTGAATGCAAAGCAGTACGACCGTAGGCGCGGCCCGCTTCAGCGCGGCGCTCGCCCGCCGAGGCGTGTCGGAAAGATCGGCATGGAGCTTGCTAAACCTGCCCCATGCATAGCCCCTCCATCGATCCATCGACCCCCAGCCCGAGCGCGACACGCGCCGCGGCGCTCACACACGACTGGATCTGTCCGTTCTGCCCTTTGCTGTGCGACGACCTGGCCGCCGCTGCCCACGACGACGGCACGCTCGATGTGCCGGACACCGAATGTTCGCGGCTCGCCCACGCGCTCGCGCAGTACGGCGCGACGGACGCGCAATGCGCTTGCACCGTCGATGGCAACGAAGTGGACAAGGATGCCGCGCTGGCGAGCGCCGCGCAGTTGCTCGCGAACGCGCGCCGCCCATTATTCGGCGGCCTCGCCACCGACGTCGCCGGCATCCGCGCGCTGTATCCGCTTGCCGCCGCCTGCGGCGCGATCCTCGATCATCTGCACGGCGATGCGCTGACGCCCGCGACGCTCGCTTTGCAAGACCGCGGCTCGCTCTTTACGACGCTCTCCGAAGTGCGCGCGCGCGCCGACCTGCTGGTGTTCTTCGGCTGTCAGCCGTCGCGGCGCTATCCGCGCTTTTTCACGCGCGTGCTGGCGGGTACCGAACTCGAACTCGCGCGCGAGCTGGTCTTCGTCGGCTGCGAAGCGGACCCGGCCGCAGCCGGCTTCGCGCAAACGCGCATCGACACGCTGCTGCCGGACACCGATCCGTACGACACGCTCGCGCTGTGGTCAGCGCTCGCGGAAGGACGCGACGCCGCCGCGCTCAGCCACGGCGATAGCAGCGCAGCCAACGTGGCAACCGCGCTCGCGTCGTTGCACGCACGCATCGCCGGCGCGCGCTATACGGTGGTCGTCTACGAACCGGCCGCACTGCCCGCGCCGCACGCGGCGCTGCTGATCGAAGCGCTGAACCGGATCGTGAAGGCCGTGAATCGCACGACGCGCGCGGCATGTCTCGCGCTCGGCGGTGACGACGGCGCGTTGACGGTCAATCAGACCGTCACGTGGCTGTCCGGCTTGCCGCTGCGCACGCGCGTGTCGATGCCGGCGCACGCCGCGGGCACCGCGCCACTCGATCACGATCCGTACCGCTATCGGACGGCTCGGCTGCTCGCCGAACGCGAAGTCGATGCGCTGCTGTGGATCGCGGGCTTCGCGCCGCACGCGTGGCCCGCGTCGCTCGATGCCGCGCTTCCCCTGATCGTGCTCGGTCATCCGGCGCTCGCCGATGCCGCCAGGGCACGCGGCGCGAACACCGTGTTCGTGCCGGTCGCGACACCGGGCGTCGATAGCGGCGGGCATCTGTTTCGCATCGACGGCACGGTCGTGATGCCGCTCACCGCCGCGCGTGGTGCCGCGCTGGAGTCGGTGGCGTCGATTGCCGCGAAGTTGAGCGGGCGATTGAGCGAACGCTCGGGTACGCGCGAGGATCAGCCATGACTCTCGTCCGGCTCAAGGGCGGCACGTTGTTCGACCCGATCCACAACGTCAACGGCGAGCGCCGCGACCTCACGTTCCGCGACGGCCGCATCGTCGACGTGCCCGCCACCACGCCCGTCGATCGCGAATACGACGCGACCGGCATGATCGTGATGGCGGGCGGCATCGACCTGCATTCGCATATCGGCGGCGGCAAGACCAATCTGTCGCGCCTGCTGCTGCCCGAGGACCATCGCGCCGATGCGCGGGGCGCCCATGCGCCGCGCGAGGCCGCCTACGAAGCCGCGCGCGACGACAACGGCCGCTACCTGCGCCTGCCGTCGTGCGGCGTCTGCACGCCGGGCACGCTCGCGACCGGCTACCGCTACGCCGAAATGGGCTACACGGCCGCGTTCGAGCCGGCGATGATGCCGTCCAACGCGCGCCACACGCACCTCGAAATGGGCGACACGCCGATCATCGATCACGGCGCGTACGTGATGCTCGGCAACGACGAGCTGTTCCTGCGAATGCTCGCCGCGCGCGACGACTTCGAACGTCTGCGCGATTACGTCGGCTGGACGATCGACGCGAGCAAGGCGCTCGGCGTCAAGGTGGTGAACCCCGGCGGCATCTCGGCGTTCAAGTTCAACCAGCGCTCGCTAAACGTCGACGAGCCGCACGCGCACTACGGCATCACGCCGCGCGACGTGCTGCGCACGCTGACGCGCGCGCTGACCGAGCTGCGCGTGCCGCATCCGCTGCACGTGCACACGAGCAACCTCGGCGTGCCCGGCAACCTCGCCTCGACCATCGCGACGATGGACGCCGCCGACGGCCTGCCGATCCATCTGACGCATATCCAGTTTCACAGCTATGGCACCGAGGGTTCGCGCAAGTTTTCGTCGGGCGCGCGGCAGATTGCCGAGGCCGTGAACGCGCGGCCGAACGTGTCGATCGACGTCGGCCAGATCATCTTCGGACAGACCGTCACGGCCTCCGGTGACACGATGATGCAGTTCCGCAACGCGCCGCTCGCGCGGCCGCACAAGTGGGTGGTGGGCGATATCGAGTGCGACGCGGGTTGCGGCGTGCTGCCGTTCCGTTATCGCGAACAGAGCTACGTGAACGCGCTGCAATGGATCATCGGCCTCGAAATCTTCCTGCTCGTCGACGACCCGTGGCGCGTCGCGATGACCACCGACCATCCGAACGGCGGCCCGTTTACCAGCTACCCGCATTTGATCCGCCTGCTGATGGACAAGCCGTTTCGCGATGAGCAATTAGCGAAGCTGCATCCCGAAGCACAGGTCGCCAGTGCGCTGCCGGAGCTCAAGCGCGAATTCTCGCTGTACGAGATCGCGATCATCACGCGCGCCGGCCCCGCGCGTCTGCTCGGTCTGCGCGATCGCGGCCATCTCGGCGCGGGCGCGGCGGCGGATATCGCCGTCTATCGCGACGAGCCGGACCGCGAGCGGATGTTCACGTCGCCGGCCTATGTGTTCAAGGACGGCGAACTGGTCGCGCGCGACGGTACGCTGGTCGCGACGCCGACGGGCGGTATCCATTTCGTCGCGCCGGAATTCGATCGCGGCATCGAGACAACGCTGCGCGCGTATAGCGACGCGAACCTCGCGAGCAACTTCGCCCACGCCGCGATCAGCGACGACGAAGCCTGCCGCTGCTGCCGCGGCGGACGACTATTGCCCGTGGAATGTCTAACCTGACGCGTCCACGATGAACGCACCCGCCCCGCTCGACATCAACGGCACCGCGATCGACGCGACCTTCGCCGAAGCCTTTCCGATGAAGGCGACCCGGCTCGTGATCACCGCGCACACGCCGACGTGGGCGATGCACGCGGCGAACTCGCTGGCGGGCTTCGCGACCTCGGTGATCGGCTGCGGCTGCGAGGCGGGCGTCGAGCGTGCGCTCGCGCCCGATGCCACGCCCGACGGCCGGCCCGGCGTCGCGGTGCTGTTGTTCGCGGTGTCGTCGAAGGAGCTCGCGAAGCAGATCGGGCGGCGCGTCGGCCAGTGCGTGCTCACCTGCCCGAGCACGGCCGTCTACGGCGGCATCGATCCGGCCACGAGCCGCGCGCCGCTGTCCGACCCGGCGCCGCTCGGCAGCGGACTGCGCTTTTTCGGCGACGGCTGGCAGATCGCGAAGATGATCGACGCGGGGAACGGACCCACGCGGTACTGGCGCGTGCCGGTGATGGACGGCGAGTTCGTCTGCGAAGACACGGCGGCGACGGTCAAGGCCGTCGGCGGCGGCAATCTGCTGCTGCTCGCGCGCGACCTGGGCGCCGCGCTCGCGGCCGCCGAAGCCGCGGTCGACGCGATGCGCCGGCTGCCGAACGTGATCATGCCGTTTCCCGGCGGCATCGTGCGCTCGGGCTCGAAGATCGGCTCGAAGTACGCGGGCGCGACCGCGTCGACCAACGACGCGTTCTGCCCGAGCCTGACCGGCCTCGCGCGGCGCAGCGAGTTGAGCGCGGACGTTGGCTGCGTGCTGGAGATCGTCATCGACGGTCTGACCGACGCCGACGTCGGCGCGGCGATGACGGCCGGGATCGGCGCGGCCGCCGGACTCGGCCGCGCGGCCGGCGTGCTGCGCATTTCCGCGGGCAACTACGGCGGCAAGCTCGGGCCGTACCACTTTCATCTGCACGAACTGGCGGCGGGGCTCAACGGGAGTCACGCATGAGCACGACCACGTTGCGCGTGACGACACCACCCGGCTTTCGCGTCGATGCCGCAGCGCTGTCACCCTCGGCGCTGGCCAGCATGAGCGTGGCCGAGATCGAGCGCATCGTGCTGCCGGCCGGCAACGAGCGCTGCTTGGTCGGCGACGTATTCGAGGTTTCGCGCGACGACGCGCCTGCGTCCGGCGACGACATGGCCACGCTGCTGATCGACGACGCCGCGCGGTGGCTGGACCGGCTCGGCGCGCAGATGGATGGCGGACGGCTCGTCGCGCGCGGCTCGGTCGGCGACTACAGCGGCTTCAGAATGAGCGGCGGCTTGCTTGAAGTCGACGGCGACGCGGGGCACTTCACCGGCTGCGAAATGCGCGGCGGACGCGTGACGGTGCGCGGCGACAGCGGCGACTTCGCCGCCGGCGCACTGACGGGCGATATGGAAGGCATGAGCGGCGGCACGCTGACGATCCACGGCAACGCGGGCGCGCGGCTCGCCGACCGGATGCGCCGCGGCCTCGTGCTGGTCGGCGGCAACGCGGGCGACTTCGCGGCGTCGCGACTGGTGGCGGGAACCGTCGGCGTGGCGGGGCAACTGGGCGCGCATTATGCCTATGCAATGAGGCGTGGCACGCTGCTGCTCGCGCAACGGCCCGAGCCACTGCCGCCCCCTACTTTCACCGGCGGCGGACACGGTTTCGACGTATTCTGGTCATTGCTCATACGCAGTCTCGCGGCCGAAATCGCGCCGTTTTCGCAGTGGCGCGCGGATCGTCTGCCGGTCCGCTTCACGGGCGACCTCGCGGTCGACGGCCGCGGTGAAATACTGATCGTCGGCTGACGCAGCGCTATGTCAGCCGCGACTGAAACGGTGTTCGGCGAAAAAGAAACGTCCCGCAACGATGTTGCATGGAGACAGGGCATGACGACAGCAGATTCCGCAAACGCGAAGCCTGATATCGACGTCAACGCAAATGCCAGCGCCGGCGGCCCGCGCTATGCCGGGCTGCTGATCGCGCTGCACTGGCTGATCGCGCTCGGCATCGTCGGGCTGCTCGCGCTCGGGCTTTATATGGTCGGATTGCCGAAGGGCTTGCCTGTCAAAGCGACGCTGATCAATCTGCACAAGTCGCTCGGACTGACGGTTTTCCTGCTGGTGCTTTTGCGCATCGTCGCGCGGCTGGTCCTTCACCGGCCTCCGCTGCCGCCGATGCCACCGTGGCAACGCGCCGCCGCGCGCACTACGCAGGGTCTTTTATATGTCGGCATGGTGGCGATGCCGCTTGCCGGGTATCTCGGCTCGTCGTTCAACACCTACGGCACGCGCTTCTGGGGCATCCTGCTGCCGAAGTGGGGCTGGGACGACGCGCATCTGCGCGCGCTGTTCTTCGGCCTTCACCACGCCATCGGCTTCGCGCTGATCGCGCTGATCGTGTTGCACGTGGCGGGCGCATTCAAGCATCAGTGGATCGATCGCGACAACCTGCTCGCGAGGATGCTGCCATGACGATGCCAAGCTTATCGCGCCACACGCAGGCGGCCGCCGCGCTCGAAGTCCATACGCTGCGCACGCGCGATGGTCATCGCGTGTGGTATGCGCTGGCCGGCGCGCGCGACGGCGTGCCGGTCGCGGTGCTGCACGGCGGCCCAGGCAGCGGCAGTCAGCCCGGCGTGCTGCGGCTGTTCGATCTGCGAAGCTTTCGCGTCGTGCTGATCGACCAGCGAGGCACCGGTGCCTCGACGCCGCAGGGCAGCGTGCGCCACAACCGCACCGACTATCTGATCGCCGATCTCGAAGCGATTCGCGCGCGGCTCGGCTTTGCGCGCTGGGGCGTACTCGGCGGATCGTGGGGCGCGGCGCTCGCGCTCGCGTATGCGGGGCAGTGTCCGCGGTCGGTGACGGGCGTCGTGCTGCGCGGCCTGTTCCTGTCGTCCGCGCGCGAAGTGCGCGGTTTGTTCATCGGGTCACGCAAGCGTGCGCCGCGTGCGTGGTCGAGACTGCGTGCCGCTGCTCGCTGCGAGCAGCCCGCGACACTGGCCGCGCGTTGCGGCGACAGCTTGCAATACGGCGCGAATGAAGCGCGGCAACGCGCGCTCGCGCTGGCCTGGCGCGGCTATGAAAACGCGGTGCTCGCGAGCGCATCGTCGCGAGGCGCCGCACAACGACGTGCGAACCTGCGAAACCCACGCGAATCCCAACGCCACGCGCGCAAGCTGATCGGCAAATACCGGATTCAGGCGCACTACCTCGCGCATCGCTGCTGGCTCGGCGAGACGCGTTTGCTGTCGCTCGCGCGCCGCGCGGCGGCGGCCGGGGTATCGATTGCGGCCGTGCATGGTGGGCGCGATCCGGTGTGTCCGCGCGGCAATCTGCGACGTCTGTCGCGCGCGGTTCCGTCGGCGCGCGTCGAGTCTGTCAGCGCGGCGGGTCATCTGGCGAGCGACCCCGCGCTGCATGCATGCGTCGCGCAGGCGCTCACCGCGATGTTCGCTCCCACCGTCGAAGAGGGGCGCAGCAGCATGCGTCGCGCGGCATGAAGATCAAGGTACTCGGCTCGTCGGCGGGCGGCGGCTTTCCGCAGTGGAACTGCAATTGCCGCAATTGCGACGGAGTGCGTCGCGGCACGGTGAAGGCGACGCGCCGCACGCAGTCGTCGATCGCGGTCAGCGCGAACGGCGAGGACTGGCTGCTCGTCAATGCATCGCCCGATCTGCTCGCGCAGATCGCCGCGCATCCCGAACTTCAACCAGCGCGGCGCGCGCGCGACAGCGGCATCGCCGCGGTGCTCGTGATCGACGCGCAGATCGACCACGTGACCGGCCTCTTGATGCTGCGCGAACGCGACACCCCGCTGCCGCTATACGCAACCGATGCGGTCTGGCAAGACCTCCGCTCCGGCTTTCCAGTCGCGCCAATCCTGTCGCACTACTGCGGAGTCGAGCACCGCCGTATCGCGCTCGACGGCGCGCCGCTCGCCGTCGACGCGCTGCCCGGCATACGCATCGACGCGCTGCCGCTGTCGAGCAAGGCGCCGCCGTACTCGCCGCATCGCAATGCGCCGGAGCGCGGCGACAACATCGGACTCCTGCTGACGAACCTGCAATCGGGCCGGCGCGTGTTCTACGCACCGGGGCTCGGCGCGATCGAGCCGCACGTGCTGGCGGCGATGCGCGAGGCCGATCTGCTACTCGTCGACGGCACGCTGTGGACCGGCGACGAAATGATCCGCCTCGGCCTGTCGAAGAAGACCTCGGCGGATATGGGCCATCTGCCGCAGAGCGGTGCGGGCGGCATGATCGAAACACTCGATTCGCTCGGCGCGAAACGCAAAGTGCTGATCCATATCAACAACACTAATCCGATCCTGATCGAAGACGGCCCCGAGCGGCGCGTGCTAGGCGAGCATGGCATCGAGGTCGCGTACGACGGAATGAGCTTCGAGCTTTGAAGCGAGCAGTGAAGAGTACGGAGCGATGCGGTAACGATGCGCGGCTGTGAACGACGATAAAACGGAGACGGCATGAACGCGAAAGACATTCAGGACACGACACCAACACGCGACGTGAGTACAACGGGAACTCAAGGCATCGACCGACCCGCCTGGAGCCGTGAAGAATTCGAGGCGCAGTTGCGCGCGAAGGGCACCGCCTATCACATCCACCATCCGTTCAACGTGAAGATGAATAGCGGCGGCTGCTCGCGCGAGCAGATTCGCGGCTGGGTCGCGAACCGCTTCTACTACCAGATCAACATTCCGCTGAAGGATGCGGCCGTGCTGTCGAACTGTCCGGACCGCGAGACGCGCCGCCGCTGGGTGCTGCGCATTCTCGATCACGACGGCTACGATGGCGCGGAAGGCGGCATCGAAACCTGGGCGCGTCTCGCGGACGCGGTCGGCCTCACGCGCGACGAACTGTGGGCGCTCGCACACGTGACGCCAGGCGTGCGCTTCGCCGTCGATGCGTATGTGAATTTCGCGCGCCGCGCGCCGTGGCAGGAAGCGGTGTGCTCGTCGCTGACCGAAATGTTCGCGCCGCAGGTGCATCGCGACCGGCTCGCGAGCTGGCCCGAGCACTATCCGTGGATCGAACCCGAGGGCCTCGCGTACTTCCGCTCACGCATTTCGCTCGCGCAGCGCGATGTGCAGCACGGACTCGAGGTCACGCTCGCGCATTTCACGCGACGCGATCAGCAGGAACGGGCGCTCGACATCCTGCAGTTCAAGCTCGACATTCTGTGGACCATGCTCGATGCGATCGAGAAGGCATTTCCGCAATGAACGACTCGACTCGCCCCGACCCCGCCACGCCGCTCGCGATCGCGAAGCCATTCCGCCTGCAATGGGAGCCCGCGCAGAACGCGCACGTGCTGCTGTACCCCGAGGGCATGGTGAAACTCAATCAAAGCGCGGGAGAAATCCTCAAGCGCTGCGACGGCACACGCGACATCGATACGCTGATCGCCGACCTCGAACAGGCGTTCAACACGACCGGCATCGGCAGCGAGGTGCGGGCCTTCATCGCCGACGCGCATGGGCGCGGCTGGCTGGAGTAGCGCGATGACCGATCTTTCTCAACCTGGCTCTCAACCCGGCGCGCAAGCGCAAAGCGACGCGGCCGCCGTAGTACCGCCGCCGCTGTGGCTGCTCGCGGAGCTGACCTATCGCTGTCCGCTGCATTGCGCGTTCTGCTACAACCCGCTCGACTACACCGATCACAACCGCGAACTGACCACCGCGCAATGGCTCGACGTGCTGCGCGAGGCGCGCGCGCTCGGCGCGGTGCAGCTCGGCTTTTCGGGCGGCGAGCCGCTGGTGCGCGACGACGTCGAAGTACTCGTCGAAGAAGCGCACAGGCTCGGCTTCTACACGAACCTGATCACGTCGGGCGTCGGTCTCACCGATCAGCGCCTCGGCGATCTGAAGGCCGCCGGGCTCGATCACATCCAGTTGTCCTTCCAGGATTCGACGCAGCAGTTGAACGACTTCCTGAGCAGCACGCGCACCTTCGAGCTGAAGCAGCGCGTCGCTGTCGCGCTCAAGCGGCACGGCTTTCCGATGGTGATGAACTGCGTGCTGCATCGCTACAACCTGCCGCATGTCGACAAGATCATCGAGATGGCATTGGCTCTCGGCGCCGAATATCTGGAGCTGGCGAACACGCAGTTCTACGGCTGGGCGCGCGAGAACCAGGCGCAACTGATGCCGACGCAACAGCAGCTCGAAGAAGCCGAAGCAGTGGTCGCGCGCTATCGCCGCACGCATGGCGAGCGCTGCAAGATCTTCTTCGTCGTGCCCGACTACTTCGAGCGCCGTCCGAAGCGCTGCATGAACGGCTGGGGCGCGGTGTTCCTCGGCGTCGCTCCCGACGGCGCCGCGCTGCCGTGTCACGCGGCGCGCGGCCTGCCCGGCCTGACGCTGCCGAACGTGAAGGACATGCCGTTGCGCGAGATCTGGTACGACAGCGACGCGTTCAACCGCTTTCGGGGTTTGCAGTGGATGAAGGAGCCGTGCCGTAGCTGCGATGAAAAGGAACATGACCTCGGCGGCTGCCGCTGCCAGGCCTTCCTGCTGACCGGCGACGCGGCCAACGCCGACCCGGTCTGCGACAAGTCGCCGTTTCACGACACCGTGGTCAAGATCGTGCGGCGTGCAGCATCGGGATCTGCATCCGAAACCGGGGCGACAGCAGCGGCCCGCGAACAGCCGATCCTGTTCCGCAACGACGCCAACTCACGCAAGTTCGCGGCCGCTGCCCGCGAGCCCGACGCCGGTGGCGATAACCGGGCGTCACCCGGAGTCCAATCATGAGTGCCGACACCATCTCCGTTCTGCTCGTCGACGACCATGCGGTGGTGCGCGAAGGCTACCGGCGTCTGCTCGAACTGAATGCCGACGTCGAGGTGTGCGGCGAAGCGGGCGACGCCGCGCAGGCCTACCAGCGTTTTTGCGCGCTGCGGCCCGACGTGGTCGTGATGGATGTGTCGCTGCCGGGCGCAAGCGGCATCGAAGCGATGCGGCGCATGCTCGCGCGCGAACCGGACGCGCGCGTGCTGATCTTCAGCGTGCACGAGGAATCGATCTTCGTGCGCCGCGCGCTCGACGCGGGCGCGCTCGGCTACGTGACCAAGGCGAGCGCGCCCGACGTGCTGGTCGAAGCGGTGCGCTCGATTGCGCGGCGTGCCCGCTACCTGAGCCCGGACATCTCGCAGGCGCTCGCGCTGCGCACCGCGTTCAACGAAGGGCCGCCGGGGCGTCAGTTGTCGGCGCGCGAGTTCGAGGTGCTGCGGCTGCTCGTGCAGGGCTATACGCTGCCGAGCATCGCCGAAAGGCTGGGCCTGAGTCAGAAGACGGTGGCCAACCACCAATCGGTGATCCGGCAGAAGTTCGGCGCCGACAACGGTGTACAGCTCGCGCAGATGGCAAGCCGCCTCGGGCTTCAGTTCACGGGCTCGGCCAGCCCCGCGTGAGCGGGCACGCGCGCGCAGAACAGAAAACCGCTCTGCGGCTCGCTCGCGATGTGAAATTCGCCGCCGAGCGCCTCGACGCGTTCGCGCATGCCGATCAGCCCGAGCCCGCTGCGCGGCTTCGTCAGATCGGTGCCGGGGCCGTCGTCGGCCATCGTGACGACGATCTCGTCGATCTGCGTGCCGTTGTGTTCGCGCGGCGCGCGCACCATGAACAGTTCGACGCGCGAGCGGCGCGCGAACTTCGACACATTCGTCAGTCCTTCCTGCACGAGCCGGTACAGCGTGATCGTCAACGCATCGCTGAGGCCGCTGAAATCGCCTTCGATCGTCATCGAGAACGACGCCTCGGGCAAGCGCTCGCGCCAGCCGTCGACGCAATGTTCGAGCGCGGTCGGCAAGCCGAATTCGTCGAGACCGATCGGCCGCAGGCGGCGGATCATGCCACCGATCTCGCGGTACACATGCGTCGCGCTCTGCATCAGCCCAAGCGCGATGCGATGAATTTCCGGCTCGCGCTCGCCCGATAGATCGCGGATGCGCGCCGCGTCGAGCGAGATCGCGTTCAGGTATTGACCCAGCTCGTCGTGCAGCTCGCGCGCCATATGGCGGCGCTCCAGTTCCTGCGCCTGCAGCGCCTGACTGGCAAGGCGCCGGTTGTCGGCGAGCAGCCGTTCGGCCTGTTCTTCGAGCATGCGGCGATGGCGCGCTTCGCGGCGCGCATCGCGATAGCGGCGCCACGCGAACCACGCGAGCGCGATCGACAGCACGAACAGCGTGCCCGGCAACTCGTCGAGCTGGAAGCGCTCCATGCCACGCGTGAACCGGTAGACCTTCTCGCTGAGATCGAAGGCGGCGCCGAGCACCGCCGCGAGCACGGTCACGGCGACGACCCAGCCGAGGTCGCGCCATATCGGCGACGATGGCGGCGCTCGGTCAGCGGAAGAGGAATGGATCGGTTCGCTTGACATGACGCTTGCATTCTACTCAGCGCCGGCACGCGCAGCGGGTTTTGCGCGAGTTTGGGAACGCTTCCCCGGCAGATCGGGAAAAGCTCCCGCGCGTCTTACAGACGCGTATGCGAAGCTTTACACCAACGTCAAACAACGCGCGACACGCGCATATATCAAGCCGGCAGGAGACAATAACGATGAGCATGCGATCACAAGCACGCCGCAAACGCCGGCTTCAGCGGCGTGCCGGCATCACCTTCTGCGTCGGCGGCGCGCTCGCCGGTCTGTCCACGAGTGTATGGGCGCAGGCGGAGCCGCCAGTCGCGGCGTCGGCGCCGGCCTCGGCGTCTTCCGCCGCCTCTTCCAAGGCAGCCGACGACAACGCCAGCAGCAACACGACACCTACCACGACCCTCGCGCCGATCGTCGTCGTAGGCACCACGCCGCTGCTCGGCATCGGCACACCGCTCACGCTGGTTCCGGCCAACGTGCAGACGGTCCATGCGGCCGATATCCAACGGCAGGGCCGCCAGACACTCAGCGACTACCTCGCGGCGAATCTGCCTAGCGTCACGATCTCCGACGCGCAGGGCAACCCGTATCAGATGAACCTGTTCTATCGCGGCTTCACCGCGTCGCCGCTGCTGGGCACGCCGCAAGGTTTGTCGGTATTCGTCGACGGCGTGCGCGTGAACGAACCGTTCGGTGACGTCGTGAACTGGGACCTGCTGCCGCAACAGGCGATCGACACGATGCAGCTGATCCCCGGCTCCAATCCGACTTTCGGCTTCAATACGCTCGGCGGCGCGCTGTCGATCACGACGAAAAACGGCAAGGACAACCCGGTCGGCGAGGCCGAAATTCAGGGCGGCTCGTGGGGACGCAAGGCCGCGCAGATCGAACAGGGCGGCACGATCGGCCAGAACCTCGACTACTACTTCACCGCCAACGCCGCGAACGACAACGGCTGGGCCGAGCAGAACGAGAGCCGCATCCGCCAGGTGTTCGGCAAGCTGCGCTATACCGACGCCGACACGACGCTGTCGTTATCGGCCGGCGGCGCGGACAACGATCTGCACGGCGCGCAAACCATTCCGCGCTCGTTCCTCGGTAACTCCAGGCAACCGTACACGTATCCCGATCGGAATCAGAACAGCGCCGGCTACCTGACGCTGTCGGGCGATCATTACTTCAACGACAACGTCGAGCTGAGCGGCAACGCGTACTACCGGCACTTTCGCAATGCCAACACCAGCAGCAACGTCAACAACGACTACGGCACGATCAATCCCGACGGCACCGTCGATACGTTGCAGGCGACCAACGTACAGTCCACCGTGACGACCGACAGCTACGGCGCGAGCCTGCAACTGACGCTGCTCGGCAAGCTCGGCGGCATGCAGAACCAGTTCATCGCGGGCATGGCCGTCGATGCCGCCGATTCGCGCTTCACGCAGTCGTCGCAGGACGCGGCGTTTACCGATTCGCGCGCGACGGTCGGCATCGGGAATTTCGCACAGCAGACCAACGCGAACACGCACAACACGAACTACGGCATCTACCTGACGGACACGCTCTCCCTGACGCCGCAGTGGTCGCTGACGCTGTCGGGCCGCTACAACTGGGCCGATGCGACGATCGGCGACGAATCCGGCACGCAGCCGCAGCTCGACGGCCACCATACGTTCTCGCGCTTCAATCCGGCGGTCGGCATCAACTGGAATCCGACGCCGGCGCTCACCGCCTACGCGACCTACAACGAGGGCATGCGCTCGCCGACCGCAATCGAGCTGGCCTGCGCCGATCCGAACGCGCCGTGTTCGCTGCCGAACGACTTCATCTCCGATCCGTCGTTGCAGCCGGTCATTTCAAAGACCTATGAAGTCGGCGCGCGCGGCAGGATCGGCGGCAACACGACATGGAGCGCGGCTGCCTACAGCACGACGCTCGACAACGACATCGAGTTCATCAGCAGCAACGGCGCGGGCAGTTCGCAGGGCTTTTTCCAGAACGTCGGGCGCACGCGTCGGCAAGGCGTCGAACTGGCCGGGCAGACTAAATATGGACCGCTCACAGTGACCGGCAGCTATAGCTACGTCAATGCGACCTACCAGTCGACATGGGTCGAAAGCAGCCCCAGCAACTCGAGCGCCGACGCGAATGGCAACATCACCGTGCATCCCGGCGACCACATCCCGAGCATTCCGGCGACGACCGTCAAGCTGCGGCTCGATTACGCGGCCACCGCGAAATGGCGAATCGGTACGAACCTGACGTGGCGCGGCAGCATCTACGCGCAGGGCGACGAAAACAACCAGGACGTGAACGGCAAGATCTCCGGCTATCTGTTGATCGATATGGACACCTCGTACCAGGTGACGAAGCAGTTGCAGGTGTTCGCGTCGGTGTCGAATCTGCTCGACAAGCGCTATGCGAGCTTCGGCGCGCTCGGGGAGAACTTCTTTAGCGGGCCGGGCAATACGTTCAACGGCGCGGCGCCGGTCAACGAACAGTTCGTTGGGCCCGGTGCGCCGAGGGGGTTCTGGGTGGGGATGAGGTATGCGTGGAAGTAGTCACGTCTGGCGCGGCGTATCGCATGGCTTCACTCTTTCCGCCACCTGAGGCTTTATCACGAGCGCACTGCCCGGGAACGCGGCTCGGATTTTGAGGAATAAGTACGCCTCGTCGCGGCACCCGTAAGCCCGGCGTTTGATGCCTAACGACTTCGTGCTCGCGGGATCGAGTTCATGAGCGACGTGGCCTATGCTCAGTCGTGGTGGTGCCGGGTCACGGTCAACATTTTCTAAATTAAGATAGATCCGTTTTGATAAACATTGACAATAAACGTTAAAAAAATGGCAGGCTTGTGACTCCTGGCTTTACCACGACAAAACACTAACCGGTTCTGTCGGCAGGGGGCACGATATTGCCGGAGTGACGAGCTATCGGCTTCTGCATGGAGGGCCGCCGAACGGGCTGCTTTACGGGCCACGGTCACCTCAATACGGCACTGATTGAACAATCCTCGATCAGCAGGGACTGGCTGCGGCGGAAGACGGCTCGTACGGTACTGGGTTGTCGACGGCACCGCATTTGTGTTCCTGACGCAAAAGCTGCCGGTCCCTATCCAGGAGCTCTTCAATCGAGGGTTTTATGGTGCGTGTGGCTTACCCGGATAAGAAGGTTCGTCAGCGCGGACGAGGCGTTGCCAGGATGATTTCGTCCCAGGGCAGACGTCGCGCTTTTTCGCGAAGCGGAGACCGTGTTGGACAGCAGTATCTCCGATGCCGCACAGGGGCATGGCGCGCAGGTGTCGGCGGAGCAAACCGTCACTGTCGGACAGGTCGCATCGCGCTACGACGAGGTGCTTGGCAGTGTGCCGAAATATCGTTATATCGAATCGTGGGACCGGCTGTGCCGGTTTGTCCATTCGGCTGCGACATCGCCGTCGTCGGGTAGTCAGTTGATGCGCAGAAAGTAAGAATTGGTCGGACAGACGATGTCAGAGCGTCGGTCCCAATACGGCCCAGGAGCGGACATACGCTTGAGTATTCGGACAGGGACACTCAATCGTCCGGTCCGGTCAGATAGCGGACCTATGCTTGTCAGTCGAGCTCATCGCGTTCCCTCACGAGAGCACACAACCAGGAACGGTCGCATGCCTTAAGGACGGCGTGCTCAGTACACGCCTGGCACGCCCGGTGGACGATTCTTGAAGCGACGATGCACCCAGTAATATTGCGCTGGGCACCGATTGATCTGCGTTTCAAGAAATTCATTCATTCGGCGCGCGTCGATCGTCTCACTTTCTGAAGGAAAGTCGCTGAGCGGCTCGAAGATGGTCAGCTTATACCCGCGGTAATCTGGCAATACTTCAGTCACGAATGGTACAACCCGCGCATGGGCCAGTCGGGCAAGGCGCGAAACCGAAGTAAGTGTGCAGGCGGGGACGCCAAAAAACGGCACAAAAACGGAGTTGTGTGTGCCGTGATCCATATCAGCAGCCAGCATGACTGGCTTGCCTGAACGAAGTAAGCCGACGATCTTTCTGGCGCTTGTCGAACGTTCGATCATCTCGGCGCCAAATCTGCCGCGTTGCCGCTTGGCTAGACTGCAAAGGCGCGCGTTCGACATGCGTGTATACAGCGAGGCGGCGGGCAGGCGCGTTGAGTAGAGTATGCAGCCGACCTCGATGCTCACGAAATGGAAGCCCAGAAAGATGGTCGGTGGAGCATTCCTGTCTTCCAGATCGATTCGACTTTCGATGTGGACCAGCTTTCGTATCCTTTGCGCGCTGCCAAACCATTGAATCCCTCGTTCGAGATAGCTTCGAACGACGTGGCGAAAATGGTTTCTGGCAAGGTCGTCGTACTCGCACTCGCTCTTGCCGGGAAAACAGAGACGCAGATTGACGAGAACGATATGTTTTCGGGAGCTTGGAAGTGCATATAACATTGCCCCAACCGCGCTGCCGAACCTTGCGACGAGCGTATAGGGAAGGACTGCGAAGACGCGCAGCAGCACTACAATCAGAACATAGCCAAATCGCGCCAGGAAATTACCCCGCTCGTGAGAATCACTCATCGCGAAACGGAAAAATACGAATACTTACGGACGTCTAACACAATTCGAGATCCTGGCGGCGTAGCATGGCGACGGCAGCGAAGTATCGCACGCCCTACTGTATCGCACGCACTACTTTATGACGGGCTACCCAAGTGGACGGGCTACGGGTTCTTCCTGGCGAAAACAACTGTGCATGGGCGGCAGGCGCCCGCGCCACCGATAGACCACCAGGGCGGCCATTCTACTCGAAAGCCGCCACCGAGTTCGTATGGGGGCGAAGGGTAGATCCGGATCGACTGCCGTCCTTTACCTCGAAAGCGGCCGCTGGCGACTGGATCGGACTGTCAGTGTCAGCTCGCGTCTCGACTTATTCATATAACGCCCATTCCATCCACGTTCTGCCCGAGCACGCCAGTATTGCTCCTGATATGCAAGCTGGGCCGCTCGGATGATCGCGGTCGTTTTCGTGACATCGGCGATGCCACGCAGAGTTGTACCTAGCGATGCCATATGCATACCCTCAAGCGGGAGGGAGACAGCATGGTATTGCGAGTGTCGAGTTTGTTCGGTCGCGTCCGAGGTAAGGAGAATTCGCTCGACAAGGCGCTCACGGTCTATATCGCATTCTCGCAGCACGCATCGCTTGCGGATGCGACGAATCTCATCTGGACGTCAAGTGACAGGGAAATTTTTAGCGGGACGGTGACCTTCTGGTTCATCGACCGGGCACTCGCGACGCGTCGCACTTCCTGATTTCCCGGCCTGTTTCATCAACACAGTCCCGCTTCGACGGGGCTGTTTCGTTTTTGGAGACGCGCGATGATCCTCACCCGCGAACAGCTCGCGGCGGCGGTGCCGCGCGCGAACGTACTGGTATGGCAGGACCCGATAACAGCTCATTCGCCCGCCCCGCTCAATGCGATTCGATCGAGCCGTCGCTGTGCGGATACGTGACGATGCCCCACGCGAGCGGCAGCTCGCCGATCTGCTTGAGCGGCTGATAGCTCTTCGCGTCGAGCACGTAGACCGCGTCGGAGCGACCACAAGCGACCATCAGCTTCGAGCCGTCCGGCGTGAAGCTGAAATGCCAGCAGCGCTGGCCGACCGGCACATCGGCGACATGTTCGAAGGTGTGGCCGTCAAACACCTGCACCACCTTGTCGCGCGCGGCGGCCACGAAAAGCCGCTGACCGTTCGGGCCGAACGCGACGCCATAGGGACCAAGCTTGGTGTCGACGGTCTTGACTACCTCGAACGTGTGCGCGTCGATCACGACGAACTTGCTGAGCGACTCCAGCGTGACAACATAATGCTTGCCGTCAGGCGACAGCCGAATGCCGCGCGGCCGCCCGCCCGCCGCGAGCTTCACGGTTCGGATCGGCGCGCCGGTTCGAGCGTGATAGATCGACACCGTATCGTCGCCTTCGTTGGTGACCAGCATCATCTGGCCGTCGCGCGAGAATTCGATGCCTTCGGTTTCGTGGCCGCTCGTGACCGAACGGATCACGTGCCAGTTTTTCATATCGATGATCGCGATTTCGGCGGGCGGCTTGTTCGCGTCGTCGTCGTCCGCGCCGGGCTTGTTGCCCGCGTTCGCTTCGGGCTTATTGTCCCCCTTCGCGTCGGGTTTGGCTCCCGGCGGCCCGCCGTCCTCGCCGGGCTCGTAGGTCACGTATGCATAGCCGTTGCGCACCCGCACATATTCGGGGTTTTTGCCGATCTTCACGCGCTGGACCACCTTGCCCGTCGCGGTGTCGATCACCGCGAGATCGTTCGTGTTCTTGTTGGCGACCAGCAGACGCGTGCCGTCGGCGTTCAGGCTCAGGCCCCGCGGGCCATCGGCGCCTACCGGAAAGGTCTGCGTGAGCGTCATCCGGTCGAGATCTATCACGCCGACGCCGGCCTTCTCGCTCGTCACGTAGGCGAGCGGCGCGGCCGCGGCATGCGCGGCGCTCGCGGCCAGCACGAGCGCGCAGGCCAGCGCGAGGGAACGGCGTGGTGGTCGGGGGGAAATCCGTGTCTCCAGCATCGTTGTACTCCGGGTTGATATCGCGGCGCCGCGATGATTCGCGTCATCGTTTCAAGGTAGCCCACCGGGCGATTGTTTGACAACGCGGATCGGCGGGAGATTTTCCCGAATTGCTTCGCGCCGGCCGTTGCGGGTTTGAAAAGCAGGGTCGGCGGGGGACAATGAGCGCGGAGGTGGCGATGATGCTGCAAGTTGCCATGGTGAACCCAGGACGTCCTACGAATGCCACGGCCGCTTACCGTCGCGCGGCCATCGTGCTGGGCGCCGTGATCGTCGCGCATCTGGCGCTGCTCGCCATCGCGTTGAGCTCGCGTAACCGGATCGTCGAGCGTCCGGTCGAGCCGCGCACGATCACCGCGTCGCTGCTGAGCCCCGAGCCTCCCGCTCCGGTTGTTTCACCTCCCGCGCCGCCCCCGCCCGCCGCTGTCGTTCCGCCGGCGCCAACGCCACCCGTCACGCATCCCGCCGTGCGCGTCAAACCTGCGCCGCAACCGCGCGCGCAGGTGCCGCGCAGGGTGGAAACGCCGCTACCCACGCCGTCCGCGTCGCGTGAAAGCACCGCGCAAGCCGCCATGCCCGCCGTGCCAACGACCGCCGCGCCGTCGGCGGCATCGGCTCCCGCCGCCCATCCGGCGGTGCCCGTGTCGACCGAGCCGCGCAACGTGTCGCACGTCGACTGCTCGATTCCGAAGCCCGACTATCCCGACATCGCGAAGCGCCGCGGCGAGCATGGCACGGCGATCGTGCGTTTCGTCGTCGGGCTGAGCGGGCATATCGAAACGGTGCAGTTGCAAGCCAGCAGCGGCTCCCCTCGGCTCGACGACGCGGCGCTCGCCGCCGTCCATGCGGGCGCCTGCCAGCCGTACACCGAAAACGGCACGCCGGTGCGCGCCGCGTACTCGCAGTCGTTCGTGTTCGGACTGACCGAGTGACGCGACAGGTTGAGCGCACCGCCAAACAGACCAGGGACACCAAACGAAGGAACTCGCCATGCAACACTACGGACTCGCAAACGTCTGGGATTCAGGTGATATCGTCACGCGCGGCATTCTGAGCGTGCTCGTGATCATGTCGGTGCTGTCGTGGACGGTGATCATCGTGAAGCTGTGGCAGCTGATCCGCCTCAGGCGCGCAACCCGGAGCGACGCGCGCTTCTGGAGCGCGGACCGCTTCGACGACGGGCTGCGCAGCCTCGGCCATCCGGAATCGGGCACGCACGACAACCCGCTGCTCGCGCTCGCGCTGGCGGGCCATGAAGCCGCGACGCATCATCGGCAGACGCAGCAGCATCTGCACGACCGCATCGACGTGTCCGACTGGATCACCCGGCGTCTGCAGGACACGATGGACGAGACGATCGCGCGCCTGCAAAGCGGCCTGGCGATTCTCGCGTCGATCGGCAGCACCGCGCCTTTCGTCGGGCTGTTCGGCACCGTATGGGGCATCTACCATGCGCTGATCGTGATCGGCGAGACCGGTCAGACCTCGATCGACCATGTCGCCGGCCCGGTCGGCGAGTCGCTGATCATGACGGCGTTCGGGCTCTTCGTCGCCATTCCAGCCGTGCTCGGCTACAACGGTCTGACGCGCGCGAACCGCTCGATCGTCGCGCGCCTGAAGCGATTCGCGCACGGCTTGCACGCGTACTTCGTGACCGGCTCGCAGTTGCCGTCGAGCGCCGGGCCGCAGATGCGTGTGGTGCCGCGCGGCACCAGCGCGACGAACGCAACCCGCGACGGAGACCTCGAATGGCAATGAGCCCTTTCTCCGACGACGACGATCAAGGTCTGATGAACGAGATCAACATGACGCCGCTCGTCGACGTGATGCTGGTGCTGCTGATCATTTTTCTCGTCACTATCCCGGCGCTGCAACACGCGGTCCGGGTCGATCTGCCGCACGCAAGCAGCCAGCCGGAAGCGGTCAAGCCCGCGCACGTGGACGTCGTGGTGCAGGCGGACGGTACGGTGCTGTGGGACGGTCAGCCCGTGACCGACGACGCCTTGCGCGCGCGCATCGCGCAAGCCGCCCTCGCGACGCCGCAGCCGGAGCTGCATTTGCGCGCCGATCGCAAGGTGCCGTACGAACGTGTCGCGATCGTGATGTCGGCGGCGCAGCGCGGCGGGCTGACGAAGCTGGGCTTCGTGACCGATCCGCAGTTGGGCAAATGACGCGGCGCGGCGTGCGTGTTCGGTGCGTGCCGGCACATAAAGTCCCGCTTATCGGCGGCGAAAGAATCTCTGAATTTGAATCGGCGGACGGCTCGGCTATCGTGGTGCGTGTCTGAACGGCACCCCACCCTCGCGAGGACCGCACGATGCAAGCCCTCATCTTCGACGTCGACGGCACGCTCGCCGACACCGAGACTGCACATCTGCACGCATTCAACGCCGCGTTCGCGGAAGCGGGCCTCGACTGGTTCTGGGACGAAGCGCTCTATTCCAGCTTACTGAAAGTGGCGGGCGGCAAGGAGCGTCTGCTGCATTACTGGCGCACGGTCGAGTGCGAGGAAGCCGGGGGCCCGCGAGCGCGAGAGGCCGTCGACGCGCTGCACGCGCTGAAGACGCGCCACTACACCGAGCGCATGCGCGAGCGCGGCGTGCCGCTACGACCCGGCATCGCTCGTCTGATCGACGAGGCGAACGAGGCCGGTCTACGCGTGGCGATCGCGACGACCACGACGCCCGCCAACCTTGACGCGCTGCTGCAGGCGCATTTCGGCGCCAGCTGGCGCCATCGCTTCGCGGCGATCGGCGACGCCGGCACCACGCCGGCAAAAAAGCCCGCCCCCGACGTCTATCGTCACGTGCTCGAACAGCTCGGCTTGCAGCCCGCGGCCTGTCTCGCCTTCGAGGACTCGCGCAACGGCCTGCTGGCGGCGCGCGCCGCGCGCGTGCCCGTCGTCGTCACGCCGAGCGCTTTTACCGCGCACGAGGACTTCGATGGCGCGCTGGCCGTGCTGCCTCATCTCGGCGATCCGCACGCGCCGATCGTTCCGATGGTGCGCGGCGAATGGCATCGCTGGGTGGATCTGGCGACACTGCGCCGCTGGCATCGAGACGCCACGCGTCGTCCCGATTCGGCCGCGCACGGCGCACTGAACGCGGACCAGGCGAACGCGAGCGCGTCATGGCAATGAACCGCGACTACCACGCTGTCCTGATCGATCTCGACGGTACGATGGTCGATACCGCGCCGGACATCGTCGCGGCTGCCGGCCTGATGCTGACGGACTTCGGCGCCACGCCGCTGCCGTACGACAGGGTGACCGGCTTCATCGGCAACGGCGTGCGCAAGCTCGTGCAACGCTCGCTGGATGCGGCGGGCCTCGGCGAGCGCGTCGAACTGGACCACGCGCAGGCCGTGTTCGAGCGGCACTACGCGGTGACCAACGCGGCACTGGGTCGGGTTTTTCCTGGCGTGATGGCCGGGCTGCGCGCGTTGCAGCAGCACGGCTACCGTCGCGCGTGCGTGACCAACAAACCGCAGGCGCTGGCGGCGGCGCTGCTCGACAAAACGGGGCTTGCCGCTTATATGGATGGGCTGGTCGGCGGCGACACCGTGGCGAGCATGAAGCCGTCGCCCGAGCCGCTTTGGCACGCGTGCCGGCTCCTCGATGTCGAGCCCGAACGTTGCGTGCTGGTCGGCGATTCATCGGTCGATGTCGCGGCGGCGCGCGCGGCCGGTCTTCCGGTGTTCATCGTCAGCTACGGCTATGGCAGCGCGAGCGGCGCCGACCTGCCGCGCTGCGACGCGCTGATCGATTCGTTCGAGGCATTGCCGGCGATTCTGG
This sequence comes from Paraburkholderia lebeckiae, assembly GCF_050436225.1. Classification (NCBI taxonomy): domain Bacteria; kingdom Pseudomonadati; phylum Pseudomonadota; class Betaproteobacteria; order Burkholderiales; family Burkholderiaceae; genus Paraburkholderia; species Paraburkholderia lebeckiae. The sequence continues at coordinate 344,763 of NZ_JBNDLU010000001.1, read as the reverse complement.
CGCAAGCGCGACCGGCATTGCGCGCGTGATTCGAGCCGCTAACCCGCCGACAACAATCCCGCGACCCGCTCCGACTTCGTCTGCACCGCGATATCTTTCGCCGTCATCCCCCGGTTGTCCTTCAACGACCGGTTCGCGCCGCGCGCGAGCAACAGTTGGGCGGTCTCCGCGCGATCGTATCCCGCCGCCCACATCAGCGCGGTCAGATCGTTCTTGTAGGTCCGGTTCACGTCGACGCCCGCATCGAGCAACTGACCGACGACCTTCGTTTGCCCCTGGCCGGCTGCGTATTCCATCGCGGTCTTGCCGACGCGATCGGTCGCGAGCGGATCGGCGCCATGCGCGAGCAGCAGCGCGACGATCTCGTCGAAGCCACCGTAGGCGGCGGCCATCAGCGGTGTATCGCCCGGCGCGTTCGCATGCTGCACGTTCGCGCCGCGCTCGATCAGCGTGCGCGCCATCGCCGTATCGCCCTTCTTGCACGCGGTGACGAGCGCGGTGTCGCCGATCCGGTTCATCGCATCGACCGACGCGCCGCGCTGCAGCGCCGCGACGACCGACTGCCGATCGTCGTCCTTCGCGGCCGCGAGCAGTTGGCGGTTGATTTCCCCCTGGTCCTGCGCGAGCGCCGGCACCCACGCGCCGAATGCGGTGGCGAGCAGAACGGCGGTCGCAAGCGGCCGAGTGAACATGTCTGTCATGGTGTCTTCCCCGTGCTACTGCAGATTGTTGATATAGGCGGCCAGATGATGGATGTCGTCGTCGGACAGATTACGCGTCACGCTGGTCATGTTGCCCGCATCGTTGGTGCGCGTGTGCGAGCGGAAGTCCTGCAACTGCTTGACGATGTACTGATAGTGCTGACCGGCGACCCGCGGAATCTCGTTCTGCCCGGAAAAGCCACCCAGGTGGCACATCGTGCACAACACCTCGGCGGCCTTCTTGCTGCCCGCCTCGATGCTCGCGCCATCCGCGTTGAACGGCACCGATACGGGCTTCTGCGCGGCGAAGTAGTCGGCGAGGTCCTGCATGTCCTCGCTCGACAGGTTCGCCGCCATCGGCGACATGCGCGGATCGCTGCGCCGTCCCTGCTTGAAGTCCTTCAGCTCCAGATACAGATAGCGCGCGGTTTGCCCGGCCAGAATCGGATAGTCCGGACTGGTCGAATTGCCCATCGGCCCATGACAGGCCACGCACACCTGCGCTTTCGCCTTGCCCGCCTCGGCGTCGGCGCGCGCGCCCGACGGCAGCCATGCGGCGATCAATCCGCCGCACAGCAGCGCCACCCATGCAGCGCGCGCCCCACCCGGCGCTCCCCGCGGCGCCGGCCGCCTCATGGCACCGCGAACACGACAACGCTGTTGCCGCGCTTGAAGTCGATCTGGGTATTGCCGCCCGCCGCGACCGCGATGTACTGCTTGCCGTTGACCGTGTACGACACGGCCGGCGCGTTGACGCCCGCGCCGCACTGGAACTCCCACAGCTTCTTGCCGCTGGCGGCATCGAACGCGCGGAACAGGCCGTTGCCCTCGCCGTTGAACACGAGCCCGCCCGCCGTTGCAAGTACGCCGCCGATCAGCGGCTGGTCGGTCTTGTAGTCCCACGCGACCTTGCCGGTGTCGACGTTGACGGCCGACAGCTTGCCCCATTGCGCCTCGGACGGAATCACCTTGAAGGCGCCGCCGAGCCACAGCTTGCTGCCGCCCGGATAGGCGGCGTCCTCGACCTGGTACGTCATCGGCTGATTCAGGTTGGCCGCGTAGACAAGGCGCGTTTGCGGATCGAACGCGATCGGCGACCACTCGACGCCGCCGTTCGCGCCCGGCAGCATGCGCGCGCCGGCTGCTGTCGGCAGAGTCCACATGTTTTCCTGCGGAATCATCGCCTGCGAGAAACGGATCAGACGGCCGGTCGCACGATCATGCACGTACACGTGACCGGTCTTGCCCGCATGCACGATGCCGGGGATCATCTTGCCGTCGTTGTCGCGCACGTCGATCAGCACCGGCGGGCTCACTGCGTCGAGATCCCAGACGTCGTGCGGCACGTACTGGTAGTGCCATTTGTACTTGCCGGTGTCGAGATCGATCGCGACGAGCGAATCCGTATAGAGGTTGTCTCCCGGCCGGATCGCGCCATACAGGTCCGGCGACGGGTTGCCGACCACGAAATACACCGTGTGCGTTTTCCGGTCGACCGCCGGCGTCATCCACACACCGCCGCCGAGCGTCTTGTAGAAGTCGCCGCCCTTGTCGGCCAACTGCTTCTTCTCCGCGTCGATGTCGCGCTTCTCGTCGCGGCCGGTCGCGTCTTTGGTGGCCCACACGCCTTCCTGGCCGGTTTCCGGAATCGTGTAGAAGGTCCACAGCAACTGGCCGGAATTCGCGTCGTACGCCTTCACGAAGCCGCGAATGCCGTACTCGCCGCCGTTCGTGCCGATCAGCACCTTGCCGTCGACGACCGTCGGCGCCATCGTTTCCGAGTAGCCCTCGTCGGGATTGGCGATCTGGCTTTGCCACAGCATGTTGCCGGTTTTGGCGTCGAGCGCGACGAGCTTGGAGTCGAGCGTGCCCATATAGAGCCGGTCACCCGAAATCGCGACGCCACGATTGTTCGGCCCGCAACAGAACGTCGTGACCGGCCCCATCTTGTGCTTGTAATGCCAGAACTCTTTGCCCGTCGTCGCATCGATCGCGTATACGTGATTGAACGACGTGGTCAGGAACATCACGCCGTCCTTGACGATCGGCGCCGTTTCCATCGACTCGTTGACGGCCGTCTGGAAGATGAACGCCGGCCTGAGCTTCGCGACGTTCGTCCGGTTGATCTGCGAGCCGGGGTAATAGCGCGTCTGCGCGTACGAGCCGTTCGAATGGAGCCAGACCGCCGTCATGCTGCCGGCGCGATCGAGCTGATCCTGCGTCACGGGCTGAAGCGTCGATGGCACCGGCGCGGCGGTGGTGGTCGAGCTGTTCTGTACTTCGTCGGCGGCATGAGCCGCAGGCAAGCCGAACGCGATGGCGAGCAGTGGCAGGCCGACAATTCCCTGAATACGGTTGAATGGCATGAGCGTCTCCTAGCTTTTTATTGTTCCTATGAATTGCAGCGCAGGAGTGCGACATGGATCCACGCGGACGACAGCGTGAAAGAGCACGATGGCGCAACCCTCGCAGACAACAAAAGCGTACGACTTCGAATCGTTGTTAGCTTTGTCAGGACGGGTCGGCTTCGCAGAGTGGGGAGAAGCAATGCACGGGTCCGCGGAAAACCGGCTCGATTAAGGGTAGGCGATGTGTTGTGGATTTTCTAGATTAAATCGTTAAGGAGTGGCGAGCGATCATCACTCGTCGAGCTGATCAGAACCGGCCGCCGCGCCAATCGGCCCCCTGCTGATAGTTCCGGTTGGTCTGTTCCGGATTCCGGTTCACCAGCGGGCGCGCGTAAAGTGGGTGATGCAGGCTCCGTACTTCGTGTTCGAGCCGGAAACAACGCTCTCCGGATGACAGATCGAGCAGGTCGGCAAACCGGTATTGATGCGGCTCTTCTCCATATGCCAGACCTTTTTCCGCGAGCCGCGTGAACGGCCCCGAAAAAGCAGCGGTGTAAATCGCGATGTGGTGTCCGTCGTATTCAGGAATGGGCGCGGTCGTTTCCGCGTACAGCAGTTGCTGATGCGTGCCGATATCGATCACCGCGCGGTGCAATCCATGCTTCTCTTCGATGTCGACGGTCGCATCGAACATATCGCGGTAGAAGCGCGCGATAGGCAACGCGCTGCCGACCGGCACATCCATCTTCACGAACGCGATGCCCAGATCGATGTCCGACCACGGAGCCGACGCGGATCGATTGAGAGGATCGAGGCACTCGTAGCGATTGCCCCACGGACACGTCACTTCGACACTGCCTGCGCGTTCCGTCCAGCCGAACGCGGTGCCGGCGAGCAGCGGTTCGACCGAGCGCAGCCGCCTCACCAGCGCTTCGAGCTCGCCGACCACGAGACCGACACTGCCGCGCAGACGTTGCGCCGCCCCGTGCGGCAAGTGAATCTGCGACCGGCCGATGTTGATCCACATATTCTCTACCCCGGTCATCACGAACGGATCGCGCGTGAGCCCAAGGCCGGTGACGTAGAAGGCGGTCGCGAGAATCTGGTTGGGGATTTTCAGGTTGACGTGTTCGAGCAGGATCAGATTGCCGGTATCGTCGTTAGCGTAAGAGTGTTCCATGTGTTTGCCTTGTGCATGAGCCGCGAAACGCTGGACAAATTATGCATCAACAGGGCAAGTGGTACGTGCTCGTGCAACTCGGACGGCGTGGCGGCGCCGCCATGTCGAGAGGCGTATGAAGCGACACGCATGTGCTTATTGCCGCAGAATCTTCCACGGCCCATTGCCGGTTTTGCAGACGATCGGCGTCCACGTTTGGGTCTGTCCTTTCGCGACCGCGGTCAGCGTCGCGGTCCGGCAGGTTCGATCACCGTCCTTCGTCGTGTCCTGCGGCGTCACCGTGCCCTTGATCGAAACGGAATTGCCGGTGCCCGCATTGCTCCACGCGTACGATTCGCCATCCTTTTTTGTATCGAGCGCCTTTTGCGCCGCGTCGTTGAGCGCTTTACGGTCGGCCTCGCGCATGTAAGTAATGGGCGTGTCTTTCAGAAAGTTCAGGTTCGCTGCGTAACACAACATGGGGCTGGCGAGCAGCGCCGCTGCCGCAAGCCACTGCGTGATCGTGTGGGCGTACGCGGCGTCGAGTGCGGGCGCGCCTGCGCCAGGACGAAATTGACGTGACATGGGTTTCTCCTCGAGTTCATCCGCGATCCGCGTCGTCCGCGAGATCGCCGTTTTGCTGGAATGCGTCGACGACGTCGGCCACCGAGCCGCGTCGGCCGATGTGGCCGACACGAACTTCGAGCCCCTCGGCGCGCAGCATGTCGCGCACGTCCGCATGCGCGCCGACGACCCTCATCGCCGCGCCCGCGGCCTTCAGCGCGCCGTGCATCGCTTCGAGCATGCGCGCGCCCGCCAGATCGACGACCGCCGATGCGGACAGATCGCAAATCACGAGCCGGACCGGTTCGGGTGCGGCGTGGATCATGCGCCAGATCGTCTCGCGCACGTGCTCGACGTTGAAGTACAGCAACGACGCCTCGACACGCACCGCCAGCACATGCGCAATCGTCTCGTTCTCGGCATGACGTTCGAGATCCGAGAAATAGCGCGTGCCGGGAATACGCCCGAGCATCGCGATGTGCGGATGCGCGGCGCGGTGGATGATCAGCAGCATCGACACGAGCACCGCGACGATCACGCCCTTCAGGATGCCCAACAACAGCACCGCCGCGAACGCCACCATCGAAATCGCGAATTCGAAGCGGCTCACGCGCCACACATGACGCAGTTCGCCGACGTCGACGAGGCCCTTCACGGCCACGAGCACGATCGCCGCCAGCACGACGTTGGGCAGATTCGCGAGCAGTCCGGTGAGGAACATCAGACAGAAGCCGATCGCGAGCGACGCGAATACCAGCGCAAGCGCGCTTTTCGCGCCGGCCTTGTCGTTCACCGACGATTGCGAAAGCCCTCCCGCAACCGGGAAGGCCTGGAACAAGCCCGCGGCCAGATTGGCTGCGCCAAGACCCAGCAATTCCTGGCGGGCGTCGATCTCGTAACCATGTGCCTGCGCGAGCGCGCGCGCGGCCGAAACGCTCTCGACGTATGCCAGCAACAGGCACGCGAACGCCAGCGGAACGATGCCGTCGACATCGCGCAGCCGCAGCCCTGGCAGACGAAATTCAGGCAAGCCCTGCGGCAGCGCGCCCACCAGCGTGAAGCCGCGGCTGGCCAGCGGCGTGACCGACAACACGACAATCGAAGCAGCGACGACGGCGAGCGCCACCGGACGCCCCGGCAAAAACCTTTCGCCGAGCAGCAGCAACGCGATGCAAACGAGGCCGAAACCGAGCACGCCGAGGTTGGTCAACGGAAGCTGCCCCCACAGCACGGCGATCCGTTCGAAGAAGAATTCGCCGCCGCCTTTCACCCCGAACAGCTTCGGCAGCTGGGTCATCGCGATCGTCAGCGCGGCGCCCGCCTTGAAGCCGAGCAGGATCGTCTCGCTGATGAAGCTGACGAGCGAACTCAAGCGCAGCAGCCAGCCGATCACGCACATGCACGCGATCAGCACGGACGTGAGGGCCGCGATCGAAGCCCAGCGCGACGGGTCGCCCCCGGCCATCGGCACGAGCGTCACGCCGACGAGCATCGAGATCGCCGAGGTCGGGCCGATCGCGAGCTGACGCGACGAACCGAACAGCGCATAACAGAGGCCGCCGACCAGATAGCCGTAGATGCCGTATTGCGGCGGCAAGCCGGCCAGCGACGCATAGGCGAGCGATACCGGAATGCCATAAGCCGCGAGCGTCACGCCGGCGACCGCGTCCTTCGCGAGCCATTGAGGCTGATAGCTTCGCAGCCACTGCGCGGGAGGAAATGCGGAGCGCCACCCGCGCGCGGGTGGCGTGGAAGACGCGCGGCCGGTGACGCTCTGTGGATGGTTCAACGTAGCGCCTCGAGTACGGAAGCGGACCTGACGGAAGCACGGGCGCGCTGTACGGTTATCGCCTCAGCCAACGCGAAGCGGCTCAGAGCGAATCCTTGATGCGCTGCCACGTGTGATCCGGATTGAACTCGGTCACAGGCGGCGCGTGCGCGCCACGGTCCTTCTGGTAGATGACGCCGTTGTTGCTGACCACGAAGGTCATCACGCCGCTCGTGCCGTACTGCGCCGGATAAGCGACCATCGCGAAACCCGCGATCATGTGGCCGTTGATCACGTAGCTGAACGCGCCGCCCGGCGCGTTCTTGCCCTGCCGCGTCAGGATGTTGAAATGGTAGCCCCGGTAAGGATCGCCCGCCGCGTGGCCTTTCAGATATTCGGAACTCGCGGCGACGAGCGGGCCGAACGGACTCTCTTCTTCGTCGCTGTTTTCGTCGGAGCGCCAGTAGAGACCGTCCTGCTTGCCGGGTGTGCTGGCCAGCTTCTGCGCGTATTCGAGCAGGCCGTCGTGGTTCCGGTCGCGCGACGCGTATTGACGCTGCGCGTCGATATAAGCGTGCAGCACCTTGATCGCTTCGAGTTCGTTGGCGCCGATCCGTCGATTGATCAGTTCTTCTTCGCCCTGCTCGGTGGCGAAGCGCCAGGTGCCGTCCTCTTTGACGATCGGTATCGGCATCGGCCACGCCTCGTCGCCGACCAGCAGAATCCGCCGGTTCGGTCCCCTGTCGTCGAGCACGTGATAGGCGTCGAGCTCCTTGCTCGCCTTGGCCCAGTTCGCCTCGTTCTCCGCCTGATCCGGCGATACCACGAGGCTCTTGTGCGCTTCGCCGAAGATCGCCACGAGCGACGCTTCGTCGTCGGTCTTCAGTGCGCTGGACAGCGCGGCGACCGCGTCTTCCGGGGTGGCGAAAGTGCGCTGCCCCGCGGCGAGCGCGGCCATCGGAACCCACAGCGCGAGCACCATCGCGCACAGCCGGCGCGATGTGGCCATACGTCGCCGCGAATCGTCGCGTGCGCGCTTTCCGGTGATGCTTTGACCGCTCATGGCTGCTCCTTATCGCCGTCCGCCGCCGCGGCCGCCACCGCCACCACCGGCCCGCGGCGAGAATCCGCCGCCGCCACCGCCACGGCCGCCACCGCCGGAAAATCCGCCGCCACCGCCGCCACCGCCGCCACCGCCGCCACGCGTCGATTGACGGCTCGCCGCGCCGCGCGCGCTGTTGGCTTGCGCGTCGCGCGCCGAGCCGTAGCCGCTGAACGCATCGCCGCCGCCCGCAGGCGCCGCGCGCTGATTCACGTCGCGTGTGCCCGCCGACGCCGTCGGACGCTGGGACGGCTGCGGCCGCCCTTGCGCGCCAGCACCGCCGCCTGCGAAGTTTGCGCCGGCGCCGCCACCCGCGCCGCCACCTGCAAAGTTTGCGCCGCCGCCCGCGCCGCCGCCCGCGCCGCCGCGGTTGCCGCCCGCCAATCCACCGCCCGCGCCCGCGCCTGCACCCGCGCCGCCGCCGCGCGACGGCGGATCGCCGACCCGTTGCGTGCGCGCCGAGCGATCCGAGATACCGCTGACCTGGCCCGGCTTCTTGTCCGAGGTCCACGCGGAGGTGCCCCCTCCCTGCCCGCGACCACCACCGCGGTTGATGTCGCCCGTGTTGATATTGCCGCGCTCGACGTTCCTATCGCCCCGCTCGACAGTTCTATCGCCGCGCTCGACGTTTCTTTCGCGGTTGATGTTGATGTTGTTGTTGCCGCCGCCGCCGTAATGCGTTTGATAGTGCCCGCCGTTCCAGGCGGCGGTAATCGCCGCGCCCCAGATCAGCCCCGTCGCGAGCGCGGCGCCGGGCGCGTACGGATAGTAGTAGGCCGGATAAGGCGTGGGCGCGTAGGCGTAGGTCACGGGCGCACTGGCCACCACGATGGTCTGCGGGTTGTACTGCGGCACGTAGATCACCTGCGGATCGGCCGGCTGGATCTTGATCACTTCCTTCTCGACGACCACGACCTGCTTGTCGTCGGATTTCAGATGCCCAGCCGACTGCGTTTGCCGCCGGAAGCGCTGAATCGCTTCGAGCACCGCGCCCTGATCGGCAACGACGGCCTCGCCGAGATTAATCGTCCAGTCGAGATCGGTGCTCATGTTCTTGACGATGTCGGGGTAATTCAGCAGCGCCTTCACCGGATCGTGCCACGCGTCGTTGAGCTTCAGCGACTTGTTGTTTTTGTACTGGTCGAGAAAGCGATCGGCCTGCACGACTTCCACGGGATAGGTGGAGGCAGGAAGAATGATCGCGACCAGGTCGTCCGGATATAGCGCGATCGGTCCGACGAGCTTGTCGAGCGTCGCCGCGGAAACGGGTGCGCTCGGTGCCGCGTTCGCCGGGGCGTTCGCGGCCGGCGCCTGCGCCAGCGACACCGTAGTGGAGAACGCGCCGCAGCACGCCAGAAGCGCGGCGCCCAGCACATGGCTGATGCGTCGCGCGCGCTTCGCCTCGTCGTCGAGCGTCGGCATGCGCCGGCGCCTGTCGAGCGCCGTTGCAAACGGGATGATGCGTGTACGAGCACGCGAATCGCGGTCCATCGATGCTTCCCCTTGCGCTTCGTCAGCGGCCCCGGGCTGAATGGCCATGATCTTTGACAGACAGTTGTCCGAAGCAATGGAAACGACCTGCACCTATTGCATGAATACAGTTTGGAAACCATGGACGATATTGAAAATACGACCTTGGTCCGATTGCGCGCGACAGGCCCGCGACACCATGATGAAAGCGAACCTGTCATTGCTGCGCATCCACCGCGCGGCAACCGGTCCCACCAGAATTCCCATTCACGGGTGCCGGTTGCGCCCTCACGCCTGAGCAAACAGGCAGCCGGCGACTCGCACCCGCGTGGGCCCACGCAAGGAGCTGTCGTGAATAAGTCGACGAAATATGCCGTTATCGCCGCGTTGAGCGCGTCGCTATCGCTGGAAGGCCTGGCGCAATCGAGGCCGATTGCCTATCCGGCCAGAGGGCAAAGCCCGCAGCAACAGCAGCAGGACGAAGGCGCCTGCTATTCGTGGGCGAAGAGCAATACCGGCATCGACCCGACCATGGTCGCCAATGCCCCGCCCCCGCCTTCCGGCCCCGCGGTGGGAGGCGGCGAGCGCGTGCAGGGCGCCGCGCGCGGCGCGGCCGGCGGCGCGATCATCGGCGCGATTGCGGGCGACGCCGGCAAGGGCGCGGCGATCGGCGCGGCGACCGGCACGATGGTAGGCGGGTCGCGCGCGCGGCAGAACCGGCGCGCGGCCGCGGCACAATCGCAGTCGCAAACGCAGGGCTCGATGGACACGTTCAATCGCGCTTTCGCCGCATGCATGTCAGGGCGGGGTTACACAGTCAATTGATCGCGCAAGGAGAGCAGCATGATTAACCGCAAACTGATCATCGCGGCGGCGCTCGTGTGTCTCGCGAATACGGGGTTCGCTCAGACGGAGGCACCAGTCACGGTCACGAGCGAGCCCGGCAAAGTCACCGTGTCGGGCACGGTCAAAACGACCGCGACGGTCGTCGGCATCGAGCCGGCAACGCGCACCGTCTTGCTCAAGGACCCGAAGGGCAGGGTCGTGCAGGTCGTGGTCGGAGAGGAAGCGCGCAACTTCGATCAGATCAAGGTCGGCGACGTGGTCAAGGCCGAGTATTCGCAGGCTCTGACCATCATGCTGAAAAAAGGCAACGCGCCGCTGACCGCCAACGAAACGCAAACGCTCGCTCGCACACCGGCGGGCGCGAAACCCGGCGGCTCGGCCTCGCGCGAAGTCACGATCATGGCTAACGTCATCGCGGTCAATCACCAGAGCGGCATGGTCACGCTGAAAGGCCCGCAAGGCAATACGGTGGATCTGATCGTGCAGGATCCCGAACAGCTCAAGCGGATCAAAAAAGGCGACCAGATGCAAGCGGTCTATACCGAGGCCGTGGCCATCTCCGTGGAGCCGGTCGCCGGCAAATAGCGAGCATGGCTCGCGTCAGATCAGGCGGTGCGCTTGCGCGAGGCCGCTGAGGGGAGGCGTAAAGTCCGCGCGTCGAAAACGCACCGTCGAGAAAACCCGTATCGCATTGGGACTCGCCGGCAGACGCGCAAGGCGAAACTCGATTTCGTGCGCGGGCCGCGTATCTCCCTCTTCCTGAACGACGTTCATACGGTCGAGCCGGTACGTGCTCCTGCGCACGTAGAAATGCGCATCCGGCGCCCCCAGTACAACGCACATCACGTCGAGATGCCGCTCCAGCGCCTCTGTCTTCAGGCCCAACTGCGCCAGAGCCTGATCGTTCTCTTCGATCTGCGCCTGCAGCTTCGCCACTTCCGCGTAATTCGACGTCGCGTCGCTACCAAGCAGCGAGCGCACGCCTGCCCCTTGCCGTTCGAGAATCGTCAGGCGCGTTTTCAGCAGCGCCCTTTCGCGTTGCAATTCGTCCTGCCGCGAGGTGTCGGCCTCGATCTTGCCGAGGGCTTCGAGCACGAGCTGATCGACGATCCGCAACATGATCTGGCGCCGCAACGCGGCTTCGGATTCTCCGCACACGCGCACCTGGTGATCGCTGAAGTTGATGGTCGTCTGCGCGAGATCGGTTTGCGTCGTCTCGCCGTATTGCCCGACGCCGAAAATACGCCGCTCATCCATGGCCATGCCGAGCACCGCGAATACCTGGTCGGCAACGGGATGGTCGCTGAAGAACGTGTTCAGCTCGTGTGAGCGGTTGAAGACCGGGCAGACGTCGTCGGGTGTGGCGAAAAAGGCGTGGATATACGGGTCCGTCGCCCATGCCGCCGCGCTCGCTTCGCGCGCCGGCGGCACTTCATCGGCGAGCCGGAGCAGATAGGCGGTCGTGTGTTGCACGGCGGGCCGCAGGCGCGACGCATAATTGCGCGCGAGCCGCAACGACGGACAGAGCCTGACGATCCGCTCGACGATTTCCTTCGTCTGCTGATCGTCGCTCTCTTCGGAAGCGGTGCGCCTGCTCAGCCACCGCGACAGCAGACCCATGTCCGGCTCCCGTCGCCCGTCACGATTCGTCGCGCTCCGGCAACAGCTGCGCGACGATCGTGTGGTTCTTCCAGAACAGGTTATGGACGCGGTTTTGCAGTATGCGCAGCCCATCCGTGGGAACGTCGTCGAAGACGACCACCGCGCCGGGCCGCGAACCCGTGCCGTGCACCCGCTGGATCGAGCTGAAGCGCGGGAACCCGTAGCGAATCAGGAACTCGCCGATCTCTTCGTCGGAGACGCTTTCCTCGACGTTTCCAAGAAACAGTTCAGCCATGATGCTTACTCCTCCAGGCCCTAGGCCACGATGTTCAATCCGCCGTCGATATACAAGGTGGAACCGGACACCCGCCGCGCGTAAGGCGTGGCCAGAAACGCACAGGTATAGCCGACATCCATGATGTCGACGAGTTCGCCGAGCGGCGCGCGCTGCACCGCTTCGTTGAGCAGCAGCTCGAAATCCTTCAGGCCCGAAGCGGCGCGGGTCTGCAGCGGCCCGGGAGAAATCGCGTGCACGCGGATGCCCCTCGGTCCCAGCTCGAACGCCAGATAGCGCGCGCAGGCTTCGAGCGCCGCCTTGACGGGGCCCATCAGGTTGTAGTTCGGCACGACCTTGTTCGCGCCGTAGTAGCTCATCGTCAGCATGGTGCCGCCGTCTTTCATCAGCGGCGCGGCGAGGCGCGCCATCCGCACGAACGAATGGCAGGAGATGTCCATCGCGCTCAGGAAGCCCTCGCGCGACGATTGCAGCAAGCCGCCCTGCAGATCCGCTTTCGGCGCCCATGCAACGGCGTGAACGAGAATATCGAGGCTTCCCCAAGTCTTCTCGATGCGGTCGAACACGGCCTCCATTTCGTCCTCGCCCGTTACGTCGAGCGGCATGAAGATCTCGGCATCGAGTGCTTTGGCGATCGGTTCCACATAAGGAGCCGCCTTGGCGTTGGCATAGGTGAGCGCAACGCTCGCGCCGAGGTCGTGAAACGCCTTCGCGCATCCGTACGCGATCGAATGCTCGTTGGCGACGCCGGTCACGAGGGCCTTCGCTCCTCGCAGAATCAAACTCGGTTGCTCGACAGCGACAGACATGGTGAAACTCCTCTATGGGGCGATAGCGCGCGTATGGCGGGCGATCATCAGTTCCTCGTTGGTGGGGACGACCCAGACCGGTAGCCTGCTCGAGGCGCGGGTGATCAGCGGGCCGCCCGCCCGATTGGCCGCTTCGTCGAGTTCGGCGCCGAGCCACGCGGCATCGTGCACGATGCGCTCGCGGATCGCGACGGCGTGCTCGCCGATGCCGGCCGTCAGCACCAGTGCGTCGAGACCTTGCATCGCCGCGGCGAGACTGCCGAGTTCGCGCCCGATCCGGTAGGCGTAGACGTCGATCGCAAAGCGGGCACGCGGGTCGTCGCTGTCGAGCAGCACGCGCATGTCGCCTGAGATGCCCGACATGCCGAGCAGCCCCGAGCCCTTGTAAATGAGGTCCGCGATCGACTGCGTATCCATCTTCAGCTCGTCGAGCAGATAGAGCATCACGCCGGGGTCGAGGCTGCCGCAACGCGTGCCCATCGGCAGGCCTTCCACCGCCGTGAAGCCCATCGTGCTCGCCACGCTCTTGCCCGCGACCATCGCGCACATGCTCGCGCCGTTGCCCAGATGCGCGACGACGGTGCGCCCCGCCGCCGCGGCCGGCGCGATCTCCGGCAGCACGCTCGCGATGTATTCGTATGAGAGCCCGTGAAAACCGTAGCGCCGCACGCCGTGGTCGGTAATCGAGGGGGGCAGCGCATAGGCCTGCGCGGTCTCGGTCTGCGTGCGATGAAACGTGGTGTCGAAGCACGCGACCTGTGGAAGGTCGGGACGCAGTTGCGCGAGGATGCGGATCGGGGTCAGGTTATGCGGCTGATGCAGCGGCGCGAGCGGGCTCAGGCTGTCCAGTTGGTCGATCACCTCGGAGGTCGCGAGGACGGGGCCGGCAAAGCGCTGCCCGCCGTGTACGACGCGATGTCCGACCGCCTTCAGTTGATTGCCGCCGCCGTGGTCGCGCAAAAAACCGCCCAGATATTCGATCGCGCCCTGATGGCCGAGCCGATGGCCATCGCCCCATTCGTGCGAGCTGGCATTACCGTCGCGGTCCGTCACGCGAAAACGCGGGCTCGTGTAGAGCGCTTCGATCTGACCGCGCAAAATGAGCTCGAGTTGCGCTTGTTGCGCGTCGAAGGCGCTGAACTTGAGGCTCGACGAACCTGCGTTCAATACGAGAATCACATCCGCCATGACGTCACCCGACCACTTTGCCGGCCTCGCGCCGTGCCTTGGCCACCAGCGCGGCGACCGCGCACGACGCGAGACGCGTCGACAGAAAATCCGCGCGGCTCGTCAGAATGATCGGTACGCGCGCGCCGAGCACGATGCCCGCCGCGTCCGCGCCGGCGAGAAACGAGAGGCTTTTCGCGAGCATGTTGCCCGCCTCGAGGTCCGGCACCATCAATACATTGGCGCGACCGGCCACCCGCGACTCGATCTGCTTGATGCGCATGGCTTCAATGCTGATCGCGTTGTCGAGTGCGAGCGGACCGTCGACGAGCCCCCCGGTGATCTGCCCGCGGTCCACCATCTTGCACAGCGCCGCCGCTTCCACCGTCGATGGAATTTTCGGATTGACGCTCTCGGTCGCGGACAGGATCGCCACGCGGACTTCGTCAAGTTTCAGCGCGTGCCCGAGATCGATCGCGTTCTGCAGGATGTCGACCTTCTCTTCGAGCGTCGGCAAGATGTTGATCGCGGCGTCGGTGATGATCAGCGCGTTCTCGTACCCGGGCACGTCCATCACGAAGCAATGGCTGATGCGCCGCTCGGTGCGCAGGCCGGTGTCACGGCGAATCACCTCGGCCATCAGCTCGTCCGTATGCAGGCTGCCTTTCATCAGGGCCTCTGCCTTGCCTTTGCGCACCAGTTGCACGGCTGCTGCCGCGGCGGCATGGCTATGCGGCGCATCGACGATCGTGAAGTTCGAAATGTCGATGCCGTATTCGGCGGCAATCGCTTCGATGCGCGCGCGCGGCCCGACCAGCAGCGGCGCGATCAGTCCCATCCCGGCTGCTTCGACCGCGCCATTGAGCGAACTCTGGTCGCACGGATGCGCGACCGCTGTCGGCATCGCCGGCAGCGTCCGGCAGAAATCGATCAGACGCTGATACTTCGCGTGCTTTTCCATCTGCGTGTTCCTCGTGTGTACGGTGCGTTGGATTCGTGACGCGTGGCACGCCATGCTGACGGGCGCGGCGCAGACGGGCGCCGTGCATACGGTCCCGCCACACTTGCGTCGTGCCGCGCATCGCGCCGGTTGCTCACGTGCGAGCGGAGTCAGGCAAACGTGCGTTGCGCTTGCGGCTCACGCGCGAACCCAGCACCGCGTGGATGCGTTCGAACGCCTCCTTTTGCGCGGCGTCGGGCGCGGTGTTCAACACGCGCTCGTCGCTCGCCAGCTTGTCGAGCAGTTGTAGAAAGCGCTCGCGGTCCTCGCTGTGGGAAAGCAGCTTCGGCAGCGTGGCTATCGCCTCGTCCGGTTCGAAGCTGACGATGATTTCCTGCTCGCCCCGGATCCGCCGCCAGTGATCGCGGCTGATGTCGGGCAGGTACTCCGCGTAACTTTCGGCGATCTCCTTGCGCATCTCCAGGCGCGCGAGCGGCAACGACCCGCCCTTGCGCGACAACAGAAAGGCCGCGCGCGCGAGCGCCTCCGTGTAGCCGCCGTCGCCGATCGCCTCCAACGCCGTGCGCACGAACGGCAGCTCGCGCGGATCGATCGCGCCGGCTTGCGCGGCCACGCCATCGGCGGCCGGCTTGCTCAGATACGTCGCATACAGATTCGCGTACACGCTGAAGAAGCTGGCCTCGGTCCCCGCGTCGCGCATCGCGCGGTAATAGTCCAGCGACGCGCTGATCATTTGCGAGCCGTTGTGTTCGAGCTTGCTCCACGGGTTATCGGCGGCGGCCCGCTGGCGATTCTCACGAACCGACTGCGCGGCCGCCGGCAGCCAGCCAAGCCACGGGTTCATCGCGGAAACGGCCCAGCGCTGCCAGCGCAGCGGATGAAACTGGCGCAGCAGGCGGGCGCTCGTTTCGTTCGACATTGCCTGCACGAACGGCTGCGCGAGCAGTTCATACATGCGCTGATTCAGATTGGACACCGCGGCGACTGCTTCGAACGGCTTTTCGTCGATGCGGGCGAAGCGGTTCAGACGCGCGGCTATCTCCTCGAGCCGCCGCTCATGAAATTCGACTGCGTATTCGATCTCCCCGGCCGCGTTGCTGGCCTCGCTGATGGTCATGCCATAAAGGCCCGGCGGAAACGTTTCGATGGTCTCGAGCACGGACATGATCTGCTTGTGCTCCTTCTTCGCGACTTTCCCGGACACGAAGATGCCCAGATGCCCGACGTTTTCGTGCATCAGACCGACGATCACCTGGCCGCGCGCCTTGATCTCCTCGGTGCTGCCGTACAGGTCCGCCACCCAGTTGAACGCCTGTTGAGGCGGCGTGATGTTGTCGCCCATCGACGCGAACAGGATGATCGGCGAGCGGATCTCACGCAGATCGAAAGCCTGACCGCTGCTGTTCGTCACTCCGCCCGACCACAGCTTGTTGCCGACGAACAGGTTGCGCGTGATCCATTCGATCTCTTCGCGATTCATCAGGTAGTAGCTGCCCCACCAGCGCTCGAATTCCAGAAAGCGCGGCGGCTCGGTATCGACGTTCGAGAACAGGTGGTAGTACTTGTCCCAGAACGTGTTGGCGGGATTCAGGTTCTCGAAGTTCTCCACCAGATACGCGCCGTCGAACTTGCCGTTGCCAAGATCCGCCGCGTACGACGCGAGCCACGCGCCGCCCAGCATGCCGCCCGCGTAACGCATCGGGTTGTCGCCCTCGCCTTCGCTCCAGGCCGCGCTCCAGTACGACATCGGCGCACCGTTGATGACGATCGGGCCGGTCTCCTCGGGGTCGGAGCTGGCGAGCATCATCGCCGCCCAGCCGCCCTGGCAATTGCCGATGATCGCGGGCTTCGGACTGTCGGGATGCAGCGCGCGCACCTTGCGAACGAATAGCTGCTCGGCGTTGCACACGTCGAGCAGGGTCTGACCGGGCTCGGGGTCGCGAAAGAACACCACGAAGTAGACGGGATAGGCCGCGCGCAGCGCGATGCCCGCCTGCGAATCGTCCTTGAAGCCGCCGATGCCGGGGCCGTGCCCCGCGCGCGGATCGATGATCAGATACGGGCGTTTGCGCACGTCCACGCCCACGCCTTCGAGCGGACGAAGTTGCAGCAGCGCATAGTTGACCGGCCGCTCGAACGTGCGGCCGTCCAGCACCATGTCGTACTCGAAATGCAGCACCGGCGTGGGACCGCTGACGCTGCGTTCGACGAACTCGTTGCCGCGCCGGTACAGCGTGTCCCAGAACAGCAGCGAGCGCTGCGCGGCGTCCACCGTGTATTGCCACGCACCGAGCGGATCGAATGGCGCGGGCATCGCGCTTGCGGTCGGGGCGCCATCGTGATCGAGCCCCAGCGTTTCGGTGACCCGTTCACTCAGATGCCGCTGGGCGATTTGCGTGCGCTTCTGCAGCACGTGGGTGATTTTCGAGGCAATGTCCTGGCTTTGTGACAATAGCGTTTCAGCGTCCATCGGGAGACTCCTGAAAGGTGCGTGTCACGATCGGTGCCGAGGCACGCGCCGTGCATTGATTGAATCGTGGAGTTGGCCCAGAGCTCTAGCAATCGGACCAAGGTCTTATTATGCGCGCGACCCGGTGCAGCGCACGGCTTCGGGCGCGGCGCGTGTGGACGTGACGCAGCGCGACGTCTCATTGAACAGGCTTTGCCTGCACCGCCGCGGCGATATCGCGACTCACCGAGGCGAGCGCGCGATCGTGGGCGGCGATGATCGGCTCGAATCCGGGACCGGACACGCTCTCGCGCGCGACCGAGCGGCCGGTGACGGCGCGGATCTTGCCGGGCGGCCGCACGGTCCACAGCACATCGACGGTGACGTCGCGCCCCGGCACGGACTCGAAGCGCATCACGTCGATCCGCACGCGCCAGACGACGGACGGATCACGTACCGCATCGAATACCGAAATCTGCTGCGAGTTCAGCAGCGCGCCGAGATCGGCCGCGATTACGCGGCCGATGTCGCCACCGAGCGGCTGCGCCCAGCGGTCGAATTCGTTGACCGCGACCTCGTTGTTAGCGATCCGCGTGACGATCTGCGGCCGGTCCACGATCTCGGGTATCGTGACCGGACCGATCACCGCCGCGATCGGCCGGCTCGCGCCGGTGCTGCTCAACGACTCGTCGGGGCTCAGCGTGTAGAAGTTCGTCGCCGGCGACTTGCAGGCGCCGAGCAGAGCGCCGGCGAGCGCGAGCATCAGGCCGGCCGCGAAGCGGCCCATCGCATCTGTCATGGCTTCTTGTCCTCGGACTTGCCGCGCACGAGCGATTCCGGATGCTGCGCCAGATAGTCGGCCAGCGTGCGCAGCGAGGCCGCGGTGCGGGTCAGTTCACGCATTGCGTCCTCCGTCGATTGCTGCAGCGACGAGTCCGGCTGCAGCGCGGCATTCGCGGAATCGAGCGTGGATTGCGCGGACAGCAGCGTGTCGAACGCTTTCGGCACGACCTGCGTGTGCAGTTGCCCGAGCATCGCGTTGGTGGTGCGCAGCGTCGAGCGCGCGTCTTTGCCGATATCGTCGAACGGTATGTTGTTGATCTTGGCGAGCAGTCGCGTGACCGATTCCTGCAGCGATTGCAGCGTGCGCGCAATCGCGGGCATTTCGGGCGGCGTCTTGCTCCAGTCAATCGACGCCTTCGGCGCGTCGGGGAAATAGTCCAGCGCGAGATACTGCTGGCCGGTCAGCAGATTGCCGCTTCTCAACTGGAAGCGGAAGCCGTGCTCGACCAGATAGTTCGCGAGACCGCGCGGGTCGTCGGTGAGGTGTCCGCCGGCGCCGTCGTTCTGATAGCGGGACGTGAACCGCTCCGGATAGAGATTGATCTCGACCGGACTGCTGAAGCGGCGGGTGTCCGGATCGAAGCGCGTGTAGAGCGCCGTCACTTCGCCGATATCGACGCCGCGGAAATCGACCGGCGCGCCAACCGTCAGACCGCGCACCGAATCCGTGAAGTTCACCACGTATTTGACGACGATGCGATCGTGCTTCTTCATCGCGTCGGCGCGCGTGGTGTACAGCTCGAACCCGGTGCTGCTATCGGCGCTCGTCTCTACCTGCGAATCGGGCGGCGATTCGAACGCGATCCCGCCGATGATGATCGATACGATCGACTGCGTTTCGACGCGCAAGCCGCTGCTGTCGAACGCCATATCGACACCGCTGGCGTGCCAGAAGCGCGTGTCGGTTCTGACGAAGCGGTCGTAGGGCGCATTGACGAACACCTTCACCGTGACGCCGTGGCCGTCCGGGTCCAACTGGTACGACGCGACCTGGCCCACCTGAATTCTGCGGAAAAACACGGGCGTACCCACGTCGAGCGAGCCAAGTCCCGTGCCGTGCAACGTGTACTCGTGCCCCGGCACGTCGCTCGCGATCACGGGGGGCTCCTCGAGGCCGACGAAACTGCGGCGCGCTTTTGGCGAATTGCCGACGTCGACGTCGATATACGAGCCCGACAGCAGCGTGCCGAGCCCCGACACCGTGCCACCCGAAATGCGCGGACGCACGACCCAGAAGCGCGTGTTGTCGACGAGCAGGTCCGACACGTCGCGCGTCACCTCGGCCTTGGCCACCACGCGCTTGTGGTCCGGCGTCAGCGAGACCGCTTCGACCACGCCGATATCGACGTCCTTGAACTTGAGCTTCGTCTTGCCCGCTTCGAGACCGTCGCCGGTCTTGAAGCTGATGCTGATCTGCTCGCCGCGCTCCATCACCGCCTTCACCGCCAGCCAACCGCCGATCAGGATCGCCACGATCGGCACGAGCCAGACCAGTTGCATCCGCCAGCGCGAGCGCGGCACCGGCTCCGCGGCGGGCAGCTCGGGCTCTTCAGTCGGAGTGGACACGTTCGGTCTCCAAAGCGTCCCACATCAGGCGCGGATCGAAAGCCATCGAGGCGAGCAAGGTCAGCACGACGACCGCGCCGAACGCGATCGCCGCCGGCCCCGCCTTGATCGTCGCCAGCGCCTGGAATTGCACCAGCGCGACCAGCATCGTGATCACGTAGATGTCGAGCATCGACCAGCGACCGATCAGCTCGATCAGGCGATAGATCCGCGTGCGCTGCCCGGGCAGCCATTGCCAACGCAACTGCGTCGATAACGCGAGATACCCGATGCCGAGAATCTTCAGCATCGGCACGACGATGCTCGCGATGAACACGAGCAGTGCAAGCGGCCAGGAGCCCGATACCCACAGATAGACCACGCCGCTCATGATCGTGTCCTTCTGCGTGCCGAACAGCGAACTCGTGTCCATCACGGGGAGCACATTGGCCGGAATGTAGAGCACCATCGCGGCCACCAGATACGCCCACGTTCGCGACAGGCTCGCGGGCTTGCGCTGGTGCAACGGCGCCTTGCAGCGCGGACAGACGTGCTTGAGCGCGCCGCTGGGCCGCTTGAGCAGCAGGCCGCATTCTTCGCACAGCACGAGCCCGTAGGCAGACGCCGTGATCGCGTTGCGGCGCACGCGGATCGGCGGCAACTGCCACGCCTGCGCGCCACGCGCTGCCGTGATGCGCGCCCACACCTCATGCGGATCGAAGGTCGCCGCCGCGGCCGCGAGCAGCAGCATCAGCGCGATGAACGACCACAGCGCAGTGCCCGGCACCACCTTGGCGATATGCGCAAGCTTGACCAGCGCGACCAGCAAGCCGAGGATCAGCACCTCGGTCATGCCCCACGGCCGCGCGAGCTGAAACAGACGAAAGCATTCGGCCGGCCGCCACGGCACGCGCCCGAAGCGCAGCGGCAGCAGCAGCCACAGCATCGCCGCGGTTTGCAGCACCGGCGTGACGATCGTCGTGAGGGCGACCAGCAAGGCGAGCGGCCACGAGCCGTGGCTGTACAGCATGCGCACCGAACCCGCGAGCGTCGTCTGTACGACATGGCCGTTCAGCGACAGACCGACGATCGGAAACACGTTCGAGATCACGAGCAGCACCGCGGACGCGCACGAGAATGCGAGCGCATACTCCGGCCCGTTCGAGCGTCCGCGCCTGAGCTCCGCGCGGCAACGCTGGCAGCGCAACGCATTGCCGGCGGCGGGCGGCGCGCCGAGCTGAAGCAGGTCGCACTCTTCGCACGCAATCAGCTCGTTGCCCGTCATCTCGCCTCCACTGCACCCGACGTTCCAGCCGGCGCGGGCGCGTTCTGCGAGACCGGCGCCATCGCCGGCGAGTTTTGCTGCGCGGGCGGCGGCGCCGTCAGTTTTTCCGCCTCGGCCAGCCAGCCACCGCCCGTCGCCTTGTAGAGCGTGACGTACGAGGTCAGCACCGCGCCTTGAGTTTGCGCATAGCTCAGTTGCGCGTTGAACAGGCTGCGCTCCGCATCGAGCACTTCGATGTAGCTCGTATAGCCGCCTTCGTAGCGCTGCCGCGCGAGGTGCGCATAGGTGTGCAGCGCCTCGACCTGGAGGTTTTGCGCATCGAGTGCCTGATGCGTCTTCTGCACGGAGATGAGCGCGTCCTCGACCTCCTGGAACGCTACCTGGATCGCCTTTTCGTACGAGTACAGCGATTCCTGCTGGCGCGCTTCGGCCTGGTGCACCTGGCCGGTGATGTTGCCCGCCGTGAAGATCGGCTGCGTGACGCTGCCGGCAAACGACCACACGCGCGCCGGGCCGGTGAACAGATTCGAGAACTGCGCGCTGACCGAACCGAACAGCCCGGTCAGCGAAATCGACGGGAAGTACAGCGCGCGCGCCGCCCCGATCAGCGCGTTTTGCGCGACCAGCGTCTGCTCGGCCTCCAGCAGGTCGGGACGGCGTTCGAGCAGATCGGACGGCAGCCCCTCGGGAATCGGCGGCGTGCCCATCTGCGATAGCTCACGGCCGCGCAGTATCGCGCCGGGATTCCTGCCGATCAACACCGACAACGCGTCTTCCTGCTGGGCGATCTGCGCTTCGAGCTGCGGAATCGTGACTTGCGCGGCTTGATACTCCGACTGGCTTTGCGCGAGTTCCATCTGCGAGACCTCGCCGTAGCGGAAGCGCGCCTCGAACACGCGCACCGATTCCGCGCGGCTTTGCACGGTCTCCTTCGCGATCTCTAGCTGCCGGTCCAGACTGCGCAGATTGATGTAGGCCGACGCGACCGAACTCACCAGCGTCAGAATCGTGGCGTGGCGACCCTCTTCGCTTGCGAGCAGATTCGCGCGTGCAGCCTCGGTTTCCCGGCGCACCTTGCCGAACAGATCGAGTTCCCAGGACACCGCCAGCGTCGCGTCGAACTGGTTGTAGATGGGGCTCACGCCCTTCGGCACCGGCACGCCTTGGTCCTGCGAGACCCGTTGACGCGACGCGTCGGCGCCTGCCGAAAGCTGCGGGAACAGCCCGGAGCGCGTCGTCACGAACTGCCCGCGAAACTCGTCGACCCGCGCGGCCGCGATCTTCACGTCGCGATTGTCCTGCAGCGCGGCGGCGATCAGCTGATCGAGCACCGGGTCCTGAAACTGCTCCCACCACACGGCGTTGGCGATGCCCGCGGCCTCGCCCTGGGCGAAACGATAAGTGGCCGGCACGTCGACCGCCGGGCGCTGGTAGTTGGGGCCTAGCAGGCATCCGCTCAGCGCGAGCAGCATGACGGATGCGAGCAAACGCGCCGGTGCCGTGCCGTGCATGTCATTCACCTGCCCGCGGCGCGGACGGCGCCTCGCTCGACGCACCGGGCCCCGGCACCGCCGAGGGTTCGCGTCCTGCGCCGCCGCTGGGCTCCACGCCCGGCGTCGGCTTTTTGCCTCCTTTCGAGCGCGACGACATGGTTTCGAGCAGGTAATAGAACATCGGGATGAAGAATACGGCGATCGCCGTCGCGCCCAACATGCCGCCGATCACACCGGTGCCGATCGAATGACGGCTGTTGGCCGACGCGCCCGTCGCGATCGCGAGCGGCACGCAGCCGAGAATGAACGCGAGCGAGGTCATCACGATCGGGCGCAGCCGTTCTTCCGCCGCGGTCATCGTCGCGTCGAACACCGAGGCGCCGGTCTCGCGATTCAGCACCGCGAATTCGAAGATCAGGATCGCGTTCTTCGCGGCGAGCGCGACCAGCATCGTCAGCCCGATCTGGAAGTAGACGTCGTTGGACAGGCCGCGCAGCATGATCGCGAGCAACGCGCCGAACAGCGCGAACGGCACCGCCATCAGCACGCCGAACGGCAGCGTCCACTTCTCGTACTGCGCGGCGAGGATCAGGAACACCATCACGAGACCGAACACGAAGACGAGCCCGGACGTGCCGCCCGACTGCCGTTCCTCGAACGCCTCGCCGCTCCATGCCACGTCGTAGCCTTCCGGCATCTGCGCGGCGATCTGTTCCAGCGTCGAGATCACCTGTCCGGAGCTGTAGCCCGGCGCGGCATTCGCCGTGACCTTGATGGCCGGGAAATTATTGAATCGCGTGACGAGGTCCGGGCCCGTCGTAAAGCGGTAGCTTGCCACCGACTTGATCGGCACCATCGTGCCGTTCGTGCTGCGCACGAAGATCTGATCGAGATCAGTAGGCTTCAGGCGATACCGCGGGTCCGCCTGCAGGATCACCTGCCACAGCCGGCTCGAGCGGTTGAACTGCGATACGTACAGCGAGCCGAACATCGTCTGCATCGAGCTATAGACGTCTTCGACCGGCACGCCGAGCGTCTCCGACTTGTCGCGATCCACGTCGACCAGCAGTTGCCGCGACGCCGCATTGAAGGTCATCGTGACGCCGGTCAGCTCCTTGCGCGCCCGCGCTTTCTGCACGAACTGGTCGGCCACGCCCGCGAGCTGTGCGATGGAAGCGTCCCCCTTGCTCTGAATCCACACCTCCGTGCCGCCTGTCGTGCCGAGCCCCGGAATCGACGGCGGGTTGACCGGCACTATAATGCCCTCCTGGACGTTCGCGAAGTGGCGATACGCGTCGAGCAGCACCTGGCGCGCGTTCTGCGTCGCGCGGTTGGCGCGCGTATAGCGTTCGTCGAAGCTCTTCAGACCGACGAAGAAGGTGCCGGCATTGTTCTTGTTCTGGCTGTCGAGCAGGCTGAAACCATCGACCGTGGTGATGCTGCCGACCGCCTCCTGTTTCATGAAATAGTCAGTGATGACTTGCGACACCTGGCCGGTGCGGTCGAGGCTAGCCGCATCCGGCATGATGACCGCGCCGAGCAGATAACCCTGGTCTTCAGGCGGCAGGAACGCCGACGGAATCGAGCGCATCATCAGCACCGCCAGCACGATCATCGCCGCGAAGAACACGAGCCCCATGACAAAGCGCTTGATGATGAGCTTGACCGCGCGTGAATAGCCCGACGTCATGCGGCCGAACTGATCGTCGAACCAGCGGAAAAAACCCTTCTTCTCGTGGTGCGCGCTTTTCAGCAGCAATGCGGCGAGCGCCGGTGACAAGGTCAGTGCGACGATGCCGGACAGCACCACCGAAATCGCAATCGTGATCGCGAACTGCTTGTACATCTGACCGGTGATGCCGCCGAGAAACGCAACCGGCACGAACACCGCGCACAACACCAGCACGATCGCCACGACTGGCCCGGCGACTTCGTCCATCGCCCGTTTCGAGGCCTCTTTCGGCGAGAGCTTGTGCACCGTTATGTTGCGTTCAACATTCTCGATCACGACGATCGCATCGTCGACGACGATACCGATCGCGAGCACCATGCCGAACAAGGTCAGCATGTTGATCGAAAAGCCCAGCGGCAGCATGAACATGCAGGTGCCGACGATCGACACCGGCACCGCGATGATCGGAATCAACGTCGCGCGAAGGCTTTGCAGGAATACGAACACGACGATCACGACGAGCACTAGCGCTTCGAAGAACGTATGGATCACGTCCGAGATCGACGCTCGCGTGAACTCGGTCGTGTCCATCGCGATTTCGTAGCTCATGCCTTCCGGAAACGACTTCTTCAGCTCCGCGAGTGCCGCGCGCACCTGCTTCGCCACGTCGAGCGCATTGGCGCCCGGCTGCTGATACACGGCGAGCACGGTGGCCGGCTTGCCCTGGAAGCGGCTGCGAATCGAGTAGTCTTTCTGGCCGAGCTCGGCGCGGCCGATGTCCTTGAGCCGCACGATCGCCGCGCCGCCGCTCGCGGCGCGCACGATGATGTTGTCGAACTGCGAAGGCTCGGCGAGGCGCCCCGTGGTCGTGACCGCGAACGATTGCTGGACCGCTCCGCTGGTCGGCGACTGTCCGATACTACCCACCGCGAACTGCTGGTTCTGGTTCGCGACGACCCGTTGCACGTCGGCGGCCGTCACGCCCAGCTGCGCCATCCGGTCGGGCTTCAGCCAGATCCGCATCGCGTAGTCTGGCGTGCCGAAGATACTCGACTGGTTCGCGCCCGGAATCCGCTTGATCGCGTCAAGCACGTAGATGTTCGTAAAGTTCGCGATATACGTCGCATCGTAGCGGTTGGTGGGCGAATAGATCGCGATCACCATCATGAACGCCTGCGACTTTTTCTGTACCTGAATGCCCTGCGCCTGGACCGATTGCGGCAGTTGCGGCAGCGCGAGATTCACGCGGTTCTGCACGTCGACCTGGGCCAGTTCGGGGTTCGTGCCGATCTGGAAGTACACGTTGAGCGTCATACTGCCGGTCGACGAACTCGACGAGTTCATGTAGATCATGTTGTCCGCGCCATTGACCTGCTGCTCGATCGGTGCGGCGACGTTGTTCGCGACGACCTCGGCGCTGGCGCCCGGATAGGTGGCGGACACCGTGATTTGCGGCGGCGTGATGTCGGGGTATTGCGCGATCGGCAGCGAGAACATCGCCAATGCGCCGCCGAGCGTGATGACGATCGAAATGACTGACGCGAAAATCGGCCGATCGATGCAGTAGCGCGAAATGTTCATGGCGGCTGCCCCGTCACTCGGCGGCGGGCGCTGCCGCGGCGCCTTGCGACGCAGCCGTCGCCACCGCCGCCGGGCTTTTCCCGCCGGCCGCCAGGGTTTTGATGATCTTCAGCTGCGAATCCGCGGTAACGCGCTGCGCGCCGTCCACGACGATGCGCTCGCCCGCCTTGAGTCCGTCCGAAACAAACCAGTTATCGCCCTGCCAGTCGCCGACTTCGACGACGCGCTGATGCGCCTTCGAGTCGCTACCGACGACCCACACAAAGTGGCTCTTCGCGCCCTGCAACACCGCGCGCTGCGGCACGAGCGTCGCATTGGGCCGGATCGCGCCGGAAACGCGGGCCCGCACGAACTGGCCGGGGCGCAACGTGCCCTTCGGGTTTCCGAAGGTCGCGCGCACGAGGAAGGTTCCCGTTTCGGTGCTGAACGCCGGGTTCGCGAAGTCGATCTGGCCTTGCTCGGCATAGGGCGAGCCATCGGCGAGAACCAGACGCACGGAGAAATCGTTGTGCGCGGGAAATCGCAGATAGCCTGCCGCAATGTCATCCCGGTACTTCAGCATCTCGTTCTCGGAGATGCTGAAGTTCACCCACATCGGATCGAGCTGGTACACGTAGGTCAGCAAGCCGTTCGAGGTGGCCGTCACGTAGCTGCCATCCTGCAGACGCGCGAAGCTCGACAGGCCGTTCAGCGGAGACTTGATCGTCGTGTAGCCGAGGTTCAGCAGTGCGGTGTCGACTTCGCCCTGGGCGGCGATCACCGCGGCGGCGCTCTGCTTCTCGTTGCCGACCGCGTCGTCGAGATCCTTCTTGCTCAAGGCGTTCTGCGCCGCCAGCGGCTGCACGCGCGCGAGATTGGCCTTGGCGACTTCGAGACGCGCCTCCTGCTGGGCCAGTTGCCCTTTCGCGGTCCGCAGCGCGGCCTCGAACGGCTTGCGGTCCATCTGGAACATCGTTTGTCCCGTCTTGACCAACGCGCCTTCGGTATACATGCGCTTGTCGAGGAAGCCGTCCACCCGCGAGCGGATCTCGACTTCACGCGAACTCTGCGTTTGCGCGGTAAATTCGAAGTCGACCGGCGTGTCCTGCTGCGTCACCGTCATCACGGTCACTTCCGGCGCGGCGACGACCGGCGGCGGTGGTGCCTTCTTGCACGACGCGAGCCACGTGAGCAGCGTCAGCGCCGCGATGATGGCGAGCAATGGGAGAGCGCCGCGAGAATGTGGCCGCGGCGAGGCCAGGGACACGGGTACGGTTTTCATCGCGCACTCCGTCTGATCACAAAGGCGTGCAATTGCCGAACAGCACGAAGGCATCATTTCTGTTGGCAATCGTCAGCGTCATCTCGCCGTCCGTCGAATCGACGACCAGCGTCCAGCCAAAGCCCATCTCATTGCCAAGGATCAGGAGCTGATCCCCCTCCTTGCTGACCGAGAGCATCGGCGTCGTGCGCGCGGGACCGACGACCGCGCGTTTGTCGAAGTCGAGAGTCAGGAATTTCGGCAGACCGAGATCCCCGGGCAACGCGCGCGTGCAGGCGATGCCCGGATCGCAGGCGTGCGCGTCGATCGTCGCGCAGATCAGCCGTTTGCTGCCGTCGAAGTCCGCCGCGCCCACCTGCATCGCAGCGGTACCGAGAAGAATCGCGAGACAAACCGAAATTGATTTCATCACGTGCGCTCCCGCTTTTATCCTTGAACGCTGCCGCATTCCGCGCGGCGCATCGCACGCGCAAAGGCACGCATGCGCCACAACCTGTCCGGTTTCGAGTTCGGTGCGGCGCAGCCGGCGTTCGGTTCGACGCGTTGACTGAGTTCAGTTTGGTGGTCCGAAGAAACGGCGACAATCGGACCTTGGTCTCATATCATCCGGCGCGAAGACGCGCGTTCAGGGTGTCGGCGGACCGCCGATGGCCACCTCGACCGCCTTGAACAGAATCGCGCTGGTGAAAGGCTTGCGCAGATACGCGGCCGCGCCGGCCGCGAGCGCGGTCTGGCGGACGGAGAGATCGTCATAGGCGGTAATCACGATGACCGGCACGCCCATTTGCGCGAGCTGACGCTGGACTTCCAGGCCGTTGGTTCCCGGCATCTGGACATCCAGAATCACGCAGGCAGGCCGATACGACGGAATTGCCGCAAGCGCATTCAAGAACTCGTCACCGCTGCAAAACGTCTCCGACCTGATACCTTCGGAATGCAGCAAACGCTTGATGGCTCGGCACACCGACTCGTCATCGTCGACCACCGCAACGAATTGGTTAGGGTTGACCATATGACAGCGCGAACGCGCAGTCGCTCCGGAAAGTGGACCACTGATGCCTTAGCGTACTGGTTGAAACCCCGATGAGATATAAGACTTTGGTCCACTAGCGGTGTCGGCCAGCACCGCTGGAAGTGGCGGCCCGACGCGGGAGTCGGCGCCTGGTTCGCGCGATTATTCTTCGTCGGCCGTACAGACGCCGCCCTTTCGCACCAGATGAACGAGGTCGACGATCGAGCGGGCCTTCATCTTCTCCATCACGCGGGCCCGATGAATCTTGATCGTTTTTTCGGCCGCGCCCAGATCACTCGCAACCTGTTTGTTCAGGCGGCCAGTCACGACGAGTTCCATGACTTCGCGTTCGCGGCGGGTCAGATGCCGCATCCGCTCTTCTATTTCCTCGCGTTCGTGGCGCCGCCGGCTTTCCACACACGCGCGCGCGAGCGCGCGATCCACCGCGGCGAGCAACAGCGAGTCGCGCACCGGCTTGGGCAGAAAGTCGACCGCTCCGCCTTTCATCGCGTCGACGCTCGAGCCGATGTCGCCGTGCCCGGTCAGGAATACGATCGGCAGCAGCTGATCGAGCTTGCGCTGCACTTCGAGTCCCGTCATGCCCGGCATCTGCAGATCGAGAACGAGGCAGGCTGGCATGCTCGTCAAATCGGCTCGTTCGAGAAAGTCCTCAGGACTGTCGAAGCATTCGACCTGGTAGCCGGAGGCGCGCAGCAAGCGGGCGAGCGCGCTGCGCACGCTGTCGTCGTCGTCGACGATGAAGACGCGAGTGTTGGTCTGGTTCATGATGATCCGGGCACGAGTCTCTGTCGGATATCGGTCGCGACGGGAAGCGTGACGTGAAACGATGCCCCTTTGCCCTCGTTGTTTTCCGCCCATAGCCGGCCGCGGTGCGCCGTGACGATCGTGCGGCTGATCGAAAGACCCAGTCCCAGCCCCTGCGGTTTGGTGGTGAAAAATGGCCGGAAAATCCTTTCCATGCTGTCGACGTCGAGGCCCTGGCCGCGATCTTTTACCGTTATCCGTACCAGTCCGTCCGATTCCACACGCGCCGTCGTTTCGACGAGGCGGTCCGCGGCAGGGCAATCCTTGACCGCGTCGAAAGCGTTGAGCAGCAGGTTCAGGATCACCTGCTGAAGCTGAACCTTGTCGCCGCAAATCAGCGCCAGATTCTCCGGAATGTCGAAGCTCGTGCGCACGCCGCGCGTCAACGCATCGCTGTGCACGAGCATCGCGATGTCGCGCACGACGTTGCCGACGTCCAGCAACTGCAACTCGACATCGCCTTTGCGCACCAATCCGCGAATCCTTTGCAGCACCTCGTTCGCGCGGCAATTGTCGGCCACGATGTCTTCGAGCGCTTCGCGCAGCTCCACTACGTTGGTCGTCTCCGCATCCATGAATTTGCGTGCGGCTTGCGCGTTGAACAGGATCGCGGTAAGCGGCTGCTTCAACTCGTGCGCGAGCGATCCGGCGAGTTCGCCCAATGAAGAAACGCGCGCGAGATGCGCGAGATCCCTTGTATTTCCATCGACTTCGCCGCACGCACTGCATTCCGATATCGCGGTGATCCGCAATTCCTGATTGTGCACGCAGCATCGCGTGGTTTCCGCCTCTGCGTGAAAGCCTCCGCCATCGCGCCGCCGCGCGATCAAAACCTGCGTGGTCGTGACGCCGCGGATTTGTATCTTCGCGCCACGATTGCCTGGGCCCGACCGATCGGCATTGATGCCATCGATCGGAAACAGCTTGGCGGCCGGCGCGCCGATCAGCTCTTCCCTCGTGTAGCCGAACAGTTGCGCCGCCCGCGCGTTCGCGAAGATGATCTGGTCCCGCTGATCGACCGTGACGATCGGAACCGGCAACATTTCGAGCGTCTCGCACAGCGGCATTCTCGTGTCGAGCATGCGCCGCGTGCTGCTATCGCCTTCGCCTCGCAGCCACGACGCGCAAGCGGCGACATAGCGCCGCCATGCCGGCAACGCGTACGGCGGCTCGTGGGTATCGCGGGTACTCTGTCGGCTCGACACGCCGGGGATGCTGCGAGCGTGCTGAAACCGGTGATGCCTGGGTGACAACTGTCTGGAACGGTCGTGTCCGGATAGCGGAGCACCGTCGTTGCGCGCATTGTCGATCTGTGACGGGCCGCTTTGACCCATGTGGCGCGGTTGCGCGTGCAGCGCCGTGAGAATTCCCGCTACCCCGATCGCCAGTTGTCTGCCGTGCACGATCAGATTAATCATTGGCACCTCCGGGTCCAGTGCGAACGGATTCCGTACAACTGCGACGTCTTTATCTTTGGGCTTCGAACCACATAATTGACTTCACAATCGGTACTTCGCACGCCTAGTGGCTGGAAGTCAGTATAGGCTATCCAGAATCACTTACCGAAGGGTTACCTTAATTTATGCCGCTTACTCGGGAAACTACTCAATAATGTTCTGCGTTGTCCGCCATCAATCGGAAAATGGCGACAGAGTTTGTTAGGCAGTTAATTATTGCCGGGCGAGGCAGTGTCCGTGGCGTCCGTTTGCACGTACAGGAAGGTTAGCAAACTGGCAAGGTCGCCGTAGAGCCGCAATGTTCCCCTGCGCCGTGACGGATTTGCACTAGCCCGTGAAGCCCGGCGAGATAGCGCTTTCAGATGGAAACTTCCGTAAAGCTTTCATGCATCGCGAATCACAGAGTCAGCGGGTATAGCCAACGCTAATTCTCCAATTTAATTAATTTGCCGGCGATATTTCTTGACGCAAGTCAACGCTTTTATCGCCCGCCATTCCAGTGCGAATCATTTGCATTCATCGATCACAAAAAATAAAACTATGCCCGGCAGATGACTAAACGCAGCGCCGCGGCGAGAACGCGTGTTTCGGCTTCGTCTTTTCTACCGGTATTGAATAAACAGGACGGTCAGTGCAGATTACAGGCAGCGTCGCTGTGGACTTGCCCCTGCATGACCGGACACGCGGTCACGCCAGGCGATTTCCGCAATTGCGATTGCTGCTTTCTCAAGGCGCGTCACAAGATCGTGCGTGCTCTTGTTGCCGAAACCGTGGCGCGCCGAATGGTGGATCGAACAGGACAGCGCGGAACACGGCGCGACGTTTCGCAATGACCGGCCGCCGTATCGCGACCTGAAACGCGAGGCGCTTTTCTACGCGCGGCAGATTCCGCTCGCGCTCGAAGACACGGACGAAGAGCCGCTAATTGACTGTTTCTGCGGAGATTAACGCTATGGCAACGATTCACGAATACGCGCACTCTTGCGTCTGGCCGAATTGCACGCGTATGGTTCCGCTTGACAGGTGGGGGTGCCGCGAACACTGGCGTGCATTGCCCAATGATCTGCGCGCGTGGATCGGCCGCACGTATCGTCACGGCTTTGAAACGGGCACGCATCCGACGCACGCATATCTCGATGCTCACCGCGCCGCGCTCAAATGGATACACGAACATGCAGAGGAAACGCCATGAGTCGCGCCGATCTGAAACCGGGCGACATCGTCTTCGTTATCGCAATCGCCATGTTTGAAGGCGAGCGGCGCACGCCCGCCGAAATCGTCACGATCGAACCTCAAAAAATCGGCGCTCATTTTCTTTCCGGCGACCATCGGGGCGGAATGATCGCGCTGGAAATCGCCGCCGAAAATCGCGCCTGGCGGCGTGCATGATTGAACCCGTGACGATAGGCCTGGCGACGCTCTACAACGCGGATGCGCTGGCGATCCTGCCGCAGTTATCCGGGCTCAATGCGTTGCTCTGCGCTCCATCATATTCGAGCGGTGGACAGTTCCGCTCCGACCGCGTGCAGGACACGCGCGCAAAGTATGTGCCGACCAGTTCGTCCAGCCAGGCACTACCGGATTTCAGCGGCGACAATCGCGACCAGCGCGCGTTCGCATACTGGGCGGCGCGATGGGCGGCTGCTGCGTTGCAGGCGTGCAGGCGAGGCGCGGTCGGCATGTTCTTTACGGACTGGCGGCAACTCCCCGCATCAACGGATTACATGCAGGCGCGCGGCTGGGTATGGCGTGGCATCGTGCCATGGTGCAAGCCCGATGCGCGCCCGCAACTGGGCCGCTTTACGGCGCAGTTTGAGTATGTGATCTGGGGCACGGCGGGCGCGGTCTGTGCCGATGAAACGGCAGGACGCATACCCGGCTTTTTCGAGTGCATCGCGCCGCGCAATCGCGTCCACGTCACGCAGAAGCCCGTCGAGCTACTGCGTGAACTGCTGCGCGTGGTGCCGGTCGGCGGCTGCGTACTCGACCCGTTCATGCGCTCGGGCTCAAGCGGCGCAGCGGCGTTACAGACCGGGCGGCGCTTCGTCGGTATAGAACCGGACCCGGTGCATTTCGATAACGCGTGTGAGCGCATCAATGATGCGCACCGGCAAGGCGCGCTATTCGAGCATGCCGACACGGAGCAGGAACAGGCGCGGCTGACGCTCGATTGAAAAGCCCCGCCGAAGCGGGGCATCCTGGACGCCTCACAAGGAGGACGCTTGCGACTGCTACTGGCTACATTCGGTGATGCGCTTGCGTGCGGTAGCAAGCTCGCCAATCTGATTCCCCGGACCCAGGCAACTATCGTCCTGGCGGATCGAGAGTGAGCCGTCCGGGTGAGGGGTCAGCACAAGCAGCGCAGTGAAACGGTGATAGTTATTCCCGATCTCGGCTATCGACTTGGCCGGGTCGATGCCGCGATGGTATTGAACCGTCGTGAGTAATGCGGGTTGGCCCTTATACGTCACGGCAGAAACGCCTTCGATCCAGTTACAGACGTTGGTGTCGTCGTGATCTCGGATGCTGACGCGGAGGCCATTCACGTACCTGTAATTCTGGTCAAAGAAATCGAATTCGCACCAGCCGCGCCCACCAGGGTAGCCCTTGCCACTGAAATTCGGGTTGAGCCGAATTACCACACTTGATGCAAGAAAGTAGGTGCCCCCGTTTTCGAATCGCGCCAAGAAAGACTGGACTCCGTTCCAATCAGGAGGTCGGGCTCCATTCCAATCGGAAGCCTTCGCCCGCTGCTGCACTGCCGCCTCCAGCCTGTCATAGTCAATAGCCCCTTTATTACTTTCAAGGGAGATTGTTTCAGAAAGAGCTTCTTGGCTGCACATTCCTGCGAACAGGCTAAACGCGCAGAGCACCACTTTTAATTTTTTCATAAGCGGCTTTGAGTTGGTTGTCGTAATCATATTTGCGATAGTCCGGACCATTGTAGAGCCATGCGGCGTTGGCCCAATCTTTCTCGATTAATGCATTCCTCAACGTCCCGTGTCCATATTTCGTGTCTCGCATCGTCATTGCAAAGGGCAGAAAAAGCTTGAGAAGGTGTTCCTGCTCCGATTTACAGGCTGCTTCCAGAAATTTCTGTACTGTCGGAAATTCCAACCCCCGATAGTTTTCGCCAAGTACCTGAAACTTGCCCCACGAGCAGGCCATAATGGCCGCATCTTC
This sequence comes from Paraburkholderia lebeckiae, assembly GCF_050436225.1. Classification (NCBI taxonomy): domain Bacteria; kingdom Pseudomonadati; phylum Pseudomonadota; class Betaproteobacteria; order Burkholderiales; family Burkholderiaceae; genus Paraburkholderia; species Paraburkholderia lebeckiae. The sequence goes on along the minus strand of NZ_JBNDLU010000001.1, from coordinate 311,365 downwards.
GTCCAGACCGAACGCACGTTCAAAGCGCTCGTAGGCATCCGCGACATAACGGTCATTCGCCGCAATGGGATTCCCGTTTTTATCAAATTTCTTATTGGTGTAGGCTTTGCCAGAAATATCAGCATTCGCGGCATCGTACTTGTGGCCTGTATGCTTGGCGAACTTATGCCGCTCATACTGAATCGTTGGGCGATGATAGCGGTCAAAGGGTGCCCTTCCCGATTCGACATGGGCGAACGCCTGGATAACTGCCACTTCACAACTAATCCTTGTGGCAGCCTCTTGCCAATCCGCATCTGTAATTTTCTCACCCGTGTATAGCGCGAAATATTTTTGCAGGTCGGGCCGGTCCTTGCTGTAACGCGTATCGGTCGCGCCCTGCGGGGTCCTGGTCTGCTGCCCCTTCATGCCCTTGTCCGCGCCGTGCGCTGCTGGATGATGCATGTCACCGCGGGCCTGGTGCGGCGTACCAATCGGAACAGGCTTGGGCTTCGGGGCCGATGGTGGATCGCTGACCGGCAAGCCGTCCGGCGTCTGCGGATGCGGCTCCATCCTGAGGGGCAGGCGAATCTTGCCGCTCTTCAGCGTGACAAGCTTCTCGCCAACCCTCGCCGGGGTTTCGTGTATGAGCTTCCACGTGCCATCGAGTTTGCGCACCAGAATACGAACAACGTCGCCTTCGGCCTTTGTAATGAACCGCTCACCAAGCCCATTGAGCTGGCTCACCCCTTCAAACGCCGATGCACGCCTGCTTTCGATACGGTAGCGTAGTCCCTTCATAGGATTGCGGTCCCGATCAATGAACAGTGGCACGACCGCACATACCTTCTTTTCGCTGACCACCAGCCGTTGACCAACGGCTAGCCGGTCGGGATTCTGAAGCCTGTTCATCTTTGCAAGCACGTGAGTTGTCGTGCCATAGGTCCGTGCAATCCCGCCTAGCGTGTCGCCAGGCTGGACGACATAGATTTCCGGCGTATCCGTCATCGGATTGGAACTCATACGGTTTCCTCCTCATCCCCGTTGTCTCTTAGCGTTGCCTCTTCTGCATGCCATCCCGTCGTGCCAACCCATACCTGTGCATCCGTGGCTTTCCGGCTGAAGAAGCGCGGACCGGTGCCCGCTTCGTCCAGCAGGCCGGAATCCTGTTGGGTGCCTGTCTTGGTGGTGCCGGTCGGCGGCTGCGTACTCGACCCGTTCATGCGCTCGGGCTCAAGCGGCGCAGCGGCGTTACAGACCGGGCGGCGCTTCGTCGGTATCGAACTGGACCCGGTGCATTTCGATAACGCGTGTGAGCGCATCAATGATGCGCACCGGCAAGGCGCGCTATTCGAGCATGCCGACACGGAGCAGGAACAGGCGCGGCTGACGCTCGATTGAAAAGCCCCGCCGAAGCGGGGCATCCTGGACGCCTCACAAGGAGGACGCTTGCGACTGCTACTGGCTACATTCGGTGATGCGCTTTCGTGCGGTAGCAAGCTCGCCAATCTGATTCCCCGGACCCAGGCAACTATCGTCCTGGCGGATCGAGAGTGAGCCGTCCGGGTGAGGGGTCAGCACAAGCAGCGCAGTGAAACGGTGATAGTTGTTCCCGATCTCGGCTATCGACTTGGCCAGGTCGATGCCGCGATGGTATTGAACCGTCGTGAGCAATGCGGGTTGGCCTTTGTACGTCACGGCAGAAACGCCCTCGATCCAGTTACAGACGTTGGTGTCGCTATGGTCTCTGATATTCACGCGGATCCCATCTACGCGCTTGTAGCTCTGATCGAAAAAATCGAACTCACAATAACCTCGCCCTCCCGGATAGCCGTGACCGCTGAAATTGGGATCGGGTTCATAGGTTGTGCCCGACACAAGAAAGTAGTTACCGCCATTGCCCAAAGTTGCTCGGAAGGACTGGGTTTGGATTATATGAAACTCATCCCAAGGGAGCCCTGTAGCCTGTTGCAGTCTCTTGTAGTCAAGCACATCACCATAAAGCTTAAGCGATGGCGTTTGCGCGCTTGCAATACTGCAGAAAAAAAACCATAACAAATTAAATATGCAGAGTGCCAGCCTTGATGCCTTCATATGCGTCCTTGAGTTTGTTGGCGTAATCATTCTTTTTGTAATCCGGACCGTTGTATAGCCACGCGGCACTTGCCCAGTTTTTTTCCATAAGGGCGTTCCTCAGTGTACCGTCTCGGGCTTCAGTTCCAGCCGGAAACGCCGGTCGGCAGGGATCGCCTTGTAGCTGTTGGTGTAGGATGCGTCGCGCGCGCCGCTGTGCGTGACCTCGATCACGACCTGACCTTTGGGCGCATCGGGCAGCACGATATCCGTTTCGAGTACGCTCGCGCACTGCAATGCGAGCACGTTGCTCTCGCCCTCATACACGATCTGGCGGGCAATGGCCGCCTCGTGGCGGAGCTGCGCCTCCCACTTGGCCCCGGCCTGGTCCAGGTGGTTCGTGCCATAGAGGTACGGCTGGCCGTAGGTGGTCGGATCGGCAGGCGCGACATTCGCCGTGTCGCGCAAACGCTCCCAGGCGCCTTCCGGGTTGTAGTCTGCCACGATGAACGATTGCGGCACCGTCACGGTATGGGTCCTGATGACCGTGACGGCTTCCACCCCGTCCACTTCGAGTCCCGCCGCCTCGCGGTACGGCACGATCCGTTGCGGCTCGTCGTAGAGCTAGTGGTCGATGTCATCGGCAAAAACGGTCATGTCGCCATGTTCCGTTTCCACGATATAGCTGTAGATGCCGGCCTTCTGCATCAACATCTGGACATAGGCCAGATCATTCACCTGGTACTGGAAACGCCACGCGTGAACCGGATACTGGCGGCGCAGGCGGAACGCCATCAGGTGAGCCGGGATACCGTGCCGGCCCAGGACGGCCTGGATAATCTGCGGTGTCGTGAGGTGCTGGTAAGGCTGGGTGGTCGTGACGGCGGCGAGCCGCCCGAAGTGCGACCTCAGCGTGATCGCATACTTCGTAAAATCCTTCGCTGTCTGAATGGTCGAGAAGCGCTCGATATAGCCCGAGAACTTCCGCACGGTCCCATCGTCGGCCACAATGCTGAAAACCGCATCACGGTTCAGATAGTCGGCGCGCGCAAGCTGCTGCGGATGGGTCAACTCGATATGAACCTCGTTCGGTGCGCCCATCTTCTCGGTGGCCTCGAACGACACGACCGAGAGCGCCGCTGCGCTGGCCGTGCCGGGGATCTCAAGGAAATGTGCCTGACGGCCGGTAATGCCCTGGCGCAGTGGGTCAAACTCTGCCATGCGGTGGTCCTTTAAAGCGCCAGCGGCGCGGGTTAGACGGCTATATCAAAGGGCGCGGATACACCATGCCTAGCGCGCAATCCTTCCCCGATTTCCCTCGAAATACAATCAGACAAATGCCAAAAATAGTCACAGATCATGTGTATTGATTCGATTTATCAATGATTGACATTTAGCGCTGTCCACCGGCTCATGAGCCTGGGCGGTGGTTTTGGAGCTGATCCAGGACGCATTCCCAACGGAACATGAGCCTGAGCCAAGCGAAGACGGACGTGGAGACTTTGCCAATGGGTGGCGGACGTGCCCGATGGTTGATCATCTCCCGATGGTCATTCACTTGAGCGAAACCCAGATAAGAACACTGGAACAGGTGCGCGCGGTGCACGATGGAACTCAAGCTTTGGAATTTTCTGCTGCGGCTGACGCCCACGCCCGCTGCGAGTGGATTGCGTCGGTCCTCAATCGGTTTCGCTACGGTCAACTCAGGCGAGTCGATCGCGGGTTGCTATTGCGCTACCTGCGCCGATTTGGCGGATTCAGCCGCGCCCACATCACGAGGCTCGTGCTGCGCTGGCTCGACGGCAGCGACCTGACCATTCCCAAACGCAAGGCGCCGCCCAACGCTTTTGCGCGGCGCTATACGGAAGCCGATCTGGACACTCTGGCGGAGGTCGAACACGAGTACGGCCAGCTCTCGGGGCCGGCCACGGTAGCTGTACTGCGACGCATGTATCAGATCTACGGCGATGAACGTTTTGTCCGGTTGCAATGCCTGTCCTCGTCGCACCTGTACAACCTGCGCAGATCAGCTTCGTACCGTGCCCGCCATACCGTGCACACGAAGACACGCAGCGATCCCAAAGGTGCAGCGATTGCCGTACGGCGTGCCCCCACACCGGAGAACCGTCCCGGCTTCATCCGTATCGACAGCATTCATCAGGGCAACTTCCGCGGCGAGCGGGGGCTGTAGAGGATCTGGATCAGCATGGCTCGCAGCAACTTCTCCGGTGCGATGCTCGGCCGCCCGCCCTTGATGTCGGCCTCGTACATCCCGGCAAACAACCGATCCATCTTCGCCAGTGCTTCGTTCGCCATCACACGGATCGAACGCAACGGATGCGACTTCGGGACGAAGTCGTCCAGCTTGCGCATGGAAAACAAACCCTCGGTGAACGTGTCGGCGCCGCGCATGATCTCGATGCGGCAAGTGGTAGTCCATCTATCAACGCTTCACGAACTCTGCGCGATGACGTGTTTCAGCGGTACTTCAGCAACCTGCTACGTGGGGTGACCCCGCCAAAAACTATCCGCTTCGCGTCGCCGTGCCAAGGCACGCGTAGCGTGTCGCGCGGCCTCGCTGTAACGAAACCGTGTAACACGCGATAGCCGCGCCGCCGTGTGACAGCGCCATGACGATTCGATCGAATGCCGCTGCTGGCCGCGCCCTGTTACAGATTCATGCGCGTAACCTTGGTGCCGGCCAGCGACAGGTCTGCCATTAGGCCCGTATTGGTCAAGACCATCGCGACGACATCGGCGGTCGCCGACGTGGTATCGATCGCGCCGGTAGCGCCGACTTTCAGCAGTGAAACCGAAGCATCGGCGCCCACCGACCAGCCCTTCGCGTTGCGGAATTTCTCGAGCGAATCTTTCGTCATGAACAGGAAGAACACGGCGGTCGACTGCGCGCCGGCCTGCAATCCGAACGATGCCGCGGCGGTACTGAAATAGCCGACCGTCGCTCCCCCGACGCGCAATGCGCCTTCACCGTACTCGCCACCGACGATGAACGCCGCCTTCCTCACCGAAGGAAACACCAGCACGCCCTGCGCCTTCGATACCAGTTCGTGCGAGCCTTGAACCGTATCGAACAATTTCGACAGCGCACCGTTCACGGCCGCATCGATCTCCTGCCGTTTGGCGGCGTCGGTAGTGGCGCTCTGGCCACTGCCTCCGGTCGTCGTGCAACCCGCCAAAGCCAGACTCGCGGCCATGGATGTAAGCGCGAGCGTGTGCACAAAGTTCCGTCTGTTCACTATCGACTCCGTTCTGGTTACGATCCGAGTCGCCAGTCCTGATGGCTGGAAGCCTCGATCTTTTTTCTCCGCCGTGAAGCGGCATAGCCGCCCAAGGAACCATCAATGCCATCGCCGCCCGTCGATTTTCTTTGGTATCCGGATGCGACGACTACAACGCTTGCAGATACATGATGTCACGCTGAAACCGCTGCGGAATCGGACCTTGGTCTTACAGGAAGCGCGGTGTCGATGATGAATGAAACGCGAAGCCAGCGAAGCTGATTGGCGGGGCCGACCTCGATCATCCGCCGAGCGCGATGATCGCCACGGTGAGCAGGACGCCGACCGCCGCCATCGCAAGGCCGGCCTGCCAGCCGCGAAATCCCGCGTAATGCCCCAGCGCCATGCCGCTGCCGAATAACATCGCGATGGTCAAGACACGGGAGGCGATCAACGCCGTCGGAACGTTCGCGAACAGCACGAAGGGCAACGCGACCGGGAATGTTGCGGCTACTACGAGCACAAAGATAGCCGCGGCGGCGATGAAATCGTCGCGCACGAATACTGCTCGCTGCGGCAGATCCGGCCGCGCCGCAACACGCCTGCGGATGGACTCGAGCTCCGTATCGCCGATCAACGGTCTGAGCCACGCGGCCATTGCGTCGCGAAGCGTCCGAACGCCCGCGGCCGCATTCGGCTGGCCTCGCACGGAATGCGCAAGCGTCACACGCCTGCCGCGAGCCACCAGCGTACGCACGAGGAACATCACCGCGTCCGCGAGGCCCCATGCGAGATTGCAGCCGAGCGCGGTGTAGAACATCTTGTGCCCGGCGTCGGCACCCGCGCCGACGGCCGAGACGGTGCCGACGAACGTCAGCGCCATGAAGAGGCCGAAACATGACTCGCACACTCGATCGACGACATCGAGAACCGGCTCCCTATCGCCGACGTTTTCCTGCTCCGTGTGACCCGTGGCATCCATGAGGCCTCCCGTGGCGATGACGTGAACCGAGCCCGCCCTTTGCCGGCATACGGATGAGGTGCGACGAGGACAGTCGGATCGGCAGGCGCGAGCAGACGCCCGCATCATACTGCGCGCCCTGTACCGGCGATATTGGACCAAGGTCGTATGGCCCTGCTTCGCGTCGCGCTCTACCGTGGGAATGGATCATTGCGTAGTACGCTGGAACAGTCCGCGCTGGGGAGAAGATAATGGCCAAAACGAAGTCGGAAAACGAGCAGCCCGAGCAAGACAGGGCGCTGTCGTACAAGGAATATCGCAAGGCGCTTTTCGATCTGCATGTCGAGCTCGTCAAGCTGCAGGAATGGGTCGTGCAAACGGGAAGCAAGGTCTGCGTCGTCTTCGAGGGACGTGACGGCGCGGGCAAAGGCGGCACGATCAAGGCGATGACCGAGCGCGTCAGTCCGCGCGTCTTCCGCGTCGTTGCATTGCCCGCGCCCAGTGAACGTGAAAAAAGCCAGATGTATGTGCAGCGCTACGTGCCGCACTTGCCGGCCGCGGGCGAGGTCGTCATTTTCGACCGCAGCTGGTACAACCGCGCAGGCGTTGAGCGCGTGATGGGTTTCTGCTCCGAGGCGGACGTGCAGACGTTCTTCAAGGCCGTGCCGCTCGTCGAGCGGGCGATCGTCGAATCCGGGGTCATCCTGCTCAAGTACTGGCTCGAGGTCAGCCCCGAGGAACAGACCCGACGTCTCGAGGCACGCATCCACGACGGTCGCAAGGTCTGGAAACTGACCGAGATGGACCTGAAATCCTATAGCCGATGGTATGACTACTCGCGTGCCCGCGACGAGATGCTCGCGGCGTCGGACACCGACCATGCTTCGTGGTTCATAGCGAATTCAAACGACAAGCGGCGCGCGCGACTAAACATCATCAGCGACATGCTTCAGAGAATTCCGTATAAGCAGCCTGCCCGCAAAAAGGTCTCGCTGCCGAAACGGCAAAAGCCCGACGGTTATAAGGAACCAGACTATCCGTTTAAATACGTGGCCGAGCGGTATTGATCTGGCAGGTGTTGCTCAAGCTGACTTTCAAACGTACGGCAGCGTTGCCTCGCACCCGGCTTCAACGAGGCTGCGGCGATAAGCGAAGGCCGCGAGCGGGTAGTCGAAGAAGAAGCGGCCCGTCTCCCGCTTCTCCACATAGAACGTTTCCGCCTCGCATTGCGGCGTCGCAATTCGCAGCGTGCGCGCCCATGCGAACGCCAGCAGCATCCAGCCAAGCATCGCGAGATAGTCGTCCGCGACCCGGTATGCCGTCTCCGGGTCTTGCGCGTGGCGTGCCTTGATCGACCGTGTCGTGCTCTCCACTGTCTGTGCCAGCTCTGCGAGCTTCGCGCCGGCGGCACGAACCGGCGGATCGGACTGCTGGCACAGCCGCGCTTCCGCGCGCACGTGGCGAAGCAGCACATCGAACGCCACCGCCCCATCGGGCAGCACCTTCCGAATCAGCAGATCGATCGCGTGAATTTCGTTGGTGCCTTCATACAGCATCGACACGCGACTATCGCGCAACGTCTGTTCAATGCCGTACTCGTGGATGTAGCCGTAGCCGCCGAACACCTGCAGCGCGTTCGACGCAGCGCCAAAACCGTTGGCCGTAAAAAACGCCTTTGCAATCGGAGTCAACAGCGATGCGAGCTGCGCCGCCTGTTCCCGTTCGGCGGCATCGGCATGACGTGCGGCGATGTCGAGCCAATGCGCGGTCCAGTAACCGATCGCGCGCTCGCCTTCGACGATCGCGCGCAGCTCCATCAGAACCCGCCGCATGGCCGGATGAAACGCAATCGGCGCAGCCCTGCCCGGTGCGACGTTCGCACCGGACGGCACGCTCACTGCACGCATCTGCACGCGTTCCTGCGCGTAAGCGTGCGCGCGTTGCCACGCGGTGTGCGCATGCCCGAGGCCCTGCATCGCAACCTGCAGCCGCGCCGCGTTCATCATCACGAACAGGCACGCGAGACCGCGATGCGCTTCACCGACGAGCCAGCCGAATGCGCGTTCGAAGCGCATCGTGCAGGTCGGGCTGCCTTTCAGGCCCATTTTCTTTTCGATGCCTTCGCAATAGACACCATTGCACGAGCGCCCACCGTCGCCGTCTTCGAGCCATTCCGGCACGACGAACAGCGACAACCCTTTCGTACCGGGCGGCGCATCGGGCACTCGGGCGAGCACCAGATGAACGATGTTCTCCGTCAGATCATGCGCGCCGCCGCTGATAAAGATCTTGCTGCCGTCGATGAAATACCCCTCGGTGCCCGGTGCTTCAGTCGCGCGCGAACGGATCAGGCCGACATCGCTGCCGGCCTGGGGCTCGGTCAGACACATTGTCGTCAGCCACTCACCACTCGCGACTTTCGGCAGCAATGCCTTTTTCACGCGTTCGCTGCCATACGTCTGCAAGCATGCCGTCGCGCCGTGCGTGAGCCCGGGCGACATCAACCATGCATGGTTGGCGCCCGCGAGCATTTCCTGAAGTGCGACGTCGAGAAGCTGCGGCAGGCCCTGTCCACCGTGCCCGGTGTCGAGCGATAATGTCGGCCAACCCGCTTCGACGAATTCCGCGTACGACTCGCGAAAGCCCGCGGGCGTCGTCACCTTGCCCGCGTCGAAACGACATCCTTCGAGATCGGCGCTCGCGTTGAGCGGCGCGATGCGCTCCTCGACGAAACGCGCCGCTTCCTCCAGCACCTGCTGCGCGGTCTGCGAGTCGAGGTCTTGCCAGTCGGGCACGTCGCGCCACCACGAAGTGGCGTCGAGCCACTCGTCCATTACGAAGCGCATGTCGCGTAGCGGCGCCTTATAAGTCAACGTCATTTCTTCCTGTCCCTGGACTAGCTGCCTCTGCGCGCATGGATCACCGTCGCGTCGTCGGCGTCGGCTTCGTGCATTGCTTCCACGAGTGCGGCCCGGTGCTGGAGCACGGCGCGCTGATTGATCGAGCCTTTGTCGGTGATCTCGCCGAGGTCGAGCGACGGCGGCACGCTCAGCAGGTGCATGCGGGCAATGAACGAGGCACTGCCCGTCGCACTCCGATTCAGCCGCGCGAGGAGTTCGCTGAAGAAAGCGCGCACGGCGGCCGTGTTGAGCACGTCCTCGGCGCTCGCATCCGCGGGCGACCCCGCCAACGAGCGACACGCGTCGAGGCGCGGAAAAATCATCGCGCCCACTTCGTCGCGATTCATCCCCGTAATGACGGCATCCTGAACGTAGGGTGCCCCTTCGCTGATGATGCGCGCGCGCATCGGCCCGACGCTGACGAACGTTCCCGACGCAAGCTTGAAGTCCTCCGCAATGCGGCCATCGAACATCAGGCCCAGTTCGGGACGTTGCGGGTCGACGAAACGTACGGCGTCTCCTGTGCGGTAGTAGCCTTCATCGTCGAACACGCTGCTCTGAAGCGCCGGCGATGCTCGCCAGTAACCGCCCATCACGTGAGGGCCGCGAAAGCGCGCTTCGAATTTGCCATCGACGGGCGCGACCTTGGCCTGGCACCCCGGCGGCGGCAAGCCGATATAGCCGGCGCACGATACCGGTCCCGTCGTGAACAGACACGACGGCGCGGTCTCGGTCATGCCGAGACCGGCCATGATGCGGATGCGTTCTCCGCAATGTTCGAGCGTTATGCGCTCGAGACGCTCCCACGCCGCCTGCGACAGACCAGCGCCCGCGAAGAAATACATCTTCACGCGCGAGAAAAACCGCTCGCGCAGCGCCGCATCCTTTTCCAGCGCGATAGTCAGTTCTTCCCAACCCTTGGGCACGTTGAAGTAGATGGTCGGCGCGACATCACGCAGATTGCGCAGCGTCTCGTCGAATTTGCCGGCCACAGGTTTGCCGTCGTCGATATAGAGCGTGCCGCCGTTGTACAGCACGATGCCGACGTTGTGGCTGCCGCCGAACGTGTGATTCCACGGCAGCCAGTCGACGAGGACCGGCGGCTCGATGCCGAACTGCGGAAAGGTTTCGAGCAGCATCTGCTGGTTCGCGCCCAGCATGCGATGCGTCGTCGGCACGGCTTTCGGCAGGTTCGTCGAGCCGGACGTGAACAGGAACTTCGCGATCGTGTCGCCGTTCACGCGCGCGTTGGCAGCGTCGACGTCGCGCGGGGCCGTGTCGAGCAATGCGTCGAAGCGCGTCACTCTCGACGCGTTTGGCGCGGGCACCGCGCTGACACGTTCGACGTCGCTTCCCAGCGCGGCATCGAGCGCCGCTGTGTATGCGCCGATATCGTCCGCGTAGACCAGACCCGGTTTGAGCAGTTCGAGGACATGGCGCAGCTTTCCGTAATCGCCCGACATCAACGAATAGGCCGGCGAAACGGGTGCATAAGCGATACCCGCCCACATCGCGCCGAGCGCGAGCTGCATATGTTCGACGCTGTTGCCCGACAGGATCACCAACGGGCGTTCCGCGCTGAGATCGCGATCGAGCAGCGCCTGCCCGATCGCACGTGCGCGCTCGAGCATCTGCGCATACGTGATGCCCTGCCACGCGCCTGCGGCATCGCGTCGTGCGACGAGCAGCCGGTCGGGATGCGCGCGCGCGCCGCTCAGCAGACGGTCCGTAAAGCGCTCCGGAAACGGACCCAGAGGTTCAAGTGTCTCGAGGTACCAGCAGTCGCCGCGTTTCTCGATCCGCGCTGAAGGCGCTCCGATGGCGACGCTCCGGTATCCGGTCGCCAGAGAGCTTGCGTGGCTGTGCTCCGATTCCAAAACCTGTCTCCTAGTTGTGCCATTCCATGCAAGGATGGGGTGGCCGCAATCGTTGCGGCCGGGAGCCGACGCCTAGATCGGATAATGACGCGGACTCGTCTGCACCGTGATCCAGCGCAACTCGGTGAACTCGGGAATCGACGCCTTGCTGCCGAAGCGCCCATAACCACTGGCCTTCACGCCGCCGAACGGCATCTGCGCCTCATCGTGCACGGTCGGGCCGTTGATGTGGCAGATGCCCGACTCGATGCGTTTCGCGACGTTCATCGCGCGCGCGATATCGCGGCTGAACACGGCGGCCGACAAGCCGTACTCGCTATCGTTGGCGACCGTCAGCGCCTCTTCGTCGCCGTCCACGCGCTGCACCGTCACCACAGGGCCGAACGATTCATCGGCATAAAGCTTCATCTCGCGCGTCACGTTCTCGACGATCACCGGCTGCATGATCGCGCCTTTCACCTCGCAACCGAGCGGCAACTTCGCACCCTTTTCGCGGGCGTCTTCGACCAGCGCGCGAATGCGCCGCGCGGCGGCTTCGCTCTCGAGCGTGCCGAGGATCGAGCCCGGCTGTGTCGGATCGCCTGCCTTCAGCGTGCGTGCTTTCGCGACGAGCTTCTCGACGAACGCATCGGCAACCTTGCGATCGACGATCACGCGTTCCGTCGACATGCAGATCTGCCCTTGATTGAAGAACGCGCCGAACGCGATGCCCTCGACGGCAGCGTCGAGGTCCGCGTCGTCGAGCACGAGCACCGGCGCCTTGCCGCCCAGTTCGAGCAGCGCGGGTTTCAGATTGCGCGCGGACAGCTCGGCGACGATGCGGCCGACACGCGTCGAACCGGTGAAATTCACACGCCTCACGGCAGGATTGGCGACCAGACGCTCGACGATCGCGGGCGCGTCTTCCGGCGCATGCGTGAGCACGTTGACGACGCCTTCGCCGAGACCCGCGTCGTTCAGCGCTTCGCCGATCAGCGCATGCACGCCGGGACAACCTTCCGATGCCTTCAGCACGACCGTGTTGCCGCACGCGAGCGGCATGGCGAGCGCGCGCGTCGCGAGGATCACGGGCGCGTTCCACGGCGCCATGCCAAGCACGACGCCGCACGGCTGGCGCACCGCCATTGCGAGGCTGCCCGGCACGTCGGACGGAATCACCGCGCCGTCGATCTGCGTCGTCATCGCCGCGGCTTCGCGCAGCATGTTGGCCGCGAGCATGACGTTAAAGCCGTACCAGTTCGCCATCGCACCCGTTTCAGCCGCGCCGATCTCGATGAACTCGGCCGTGCGCGCGTCCATGCGGTCGGCGGCGGCGAGCAGGCGTTTGCGGCGCTCGGTAGGCGTGAGCGCCGCCCATGCCGGGAACGCGCGCGCTGCGGCGGCGACGGCCGCATCGGCATCCTCGACGGTGGCCGCCGCGGCGCGGGTGGCCACCGCGCCCGTCGCGGGATTGATGCGCTCGAAGGTTTTGCCGTTCGACGCGGCACGTTTCGCGCCGCCAATCAGAAGGTTCGTTTGATGCATGTGTTCGTCTCCTCGGTCGTCCCGCTGAAGTGCGCCGCTTAGCGCTTGTAGGTCTGCAAGCCCGGCTTGATGCTCTTGTCGTCGAGGAACTGCTTGAGGCCCTGTTCGCGGCCGCCTTCCGGATCGCGATAGTTCGCCTGGTCGAGCTTCGCGTACAGGTAGTCTTCGTTCTGCTCCCACGTGAGTTCGCGTGAACGCTTGAAGCCATGCTTCGCGTTGCGCAGCACGACCGGGTTCTTGTTCAGCAGCTTCGCCGCGAGAGCGATCGTTTCGTCGCGCAGTTGCGCGAGCGGCACGCTTTTGTTCACCAGACCCATCTTCGCGGCTTGCGGACCCGTGAAGGTGTCGCCCGTCATGATGTAGTACAGCGCTTCACGATGACCGACGGTATCGGCCATCGCCTTGCTCACGAGGTTGCCCGGCGGAATACCCCAGTTGATTTCGGACAGGCCGAACACGGCTTCGTCCGCGGCGATCGCGAGATCGCAGGCGACGAGCGGAGAGAAGCCACCGCCGAAGCACCAGCCGTTGACCATGGCGATCGTCGGCTTCGAGTACATGCGCAGCAATTGCCATTGCCAGCGGCTCGCGTCGCGGCGAATCCGCTCCTGCAGCACGTCCGGGCCCGCGTCCACTTCGCGGAAATATTCCTTCAGGTCCATGCCGGCCGTCCATGCACTGCCTTCGCCGGTCAACACGAGAACCTGGGCTTCGGCGTCGAGTTCGAGCGTCTCGAGAACGTCGATCATTTCCTTGTTCAGCGTCGGGCTCATCGCGTTGCGCTTATCCGGACGATTGAACGTGACCCAGGCGATTCCGCCTTCCACCGCGACCTTGACCGTTTTCCAGCGTCCTTCGTAACTCATCTGCTTCTCCGTATCAATGCCGCCCTCGCGGCCTGAACTCAATTTAATATCAGGTGACCTGATAAGTAAAGTACAATATAGAAGTCTTGGTACAAACCCCTAACCGCCTATGCCGACGATCACGAGAAAGCCGTCAGGGTCCGAAACGACAGCGCGCGCCGCGGCGCGGCGCAACCTGCGCGATCGAAGGCACGCTGCCGCTCCGGTGCGTCTGAGCTACCTGGCCGGGCAGCTCGACAAGATTCTCACGCGGCAGCTTTCCGAAGCGCTTGCCTCGCATGGTCTGACGTTGCCGCAATACACCGCGCTGTCGGTGCTGCGGGCGCGCGCACGTTCGTCGAACGCACAGCTCGCGCAGCGCTCGTTGATCACGCCGCAAGCGGCCAGCGCGGTCGTCAAATCGATGGAAGCGAATGGATGGGTGACGCGCGTGGCCGGTCCGCTCAACCGTCGCGTCGGGCTGCTGTCGCTGACGAAGGCCGGCGAAACATTGCTGTCTCAGTGCGACCGTGCCGCTGACAGGGTCGAGCAATCGATGCTCGGCGAAATCGATGAACACGGTTCACAGATGCTGAAGAACCTGCTGTTGACGTGCGTGCGCAATCTTCGCGCAGCCTGACGCATCAGCTTTAATTACACATAGGAGACCCCATTGAACATCGATCAACTGAAGGCCATCGACACCCACGTGCATGCCGAGGTGTCGTGCTGCCAACCACCTGACCTGTTTGCAAAAGAATTCGACGAAGCCGCCGACAAATACTTCGGCACCGTGCTCAAACAGGGGCGTCGCCCGACCATTCCCGAAACGATCGAGCACTATCGGGAGCGCAATATCGGCTTCGTGATGTTTACCGTCGACTGCGAAGCGAACATCGGTCGCCGTCGCATTTCGAACGAAGAGGTCGCGGAGTTCGCGCAGAAAAACTCCGACATCATGATCGCGTTCGCCAGCATCGATCCGCACAAAGGCAAGTTCGGCGCGCGCGAAGCGCGGCGGCTCATCGAGGAGCACGGCGTGCGCGGTTTCAAATTTCACCCCACGATGCAGGGTTTTTTCGCCAACGACCGCATGGCATACCCGCTCTACGAAGTGATTGCCGAGTACCGGCTGCCGGCGGTTTTTCACAGTGGACACTCGGGCATGGGCTCGGGCATGCGCGGCGGCGGCGGTTTGCGCCTCAAGTATTCGGAGCCGATCTACCTCGACGATGTCGCCGCCGACTTCCCCGACATGAAGATCGTGATCGCGCATCCCTCCTGGCCATGGCAGGAGCAGGCGCTGTCGATCGCGCTGCACAAGCCGAACGTGTATATCGATCTGTCGGGCTGGTCGCCGAAGTACTTTTCGCCCGAGCTGGTCAAGTATGCGAACACGCTGTTGCGCAACAAGGTGCTGTTCGCGTCCGACTTCCCACTGATCCGCCCGGACCGCTGGCTCGAAGACTTCGATACGCTCGACATCAAGCCCGAAGTAAAGCCGCTCGTTCTGAAGGAGAACGCCGTCAGGTTGCTTGATCTGCGGGCCGAGGCACGACGAATCACGAATGACGCATGAAAAATGGCCCGGCGCGAAAACGCCGGGCCAGCTGTGTCCATCAACGAAGAGTTAGCGTTTCGCGGCGTTGGAGCGAATGACGAGCAATGCCGTAATCGCCGCGATGATCGTCACCGGCACGCTCGCGCCGATGACGAGCGCCGAACTCTTTCCCATCGCAAGCAATTGCCCGGCGGCTACGGGGCCGACAATCGATCCGACGCGTCCCACCGCGACCGCGGCGCCGACTCCCGTACCACGCACGCTGGTCGGATAGCTGGCGGCGGACAGCGAATACAGCATCGACTGCGCACCGACGACGCCCATTCCGGCAAACAGCACGGCAACGGACAGCGTCTCGATGCTGGCGACTTGCGAAAGCGCGACCAATGCACCGACGATGCACGCATAGATTGCCGTGACTGACAGGCCTTGTCTGAAGCGGTCCATCAGCAGACCGATGCCCAGTACGCCGATCACACTGCCGACGTTGAAAAAGATCTGGGCAATCCCGGCCTGCGAACGGCTCATGCCGCGCCCCACGGTCAACGAAGGCAGCCAGTTCAGCAGGAAGTAAAGAACGATCAGCGTGCAGAAGAAGCTGATCCAGATACCGATCGTCGCGGCGGCGCGCCCCTCGCCGAACAGGACTTCACGCGTCGAAAGGAGCGGCTTGTCCGCCGTCGTGAATTCGCGCGATTCGGTGGCGAATTCGCGCGACTCAGGCAGCAATGCTATCAGCAGCGGAATGATGATCAGCGGTCCGGCTCCGCCCACGTAGAAGATATGACGCCATGCGGTAGGACCCGCGCTCAGTACGGCGATCAATGCGGCAAGCGCGCCGCCGAGCGGCATACCGCAATACATCACGCTAACCGCCGTGTTGCGGTGACGCGCATCGACCGCCTCGGACGACAACGCGATCAGGTTCGGCATCGCGCCGCCGAGCCCGATGCCCGTCAGCACGCGAGCGATCAGCAGACTTTCGAAACTCCAGACTTGCGCGGTCGCGATCGAGAAGATGCCGAAAATCGCCATCGAGATCATCAGAACGCGCTTGCGGCCGATCCGGTCGGCGAGTCTGCCGCCGATCATCGCGCCCGGCAAAAGCCCCAACATGCCGGCGCTGAAAGCGAGCCCCAACTGGCTGACCGACAAGCCGAACTCGTGCGCCATTCGAGGCGCCGCAACGCCAGTGGACTGCAGGTCGATACCCTCCAGCACCGCGACGAGAAAGCACAATGCCAACGTTAGTGCAGTACTGGAGCCCACCGCACTCGACCGATTAGCAACACTTGACATGACGTCTCCTTCACGTTTGATTGAATTGCCAGAGGCGAGCCACGCTTCGTTCTTCGACGAAGCGGCCATGGGAAGGAGAAGATTTCTGGCAATGATCTTGCGTCACTTATCAGAATCCTTCCCACAGCGCCCCTGGAATTGATGATGAGTCTAGTCTCAGGTGTCCTGATATTGAAAGTAGAATATGATATGCCTGGTAGAAACACCTAAGACAACCTGATAATGATCAAGACAATGGAGAAGCGGCGAACGCCCCTTGCCAAACAGGCCGGTTCAACGAAAACCGGTGCGCCACCTGCCCGCGTTTCCTATGTGGTCGGCCAACTCGACCGTCTGCTCAAACGCAGTTTGATCGATGTACTGGGTGAATTCGGGTTGACCTTGCCTCAGTTCACCGCGCTCTCCGTGATCAGCGCCAGCGGCGCGATGACCAACGCGAAACTCGCCGAACGCTCGTTCATCACGCCGCAGTCGGCCAACGAAGTTGTCAAGACGATGGAAGCCAACGGTTGGGTCGGACGCGTGGGGCATCCTACCCACGGTCGACTGATTCATCTGTTTCTGACCGACGAAGGGCGTCGGGTACTGCGGGAATGCGATTCGGCGATCGACGCGCTCGAAGCGTCCATGCTGGACGGAGTAACGGAAATCCCGGTCGATACGCTGCGCAAGGTGCTGCAGCGATGTGTGTCGAATCTGCGCGGTTGAATGGACGTTCCCAATGACAAAAGAGTCGCACTCGAATGGAGCGCGACTCTTTTTCTTTTGCCTGATGGAAGCAGGAAAAACTCAGTGACCGCCCGCGCCGCAACCACCGTGAAAACCGCGATGCCGAGGCTGTTCGGCCAGATCATGGCGACACCGATCGCTCCACCTACCGCGATCGTCTGCCGCATTCGGGCTGAGTTCCGTTCAGCTCAGTGAAATCCCTGGTCGGCATTTAGCCGCGTATTACCTGGCCCACTGCGTCGATCGCTATATTGCTTCTCAACGGCCGCCGCCTTCATACCGCGATCGCGCGTCCGCCTCGCCATTTCCCACCCCATTCGAGAGGAGACGAAGCATGTCAAAGCGCATTCTTATCATCGCCGGCGATTTCGTCGAAGATTATGAGCTGATGGTGCCGTTTCAGGCACTGGCGGCAGTCGGGCATTCGGTGGACGTCGTCGCGCCCGACAAGCGCGCTGGCGACGCGATTCGCACCGCAATCCACGACTTCGAAGGCGATCAGACCTACACCGAAAAGCGTGGCCATAACTTCACGCTGAACGCCGATTTCGCGTCGGTGAACCCCGCGCAATATGACGCGCTGCTCGTGCCCGGCGGCCGCGCCCCCGAATATCTGCGGCTCAACGACGAGGTGATCGGCTGGGTGCGCCAATTCGCCGAAGCGAAGAAGCCGATTGCCGCGGTCTGCCACGGCGCGCAACTGCTGGCTGCGGCGGGTGTGATCGAAGGCCGGCGCATCTCGGCGTATCCGGCCTGCGCGCCCGAAGTGAAGCTCGCGGGCGCGGAGTACGTGGCGCTCGACTGGCCTGACGCGATCACGGACGAGAACTTCGTCACCGCGCCCGCATGGACCTCGCACGTCAACTGGCTCGCGCAGTTCCTTGCGCTGCTCGGCACGCGCATCGCGCATTGAAGGAGCGCGCCTCGACCGAGGCGCGGCATCGCGGGCGACCAACCGTGTTACGCTCGATCACGACGGCATGAGCGCCCGCGCCGCGCGCTTCGCGGCCTGCGACGTCATCATTCGCGAGAAAGGCTGAACGTATGTGCAACGTCTATGTCAACGCTGATCCGATCCTCTATGAGTCGCGTACGCGCGCGCTGCGCATTCATGGCGTCGTGACCACGGTGAGGCTCGAAAATCTCTTCTGGGACGTGCTTCGGGAAATCGCCAACCGCGAGAACGTGACGACGACCCAGTTCGTCGTGAAGCTTCACGACGAACTGGTCGCCTTGCGCGGCGAAGAGCCGTTGAATTTCGCGTCTTTTTTGCGCGTGTGCTGTTTGCGCTATCTATCGACGAGCGCCGCCCGCAACGAGGCCGCTGGCGACGTGCCGCTCAACGCCCCGTTTCAACCCAGAGTCGTGAAGACGGCTGTTTGACGGATTCGGTCGCCTGGCGGTCGCCACGCGGCTGGCTAGCGCGGTGCGGTCCGGTCACGCGACGTACTGTCTCGACGCGTCAGTCAACCGACGCATCGCAGGCGCAATCAAGAGTAGCCGCCGTGGCCGGCCGTTCCAATACAGCAAGCCGTTGCAGTGCCACGAGGCCCAGTAGCGCGAGTCCAAGTCCCAGCGTGAAGTCGGCGTGAACGCCCGCACGATCGACAATGGTGCCCCCCACTGCCGAGCCCACCGCAATCGCCACCTGGATGATGCTGACAAACATGGCCGACCCCGCTTCGGGCAGGTCTGTCGTGCCGCGCTGAATCCACACGCTGAAGCAAAGCGGAAGCGCTCCGAACGCGATTCCCCACAGCAGCATCCCCGCGGTCTCGCCGATCGGCGAATGTTCGAGCAGCAACATCGACGACATCGCGCCCAATAGCAGCAGAACCATCGCGGCGACGGATTTCTTTAGATGGTCCGAAATCACCATCGATGTCAACGCATTGGAGAAGAAGCCGATCAGACCGAATCCGAACAGCAACAGCGTGATGGCGCTCAACGAGAAGTCGTGTTCGAGCAGCGGCGCAATATACGTGTAGGTCGAGAAATGCGCGCCGAAGACGAGCGCGACCATCACCATGCTCAACCTCGTATGAGGCCGGCCAAGCAGGGTTTTGAAATCGGCGATCCGCAACGCCGATGCCGACGGCAACGAAGGCACGAGGAACGCCTGCGCCACCAAGGCGAGCGACACGAGGCCCGCGGTGGCGGCGAACGCCATGCGCCACGATGCAAACGACGCGATGAACGTCCCGAGCGGCACGCCGATCACGGTTGCGCAGGTCACGCCGGTCAGAATGGTCGCGGTCGCTTTGGCGGCATCCTTTGCTTGCACGAGTCGAGGAGCCGCCGCCGTCGCCAGAGTCCAGAAGCCACCCAGCGCGCCGCCAAGCAGAGCCCGTCCTACGAGCATGATCGCGAGGTTCGGTGCGATCGCACACACGACGTTCGCGATCAACAGTACCGCAGTGAGGAGCAGGAAAACGTACCGGCGGTCCATGCGACCCGCGCTGACTATCAGCGTCGGCGCCAATATCGCGGCCGTCACGCCGGGCATGGTGATCATGAGCCCCGCGACACCGGTCGACACGCCGAGGTCGTGTGCGATTTGTGGCAACAGCCCGACAGGCAAAAACTCGGCAGTGACGAAAGCGAATGCGCTTACCGCTACCGCTATGACGGAGAGCCATTGACCCGCGGAGGTTGAATGTCCTTCCAACGATGCCGGGATTGCAGGTGTATCGATTTGCATGACGACCTTGATGCCAGATTGAAGTCTCGTACTTTAGGCTGGGTCTCATGTCAGAAAAAGAGTCGTCCGATGAAAAGACTAGAAGGTGTGGCTGAACAATGCCTCTGCGGCGATATCTCGCTATGAGTCAGCTAGTCCCGCGAAACGACCGCGTACGGCTCTTCCAGTCCCCTGATTATCAGCGCGCCCTCAATGCGCTAGAAAAATCATATTTCGGGAAAGAGAGTCGCCCCAATATGCCGATTGCATCCGTAGCCGCCTCGTTGGGCGCGGAATTGCTCATCGAGTTCGATACGGTGGATGTCGTCACGGATCTACTCTGAACAGGAAGGGTGAACGTCTTGTCGGGCCGCCGCCTTTCGCTAAGCGGATAAAACACAGATTTAATGAACGCGTCACACGCCAATTAATAAAGACCGCTCCATCTCCCGCCAGGATATTGCAAATTTCAGGCGTTCCCGTCCGAAATCGTCTTGTCTTGCAATCTGCGCTCAGTAACATATGCTCTTTTTCAGAGCGCTTTCCGGGTCCTTTTTCCGGGACCACGGTGCAAAGGGTTGTGCATGGGTGCGAGGCGGCCCGGCAAACGCAAACAGCGCCATCGGAGCGCGCCTGACGTTTCTCCATTCATCCCGGTCGACGTGCGCGACCTTGTTTGGCTTCCCGAGTTTTTGTCGCCGACGCTTTTGTAACGTGCGCCGCTCACAAGTGGGTGAGCGGCGTGAGCGGCAATGGTGCCGACCGCACGTGTGAATGTCGCGCTCACGCGGCTCGAGTCGAGCCACCTCAGGCGAGCGTCAATGTACAAGGAGTCCTGGCGATGAAAGCTCCTCAGCGTCCTGTGCGCATCGGGTTGATGGCGCCACTGTCGGGCATACTGGTTCCTCTCGAGAGCGTGCCCGATCCGGTCTTCGCCCAGAAGATGGTCGGCGATGGCGTGTCGATCGATCCGACCTCGGATGAACTGCTGTCGCCGCTTGCCGGCAAGGTCACGCAACTCCATAGCTCTGGCCACGCCACGACGATCACCGGCGACAACGGTCTGCAAGTGCTGCTGCACATCGGGCTCGACACCGTGTTGCTGCGCGGCGAGGGCTTCATGCCGTTGGTCAAGGAAGGCGACGCCGTCGCGATGGGCACGCCGCTGATCCGCTTCGACCCGATCGTGGTCGGCGCAAGAGCAACCAGCCTGCTCACGCAAATGGTGATCGCCAATGGCGATCTCGTCACGCGCTACGTTCCCGCGAAAGGGCTCGTCGTCGCCGGCACCGACGTCGCGCTGTACGTCGAGCTGGTCGGCAGCATGGAGGACAAGGATACGGCCAGCGCCACCGGCGCGATCCTCTCCGACGAGATCACGCTGCCGAATCCAGCGGGCCTGCATGCACGGCCCGCCGCGGTCGTCGCGGTCGAGGCGAAGAAATTCAAGTCCGAGATCCGGCTGCTGCGCGGCGATGTCAGCGCAAATGCCAAGTCCGTCGTCGCGATCATGGGGCTCGCAACGAAGTTCGGCGACAAGCTGCGCGTCGAGGCCCGCGGTCCCGACGCGGCGGAGGCGGCCAGCACCGTCGCGCGTCTGCTTGCCGACGGATCGGGCGAAAAGCCCGGCGATGCGCCGGCACCCGCGGCGGCTGCGCCAACCGCACCGGCTGCGCCGGTGCCAGCACCGACTGAAGCGGCTCCCGCCGACACCAACGAATTCATCGGCGTATCCGCTTCGCCAGGGCTTTCGGTCGGCAGGATCGTGCAGTTCCGTCAGCAGGTCATCGAGGTGAACGAAGCGGGCGAGTCGCCGCAACGCGAACGGGCGCAACTCGAAGCGGCCCAGCATCAGGCGCGTCAGCAGATCGAGGCGCTCAAGGCGACGCTCACCGATCCGTCGAAAGCGCAGATTCTCGACGCGCATCTCGAACTGCTGGACGATCCTGACCTCAACGACACCGCGATCAGCAGCATCAGCGCGGGAAAGGGCGCGGGGTTCGCGTGGCGCGATGCGTTCCAGAAGCAGGCAAGCACGCTCGAAAGGCTCGACAATCCGCTGCTGCGCGAACGCGCCGGCGATATCCGCGACGTCGGCCGCCGTGTACTCGCGCTGCTCGCCGGCGTGAAGCAGGCGCAGATCGACGTGCCGGACGAAACGATCCTGATTGCCGAGGAATTGTCGCCGTCCGACACCACCTCGCTCGATCGCAGCAAGGTGCTCGGCTTTTGCACGACGAGCGGCGGCGCGACGAGCCACGTCGCGATCCTCGCGCGCTCGCTCGGCATTCCGGCGATCTGCGGTATCGACGCGCGCGCGCTGCAACTCGCCGGCGGCACGCCCGTCGTGCTCGACGGTTCGCGCGGCAGCTTGCGGCGCAACCCGAGCGCCGAGGAACTCGCGAAGGCGCGCGAACGCATCAGCCGCCAGGCCGCCAAACGCGAAGACGAAAAGCTCGCGGCAACCAAACTCGCAATGACGGCCGACGGCCACCGCGTCGAGGTCGTCGCGAACATCCGCAATGCGCAGGAAGCACGCGATGCGGTCGCGGCCGGCGCCGAAGGCGTGGGCCTGTTGCGCTCCGAGTTCCTGTTCGACGCGCGAGACACCGCGCCCACAGAAGACGAACAGGCCGCCGAATATTGCGCCGTCGCCGAAGCGCTTGGCCGCGAGCGGCCGCTCGTGGTCCGCACGCTCGACGTCGGCGGCGACAAACCGCTGTCGTATCTGCCGCTGCCGAAGGAAGACAACCCGTTTCTCGGCCTGCGCGGTGTGCGCGTGAGCCTGGAGCGTCCCGACATCTTCCGCACGCAACTGCGCGCGATCCTGCGCGCGGCGCCGCTTGGGCATCTGCACGTGATGTTCCCGATGATCGCCGCGATCGAGGAGGTGCGGGCAGCGCGCAAGATCCTGCTCGAAGAAGCCGGCGATCGCGCGGCGAGCGTGAAAGTCGGCGTCATGATCGAAGTCCCCGCGGCCGCGCTGATCGCCGAGCCGCTCGCACGCGAAGTCGACTTCTTCTCGATCGGCACGAACGATCTCACGCAATACACGCTCGCGATGGACCGCGGCCATCCGCAACTCGCGAAGCAGGCCGACGCGCTGCACCCGGCGGTGTTGCGTCTGATCGGCATGACGGTCGACGGTGCGCACAAGCATGGCAAATGGGTCGGCATTTGCGGCGGCATCGCGTCGGATGCGATGGCGGTGCCGGTGCTCGTCGGCCTTGGCATCGACGAGCTGTCGGTGAGCATTCCGGCGGTCGGTTCGATCAAGGCTCAGCTTGCACGCGTGACGACCGAAGAAGCCAGGAAGCTCGCCGCCGAGGTGCTGTGTCTGGGCACCGCCGCGGAAGTCCGCGCGCATCTGTCGCGCTTTGCCGAGTGAGCGGATCAACAGGAGATCAGCCATGTTCTCGCATGCCTTCGGAGTCTTGCAGAAGATCGGCAAATCGCTGATGCTGCCCGTCGCCGTGCTCCCGGTGGCCGGCCTGCTGCTCGGCCTCGGCGCCACCGACTTTCACGGTTACGTGCCGGTCGTCGTGCTCGCGCTGATGAAGAACGCGGGCGACGTTATCTTCGGCAACCTGCCGCTGATCTTCGCGATCGGCGTCGCGCTCGGCTTCACCGAGAACGATGGCGTCTCGGGCATCGCCGCAACGATCGGATATCTGGTGATGACGGCTACGTTGGGTGTGATCGGCAAGCTCCAGGGCGTCGAAACCGACACGATCATGGGCATACCGTCGATCCAGACCGGCGTGTTCGGCGGCATCCTCGCCGGTGGTCTTGCGGCGTGGATGTTCAACCGCTACTACCGGATCACGTTGCCGGCCTATCTCGGCTTCTTCGCCGGCAAGCGCTTCGTGCCGATCGTGACCGCGATCGGCTCGATCGTGCTCGGCGCGATCCTGTCTTTCGTGTGGCCGCCGATCGGCAGCGCAATCAAGGCTTTTTCGCATTGGGCGGCGGTTTCCGACCCGCGCACCGCCGCGACGGTCTACGGTTTCGTCGAACGTCTGCTGATTCCGTTCGGCCTGCATCACATCTGGAACGTGCCGTTCTTCTTCGAAATGGGCAGCTACCTCGACCCGACGACCGGCAAGACCGTTCACGGCGACATCACCCGTTATTTCGCGGGCGACCGGACCGCAGGCATCCTGGCGGGCGCGTTCCTGTTCAAGATGTTCGGCCTGCCGGCCGCGGCGATCGCGATCTGGCATTGCGCGAAGCCCGAGAAGAAGGTGGCCGTCGGCGGCATGATGGTCTCGGCCGCGCTGACTTCTTTCCTCACCGGCATCACCGAGCCGATCGAATTCGCGTTCCTGTTCGTCGCGCCGGTGCTTTACCTGATTCACGCATGCCTCGCGGCGTCGGCGCAGTTCGTGGCGAACACACTGGGCATGCGCATGGGCTTCACGTTTTCGCAAGGCGGCATCGATTTTCTGATGTTCAACCTGATCGGCGGGAAGGCCACGCACGCGTGGTACGTTTTCATCCTTGGTCCAATTTACGCGGTGATCTATTACGGCGTGTTCCGCTTCGTCATCACGCGCTTCAACCTCAAGACACCGGGCCGCGAGGACGACGCGGCGGAAACAGCGGCGGTTGCCGCGAGCGGCGCGGGAGGACGTTCGCGCGAACTCGTGCTCGCCTTTGGCGGGCGCTCCAATATCACGAGTCTCGACGCTTGCATCACGCGGCTGCGCATCTCCGTGAAGGACCCGGCGCGCGTCGACGAACACAAGCTCAAGGCGCTCGGTGCCGCGGGTGTGGTGCGCGTGGGCAACGGTGTGCAGGCGATCTTCGGGCCGTTGTCGGAGAACATGAAAACCGACATGCATGACTATCTGAAGACAGCGGGCGCCGAAGCGGATTTGCCGGCGGCCGGAGTGCCTGGTGTGGAAGGCGCGGCGGCGGCTCCAGCGGCTGTGGCCGCCTCGGTGCAAAACTCGCCGCAGGAAACGGAGCGCGCGGAAAAGATTCGTGCGGCGCTGGGCGGCGCGGCCAACATCAGAAAGCTCGACGCGCTGGCGGCCACGCGGTTGCGTGTCGAACTATCGGACGCGTCGCGCATCGACGCGGCCGCATTGAAAGCGGCGGGCGTGGTCACGACGCAAGCGTTGAAGAACGGCGCACTCGATCTGATCGTGGGTCTCGGCTCGGGCAACCTCGCAGGCGCAATGCGATAGCAGCAACGAGTATCGTCAGCAACTGCCGCGCGTCGAACGCGAGGCCTGCCCGGTGGAAGCGCTCAGTCGCGTTGCTTTGTCCACCTATAGGGGGCGGCATGGAAGCAGTCAGAACTTTCCTCGAAACTCAGCCGCTGTTCGCGCTTTTTCTGACCATCGCGCTCGGCTACCTGGTCGGCGAAATCAATATCAAGGGCGTGGCTCTAGGCTCGGGGGCCGTGCTGTTCGTTGGACTGGCGCTCGGCGCGTTCGCGCCGAAATCCGCGCCGCCGGCGTTGCTGGGCACGCTCGGTCTGCTGCTGTTTCTGTATGGCATCGGCATTCAGTACGGCGCGCAGTTCTTCCGCGGACTCACGAGCCGGGAAGGCGTGAAGGCCAACGCGGCCGCATGTCTGGGCGTGATCGCTTCGGGTCTCGTGGCGTGCGCCTTCATCCATTTCGGCATCACGCTCGCCGATGCGCTCGGCATGTTCGCCGGCAGCGGCACCAGCACGGCGAGCCTGCAGGTTGCCATCGCATCGATGAAAAGCAGCAATGCCGCCGTGGCTTATAGCGTCACCTATCCGTTCGGCGTAGCCGGGCCGATCCTATTCCTCTATGTGCTGAACTCAGTCCTGAAAGCCAAAATATCGAAACCGTCTGCGAAGGTGCTGGAGACCGCGGAAATCGCGCTGCGCAATGCCAGTCTGTTCGGTCTCAAGCTGTCGGAGCTCTCGACTCGCCTGCCTGCCGGCGTAGTGATCGCGGCCGTGCGACGCGCGCATCACAATCAGCTGCCCAGCGACGACTTCACGCTGCGCGCCGACGACGTCCTTCTTGCCACCGCCACCGAGCGCCGCCCGCTCGACGAAGCAACGGCGCTCTGCGGCGAGCTACAGCCCGGGCGTATCTCGAGTCATCGGGAAGACCTGGACTATATGCGCGTGTTCGCGTCGAGTCCGTCAGTCGTCGGCACGGCGCTCGGCAATCTGCGCTTTCCGGATGGCGTGAACTGCGCGGTCGCGCACGTGCGGCGCGGCGACGCCGATCTACTGTCGACGCCAGAGCTAATTCTCGAAGCTGGCGACCGCGTCGGCCTGCTCGTCAGTAGCGCGCATCGCGCGAGGGTCCGCGCGTTTTTCGGCGATTCGATCAAGGGCACGGCCGACCTCAGTTTCATCTGTCTGGGCATCGGCGCGGCAGCGGGGCTGCTGGTCGGCGCGATCCCGCTGCGCGCGCCCGGTCTCGGCGCGTTCAGCCTCGGTCTCGCGGCATTGCTACTGGTCGCGCTGTGCCTCGGCAAGGCGCGCCGCAACGGACCGTTCGTGTGGGTGATGCCGCTCTCTGCAAATCTCGTGCTGCGCAATCTCGGGCTGACGATTTTTCTCGCGCAGGTGGGCCTGTCTTGCGGACCGAAATTCGTCGCGACCGTCGGCACCGCCGGACCGCTGCTGCTGCTTTATGGCGTGATCACGCTGCTGGTGCTCGTCGGCGTCACGGCTGGGTGCTGCCTGTGGGTCTTCAGACTGTCTTTCGATACATCGGTCGGCGTGATCTGCGGGGCGACCGGCAATCCCGCGATTCTCGCCTTCGCCAACCGCATCGCGCCGACGGATCAGCCCGACGTCATGTACGCGATGATTTTTCCGTCGATGACCATCGTCAAGGTGCTTTTCGTGCAGATCGCCATCGCGATCGCAGCCGGCTAGGCGAGACCGTTATCGCGACCTGCCGCTGTTCGCCCCTGGAGCTTCCGTCCTCGTAGACAGCGGCGAACCGCGGAGCGGCGGACAGCCGCAGACTTCCTTGAATATCAGGAACGCCGCTTGCGCCACCTAGAGCCGCGCGACGTAGTCTGGAACCATGATGCGGACGGCTCGGCGATGGAGGCTAGATGAAAGGACGGGTGGCG
The DNA here is from genome assembly GCF_050436225.1 of Paraburkholderia lebeckiae. Classification (NCBI taxonomy): domain Bacteria; kingdom Pseudomonadati; phylum Pseudomonadota; class Betaproteobacteria; order Burkholderiales; family Burkholderiaceae; genus Paraburkholderia; species Paraburkholderia lebeckiae. The sequence goes on along the minus strand of NZ_JBNDLU010000001.1, from coordinate 284,615 downwards.
AGTGCAGGCGTGGCCGTTGTCGTGGTTGCCCTCATGGCCGCATACGGCGGACCCACCGTGCATGCACGGGAGCCCGCGCCGAATGCCGTCACCGCGCCCATCGCGACCGGCAGTGATACGGCGGCCGCGGCGCGCGGCGCGAAGCTCGCGGCCGTTGGCAATTGTGTCGCGTGCCACACCGCGACGGGCGGCCTGCCCCTCGCGGGCGGACTGCCACTGCAAACACCGTTTGGCATCATTTACTCGACCAACATCACCCCGGACAACGAGACGGGTATCGGGGGCTGGTCGCTCGACGCGTTCGCACGCGCAATGCGGCGCGGCGTATCCAGCGACGGCCACCTGCTCTATCCCGCGTTCCCCTATCCGCACTTCACGCTCATCAGCGATGCCGATATGGGCTCGCTGTATGCGTGGCTGATGAGCCGCGCTCCCGTCAAGGCGCCTGCACCGCACAACGAGCTGATCTTCCCGCTCGGCTTCAGGCCCCTCATCGCCGTGTGGAATCTTTTTTACCTGCATACCGGTACCGAACCAGCGCCGGCCCCGCCCGAAGCGCCGGACGTCGCACGCGGACGATACCTGGTCGAAAGCCTCGGTCATTGCGGTGCGTGCCACACGCCGCTCAACCGCCTCGGTGCCGAGCGCCGCGACCACGCGCTGCAAGGCGGGACGATCGAAGGATGGGATGCGCCCGCGCTGACGGACCTCGCTTCACGCCCCACGCCCTGGACGCAGGCACAGCTCGTCAGCTATCTGCGCACGGGCCTCGCGAGCGCCCATGGGGCGGCGGCGGGTCCGATGCGCCCGGTCACGCGCATGCTCGCCGACGCGTCCGCCTCCGACGTAGAGGCGATTGCCGCGTATCTGCTGGCGTTGCCATCCGGGGGCCCAGGCGTGCCGGAGCATCCGGTCGCCTCGCCCTCCGCTTCCGCCGCGCCCGTGTCCACCGCGCCCGGCGGCGGCGCGAATCTATTCTCCGCGGCCTGCGCATCGTGCCATGCCGAAGGCGCGCCGATGTCGAGCGGGGACGCTCGACCGTCGCTGTCCCTTTCCACGGCCGTCAACGCCGACAGCCCGCGCAACATGATCCGTATCATCCTCGATGGAATCGACTGGCACGAAAGCGATAGCGCGCCCTTCATGCCATCATTCGCCAACACATTCACGGATGCGCAGATAGCGGAGCTCGCCAACTACACGCGCGAGCGCTTCACCGCACGCGACGCATGGCCCTCGCTCGACGCCGGCGCGGTCGCGCATTTTCGCAAGGACGGCCTGCCACGATGATCACACTCAACGTCAACGGTGTCAGTCATACGGTCGATGTCGACCCGTCAACGCCGCTGCTCTACGTGCTGCGCAACCAGTTGCAGCTCGATGGCGCGAAGTTCGGCTGCGGTCTCGGTCAATGCGGCGCATGCACGGTCAGCGTCGGCGGCGAACCGGTGTTCTCGTGCCTCATGCCGGTCGTGGCCGTTGGCGACCGGCCAGTGCGAACCGTCGAAGGACTTGGCAGCGCGGAACATCCGGGACCACTTCAGCAAGCCTTCATTGACGAGCAAGCCGCGCAATGCGGCTATTGCATCGCCGGCATGATCATGCGCGCGCACACGCTGCTGGAGCGAATCCCGCACCCAGGCGACGAACAGATCCGCCGCTACATGCAGCCGAACCTGTGCCGCTGCGGCACGCACATGCGCATTCTCGCGGCGATCCGGCAAGTCGCGACGGCTTCGCCGCGAACGGACGAGGGAGCGCAGTCGTGAGCGACGGCCGCCCGTCCTCCGTCGCTCACGGCATCGGCCCCGATGACCCCGCGCGGCGCCGCTTCCTCGTTGGCGGCTCGCTGATGGTGAGCTTCGCGATCGTGCCAGGCATGGCCGCGCTTGCGCAAACCACCACCGAAGCGGGCACCTTCAACGCGAGCGCCCCGAAGCTGCCGGGCAGTCTCAAGAGCACGCCGTTGCTCGATGCGTGGATCAAGGTCGGCCGTGACGGCCAGGTGAGCGTATTCACGGGCAAGGCGGAGCTTGGCACGGGCATTCGCACCGCGCTGCTGCAGGTCGCCGCGGAAGAGCTGGATCTCGCACCTCATGCGATCGAGCTGATCACCGCCGACACCGCCGCAACGCCGAACGAAGGCTACACCGCAGGCAGTCACACGATGGCGGACAGCGGCACCGCGATCCTCAACGCCGCCGCTCTGGTGCGCGCGCTGCTGGTCGCGAGCGCGGCGTCGCGACTGGGCGTCGACGCAGCGGCCCTGACGACGCGCGACGGCGCCGTCATTGCCGCCGACGGAAGACGCGTGAGCTATGGCGAAGCCGTGCAATACGCGGACCTCCATCAGAACGCGCAGCCCGACGCGCCGAAAAAGCCGCCATCGGCCTACGCGCTGATTGGCCATATGCTGCCGCGCGTGGATATACCGGGCAAGGTGACGGGCGGCGCGAGCTACGTCCAGGACCTGCGGCCGCACGGCATGCTGCATGCCCGCGTCGTGCGGCCGCCGTCTTATGGCGCGAGCCTCGTCGCGGTCGATAGCGGGCGCGTCGAAGCGCTGCCCGGCGTCATCAAGGTCGTGCGCAACGGCAGCTACCTCGCGGTCGTCGCCGACGACGAATGGCGCGCGATCCTCGCGATGCGTGAGCTTGCGCTTGCCGCGCAATGGCACGCCGGGCCGCCGCTGCCCGATCCCGCGAACGTTCACGCGCTGCTGATGAGTCTGCCTTCACAGGAAATCGCGGTGGCCGATCAGGGCGCAGCGACGGGCGCGGCCGCGCCTGTGGCGACACTGCGGGCGCGCTATTCGAGGCCGTATCTGACGCATGGCTCGATTGGGCCATCGTGCGCTGTCGCGCAGCTCGACAACGATGTGATGACCGTGTGGACGCACACGCAAGGCGTCTATCCGCTGCGTGCGGGCATCGCCGAAATGCTCGCGATGCCACCTGACAAGGTGCGCTGCGTGCATGTGGAAGGCTCGGGCTGCTACGGACACAACGGCGCGGACGATGTCGCGGCCGACGCCGCCCTCGTTGCACGCGAGCTGCCTGGCCGCCCGGTGCGCGTGCAATTGATGCGCGAACAGGAACACATGTGGGAGCCGTTCGGCCCGGCCATGACAGTCGAGGCGAATGCAACGCTCGATTCGGCAGGCACGATTGCCGACTGGCGTTACGAGCTATGGAGCAACACGCATAACAATCGCATCGAGAATGCGGGGCGCCTGTTGCCCGCGCAGCTCCTTGCGCAACCGTTCACCCCCGCGCCGCCGAAGCCGATTCCGATGCCGGAAGGCGGAGGCGACCGCAACAGCATTCCGCTTTACCGCGTGCCCGGCCTGCACGTGCAGCATCACTTCGTGCCCACGATGCCGATACGCGTCTCTGCCATGCGCTCGCTCGGCGCGCACATGAACGTGTTCGCGATCGAGAGCTTCATCGACGAGCTCGCCAGAGCCGCGCACGCCGACCCCGTTGCGTTTCGCCTCAAACATCTCGATGATCCGCGCGCGCATGGCGTCATTAGCGCCGTAGTCGATCAATTCGGCTGGCGAGCCCGCAGGGCGCGAACGGGCGACTCGAGCCCGCGCTCGCAAGGTACCGGCTTTGCGTTTGCCCAATACAAGAACCTGATGGCCTACCTTGCCGTCGCAATGGACGTGACGGTCATGCGCGATACCGGCGAGCTCAGCATCGAGCGTGTCGTAGCAGCCGTCGATTGCGGACAGATCGTGAATCCGGACGGCGTGCGCAATCAGATCGAAGGCGGCATTTTGCAAACCACGAGCTGGACGCTTTATGAAGAAACGCATTTCGACCCGCAACGCATCACGAGCTATGACTGGAGCACTTATCCGATCATGCGCTTCTCGTCCGTACCTAAACGCGTGGACGTGCTATTGATCGACCGGCCGGGCCTGCCATTCCTCGGGGTCGGAGAAGCGGCGCAAGGCCCGGCCGCCGCGGCGCTAGCGAATGCGATCGACGACGCGACCGGTGTGCGGATCCGCGACTTGCCGTTGCTCGGGACGAAGGGGAAGAACCTGCTCAAGGCATGAGGCTTTCGTTCCGCAAAAGTCCAGATACTGGCGTGTAAAAGCCAAATAAGCCTATGGCTGGGTCCTGGCCCGTCGTCAAACGAACGCGACGCGCGCGACCTTCGGCGCGGCGTCGGGACCGCGCTCAGTGGGTGGACGGAAACGCGAACGTCGCACGCGCGCTGCCATTGCCGCGGACGTTCACGGTCTCCCTTCTGGTCACGCTGCCGTAAGTGGCGTTGACCGTATAGCGCCCTTGAGGCAGCCGCACGAGCATGTACGGCCCCTTCGACGTGGCCTCGAGCACGGTCGCGCCGCCAGCCTTGGCAATCTTCACCTGGACGTCGGCCACATAGCTCGCCCCGGGACCGGTGAACTGCAGAGACAACGGCCACTGCCTTCGTGCCTGCCGCAGCGCAGTCGACTCGTCGCGACCGACTCCGCCAGTCACGAACGATATGTCGCCCTGCTGCTGCGTCTCTGGCATGCCGGTCCTATGGATCTCGCTGGCGCTCTGCGGAGCAGCCGTCTGCGACACTGCGACGCCTGCCTGAGCCAGTGTGAACGCCGCGGCGAGCATCATGGACGCGATCCGGGGAGCGTTTCGTTGCATTTTCATCTTGACTGCTCCTTACAGTATTGCCGACGGTTCGTCGGACGGAAGAACGCTTGCAATAGGTTGGAAAACGCAATGCGCGCCGGGTATCGGCCACGAGCGAGGGTGCCTCACGACTCGAATAAGCATACCCGTCAATTCTGTTTGGTGTCTTCATGGACCGGAGTTGCGCGGCCGCCTGCCGTTGAGGTCTCGGCTGGGGCAGCGGGGACGCGTGGCATGCGGATACCCGCGTAGGCGATCGCCACCGTCAGCAACGGACTTACCACGCAAAATACGGCATAGGGTGCATAGCTGAGTGTCGGCACGCCAAGGGTCACTGCCATAAACGCGCCGCAACTGTTCCAGGGGATCAGTGCGCCTGTGGTCGTGGCCGAATCACCCACGGAACGCGACAACACGATGGGCGCGTAGCCGCGTGCCGCGAATGCACTCTTGAACATCCGGGCCGGCAGCACGGCTGCGATGAACTGGTCTGCCGTAACGATGTTCGTCGCGATGGTCGCCAGGACCAGGGAACCGACCAGCGCCCCACCGCTCCTGGCCCAATCGACTACCGGGGCAATGAGGCGTTCTATCGCACCGCACTTCTCGACCACCCCTCCGAATGTCAGTGCCGTGATGATCAGCCAGATAGTATTCAACATGCTGTCCATACCGCCGCGAGTGAGGAGCGTATCAAGCACTGGATTTCCAGTCGTGGACTTGTAGCCGCTCCCAAGCGCAAGCCATACGCCTTTGAGCATCGCAATCGGGATCGGCACGCCCTCTCGCGCGGCGGCAAATGCGAGCACTCGCGCTGGCTCGACGAAAACGGCAACCACGCCACCCGCCAATGCGCCAAGAAAGATGGTGGTAAAGGGCGGAAGCCGGAACAGCGTCAGCACGACGACAAGAACGAGCGGCAGGAACAGCACTGGCGATATGTAGAATGCGCTCTGCATTGCAGCAACCTCCGCGCTCGCATCGAAGGCGCCCGGGCGGCCAAGCAGATAAAACACGGCCAGCGTGATGACAATCGCGACGAGTGATGTCAGCAGCGTCTCGCGCACGTGTTGATACAGATCGACACCCGCGGCAGCGGCCGCAAGATTCGCGGTGTCCGAGAGCGGTGAAGACTTGTCGCCGAAATAAGCGCCGGAAATCACTGCACCTGCCGTTATGGCGGGGCTCAGGCCCATGCTGTGCGCAATGCCCATCAGACCGATTCCGATCGTACCCGCGACAGTCCACGAGGTCCCAATGGCAAACGAGATCACCGCGCAGACTCCAGCCGCCGTGACGTAAAAGTAGTCCGGGCTCAGCAATCTCAGCCCGTAATAGACCATGGCGACGATCGTGCCGCAGAGCGCCCACGTGCCGATCAGCGCGCCGACTGCAAACAGGATGAGAATCGCGCCAATACCGGAACTGACACTTGCATTCGCGGCCTCGCCCAGCGAAGCGAGCGAATGACCGCGACGCCAACCGACAAATACGGCCAGCATGGTCGCCACGACGAGTGCCACCTGGTTCGGCCCATTCGCACCACCATCGCCGAACAGGTAGAAGGACAGACTGACGAGCAAGACGAGGCCAGCGATCGGTATCAGTGCTTCGAGCATCGTGACCGGCTGGGGTGACTCGCTCCGCTTCATCGCCACGCTCCGTTCGTTTGCTGGGTAGTCCAAACGTTGCCATCCAGACCGCCCGGTAGCCGGTGAATCATCGAAACATGCGCGAACGGCTGCTTTGATTCGATGTCACGCGCGCAGGCGCGCGGCCCCCCGCTCCTGCGACGCGGCGATGGCAGCTCCGGCGGGCTCGCCCGTTGCTTTAAGCATAGGAAAGAATCGTTGCTGCGTGAAGAATCGCAGGATTCGTGCCGAACATTCCGCCTGCGGTTACAGGCTGCCGTATCTACTCTCGCTCAGCGCGAGACCTGCAGTGAACGGCTGCTCACCAGGCGTAGCGAAAACCGACGTCGCCCCAGACGCCCTTTTGGCTGGCACTGACCGAATCGTTGATCGAGAACTGATAGCCGAACTGTCCATACAGGCTCATACGTGTGTTGAGTTTCACCGTCACGCCTGCGGCGAAGTCCATACGCGTGAACTGCTGTCCGAGTGGCACCTGCTCGGCGCCGGAGTATGTCGTCGCTGCCTGAGCCCCCCAGTCCCGCCAGAGATTGGTGCGCACGTACGGCTGCCATACGTCTCCGCCGGCGCGTTCGATGGTCCACTGACCACGCAGCCCGAGCCGCCCGGTCACGCCTGACGTGGAGCCGGGATCGACCGGACCCAGCCCGTCATTGGCTTCGTTCAACCCGACGTGCTGCCAAATAACCTGCATCTGAGGTTCGAGCACGAAGCCCGGTCCAAGCGGCAAGGGGAACGGATAGCCAGCTTTCAGCGAAGTGGCGAACCCCGAACCGGAGACGGGCAACCGGGTGGCCGGTTTTGATGGCGCGATTCATTTGGCATAAATCGGCCTGATTGAGTTAGTCGGCCGTCCCGCGAATTTGAACGGCGGCGCATCCGCGTTCGCGGCGAGGAACTCCCGTGATCGCTGACATGACCCAAGCCGTCAACAAAACACGTACCAGAACGTAAATCGGGCAAGTAATTATCAAATCGATTAACTTCCTGTGGCTTCGCATTCCGACCTTCTCGCAGGCGGCAACAGCGCACGCTTATTGTTTGCCACTTCCTCCGGGCATGCGTCATGCTGCACTAATCAGACATAGAAAAGCAGTTCCCGAACCGGAGACGATCATGAAGTTGATAATGGCAGGAATCAGCGCAATTTCCATCATCGCTAGCGCTTGCGCATTTGCGCAGACCAATACTGGCAAAGCTGCGCCAGCAAACCGTGATACTGAAAACGCGCAGCCGGGTGCCGCTGGCCAGAGCATGGGCCGTGCTGCGGACGCCGGCACCAGCAAGCCCGCCAGTGGCACATTGATGCAGAAGCGTGAGAACGCGATGTCGCCTAAAGGCGCGTCAAACTCGAACGCAACTGGCGCGATGAAACAATAATGGCGACGCGAGAGCCCCATGGCGGCGACTGACACCTTGGTTCTTCCCGCTTCAGCTTTTACGGCCGAGTGTGGATAGTGCGACGTCCCGAACCGCGGACTAAATCGTCAGTTTGGAAAGACCCGCGCAAATCCCACAATGACGTGCGAGGGGCCATCCGAGCGCAGAGACACTCGGGAGAGACGCGATAGTGCAACTCCATCCTGGTCTGATACGACGGCGAAGCGTGCACGAGCGCGTTTTCTGGAAGAGATCTGACCGGATTCTAATGGTCGAGGCTGATCGCGCGGATGGAGCAGCACGAGCCGAATGGATAATCGAGGCGCACACCCTTCCTGTTGCGACGATGCTGCGGATTTGCTTCATGCAGTCGTGGTCGGTCTGTGAAGACCGGCGATGGAATAGGCGCGTCCCGGCAGGTGTAAAACCACGAGCAGAGACGACGCGCAGCAGATTCTGGAAGCAGTAGCCAGGGATTTGCAGACTTCGCAGACCAGGGAAGCGCAGCACGAAAAATCCTTGGGGCGAGCACCCCGGCTGACGGATGCGCCGGAGACAGCCGCGCAAACCCATGCGGTTCTGCGCGCTCGAGGCCGTTTCAACATCAACCAGCTGGCCGCAGAATACCGTGCATCCCGCTGCATCTTCCTCTGATGGCGAATGGCCGGCCTGCACACCAATCCCTCTCTCGTCGCGTCCCCAGGTGAGACGTCTGTCACCCGAAACGCGCTTGCAGCCAGTCCTGCGCCCAGTTCTTCGCGTAGGCTATCGCGTCCTCGCGTGCGTCGAAGCCTGCCAGATCGCCACTCGAATGAATCTCGTACCCGGTGCCGTCGGCACGGCTGCCGCTGATGCGTGCGTGGGCCATGTACTCGCCGTCGGCCCGCCGGGGGGTCGGGTCGATAACGATCAGGGTGGAATTGAAGCGCATGGTATTCCTTTGGGGTTATCGCTCGATTGCGACTGTCTCAGAGGAGCGTCGAAAAGCGCGACCTAGGTGCTCAGCATGGCCATGATTTGTCCGGCCTCGCGATCCGATTCGCAGCTTGCCATGCCGCGTTCGCATAGAAGCGTACGAATCGACATGAACATCAGAAACGCGCCCGCATCGATCTCGTGACGGCGGTCATGGATGAGGCTATCAAGTTCGCCCCGCGCGCCGGGCGGCAGAAACTGATCGACGATGTCATCACCATTGCACCGAATCCATTTCAGCAGGTCATTTCTTTCCATACCAAACTCCAATGTTTGCAACGGCTCTGAGTCAACCATCAGCGGATGAAGTTCGAGCCTGCGGTAGAGACGGGAACCGGTCGTGATCGGTGCCTTTGAGGCCGTCTCATGGTGTAGCGGAAAAGACGGAGCATAGCGACGTGTGCCACTGCGTCCGCTGCCCTTCAGGAGGTCGGCCACGTTTCGGTTTTGGGTGAAAGCGTATCTACGATTCCGTCGGGCACGCAGCTTAAGGACGCGAGGAACGGTCGCAGGTAGAGTGACGATTTCATGCTACGCCCATTGATGGATTTGTACAGAAAAACTCGTGCTTCAGGCGCCGTCAGAGAAGCACAGGGAACATGCAAGTCAACCCGGCACTTACATACCGCAGCGCCGGTAGGCGGCGGGCGATCCGAAGATCCACATCGGACTGTCTCTCTTCTCAGGCTCAACATGTGGCGACGCAGAGTGCACCTCCGACATGCGCGGCAAGCAGTCTCGACGTCAACAATTCAACGACGGCGGAACGAAGCGCGCGAAACTGCATTGCAGCCCCGTTCGCCCGTTTTGGCAGAAATCGATTCACCCTTTCGTCAGGTCATAAGGAGTTCCAGCGTTACCCGACCGCCCGCGAGGAGACCGACGCGATGTTTGCGCCTCTGGCTCGACGCGGACGCATCCGCGACCACGCGATTGCCGAGCGCGACATGCAACGGCTATCCGGACCGACTTCATTTCGGGGGTACGTGTTCGACGCGGAACAGCTGGGACCGCGTGGCCCGATTGGGCGACGAGACGGCGTGAGCCAGCGACGCCAATTGCTGCTCGACTTGCAGGTCTGCGGTACGTTTTTGCAACCGGTCACATCGAATCTTCGGGGATGACCAAATCGCGAATCGTTCGGGAAGGTGATCGCCGGCGAGCGTCCTGAGCAGTACGTCGATTGCAGCCTGTCCCGCTATTCCGGCAATGAGGTACGCTCACCGCCGGGTAAAGGGTCCGTTGCGCAGCGGAATGCTGCCATACCGGTCGCCAAAAAGCTGGAGGTGCTGGCCGCCTTTTATGTGGGAGCGACGATCAGATCGGCCATCAGGTAGACAGCAATTCGTCGCACGATCGAGCACATCGACAGATGCTGCCCGTCAGCGGCGTTTTCATATGTCGATGACCGAAGCGCCGCTCACCTTTCCGTCGACGATGTCCTTTCCCTGCTGCCGGGCGGCTCGCCTTGCCGTACCGAAGTCAGAGAATGTATGCGTTTGGTTCAGCCTGAAGACCCGGCTTGCGGAGGGAATTGCTGTCGCCGCCGGACGACATATCCGTACTGCAATTTCATAACCTTCCGCGTAACGGGAATGTCCGTCAAAGCGACTGAATGTGCGGGGAAAGACAAGGGGATGAAGTTCGTACCCCTTGTAGAGAAAAAACGGGTGTGTCGACATGTTGGTCACTCCGCAGGGTATGACTCACTATACGCTGGAACGGGTTACATCGGGCGGCGCAGCGACTGTTACCAGAATTGTATTGACCGATGGTACTGTCGCGCGTACCTTGAAAGTTAAGGTCGGCAAAGGGGGCAGTGCCCGGATTGCCATAGCGTTTGCTTAGATGGCCGGGGCGACGGCTGTCTGCCTGGTTCCACCTCCACGCTTACGTTGAAACTCTCCAAGAACACCAAGATCAACAGCGTCTGCTTGCCACGCGCGATGAGGCTGGCCAAGGATACGGGAGCGACCCACTTCGTGAGTTCGGGACAGTGCGATGCCCGATCGGACAAACGTGAGCGGAATGCCGGTTTAGGGAACGCTTGCGGATGTTAAGCACGAAGCTCGGGTATCCGCGTACCGGACAGCTAGCCAGGAAACTTCGTTCCGGTCGCCTCGTCGGTGTGGCTCGGGGGCGTATCTCCCTCGGCCAAACCTGCACAACGATCAAAAACGTGCTGCTTGCTGCGGCCAAAAGGAGTGACCTGATGACAACCGTCCGCCATTATCGAGGTCTCGATATTTCCCTACTCGTGTATCCGCATCGCACGACTCAACCGGGATATGGTCACAACTACGAGGAAGGATTCGATGCGTCGATTCGCATCAGCGACCCGGATTCCATGACAGACAACCCGCGAAGTCGCTTATTCCGTGTGCCCGGCAAAAGGCCCTTCGTGAATGCCGGCGACGCAAGGCGCGCGTCGGTGGCCTACGCCGAAATGCTGATTGATACTGACGGCTTTGATCGCACCATCCTGGAATCCCCCTGAGTGTTAAAGCCAGAACCCGAGTCTATGCAGAAGGTACCCGTGTTCGCGCGCGCCAGGGGCACGCCATCAACAATGTGCATGATAAAGAAGTTGACCTTCTGATCGTCAGTCGCCACATGCTCGGCAGGCTATGCCAATGCGACCGCATTGCTGCCAGTTCCGGTCATCGCCTCCTCAGGCGTCGACCACGAAATAGATACCGTCATGCCCGAAGGGAAGCCTTGTCCATTCCATCTCGGCCACATAGTGACCGATGAGTGATTGCCGTCCGCCCGCGCCTGCGTTCACACTTCGACCTGGTCTGAAAGCTCAAGAGCGTCGTTGACTTCGATGCCGTGTATAAAATGCCGAAGACGTCGATAGAGAAAATCCGGAAGTTCGCACTGAGCGCCCGGCTCAAAACGGAAAGTAACCGATCGATCGCGCGCCTTATTGCACGCGTCCTGATGCCTAAGATGCGTTGAGCGCGCAGAACTGGGGCGTCGCCGTTAGCCGCGCGTGTCGACCCAGTTGCGTGCCCAGCGTGTCGAGTGCTGCAATGCCTGCTCCTCACTCGTGAAGTAATCGAGCGAATAGAACTGGTAGCGGCCGTCCGCGCGCTCGCTATCGGCGCGTTCGAGCAGCAGGTTGGAGGAAAAACTGCCGTCGGGCAAACGATGCGCCGAGGGCTGGACGGCATAGCCGTTGTATTGTTGAATTTGTCTGTTCTGCATTTTAGTTTTAATAATGTCGAGTGCGCGCGTGCCTTGCGAAATGTGCACAGGTACGCCCGATTCAAAGGCATCTCAGGCCGAATCCGAAGCAGTCGGAAAGCGAAGACGTGGCGGGAATGCCAGAGGGGAAAGTGAGCGCAACGAGACGTATGGCGCTTGGCAAGGTGCTGGCGAAACCGATGCAGCCGGGAGCGAACGCGCCACTTTAGAAAACAACGCTCCGCAAGGATGTCGCTGCAACCCGGCGTCCGTCGCGGGACGCCGGGCCCTTCAAACTTTACAGCGGCTTGATGTTAGCTGCCTGCAGACCCTTCGGGCCTTGCTTCGTTTCGAAGCTCACCTTCTGATTTTCAGCCAACGTCTTGAAGCCGTCGCCGCTGATTTCGGAGAAGTGAGCGAACAGATCGTCACCGCCCTTGTCCGGGGTGATGAAGCCAAAACCTTTGCTATCGTTGAACCACTTAACGGTACCGGTATCCATGAAGAATCCTTGAGAAAAAAACGGGAAAATGTGCTCCGTTGAAGAGCGTATGAAGCGTCAAGGAGGGAAAGGACAACGAATACCGCTGAGGAGCGAGCAATTGATGAACAGCAATCGAACTTCTTGAACTTCATGCGACACCCTAACCGCCGAGTGGCACCAGCGTCAATACTTATCTTGTAACTGTTCCACGGGCGGGGCCCTTTCTGGCCGAACTCGAATTGTCTGACGGTGCGCAACCGGTTGCTGGTGCGACATTCGACGAAGACCTTATCGCGGGGCAATCGTCCGGGGTACATCGAGCACGGTTATCAGTCTGCGCTCAGTTCCTGCTGGCGCCGCACTCGCGCGTCTTCGTAAAGACGTGTCTCTTCGAGTTCCTGCAGCACGCTATCGAGGTCAACTGGTCGCGTGTCGAGCTCGATGCGTCCGGTCAATTTGACATCGACTTGCAGCCCGCCTGCTTCGAACAGCGCCCAGATCTCCGTTCCGTAATCCGCGCTGAGAATTTGCGGTGCGAACCGTCCGAAGTACGCAGCCAGGTTGTCGACGTCACGCTTGAGCATCGAAGCGGCTTCGTTGTTGGCAGCTGCGTCGACGGCCTGAGGCAGATCGATGATCACCGGCCCATCAGCTGCCAGCAGGATGTTGTATTCGGATAGGTCCCCGTGAATCACACCCGCGCAGAGCATGCGGACAACCTCGTTGAGCAGGAGGGCGTGCAGTTCAAGGGCGCGCGCTTCGGTCAGATGGACGTCGTTGAGGCGTGGCGCGACGTCACCCGCTGCGTCGACCACCAGTTCCATCAGTAACACGCCATCGGTACAAATATAGGGTTGCGGCACGCGCACGCCCGCGTCGGCAAGTCGGAACAATGCGTTGACTTCGGCGTTTTGCCACAACTCTTCCTGCATCTGGCGGCCATAGCGAGTACCTTTTTCCATCGCACGCGCTTGCCGGCTATTCTTGACCTTGCGACCGTCCCGATACGACGCGGCTTGCCGGAAACTGCGCTGCTTCGCGTCCTTGTAGACCTTTGCGCAGCGCATCGAGTGGCCGCTGCGCACGAGGTAGACTGTTGCTTCCTTGCCGCTCATCAACTGGCCGATCACTTCGTCGATGAGTCCTTCGTCGAGAAGCGGTGCAAGCCGTTTAGGTATCTTCATACGACCGACCCGTGCGGCTCGTGGCGCGAGCGTTCGAAATGCGTGGAAGGCGAATGGGCCGCTGAAGTGTGCGGAATCGGCAAACCGATGAATCGCGTGGGCGGTTCCGGTCGTCGGATTGCTGCATGGGGAGTGGAGGGAGTCATGCCGGATTATAAAGGGGGCGAGGGGCAGGCGACTCTAATCTCCTGGCGACTGCGTAGATGTATTGCCGCCGCTCCTGGCCGCTGGCTACCCGCCGCGAAGGGCGGCGCCCGACCTGAAGCGGTCTATCGATCGCAGAAAATCGAGTGACCGGTATGCGAAAGCGGATTCAACCGGTGTCACTCGGCCAAGATCAGAAGCGGTTCCCCATGCGAAGGTTACGCGAGACATCCGGCTGTGCACTGGACGGCCGCTTCTGCATGGCTGCTCTGCAGTTCCGGATCAGTACCGCTTTTTCGGCGGCAACGACCGTTTGATCTGCTTGCGCAGGCGCGCCACTGCAGCAGCCTTTTTGCGCTTGCGTTCTGTGGTAGCTTTTTCATAGGCTGTCCGGGCACGAAGCTCGGGAATCAAGCCGGTGCGCTCGATCGCGCGACGGAAACGGCGTATTGCAACTTCCATGGGCTCGTCGGCTTTCAGAATTACGGTAGTCAATTTTTTTCCTTGGTTGAGATCCGGCAGCAATGGCGAATGGTGATGTGGATGTGCACGCGGCGTCGCGGCACAGGTAAGGGTCACAGCCGACGGTCGCGTATCGCGCCATCAACGACGGTGAAATGCGGGCTCTTTGCGTTGCGCCACCGCTCCGTTCATCTTTATGTCGAAAATTGATTCGTCCTTTCGTCAGGTCGTACATCGAGAGTTCCAGCGTTATCCGATCGCCCGCAAGGATGCGAATGTGATTCTCGCGAATACGACCGGACGCATACGCACCTCCCAGCACGCCATTGTCGAGCGTGACGCGGTAACGGCTGTCTGGCAGCACTTCCTCAACGATACCGTCGAGTTCCAGCAGTTCTTCTTTGGGCATTTGCGAAGCGAACTAGTCCTGCATTGTACCCAAAGGCCGCCATCTGCCCCGCCACTATCGACGGGGCCAGAAGGAAGGGGGGTGTCCGCCATGCGTGCCGACGATGTGCAATCGGGATCCCGCGTGATGTGGGGGCGTTTTGTTGTACCCGCCCTGGCGCCTCAGATGCGTTGGGTGTTTCGAACCGTGGCGTCGTCTTTAACCGCGCGTGTCGACCCAGTTGCGTGCCCACTGGGTCGAGTGCTGCAACGCCTGCTCTTCACTCTTGAAATAATCGAGGGAATAGAACGAGTAGCGGCCTTCGGCTCGCGCACTATCAATGCATTCGAGCAGCAGGTTAGATGAGAAGCTACCGTCGGGCAAACGATGCGCCGACGATTGGACGGCATAGCCGCTGTATTGCTGAACTTGTCTGTTCTGCATTTTAGTTTTAATAATGTCGAGTGCGCGCGTGCCTTGCGAAATGTGCACAGGTACGCCGATTCAAAGGCATCTCAGGCCGAATCTGAAGCAGTCGGAAAGCGAAGACGTGGCGGGAATGCCAGAGGGGAAAGTGAGCGCAACGAGACGTATGGCGCTTGGCAAGGTGCTGGCGAAACCGATGCAGCCAGGAGCGAACGCGCCACTTTAGAAAACAACGCTCCGCAAGGATGTCGCTGCAACCCGGCGTCCGTCGCGGGAGGCCGGGGCCCTTCAACATTACATCGGCTTGATGTTAGCCGCTTGCAGTCCCTTCGGGCCTTGCTTCGTTTCGAAGCTCACCTTCTGATTTTCAGCCAGTGTCTTGAAGCCGTCGCCCCTGATTTCGGAGAAGTGAGCGAACAGGTCGTCGCCGCCCTTATCCGGGCTGATGAAGCCGAAGCCTTTGCTGTCGTTGAACCACTTAACGGTGCCGGTATCCATGAAGAATCCTTGAGGAAAAATACGAAGATTTGCTCTAGTAAAGAGTGTGTGAAGCTTCAAGGAGGGAGAGGACAACGAATACCGCTGAGGAGCGAGCAATTGATGAACAGCAATCGAACTT
Source organism: Paraburkholderia lebeckiae (assembly GCF_050436225.1). NCBI lineage: Bacteria > Pseudomonadati > Pseudomonadota > Betaproteobacteria > Burkholderiales > Burkholderiaceae > Paraburkholderia > Paraburkholderia lebeckiae. The sequence continues at coordinate 269,066 of NZ_JBNDLU010000001.1, read as the reverse complement.
CTTGAACTTCGAACGGCACATTACCCGCCGGGCGGACCTGCGTCAATACTTATCTTGTAACCGTTTCACTCGGCGGCCCGTTCTGCAGAGGGAGCGATGCGGCCCTGCCTGGCTGCGCCCCCTTGTCCTGCTTCACACGATACGCCATATTTCCAGACGAACCAGTTCAACTTGAAGCGCGAACGAATCGAGATCTCGCCGGAGACGATCACGCTCGGTTGGTATGCCGCCTAACACCGGGCGGTGCGTGAGATGAAGGCCGATGGCCAGCTGCCGGAGGACACGAAGATCCAGTCCTCGAAGTACCTGAACAATCTGATCGAGCAGGACCATCGAAACATCAAGTCCAGAACGAGCGCGATGCTCGGCTTCAAGCGATTCAGGTATGCCGTGACCACGATTTCAGGCATCGAATCGATGCATCGCATTCGCAAGAGTCCGTTCATCGTGCGTGGCAATACCGATGACCCGACCGTACTTCAGAATAGGAGCGCCCTCTTCAATGAGACGCACAGCCCTCCCGAGGCAGTTCCTAAGCCGATGCGACGCGCTCAAGCATCGCTCGTATTCGCAGTGGTCCAGGATTCACACCGAGCTTGTCGGCAAGTTGCACGAGCGGCAAAAAACGCCGCTGCAATTTCTCGGTGTGATTCTGCGCGATGTCCGCTATCCGGTGCTCGAGAAACGGATTGAGTAGACGATCGCGTAATTCGACGAGATACGCGAGAGCCCGCTCGCGCTGCCCCAGGGCCGCAAACGTCGGGAGCACGTCTTCCGCCCAGACAGTTTCCAGGCTGGCGCGCAGGATCGGGTCGTTCATTGCCTGACATACGGTCTCGTCAACCGGCCTGCGGTCCTCTAGCCAGCGCTGCGCCAGATAGCTGTGACCGAGATTGAGCATGAACAGCTTCAGACGCTCGAAGTGCTGCAGATTGTCAGTCAACACGATGTTTTCGTGAGTGCAGGGCAGAACCAGTCCCGGCTGCTGCTCAATTGCCCAGAGCGCATACGGCTCGGCAACGGCGCCTACCGGTTCAATTGCCTGCGAAACGATGCGGTCGACGAGGGAATTGGCCCATATGCAACGCGTTCGAAGATAGGTAGTGAAGGACTCCGGCAGGCGCCATGTCGTCGCCAGCGTCACGACGAGTTCGCGCAACGTATCGCCATTGTTGACCACGAGTTCGCACGGAAAAAGAGAAAGCGGCGCATCAGGATGTCTTTCCCAACGAGCATGAAGCAACACCAACAGCTTGGCCGGAAAGCTATGTGGCACGCGCTCCGGATGATTCAGAAGCGCTGCGGTATCCCGGTCATCAAGCCAGAACCCCCTGTCTCCCGTATTCGAAACAATCACCTGGGCATGTTCCGATACGGCATCTCGCACCTGTTTCCAATGAGTCTCGGCGTGCCAGGCTGCGCGTACCGCGTCGCCACTCAGCATCTCGTCCACCTGTGCTCCGTGACGCATACCTCGAATCCGTACCGGATATCGTCCGCCGCCTGCCAGCGCGGAAATGCGCTTCTGACTTGCCTCGCTGCTGGTGGTCTGCACGACCGTTATGCCGCCGAGCGCGGCACCGCGCACCATGGCTTGCGAAACAAACAGGTCGACATGCGCCTGAAGAAAGCGGCTGGTCCCGAACTGAAGAATTGGCTGGCTCATGGCTGATATCCGATATGCGTGATCGTCAGCATTCGATGATGGCTTTCACTACGCCTGCGGACGGCTCGAGCAGTTTCGGAAATTCCGCGGGAACTTCGGCAAGTTTCATCCGGTGTGTATTGAGTGCCGCATCGGGCACCTGGCCAGCACTCATGGCTCTGAGCACAGTTTCGAAATCTTCCGCTGTCGCATTGCGGCTTCCGATCAGCGTGGCTTCGCGCTTGTGGAACTCCGGATCGGAGAAAGTGATCTGGTCTCTCACCACGGAAATCAGCACATATTTTCCGCCGTGCGCAATAAACTCGAAGCCGCGCTCCATGGCAGCCGGATTACCCGTCGCATCGAAGACCACGTCGAAGAATTCGCCTTCGGTGAGTTTCGTCAGTTCGTCGATGTCGGTATCGCCGAACTGCACGGTAGCCGCCACTTCAATTTTCTCCGCGCAGAAGTTGAGACGATCGAGCCGTGTATCAAGCGCCGTCACCGTGGCCCCGCGCAGACGTGAAAAGATCATCGCGGCCATACCGATCGGACCTGCACCGACTACCAGCACGCGCTGTCCCGCCTGAACGTCTGCGCGACGAACCGCGTGCGCGCCAATGGCGAGAAACTCGATCATTGCCGCCTGATCGAGCGTGATCCCTTCAGCCTTGTGAACGAACTGACGCGGCAGACTTAGATACTCCGTCAATGCGCCATCACGGTGGACGCCCAATACCTGAATGTTCACGCAGCAGTTCGTTTTGCCGTTCCTGCAAGCAATGCACCGACCGCATGACAGGTAGGGCATCACGTAGACCGGGTCGCCGACGGCCAGGCCGGAATCCGCATCGGCCTCTTCGACCGTCCCCGACAGTTCATGTCCCATCACGCGGGGGTACGCTAGAAATGGCTGATTGCCGGTAAAGATGTGCAGGTCAGTGCCGCATACGCCGACGCGTCGCACTCGTAGCAACACCTCGCCGCTGTCTCGCGATGGCATTGAGCGCGTCTCGGAGCGCAGTACGCCGGGAGTTTCACAAATAACGGTGAGCATGAGGTTTCCTCTTTCAAGTACAGGACCCGCGAAGCCATGATCCGGTTTCGATGCGGGCTCGGCTAATTTGTCTCTTTACGGCGAGATCAAACGAGTGCGATGTTGCGACGACACTTATTCGAGGTAAAAGACCTCTTCCATCCGGGCCCAGTGTTCCGACGGCGCACGACTCGGCAGCGGTTTCTGGCACGGACCGCACAGGCTCCACCAACGTTGTGTTTCGGGGTCGCTCGCAATCTCCGCCATATCGCTTTCATAGTCAGTTCCGACGTATTCCCAGTAACCGAACAACAGGTTCTCGGGTTCCCGCAGGAAAATCGAATAGCGGGTGATATTCGAGCGCTTCAGGCGATCGAGCACCGTCGGCCATACCTGCGCGTGCAGGCGTTTGTATTCGTCGACGCGCTGCGGATCGATGCCGATGACCATTCCCATTCGTTGCATCACACTCTCCCTATTCTTCGAGCCGGTAGAAGCGATAAGCGTTGCCGCCGAACACGGCGTCTTTATCCTCACCACGGGCAAACCGCTCACAGTACGTTTCACAGGCGGCAAGCCACCCGGCGTAGTCGCCGAAGCCTGATGCGAGCCGCAGGACAGGCCAGTCACTCCCCCACAGCAGACGGCGGGTACCGAACAATCGGAATAGCGTTTCCACGTAGGGATCGAAAGCAGCAGCGTCCGTGTGCGGCGGCGCTTCCGTCCATAAGCCAGACAGCTTGCAATGTACGTTTTCGAGTTTGGCCAGATCGTCCATGGCGCTTCGCCACGGCTCCAGTTGCCTGATAGCGATCAGTGGTTTGGCTGCATGATCTATAACAATCCGCAGACCGGGATATCGCCTCGCGAATGCGACCAGTCCGGGGAGTTGACGCGGGACGACCAGTGCATCAAATGCAAGGTCATTCGCGAGCATCGCCGTGATCGCCGGTCGCAATGCCGGGTCGTCGATCCAGTTGTCGTCGGCAAGATCCTGCAGCATCGGCCGCAGCGCTTTCAGCTTCGGGTGGCAGGCCAAAGCATCGATCGTTTGCGGCGCGTCCGGTGCTTTCAGATCGGCCCATCCCACCGCACCACGGATAAAAGAGTGACCGGTCGCCAATTCGAGCAGGAACCCGGTGTCTTTGCTGTCCGGTAAGGACTGGACCAGGACGGTTCCGTCGATACCGCATTGTTCAAGCAGCGGTTCAAAATCGGCCGGCCCAAAGTCTCGATAGATCGCTTCGAGGCGAGCAGGTGGCCAATGCCCCACACGCGCCGCGAGGTGCCAGAAATGGTGATGTGCGTCGATACGCAGGCTCACTGGACCACCTCGGGCACAGGTGCGGTTTCCGCAATCAGACCGTCCGACTTCAGCTCCTGCCACAATCCGGCTGGCAGCGCCTGCTCAAACCACGCGACGTTCTGCCGGAGTTGTTCGACACTGCGCGCGCCGACCACGCACGACACAACCGCGGGATGCGCAAGGGGAAACTGCAGTGCCGCAGCGGGTAACGGAACCTCGAATTCGCGGCAAACCTCAGCCAGCCGGTGGACGCGCGACACGACACCGGCGGGGGCGTCCCCGTAATTGAACTTGCCATTACCTGCCAGCACGCCGGAATTGAACACACCGCCGGCCACGATCGAATTGCCATGCCTTACACAATCGTCGAGAAATGGCGACAGACAATCCTGCTCGAGGAGCGTATAACGGCCCGCGAGTAACGTCACATCGAGCTGTATCTCCTGCATGGCTTCATGCACAACTTGCCATTCATTCACTCCAAGACCGATGGCTTTGACCTGCCCTGCACTACGCAGCGTGTCGAGTGCGCGGAAGCCCCCTCCCTCGGTCAGCTGTTTCCAGAACTCGACGTTTGCATCCCCATGTGTCATTCGACCGATGTCATGCACATACAGCAGATCGATCTGCGGAATACCGAGACGCTGCTGGCTGTCTTCGAAAGACCGCATGATGCCGTCGAAGCTGTAGTCGTAGTGCGGCCGGAAAGGAAGCGGCTCAGCCCAGCCGTCATCGCCGCATTGAACAGTCGGATCCGGCCGAAGAAGCCTGCCGACTTTCGTACTCAGCACGAACTCGTTGCGTGGCCGTGCTGACAGTGCGTCGCCCACGCGGCGCTCCGAAAGCGTGTACCCGTAGAATGGCGCAGTGTCGAAATAGCGCAGACCGAGCGACCATGCTTCGTCCATCAGCGCGCGCGCCTGTTCCGGCGGCATCGTGCGATACAAGCCGCCAAGTTGCGAACAGCCCATACCGAGTGCGCTCAGTTGCACGGCCCCACGCGACAGATCACGCAGATCACTTGCTTTCATCAGGAATTCCGTTTCCAGGGAGTCGTTGCCGGATGTCCAACGCCTTACAGCGTGTCTTGAACGGCGCAGTCCTCAAGGGCGGACAACGCCGTCAGGCGTCGTCCGCGCCGCGCTTCAATACAACACGTTCTTCGCGGCCGGTTGATCGATATTGTTCTTGTCGACCATCACGACACCGGTATCCAGCTGCTTCGTAACCGGCTTGCGTTCGATGACCTCCACCGCTGTTTTGACACCTTTGTAGCCCATCTGATACGAGCCCTGAACAGCGATGGCCTGGATGGTGCCGTCCTTGACGAAGCCCTGGAGGTCCTGGTTGCCGTCAAAACCGATCGCGACCACCTTGCCGGCTTTGCCGGACTGCGCCAACGCACGCCCCATACCCACGGCGGTCGGTTCGTTCGCACCGAAGATGCCCTTCAGATCCGGATTGGCCGACAGCACGTCGGTCGTCTGATTGAGCGCGGTTGCCATCTGCGACTGCGAGTAGAACGGTCCGACGATCTGGAGCTTCGAGTGCTGCGCGAGATACTTCCGGAAACCGCCCACGCGGCCGATCTCAGAACCTGCGCCGGCCACGTACGACATCACAGCGATTTTTCCTGTCTGTCCGACGCGGTCAATCATTGCTTTCGCGCACAATTCACCGGCCTTGTCGTTATCGGTCGAGAGAAACGACTGGTAATACTGCTTGCCGGAATCGGACACGAGCGAATCGATCAGGACGACCGGAATCTTTGCCTCCCAGGCCTTCTTCATTGCCGGGACCAGCGCATCGGGATCGGACGGCGCGAGCACGATCGCCGCGACATGCCGGTTCACCGCGTTCTCGACCATATTGACTTCGTCCGCCACGGCTGACTCGGTCGCCGGTCCCTGGAACGTCATCGTGTAGCCGTTCAGCCCTTTCATGCCCTCCGTTGCACCCTTTTGCACGTTCTGCCAGTAATTCGAGTTGGCCGTCTTGACGATCACGGCGATTTCTCCGCTCGCCGCATTCGCGTGGGCCGTCACTGCGGTCAAAAGTGCGGCGGCCAATGCCAGATACATCTTTCTCATGTCTCACTCCTTGGTTGGTGATTGCACTGCTTTGTTGGACTTCTCGAATGGCATCATTCGATGTGCTTTATCGACGGTTTCTGACCTGGTCGATCCAGACCGTGCCGAGAATGACCAGTCCGATGATGATTTGCTGGACGAAGCTCGATACGCCGTTCATGTTCAGGCCATTGCGCAGTACGCCGATGACGAACGCACCGATGGCCGTGCCCGAAATCGTGCCGACGCCGCCCATCAGCGACGTCCCGCCAATCACGGCGCTCGCGATCGCATCGAGCTCGTACATGACGCCTTCGTTTGGTTGCGCCGTGACGAGGCGCGACATCAGCACGCACCCCGTCAGACCGGCGAGTACGCCGGACAGCACATAGGTAAATAAGGTGACGCGTCGGACATTGACGCCGGAGAGCCGCGCGGCTTCGGCATTCGATCCGACCGCGTAGATGTGCCGGCCGAGCGAGGTGCGCGTCAGCATGATCGATACAGCCACCGCCAGCACGACCATGATGATCACGGGATAAGGAATCCCCGGAAATACCGTATCGGGGAATCCGTCCGCTCCGACATGCGAGATGCGGAACAACGCGCCATTTCCGAGTTCGCCGAAAGCGTCGCCGAGTCCGGAAACCGGGCGCGCACCCGTGATCTGAAGCGCGAGACCGCGCGCGACCAGCATCATGCCGAGGGTGGCGATAAAGGGCGGCAGACCCAAACGCGTGACGCACAGGCCATTGACGAGCCCGCACAGGCCGCCCACCACGACGCCGCCGAACATGCCGAGAGGAATCGGCACGCCGGCCTTGACGAGCAACGCGGCAACCACACCTGACAGCGCAAGGACGGAACCCACGGACAGGTCGATTCCACCCGTAATGATCACGCAGGTTGCCGCCACGCCGAGATAGGCAATCGACGTCACCTGCAAGGCGACCGTCATGCCGTTTTCGAGCGAGAAGAACGCGGAACTGGTCGATGAAAAGACGACCACCAGCATGATCAGACTGCCGAGCGCGGCGAATTTCTGAATCAGGTCGCGACGCCGGAGCTTCGCGCTGGTGTCGACAGTAGTGGTCTGTTCGGATGTTATTTCAAGCATGATTTCGTCCCGATGCGAAGTGCATGATTTCTTCCTGATTGGTGTGGCGCGTCTCCAGGATCGTGGCGATCCGGCCTTCGTGGAATACCGCGATGCGATCGGACATACCGAGGATCTCGGGCAATTCCGAGCTGATCAGCACGACGCCGATGCCCTGCGCCGCGAGCTGATCCATCAGCGTGTAGATCGCGTATTTCGCGCCGACATCGATGCCGCGCGTGGGCTCGTCGAAAAACAGAATCTTCGATTCGCGAAACAGCCATTTGCCGATGACAACCTTCTGCTGATTGCCGCCGGACAGGTTGCGCGTGAGTTGATGGACCGTCGGCGTGCGGATTCCGAGCGTTTCAACGTAACGCTGGGCGATGCTCGCTTCTTCGGCGAAGCGGATGAAGCCGGCGCGACCCGACACCGCCTCGATATTGGCCAGCGTGATGTTGGTCGCGACCGGCATCTTCAGCGCGAGGCCGTCGCTCTTGCGGTCTTCCGACAGATACGCGATGCCGTGGCGAATCGCGTCGATAGGCGAGCGGATCGAGACGCGTTCGCTCCCGATATGAATCTCGCCTCCGTCCGGCTGGTCAGCGCCGAAAATCGCCCGTGCCACTTCGGTCCGCCCTGCGCCCATCAAACCGGCGAAGCCCAGAATCTCGCCTCGCCTCAGTTCGAACGAAACCGGCCCAAATGCCGGTGCGCGCGACAGATTGTCGACACGCAGCAGCACCTCCTGCGTCACGACCGAGCGGCGCGGCGGGTACGCGTCATTCAGCGCCCGGCCGACCATCCGCGCAACGATCTCATCCATGCTGGTCGCCGCGAAATCGTCCGTTGAAATGTGGTGTCCGTCGCGCAGCACCGTCACGCGGTCGACGATCTGCTTCATTTCGTCGAGACGATGAGAGATGTAGACAATGCCGACCCCGTTCTCGCGCAACTCCTTGATGATCCGGAACAGGTGCATGGTTTCGGATTGGGTGAGCGACGAAGTGGGTTCGTCCATGATCAGCACCTGGGCGTCGAGCGAGAGAGCCTTGGCGATTTCGACCATCTGTTGCTGGGCGATCGACAGCGTCCCCACCAGCCTGGTGGGCGGCAACGACAATCCAATGCGGGCGAGCGCGCGCTGGGCGTTCCCATTCAGTCGTGCGCGATCGATGAACGGTCCGCGTTTGGGCTCGCGTGCCAGGTAGATGTTTTCCGCAATCGAGAGGTGGGGCACCAGATTCAGTTCCTGGTGAATGATCGCAATGCCTGCTTCCTGTGCCTCGAGTGAGGATGCGAACCGCCTTTCCATACCGCGAAAAACGATCGTGCCGGCATCGGGCTGGTATTGGCCGCTGACGATTTTCATCAGGGTCGACTTGCCGGCGCCGTTTTCGCCGCAAATCGCGTGCACTTCGCCGCGGCGCAATTCGAAGTGCACGTCCTCCAGTGCAACGACACCCGGAAACCGCTTGCCCAGCCCGCTCAGTTTCAGTAGCTCCGGGGGTTCCTTCGGAGCGAAGCCCTTCACGGCGCTCGGGGCAAGTTCGGCGCTCAGATCTGTCACGCGTGTCTCCTTCTTTGATCTACGGCGCTATTGTTGGTCAGGCCAATCTGACGCAGATTAGAAAATAAATCGCGCGCTTGGTCAAGCCAATTTGTATTCTGTCGATATTGGCCTTACCAGGTACAAACCCGTATCGTTCCTACCGAATGTGCGCAAAGCCTTGCCGGGCTTGCATGGTAGACTTGATCGCCGGTCGAGGGATGACCGGGCCATTTTTTCCTTCCGGCAGCAAAATGAAACAGACTGAGCCAAAGCGGCTTTACCAATTAGTCGCCGACCAGATTCGCGGCCTCATCCACGGAGGCGATTTCCCTCCGGGTTCGAGACTGCCGGCCGAGCGCGAGTTGTCGCAGCAACTGGGTGTTTCGCGCCCATCTCTGCGCGAGGCGTTGATCGCCCTGGAAATCGGCGGCAGCGTCGAGACCCGTATGGGTTCGGGCGTCTATGTGCGCGAAACCGCAAACGAAAGTGAAGGGTCACTGGCTGTGCTAGGCGAAAGTCCGACGGAAATCATGCAGGCGCGGGCCGTGATCGAAGGCAGCCTCGTCGTGCTCGCCAGCACGCGGCTCACAGCCGGCTTTCTGGACCGGTTGCGGCGCAGCGTGGAGGCGATGCATCGCCTCGCCTCCGCCGGCAAATCTCCTCTGGAACCGGACCGGCAGTTCCACCTGATCATCGCGGAAGCGGCCGGCAATACGGTGTTGAGCCGATATGTGGCCGATCTGTTTGACGCGAGGCGTGATCCGATCGGGGCGAGGATTAGCGAACTCGCGGAAAATACGGCCACATGGATGGCTGCGGTCGAGGAGCACGAAAAAGTCCTGCATGCGCTGGAAGCAGGTGACCCTATTGCTGCAGAAGCGGCGATGCGATCGCATCTGAAATCTTCTGAAGTGCGCTGGGTCGGGAGTGACATCAGGAAGGTCGCGCCCACCGATGCGGACGGTAAAGTTACCCGCGCGCGACTAGGTTGAGTTGCGAATCGAACCACTTTGAGCGGGCATGTCGCGAGAAGCGTCGCCACGCATCGTCAATTGCGCCGATGACGGGTGGCGCCCATGCCGCCGGGCAGTCCCCGGCGCACCCGGCGGGGAGCGGCGTAACGCCCGGACGCACACGACGCTCTTAGCGAGTTTCGCGGTGGCGCGTCATCGTGATCACGTGGGACGCCGGACCTTCAATGCTTCAGGCAAGTGTCGGCGTTCTTCCATGTGCAGACGTCGAGTCCTGTGTGGATGACCGGAGGCACCGACTTGCCTTGCGCGAGGTCACGCATGACCATCGCGGCGCGGTAGCCCATTTCTTCGGGCCGCTGGCCGACGAGCACATTCACCTTACGTTCCTTGAGCGCCTGCAATTCGGGCCCGAGCGTATCCGCCGAGACAATCACGAACTTGCCGTTCTTGATCTTGTCCATGATCGGCGCGACGACCTGCGAAAAGGCCTGCGGCGCAAAGAGCGGCCAGCCGCCCGCCAGCAGAAAGGCGTCGAGACCCGTGGGGTTGGCGGTCAGCGTGTCCTGCATCATCTGGTTCGCCTTGGCGGCGTCGTCGTTCACGTAGAGCGGGCAGCCACTGATCTCATGCCAGCCGTTCTCGCCAGCGAGCTTCGAGATGCCCTTCTTCCCGGAGAGCACGTCGCGCGCGCCCTGGGCCCGCTGGTTGATGTTCTCCGCCGCCGGATTGCCCATCACGAGGCAGACATTGCCGCCCTTCGGCATCAGCATCTTCAACTGCTCGCCGAGCTTGGCGCCCAGCTCGTAGTTGTCGGTGCCGACGTAGGCCTTGCGCAGCGAGGCATCCTTCGGCAACAGATCGGCATCCGCTGTGATGACGGGGATCGATCCGCCGCGGCGGCGCAACACCTCCCCCACGGCCGGCGCGTTCGCAGGCGAGATTGCCATGCTCGCGACGCCCTTGGTCAGCAGATCGTCGATGATCTGCACCTGCGCGCTCTCGTCCGCAGCGGTCGCGGGGCCGGTGTAGTAACAGTTGTAGCCTTGCTTGTTGAGTTCCTTGTTCGCCCGTTCGCATCCCTGATGCATGAGGTCGAAGTACGGGTTGTCGAGACCCTTGACCACCAGCGCGAGGGTTTTGTCCGCCGCGAAGCCTGGAGACGCCAGCATTGCGAGTCCTCCAGCCACAGCAAGACACATCCATAGATTCTTCATGGTTTCCTCCTGTTCGGCGCCGGCTCTACGGTGCCCATGTCTGCCCACCCAGTTTCACAACGTTTCCCACGGCAGGCCCGGAATCGGGCTTCGGCCTTTGAGCGGAATCTTGCGGTCTTGTGAATCCGTGCGTCCGCCAGTTCCGCGTCTGATCCGGCCGCGCCCGCCTCCTGCGGCACCTGCCGCGATGCGGCCGGTGCATCCGAAGACATTTCAATCTCCTTGCCGCTCGCCGCCGAGCCGGTTAAAGAGCACCGCGACAATGATAAAGGTGCCGACCACCGTGCCCTGCCAGAACGCGTCGACGCCGAGCAGGATCAGGCTGTTGCGGATGACTTCGATGAGCGCCGCGCCGACGACAGTTCCGAAGGCACTGCCTACCCCGCCGGCCAGATTGGTTCCGCCGACCACGGTGGCAGCGATCACGCGCAGTTCATCGCCGGTGCCGAGGCCTGTCGTCACCGCGCCTAGCCAGCCGACTTCGAGAATCGCCGCGACGCCCGCCATGAGGCCGCAAAGCATATAGACGGAGCAGACGATGCGGCGCACCGGCACTCCGGTCAGATTCGCCGCATGGCGGTTGCCGCCGATCGCGAAGACGTAGCGGCCCCAGCGCGTCCAGCCGAACGCGAACCAGAACAGCAGCGCAAGCAGGATCAGGAACCACACCGGGTTGGCGACACCGAGCGTCGCGCCGCCGCCGAGCGCAAGGAGCTTGCTGCCATCGGGACCGAAATCGAAAATGGTCCGGCTGCGGGAAATCACGAGCGCGAGGCTGCGGCCGACGCTCAGCATGGCGAGCGTCACGACGAAAGGCTGCATGCCGAGATACGCGATGAGCACGCCGTTGACGAGACCGACGAGCCCCGCGGTCAGGAGCCCCATGCCGATGCCGGCCCAGATCGGGTAGCCCGCGTTCATGACGACCGAGAGCACGATGCCGCTGATGCCAATCGTCGAGCCGACCGAAATATCGATGCCGCCCGTGACGATTACCGCCATCATGCCGAGCGCGACGATGGCGACGAACGCAAAGTTTCGCGTGACATTGAAAAGGTTCTCGGAGGTCGCGAAGGTCGAGGTCGCAAAAGAAAGGACGAGGCAGGCGACGGTCGTTGCCAGCACGACCCAGAACACCTGGCTTGCAAGCAGTCCCGACCAGCGGGTATGCGTCCTCGCGGACTGCGGATCATCGAGCAATGTTGGCATTGGAGGGGGCCTTCGCGGTGCGTCCTTCAACATTGGGTCTCCCGTGCGAGGCAGGTTCAGGCGGCGGCGATGGCTCCAGTGATGAGACCGGTCACTTCTTCCGGGGAGGACTCTTCGGTCTTCTTGTCCGCGACCTTGCGCCCGCGCCGCATGACGACCACGCGGTGGGCGACGGCGAATACGTCAGGCATGCGGTGGCTGATGAGGATGACCGCAATACCGTGTTCGGACAGGCGTTTGATGAGATCGAGCACCTCGGCGACCTGGCGGACACTGATCGAGGCGGTCGGCTCGTCCATGAGGACGAGCCGCGCTTCCGAGAGGCGCGTGCGGGCGATGGCCACGGCTTGCCGCTGCCCCCCGGACATTTGCCGGACGAGGTCGCGCGGGCGCGTCTCGGACTTCAGTGCCTTGAACAGTTCACCGGCGCGCCGATACATGGTCGCGTGATCGAGCACGCGGATGGGCCCGAACCCGACCCGCAGTTCGCGGCCAAGAAAGACATTGGCGGCCGCTGTCAGGTTGTCGCAAAGCGCGAGATCCTGATAGACGACCTCGATGCCGCGAGCGCGCGCGTCGACCGGCTTGTTGAAATGCGCGGGCCTTCCATCGATGAGGATTTCGCCGTGCGAAGGCGGAAAGTTGCCGGCGACGACCTTCACCAACGTCGATTTCCCAGCCCCGTTATCGCCCATGAGCCCGACCACCTGACCTGGCTCCAGACTGAGCGTTACGTCGATCAGGGCCTGAATGGCGCCGAAATGTCTGGAAACGCCTCTGAGCTCAAGAAGACTCATGGACTGTCGCGCTCGCTGGGGTGGAGGCGCCCATTACATTGGCCGGGCGGCCAGTAGACATGCGAAGCAAGTAGATGTTTTTTAGTGCACGATGCGGTTTTTAGCAAGCCTCTTTATGACGGGGTGCATTGCGCCGTCTGCCCGTTGGAAAGACGACTCAATCGCGCGACGATGTTGTTCGAGGCAGAAAAAGACAAATACAATGCGATTCATGGCGGCTCGGTTCCTTGTGTTTGTACGACGCCCGAGAAACATCGCACGATATCAGAGCGTCCCCGGCGATCCTGCTAACCCTGATGTCTCGCGCTGCGCGCGGTAGTCGAAAAAACCTCGTCCAGGCTGGTTACGCCACGACCTCTTCCATTACCGCTCATTCTGCGCGCGACGTAACACTCAATGATCTTGCCGGAGTGCAAAACAGATGTTCCCACCTTGGTTCATGCGCTCCGTATTCGCGGGATCCAACGTGCAGTTGACCGGACGCGATAGGCGGTCCGGTCGAATGGAATGCTATGCATGCGTAACCGGCCCGATGCAGTTGCACGCGGTCCAGGCAAACCCCGTCTGGATCAAGGTCCCTCGCGTCCACAACTTCTTCGCAGTTGTCCCGCGGGATCAACCCGAGCGAACATGCATGCGCTCCCCAGAAGCCAGTCGCCGCCCGACGGTACTTCGAGAAGGCCATCGATCAGAATGGCGCGCCCGAAGCCGTAACCATCGACAAGAGTGGTGCTGCCGAGACGTCGCTGTCAGGTTGAGAAGGCGCTCGGGAAAAATGTCTGGATGAACAAAGCAAAATCCCTGTTTCACACGCATGAAAGGATTCCGCATCCCGCAGCGCACGCAGGCGTTGCGTTCGGACCGATCCGTCAGAAGCATCGTGCCATCGCAACGAACTTGAGGCGCGACTCACCGCCTGGCAGCGGCGGACAATTGTCGAAGCCGCCAACCGTGAACGTTAATGAGGATGCCATAGGTTACCGGCAGAACTCACACGGTCCACGTCAAGTTGACAACGCCGAAAGACCCGTTGATCGCGCGACTGCGACGCAAACACTCATGTAACAACGCCAACCACTGCATGCATGACGGCACCGCTGAGCGCGTCACGGTCCGCTGCAGAAAATGGCCGTTAGCAAGAGGGGGACAACTTGATGAATGACAGCGCCGCTGCCGGTCTGGCGCGCGTGCGCTTCTACTGACTCGGTGGGGCCGATTACTACCACGCCATAGGCTGAGTCCGTGACGGGCCGGCCATCTCCGCGTTTGAACAGTGCATCGTCGTGTTCATACCCGAGGACGGCGTAGACGGGAAAGCCAAATGCCGTCAACTTGCTGCCGTGCGCCGGTCGAAAGGCGTTGACCGAGTTTGCTTCGACGCGCATCGGATTCGGATCGATATACCGGCTCTTTAGCAGCGGGGCGATGAACGCGTGTGCGTTCGAACTACAGTCGAGTTGCGAATCGAGCGCGTGGGCGTAGGACGAGCCCGAAGGGAACCCCGCGGCGATTGCAGGAAGCACCGTTACCCAGATGTAGATTGCGGAAACCTTCATCAGTCACTCCACTCAATCGAGCTTGCTCACGGTCCGGGACCGGCATGTCCTGCACCCGCTCCGGTTTCATGGCCAGCGCTCATAAGCGCATTCCAGGTCAGCGTGAGGGCCTCCCTGGTGGCACTCCGGCACCATGTCTTCAAGATGACGAAGACTCGGCGCACGGGCCTCCTCGCGGACACCGAGACCAATCGGGTTCCTCACCATTCGCCAATGCCGACTCCAACGCATGAACAAAACGCTGAAACGCATCCAGGGTTCCATGGACGCTTCGGTAGTCGGTGCAACCGATCCTGCCATCAAGTACGACCAGCATTCCGGCATTCCCCGCCAGTTCCAGGATGTTCATTGCGTTCTCCTCAGATCGCCCGACTATCGACCCGTCGCTCACGCCGCAAGCCGGTAAGCGCGCATCGCGGACCTCCCGGCATCCAGCAAGACCGTCTCGATGAGCTCCTGGGAACATAGGGAAGTGCCCAGCCCGGAACGGGACGATAAACATGCAGTTCCATGCGTGATAAGCGCAGTGCGCTTTGAATACCTGCTCATTGGACAGGTCCCAAGCTCGCCATGCGACAGCCAGGACCCTCACAACGCCCACCGCGCGCCCACTACTTCAACACCTCCCGCACGCCGTTTCATCGCAGTCCCCTCCGAGGCAGGATCTCCTTGGCGCTCGCCATCCGCACAGTATGGCGAGCACCAGGCAGCATTTAAGGCCGGGCGATTCCAGACATCGGTAACGCGAAACCGCGGCTTGTACTAAAAATGCGAGCCCGGCCGTGTTATCACACGGCCGGCCAGGCGGGCCAGATTTCCCGTGCTGACGTGCCAGGTCTGTCTATCCTGTTCATGGGTAGGCATGCATCACTGGCCGTCTGGACGCGGGCGGGAACACGCGCCACGATCCGTCATCGTGCCGGAAGAAGAAAATGGCCAGCGAGCCGCTCGTTCGCAACGACTCCACGCGCACGCAGCGTCTCTGGCTCGAGTTTGCACGACCGTATCGCGTCAGGCGGACCGGCATAGCCGGCGTGGGCGCCAGCCATTTGTCAATCAACCATCGCAAGGACTTCTGATCGGTGTTCATCTGCTGCTCCTTCAACCCCATGGCCGTTGATCGGCCGCGCCCCTTGCCGTGCGCCGTCACGCCGCCCCGTCCTCGGGGAACTCGGTGTGCAAGTCGGCCGCGGATTCGTCGCCGGCGCGCGCTTCGTGCTGATAGATCAGGTCGCGAACTTGCCTCGACGCATTCAGCAACAGACCCGCTGAAATAGGTCTTATGACCAAATACTAGTGGTCGATAGACCAATAATCAAGACCGGTAAGGCGGGGAGAAATACCAATAAGTACGAGGATTTAGCGACCGCTCGATGGGTGAGACCCAAGCAATTGATCGTTAAGCCCGTGATTGGGAGTATGTTAACTGTGTTTAATTGGTTTCTTGACCTACCATACATAGGTCGGATGACAAAAAGGGATGGCTGCTTCGGCCGCCCGGCGGCACGGAGACACTGACTGAGGAATCACCTCTTGAGCCAGGCGCGAGCCGAGTCTGGCGCGCCATTTCGGCGGCCGGAACGAACTGTCCTGCGGAGATAACCCGTCACTGAGGAGTTGGGCGCAGATGAAAGAAATGACGATCACATCGGCGGAAATGCTAGGCTCGAGCGCGCCAGCCGAGCCCAAGCGGCGAGGCAACAGAACAACGCGCGTGCCGGAGATCCTCCAGGTCGCGATCAGCGTTTTCGCTACCGAAGGTAACGCAGGGTTCACCCAACGCCGTGTGGCGAGCGATGCGGGTATTCGCCTGAGCACCTTGCAGCACTATTTCGGTACCCGGGAAGACCTGTTGCGAGCCACGTTGAGAGCGATGGCCAACCGCTACCTCGAGCTTTATCGAACGCTCGCCAGGGATAAGCTTCGATCGCCGGAAGCCCGCCTCGATGCGATCATCGACGAGGCGTTTGCTGCACTAACGCGGCCTGGCACCAGCACGAGCGCCTTCGCCCTCGAATCGTGGAGTTTGGCCGAGCATGAGGATTTTGCGCGCGATTTGACGGCGGAAATCACGGGAGAATTCCAGGAAATCTTTGCGGGTCTTGTTGCGAAAATAAACCCGGCGCTGACGTCTGGGGAATGCGCGCTCCGAGGTGCTTTGCTCGTCTCGCACTTGCAAGGCCTGGTCGTTTTTATCCGTCGAGCCGGAGATAACGCGCCTGATCTGGACGCATTTCGGACCGCCGCAAAAGTCGTTTGGAAAGCGCTGAGTAAAGCGCCTCAATAAGCGCGCTCAACTTCGACTGTTCGAAACACCTGCTCAAGTCGTCGGACCGGCGAACGTCGCCGGTCAGGCAAGAAACCAACGAAAGCGCAGCGTCGCGAACAAAAGCCGCAGTACCTCAGCGTTCGACGGGATGCGGCTCCTTCAGCTTGTTCGCGACACGCACCGCGTCGTAGTAGGCAGCGTTCGGCGGCCGCTTCAGGTATTGCCCTGCGCCACGCTGCGCGCGCAGATCACCGTCCGCCCACGCATGCGCGCCGCGCGTGAACGTGTGCATCGCGACGCCCTGCACCTTCATCCCTTCGAAGACGTTGAAGTCGACCTTCTGATGATGCGTTTTCACCGAGATCGTCTTCGTCGCAGCCGGATCCCAAACGACGAGATCCGCGTCCGCGCCCACCTGCACGGCCCCTTTGCGCGGATACAGATTGAAGATCTGCGCGGCATTCGTCGACGTGATGCGCACAAACTCATTCGGCGTGATGCGTCCGCGATTCACCCCCTCGTGCCATAGCACCGACATCCGGTCTTCGACGCCGCCGCAGCCGTTCGGGATCTTCGTGAAGTCCTCGCGTCCCATCGCCTTTTGCGATGCGCAGAACACGCAGTGGTCGGTGGCTGTCGTATGCAACTGACCTGATTGCAGGCCGCGCCACAGCGCCTCGCGATGCTCGCTCGTGCGAAACGGCGGGCTCATCACATGCGCGGCAGCGCGCGTCCAGTCAGGGTCGCGATACACAGATTCATCGATCACCAGATGCCCCGGCAGCACCTCGCCGAACACGCGCTGCCCTTCATTGCGCGCGCGCGAAATCGCTTCGACGGCTTCTTTTGCCGAAACGTGCACGATGTACACGGGCACGCCGAGCACCTGCGCAATGCGAATCGCGCGATTGGCCGCCTCGCCTTCCACTTCGGGCGGACGCGACAGCGGATGCGCTTCCGGCCCCTTGAAACCCTTCGCCAATAGCTGCTTTTGCAACTGGAACACGAGCTCGCCATTCTCCGCATGCACCGTTGGCAGCGCCCCGAGTTCGAGCGATCGCGAGAAGCTGTTCACGAGTACTTCGTCATCGGCCATGATCGCGTTCTTGTAGGCCATGAAGTGCTTGAAGCTCGACACGCCATGTTCGTGCACGAGCGTGCCCATGTCGCGATAGACCGAGTCGTCCCACCACGTCACGGCCACATGAAAGCCGTAATCCGACGATGCCTTTTCCGCCCAGCCACGCCATTGCCTGAACGCATCCATCAGCGGCTGCTTCGGGCTCGGGATCACAAAGTCGATAATGCTCGTCGTGCCACCCGACAGGCCCGCGGCCGTGCCCGAATAGAAGTCGTCGCTAGCCGTTGTGCCCATGAACGGCAGCTCCATGTGCGTGTGCGGATCGATGCCGCCTGGCATGACGTACTGGTCGTGCGCATCGACGACCTGCGCGCCCTCGGGCGGCTCGATCGTGCGATCGATCTGCAGGATCGTGCCGCCGTCCTGCGGGTCCGCGATCAACACATCGGCTCTGTGCGTGCGGTCGGAATCGATCACCGTGCCGCCGCGAATCAGGGTTGTCATCTGTTGCCTCCTCCTTCAGATCACGAAGTTCACGCGTTCGCCATGCTCGCGCCCTGACTGCGGCGCAGCTTCATCCATGTGCCGTAGACGATCGATGCAAGCGCCAGTCCCACGAACCATGCATACGTGTAGAGCGTATTGAGAAACCCTGGCACGTTCGGAAACGATGCGGGGAACGCCGTGTGCAAAAAGCCCGGCAAATTAGGCAGCACGCCGATCACTAGCGCGACGACGGCAGCCATGTTCCAGCCGCCCGAATAGCTGTATTCGCCGTTCTCGTCGAACAGTTCGCGCGGGTCGAGCCGCGTGCCGCGAATGAAGAAGTAGTCGACCATCAGGATGCCGGCGACAGGACCAAGCAGCGCCGAATAGCCGACGAGCCAGGTGAAGATGTAGCCCTGAGTGGTCGCGAGAATCTTCCACGGCATCATCACGATCGCAATGCTCGCCGTCATGAAGCCGCCCGTGCGATACGAAATGCCCTTCGGCCACAGACTCGAAAAGTCGTATGCAGGGCCGACGAGATTCGCGGCGAGATTGCAGCACATCGTGTCGAGCGTGAGGATGATGAGCGCGACGCCGACGCCGATACCCGTCATACGGCTCGCCAGATCGATCGGGTCCCAGATCGCCTTGCCATAGATCACGACGGTGGCCGACGTAACGACGACCGAGATCACCGAAAGCAGCGCCATCGGTACGGGCAATCCGATCGTCTGGCCGACCATCTGATCGCGCTGCGTCTTCGCAAAGCGCGTGAAATCAGGGATATTCAGCGCGAGCGTCGCCCAGAAGCCGACCATCGCGGTCAGGCTTGGCCAGAACGTCACCCAGAAAAGCCCTTCCTTCTTGCCGCCCGGTACAAACTGCGAGGGCGCTGACAGCATCGAGCCGAAGCCGCCCGCTTTCGACGTCGCCCACCAGACCAGCGCAATGCACATCACGACCTTGATCGGCGCGGACCAGCTTTCGAGCCGGCGAATCGAATCGGTGCCATGCACGATGAAGTAGATCTGCAACGCCCAGAACGCGAGGAAGCACGCGAGCTGTCCGACCGAGATATCGAGGAACGGCAGCGCCGCGCCATGCAGCGCATTACCCGTGAGGATATTGAGCAGCGTATAGATCGCGCTGCCGCCGAGCCACGTCTGGATGCCATACCAGCCGCACGCGACGATCGCGCGCAGCATCGCGGGCAGCTTCGCGCCCTGCGTGCCGAACGACGAGCGCACGAGCACCGCGTACGGAATGCCGTGCCTGGCGCCCGCGTGTCCGATCAGAAGCATCGGCGCCAGCACGATCAAATTGCCGAGCAACACGGTCAACACCGCCTGCCACGGCGACATGCCCGCCTCCGTCAAGCCCGCCGCGAGCATGTACGACGCGATGTTCATCACCATGCCAACCCACAGCGCGGCGAAGTGATACCACCTCCATGTGCGTTGCGCCGGGCCCGTGGGCGCGAGGTCGTCGTTATAAAGACTGCCGCCGTGCGCGCCGGTCGCATCGGACGCGCCGGTGGATTGCGCTGTCTGATTCATCGATGGATCTCCACTTGGTCGTTCGTTGACTGTGGGTGCTGCCGCTTTTCAGGCTGCCGTGGCCGCTTGCTGTGCATCAGCCGTTTTTGGTGCGTCTGCGACGACATGCACCGGATTGTTCGGATGCGTGGTCCAGTTCGCGTACTCGCCGCTATCGACACGCTCCATCGTGATGCATTGCTCGACCGGACACACATGCATGCAAAGATTGCACCCGACGCAGTCCGCATCGATCACTTCGAAATGGCGCTTGCCCTCTTTCTCGCGCGTGATCGCCTGGTGCGACGTGTCCTCGCAGGCGATATGACAGAGGCCGCACTGGATGCACTTGTCCTGATCGATGCGCGCCTTGCTGTCGTACTTGAGGTTCAGATACTTCCACTCGGTGACGTTCGGCACTGCGCGGCCGCGAATATCGTCGAGCGTCGCGTAGCCTTTTTCGTCCATCCAGTTCGACAGACCGTCCGCGAGATCGGACACGATGCGAAAGCCGTAGTGCATCGCTGCCGTGCACACCTGCACACTACCGGCGCCCAGCACCATGAACTCGGCCGCATCGCGCCACGACGAAATGCCGCCTATGCCCGATATCGGGAGATTCGGCGTTTGCGGATCGCGTGCGATTTCAGCGACCATGTTCAGCGCAATCGGCTTGACGGCGGGGCCGCAATAGCCGCCGTGCGTGCCCTTTCCGTCGACGGTCGGCATCGGCGCCATCTGGTCGAGGTCGACCGCGACGATCGAGTTGATCGTATTGATCAGCGACACACCGTCCGCGCCGCCCTTGTAGGCGGCACGCGAGCCGATGCGGATGTCGCTGATGTTCGGCGTGAGCTTCACCAGACACGGCAGCTTCGTGCCTTCCTTCACCCAGCGGGTGACCATCTCGACATACTCGGGAACCTGGCCGACAGCCGAACCCATGCCGCGCTCGCTCATTCCATGAGGACAACCGAAGTTCAGTTCGACAGCGTCGGCGCCGGTATCCTCGACGAGCGGCAGAATCCATTTCCAGTCGCGCTCATTGCAAGGCACCATCAGCGAGACGATCAACGCGCGCTCGGGCCAGTCGCGCTTGACCTGCCTGATTTCGCGCAGATTGACATCGAGCGGACGGTCGGTGATCAGTTCGATGTTGTTAAGACCCGCGATGCGCTGGCCGTTCCATTGCACCGCGCCGTAACGCGAACTGACGTTCACCACATGGGGATCGAGCCCGAGCGTCTTCCACACGACACCGCCCCAGCCCGCTTCGAATGCACGGTTCACGTTATAGGCTTTGTCGGTCGGGGGCGCGGAAGCGAGCCAGAAGGGGTTCGGCGATGTGATGCCGGCAATCGTGCAGCGTAGATCGGCCATGTTCGGCTCCGTGGAGTTCGGTTTTCGTGTGGCGTTGCGTGCGTTGGCGTTTGCTTTCGATCTCGCGCTTTCAGGCCGCCTTCACGGAGGCGAGCGCGAAAACCGCATCGATCGATGCCGCCGCGAGCTTGCCGTCCTGAACGGCCTGCACCGTCAGATCAAGGCCGCCCGATGCCGCGCAATCGCCGCCTGCCCAAACTTTGTCCAACGACGTACGCATGTCCGCATCGACTGCAATGCGGCTTTGATCGAACGTCAACAGTTCGTGATCGAGTCCGATCGATACCAGCGTCTGACCGATTGCTTTGAGCACCATGTCGGCCTCCACTGTGAAGCGCTCCGTGCCGCGGCCATTTGCAGCGCGTTCGAATTCGACGCCTGTCACGGATCCATCGCTGCCGATCAATCGCACCGGCTTTGCATGCGTGACGAGCGTCACGCCTTGCTTCTGCGCGAACTCGCGCTCAGCCCATGTCGCGCTCATCGATTCGACGCCGCGCCGGTACACCATGGTCACGCTCGTGGCGCCGAGCTTGCGGCTTTGCACGGCTGCATCGACAGCCGTATTGCCGCCGCCGATCACAATCACGCGGCGTCCCACGGGCACGGTCGACACGTCTCTCGCCTGACGCACCTGCGCGATGAAATCGATGGCGTTCATGACGCCGTCCAGCGACTCGCCTTCGAGTTCCAGGACGCGCGCACCAGCAAGTCCGACCGCAAGAAACACTGCATCGTGTTGCTGCCTCAACGTATCGAGCGTGATATCGCGGCCGAGTGCGACGCCAGTGTTCAACTCGATTCCGCCTACTGACAACAGCCATTGCACTTCCCGTTGCGCGAAGTCGTCGACGGTCTTGTATGCCGCGATTCCGTATTCGTTGAGGCCGCCGCCTTTATCGCGGGCGTCGTAGATCGTCACGCGATGACCCGCCACCGCCAGACGATGCGCGCACGCAAGCCCCGCCGGCCCCGCGCCGACGACGGCCACGTGACGCCCGCTATCCGTTGAGCGTTCGAACTGCACAGCCTCGCGCCCCATCGCCCAGTCCGTCGCATGCCGTTGCAACGCGCCGATCGCCACGGGCTGCGCGTCCTGATGATTGCGCACGCAGGCGCCTTCGCAAAGGATCTCCGTCGGGCACACACGCGAGCACATGCCGCCCAATGGATTCGCGGAAAGAATATCGGTGGCGGCGCCCTTCAGGTTTCCATTGCCGATCTTGCGGATAAAGCCTGGAATGTCGATCTGCGTCGGACAGGCCTGCACACATGGCGCGTCGTAGCAGTAGTGACAGCGGCTCGCAGCCGCCGCGGCGGCCGTCGGGTCGAGCAGCGGCGCAATATCGTCGAATTCGCAAGAAAGCTGTTCGGACGACAGACGGTGCGCCGCGATGTCGCCGGTTTGCTTGATGGCCATACACGTTCCTTCATCAAAATGAGGACGTAGCGGTACCCGCCGGCTTTGTGCGAACGAAGCCGGGACGGCGTGTTTCAAGGGTGAAGCGTTGCAACGCTACAGCATCATCGCGCGCCTAAGAGTCGCTCTCGCAAGCGCGCTCCAGCATCGCGTGCAGCAATACGTTCGCGCCCGCTTCGATCCATTCGGGCGTCGCGTCTTCGACTTCGTTGTGACTGATCCCATCGACACAGGGCACGAACACCATCGATGTCGGCGCGACTTGCGCGAGATAGCAGGCGTCGTGGCCCGCGCCCGACACCATGTCGCGATGTGAATAACCGAAGCGTTCGGCAGCGACGCGCACGGACTTCACACATGCCGCGTCGAACTTGACGGGCTCGTAGTAGAAGATCTGATCGAACTGTGTTTCGAGGCCGATGCCGCCCGCAATCTTCGAGACCCCCTCGCGCAACGCGGCATCCATCTTCGCGAGCACGGCATCGTCCGGATGACGGAAATCGACCGTGAAGAACACGCGGCCCGGAATCACGTTGCGCGAGTTCGGGTGGACCTGCATCATGCCGACCGTCGCGCATGCAAGCGGCGCGTGCTCCAGGCCAATACGGTTCACGAGATCGACGACACGCGCCGCGCCCAGCAATGCGTCCTTGCGGCGCGGCATCGGCGTCGGGCCCGCATGCGCTTCCTGGCCCGTCAGCGTGATTTCGTACCAGCGCTGACCTTGCGCATCGGTGACGACCCCAATCGTCTTGTGCTCGGCTTCGAGTATCGGACCCTGCTCGATATGCAATTCGAACGCCGCGTGCAGTGGATGGCCGCCGCACGGCACGTCGCCCGCATAGCCGATACGCTCCAGCTCTTCGCCGATCGTCTTGCCGTCGACGTCCTTGCGCGAGAGCCCATAGTCGAGCGTAAAGACACCGGCGAACACGCCCGATGCCACCATCGCGGGCGCAAAGCGCGAACCTTCTTCGTTGGTCCAGATCACGACTTCGATCGGATGCTCGGTTTCGATGTTGCGGTCGTTGAGGCTGCGAATCACTTCGAGCCCGCCGAGCACGCCGTAGATGCCGTCGAAGCGGCCGCCCGTCGGTTGCGAGTCCGCATGCGAGCCCGTCAGCACAGGCAGCGCATTCGGGTTCGAGCCCGCGCGCCGCATGAACACATTGCCCATCTGATCGACGCTCACCGTGCAGCGCGCCTCCTTCGCCCAACTGACGATGAGGTCACGCCCTTCCTTGTCGAGATCGGTGAGCGCGAGACGGCAGACGCCGCCCTTCTTCGTCGCGCCGATCTTTGCCATCGTCATGAGGCTATCCCACAGCCGTTTGCCGTTGACCGCGATCGACGTATCGAGTCCCTGTTTCAACCCTTCGGATACCGCATTCATTCGTCTTGCTCCTCTCGATCAACACGCTTGCAGTTCAACCGCGAGACGCCTTGCATTGCCTCGCGACGAAGTGAAACTGGTGCATCGGCTACACGATCGGGATTCGCTTTGGGGCATCGATGCACCCGCGGCGTGCGTTGCGCAAATGCCTGCAACGTCGGATCACAGTCTTGGTAAACCCTGACCATGAAGCCTGCTGCGAATCCTGTCCGGTTGGACAGGTTGTAGCCGATTAAAATCATCAAATCAACGTCTTTTGTGCGAGCCGACACAGTTCCCGATGAGAGCGAGAAGCATGCCATTGTGATGCAGCATGTCTTTTTGCTCGCATGACAAGGCGGCACGAACAGCTATGTCGACGCTGACGCAAGCGGCTAGAATAAAGCGCGACGCGGCACCGAGGCCCACGATGAAACACGACGACACAATGTTGAGCGAAACGGATAACGACGATTCAGAACCACCTTTGCGGCGACGCAAGGCCCAGATTCGCGAGAGCAACGAAGCGCACCTTCTGGCGTGCGCGGAGGCCGTGTTTGCGGAGCGCGGCTTCGATGGCGCGAGCACGGCGATGATCGCCGAACGCGCGGGCTTACCGAAAGCCAACGTCCATTACTACTTCCCGACGAAGCTCGCGCTCTATCGTCGCGTGCTCGAAGACCTGTTCGAAGACTGGCATCGCGCGGCAAACACGTTCGAAGGGAGCGACGACCCTGTCGAAGCGATCGGCGGCTATGTGCGCGCGAAAATGGAGTTGTCCCGACGGCGGCCGCTTGGATCGAAGGTATGGGCAAACGAAATCATTCACGGCGCCGAACACATGCAGGACATCCTCACGCAACGCGTGAAGCCGTGGCTCGACACGCGCGTGACCGTCATCGACGACTGGGTTGCGCGCGGCCTGCTCGCGAACGTGGATGCGCAAACGCTGATGTACATGATCTGGGCCACGACGCAGCACTACGCGGATTTCGATGCGCAGATACGCGCGCTCAGCGGCAAGCGGGCACTATCGCAAAAGGCCTTCCATGCAGCCACCGAACACGTCGTGCAACTCGTGATTCGCGCGTGCGGAGCGCGGTCTGCATCTTCGAAGAACTAGCAAGCCGTTGGGCCTGCTGTACGCCCCCGCCCGCTCATCCGAATCGTCCACCGGCGCTCGACAATCAGGTTCCGTCGCCTGCCGGGCTACCGGCCTTTTCGACTGCTGATATTCGGTCAACTGCATCTCGGGAAACCTCTGCGCAACGGTGGCCGAAGCCCGCGTGGTCGAGCTGATCTAATACGCGCGATATTGGGGTAATCGTCTCAAGCCCTTGGCCGCTGCTTCAACCGCCCGCGAGGAGCCGCATTGCGCGCCGGCGGCAGTACCTGGGCGAGCAGTTCGTCGTGTAAGCCGCGCAAGACGTCGACGAACGCCGACGCAAGCCGCTCGCGCGGCCTATGCGGCGGGAACGGCAAATAAGTCTGAAAGCGCGTGGCCGGCACGAACGGACGAATCGCGATATCCGGCCCCGCGTAGTCGCGCGCGACGATCGGATGCGCGAGCGTCACGCAGAGCTGCTGGACGTTGTGGTGGCGTCGTGTCTTTCGTTCGCTCGCCAGATTTCGGGCAAGGCAGGACGGCCGGGTAACTGCATCGTCGTGCTCGAAAACAAACCGTTCGATTCGAACCGGGGGTTCTCTCTTGCGATTCAGTCTACAGCTTCGATGCGTACAGGCACCGCGCTCATTACCGGCATGGCGTTGATCGGATCAAGGCCAACCGTAGTGCTGAGCAACTGGTTTGGATTGGCGCCGACGTAGGTTTCGGGCTCCTCGTCGGGCATCGGTCCCCAGCCGTGCGGAATGGATACGACGCCTCGGCGCAGTGCCGGGTCCGCTTTGACGATAGCTCGAATGCGGCCGTGCGGCGAAACAATGGCCACGCACTGGCCTTCGGTCAGTCCTTGAGCAGCCAGGTCATCGGGATGCACGAAGGCCGGATTGAACGGCATGCGTCGGCGGACCGCGGGCAGGTGGTGGTACATGGTGTTCTGCACGTCGCGCACGCGCCGCACCGCCAGGCGATGCGTGAACCCCGCCGGCGCCCCCGCTTGGTTCAGTACGCCCGCCAGTTCGCATTCGACATCGTCGGGCATCACGTCGAAGCGCGCGGTATTCGCTGGCTCGCCGGGATGCACGATCATCGGTTCGATCTCGTAGATTTTCCCTTGTGGGTACAGCTTCAGTTCGTCGAATGAGATAGAACCGTGGCGAACCAGGATCGCAAGCAGCTCGTCGGTGGTCGGAGCTGCGCGCATATCGAGCGGAACGTCGTCGAATATGATGGTCTTGCCCAGGCGCCGCGCCAGATCCCAGAATACGAACCAGTCGTCCACGACTTCGGATCCCTCCGGCGGCGTCGCCACGGCGGCCGAGTATTGTGCGTAAGGCTGGAACATGATGTAGGACTCGTAGTCGCGCGAATGCAGGTCGGCGCGCTCAAACATCAGCTTCGGTGGAATCACATAGTGCGCGAGCCGCGCAGTGTTAGTCATGAATGGCTCGATGCATACCAGCAGTTGCAGTTGGCGCAGCGCATCGGCGATGCGGCGCTGGTCGGGCACGGCATCGACTGGATTGCCGCCGTCGACCAACAGCGCGCGGATCTGGCCGGCGCCAGGCGTAGTGATTTCCTGGGCCAGCGTACCGCTCATCTTCTGGCCGAACAGCATGCCATAGCCGCCGACACGGCTCTTCCAGCCGGATTCCCAGGAACGGCGTGGAGGAATCACCCCGGCGCGGCGCTGGTAGCGTGGGGCGACCACGCCGGGATTCGGTACAGGGTCGCCGGGGCGAGCGAAGCGGCCACAAACAACGTTGAGGCATTCGACCAGATGCTCGGCCAGATTGGAGTGCGGCGCCATGTTGGGCCCGGTTCCCGACGCGGCCGAGCCGCGCTTGCGGCGCAGGCCGCCGGCCTCCCGGACGGGTTCCGCGAAGGCCGCAGCGGCGGCTTCGAGCCCTTCAATGCTTACGCCGGCGCGCTGGGCGACGTATTCGGGCGTGAACGGCTCGACCGCGCGCGCCAGTCGTCGCAGGTCCTTGACGTAGCGCGCGCAGAATTCAGCATCGTGCCAGCCGCGACACAGAATGATGCGCAGCAGGCCAGCCAGGACGGTCGGGTCCTCGCCCGGCAGCACCTGCAGGAAGACATCGGCATGGCGGGCGGTCTCTGTCTCTCGTGGATCGATCACCACCAGCTTCAGGCCGCGCTCCTTCGCTTCGTGGAGTTGCTTGACCGGATTCTGCAATGCAAAGTTGAACGTGGATAGCGACACCAGCGGATTGGTGCCGACAAACAATAGCGCGTCGGCGAGCGCGTACGGATCTTTGCCGGCAGCCCAGCCGCCCAGTCGCTCAAATGCCACCCATTTGGCCGACTGGTCGATGGTCATTGTAGAGAAAAACGAATTCGAACCCAGCGCCGCGAGGAAGGCGGGCAACATATGATTGGCGGCGAGGTTAGAGTAGTTCATGGTGCCGCGAAAGGCTGCGACCGCATCGGCGCCGTGGCGCTCGATCAATGCCTGGAGTTGCGCCGCGATCTCGGCCAGCATTACATCAAGCGGCATCTGCACGAAACTGCCATCGGGCTGCCGTTTGAGCGGGTGCAGGAGCCGCTCGGCGCTGTTATGCGCCTCATGCAGATACGCGCCCTTGATGCAGGCGTAGCCGCGCGTGAGCGGATTGTCGCGGTCGCCGCGCGCAGCAACGACGCGTCCGGCGTCGTCCAGGGTCAAGCGCAGTGAACAGTTGCCGGCGCAGATGCGGCAGGCGGTGACGGCTTCGCGTGGCACGGCGAGCTCCTCCTGTAGTGTGGCCCACGCCTCATAACTACCAACAACTTTCGGCGTAAAGGTCAAAGCCGAGCCGGATATCTGCGAGATGACAGAGCACCCGCATACGACTAGCGTTAGATCGGCGCCAGACTGCGGCCGTCCATTCGCTATCATAAACGACGTTCACATTTTGGCAAATAGCCCGACGACCTGTTGCGAGCGCGGCTGGCCACAAGTCCGGCACGCCGCGCCCCGGCACGGACATCAGGCCTCGCGACGGCCCCACCTTGAAGGTGCAGCCGCAATCGCTCGGTTGCGGATAGCTAATCGCTCAATTCGACCCTTCGTACACGTTCGAGCCTGGGACCCAGCCATTCGACGTCGGTCGAACTGGGCAAAGCTTTGTGGCAAAGCGATTCGTGACATCGGTGCCGGCCACCGTTAATGTGTCGAGAACCATCGGTCGAAGTCGATATCCCTAGCCCTAGCAGGAGGCGGGCAACCGCAGTATTTCCGTGCATGCGGCGGTGCGTCATCTATTGGCGACGTGACTCTTTCATCACCTGCGGTTTTTGCGAGCAACCCGGCTGCTGCGCGCCGATCGGCGGAAACAGATTTTCTATGTAGCAGCTGACGAGCACGTAAAGCGTGTCATCAGCGACATGGCTGAACACGTGTGTGGAGCATCCGCCGTCTTGAATTTGATGAGCCACCGAAGGAGGAATGACGCGTTTTGCCGCTGACCTGCAAGGCAAGCCCGATGTTTTCCGACTATCGAACCCGCCGCGCCAGTTAATTAAAGCACGGACGCGTTTACTTTATTGGGGGTATGGCATCATTTAGAGGGAAACTAAGGGGCGTTGGCTTCACCGTGCGTGAGGAGGATCGCTTAACATCTGGCCGGATTAACCGTTGCCGGTTGCTGGCACGCCGCGAAGCCCACGTCATGCGTTCACTATCACGTGAGTCGAGGAGCATCGCTATGAGCACCTGCAACGAACCGCATCATGCCCATCATGACCATCAGCACGGTCCGAACTGCGGACACACTGCGATAAGGCATGGCGATCACATTGACTATCTGCATGATGGTCACCTGCACCATCCCCATGGCGATCACGTGGACGAACACCGGGTGGAGGTGAGCGCAAAAAATCCGGATCAATGTACTTCCAACTGCGGCGGTCATGAGCCGGGACATGTCCACGGGCCGGGATGCGGCCACGATGCGGTACCGCATGGCGATCACGTCGACTACCTGGTCAACGGCCACCTGCACCATCCGCACGGCGATCATTGCGACGACCACGGCCCGGTTGAACTCGCCTGAGTGCCCCGCACCAGGCAGGCGAAGGACCTCAATGCGATTGAGTATGCCTGGTGCCAGGTTACTGCCTGGGTGGACACACCTTACTGCGTCCACTCAGGGAACGGGTCGGCAAATTTGTGCCACGCGACTTCATCACGGGCCAGTTCGTCCTCGCTTAGCAGGCAGGCATCAAAGGACGCACGCAGGGCTGCCTCGTCCATTCCGGTGCCGATCAGGACCAGTTCCTGTTGACGATCCCCGAAACGCTCATGCCAGCGGCTTCGGATCATCGCCTGTGCTTCGGGCTCCTGCGGCCAGGCGTGCCTGGGCACGGCCGCCCACCAGGTCCCGGCGCGTCCGTGACGCGAGATCGCGCCGGCTTGCGACCATTCGCCGACCGCATGGTTGCGCGAGGCTAGCCAGAAGTACCCCTTCGAGCGCACGACGCCCGGCCATTCGCACTGAATCCAGTCGAAGAAACGCTGCGGATGAAACGGACGGCGCGCGCGGTAGACGAAGCTGGTGATGCCATATTGTTCGCTTTCGGGAATGTGTTCGCCGCGCATCTCCTTGAGCCACCCAGGCGCTTGCGCAGCGGCTTCGAAGTCGAACAGGCCGGTATCGAGAACCTGCCCGATCGGCACCTGGCCAAAGCGGCTTTCGACGATCTTCGCGCGGGCGTTCAGCACCCGCAGCACGCCTTTGACCAACTCCAAATCGCTTGCGCTCACAAGGTCCGTCTTGTTCAGCACGATCACGTCGCAGAACTCGATTTGCTCGGTCAGCAGATCGACCACGGTGCGGCGGTCTTCCCCGCCCATCGTTTCGCCGCGATCCGCCAGGAAGTCGTGGGAACCGTAGTCGCGCACAAAGTTATAGGCGTCGACGACCGTCACCATCGTGTCCAGGCGAGAGATATCCGAGAGGCTGTGACCTTGTTCGTCGCGGAACGTGAAGGTTTCCGCCACCGGCAAGGGCTCGGATATGCCCGTGGATTCGATCAGCAGATAGTCGAAGCGCTTCTCCCGCGCGAGCCGCTGGATCTCGATCAGCAGGTCCTCGCGCAATGTGCAGCAAATGCAACCGTTGCTCATTTCGACGAGCTTTTCGTCGATATGCGAGAGCTGGCTGCCGCCGTCGCGAATCAGCTGAGCGTCGATGTTGACTTCCGACATATCGTTCACGATTACGGCCACCCGCTTGCCTTCGCGGTTATTCAGGACGTGGTTCAGGAGCGTAGTCTTGCCCGCGCCGAGAAAGCCGGACAGTACGGTGACGGGGAGCTTGTGCATGGAAAAAGTGGAGCCTCAAACGTGGTGAAGAAGATCGCACGAATCGACATGGCCAGCCTGCTGGCCGAGGCGTGTGCGCGGCAAGCAGGCTTGCGATCCTTCGTGTCAGTTCTGCAGGACTTCGCCAACCATACAGTTGTCGAGGCCCGCCTTGAAAAGATCATGTGGCAACTGTTTACCGATGAAAACAATCCGGGTTTCGCGCGTTTCATTCGCGCCCCAGGACTTACCGATATCCGCGCCAAAAATCATGTGTACGCCCTGGAACACTGCGCGGCGGTCGACACCGGCCAGGTTCAGCACGCCCTTGTAGCGCAGCATCGCGGCACCATGGATCGCAACCGTGGCGCTGAAGAACGCCTCGAGCTTGTCCCGATCCAGAGGCGCAGTAGTGCGGTAGACGAAGGACGTCACATCGTCGTCATGCTCGTGCGAAACGTCTTCAAGGAAATCCGGCTCGATGTCGACGATGGCATCCAGACTGAAGCTGCGGATGTCGAGCAGTTGCTTCAGGTCCGTCTCGCCAAAATGTGCTGGCCTGATCGTCGCGCGCGGGTTCATCTGCCGCAACCGGCGCATCAGTTGCTGCGCCTGCTCTTCGCCAACGAGGTCCACCTTGGATACGAGGATACGGTCCGCGAATCCGACCTGCTCCTGCGCTTCGTGATGTTCGTCGAGCTGCTCGCCGCCATGCCGCGCGTCGACCACCGTCACGATGGCGTCGAGCAGGTATTTCTCCTGCACGACATCGTCAACAAAGAACGTTTGCGCGACGGGCGCCGGATCGGCAAGTCCCGTTGTCTCGATGATGACCCGCTCGAACGCGAGTTCTCCTGACTCCCGTCGCGCGGCGAGCGTCGAAAGAATACGCACCAGGTCGCCACGCACCGTGCAACAGATACAGCCATTGTTCATTTCGACAATCTGCTCGTTACCGTCCTGCACCAGCAATTCGTTGTCGATGCCCGCTTCGCCGAACTCGTTTTCGATGACCGCAACGCGTCCGCCGTGATGCTCGGTCAGGATGCGGTTCAGCAGGGTCGTTTTTCCGGCACCGAGGAAGCCGGTCAGGATGGTTGTCGGGATACGCTGGAAGCCGGTTGCATCTTGCATTGCATTCTCCTGTGAGCGGCACGCGCTCAATCATGTTCGCCCACCGAGGTGCCTGGGCGCTGAGCAAATGGTTACGGTCGAGGTGCCCCCAATGCGGTGACAGCCCGCCTCGCTGATGCCACGGTCCGGGACGGCCCGTCTGTCCGGTGGAAACGTTGGACACCACATTTGTTATGTTATAACGTATCTAATCCTATCGGAATTCTATTTTTCGTGACCAGAAACGCCAATGAAAAAAATCGCCGCCACGCTTCACAACTCCGTTCAGCACCGCTTATCCTGGAGTTCAGGACAGCCAAACCGGTTTGTTTGGCGCGCCGCACGAAAGTCCATCGGTAGCCTTTTGGCTGCATTGGTACTGCTTGCCGCGCATCAGGGAAGCGCCATGGCGGCATCAGCGGCGGCTGGCGTAATCAACGCCATCGGTGTGGAAAACGAGTACGCCGACGTCATCGCCCAGATCGGCGGCAAGTACGTTCAGGTGAGCGCGATCGAAACGGATCCCAATACGGATCCACACGCCTTCGAGGTCAACCCGAAGGTGGCAGCACAGATTGCTTCCGCCGATCTGATCGTCAAGAACGGCGTGGGATACGACGCCTGGGCCGACAAGATCATCGCAGCAGCGCCCAACAGCAAACGCAAGGTCATCGACGCCCAACACCTGCTCGGCCTGCCCGACAGCACGCCGAACCCGCACCTCTGGTACGACCCGAAAACCATGCCGTCGGTTGCGAAGGCAGTGGCGGCGGACCTTTCCGCATTGAACCCCGCGCAGGCAGCCTACTTTCAAGCCAACGTGAAGAAGTTCGACGCATCACTCAAGCCCTGGCTGGCTGCGATTGCATCGTTCAAGGCGCACTATGCGAAAACGCCTGTCGCGGTGACGGAGCCGGTCGCCAACTACATGCTCGAAGCGGTCGGCACCGATATCGCCACACCCTTCAGCCTGCAGGCGGCGATCATGAACGGCACCGATCCCTCTCCGCAGGACGTGACGAAACAGAACAGCCTGTACACGGACCGCAAGGTCAAGGTGTTCGTCTACAACCAGCAGGTCACGGATGCGCTCACCCAGTCGTTCCTCAATCTGGCCAGGAAAAATGGTATTCCGGTGGTCGGCGTCTACGAGACCATGCCAACCCCCGGCTTTACTTACCAGTCGTGGATGCTGGCGGAAGTCAATGCCCTGGAAAAGGCTGTGACTTCCAAGGTGTCCACCGAAACCTTGCAGGCTGCGCAGTGAGCCGCATGTGCCATGGCAACGAGGTCCTTGCGGTCGACCGGGTGAGCGTCTCTTTCCCGGGGCACAGCGTGCTACATGAGGTGAGTTTCAGTCTGGAAGCGGGAGAGTTCTGCGGCCTTATCGGTTCGAACGGTTCGGGCAAGACCACGCTGCTGCGTACGATCCTCGGCTTCCAGGTAGCGAGTGCAGGTAGCATCAGGATCAATGGTGCGCGCAGCCTGACCTCGGTGGGTTACGTCCCACAGAAGATCGCGCTCGACCCCTACCTCCCGATGCGTGCGCGGGATCTGGTGTCGCTCGGCCTCGAGGGCCACAGGCTCGGCTTGCCGTTACCGTCGAACAAGCGCCGCGAGGCGGTCGACGGGATGCTCAAAGCCGTGGATGCAGAGCCTTTCGCCGACCAGCGCATCGGGGAACTATCCGGAGGCCAGCAGCAGCGGGTACTGATCGCACACGCTCTGGTTCGCCGTCCCCGGCTGCTGTTGCTGGACGAACCTCTGGCCAACCTCGACATGCGCAGCGTCGCCGAAATTGTCGCGCTGTTGCGCCGCCTGAGCGTCGAGCACGGGCTTGCGGTCCTGCTTTCGGCGCATGACATGAATCCCTTGTTGCCGGTGATGGACCGGATCGTCTACCTCGCCAATGGCCACGCAGCGAGCGGGGCGACGGACGAAGTGGTGCGTACCGAGGTCCTGAGCAGACTGTACGGCTATCACATCGATGTCGTCCGCGTGCACGGCCGCGTGCTGGTGATTGCCGCCGGCACCGAGGCCGAAATGCTTGCCGCCGTTCGGCGAGACCCCGCCCACATTGCGCAGGTTCCCTGATTCAAGATGGATTCCCTGCTCACCCTGATCTTTGAACCGGGCTTCTTTAGCAGCGAACCGGTGCATACCGCGATGGTAGTCGGCGGCGGCGCCGCAGTCGTGTCCGGCGTAATTGGCGTATTCACCGTCATGAAGGGCCAGTCCTTCGCCGGCCACGCGCTGGCCGATGTGAGCAGCGCGGGCGGTGCTGCGTCGTTCCTGCTCGGCATCAACCCGTTGCTGGGATTTCTCATCATGGCGGTCATGGCAGCGGGCGGCATGGAACTGGTGCGGGTGCGCCGCGCCCGTGAGCGCGATCTCGTGACCGGCGTCGTGCTGGGCGCGGGGCTTGGTCTTGCCGCGCTGTTTCTTTACCTCGACGTGACATCGAAAAGCACGACTGGAGCGGCTATCACCGTCATGTTCGGATCAATGTTCGCCATTCCGGCATCGATCATTCCGCTCGCGCTGGCGGTGGGTACGGGGGCGTTGATTGCCGCGGGCGTGCTTTATCGTCCCTTGCTGCTCAGCTCCGTCGACCCAGAGCTGGCCGCGGTCATGGGCGTGCGGGTACGGACGGTCGGACTCCTGCACCTGCTGGTATTGGCGCTGGCCGTTTCCCTATCAGCTATTACCGTCGGCGCCATCCTGTCGACCGCACTCCTGATAGGTCCGGCGGCGATCGCCTTGAGGTTGGCAAAGCGGCCAGGCTGGGCCACGGGTCTGTCCGCGTTAATCGGCCTGGGCACGACCTGGGGTGGCATCCTGCTCGCGTACGACAGCTACTACTGGACACGCGGGCACGGCTGGCCAGTGAGCTTCTTCGTGGTGACGCTCATCTTCGCCCTGTATGTCATCACAGGTCGCGCCGGACCGGTACGAAAGCCCCCAACGGGCGCGCGGATCGCCCTGAACACCCGTGAACCGGGTGAGGCCTGACCATGTTCTCCAGCTTCATGACCAACACATGGATCGTGGCGAGCATCGTAGCAGCGGTCGCCGGATTCATCGGATTCTTCGTGGTGATTCGAGGCGCCTCGTTCGCCGCGCACGCCTTGCCGCTCGGCACCTTTCCGGGTGCTGCAGCGGCAAGCCTGCTCGGTATCAATCCGCTCTTCGGCCTGATCGTCTTCGCTGGTCTCGGCGTGATCGGAATCAGTTGGCTGGGCCGGCGCGGAAGTCACCAAGTCGCAACCGCCCTGTGCCTCGTCACGCTGCTAGGCCTCGGGGCGCTGTTCCTGAGCATGACGAGCGAGTATTCACAAGCGGTCTATGCCCTTCTCTTCGGCGAAGTATTGGGCGTGAGCAACACCGATCTCGCGCCGGTTGCCGCGATCAGCGGGTTCTCGATTGCGGTTACGGTTGTGCTCTTCCGGCCACTCCTGCTCAGTTCGGTATCGCCCGCTCTGGCGAAGGCGAGAGGCGTATCGAGCCGCGCGATGGAACTTGCGTTCATGAGCATCCTGGCGCTTGCGACGGCAATGGCGCTCCCCGTAGTAGGCGCGCTGCTGGTGTTCAGCCTGATGATTGGGCCCGGGCTGCGGCCCGCTCGCTGACTGACCGGCCGATCCTTGCGATATGCGTGTCGGTTGGAATTTCGCTCGTCACGGTGTGGACATCGATCGCCCTCTCCTATGTCTCCAACTGGCCAGTCGGTTTCTTCGTTGGCATCCTTGGGGCCGCCTGTTACGGAGTGGGGCAGGTATGGACCCGGGCACGAGCCTGGTCGCTGGCAGGTGTTTCGCGAACCTAGGTTCATGCAGAATGAGCGCGCCTGATGGCGTCGCGACAACCTCCAGAGTCTGCTCCCTTTATGGCCGTTGATTCCTGTCGACGGACAACCTTGAGTTTCCCCACCTGTCGCGTTAAATTGCGCCTCGCAGATCATGGCAACTGCCTTCGGGGACGTTGTTCCTCACACAGTTTGTAATTGATTGGTAAGGATCGCTGATGTCGACGCGGGAGAGGCGGGAAGAAAGTGACGCGCGTGAGCGGTCGGCCGGACGTAACGATGCCTTGCTGCCCGGATGGGTGGCTGCGGCATTGGCAGGGGTGCTGGGCGTTTTGAGCCTGTCGAAGAGCGTGCCCATCGATTTGCGCTGGAGCGCGGTGATGGCGAGCGCATGCCTGAACGTGCTTATCGTTGCGCTCTGGCGTTCGTCGGCAGCGCGCGCACCGGCATGTCCGGAGAAGGAATCGATCTGGAAGCGCGGCGTAAGTTTCGTGAAGCAAGTCGTCTCGCGCGACGCCGGAAAGCCGGACCTCGGCAACCTCGTGCGCATCCTTCGCTGGCAGCCCTGGTGCGTTGCCATGTGCGCCGGACTGTCCGTGGCGATCGCCGCAATGGCGTTCCAGCCCTTGGCCCCTGACGTGCTAATCCACGCGATGGTTGCGCCGTCCCTCACGATCGTCAGCGGCGCGGCTGCGCTGACTCTGGCTTTTTTCACGCTCGTTGCCGAACGGTTTTACGCCCACGACGCGCAGCGCTCGCGTGACTCGCTGTCCGCGTCGCTGGCGGGCCTGCTGCGCGTTCTACTCCTGTGCGCACTCGGGGCGGCGTTGTCGGCCGGATGGTTGGTCTACGCGCATATGACGCTCGATCTGGTCGTGCATATTGCCGCAGTCTTCTGTGCGGCCATTGCCGTCGAAATGGCGATGCGCACGCTTCTTCTACGGATCTTCCCGCCGCGCGCCGGTGAACATGCGACGCATGTGCCATCGAGCGTGCTTGCCGGGCTATTGCATTATCGCCGCTCGCCGCTGGCGTCGATCGGCGCCGAATTGCATGACCGCTATGGCATCGATCTGCGCCAGAACTGGGTGCTGCGCAGTGTCATGCGGCTGTTACCCGCCACGATAGTGACGATGGCCGTCTGTGCGTGGTTGCTGACCTCCGTCGTGGTGCTAGACCCTTCGCAACGCGCGGTATACGAGCGATTCGGCGCGCCGGTGGCCGTGTGGTCGCCCGGGCTGCATATCGGCATGCCCTGGCCGTTCGGCAAGGCCCGACTTGTCGACAACGGCGCGGTGCATCAACTCATCGTCTCGGGTGGCGCAGAGGACAGCAGCGTCGCGGCACCCTCCGTCGACGCCGACGGTCCGACGTCTGAGCAGTTGAACCGTCTCTGGGACGTCCAGCATCCATGGGAGACGAGCCAGGTGATCGCCGGCGCCACCGGCGATCAGCAGAGCTTTCAGATCGTCAACGCCGAT
Organism: Paraburkholderia lebeckiae; assembly: GCF_050436225.1. NCBI lineage: Bacteria > Pseudomonadati > Pseudomonadota > Betaproteobacteria > Burkholderiales > Burkholderiaceae > Paraburkholderia > Paraburkholderia lebeckiae. The sequence goes on along the minus strand of NZ_JBNDLU010000001.1, from coordinate 232,242 downwards.
GTGCGGCTGGATTACCGCGTGGGCTTGAGCGACGCTGCCGCGCGGGCCGCGCTGTACCGGTCGGTCGATCCGGAAAGCACGGTCCGCTCGATCGCCAATCGCGAGGTGATGCACTACCTCGCCTCGCATACGCTGCAGGCTTTGCTCGAGACAAGCCAGACCGCCATTGCTGAAAAGGTGCGCGGCGCGGTTCAGCGGCAACTCGATCAGCTCGCGAGCGGCATCGAAGTCGTGGCGGTCGTCATCGAGAGCGTGCACCCGCCAGCGGGCGCTGCCTCGGCTTATCACGACGTGCAGGCCGCGCAGATCCGCGCGCAGGCAAGTGTCGCCAGGGCGCATGGCTTCGCGGCGCAATTGCTGGGCAATGCACGGCAACAGGCGCTCAGCGGGGTCGCTCAGGCTTCGGCGCGAGCGGCAGACACGCTTGCGTCGGCGCATGTGCAGCAGATCGATTTTGCCGCCGACACGGTGGCATACCGTCTGGGCGGACCGGCCTTTGCGTTCGAGTACTACCTGGCGCGGTTGCAGCGTGGATTGCAGAACGCGCGCATCACGGTGATCGACGACCGGCTGGTCGCCGACCAGCGCGCGACCCTCGATCTGCGCACTTTCACGGCCGGCGATCTCGCCGGCTTCCGTCGTAGCAACTAATGCGCGCGCCACACGCCGGACAGGCTGTTCTCAAGGTGACTTCATGAGTTTGTTCCATTCGCATACCAATGGCCACGGGCATCACCACCACGATCACGGCAACGGACAGGCGGCTCGCGGTGGTCCATTCTACGTGCGCGTCCTGCTTGCCGCGCTGTGCGTCGTCATCGCGTTTGTCGTGGCGAGCTTCATTTCGGTGCGGGCGGGTGAGGCCTCGGTGATCACGCGCTTCGGGCGACCCGTGCGCGTGCTGCTCGAACCCGGTCTCGCGTGGCGTTTGCCCGCGCCGATCGAAGCGGCGGTGCCGGTCGATCTGCGCCTGCATACGACATCGAGTGGCTTGCAGGACGTGGGTACGCGTGACGGCTTGCGCATCATCGTGCAGGCCTACGTCGCGTGGAAAGTCGCTGCGGATCCGAACGACGTGCGCCGCTTTGTTCGGGCCGTGGGCAACCGGCCCGACGAGGCCGCGCAGCAAATCCGCTCGCTGCTCGGTTCGTCATTACAAACCACGTCGGCCGGCTTCGAGCTGGCGTCGCTCGTCAACACGGATCCCTCACGGGTACGCATCTCCGCGTTCGAGGACGCACTGCGCAGTCAGATCGACGCGCAGCTTTACTCGGCCTACGGCGTGCATGTCGTTCAAGTGGGACTGGAGCGCCTGACGTTGCCCGCGGTGACACTCGCGGCGACGGTCAGCCGGATGAGCGCGGAGCGCGAGACGGTTGCTGCGCAGCGTACGGCGGACGGCAATCGCGAGGCCGCGCAGATCCGCTCGGACGCGGACCGCGACGCCCGTCTGGTGGTTGCCGACGCGAACGTCAATGCTGCGCAGATCGAAGCGCAGTCCCGCCAGGACGCCGCCGCGATCTATGGCAACACCTATGCCGGCAATCCGCGCCTTTATACGATGTTGCGCTCGCTCGACACGCTCGACTCCGTGGTCAGCGCCAATACGAACCTGATCCTGCGCACCGATGCGGCGCCGTTCGAGGCACTGGTGCGGGGGCCCGTCGACCTGGGGGCCGAGCCGTCGCGGCAGGCGGGCGCGGGCATGGTGTCCGCTTCGGCGTCGAAAAATTCCAGGGCCGCGCGATGACCACGGACACCAGCTTGCCGCCGCTCGGGCCCGGCGCACAGGCGGTTCGGGTCTCGTTCTGGTTCGTGGTAGCCGTCACTGTTCTCGCCGCATGCGCATGGGCCGGTTCAAACATCCGGCGCATTCCGCCCGACAGCCGCGCGGTCGTGCTGCGCTTCGGCGCATTCGTGCGCACCCAGGACGCGGGCCTACTGATTGCCTGGCCGCGTCCGTTCGAGTCGACCCTGATGGTTCCTGGCAGTGCGCGCGTGCTCGAACAACGCATTCAGTCGCTCGAACGCGATCCGCGCGCGCGCGACGCGGACGCCCATTTGCCGGAAGTGCCGCCCTTGTCTGACGCGGACGGCGCGACAGGGCCGAGTGGTTTGCCAACTGCGCCGGCAGCCGGCGCGCTGTTGCCCGATGCGCTCGCCGGCTCGGGTTACCTGCTGACCGGCGACAACGGCGTCTTGCAGTTGCATGCCACGTTGTATTACCGGGTGGTCGATACCTACGCCTATGTGCTGCAAAAAGACCGGCTCGATGCCGCGCTCGAGCGGATCGTGTCGGCGTCGGCGGTCGCGGTTGTGGCGCAGCGCAACCTCGATGCGATCCTGGTCGCGCGGCCGGAACGGCTGTCGGCAGATCAGCAACTGGCCGTCAAGCGTGAGCGCTTGCGCGGCGATCTCGCGCAGGAAATCGAGCGGCACCTGCGGCAACTCGATGCGCAGCATGCGGGACTCGGCGTCGAAGTTGCGCGAGTCGATGTCGAGGCGGCATTCCCTGCTGCCGCCGTCAGTGCGTTCAATTCGGTCCTGACCTCATTGCAGGTGGCCGAGCGCAGCATGGCCGAAGCACGCACGGCCGCCGAGAAGACCCGGCAGGATGCCCAACAGGACGCGGACCGGATCGTGCAGAACGCACAGGCGAGTGCCGTTGAACGCGTCGCCACCGCACGGGCGAAAACCTTGACCATTCAGCAACTGGAAGCGCCATTGCGCAATAACAGCGATCCGGGCCTTCTCGCGCGCGTCTATCGGGACCGGGTGCAGTTGATCCTCTCGAAAGCGGCCCGCGTGACGACCGTCGACCCGCACAACACATCGAACCTGATCCTGCCGGGGAATGCGAGATGAGCGCGAGGATCGGGCACCCAGGACACACTGACGACCAAGCGTCGCACGCGAATCACACCGACGGCCTCACTCAGGGCAGGCCGATCGCCTTGTCGGCAACCGAACAGCGGGCGATGACGCGGCACATCGCGCTTGCGCTGCTGGCCGGCGGCCTGCTGGTGTTGTCGACAGCGTGGCATGCTTTCGCCCCGGCGGATGAAACGCTGGCGCAGGTACTCGCCGGACTTGCGTCGCTGGTCGTGGCCGGGCCGGTGTTCGCAAGCGCGTGGCATAGCCTTAAGTCGCCCAGTCTGCACGGCGTGACCGACCGCCTGATCGCGCTGGCGATGTTGGCTGCGTGGGCCGTGGGAGATATGGCCACGGCGGCTCTGTTGCCGATCGTCATGACGTTCGGCCACGCGCTTGAAGAGCGCAGCGTACTCGGCTCGCAGGAGGCGATCCGGGCGCTCGGCCGGCTGGCGTCGGGCAAGGTGCGACGCATTCGGGCAGACGGTTCGATCGAAAAAGTGCCATACGACGCGCTGCAGGCCGGCGACCAGATCGAAGTGGTGGCCGGCGCACGGATTCCCGCCGACGGCGTCGTCCAGCATGGCCAGTCGAGCGTCGACAATGGGCCGATTACCGGCGAGTCCGTGCCGCTCGACGTCGCGCAGGGGACAGCCGTTTTCGGCGGTGCAATGAATCTCGACGGTCCGCTACGCATCGACGTCACGCACGCGGGCAAACACTCGACACTCGGCAGGATCATCGAATTGATGCAGCGAGCCGAGCAGGCAAAGCCACCGATTACGCAGATACTCGAGCGCTACATGGGCGGTTATCTGTGTCTCGTCCTGCTGATCGCGGCAATCGTATGGTTCGCCTCGGCAAATGCCTCGGCGATGCTGGCGGTCATCGTTGCGGCGTGCCCGTGCGCGCTGGTGCTCGCCGCGCCGTCCACGGCTATTGCCGGAATCGCCGCGGGCGCGCGGCACGGCATCCTGTTCAGGAACGCAGCGTTTCTCGACAAGTTTGCGCAGATCGATTCGCTGGTGATCGACAAGACCGGCACGCTGACTTACGGCGAATTGCGCGTCGAGAAGGTGTTGCTGGAACCGGGCGTCGATGCTTCGCAGGTGCTGGAACTGGCGGGGCGCCTTGGCGGAGGCAGTGCGCATCCGGTGAGTCGTGCGCTGGTGCGCTATGCGGCGGATGCCAATCCGGGCGTCGAAGAGGCGCCGCTCGAACAGGCTCGCGAACTGAGAGGCCTCGGCATCGTGGCCGATACTGCTGAAGGCGTCGCCGTGCTTGGCCGCCACGGTTTGCTCGCGGACTACGTGCAGGCCTTGCCGCAACCGCCGCGCGAGATCGAGGGTCCCTGCGTGGGACTCGCCTTGAACGGCCGCTTGCTGGCGTGGTTCGGTTTCGCCGACGCGCTGCGCGCGGAGGCGAAGGACGCCCTCGCCGAGTTACGGGAACTCGGGTTGACGCGGCAGACTCTTCTGACCGGCGATCGCGAACCCATTGCTCGCAAGCTCGCGGCGGAAACAGGTATTGGGATCGTCGTAGCTGAGGCATTGCCGCATGACAAGCTTGACTATGTCGTGCAGGAGATGGCGGCCGGCTATCATCCCCTGATGGTCGGCGATGGCCTGAACGACGTCCTGGCCATCAAGGCGGGGCCTACCAGCATTGCAATGGGCGAGCGCGGCATCGACATTGCGGTGGCCTCGGCCGATGTCGTCCTGCTCGGCGACGATTTGCGACGTATTGTGACCTGCGTGCAGCTTGGGCGGCGCTGCCTGCACACGGCGACCACCAATGTAGCGATCGGCCTGGCGTGGACGGTCGCGGTGATTGTGCTGGCGGCGACGGGCACGTTAAGCGCCGTCTGGATCGCGCTGTTGCATAACCTTGGCACGTTCATTGTAATTGCCAATGCGGGGCGCCTGCTGCGAATGGAGGATCATAGCGATCAGACCGGCCCTGGGTGCTGATGTATCACGATTTCGCCGCTATCCGGATCCACCCCAGTGAACCTGCATTACGTTCTTTGCGATGTCCACACCCACGATCATATGTGCCATGACAGATCCCTTGGTTCGGTTGACCAGATGAGTATGATCAACCACTTCTCCAACTGACAGAAGTGCCGCATAGCAGTGGATCGCACACACGGACCGACTGGGTGGGGGCGTTCATTCCATTCAAATTGGCCGCTCGCGACGTGAAGATCAGTCACGACCCCTCCTACCTCAACTCACAAACGGCAACTTGCTGTCCCGCGCCTGCGCGAGCATCGAAACAGTGATCTTGCGGACTTCGAGCTTGCTCTGCGTCACATGCGCGCGCAGCATAATGCCCGCTTCGGCGAGCTTTCCGCGTTCGATCAGCGTGAGCATCGTGGCGTGCTCGTCGTAGGTTGCGTCGGTGCGATGCGGCTTCAGGAAATCGAGTCGTCGCACGATGCGAATGCGCTCGGTCACTTCGTTATGCACGCGTAGCATTTCGGCGTTGCCCGTCGCTTCCACCAGCCCGCGATGAAAGCCTTCGTCGAGCCGGAACATGCGCGCCGGATCGGTCTCGCGTGCGTCGCGCGGCACGCACCAGATGGCCTTGAGCGCGTCGATCGCGCGATTGTTCGAGCCGCTCGTCACACGCTCTATAGCAGCCAGTTCGAGCACGATGCGCAGGTCGTACAGCTGATCGAGCCGCTCGAAGTCGATGTTGCACACTTTCCAGCCGCGCCGGAAACCGACTTCCAGATAGCCTTCGCGTAGCAGACGGAACAGCGCGTCGCGCATCGGTGTGCGCGACACGCCGTAATGCTGCGCGATGTCAGTCTCCGAGAAGCGATCGCCCGGAAACAGCCGGAAGTCGAAAATGTCCTGCTTGAGTTGCAGATACACCTGCTCGGCAAGCGGGTTCGCGCCATAGACGACTTTCGACGCATCAGGCGCCACGTCGTCGGGTTCGTCGATCGGGTCTTTAGCTTCGGTCAGCCGTTTGGGTTCGATGACCAGTCTCCTGCAAATCGTCCCGGCATTATCCGCGTTTCCCGTGGGCGGCTTGCACGTCGGGCACATCGGGCGCTTCGATCAGGCTCACGTGCGCAGCAACGACGATCCAGCCGCCGAACGGCGCATCGTGCGCGCCAAGCCGCGCCCACGACTGCATCTGACGGCCGACCAGCGGCGTGGCGTCGCTGGTGAACGTGGTGCTGACCGTCGCATAGTCGCGGCCGAACGTCGTCACGATCGTGCGATGCCGTCTGCGCGAAGCCGGCACCGGCACGCACGATTCCCGCCACGCGCGAATCTCCTCGCCGCCGTGCTGGATTTCGGCAATTCCATAGCGTACCGTTTCCGGTGCGTCCCAGAACAACACGTTCATCGTGTCGATGTCGTTATCGACCAGCGCGCGTTCGTAGGCTTCGAACACGGCGGTCACTTCGGCGACGATCGCCGGGTCGTTGATGACAGGCGATGTGGTCAAGCGTCGGCCTCCAGCAATTGTTCGAGCGTCGCAGTCCAGCCGACGATGCCGCCTTGCGAACGGATCATCGCCAGCGTTGCTTCCTTGAACGCGGGAATGTAGCTCGCGGTCGCGTCTTCGATCACGAGACAGTCGTAACCGCGATCATTCGCTTCGCGCATCGAGGTCTGCACGCACACTTCAGTCGTTACGCCGGCAAACACGAGATGCGTGACGCCGCGCATCGCAAGCTCTTCGCCGAGCCGCGTCGCGTAGAACGCACCCTTGCCCGGCTTGTCGATCACGAGTTCACCTTCAATCGGCGCGAGCGCGTCGATGATTGCATTACCCGGTTCGCCTCGCACGAGTATGCGTCCCATCGGCCCTTTGTCGCCGATGCGCGCGCGCGGCTGCCCACGCAGACGTTTCGCCGGCGGACAATCGGACAGATCAGGCACGTGCGATTCGCGCGTGTGCACGACGTGCCAGCCGCGCGTGCGCGCATGCGCGATCAGCCGCGCGACATCCGGCACGATGTCCGCGAGCAGCGACACGTCGTTGCCGAGCGCCGCGCCGAATCCGCCCGCCTCGATGAAATCGCGTTGCATGTCGATCACGACGAGCGCCGTCTTCGACGGCTCGAACGCGAACGGCGACGGTAACGCCTGGTTGACGATCGGCATGGCAGTCACCCCTTGTAAGTGCGTTCCGGCGGTGCGAAGCCGCAAGGAGTGCCATCGGTCACGCGCACCTCGGCCTCCCAAGGCAAACGATATTCGCCGCGCACCATGTCATGCATGAACGTATAGGGGCAATCCTGCGCGCCGCCCTTCACCGCAACGTAGCCGCGGTGTCCGAACTGATAGATGTTGTTTTCGACGCCCCAATGGATCCGCGCCTCGCGCACGAGATCGGGCCGCATCTCGCAGACGATGACCTCGTCCGGGCGATGACTGCCCTCCACAATCACCGTTCCGTCGAAATCGCAGAACATGCCCTCGCCCATCGAATCGAACGTGCCGTCGCTGCCGCACAGACAGACGCTCGCCGTCTGCGCGAGATTCTGGAACGCGTTCGACTGATTGGTGATGCGCCACGCGTGGCGGATCGGCGCGGTGTATCCCGCCGTGCGCAGAATCACTTCTGCGCCCTTGTAGGCGGCTTCGCGCGCCATCTCCGGAAACATGCCGTCGTGGCAGATGATCAGGCCGAGCTTCACGCCGCGCGGCCCGGTGCAGACCGGCACGCCGAGATTGCCCGGCTCCCACGGCTCGACCGGCACCCACGGATGCAGCTTGCGGTAGTAGAGCTGGATCACGCCTTTGTCGTCGATGATCAGTCCGCTGTTGTATGGATTGCCGCCTGGATTGCGCTCCATGATCGAAAAGCAGCCCCAGATGCGGTGCTCGACGCACGCCGCCTTGAACGCGGCCACTTCGGGGCCGTCGAGGCTGCACATGATCGCGTCGTCGGTGCGCATGGAAAGGCCATGCAACGCGTATTCCGGAAATACGACGAGATCCGTCGCCGCGTTGTTGCGCCGCGCCTTGCCGACCAGTTCGACCACGCGCTGCGTCTGCGCCGCGAGCTGCGCGGGCGTCTCTACATTGGGATTCTGCAATTGCACGAGGCCGATTACGACGCCCGCGGGCGAGCGGTTCAATCCGCCCAGTCCACTCGAACTCATCTGTCATGCTCCATGAAAGGCAGCGGCGGTGTCCGCCGCTTCGGGTTGCCGATCGTCGCTGTGGCCCGCCATGTGGCGCCCGAGCACCACGCGATCCGCGTTTTCCACGGCGGTTTCGAAAACGAGCCGCCCTTCCGCGATTACTGCGATGCGGTCGGCCAGTTCCAGCAATTCGTCGAGGTCTTCGCTCACCAGCAGCACCGCCGCGCCCGCGTCGCGGGCCGCGAGAATGCGGGCGTGTATATCGGCCACCGACGCGAAGTCGAGGCCGAACACCGGATTGGCGACGATCAGCACATCGACCTGCTGGCCGAGTTCGCGAGCCAGTACCGCGCGCTGCACGTTACCGCCCGACAGCGTGCCGATCGCGCGCTCCGGCACCGGCGGCCTCACGTTGAACTCGGCAACGCGCTGTTCGGCGCGTTCGCGTAACGCGCGACGGTTGAGCCGCCAGCCGCCCGCGCGCAACGGCGCGCGATCGAAGTCGCGCAACGCGAGATTTTCCGCGACGCTCAGATTCGCGACACACGCATTACGCAGCGGCTCCTCGGGCAACGCGAAGACTTTCAGGCGCGTCATCGCTTCGCGCGTCGCGCGGTACGCTTCTCCCTTCACGCGCATGTCGCCCGATCGCACGCTCCGCTGGCCGACCAGCGCCTCGATCAGCTCCTTCTGGCCATTGCCCGACACGCCTGCCAGGCCGATAATCTCGCCCGCGCGCACCGCGAGCGACGCATCACGCACCGCCACGTGTCCACGATCGTCCACCACCGTCAGCGCCGACAGTTCGAGCGCCACCGGCGCATCGACGACAAGCGGCCGGCGCGCGGGCCGCACGTCGTCGATGCCGGCCGTCGCGCGCGCGTCGAAACCGGCGTCGCTGCCCATCATCCACGATGCGAGGCGGTCGCGGTCGGTATCGCGCACCGCGCAACTGCCGACTAAGCGGCCCTTGCGCAGGACCGTGACGTCGTCCGCGTAGGCCATCACTTCGCGGAATTTGTGCGTGATCATCAGCACGGTGAGTTCGCTGCGCGTCGCGAGATCGCGCATGAGGCCAAGCACTTCGTCCGCTTCCTGCGGCGTCAGCACCGAGGTCGGTTCGTCGAGAATCAGGAAGCGCTGACGCAGATACAGTTGCTTCAATATTTCGAGCTTCTGCTTTTCGCCGGCCGCGAGACTCGACACCGGCGTGTCGAGTGCGAGCCGGAACGGCATGCCGCGCATGAACGCGCCGAGCGCCTTGCGTTCGGCTTGCCAGTCGATTTTCCACGGCATCCGGCCACGCGCGAGAAGCAGGTTCTCTTCCACCGACAAACCCGCCGCCAGCGTGAAATGCTGGTACACCATGCCGATGCCGAGCGCCTGCGCATCGCGGGGCGAAGCAATGCGCACTTCGCGGCCGTCCGCGGCGATCTGGCCGCTGTCGAGCACGCCATAACCGACGAGACCTTTCACGAGCGTGCTCTTGCCCGCGCCGTTCTCGCCGAGCAGCGCGTGCAGCGTGCCTGCGCGCACCTTGAGCGTCACGTCGTCGAGCGCGCGGAAAGCACCGAAGCGCTTGCTCGCGCCGAGCACCTCGATGCCGAGCGCACCGGTGTGCGACGGCAGCGGTTTCATGCTGGCGAGCGTCGACATGATCAGCGTCCGAGCGCCGCGATCAGCGCGCTGGAATCCGACACCGTGCCGAACACGCCGCCCTGCATCAGCACCATGTTCAGCGCCGCGTCGTGATTGCCCTTGTCGGTCGCGCCGCAGCAGTCGGCGAGAACCGTGCATTCGAAGCCGCGGTCGTTCGCTTCGCGCATCGTCGTATGCACGCACACGTCGGTCGTGATGCCGGTCAGCACCAGATTGACGATGCCGCGCGTGCGCAGAATGAGTTCGAGATCGGTGGCGCAGAACGAGCCCTTGCCCGGCTTGTCGATGACGATCTCGCCCGGCAGCGGCGCGAGCTCGTCGATGATGTCCCAGCCCGGTTCGCCGCGCACGAGGATCTTGCCGCACGGACCGTCGTCGCCGATGCCGATGCCGTCCGTGCCCGCGCGGCGGCTGCGCCAGCGCTTGTTGGCAGGAAGATCCGACAGATCGGGCCGGTGTCCTTCGCGAGTATGGATGATGGTGAAACCCTGCTCGCGCATCGTTGCCAGCACGCGGCTGATCGGTTCGATCGGCGCGCGCGTCAGCGACAGGTCGTAGCCCATCTTGTCGACATAGCCGCCGATGCCGCAGAAGTCCGTCTGCATGTCGATGATGATGAGCGCCGTATTGTCGGCGCGCAACGCGCCGTCGTAGGGCCACGGATACGGTCGGGCTTCGATGAAACGGGCCATGTCGGACTCCTGGTGAGACAAAAAGTAGGTGGATCGCTTCGGCGGTTTCAGCGCGTGAGACTCAGTTCGCCGGGCGCACCCGCGAGCGTGCGATCCGGCCGGCAATTGACGATCATGATTGCGAGCGTGAGCACGTACGGCGCGGCGTTGAACAGGTAGTAGCCGCTCGTCACGCCGATCGCCTGCAGCGCGGGGCCGAGTGCGCCGGCCGCGCCGAACAGCAGCGCCGCCCACAAACAGCGCAGCGGCTGCCAGCGCGCGAAGATCACTAGCGCGACGGCCATCAACCCCTGACCGCTCGACAGGCCTTCGTTCCAGCTGCCCGGATAAACGAGCGACAGATACGCGCCGCCGACGCCCGCGAAAAATCCGCCGACCGCCGTCGCTGCGATGCGTACGCGCGTGATCGGATAGCCCATCGCCCGTGCGCTCTCTGCGTTTTCGCCGACGAGCCGCAGCGTCATGCCCCAGCGTGTGGAGCGCAAACCCCATTGCAGAACGAACGCAAGCACGACGCCGATCAGGAAGAGTGGATTCACATGCAGCGCGTTATGCAATTGCGGCGATGCGCTCCACGCGCCGAAGTCGAACGAGCGCAGCATCGCCGCCTGCGGCTCGATGAACGGCTTGCCGAGATAGAACGCGAGGCCGGTGCCGAACAGCATCAACGCGATACCGAACGCGATGTCGGACACGCGCGGCAGCGAGCAGACGAGTCCGTGCAGGCAACCGAGCAGCAGGCCCGCGCACCCGGCAATAAGCACGCCCAGCCAAGGCGAACCGGTCAGGTACGAGCCTGCGTAACCGCTCATCGCGCCCGACACGAGAATGCCTTCGAGCCCGAGATTCACGCGACCGCCCTTCTCGGTCAGGCATTCACCGAGGCTCACGAAAAGATACGGCGTGCTGACGCGAATCGCGCCCGCAAAGAGCGAGAGCAGCAGCACGGCAACGGGCGAGTGCAGATCAGGCATGAGTTTGCTCCAGCGGATGCGGCAGTCCGGATTGCGCGACCGCCTGCAACTTCACGCGCCACGCGGCGAGCCGGCCGCCGAGCGCTTCCCACGCGAGCAGGTTTGCGAACAGCAGCCCTTGCAAGACGAGCGTCGTTGCGTCGGGCAGATCGAGGCGGCGTTGCAGCAGACTGCCGCTCGCCTCGATGCCGCCGATCATCAGCGCGCAGGCGATGATCGCGAGCGGATTCTGCCGTGCAGCGAATGCGACGAGGATGCCCGCGTAGCCGTAACCCGCGAGCAGCGACGCGTTCGCGCTGCCCTGCACCGCCGAGACTTCGAACACGCCGGCGAGTCCCGCGGCGGCGCCGCCGAGCACGCATGCGGTCAACGCGAGCGAGTTGACCGGCAGGCCGACGAGGCGCGCGGCGCGCGCGTTGCCGCCCGTCACGCGCATCGCGAAACCCTTGGTGCTGTGACGCACGAAGATCCACGCGCCGACGCACGCGAGCGCGCCCCAGAAGAGTCCCCAATGCACATCGAGTCCCGGCAGCGAGCCGACCGTGAACGCATCGGGCAGCGGCAGCGTCGACGGCTTGTTCAGGCTCGCCGGATCGCGCAACGGCCCCTCGACCAGATGCTTGAACAACGCAATCGCGATATACGACATCAGCAGCGAGCTGATGGTCTCGTTCACGCCGCGCCACTGCCGCAACGCGCCGACCGTGCCGATCCACGCACCGCCGACGATCATGCCCGCCAGCGCCATCGCGGGCGTCGCGACGAACCACGGCGTGCCGTGCGGCAGCAGTTGCGGCGTGACGGCCGCAGCGAGTCCGCCGAGCGCGAGCGCGCCCTCGCCGCCGATCACGATCAGGCCGACCTGCGCAGGCAGCGCCACGCACAGCGCGGTGAGCATCAACGGCGCGGCGCGCAGCAGCGTGCTCTGCCACGCGAACGCCGAGCCGAATGCGCCTTGCGCGATCAGCACGATCGCGTCGCCCGCGGGCTGGCCCTGCACGAGCAGAAAGATCGCGAACAGCAGCAGCGTGCCGGCGACCGCCGCGAGCGTCGGCAGTGCGGGCAGCACGCCGAGCAGCGCGCGGGCAATGCCGGACGACGTCACCGTGGAAGCATGAGCACGCATGGTCTCTCCTTCAATTGCGCGAATTGCGCTGTCAGCACGCTGGATCAGATCTGGCCCACCACACCCGTGACGAGATAATTCATGCTTTCGAGCGTGATGTCGGTCTGAGCGTAGGCCGTGCCGGACGCGATCGCGGTGCCGCCCTTGTTGTCCCTCAGCGGGCCCTTGAAGATGACGAACTGGCCGGCCATCATCTGCGCCTTGACGGCGTCGGCTTTGGTCTTCGCGGCGGCCGTCACCACGGCGCCATAGGGCGACATCTTCACGAAACCTTCCTTGAGGCCGCCGCGCAGAATGTTCGGCTGCGGCGTGCCGGTCTGCGCGTGAGTGACGAGCGTTTTGTACGGCGTCGCCCAGTCCCACTCGGCGCCCGTCAGATAGCCCTTCGGCGCGAGCGCCGCCTGGCTCGCGTGGTAACCACAGCTCATCGCGCCGCGCTTCTCCGCCGTTTCGATCACGACCTTCGGACCGTCGACGTGGCAGGTCAGCACGTCGCAACCCTGATCGACGAGACTGTTGGTCGCTTCGGCTTCCTTGACCGGCATCGACCAGTCGCCCGTGAAAATGACGTGTGTCGTGATGGACGGATCGACCGACTGCGCGCCGAGCGTGAACGCGTTGATATTGCGCAGCACTTGCGGAATCGGTTTGGCCGCGACAAAACCGAGCTTTTTGCTCTTGCTCATGTGGCCCGCGACGACGCCGTTCAGGTACTGGCATTCGTCGATGTAGCCGAAGTAGCTCGCGATGTTCGGCGGGTTGCCCTGCTTCCAGAGGCCGCCGCAATGCGCGAAACGCACCTTCGGATACCTGGCCGCCATCTTCAGCACGTGCGGATCGAAGTAGCCGAACGAGGTGGCGAAAACGAGCGTCGCGCCGTCCTGCTCGATCATGGCTTCCATCGACTTCTGCGCGGCCACCGTTTCCGGCACATTTTCTTCTTCGACCACCTTCACGTTCGGCATCTTTTTGATGACCGCGGCGGCCTGGGCCTGCGCCTGGTTGTAGCCATAGTCGCCCTTCGAGCCGACGTAGATCACGCCGACGGTGAGCTTTTCGGCAGCGAACACGCTTTCGAGCGGCAGCAGGCTGCCGAGCGCAAGCGCGCCCGCCTGCTTGATGAAGTCGCGACGTTGAGTCATGGTGTGGTTTCCTTGAGTTGGTCGTGCACTGCGTTCTGAATGCTGGATTTCCGATGACGGGCATCAGGCGTTCGGCTGCGGCGCGCGGTGCGCGAGATACGCGCGCCAGCCGCGGTAAGCGGTAATGTCGAGGGCGCCCGCGTCGTGCTCGATCGCCGAGGGCTCACAGACGAAGCCCTTCACGCTGCGTCCGTCGATGGTCTCGAGCGTGCCGATGGCGAGCGGCGCGGGCACGGCGGCGACGAACGCGCCGAAGGTGCGTAGCGGCACTTCCCACAGTTCGATAGCGATGGCTTCGCCTCCTGCCACGTCGCCAGTCCGGCGCACGAGACCGGGTTTCGGCGGCAACGTGCCGGCGAGCGCATAGAGCCGGTAGCGAGGCGCGGTCGTGGTGGCTTCGACGAAGCGCGCGCCGGCTTGCAGCAGTTGCCAGTTCAACGGCTCGCCCCGCAGATGCGCACCGACCACGGCGAGCATGACGACCGGTTCCTGGATCGGCAGCGGCTGGCTCGCGATCGCGTCGGCATCGCGTTGCTCGACGGCTTCGCTGAACAGCGCCTGAATACGCGCGCCGAGCAACGCGAGCTGCTGGTCCGCGCCCGATGGTCCGATCAGCGTCACGCCCGCAGGCAGACCGTCGGCGCGCGGCACGCCGGGCACGGCGAGCGCACACAGATCGAGCAGATTGACGAAGTTCGTATAGACGCCCAGACGGCTGTTCACCTCCACCGGGTTGGCCTGCACCTCGGCGATGGTCGGGTGCGTCGGCGTGGTCGGCACGATCAGCACGTCGGCGTGCTCGAAAAGCGCTGTGGCTTGGCGCCCCAGCCTCGCAAGCGTGTATTGCCCGTCGAATGCGGCGGCCGCATCGAAACGCTCCGCCTGGCCGATCACCTTCGCGACGGTTGTGTCGATATCGTGGTGATGCGTCATAAAAAACGTCCCGAGCGCGGCGCGGCGCTCGGCCACCCACGGGCCGTCGTAAAGAAGCGCGGCGATCTGCTGCAACGGCGCGAAGGCGAATGTCGACGGCGTCAACGCGAGATGCCTGGCGATGCCATCCATGGTCGCGGCGAAGGCGGCCGATGCGTGGTGGTCGTCGAAGAACGTGAGCGTGTCGGGAATAGCGATGCGCAATGGCGCGTGTTGCAAACCGCGCGAGGGCAGCGGCCTGGAGTAACCGTCGTGCGGGTCGTAGAACGCGAGCCGGTCGAGCACTTGCCAAGCATCGGCGACGTCGTGCGCGAACACCGACAGCGTATCGAGCGTGCGGCACGCCGGCACGACGCCGCGCTTGCTGACGAGCCCGAGCGACGGCTTGAGCCCCACCAGCCCGTTGAAGCCCGCAGGCACGCGTCCCGAACCCGCGGTATCGGTGCCGAGCGAGAACGCGACGATGCCGGTCGCGACCGCAATCGCCGAACCGGAGCTCGATCCGCCCGACACGTATTCATCGTGCGTGATCTGACGCACCGCGCCGTACGGCGAACGCGTGCCGACGAGACCCGTCGCGAACTGATCGAGATTGGTCTTGCCGACGAGAATCGCGCCCGCGTCCAGCAGACGCGCCACCGCGAACGCCGTTTCGTCCGGCGTGTAGGCGAAGGCATCGCATGCGGCGGTTGTCGGCAGGCCGGCGACGTCAATGTTGTCCTTCACCGCGAACGGCACGCCGAAGAGCGGCATGCGGGCGAAGAGCGCCGGGCCCTCGTCGGCGAGCAGACGTTCGAGTTCGGTGGCGCGCGCGACGAGCGAGGCTTCGGACACGCGAAGGATCCACGCTTCCGGACGATGGGTGGTGGCAAGACGTTGCAGCACTGTGGCGACTGTGTCGCATGGCGATGTTTCGCCTTGACGATAGGCGTCTAGCAGCGCGCGAACCTTGAACGGAGCAATGCGTTCCATGAGTTCAATCTTGAATACAAGTTGAGCGATGGAATGCAGGCTTTGTGCCAGATTTGCTGGCACAGACCGCAAATGCTTATCCGGAAAGGCTTTGCGACTATCGACGACTATTTCCTGACGGCACAAGTCGTGCGGCGCAGAGCCAGGCGCGCTTCATCGTGGACCGTTTCGCAGTGTGTTTCGGTGCACTGATTCACGGAGGCTGTGCACGGCGCAGCCGCTTGCTTCAACCAGCGTGATCCACAACCACACATCGCCGCGCTCAGACAAGCGCCGCCGCCATCCGGCCAAACGACTCACCGGTCAACACATTGTCAACATCCTCGGCATTTATCGTATTGGACACCTCACGTAAATTCTTCTCCAACGAAACTCAACAAGGAGAAGCGAAATGCAAATCACGGTAGTCGGATATGGGAATGTCGGCGCGGCGATGGTCAAGCAGTTGAGCGCTGCCGGTCACCAGGTTGAAGTCACCGGCCGCAAGCGCGAAGGCGCAGAAAAAGTGGCCGCGCAATATGGCGCCAAAAGCGCGTCGCTGGCTGGTGCCGCGAAAGAGGCTGAACTCGTCGTGCTCGCCGTGCCGTACGGCAATGCCGCCGCCGCGCTCGCCGAACTGGGATCGCTCGAAGGCAAGGTGCTGGTCGATGTGACGAACCCTCTGACCGACGACTACATGGGCCTCACCATCGGTCACATCACGTCGGCCGCCGAGGAAATCGCGAAGCTGACCGGCGCGTCG
This sequence comes from Paraburkholderia lebeckiae, assembly GCF_050436225.1. Classification (NCBI taxonomy): domain Bacteria; kingdom Pseudomonadati; phylum Pseudomonadota; class Betaproteobacteria; order Burkholderiales; family Burkholderiaceae; genus Paraburkholderia; species Paraburkholderia lebeckiae. The sequence continues at coordinate 216,015 of NZ_JBNDLU010000001.1, read as the reverse complement.
GTCGTCAAGGCGTTCAACACGCTGTTCGCGCAAGTGCTCGACGGCGGCGCGGCGTTCCCGTCGCAGCCGGCTTCGGTGTTCGTCGCGAGCGACATACCGGACGCAAAGCAGAAAGTCGCCGCCGTGGCCGAGTCCATGGGCTTTTCGAGCGTCGATGCAGGTGGCCTCAAGAACGCGCGTTATCTCGAAGCCGTCGCCGGACTGAACATCTATCTTGGCTATGGGGCAGGTCTCGGTGTGCAGATCTCGCCGACGTGGATCAAACGCTGATCCAGCCACTTGGTCTGATGATGCAGACCGCCTCTGCCTGACCGGCAGAGGCGGTTTTTGCGTTTTTGTCAGGCCGTCGGTCTCACGCCCGAGGGCTCACGCTTCACGCCTCACACGTCACCGCTCACCCCGCTCTCCTTGCGGCAACTACGCGGCGTCATATCGAACTTCGCGCGAAAGCTGCGGCTGAAATGCGCGGCATCGTTGAAACCCCAGCGAAAGCAGATCTCCGACACCGACAGGCCCCGATGCGCCGGGCTCATCAACTCCTGCCGGCAACGCTCGAGCCGCCGGTCGCGCACATAGCCCGTAAAGCTCATGCCCGCATCCTCGAAGAGTTTCTGAACGTAGCGCGAGGAAACGCGCTGCTGCTCCGTGATCGTGTTCAGCGACAGTTCCACATCGCCGAGCTGCTGATCGATCGACTGACAGATGCGCAGAAAATGCTCCGAGCGCTTGCGGTCACCGAGCGTGTGCACCGCGTGATGGTTCGCGAGACTCGCGACCAGAAACTCCGACAGCGCCACCTCGATCGGGTGAATGTCCTCGGCGTCCAGGCCCTCCAGCTCGTCGCCGACGGCCCGCAGCATCGCCGCCAGCACGCGCGTCAGACTCGAGTCGCCCGGCAGCACGCCGCAGGTAAGTCGGCGCGGATCGACGAGCCCAGGGTGCAGTAAAGTGGTCGGCACGCGCACGTAAAGCAGGCGAAAATCCGCGCGCAACTCCAGCGTCGAATCCCTGCCGCACGGTCCGTAGAGCATGTCTCCGCGTGCGACGGGCACCCGCTCGTTGGAACCGAGAAACATCGAGCGCCCTTCGAGCAGCAACGCGAGCCACAGCGCCGCCTGCTGATTGCGAAAGCTGCCAGAGATGGTCAGCGGCGTGGCCCGCACGCGAGAGAACTCGATGCCCGTCGGCGAGACGATGCCAACCACGTCGCCCTCGAAGCCCTCATTGATCGGCGCGGCGTCGTGTGGCAGACACGCCGCGTTCATCGCGTCACGCCAGACCTGAGGACGCTCTTCGGTCGAGATCGCCTGCGTGGAAAAGTGCCAGGACTTTAGCGACATACGCTGCTCTCCGACATTCATTAATCTTCGTCAACGTATGCAATTGCCGCACCATGTCAGATGAATGATAAGCAGGCCTGTTTGCCGCGATTCCTGCCCCGCGAACGATCCGTCTGACTCTTGTTTGTGCACGCTGCACCGTCGTGATCAATCGCGCGCAGGCGCAGCGGTCCACGGCGCATCGCGCCATTGCTCGGCGAGGTAATCCACCGTCACACGCGTCTTCGCGGGCAATTGCACCCGGCTGGGATAGACGGCATAGATGCCGATGGGCGGCGGCGTGAATTCGTCGAGAACCGGCACGAGGCGCCCGCGCGCAACGCTGTCCATAACGAGAAACGCAGGTTGCAGCACCAGCCCGACGCCCGCTTCGGCGGCGGCGACGCAGGTCTCGCCGTTGTTGGCGCTCATCACCGGACGCGGCCGGCCGGTATGCTCGCGCCCCGTCGCGCGCTCGCGCATGCGCCATTCGTGCCGCTCGCTGAAGTAGCCATATGCGACCGACTGATGCGCCGACAGATCAGCCGGCGTGCCGGGGACGCCATGCCGTTCCAGATACGAAGGCGACGCGCACATCACGAGCGGCGTGCTCGCCAGCCGGCGATGCACGAGCGACGATGCCACCGGCCGGGCGATGCGAATGGCCAGATCGAATCCTTCGGCGACTATATCGACCAGCGCGTCGGACAGCGCAATGACAGGCCGTACCTCGGGCGCGCGCAGCAACAGCCCGGCCCACAACGGTGCGAGATGCGCGATGCCGAAACTGACCGGCGCGCTGATGCGCAGCTCGCCCGACGCGCGGCTGCGCTCGTCCTGCGCGGCCCGCTCGGCAATATCGAGCTGCTCAAGGATGTCGCGGCACGAGCGATAGTAGGCCTCGCCCGCCGCGGTCAACGCGACCTTGCGCGTGGTCCGATGCAGGAGCCGCGCGCCGAGGCGGGCTTCGAGGCCCTGAATGGTCCGTGACATCAGCGCGCGCGACACGCCGCTCGCGTCCGCCGCCGCGGCGAAACCGCCCGCATCGACGACGCTCACGAACGATTCGATCTCGCGCAGTCGGTTCACTTCTTGCCAAGCTTCGGGAAGATACCGCGCGGTAGCCGCACGTGCGCGCCGAGCGTCGAATCGACGACCTGTGTGATGCCGACATCGCCCGCCACGCTCATCAGCGAATACGCGTCGTTGCGCGACAGTCCAACATGTTCTTCGAGCAGCAGCATCGTATCGAGCGACGCATTGCGCAACGCGCGCTCGAGCTGCGGATCGAAGCCGTGCACGATCCAGCTGTCGGCGGTTTCAAGCAGCGGCGTCGGAAACGAAAAATCCTTGCGCACGACGATCTGCATCGTCACGTTCAGCGACGACTCGATGGCCGTGCCGCTGATTTCGCCATCGCCCTGCGAGACGTGCGGATCGCCGATCGAGAACAACGCGCCCGCCACCTGCACCGGGTAATACATCGTCGCGCCGGCGCCGATGCGCCAGTTGTCGATATTGCCGCCGTGGCGTCCGGGCGGAATCGTGCTCACCCGGCCGTCGACGGCGGGTGCGACGCCGGCCGTGCCCAGATGCGGGCGCGCGGGAATGCGCACGCCGTCGAGCGCTGGCTGACGGTCGCAAACCGGGCAATCGGTGATGGTGCCGGGAGTCAGATACTTGCCCTTGAAATCGTAGGCGTACAAGGCGGACGCATGGTTCGCGCCTTCGTCGAGTTCATAGATGGTCACGCGCTCTTTCTCGCCCATCTCCTTGTAGAGATAGCCCCAATTCGCCGCGAGGTTCGAGCCGTAGCGGCAGCGCGGCGTCATATGCAGAAAGCGCACTTCGAGCATGTCGCCCGGCTGCGCGCCTTCGACATGAATCGGGCCGGTCATGATGTGCACGCCCGGATTGCGGTCGTGTTCGGGAATAGCCCGCCAGAGTGCGCGCATCGCGTCGTCCATCATCAGATCGGGCGCGTCGCCCGCGTGATGCGTGAGCGCTTCGGCATACACGAGATCGCCGCTTCGCACTGTCAACGCGGGCGCGAGCGATGCGTCGAAATAACCCCAGTGGACGTTCTCGCGCGTCGCACGCAAGGTGTGCAGCGCGCTGGGTTCAATATGGACACGGGCTGCGCCTTCGGTCGGAATCAATGCCATGGAATTGCTCGTCGAAAGTTAGAGGTCGAGTACGAGAAGCGGAGTCTTCGAGCGCGAGCAGCACGGCGTGAACACCTTGCCGGAGGCCTGCTCTTCTGTGCTCAATATCCAGTCACGATGATCGGGCACGCCGTCGAGCACGCGCGTAATGCACGAGCCGCACACGCCCTGCTCGCAAGACATTGGCACATACACGCCGGCATCGGCGAGCGCGGCGCACACGCTCTGCCCTACCGCAACGCTCACGCGTCGTCCGGTCGACGCGAGTTCCACGTCGAACGGAAGGCCGGCTCGTGCAGGCGCTTCGCGCCCCGTTGAGGACGGAGCGGCGAAGCGTTCGCAGTGCAAATGATCGTCGGACCAGCCGAGCGCGCGCGCCGTGTCGAGCACGGCATCGATCATCGCGAACGGTCCGCAGACGTACAGATGCCGTCCCGCTTCGAAGCGGCCGATCAGCGTCGCGAAGTCGTCGCAACGCCCGAGGTGACGCGTGACATTGCCGCTCCACGGCGCCCGCGCGATCTCGTCGACGAAGGCCTGGCGCTCGGGCGTGGCCGCGAAATCGTGCAGCGCGAAGCGCGCGCCCGCAGCGTGCAGCGACCACGCCATGGACAGCATCGGCGTGATGCCGATGCCCCCCGAAATCAGCAAAGGCGGCAGCGGCGCCATTGTCATCGGGAAGTGATTGCGAGGGCCGAGCGCGTCGAGCGCGTCGCCGACCTGCACCCGTTCGCACATGAAACGCGAGCCGCCCTGGCCCTCCTCGTCGTGCTGGACGGCGACGCGATAGCGCATCGCGTCGGCGGGATCGCTGCACAGCGAGTATTGCCGCGCGAGGCCGTCGCAGTCGATCTCGAGGTGCGCGCCCGCCTCGAAGGCCGGCAGCGGCAGATAGTCGGCCGCTTCGAACTCGAACGCGACGATGTTGCGCGCGACCTTCGCGCGGCTCACGACGCGCAGCTTCAGGCGCGCCTCGACCTGCAGATGCGGTGCCTCGCGCAGGTTCATGCGACCCCCCGCATACGTGCGTCGGCCGACTCTCCGAGCGTGAAGCTCAGCATGCCGAGCGAGCCGTATTCGAGGAAGTTGCTGGCGAAGCTCACGGCGTCCCCCGCGTGACGTGCGCCGAGCGCGTACAGCACCGGCCAGTAGTGATCGGGCGTCGGCACCGAGCGCAACGCGGGCGCGCCCATGCGCTCGTAGTCGATCACGTCGGCCGGCCGATCTTCGGCAATCGCGCTCGCGATGTGATCGTGAAACGTCTGCGCCCAGCCGTAGCCCGAGTTGGGCGTGCCCCAGTCCATCGCCGACAGGTTGTGCACGATGTTGCCGCTCGCCGCGATCAGCACGCCCTCGTCGCGCAGCGGCCGCAGCGCGCGGCCCAGTTCGTAGTGGTAACGCGCATCGCGATTGCGGTCCATGCTCAGTTGCACGACCGGAATTTGCGCAGCGGGAAACGCCTTGAGCAGCACGGACCACGCGCCGTGGTCCAGACCCCAGCGCTCGTCGAGCGCCACCGGCAGCGGCGCGAGCAACCTCACGATGCGCTGCGCCAGTTCGGGATCGCCGGGCGCGGGATAGCGCTGCGCGAACAGCGCAGGCGGAAACGCGCCGAAATCGTGGATCGTGCGCGGTTGCGGCATCGCGGTGACGGCCGTGCCGTGGGTGAGCCAGTGCGCGGAAATCATCAGGATCGCGCGCGGCGTACCGGCGGCGGTGCCCATCGACGCCCACGCGCGGGTGGCGCGATTGTCGTCGAGCGCGTTCATCGGGCTGCCGTGGCCGAAGAACATCACGGGCATGCGGGTGGGGTTCAGGGACATGGTCGTTATGCGCTTATACGTTTAGGCGTTCGAGCCGGAAATGTGAAGCAGCCTGCGCGACGTGCGGCGCCGCGTCGATCAGGCTGCGGGTATATGGATGCTGCGGATTCGCGAGCACGGATTCGGTCGGCCCGGCCTCGACCACGACGCCGCGCTGCATCACGATCACGCGCGAGCACAGGTAGCGGACGACGGCGAGGTCGTGCGAGATCAGCATCAGCGCGATCTTGTGCGACTCGCGCAGCGCGAGTAGCAGCTCCATGAACTGGGCCTGCACCGAAACGTCGAGCCCCGACACGATTTCATCGGCAACCAGGAGACGCGGCACTTCGCACAACGCGCGCGCGATGTTCACGCGCTGTCGCTGCCCGCCCGATAGTTGCGACGGAAACCGAGCGGCATAGCTCTGCGCGAGCCCGACTTCGTCGAGCAGATCGAGCGCGCGGCGCGCGCGGTCCACGTATAGATGCGGACGGCTCTCCATCGGCTGCGTGACGATGCTCGCGAGCCGCCGGCGCGGATTGAGCGCGGCGCGCGCGTCCTGAAAGATCATCTGGATCGCCTCGATGCGCTTGCGCCACATCGCGCGGCTCGCGTCGAGCGGCATGCCGTCGAGCAGAATCCGTCCTTCGCTCGGCGTGTCGAGCCCCATCACGAGGCGCCCGAGCGTGCTCTTGCCGCTGCCGCTTTCGCCGACCACGCCGATGAATTCGCCCGGCGCGACGCTCAGATCGAGCGGCCGCAATGCGGCCACCGACGACTTCTCGTAGCGCTTGCCGACGCCGCGCAATTCGAGGAACGGCGCGCTCGCCATCACCGTGCGCGCGGCGAGCGGCGCGCGTGGGGGATCATCAGGCAATGCACCGGCGCGTAGACAGCGCACGGCGTGCGCTTCGCCGGCGCGGGTGTCGTCACGCAAAGGGATCGGCGCGCTCTCACAGGCGGGCGTGACAGCGGCACAGCGCGCGGCGAAGCGGCAGCCGCGCAACGCCGGCAGCTCCTCGAAACCCGGCATGTGGCCGTTCAGCGGCTCCACGCGCACGCGTTCGCCCTTGAGCAACGGATTGGCGCGCAACAGCGCTCGCGTATACGGATGGCGGGGAGACGCAACCACCTCCCGCGCCGGACCCGATTCGACCAGATCGCCCGCATACAGAACGGCAATGTCGTCGCACGCGTGCAGCGCGAGGCCGATGTCGTGCGTGACGAAAATCACGCTGGTGCCGCGCCGCGCCTGCATCTCGCGCATCAATTCGACGACGTGGCGTTGCGTGGTCGAGTCGAGCGCGGTGGTGGCTTCGTCGGAGATGACGAGGTCCGGATTGCTCGCGAATGCCATCGCGATGCACACGCGCTGGCACATGCCGCCCGACAGCTCGAACGGATAGCGCGCGAGCAAACTCGCCGGGGCGGGCAGCAGCACTTCCGCGAGCGCGTCGATGCTGCGCTGACGGCGCTCGCGCCCTGCGACGCCGAGCCGTGCGAGATGCAGCGCGAACTGCTTGCCGATGGCCAGCGTCGGATCGAGCGCGCTCATCGGCTCCTGCGGAATGTAGGCGATGCGCTTGCCGAGCAGCGCACGCTGTTGCGACGCGCTCGCGCCGAGCAGATCGATGCCCGCGAAACGCAGCGTCTGCGCGTTTAATTCGAAGCCGCGCGGCAGGCTGCGCGCGAGCACGCGGCCGAGCATGCTCTTGCCCGCGCCGGATTCGCCGACGAGCCCCAGCGTGCGGGCACGCCGCACCGACAGCGCGATATCGCGCAGCAACGCGACGCCGTCGCACTCGACATTGAGCGCGACGAGCGTGAGCAGCGCATCGTCCATGAAGCCCGCGCTGGTCGCGACGGCCGCCGCTCGCGCTGAAGTCTTGAAGAGCCCGTTCATGGGCGTTGCTCCGAGCGTTCGAGAAGACGCGCGTCGGTCGCGCGCCGCAAGCCTTCGCCGAGGAAGGTCGTCGCGAGCACCGAGAGCACCATGCAGGCGATCGGCAAAATCAGGCCCCACGGTGAGCTGAACACGTTGGCGAGGCCATCGGAAATCATGCTGCCCCAGCTCGGCTGGCTCGCGTCCGCCGACAGCCCGACGAACGACAGACTGCACTCCGCGACGATCGCGATGCCGACCTCGAGACTCATCAGTGTGATGAGCGTCGGCAGCAACGCGGGCAGCACGTCGCGCAGAATCGTCGCGAGCGGTCCGGCGCCCGCGATGCGCGCCGCCGCCACGTAGTCGCGCCGCCGGATCACGACGACCTCCGCGCGCAGCACGCGGCAAAAGCGCGTCCAGTCGACGAAGATCAGCGCGATGATCACGTTGGCAATGCTCGGCGACAGCGCGACCACCAGCACGAGCGCAAGCACCACCGCCGGGAACGACATCCACACTTCGACCACACGCAGCACGGCCCAGTCGATCCTGCCGCCGCACCAGCCCGCAAGAAGCGCGAGCGCGCAGCCGATCAGCGCGGTGCCGAGCGGCGCGATAAAGCCCACCAGCACCGCGATGCGGGCGCCGTACAGCGCGAGGCTAAGCACATCGCGGCCGAGCGAATCGGTGCCGAACAGGTGCTCGCGCGAACCCCCCGGCGCCCAAGCGGGCGGCAGCAAGGTGCTGAGCAGATCCTGATCGTCCGGACGAAACGGCGCAACGGCGGGCGCGAACAGCGCGGCGAGCACGAGGAGCGCCAGCACGGTCGCGCCGAACAGCACCCGAGGCTCGCGGGCGATGCGCCACAGTGCGGCGCGCGAAAGCGACGATGGCCGCACGGCCGGCTGAGAAACAGAAGGTGTATTCATGCGACCCTCAGACGCGGATTGAGCAGGACTTCGAGCGCATCGGCGGCGGCGTTCGAGCACTGGACGACGACCGCGTAGATGAGCGCCAGCGCTTCGATCACCGGCAAATCGCGCGCGCCGATCGCGTTGATCATCAGGGTGCCGATGCCTGGCATACCGAATACTTTTTCGACGAGCAGCGTGCCCCCGATCAAGAGACTCACTTGCATCGCGAGAATGTTCAGCGTCGGTAGGGCCGCGTTGCGCCACGCGTGCTGACGCAGAATCTGTGCTTCGGTGAGGCCGCGCAAACGCGCCGCGTGGATGTATTCCTCGGCGTAGGTATCGAGCAGGCTCGAGCGCAGGATGCGCATGAGCGACGGCGCGATGCCCATGCCGAGCGCCATGCACGGCAGCACAAGATGCTGGAGCGCATTGCCGAACGCGGCCCACTGACCGTCGAGCAGCGTATCGACGAGCAGGAAGCCGGTGTGGCGCGCGACGGCATACGCGTTGTCGATCGGCCCGAGGAACGGTAGCCATCGCAGCGCGATGCCGAACAGTAGGACGAGCAGGATGCCCCACAGGAAATCGGGCACCCCCATCGCCAGGCCGTTGAGCATTTCGCAGAGACGCTCGGCAAGCGTATCGCGCCGGCTGAACGCATACACCGCGCTCACGATGCCTGCGAGGACGCCGAGCAGCAGACCGCCAAAGAGTAGTTGCAGCGTCGTCGGCAATGCACTCGCGATCAGCGCGCCGACCGGCTGCCCGTTCTGCACCGAGCGGCCGAAGTCGCCGCTCAGCATGCCCGCGAGCCAGTGCAGGTACTGTACGGCAAGCGGCTGATCGAGCCCGAGCGTGTGTCTGACTTCGGCGATCTGCGCGACGCTCGCGTTCGGCGGCAGCAGCATCGCCGCCGGGTCCGAGCGCAACAGCCGCAGCGCGCCGAAAATCACGACGGACACCGCCAGCAATATGACCACGCGGCGTGCGACTCGCCGCGCGAACTTCACCGCTCGATGCTGCGCGAACGAGCCACGCTCACGCGGCGTGCTCACTTCGATGGACGTGCTCATAGGCGTCTCGTCGTCAGTCCGCGACGACCACGCCGATCGCGGCGAGCCGGCCCTGCGCGCTGGCGGCAGTCTCGCTCATGCGCTGGAACGTGGCCCGATAACGCGGCACGAGCCACGCGTTGAGTTCCTGCTGCGCTCGCTCCTGCCATGAGTAGCGCCCGCGCACGGCATAGCGCGATTGCAGGCCCACCTGCACCATCTCGTCGACATGCAGATCTTGCGCAATGATGTCCGACACTGCGCTCGTGCTCATCTCGACACGCTTGGCAAAGAGCGGATCCTTCATCGTGTCGGGCGCGTACAGCACGCCCTGATCGAGATAGTGCGTGCCCGCGGAATCGGCGCGCAGGATCATGTAGATCACACTATCGACGGTCACGACGAGCGAAAGCGTCGGCGGGAGATTAGCGAACAGCATGCGCTTGCGCTCTTCGTCCGTGAGCTTGGGAAAGCGCGGAAACAACGCCTTTTGCGTCGGGTTGAACGCGGCGTCGACGTGCAGTGTGCCGTTGAAGCGGTAATAGCCCGCCGTGTCCTGCGGCAGTTCTGGCGGGAACGTCGCGAGCGCGCTCGGCACGAAGTCGTGCAACGGCCCGTGATGCAGACGGTTCGCGTGATAGCCGTCGTTATTGTTTTCGAACATCACCTTCCAGTTCCACTTAAAGTGAAACGGCCGCTCGGGGCGCGGGCCTTCGGCGCTTTTCAGATCGAAGTTGCCGAGCACGGCGTCGAGCGCGGTGAGGCGCGGCGCGAGCGGCGGCGCGGCGTGATCGAAGTTGATGAAGATGAAGCCTTGCCAGCACTCCACCTGCATCGTCGGCAGGCAGAAGTCCTTTTTGTCGAAGCCTTCGGTCTCGTCCATCGCGGGCGCGGCGATCAGTTCGCCGTCGAGCGAGTAGGCCCAGTGGTGATACGGGCACAGCAGCGCGCGCGCATTACCGAAACCCTCGGCGACGACCATGGCGCGATGCTGGCACACCGACGACATCGCCTTGATCTCCCGCTTCGCATTACGCGTGATGACGAGCGGCTCGCCGACGATCGAGGTCGTGAAGTAGTCGCCCGGATTGCTGATCCAGTCTTCGCGTCCGACGCACAGCCATTCGTGATTGAAGAGCGCTTCCTTCTCGAACTCGAAGAAGTCGGGGTCCGTATAGCACGAAGGCGGCAGCGTTTCCGCCTGGCTGACATGCATGGCGGAGCGCTCCAGCGCGGCAAAGAAAGCGGCGTCGAACTTCGGATTGAAGGGTTTGTTGACCATTGCCAATTCTCTTGATCTCTCTGACGGATCCACGGCGCGCGCTCACGCGCTCCAGTAAGCGGGCAGCATCCAGCCGCTCAGGAACGGCGTGTACCGCACGCCCTTGCGATACGACGCCGTGGCGATACCCTGCATCAGCGGCAGCGCGTAACCTTCGCCGACCGCCCAGCGGTGGAATTCCTTGTAGCCCGCGATGCGCTTCGCTTCATCCAGTTCGACGAGCAGCGGATCGAGATGCGGCGACACGTCGGCGCTGCGCCACACCGAGAAGCCCGTCTTCGGATTCAGATACGAGCCCGCCGACAGTTCCGGGTCGCCGCTGCCGTTCTGCCACATCCACAAGGTCGGGCCGGGCAGCGTGCCCGCGACGGCCTGGGAGAAGAACTGCGCGGTTTCGATCGGACTCAACTCCGCTTCGATGCCCACCTTCTTCCACATCTGCTGGATCGCGCGGGCCATGTCGTAATCGCTCGGATACACGCCGTTGGTCGCGAGAAATTTCACGCGCACGGGCTTGTCCGTCGAATAGCCGCTCTTCGCCAGCAGCGCTTTCGCCAGCGCGGGGTCGAAAGCGAACTTGTAGTCCGGATCGAACGCAGGCGTGCCGGGCGCGGCGGGGGTCGACATCGGCGCGGGCACGTTGTTGAAGAACGCGTGCACCAACGCCTCTTTGTCGATCGCGTGATGCATCGCGAGGCGGACATTGCGGTCCTGCGTCGGGCCGCCGTTGATCATATGGATCAGATACGAATCGATGGTAGGCGTAATCTTGCTATCGTCCGTGCCACCTTGCGACAGACGCACCGCCTCACGCAACGGCAGCATCCCGGAGACATCCGCTTGCGCCGCCTGCACGGCCGCAACGCGCGCGGTCGGGTCCTTCACCACCTGGAACACGACATCTCGGATCTTCGGCGCGCCGCGCCAGTGCTTGTCGAATGCGGCGAGCGTCACGCGCGAATCGCGCTCATACGCGACGAGCCGGTACGGCCCCGAGCCCACCGGCTTCGCGATGAAGCCGGTCGCGCCGACTCGCTCGAAGTACTTGCGCGGCAGGATGTAGCTGCCCATGTAGCCGAGGAACGCGGGCGCGGTGACCATCGGCACCTTGAAGTGCATCACCGCGCGCGTGGGCGTCGGCGTTTCGATGGCTTCGAGCGCCCACCAGATGCCGCCGAGCTGCAGCGACTTGTCGGCCTGCAGGCGATCGAACAGCGTGAACTTGAAGTCGTCGGAGGTCAGTTTGTCGCCGTTGTGGAACAGCACGTCGCGGCGAAAGTCGAGCTCCAGCACCTTGCCCGCCGTGTCCTTCCAGCGCCACGCGGTGACGACGCCCGGGCCAAGCTTGCCCTTCGCGTCGATGTCAAGCGCCGCGTCGTAGACACTGCGGTAGATCGAGATGGGATTCGGCGCGACGCGCACGAGCGGGTCCCATGACGGCACGTCGGTCGGAAAGGCGATGGTGAGTGGCGCGTTCGCGGCGAGAGCGGCGCTGCTCGCCGTCAGTGCGCCGAGGCCGCCGAGGGTGCCGGCGGCCTGCGTGGCGAGTCCCGCCAACGTACCGCCCAGCATCTGGATGAAGTTTCTGCGTGTAGTCATGGAGAAATCCGTTCCTTGCGCGAAGCGCCTCGTTGCCGCTAAGGCCGTGAAACTGTCACGGCATGGCATCAGGTTAAGAGGACAAAACCACGCTGTCTTGTCGGCGCGCGCACGCATTCCTGCCTTTCGCGCGCGGGCCGGACGGCGTCAGAACTGATGAATCAGGGCGATGCGGGAAGTCAATTGCGTGTTTGAATTCGACGGCAGCGAATAGAAGCCCGCCCCCTGGTTCGCGTCGACGCCCGGCTGTGCGTGCAGGTACGACACGTTCACGTAGAAGTTCGTGCGCTTGCTCAGGTAATACTGCGCGCCCAGCGTGGGTTGATGCCAGTGCGTGTGATCCCAGGTCGTGTATTGATAGCCGCCGATCAGCGCAATATCGGGCCGCACGAAATACATCGCGCCGGCTTCGTAGACGTTCATCGTCGCGCTGCCGGTGGTGCTTTGCAGGTGGGTCGACGTGAAGTTGGCCGACAGCGTGAGCCTGTTGAGCGTGTAGCTCGCGCCGACGCCGAACTCCGACTGCCTGTCGACGGTAAACGGCGACGAGTAGAAGAGATCGGTCACGCTGCCGTCGGAGTTGCGCGTCGCGACCGTCTGGCCGAGGAAATTGAACACGCCGAACTGCGCATACGGATAGATGTCGACGTCGTAAAGGCGCTCGTAGATCGCCGCCGCACTAAAGCCGCCGTCCTTGTAGCCCGCGCCTACGCTCCACGCGCTGTTCTGCTTGAAGTTGCCCGCCACGTTGCCGAAGCTCCACATGCCGCCGAAGCTAAAGCCGCGGTAGGTCGGGCTTTGGTACTTCACCGAGTTCGGCAATTGCACCCCGGAAATACGGTCGATGTCGCCCATGTGCCCCGCGTAGACGCTCGCATAGCCGTTCAGGTTGAACGGGGTGATGTAGTCGGCGATGAAGTCGTACTGGTTGCCCATCGTCACCGTGCCGTAAGGGCTCGCAATGCCGACGAAGGCCTGCCGGCCGAACAGCGCGCCGTTGTTGCCCAACTGGCCGGTGCCGAGCGAGAAGCCGTTTTCCAGCGTGAAGATGGCCTTCAGACCGCCGCCGAGATCTTCGCTGCCCTTGAAGCCGAAGCGGTTGCCGAAGTTGGCGCCGTCCTGGAACTTATAAAGACGGCCGCCTCCTTGATTGCTGATGTAGGTGAAGCCGGCATCGATGAGACCGTATAGCGTGACCGAACTCTGCGCATGCGCGCCGCTCATCGCAACCAGCATGACAGTGCCCGTCAAATACTTTTTCATTAGCGTGATCCTGGATAGAGGGGAACGGAGTTGTTCAAAACGAACCGCTGCCGCGTGCCTTACAGTCAGCGAAATTCGATACGTTCAACGCTATCCAGGCAATTTCGGCAAATCTTGACCAAATGCGCGCGGCGAATTGACTAATACCCCGTCAAAAAACTTCGCGTCTCACCCGTCAAAAAGCCGGGTTTTCGGCAAGAGTTCACGCGCGCGCAGACAAGCATCGGCCGGCGCTTCGTCCTAAGCTCGCAAGGCCGCAGTTGGCGTTGCCATTGCTGAAAGCTCACCGCTCAAAGGAAAGAACATGTCGAAGAGTCTCGTCATCATCACAGGCGCGAGTTCCGGGATCGGCGAGGCGACCGCCCATCTGCTCTCGCAGCTCGGCTATCCGTTGCTGCTGCTCGCGCGCCGGCTCGAGCGCCTCGATTCGCTGGAATTGCCTAATACGCTATGCCGCCAGGTCGACGTCACCGATCGCGCAGCGCTCGCCGCCGCCGTCGAGGCCGCCGAGGCGAAGTTCGGCCCCGCCGATGCCATCATCAACAACGCCGGCGTGATGCTGCTGGGCGATATGACCGGGCAGCCGCCTGAGGAATGGGACCGTATGCTCGACGTCAACGTCAAGGGCGTGCTGAACGGCGTGCACGCAGTGCTCACGGGCATGGTCAAGCGGCGGCGCGGCACCATCATCAACGTCAGTTCCACGTCGGGACGCAAGACCTATCCGCAACACGTCGCCTACGTGGGCACCAAGCACGCGGTACATGCGCTGTCGGAAAACCTGCGCGAGGAAGTGTCGCCGCATAACGTGCGCGTGGTGCTGATCGCACCGGGCGCGTGCAATACCGAGTTGCAGACGATCACCACCAACGACGCGATCAAGGCCGGCTTCAAGATGTGGAAGGAGTCGATCGGCGGCGTCATCCTGCAGCCGGAGGAAGTGGCCGAGGCGATCCGTTTCGCCTATGAAATGCCGCAAAACGTCTGCATCCGCGAGATCATGCTCGCGGCGACGAACCAGCCCGTCTGACGGCTGAGCGATGTCGTCCATATGCAAATCCGCTCGCTCACGTTGCTGCTCGCGGCTCTCTCGATGCTCGGCCCGTTTGCCACCGACAGCTACCTGCCCGCGCTCAAGCGCCTGAGCGCCTGAGCGCCGCATCGTCGTATAAAAACTGAAGCGGCAAGAGGCCGTACGCCTGCAGACAAGAATGCACGCATCAATTTGGCCATGATACGTTCGTGATCGACGATCACGTTTTTAGTCACCACTCCCCCAAGACCATCATGACGACTTCCGTAGCGCTGTCCCCTGTCTCCGGCGCCGCCGCCTGGCGCGGCGACAGGCTCCTCGACAAGCAGGACTGGATCTACTATCTGAACGAGGACCAGATCGAGGAACTGGAGGCGCTCGGCCGGCGCTTCGTCGAAGACGACCCGGACCTGCGTTTCGTCAAGGCGTCCGACTATCCGCTAAACGCATGCGCCGCCGCCATCGACGAATGGTGCAGCGACATCGACGAAGGCCGCGGCTTCGTGCTCGTGCGCGGGCTGCGCACGCATCTCTATTCCGATGCGATGTCGGCGTCGATCTACTACATACTCGGTCTGCATATGGGCGACCCGATCCGCCAGAACGAACTCGGCGATCTGCTCGATCATGTCTACGCGACCTCCGACAAGATGCTCGATGATCCGGACGCGCTGTCCGCCAAGATCCGCGACCTGCTGCCGTTTCACTCGGACAGCTCGGATGTGGTCGCCTTGATGTGCCTGCGCCCCGCGCTCGAAGGCGGCGCCTCGTGCATCGTGTCCGGCGCGGAGATCTACAACGAAATCCTCAAGCGCCGGCCCGACCTCGCGCCTTTGCTGCTCGAGCCGTTTCATTGGGACTGGCGCCGCCAGGACCACAATTCGCCTGCCAATACGTATGTTTCGCCGATCGTGAGCTTCGTCGACGGCGTGTTCAGCATGTACGCGGGATCGCTGTATATCCTGACCGCGCAGGACTATCCAGAAGTGCCGCGGCTCACGCCTGAGCAGAAGGAGGTGCTCGAACTGTTCGAGGCAATCACGTACGAGCCGGGTATGTCGCTCGCGATGGATTTCCGGCCCGGCGATATCCAGTGGCTCTCGAACTACGCGGCGCTGCATTCGCGCACGCGCTTCACGGATTTTCCGGAGCCGCAACGGCGTCGTCATCTGCTGCGTCTGTGGCTGCGCCGCGGCTCGCCGCGTTCGATGATCCCCGGCTTCGGCAAGAACGGCGTCGTGCAGCAACGTTACGAAGCGCGCGGTCAGGCCGCCGACGATACGCGTGGCAACTTCAGGATCGGCATTGCGGCGGTGCCGCGTTTGTGACGATGCGCTTGGGCGCAGCGTGTGAGTGCATGCGCTGCGCCTTCGAGAGATTGAGAGGTCGAAAGATCAAGAGACTAAGAAACGGTTTCAAAAAGGCTTCGTAGGGGCTCTTCTCCTTGCGGCGAATCCATTGGCCGTTGTCTGCACAGCTTCCTTCCAGCGCGCAATAAAAGAGCGCACTGCGCGGATGAACCACACTCACGGCGACAGGAAGGCTGCGACGGGACGCGATATTGACAACGATCTCTCCAAGCTTGCGCGCGACTTCCGCGTTGAGAGCAGGCAACATCGTTCGCATCGCCTGTTGATCGAATGTCTCATCTTTCAAACTCAAGGCTCTACTCGGCATCTCACCCTCTCACCGCGCAATCCGGTCCGCAGCCATTGCGATCCAGTTCATTGGACGATTCCTGCCCGCACCTGCAAGAAGGCTTTCATTCGCTGCGTGGCGAGTTCGGGCCTGATCAACACGCCACAGGCGTCCGCTTTCCGGAACACTTCGGCGAAATGCAGCACCGACCGCGCCGACTCCATGCCGCCGGCCATCGAGAAATGGTCCTGATGTCCGTTCAGCCACGCGAGGAAGACAACCCCCGCCTTGTAGTACTGTGTCGGCGAACTGAAGAGCTCACGCGACAGCGCCACCGTGGGTCGCATCGTGTTGTGGTAGGCCGCGATATCGTTTCTGGCCAACTGGCCCAGCGCTTTCGCCGCGACTGGTGCAATCGGATCAAATATGCCCAGTAACGCGTGCGATATGCCCGTGCTGTCACCTGCGATCAGATCGCCGTAGTTGAAATCGTCACCGGTATACATCCGCACGCCGTCCGGCAACTGGGCGCGAAGCTCGCACTCGTATTCGGCGTTCAGCAACGAAATCTTGATGCCTTCGATCTTGCCTGAATGCAGGCGGATGATGTCGAGTACAGTTGCCATTGCGGCGCGAACGTCACCACTGCCCCAGTATCCTGCGAGCGAAGCGTCGAATGCTTCGCCCAGCCAGTGAAGCACGACCTTGTTGCGGCTCTCGGCAAGTACAGCGTCATACACCTTCTTGTAGTCATCAGGCGATCGGGCTGCGGCGCACAATGCACGACTTGCCATCATGATGGCCCGGCCACCGGACGCTTCCACGACTTCGAATTGCTCCTTGTACGCCTGGATCACATCCGACAGGCTATGCCGCCGCCGGTCGTCCAGATGATCGGTGCCAGCACCGCAGGCTAGATCCGCTTCTGGGATAGTTCTCGCGTGCGCGATGCTTCGGCGAATGAGTTCGGATGCCGTCTTCCAGCCCAGACCCATGCCTCTTTGCGCGGTGTCCATGGCTTCGGCAACCTTGAAACCGAGGCCGTACAGATAGGTCCGAAACGCGAGCGTCCTGTCCCAATCGATCGCCGGCGCGTCCGACCACGGCTCATAGCCGAGCGCGGGATCAACCACGACATGCGCTGCAGCGTATGCCACGCGATTGAACTCACATTTCGACTCCAGCGTGATGTTCTCCTCCAAGGTCTTCAACGTATACGGATTCAATTCGCCATTACGGGTTGGCAGAAGGATTTTCATGGCTATCTCTCAGAAGGCGGTCGATGTCGGGATCTCGTTCGCACCTCGTTTGGCACGCACAGCGTTTGGCGCCGGGATGCGACCGAGGATATGATCGGCCGCCTTCTCCGCGACCATGATGGTCGGTGCATTGGTGTTACACGACGGAATGAGCGGCATCACGGAGGCATCGACCACGCGAAGTCCGTCAATGCCAATCACTCGCAGGTCAGGTGTGACTACGCTATGTTCGTCCTCAGGGCGCCCCATCCTGCACGTACCGACCGGATGGTGATCGGTCTTGGCATTGGCACACGCATAATCAAACAGCTCGTCGTCCGTGTTGACACGCGGACCGGGCAGGACTTCCGTCTGCACAAAACGCTTCAACGCGGGCTGATTCATTAACTCGCGCGCAAGGCGCAGGCCCTTGAGCGCTGCATGGCGGTCTTCCGGCTCCGACCAGTAGTTCGGGTCGATCAGCGGCGCTGTCGCAGGATCGGCACTTGCCAGACGTACGCTGCCGCGCGATTTGGGCCGAAGATATGCGGTATTCAAGGTGACGCCGCCATGGCGAAGTTTCGCCATGCCCGCTTCGATTCCTGAACCCAGGCCGAGATGGAACTGGATGTCGGGCGACCGGGCGTGTGTCGCGGCGATTCCGTCCGCATACCAGAAGCCGCCCGTCTCGAACAGGCTCGAAGCAACCGGGCCCTTCTTCAGAAGCAGGTACTGCAGGCCTGCCCACGCTGCATGCTGGAGTTTGTTGTACTTGTCGTACGTATGATCGCCAGTACATTCAGCGATGACAAACAGGTCGAGATGGTCCTGCAGATTTGAGCCGACGCCCGGCATGTCATGCACGACGGGTACACCCGATGACCTCAAATGATCAGCCGGGCCGATGCCTGATTGCATCAGCAGCTTGGGGGATCCAATGGCCCCGGAAGACACGATCACTTCGCGCCTCGCTCGCACAACAACTGGCGTGCGGTCGGTTCCACTGGCCAGTTCTACGCCGACTGCGCGCCCTCCTTCGACGATCACGCGCAGCGCCTGTGACTGTAACCTGACCGTGAGGTTCGGCCGCCCGAGGATCGGGTCAAGGAACCCGACGGATGCCGATGCGCGCCGCGCGTTGAACTGCGTCAGCTGATAGTAGCCGAGACCTTCCTGTTGAGCGCCGTTGAAGTCGGCGTTAAAAGGCATGCCCATCTCCTGACCTGCCTGGAAGAACGCTTCGCAGATCGGCAGAGGACTGATCGGATTTGACACGCCTAGCGGACCACCATAGGCATGATATTCATTCGCGAAGCGCTGATTGTTCTCCGATCGTTTGAAATAAGGCAGTACATCCCGGTAACTCCAGCCCGTTGCGCCACCCATGTTCTCCCACTCGTCGTAGTCCGCTGGCACGCCGCGCGTATAGATCTGCGCGTTGATCGACGAGCCGCCACCGATGACCTTCGCTTGTGTGAAGCGCAAGACCCGGTCCTTCAGATGCTTTTGAGGCACGGTATGCCAGCCCCATGACCCGATGCCTTTGGTCATCTTCGCAAAACCAGCGGGCATGTGAAAAAGCGGGTTCCGGTCGCCGCCGCCAGCCTCGAGCAGCAAAACCGTCACAGAAGGATCGGCGCTCAGGCGATTCGCCAGTACGCAACCGGCCGACCCTCCGCCCGTAATGATGTAGTCGTAGCTATCGGTCTTCATGCTGCTCACCTTCAAAAGGCAGAAATGGAGAGGCCACCATCAACCTGGAGCACGCTGCCTGTGGCAAACCGCAACGCACCGCCCGCAAGCTGGCCGACCGCCTTCGCGACATCGTCAGCCTCGCCCCAACGGTTCATGGGAACGAGCCCCTCCTTGAAACGCGCTTCATACTTCTGCGCAACCGCTTCGGTCATCGGCGTCCGGATAATCCCAGGCCGCACCTCGAAAACCGGGATGCCTGCATGAGCAAGCCGTAGTGCGAACAGTTTTGTCATCATCGGCAAAGCGGACTTCGAGAGGCAATACTCGGCCCTCTCAGGTGACGCCATCGTGGCTGATACCGACGAGACCGTGATAATCGCGCGCGGGCGATCTGGCTCTCCGCTCAACATATGGCGAGCAACCGCCTGAGTCATGAAGAAGGTTCCGCGCAGATTCACTCCAAGCACGGTATCGAACGCCTCAGAAGTCACATCCAGCAGATCACCACGCGCGGGCGAGCCGATTCCCGCGTTGTTCACCAGGCAATCCAGATCGCCGCACCACGCCAGCACCCGTTCGAGCACTCGCGTGTGTGACGCTACGTCCTGCAAATTCGCCTGGACAAAGAGAGACCGCCGTCCCTGGTCCTCAATCGCCCTTAGCGTCAGAGCGGTATCTTCGTCATCGACGACGTCGGTAATGGCCACGTCGTAGCCGCGCGACGCGAGCTCCACAGCGATCGCGCGCCCGATTCCGCGGCGGCCGCCCGTGACGAGCGCTGCGAGAGGTTGCATTGCGTCATCAGCCATGTAGGCCTCCGTCAAAAGCGTGATCTCCGCTAGCCGTGCGGCTGCGCGTCAGCTCCGAACGAAGGTGTTCGCCGACCCGTAGAGCCTGGGCTGCTACCGTCAGTGCCGGATTGACCGCAGCAGACGAGGGGAAAAAGCTCGCGTCAACGACGTACAGGTTCTGGTGGTCATACGCCTTGCAGAACGGATCGAGCGGCGCGGACCCAGCGTCATTGCCGAACCGGACCGTCCCACATTGATGGGACGGCGTGTCCTCGCCAAAGCGTCTGCTGACTACCAGCGGATAGCCCGCGTCCTTGAGCAGACGCTTCGCTTTCTGAACGAAGCGTTCATGCGGTTTGAGGTTGGTACGATTCCACGTAAGCTGGATATCACCGGACGACGTTAGCTCTACGCGACTATCGGCGCTCGGCAAGTCTTCCGACATCGCGTAAAGATCAACACTGTGACGGCTTATGTATTCCAGAAGCTTCCTCGGCACATACGGAAGCGCGCCACGAAGCATGGGTTCGCGGATTTTTCCCAGCATTTGCAGATTGCCCAGCGGCCACCGGTCATGCACGCCGCCAAAGTAGAAGTCGTTGACCGAAAGCGTCTTCGGAAAACGGGTGTCGTTGACCGTCTTCGGATCGATTGCCAGAATCGCGGTGCAGTTATGGTTCATGTAGTACCGCCCGACCGCTCCAGACGTGTTCGCAAGCCCGTTCGGAAATTTGTCGTTAGCCGAGGCGAGTAACAGAACGGCGCTATTGATCGCCCCTGCCGACAGCACAAACGTGTCGCCAGTGACCGTAAGCGGACCGTCCCGCGTCTGAACTTCGAGGCTCGAAATTCTTCGCCCTGTCGGGTCGGTCACAAGTCGTGTCGCGCGCGCGCCCGTCAGCAGGGACACGCCTCCTCGTTTCAGCGCGGGGCGCAACAGGCACATCTCGGCGTCTCCTTTCGCGTCAATGCGGCAAGGAAAAGCGTCACATGTGCCGCAGCGCACGCACGCGCCGCCGTCGCCGAAATCGACCGAAGCCGGCATAAAGAACGGATGCAGGCCCTGCTGCCTAAGCTTCTCCCGGAGCCTGCCAATCACAGGTTCGTCAGGTATCGGTCCATGACGATAATTGACGGATCTCGGCGGCTCGGTCGGATCCTGACCAGCGGACCCTCTCACACCGAACAGTTCCTCGGCCTGGTCGTAGTATTTTTCGAGGTCCTGGTACTTGATGGGCCACGCGGGCGACACGCCTTCCTCATGCGCGAGTTCTTCGAAGTCGGCTTCACGCAGCCGGAACATGGCGGTGCCGAAGAACTTCGTATGCCCGCCGACAAAGTAGTACTGGCCAGGGCGATAGCGCTCGCCGGCGCCGTTGAGCCAAGTGTCGCGCGTGCGATACCGGAGCTCGCCGAATACGGCTTCCGCATCCCAGTTCTGCAGTTCGCGGGGAAGATTGTCGCCCCGCTCGATCACAACGACACTGGCACCCGTACCGGCGAGTTGCAGGGCAATCGCGCTGCCGCCGACGCCCGAACCAACGATGACGACATCGGCATGCATCACGCTATCCTTTCTTCCGTTTGCGCATCGAAGAGGACCAGCTTCGACAGATCGACCCGCAGGTTGCAGTGCTCGCCCGGGCTATGCGGAATGTCGGCGCCCAGTCGGGCCGCGACTTCGACCCCGCCCATTTCAAGCGCCGCCAGCGTGTCCGGTCCCGTGGGCTCCATGACCAGCACCTTCACCGCTACCTCGCGCACCGCATCCGGGACCCGCGAGGATTCCACACCGATCGCTTCTGGCCGAAGGCCGGCAATCACCTTCTTGCCCGCGTATCGCGCGACTGCGGCGGACTGGTCCGGCAGATCAAGGCTAACCGCTGCACTGCCTTCGCCCATCGTCAGAACGAGTGTGTCGTTTGGGGCTGAGAGCACTGCCGGAATGAGGTTCATCGACGGGGAGCCCATGAACGTCGCGACAAAGGTATTGGCCGGCGTACTGTAGATCTCGGCTGGCGTGCCGAACTGCTGGATCACGCCCCCCTTCATCACCGCAATCCGGGTCGCGAGTGTCATCGCTTCGATCTGATCGTGAGTCACGTACACGATGGTCGCGCCGAGCCGTTGATGCAGCTTCTTGATTTCGGTGCGCATGTCAACGCGCAGTTTTGCGTCAAGATTGGACAGCGGCTCGTCGAACAGGAAGATTTTCGGGTCCCGCACCAGCGCCCGTCCCATGGCGACACGCTGCCGTTGACCGCCCGAGAGTTGGCCCGGGCGGCGCTTGATCAGGTGCTCGATCTGAAGCAGTCTTGCAGCGTCCGCGACGGCCTTATCCCTCTCCACTTTCGACACTTTGCGCATCTCGAGACCGAAGCTGATGTTCTGGCCGACCGTCATGTTCGGATACAGCGCGTAGCTCTGAAAGACCATCGCGATATCCCGCTCGCTGGGATGCAGGTCGTTCACACGGTCGTTGTCGATCCGGATCTCCCCGCCGGAGATAGTGTCGAGTCCCGCGATCAGCGACAGCAGGGTCGATTTTCCGCAACCGGACGGCCCGACAAGTACAAGGAAATCGCCATCGGTCACATCGATGTTGATGTTCTTCAGGATTTCCGTCGGGCCGTAGGCCTTGCGGACATTTGAAATATGCAGAGAAGCCATTTCCTTACCCCTTTACCGAACCGGCCATCATGCCGCGCACGAAATAGCGGCCGCCGATCACATAGACCAGAAGAGTGGGCAGCGCGGTAATCACGGCGGCTGCCATTTGAACGTTGTACTCACGCACGCCCGTCGACGTATTCACGATGTTGTTCAGTGCGACCGTAATAGGCGCCGTGCCGCCCGTCGTAAATGAAGCACCGAAGAGGAAGTCGTTCCAGATATTGGTGAACTGCCAGATCACCGTTACAGTGATGATGGCGCCGGAACACGGCAACAGGATGCGCAGGAAGATCCTGAAAAAGCGCGCTCCATCGATCATCGCGGCCTTCACGAGTTCATCGGGAAACGCGACATAGAAGTTACGGAAGTACAAAGTCGTAAAGCACAGACCGTAGACAATGTGCACGAACACGAGACCCGTAATGGACTGTGCCAGTCCGATCTTCCCGAGGAAGGTAGCCATCGGAATGAGCACGATCTGGAACGGGATGAAGCATCCGAACAGCACGAGTCCAAACAGGATGTTGTCGCCCTTGAATCTCCATTTGGTCAGCACGTACCCGTTGAGCGCGCCAAGGAAGGTAGAAATCGCAACGGCGGAAATGACCATCCTTGTCGAGTTCCAGAAAAACCCCTTCACGCCAGAACAATCGAGGCCAACGCAGGCTTCCCCCCAGGCTTTAAGCCACGGCTCCAGTGTCCATGCACGAGGCAACGCGAGAATGTTCCCGCTGTACACCTCCGAAAGAGGTTTGAACGACGTCAGCATCATTACCGCGAGCGGGATCAGATAGACCACGGCGAAAACCGCCAGTAGTCCATAGATCACGATCCTCGATACGTAGTTATGCTTGCCCATCACCATTTGCGGCGAGTCCCAGCCTTTTTTCAACATGACGATCTCCTGACTGGACTAATGCGAGCCGCTGCCGCTGCGCGGACGAAGCTCTGAATAGAGATACGGAACCATGATCGCGGCGACCGTGCACAGCATCATGACCGCACTCGCCGCTCCCATTCCCAACTCGTTTCGCGTGAAGGTGAATGAGTACATGAACGTCGAGGGCAACTCCGTCGAATAGCCGGGACCTGCGCCTGTCAAGGCCACCACCAGTTCATAGCTCTTGACCGCGAGGTGAACGAGGATGACGAACGCGGAAACGAAAGCCGGGCGCAGTTGCGGAATGATGATGCGTCGATAAATAGCCGGCATTCTTGCCCCATCGATCGACGCGGCCTTGACCATATCCTGATCGATACCCCGCAAGCCTGCGAGGAACATCGCCATAACGAAGCCGGACGCCTGCCACACCGCGGCGATGACCACGGTGTAAATAGCCATTCGATCATCGATGATCCAGTCGAACCTGAAACTGGTCCAACCCCAGTCGTGGAAAAGCTTCGTCAGCCCGAGACCGGGATTCAGTATCCATTTCCAGGCTGTGCCCGTTACGATGAAGGAGATCGCCATCGGATAAAGAAAGATCGCGCGCAGACCGCCTTCCGCCCTGATGCGCTGGTCGAGAAGAATGGCGAGGCCCAGCCCGATCCCCATGCACAGGACGACATACAGCGATGCATAGATTCCCAGATTGGTGACCGCAACGTGCCAGCGCGGATGTGTCCAGACGCGTCCGTACTGCATCAGGCCGCCCCAGTGCAGATTGGCAAACGCGCGTGAGCGCGTGAACGACAGGACCGTCGTCCAGACAATAAAACCGTAGACGAAGATCAGCGTCGTAATCAACGTGGGCGACAACACGAGCTTTGGCAATACCTGCTCGAACCGGTTTCTCAGGCTTGACCGGCGTTTGTCGTGAAGCTGGGATTCGTCCGTAGTACCTCGTGCCGAGGTATGGACGGTCCGGTGTGTAGTGTGCATGGCAACCACCTCTACTTCGGGAGCATCGGGTCTTCGCAGGGGCACGCTGGTGCGCCCCCGTGAGTTTTAAGACGGTGAACGGCCTACTTGGCGTTGTTGACAGCGTCGACCAGCTGTTTCACCGCATCGGCAGATGACTCGTTGGTGTTGAAGAAATGCGTGACGACGTCATAGACCGCGTTCTTCGGCCCATCGGGCATTGCGTGTCCGTGCGCGAAGCTGCCCACCATCGTGCCGCTTTTCAACGCGGAGCGAAGATCAGCCATCGATTTCTGGCCGCACTCGTCGAACCCATCGGAAGGCACATCGAGACGCGCCGGAATCGCTCCCTTGATCTGATTGAATTTCGCCTGGACGCCCTTGTCCATCACGGTCGACGCGAACGCATTTTCACCAGGCACGCTGGCATCGCTCTTTTTGAACGTCGCAAACTGGTCGGTATTGAAGATGAAGTCGCCCTGGGTGCCGGGATACTGGAAGCACAGGTAGTCGACATTGGCCTTCTTGCCGGCGTTCACGAACTCACCCTTCGCCCAGTCGCCCATGATCTGCATCGCGGCCTTGTCGTTGATGACCATCGACGTTGCGAGGTTCCAGTCACGCCCCGGGAAATTCGGATCGACCATACCGCGCAGCGCGCGCATCTGGTCGAATGCCTTTTCCATCGTCTTTGAGCCGAGCGCGGCAGGATCGAGATTGACAAGGGCTTGGGTATAAAATTTCGGGCCGCCGGCAGACATGACGGCACTATCGAAAATCGTCGCTTCCTGCCACGGCTGCCCGCCGTGGGCGAGCGGCGTGTAGCCAGCCTTGCGAATCACGGCGGCATCGGCAACCAGCTGGTCGAACGTCTGCGGCGGAGTCAGATGCAACTGATCGAAAATCTTCTTGTTCGCCCAGATCCAGTTGGTCCGGTGAACGTCGACCGGCACCGCTACCCAATGGCCATCGACCTTCGAGAAACGTTGAATCGGACCGGGCACGAGCTTGTCCCATCCTTCCTTTGCCGCGATCGGATCGAGGTTGGTCAGAAAATCCTGCGACGCGTATTCAGGAATGGTAAAGCCGAGCATCTGGATGGCGTCAGGCGGATTGCCGGATGCAACGCGAGCTTTCAGCACCGTGCGCGCTGCTTCGCCGCCGCCCCCTGCAATCGGCGCGTCCTTCCAGGCGTATCCGCGCTGCTTCAAACCGTCCTTTAATACCTCCAGCGCACGGGCTTCGCCGCCCGAGGTCCACCAGTGCATCACTTCGACGGATTTGGTGTCGGCCGCCGATACCGCGCTGCTGCCACTGACGGCGATGGCTGCCACGAGTGCAAAAAGTGTCTTCCTCAACATGTCTCACTCCAGATGGGTTGCTCTCTCTGATGGAGAGGGTTTTCAGTCTTTTTCCCGGCGGCCCCTTCCGCCCGAGGCTTATTTCCTGCCTGCTATTTCTTCGCCGGCAACCAGAGGTTCTTGCGTTCTCCGATATGCAGTTGAATCGTCTTCGTCTCCGTATAGTCCTCGACCGCCTGCTTGCCGAGTTCGCGGCCGACGCCGCTCGCCTTGAATCCTCCAAACGGGAGTTCCGGATATCCGTCGAGGAAGGTGTTCACCCAGATCGTCCCTGCGTCGACACCGCGTGCGACCTTCAGGCAAGTATCGATATCGCTGCTCCACACCGCGGCCGACAAGCCGTACGCCGTGTCGTTTGCGATTTCGATGGCATGATCCAGATCGCGGAACGCGATGACACTCAAGACAGGGCCGAAAATTTCCTCTCTTGCGACACTCATGTCTGCGGTGACATCGGTCAGGACGGTCGGCTGCAGATAAAGGCCGTTAGCACTTGCGTAACGCCCGCCGCCAAGTCGCACCTTCGCACCTGCCGAGACACCGGTCTCGATATGACCAAGGATGTCGTTCATTTGCTGTTCGCTGACGATCGCGCCGACCTTCGCATCAGGATGAAGCGGATCGCCGACAGGCATTTCGCGGGCGCGCTCGATAACAGCAGCGGCAAACCGCTCCACGATGGACTCATGCACCAGAACCCGGCTACCGCTGTTGCAGCATTCGCCGGCGTTGAAGTACACGCCGAACACGACCGCGTCGACCATGGCATCCCAGTCGCAGTCCGGAAAAACGATCTGAGGATTCTTGCCGCCCAGTTCCAGGGCGACTTTCTTGAGTTTCTTCGAGGCTACCCCGGCGAGCATCGACCCCACATGGGTCGAACCCGTGAACGAGAGCATGTCGACCCGCGGACTCTCGGCGAGAGGCTGACCGACGCGTGAGCCCTTGCCCGTCACGACATTCGCGACCCCGGCTGGCACGCCGGCCTCTTCAAGGATCCCCATCAACATGACGGTCGTGCCGGACGTCAGCTCGCTGGGCTTGATCACGCATGTGCAGCCCGCTGCCATCGCGAATGGCAGTTTCTGGCACAGGATCCACAGCGGAAAATTCCATGGCGTGATGATGCCGACCACCCCGATCGGCTGACGCAACACCAGTCCTAGCATGTCCTCGCCCAAGGTGTTGTAGGCGTCACCGCTGGTGGTGCGAGCAAGGCTCGCAGCGTACTGCCACAGATCGACGCAACCGGCGACCTCCGCGCGCGCCTGGGTGAGCGGCTTGCCGTTCTCCAGCGATTCGATTAGCGCAAGACGCTCAATCTGGGCCTGGATGCCATCCGCGATCGCCAGCAGCACGCGGGCACGCTCCGCTCCCTTCATCTTTGGCCAGGGGCCGTTGTGAAATGCACGATGGGCTGCGTCGATCGCCTCGTCGACGTCCTCGGGCGTCGCCACGGCATAGGTGCTGACCAGCTCGCCGTGAGCCGGACTGAGCCGCTCGACACGTTCGCCGCCACCAGCCTCGCGCCACTGCCCGTCGATGTAGAGGCGACCGTGATACACCTCGAAGTCAGTCTTATGAGACGCCACAAGCAAAGGCGCCAGTTCCGGGTTCATGTTTGCAGTCGTCATGTCAGTTACCCTCAAAGTTCGCCGGCCGCTTTTCGCGAAAGCTCAGCATTCCCTCACGCGCATCCGCGGTGGTTGCCGCCAATGCACCCGCCATTGCCTCAAGGGTGGCCGCAGCACCCTCGCCATTTGCCGCGTTCACCAGTTGCTTGGTCAGTTGCACCGACACGGGCGCGAGACGTGCGATCTGTTCGGCCATCTCCAGCGCGGCGTTCAATACACCGCCCGCTGACGCAAGCTCGTCGATCAGACCAATCTCGTGAGCGCGCGTGGAGTCGATACGTCTGCCGGTGAGCGCGAGCATCTTGACCTTGCTCGCCCCAATGATCGAGACAAGCCGTTGCGTGCCAGACCAGCCCGGACATGTCGCTATACCGGCTTCCGGAAGCGCGAAGGTCGCGGCAGGGTCTGCGATCCGGATGTCCGCCACTGCGGCAAGCTCCAGCCCGCCTCCGAGCGCGTGTCCATTGATAGCGGCAATGACCGGTACACGAAGCGCAGCCCAACGATCAAAGATCCTGTGTCCGCGCGGTACCCACTGACGCCACATATCAAGTGGCGTCAGCGCGGACCATTCATTGATGTCCGCACCCACGCAGAAAGCCTTCGTTCCCGAACCCGTCAGGACCACGGCGCGCACATCGGTCCACGTATCAAGCTCAGCGACGACCGCCTCCAGACGCATCAGCATTGGTGGGGTCAAGGCATTGAGCTTCTCGGGGCGGTTCAACGTGACAACAGCGACTGCGCCGCTGCGCTCGAACTGGATTGCATCGATATCAGCCACGACGTGCCTCCCCGAGTTGCAGGCCGTACGGCGATTCGCTGAAAATCGCCGCATTCATGGTCTTCAAATCCGGTGAAACAATCAGAGGAAAGTCCGCCTGCTCAAGCACGTCCTTGTTCAGGTCGATGCCCGGCGCCACTTCGATCACTTCAAGACCTTCCTTCGTGAGCCGCAGCACACAGCGTTCAGTCACATACAGCACCTGCTGACCACGCTGCTGCGCCATGCGGCCGCTGAATGTGACGTGGTCGACCTCGCCGACGAACTTCTTCGATTTGCCCTCCTGAAGGATCGTCAGCCGTCCGTGACCGACCTCCAGCTTCGCGCCGGCTGTGAAAAAGCCCGAGAAGACGAGCTTCTTCGCGTGCGTCGTAATGTCGATGAAGCCGCCACATCCGGCAGTCAGGTACGGCTTGCTGGGCAGCTTCGACACGTTCACGTGGCCGTTGCGGTCGATCTGCAGGAACGACAGCAGCGAAACGTCGAAGCCGCCTCCCTGGAAGTAGATGAACTGCGAAGGCGACGGCATGATCGCGTCGGCGTTTGCCGAGCAACCGAAGGCGAAGCCGAGCAGCGGCATACCGCCCACCGCACCCTGCTCGATGGCCCACGTCACCCGGCCGTTGAGTCCTTCTTCAAGGAGAATGCGCGGAACGTTGGCCGAAATGCCGAAGCCAAGATTCACCGCGTCTCCGTCTGCGATCTCCATCGCCGCGCGACGGGCAATCACCTTTTCTGCGTTCCAGTCGGCCAATGCAAATTCGCTGTCCGGAACCTTGATTTCGCCGCTGATCTCCGGGTCGTATTCGATCTGCGTCGTCTGTTTCTGCTCGGGGTCCACGACCACGTAGTCAACGAGGTTGCACGGAATATGCACCTGCTGCGTACCGAGCGACCCAGCCTTCACGACTCGCTTGACCTGGGCGATGACAATGCCGCCGTTATTGCGCACCGCAAGCGCCTGGTCGCGGCCGCCAAGCAGCGCGCCTTCGTGTTCGTAAGACAGGTTGCCCCGCTCATCCGCTGTGGTGGCACGCACGATAGCGACGCGCGGCACGATATTCGGAAAGAAGAGCCACTCCTCGCCCGCGAACGTGACCTTGGCCACGATCGGCTCGGATTCCGAGAGACTGTTCATTGCGCCGCCCTGCCGGTCCGGATCGACGAAAGTGTCGAGCCCCACCTTGGTGAGGACACCAGGGCGCTTCGCGGCCGCGTCCCGATGCATGTCAAACATCACCCCGCTCGGGAGGTTGTATGCGCGGATTTCGTTGTCGACGACCATCCGCCAGATGTCGGGCATCGGAAGACTCGACGGGCCACTGGGAAACGAACCGGCGATGATCGACTTGATAAGCCCGTGCTTTGCCAGATGGTCAATACCTTTGACGCCATACATGTCGCCGGCTGCGATCGGATGCAGCAGCGAAAGTGCTCGAGGATGGCCCTCGGTTTCAAAGCGCGTCCCGATCGCCGCCAGCATGGCGTCGGGGCAGCCAAGGCCACTCGACGAACTGACGGTCACAACGTCACCATCGTTGATCAGGCCTGCGGCAGTCGCCATCGAAATAACTTTGCTGGAACCCACAATAGATCTCCTCAAACTGACTCAGCGCGCGAACTGCTGCGGGACGGCGACGTGTGCACCGGTCGAAGCCGACTCCTGAAGCGCAAGCGCGCTAACCAGTGACCGGTATCCGTCCCCGCCGGTCGCTGCGGGATCCTCTCCGAGGAGAACAGCGCGATGGAACTGGGCGACCGCGGTGACATAAAGGTCCTGGTGGACGACCTCGATGATTTCGAAACCTGCTGCTGAACGCAGCTCGATTTCTCCAACGGCGCGCTGGGTCATCACGTCACGTGCGATGAGCGAGCCTTCGGTCCCGTGGACCTCGAGGCCGGTCGGTGCGTACGGCACGGTGAACGCGTCGTGTATCTGGGCAAGCACGCCGTTACTGAACCGGATGATTCCCATCACGCCGTCGGCGAGGCCGCGTGTACCCATGCTTCCGGACGAGGTCATCGCGCTCACTTCGACGGGTTCTGCATCCAGAATGAAGCGAAGGGTGTCGGCGTCGTGCACGGAGATGTCGAGCACGACACCGCCGCCCGCATCGGGGCGCTCGATTCGCCAGCCGCGCAGGTGCGGAGGCAGGGAGACCGCGTGGAAGACTCGCACGTAAAGTGGCGTGCCCACCGCGCCTGAACGGATGAGTTCGCGCAGACGGCGGTGTGTCGCTGCACACCGCAGGTGATGGTTCGTGCCGAGGATGACCTCATGCGCGGCGCACGCCTCGATCATCTGAGCGGCGTCAGCCTCTGAGAGCGCAAGCGGCTTTTCGCAGAGCACGTGTTTGCCGGCAGCGGCAGCCGCCAGTACCTGAGACAGGTGTTTTTCGTTGGTGCTGCTGATGTAGACCGCGTCGATGTCGCGATCGGCGAGGATCTCATCGAGGTTCGTGCCGGACTTTGAAATCCGATGCTTGTCGGCGAACTCGCGGGCGCGCCCGGCGCTGCCACTGACGACGGCTTCGATCGCGCCGTCCGGCTGCGACCGGATCGCGTCGACCATCCACTCGTCCGCTATGGTGCTGGCGCCGATCAGCGCCCAGCGAATATTAGTAGCCATTGTCTCTCTCCATTGGAACGTTCCAACTAGCGTTTATTGGATCGTTCCAACCAACTGTAGTAGACTCATTTCACCGTGTCAAACACTTTTTGGAACGTTCCAATTGTGCAAAGCAACATGAAAACCGTTCCGACGATTCAGGACATTGCAGCGGCTGCGGGCGTATCCAAGTCGACGGTCTCGCTGGTCCTTCAGCAGAGCCCAAAAATCAAGGCGGAGACGGCCGACAAGGTTCGGGCGGCGGCACAGCTCCTCGGCTACGTCTACAACCGCGGCGCAGCAAATCTGCGCGGGACCCGAAGTACCATCGTCGGGATGGTCATTAATGATCTGACTAATCCCTTCTTTGTCGAGTTGCTCGTCGCCATCGAGCGGGTACTCGCGCAGTCCGGATACACGACGCTGATGGCGCATACTGCCGAAAACGTCGCGACCCAAACCCGTGTTCTGCAATCGATGCGTGAGCAGAATGTGGCCGGCCTGATCATGTCTCCTGCGCTGGGAACACCTGAGCAACTGCCGGACGAGATCAAGTCCTGGGGAATTCCACTTGTCCTTGTCATGCGACCGATGGGCACGGATGTCGACACGGTCGGAGTCGACAACAGCTTTGGATTCGCTCTCGCGACGGAACATCTGATTGCTCAGGGCCACACACGTATCGCATTCGCCGGCAATCGAACCGGGTATGCGGTTGCGAACCAGCGCAGGCAGGGCTACCTCGCGGCGATGGCCAGTCATGCCCTCACTGTCGCCGACGAGTGGATCATCGATGTTGAACTGACTCCGGAGGGCGGTCGCAAGGCAGTCCGCGCCATCTTCGAGATGCGGCCTCGTCCGACGGCGGTGGTTTGCTATAACGACCAGGTTGCGTTTGGCGTGTTGCATGAGCTGGACCGAATGGGCAAACGTGCGGGCAAGGCGCTCGCGGTCGTTGGCTGTGACAATGTGGTGGCGGCAGAACATACCAATCCGCCGCTCACTACTCTTTCCGCCGGCGCGGACAAACTCGGCACGATCGCTAGTGAGACGCTGCTGGCCAGGCTCGATCCAGCGGCGGACGGAAAAGAACCACCCGTGCAGTACTTCGCCGTTCCGCAGCTAGTCGTCAGAGAATCAAGCGTGGGCTCCGCGGGGCGCCACCCGTCTCTGTCGATCGATCCCACCCGCACAGAACGTCGCGTTGCAGGGCAGCGGCAATAGACTTCTGCCCCCTTGATACATCGCGCGTCAGCCAGAGAGCCTGGCCGGATCTTTCGGGCCGCCTGGCTAACCCCGAACCGACCCAGGCTACCCGCCTACGAATCGGCGATTGCCTTGAACCCCCAGCGAGGGCGTTTCACAGCGTAAAGCCCATCTGGTCCTTGCCGAGTTCAGTCAGGTCTGCCTCCGCCGCACGTCCGACAAAGTCGACTTCGAAATTGTCCGCAGGAAAGTCCGGCGGGCTATCTCCGTTGAGAAAGGTCGGCAGCTGGCGTTTAAGGTAGGCGTCGTTCTTTGCACACGCTGGCGCAGCCGATATGTACATGACG
The DNA here is from genome assembly GCF_050436225.1 of Paraburkholderia lebeckiae. NCBI lineage: Bacteria > Pseudomonadati > Pseudomonadota > Betaproteobacteria > Burkholderiales > Burkholderiaceae > Paraburkholderia > Paraburkholderia lebeckiae. The sequence continues at coordinate 183,862 of NZ_JBNDLU010000001.1, read as the reverse complement.
TTGCTGTAGCCCTTGCCACGATGAGCATCTTCGACCGCGTGAATCACGTCGCTATGCCAGAAGACGGTGTCCCCTGCCTGCATCAGTGGAATGGAGGACAACGCTTCTTGAAGCGGACCATGCCACTCCCGCTTGATCGAAAGTGCGCGGCCAGGTAATGCGCCGCACAGATCGTCTTCTGGCACGTCATCCTGGAGAGCGCGCAACAACACATACACCATGGCGTTGGCAATTGGCACAAGCTGAAGCGTGCCGTCTCCCGGACCTTGCGGAGTGAGCGCTGTCCAGCCCTGGAAAGTACGGAACATCGAACAGACAGTCGGTGACGGAATCTCTCTCGCCTCGGGGCGATACGCGGCATCGAACGCGTCGTAGCGGCGCCAGTCGCCACTAAACACGTGTCGATAAACACGCCGGAAATTGTCGTCAAGCCAACGTTCGACTGACCCACCGTCGCAATGAGCAGACAGCCCGAGCGACTCCGAGCCGGGGGGGCGACGTCGCAGCCGGTCCGCGTACACCGGAACGCGGTCCGGATCGAAATGAACGCGCCCTTCGCTGTCGTGTTTCCAGAGACGGTTCAGAAAGACGCGCGTCTGAGTGAGTTCGGGCGCCTGGCGCGCTTCGACCTGAGGCTTCGACCAGTAAATGCCATAGATCTGGGGCTTGCTCGAAGCGAGGTTGCCGAAGTACTTGTCTTCTGCGCGATGCGCGAGTTTTTCGTCGAGGTCATTGGACTCGACATACTCAGCGACCTGCGCGTCCCAGCCTTCAGCGCGCTCGCGGCTGAACACGCCCCGGACGACGCAGGCCCCTCGATCCTTGATCGATGCGATCTGCGCGGCGCTCACCCGGTCAGCCGCGATATCCGCATACTGGATTTCAGGAATGACGGACTCACCGCGGGCACGCTGCGCCACGATGGTAGCGACCTTGCGCTGAATTTCAGCTTCGACCTGCTGGAATACTTCCTTATAGTTCGGAAGGCCGGCGCGCAACAGCTTTTTAGCCGCCCGAATAGCGGTCGGCAAATCGTCGATGTGAAGGGATTCCATGGTGGCGTCTCCTGGTGTTCTTTGATGACTGAAGCTTAGCCTGGGCCACGATGGACGGGTGATACAATAAGGTCAACTTCTTTGCGATTCCAGCCATGAAGCCTCTATACGAACATGTCGAGATGAGCGCCGGATGCTCCGTGCGGGTTTATCACCGGAAGCTTCCGCGTATTCCGTTCGAATGGCACCATCACCCGGAATATGAACTCACCTTGACGATGAATAGCCGTGGCAAGCGCTACATCGGTGACTCGATCGCCGGGTACGAGGGCGATGACCTGGTGCTCGTCCCGCCGGACTTGCCTCATACCTGGTCGTCGAACCGTTCGATCGACGACAGCGCCCCGCAGGTCGCCATCGTCATCTGGTTCGAAGGCGACTGGGCGCGACGACTGGCAGATTGCTGCCCCGAGTACGAAGCACTTCATCGGCTTCTGCGACGCGCTGCCTGCGGCCTTGCGTTCAGAGCGGAAGCCGGGGCAACGGTGCGTAGTCGACTCGAGGGTCTTTTGTCAGTGTCTCCCAGAGAGAGACTCAGCGTTGCGCTGGACATCCTGTGCACATTGGCCGATGAGGAAGCACGGCCACTCGCGTCCCCCAGCGCATTTGATCAGGGTAACGTGGGGCGGCCTTCCGGCCACGAGCCGGAGCGGATAAATCGGGCGTTAGCAGTTATCGAGGCACGGTTTGCCGAACGGCTGACACTGGCGGAATTAGCCGCCGCCGCAACCCTTTCAGAGCGCACACTCAATCGATATTTTGTTCAGCATATCGGCGAAAGTGTCGGGAAGTATGTGAGCCGTGTGCGAATCGGTCACGCATGTCGAATGCTCGCAGACACCTCATGGCCCGTGTCGGTTATCGCCGCGCATTCGGGATTTCCCAACGTTGCCAATTTCAACCGTCAATTTCGCGCACTAAAAAAGACGACTCCCGCAGCCTATCGGAAAGAGTTTGCGGGTCGGCCACGACATCAACTGAATGCCGCGTTGACACTGGAGGCGAGGTCGCCATCCCTGGACCGCTGATGAATGGCCTTCAGCTTGTGACTAAGCGGAGCGCTTGGCTCGCGATATCGTGTGCGACGAAGCGACGGCTCCGATTCCCCTGCTTTCGATGACCGCACGCGTGCGCTGGGAGGTTCGCGCCGCTGCCTCCCGGATCGATTCTACGAGCCGGTCCAGATTCGCAAATTCGAGGCGCTGCGTCGGTACGATCACCGCAAGCGATCCGACTGCTTCGCCCGAATCGTCCGTGAACAGCGGCGACGCCAGTGCAGAAACGCCGTTTTCCAGTTCGTCCCTCGACAGGTAAAAGCCCGCGCGTCGGATTTTGAGCAGCGACGCGCGAAACTCGTCGAGTGTCGTCCCCAAGCCGCTTTGCGCGATCTCTTCGGCATACTGATCGAACAGAACCGCCAGCTTGGCCTTCGGAAACGTGGACAGGATCGCTTTTGGAGCGGCGCCGAGAAACAGGGGCCGCGGACGGCCCCGGCCGTATCGGAGGTCAAGCGCCGCCTCGTGCGTTTCGCGATGCGTGTCAACGAGCTCGCTGCCGTACCAGCGCGACATCACCACATCGAAGCCCGAGTGTTCGCTCAACTCGCGCATGATCGGCTGGCCGATCGCAAGCAGCGGATCCGACACGCGCAGATGGTAATCAAGCTTGATGATGCGAGGGCCGAGACCATAGTCCCCGCCTGCAAAGCGGATGAGCAAGCCGGCGTCCACGAGCTCGCGCACATAGCGGTAAGCCGTTGGAATCGAGCAGTCGAGTTCGGTGGCAACGTCTTCGACGGACAGGAACGGCTTCGCCTCCGAAAACAGCTCGAGTATGGATAACAGTCTCGTGATGCTCGACATCTCTGTGCAGGGCTCCTCGTGTGTGAACGGATTATATCCGCGCTTATGCAAGCCCCATCCGCTCGGCCATTTCTGCCTGCCAGACGCTGCGCGGCCTGAACCCCGATAGCGCGCGCGCATGGTGTTCGACGGCCGCGATCAGTTCAGCGTCGGGCAAGTTGAAGTCGACAGGCACCCGCATTGGCTGATCGACATACCACGGCGTGTCGATGAAGAGTTCGAGGCGGTTGCCTTCGGGATCGCGCGCATAGATCGAGATCGCATTGCCGTGAGTGACGGGGTTGATTTCCTCCAGGCCTTCCGCGACGAACCGCTGGTAAAACTGCCTCAGCGTGGCAAGGCTGTCCGCTTCGAACGAAATCTGGTTGATCGGATTGAACGTCAAGTGTTCGGGGCGGCCGCTCGCGAGCACGATCTGGTGATGCACCGCGGGATCGCGGCTCAAGAACACGAGTCGCACAGTGCCGTGCGGCGTCTGCAGCGTTCCCCGATCCGTTACGGTGAACTCCAGCACCCGGGAATAAAAGTCCTCCAGCCGTGCCATGTCGCTCACATAAAAACCCATGTGACTCAGCGACAGGCCCGCTCGCGCTTGCTTCATACCGTTCATGCTTGTCTCCACATAGTGATAAACCCTAACAAAAAAGACGTTGTGTCCTTTGTTAAATTTAGTTTATTCTCAAAATAAGATAAATGCACAACTTTTTGAAGGATCGAAGCGCTGATCGCATCGACTTTTTATCCACTGGAGCATCAATGAAACTCGCCAGCTTTTCTACCCATCAAGGCCCCTCGTTCGGCATCGTTCGCGACGCAACCGTATTCGACCTCGGCAAGCGTCTTGGCGGCCGCTATGCGGATCTGAAAGCGCTGATTGCCGCCGATGCATTCGGTGAGGCCGCCCAGGCGGCCGAAGGTACGCAGGGCGACTACCCGCTGTCGGAAGTCACGCTGTTGCCGGTCATTACGAACCCCGGGCAGATCTTCTGTATCGGGCTGAACTATGCCGAGCACGTCAAGGAAACCAATCGCGAGACCACCGAGCAGCCGGTCATCTTCATGCGCGTGCCGGCTTCGCAGGTTGGCCATGGCGAGCCGATGCTGCGTCCGCCGGAGTCGCAGCAGTTCGACTACGAGGGCGAAATTGCCGTCGTCATCGGTCGCGGCGGACGGCGCATTGCCGAAGCCGACGCGTGGAATCACATCGCTGGCTACGCCTGTTACAACGACGGCTCCGTGCGGGACTGGCAGCGCCATACGAGCCAGTGGGGGCCGGGTAAAAACTTTTATCGCACCGGCGCGTTCGGGCCGTGGATGGTGACGAGCGACGAGATCGAACCCAACGCGGTAATGACGCTCGTCACCCGCCTGAACGGCCAGGAAGTACAACGCGCGACGACGCAGATGCTGATCCACGGCATCGCCAAACAGATCGCCTACCTGTCGACATTCACCCCGCTCTCTCCAGGAGATGTGATCGTGACCGGCACGCCCGGCGGCGTCGGCGCGAAACGCAACCCGCCGCTCTTCATGAAGCCGGGCGACGTGACGGAAGTGGAGGTTGACCGGATCGGTGTGCTGTCCAATCCGGTTGCCGACGAGTAACACCCGGCGCCGGACTCACGCTGTGCGTGCGCCCGGCGTCTTCCAGACGGACTCAGACATGTCAGATAAAACCATTTCGACGCACGCGTGTGATTACGACGTGGCAGTCATCGGCCTCGGGCCCACCGGCGCGACACTGGCCAACCTGCTGGCAATCGAAGGCTTGCGGGTGCTGGTGCTGGAGCGAGACAAGGACATTTTCGCGCTGCCTCGCGCAGTGCACTTCGATGGCGAATGCATGCGCGTGTTCCAGACCGTCGGCATCGCGGACTCACTGCTTCCCAAGCTGTTTGTCGGTCCCGGCATGACATTCGTGAACGCCGAGGGCACGTTGCTGATCAACTGGCAGCGCCCTACTTGCATCGGGCCGCATGGCTGGTGCGCGAGTTACAAGTTTCATCAGCCCGATCTCGAGAACGCGTTACGTGAACGCCTGGCCGGCCAGCCGAATGTCGATGTGCGCCTGCGTCACGAAGTGTTCGCGCTAGACGAGACGAGCAATGGCGTCCGGCTCCGCTTCGAAGACACGAGTTGCGGCAAGCTCGGCCATGCCACTGCCCGTTACGTCGTCGGCTGCGACGGCGCACGCTCGATTGCGCGGCGCTTCATGGGCACTGAACTCACCGATCTGAAATCGCATGAACGTTGGGTGGTCGTCGACGTATTGCTTGACACCCCTCGGCCCGACCTCGGCGATTACTCGATTCAATACTGCGACCCGGCGCGCCCGACCACCTACACGCGCGGGCCCGGCAATCGCCGCCGCTGGGAGATCATGGTGATGCCCGGCGATGATGCGGCACAACTCGGTTCTCATGAGTGGCTGTGGGGCAAGCTCGCTCGCTGGATTTCGCCGGCCGACGCACGCCTCGAACGTTCCGCCATCTACACCTTTCACTCGGTGGTGGCCAACGGCTGGCGCCGTGGACGACTTCTGCTTGCCGGAGATGCAGCGCATCAGACGCCGCCCTTCATGGGCCAGGGGATGGCGGCCGGCATTCGCGACGCGTCGAATCTCGCATGGAAGCTGGGTGCCGTCATCCGCGCAGAGGCGCCTGATACCCTGCTCGATACCTACGAATCCGAGCGCTCGCCGCACGTGCGCGAATTTATCGAAACAGCGGTACAACTCGGGTCCGTGATTCAGACGACCCGTCCGGAGCTTTCCAGCAGCCGCGACAGCGAAATGAGCGCAGCGATTCGCAATTTCGTCACCCCGCAACCGAAGCTCGGCCCGGGAGCCTGTCTCGATGAACCGTCAGGCGTTGTTGGACAAATCGCACCCCAACCCCGTCTGGCGGACGGACGCCTGCTGGACGACGTGGTCGGTTATCGCTTTGCACTCGTCGTGCTACCGGAGTTGCTCGCTGAATGTAGCGACATTTCCAGTCGCGCCGCGCAGGCTGGCGTCGAGATCGTCGCCAGCGAAGGGGTTGCCGTCCGTGAGTGGTTAGCTTCAACCGGCGCTTCGGCTGTGCTTATACGTCCCGACCGGTATGTGTATGGCGTCGCTCAGGAGGCGGAATCCTTGTGCTGTCTGCTTGAACACGCATTACCTGGCCTGCAGACAGAGAGCGCGTGACCTGGTAAGCCCGCAAAACGCGTTGAAGCGCGAGAGACATCGTTACCAACGCACGCACATCATTGGACACAGAAGCCAACAATCACTGGAGGAGTCATGGAGACAACCCGTAATCCGGTCGGCGGCGCCGACCAACCGCAGCCCCCCGGCCTGACATGGTCGCAGTGGAAGATGATTCTCATCGCGAGCCTTGGCGGCTCGCTGGAGTTTTACGATTTCATCGTCTACGGCTTTTTTGCGCATAACATCGCGGCCCAGTTTTTCCCGAATGCGTCGTCGCTGATCAGCATGCTCGCGACTTTCTCCGTGCTTGCGATCGGATACGTGATCCGGCCGCTCGGCGGGATTGTGCTCAGTAGCTGGGGCGACCGTTATGGCCGGCGTCCGGTATTCCTTGGCTCGATCATTGTGGTCACGACCGCGACCATCTGTCTGGGGCTGCTGCCCAACTACCAGAGCTGGGGCATGACCGCGTCGATCCTGTTGATCATGCTTCGCATGCTGCAGGGTTTTTGCGTCGGCGGAGAAATGCCCGGCGCCATCACCTATGCGGTGGAAGCGGCACCGCATCGCGCGGGCCTTGCCGCGGGCATCATCATTTGCGCGGTCAACGTGGGCGTGTTGCTGGCTACGTTCGTCAACCTCGGCATCCAGACCTACCTGTCGAGTGCGGATGCGGCGGCATATGGCTGGCGGATCGCGTTCCTGTTCGGCGGCGTTTGCGGGATTGTCTCCTACTGGATGCGCCGCAATCTGGACGAGTCTCCCGAGTTCAAGGAGATGCACGGAGCCGTAGTCAAACAACCGTTTCGCGAGACGCTGCGACGTCATGGCAAGGCCGTTGCGACGGGAGCGCTCACGATCGCGGTGATGGCCGGCGTCAACGGCATACTGTACGGTCACATGCCCGCTTATCTCGTGCAGCAGTTGCACTACGCGCCCCGGACCGCGGCGATTGCCCAGAACGCCTATCTGATTGTCAGCTCTTTCGGCCTGCTCGCTGCGGGCTGGTTCGGGGACAAGATCCCGCGCCGGTATCTCCTGCGCACGTCCGCGGCGCTATTGATCCTGTTGAGCTACCCGTTCTATCAAGCGCTCGTCAACCATACCGTCGATCCGGTCGTGCTATTTGTCCTCGCCGGCGTCGTTTTCTCACTGGCAAGCGGTACGTGGGCGTCGGTACTCGCCGATCAATTTCCTGTCCAGGTCAGATTCAGTGGAATCGCGCTTGCATACAACCTGTCTGTCGTCGTATTCAGCGGTTTTGCGCCGTTGCTGGCCACTCTACTGATTCGCCAGACCGGTTCCCTCGCAGCGCCAGCCTACTACGTTATGGGCGCATCCGCGGTCGCGCTGATTGCAAGCTGTGCATTGCCGATGGGAAGGTTCGCGGCCGAACCCATTTCGCAGGGAAATCGACTGAGCGGCGAATTATTGCGTTGACCGCGGCGAACGACTCGCGGTGCGGAAAATGCCCACGAACATACAACTGAACTGGCAGCCGGTGCCGTTCCTGACGGGCCGCGCGCATGCCGCATCCGCAGGGGAATCATGATGAAGAATGCGTTCGCTCAAACCGCCGTCGACGCAATGGAAAAACAACGCTGCGACGCTACGGTGTCAGGGGACATGCTGATACTGGCCTCGCTTCTCGACGACGAGTTGATGTTCGTTCACTCATCCGGCTGCGTTCATGGCAAGTCGGAGTATCTGACTTTCCTCGCCGAGAAGATCGACACGCGGCAGATTAAGCGGCCGCAGCCGCTCGCGTACCGGTTTCTGCCAGACATGGTGATTACGACGGGTCGGCTTGAGCAATCGCTGGTGCGCAGGACGGATGGATCTGAGGTCGAGATTCGCGCGCTCGTCACGCAGATCTGGATCCAACGCGAAGCTGTCTGGAAGCTATGGCACGTCCATTCCGGGCGTTTGCCGGACTGACGTGAAGCGCTATCAGCCCGGCGACTGAGCGCATCCATACGCGGCCAGGAACACGTCAACCGCTCTGTGAACGACTTTCGTGACGTTGCGCGGCGTCGTGTCCGCCGGCACGCCCAACAGGCAAAGCTCCACCAACTCCGCTTCGCACAGCGCCCGAAGATGCGCTGCCGCGACGGCCGGGTCACGCTTGCGCAACTGGCCGGTCTCGCTTGACTGCTGCAGGAACTCAGTCACCATTTGCCAGCCGACCTTCAGTCCACGTTCGTAAAACAACGCTTCCACTGCATGCCATCGGCGCGGTCATTGCCAAGGTCAGACGAACCCGCCACGCGATACCCTGATTTGATTACCGCTGTGGCGCGTTTCCGAGAGGCGTCTGAAAAGAGCCATGCCGAGGCCACCGATGACATGACAATCTTCGCCGTGGGGCTCACATCCTCGTTCAGTGCAGACAGTTTCCGGCAAAGATTCGGATGGTAGCCCCTGGACGGCTTACTGCTGCCGCGGCTGGCCGCGGCAGCGCTCGTCATCGTGTGGCTCAGCGTGAAGACCGCCGAATCAGCCGCGAGGCGGCTAGGTCGGGAAGTGGACCGGCTTGCTCATACCCGCATCGGACAACGCACACAACGCTACGGCCGACCAGTCGTGCGCGGCGCCCATCCCTTGCGAACGCAAGGTCAGGAAGCGGTCACGCACGAGGCTCGCCAACGGCAACGGCACACCCAGCGCCTCGGCGGCCGCCAGCATCAGACGGTTGTCCTTCTGGCCGAGCGGCAACGAAAAACCCGGCGGCTGGAACTGCTGGGACGCGATCAACGGGCCGTAGATCTTGTACGGCGGCGCGTTGAAGTTCGCGCTCGTCAGCAATTCGACGAGGCGCATCGGGTCGATGCCCGCCTTGCCGGCCACCGCACAGGCCTCGCCCAAAGTCTCGATGATCGCGGACAGCATGAAATTGCCGATCAGCTTCACAAGGTTCGCCTGCGAAGGATCCGTGCCGACGATGCCGACCGACTGTCCGAGTTGCTCAAGAAGCGGGACCGCGACGGTGAGATGCGTGTCCTCGCCCGCGGCCATGATGAAGAGCTTGCGCGCCGCAGCGGCGTCGGGCCGTCCGAATACCGGTGCGGACACGAAAGGGAGCTCCGCTTCGCGGTAGCGCGCCGCGTGATCCTGCGCGGCCGCCACGCTAATCGTGCTCATCGAGATATGCAGCGCGCCCGGTCGCAGCGCGCTAGCAATACCGGCCTCGCCGAACGTGACGGCGGCATGCGCGGCATCGTCGGCGACCATCGTGAAAACGACGTCAGCCGACTCCGCGGCGTGCGCCGGGCTTGCGGCGACCCGTGCGCCAGCGGCGCGCAAAGGCTCCGCCCTCGCGGCCGTGCGGTTGAAAACATGCACCTCATGCCCCGACTCGATCAGGTTCATCGCAATTGCGGCGCCCATCGAGCCAAGACCTACGAATCCAATCTTCATGGTGATAATCCAGGAGAACAGTCAAGCGGACACGGGATCGCTCAGACTGCAAGTTGATAGACCTGGCGGCTGACTTCGAGCGTCACGTTGCCATGCTCGCCCAACGCCGTCATCCCGTGCTCTTCAAGTTTGTTGATCAGCGTGCCGATGGAGCTGCCGTCAATCTGATAGTCGCGCAACCGGGTCCCGAGCGACATGCGCTCGAAGAACACGCGGGTTGCGGTGATCGCCGCGTTGATGCGCTCGTCCTCGCTACCCTCGGTAATGTTCCAGACGCGCTCCGCGTATTGCAGCAGCTTGGCGTGCTTCTGTTGCCGTCGCACGCTCAGCATGGCCGGCAGCACGATCGCGAGCGTCTGCGCATGATCGAGCCCGTGCAGCGCGGTGATTTCGTGGCCGAGCATGTGAGTCGCCCAGTCCTGCGGCACGCCTGCGCCGATCAGGCCGTTGAGCGCGAGCGTCGCGGTCCACATGAGGTTGGCGCGCACGGCATAGTTGTGCGGCTCGGCAAGCGCCTGCGGACCCACTTCGGTCAGCGTGATCAACAGCCCTTCAGCAAAGCGGTCCTGCACTTTCGCATCGACCGGATAGGTCAGGTACTGCTCGACGACATGAACGAATGCGTCGACGACGCCGTTGGCGATCTGCCGCGGCGGCAGCGAGTAGGTCGTGACCGGATCGAGCACGGAAAATCGCGGATAGGTTGCATCGCTGCGAAACGGCAGCTTGTCGCCTTTCGCGCGATGGCTGATCACGCCGCCGTTGTTCATTTCGGAACCCGTGGCCGGCAACGTCAACACACTGCCGAACGGCATCGCGTCGCGCACTTCGACCTGTTTCGCGAGGATGTCCCACGGTTCGCCGTCGAACTTCAGTGCGGCCGCGATGAACTTCGTGCCGTCGATCACCGAGCCGCCGCCGACTGCGAGCAGAAAGTCGAGGTCGCGCTCACGTGCCAACTCGACCGCCTGCATCAAGGTTTCGTAGGTGGGATTGGGCTCGATGCCGCTGAACACGAAATAGGGGCGCTCGCCGAGCGCTGCCTGTACTTGCGCGAGCACGCCATTGCTCTTGATGCTGCCGCCGCCGCACGTGATCATCACGCGCGCGTTGGGCGGGACCTCCGTGTCGAGTGCGGCGATCTGGCCTTCGCCGAACAGAATGCGAGTTGGATTGTGGAACATGAAGTTTTGCATGGGAACCTTGCTTTCCTGCATTGATATGACCGGTCGTCTCAACTGCGGACAAACCGCGCACCGCAGAGCGACTGCGCGCCGCCCGGCGCGCCGACCTCGCTTACTGTTATTGCCAGGACTTGAAAAACAGATCGAACATCGAATGCACACAGGCCTTCAAAGGTTCGACCGAGTCCTCCAGCTTCATCCGCAACAGGCTGCCTTCCCACATGTTCCAGAAAAGGTCTGCCATTGCTTCAGCCGGAAGATCGCGGCGCACCGAACCGAACTCCTGTCCTCGGCGCAGGTACTCCGCACAACGCATGCGCCATTCGTCGACCGTCAGGCGCGCCGCACGACGGCACAGATCGCTCGACTGCGCGATTTCGCCGGCAAAATTGCCTAACAGGCATCCGCAACGATCTTCACAAGCCTCGTAGTCGGCCACCATGCGCTCGTAGATGCCGCGTAGCGCGAGCAGCGGATCAGGCACATCCGCTTCGATCGAATACTGCTGCCACTCTGCCGCCTGCTCGTCCGCGTAGTGACGCAGGATCGCCGCGCCAAACGCTTCCTTGCTGTCGAAGTAGTTGTAGAACGAACCCTTCGGCACGCCGGCGCGCGCAACGATGTCCTTCACGCCGGTGCCGTGATAACCGGTTTCGGCAAACAGCGCGACGCCGGCCTCCAGCAGCTTCTGGTGAAAGTCCGCGGTTCTGCGCACAGGTACTCCCATCGCCGCGCCTCAGGTTCGCCGCGTGGCGAGCTCGGCACCCTGACGCAAGGCTTCGAGGAGACTGCGCTCATCGGCAATGCCCTTGCCGGCGATGTCGAACGCCGTGCCGTGATCGACCGAGGTGCGGATCACATCCAGACCGACCGTCACATTGACACCCGCCTCCAGCCCAAGAACTTTGACCGGACCGTGACCCTGATCGTGATACATCGCGACCACCAGGTCGAAATCGCCGCGTCCAGCGCGGAAGAAAAGCGTGTCGGCAGGCAACGGACCTTCAATGTCCCAGCCTCGCTCGCGAAGACGCTGCACCGCGGGAACGATCTTTTCTCCTTCCTCGCCGTAACCGAACAGGCCGTTCTCCCCCGCATGCGGATTGATGCCGCACACGGCGATGCGCGGATTGGCGATGCCGGCCTTCACGAGCGTCGCATGACCGCGTTCGATCGTGCGCTGCACGAGGCCCGGCTCGATCTTGCGAATCGCATCGATGATGCCAATGTGCGTGGTCACGTGAATCACGCGCAATTTAGGCGCGACGAGCATCATCGAGACTTCGTCGATGCCGGTGAGATATGCGAGCATCTCGGTGTGGCCAGGATACTTGTGACCGCCAGCGTGAAGCGCCTCCTTGTTCAAGGGTGCCGTGCAGATCGCGTCGATCTCGCCGGCTTTTGCCAGCTCGACCGCGCGCGCAATGTAGCGGTAGGCGGCGTCGCCCGCGAGTGCCGACAGCTTGCCAAATGGCAGGTCGACGGGAATCAGCGCGAGGTCGATACACTCGATGGTCCCCGACTCATAGCGGGCCTCCGACGCGTTCTCGATACGACGCACCGTGGCGCTACCGCCGAGAATCTCATTCGCGCGTTCCAGGCGTGCCGCATCGCCGATGACAAGCGGGCGGCACTGCTGATAGACCGACTCGTGCGTCAGGCTCTTGACCACGATCTCGGGACCCACGCCGGCTGCGTCGCCCATCGTGATGCCGATGACAGGAAGGTAGTTGCTCATAGTGTTTTGGCTGAATTCCGTGGGCTCGTGTTGCAAGCCGTTGAGGGTGTGGAGGGGCCGGCCGGGCTGCTGACTTCCGGCCCGCCGTGCGCGGAGTCGGTCGCGCTCCTCAGATGAAGGTAAGCGCCGTACAGCGCATGCGCGCTGCCGAATGCGCCGGCCTTGGTGACAATCCTGAGGTGCTCGCGGCCATGCGGACGCGCTACCGCGACGCCCGGCTCGATCTCCGACAGCAATTGCAAACTGGCGATACCGACCGCGCTCAGCATCGCGCGCGCAGTTTCGCCGCCGGTGGCGATCAGTCCGCTGAGATGCGCAAACGATGGCGCAACGAGCGCCGCCAGCGCCTTCGACAGGTGCGCACCTTCGGCCGGATTGAACGCTTCGTCGCGCCCGATTCGCAGCAGCAGATCGGTGCGTTCGCCAAGGTGAGCGGCCACGCGGGCCTGCCAGCCCGGCCATTGCGGATGCCGCTCGGCGTCTCGCAGCAAGGCGGGCGGCACCACGAACTCGGCGATGCCCGCACGCTCGCGCAGCATCGCGCATTGCTGCTCCGAGACCGCCGAGAGGCTGCCGACCAGAATCAGCACCGCGCCGTCCTGCCGGTGCATCTGCGGCGCCGCCGCGTTTTGGTCCGGCGCGGGCGAGGAATGGCTGCTCACCAAAGCCAGCTCGCGAGCCAGTCCGCCGGAGCCGACCCAGAAGAACGCGCCGTCGAGCGACGCCGTGGCCTCGGCGAGCGCCCTGAGGTCCGCATCGGTTTGCGCATCGACGACCAGCGCCTGCACGCCGCCGCGCATCACCGCGCCAAGCGTCTCGCGCAATGTCCGCCGATCGCCGCGCAGCGCCGCTACCGTCAGCAGCGCCGTGGTGAGGCCCGCGGACTCCAGCATCGTCGCGAGATCGGCAGAACGTTCAGCGTGTTCGAGCTGCCAGGTTTCGGTCTCTTCGAGCGGAATGCCGTGCACGAAGACCCGGCCGTCACTCACAGTACGCCCGGTTGCCGGGTAAGCCGGCGCGACAATGGCGAGCCCCGCGAGCGGCTGCAAGCCGGCGACTTCGGCGGCCCAGTTGCCGCGCAAGGTGGAATCGATTTTTTTGTACAACCGGCAGGCCGGCGCGCCGTATACCTGCCACGCCGCGCCCGTGCAACGTGCCGCGTCAGCGGGCGACATACGGCGCGTGTCAGTATCCACCGCGATCACTTCGGCGTGCGGTATCGCCTGCGCCGCCGTGAGGCTCACCGCCGTGCGCAGACCAGCAGCGGCGAAGGCAATCGCGCAATCGGCGGCGCCGGACAGGTCGTCGGCGACGATCAGAAGTTTACTCATGCTCAACGTGTCGCTCCGACGGTCGAGTTGCTCGCTTCCGTGCGCGTGGCGACACGCTTTGCGACAGCCGCGGTGAGTATGGGCGAGACGATGGCCGTCACGACCACGCACGCGGCAACCAGCAGCGTCGCACTTTTGGCGGCTTCAGCGTAGACCGGATTGGCCGCGGCGATCAGCGCCGGCACCGCCGCGCCGTTGCCCGCCGTGTTGGCGGCCGCCACCCCAGCGACACCCGTGCCGCCCGTCAGCCGATCGGTCAGGTAAAGGGGAATGCCCGTGACGATCACCACGGCAATGCCGAGGCCGATGCCCAGCAGGCCCGCTTGCCATACCTTGTGCAGGTCGAGGCTCGCACCGAGCGCCAACGCGAAGAACGGAATCATGACCGGCACGGCGCGGCCAAGAAAGGCGCGCATTTCCCGGTCGAGATTGCCCAGCAGCATGCCGGCCGCCAGCGGCAGGACGCTGCCGACCAGCGTCTGCCAGGGAAACGCCGAAAGCCCGGCCACGCCGAGCGTGACCATGGTGAGGAACGGGCCGGATTCGAGCGACATGATCGTGTACGCGCCGACGTCTTCAGATTTGCCATATTGCCCCATCAACGCCATGTAGAGGCCGCCGTTGGTGTCGTTCATCGCGGCGACCACCGCGAGCGTCGACATGCCGGCGAACAGTCCGGAGGAGACGGGCATCTCGCCAAGAAAATGGCCCAGCACGAAACCGACGACAATCGCCGTCCCCACCTTCGCGGCAAACAGCGCGCCGCCCTTCTTCAGCAGATAGGGCGTCGCCTTGATATCGATGGACGAGCCCATGCACACGTAGAACACAGCAAGGATAGGCAACGCACCCGTAAACAGCGCATTCGTGAAGGAGCCGAAGAATTTCGGCATGCCCGGCAGAAAGGTGGCGATGACTGCGCCGAGCAGGAGCGGGACGATCATCATTCCGCCGGGTACGCGTTCGATGGCGCGCTTGATGGGTAGTTGGGCCATAGTTGTCTCACGGTTGTTTGTGATCGATATGATCACTTTAATGATCTATTCAATCATTTATGAGTGTACGCCCGCCCCCCGCTTCGCGCAAATTTTTCTGGAATAACGTCTTTTTGCAGAGGGAATTTGGAAAATGATGGTGGCGATGGCTTTCGCCTGAATTGATCGATTCAATCAATTCAGTTAATTTGACGCAGCGGGCCTGCAGCCGCAGGCGGGCACATTCGCGCGGCGCACACCTGCCTGCCCCGCCCCATTGCCCCGCCAGCCCGTTTGATTACACTTACGCGATTCGACGCCTTTACACGGCGCACCACCCAGGCAAACCATCACCATGAAAGTTACGAACCGCCGCGAGGCAATGCTGCAGGCCGTCCTCTCCGGCATGACCGATGTCAGCGCGTTGTGCGAGCACTTCGGCATGTCCGAGGCGACGGTTCGCCGCGACCTGCGCGCGCTCGCCGACGAACGGCGCGTCGTGCGCACCTACGGAGGCGCGGCCGCTTCGCTCGGTATTCACGAACCCGAGGAATCGCTCGATAGCCGCCGCGAGAGTTTTCGCGAGCAAAAGGAGGCCATCGCGCGCGTGGCCGTGAGCCATGTGCAGGATGGCGACGCCATCTTTCTCGACGGCGGCACCACCACCGCGGCAATGGCACGTTTGCTCGCCGGCCGTCGCGAGGTTCGCGTTGTGACCAACAATCTGTTGGCCGTCAACACGCTCGCTGCGAGCGAAGTGCCCGTCACGCTGATCGGCGGCGATCTGCGTCCCACCAGCATGAGCACGCTCGGCCCGCTTGCGCAGCTTGCCTTGAGCCGCCTGTCGGTCGACAAGGCATTTCTCGGCGCGGACGGCGTGGTGGCTGACCGAGGCCTCTGCGAGGCGTCAGCGGAGCAGGCCTACCTGAAGGAATGCGTTATCAGGCAGGCTGCACAAGTCTTCGTACTGGTCACCTCGCACAAGCTGGACCGCGCAAGCCAGCAACACTGGACACCGCTCGAACGCGAGTGGACGCTCGTGACCGATGCCCGTCGCGACGCACCTGAGATGACCTCATTCCTGTTGCACGGCGAGGTGACCGTCGAGACGACGCGGTAGCATGGGCACATTGACTGCCAGGTATAACGGCTGCATCGAGTCGCTGTTCAACCCGGCCTGCGAGCAATGAAGTCAATTTCGACGAGCGCGTCACGCGCCAATCCGGTTACGCCGATACAGGTCCGCGCCGGCAATCTCCCAGTCGGAAAATAAGCTGCATAGACGGCGTTCATCGTCGCGTAATCCCGTTTGAATTCGGTCAGGAAAATCCGCGCCGAAAGGACATGTTCGAGGCCCAGATCCATCCCCTTCATCACCAGTATCAGATTGTCCATCACTCGTGTCGTCTGGGCGGCCACGCCTTCGGGAAGCGGTGCGTTGTCGTCCTCCGGCGACGTCGGCATCTGGCCGGTGAGAAACACCCAGCCGTCGTGCTCGGTTGCATGGGAGAAAGGGCCTACCGGTGTCGGGCCGCCCTCGACCATCCAGAATTTTGTAGATACATCCATTCGAGGTAACTCCGGAAAAAGGAAAGCACCGTGCGCACCGCTTCGGCAGACCGATCGCGCACGCACGACAAGATGATTATTCCGTGAACAAGGCCTTGCGGATGATCGCGTGCACACCCCAGTTGCCGTCGACGACCTGTGTCACACCAAAGTCGACTGCGACCGACATCAACGAGATTGCTTCGTCTTCGGTAAGGCCCTTGGTCGTCATCAGAAAGCGGCGCGTCTTGATGAACGCGTCACGCATCGCGAGATCCAGCGTCGACTTCTCGTAGACCTTGCTCTGCGCGTGCGTGCCGAATTCAGCCAGATAGTTGGCATGACTGAATCCATGCAGTACCCACTCGTCGGCGGTTTCGACGAGCGGATACGTGAGATCCGCGTACGGTTGGCCAGCCAAAGTCGCTCTCTTGTGCAATATCAGTTGGAACTCGCCGGTCAGCGAGCATTCGATCGCCGTCCCACATAGCTCGGAATCGCCCTGCGATGCGTGCGGATCCCCGACCGACAGCAATGCCCCGGGAACACCCACCGGCAGATAGACGCTCGCACCCTGCGCGACGCGCCAGTTGTCCAGGTTGCCGCCGAACGCGGACGGCGGAATCGAGTCGATGAGACCGTCCTGTTGCGGCGCGACCGCGATCAGACCGAAATGCGGGCGCACCGGAATCTTGACACCCTTGAGAATTCCATAATTTTCCTCAACGGTGGAATGATCGACCGGAACGCCCGGATAGTCGATGGTCGGATGCACGACACCGAACGGATCGCATTGCGGCGTCCAGCGGTAGTTGTAGACCGCGCGCGCAAAGGGCGTGCCCTGGTCCGGCCGGGGCTCTGCGTCGAGTTCATAAATCGTGACGACTTCGCGCGGTTTAGGCTCGGTCAACAATTCACGGTAATGGAAACCCCACCACGCGGCCGCATTGCTGCCGAACGCCCGCCCGCTGAATTGCGGATTCGCGCAGCGCCGCGGATGCACCTCGAGGATCCTGACTTCCAGTATGTCGCCCGGCTCGGCGCCACGTACCGCAATCGGGCCGGTGCAGATATGCACCCCAAACCCTTCGCCTGCGCCTCGACCGTAGATCGATGCGTCGATCGGTCCGGCGCCGCGCCGGTTCACGTTTTTGCGCTCGGCGGTCCAGTGGAACACGCTTTCAGCGCCTGGATCGCCGGCCACCATACGCGCCCAGTCGTCCGACGCATGCTGCGTCAGTGTCTCGATCGTCACGCTATCGCCGCTGTCGACTTCGAGCACCGGCTTCAGGTCGTGTGAGAAATAGCCCCAATGTACCGTGTTGGCCGTTGCACGCAACAGATGGTGGCGCGGCTTGCCGGACCGGCTGCTGATTGCCTGCCTCGAACCGGTTCGCGTGTCGACGGGGCGACTGGCCACGATCGCACCGTCAGCGTCGAGCGTTGCTTCCCGCGACGCGGTTTGCGCGGGAGCCAGCAGCGCATCCGTGTTGAGCGGCAATCCGCGCGAAATGCGCTGCACCACATGTCGAGCCAAATCGAGGCTCGCTTCATGACGGAAGGCGCGCGGCGACGTCTTGTACTGCTCGCGAAACGCACGGCTGAAATGCGCGGGATCGTTGAAGCCCCAACGAAAACAGATATCCGAAATCGACGTCTTTTCGTGGAGCGGATCGACGAGTTCGGCCCTGCAGCGTTCAAGGCGGCGCAGCCGCAAATACGTGGAGAAGTTCTGGCCGACAGTTTCAAACAGCTTTTGCAGGTAGCGCTGCGAGACGCGCTCCTCTGTGGCGAGACGCGCGAGGGTGATGTTGGGGTCGCCAAGCTGCGCATCGATACTGCGGCACACGCGCGAGAAGATGGCCGCCTGTGACGATGTCAGTCCGCTAATCGGCGTTTCGCGCTGTTGCACGGACAGAATCGCCACCAGAAACTCGACCAGCGCGAGTTCAAGCGGACGCAGGTCGTTGGCGGACAACGTCTCCACGCCTTCCGCAAGCGACGCAAGAAAACCGGAAAACACGTGCCCGACACCGGCATCTCCGGCGATCCGGCCGGCGTTCATCGACGATGCAAACAGCCGCCCCCTGATCGCCGAGCGCGGTACACGCGCGACAAAAGCGCGGAAATCGGTCGCGAAGAGCAGCGAGGCGCCTTCGCCCGACGGCAGAAAGACCAGGTCGTTCACTGCCAGAGGCTGACGTCCGCTGTTGGCCTGCAGCGTCGCCACACCGTCAAGGTGCAGCACGATCAGCACGCCGTCGCCACAGGCAGCATTTGGTTCGAGCGTCTGAGCCACCGACGCCAGCAGGCCCAGATCGAAACCGCCGGGCGACCTCTGCGCGACGATCATGCCACGCAACGCCCGCACAGAAGCAATCGCACCGCTACGCCACCCCATCGTGTCAAGCGCTTTAACCCACGCGCGAAGCCGTTCGGCCTCCGAATAGGACTCGGTAGTAAAGCGCAGCAAATCCAACGTTGACTCCAGAACAGACGCGCGTCGCACGAGCGCAACGCCCGCTACCCGAGGACAGATTCGACGAGCGGTACGGGTCGCCCAAAAAAGCAATAACCGCACCAATTCGGGTCGGGTGCATCGCGAGGGCGCGGCGGCCCGAGCGCCGGTGGCCGCCCGACCGCGATGATTGCGCGCCCAGGCACCAGCAACGCCCCTGTGCACTAACCTGACGCATACGGGACGCCCGCGCACACGCGCGGCGAATCGCCTGCGGCCCGAGCGGCACGTCTCAGCGGCCGGCGCCGCCGACAAAGACGTTCTTGCGAATTGATCCATGCACACCCCAATTGCCGTCGACCACCTGTGTGACGCCGAAATCCGCGGCGACCGACATCAGCGCAATGGCCTCATCCTCGCTTAGCCTGTGCACGGTCATCAGGAAACGGCGCAGCTTGCGGAACGCGTCGCGCATTGCCTTGTCGAGGCTCGCGTGCTGTGCCACCTCAGTCTGTCCGGCCGGGCCGAGATCCGCCAGGTAGTTGGCGAAAGTGAATCCGTACACCGACCATTGGTCGTCGGTTTCCAGCATCGGGTGCGTGAGGCCTTCGAGAATCGTGCCGCCGAGGTCATTCTTCTTGTGCAGCACGAACTCGAAGTCGCCGGTGAGCGAGGTTTCGATCGCCGTACCGCCAAGTTCACTGTCACCCTGCGCCGCATGAGGATCGCCGACAGAAAAGAATGCGCCTTCGACCGCGACCGGGTAATACATCCGCGCACCTTTTCCGACGCGCCAATCGTCGATATTGCCGCCGGTGTAGCTGGGCGGAATCGAGCTGACATAGTCGAGCTCCGCCGGCGCGAGCCCCATCGTGCCGAAATGCAGCCTGGCCGGCACCTTCACGTTCGGCAGGATGTTCTCGCGTTTGTTCACCAGCGTAGGGTCGACCTTGACGCCCGGGTAATCGATCATCGCGTGGACCACGCCGTCCGGGTCGGTTTGCGGCGTCCACACGTAGTTGTAGACCGCACGCGCAAATGGCTCGCCCGAGGTATCGAGCTCGAAGATCGTCACGACTTCACGGGGCTTCGGCTCCTCGATGAGATCGTGGTAATGAAAGCCCCACGATGCGGCGACATTCGAACCGAAACAACGGCCGCGATAGCACGCATTGCAGCTCGGCCGCGGGCGCACGTCGAGAATTCGCACTTCGAGCACGTCGCCCGGCTCGGCCCCTTCGATCGCGACCGGCCCGGTCAGCAGATGCACGCCGACACCTTCGCCCGAGCCGAGCGTAAACGGTCCATCGGCTGGCCCCGCGCCCCGGCGCGGCATGGCCTTGTGCTCGCGGGTCCACTGAAAGATGCTTTCGGCGCCGGGGTCGCCCGCGACCATCCGTTCGTGGTCGTCGTTCGCATGGTGGGTCAGCGTCTCGATGGTGACCCGGTCGCCGGAACGCAGCGTCAACGCGGGCGCGACCTGTTTGCTGAAGTAACCCCAGTGAACCGTTTCAGGCGAAACCGGGAGTGTATGGTGCTTCATGTCTGTTCGAACCTCGTAAGACGCCCGGCACGAACGGCCGGGCGATGCTGAATGGCGTGCGCCGTCAAGACGCGACTTCGAGCCGGTCGTCCGCGCCCATCACGCTCAGGAATCGAGCTGTCAATGGATGGCGCGGCTGGGTGAGCACTTCATGCGTGGGTCCCTGTTCGACCACCGCGCCGCCGCTCATGAACACGACACGATCGGCGACCTGATCGGCAAAGCGCAACTGGTGCGTGGAGATGATCATGGTCAGGCCGCCTTCGTCCACGAGCCGCTGAATCACGTCGAGTACCTCGCCGACGAGTTCGGGGTCGAGCGCGGAGGTCGGTTCGTCGAGCAGCAGCACGCGAGGATTCGGCGCCAGCGCGCGGGCAATCGCGACGCGCTGCTGCTGGCCGCCCGACAGATGTCGCGGCAACGCATCCGCGCGATGACTGAGGCCGACGCGTTCGAGCAGTTCGCGCGCGCGGCGCTCGGCGTCGGCCGGTGGCATCCCGTGCACCCAGCGCAGCGGCCCGGCGATGTTCTCGCATGCCGTCAGATGGCTAAATAGATTGAAATGCTGGAACACCATGCCGACGCCGGCACTCGCTCGCTCGTTGGCGAGGTCGCCCTGTGTCATTGGCTGACCGTCAACCCGAAACCCGATGCGCTTGCCGCCGATACGGATTTCGCCGGCATCCCACTGCTCCAGGTGATTGATACAGCGCAGCAGCGTGCTTTTGCCCGATCCGCTCGGCCCGAGCAGCGCAATGACCTCGCCGAAGCGGACCGTGAGGTCGAAGCCGTCGAGCACCGTCTGCTTGCCGTAACGCTTGCTCAGCCCTTTCACCTGCACCGCCGCTTTCTGCGTCTGCAATAGCTCGTAGCGGCTTGCGCGCTCCGCATGGGCCTTGCGCGCAACCGGCACGGGCGCGGCGTCGAGCGGCGCACCGACGGATAGCGTCGCGCTTGCGGCGGAGGGCTCCACGGCGAGCGCGGCGCGGCGCCACGGCAGCAGTCGCGCAAAGCGTCCGGACGGACTGCGATCGAGATCGAGCGCGGTTTCGGCGAATAGCTGGATCGCGGCAATCAAGCCGGTCAGCACGAGATACATCAGCCCGGACGCAAAGAAGATCGAGAAGAAATCAAACGTCGACGACGCGAGTTGCGTGCTGCGCAAGGTCAGTTCGTCGACCGCGATCACGGAGGCCAGCGACGAGTTCTTCAACGCGCTGACCGATTCGTTGCCGAGCGCCGGCACCATGGTGCGGATCGCCTGCGGCGCGATCACACGGCGCAGCAACACGGTCGGCGTCATGCCGAGCGCCTGCGCCGCAAGAACTTGCCCACGGTCGACGCCGAGCACGCCGGAGCGCAGGATTTCCGCGATGAACGGCCCCTCGTTCGCCGCAAGCGCGAGACCCGCGGCGCCCATCGCGCTCAACTTCAAACCGATGTGCGGCAGCGCGTCGTACGCGAACACGAGTTGCAGGATCAG
The DNA here is from genome assembly GCF_050436225.1 of Paraburkholderia lebeckiae. Classification (NCBI taxonomy): domain Bacteria; kingdom Pseudomonadati; phylum Pseudomonadota; class Betaproteobacteria; order Burkholderiales; family Burkholderiaceae; genus Paraburkholderia; species Paraburkholderia lebeckiae. The sequence continues at coordinate 162,079 of NZ_JBNDLU010000001.1, read as the reverse complement.
CGGCGTTCCGCGAAAAATCACCGTGTAGCCGCGCGCGATGACGGCAAGCGGCCCCACCTTGCTCAGTTGCATGCTCGCGAGCACCAGTCCCACGATCAGACCGCCAGCCAGCCCGAGGAGCGTGACTGCGATGGTGAAGCCGATGCCGCTTAACAGATACGGCAGGCCGACATAGTGCAGGAACAAATTCATCAGTTCGAGGCAATCAGCTTGGGAGTTTCGAGATTTTCAGCACCAAGCGACCACTTCTTCAGCAGCTCGGTCTGGGTGCCGGACTTCTGGATCGCGACGAGCGCCGCCATTACCGCCGCGCGCATTGCCGGATTCGTTTTAGGTACGCCGATACCAATCGAATACGGCAGTGTCACCGCATTGGCCTTTTCGAGCTGGCCCGGATACGCCTTGACCGCCTGGTCCACCGTATTGACGTCGTTGATGTAGGTATCGGCGCGGCCTGAGAGAATCGCCTGGATTGCGTTCGCGTTGTTGTCGTACAGCTGCACGGCAGCTTCCGGCTTGTTCGCCGCCTTGCAAGCCGGTGCGAGCTTCTGGATCAGCGGCACTTCGACGTAGCCGGTGTTCTCCGCAGCGGTCGTGCCGCACATCGTCTGGTTGATGCCGCTGATTTTCTTCGGATTGCCCTTCGCAACCAGCACGCCGTCGAACACTTTCGAATAGGTGATGAAGTCTGCCGCCTTCGCGCGCTCCTCGGTCGCATAGATATCGGAGATCACGATGTCGGCCTGACCGCTTTGCAGCGTCGCCAGCAGCGCCGAGAACGCGACAGGCTTGTACGCCATCTTGAAGCCGAGGCAATTGCCGATCGCCTCGCCGAGATCGATGTCGAAGCCGATGTATTTCGTCGGATCGTTCGGGTCCAGCGCTTCGTAACCCGGCGTGTGCGGGTTGATCGCGTTGATCAGCGTCTTGCCCTTGAATTGCGGGTATTTCGCCTGCAACGCGGCGCACTCGGCGGGCACCGGCGCGGCGGCTTGAGCGTGACCCGACATCAGCAGCGCCAGCAGACTGGCAGCGCCGACAAACAGCTCGCGCCAGCGGCGGCCAAAACCGCCTGCGCGCGGCATGCCACGTCCATGACCGACAATATTTGTGTTCATCCCCATACTCCTGAACGGCAGATGTCAAAGGCCCACCCTATGTACGCCTCGTTGCATCGCACGAAACCAAGGGTAGGTGAACGAAATTCCGTGGACTTGTTCCAGCGCGCCCAAATGCTTGCACGGGCGCGAAGCAGGACATCAGCGCCGCGAGCGGGTCGATGCTGTCGCACGCCCAGTCGAGTCGGCAGCGCGCCCGGCAAGCTGGACGCTTCGACTGCCGGGCGCAATGCGTCGTACTCAATGCGATGACGCCGTCCCCGCCTGCAGCGTGGCGGCAGGTATTTGCGCTTCGCGCGGGAAGTAGCACGGCGGCGATTTGACGTGCACTTGCTGATTGCCACAGGGCAGGCCCGCATAGTCGACGGTCCGGGTTGTCGCAGTCTGCGCAAGCGGCGCACGGTGAGCCTGTGCCGACGAATAGGCGCAGCCGTTCAGCAGAGCGACGAAGATCAGGCCAATGAGAGTTCGTATCATGAGGAATGTGTCGCGTGGTCCGACTCAATGAGCTTCTTTCAGCGCCGCGCTCGAGACCAGCGCGTCCGACCTGTTCCACCAACCGCCGCCGACGGCCTGAAAGAGCGCCGCCGTGTCCGCGAGCCTCGCAGCTCTCGCCTGGATCGCGGCGACGTGCGCCGTTTCATAGCTTTGCTGTGCCGTCAGCACGGACAGGTAAGCGATCTCCCCCGTCTGCAGCTTCCGGCGAGCGATCTCGAGGCTGCGCGATGCAGCCTGTTCGGCGGCCACGGACGCTTCCAGCGTCTTCGCATCGGCTTGCACACTCTGCAGGACATCGGCAACGTTCTGGAACGCGTTGATGACCGTCAGGCGATACTGCGCCCCGGCCTGCTCGTAGACCCCCTGTGCGGCGCGCTGGCGGTGCAGCAGCGCCCCGCCCTGAAAGATCGGCTGTGCGACCTTGCCGACCACGTTGAAGAACTGGTTGTATGGCGTGAACGCGTTGGCGAGAGCATTCGGTGAGGTGCCCAGTGCGGCGGTCAGTGAGATCTGCGGCAGCCGGTTGGCGATGGCGACGCCGACCTGTGCGGAGGCCGCGTGCAGCGTGGCGGCAGCGGCGCGAATATCCGGGCGTTGCTCGACCAGCCTGGACGGCAGACTCACCGGAAGATTGTCAGGCAGGTGCAGGTCCGCCAGATCGAAGTGCACCGCCAGGTCTTCATTCGGAAAGCCTCCCACCAGAGCAGTCAGCGCATCGCGCTGCAGCGCCCGTTGCTTTTCGAGCGGCGGCAACGCCGCTTGCGCCTGGGCGAGCACAGCCTGCTGTTGCAACAGATCGGCCTGTGCGGCCTCGCCGAGCGTGTATTCACGGCGGACGATGTCCGCGAGTTCGGTGTCGGCCTTGATGATCTCTTCCTGCGCGGCAAGCTGACCTCGCAAGGCCGCTTCGTCGATCGCCGCGAGCGCCACGTTGCTGCTCAACGTCAGATAGGCCGCTTCGAGTTCGAAGCGTTGGTTCTCGGCTTGCGCGGCCGCCGATTCGACGGTCCGGCGATTCAGGCCGAATGCGTCGAGCGAATATGAAACAGTCAGCTCGCCTGTGTAGAGCGAATAGATGCGCTGGTTGTTCGCCGCGACCGGTGCGAGGCTCGCAGTCGGCGTCCCGTTCCTGCTGCCCGACGCATCGAGACCGATGCTGGGGAACAACGCCCCCTCCTGCGCCAACATGTTTTCGCGCGCGCTAGTGAGCGCAGCGTGTGCGGCGTCGATCGTCGGGCTGCGCCTGAACGCGCGATCGATTAGCTGGTTCAACTGCGGAGACTGGAACAGCGTCCACCATTGCCCGGGTATATCGCCGCCGGCGACGAAGTCCTGCGCCGGCCCATCCGCGCCGGCCGCCGCCGCGGTCCTCGAAGGCAACGGCGCTTGCGTATAGCCGGCTCCAGCCGGTGCGGCAGGCTGCGTGAAGTTGGGACCGACCGCGCAACCCGCGAGCAGCAACGGTATCAACAGGCTGGACGAACGTTTGAAGGTGATCATGTGAGTAGCACCCTGTGTCATTTTGCGTATTCCGGTACGGTCTGCTCTTGCGGCACCGTGCGCTTGCGGCGGTCGAACCACGGGTACAGGGACGGCAGCACCAGCAAGGTCAGCAGCGTGGCCGATATCAGTCCACCGATCACCACCGTGGCGAGCGGCCGTTGAACTTCCGCGCCGGAACTCGTGGAAAAAGCCATAGGCAGGAAGCCCAGACTCGCGACAGTCGCCGTCATCAGCACGGGACGCAGCCGTGTCAAGGCAGCCTGCCGCGCAGCCTCGATAGCGCCAAGGCCGCTCGCCCGCTTCTCGACGATGTAGCTGACCAGCACGACCCCGTTCAACACCGCAATGCCGAACAGCGCGATGAAGCCGACGGCGGCCGAAATGCTGAACGGCAGGCCGCGAGTCCAGAGCGCCAGGATCCCGCCGATTGCCGCAAACGGCACGTTGAAGAAGATGAGTGCCGCCAGGCTCACGCTGTCGAACATCAGATAAAGCAGGACGAAGATCACCGCCAGGGCGACGGGCACGACCACGTAGAGCCGCGACATCGCCTCCTGCAGATTCTTGAAGCTGCCGTTCCAGGACAGGCTGTACCCGGGCGGAAGCTTGACCTGCGTGGCCACGGCATGTTGCGCAGCGAGCACGAACCCGGCGAGATCGCGGCCGCGCACGTTGGCCTGCACCATGATCACGCGCTGCCCCTCTTCGCGCTCGATCGTCGAAGGACCGGGCTCCATCCGGATGTCGGCGACTTCGGCGAGCGGCACGGCCTTGCCCGCGCCGTTGCTCACGCGTAGCGCGCCGATTCGCGCCACATCAGTGCGGTCTTGCGGCGTCAGACGAACGCGTATATCGAAGCGGCCATCGTTATTCGAAATCGAGCCAACCGTGCGGCCTCCAAGCGCCTGCACCACGTCGAGAACCTGGCTCGCATTGAGGCCATAGCGCGCCACCGCATCCCGGTTCACGATGATGCGCAAGTACGGCTGGCCGACCGTCTGTTGCGCTTGCACGTCGGCGGCTCCCGGCACGCGAGCGATCACGCTCGCAATACGCTGCGCGGTATCGTGCAACGCGTCGAGGTCGTTGCCGTGAATCATCACGGCTACATCCGCCTGCACGCCCGCCAGCATGTCGTCCATGCGCATCTGGATCGGCTGGGCCCAATCGAGCGTGAGGCCGGGAACCGCGCGATTGAGCGCATCCGAATACGCTTCGACCAGTCCCTCCTGAGTCTGCGCGGTCTTCCACTCCGATTTCGGCTTGAGCATGATGAAAGTGTCGCTTTGCTCGACACCCATCGGATCGGTGGGAATCTCGGAACTGCCCCCGAGCGTGACTGCCGACTGGACTTCGGGAAAGCGCATTAGCGTTCGCTCGACCATCGTCTGTGACTCGACCGCCGACGGCACGGAAATGCCGGGCAGCTTCGTGGTCGTGACCGTGAGCGCCCCTTCTTCCAGACGCGGCAGGAATTCCGCACCGAGGCGCGAGCCGAGAACGCCCGCGAGCGCGAGCAGCAGCACGGCAAGCCCGATAGTCAGCACGGGACGATGCGCCGCGCGCGTGAGCACCGGCTCATAGCGCCGCCGTATCCAATGGATGATGCGGCTCTCGTGTTCGGCCACCTTGCCGCGCAGCAGAAAGCTCGCGAGAACGGGCATCACGGTCAACGTGATCACGAGCGACGCGAGGAGCGCGAACACGACCGTCAACGCCATCGGGCGGAACATCTTTCCCTCGACGCCCTGGAGGCTGAGAATCGGCAGATAGACGGCGGTAATGATCAGGACCGCAAACGTGACGGGCCGCGCCACTTCCCGGGATGCCTCGAGCACGACCGCCTGCATGGGCCGCGCCGGTGCTTCCGCGCGCCGCCGTACGATGTTCTCGATCATGACCACCGCGCCGTCGACGAGCAGGCCGAAATCGATGGCGCCCAGGCTCATGAGATTGCCGGACATACCCGCGCTGTACATGGCAATCGCCGCGGCCAGCATCGACAAAGGAATCGCCAGCGCGACGATCAGGCCGGCGCGCGCATTGCCGAGCAACAGCAGCAGCACGGCAATCACGAGCACGGCGCCTTCGACCATGTTGTGAGCAACCGTATGCAGCACGCGGTTCATCAGGTCGGCGCGGTTGTAGTACGGTGCGATTTCGACGCCGGGCGGCAGCGTCTTGTTGATTTCCCTGACGGCGTCCTGAACCCGCTGCGCGACGATACGCGTGTTCTGCCCGAGTCCCATCAGAACGACGCCGACAACGGCTTCGCCTTGGCCGTCGCGCGTGACTGCGCCAAGCCGGGGCATCGGCGCCTCGACGACGCGCGCGACATTGCGAACGTAAAGCGGCGTGCCATCCGGCTCGGTGCGCAACACGATGTTGCCGATGTCGGTCGCGTTGCGAAGCAGCCCTTCGCCGCGAATGATGGCCTCCCCGCCGTTGTGCTCGAGGGTCGCGCCGCCGGCCGCGCCGTTGTTCATCTGCACGGCATTGAAGATGTCGGCGGTCGAAAGGCCGTAGCGCGTGAGCGCGTCGTCCGCCACCTGCACTTCGTAGGTCTTCAATTCGCCGCCGTTCACGTTGACGTCGACCACGCCCGGCACTTCGCGGAATTTCGGCGCGATCTGCCAGTCGAGCAACGTTCGCAGCGTCATCAGCGATTGCCCGTGGCCACGCACCTGAAATTGATAGATCTCGCTCAGGCCATCCGACAGCGGTCCCATCTGAGGCGGATTTGTACCGGGCGGAAGCTGCACCGTCTGCAGGCGCTCGCCGATCAGATTGCGATCCTGATAGATGTTCGAGCCGTCGGCAAAGCGCACGTAGATGACCGACAGGCCATAACGGGAAATGGAGCGCAGCGCCTGCATGCCGGGCAACCCTTGCAGGGCGAGTTCGACGGGCGCGGTAATCGAGCGCTCGATATCGACCGGAGCGAGCCCCGGCGCTTGCGTCGTCACGAGCACCTGGACCGGCGAGATATCGGGCTGCGCATCGAATGGCAGTCGCTGCATGCTGACGAGCCCAAAGGCGATCAGTACGGCGACCAGGATCAGTACCATGGCGCGATTCTTCAGCGCCGCATCGACAATCTTCGTAATCATGACCTGCGCTCGCGGTTCAGCCTTCGTCGGGAATGGTGGTTTGCATCAGCGCGGCCTTCAGCCAGTAGCTGCCGTCGGCGACCACCGGCGTTCCGGCCTTGACCCCGCTCACGATCTCCGTCATGCCGCTCTCGGCCACGCCGGTATGGACCGTGCGCGGGAGGAAGTGACCCTGACCCGCAGGCACGAATACGACCGTCTGCCCGTTCACGTCCTGTAACGCGGAATCGGGCACCAGCACGGAATCGTGGCCGAGCGGCGCCGCGATGTTTGCCGTGGCGAACAGGTTGGCGCGCAGCAGGCCGCCGGGGTTCGGCACTTCGCAACGCACCGTGACGGTGCCCGTATTCGGATCGGCCTGATCCGCGACGTCGATGACGCGTCCGTTGAACGGCTGATTCGGATAGGCATCGACGTTCACCGCGACTGTCTGACCCGCGTGCACGGCAGCGGCGTCGTGTTCCGGCACGCTGACTTGCAGCCACACGGTCGACAGATCCGTCACCGTGACGAGCGACTGCGACGTATCGACGATGTTGCCGGCGGCCGTACTCACTGCCGTGACGACACCGTCGAATGGCGCGACGACGGCGCCGAGCGAGTCGCGCGGACTCAATGCGGCAAGGGTGCGCATGTCGCCTTTTGCCTTCGCGGCGGCATCGATCGGCATCAATCGTTGTGTCATGCCGCGCCATTTCTGCAGATCCGCTTGCCGGGAGCGCAGCGTGGCATCGGCATTGGCCGCGATCGCGCGACGGCGCTCGAGTTCGCTTTGCGCAATGCCGCCGGCGTCGACCAACTCAGTGCCGCGCGCGAGCGCGGCGTGTGCCGCGTCGGCTGCGGCCGTCGCATCGGCGAGCGCGGCTTGCGCGCTGGCGAGCTGGCTGCGCACATCGGAGAGGTCGAACTCGTCGAGCACGGCAAGTCGCTGCCCCGCACGCACGTGGTCGCCAACCGCGACGTCGACGGCCTCGATCCGACCTCTGGATGGGGAACTCAGTTGTGCGAGCTGTTTGCCGTTGAAGGCGATCACGCCCGGCGCGGTGATGGTCCGCACGCCTGGGCGAAGCGCCGCGTCGGCGATCTGCAGATGCAGGTTCGAGAGCGCCTCGGGCGCCAGGTCGACGGCGTTGGAAACGGTAGGCGTACTGCTCGCTGCCGCTGACGTGGCAGATTCAGCCGCTACGGGTTCGGCCGTTGCCCGCGTGGTCCGCGAATGAATCGCGAAGGCGCCGCACAGAACGATCAAGCCGGCCCCGGCGACGGACGCATACAGGCGTCTCTGGTAGTTGGTTTTCAATGAGTCCCTCGCAGAATCGAATTGACCTGACACACTCGAAGAGCGAGGACTTAATGTCCTCGATCGCCTGGTGTCAATTATCGAAATCTGCGGCTGATACACACATTGCGGCTAAATGTCATTTTTGACATTGAGGCTGGCGACGTGCGCGAGGTAGAAGAGGAGAACGGGCTGCGGCGCGGCGCGCCGCGCTTTAGACGAGAGCCGGAAAATACAGCGTAAACACCGTGCTGCCTGCGCGGCTCAGCACTTCGACCTTGCCTCGGTGCGATTCCATGATCGCTTTGACGATCGCAAGACCGAGGCCGGTATTCTTCGCCGATCCCTCGCGGGCAGCATTGACGCGATAAAAGCGTTCGAAGATTTTATCGATATGTTCGGGCGGAATGCTCTCGCCGTTATTCATGACCTGCACGGCCACATACTCTCCCGCGCGGAACGCTCGTAGCACGACTTCGGACGCGGTCCCGGCATGCTCCAGCGCATTGGATAGCAGATTGCTGACGGCGCGCCTGAACAGCGTCGGATCGGCTCGCACTTGCACGGGCCCATCGATGAAGAACCGAACGCTCTTATTCTCCGCGACGGCATCGAAAAATGCGGTGAGTTTGGCGAATTCGCTTTGACAGTCGAGCGACCCTAGCTTGAGTTGCTGTCTGGCATGATCCGCCCTCGCGAGAAACAGCATGGTCTCGATCATGCGCTGCAGTCGCTCGCACTCCTCGATATTCGAATCGATGAGCGTCTCGTACTCATCAATCGTGCGCGGCCTGGACAGCGTGATTTGCGAGGAGCTGATGATATTCGCGAGCGGCGTGCGCATGTCGTGCGCCAAATCCGACGAGAACTGCGAGAGGCGCGTGAAGGCGCGCTCGAGCCGGTCGAGCATGCGATTGACCGGGACAGCTATGTCGTGAAGCTCGACGGGGCCGCCGCCGATCTGCAGACGATTGTCCAGATTGTGTGCCTCGATGCTGGAAATGCGAGCACCAATCGTTTTCACAGGCGCGAGGCCCCGTTTCGCGATCGCATAACCGAGTGAGCCCATCAGCAGCGAACCGCCGACGAGCACGAGCAATAGGTCCTCCTGAAAAGCGCGCAGCACCGAGCGCCGTACATGAGACGCGTGCGCGAGAACGATCTGGATCGTTTCCCCGGACGACAGCTTTTCTCGCCCCACAACGCAGCGGGCAGGCCCGACGACCGGCGGATTGCAGGTGAACGGACCAGATCCGGCGTCTTTGCCCAGCCCGGATGCCAGACGCTGCCCGCGTCCCCCGGTGTACACCAACAGTTCACCACCCCCGCCGGATATCGCGAAAGACACCGCGGGATGTGAAAGCAGCGCCTCCTGAAATACCGCACCGTTTTGCGCGACCGATACCGCGCTGCCCAATGTGCGAGCCTGCGCCATGAACTCCTGAAGCTTCACGGCAATTTCGCTGTCGTCGCGGCGTCGCAGTTCCAGTGAGAGCGTATGGTAGAGAAGGCCGCCGGCGAGCGACAGCACCAGGATGGCAAGAATCGAAAATGCGAGCGCGAGCCGCTTCAGCAGTGAATACGGCGCGCCGGCCCCAATCATGCCCTGTCCTCCAGCACGTAGCCCATGCCGCGAACCGTATGCAGCAGCTTGTTTTCGAACGGGCTGTCGATCTTCGTGCGCAGACGCTTGACCGCGACGTCCACGATATTGGTGTCGCTGTCGAAGTTGATATCCCACACGTGGGAAGTCACGAAAGCCCGGGTCAGCACTTCGCCCTGGCGCTCGGCGAGCAACTTCAACAGGGCAAACTCCTGAGCCGTCAATTCGATGCGCACGTTGCCGCGCCGCACGCGCCGCCTGACCAGATCGATCTCCATGTCGGAGACACACAAAACAGTGACCGACGACTGCGCCGGCCTTCGCAGCAGCGCACGGACCCGCGCCAGCAATTCGGCGTAGGCGAACGGTTTGGACAGGTAGTCGTCCGCACCGGACTCGAGCCCGACGACTTTGTCCTGGACCGTGTCGCGAGCCGTCAACAGCAGTACCGGCGTATGTTTTTTCTCCCGTATGCGCTTGAGGACTTCGAGCCCGTCGAGTTCGGGCAGCATCACGTCAAGCAGAATCAGATCGTAGTCTTCACTAAGCGCAAGGAAGAGGCCCTCCTTGCCATCAAGGGCGGTATCCGCCTGGAAGCTCGCTTCCATGAGCCCCTTGCGGAGATAGGTAGCCATTTTCGGCTCGTCCTCGATAATCAGTATTCGCATGGTGCTGCAACCTGTCGTTCAATTAACGCGATTCAAAAAAGATCCGGCGGCATCGTGCGTCCAACTCACGCGGTCCGCTCGGACTGCAGATGAAAGCGAATCTGCGTGAGCGATTCGCATAGCTGCCACAAACGCTGGGCGGTCAGTTCATCCATGGCCTGCGTCGCGACACTCGCTTCGCCGATCCTGCGCCCGCGTGCCTCGAGGAAACCTTGCGGCCCATAATAGCCGCCGTCATCGACGTGGGGCGACGTCGCCGCGTAGAGCGTCGGCAGCGCGCCGGCGGATTCGCTGTTCAGCGCGACGCCGATAACCCGGCCAGCGAGGCTGCGAGCAGCCCGTGAGAGCGCGGATCGATCGCCGGAACGAAACAGATTGGTGTTCGCGACCCCGGGGTGGGCGGCTACAGACATGACACGGGAATTCGCCGCGCGCAGTCGACGGTCGAGCTCAAAGGCGAAGATCAAATTCGCCAGCTTCGACTGGCGATACGACTGCATCGGCGAATAATGCTTCTCCGACTGCAGATCGTCGAAATCAATTCTCCCCTGCTTGTGCGCGATGGAAGCAATCGTCACGATACGCGGCCGGTCAGGCGATTCAGCCGCGGCAAGTTCGAGAGCGGGCATGAGCAGCGCCGTGAGTGCGTAATGGCCGAGCATATTGGTGCCGAACTGCAGTTCGAAGCCGTCGGTGGTCTCAAGACGTTTCGGCGGCGCCATGACGCCGGCATTGTTCACCAGAATATCAATGCGGCGTTGCTCCGCGAGTTCTTTCTGCGCGAACGAGCGGACGGACGCGAGGCAAGCGAGGTCGAGAATCGCCAGTTCCGCGCTTGCTCCGGGAACTTCGGCTTTCAGGCGGGCGAGAGCTTTTTCTGCGCGTCGTTTATCGCGGCATGCCAGGATGAGCCGTGCCCCTTTGCGCATCAGCGTCAGCGCGGCCTGATAGCCGATACCGCTATTCGCTCCCGTGATGAGCACTCGTTTGCCGGTCTGCGGCGCAATGTCGTCGGTGGTCCACCGTGTGTGCATGTTGGTCCGGGGCGGCGTGAAGATTGAATACCTGAGGCCGAGACTATCACGTCGGCGATCCGAGAGCATATCCGGCGACAATCATGCCGCGAGCCGCCCAGCATGGAGACTCGAGCCAACATCAATTGCTCTTCGCGTACTGCATCGATTGCGGTTTGCTCGCCCAGTCAGTCTCGAGTGGACTGGAATGGTCTCGGTTGTCATTATCGGACTTCGATCGTTAACACGACATGGCCGCTGGATGACGTTTCAGTCATTTCGGAGCGTCACTGGAAGTCCGACGAGTGCGCGTCGCTATATAACGCCGTTACCGAGCAGGCCGTCGACATGCCAAGCAATGCGCTCAAGGACTTCGGCGTGCAACGCGTCGAACCCATGCAGCGCTCGTAGGGCGAACGATCCATCACTGCTCGAAAACGGCTGCGCTCGCCGGCCAGTTGCGCGTCCGTCGCCTGTGCTGACCGAGACGGTGTTGCGTACGCCTGCGACAGTTGAGCCAACCGTGGCATTCCCTGCAGCCGATGCAGCATTGGCGCCCATGCCGGTGCGAGAGCCCGACGCGTTCGCCGTCACCATATTCGCACGGGCCTCCTGTAAAGACTAGCCCTTCGCAAACCGCTCGATCCATTGCGAGAATGAGGCCATGAATTCCTCCAGAAACCGACTGGTTCCGGAATTGGTCAAGACGCCTTGCTCGTCAAACAGACCAGCAATGCCGCCTACGTATGCTTCAGGCGTGGACATGACGTTCACGCCAATACAAACCAACGACTGCCGAAGGTGATGGTTCGCACCGCACCCGCCCATTGCTCCCTGCGAGGAGGTGACAACGGCCGCAGGTTTCCCTAACAATGCGCTTGCTCCGTGAGGCCGGGAGAGAACATCGACAGCATTCTTCAGAACGGCTGGAATGGAGCGGTTGTATTCCGGGGTGACGAACAGAACCGCATCCATTGCTGACACGTCGTTTCTGACAGTTTTCCAGGCTGACGGCGTGTCGTCCTCGAGGTCCTGGTTGTATAAAGACAGCGCGCCTATCTCCACGATGTGCAGCGACAACCTTGGAGGTGCAATCTGCGCGAGTGAGTTGGCCAGCATGCGATTGAGAGACTTCTGGCGAAGACTGCCAATCAGTACAGCAACTTTATAGGGTTCCGACATGAGCGCTCCGTTGATGACAGAAGGGTGCGTTTGCGTTTGACGACATGCATCGCGCAAATGCCCGGGTGAACATCAGGTTAGATCGGCGAGACAAACGAGACCATCCTACGAACGACATAGACCGCGCCTATAGGGGAATGGCTGTCTTATACCTGCGTATGGCGGAGTGACGGAAAACAGCTCTCGGAACATGCCGCAAACCACGGAATCTAGCGGCGCGAAGGATCGATCCCAAGGCGGATCATCTGCCAGGGCCAACGGTTGACGCACTGAAGCGGCGCATGGGCAAGGCCATTATTTACGTGATGGGCGGGCCCGGCAACAGGCGCCGGAGACGCTTGTGCGGCAGCTGAACCTACGGCATGGGAAGCGCGATGCGCTCCGGGCGCGAGCCACGCTACTGGTTGTGAGCAAGCTCATCGCCTTGGTGTGTTCGCCGTCGGCCCGGAGTTGATCCGACACGTACGGTCCGACGCGTTCGCATGACTAATGATCTTATAAACGGAGAATGTGATGCCAGAAAAAACTGAAAATTGGAGCCGTCTATACGGAACCAGAATGATGTGGTTTGTCATTCTATGGTGCGTAGGGTTTGCCGCTGCAATGCTGACCGCGCTCCCATTCCGTCTTCTTGTCGCAGCCGCGATGCGCTAACAGACGGACGTCGCGTTGGAGAGAGTTCCGCCACGACCACGATGCGTGCCGAGGCGTTCGCCGAACCTTGAACCGTTGCCCCTCAGTATCGCATCAGGCTGAAACCGGTTTGCCCTGGAGTTCCCACACGTTGGCAGGCGGGGCGTTTCGCCAGACAGTGCAAACCCGACGCCAGAAAAAATCCGCAGGCGCCGCAAATGGAGCGCGCAGCCGGTATGAGAACTGGACGAGGCGGCGGGCCTGGTCTGCACGCAAAACGTCAGCCAGTGCTTCCACTGTTGGGCGCACGATCCTTGCCGGTAATGACCTGAAGGGCAAGCCCGACACGACTACCGTTTTCGGAGGAAGGTCGTGCAGCACGGAGACATTTTCGTGGAATGCGCCGGCGACCACCTGAGCACGAGGAAACCGCGCATGCAGGCCGTCAGCGAGTTGCTCCGACAGTTCGAATACAACCAGACGAGCCTCTGGATTACGATTCGCGAGTGCCTGGGTAATGGCGCCTGTTCCCCCGCCCACTTCGACAATTGCGTCAAAAGCCTCCGCCCCTTCAGCCATGGCGGCGGCGAGATATCGGGAAGACGGTGCAATAGCGCCGACAGACATAGGATCCTGCAACCAATGCCTGATAAATTTAGCTTTCACGTTAGTCGAAAACGGTAAAGAAGCGTATAGCCATCGCGCCAATCCATCATTGTGCGCCATCAGGGACATTGGACGGTAACGGACGAGGCAGACCTCGTGCGGCCGCTATCAGCTCAGCACCGAGACGTCCGCAACCACGACGCGAAAACACCGCGAGCGCGTCCTTGTCGATGCGCCGTTGGCAGATCCTTGCCGCCATTCACCGACTTCGCGGGGAAAAAGAGAGCCGGCCGGAGCCGGCTCGAAAGGTGGTTCCATTTGCCCACTCGAGGCGCATGGAACCGGCGGGGATCATTGTGATAACACCAGGTCGACGAAATCAGAATAGGCGGATAGAACCACGAAGACCATTGTACGAACGATTGCGGCAGTCCTTCGTGAGCATAGTGCTCTTATACGTGTGTATGTCATCGATGTGGTGACGGGAAGGATCTGCCTTGGCGGGCGTCCCGCAAGTAGTTACCATCAACCCGTCATACGCAGGTACAAGGCAGTCGTTCATAAGCAGGGGCAATCCCTGCCGTTCGTGGAATTGTCTTGTTCGTCTTGCATGTCTAATCTGATTTCGCGGTGATGCATTTGCACGATGTCTGCAACAGACGCCGTTCTCCTTGCTCACCCGTTTTCCCTTCCTTATCACTCGACTCTGAAGAAAGACATGATGAAAATAATCCTGATTGGAGCGGTCATGATGGGCTTAGGCCTGTCACCTATCGCGCTTGCGAAATCACCCACGACAGTGCAACCAGGCAGAATGAAATGCGAAGACTTCTTGGCGCTGGACGACAATTACAAGCCCGCATTGGTTTTTTGGGCCGCCGGCGTCGACCGGCTCGGTGTGAAAGAAACGGATGAGCTCGTGGTCGACACCGCACGTCCTGTCGCCTTAGTCGTTGAAGAATGCAAGAAAACGCCGAAAGCATCATTCATGGGCAAGATAAAGCAGCTGGCCAGGTCGGGGAAATTCAATCTTTACGATCACCACTAACCGGATGCGCACTATCGATCCCATACAGATCGTCCTCTATACAAATGTATGAGATCCCTACCGCTCGCGGAGGACCGTGCCAACCGTTCGTAGAATGTTTTTTTTGAAGTCGTCCGCCTATCTTGATTCCATGGACCGCGCGGTCTTTCAGTAACAGTCAATCGGTCAGTCCACATCCACCCGGCGCTGAAGCCCTTCCGAGACAGCGTGCATCTTCCCGGTGACAGCGAAGCGGGTGCTGGTGTCGCCGATTTTTTGCCGCTTTTTCCGGTCCGATGGAGAATGCAATGAGCAAACACACGTACGTATCGTCGCGCCCCGATGCTGCTCCGTCAGTACTCGCACGCGGCCGTAATCCGTCTTTGTCTGGCTCGCGGTACGTCGCCACGCCGGCGAACGAATACGCGTCGCGCTGGTTACACATTACCTGTTCGCTCGGTGCTTGCAGTGGCGATCGTAACGAGGCCGCGCAGCCCGCGCGGTGCAGTCCGCGTCCCTCCCGCGCCCCTGCTCTGGAGGTCGGTTGCGGGCTCAATGCCACGATCGACATTCTCGATCGGCCGAGCGCCGTATCGGTGGTCCTGTCATGGCGCGACCCGACGAGCTGCAATTATGGATATCAGACGTGGCAAAAAAGGGTTGCGAGGCGGGTGGGAGTCTGCGCGCTAAGTGGCTTGCCGATACAAAGCAGCGATGCGATCTATCGACCGGGTCCATGCCGCCGCAGGCCGTCGAATGCATCCGCGATGATCCTCGCCGTCTACATCGATTCCCCTCAACTCGCGCCCCGGCGGCCGTCGCGCGAGTGACCGCCAGAGCTCGAGGACATGTCATGGCATCAAAACACGAATTGAAACGATATCGCGCGAACCTATCCGACGAACTTCATAGCGCTGAGTTGTACGAAGCCTTGGCGAAGGTTGAGGACAACCATGCGCGAAAAGAGATCTACGGCGAACTGGCAAAATCGGAGCGTGAGCACGCACAGGTTTGGGCCGACAAGTTGAAGGTCAATGGCGACCGGTATCACGGGACCGGTCTCGCTGTAAAAACGCGCCTGATGAAAGCGCTCGTACGGCTGATTGGCGCAGGTTTCGTGCTGCCCACATTAGCTGCTGCCGAGTACGCGGATCGCGACAAGTACCAGGGCCAGCCAGACGCTGGCAGCATGTCGGCCGACGAACATCGCCACGCGACCGTCGTTCAGCAGCTCGCCAGCGGTGGCGACCCGAAAATGTCGCAAGGGGCACGCATCGCAGCGGCAGAACCCTGGCACAAGGGCGTATCGTCAGGCAACGATCTGCGCGCCGCCGTACTGGGTGCGAACGACGGACTGGTTTCCAATTTCTGCCTCATTATGGGCATGGCAGGCGCGGGAACCGGCAATAGGACGATCCTCTTTACGGGGCTCGCCGGGTTGACCGCCGGAGCGTGCTCAATGGCGCTTGGTGAATGGCTGTCCGTGACCAATGCGCGTGAACTGGCTAGCAACCAGATTGCCAGGGAGGCCGAGGAACTCGAGACAACGCCTGAAGCGGAAGAGCACGAGCTCGTGCTCATTTACCGCGCTAAAGGTTTCGATGCGGATGAGGCAAAGCGTGTCGCATCACAAATGATGCGTGACAAAGATAATGCGCTTGATACATTGACACGTGAGGAGCTAGGTCTGGACCCGGCGGATCTAGGCGGTAATCCCTGGTCGGCAGCGGGGGTGTCCTTCGGTCTTTTCTCGGTGGGGGCTATCTTTCCAACGATGCCGTTCTTGTGGACTCACGGCTTCAGCGCAATCGTTCAGTGCATCGTGCTAAGCACTTTGGCTTTGGCTTCCATCGGCGTATTCACGTCGCTCTTTAACGGACGTAGCGCCCTTTTTTCGTGTCTCCGTCAGGTGGTCATCAGTCTTCTGGCCGCAGGATTTACGTTCGGCGCCGGCCACTTGCTTGGTGTCTCTATTTCCTGAACCTGAACGGCGGTCGAGCCGGCGTCGATGCACCTGCCCAGCCCGTATCCCGCATCGACGCCTGGCAGATCGGCACTCTCGAATGCTTCATTCGTCGAGATTGCATCCCATTAGCCCTGCGAGTCGCGAGGTTGTTTCCGTGCGCCTGCCAATACTGCGCACCGAGGACGACATGACACGGATAACTTGCGTTCGCGCATCGGCCCAGTGCAGAACACGATAACGAAAGCAGTCTTGCCGGTGCATTCGATCAGCGACAACAGCGAAATCGCGACGGAGTGCTTGAACTCAAACGGGAGTCCGGGTGCGATGGCCAATACGCTCGTGCCGCAGATAAAGGCGAATATTCCGCGGGCGAAACGAATGTCCGCAATGGCCGCAACGCCCGCGGCGATGATGATCAGTTTCGCCACGACAAGAGCCAACAGCCAGGTATCGTCGCTCGATGCGCTGCACTCAAACGGCGCTTCAATAAACGACCATCCACAGATCGCGAAAGTCAGCGCTGTTACCGTCCGGCCGGGCGGCAAATGTGACGCGTCCGCTTCGGTCTGGATCGGCAAATATTCTGCAAAGAACCTGTTGTGATCCGCGACGTCGCTAGCGCGTGCTATCTCTTTCATATCCACGAGGCATTCTCCTGTTGGCGATGCCGGTGAAAAATGGACGCATGCATGGCTTAACTGATTGCGCCGCGAGTCAATGAGAGCGACGTACCCGCGCCGTACGAACGCCTGCGTCGTGCAATGAAGATACGCGCGCCTGACTGGCAAAACCATTCTACGAACGGTTGGCGCCGCTGCCGCATAGACGTTGAGAACTCATACCTGCGTATAGCTCGCCAAATACGACGGAGTGCGGTACCGTGCGTTCGAGGACGCGCCGATTTACCGAAAGTGGTTCATGTCTTCGGCGCGCTTCCGCGCACGCGATGTCCAACGTCACCGCGCACTTTGTCGATTCGGAAGGGGAAGAGATGATTTTGGAGTCGCATTCGACGTCGACCCGCAGCGCCGGCGGCAGCAAGCCATCTGTGGTTTATGTGGTCGATGATGACGAGGCCGTTCGGCTCGCGCTGGGCGCCCTGCTTCGGTCAGTCGGGCTACGCGTCGAGACTTTCGGATCGTCGCACGAGTTTCTCGCCTTCGAGAAGTACGACGCGCCCAGTTGCCTGATTCTCGACGTCAGGTTGCGCGGCGAAAGCGGCCTCACGTTTCAGGAAGAAGTCGCGAAGAGCGGCCTTCAAATGCCGATTCTGTTCATGACAGGTCATGGCGACGTGGAAATGTCCGTCAAGGCCATGAAAGCGGGAGCGCTCGACTTTTTTTCCAAGCCCTTTCGCGATCAGGACATGCTGGACGCAGTCTCGAATGCGTTGACTCGCGATGCGGCGCGCCGCGCGGCCGAACAATCCATCGCGGCGCTTCGGGCCTGCTACGGCTCGTTGACATCGCGGGAGCGAGAGGTAATGGGATTCGTGGTGGCCGGCCTGATGAACAAACAGATCGCCTCGGAGATGAATCTTAGCGAAATCACCGTGAAGATCCATCGCGGACAGGCGATGAAAAAAATGGCAGCGCGTTCCGTAGCAGATCTCGTGCGAAAGGCGGAAGCCCTCGGGATCGAGCCGCATCATCTGAAGTGATCCTGATCCTGAGCCTTCCGTGACGGTGTGGGCGCTGTCCGCCCCGCTTCTGCTCCGTACATTCTCATTTGAGATGATTCAACTCGCTGCTTCGTGCACTCACGAGCGCTTGACACGCAATGATCCGCCGGACGCGAGAGTCAGGCACTGTGCCAGGGCGGCGGTGTCGACGGGCTTCTCGAGGAACGCCAGCACACTGTTCGCCTCGATTTTTGCCTGGATTTTCGCCTGCAGGACAGCGGTCGGAAAGGCTGTCATCAGGATGGTGGGCGGAGCGCATCCGAGTTCCAGCAGGCGATCGTGCAGATCGACGCCGGACATGCCCGACATGATCACGTCGGAAATCAGACATGCCGTCTCTGCGACGCTCGCGGACGCCAAAAACTCCTCAGCCGACGCGAAGACGCGCGTGTCCCAGCCTAACGAACGAATCAGGCTCGCGGTGGCAAGGCGGACGGCCTCGTCGTCGTCGACAATGGAAGCTATCCGAGGGACACGTAACTGGCTCACCTCTCCCCTTGGGAAATGGGGCGCAACGGACAGAGCGCGGACTTGAAGGCTCCCCCGTATGCGCTATTGGACCCAAGCGTAGAGCACAAACCGATGGACGAAAATCATACGAATGTATGAGTACCAGCGCCCCGGCTCGGGTGCCATCCCCATCATCTAAAAGCCGCTGGCACGAGAAACTCAATACGCAGGTTGCCTTTAGGAAAGGCGACGTAACTTTGAAGGATCGAGAGCGGGCAACTTCATGGCCGCAATTTTCGCCGCCTCGCTTGCGGGCACACCCAGCGCCCTTAGAATGGACGCCGCGACCGCAGACGCATGCTTAGGACCTGCCTTCCCCAGCAATACTGACCGGATGCCCATCAAGCCCGAGCCCAGCATGACGTCGGCGCCGACCTGTTCGGCATCGATCAAGAACCGCTTCGACTTTACGCCGTCCCGAACGTCGCGGGTCAATTCCCGCGCCATGCTGTCCCCGAGAGGACCGGCTCCGAGACCGATGCGCAGGACCACCCATCCCCAGATTGCATCGTCGGCTGCCCGCTGAACGAAGTAGCGAACGGCGCATGCCATTCGTTGCGCGGGATCGGGCATTGCGGCCGTCAATTCGACAATATGCAGATTGAGCTCCTCAGCCAGGTCTGTCGCCACCGCCGTCAACATGTCCTCGCGCGTTTGAAAGTGGTTATAAAAGGTACCCTTCGCGAGCCCCGCCTTCGCCATGAAGTCGTCGATGCTCGCGTTATCCGGGCCCTTTTCAGCGAGAACCCTGATTCCGGCGTCCATTAGTAAAGCCCGCGTACGGGCGCGACGCTCGCGCCCAATCTCCGCTCGCCTGGCCAATTGCGCCGGCGCCATTCCTGTCTTTTCGCCTGAACTCTTCATCGTCTCCGCGAACCACTCATCAGATCGTTCCCCGATTCTAAGGGACACCGAACATTTGGACAATAAAGTCATTTTGACTATACTGTACATATTGAAGTAGGGACCGGCCATGAGTATGGCCACGACACTCGCGACAGCAGTGCTCACGCCACGGTCTGCCTGACCTTCACAGCTTGGGTGAGGCCGCCGAAACAGGCGGACTCGTCCTTTTAACTTCCGTGGCTTGGCTGTCGTGGCGGCAACGGAGTGCTTACCCTATGCAGCAATTTAACGAAGTTAGTCACCCTGTCGCGAACCTCATTACGCACCCGCATCGCCGGCACGAATCAGTGGCAATGGCGATCCTGGCGCTGGTGGCTGCGGCGATCGCGTTTCACGGCATGCATATGAAGGCGCCGCGCGCTAGCACCACCGCCCAAGTGGTGACGGTCGCTCACGCAACGCTCGGCAACATGCCCGGCCCGGATGAGGCGGATGAAAGCTGCCGTCTTCTTTACGGGACAGGCGGCAGTCTCGCGGCAGAGTGCGGCAAATAAGTAACCCTCCTATACATGGTTCCGGCGCCGATGAGTAACCGACTCCAGATCTTGTGGGACGATGGCGAGCGCGTCTTCAGTCGAGGGCGGCGCCCGGGCGATGTCGGCGGCGACAACGTGCTGATGGTGCGGCCTGCCGCCGAACCTCCGCCGCCGGCGAGCCTCGATCGTCTCGCTCATGAATTCGCACTGAAAGACGAACTCGATGGCGCGTGGGCGCTGCGGCCATTGGAACTGGTTCGCGAAGAGGGCCGCACGCTACTCGTGCTCGAGGATCCTGGCGGTGAGCCGCTCGGGCGGCTGCTCGGCGCGCCCATGGAGGCGGGCAGCGTGTTGCGCCTCACCGTCGGCATCGCCGCGGCGCTGGGCAAGCTGCACCAGCGCGGCCTTGTCCACAAGGATCTCAAGCCCGCCCATATCCTGGTGAACGGCGCGGACGGACGGGTACGGCTCACGGGATTCGGCCTCGCCTCGCGGCTGCCGCGCGAACGGCGGGCGCCCGAGCCGCCCGAGACCATCGCCGGCACCCTCGCCTACATGGCGCCCGAGCAGACCGGCCGGATGAATCGCTCGATCGATTCGCGCAGCGACCTCTATTCGCTCGGCGTTACGCTCTATCAGATGCTCACCGGCGAGCTGCCGTTTACGGCCGCCGACCCGATGGAGTGGGTGCACTGCCATATCGCCAGAAAGCCGGTGCCGCCTGGCGAGCGGTTGGAGACGGTCCCCGCTGCGCTCTCCCGGATCGTCATGAAGCTGCTCGCCAAGACCGCCGAGGAGCGCTATCAGACCGCGGTCGGCGTCGAGCGGGATCTGCGACGCTGCCTCACCAGTTGGGAGCGCGATGGCCAGCTCGACGACTTCCCGCTGGGCGAACACGACACCCCCGACCGGCTGCTGATTCCCGAGAAGCTGTACGGACGGGAGCGCGAGATCGACACCATGGTTGCCGCGTTCGATCGGGTCGTCAAACGCGGCGCGCCCGAACTGGTGCTGGTCTCCGGCTATTCCGGCATCGGCAAATCCTCGGTCGTCAATGAACTGCACAAAGTGCTGGTGCCGCCGCGGGGGCTCTTCGCCTCCGGCAAGTTCGACCAGTACAAACGCGACATTCCTTATTCGACGCTGGTGCAGGCTTTTCAAGGTCTGGTGAGGCCGCTTCTCGGCAAGAGCGACACCGAACTGGCGCGCTGGCGCGGCGCGTTTCTGGAGGCGCTGGGCCCGAATGCACGGCTCATGACCGATCTCATCCCCGAACTGAAGCTCATCATCGGTGAGCCGATCGCTGTCCCGGAGCTCGACCCGCAGCAGGCGCAAAGCCGATTCCAGCTCGTGTTCCAGCGCTTCATCGGCGTGTTTGCCCGCCCGGAACATCCGCTCGCGCTGTTTCTCGATGATCTGCAGTGGCTCGACGCGGCGACGCTTGATCTGCTCGAGGATCTGCTGACCCGCTCGGAACTGCGATACCTGATGCTGATCGGCGCTTACCGGGACAACGAAGTCGATGCCACGCATCCGCTAATGATCAAACTTCGGGCCATCAGGAACACTGGCGCCACGATCGCGGAAATCAGGCTCGTACCGCTCGCGCACGAGCACATAGAGAAATTGATTGCGGATGCCCTTCACTGCAAGTCGAAGCATGCCGCGGCGCTCGCGCAGCTGGTGCATGAGAAGACCGCTGGCAATCCGTTCTTCGTGATTCAGTTTCTTTACTTGCTTGCCGAAGAGGCACTACTCGCCTTCGACTATGACGCGGCGTGCTGGTGCTGGGATTTCGATCGCATCCACGCCAAGGGTTATACCGAGAATGTGGTGGACCTCATGGCCGGCAGGTTGACCCGCCTGCCGGTCGGAGCGCAGGAGGCGTTGCAGCAGCTCGCCTGCCTTGGCAACGTGGCCGCGAGCGCGATGCTTTCAATCGTTCTCGGCGCCTCGAAGATGCAGGTCAACGCGGCGCTATGGCCGGCGGTGCATCACGAACTGGTCGAGCGTCTGGAAGGCTCTTACAGATTTATCCATGACCGGGTGCAGGAGGCCGCCTATTCACTGATCCCGGAAACGTTGCGGGCTGAAGTCCATCTCCGGATCGGACGGCTGCTGGTGACGCAGACGCCCCCCGAGAAACGGGAGGAGGCGATCTTCGAGATCGTCAATCAGCTCAACCGCGGCGCCGCGCTGATCACCGAACAAGAGGAGCGGGACCAGCTCGCCGAGCTCAATCTGACCGCGGGCAGGCGCGCCAAGGGGGCCACCGCTTACGCCTCGGCGCTCACCTATCTCAATGCCGGTGCGGCGCTGTTGGCGACGGATAGCTGGGAGCGCCGGCACGAACTGATCTTTGCGCTGGAGCTGAACCGGGCCGAATGCGAGTTCCTCAGCAGTGCCCGGACAGCCGCAGAAGACCGGTTAAACGCGCTTTCGCCTCGGGCTGCAACGACCGTCGAGCGTGCGTCGGTCGCCTGCCTGCTTCTGGACCTCTACACGGCGCTTGGTCAGAGCGGCCGCGCCGTCGCCGTTGGCCTCGACTATCTCCGGCATTTGGGGGTCGACTGGTCGCCGCAGCCGACAGAGGAGGACGTGCGACGCGAATACGAGCGGTTCTGGTCCCAGCTCGGGCGCCGCAGCATCGAAGATCTGATCGAACTGCCGTTGATGGCCGATCCAGCATCTCTGGCAACGATGGAGGTCCTGACCAAGCTCGTGTCGCCTGCATTCCATACGGAAAAGAACCTCTATCCCCTCGCCATGTGCTGGGCGGTCAATCTCAGCCTGGAGCGGGGCAACAGCGACGCTTCGTGCGCGACCTACGCATGGTTTGGCTGCGTCGCCAGCGCGCACTTCGGCGACCACGAGTCGGCCTATCGCCTGGGGCAACTCGGCTGCGAACTGGCAGAGCGACGCGGATTCACGCGCTTTCAGGCCCGGACCTATATGGCAGCGGGAAGTCACCTGATTCCATTCGCAAGGCAGGTCGGGACTGCACGCGATCTGCTGCGCCGTGGCTTCGAGATCGCGAACCGGAGCGGCGATCTGCTGTTTATGGGGTGGTACAGGGGTCTCTACCTGATCGACAATCTACTCGCAGCGGGCACGCCTCTCATCGAGGTCCAACTCGAAGCCGAGGGCGGTCTCGCATTTGCACAAAAGATGCAATTGGGGCACCACGTCGAGCCCATCGCATCGTACCTCGGGCTGGTTCGGATGCTGCGCGGCCTGACGTCGACATTCGGCTCTTTCAATGACGAACAGTTCGACGAAGTCCAGATCGAAACGCGTCTGGCTAGTGACCCGCAGTTCGCGTGGATCGATTGCCTTTACCATACCCGAAAGCTGCAGGCCCACTTCCATGCGGGCAACTTTGCCGCTGCCATCCAGGCGGCGGCCAGAGCGGAACAGGTGCATCCGGGCATCTTGCGATTGCTGTTCACAGCCGCGGATCATCGCTTTTACTGTGCGCTGGCCCATGCCGCCTGTTGCGAGCGCGAACCGGCCGGCGCGCGACAGCAGCACCTGGACGTTGTCGTTGCGCACCATCACCAGCTCCGGGCTTGGGCGGACAACTGTCCGGAAAATTTCGAGGACCGCGCGGCGCTGGTAGGTGCCGAGATCGCTCGCCTTGAAGGCCGCGATGTCGACGCGATGCGCCTCTACGAACAGGCGATCCGCGCGGCGCGCGACAATGGCTTCGTCCAGAACGAGGCGATCGCGTACGAAGTGGCCGCACGCTTTTACGCCGCGCGCGGCTTCGAACAGTTTCGGCGCCTGTATTTGCGGCAGGCTCACTCCTGCTACCTGCGTTGGGGAGCCAACGGGAAGGCGCGGCAACTTGAGGAGAAGTATCCGCACCTTGGCGTGGAAGAGCCCGCGCCGCGCCTGACGAGCACAATCGGCGCGCCGGTCGAACATCTCGATCTCACGACTGTGATCAAGGTATCGCAGGCCGTCTCGGGCGACATCGTCCTCGACAAGCTGATCGATACGCTCATGCGCACGGCGATTGAACAGGCCGGTGCCGAGCGGGGTCTATTGATTCTTCCAGACGGCGGCGAACAACGGATAGCAGCAGAAGCGACGGCCGGCGGCGACACGCCCCGGGTGCAGCTGCGCGAGAAGCCGGTGACTGCCGCGGTGCTGCCGGAGTCGGTCCTCTATCATGTCCTACGCACCCGGGAGAGCGTCATTCTCAACGATGCCGCGGCCCAGCCCCCGTTTGCGACGGACCCCTACATCCATCAGCATCGTGCCCGTTCGATTCTCTGCCTGCCCCTGATGAATCAGGCCAGGCTAACCGGCGCGCTCTACCTCGAAAACAATCTGATGGCCCACGTCTTCGCACCGGCCCGCATCGCCGTGTTGAAGCTGCTCGCCTCGCAGGCGGCGATCGCGCTGGAAAATGCCCGCTTATACCGCGACCTCGCGGAGCGCGAAGCTCAGATCCGGCGTTTGGTCGACGCCAACATCATCGGCATCGTGATCCGGAACAATGAAGGTGCAATTCTCGAGGCCAATGACGCGTTTCTACGAATCGTGGGATACGACCGTGAAGATCTCGTCGCGGGTCGCGTGCGGTGGACGGAGCTGACAACTCCGGAATCACGCGACCGCTCCGCACATGCCCTGGCCGAACTTAAGAATACCGGGACCCTAAAACCTTTCGAGAAAGAGTATTTCCGCAAGGACGGCAGGCGTGTGCCTGTGCTGACCGGGGCAGCGGTCTTCGAGGAAGGCGGGAGCGCGGGTGTCGCTTTCGTGCTCGATCTGACCGAGCTCAAGCAGGCGGAGGGAAAAGTCCGCGAGAGCGAGCGGCGCTATCGTGAAGTGCAGATGGAACTGGCGCATGCGAACCGCGTAGCCACCATGGGCCAGCTCGCGTCCTCAATCGCGCATGAGGTCAACCAGCCGATCGCCGCGACGGTCACCAACGCCGCAGCCGCGCTGCGCTGGCTGGACGCCCAGCCGCCTGACGTCGAGGAGGTGCGGCAGGCGCTCCGCCGTATCGTCAATGACGGTAATCGGGCGGGGGACGTGATCGGACGGATCCGTCAACTGATCAGGAAGGCGCCACCACGCAAGGAAACGGTGGATATCAACGAGGCGATTCGCGAGGTGATCGAGCTCACCCGTGGCGAAACCGTGAAGCACGGCGCCTCGGTGAAGACGCGACTTGCAGACGGCTTGCCCTTCATCGAAGGAGACCGTGTCGAATTGCAACAGGTCCTCCTGAACCTGGTCATCAACGCAATCGAGGCCATGAGCGACGTCAGCGATGGCGCGCGGGAAGTGCTGATCAGCAAGGGAAACGCCGACGCCGACTGCGTACTTGTGACGGTGCGCGATTCGGGGCCGGGCTTTGCCCCGGACAGCACCCCCGAGCATGTTTTCGCCTCGTTCTACACAACGAAGCCCACCGGTTTGGGCATGGGGCTGTCGATCTGCCGTTCGATCGTCGAGGCACACGGCGGCCAATTGTGGGCGAACGCGAACGAGCCTCGCGGCGCGATCTTTCAATTCACGGTGCGCGCTCACCAGAAAGTTAAAGCGGTTGCTGAAAGGCATTGCGTTCAGGGACGGCGAGCCGGTTAAGGACGATCACCGCGCTCATCAAAATTCGCCGCGTGAAGATCGCTACTTATCAAGCCGTACACACACCACCCCTGGGTGTTAGCTCCGTGACGTGAAAATTACATGTTTGACATATTTGTATAAAACACACGTTGTCCATATTTCAAAAAATTCACTATGTATACAAGGCTAGACTTTCGTCTCCCGCAAACGCTGCCCTGTTTGCGAGGAGCACTCAGCTATGGAGAGTCTTGATGAAGTACAAAGTATTGTCTGCCACGCTGCTTGCAGCACTCGGCACGACCGCAGCGCATGCGCAAAGCAGCGTCACCCTGTACGGCCTGCTGGATGAAGGCATTAGCTATAGCAACAACACCGGCGGTCACAGCAATGTCAAGCTGACCGACGCCATGATGCAAAGCAATCGTTGGGGCCTGAGAGGCGCCGAAGATCTGGGTGGTGGCCTGAAGGCACTATTCGTGCTGGAAAACGGCTTCACGCTGAGCAACGGCAAGCTTGGCCAGGGTGGCCGCGAATTCGGCCGAAGCGCTTATGTCGGCCTGTCGAGCAACCAGTTCGGCACCCTGACCATGGGTCGTCAGAACGAATTCATGTACGACTGGGTCAGCCATGTATCGATGGAAAACTTCAACGGCGCAGGTGGCAATACCTTCGCGCACGTGATGGACAACGACAACATGCTCGGAACGTTCCGCGTCAACAACGCGGTGAAATACCAGAGCCCGAATTACTATGGCCTGACCGTCGGCGCCTTGTATGGCCTCTCGAACCAGGCCGGCGGCTTCGCGAACAACCGTGCGTACAGTTTTGGTGCCATGTACAACAACGGGCCGATTCTTGCGACGTTGGGTTACACGCAGATCAACAACAACATCAGCAGCCTCAACAACAGTGGCGCAGTTGATAACAGCGCCAACGGCAGCGGCACCGGTGACCAGAACTTCACCGCAGGGCGTCAGCGTACCTTCGGCGGCGGCTTGAACTACACGTTCGGCCCGGCCAAAGTTGGTTTTGTGATCACGGACACCAAGCTGAACAACGCAACCGCTTTCCCCGGCGGCGGTACGTTGACGGCTGCAAACGCCGCTTATGTTCATTTCACGAACTATGAAGTGAACGCGCATTACAGCCTGACCTCGGCGTTGACCCTAGGCGCAGCTTACACCTTCACCGATGGCAAGTTCGACAATGCTGGGAACGCGGCATCGCCGAAGTGGAATCAGCTCAGCCTGTTGTCGGATTACGCCCTGTCGAAACGCACGGACGTGTACGCAGTCGCCAACTGGTCACACTTGAGCGGCGGTCTGAACTCGGCGGCACCGGGTAATTCGAGCTTGACTGCATTTGAAGGCGCAAGCTCCTATGTCGGCGGGATTGCGGCAACGAAGAACCAGGTGGTCGTGGGCGCTGGTCTGCGCACCCGCTTCTAAGGCCTGATCGAACGGTTGAGGAACGTCGGGCTTGCGGCGATTCGCGTGCGGCAGGGACGAGTGTTTCTCACCCGGCGATGACTGATATTTGTATCGTTGGGGCTCGATTCGTGGGAGCGGAACATTCGCTTCCCCGGGAGAGAGCCGAGTATTGACGGGTGACAAGCTACCTCAACTGCGTTATTCGAGCGCGAGAGGCTTGATAACGTTGCCGGTAGTCCCTGTCACCGAGAAGCGTTCTCCGAGAAACAGTTGGCCCGCCCATTCTGGCGGGCTTTTTTTGGGGGTGACCGTGCCGATCGCGCCGAGCCGAACACAGCGCTGACGAAAGCGGCTTGATGGTGTGATATTTCCACGCGGCATCGAGCACAAAAAGATCACACCATGAGCGTCGGTGACGATCAGAAGCTCGGACGGATTCGCGCCCTGAAACCATTCGAGATCGTTTATAAACTCGCGCTTTGAGCAAGCAAACGGAAGTCATCCATGAAATTCACCAAGTTGTTTGTACTCGCGTGCGCTGCATTCGTGGGTGTTTCGGGCGTTGCGCTCGCCGGAGACGACGCGCTTGCCCCGCGGCAGGTGCCCGCAAAGATCCTGCCAATCCCGGCAGATGTTAGCCCCGAATTGCAAAAACTCATCGCGGCGCCCTATAACCCAGCATGGAATGTGTTGTGGACCACGGGCGAGCAATGGAGAGTGGCTGCCAACGCGCAGGCTGTCACGGTCATGCAAACCCAACCGGCCATGCGGGAACGCCTCGGTGTGACGGTGCAGCCCGATACAATCAACGGTGTGAGGGTGTACGTCGTGACGCCCGATGTTATTCCGCCCGATCATCACGACAAGGTGCTGATTCACATTCATGGCGGCTGCTATGAGCTTTACCCGGGCGAGGCGGGCACGAACGAAGCCGTCATCATGGCGGGCCTGGGGCATTACAAGGTGATTTCTATTGACTACCGGATGCCGCCTGAGGGCTACTTCCCCGCTGCGCTTGACGATGTCGAGACGGTCTACAAGGCAGTACTGCGGTCGAACGATGCGAAGAACGTGGGCGTTTTTGGGACCTCGGCGGGTGGTGCTTTGGTGCTGGAACTGATGCTGCGCGCGAAACAGGAAGGCCTGCAAATGCCCGGCGCGATCGCGCCAGGCACGCCGATGTCGGACCTCACGAAGACTGGCGATTCGTTCTACACCAATGAGAAGGTCGACAACGTCCTGGTGTCACGCGATGGATTCTGCGATGCCGCGGCCGTGGTCTATGCGCACGGCCACGATCTCAAAGACCCACTACTCTCACCTGTCTACGGAGACATGCACGGTTTTCCGCCGGCTATCCTGACCACGGGAACCCGGGACCTGCTGCTCAGCAACACCATTCGCGTGCATCGGAAGCTTCGGGAGGCGGGTGTCGATGCACAACTCGAGGTCTTTGACGGCATGTCGCACGCGCAGTACCAAATGGATGACCGCATACCCGAGACAAAAGAAGCGTTTGGTGAAATTACCGAGTTCTTCAACAGGCACCTCGGTCATTGATCAGGCTTCTTCTACAGGGCTGTCACCATTCCTCTCGTTACTACTGGCGCCGTGATGATTACCGCGAGGCACTTCTGGATTATGTCGTGCAGCAGGAGCACTGCCTGATCGCGATGGAATCGTGCGCGCCGGGACGCAGGCTCTGGCGACCAAAACGCAAATGCTCGGTCACGAAGTATGAGGTTGACCCGGTTCGACGGATAGATCTGCAGTTGAGTTTAATGCGGTGTGGCACCTCCCGATAAGGTTGAATCGCGGGTGGTCCACGGCCAGGCGGCGGGTCGCCTGTCACGACCACGACGCTGCCTGGCGGTGGAGAACCCGCGCGGCAATAAGCTTTGACCTTGCGCATGCAGGTTTTCGAACTCGAGCGGCGAACAGTAGCCGATGCTGCTGTGCAGGCGGCGTATGTTGTACCAGCTCTCCAGAAACGAGAACAGACGCCGCCGTGCCTGTTCGTGGGTCGCGAAGTGTTCGCGACAGAGCAGTTCGGCTTCGAGTGTGCCGAAGAACGACTCGCACATCGCGTTGTCATAGGCATCGCCGGCCGTGCCCATCGACGGCTGTACGCCTGCTTCGCGGCAGCGCCGTCCAAAGGCAATGGACGTGTATTGACATTCCCTGCTTTCGCTCGCGGGCTATTGTCGGTCAAAGGTGTTGTGCATCAGGCGTGAACTGACGGGCAAGTCGTCGGCCAAAGCCGGCGTTCGTGCGTCGATGGTGATATGCCCGCTCACTGCTGCTCACCGGTCGCTCGCCGAGGACCGGAGGCGAATGACCGCTGCCGAGTTCAACGAATGCGTACTGCCGACCCGAAGCGGGCAGTATATCTACGGCATCTGCAAGGCGGTTTTGGAGGCCACAACGGCCGCTCGTCATATCGCGAACGGAGGCATGAAGCCGTCACGTTCACGTCGACCGAACGCACATGCTCCAGGAATAGCGTGCCTGCACGAGTTAAGCGAGTGCTAAGCGTAGTACACGCAAAGAACTGGACGAAGGTCTTCTTCCAACTCCCTGATGGCGCGAGACAGCGGCGACTGTTCAATGTGCAGTCGCTCCGCTGCTCGCGCAAAATGAAGTTCCTCAGCAACTGCGACGAACCGGCGAAGATGTCGAAGCTCCAATCGTATCGCTCCTCCTGAGTCTGTCTCGCTCCGGGGCGCGAGCCGCCGGTATTCATAGGCCAGGGCCCAGAGCTCACGCCATCTTGGAGGCCCGCGCCAGTGCTTGCGTGTCGATGTACTCCCGGATGTTCTTCAATTTACCGTTACGAATAGTGATGACGTAGACGAAATGGTCCTCGAAGGCTTTGTTCGTGGCTTTGACTTTCCCAGTGGCGAGGCCAACAACCAGCACCCGGTCTCCCTGGGCTACGAACTCCGGAGGTTCTGGGAATGAGGTTTCCATTTCACTGGAAGCCTTTTGAAGCAAGGCTGCCAATCCGGTGTGTCCGCAATGCGTGCCGGCCAGCGGCCAGTCCTCACCCGGAATGATCCACTCGATGTCTTCGGCGACCAGCGCCAGCAGACCCTCCCTGTCGCCTCGGCCAATCGCGGCGAAGAAGTTCTTCACGGCCTGGACGTTCTTTTCGGTACTCATAGGAATTTCTCCATTTCCCACGGGTCGTGTCACGCTCGAACTGAGCGCGTGGTGAGGACGCGGTTTCGACGCGTCAGCCGATATCGACCTTCATCGCGAAGTTCCAGGTACCGGCTCCGTGTTTGGCAAGGCTGATCATCATCAGGCCGAGAGCCTCTAGCGTCTGGGCCATCCGCAGGCCTCCGACATCGAACGGACGCAGCCCGAGACTTTCGAGGAAAGTTGAGACGCGTGCCTTCGCCTCTGCATCGTCGGCCGCGATGAACGCATCGAGGTGTCCACCCTTGGCAAGCACATGACCGAAGATGGTGTTGAGACCCTTCACGACACGCGCGCCAGCGGGGAGGCCCTTGGCGATCTCCTGCGCGCCAGAACTGCCGTGGGGGGTGACGAGGCCCGACAGGTCGGGGGCGGCCGGGTTAGTGATGTCGATGATCACCTTGCCATTGAGTGCATCCCCGTAATCGGCCACCGCCGCCGCCGCACTGGTGTACGGCACGGCAAGGATGACGATGTCGCCCGCCGGTGGAGTGCCGTACGTCCCCGTGGTCGCTCCGGCCGCGAGTTGGTCGGCCAGCGCCTGCGCCTTGGCGGGATTGCGGCTGACCACCTCGACGGTATGTCCAGCCTTGGCGATACGGCCGCCGATCGCCGCGGCCATGCTTCCTGCTCCGATGATGCTGATAGTGCTCATGTGTTGTTTCCTCATAAGTTGGGGTATTGCCCGTAGTCTCTCCACTAGGCCCGTTGCGGCCCAGCTCACTGCCCCAGCTCAATTCAGACGGCAGGGAAGTAATGGCCGTTGTCCAAATCGTCGAGCAGGCTGAGCTGGGTGGGCTTCCAGCCGAGGGTCTGGCGGGTGATAGCGTTGGACGCTGGGAGGTCCAGCGTGACCAAATTCGCGAGGAACCCAAAATATCCCGGCAGCATCAGTACGTCCGCGGGAATCGGCGCGGCAGGCAGGTTCAAACGGCTGCCAATGGCCTCGGCGATTTTGCGGAACGGAATACCCTCGTCGGCAATCGCGTGCCAGTTCTTGCCAGCCGGACCCTGCTCCAGTGCCAGGCGGAACAAGGAGGCAAGATCGCGGGCGTGCACGGCCGGCCACAAGTTCGTGCCGTCTCCGGGATAGCCGATGACGCCCTTCTCCTTCGCGATCCCGATCAGCAGCGGGAGGAAGCCGGCTTTGTCGGTCGTGCTGTGCATGATGGGAGGAATCCGCACGATCGACGATCGCACACCCTTCTCAGCGAGGCCGATTGCGGTCGTCTCCACGATGTTGCGAACCCGCAGGGTGCCCTTGTACGCATCGCCGCCGGGAAGGGGCGGGTCCTCCTCGGTGGCTGGCCGGCCTAAGCCCTCCCACCCGGGCGAGCCAATGCTGCCCGACACGACCAGCGGCTTTCCGGTCCCTGCCAGTGCCTCGCCGTAGGCAAGCATGATCTGCACCTCCGCGGCAGCCACGGCGGCGAGTCCGCCGGATGGAAGCAGGTCTTGCCTGTGCGCGACGTGGATGACGCCGTCGGAGTCCGCAGCCGCCTCCTTGAGCCCATCGAGATCCTCCAGGCTGCCGCGACGTACCTTCGCGCCGAGCGCGGACACCGCCGCGGCGGCCGTGTCCGACCGGCCGAGGCCAGTGACCTCGTGTCCGGCGGCGATCAATTCGGAGATGATGTACGGGCCGGAATGGCCGGTACCGCCAGTGACGAAAATGTGCATGTTGCAGTCCCTTTAAGTTGATGTGATGCGAGAAGTATTGCTACGGGAGCTCTCAGCCTAGAAGGCTGACGCCCAGGGAGAAGTTGGTGTGCTTGATGGAGTGAGTCATGAGGCTCAGCCACAACATGCAGGCGTGCTCCAGCGTCCGTGCCATAGTCAGCGGCCCGGTATCCATCGGACGTAGTCCGAGGCTCTCGATGAACGTCGAGATGCGCGCCTTCGCCTGCACGTTGTCCCCAGCGATGAACACGTCCAATGTGTGACCCTCGACTGGACCCGAAGCCAAGACGTGGGAGGACTGAGTGTTGGACGCCTTGACGATGTCCGCATTGGCAGGGGCGACCTTGGCGATCTCCTGCGAGCCGAAACTGTCATCAGGCGTCAAGAAGCCCGTGAAGTCGGATTTGATCGGATTGGTGATATCGACTAGGAGCTTGCCCGCCAGCTTTTCGCCGTACTGCTTCACCATGTCGAGAGCGACTGTGTAGGGAACCGCCAGGATGACAATGTCGCCGGCCGGCGCGTTGCCGAACGTCCCTGTCGCCGCACCAGTTCCGAGCTGCTCGACCAGCGTCTGCACCTTCGCGGCATCGCGACTCATAACCTCAACGGTGTGCCCAGCCTTGATAGCAAGGCCGCCAATCGCTGCGGCCATGCCGCCGGCTCCGATGATGCTGATGTTGCTCATGTGCAGTCTCTTCATGGGTTGGGTAACGCCCGTACTCTCCAAATCGTACGGTTTGCTGTACCATGTGGATCATTGATCCAAATATATGGATCAATGATCCATTTGTCAAGAGACGCCCATGCGAGCCGACGCAAAAAAAAATTACAGCCACATCCTCACGATCGCGCGTGAGGTTCTCATCGAAGATGGTGCCGATGCCTCGATGCGCGATATCGCTCGCCGAGCCAATGTCGGGTTGGCTACGCTGCTTCGTCACTTTCCGACACGGGAAGCTTTGTTTGAAGCGTTGCTATGCACGAATCTGGATGCACTGACGCAGAAGGCAGAAGAACTTGAAACGTCGAATTCCCCTGACGAAGCGCTCGTATCCTGGTTTCGCGAATGGAAGGCGTTCGCCCAAAGCTACAGGGGCGTTGTCGCCCTGATGGCGGCCGCTCACACGAACCCGGATTCCGCTCTTTATGCTTCATGCGCAGCGGTGCACTCAGCGAGTGCGCGACTGTTGCTGCGTGCTCAAGCCGAAGGGACAGCACGTGCCGATATGAACGGGGACGACATGTTCGGCTTGATGGCGGCGCTCGGCTGGCTCATCGACCTACCCTCTTTTGCGCCACGAGCCGATCATCTCTTTCAGATCATCGCGAGCGCAATCCTGACAAGTAAGCGATCAGTGAATGACGCCTCCCAGGCTCAGGACGTTTGAGCTGCCGGCATGTACCAAAGCATGAGCACAGCGTAGTCGTCAGCGGTTGCAGCGAGGGGTAACTTCGCGAACAGCCAGACGAGATAGCGGGAGGGAATCGTGGAGAGGGCCACGTCGGTTCGAACGGCCGCTCACGAATGTGTTGCTGACGTGTGAACGTCCAGGCTGCACGCATGCTGAATGGCAACTGATGGCCGGGTGCCGACCCATGCGATTTTGCATATGCAGGTTAAACCTCGTCAGCCAGCGATCGACAGCACGCGACCCCGAGCCGCCGCTCGAACTCGCGCCACAGCAACGGCTGCTTCCGAGGTGCAACTGCCAGTCGCCTCATCGAATTTGCCGAGTGGCCCTCAGCCGACATCAATCCGATGACGGCCAAACGCAGCGCAGTGACCGATTGTTCAGGCGAACGGCCGATTTGCAACCGCCCTGGCCTGATCCATCAATCCCTCCGATCGCCCGCGACTCCCTCACCACGGGATCGTTTCATTCTCCCAGCGCGTGAACGTCCCTGTTGGGCTGTCCGGG
This sequence comes from Paraburkholderia lebeckiae, assembly GCF_050436225.1. Taxonomy (NCBI): domain Bacteria; kingdom Pseudomonadati; phylum Pseudomonadota; class Betaproteobacteria; order Burkholderiales; family Burkholderiaceae; genus Paraburkholderia; species Paraburkholderia lebeckiae. Next base: position 128,481 of record NZ_JBNDLU010000001.1, on the reverse strand, counting down.
CCCAGCAGCGCGACGCGCACCGCTTCGCGAGCGCCTTCCTCGACGGTCTCGGTGCCCAAATAGCCGTTGAGGTTCGTTTTGGTAAAGCCCGGGGAGACAGCGTTGACCTTGATCCCGTCCGGTTCCAGCTCGATCGCCATGGCGACCGTCAAGGCATTGAGAGCCGTTTTGGACGCCGGATAGACGGGGCCGAAGATCGCACGGTAGGCGAAGGCCGGGTCCGAGTTCGTCGTTAGCGACCCAACGCCGCTCGACACGTTGACGATGCGGGCGCCCGGCGTCGCGCGCAGAAGAGGCAGCATCGCCTGATAAACGGCGAGCACGCCGAACACGTTGGTGTCCCACACCGCGCGCATCTCATCGAGGGACACGTTGCCCGGGCGGGTCGTTTTCGCGTACTCCTCGACGGACTGACCGGATCGCTTTTTCGTGTTCGAAATGGCGGCGTTCTGGATCAGCACGTCGAGGCGGCCGAACGCGTTGCTTACGCGCTCCGCCGCGGCTGTGACCGAAGCCTGATCCGTCACGTCGAGCTGGAGCGCGTGGCCGTCCGGCCCCACCTCCTTGGCCGCAGCCTCGCCGCGCTCGAGATTGCGCGACCCGACCAGCACAGTGAAGCCGTGTGCCGCGAGATCCTTGGCGATCTGAAGGCCGATGCCTTGATTGGCCCCGGTGACCAGGGCGACGGGTTTGTCCTGCATGGCAATCTCCTTGTGGTGTTGCGCTTTAGCGCGCAAAAGCCAGTTCCGTTTTTCAGTTCAGCTCAGCGCGATGCAACTGGCGGGTTAGCGAGTCTCGGCCGCCCAGGCTTCGGCATCGGCGCCGGCCGGGAGGCGCATCGGCGCCGACGGATCGGTCGCTGCGCGCCACACCGCTTCGGCGACGTCCTGCGCCCGGGTGGTCGGGGCGGACGCATCCAGCATCCGCGCGAAAACGTCCTTGACAAGGTCCGCATAGGCTTCGTGGTCGAGGCCATGCATGTGGGCGCGCGCGTTGTCTCCGAAGCGGGTTTCGGGCGCACGTCCCGGCAGCACCAGCCGCACCTGTACGCCGAACTGCTCGAGCTCCAGCGCCATCGATTCGGTGAATGCGTTCACCGCCGCCTTGCTCGCACGGTATGCCGCAATCAGGGGCAGGGCCTTCAGCGTCACGCTCGACGTGACGTTCACGATCACACCGGCCCTGCGCTGGCGGAATTGGGGCAGCACCGCTTGCGTCAATGCGATCGTGCCGAAAGCGTTGGTTTCAAAAATTTCGCGTACCGTGGCGATCGGGGTTAATTCGGCCGGGGACGCCGCGCCGAACCCCGCGTTGTTGACGAGGACGTCGATCGGCCCTGCGGCCTCGACAGTCGCGCGAATGCTGTCCGGGTCCGTGATGTCGAGCGCAAGCACGCGCAGACCGTCGGCGGGCGGCAGCACATCCGCGCGCGGCATGCGCATTGTGGCGATGACGTGCCAGTCGCGCGCGAGGAAGTAACGGGCGATCTCGAGGCCGAATCCGGAAGAGCAGCCGGTGATCAGTACGGTTTTCATGGGGACTCCTGTAGGGCGTGTGTCCGTACGATAAATCGCCAAGGCCGTACTTGCTACAATCGATCATCCGAATTTCATTTGCAGGAGTCCGGCAATGATCGACCCGTTGGCCGAAGTCGTGACGCTGCTGCAGCCGGGCGCCCGGTTCTCCAAGCTCGTCCACGGCGCGAGTCCCTGGCACATTTGCCGCTCGGTCGCCGGCCAGCCGTTCTATTGCGTGATTCTCGAGGGCTGCTGCCGCATCGCGATCGACGGACATGAGGCCATCGAGCTCCTGTCAGGCGACTTTGTCCTGATTCCCGCGGCTTACGGCGTAGCGATGTCGAGCCTCGAGCCGCCATCGCCGGGCGTCGAGACGCGGCCGCCCGCCGCGCTGGGCGACGGCGAATTCAGAATCGGCGACCCCGATCGCCCCATCGACGCGCACATGGTGGCCGGCCACTGCAGTTTCGGCTCACCGGATGCATCGCTGCTGGTCTCGCTGCTCCCGCAACTCGTGCATGTGCGCGGCGAACAGCGGCTGGCCACGCTCGTGCAACTGGTGCGAGAGGAAACACGGGAGCAGCGGCCCGCGCGCGAGGTCGTGCTCGCACGACTGCTGGAAGTGCTGCTCATCGAAGCGCTGCGGTCCGCGGCACAGACTAATGCGTCGCCGGGCCTGGTGCGCGGGCTTTCCGATGGCCGCCTCGCGGCCGCGATCCGCGGGATGCACGAACATCCGACACGCGCCTGGACCGTTGCTGAACTCGCGAAGGAGGCCGCACTCTCGCGCTCGGCCTTTTTCGAGCGCTTCAGTCGCACGGTCGGCATCGCGCCGATGGAATACCTGCTCACTTGGCGCATGGCACTCGCGAAGGACCTGCTGCGTCGCAATGAAGGCCGCATCGCCGAGATTGCGCAGCGCATCGGCTACAGTTCAGCCAGCACCTTCAGCGTCGCCTTCACGCGGCACGTCGGTCGGCCGCCCACGCAGTATGCGCGCGAGGTGCAGGCGGTCGCGAACGGCGCATGAGGCGGCTCAAATAGGCTGTTCTCAGATGCGGACGCGCGTCCCTATGCGATCCGCACTCACCAGGAATGTCCGTTATCGAGACCGCTACAGCCCATCGAATGTCTGAATGTCTGGCGTCTACGGCCGATGTATGACCGCAGGTGGCCGATCCGCGCCCGACGACCGAGCGCGACGCTCATCCTGGCCGCGCGTGCAATGCAAAAGGCATGTGCCGACCCGGAGCGGACCTACAGATGCTCATCAGTCGAATGACAGCTTCCGAAGGTGGAACTGCCATTGACGCGAAGATCGCCACTGCCCGCTCATCGGCCATGTTGCGGACATTCATCTTCCTTTGGAACTTGCTTATAGCGAATGGCCGCTTGCGAGAAAAGCAAACGCGCGATGCCGAGCGACCGCAGATAATCGTTTGTCACGCTTGAAAAGTCGGCTCCGTGGCGTCACGATTGGGTCAGTTTCTCTATCTGCCCGTTTACTTGACGCGATGGAAAAGGATGGCGCCTCGTCTGGACAAGCAGTGCTCCTGCGAGCTCAGCGTCGACACTGATCATGTGAACCGCACGCGGCAGTTCTTCGTCGGCAGGGCAACCCCATAGGCTGAACGGCGTGACACACCACATACGCGACTACGCCGGAGCTTTCTGGCGGCGCCCGTCTTGCCGCACTGAGGATCGACCGCCTCGCCAGCTTTTCTAACCCACCAGAAAATTGTCGACCAACTGATTGAACGCATCGCCATGTTCGATCTGCGTCCAGTGCCCGCATTGACCGAAGACGTGCAATTGCGACGGGCCGATGAGTTCGAGCAGCCGCAGCGAGTTGGCGAGCGGAATCACCTGATCGTCGCGGCCATGCACGATCAACGTCGATTGTCGGACCTCGCCCAGTTCATGTTCGTGACACGCGAGCGCATCGACCCAGCGTTGCCGCGGCGCCGGAAACATCGCGGAAAACGACTCCTGATAGCCGGGCCGGATGCTGGCCCGATAGCGCGACTCCGCCAACTCGGGCGTGAGGCGTGAACGATCGAACGCGAACACGTTCATAATGCTTTGCATGTTCGCGACCGTTGGCTCATAGCCCCACACTGCATCGAGCCCCGGCGTCAGATCGAAGCGCACACCCGCTGCACCCATCAGCACTAGCTTGCGCACGCGCTCCGGATGACGCACGGCCATTGCCAGCGCGAGGGCACCGCCGAACGAGTTGCCGACCAGGTCGGTGCGCTCGATGTCAAGCGCGTCCAGCAGACCGACCAAGTGGTTCACCCACAGATCCATGTCGTAATGTGTGCCCGCGCGGCGCTCCGTGTAGCCGAAACCCGCCATGTCGGGTGCGATCACGCGGCGCGTACGGGCGAGCGCTGGGATTGTAAGACGCCAGTTTGCCCACGCGGTGACCCCGGGCCCCGAGCCGTGAATCAGCAACACCGGTTCGCCGGCGCCGACGTCGTGATAATTCGTGTCGAGGCCCGCCGCGCGAATCCGCAGGCCGATTTCAGGATCGTGTTGCTGTGTCATGGTGAACTCCTTGGCCGTCGCCTTCCTGGCGGCGGCATTGATTGATTGTCAGAACGGGATGACAGCGCGCGCCCACACCGCCTCGCCCGCCGGTCTGTTTCTCACGAAAAGCTCCTTCACCACACGCACGTCCACGCTCCCCTTCGCAAACTCGTAGCGAAACCCCGGGCCGATTGCGAAGGCCTGACCGCGAAAACCGTCGCCGTTCACCGACGCGCCATATTGCGTGTCGTCCGTGGTCTGCTTGACGAAATAGCCCGCAATGCCGACCCGCGCCTTTGTCGTCACCGCGTAGCTCGCGCCATAGTCGACGTGGAACAGTTGGCCCGAGTGGTAGTCGGTCGCGGTGTTCATCGAGTTAAAGCTGTAAGTGATCTTCGCCGACATCTCCAGTCCGGGGGCCGGAAACCAGCTGACGCCGAATATCGGTCTCACCGTGTAATAGTGCTTGCCGGTGTTTAGCGCTGCGTTCTTGTCATACTGTCCGGTCGGCAGCACGAATTCGAGCGCGCCCACCGTTCGCAGGGAACCATCGCCCCACGCGATTAACGCTGGGCTCACGATCAGATCGCCGAGATTGGTGCGATCGAACGACGCGCCTCCCGCGTCCAGCGACAGATGCTCCATCGGCAGCACCACATACGCGCCGAAGCGCCCGCCGAGCAGCGACAGATTCGACATGTACAGGAGCCTCGGAATCAGCACGTCGGCATTCAGCTTGAACCCTGGCACAGAACTGTTGCCGTGCGAGTCGTTGAAGCGCGACGCGAAGTAATGCGTGTAGTACAGCAGTCCATACACACCCGCGGGCGGAAACGCTCCGGCGAAAAAGGCCTCGGCGCCCTCGCCTATCGTGTCGCTGCCGCCTTCGGTGGCGTGCACGTTGGTGCTGAGTGCGGCGCAAATGCCGGCCAGCAGCATCCCTCGCCTGAACGCGATTCGAACTTCCATCTTGCTGTCTCCTTGATATTGTTTTCGTGAGCCTTTGCGGGTGGACGGCCTGGCGGCCGCCCGCAACGGGGTTACTTCTTCAGATCGAGCGCGACATCGACGATCATGTCTTCCTGCCCGCCGACCATGCGCCGCCGGCCCAGCTCCACAAGAATATCGATCGTCTTCAGACCGTATTTCCCGGCGGTCGCCTCGGCGTGCCGCAGGAAGCTCGAATAGACGCCCGCATAGCCAAGCGCCAGCGTTTCGCGGTCGACACGCACCGGCCGATCCTGCAACGGACGCACGATGTCATCGGCTGCGTCGAGCAGGCCGTACACATCGCAGCCGTGATTCCACCCAAGCCGGTCCGCCGCCGCGATAAACACTTCGAGCGGCGCGTTGCCCGCCCCCGCACCCATGCCCGCCAGCGATGCGTCGATCCGGTCGCAGCCCTCCTCGACCGCGACAATCGAATTCGCCACGCCGAGCGACAGGTTGTGGTGCGCGTGCATGCCGGTCTGGGTGCCGGGCTTCAACACGTCCTTGAAGGCGCGGAAGCGCTCGCGCACGCCGTCCATCGACAGTGCGCCGCCCGAGTCCACGACATAGACGCAGGTCGCGCCATAGCTTTCCATCAGCTTTGCCTGCTGCGCCAATGCGGCGGGCGTCGTCATGTGGCTCATCATCAGAAAGCCGACGGTGTCCATGCCGAGTTCGCGCGCGTGCTCGATATGCTGCTTCGACACATCCGCCTCGGTGCAATGCGTCGCGACGCGCACAATGCGCGCGCCCGCATCGTAGGCGTTGCGCAGATCGTGGACGGTGCCGACGCCCGGCAGCAGCAGCGTCGCGACCTTCGCGTGGCTGACCGTTTCAGCGACGGCCGCAATCCATTCGACGTCGCTGTGCGCGCCGAAGCCGTAGTTGAAGCTCGATCCGCAGAGTCCGTCGCCGTGTGCGACCTCGATTGAATCGACGCGCGCATCGTCGAGTGCGCGCGCGATCGCCTTCATGTTCGCGATGCTGTATTGATGACGGATCGCGTGGCTGCCGTCGCGCAGTGTCACGTCGGAAATATAGAGTTTGCGGTTATGCATGGTGTCGCTCCGTTGCGCGATCAGGCCGCGAGCGGCGCGAGCCGCGTTTCGGCGATACGTTCGGCGCACGCGAGCGCGGCCGAGGTCATGATGTCGAGGTTGCCCGCATAGGCCGGCAGATAGTGCGCGGCGCCCTCCACTTCGAGAAAGACCGAGGTCTTCAGTCCCGTGATCGGGCCGAAGCCCGGCACGTTCAGCGGCTGGCTTGCGTCGAACAGATCGAACTGCACGCGCTGCTTGAGCCGATAACCCGGCACGTAACGCTGCACACGCTCGGCCATCGCGGCGACGCTCGCTTCAATGGCGTCGCGATCCGCGGGATCGGACAGCGTGAAGACGGTGTCGCGCATGATGAGCGGCGGTTCGGCCGGGTTCAGAACGATGATCGCCTTGCCGCGCGTCGCACCGCCGAGCACCTCGATCGCCTTCGACGTGGTTTCGGTGAATTCGTCGATGTTGGCGCGCGTGCCTGGACCGGCAGAGCGGCTGGAAATCGACGCAACGATCTCCGCGTAGTGGACCTTCGCCACACGCGATACCGCGTTGACCATCGGAATCGTCGCCTGGCCGCCGCACGTCACCATGTTGATGTTGGGCGCGTCGAGCTGCTCGTCGAGATTGATCGACGGAATCACATACGGGCCGATTGCGGCGGGCGTCAGGTCGATGACCTTGACGCCGTGCGCCTGCAGCAGCGCGTTGTGATGCTTGTGCGCGCCGGCCGAAGTGGCGTCGAACGCGATGCGGATGTCGCCGAAGTTCGACATGGCGAGCAGGCCGTCGATGCCGCCCGCGGTCGTCGGCACGCCGAGACGTTGCGCGCGCGCGAGGCCGTCCGACTGCGGATCGATACCGACGAGCGCGCCCATCGCAACATGTTTGCCGTGACGCAGGATCTTGATCATCAGGTCGGTACCGATGTTGCCGGAGCCGATGATGGCGACTTTTTGCGGCGCCGATGCGCCGTGCACGTTTGACATGGTCAGATTTCCTTTGATGCGTGGCGCACTAGCGCCCGAGTTCGAATGCGGTTTTGCCGCCAATCCCGAAGTGCGTCTTCGGGATTTCGATCAGCAGCACGCGCACCGATTCGCGCGGCGCGCCGATGGATTCGATGGCGGCGTCGGTCAGTGCGCCGATCAAACGCGCCTTCTGTTCGTCGGTCCGGCCTTCCATGAGATGAACGTTGATGATGGGCATGAATGTCTCCGTTTATGCAGGCGCGCTTCGCTCAGACGAAGCGCATTGACACGCTGCCAAGATGCTGGAAGCGCGCGGTGACCGAATCGCCGGCGGCAACTGCAATGGCCTCGGTCACGCCGCCGGTCAGGATCAACGTGCCCGCGGGAATGGCCTTGCCGCGCGCGCCGAGCATGTTGGCGAGCATCGCGACGCTGGCGGCCGGATGGCCGAGCACCGCCGCGCCCGACGCCGTCGCGACGATTTCACCGTTTTTCTCCAGCACCACGCCAAGATTCTTCAGGTCGAGACCGGCGGCGCTGCGATGCCGGCCCCCCGTCACGAAGCGCGCCGACGATGTGTTGTCGGCAATTACGCTCTTCAGGTCGAAGCGGAAGTTTTCGTAGCGCGAGTCGATCACTTCCACCGCGGGCAGCACAAAGTCTGTTGCGGCCAGCACGGTGCCGATGTGGCAGCCGGGACCTGCAAGCGGATGCTTCGTCACAAACGCGATTTCCGCTTCCACTTTCGGGTGGATCAGCGACGACGTGTCGATTGCCGCGCCGTCCATGCACGAACCGTAGTCGGTGAGAAAGCCGTAGACCGGGTCTGTCACACCCATCTGGCGCATCTTCGCGTGCGACGTGAGGCCCATCTTCAAGCCCGCGACTTTCATGCCGCGCGCTTCCTTGCGGGCACGCAGCGAATCCTGGATCGCATACGCGTCGGCCCAGTCGATCTGCGGATACGCGTCGGTGATCTTGGTGATCGCCTCCCGTTGCAGTTCAGCTTCGTCGAGCCGATGCGCGAGGGCGTCGATCGTCGTTTGATCGAGCGTCATGGTTTTTCTCCCTGAATGAAACGCACCGACGCGCTGCCGATGCCGCCGAGACTGATCCGCAGCGAGTCGCCCGCCGTCACCGGCACCATTGCCGCGAGCGAGCCGGACAGAATCACCTCGCCCGCTTTGAGCGTCATGCCGAGCCGGCCGAGGGTGTTCGCGAGCCACGCCACCGCGTTGGCCGGATGCCCGAGCGCCGCTGCGCCCGCGCCGGTTGCCGCTATCTCGCCGTTCTTTTCGAGCGTCATGCCGACCAGTGCGAGATCGAGTTCGCGCGGGTCGATCGCCTGATCGCCGAGCACGAATACGCCCGACGACGCGTTGTCGGCCACGGTGTCCTGAATGCGGATCTTCCAGTCGCGAATACGCGAGTCGACGATCTCGAAGCACGGCAGTACGGCCTCGGTGGCACGCAATACGTCCGCATTCGTCACGCCCGGCCCCGCAAGGTCGTGTTTCAGCACGAACGCGATTTCGCCCTCGGCCTTCGGCGCGATCAGTTGCGACACGTCAATCGCGGCGCCGTCCGCGAACACCATCGCCGACGTGAGATGCCCGAAGTCCGGCTGGCGCACGTCGAGCATGTTCATCACCGCTTCGCTCGTCACGCCGATCTTCTTGCCGATCACTCGTTCGCCGCCGAGCGCGATGCGGCGTTCAATCATCCGCAACTGGATACGGTAGGCGTCGTCGATCGTGATGCCGGGTTCGCGTGCGGTCAGCGGCGCAACCGGCTCGGCATGACGCAACGCGCGATAGAGTTCGTCGCCGTAGCGCTCGATCGCTTCGGGCGCGAGCCCTTCTGTTTTTAGCGGATTCATCTCAGCCCTCACAGCTTGACGCATACGTTGCGCAGCTCGGTATAGAACTCGAGCGAATGGATACCGCCTTCTCGGCCGATCCCCGACTGTTTCGCGCCACCGAACGCGGTGCGCAGATCGCGCAGAAACCACGAATTGATCCAGCAGATGCCCACGTCGAGCGCGCGCGCCATGCGATGCGCGGTGCCGGTGTCGCGCGTCCACACGGTGGCGGCGAGACCGTAGGGCGTGTCGTTGGCTTTCGCGATCACTTCAGCTTCGTCATCGAACGGCGCGACGTGACAGCACGGGCCGAAGATTTCCTCGCGGATCACGCGCGAGCCGTCCGGCAGGCCAGTCCAGATCGTCGGCTCGATCCACGCGCCGTCCTTCAACCCAGCCGCCATATCGGGTACGCCGCCGCCGCTTACGACCACCGCGCCGTCGACGCGCGCCTGCTCGTAGTACGACAGCACCTTGCTGCGATGCGTCTGCGAGATCAACGGACCGAAGGTGGTGCCTTCGGCGCCGGGGCGCCCCGGACGCAACGCCTTCGCTCGTGCCGCAAGCGCATCGACAAAGCGCTCGTAAATCGGCCGTTGCACGTAGACGCGCTCCGTACCGAGACACACCTGCCCTGTGTTTTCAAAAGCGGAACGCGCGATACCTACCACGGCCGCATCGAAATCGCAGTCGGCAAAGACGATGCCCGCGTTCTTGCCGCCGAGTTCGAACGACACCGGCCGCACGCCGTTCGCCGCAGCCTTCATGATGGCTTCGCCGGTGCGCGTTTCGCCGGTAAAAGTGATCGCGTTCACACCGGGATGCTCAGTCAGGAACGCACCCGCAGAGTCGGGACCGAAACCGTGCACGACGTTGTAGACGCCCTTTGGCACGCCCACTTCGTTCATCACTTCGCCAAGCAGCGTTGCGGTAGCCGGCGTTTCCTCGGACGGCTTCACCACCACCGTGTTGCCGCATGCGAGCGCCGGCGCGACCTTCCATGTCATCAGCAACAGCGGCAGGTTCCACGGACACACGACCGCGATCACACCGCGCGGCGTACGCACGCCGTAGTTGAGGGCTTCGCCGCCGTCCGGCATCGCCATGGCGAAGCTTTCGGTGGGGACGTTGCGAATCATGTCGGCGAACACCTTGAAGTTCGCCGCGCCGCGCGGAATGTCGATGTGACTCGCCAGCGCATGCGGCTTGCCGGTATCGGCAATTTCGGCGGCGAGAAAGTCGTCGAAGCGCCGGTTGATGCCGTCGGCCACCGCGTACAGCAGTTCGACGCGCTGCGGCAGCGTCATGCGCGCCCAAGGTCCGTGCAAGGCCACGCGCGCGGCCTGCACCGCTGCGTTGACCTCGGCGCGGCCGGCCTCGTGCACGAGCCCGATCACACTGTCGTCGACCGGGTTGCGGTCTTCGAACGTGCGATCCGTGCCGACCCACTCGCCGCCAATGAAATTCTTGAATTCAGTCATGGATAGTCTCGATCGTTTCGTTGCGCCAGTCGCGCGGCTCAGGTCAACACGCTCAGGAAGGCCTCGTTGAGCTTGCGGTCGTGATAGAAAATCGCGCGCCCCAGGTCCTTGTCGTGCCACGTGATAGTCGGCTTGTCAGGGTAGTGGATGTAGCCGCCCGCGAAGACCTCGTTGCGGTTGCCGGACGGATCGAAGAAGTAGATCGTCGCGCCGCGCGTGATGCCGTGACGCGTCGGCCCGATGTCGAGCGCAACGTCGTGCTTGGAAATCAGATCAGCAGCCTTGAGCACGTCGCCCCAACTGTCGAGCTGGAACGACACGTGGTGAAATTTGTTCTTCGCCGCGTGGCGGATAAACGCGACGTCATGTGCCTTGTTCGAGCACGTCAGGAACGCGGCGATCTGCATGCCTTCCGGTGTAACGACCTGCTCGGCCAGCGAAAAGCCGAGCACGTCGCGAAAGAGCTTCACGGTATCGTCGAGTTCGTCGCCGTACAGCAGGCAATGATCGAAGCGGCTCGGCGACATGCCGCGCAGGTCGTCGGGCCAGGGGTCGGGGTTCAGGTCGCCGGTCGCGCTGCCGACCTTGTCCTTCGTCGCGAAGAGTTCGATCGAGTGGCCGGTCGGTACGGTGAAGCGGAAACGCCGCCCTGTATGCAGATGCTCGCCGGCTTCCATCCAGAGGAAGTCTTTCGCGTAGCCCGATTCCTTCACCGCGTTCGCGAGCCGGTCGAGCGTCGCTTCGCTGTCGACGCGAAAGCCGAGGTAATCCATGCCCGGCTCGTCCGCTTCGCGCAGCACGACGCTGTGATGGTCATGTTCGTCCCATGCCTTCAGATACACGCGCCCTTGCGCGTCGCGGCCGGTTTCATGCAGGCCGAGCACGTCGATGTAGTGCTTCAACGCCGGACCGATTTCGAGGACTCGCAGCGCAATATGGCCGGGTCGCAGTACGCCTTGCAATGCCATGATGTGTCTCCTTGATGGTTCTGGTTCAGACGCCGCCCGGCGCCTGTTGCTGCTGGATGGACTCGTGGTGTTCTTCCGCCACCGTTCCGGCGCGCGCCTTGTCGATGCAGCGCGCCATCCTGCCGATCACGCGCACCGACAGATCCGTGAGCGGACTGATGCGGCATGCGAGCACCGTGCCGCACGCTTCCTCGTCGGCGCTCACGCAAGCGCGGCTCATCTTGCAGGCGTGATAGCGGCCGCTCAGCACCTGCACCTTGCACACACCGCAGCCGCCGCCGCGACAGCCGAGCGGAATGCCTCGCCCGCCTGTCGCCGCCATCGCATGAAGCACGGTGGCGTTCTCCGCGCAGCCGAACGTGTCGCCGCTGTTTTCAACTTCGATCCGCCAGGTCATCACCGCTCTCCTAGAGTGAGCCGACGGAGCGCGTCAGATGCGGAACAGCGGGCTTTTGGCCGCCTCGCTCGCATCCGCCGCCGACAGGAACTGCTCCGTGTAGATGTCGCGCTCGAACAGCCGGCCCTGCATCAAGGTTTTGATGCACGCCTCGACCATCGGCGGCGGCCCGCACAGATACGCCTTGTGGCCGCGAAAATCGGTGATGCCCGCGGCGTCGGAGTACTGCGCTTTCAGGACCTCGTGCACGAAACCGCGCGGGCCCGGCCAGCCGCTGTCGTCCGGCTCGCTCGACAGCGCGGTCAGGTAGCGGAAATTCGGGTGGCGTTCGGCCAGGTCGTTGAAAAAGGCTTCGAAATAGAGTTCGTCGCGTGTGCGGGCGCCGTGGATCAGCGTGATCGGCAACGTCGAGCCTTCGTTCAGCAGATCGAGGATCATCGACTTCGGGCTCGACAGGCCCGAGCCGCCGGCGAGGAAGATCGTCGGCATCTGCGCCTGTTTGCGCACGAAGAAGCGGCCGAACGGCGCGGCGAACGCCAGTTGCGCGCCCGGTCGCAGTTCGTCGTGCAGCCAGCCGGTCGCGACCCCGTCCGGCACACGGCGAATGTGCATCTCGATCTCGCCGTCATGTGGCGCATTGGCAAGCGAGAATGCGCGCGGCTGCCCGCAGCCCGGCACATGCAGATTCAGGTACTGGCCTGCCTGAAACGCGACACGCCCGGCACCCTCCACCGCGAGCCGGATCACGCGGATAGTCGGCGTGGCGTCTTCGATCGCGACGACCGTGCCCGTGTAATCCTGCAGCGGCAGATTTTGCGCGTCGGGGTCTTCGTCGATGTCGGCTTCGATCACGAGATCGGACATCGGCGTCGCGCAGCACGCCAGGCACTTGCCTTCTTCGCGCTCGAAGTCCATCAGCGCGAAGTCCGACGCGTCGCCCTGATCGATCTCGCCGTCGACGACCTGCACCTTGCAGGTCGCACACAGCCCGTGACAGCAAGCATGCGGAAGCCACACGCCCTGACGCAAACAGGCATCGAGCAGCGTCTGCCCCGCTTCGATGCCGATGGTCTGGCCGAGCGGTTCAATACGTATGGTGTAGTCCATCACTGTCTCCCGCGTTAGCTGCACGAACCGCCGATGCCAGTCAGGCCCGGCGTCCGCAGACGGATCACGTCCTTGTGGACGAGACCGTTGTCGGCGAGCGAGCGCCCGCTATCCGGCTGCCACGGCTCGCCAGACCGGAACCACTGCGCCGTGTGCCAGTCGATCGCGACGAAATCGGGATGCGCGCCATACAGACCCGGCAGCAGGTCCGACACCAGCGCGCCGAACGTCATGTCAGGCGGCACCGGAACGCACAGCGGCGCGGCGAACATCAGGTGGTCCTCCCAGCCGATGTAGAGCAGCCGGTTGCCATGAAACCGCGACTCGCGGTCGGCCGGTTCGAACGCGTAGGGTTTGATCGCGGTGATGCTCATGCCTGTCTCCTTCGTCTCTCTGTGCTTGTGTCGCGTCGCGCTCATTCGTTCGGAGCGTGAGCGCCGGACTCGTTTTTCCATGCATTCCAGTTGCGCTCGTCGGGCGAGCCCGCGAAGTCGAGGTTGTCGTGACCGTGGTTGAGGTGGTAGTACTTGAGAACATCGTCGAGCGACGCGCCACCACAGTTGCCCTGATAGATCTGGTGCACCGGCAGCCACGCCTGCACATATTTCTCGGGCTCGCCTTCGAAGATGTCCTTGCAGCCGTCCGAGCAAAAGTGGAACTTCATGCCGTGATACGTCGATTCGCGGTAGGCGATTTTGGTCGGGTCGTCCGGCTCGCTGAAGAACATCGGTACCTGGCAGGTCTGGCAGAGCATCGGCAGACTGGCGTTGTAGAAACGCTTGCCCGCCTGCTGCTGTTCGCGCCAGTATTCGAAACGCGGCCGGTAGACGCTGTCGAAGGTCTCCGGGTACTTGGCGGAAAGCCAGTCGAGTTCTTCGTCGGAGGGCACCCAGGTGTGGAAGTCAGCAGCGGCGCCATAGTTGTAGAACGTTGCCCAAGCCTCATGCGTGACGCGGTCTTTGGTCTGCGTCGCGATCTCGTGATACTTCGGCATGCGCAGGCCATAGCGTTCGAGGTCTTTGAAGAGCGCGCCGCCCGCGTCTTCGAAATAGATCTTCCACGCCTCGGACCACGACATCACGCGCTTGGGCAGCATGTAGTCCATCATCATGCCGACCAGCGTCAGCAGCCGGAAACCGCGCCAGAACCATTTGTCGAGCCACTTCTGCACGATCGGCACATTGTCGGGGTCCTGCTCGCAGAGAAACTTCACGACTTCGAGACCGAGCGTCATGTGACGCGACTCATCGGACTGCGCGGAGAAGCCGAAGGTGACCGTCGCCATATCGCCGTTGTACGCTGCGCCTGACATGAACGGCATGAACAGCAGGTTCGTCAGCACGTATTCGAACGAAAACGAAATCGCCGTGATGAATTCGAACGGACCGGCGCTCATCGCATCTTCGAAGTACGACTTCGGCACCGACAGATACCAGACGCGGTCGTACATATGCGGCCATTCCGCGAAGCCGTTGAAATACTTGTTGTAGAGCGACAGCGTGTGGACCTGAGTCTGACAGTGACGCAATTCATCGATCGACTGCATCTGGCAAGCGACGCGCGCACCAACCCCGCGAAAATGGCGACCCAGATGCGCATAACCGCGATGCGCCGCGTATTCGAGCGGCGTCACGCCGGTCAGGAACAGCTTGAGCGTGTTGATATAGCGTGCGTCGGAGACATTCATGTGCCCGTTGTTCTGCGCGAACGAATCGATGATCGCGTAGAGTTTGCGTTCCTTCTCCGCCTGATACTTCCAGTACGCGTCCATCGTCATGCGGAACGGGTCTTCCCACTTGTCCCAGTCGTGAATCTTGATGCCCTCGTATTGATCGAACGGGAACACCTTGTCCATCGGCTGATAACTGGTTTCCCAGCCGAGATCGCGCGTCATCAGCGCGTACTTGTCTTTCAGGTTCAGCTTCTTGCGTGCGTCCATCATTCGTCTCCGTTTATATCAGGCGTGCCATTGCAGCGTGAAGGCATCGTCGGTTTCATCGATGTTTCCCGACAGCGACACCAGATTCAGTTGCAGCTCCTGGATGTTCCAGTCGCGGCCCAACTCTTCCGATACGTGGGGGCGCGAAATCACGAGCTTGCCGGGCGCGTCGATCTTCACCATCGCCGGATACTCGTTGACCGTAGCCTCCGGATTCACGGCGGTAATCGCGGCAACGATCGCGCGCGTTTCGTCGGTGTTCTGCAATGCGATGTAGACGTTTTGCATGACGGCCTCAGGGTTGGACTACTGCCACCGGCAATGCGCCGAGCTTCGTAAGACGAGCGGCGAACTGCGCGCCGCTTTCATCGAGTGCGGCAGCGCCCGCGCCGTCGAGCAGCGTGCCTGCAACGGGGAGAAGCGCGTCGAGCGTGCGAGCGCGGTAGTACTCGACCCAGCCGGCAATTCGTTGCTGGTTCTCGGGCGATTCAGCGCTCACCGTGCGGATCAGCGCGTCGACCCACTTGGTGTGATCGGACTGCCATTGCTGCGTGAACTCGGTGAGCATCGCGAGACTTGCGCCGAGGTGCTGCGCAACGAACCCGTCGAAGTGCTGATAGACGAGCGGATACAGCAAGCCGTCGAGCACAAGGTTCTGCGCGACGAAGGTCTCGAACCAGTCTTCGATCACGAAGAGGTCCTCGACGAGGCGGCGCATCGGCTGCCAGGCCTCGGCTTCCAGCCACGCGGTCTTCGCGCGTTCCAGCGCGACGCCCGTGTTGCCGTCGAGCGCGAGACCGATACGCGACAGATACTGGGCAATGCCGAGCCGGTCCATCGCGCAGAACGTGCAGGCCTGCGTAATCGCGGTGCCGTAGCCGTAATCGGCGCACAGCGTGTTGTTCATATTGGCGCCCCATTCGATGTGACGCAGCGGCAACAGCCCGGCGATCAAGCGCTCCTGCCATTCGTACGACAGCCCCGCCAGCAGTCCGCGACGCTCCACCAGATCGAACGCGCCTTCGGCCGCCTCCTGTTGCCGCGCGCGTGTCGTCACATAAGCGCCGTAGTAGTACTGGCGCGGATCCTTCAGCGCGTACCAGTCCTTCATGCGGATTTGCGTGCGGCTCGCGTCGAACAACTCAAACTCCGGCGCCCATGTCGGCCGATAGTGAAAGTTGGTGGTGGGCTGAATGTCGTAGGTCGCCTCCTGATATCGCGAGGCCGGCTTGTCGCCGAAACGGCGCCCGACGTGCCCATAGGTTTGACGCAGCGGCTGGGCCTTGAGCGTCTTGATTTCGACTTGCATGAGACTGTCTCCGTGTTTGTCCACTACTCTTCTGAATGAGCTGTTTCGCCTCGCGCTAGCCCTCGTATCGCCAGCGTTCGCGCGTAAGGCCGATCTGTTCGTCGGTTTGCGTAATCGTGCGAACCGAGTTCACCTGGCAGAAGCGATCGAACATCGTCTGGTTCATGATCAGTTCGACAGCTAGATCGGGGTCACCGACCGAGAAATCGAATTCGACATAACCATCTTCGCGTTGCGCAGTTATCCGAATGAATCGTCGAGTCCTGTCGAACAGCGGTCTCGGATCTTGCATCGTTGCCTCCTCGTTTTTCTTGTCTATTGCACGACCTGTGCCATGTGCGGTTTGTACAAAAAACGAGGGTTTGCCCGAAGAAAAACCGCAAATCTCGCGAAATGGCGGTGCGAGGCGATGATCAAATCATCAAGCGATGGCGGCCTGTTTGATGATTTGATGAAGAGCACGCCGACACGCCGTGTCGACGGCGATTTCTTGCATGCGATGAGACTGCGGCAGCGCGCCTGTGCGTTGTCTGGAGTGGCGAAACAGGCGTGGCAATGCGGTACATGGGTCACGCGTGGCACCAGCCGCGCCGATGCTCTGCCAAGACGTTTGATCAATTGATCAAACGTCTCGCGAGCCACGCATCGCGCAGCAGAAAAAAAAGCCGCCCAAAGGGCGGCCCGAATCGTCAAGCGGAGCAGCGTGATTATTTGTCCGCCGGCGGAGCGGTCTTCTCGCGATTGCGCCAGCGATAAGCAAGCTGCGGCCGCGTGATGCCGAGCATTCTCGCCGCCTGGCTCAGATTGCCGCCCGCACGTTCGACCGCGGCTTCGATGAGCATGTTCTCGACGCGGTCGAGCGGCACGCCTTCGCGCATCATGTGATCGAACAACGCGTCGGCGACGTCCGCGTTTTCGCGCAGCGGATGGCCACGCTCGTCGAGTGATGCGGCGCTGTCGTCCCCGGACTCCGGCAGGGCCGTGAACAGATCGCGCTCCGTGATCTGACCGCCTGGTCGCGCGAGGATCACGCCGCGCTCCACCGCGTTTTCGAGTTCACGCACGTTGCCGGGCCACGCGTGGGCGCGCAGTGTCGCGATCGCGCGATCGGTGAGCCCCAGCACGCGCTTGCTGTGCCGCACGCTGTACTTCGCGATGAATCGCTCGACAAGACGCGGGATATCGTCGGCCCGCTCGCGCAGCGGCGGGATCGTGACCGGATAGACATTGAGACGGTACAGCAGATCCTTGCGAAACGCGCCGCGCCGCACCGCTTCCGTCAACTCCACGTTGGTCGCGGCGACAACCCGCACGTCGACCTTGCGCACGCGGTCGTCGCCGACGCGCTCGAACTCGCCTTCCTGGAGCACGCGCAGCAGCTTGGCCTGCGCCGACGCCGAGAGCTCGCCCACTTCGTCGAGGAAGAGCGTGCCGGTATCCGCCCGCTCGAAACGGCCGATCCGCGTCTGATGCGCGCCGGTAAACGCGCCTCGCTCAACGCCGAAAAGCTCGGCCTCGAGCAACTCCTCAGGCATGGCGGCACAGTTGATGGCGACAAAGGGCTTGTCGCGCCTCCGGCTCACGCCGTGCAACGCGCGCGCGAAGCGCTCCTTGCCGACACCCGTTTCGCCGAGCAACAGCACGGTCACGTCGCTCGACGCCGCGCGCTGCGCGAGCCCCCACGCCGCGAGAAAACCCGTGGACGCGCCGACCAGTTCTTCCGGCTGCGCCACTTCCTGCTGCAGCGAGCGCAGGTTTTCCACTTCGCTCTGCAATTGCAACAGCGTTTCGATGACCGGATCGGGCGTGTACAGCTTCAGCATCTCGTCGCCGTCGAGCCACTCTTCGACCGGCTTGCCGACGATGCGGCAATGCGGATCGCCACAGCCCGAACACAGCGTCTCCTTGTAGAGGATGGTGCGGCCCATCAACGCCGACGTATAACCACTCGCGTAACCGACCTGCATCCAGCAGACCGGGTCATTGCTCAGCCCGAAAATTTTCTGATGCACTTCGGCTTCGAACGAGTCTTCCCACAGGTGGTCGCCGTAGTACTTGCCGTTGGCGATATCGATGTCCACTTCGATCGGCGTCACTCGCACGTTGCCTTCGAGCACGTGCAGGCACGGCCCGAGTTCGAGCAGGCCGAAATCGCTCGCGGTGGGGCGTAAAGTGCGGGCGAGTTCTGCGTCGCGCGTGCCGGATTGAAAGCCCATTCGCGTGAACAGGCCCCGCGTGCGCTCCAGGCCGAGCGTGTCGACGAGTTCCTTGCGCAGCGCGCCCAGCGTGGCTGTGTGAAGGAGAATCATGCGATTCTCGCCGAGCCAGATGTGTCCCTCCTGTCTGACAAATTTCAGGCGGCGCGAAAGGTTCTCGATCCCCTCCCGCATGCTCGCCGAAAACCGCGCGGTGCTGTCTGTCACAGCGCCTCCTTTTATGTGCATGAGGTGTCTCCGTCTCTATTCTAGGCAAAGTCCATGCCGGGAGGTGGGCTCATCGTCACGGCCCAGGGCCGCGATTATGAGGAGCTGATCTGCCGTCGGCTTTGGGAGTTGGCTGTTTGGGCGCCACCGCTTGCGCGGGCGAATCGTCATGACGAGGTCAGTACTTACCCCAGCGACCGATTGATCAAATCATCAAAACGACCCGGAATGGACTGTCCATTTGGTGAAGCGTCTTATGCCTGCTAGCGCTCGCAACTGCGCCAGCGAAATCGCCACGCATGCGCGTGCTTGTTCATTTGGTGTAAACGCACAGCGGATGGCTTCGTCAGCACGCGAGCCTATCTGTGGAGACATGAATTGGTTTTGCGCGCACGAATTGCGTGAGCATGTTGACCAGCGCGTGCAGGCAGCGCTGCGGCAAGGCGACCAGGGCATCGATCTGATCGCTTCGGCTTTCGCCGCACAGACACCACGCGCAGAAATGCTCGCAGTTGTTCGTGGTCACCCGGTAGCAGTCTTCGCCGAGACGCGAGTACGCACGCCGGACCACTTCCTCACGCGAGTACCTTCTGCCGGGCGTCCGCTCGACGCGGATCTCGTGGCCGTCGGCAAACTCACTCAAGGAAGTCTCCTGCACCGGGGCGCGACGCAGCGAACAGGACCATCCGGCGTAATGCAACACCTTCCCATCGCCGACGTAGATGCCGTGATGCGTGTAGCCGACGCGGTGCGTGACAAGATGCCCCCCTATGACCAAGGAGGCATTTCCATGCTGGCCTATTTCGTTTGCTGATTCCGACATGTCGATCACCGCGTTCTGCTGGGTCCTGCGGTGACCTAGGCATAGGACGTGCCGATACTCTAGGCGAGCGGTGCCGCACCGCGCCCGGCGGACGTGCCGACGATAAATGCAAACTGGGTCAGCCTGCGAATGCTGCGGCCGCGCTTCACCAATTGATAACGGCGCACGCGCAGCCTTTAAATGAAATGTCGCAAACCGCCGCTGGTGACGCAAACAGCACTTCACCAAATCCGATACCGCAAACCGCCCGCTTGACCATTTGATCAATCCTGCATCAGGGTAAATCCGGCCTCTGTCGATGTGCTGCCAGACGTCGAGTCATCTTCAGGTTTATTCAACGCCTGCCCGCACGCGCTATCCCGCGTTTCCACGCCCGCAGACGTGGGCAGGCATCGAACAAACCTCAAGAGATGTTAGCCTTGAGCATCCGGCAGGTTGCGGAGGCGAACCAGCCGTTCGAGTGACCGCACTTGTGTCGGGGCGAGCGGCAGAAATTGGCCGAACCCGGAAGTTCGGCGGCCATCGCATCGTTCGACACCTTTCGCCAGATTTACGTCGCCCTTCGGCGTTGCCCTATTTCCTGACTCCACGGATATGCGCATCATCTTCTCAGTCCAACGCTCAGTGGGCGAACACGTTGCTGGCTACTGGCTAGTCGGAGCAGCCGACAATCGCTGGAAGTTCACCCAGCCTACGACGGGGTCGCCTGGCTCATGCAAGGTGACGCACCCTCGCTGCTGATCCAGCGTCGCCGGTTCGCAATACGGGCCAGAATAAGTGATCCGTGCCCACGGCGTCTGTGCACCTGACGCTTCAGTAACGTTGCGAATCGATGTCGCATCGGCGCTGACCTGCCCATGCTTCGGGATTACGACCAATGCTGAACAGGTCGTCCCTGGGCAACTCCGGAGATTGATATCGAAGTCGCCGATCTGCATAACATCGGCGATCGCTTGGGACCTTGCGAATTGCTGCGATGCTTGCTGTGGGGGAGCCGTCTCAATACCGGGCGGCGCTGACTCAACGGCAGTCTGAGCCGCTTGGGCGGGTGCTTGCGCTCCGTTGCTCCCAGTAGCGCGAACCGGCGAAATCGAAGCATTGTTAAGCTCGAGGTACTGGCCGTTGGTCAGATTGGCAGACTTTGTACCATGGAAGTTGTCATTCCAGACGATTTCACCATTTCCCGCGGGGCCGGTATTGACGAAGACGTAGGCTGCCCCCGCGCTTTCTATGACGTAGTTTCCTGCGGGAAGGTCCGCCCCGACCTTGTACATACCTGAGAAATTGTAAGGGAAGGTCTGCACAACCCGCTTTTCACGCGTTATTTTTCACACCCAGCGCAGCCTCTGCGTTCAGATATTTTTTGGTGAGTTGGTCGCCGTTTTTTTCGCGCGCCGGAGCTCTTCAACCAGACATACGACCCTTATCGACCCGGTGTTTCAAGCTTTGCGCAAAGCTCTACGCGCCATCCATAGATTGCCCAAAGCAAACAGCGTGGTGATCTGGGCGGTGTTCTTCATCAAACCACGATAGCGGGTCTTCATGTAACCGAACTGCCGCTTAAGGATGCGAAACGGGTGTTCGACCTTGGCTCGAATACTCGCCTTCAGGCGTTCGATGTGATCGTATATCGCGTCCAACGAATCACTCATATCCAGTTTCCTGCGCTTTGCCGGTCGCATTGCAACATGCCAACGAACCGCGCCTGCCTCACAGCGCTTTTCGATACCCTGATATCCGGCGTCCGCGTACACGTCCGTTTCTTTACCATGTAGCAACGCCTGGGCTACGTTGATGTCGTGAACGTTGGCCGCCGTTCCAATGACCGTATGGACCAGGCCCGACTCGGCGTCCACGCCGATATGCATCTTCATCCCGAAGTACCAGTTGCCACCTTTCTGCGTTGATTGCATTTCCGGATCACGTGTGCCGGAGCCATTTTTTGTCGAACTGGGTGCGGCAATCAGAGTGGCGTCGACTGCCGATCCAGTCTTGAGCATCAGGCCTTTCTCCGTCAGGATTTCATTGACCAGCGCCAGCATTTGCACTGCCAGTCCGTGCGTTTCCAGCAGATGGCGGAACCGGAGAATCGTGCTTTCATCCGGCAAGCGAACCATCCCGCCGTCGAGACCCGCGAACTCGCGATAAAGCGGCACGTCATAGAGTGCCTCTTCCATTGCAGGGTCTGACAGACCGAACCATTGCTGCATGAAATGAATCTGCAACATCGTCGCAATCGGGAACGGCGGCCGACCGGTTTTGCCCGTGGGATAGTGCGGCTCGATCAGCGCAATCAGCTTCAACCAGGGCACAACACGCCGCATCTCATCGAGAAATTCCCGTTTGCGCGTGCGCTTCGTTGACAGATCCAGACCAAGACCAAGTTGCGCCATCACACTGCTCCTCGCCTAATTCGCTCTGTTTCCAGGATAGCTCAGCAGCAACGCAATGCCAGGACTTTTGCAGACCTTCCTAAGCATCTTGCTTCGTGAGTGATCGAAACACTTCCGACGCGCTTTTGTACCCTAACTTATTCAAAGCGACAGGCGAAAGCAGATACCCGTCTGTCTTGATATCGCCGATACCGTGTACGAAAACGTACCCAAAGGACGGGAAGATTTGGTTATCTATGATGTGTCCGTTGATTTCTTCCCCGAAATAACCCTCACTCCTCCCAACGTACCCGTACTCGCCTTTTGGAATTGTTCCCTTGGCCGAAGGTTCGCGATCGCTCAGGATCAGGCGTGAAGTTCAATTCGTCGATTGTGCCGCCGTAGTGAGGAAGTCGCCGCGCGTGAGTGCCGCGCTGCCATGCCTTTATCTGAAAGGCATCTCCACGGGCGACATGAGCGAAGCGCTGAGCGTGTTGCTCGGTGACGACGCCAAAGGCCTGTCGGCCAATGTGGTGAGCCGTCTGAAGGCGCAGTGGGCCGACGAGCATGCGAGTTGGAGCCGACGCGATCTGTCGAAATCGCGCTACGTATATTGGTGGGTCGACGGCATTCACACGGGGCTGCGCAGCGAGAACTCGGACGGTCAATGTCTGCTGGTGATCATCGGCGTGAGGCCGGATGGACGCAAGGAGCGTGTGGCGATCGGTGACGGGTATCGCGAGTCGAAGGCGTCATGGCAGGAGTTGCGCTCGACCTGAAATCGAGAGGCCTGCAGGCTGGGCCGCTGCTTACCGTCGGCGATGGCGCGATGGGCTTCTGGGCCGCACTGGAGGAAGTGTTTCCTGCAACGCGCGGCCAGCGCTGCTGGTTCCACAAGATGGGCAACGTCCTGAACGTGCTGCCGAAGTCGCAGCAAGGCAGGGCTAAAGCAGATCTGCAGGCGATCTGGATGGCCGCCACGCGCGCCGACGCGTATGCCGCGTTTGATCGTTTCGTGACGGTCTACGCGGCGAAATATCCGAAGGCAACGGAAACGTTGAAGAAGGACCGGGAAAGCCTGCTGGCGTTTTACGACTTCCCGGCCGAGCACTGGCAGCATTTGCGGACCACGAATGCGATTGAGTCGACGTTCGCGACGGTGCGACACCGTACGACGCGCACGCGCAACTGTGTGTCGCGACCAACCTTCCTTGGTCTGGCATTCAAGCTGATCGAGGAAGCCGAGAAAACCTGGCGCCGCGTCAACGGGCCCGAAAAGATCAAGCTGTTGCTGGAAGGCATTGCCTTCAGGGATGGCGAACCGGTGAAAGACGATCAACCGGTTCAGCAGAAACTCGCCGCCTGAAGTCCCTGCTCATCAAGTTGCCTATACACCCGTCTTGACGCTAGCTCTTTGACTGGCTGCTTTAGGTAATGCCGTCAGTCCGCTGTGGGTCGGCTCATGCCTTTTGCATTGCTCGCACGCCTGAGACGATCGTCGCGCTCGTTCGTCGGGCGCTGGTCGGCCACCTACGGTCGTTCGCCCTTGCGCTTAGATGTTCATTCAACCGGCTGCTCTACTCAAGAAGCGGCCCGAAAGCCAGATTCGTCCCAGAAGAAGATGTCGGCATTTTCCTCACGAGCCTGTCAGACAATGTGTCGCAGGGATCGTCAGCAGCCACGCACGCAGATTGCAGTCGGGCCAAAAGCCTTTCCAACGCGCGAGCGCCCGCTCGGCCGTATCGTGAACCAGATGGTCAGCCCAGACTGAGTCGCCCGTCAGCGCACGCGCATAGCGCCGCGGCTGCGGGAGCCGCGATATCACTTCCGCTTCGAAGTTCACGCGGCGCTGACGGCCGCGCGAGCGCGCATCAATAGCCGCTGCTGCTGCTGGTGCCGCTGCTGCTGCCCGACGAGCTCGTGTCGCCCGTGGACTGGCACGCGGCCAACGACAACGATGCGACTCCTAGCGCGATGATCACGAATACGGCCGATAGCAGTCTTGATACTTTCATGTAGAACTCTCCTGCACGGCCAACGCGACTGAGTTGTCGCGCGGCCACGCATTGAGCCGGCGAGCCGCGGATCGCTCGCGGCAAGTGCCGCGACGCCGGTGAACGTTTACAAAAAGGACAGACAAACCCCCTGCAAAACGGGGACGCAACCGCTGTGCGCGGCCGACGATTCCGTTTCGCGGCTTCGCGGTCTTGCACGCGACGCCTAATCTAAAACGCCCACGGCGCGGCATTATTCCACCGCATTGATTATTTGTGACAGGTATCGCCTCGGGACGATGCACGCTCGACGCGGCACGGATTTTGCGCAAGCTTCGCGACCGTTGGCTGGCATAGCCCTGCATCGCTAGAACGGTGTTCGCGCGTTGCCGACGATACCTTGTTCGTGAAGCGCGGCGGATGTCCGAAGCCCCAGGAAGCGGCCGATGGTATCGCAGTATCGCAACCCCATGACCGGCTAATGCGGGTCGTTCAGCGCCCGTCGACGGCGATAGTGTGGAAGCTGAGACCGCGGCACGGCCATTGGAGCACCGGACGTTCATTCCTTGTGGCGCCACCGGAGGGCATCAGGCTTCGAAAGCCTATACGCAAGTAACGCATTCCACTCGCACCAGCCAAACGTCGCGATCGGCATCGTGTTCGACGCGGGGAAGAACTGCGTGAAATATTGGCGGCGGGGCCGATCAGCGTGAATGTCCCGCCGCAGGTCGCTCACGCACGCGGCGACCGCTCACATGACGTGAATGAGATTAATGTAGCTGTTTCTTTAGATCGCTCAGTTCGGCGTGAACCGAACTGACTGCTTTCTTGATCCTGGCATTGACATTCGCAGCGCGTTCGCACGCTTTTTCTGCGCTGTCGCCGATCCGCTCAAGATCGTCCACCCATTGGCGCATGCGATCCTGATCGTTCGAAGCCATCACTTTCTTTGCCGACGCGGATTGTT
This sequence comes from Paraburkholderia lebeckiae, assembly GCF_050436225.1. NCBI lineage: Bacteria > Pseudomonadati > Pseudomonadota > Betaproteobacteria > Burkholderiales > Burkholderiaceae > Paraburkholderia > Paraburkholderia lebeckiae. The sequence continues at coordinate 103,781 of NZ_JBNDLU010000001.1, read as the reverse complement.
GATCTAGCTCATCAACGCACTCGATGAGGTCCTTGGGGAGTGTGGAGTCGGCATGACAGGTTTGCGAAGCCTGTTCGATGGATTGCTGTAGATGCGTGAAACGCTTCTGGATTTCGCTGGCTTGCATCATGGTGACACTCCTTTCTGAAAGCGTGTCCGAAACTCTAAAACGAGGCTGGCGCGATTGCGGTTTACCACCCTGGCGCCTATGTTGCCACCCCCGTGCGCTTGGGCCGGCCGTCATCGTGCAGCGTCGGTGCTCCGGAGCCGATCGCAGGGTGGCATGACTTTGAGTATAGGCGTTGCCACTGCTCGCGCAGGCACGGCGCCGAACGTCCGCTCCAGCCGGCAGATTCAACCGGTCGATGCAATAGTTCGATGGAACCGTTCAACCTGTCGCTCTGACTGCACGATAGTGGCGTTGCGCTTTGACGCGGTTCCCGCACGTGGCCATTGAGCACCATCGGCGAGATTTGCTTCGCGAGAGATCGAGGAACAACCACGAGCATGCGCCGCATTCTCGGACATTTGATAGCATCGGCTGCATAAACAGTTCAGTCGCAGCTACTGCGAGCCGATCCTTTATGAGCGCGCTACCGGCCTTCTCCGGCAGCACCGTCCAGTGGGCTGGCTCTCTTCCGGCAACGCACAGGTTCGCGTGGTTCAGCGCCTCGCGAATGTGATTTTCCAGCAGCATACGATCGGGCTCCGAACACGACGCGCCGGTTGCGATCGCAGAGAACACCGCGTGTACAGCCTCCCGCAGTTCGGTCAATTCTTTCAGGACGTCGGATTCGCTGAGCCCGGCGTGCAACCGCGCCTTCTCGACTAGGCGGCTCTCGGAAGGGCTGAGGAGCCCGTTCGCGCCAGCCCAGTTGAGAGCTGTACGCCAATCGACCCAACGATCGGCGTCACGCTCTTTACCAGCGCCGCCGCATGTGTTCACAAAGTTCAGGACCAAATGCCCACCTAGGCCCAGGTCCGCCTGTCGCCCTAACTTCTTCGGCGAGTTGATGGATTTTCCAAAGTTGGGGTATTCCACGCCCAACTACGAATGTCAACGACCTAGCCAGCGATGGCGAATGACCGGTCATGGGCCGCACTGCGTCCCCGGGCCGCAGACGATCGGCCGCCTTGCATGCTCGCCGCATGTAAAGGATATATGCAGTTTCTTATGAAGAGCGACGTAGGGCTCAGCCAGCAGCCTATGGGCAAGTGTGGTGTTTTCCCTAATGCAGTTTCCATCTCTGGCCGTTGAGAAGGCTCAGACCCTTTTCATCCCGAAAGTGCCCTGCAAAAGCGGTCGTTTTCGCGAAAATGGGCCAAAGTACCTTCCTTTAGCGACGCCGTCAATCACGACGGACTCTGTGCGCTAACCTCCGCAGTGACGTACCTGGAAGGCTGGCCTGGCCTCACATACGGCAAGACTATCTGACGGGATGGGAACCATGACGACGACCAACCCAACTCTGCGCAAGCTGAAAGACGCGGCCAAGTCGATGCTGCCTGCGCCATTGTTCTTGAGCCTGTTGCATCACAAGTACATTGGCCGTTATCCGAACCTGCTTCGTCCGACAACATTCAACGAGAAAATTCTGCAGAAAAGCCTGCGGCCGGATCCGTGGCTCACCGAGTTGACCGACAAGCTTACGGTCAGGGACTATGTTGCGAGAAAGCTTGGCGAGAGCCATCTTATACCGTTGCTTGCCGCCCCCGAGACCTTCACGAAAGAGGTATTCGATGCGTTGCCGGACTCGTTCGTGATGAAGGCGAATCACGGCAGCACTTATGTCAAGGTGGTCAGAAACAAATCGGCAACCTCATTCGAGGAATTGCGGGATCTCGCGAACCATTGGTTGTCCCTCGACTTCTACAAGATGGGTCGGGAAAAGCACTATCGCCCCATCAAGCCGCGTATCTTCTTCGAGCAACTGCTGCTCGATGAGAGCGACAACGTTCCCCCCGACTATAAGCTGCAGTGCTTTGGTGCCAAATCAGGCCGGCTGGTCATCTACATTCTCGTCATCTCGGACCGATTCGGCGCTGATACGCGCGGCGATCTGTACGACGTCAACTGGAACCATCTGGACGTAGTCATTGGCGAGTACAAACCCAGTGAAAACCCGCCGCCTCGCCCGGACAATCTCGACGCGATCGTGGACGCTGGGATCAAGCTCTCGGCGGACTTCGACTATGTCCGCGTGGACCTGTATTCGCCCAATAACCAGGTTTATTTTGGTGAACTTACTTTCACGCCGGGTGCGGGCGTTCTGCCATTCATGCCGGACAGGATCGACTACGAGTGGGGCAGCCTGATACCAGACGCTTACCTGTCGATAAGGCCTTCCTTGCGAGCAACTTCGCCCGGGGCACGGTAGTTTCCTGCCGATGTTTTTCGCGAACTCTCCATTAGCGGTAACGACAGTGGTGAAGCGCCATGCAAAAAATCACAATCGTGATCTGCAATTACAACCACGGTCGCTTTCTGGCCGACGCAATTGACTCATCTCTTTCTCAGGACTACCCGGAAACGCGTGTTCTGGTGATCGACGACGGATCGACGGACGGCTCACGCGAAATCGCAGAATGTTATGCCGGCCGCATCCAGGCGCTCTATAGGGAGAACGGCGGCCAGGTCTCCGCATATAACGATGCAGTCAATATGATCGACACGGAATTCGTGATCCTGCTCGATTCCGACGATCTACTGTACAAGGGTGCGGTGTCCGAGGTCATGCAAGCATTCGAGGCCGGCGACTCCGTCAAGGTTCAGTTCCGTCTCGACGTTGTGGATTCAGCCGGGAAGCCCACGGGTACATACGTACCTCACTCCGCCGCGCCAGTCGACTGCGGTAGCCTGCTGCGCCGGGGTTGGCTCTATCCGTCGCCGCCAGCGTCAGGCAACGCCTACCGGACCAGCGCATTAAAGAAAATCTTTCCCGTGCCGGAAGCAAGCAGTAATCGCTACGGCGCAGACTTCTACGCGATCTACGGGGTCGCATTGTTGGGCGCAATCGCGACGATCCCGAAATCGTTAGGCGCATACCGCGTGCATCGGACCAAAAACACAGGAATTGATTTCGCCAATTCGGACAGCACCGACAAGGCGCCCAGGGCGTTGACCAAGCGTTGGTCGATCCTTCGGCAGATGGCGCGCTCGCGGCTCGGCATAGAGCTTCCGCCATCGTTTCACGACTTCTCACTCGAGAAAGCGTATTTTTGCTCTGCTGTTTATCAGGCTTCGTTCGCGAAGCGCTGGGGATGGGTTAGCCGGCAGTCGCATGGTTATTTGCGCTCGATAGTCGCCAATCCGTTCTGGAGCTATAAGAAGAAGATAGGCACGCTCGCGCTGTCCAGTCTTTGCCTGTTGCCTTGCTCACCGCTTTCCGATTTCGCGGTTCGCTATATTTCGAACCCGCTCGCGAGACGTCGCCTTTAGTCAACTGAAGACGTGTGTGCGCTGTTCCAAGGCTGATCCAATATTACATTGCGGAGGGCGCAACAAAGCGCATATGATGGACATCACATTGCGACGCGCAGAACACAGCGACATTCCAGGCATTGTTGCGTTTTACGAACGGGAAAGCGATCCTAATATCCTTCGGCGCAGCGCGCGTGAAGTTGCCAATGCCGTCGATCTTGGCGCCATCTTTCTGTTTTTGGAGCATAATCAGATCGTGGCCGCTTCAGGCGCGTTCGCAATAAATTTCAGGGAAGAACTGTACTTCGAATATGGCGGCACGATCGTGACGCGCCCGTTCAGAGGCTTCGATCTTCAGGATATATTCACTTCGGCACGTTTTTGCTTCGGTGTTCTCTTCTACCCGGAATCGCTTCCAGATCGTGTTTATACGTTCATCAAGCCAGACAATGCCCCATCAAATGAAAATATTAAAGGGAGAGGTTTTTCACTGCGAGAGACAGCGCCCACTCCATACATGAGACCATGTGGAACCTGTAAATCGCGCGCGTCACTCCCGCCTGGCAGAAGATGCTGCTACAACATCTATGGAATCGATATGGAAGCGATCAGGCGTAATGTCCGATACTTTCTCGAGGCCTCCGCGGAGCGCACGTCGTCAAAGGGCATGCGGCTTGAAATAACCTCGACCCTGTTTCGAGACGCGCGCCAGCGCGCCATCCTCCATAGCGTCATTGCTTGAGTGCTCTCGTGCCTGGCGTCCACACATCCGCACTCACGGCCCGAACTGTTGCCAACGCAAGCAGGGGCGGGGTGTCGCCGGGGAACATGATCCACGGTCCGTTCGGGCTGAAGTCATAGGTTGGACCGAAGCTCGCCGGCATCGCCATCTGCGCAGTGGTCAGGCCGGTCTCGTAAGAGAATTGCTCAACGAGATATTCACAGTTCAGGGTAACGGCGGCGTTGTTTGTGCCTCTTCGCAAGCGAAGTCGGCCAGATTGAACCAGTGTTGCACGAAGTGGATCCGCAGCATGCGCTCCAGACCAATTGGCGGGCGGCCATTGCCGCGCTTCGGATAATGCGGCTCGATCACCGCGCACAACTGCGGCCATGGCACGATCGCATTCATCGTGTCGAGAAACTCGTCGCGCCGCGTGCGTTTGCGGTGCGTCTCGAAACCCGCTCCTTGATCGGCCCCTCTACGACAGCGCCAGCCTGCGTCGCTTTGCCGGAATTGACCTGGGTTGTGAAGCCGTACCGGACGCGACGACGCTGCTCAAATTCTGGCGCCTGCTGGAGACGCACAAACTGGGCGGGCAATTGTTTGCCGAAGTCGGCCGGGTGCTGCAGGCCAGCGGCATGAAGCTCAAAAGCGGCACCATCGTGGACGCGACGATCATCGGCGCGCCGAGTTCGACGAAGAATGAGCAGAAGGCGCGCGACCCCGAGATGCATCAGACCCGCAAGGGCAAGCAATGGTATTTCGGCGCCAAGCTGCACATCGGTGTGGACAGCCAGAGTGGCCTGGCGCACAGCGCGGTGCTCACGCCGGCCAATGTGCATGACAAGCATCCACTGCCGCAATTGCTGCACGGGCAGGAGCGGCGCGTCTACGGCGACAGCGCCTATGCGAGCCAGAAGGAACTGATCCACAGCAAGGCGCCCAGGGCGCGCGACTTTACCAATCAGCGCACGCGCCGTGCGGGCGGCGAAGTCGACGAGGTGCAGCGTGGCAAGAACCGCAACAAGTCGAAGATTCGCGCCCGGGTGGAACATGTCTTCGCGGTCGTGAAGCGACTGTGGGGATTTACCAAGGTGCGCTATCGCGGGCTGGCAAAGAACGCCAACCGGGCGTTCGTCGCGCTCGCACTGGCGAACGTCTACCTGTCGCGAAAGAAACTGATGGCACCGGTACGCCCATAGTGGGCGAAAGGCGGGCAAAGTGCCCGCCCAACAGGCCTGCGAGGGCCGAAAAGCAATGGCTTAAGCTCGGCCTCATGACCTGGCGACGTTCAAGTCGCTGACACGTCGCCGATTTAGTGGCTTGTTCAGCTTAGCCCTAACATCGGCTGCGGAAATAATCTTACGACAGACGGTGACGCTTCTTCCAAAAAAAAGACAGCTAGTTGACGCCTCTGTCGCGGTAAGGTCAACGGGTCAAGCAGCAGTGATATGGAGGATTACTTATGAAACGAGAGAGTAGAACTGCTGTGCGGGAGACAGCGGAGTCTCGCCCCGACATTTCATCTGCCCTTTCTTGATCATGTGCATTAATTCGACGCCACCCAGAATGACGCGCGCGCAGTGGAAATCCTTGAAGCCCAGCATCGGTCGGGTGATGCGTTTGATGGCCCGATGGTCCTGCTCGACCACGTTATTCAGGTACTTGACTTGACGAATCGTAATGGGCGTCTCTCGCTCGGCGTTCACCGCGTGCAACGCAGGCAGATTAGAGCCGCTTTTATCGATGGTTACCGTCTCGGGTACACCGTTATGAGCGATCGACTTTTCAAAGAAGCGCCGCGCTGCCACCTTGTCGCGCTTGGCTCTGAACAGGAAATCGATGGTTTGGCCCGCCTTGTCCACCGCCCGGTAGAGGTTCTTCCCCTGGCCTTTGACTTTGATATACGGGTGAGTAGGCCCAGGGAATTGCGCCCCGAGTCTCTCGCAGAACCGTGCGTAAACCTCTCGATTTACACGGCTCCCGTTATCCAACCTTTCCCCCCTGATACTGCCAGTGCGCGAACTCTCGCGGGTACGCCTTCTTCATCTTGCGCAACCACTCTTCACTGCACCGTTTGTGCCGTCGCAGTGTTTTGTACTTGCGCTGAACCCAGCGCACGAGCTTTCGGTCGAGATACCGACTCAACTCATGCATGGCTGTCCGATAGAAAGCCCCGTAGTAGTTCCACCAGCCACATATCGTGGGATTACATTGCTCAGCGAGCTCGCATAGCGTGCAAAGGGACATTTCGGGAAGTGACGCTGCATCCAGGCGTCAAACGCATAGTGCATGAACAGATTCATCAGGATCGGACTGACCACTCCCCCTTGCGGGGTACCGCGATCCCGCTGCAAGCGGGTACCCTGTGCAGTTTCGAATGGTGCAGTCAGCCACCGCTCGATGTACATCAGGATCCAGTCCTCTTTGATGTGCTTGCGTACCGCCTTTAGCAAGAGGCCATGATCGATTTGATCGAAAGTCGCGACGAAATGACCCCAGTTTTGACAGCACCTTAACGAATTAACGACGCATCATCGAACGGTTTGCTTTCGCTCATCTTCTCAACACATACCTGCCATCCTTATGGATGACTTTTCCACGGTCGCTCACCACCACGCCTTTTGAACGCAGCAGCACCGGGCGGTTTGAAGCCTGCTCCTGCAAGCCGGCTTCGGGAGGCCTACTCCCATCTTCAGTACAGCACCACAAGCTTCCGCTTGTGTTCGTGACACACTTTCGCCCATCCGCCAGCTCTTGCCTACCGGCTGCTTGTGCTTGCGGAGCGTCTTCTCGAACAGCGGCACCAACTTGATCACCCAACGATGCACCGTGGAATGATCAACCTCAATACCGCGCTCGGCCATCATTTCTTCGAGATTACGCAAACTCAGTGAGTAGGCGACGTACCACCGCACGCATAGCAACAACACATCGAGCGGATAGTGAAGGCGCTTTAGCACTCGGGTGATGCCCGCAGCAAGCGTCTTTCGCGGTGTTTGGGTCTTCTTCATCGGCCAGCCAAAGCATATTTGTCAGGCTCGAATACTACCTCTCCCGTCTTAACGCGACAAAACCGTTTGATACGGTTAGCCCGCCAACCCTTTATCAGCGCGGGTTGCAGCTGATCCGCCCGGTCTCATTGCGGTCATCCGAGCCATCGTCGTACAGTTCGTATCCGTCAGCGCATCCCGTCTTGAACGCACGTACGCGCGGTGCGAACGTGTAGCCATCGTAACGACAGAGCAATGCGATGGAGAACACCAGCGCTCAGCGCGACAAAGGACGCGGCGAGTGCGCGCACGCATGCGCACCCAGCGCGGTGGTCGCTTCATCTTCCGGCTCCGCGGACAGATCCCGCTTGAAGGTCTCGGCGAGGAAAAACGCGCACACCAGGCTCAGCAACCCCGTCGCCGCGATATAAATCGAAATGGGCAGCGTCTGGCCATACGTGGCGAACAGATAAGTGGCGATCAATGGCGTCGGCCCTGACGTGATGATGCCGGCGATCTGATACGGCAGCGACGCACCCGTATAGCGCACCCGCGTACCGAACAGCTCCGCAAACCACGTCGATTGCACGCCGTACACGGACGCCTGGCTTAACGCGATACCGCAGACGTACGCCACCAGAATCAAGGTCGGATTGCGTGTCTCGAGCAACGGAAAGAACGCGAATCCGTAGATCGCCACGAACACCGCCCCGAACATGAAGACGGTCCGGCGTCCGATCAGATCCGACAGTTTGCCGAACAATGGCAGCGTGATTAGCGCGAAGGCGCAGCCGAGAATGATGGCGTTCAGCAGGAGTCCGCGCGGCAGGCCGAGCCGCGTCGTGCCATAGACCAGCACGAACACGTTGATCACGTTGAAGGTGATATCGACCGCGAAGCGCGTGCCGATCGTCAGCACGAGGTCTTTCGGATGCCGGCGCAGCAATTCGATCAGCGGCGCCTTGACGACCCGCTTGCTCGCCTTGATCTGTTCGAATACCGGCGATTCCATGACGCGCAACCGGATAAACAGGCCGATCGCGATCAGTGCGACGCTCAGCAGGAACGGCAGGCGCCATCCCCAGGTATAGAACGCGTCCGACGGCAGACTCGACACGGCTTTGAACACCGCGGTCGAGAGCATTAGCCCGAGCGGCACGCCCAATTGCGGGAACGCGCCGAAGAAGCCACGCTTGCTGGCCGGCGCCGTTTCTACCACCATCAGCACCGCGCCGCCCCATTCGCCGCCGACGCCAAGTCCTTGCAGAAAGCGCATCGCCACCAGCAGGATCGGCGCCCAGACGCCGATCGAGCCGTAAGTCGGCAGCAGCCCGATCACGAAGGTGCCGACGCCCATGATCGTCAGCGTCGCGACGAGCGTCGCCTTGCGTCCGATGCGGTCGCCAAAGTGCCCGAAAAACACCGCGCCGAAGGGCCGTGCGAGATAGCCGACCGCAAAACTCCCGAACGCCGCAATGGTGCCGACCACCGGATCGAACGAGGGGAAGAACAGCTTGGCGAACACCAGCGCCGAAGCGGTGGCATAGAGAAAAAAGTCGTACCACTCGATGGCGGTCCCGACCACCGAAGCGACCAGCACACGGTTGACGGCCGAACGGCTGATAACCGGCGCGTTGCCGGATGAAACGGGCGATGTGTTCATGTCTCCTCCCTTCTCTGGGAATCTATGTTTTCAAGCTGCCGCGTGTCGGCGGCGCGGGTCCGCCGGCACGTTACGATAAATTCGCTGTGCTCACCAGTGCAGTTCCATCGGGAACTGGTCGAGCGTTTCGACGCCGCCCGAGGTCAACCGCACGATACGTTCCGTGCGCAAACCGCCGACGTTCGGCACCGTGATGGTCGCCTTCAGGGTAAAGACCATGTTTTCCTGCAGCACGGTCCTGTTGCCCGGCCCGATCCACGGCGCTTCTTCTTCCGGGTCCATGCCGGTGCCGTGACCGGTGCCATGGCCGCGCGCTTCGCTCGAGTATTGCTCGTAGTTCGATTTCACCAGCGCCTGCTGGATCACCGCATTCAGTTCCATGGCCGCCATACCGGGACGCGCGGCGGCAAGCCCCGCTTCGACCGCGCGCGCCGCTGCCGCGACGATCGCCATCTTCTCGGGATTCGCCGGACCGTAGGTGAAACCGCGTCCGCCATCGGCCACGTACCCACGATAACGCGCACCGATGTCGGTCATGATCAGGTCGCCCGGTTGCAGGATGCGGTCGGTGGGGCGCGCCAGGTTATACGCCGAGCGCGGACCGGATTGCACCATCGAATCGAACGCGGTCCGGTCTGCTCCTCCCGCGAGCATCGCGCGGTCAGCAATTAGAGCGAGTTCACGCTCGGTGTAGGGACGGCGGTCGACGAGCGCATCGCGAATCGCGGCCATCGCCGAATCGGTCAAGGCGGCGGCTTTGCGCATCAGTGCGACTTCGGCGTCGCTCTTGATCGCCTTGATTTCGGCTAGCACCATCGTCGGTTCGAGCTTCAATTCGTTGAGACCGGCGTTCAGGCGCTTCAACAGATCCGCAGGGATATAGGCGGCGCCGGCGAGGCCGACCGTGCCGCTGCGATGCCGCGCCGAAAATGCCTGCACCTGTTGCGTGACTTCACGCAGGCTGCGCACTTCGAAGGCGGTCACGCTCGTCGCGTAGTCGAAGCATTGATCCGACACAAACAGCACGGGGTCGCCGTCCACGGGCAGCAGCAGGATCGCGTTGGCGATGTCCGATACGCCGTCGAGCGGACGGAATTCGGTAAAGTAGCCGATGTTCGCGCCACGCCAGCAATCGCCAAAGGCAAGCAGGCCGACCAGCCCCGCCTTGTCGAGTGCGCTGCGGACCTTGGCGACGCGGCCGAGGAACTCGTCGGTGGTGATGCCTTCCGGCGGGATGTCTGTGGTACGAGTGTTCATTACTTCTTCGTCTCCTGTGTGGCTGCAGGATGCAGCCCGCCTCGATGCCCCTGAAGGGAATTCGCCCCGCCTTGGAATGCAGGCCGTCCTCTCCATAGTAGAATCGATCGATATGCTTTTATAATGAAAAATAACTCAGAATCTATATCGAGAAGGAATACCTGGAGATAATATCGTGACCGCAGCCATTCATCCGGACACCGGCGCAGGGGCCATCGCGACGAGCCGCTTCGACCCCACGCGTCTGAAGACACGTCAATTGGCCCTGATCGTTCAGCTCGATACCCATCGCTCGGTATTGCGGGCGGCGAACGCCGCGCACATGACGCAGCCCGGCGCGACCAAGTTGCTGCGTGAACTGGAAGAGACGATGGGTGTGGAGCTGTTCGAACGGCATCCGCGCGGTGTCGAGCCCACCTGGTACGGCGAGGTGCTGATCCGCCATGCACGCAGCGTGCTGGCGGAGTTGCGGCACGCGTACGACGAAGTGTCAGCGCTCAAAGCCGGCCTGACCGGGCAGGCGATGATCGGCACCGAAGTCACGGCGGCCACCAACCTCGTGCCACAAGCGGTGGCGCTGCTCAAGAAGCGCTTCCCGCAGATTCGCGTCAACATCGAGATGGAGTTCAGCGAGGTGCTGGTGCAGCGTCTGCAGGAAGGCAAGCTGGATATGATCGTCGCGCGAATCCGCAATCCGGACGACCTTGCGGAGCTGCACTATGCGCCGCTCGCAGAAGCACAGCACGCGCTGTTTGCACGCGTTGGCCATCCGCTCGTCAAGCGCAAGGCTCTGAGCTGGGACGAACTGGCGCCGCAAACGTGGATCTTGCCGCCAAAAGGCAACGTCATGCGCAATCAGTTCACGCAACTGTTTCTCGAACGGAAGCTCGCGTTGCCGACGGATGTGGTCGAGAGCTCGTCGCTGCCTGTCATCACGAGTCTGCTGCAGATGAGCGATATGATCGCGCCGCTTGCGCGCGAGCCGGTGCGGCCTTATTGCATTGCCGGTGCGCTCGAACCGCTACCGTTCGAACTCGATCTGAAGCTCGGACCGGCGGGCATCGTCACACGGCGCGGCGACAGGCTCTCGCCGGGCGCGCGGGCGATGCTGCAAGCGCTGCGCGAGGCCGCCGGATTCGACACCCAAGGCCCCGACGCCGACAGCGATTGACTTACCGCAACGGGACTCAGCGCGCGCCGTCCACCGCGACCCTTGCGCCGGGTTGTACTAACCATTCGTGAGCCGGCTCGTTATGTACGTGCCAGGCGCGGCGCGGACCGGCCATCACATTCAGGTAGTAGAGGTCATAGCCGTGCGCGGCGGCAACCGGGTGATAGCCGCGCGGCACCAGCACGACATGCTTGTCGTACGCCGCGAGCGTTTCGTCGAGACTGCGATCGTCGGTATAGACGCGCTGAATCGCGAAGCCCTGCGGCGGCGAGACGCGGTGGTAATAGGTTTCCTCGAGATAGGTCTGCTGCTCGCCATTGTCGGTATCGTGCCGATGCGGCGGGTAGCTCGACCAGTTGCCTGCGGGCGTCACCGATTCCACCACCAGCAAGCTCTCCGCCGGCTCGGTTTCCGGAAGGATGTGGCGCACGTGACGCAGATTGGCGCCAGCGCCACGGGTTTCCTGCCTGACCTCGTCAGGTGCAATGAAGCGCGGCGGCAGACCGCCCTTCGCGGGCGCGGAGCAGACGCCGAGTTCGACGTCGTCCGCGGCCACGATCGTGTAGCGCGTATGCGGGGGCACGTACATGGACCACGGCGCGCCATCGAACGGCGACATCCGAGCGCCGATCGCGCGGCTCGCGAGCCCTTCGCAACCGGCTGTTGCGTGCCCCCTGACGAGCACGACCACGACTTCGCGATCGCCCGTCTCCTGTGTGACCGTGGCGCCAACCTTCAGGTCGAAAACATCGAAGCCGACGTATTTCCAGCCGGCGCTCGTCGGCGTGATATGGATGATCTGGCCATCTTCGGCGTGCTTTGACGGTTTGACGAGCAGTTCGCTCATGTGTTCCTCCGGTTATTTAGGGCTGCTACTCGCCAGAACGCGGCGGTCGCTGCGGCTGCGTGCATGGCCGTGAAGCGGTACAGGCGTCCATGGCTTTGACGACGCCTTGTGCGCGAATCGCCGCCAGATGGCGTGCGACCTGCGTGACGAAGCGCGGCTGTGCGCGCAGATCGCATCCGAAAATCGACTCGATTTCGAACAGTGTTTGTACCGCATCGATGGCATCCGCGTGCAAGGTCGAGCGGACCGCCTCGGCCAGTGTGCCGGCGAGCGGGTCCGCGATGGCGTAGGTGCGGCCTGTCTCGTCCTGACCGCTCAGGTACGCGATCCAGCCGGCCAACGCAAAGGCGAGACGTTCGGTCGGCGCGCCGCTTTTCAGGTTGGCGCGCACGCTTTCCAGCCAGCGCTGCGGCAGTTTCTGCGAGCCGTCGGTCGCGATCTGTTGCAAGCGGTGATCGAGCGCAGTGTTGCGAAAACGCGTGAACAGTTCAGCGCGATAGCTGGCCAAAGCGGGGCGCGACAGCGTCGGCTCCACCTCGTCGCGCAACATGCTTTCGACAAAATTCGACACGGCCGGCGCCGCGATCGCCTGATCGACGGTGTCGTAGCCGATCAGCGACCCGAGGTACGCGAGCGCCGAATGCGCGCCGTTCAGCATCCGCAATTTCGCTTGCTCATAGGGACGCGCGTCACCCACGAGCGTCGCGCCTGCGCGCTCCCACGCCGGCCGCGGCCCCGCGAAGCGGTCCTCGATCACCCATTGCGAAAACGGCTCGGTCATCACCGGCCACGCATCGTCGGCACCAAGTTGCTTCGCCACGCGCATGCGATCGGCGTCGGTGGTGAGCGGCACGATCCGATCTACCATCGTGTTGGGAAACGCGCCCTCTCGCTCGATCCAGTCGGCCAGCACAGGATCCGCTTCGCGCGCGAACGCCAGCGTCAACGCGCGCATCGTGCCGCCGTTGGACGGCAGGTTGTCGCACGACAGCACGGTAAACGGGCCCAAACCGGCCGCGCGGCGCAGCGCCAGCGCGCGCACGACGAAGCCGATCGCGCTACGCGGCGCGGCGGCCTCGCGCAGATCATGAACAATCTCGGGATGATCGAACTGCAACGCGCCGCTGGCCGGATTGCGGCAATAGCCTTTCTCGGTGATCGTCAGGCTGACGATATGGCAGCGCGGATCGCTCATCGCATCGAGCACGGCGCCGGGCGACTGCGGCGCGACCAGCGAAGTGATCAGCGCACCGACCACCTGGAACGAATCCGCATCGCCGTTTCGCACATTCACGGTATACAGATGGTCCTGCGCAGTCAGCGCCTCCGACGTGTCCGCACGCCGCAACGAAACGCCGACGATGCCCCAGCGGTGATCGCCAGCGCGCAATGTGTGCTCGGTGTACACGGCCTGGTGCGCGCGATGAAACGCCCCGAGGCCCAGATGGACGATGCCCGGAGCAAGGCTCGTGCGATCGTAGGCGGGAACGACGACTTCGCCAGCGGCGCGCGGCGCGAGCGAAGCCACAACGGCATTACTCAGCTGCATGATAGGCCGGATGTTTGGCGAGGCCTTCCCAGATGCCGTTCAGGTAGACCGCACCCAGCGCGCGATCGAACAGCCCATAGCCGGCGCGGCCCGTTTCGCCCCAGATCATTCGCCCATGGTCCGGCCTTGCATAGCCTTCAAAGCCGGTTTCGAAATAGGCCTTGACGATTTCCGCCATGTCGAGCGAGCCGTCGGCCGAACGATGCGAGGTCTCATGAAAGTCGCCTGCGGCATTGGTTCGCACGTTACGCAGGTGCGCGAAATGAATCCGGCCACGCGCGCCGAACTCGCGCACCAGTGCCGGAATATCGTTCTGCTGGTCCGCGCCTAGCGAACCGGAACACAGTGTCAGGCCGTTGGCGGAATCGTCGACGATCGCCAGCACGCGCTGCAGGTCAGCGCGATTCTTCACGATGCGCGGCAGGCCGAAAATCGGCCGCGGCGGATCGTCGGGGTGGATCGCCATCTTGAGGCCGGCTTCTTTGGCCACCGGAATGATCGCGCGCAGGAAGTAGTCGAGATTGGCCCAGAGATCGGCTTCGTCTAGCGCTTCGTAGTCGCGCAGCAGGATTTTCAACTGTTCGGGCCGATAGCTCGCGTCCCAGCCGGGCAGCTGGATACCCTGGCTGACGTCGAGCTCGCGGATCGCTTGCGTGTCGAACGCGAGCGTCGTCGAGCCATCGGGCAGGTGCATTTCCAGCGAGGTGCGGGTCCAGTCGAAAACCGGCATGAAGTTGTAGCAGACCACCTTCACGCCGCAGGCGCCGAGGTTACGCAATGTCTCGCCATAGTTGGCGATGAGCCCGTCGCGCGTCGGTCGGCCCAGCTTGATGTCCTCGTGCACCGGCACGCTTTCGATCACTTCCAGTGTCAGCCCGTGAGCCTCTATCTTCTGCTTCAGCGACAGGATCCTGTCGATCGGCCACACCTCGCCCACAGGCACGTCATAGATCGCCGAGACGACCCCGACCATGCCGGGGATCTGGCGAATATAAGCGAGCGGCACAGGGTCTGCGTCGCCATACCAGCGGAAGGTCATTTTCACGATCGAGTCTCCTCCTCGTACGCTCGCCTCGCCTTCGACGCAGGCAGCGCATCAATGAATGGTCGGTTCGGCCCTTCCGTATTGGCCCACGGCGGCGAGGCGGCGTCTGGACGCCTTGCGCTTGTCGGGGTTCACGCGTCGGGGCGCAGCCAGGAGTCTGCATACTAGCGGCGATCGACATGCCTTTATAATGAAGAATAACGCTCGATCTATACCATTATGGAATACATTAGGCTGGCGGTTGCCGCTCGCCTGCTGCCAGAAACAGTACGCGCGACTTGTTCAAGCCATCTGCAGCCTGCCAGTTCTACTCGTTGATGACGTAAGCTATCCTCATCATGTCGCCTTTGTACGACTCAACTGCCTTACCGCGACAGAACCCCTGATCGAACGGCGCAAGGTGATTAGCTCGCTACCGACTCACGACGACAGATCCGCCAGCCGCCCTAACCACAGACCTTCAGGCACGTTCCGCTCGAGGAATATGTTGCAGGCGAAGTCCGCGTTGCGCTCGGGAAAGTCTTCGCGGTAATGACCACCGCGGCTCTCGCGCCTGACAAGCGATGCCGAAGCCATCAATTCACCGACCTGGATCAAGTTCGCCAATTCGATGCCCCGCATGAGCTCAGCCGGCGTGCCGATTACCGTGTCCTGAAACAAGTGGTTTCGCGTCTCCCTGCAGACACGCCTGAAGGTCTGGAGCCCGGCTTCCTCGCGCACGATCAGCAAATAACGGTTTGCACACTGCTGAATCCGTGCTTTCAGTTCGTCCAGCGTGTGCCTGCCATTTCGGCGGAATTGCGTGGCGACCGTGCGGTTGTCGTCCAAGGCCCCGGTCGTCGCGCGGTGCGTCGTCTTTTTCGCGCGTTCGGCCGCGGCGAGGCCCGCCCGGCGGCCGAAGACCTGGCACGTCAGGGCCATATTGCCGCCGAGACGGTCTGCGCCATGTGGACCCGCTGCCACCTCACCCGCAGCGAACAGACCCTTCAGATTGGACTGTGCGTTTTCGTCTATATATAACCCGCCGTTGATCGCATGCGCGGAACAGGCGATCTGCACTCTGTCCCGATAAAGGTCGACGCCGTGCTCCTTATACCATTGGCAGGTTAGCGGCCACATCCTTGCGATGCTTCGGCTCTTGTCGGCCAGTATCGATTCGAGATCGCACCCGGCGAAGTCGAGAAATACGCCTCCTTCAGCCGTGCCGCGGCCATCGTTGAGTGCCTTCTGAATCGAAATTTCGACGTAGCGTGAGATGTCGCTCGAGCTGAACGGAAAGTGCCGCTCTTTTTGCCGAATGACATCTTCCTGAGCCAGCCCCGTCGGCAAATAGTCAGGGACGAACGCCCTACCATCGCGGTCGGTGAGATTCGGGTGCGCGTCCCACAGGTAGTTGCCGAACAGGTTGACGAAAGGCGTCAGCACGCTCACACCGGCCTGCATGAACTCCATGTTGACCAGTCGCGCGCCCGCGCGATAAGCCATTGCATAGCCGTCGCCGGTAATGTCCGATGGATACAGGTTTTGGGCGAACAGCTGACTTGCACCCCCGGTGGTAAGAATCGTCGACTTGGCACGGATCAGCATCGGGTTTCCATCCGAATCGATCGCGTATGCGCCGAGACATTCGCCGTCCTGCGACAGCAGGTCGACGATCATCAACCGGTCCATGACCTTGATGCCGCGCCGGGACGCTTCGGTCCCCAGCGATTTCACGATTGGTTTGAAGTGCTCATGAATCACATGCGAGCGCGGCTTGGAAGAAAAGCATGCGCGAAAAACCAGGTAGTGGTCGTCCTCGCGCTCAAACTTTACGCCGTATTGTTCGAGGTAGCGCAGAGACTCATGCGCTTCGTTCGCGAGAATCGCGCTCAAGCGCGGGTCCGCCATGCCTTGAGCGGCATGCAGGATATCGGCGAGAAAAACATCAGGATTATCGCTGTGATCCCCTGCTCCGTCCGGCACATTGAAGGCGCCTACTTCAGCTACGCTATGAAACGTCGCGCCGCTTTTGCGAAATTCCCCTTTGATCACAACCAGCACGTCAGCGCCGCTGGAATCCGCCTCGAGCGCGGCCCGCAGCGCAGCGCCGCCGCTGCCAACGACCAGCACATCCGTACTGACATCCCTGCACCTGTCACTCATGCCTGCTTCCCCTGTTTTCATCGACGCGTACGGCACGCTCGCCGCATGGATGGCTTCAACCCCGCTTCACGCGACTCCGCCTTTTGCCGCGACCGCCGCAACGGCCTCGGCGTCCTCGGCAACGCTGATTACGCCGTCCGCCAGCAGCGAGTCGATCATCGGCCGGTTCATTCCCACCCCTGACAAGATGTCGATCGTGTGCGCGCCCAACCGTGGCGGCGGCATACGGATAGCTGGCGCGCTGCCGTCGTAGCGCACCGGGTGATTGACGAGCGTCACGGGGCTGCCGGTTGCACCTTCGACTGTCTCGAAGCTCTTCAGGTGGCGCACCTGCGGATCGGCGACCACCTGCGCATAGTCGTTGACGCGCGTGTGCCAGACATGATGCCGTTCGAATAGTGGCAACCAGTGCGCCGTCGTGTCCTGCGCAAGCCGGCGCGCAAGCCGGTCGGAGATTTCCTGCTGCTCGTCGAATGCGCGCTTCACGGGAATCCGTTCCTTTTCCGGGATCCCGAGGATCTGATAGATGATGTCGAAAGGACTCAGCGACAGTGCGATGAAACCGTCCGCAGTTGCATATATGCCGTACGGTGCGGGGAAGTACCAACCTGATACACGCCCCGCCTGTCGCACGTCGTCATGGCCGTCGCCGTTCAGGAAACACGTGAGAGACTCCTGTTGCAGATCGAGCGCAGCCGCCAGCAAGCTTACGTCGACCCGGCAGCCCTCGCCCGTACGCTCGCGGTTGAGCAGTGCCGTCAGGATACCGTTCGCATACAGCGCAGCGCCGTGATGATCCACGACAGACACGCCCACCGCGCGTGGACCGTCCTCCCGGCTTCCGGTGATTGTCGCGATACCCGACATGGCCTGAATGATCAGGTCCTGCCCCGGCCGACTGGCATAGGGTCCATCTGGACCGAATCCCGAGCCGGACGCATAGATGATGTCCGGCTTGACTGCCTTGAGTGCCTCGTAACCCAATCCCAGCTGTTCCATCACACCGGGACGGTAATTCTCGGCGACCACGTCGACTTGAGGCAGCAAGCTCATGACGATATCGATCGCCCGCGGGTCCTTGAGATTCAAAGCCAGACTGCGCTTATTGCGATTACCCATCAAAAGCAGCATCGTCTGCCCATCGATGGCGCGGTTCGCGCCGCCCCACTTGCGCTGAAATGCGCCGTCGACGGGTTCGACCGATATGACGTCGGCCCCGCAATCGGCGAGGTGCTGCACGCCCAAAGGCCCCATCAGAAAATGATTGAAGCTGAGAATGCGGATACCATTCAGCCCGTTCATATAATCTCCGTTGCGTCGTGAGTCCGGCTGTCGGGTGAGGTGGACCAGGGTTCTACTGAACTCCGCGTTCGCCCTGAACATTCGGAAGACCGCGGCGTGGGTATCTGCATCGATGCCGGTCAGAACTAAAGGAAAGCGTTGCCGATCGCGTCGAGAGGCGCATGCGCGAGGCCCCAATGGTCAGCGACCCTTGAAGCGCGGCGGCCGCTTTTCGACGAATGCGCGGTGGCCTTCGGCGCGATCCTCGGTCTTGAACACGTCGAGATTCGCCTCATGCTCGCACTGCAGGCCTTGTTGAAGGTTGGTCTCGAACGAATCGAGCACGGCGCGCTTGGCCAGTCGGACCGCGAGCGGCGCGCGGGCGGCAATCAGCGACGCGATCTCGACGGCGCGTGCGATGCTGCGTGCCGGCGCGACGACCTCGGTCACAAGTCCGTGGCGCTCGGCCTCGGCTGCCGTCAGCGGCTCGCCGGTAAGCACGAGTTTCATCGCCAGTGTCTTGCCGAGCACCCGCGGCAGGCGCTGGGTCGCGCCATCGCCCGGAAGGGCGCCGATGACGATCTCTCGCTGCGAGAAGGTCGCGTCGTCCGCCGCGACGACGATATCGGCCAGCATCACCAGTTCGTGGCCACCACCGATGGCGAAGCCGTTGACCGCGGCGATCAGCGGCTTCGGAAAGGTTTCAATCGCCTTCCAGCTCGCGAGGCGCACCGGGTCCGCATACCCTGCGACCCCGCGTCCCGCCATGTCGGCAATATCCGCACCGGCGCTGAAGAAACGCTCGCCGCCGGTGAGCACGACAGCCCTGACTTCGTCGCTGACTTCGGCTGCCGCGAGCACGCGCGCCAATTCCACCAGCAGCGGCACACACAGCGCATTGCGCTTGTCGTGATGATTCAACGTGATCAACCAGACGAAGCGAAGTGGTTGTTCCAGCTTCAGGTACTTCAGGTCCTCGAATGCGGCCAGCGGGACCGGCGCCGCGCCGCTTCGCTCGACGTGAGTCGTGTTCATGATGAGCCTCCGTTCTCGTGTTATTTGATTGCCAGCAAGTTCGGCAGGAAGCGTGGGATATGCGGGAAGACGATGATCAGCAGCAGGTCGACCGCCAGCGCGAAGATGAACGGCAGGATCGCCCGAGTCGCTTTTTCGACGGACACGCCGCCGATGGACGCAGCCGTAAAGAGGCAAAAACCAATCGGTGGCAGGTTGATACCGATGGCTGAGTTGACCAGTACGATGACGCCGAACACCACCGGATCGATATGCATTTGCACGACGAGCGGGAGGAACACAGGGATCACCACCGCAATACTCGAGATCGTTTCGAGTACGGTATGGGCTACCAGAAGGAAGAGATTGATCAGGATCAGCAACACGAACGCGCTGGTCGTCACGGCCAGGAAGCTGTTGGCGACGTGTAACGGAATTTGCGCCTCAATCAGATAGCGGCCGAGCACGAACGCGAGCCCGAGAAGAAACGATACCCGCGTGGTATTGATGGCCGTGCGCGTGAGTATTTCCCCGAACTGCGACAGCTTGAGCGACTTGAAGATGAAGGCGCTCACCAGCGTCACATAGAACGCCGCGACGACGCCTGCTTCTACCGGCGTGAAGACGCCGCCAAGGATCCCGCCCAGAATGATCACGGGCGTCAGCAATGCCCAGCTCGCCTGTCTGAAAGTCGTCCACAGCCGCCTGGCGGAAAACGCTTCGACCGCCGTATAGTTCTGGCGCACGGCAGTCAGGTAGTTCACGAGCATGAAGGAAACGACCACCAGCAGCATCGGCACTATCCCCGCGACGAACATCGTTCCGACCGAAACGTTGGCGGTGTAGGCGTACACCAGCATGCTCATCGACACGGGCGACAGCAATCCGAGTGAGCCCGCTGCCGACTGCAGCGCGACTGCGAACGCGCGTGAATATCCCTGCTTGACCATCCCGGGGATCATGACCGAGCCGATCGCTGCGGTATCCGCAGTCGCCGAACCGGAGAGGTCGGCGAAGAACATACTCGCAACGATCGTCACCTGTCCGATGCCGCCGCGCATGAAGCCGACAAGCGCCTGCGAAAAGTCGATGATCCGGCGCGAGACGCCGCCCGCATCCATGATTGCGCCTGTCAACATGAAGAACGGGATGGCCAGCAGGCCGACGTTATTCAGGTTCGAAAACAGCTGCTGCGGAATCACCAGCAGCGGGGTTCCATTCAGCGTCAATGCAATCGTCGCCGCAATGCCGATGCAAATGGCCACCGGTACACCCAAGCCGAGGAACCCGGCGCCTAGAGCGAGTGCCCACATGTTGATTCACCTCAGATATGTTCGGAGACGCCCTGCAACAGAGACTGCCTCGTTTGCGCGCAGGGCGCGAGATGAGAAACCGCGATTCGCACCGCGGAATGAAAGACCAGCAATGCGCCGCAGACGGGAATCGAGAGATATGGGTACGCCATTGAGATCGGCAGAGAGGTCGCAGTTTCGGTGCCCATCAGCTCCAGCATGTCGCCACCGTACATAAGGAAGACCACGCCGAGCGCGAGGACTACGCAGTCGGTAAGGTCCGACAGTGTCTGCGCGAAAGCGGGCGGACAACGGTCGGCCAGTACCCGCACCTCCGGATGAACCCGCAGCTTGGCTCCTGCCGCCGCACCGAGGCACGTGAGCCACACGAACAGATAAGCCGCGAGCTCGTCGGACCACGACAGCGAGTTGTGCAGGATGAAGCGGAAGACCACCCCGAGGCCAGCGACGAACACCATCATGAGAAGTAGTCCACCGCATAGGAACAGCGTGATCTTCAGGACCAGGTCATCGATAAACAGGAGATTACGGGCAAGCTTTTCCATGGCACTCTCCCTTCATTTCGAAGCGACAGCGGACTTGTCGGCCGCCTTGATTTCCTGATAAAGCGCCTGGCCATCGGGAATGTCGCTGAGCAGGCCCTCGCGCGCCCTTTCGGTCGCGGCGGCCCACGGCACCGTGTTTATCTCGGTCACCTGGGTGCCATTCTTCTTCATCATTGCGAGCGCGTCGTCGTACTCGTGCTTGTATTCTTTCATGTCATAGTCCGCGGCGACGGCGGCAGCGGCCTGAAACGCCTGCTGCTCGTCAGGCGAAAGACGCGTCCAGGCGCTCTTGCTCATTGCCAGCACCACGGGCAGGTAGTTCACGTGGGTCAGGTAGTAATGCTTCGCGACATCGGAAAATTTGTCCTGGATGAACTGCTCCGGTGACGTATCGCCGCCGTCGACCAGGCCTTGCGAAAGCGCCAGAAATAACTGGTTATAAGGCAGTGGCGTCGGATTTGCGCCCAGTGCCTTATAGCCCGCGATATAGCCGCGACTCTGCATCACTCGAACTTTCATATCCTTCATGTCATCGAGCGAGCCGACGGGCTTTCTAGCCGTGAACAGATTGCGTTCGCCCACCGACAGCCAGGTCAAGCCGATCATGTTGACCGTCGGCATCATGTCGAGGAACTTGCGGCCGACCGGTCCTTGCAGAACCCGGTTGGCGTCGTCGATGCTGCTAAAGAGATAAGGCGTATCGAAGATCTGCCACTGCTTGATCGTGTTTCCGATCGGCGCCTGCGCGGAAATCATGAGCTCCTGGGTGCCGGTGCGCAGCGCTTGTGCCATCTGCACTTCGCCGCCGAGCTGTGACTGCGGGAAGATCTCGATCTTGACCTTGCCGTGGGTTCGCTGCGCGACCTCCTTCGCGAACACTTGGGCAGTTAGCTGATAGTGGTTGTCCGGGGCGAGGGTGTGGCCCAGCTTCATGACGATCGGCTCGTCCGCGCGGGCAACGCTTGCGACAACGACGCCCGCTGCGAGCAGCGTACCCACTATCATGGCGCGGCATGCGCGGCGCGCGCTGAAGAATGATTTCATTTCGTCTCCTTCCGTACTGGAATGTAATTTTCGCGCCGCGTCAGGCCGATCCGTCTGCAGGCGCTCCAAGTATTCGTGAGTGCACGCAACGGGCGTTAGGACCCGCCGCCCGATTTCTTGTACTTTTTTACGTCGTCTTCGATGGCACGCGTTTCCCAGACTGCTTGGCGATTTATCCGGCGCACACGGGGCGAAAACCCTTGGTGGTATTGACTAATAGCTGACCGGGGCAATCCGCGGCCGCTTGCGGATCGGCCGAAGACTGCAATCACTGCGTGCATACAGTCAAAAAAGTCCAAGCATTCGCCCAAACCGTCCTAACGGTCAGCAACCCGCACTCATTAAATTTGAGTCACACCCGCCGGCCCCAATCAACAAAGAACAGGCCGGCTCCGCAACCGACTCTCACTTCCAGAACCACCATGGCCAAACGCCCGCACATGGATTGTTACGCGGTCGGCGACACTGCCGATTGCGCCAAGACCGTAACTGAATTCGATATCTACGGCTTCGCCGGGATCGTCGGCGATTTCTATGCGGTGCATTTGAACGAGGAATTCGCCAAAACCACGCGCTTCGAGAAGCGCATTGCGCAAGGATGCCTGTCGGTCGGCTTCTTATCGACCGTGATGGGCTATATGGCGCAAAAGGCGCCGAGCCCCGGTGCGGTTTCTTACCGATACGACATCACGTTCAATGCGCCGGTATTTATCGGCGACACGGTCACCGCCCGCCTCACGCTGCGCGAGAAGGACGACGATCGCAACATGTGCGTTTTCAGGGCAGACGTCACGCGCCAGGACGGCACGGTAGTCGCATCTGGCGATACCTATCTGAAGGTGCTGTAACGCAGCCCCCGGCTTCAACCCATCTCCCGCTTTTTCACAGAGTCGAACATGCCGCATTGGTTAAACGAACAACACACCGCGATACGCGACGCCGTGCGCCGTTTCGCGGAAAACGAAATCGCTCCTGTCTCGGAAGAGCTTTGGGAAGCGGAAGCCTTTCCTTACGACATCTGGAAGCGTGCCGGCGAGCTCGGCTTCGCCGGCCTCCCTTATCCGGAGAGTTGGGGTGGCGGCGGTGGCGAATGGCTTTCCTATGTAATCGTGCTAGAGGAACTCGCACGGGTAGATTGCGCAATCGCCAACTCTCTAATGGCCAATTCAACGGTCGCAAGCCTGCTTTCCAACTATGGCACCGATGAGCAAAAGGATCGTTATTTGCGCCCTATCCTCGACGGCCGCAAGGTCGGCGCGATCGGATTATCGGAGCCCAACGCAGGCTCCGACGCGGCCAACATCGCGACGCGTGCGACGCTGGAAGGCGACCAATACATCATCGATGGATCGAAGACCTTCATTAGCAATTCCGGCACGGAAGTGACCGGGCCGGTCGTCATCGCCGCGGTAACGGGAACGCGCCCCGACGGCCGCAAGGAAATTTCTAACTTCATTGTGCCCAACGGCACCCCCGGTTTCAGCTACGGACGCAAACTGCGCAAGATCGGCTGGCGCGCATCGAGCACCTACGAGTTGTTCTTCGAGCGCTGCACGATCCCGACCGCCAACCTGCTCGGCGAACGCGGAGCGGGCTTGCGACAGACGCTCGCCCAGATCAGCACGGGCCGAATCCTGATCGGCGCGCTCGCTCTAGGCATCCTGCAGGGTTCACTGGATCGGTCGATCGCGTACATGAAGGAGCGGCGCGCATTCGGCAAGCCGATCGCCGAGTTCCAGTCGCTGCAGTTCAAGATCGCTGACATGGCGGCCCACGCGCACGCCGCGCGACTGATGCTCTACGATGCCGCCGCGCTCAAAGATGCAGGCGTTCGCTTCGATCAGCAGGCGTCGATGGCCAAGCTCTTCGCCACCGAACGCGCGATGGAGGCTGCTCATCAGGCGTTGCAGGTACATGGCGGTTACGGCGTGATGAGCGAGTACCCAGTGTCGCGCGCATTCGGCGACGCCAAGGTGCTGGAGATCGTCGAGGGCACCTCGGAGATTCAGAGAATGATCATCTCGCGAAACCTGCTTGCCTGAACCCTCAGTCAAACAGATACGGACACGCGGTCAGGAGACAAGTCATGCTGGAAGGCATCAAGGTGTTAAGTTTTACTCACTTCTTGCAGGGCCCCGCCGCCGTGCAGATGTTGGCCGACGTCGGCGCGGACGTGATCAAGATCGAACCGCCGGGCGGCGCGTTCGAGCGCAGTTGGACCGGCTTCGATGCGTATGTCGAAGGTGTGAGCATGTTTTTTCTGCTCGGCAACCGCAATCAGCGCAGCATCTCGCTGGATCTGCGCGACGAGCGCGCGCGAGAGATCGTCTGGCGGCTGATCAAGGAAGCCGATGTCCTGATCGAAAACTACCGGCCAGGCGTCCTGCAGCGCATGGGCTTCGGTTACGACGATGTCCGCGAGATCAACCCGCGGCTCGTGTACTGTTCGTGCACCGGCTACGGGTCATCGGGACCGTATCTCAAGCGGCCAGGGCAGGACCTGCTGCTGCAGGCCGTCAGTGGCATGACGATGCTCTCCGGCCAGGCCGATTCCCCGCCCACGCCAGTCGGATCCGCGATCGTCGACCAGCACGCGGCGGCGTTGGCAGCCTTCGGCGTGGTCGCGGCCTTGCAGGCGCGTGAACGCACCGGCAAAGGCACGCTGGTCGAAAGCAACCTGCTCAACGCGGCGCTCGATCTTCAGATCGAGCCGTTCACCTACTACCTGAACAACGGACCACTCTGGCCGCGCACGGACCCGCCGACCGGCAGCCGGTTCCATCCGTCACCCTACGGAGTTTACCGGACTCTCGACGGCTGGATCGCCGTTTCGCTCACGCCCACTGAGAAGCTGGCGGCGGCCTTGTCTCAGCCCGTGCTGGCCGGGTTTTCGCACCCAAAGGACAACGTGCGCCGCCGCGACGAATTGAACCGCATCGTTTATGACGCGCTGACCGCGCGCACGACGGCCGACTGGATGACGACCTTCGATGAGCACGACATCTGGTACGCGCCCGTGAACGACTACCATCAGGTCGAGGCCGACCCGCAAGTGGCGCACAACCGCATCATCATGGAGGTCGAGCATCCGCAGGCCGGGCCGATTCGTTTGCTCGCGCATCCGGTTCGATACGACGGCGCAGCACCACCGCTCACCCGTCAGCCGCCGCGGCAAGGCGAACACACCCGCGAGGTGCTCGCCGAACTGGGCTACGAGCCGGACGAAATCGATACGCTGGTCGAAGCGGGCGCGGCGCTGACCGGGCGGAGAACTGCATGAACACTCATCTGAATCAGTGCCACGAGATGCTGCGCTTTGACGATATCCAGATTGGCCGCTGCCAGGTACTCGTGCGTACCATCGCGGAAAGTGACGTGAACGCTTTCGGCCATCTGTCGGGCGACCTCAACCCCTTACACATGGATCAGCACTTCGCGGCACGCACGCCATTCGGCCACCGCGTGGCGCACGGCCTGCTGACCGCGGCATTGGTGTCGACGACCCATACCGGCTTGACCGGTCCCGGCTTCGTCTACGTCGGGCAGGAGTTGCGCTTTCTCGGACCCGTCTTCATCGACGATACGATCAGGATCCATGTGACCGTAGTCGAGAAGAAACCCGCCAAGCGCATCCTCGTGATGGACACCATGGTTCGCAATCAGGACGGCAAGCCGGTGCTGACCGGACTGTCGGCGCTGAAGGAATTGCGTTTCCAATGATCTGACAATCGGCAGGCGAGGCCAAACCTTTGCGGGTTTTCGACAACAGCCGTCACGCCGCTTTGCTAATTACAATTACACTACGTTCGATGCCGACCGGCGAAGGAGAAACAGCACGCTTGATTTAGCCAAGGAGTGAGCTGGCTAAGCGAGCCAAACAAGTGAGCTGGATGCAGGAGACAAATTAAATGCTTAGCGGTTGTGGTTGTCAGTTGCCGGTCTTCAAGATCGCCAACTATGAGTATGGGTCGCGAATCAAGTCGATCGACTTTCATTTCGCACCCCTCGAAGATATGAAATCGACGTTGCCGTATCCTCATCGGCACGAGTTCTATCACATCGTCTGGGTCGTGTCGGGCAGCGGTCACCACATCATCGACTCGATTCGCTACGAGGTGCGGCCCAATACGCTGTTCTTCATGGCGCCAGGCCAGATCCACGACTTCGCGTTGTCCGAAGATACAGTCGGCCACGCGATCAGTTTCTCGTCCGAATTTTTCGCATTCAAGGTGCAGAACCGCCATTCGCAGACGGAAATTCCGGTCTACGATTTCGAGCGAATTCCGAACACGGTTTATATGAGCGACGCACAAGCTCAGGACCTTCATCGTGTGCTGGATGGAATCGATGCGGAATATCAGGGTGAAGAGGCAGGCTACGAGGACGTCATCTGGTCATATCTTCGCGTTCTGCTAATCAAGTCCGTGCGCCTGGGCGGCGACGCCGTGACCGACGTCAATTCGTCGCGTAGCGTGCTGTTGTCGCGACGCTTCAAAAGCCTGCTGGAAAAACATTTCACCACGGTCCACGACGTCGTTCGCTACGCACGCCTGCTGAACGTCACAGAACGCGCGCTGAACGATGCAACGCGCCAGGCGCTCGGCAGCACGGCGGCCAAGCTGATTCGCGAACGCGTGATGCTGGAAGCGAAGCGTCTGTTGCTGCATTCGGAGGTCAATGTGGCGGAGATCGCAACACAGCTTGCCTTCGACGACCCGGCCTACTTCAGCCGATGTTTCCGCAAGCACACGGGCCGCTCGCCAATCGACTTCCGCCGCAGCCTGGAGAAACTGAGCATTTGAAGCAGTGGGACGATAGACGTTCGGGTGCGACGTAGGAAAGTCCAATATAAGCCGCGCTTCGTCCTAACCGCTGGAACCGCCGCACTCCTAGAATTTGCGTGCCCCCGTCACTCGGGAAACGCGAAAGTCATCAGGAGACAAAGCCGTGAATGCTTCGTGCCAAGACCAGGGACTGTCCTCTGACCGGTCCGCCCTCTTCACCGATATCCTCGATCGCATTGCGACCAAAGTTGCAGACGACGAGCCGACGCTCGGCGTCGAATTCCCCCAGATCACAGCGCCCAATGGAAAGTGGGTCCTGCTTCCGGCGTCGCTGTCCGCAGGCTACCGCGGTTCGGCGTGGAGCCACGGCAATTGGTTTTGCGGGTTCTGGGTCGGACTTTTGCTGACGTCGTATTTGCACACCGGCAACGACAAATACCTCTCGTGGGCCCGCGAGCGCATGCGTCTCGTCGCACAGCGCGCGCAGGATCCTAACACGCACGACATCGGCTTTATCTTCGACAGCAGCGCCGTCCCCGGCTACGAAATCACCCGCGACTCGTGGTACGCGCAAATTGCGATGGAAGCCGCGGACAAACTGCGCGCGCGTCTTGTCACCACGCGCAGCGGCGCCTATCTCGCTTCCTGGGGCCCGCTTGACGATCCGCGCGGACGCAGCGCCTCGGCTATCGACACGATGGCTAATCTATCGTTGCTTTACTGGGCGGCGAACCATTCCGGGGACGGCAGTTATCGCCTCGCCGCCGAAGCGCACTCTGTCATGACCGCCAAGGCGTTTATCCGCCCCGACGATTCGACTTATCACGCGGTGGAGTATGACGTGACAACCGGTGCGCGCCAGCGCGGCTACACGTTTCAAGGCGCATTCGACGAATCGGCGTGGAGCCGGGGCCAGGCGTGGGCCGTCTATGGCTACGTGAACACGGCGCGTGAAACCGGCAAGCGCAACTGGCTAGACCTTGCCGGGCGGCTAGCGGCGTACTATCTGCGCCGGCTCGATGGACGTCCTGTGCCACCGTGGGATTTCGACGCCACTGGCGCGGACGCGGAAATCAAGGACACTGCCGCAGCAGCGGTGATGGCGTCAGCGCTGATCGAGATGGGCCGTCTGCATCCCGACCCTGCTGATGCGGTTCGCTGGCGCGAACACGGACTCGCGATGCTCGAAGCTCTATGTCGTAACGAGTTTGCCTACGAAGCTGCGCAGCGGGGACTTTTGAGGAATTCCTGCTATTCGAAGCCGCACAATGAAGGCGTCGATGGCGCGACGATGTTCGGCGATTTCTTCTTCGCGGAAGCACTGAGTCGCGTGATGCTGCCAGGCAGGCTTCGGCCGGCCGACCCGCAACGCGTATCGCTCGCTTGAAGCGTATCTCCCTCGCGGTTCCCAACTCTCGCTCGCCAGGCCGTACATGATATCGAACGATCTTCCGCATTTTGTACCTACTGACCTACCCGATGCCCTGCTTGTCGGACGCATCTGGCGAAACGCGCCGATAGACGGGCCGTCGGTCGTCGTTGTTCGTGCCGGTCAGGCCTTCGACATCACGGCGTCGGCGCCGACGACCTCCGATCTGTTCGAGCGCGTGGACCTCGTCGAGTTTGCGCATCACGTCGAGGGCGAGGCGCTCGGTCCCGTCGAGAACATTGGCCGCGCATTGCTGGCGCCGTGCGATCTTCAGGCCATCAAGGCATGCGGCGTGACCTTTGCCGTGAGCCTGCTCGAACGGGTCATTGAAGAACAGGCTAACGGCGACGCGACTCAAGCCGACACGGTCCGGGCGACGATCGCGCAACTGATCGGCACTGACCTCTCCAGGATTCGCCCCGGCACGGCAGCTGCCGACTGTCTGAAGCGGGAACTGGAACGGCGCGGCGCATGGTCGCAATATATGGAGGTCGGCATTGGGCCGGACGCAGAGGTGTTCACCAAGTCTCAACCGATGTCGGCGGTCGGCTACGGCGCGGACGTTGGGCTGCACCCGGCCTCCCGCTGGAACAATCCCGAGCCAGAAATTGTGCTGGCGGTAAACAGCCGCGGAACGATCGTCGGCGCAACCCTCGGCAACGACGTCAACCTCCGCGACATCGAAGGCCGCAGTGCGTTGCTGCTCGGCAAAGCGAAAGACAACAACGGCTCATGCGCGATCGGTCCTTTTATTCGGTTGTTCGATGAACGCTTCACCATGGACTCGGTGCGGGCGGCCAGCGTGTCGCTCAGGATAGAAGGCGCGGACGACGGATTTATTCTCGAAGGCGTGAGCCACATGCGCGAGATCAGCCGTGACCCAGAGGAACTTGTCGCCCAGACTGCCGGGCCGCATCACCAGTATCCAGACGGCTTCATGCTGTTCCTCGGCACGATGTTCTCTCCAATTGAAGACCGGCATGCTCCGGGCAGCGGCTTCACGCATCACCTCGGGGACAAGGTTACGATTGCAACACCGGAGCTCGGCGCACTTGTCAACACCGTGCAGTCGTCAACCGAAATCGCGCCCTGGCGATTCGGCGTACGCGCTCTTTACGAGACCGTTGCAAAACGGCGGGCGCTTACCCGCGCCATGGCGTAGGTAAGCGATGCGTAAATCCGGCGCTGAGCGCGATAAAAAAATTTCCGCGAGACCGGCGGTGACGGTCAGTCGAAGGCGGCCTGTCGCGTCACCCGGCTTGGAAAAGCTGATTCGAGCCGCAATTGTCAACTTGACGAGGGTTAGACCGCACGACGGCAGGTGTGACGACTGGTCCGAAAGCAGTCGATCGAAGTGGCGATGGGGGCTCTGTCAGGTTGATGCGGAAGACGCCGGTACAATGGGCGTTGTCACGTTAGCGCGCTGGTCAGCTAAGATGACGTGATGAAGAAGACGAAATCGCTCTACCACGGTCACCGGTTCCCGGCATCAGTCATCAGCTACGCGTTTCGGTGGTATTTCCGCTTTCAACTCAGCCTTCGCGACATCGAGGAGCTACTGTTCGAGCGCGGCGTGGTTGTCAGCCATGAATCGATCCGGCGGTCGACGGACAAGTTCGGCGCCAGTTTTGCGCATCAGGTCAGGACTGCCCGTCGCAAGCCGGGCAGCACATGGCATCTCGACGAAATGTTCGTGACGCTGCGCGGCGAGCCCTGGCTGCTGTGGCGTGCAGTCGATGAGCACGGCATTGAACTCGACATCCTGCTTCACAAGCGCCGCGACAAGGCCGCGGCCAAACGCTTCTTCAAACGGGTGTTGGCGGCCTGTCCTGCGGCGCCGAAGAAAATCGTCACTGACCAGTTGCGAAGCTACCCGGCCGCGAAAGCAGAGATCCCTGGGCTAGCGAATGTGAAGCACGTTTTCGTCAAGGCCTGCGCGCGCGTGAACAACCGCGCTGAAAACAGATCCTATGAAGCGTCCAAGTCGTCGACTGGCTAACGCCTAAAATCGGCGTACCGAGATTTGCTCACGGGAGAGCATCATGCGTACAGATCAGGGATGCACGCGTACTGAGGAACCGGCGCTGGCGGTGTCACTCGAACTCGCCGCGGCGAAGCGGAAGGTAGCGTTGCACGACGGGCAGCGGGAGCAGCCGGCAGTGTACGCCGTAGCGCAAACGCAAGCCCCCGCGCGCCTACAGGCCGTGCTGGAAGTGATCGAACAACAGAAGCTGAAGTGGTCGCTGCCCGCGGGCGTGCACCTTGTCGTGAGTTATGAAGCCGGCCAGGACGCGTTCTGGATCTATCGGGCGCTACGGGCACGCGGTATCGAGTGTCATGTGGTCGATCCAGCGAGCATTCCGGTCGAGCGCCACAAGCGGCGTGCCAAGACTGACCGGCTTGATGCAATGAGGCTGGTGATCAGCCTGCGCGCGTGGCTGCGTGGCGAGCGCGACCGCATGCACGTGGTGCACGAGCCGTCACCGCAGGACGAACGCTGCGGGGCACAGATCTTCTTCGTCGACGAATCGACGGTGCGATCGGACTGTCACAGCGGCACGACCTGGGCACCGGTCGGTCAAACACCAGTAGTCGAAGTCACTGGCGCGCGCTTCAAGGTGAACCTGATCTCAGCGATCAGCCCGCGTGGCCAACTTCGATTCATGTGTTTCGAAGGCAGCTTCAAGATCTCCGTGTACGTCGACTTCGTCAAACGACTGATGCTCACCGCCGATGCGCCTGTCTTCCTGATTGCCGATGGTCATCCGGTACATCGTTGCAAAGCGATCCGGCAGCTTGCCGCGGAATCGAATGGGCGCCTTTGTCTGTTCTTCCTTCCTGCTTACTCGCCAGACCTGAACCCGGACGAGTTGGTATGGGGTTATCTCAAACATCACAAGATCGGCAAGCTTGCCATCAAAGGTCCCGGGCATCTCAAGCAGCGTGTTCGATCGGTTCTGCGCTCGTTGCAGAAGATTCCAGCCCTGGTCCGATCCATGTTTCAACATCCGTCAGTCCGCTACGCGGCTTGACCCATGTCCGGTTACTTTGTTTCGGCTTAGTAACTCCGCAGGATCGGAGGGCCGGAGTGTCATACGGCTGCGGTCAAGCGATCGACCAGTTTGGAAGCCCTCCCGTGTTAGTGCCCAGGCGCTGCCGTCAGGACCACGTGCCTGAGCCTGTCCGGCTGCCGCGCCTCCGCGAACCGCGCAGAAGGCTTTCAGACGCTCATCCACACCCGGGATGGCGGAACGAAGCGTATCGGTTGGGGCGCGAAGTCGCTCGAGCTGCGCGCTACGTTGAGCCTCGCGCGCCTGTGGCAAGCACAAGGCAAGAGTGAGGCGGCACGCCAGCGGCTGGCCAGATTCTGTGGCGCTTTCGCGGAAGGCTTCGATTCCACCGACTTGCGAGAGGCGAAGGCGCTGCTCGAAGAGCTACGATCTGTCTCGCGCAATCGCCACGGTGCAAGCCGGGGGCCCTCGTCTCAGAATTTCGTCCGCATTCCCGCCAGTCCGTACACTTGCGTTCTCGTGCTGGAAGGCGACAGCGAATAGATCTGTGCGAACTTTGCATCACCGGCCGCGTGCTGGTAGATGCCGACGAGAAAGAGGTCGGTCCGCTTGCTCAGGAAATAGTCGAGTCCGACATTGACCTGGTGCCATTTCGGGTCGACAAGTTGCGGGTGATAGCTGCCTGATGTGTAGATGTAGGCTGCGCCAGCGAGCAAATCGGGTAGCACATAATCCACCAGCGAGACCTCGAAGTTGTTCAGGTCGACCCTGGACGTATCGAGGTAGTCGAAGCGCGACTTCGTATAGAGCACGGACGCGCTTGCCGCGCCGAACTTATAGGCCCCGCCTGCGCCGAACATCCACTGTTTGGCGACGCCTGCGCCGGTCGCAGGATTAGTGATGAATGGCGAACTGAAGCCGTAGTCGCCCGAAACAGCCCCGCCGGTGTTATTCGGATCGTTCGGCATTGTGACCTGGTTATAGGCCGCGCCAAGCGACAGACCGCCGTTGCGGTATGTCACGCCAGCGCTGTAGCTGCTGTTGTCGGAGAACCCGTCGGCTTTGTTCGAAAAGCCGTAAAGCGCGGCGACTTGCAACCCGCGATAATCGAGGCTCTTGAACTGGACAGCGTTGTTGACGCGAAACGTGTTGAACACGTTGTCGTTGTCGCCGATATGCGTGCCGTAGGCGGCGAACTGGCACGCCGACTCATAGGCACAGAGCGTTGCGGCGCCGAGGTCGTATTGCCGCCCGACGGTGATCGTGCCGATACGATCGGACGACAAGCCGACGAACGCCTGCCGGCCGAACATGCGCCCGCCCTGCGAAAGCGATCCATTGGTGATGCTGAAGCCGCTCTCCAGCGTGAAGATGGCATGCAGCCCACCGCCGAGGTCCTCGGTTCCCTTCAGTCCGAAGCGTGGCGGCTGCATCGGGCCGTTCGCCACGAACCATGAAGAGCCACCTTTCTGATTATTCGCATAGGCGATAGCCGTCGAGATCAAGCCGTAGAGGGTCACGCTGCTCTGGGCACTCGCCAGTCCGGCGAAGCTCAGCAGGTACGACGCAACAAGAAGATTAGCCAATTTAGATTTCACGTGTCTGTCTCCGTTCAATTTATTTAGTATTACTAACCACTGTCTTTATGCCGACGCATTCACATTCCGCCTCGTTCTGAACGAGCCGATGACGCCCCCTGCGGTCTATGGCCATCCGGCGCGACATCTATCGTTCAGTGCGGTTCGCGCGTGCCGGCTTCCGCGCAATTCGTCATTGCCTCAATTGTTTGGCGTGGGCGTTACCGCCCCCCTTGCGGCGCACTTCCTAGCCCTCCTTGGCAAGAACGTCATGCATCCTTCGGCAAGCCGCTAAGGGTCAAGAGCGAGACCCTACAGTGTCATCACAGTGGCCGTTTGGAAGTTCGGCCCTTTGGTAGCTATTAGAGCCTATCAGTGGCCATAAGTAAATTGCAATTCACTTTTGGTTTACCCGAACTGTGCTTCCAGTAACGACTGCGAGTTTGTGCTGCGCAGACGCGAAGAATCGGGGGTGAACCGTTAGACACCGCTGCCCGTCCCAATACACGAAGCGCAACGATAGGGGTCAGTCGAGGTTGAGTTGAGCCACGAAAGACGGACTCTGCTCTTGGATGAGGGAAATGTCGGCACGGGCAAGCATCGAAAGCCTCATGCGACGGATCTCCACGCGGAGATGTGGAGTTCGCGAAGACTGGGCGCACGCCCGGACATTTGATGCGCGAGTTCTCGAGCCGACGGCACAGAGGATCACCAACTGGGTGGCGCAGCCGGACCCCGAAACATCCATGCGCTGAACGCGACTTCGCGCGTCGCCCCTGGCCCCCATGCTTCTCGAGGCCTCAACCACTGCACAAGATTCGCCGGCTCAGCTGCGCTCCGATTTTGCACGACGCCGTACCGGATCGCGGCCGGGTTCCTTGTCTGCGGGAGACGCGGCTGTTGTCTCAGCGGGGCCTCCTCTCACACCGTTCAGGACCAGTCGAGTCAGTACCTCAATAGCGGCCCCGTCATCGATCAGCCGATCTGGAAAGTCACCGGCGCGCGCAGTCCAGTTGTAGCCGGTGTATTCGAGCATCGAACACAGTGCCGAAGCAATCAGTTCGCTATCGAGCCCGGGGCAATAGCCTTCCTTTTGGAGGAGCTTGATCACGCTTGACATGCCTCGTATGCCCTGTTGCCTCACACCATGCCATGCACGAGCGAACTCACGATCCGCCATCGACATCTGAAATGCTGCAGTTGCCACAGGCCAATCATCGCGATAGATCTTCCAGAACGCTCCTAACCGCTCTTTCAGGTGTTCGAGCGGGTCCCCACGCGTGCTCAAGGGGCGGTTTACTTCCGCCTTGAGGCGCGTGCGAAATTCGTCAAGCAGCTCGTGTAGCAGTGCTTCCTTGCTTGGATAGTATTTGTAGAATGCACCCGGCGAGCGGTTGGCACTCGCCATGATGTCGGCAATTTTCGCATTCGAAAACCCATCTGCTGCCAACGCGCGTTTCGCCGCAAGCTTGATCGCTTCTCGCGTCGTATTGCCTTTCGGTGTGCGCCGGGTCGCCGGCTCGATGAGTTCGTCCATAACGAGAACAATCGTCCATTAGTCTGGCCGGCACTTGGCCGGAACATTCATCAATTGCGGCTTCCCGCTGCCCAACGGCTTTTCGACATCACTCAGTCTCAAGGAATCCAGTTCACGCCTAGGCGCCCGCCCCCTCCAGATTCAACCCCCGAGTGGGTGTCAAAACACCGCCTGAGCCGCATGGACCGGAATTTCCGCTGAGGTCCCCGGGAGGCGTAATTGTAATTCAGATTCACTTTTTCCGGCATCGAAATCCTACAGACCCTTTCGGCCATGCCGAGAGCGTCCAGCCACCACTGGCGGGGCAACGGGGGGATGAGCACCGCAGAATTTATTGTTCACTTTTGCAGGTGGGGTGCTTGGAGTCGTTAGGTCGGGAAAGCCGGATGCGCAGGCCATCGAAAGTGGCGGCGTCCAGAAATTCGGCCGCCCGCGCGCGCGAGGTCGTCATGCGCGGGGCCGACTTCCCGGCGGCCGCAACGCCCATGACCCCCACCGCGTGGGCCAGCGGCCCACTGACCTCATTGCCTTGCGCTGCCCTCGAGCACCAAAATCAGACGTCGTGGGATTGCAGCCATTGCACGTAATCAGCAACCCCGGTCGCAACCGACCATCGTGGTTCATAGCCGAGCGCACGCACGCGCGTTATGTCCAAATAGCGTTGGTCGCTCGAAGGCCCATGAGGGTGCAGCGGCAACGGCGGTATCGCGCCTGGGAACAGCGCGTTGACTGCGTCAGCGAATTCATCCAGCCGCGTGGTTTTGCCACTGCCCACGTTGTAGACCTTGTGCTCCGGGGCAATCGCCTGGTGGACCAGCGCCATGCCGTATGCGTGGTCCTTGACATAGTTGAAGTCCCAAGCCATGTCCGCGCATGGCAAGCGCCCTTTGTCTGAGGTCAGATCCATGGCGACGCCGCGCACGGCGGCATGAACCATCCGCGCGACGACATTGATCATCTTGTTATAGAGCGGCCCGTATGTGCCGTCGATTCTCACGATTCGGATGTCGAGTTCCGTCTGGCGCTGAAAGATGGCGGCGATCGCCTCGAGCAACTTCTTGGGGCCGGCCTGAATGTAGTGATGGTCCTTCTGCTCAGTGATGGCGATCGGGCCTGCCTCGCTATACGGATAGTATTTTGAGTCCAGGCCCCAGTAGATGTCGCTGGAACTGGTGATCGTAAGTTGTCCGACATTCATGATTCGACAGGCTTCGATCACATTGAGCGCACAAGCCGTTCGTAAATGCACTTCACGCGCCGGCGACATCGATTTTGGGGCATACCCCGACGCATCGAATACCTTATCCGGCTTGATACGGGCAATCGCATCGAAGACGTCATAGCTGACCGTCAAATCAATTCGTTCCTGCTGCGGGGCTTCTCCGAAAAACTCCCCGAGTTCCGCAGGCGAGCGTTCAGCTCTGGCACCTGCAATCACAATCTCTTCGCCCCTCGCGGCAAGCTCGCGCGCGACATGCATCCCTATGAAGCCAGTACCGCCCAAGACAAGCGTTTTCATTCAGGACTTCCTTTTATCCGTTTTTCAGGAGAGCACGAACCCGCGGTATCCGGCATCGGCCACCTCGTTCAGAATCTTGCGGTAAGCCGGTACCCCGCCCACGTAGGGCATGAAGATTCGAGGCTTGCCGGGGATATTGGCGCCGACGTACCACGAATTGCCGCGTGGGTAGAGGGTGCGATCGGCCACCTCGTTGACATGGTGAACCCACTCGTTCTCCGCCTCGAGGTCGCAAGCGACGTAGGCCCTTTTGGTCTCACGCGCGTGCTGAATGAGCCGAGTGACCCAATCGACGTGCTCTTCGATGGAGTGCACGACGTTGCTGAGCACCGATGGGCTGCCGGGCCCCGCGATGATGAACATGTTCGGAAAGCCCGCGCACGATACGCCCAGGTAGGTGCGTGGACCGTGCTGCCACCTTTCCCCCAGCGTCACGCCTCCGACTCCGCGGATGTCGATGGCACGCAGCGCACCCGTCATGGCGTCGAAACCGGTCGCGAACACGAGGATGTCCAGCTCATACACTTGGGCGCTCGTGCGCAGCCCACGCGGGGTCACTTCCTCGATCGGCGCAGCCTTCACGTCGACCAGCGTCACGTTGGGGCGGTTGAATGTTTCGTAGTAGCCGGAGTCCACACAAAGGCGCTTCGTGCCGAAGCGCAGCTCCTTCTTGGGGCAAAGCAGCTCGGCCACCTTCGGATCGCGCACGATCGCACGGATCTTGGAGCGTACGAAGTCGGAGACATACTCGTTGGCTTTTTCATTGACCAGCAGGTCATTGAATGCGCGGAGCATCCGGAATCCACCACCGGCACCGCGCCAGCGGAACTCGAACTCGCGCAGCCGCTCCTCTTCTGAAACCTCGAGGGCCGATTTGTCGACTGCCTCCAGATACAGGCCGTTGTTGGCGTCTCTCGCGCGGGCCCGCCGCTCACGGTAGTGGGCCTTGGCATGGCGGACGGCCTCATCGTCGAGCGGCTCGTTCTGCGCCGGCACGCTGAAGTTGGCGGTGCGCTGGAAGACTGTCAAATGGTCGGCCTGCTCCGCGATCAACGGAATCATCTGCACACCGCTAGAACCGGTGCCTATCACCCCTACCCGCTTGCCAGCGAAATCCACGCCCTGTTTCGGCCAATCGGCGCTGTGATACCAGGTGCCGGCGAAGCTGTGCAGGCCCTTGAAATTCGGGGCTTGCGCGATCGAAAGGCATCCAGTGGCCATAACACAGAACTGCGCGTCGAATGACTCGCCCGCGTCTGTCTCCAGGGTCCATCGCTTTGCCCGTTCGTCAAATACTGCCCGCGTCACACGCGTGCGAAACTGGATGTCCCGCCGCAGGTCGAATCGCTCGGCGACGTGGCGGATGTAACGCAAAATTTCCGGCTGTGTCGCGTAGCGCTCGCTCCAGGTCCATTCCTGTTCGAGCTCCTTGTCGAAGGAAAATGAGTAGTCGAGGCTTTCTACGTCGCACCGCGCGCCGGGGTAGCGGTTCCAGTACCAGGTGCCGCCGACGTCCTCGCCGGCCTCGATCACGCGGGCAGTCAGGCCCGCCTTGCGGGCGCGGTGCAACTGGTAGAGGCCGGCGAAGCCGGCCCCGACGATGACGACATCAAGCGACTTTTGTTGATTTGATGCATTCATTCCGGGGTCTTCCGATTCAGGTTGACAAAGCAGTAGCGCGCTGCGATCGCACCGCAGGAGCATCGGGCGTTCGATGCAGCCCGCGCGCGCGGTGATATCTTCGAGCAGCCCTCCCCACGCGGTGCCTAAACACCTGCCCTGAAATCCTCCGATTTCCGTGCACGGTGATGGGTCCAGCGTGGCCCATGAAACGTATTACAATGCATGGCGCACAAAAAGTAAATCTAGATTCATTTATCGGAAACCCTTATTTGAAGTGATGGTAGCTTCGTTGAACAGGCGCTTGGTTAGCCGACCCTGCCGCCCCTTCACCGCGGGAGAGTCGCGGCCATGCGTGCAGACCAAAGCGAGAGGCGATCAAGCAGCGCGCCATGCGCGCGACATCGATGGCTTTGCCGCCGCGAAGGCCGCGGACGTCATGGCGCAGGCGG
This sequence comes from Paraburkholderia lebeckiae, assembly GCF_050436225.1. Lineage (NCBI taxonomy): Bacteria > Pseudomonadati > Pseudomonadota > Betaproteobacteria > Burkholderiales > Burkholderiaceae > Paraburkholderia > Paraburkholderia lebeckiae. Next base: position 65,843 of record NZ_JBNDLU010000001.1, on the reverse strand, counting down.
ATTCAACTCCCGGTGGTCCTACTATTTCAAGATGAAGGAGTCGATCAGCAATGCGTCATACGCCGCAGCCAACTAAGGTCTGAGGACAAGTAACTTCGGTGGGAGAGATTCCGTCCGATGCGGTTTTCGGCTAACCGGCTCTGCTCTTTTCAGCGGCAAGCCATGCTTCCCGCAGTTGGTTCTTTTGAACTTTGCCGATACTTGAGAGTGGTAACGGCTCGCTGCGGATGTCGTAGCTGCGTGGAACCTTGTAGCCGGCAATCTGCGCCCGGCAATGTGCGTCCAGTTCTGAGATGCTCAAACTCGCGCCAGGTTTCGGAACAACCGCGGCATGCACCCGATCTCCCCAGCGCTCATCGGGCAGACCCAAGACTGCGCAGGCGTCTACCGAAGGGTGCGAAGCCAACGCGTTCTCGACTTCGGCGCAATAGATGTTCTCGCCACCACTGATGATCATGTCCTTTATCCGATCGACGATGTACAGAAAACCGTCCTCGTCTAGATAGCCCGCATCACCGGAATAGAGCCAACCGTCAACGAGCGTCTGGGCGGTCTTCTCGGGCGCCTTCCAATAACCGCGCATGATAGCCGGGCCGCGCAGCAGGATCTCCGCCGCTTCACCCGGTTTGCATGGGCGAGATTGATCGCTCCCAATACGGATCTCAAAGCCGGGCAACGCCTGCCCTGCCGATTTCAGCTTTCCCGCCTTGGGGCCGCTCAAGACATGCCGGTCGGGGGGCAAGCTACAAATGCCTCCGCATGCCTCGGTCATTCCATAGAACTGGTTGATCCGCGCATTGGGAAAGGCCTGCAGCATTCGAGCAAGCAACGCCTGCGATATCGGAGCAGCACCGTACTGGATCGAGCGAATTCGCGATAGAAGCTCGTCATCGCGCTCGGGCCCGTCCAGGACCATCGCAACCATCGTTGGGACGAGCTGAACGTGCGTGACACCATCGTCGCGCAGGCGCCGATAGAAAACCTCCGGCTTGAATTGCGCTATGAAGCTGTGCGTGCCGCCGCCAAGCGTCACAGCCAGCCCATTTGCAAGGTCTCCCAAATGGAACATCGGCGTCGAATGGAGATAGACCGTGTCCTGGTTGTACTCGAGTTCGCGATGCAGGCTCATCGCGGCGAAGCTGAAGTTCAGGTGCGTCAACTCCACTCCCTTGGGTAGTCCGGTCGTCCCCCCTGTGTAGCAGATCCCGGCTAGCGAATTGAGGTCACCGCAAGCATCCTCAACACGCGGGTGCTCGATCATCGCCGCATACCGCGCGTCGTCGAAGCGGATGAATTCCTTTAGAGACGGCAGAACCTCAGCCATCCGCGCTCCGAACTCCTCGAACGACTCGTCACTGAACAGCAGCACGGAATCGGAGTGCTCCACGATGTGACGAAGCTCCCCGAAGGCCAAACGCGTGTTGAGGGGAACAATCACTCCACCCGCCCACCAGATCGCCATCAGGAGTTCAAAATAGCGAGGCGAATTCCTCGCCAGCGTGGCTACCCGGTCACCACGCTCGAGCCCCGCAGATTGCAGGGCGCCAGCCAGCGCTGAGACTCGTCCCAACAGCTCGGGCCAGGTGCGCCGTTCGTCACCACTGGAAATGGCCAGCCCTTTTGGACAAATGCTCGCCGCTCTGCGCAGCGCTGCCGTCGACATCATAAATGGCGCTCCATGGTCGTAAAAACTGAAGATTCAGTCGAACAGGCGAACTCGGGTTTCATGGCCGAAGCCCCGCCGCACATCCGAAGCCGAAAAGGTGGTTTGCCGCAAGCTTGTCCGCTTCCACAGCGAATTGTCTCACCATCCATCCTTAAAAGTAAATCGTGAATTACCGTGGAAAACCCTATCACATTGATGCCGTTTCTTCGTTGCACCGGCCAAGATTTGCGTGTAAATTCTGATTTACTTTAAACAACCATTCTTCAGCGTCATGACCCGCCCGCCGAACACACTAAACGATTTGATTTCTCGTCGACACACCTGCAGAGCCTTTCTGCCGATTCCCGTCGCGCGCAGCACCATCGAGTCCATTCTGGAGGCCGCGCAGCGAACACCTTCGTGGGGCAACGTGCAGCCCTGGCAGGTGACCATCGTTTCGGGTGACGCCGCCGATACATTCCGAGAGGCGTACACCCGCTTCGCTCAGAAAAACGAACCGATTGCGCCCGACTTTGAATTTCCGCAGTCCTATGAAGGTGTCTTGAAAGATCGCCGTCGGGAATGCGGCTGGCGGCTCTATGAAAGCGTGGGCGTCAAAAAGGGCGATCGCGAAGGTTCGGCGCGTCAAACGCTGGAGAACTTCCGTTTTTTTGGCGCTCCACACGTGGCGATCATCACGACCCACCGTTGTCTCGGCACGTACGGTGCCGTCGACGCCGGCGCCTACCTGGCGAACTTCATCCTTGCGGCACAGGATCTTGGAGTAGCCTCTGCGCCGCAAGCAGCCTTGGCCTCGTATCCACAGTTCATACGTTCCCATCTGGGTATTTCCGACGATCGAAATGTGGTGGCAGGCATCTCTTTCGGGTACGAAGACACCGCTCACGCAGCGAACAATTTCAGGACGGGACGTGCTCCGCTCGACGAAGTGGTGACCTGGATCGATTGACGCCGGAGAAAGCGAGAAGCTGCCCCTGCGCGCCGATATCGGCCGTTCCGAACAGCGACCGCATGAACACGAACTCCGATGCGTCGAGACGCTTTTGGGCATGAGGGGATTGACGTCCAGCACCGCTGGGGCGTCGAACAACGCAAAGCGGCGCTGCGGCGCGATCCATTCCACGATGTCGGCGAGGTGCGCATAGGTGTTCGTCGTGCAGAACACGAGAGCCGGTGGCGCATTGAGCGACAGCGCCTCGACCCCTGGCCGGTGATGCCGAATGATCGACGACAAGATGTGCGCCGAGCGACCGAACCCACTCGATCGTCTCGGGCCGCGAGGCGGTGGCGATGACGGTGATATCGGTCAGGACGCGTGCAAGTTGGACGGCGATTGAGCCGACGCCACCTGCGCCGCCGACGATGAGGAGCGCCCGGGGCCGCACCGGGCACACTCCCATTCACGTCTAGCCGATCGAACAGTGCTCCCAAGTCAACTGGCCTCCCCGCTCTCCAAGCACGTTGTCTCGCTCCATGATTCTGGATAACGGGCGGCACCGCGATCAGCGGGGGACTTGCCCGCCATCGACGGTGAAGGTCTGCCCCGTGATGAACGACGCTTGGGACGAGCTGAGGAAAAGCACCATGCCAGACATTTCCTCAGGCTCCGCTGGGCGGGCGAGCGGGATGGTCTGCAACAATCTTCGACTGAAATCAGCGTCTTCCAACCAACCCTTGGTCATGGCAGTGGCGACCAGGCCAGGAGCGATGGCATTCACGCGGATGCCCTGAGTGGCATAGTCGAGCGCGGCTGCCTTTGTAAGACCGATCACGCCATGCTTGGCGGCGACGTAGGAAGACGTGTTCCGGCCTGCGATCAGCCCGGCCACTGAGGCCGTGTTGACGATCGAGCCGCCCCCCGCCGTCAGCATGTGCGAGATCTGATACTTCAGGCAGAGAAACACGCCGCGCAAGTCGATCGAGATGACCTTGTCGAAGTCCGCGACCGACATTTCGGCGAGGGGGGTGGCTGTCGGCAGGATGCCGGCGTTGTTGAACGCGCAGTCGAGGCGGCCGTAGGTATCGACCGTGGCCTTGACGAGGGCTTCGACCGAAGCAGGATCGCTTACGTCGGTCCGCACGAACAAGGCCTCGCCGCCAGCCCGCTTGATCTGCGCAACGGTTTCCGTCGCGCCCTCGTTGACGTCTCCGATCACGACCTTCGCGCCTTGGCCGGCGAACGCTTTCGCGGTCGCTTGTCCGATCCCGGTAGCGCCGCCGGTGATCAGCACAACTTTATCCGTGTAGTCCAAAAGGTTGGGCATTTCCTTCATCCATAGGAAAGTATGAAGTCCGAATAACGAAGAGGACGGGTTCGAAGAATGTTCCCGTCCTCGAACTCACCGTCAGACCAATTCGGCGAGCGCTGCCGCGTCGAACCCTTTCAGCGCGCCGTATTGGCCGTGTTCAACCTTTTTGACCCAGCTTGGGTCGTGGAGAATGGCCCTGCCAACGGCGATCAGATCGAACTCGTCGCGTTCCATTCGCTCGACGAGACGGTCCAGGCTCGCAGGGGTCGATCCCTCGCCGGAAAAGGCGGTGGCGAAATCCTTTTCAAGCCCGACCGATCCGACGCTGATCGTCGCGGCACCCGTCACCTTCTTGGCCCAGCCGGCAAAATTTAGCCCGTTTTCGCCATCGATCTCAGGAAACTCGGGTTCCCAGAAGCGTCGCTGCGAGCAGTGCAGGACATCGACCCCGGCTTCAACCAGCGGCAGTAGCCAGTCCTCCATGATCGCCGGGGTCTCGGCGACCCGCACGCTCAAATCCTGCTGCTTCCACTGACTGAACCGCATGATGATCGGGAAATCCGGACCGACGGCGTCGCGCACGGCAGCGACAATCTCACTTGCGAAGCGGGACCGCTCCTTGACCGTCGGCCCGCCATAGCGATCGGTCGCTGGTTGGTCCCCGGCCAAAAAAACTGGTCGATCAGATAGCCATGGGCGCCATGGATCTCTGCCGCGTCGAAGCCGAGCGCTTTGGCATCTCTTGCCGCGTTGGCGAAGGCGGCAACCGTATCCGCGATGTCCTCTTCGGTCATAGCCACGCCGCGAGGATCGCCGGGCGCGACTAGCCCGGATGGGCTCTCGACCGGCGCATCAGGCTCCCAGTTGTTGATGTAACGGGTGGAACCGGTGTGCCAGATCTGAGGCGCCATACGTCCGCCTGCGTCGTGGACGGCATCGATCACATCTTTCCAACCGGCTAGCGCGGCCTCGCCATGAAACAACGGAATGCCGCCGTCGTTGCGTGATGCAGGACGGTCAACGACCGTCCCTTCGGACAGAATAAGCCCCACGCGCCCTTCCGCGCGGCGCCGGTAATAGGCGACATTCGCGTCGCCAGGCACGCCCTCGGGGGCAAAGAGCCGCGTCATCGGGGCCATGACGATCCGGTTCTTCAGGTTGAGCGAGCGGATTGAGAAGGGACGAAACAGGGTGCTGGTATCGGGGTGAGACATTGAACAGGCTCCGTTGCAAACAAAGGCATCATGGTATATGTTTGATACCTGCCGTCAATCAGGCACCTGAAGTCGCCCAGGTGTATCGAAGGAAACCACCATGCCCGTTCCCGAACTGAAATGCTTTTCGTCTGACTGTCCCAGCCGCGCACTCTTCGACCAGATCGCGGACAAGTGGTCGATGATGGTGCTGGCCGTGCTGGACGACGGGCCGCAGCGTTTCAACGCCATCCGGCGGCGCCTAGAAGGCGTCACGCAGAAGGCGCTCACCCAGAGTCTTCGCCGGCTCGAGCGCAACGGCCTGGTCTCGAGGACAGTCGTTTCGCTGTCTCCGGTGGCGGTGCAATATCAGATCACGCCACTTGGGCGCACGTTGCAGCCGCCATTGCGGGCACTGCATGAGTGGACGCTCACCAAGTTTTCCGAGGTCGAGGCCGCGCGCCAGGCATTCGACGCGGCGGCGGGCGGAAGCGCGTTGGCGGAAGGATCAGAACATCGGCAGTTTGCTTGATGCGCGACCTGCAGGCCCTGTCGACCAGGGCCTGTGAGGGCGACCGGGACACCACCGCCGAACGGGTTAGGCTCACCTCACTGAGTTAGCGGGCGGTTATGCCGCCATCATGAACAAACACTTGACCCGTGACATAGCTCGAGGCATCGCTCGCAAGGTAGATGACAAGGCCCACCAGATCAGCCGGCCTACCTCTATAGCCGAGCGGCACCTCCCTCTCGACAAAGGCGTCCATCTGCGCGACGGCCGCGGCGCCACCCGTCGTGTCGCGCTCACGTCCAAGGCGCGTGCCACTATGCCAGCCCGGCGCGATCGCGTTCGCCCGCACGTGCTCGGCCGCATACTCGATTGCGAGCTGCCGCGTGAAGCCAACCAGTCCGGCTTTAGATGCCGCATAGGGAATCGCGGTGACTGGGAAGCCTGGGTAGACACCGACGGTGCCGAGATAAGAACTGATGTTCACCACTGAACCGCGCCCGCTCTGAATCAATGCCGGCAGCAGTGCCTGCGTAACCAGGAAGGCGCCGCGCAAGTTGATCGCGAAGACACGATCCCAGTCCTTCGCCTGGACGTCCAGCAAACGCCCGGGCCGAGTTGCGATGCCAGCGTTGTTGATCAGCACGTCTAGCTTTCCGCCACACCAGGCAAGGACTTTTTCTGCCATCTGTGAAACGCCCGCTTCGTCGCCAAGATCAGCGACAACGCGGCAATCGCAGACGCCTACGGCCTCGCAGGCCGCGAGCGCCTCCGCCTCGCGATCGACCCAAGCCACCGCTGCGCCAGATTGGGAAAGCGCTTCGGCAAAAATACGGCCCAAGCCGGATGCAGCACCGGTCACGACAACTTTCCTGCCGGCCAGGTCAAAGAGAGCGCCGGGCAGACCGCTCTGTGGTGTGCTATCCGTCGACATCATCGCGCACCGCCCTTACAGTCACAACGAATCAATCCGCATCGCGACGTATTGGATCGAACGAATCCGACGCGGATTGCCGGCGCTGCCAAACCGGCTGCATTTATCTTCTTCATGTCACTTTCTCTTTGTCTTCTTTGGGCTCGGCGCACGGACATTAGCGGTGCGACCTCATCAGACGATAGCGATTGCCCAAGGCCGCGATGCCACCAGGAAGAACATAGACTGAAACAATCAGAAGCACCCCATACACGACCCAAGGGGCTGACTTGGAAACGCTCTCCGAAAAAGCAGGTATCACCATAATGAAGACCGCGCCGAAAGCGGCGCCCCACAGCGTTCCGACACCTCCCACGACAATCCCGACCAGGAGAGTGATTGACAGAAACATGGAGAACGAATCGGGCGCCACGAACTGCACGGCCAGTGCTGAAAGGGCGCCACCCACGCCCGTATAAGCAGCGGACAAGGCAAAGGTCTTCGTTTTGAGGCTCGCTATGTTAAGACCTGTTGCCTCGGCCGCCAGTGCATGGTCACGGATCGCACGCATGGAGCGACCGGCAGCCCCCCGAAGAAGGTTGTTGGCCATCCAGAACACGATCGCGCAGATTAAAACCGCATACAGAAACAGCCACTGATCCTGCGACAAAGGCAACCCCAGTGGCACCTCTGGCTTGATCACTGCAATGCCTTGAACACCGCCTGTCCATTGTTCGAGTAGGCGGCACTTCAAAAGCTGTGGAGTAGCAACGCCAAGGCCAAAAGTGGCTAACGCCAGGTAGATTCCATCGAGCTTGAGTGCTGGCCAGGCAAATGCGTAACCAATGACCAGCGAGACGATTCCGGCCAGCGGTACCACTAGCCAGTAGGGCAGACCCAATCGATCCATGAGAATCGCAACTGTGTAAGCACCAATGCCAAAGAATGCGCCATGTCCGAGGGAGATTTGCCCGTTGTAGCCGGTAAGCAGGTTTAGGCCGAGTAGAGAGACCGCATACGCCAGCAACATCGTCGCTTGAAAAAGCTGATACCCGTTTCCGACAAAGAGCACGCCCGCTGCGACCACGAACAATCCCGCCCAGCAAAGCCGGAACGGAACGCCAACGGCGCGCTGTGCGGTATATGCACGATCGAGGAAATTGCTCATGATTAAACCCTCGTGACGACACGGCGGCCAAACAGGCCGTCCGGCGCAAAAATCAGAATGACCACAATTAGCAACAGGGCTATCGATAGCTTTAGATCGGTGCCAACGACATAGGTCCCCAACAGGTTTTCAGCAATTCCGACCAGGAATCCTCCGACAACGGCGCCAGCGGGATTGCCGATCCCGCCCAACAAGGCGCCGGCGAATGCATAGAGAACCGCCCCCATCATCATGGACGGGTCCAGGAAAACCATCGGCGCGACCAATAAGCCCGATACAGCGCCGATCGCTCCGGCGAGGCCCCACCCTAGCATCAGCATCTTGCCGACAGAAATGCCGACCAACTGAGAGGAAACGCGATTTTGCGCAACCGCACGCATTTTCAATCCGAGGCTCGTTCTGTAAAAAAACACGAATAACAAGGCGACTAAGAAGAATGTCAAGGCAATCGAGCCGGCCTGATGAGCCGACAACAGCTGCGGAAATCCCCACGGCAGATTGGCAAACGGACTGGGGAAGTCGTGGCTGTCATAGCCGAAGAGCCAGCCGGCCATGCCGTGGAAGGTCACCAGCAGGCCGATGAATACCACCACCATGGACAGATCCGGGGCGTCACGAAGAGGTCGAATCACGGCCAACTCCAACACTGCCCCCATGACGAAGGAAGCTGCGACAGTCACGAAGAACGCGGCCCAGTACGGAACGCCAGCTTGGATCAATACCCATGCGAGATACGTCGAGAACATCGCCATTTCCCCCTGAGCGAAGTTCACGTGATGGGTCGCCTGATAGATCACTGCGAGCGCGAGCGCCACGATCGCATAGATGCTGCCTGTGCCTACCCCAGCAAGAAGCTGTTGGTCAAATGCTTCCATTCTCAGTCCCCTAGATAGGCTTGACGAATGCGCTCGTTCTTACGCAGGTCGTCCGCTTTGCCGCTCATGACGATGCGGCCTTGTTCAATCAGGTAAGCGCGGTGCGCTAGATCCAGCGCGATGTTGGCGTTCTGTTCGATCAACAAGATCGCCATGCCCTCCTCCCTGTTGATCCGCCGCATGATGTTGAAGATGTCCTGAACGACGAGGGGGGCCAGGCCGAACGAGGGTTCATCTAGCATCAGCAGTTTTGGACGCCCCATTAGCGCCCGCCCAATCGCCAGCATTTGCTGCTCGCCGCCGGAGAGCGTGCCGGCCTGCTGCTTACGGCGCTCGCGAAGGCGCGGAAAGTAGCCGTACATTCTCTCGATATCGGAAGCGATGGCCCGCGCCCCGCCTCGGGAACTTGCTCCAAGTAACAGGTTTTCTTCGGTGGTCAATCCAAGGAAAGTTCCTCGTCCATCTGGAACATGAGCCACTCCTGCCCTTGCGATTCGCTCGGTTGTAAAGCCATCAATTCTTTGCCCGCCAAAAGTCACCGTACCTTCGGTCTTCACCATCAACTGGCACAAGGCACGCAAGGTGGTTGTTTTGCCCGCTCCATTGGCACCGAGCAGAGCGCAGATCTCGCCGTTATCCACCTGAAGATCAACACCATGGAGCACGCTTGTTGAGCCGTACCTGGCCGCGAGCTGATTCACGTCAAGCAACATAGGAATGCTCCGCTGACTTGCCCAGGTAGGCCTCGATAACTCGACCATCACCGCGTACCGCTTCCGGCGTGCCTTCGGCAATCTTGCGGCCGAAATTCAACGCGACCACCTTGTCGGAAATTGACATCACCAAACCCATGTGGTGTTCCACGAGCAGCACCGCGAGCTTGAACCGCTGCCGTACATCTTGCAGGAGCCGCCCCAGCGCCTCGACTTCCTCGTGATTGAGACCGCACGCGGGCTCATCAAGTAGAAGTAAGCGAGGACGCGATATGAGGGCCCTCGCCATCTCCACTCTCTTCTGTGTGCCAAAGGGCAGCTCCGACACCGTGCGTTCCGCGACGGCCGCCAGCCCCAGGCTATCGATAACCTCCTGCGCGCGCCGCTGATGGTCCGCTTCGACAACGCGTTCAGAACGAAATCGCCAAGCGCTTGCTAAGAAACGCGGTTGCACCCGGCCATGCACGCCGAGAAGCACGTTCTCACGCACAGACATGGTCTTAAAGAGCGCAAGGTTCTGGAACGTGCGACCTATACCCATGTGCGCGATCTCGTGCTTGGGCTTCGAAAGTGTGGATATGCCGCCGACTTCGACGCTTCCCTCGTTGCAGTCGTACAGTCTCGACAAGCAGTTGAATAACGTGCTCTTGCCTGCTCCGTTCGGCCCGATGAGCCCGCAAATTTGTCCGGCTTCGACGTCGAAGGAGACCTTGTCGAGGGCGACGACGCCTCCGAATCGGACGCTGACATCCCTGATGCGCAGAAGAGGTAGGCAAGAGCCAATCATCGCCATGTTTTCAGCGTCCATCACCGCCCCTCCAAGAACGCTTGGCGCTCGTTGGCGGATCGCTCCGTCGCGTTCGACTGTGCTGTGGTCGTGATCATTCATCAGAATCCATACGCCGCGGTATTTCAATTCGAAAGAAGCGCGCCTTGCGGCACCCATTTGGTCCCATCAAAGCGAACAATCTGGAATTGCTTGATGGGATCGCGATCCGAATCGCTGGCGTTCACGGTGATCCCAGGCAGCAAGAAGGGACTGGCTACTTTGCTCAAACTGGTAGCCTGCTTGATGATGTTGGCACGAGTGAGGTCGTCGCCGGATTGCTTGATGATTCTGGCCAGAAGCGAGGCATCAAAATAGGCGATGGCCGCATTCCTGGACCGGGGATTTACGTCCGGCACATACTTCTTCATGAACTCAACGAACTGCACCATGCTGGGTTCGTTGGAGTAGGCAGGATCGCTCGGCTCCTTGAAGTAACTCGCAGTGATGATGCCTGTGGACTTTTCGAGGCCAACGGGTTTCAGCACCGCTTCGATCGATGCCCAGGGCGAGTCGAGGATCTGCAGCGGCCTCCAGCCGATTTCATATGCTCTGCGGATGGACAGGCTCGTTGCACGTCCCGTGGTGAAGTTCATAAAGACGTTGGCGCCAGATGCCTTCAGCGAAATCAATTGCGAGTCGAGCGTTGGATCAGTGGGCTCGTAGCTCACTTCTTTTACGATCAGCGAGGCGGCTTTGGCGCCCATGCCCGCTTTCACGCCTTTGACGAAATCCCGGCCGAAATCATCGTTTTGATAGAGGATTCCAACCTTCGGAGCGTGCAAGGAGGAAGCCGGGTCTGCCGCCATCTGGGCAACGTAGCGCCCATAGATGGCGCCCTCCCGTTGATAAGCGGGCAATGCGGCGGTCGTCCAGGGCCACGTCTTTGCGTCAACGAATCGAGACCCTCCGCTCGTCACGAGGATCTGAGGCACCTTGGCAGCGTTGAGGTAACGTTGAGTTGCCGCATTGGTCGGCGACCCAAAAGGCAGGGCAATGAACAAAACGCCATCCTCCTCTACCAGCTTTCTCGTCTGCTCCATGGTTCGCGGCGGGCTGTAGCCATCGTCCAACGTGATGAATCGGATTTTCCGGCCATTGATACCGCCTTTCTCGTTCAGGCGCTCGAAATACGCGGCCTGCACTTTCGTTTCGTAGGCCTCCGATGCGACTGGACCGCTGAGCGCCCATGTCTGCCCGATCTTGATTTCGGTGTCGCTCGCACCTCTGTCATAGCGTTTCTCTGCCATGGCATGCGAACTGAGCAGTGCCGCTACCAACGCGGCAGTCAAAGCCCCTAAGCAACCCCTGTTTTGAAAATGCATGTCTGTCTCCTTGTTGACGGCAAGCTTCGCCGGCGGTCGGTGCCGCCTTGATCCGGCCATGTGCGACTGGTTAAAGTAAGCCACGGCCATGTCTAAAAGTAAATCGCGATTTACCCGGCATTTACCCGATGTCTATCTTGCTTTCATGACATGACGAGGTCGACCGTCTGCCGCGCAACAGCGCTTTAACGGCCATTCACCTATTGCAGGGCGTATCGCCTACTTGCGCACAGGCACCTAGGTCGCGCAACCGAAGCCGAGACCGAGACCGAGCGACTGGCACATGCCCATGCAACCCTTTGCCGCGAAGGCGGCCCACGGTTCCACCGCCTCGAGCACCGGCCGCTCGCGATCTCGGGACCGCCAATGCTCGAAGACACCGAAATCGGGTGAAGGCCTTTAACCGGGACTGATTTCTTGTTTCATTGCTATTTGAAGACCGGATCTACCGAGCATAAAAACCGCCACCGCGGCGAGCGCGAAGGGCACGGCAAAAACAGTGTAGAGCGCGTGACCGCCGCTGCCGGTGTCGAGCAGCACTCCAGCGGCAAACGGCGAGATCATGGCACCGACGCGTCCCATGCCGAGCGCCCATCCCACTCCTGTCCCCCTACTTTCAGTCTCATAGGCAGTCGGTGCTAGCGAGTAGATGCCTGCCAGCGCCCCAAACGAAAGCATTCCCACCGCAACGGCAAGAGGCAGAACCAGCGCAGGATTTGTCATACCCTTTCCGAATAAGACCGTTGCGATAGCGGTTATCCCAAACAGAAATACTGTTAGCTTCCTCAGATCGAAAAATGGAGAGAGGACACTGAATGCCAGGCTTCCCATAATTCCTCCAATGTTCAACGCAACGCCTGCGTGAACTGCCACGGATTGCGTCGAGGTCGACACGGCCAAAAGCTTCGGTGTCCAACTGAGAAGAAAGTAAAGACCCATCAGATGCAGAAAAAACGCGCTCCAGATAAGGAGAGTCCTGGTGCGGTACTTCCGATCAAGCAATCGCCCGACGCCTGATCTACTTTTCATCACTGTTGCGACGCGTGGAGGAAGCGCCGATATTTCATGGCACTTCATGCGGCGCAGAATGCGGTTAAGCAGCCGCAGCGCTCTTTTCGGTCTTCTGGCCAGCAGGAAATCCACCGATTCCGGCAGGAATGCGGCAGCCAGTGCAAGCATGAAAGCTGACAAGCAGGCTCCTGCAAGAAAACTGGATCGCCAGCCGAAGGTTTCCAGCAACCACCGCGCAACAAGGCCGCCGGCCATCGCACCGATTGAGTAACCGACACCGAGAAGGCTAATTGCACTACTCCTGTGCCGATCCGGCGCATACTCCGCCACTAGCACGGCGGTGCTCGAAAGCAACCCTCCAACGCCGACTCCAGTGAGCGCACGCGTCATAAAAAAAATTATCAACGTCGGCGCGAGCGCGGAAAGGACCATCCCGACCGAAACCAGGATCAGCGAGCCGATTACCAGTGGACGGCGCCCGAACCGGTCCGACCAGGGCGAAAGTACGACAGTGCCGATCAAGATGCCGAACAAGCCCGCGCTAAACGCCATCCCAAGCTGGCTGCCGGACAATGACCACGCCTTCGCAATAGCCGGAGCGGCGAAGGACATCACCAATATGTCGTATCCGTCGACCGCATTTACGAGGACACATATCAGAACGACAATGGCCTGAAAACGACCGACGCGACTTGTCGAACTCGGGACTGCAATTCCGCTTACTACGCCCCCCGCAGATCTTCCATCTATGTTTGGCACCGTTTGTCTCCATTATTTGATAGTGACGTACAGTTATCGAGGACCTCTCAGGGGCACGAGCAATAGCTGACGCCGAATTTCTCCGACTTAGCTTGCACATCATTTGGGTCGCACTTCAGTAGTGTCCGGTTTATTTGAGATCCCCAGGCCGGTGAGCACCTGAGATGCGGGTTTCGAGGGTTTCATGGGTGTCCACGATTTCAATTTCGAGTTCAGCATTTGCGATCCTTTCCGGTTTGGGCGACCTGGGGCGGTAGACCTTAACAGGAGTCCCCGCATGTACCGCAATCACGCTGCGTGCAAGTAAACACCCATCGCAGGCCGTTCGGGGTTAGGCGGGAATACGTTCCATGTGCCGTCACGGTGGCGAAAGAAAAACATTGAAACCGAGCCCGTCGGCCAAAGTGCCTCGACGCGTACATAGCCCCCCCGATGTGAGCGGAAGTGCCCGAACTCGATGACTCGAACCGCCATCGCCCGATTCGGTGCGAGCCAATTTTCGACCATCAAACGCAGAGGTTTTCCTGTGCTAGCCATCGTCTCTTCCTTCATTTCCCTTGATCGGGATCGATCCTATTACCGTAGCCGCGATGCAATTTGTAGGACAGGGAATCGAATTACTCTGCGCCCTGCTACAGATTCTTTCGGCCTCCGATGTGCGAGAAAACGGAGATCTCGCGCGCTTTGCGGCCCGATCCATCACTCCCGGAAATGCCGCAATCCGCTAACCAACTGAATATGCGAAATTAAACCGACACTACTTATCGCGCTTAAATCCTTAGTCGCGCACCAGCACCTGGACCACGCAGACGGAGCCGGCTCCAAGCAGATGGCACATGCCTACACGGTCCTTGCCGCGCAGGCGCCGCACTGTTTCCCAAATCTGTGCGAGGCCCGTCGGTCCACCCGGATGACCCCGCGCAAGCAGTCCGCCGTCGGTTGAAAACTCCGGCAGGCCAAAGCGCTCCCGCGAAGCGGGTCCGAATGCCCCTTCGCCGACTAACGCTTCCGTCTGGCCCGGTTTGGAGAACCCGAGGAGTTCGTAATACATCAGTTCCTCCACGGCGAATGCATCGTGCACCTGCACGACGTCCACATCGGCGCGTTTCACTGATGCCTGGGTCAACGCCTGAGCCGCGGTTCGCTGCGAAAGTTCCGGCGGACCCACAATCGCGCCCTCGAGGATTAATTCAGGGGAGTACGCGTCGCTTCCGAATGCGCTGCCGGCCAGACGTATCCGGGGTTGCGTCGCGCCCACCGGCCAACCGTCGTCGCTGCACAGCACGGCCGCGGCCGCACCTTCTCCCCAAGGCGTGCACATCATCGACGTGAACGGATCAGCAATCATGCGGCTGCCTAGCACCCGCTCGATCGTGACCGGCTCGGGAGCGCGGCGGGCAGCGAAAGGGTTCTCCCGCGCATAGTTCCAATTCTTTGCCGTGATGGCGGCAAGGTGCTCGCGCGTGGTGCCCGCTTCATGCATGCGACGTTTGGCCCAGAGTGCGAACGAAACGACCGGTGGCAAGTTCCCTTCAGCCACGATGATGTCCTCTACCGGTACTGCCTTTTGCGGCGAGTCCATGCCCACGACGAGCACGCGTCGTGCATCGCCCGAGAGAATTGCCTGCCGAGCGCAGTGCATCGCCGACAGCCCGGTGGCGGATGCGTTGGTGACGTGCTGGACTGGCACGCCCGTTAGCCCGAGTTCTTTAGCGACAAAGATTCCTCGCGGCGACAGGGGATGCGCGGTACCGACAACCACGGCGTCAATATCGGCGTAGGTCAAATGGGCGTCTTGCAATGCCGCGAGAGCAGCATCGCACCCCAGCTTCACGCCAACGCCCGGTCCGTGATTGCCGAACGGGACCATGCCCACGCCTGCGATAAAAACGTCATTCATGGGAGAATCTCGTCTCATTGTTGGTGTCACCGGTTTTCGCGATCACGCGATCCCCGATACGATCGGTGCCTTCCGCAAGAAGGGCCTGGATACGAGCGCCGCAGTCGAGATCCACGATCCCATAGGCCTGGCCATTGAAGGTGGTGGCGCTATACAACAGCCCCTGCGCGGGAACTTCGATCAGGTCCGGCTCCCGCAGGGAGCCGTCGGCAACGAGGCTGCGGGGCGGCACATAGACTTGGCTCGTACTGGAGTCGCGGGCCGCTTTGAGTTGTACGACTGGCAAGTTGTTTCTCCTGTTTCCGATAAAACCGACTAGTGCGAAGAGTGAAATGAAGCGCCCGATGCGGCCATCTCGCGCAGGAGTGGTGGAACGACGTAGCGGGGGCCGAACTCCGTCGCCATCTCATCGCTGCGTTTCACGAACTGGCGGAGCCCCACCTGGTCGATATGCGCCAGCACGCCACCTCGGAATGCGGGATAGCTCCACCCAAGCACCGCACCCAGATCCAGTGCGAGTGGATCGCTCGCGATGCCTTCGGCGACCACGTGCGAGGTTTCGATAGACTGCATGTTCAGCAATCGCTCCATCACCACACTCGCGTTCGGTTGTTGCTGCTGCGGGGGGAAAACCGACGGGAGTTCGTCCCACACGGTCTTGCCCGTGGGTCCATAGCTGTAGACGCCCCCGGCACCCTTGCGTCCAACTCGTCCAGCCCGCAGCAACCGATCGATCACATCGAGCGCCGGCTGCGACTGCACGGCCGTGCCCCGTCCGGCCTTCGCAAGGCTGGTCAAGATGTCCTTCAGCAGATCGTAGGAAGTGAGGTCGCCCATGGCCAAAGGTCCGATGGGGAACCCGGCCATCGCCGCCGCTTTGTCGATCAACTCTGGCGAGATACCTTCGCCCAGCATCTGCAGCGCTTCGCGCGAGTAGGCCGCGACCACGCGTGATGTATAGAAGCCTGGCCCATCGTTGACCACGACAGGCGTCTTACCGAGCAACTTCAGCAGGGACTGTGAGCGAGCGAGCGACTCAGCGCTCGTCTGACTGCCCATCACGACTTCCACGAGTGCCATCCGGTCCACCGGGGCGAAGAAGTGCAAGCCGATGAAGTTTCGAGATGTCTGAACCGTCTCGGCCATCTTCGTGATCGATAGGGTCGAGGTGTTGCTCGCCACGAGGACGTCCGCACCCGCCGCGTCGAAAATCTTCCCGAACACCGCGTTCTTCACTTCCGCGATCTCCGCTACTGCTTCGACGACGGCCTGGCATCCCTCGAGGCGCCCGAAGTCCGTCGTGGCTTCGATGCGGGAGAGGGCCTCGTCGCGTTCCTCCTGCCCCATCAGTTGTCGCGCCACTGCAGCGTCCAGCGTCTTGGTGATGCGATCCAGTCCCTTGCGCGCCTCTTCGTCTGTGCGATCGACTAGCACGGTCTCTATGCCGGACCTGGCACACACCAGAGCGATACCGCCTCCCATTGTCCCGGCACCCACGACCCCGATGCGCGTTGGAGTGAACGTCGCCACACCGGCTCCGGACCGGCCTGCTTTCCTGACTGCGCCCGTTGCGATGAACTGTGTACGAATGCGATTCTTTGCGGAGGGAGAAATCGCCACCGTCCCGAAACGGCGGGCTTCGATCGCGAGCCCTGCATCGATGTCGACAGCCAATCCCTCCCGCAGCACCTCCAGGACGGCGTGGGGCGCGACATCTTCCGGAGGCGATTTGCGCTGTCGCTCCGCGCACGCTTTGGCGAAGAATGCTTGGCCTTCGGCCGAGTGCGGCTGGAATCCCGGGTACTGGAACCCTTCGCGATCCCACGCTTGCTGTGCTGATGGGTGATCAAGCACCCACCTGCGTGCGGCATCCAATGCCTGGTCCGCGGGAACGATCTCATCCACGAGGCCGCAGCCGAGTGCCTCCTGCACGCCTACGGGCTTCCCTTCAAGCAACATCTTTGTCGCGGGCGCGATTCCTATGAGTCGCGGCAACCGTTGCGTGCCACCCGCACCCGGGATCAGCCCAAGTTTGACTTCCGGACAGCCAAGCTGCACTCGCGCGTCGTCGCTTGCCACTCTTCGGTGGCAGGCGAGCGCAACTTCGAGCCCTCCTCCAAGCGCCGAGCCCGTGATGACTGCGACGAACGGCTTGGACGTGCGCTCGATCGCGCGTAGGCACGCGCCAACCGGAGCCACCATAGCCTGAGCTTCTTCCGGCGTCTGGATTGCGTAAAGCGCCGTCAGGTCGCCGCCCGCGACGTAGTCGCGCTTTGCCGACCGGATCAATGCCCCTTTCACTGCGTCATCGTTGATGGCGCGGTCGACGGCGCGTGCGAACGCATCGATGGCCGCCGGGGTCTTGACGTTCACAGGACCGTCCGGGTTGTTCCAGATGATGTATGCGATGCCATCCTTGTCTAGCTCGTAATCGATCACTTCTTCGTTCCCTTTGTTCGTTGCCGTTGCAGGTCCCGGTGCGGACAAACCCAATTCGGACAGCGGCATGGCGCATAAAAGCGATCCCTTTGACGCCAATCCGATGACGTGATGTCCCTTGAGCGGGGCCTCTCGTGAGCATTGCTCTGCGCTTAACGGCCATGAGGCTGGCAGGTCCGTTGGATAGAAGTAAACCATGATTCACCAATTAAAGTAAATGGTGATTCACGTAGGGTTTTCCCTTCAAAGCGCGGTGCCGTCAAGCGTGCCCAGCTAGGGCGCGCAGCCACCCGCCCTGGGCGAAATCGAACTCGCCGGACAGGCGATCAAGGACTGCTCGCATGGCGCCAAACCGGGAATTTTGATGGTGAATCTGGGTTCAATCAATTGAACCCGAGCAGGACGACCGCGCGCCTGGCGAGCGCACTCGGCGGACTCCTTGCGGACGTCCACACCCTGCAGAACTTTCCGGATCTCTCTGTCCGGCGCAGCGGCATCCAGTCGATCCCGGGGATTGCGCAGAGAACACTTTGTCGCGGAACGGCAACCTTGGCCGGTGGCCAGCGGTCGGAGGCCAAGGCAAACCTATTCAGTCATAGCTGCGCCGTGTCCGCGATATCGGCTCCGACGCTTGCAGGCGACCTGTCTCGTCAGTCGGCATTTTTACGAGGGTGCTGCGTAGGAAAATTCAATCGAGCCGCTTTACACAACTTTGCACGAACTTCGCCATCTCAGCGCCCAAGTCATCCAACTGGACACCGAGGTGCTGGACGGACGTGAAATGATTTTGGTTTGGAACAAGAAACGTCGCCGTCTTAGCGCCTGGTGTCACTGCTCTGGCGCTGACCACCATGTTCCATTGGCTAATGAATTCCGGCGGATCCAATTCGGCCGCGACCAGCAACAGAGGAGCTTCAGTCGCACCGATGCCATTGACTGTTGAATAGCGGCTTGGCGTTAAATCGTCGCCGTAATAAGCGAGCGCGCCTTGAAAAGGAAGCAACGAGGGGGCAAAGATACCTGAAATGAGCACGGCCCCACGGACGGCTGACGAATCAGGGGTTTGACCATGATGGCCGGACAGCCAAGAAGCGAGATGCGTTGCGCCTGCTGAATGACCGACGACGACCAACTGTTCGGTTGAAATGCCGAGTCGCCCGGAATTTTCGGCCAGCCAATCGATCGCTCGCTCGATATCTTCGGCACCCGCTGGCCACTGCGCTGAAGGGGCTAAACGGTACGACATTAATGCAGCCGCGAAGCCATGAGAACTGGTCCACGCAGCAACGTTGGAATAAAGATAACTTCCTGGTATGCGGCGGTTCCCAGCGACAAACCCACCACCGTGGACGAAAAGAACGAGCGGCTGGCTCGGTCCCATTGCATCGACTGTGCGATAAAGATCCAGACAATGCCGGTCATCGGGTCCATAGCGCAAATCTAGAGCAACCGGACCGTACGGCGCTCCCACGTCGTGTGAGTGGAGCGGTGCGCAAAGCCTGAGCGACGCTTGAAAGCTCTCCGGAGACAGTGTCCTTGGAATTCCTCGGATCTCTGCGAGATACTCAGGTGTGAGCGGTGGCGCAGCCTCAGGTCTCGAATTCGACATCGTTTTACGCAGCGCTGCGCTCCAAGAGACGGTTTGAAAAATCCGATGTGAATGGCCTACTCACGGCTAAGCCACCCACTCAAGGCCACGGTCATTCGGGCCTTGGGGTAAAGCCACCTGCAACACGGCTGTACCGAACGATGGCGGCTCGCGTTAAGCGCTCTGGACCGGTTGCTCCGTTCCAGCGGCCTCAGTTTCGAGCCACATTTTGGTGGATGTCATTCAGCAACGGCATCAACAAGTCCCAGGAAGCTCCATTGCTTGCCCGGTGCCAATCCAGCCAATTCCTTGCCGCACTCGCTGAGCATCACGGGCGACGAGGTGATGTGTTGGGAACCGGCGTGCATGTCCCTGTAGATCCGCTGGATGATTCCATTTCTCAGCGAAACACCGCCCGCCGCCTTGAAGGCAAAGTCGCATGCTTCCACAGCCGTCCACGTTGCATGATTCAATGCAAGCCTGATCAGCGTGACGTGCCGGGTTGTGAAAGGCTCTCCCTCGCGAAGAGACTTTTCGACGCTCGCCCAGGTCTCGAACGCCAGCGCGCGTGCCGCTTTGACCCTCGCTTCCATCCATGCGTATCCTTCGAGGAAACTCGACGAGCTAGCAATTGAATTCGGGATTGCAGCCTTTGCACGTGCTAAAGCGGCGGTTTCATCAAGGATGCGCTTGGCCTGGCCGAGAGCAAATGCAGTGTGCCCGGCGGTGCCGATGCCAATGGCTCCAGTCCGGTACGTCCACCCGCCGCGTAGGGGTTCAACCACGCGTGCCGTGTAGCAGAAATCTTCAGGGACGAAGACATCATCTATTGAGTAGTCAATGCTGCCGGTCGCTCGGAGCCCTATAACATCCCAGTTATCGTGAAAATTTACATTTTCCCTTGGCACGTTCAGAATAAGCGTCTCTGTCGTTCCATTGCGCAACGTTCGCGGACGCCCTTCTTCATAGACGATCGCACCAGCGTGCACATAATGGGCATGCTTAATACCGCTGCCGTAACTCCATTTACCTGTGAGCCGATAGCCCCCGGGGACAGCGGTTGCTTTCCCATTCGGGATCCCTTGCCCGGCCGCGACGGTCAGTCCACTACCAAACATCGCCTCCACCGCAGAATCACCCAGAAAAGCGCCGGCCGCAGATGTGCACAGCCCGGTTGCAAACAAAACCCAGGCGGTGGGGCCGTCCATCTCGGCAACCGTTTCGATCAACTCCAATGCCTCTACTGGGGACAACTGCCACCCATGCGCTTCCTTCGGCGCGAAGTATCCGAACAGACCCATTTCGGCGAAGGCATCGACCACCGCAGGTGCCAGCATTCCGCGAGCTTCATTGCTTGGCGCGCTCTCTTCAATCAGTGGCCGCAGTTCTTTTACTTGTTTGATGAGATCCTGAAAGGACAAATCCGCCCGACCAAGTCTTCTCTTGGCGTTCGAAACGTACATTTTTACTCCTATAGGGTTGTAGGCTCAAGTTAAGAAGCCGATTCATCAGCCCCAACTGTCAAAGTCGAGCATCATCTCAGTGACCACGGGTTCTTGCCAATGGTGGCTACCGAGCTTGCCGCCGTAAAAAAGCAGCGGTTTGCCTTCAGCGCTTTTCATCCACTGCAGTTGAGCCACGATCAGCCGGTGGTCTCCAGCGTCCAGGGTGGAGTGAACTTTTACTGCAAATTGAACCAGAGAATTCTGGAGCACCGGCACATTGCGATACCGGTCGTATCTCGGGTCTAACGTGTCAGAGGGCTTACCTCCAAAATGCGTGCACTCCGCAAGCTGTTTTGAAGAAAGAAATGAGATGCCGAAGCCCGCATCCGTAGAATTCAAGAACGCCAGGAAACCGGCGGTACGCGCAATGGAGACCACCACGAGCGGCGGGTCGAGGGAAACGGACATGAAGGCATTTACAGTCATTGAGCGCACACCGCCAGCATGCGAAACGCTGAGCACTGTCACGCCACTGGCGAACCGCCCCATCGCCCTTCTGAACTCACTGGCAGACAATGCCTCACCGGTGAGGCTATCCCACTCTGCCTGCTGACCTGTGCCGATGCTCCGCTGTGGATGACTCATGGTTGAACCTCAAAAGGTCGGCGTTGATGAGATTAAAGCCGATCTTCGCACAGAAGTAAATTTCACTTCATCTCTAGTTTACCCGAACGTTGCAATCCGGCGATGACCGGCTGACTAGCCTGCATGACAGGCACCGGCAGGGTAAACACTGCATGAATAGCCGTTCACTTTTTCACATCGCCGTGCTTTAATTTCTTTACATCATCGGGTTCGCCCGTGCCGAGCTTTAACACGGCTAAGCCGCGGACGAGGCGAACCTGATCGTGCGCGCAATCGCTTCTACCACCTTGCGCGCGAGTCCGATCTGCGAATGCAAACTCGAGATCGGAATGGTCGACGTGAGGTTCGCCCAACCCATCCACCACACTACACAACGGAGGCACGCTCATGCTTACTGTCGCAATCCGCCGTGCCGCAACTGTACGACCGGATGGATGGGCCATTATCAGTGGTACCGAAAGAACGACCTGGCGCGAAATGCCCAGGAGAATCGCATCACTCGCTTCCGCACTTAACGCTGCGGGACTACGGCCCGGCGACCGCGTAGCAACGCTCGCGTTGAATTCACCGCTCTACTTTGAATTGATGCTTGCGGTGTGGTGGGGCGGCGGCGTATTGGTACCGCTGAATACCCGCCTCGCCTACGACGAACTGCGTTATATCCTCGAACATTCCGAAGCTCGCTTTCTTCTTACCGACGATAGCTTTCGCGCGACGGCTGAGCGCACCCGCGAGGCTGTGGGACCGCTCCGCAGCGTTATCGTCGTGGACGAAGATCGCCGCAGCGACATGCTTGCCGCCTCACCGATTGACGACGCCCAGGTGGCCTTAGATGAACTCGCGTGCATCTTCTATACCGGTGGCACAACGGGCCTTCCCAAAGGCGTAGAACTGACTCATTCGAACTTGGCATTCGCGGCATCAAACATGCAGCGCGACCTGCACCATGACAGTGAGACGGTCTACCTTCATACGACGCCGCTATTCCACCTTGCCGACTTTGGCATTGGTCTTGGCGTAACCCTGGCTGCAGGGGCCCACAGTTTCCTGTCGCATTTCAGTGCTGCCGAGGTCTTTTCGCGCTTGCGCACCGACGGCATAACGCACCTTCAGCTCGTGCCGACCATGCTTTCAATGCTTCTTGACGCACCGGAGCGTGACGATAGCTTGCTCAGGCGGGTCCGAACCATCTCTTATGGCACAGCACCCATTTCGCAGGAGTTGCTAGATCGGGTACTCAATGCTTTTCGAAACGTGCGAATTCAACAGTTCTACGGCATGACAGAGTGCAGCGGCGCATGCACATGCCTGTTACCGGAGTGGCATTCAACGAGCGGTCCGAAAGCAGGGAAATTGACGTCAGTCGGACAACCGACGTCAAGCTTCGAGATACGGATCGTCGATGAGCAGGGCTGCCTCTGCGAGACCGGGACTGTAGGCGAGATCCAGATCCGCGGCCCTGCCGTCATGCGGGGCTACTGGCGGGACCCAGAGAGAACGTCGGACACGATCAAGGATGGTTGGTTGCGCTCGGGTGACGCGGGGTACATGGACGAAGAAGGGTTTCTCTTTGTTGCAGATCGCATTAAGGACATGATCATTAGCGGCGGCGAGAACATCTATAGCGCCGAAGTCGAGAAGACCTTGAGCATGCACCCGGCGGTCAGCCAATGCGCAGTGATCGGGGTGCCGGATGAGCGTTGGGGTGAGCGAGTGCATGCCGTTATCGTCATCAAACCCGGCTCCGTCGCAACCCCCGCCGAACTGGACGCCCACTGCAGAGCCCACATTGCAGGCTACAAGGTGCCACGCGGATATGACATCCGCACCGAGCCACTGCCGCTATCTGGAGTAGGAAAAATACTGAAAAACAGACTGCGCGACGAATGGCTCGGAATCAGCAAGCGAACGCGATGACACAATGATTGAAAAGCCGATCGCCATTAGTCGGACAGACTGGCAAGCGGATGCACATTATTGCTGCGCCAGGGCGACGACAAGCAGTGCTGCACGCGCGTCGGGTGCACCTCGGCGAGCGACGCCCTGGGCCACCTAGCCTTGCAATCCTTATCAAGGGGTTGTCGTACTTTTCGTGCAAATTCTGGCGGTTTGAATCGATCCTGCCGTGACCGGATGATCCGGCCGGCCAGCGGGTGAACTGTCGTGTCGATTGAGAAAAAGACCGGACGGATGCAGGCCATATATTTCGTAGTCGGTATCAGACATAAACTGGAGTGAGACGACAATGAAGAAGAGGCTGCTTTTCCCCTGCGTCGCGACGGCAGTCGCGTGCGCTGTCGCCCTTATGATCGCTGCATGCGGCAGCGGCGACGACATCAACGCGCCAACTGATCCTGACACGGTCGCCGACCAGCGGGCCGCCGCACTCGTCGCCCAGATGACCACCGACGAAAAGGTCCAATTGGTGCACGGCACTGGCTTTCCGGTTTTCGGCCTCGGAGGACCTTTTCCGCCAGGGGTGGATGGTGCTGGATACATTCCGGGCGTTCCCAGACTCGGGATTCCTGGGCTCGCGATGGCGGACTCGGCCGGTGGGGTGAACATTGCGAACGTTGGTGCGACGGCGTTGCCGGCGCCCGTTGCGCTCGCGGCGAGCTGGGATCCGCAGCTCGCCAACGCCTATGGTGCACGAATCGCGACCGAGTTGCGCGTACTGGGTTATGGCGAAGGCCTCGGCGGGGGGGTCAACCTGGCGCGCGAACCGCGTGATGGCCGGACGTTCGAATACATGGGCGAAGATCCGGTCCTGACAGGCACGATGAGCGCGGCACGCACAACCGGCACGCAGTCGCAGAAAGTCATTGCGACCATCAAGCATTACGCGATGAACGATCAGGAGACGAACCGCTTCACCAGCAACTCGGTGGTCGACGAGCGGACGATGCGCGAAACCGAGTTGCTCGCTTTCGAGATCGGCGTGACGCAGGGGCAGCCGGGTAACGTGATGTGTTCGTTTAACCAGGTGAACGGCATCTATGCATGCGAGAACCCGTATCTGCTCACGACGGTGCTAAAGAACGAGTGGGACTTCAAGGGAGTCGTGCAGTCCGACTGGGCCGCAAATCACAGCACGGTGGCCGCTGCGCTGGCCGGGCTCGATGAGGAAGAACCCGGCGACCTCGGCAGTGCGGCTGGCAGTCTTCCTGGCATTACTTTCACCTCGTACTTCAGCTCAGCGCTAAAGGCCGCGGTCACGGCGGGCAGCGTGCCGATGGCGCGCCTGAACGACATGGTGCAGCGCAAGCTGCGCACGATGATCCGGTATGGAGTCTTTGATTCCCCGCCCACGTCGGGCGGCACGATCGATCAGGCGGCGGGTAACGCCTTCGCGCTGCAGGTCGCGCAGCAGTCGGCGGTGCTGCTGAAGAACGCCGCGCCGTCCGGCGCGCAGCAGCCGGTCCTGCCGCTGAGTGGGGCGAGCCTGTCGTCGATTGTCGTGATCGGTGGGCATGCGGATACGGGTGTGCTATCGGGCGCTGGCTCGGGCGGGACGCCCGCGATCAACGGCAATGCGGTGTCTGGGTGCCAGCAGCCTGCAAGCCTTATTTTCGGCGGCTGTGCGACCTGGTACAAGTCTTCGCCGCTTGCGGCGATCAAGGCACAGGCAGCGAACGCAAGCGTGACCTACCTTGACGGCACAGACGCAAACGCCGCGGCAAGCGCCGCTGCACAGGCTGACGTCGCGATCGTGTTCGCCACTCAGTGGGAAGGTGAAGGGTTCGATCTACAGAGCCTGAGCCTGCCCAACAACGTGGTGGATCCGTACAACCAGAGCTATGACCAGAACGCGCTGATCACTGCGGTCGCGGCAAAAGCGAAGCGCGTGGTTGTGGTGCTGGAGAACGGCAGTCCGGTGCTGATGCCGTGGCTTGGCAACGTGAACGCGGTGCTTGAGTCATGGTACCCGGGGGTGCAGGGCGGCCAGGCAATCGCCGACCTGCTGTTCGGTACCGTGAACCCGTCGGGCAAGCTGCCGATCACCTTCCCACAGCAGGATGCCGATCTGCCCCAACCGGCGATCTCGGCCACCAACCTGACCGTCAACTATAGCGAGGGGCTGATGATGGGCTATCGCTGGTATGACGCAAAGCAGATCCAGCCGCTCTTCCCATTTGGCTTCGGCCTGTCCTACACGACGTTCCGCTACTCGGGCATCAGCGCGAGCACCGATGGCGCCGGTGACGTGACCGTAACCTTCACGGTCCAGAACACCGGCGCCCGCGCCGGCGCGGAAACGGCCCAGGTCTATGCAACGCTGCCCGTTGGGCTCGGCGAGCCGCCGAAACGGCTCGTGGGCTGGCAGAAAGTTACGTTGCAGCCCGGACAGTCGCAACAGGTGAGCGTCTCCGTGTCCGCAAAACTGCTGTCGACTTGGGACGTGACGAAGCACGCCTGGAAACTGAACGGCGGAGCGTATCAATTGATCGCCGGCGCGTCATCGCGTGATACGAACGCGGTGACGACGTCGGTGGCGCTGGCCGGCCACTGACCGGTCCAGCCCAATACCTGTGGCGGTTGGCGATGGTTGGGGAGTTGGGTCAGTCGGAGCTGCACAGAACATTGCAGGCTGCCACGACCCTATCCCCGGCCAGCCCTCGCAGGCCGGTATTCACATGTGGAACAGCACGATGTATTTCATTGCCTATTGCCTCGCTGACGAAGGCATGGCTGACAATTGCTCGCGACGCACGACAACAGGCGTGATGTAGCTCGGTTCTCGCGTACGCATCCGCGGTAAGCACATGACGGCAGAGCTCCGTGACCGATGCGCTGACGATGGCATGGTTTCGCCGCCGGCCCGTGCGCGGCGTGCTGCTTGACACTTAGAAGGGCATCCGGGCAAGCCAGTACGCAAGCGCCGAATATGAAGCGGTGCTCGCACTCATCGCATCATCTGCAGCATGA
Organism: Paraburkholderia lebeckiae; assembly: GCF_050436225.1. NCBI lineage: Bacteria > Pseudomonadati > Pseudomonadota > Betaproteobacteria > Burkholderiales > Burkholderiaceae > Paraburkholderia > Paraburkholderia lebeckiae. The sequence goes on along the minus strand of NZ_JBNDLU010000001.1, from coordinate 39,694 downwards.
GCCGCAACTGTTGGGACATTCGGTCAAGCAGCGCTTCCTCCTGAGCTTGAAGAGGTCGCCCTGCCATGGCGGTACATTCCGGGGCTGGCCCCAGTCCACTTCCTGAAGGCCCTGTGAAATGCGCTGGTCTCCTGAAATCCAGTCCGTGCAGCGACCTCCGCGACCGTGAGAGAACTGGTCGAAAACAGGTCGATAGCGATGTCACGGCGCAATTCGTCCTTCAGTTGCCGGTAGTTGGTCCCCTCGGCCAGCAGGCGGCGCTGCAGCGTGGCCGAGGACTGATTCAGTAACTGCGATAGCGTGTCGAGGTCAGGCCAGTCGTCGGGGATCTGGTTTCGCAAGCGGCGCCTTATCAGGGCAGTAGTGCTGGATTCGTTGCGGTATTTCACCAGGATGTTCGCTGGTGCATTCTCCAGGAATGCGCGCAGACTCGTTTCCGTCTCCGTCAGTTTGAGGTCGAGGAAACTGCGATCGAACCGGATCAGGGTCTCGTCTGCGGAGAACGTCACCTCCTCGCAGAAGCGCATGCGGTAGTCGCTGTCATCCATCGGCGCGGAAGCGCGAAATCTCATCTCGATCAACGGAATCCGTCTGCGTGCCAGCCAACACGCTAAGCCGTGCACGAGGATGAACCACGTCCCGTAGGCAAAGAGGCGGCGCGTCGGCCCATCATCATGCAGGAGGATCAGTGCATGCTCGCCCTCACAGCGTAGCTCCCCATGGATGTCGTCGAGAACCGCGCGCAGAAACTTCAGCATGCGACGCAGCGCGTGTCCCAGGTCTGCAGCATGCAGAACTGCGTGGCACATCAGAGCGTAACTGCCCCGGCGCAGTGGGTGGCTATCCAGACCGAAAAACTCGTCGTCCATCAAGTCGGCCAGAGCCGTCCACAGGCGCGAAAAAGCTAATGCGGGCACGCGTGCTCTCGGAGCATTCAACAATTCTGCCGCGATACCGGCGTGCTGCAGCGCGGCCGCCACATCCAGATTACGTTGCGTAGCGACAAGAATCGCTTCACGCACCAGGCCGATGGAAGTTGTGCCCTTGTCTCGAGTGTCATTCATAGTCAGGTCCGGCCTACAAAGATGCACCGATGTTAATCGCTGCGAGGCCCAATTGAAACGTGAGACCGCCGGCCACCGGTAGTTATCAGCCGACGAGCACTGTTAAGCAGATGGGCGACCCGTTCGATATGTCCGAAAGGCTCATGCGTGAAGAAGTCTGTGGGCATGGAAGTATCTCAGCGTGCCGCTTACGATGACCAGCCTGTAGGTGGTCGAGAACCTAGCTTGTCGGCAGCAGCCTGCGCGGCAGCGTGCCGGTCACGTCAGATAACGCTTCAGGGCACACCCACAAGTTCAAAACTCGTGCTGGCCACGATGACCGCTGCGGTGCCTCGCGCGTCGGGGCCATCACTCAGGAGACAGAAATGCAGATTCAAGATAAAGGTTTCGTCGTCACTGGCGGCGGCTCAGGGCTCGGCGCGGCGACGGCGCGCCGCCTGGTGGCGGGTGGTGCCCGCGTGCTGCTCGTAGACCTGAATGAGGACGCCGGTACCGCGCTAGCGGCGGAACTGGGCCCCAATGCCCACTTCGCCAAGGCTGATATATCCGACGCGGCCAGCGCGGAGAGTGCGTTGGCCGCGTTTCGCGACACCTACGGCACGCTGCATGGTCTCATCAATTGCGCCGGCGTGGCGCCCGCCGAGAAAGTGCTTGGCCGCGAAGGCCCGCACCGGCTGGAGAGTTTCGCGCGCACCGTTAATATCAACTTGATCGGCGCCTTCAACATGGTGCGGCTGGGTGCGGCCTGCATGGCCGAGAACATGCCCGACTCCGATGGCGAGCGCGGGGTCATCATTAACACCGCGTCAGTCGCTGCCTTCGATGGCCAGATCGGGCAAGCGGGCTACGCAGCGTCCAAAGGCGGGGTGGTCGCGATGACGTTGCCTATCGCGCGTGAGTTGGCACGCCATGGCATTCGCGTGGTCGCCATCGCGCCTGGGATCATGGAGACGCCCATGCTCAAAGGCATGCCCACGGAGGTACAGGATGCGCTCGGGAAGATGGTCCCCTTTCCCGCGCGGCTCGGACGGCCTGACGAGTTCGCGGGCCTTGTGCAGCACATCCTCGAAAACGCCTACCTCAACGGCGAGGTGATTCGCCTTGATGGCGCCATCCGCATGGCAGCCAAGTGACCCAGTGTCCGGCGCACTCATCATGATGCCTGCTGCCGCTTGCTGCGGTCGGCCTGAGTCGCCGGGCCCGAATGTGGTCAACTGAATTCCTCCGCGACGAAACCTTTGTTCACCCCTTGCAACGCCGCCATGGAGCGGCGAATGGAGACTCGCATGCCTACCTCTTCGACTTCCAATGACCCCGTCGTTATCGTCGGTGCCGCACGCACGCCGCTGGGTGGCTTCCAGGGCGACTTCGCCTCGCTGACAGCGCCGCAGCTGGGTGCCAACGCGATCCGTGCCGCAGTGCATCGGGCCGGGCTGCAGCCTGAGGCCGTAGACGAGATGCTGATGGGCTGCGTGCTGCCCGCCGGCCTGGGCCAGGCGCCCGCACGTCAAGCGGCGCTGGGGGCCGGGTTGCCGCATTCGGCGGGCTGCACCACGATCAATAAGGTGTGCGGCTCGGGCATGAAAGCCACGATGCTGGCGCACGATCTGCTGTTGACCGGGAGTCAACGCGTGATGGTGGCCGGCGGCATGGAATCCATGAGCAACGCGCCGTACCTGTTGCCCAAGGCCCGTTCGGGCCAGCGCCTGGGGCACGGCCTGGTGCTGGACCACATGTTCTTCGACGGGCTGGAGGACCACTACGGCTCCGCCTCCGATGGCCGCCTGATGGGCACGTTCGCCGAGGACTGTGCGCGCCATTTCGGTTTCAGCCGTGAGGAGCAAGACGCCTATGCTGCCACCTCCACGCTGCGCGCGCAGCAGGCGCAGCGCGACGGCCTGTTCCGGTGGGAAATCACGCCGGTGGCCGTGCCGGGCCGCAACGGCGAGAAATTCTTCGACGAGGACGCGGCGCCAGCGAAGGCGCAACTGGACAAGATCCCCACCCTCAAGCCCGCCTTCGGCAAGGACGGCACCGTCACGGCAGCGAACTCCAGTTCGATCTCCGATGGTGCAGCGGCGTTGGTGCTGATGCGCCAGTCCACCGCACGCGAGCGTGGCTTATCAACGCTGGCCGTTATCCATGCGCATGCCACCCACTCACAGGAGCCCGCCTGGTTCACTACTGCGCCCGTGGGTGCGATCCAGAAGCTGCTCACCAAGGTGGGGTGGCAGGTTGACGATGTCGACCTGTGGGAGATCAATGAGGCCTTCGCCGTGGTGGTCATGGCGGCGATGCGCGAGCTGTCGCTGCCGCACGAGCGAGTGAATGTGCATGGCGGGGCCTGCGCGCTGGGTCACCCGATCGGCGCTACCGGCGCACGTCTTGTCGTGACGCTGCTGGCCGCACTTCGCCAGCGCGGTGCCAGGCGCGGCGTGGCAACCGTGTGCATCGGCGGAGGCGAGGCCACGGCCCTGGCAATTGAGATCGTCTGAGCCGCCCCTACCCTGAAGCTACTCCGACAGCCGTTCCTCTACGTCGTACGGTTCGGGTACGCGATCGAGGGGCCTGCTTTATCACAACCGCGATCGGTTGAGCCGGGGGAGCAAAGACCGTCGAAGCGAGGAAAGAGCCGCCTGTCCACAGACCTCATTCAAACTGATGTCGACGGACATGGATTGAGGCTCCAACCAGGCTGACACTGCAATCGCCTTTGGCAAAGGAAGAGGAGTGTCGCGCCCGGTTGCAGGCAGTACCCGGACTTTATCCCGTGACGGCCACGCACTTGATCGCTGCTGTAGGAGAAGCGAAGCGTGCCCGAAATTCCAGGGCGGTTTCAAGAGTGAAGCGCAACAGCGGGTTTAATGTTTAGAGCCTTGAGGTTGACTTGCCGAGGCAAGGGTCGCGGCGAAGACCTCGAATGGCGAATGGAAGGCATGAGTCGCGCGAGGTCGGCTGTTCAGACTGTCGGCGATAGCGTCAAGTTCGTCCTGACTGTAGACCGAAAGGTCTGCGCTTTTGGGCAGATACTGGCGCAGTAGCCCGTTGGTGTTTTCGCAAGTGCCGCGTTGCCAGGGACTGTGGGGGTCGCAGAAGTACACCTTCACGCCGGTTGCGGCGGTGAGCTCTTTATGGCGCGACATTTCTTTGCCCTGGTCGTAGGTGAAGCTCTGCCGTAATGGCGCGACAATCGAATTGAGTTTGGCGGAGAAGCCCGCCAGCGCTGAAGCGGCGGTGGCGTCTTCCATCTTGGCAAGCAGCACCAGCCGGCTGGTCCGTTCGACCAGCACGCCTACCGAGGACTGGTTGCCGGCACCCTTGATGAAGTCGCCTTCCCAGTGCCCAGGCAGCAGTCGGTCTTCGATTTCGGGCGGCCGCACATGAATACTGACCATGTCAGGAATCTGTCCGCGCCGGTCTGTGCCCCGTGTACGCGGCATGCGCGTGCTGTGGCCATGGCGCAAGCACGCAATGAGCTGACGGCGCAGTTCGCCGCGCGGCTGGGCATAGATGGCCGTGTAGATGGTTTCGTGCGAAACCTGTTGGGTCGGGTCGGTCGGATACATACGCTTGAGTGTGCCCGATATCTGCTGGGGTGACCATTTCCACTCGAGCAGGGTGAGAACGATACGCCAGCAGACGCTTTGCAGGCAAAGCTTTGTGGGATGGCGACCCGCGCTGCGGCGTGCGGCACTGAGTGCTTCAGCCGACACGGACGCGTAGCCAGCGGGAGAGCTGTTTCGCGTCAGTTCCCGGCTAACGGTGGCCGGCGAGCGCCCGAGTATCCGGGCCATGGCCCGGATACTCGAACCCTGCAGATGCAGGCTTGCAATGGTCAGACGCTCTTCAGGTTGAAGTTGCTGGTACTGAGTTCTTTCGTGCATCGCAACACCTTATACGAGATAGGTGTTGCACTTCAGATTTGAGGCCGCCCAGGCATATGGTGGCCAGTTCCGGATTAACACCTCACGAGAATAGCAGCACAGGAGAGCAAAGACTGCTCGGAATCAGAAAGTCAGTATGGCGGCAATAAATATACGGAGACCAGAATGAGAAATCGGTTAACAAGCGGCCGAAGCTCGGCAATTGCGCGTGCTTTGTTAGCGGCATCAACTATTGCCATATCCGGCTGCGGCGGCCATGACTCCGCGCCGGCAAACGTCGCTGCGGCGCAGACGTCGGCTGCGATGTGTAGTGCGTTGGCTGGCATGACGGTTCCCGCCTCCTCTATCGGATTACCGACAACCGGTGCCACTGTCGTATCCGCCACGCTCGTTGCCGATACAGATCCTCGTAATACAAATGGTGAGTATTGCAAAGTACTCGGAAGTATTCATCCGGTGGATTTCAACGCGCCCGATATTCATGCCGAGGTTGACCTTCCGACTAACTTCAATGGTAAATCTGTTCACTTTGGTGGCGGGGGTTTTGACGGCACGATCCCCGCTACTGAGGGCTCCCCGCTCGATGGTTTCGCAGCCGGCGCAGAGCCAGCAGGCGTCACAACGCCGTTGCGCAGAGGTTACGTGACTCTAGGGAGCGACAGTGGGCATGAGGGAACCCTCTTCGATGGCTCATTCGCAGAAAACGATGAGGCGCTCGCTAATTACGGAGGCGACCACATTAAGAAGACGCATGATTTTGCAGCGTACATCGCAAAGAAACGTTATGGCTCGGCCCTCGTGCACAGTTATTTTATTGGTGGATCGAGCGGCGGACGACAAGCGCTGATGGCGGCGCAGCGATTCCCACAAGACTACGACGGTATCATCTCGACATTTCCCGCCTCGGGAATTACAGGACTATGGCTGCAAATGGGGAGAATTTCGAAATCTCTCCTAGCGCCCGGAGGATACGTCCCCCCTGCTAAAGGCAACGCACTTCTCGCAGCGGTCATGATCAAATGTGATGCTTTGGATGGCGTGGCTGACGGCATAATTAGCAACCCTTCAGCGTGCGTGTTCGATCCAACGCTGATTCGCTGCCCCGGCGGAGTCGACACCGGTGACACGTGCCTGTCCGACGCGCAAATCAATACAATGGCCACCGCTGGGACACCGCTTAACTTTAGCTTTTCTCTGGCGAACGGAATTCAAACCTTTCCAGCATACAACGCATTCGCCGGTGCGGACTTTTGGTCAAACCCGTTGGCTTGGGGCGCGTCCGCCACCGATGCGACAATCGAACCCGGGGTTCTCGGAAAAAGCGCGTTTTATTACACGTTCTCAAACGACATGCTCCGATTTGCGGTCGCTCGCGATCCTGGCTCGAGCATTCTCAATTTCGACCCTACCAGCCCGGGACCGCTAGCCGCGCGCGTCCAGGCGGTGAGCGCGCTCATGGATAGCACGAGCACTGACTTGACTCAATTCCAAAGTCGCGGTGGCAAGATCATTCTCCAACACGGACAAGCTGACCAGTTCATTCCAGCGCAACTGTCAACTGACTACTATAACCGTCTGGTATCCAGGTTCGGGCAGGGGCCGCTTGATCAATTTCTGAAATTTTACTTGGTGCCGGGCGCGGCTCACGGTGGCGGCGGACAGTTCAACGGTTCATACGATGGTCTGACGGTGTTGGACAATTGGGTCACCAAAGGCGTCGAGCCCCACAACCTGACGATCACCGACCTCGCTCCGCCAGCCGCTGGACGTACCCGACCATTGTGCGAATATCCACAGTGGCCAAAATATGTCGGCGGCGATCAGAATGTTGCAACTAGCTTCATATGCTCGAACTAGTTCGGTGGCAGCGCGCGCCCGTCCGCAGTGTCTGGCGAGTACCGTTACGCCCAGTTCTGCCAACGCTACCGCGATTGGGCGCATAAGCTCCGACCCAGTGCAATGCGCCACGTCGTCACCGAAGCGCAGGACATCCCGCTCGCGGCCCCAGTGACCGGGGCCGCCCGCCACGCGGCCCTACTCAACTCGAGGTGTTGGTCGAAGCCGCCCGACCCTCTGCGGTAAGGGTGGCAGACCACAATTAAGGCCTCAGGTCGTTCAGGGCGACACAGGCTACGACTGAATGCGTGAAGTATGGTGAGTTAAAGCGCCCGTCAGAGGCTCGCTCGACGTAAGGCAGGCGACTGAGCAACCCTTGCCGGGAAGAGTTAGTAATTTTCGGTCGATTTGATGAGTATCTGACTCAGGCGCCGCATATGCGCCGCTTTCTACCTCCACGTTCGCTTCCTCGGCGATCGCGCGGTGACTCACTGGCAGCCATGCGAAGGTCTGTTTTGTGATTCGGCGCAATGGCCTCGGCCGAAGATATGCCTGAGAGCCCTCCATGGCGTATTGTCGTGATCGGGGCGCTGAAGGGCAAATTATCCGATCCGCTCGCCGTCATCTTCCAGTCCGTCCTGAGACCAGGGCTAGAGACCCGGTAACCGCTCCAATACTGGGCACAAAGGCCCCCTTCATCCACGTCTCGCATCCGATACTACCGAATGGGTCATGACGCAATCGCTCCGTGCCGGTATCGGCGAACTGACGGGCGAATTTCATACCCGGAGAACTCATCCCTGCACAGCAGCCGTCCGTCAGCCCAGCTGCTCGACCGAGGCTCGGCGCGCACCGGCGCGACCGCCTGACCGTGGTTCCAGCCGGTCCGACACTACATTTCTCTAAACCGGAAAGCGATTCGTCCAGTAGCGCGCCAGTAGCTGCCGGCAGTGCCGCAATGCCGGCAAACGCGGGTGTTCGGCGACCTCATGCAAGTTGAAGTTGATGGACATGGACTGCCGGCCTTGTCCCGCTGAAACTGGCTACAGCACAGACCAACGGCCAATCGAGTCGCGACAAGGCCGCCCCATTGAGGGCGCTGTTGGAACTGGCGTGGACCTCGCCCACGACGATAAACCAAAGGAGACAAGATGAACCAGATAGATGTGCACTCGCTCGCGGGTGAGGCAAGATTCAATGGCTTTCACACCCTGGTCCTGTTCTGGTGTCTGTTGATGCTGATACTCGACGGCTACGATCTTGCCGTCGTGGGCGCAGCGTTGCCATCAATCATGAAGGACATGGGCATCGACGCTACCAGGGCTGGCGTCATGGCCGGATCGGCGCTTTTTGGCGTGATGCTCGGGGCCATTTTTCTTGGCACGCTGGCTGACCGTTTCGGCCGACCAATGATGATCTGTGTTTGCGTGGCGCTGTTCAGTCTTTTCACCGCAGCGGCTGGATTGACCAGCGATCCCATCGCTTTCAGCATGACGCGATTCATCGCTGGTCTGGGCATTGGCGGGGTCTTGCCAATTGTCACCGCACAGATGGGAGAATTTTCGCCGAACGCCCTGCGCACACGATTGGTGACGCTGGTGTTCGCGGGATATTCCATTGGCGGAATTCTTGTGGCGCTGACTGCAAAGCAGCTTATCGGCAGCTACGGCTGGCAATCGCCCCTGTTGCCGTAGTTCAGGGTAGTGCAGGGCGCTGAGGTCTCTACCATACGCGGCTTCATGGTCGAGGTTCGTTCGTGTGAAGAGCGCGGGTGTTACGGACTCTCCACCCGAAAAAACACCAAGTCGAGGTCGCAGCAAATTTTCAACATGCCGAAAAAAATGGACCGTCTATCTCCTCCTCCTTTCAGCTCGTTTGCCGACGTGAGTCGAGCCGTCGATTGGGCACTCGTCACCCGGCGCAGCGTCCGTGCTTTCCTGCCCATACCGGTTCCCCCCGAGGAAGTCGAGTCCATCCTCAACGTTGCGCGCTTCAGCGCAACCGGCGTCAACATCCAGCCCTGGCATGTGCATGTGGTGACAGGCACGATGAAGTCCCGCCTGTCTGCCGCCATCAACGAGATCAATGATGATCCTGCACGAAGTTCAGACCTGGAAGGGCCCTACGATTACTACCCGCGCGAATGGATCGCGCCGTATGTGGACCGCCGGCGCAAGGTCGGTTGGAATCTGTACGGCCTGCTGGGCATCCAGAAGGGGGACAAGGAGCGGATGCACGTCCAGCACGGCCGCAACTACAGCTTCTTTGATGCGCCCGTAGGCCTGTTTTTCACGGTTGACCGGATCATGCGTGAAGGAAGTCTGCTGGACACCGGCATGTTCCTGCAAAGCGTCATGATCGCTGCCCGGGCGCGAGGCCTCGACACCTGCCCGCAGGCGGCTTTCAACAAGTTCCACCGTGTCATCGCCAACGAACTGTCCATTCCCGACAATCACATGTTGGTCTGCGGGATGAGCCTGGGTTATGCGGATCCCAGTTGCATCGAGAACTCGCTCGTCACGGAGCGCAGCCCAGTCGGCGATTTCACTACTTTCTACGAAGAATGAACGGAGACAAAGTCATGAGTGCAACGGCCTACTCTCAAGGACTTGAGAAGAACGCAGCAAACCATGTTCCATTGACGCCATTGACCTTCCTCGATCGAACCGCCGATGTCTATCCGGATCGGGCCGCGATCATTCATGGCGACTTCCGCCAGACGTGGGCCGAAACCCGCGAGCGTTGCTATCGCCTCGCGTCGGCGCTCGTTCAGTCGGGGATCGAATCGGGCGACACCGTGTCGATCATCGCGCCGAACACCCCGGCCATGCTTGAGGCTCACTTTGGCGTGCCGCTGTCCGGTGCCGTGCTCAACGCCGTCAATTGCCGCCTCGATGCTGACGGTGTCGCATTCATTCTGCGCCACGGCGAATGCAAGCTCCTGCTGGTAGATCGCGAATTTGCTCCGCTGGTCGAGAAAGCGTTGCAGTCGGTTTCCAATCCGCCGCGCGTGATCGACATCAACGATCACGAAGCGCCTGACAACCCCGCCATCGGGGAAACTGATTATGAGTCGCTGCTGGCGAGCGGCGATCCGGCATTTGCCGGTCGCCACCCGGTCGACGAGTGGACGCCCATTGCCCTGAATTACACGTCGGGCACCACCGGGGATCCGAAGGGCGTCGTTCCCAGCCACCGCGGCACCTATCTGATGAGCCTGTTGCAGATGACAAACTGGCCGCTCCCGCGCGCGCCGGTTTATTTGTGGACGCTTCCCATGTTCCATGCGAATGGCTGGTGCTTCACATGGGCGATTACTGCCGCCGCCGGAACACATGTATGCCTGCGCAAGGTCAATGCTGCCAATGTTCTTTCCGCCATCGTCAGACATGGTGTAGATCACTTTTGTGCGGCGCCGATCGTCCTGTCAGGCCTCGCAAGCATGCCTCATTCAGAACGGCAGCCGCTGCCGCGTCGGGTGCGGGTCCTGACAGCCGGCTCGCCGGCGCCAGCCGCTGTTCTCGAGGCCGTTGGCGCGATGGGTTTCGATGTCGACCACGTCTTTGGGATTACTGAGATTTCCGGCACTCCGATCAGCTGTGCATGGCATGACGAGTGGGATGCGTTGCCGCCGGAGCAGCAAGGGAAATTGAAAGCGCGGCAAGGCGTACGTGCGGCAGCGTTCGAAAAAATGTCGGTCGCCGATCCTGAGACGCTCGAGACGGTGTCGGCCGACAGCAAGTCCTGCGGTGAGGTCATGGTTCGGGGGAATACGGTGATGATGGGATATCTTAAGAATCCCGACGCAACCGCAAAGGCTTTCGCCAGCGGCTGGTTCCATACTGGAGATCTGGCCGTCGTTCATCCTGACGGCTATATCCAGATCACAGACCGCTCCAAGGACGTGATCATCTCCGGTGGGGAGAACATTTCGTCTGTCGAAGTGGAGGAGGTCATCTACCGCATGCAGGGCGTCCTCAACGCGGCCGTGGTCGCGCAGCCCGATGACAAATGGGGCGAGACTCCTTGTGCGTTTATCGAGCTGAAGCCGGATGCCTCCGACATAACGGAGGAGGATGTAATTTTGTTCTGTCGGGAGCGACTGGCGCATTTCAAATGCCCGCGTCGCGTGATCTTCGGCGAATTGCCCAAGACCGCTACCGGGAAGATCCAGAAGTTTCGTCTGCGTGAGCAAGCGGGCAGCCGAGCAGCGATTACTAGATTGGCCGGCTGAGGCTCTGGCGTACCACTGAACACGCCGTGCGCTGTAAAGCGCGACTACAGTCAAGTGCGACGGTAGTCGCGCCTAGACGGTGTTAGGAACTTCGAAGTACTGGGATTGCATGGACAAGCATAAGCATGGCGAAGACGACAAAATGCAGACCTGCGAGTGTTTCGGGCAAGCGTTCGTAGTCACGAGCGAGGCGTCGAAAGCGGTTGAGCCGTCCGAAGCTGCGCTCGACCACCCATCGCCGGGGCAGCAGTACAAAGCCCTTTTTCGTCTCCTCGAGTTTGATCACCTGCAGTTCAATGTCTTCGTCCAGTGCTGCCTGCGCTGGCTCTTTACCCGTGTATCCCTGATCGGCAAAGGCCACCTTGACCGTGCGCCCCGTTACCTGCTGGACCTGGCGCGCCAGGTCTGCCACCTGCGCGCGCTCCTGCTCGTTGGCCGGTGTCACGTGTACGGCGAGCAACTGACCCAGCGTGTCGACCGCCATATGCACCTTGCTGTCACGCTTGCGCTTGTAGCCGTCATATCCTGCGCCTGGACCGCTGTCACATGTCGATTGCATCGTACGGCCGTCAAGGATCACCGCGCTGGGCTGCCCCTGCCGCCCCTGCGCGACATGGATGATCGAACGAAGATCACTCACCATGCACTCGAAACAGCCGGCCGCCAGTCATCGTTGCGTCTGCTGGTACACGAGTTCCCGCGGCGGAAAGTTGGTCGGCAGCATTCGCCACGCAGCCCAGCGCGAGCCATCCAGTGCAACGCATTGAACATCTCGCGCAACTCGTATTTACGCTGTGGTGCACTCTCATCCATCAACGTCAGATACGCTGCTACGAAGCTCCATTCTTCGTCTGACACGTCTGTCGGGTAGGCTTTACGTTTCTCTCTTGTCATCCCTCCAGAGTGATATGACTTCTCGTGTCAATATGATCGGTTCTGTGTTTTCGATGTTTGAATTTCCTGAGGGCGACGTAGCAGTAAGTCTCGACGGTGGATCAAGCTGATATCCGCGGATTGGCTACCGCATTACAGATGTCCGCCCAATGAGCCTTCCGCTACCTACCACCGCAATTCGGATGAGATCCGTTGCCTACCCTGGTCGCGGGTTACTCGTGTGCCGGGCTACGCCGCCTTCAGGAAACTCCTGCACGTGTCGTTACGGTGGATGCAGACGCAGGGCATTGCTGTACATCACGGCATCTGTGTCTCGCGCGGTATGGCCAGCGACAAGGAGAGCCGGCAGATGTCCCAGATGAATCCGCTGAGTTCACGGGCAACTGCGACTACGGCGATATTCTTCTGCTTGCCGCGCGCGACGAGTTTGCGATAGCGTCGGCACAAGCGCACCTGTGCGTCCCAGGCTCGATCTACAATCGGTTTAGGCAGACCTTCGTGACGACGCTGAATATCGGGGCTCACACGCGCAGGGTGGCGATAGCTCCATGCGGCTTCAACTAGCAGCTTTCTTGCATAACTGTTGCCGCTTTTAGTGATGCTGCCCTGACGACGCTTGCCGCCCGATGAGTGCTCGGACGGCGTCACCCCGAGCCACGCCATCAACTGGCGTGGGTGCACGAAGCGTGAGAGATCGCCCAGCTCGGCGAGCATGCCCACTGCCGTGGTGAACTGGACACCGCGCATTGCCTGCAGGCCCAGGACGGCGGGATAGAAGCGCCAGTTGACGACTGCCTCACGCAGCGCGGACTCCAGCCGGTCACATTGGGCGAGCCGGTCTTCGATCGCGCGACGTAGCTCTTCAAACGCAAACTGCTGCCACGCACTGTCGAAGCTGTATGCGCTCAGCCAGCGTCGGTGCGCCGGCCCCCAGCCGGCAGAGCCGGTGTAGCGCACGCCGTGCGACAGCAGAAAGGCTTTTACCCGTTGCCGTGCACGCTTGAGGTCGTCCTTGGCAATCACCCATGCGCGGGCCAGATCCCGGAATGCTTCATCGTCGATGCTGGGGACGTATACGGCCGACAGGTCGCCGGCACGCAGCGATCGGACGAGCTTGACGGCATCACGTCTGTCAGTCTTGATGTGCTCACCTGGCTTGCGGGGAATCAGCGAGGGCGCGCAGACCATGCACTGGAATTCTTTCTGGACAAGCTGCCGGTAAAGCCCATATCCGCACGGACCGGCTTCGTAGACGATGCTGACGCATCGCGCTTTAGATTGCAGTCTCTTGCACAACCGTTCCACGTCGGCCTGCGTAGTACCGATCTTGCCGAGCAGTTCAACCTCGCCCGAACCAATCGCATAGGCGACCGTGATCGAATCCTCATGAACATCAAGACCCACGTAAAGAGTGCTATCGTGCTCCATGCTGGCCTCCGCGTCGGAAATCGCCGGGTGCGGCACGTCCGCACCGTGCGGCTCTGACAGCAATGCTAACCCGCGTTTGATTCCGTTGCGGCAGGCCAGCCTCTGTCCCGCAGGAAGTCATACTGCCTACCAGGTTTTGACCGGAAGTTCCTAACACCGTCTAGTTAGTGGATGTCCATTCGACGCGTAGCCGATTACGGACGACTTGAAAGACACACACTCCGTGTCGCTTCGAAACCGCAGCGGCGAACACCACACTTTGTGAGTTAGCCGAAGTTAGCAGCAGATCAATTTCGGATGGCTAGATGGACGAAGAAACGCCTTTTCACCGCGAGATCGATAGTCGACTTTAATAGCCTTACGTCCGCCTTGGAGGCAATACATCTACAGCCCACCCAGGCGTACGCCCACTTTCCGAACCTATGTCGCCACGTAACGAAAAACACCAAAGCTAAACGTAAAGAGGCTATCGAAGGCGCTCGCGAAGAACGGAGAAGCCGGCTTGATAACGCCATTTTTCATGAAGCGACACGCATGATTTCGGGTGGCGAGCGCCCCGCCATCGATAAGCTGCTCAGATTCGCACAATCACACGGTCTGGGTGTGGACAAACCCGCAGACCGTACATGCATCCGGCAGGCACAGCTTCGCGCTCTCCAAGGCATCCTCGTAGTGCCGGAGGCATAGCAGGGAAGCCTTCGCGGAGAGCAACCTGCCCGCTCCTGAAGACAGACGACAACCACTCGTCGGACGGAGTTCCCGTCGCTGCGGCGTCAGAAAAAACAGTCCGTAAGCAGTTTAACGGTGCACTCAGAAGAGGCACCAAGCCACACTCGTACTGTTAAGCGCACCGCGCCGGCGCCTTTTTGCCGCCGACGTTGCGTGTTACAACTTGCGGCGCAAAATTCACCATAAAGCTTCCAAACGGAAGTTATATGGTTTCTTCCACACTCTGCTGAATGCCCGGGAAGCCTTGACTGGCGGAAGGCAGCCGGAGTCGAACCGACCTGAGAGCGTCTGACGCCCTCAACTGGGTTTGAAGCCCAGCCGCACCACCGGATACGAATGCCTTCCTACGGTGATTGAATGACGCGAGCCCGATAAAAACAGACCGCCAGCCAGGTCAAGGCAGATCGAGCCAGCGGCTATCCGTGCGCACGAGGTGCAGGCCACGGTGAAAGCGAGTATACCCAACCCGGTCGAAGAACTCCAAAAGCTGGATCGCGCGTTTTCGGCCGAGCCCGGTCGCGTCGCGAAACGGCGCGGCCGCCACGGTGCCGCCGTTCTTGTGCGCCTCCGCCGCCGCGATCGACGCAAGTTCGCGAATCACCTTCTGGTGATAGAACAGGTCGTGCACCACCTGGAACAACTCGCCCTGACGCGCGAGCTTGCGCAGCAACTGACGCACGCGCTCCTCCGGCACACCGTGCGCGTTCGCGAGCTCGCGCACCCACGGCGGATCGAAACGCCCCGCCTCGATCTCGGGCAGCAGCGTCGCGGCAAGCGCCTGATCGGCGGCGTCGAGCGTCGCGGCGTGGCCGGGCAAATGCAGCCACGGTCCGCGTCTGACGAGCTCGCCACGCGCCGCCGCATCGTCGACCAGCGCGCGCCACAGCGCGTCGTCGACCAGTGGCGCCGCGATGCGCCGCAAGCGCGACACGTCCGGGCCGAGTTCGTCGGGCGAGCGCTCGTGGTATTGCGCGAGCGCACTCGTCAGGCGCCCCTCGAGCGTGTGCCATGTCGCGTCCGCGACCAGCAGCGCGTCATGGCCCGGTAACTCGATCGTGCGTGTCGGGGCGGGCAACGCGAGCGCCGCCGCCGGCATCCCCGTGAGGCGCTCCAGCAACGCCCGCGACAATCCGTGAGGTGCGCGCGCGAACAGCGCGTCGAGTGAGCCGGTGTCGAGCAGCGACTGCATCGCGTCGAGCCAGCCGAAGCGCTCCGGCGAGCGCCGCTTGCGCGCCGGAGCGAACGCATCGAGCACGTGCCCGCCGCCCACCGTGCGATTGGCCTGAGCGTTACGCACGACGAAGCGATCGCCCGGCACCGCGCACAGCGGCCGCTCGAACACGAGTTGCACGCGCGCGCGCTGACCGGGCGCGAGCGTGTCGCCTTCGAGCAGCGCGACATGCGCAACCTGATGCTGCGTGCCGAGATGCACGTGCAACGGCTCCCAATGTTCGAGCGCGTGCGGCGCGTCGGCGAGCAGCGTCAACGCGACGTCGATGCGCTCGCTCGCTTGCGACAGTCGCGGATCGACGATCCAGTCGCCGCGCTCGATCGCACTCTTCTCGATGCCCGCCAGATTCAGCGCGCAACGCTGGCCGGCGCGACCGGTTTCGGCGGCGCGATTCTGCGCGTGGATGCTGCGCACGCGCACCGGTTCGTTTTTCGGCGCGAGCAGCATCGTGTCGCCGACGCTCACGCTGCCCGCCACCACGGTCCCGGTGACGATCGTGCCCTGCCCCGCGAGCGTGAACACGCGATCGACGGCGAGGCGGAACAGGCCGTCGTCGCGCTTCATGCGCCATGCGGCGGCCTGCTCGCGCAGATGCGCGTTCAGCGCGGCGACGCCCGCATCGCCCGCGCGCGTCGCGCAGGTATCGAATATCGGCGCGTCGCGCAGCACGCTGCCAGCGACGAACGCGCTCACTTCATCGCGCACTTCGCGCAGCCGCTCGTCGTCGACGCGATCCACTTTCGTCAACGCGATTGCGCCGCGCCGGATGCCGAGCAGTTCGACGATCGCCAGATGTTCGCGCGTTTGCGGCATCACGCCGTCATCGGCGGCGATTACGAGCAGCGCGAAGTCGATGCCGCTCGCGCCCGCGGTCATCGTATGCACGAGCTTTTCGTGGCCCGGCACGTCGATCAGACCGAGCACGTCGCCGTTGTCGAGCGGTACGTACGCGTAGCCGAGCTCGATCGAAATGCCGCGCGCTTTTTCTTCCTTGAGCCGGTCCGTGTCGACGCCGGTGAGTGCCTTCACGAGGCTCGTTTTGCCGTGGTCGATATGCCCAGCAGTACCGACGATCATGCGTTCCCGTCCTTCAGTTGCTTTTCGGTTGCGCGATCAGCTGTGCGATCAATTGTGCTTCGTCGGCGGCTTCGAGGCAGCGCAGATCGAGCCGCAACGCGTCGTCCGCGATCCGGCCGAGCACCGGCCGCGCCATCTCGCGCAACTGCTTTTCGAGCGCGAGCAGATGACGGCCGCCGCGCTTGCCGTCGGTCATCCTGATGACGAGGCCATAGCTCGGCAGCACGTCGACGGGCAAGGCGCCGCTGCCGATCTGGCTGAACATCGGCTCCGCGGCCACGGTGTAGCGCGCGTCGATCGCCTGCTGTAGCGCCGGTAACACGCGCTGCGCGGCGCCGTGAATATCTTCGGCGGGCCGCGTGAGGAGCCGTAGCGTGGTCAGCCGCTCCGTCAACTTCTCCGGCGCGCGATACAGCTGGAGCACAGGCTCCAACGCCGCGAGTGTCAGCTTGCCGACCCGCAGTGCGCGCTTCAGCGGATGCTTCTTGATCTTCGCGATCAGATCGCGCCGCCCGACGATCAAGCCGGCCTGCGGGCCGCCGAGCAGCTTGTCGCCGCTGAACGTGACCAGATCGGCGCCGGCCGCGACGGTCTCGCGCACCGTCGGCTCGCGCGGCAAGCCCCATTCGGCGAGATCGACGAGCGTGCCGCTGCCGAGATCGACGGCGACTGCAAGCCCGCGCGCGTGCGCGAGCGGCGCGATCTCTTCGATGCCGACTTCCTTCGTGAAGCCACTGATCGCATAGTTGCTCGCGTGGACTTTCATCAGCAGCGCGGTACGCGCGTTGATCGCCTGTTCATAGTCCTTCAGATGGGTGCGGTTCGTCGTGCCGACTTCGCGCAGCTTCGCGCCCGCGCGGCTCATGATGTCGGGAATGCGAAACGCGCCGCCGATTTCGACGAGTTCGCCGCGCGACACCACCACCTCCTTCTTCGCCGCGAGCGCGGACAGCGTGAGCAGCACCGCGGCGGCGTTGTTGTTGACGATGGTCGCCGCTTCGGCGCCGGTCAGCTCGCAGATCAGATCGTCGATCAGATCGTCGCGGTCGCCCCGCGTGCCGGTGGCGAGATCGAACTCGAGGTTGGCCGGTTGCGTGAGCGCGCTCATCACCGCGCGCACCGACTCATTGGGCAGCAGCGCGCGGCCGAGGTTCGTGTGCAATACGGTGCCGGTCAGATTGAACACGCTGCGCAGCCGCGACGCGTTACGCGCGAGCAGCGCCGCGGCGACCGTCGCATGCAGCTGCGCGGTATCGAGCGCGCTCACCGCCGGGGTGGCCGCCGCATCGCCCGATTGCGCGCTGATGCGCCACGCATCGAGCGCGTCGCGCAGTGCGTTGAGTACCTGGGTGCGGCCGTATGCGCCGATGAGCGGCACGAATTCTTCCGACGCCAATACCTTGTCCACCGACGGCACGCGTGCCATCAGCGCGCGCAATGCCGAGCTGCTCACATCGCTCACGAGCAATCCTTTGTCGTTTTGAACTTGGGTCCGGTCAGGTCGCCGTCAGGCCTAGTCGTCGCCCTCCTTTTCGGCCGCGCCGGCCGTCTGCTCCGGCCACAGCCATGGATGCGGCGACGCGCGCCGGTAACCTTCCGCGCCCATCAGCAGATCGAGCGTGAGGCTCGCGAGGTCGTCCGCGAATGGATCGAACTCGTAGTCCTTCGCCTGGATGCCGATCTTGCGGTAAGTATGGCATTCGTCGCACGACTCCGCCTTCAGCGCGGCGTTTTTCGATTCGGCCTCGCGCGCGGCTGCGTCGGCGTCGGGCGAGCCGGCTACCTGGTACGCGATGCCCTTCGTCGAATCGCAGTTCGAGCATTTGCTACGGACCATATGCCATTCGGTCGCGCACAATCCGCATTGCAGATAGCGATAGTTGTCGTACGCGCCGCCGATGCGCAGCGTGCTCGCCACCGGATGCGAGCCGCAGACCGGGCACAGGCCCGGTGTGTCGAGGTACGGTACGGCGCGCTTGTCGATGTCGGCGGCGAGGTCGGTCCATACGACCTGCAGCGCGGCCATGATGAACGGCGCGCTCGCCGGCTCGACGTCGGCGAAGCGCTGCGCGAAGATCGCGTCGGCCTGCGCTTCGAGCGCGGCGACGTCGAGCGAGCGCAGGCGCGCGAACAACGCCACGAGCGGCGGCGTCAACTGACCCGCCGCTTCGACCTTGTCGAGCAGTTGTAGCAGCACGTCGCGCCACGCCGGATCGCGCGCGCCGGACAGCGCCGGAATCAGCGGCATCGAATACTGCTGCGCGCTCGCGATCAGCTCCGGGCTCGGTGGCTGGGCCTTGAAGTGCGCGAGCACCGCCTGCTGCGCATCGGCGAGCGCCGCCATCAGCCGCAGGTAGCCGGCGATCGGATTGCCGCGCGAGGCGAGCTGACGCAGGCGCGCGGCGCGCGGCGCGAACACCGCGAGCCGCTCGGGCATGCGGATGCGGGGTATTGCCGAGGGATCGAGCGACTCGATGTCGGCGGCTTCGAGAATGCGTTGAGTCAAGATATCGACCTCTGAAAACTGAAGGGCCGCCGCCCGTCATCGACGAGGCGCGGCGGCCCGGTGCGAGGGGCGCTGCGTCCAGTGCATTAGAGTCCGCATCGGAGCAGAGTCCATGGAGCGTATTTACTTGCCGATGATTTCCCTGAACCAGTTCGGATGGTGCTTGCGCGCCCAGCCATACGTGACGGTGCCACGTGTCATCGCACCCACGGAGCCCTTGACCCAAAGCGCCGCATAGATATGCACGATGATGCCGACGATCAGCAAAAACGCCACAAATGCATGTACGAGCGCCGAGAGCCGGATCACACCAATCGGGAAATAGAACGAAAAGTAGCGCCGCCAGATCACGATGCCGCTCAGCAACAGCAGCAGCATACAGATCACCATCACGAAGAACAGCAGCTTCTGCCCGGCGTTGTACCTGCCGATTGCGGGCAGGCGTTCCTCGCGATTGTTCAGCACGTCGCCGATCTGCTTCATCCACTGGATATCCGCCTGGTCCAGATAGTTGTGATGCCAGAAGCGCAACGCAAGAATCAGGAACGAGATGAACATCACGCAGCCAATGAACGGGTGCAGAATCCGCGTCCACTGCCCGCCGCCGAGTACCGCGTACAGAAACGCCATCGACGGATGGAACATCGCGAGACCGGACAGCGCAAGCAGGATGAAACAGATCGCGGTGATCCAATGATTCGTGCGCTCGTTCGGCGTATAGCGCACGATCAGGCGATTGCCCTTCACGTCCGTGAAGTCGGTGTCCTCAGAGCGGTTCATTGCGTATCCTCCCGCGAACGGCGTGCTTCCTCGGCTTCCTTGACGGCGGCGGCTTCGTCGGCTTCAGACACCTCGTTCGGACCGACGCGCGTGTAGTGGAAGAAGCCCGCGAGTGCGGCGATCCCCATAATGGCGAGGCCGATCGGCTTGGCTATGCCCTTCCATAAGGACACCAGCGGACTGATGCGCGGATCGTCGGGCAGGCCGTGATACAGCGACGGCCGGTCGGCGTGGTGCAACACGTACATCACATGGGTGCCGCCGACCTTGTCCGGGTTATACAGGCCAGCGTTCTGAAAACCGCGCTCCTTCAGATCGACGATGCGGTCCTCGGCCTGCTGCTTCATGTCCTCCTTGGTGCCGAACATGATCGCGCCGGTCGGGCAGGTCTTCACGCAGGCCGGTTCCTGGCCGACCGCCACACGATCCGAACACAGCGTGCACTTGTACACGCGGCGATCCTTCTGCGACATACGCGGGATGTCGAACGGGCAGCCGGCGATGCAGAAGCCGCAGCCGATGCAGTTCTCCTGGTGGAAATCCACGATGCCGTTCGTGTACTGCACGATCGCGCCCGGCGCCGGACAGGCCTTCAGGCAGCCCGGGTCCTCGCAGTGCATGCAGCCGTCCTTGCGGATCAGCCATTCGATATCGCCGGCGGAATTCTCGTACTCGGCAAACCGCATGACGGTCCACGAATTCTCGGTGAGGTCGGGCGGGTTGTCGTAGACGCCCACGTTCACGCCGATCTCATCGCGCAGATCGTTCCACTCCATGCAGGCCGTCTGACACGCCTTGCAGCCGATGCACTTCGACACGTCGATGAGCTTCGCGACCGTGCCCGTGGCCGGCTCGCGAATCACCGGCGGCTGCCTGGTGGTGGCCGAAACGCGTCTGATGTCCAGTGATTGCAGTGCCATCTCTTTTCCTTATGCCTTTTCGACCTTGACGAGGAACGACTTGAATTCCGGTGTCTGCGAATTCCCGTCGCCCACCGGGGGCGTCAGCGTATTGATTAGATAGCCCGGCCTTGCAACTCCCATGAAGCCCCAATGCAGCGGCAGCCCGACGGTCTGCACCTTCTTGCCTTCGATCATCAGCGGTTTGATCCGCTTCGTCACGACTGCAACGGCAACCATATGCCCACGGTTCGAGCTCACCTTGACCCGGTCGCCGGCCACCACGCCGATCTCCTTCGCGAGGTCGTCGCCGATCTCGACGAATTGCTCGGGCTGGATGATCGCGTTCAGATGCGCGTGTTTGGTCCAGTAGTGGAAATGCTCGGTCAGACGATAAGTGGTTGCCGTGTGCGGGAAGTTCTCGTGTGAGCCGAAGGTGGCCTTGTCGTCCGGGAACACGCGCGCCGCCGGATTGCTGACGGCCAACTTGTTGTCCGGATGCAGCGGGTTGTAGCCGAGTGGCGTTTCGAACGGCTCGTAGTGCTCGGGGAATGGCCCTTCCACCATATTCTCGCGCGCGAAGAACCGAGCGACCCCTTCCGGATTCATGATGAACGGATTCATGCCGTTTTCGGGCGGCTCGTCGACCTTGAAGTCCGGAATGTCGGCGCCCGACCACTTGCTGCCGTTCCACGCGATCAGCTTGCGCGTCGGATCGAACGGCTTGCCGCTGAGGTCGCACGATGCGCGGTTGTACAGAACTCGCCGGTTCACCGGCCATGCCCAGGCCCAGTTCAGCGTGTTGCCGATGCCGGTCGGGTCCGAGTTGTCGCGGCGGCCCATCTGGTTGCCCGCCTGGGTCCACGCGCCGCAGAAGATCCAGCAGCCGCTCGAGGTCGAGCCGTCGTCGCGCAGCAGCGCGAAACTCGCGAGCTGCTCGCCCTTCTTCGCGAGCACCTTGGTCGTGTCCTTCGGATCGGTGACGTCCGCGAGCGCCTTGCCGTTGTATTCCATCGCGAGTTCTTCGGGCGTCGGGCTTTCCGGGTTCGCATACGGCCAGCTCATGTTCAGGATCGGATCGGGATACTTGCCGCCGTCCTTGCGATAAGCGTCGCGAATACGCAGCCACAGCCCCGCCATGATGTCGAGGTCGCTCTTCGCTTCGCCGGGGCCGTCCGCGCCCTGCCAGTGCCACTGCAGCACCCGGCTCGAACTAACGAGCGAGCCGCGTTCCTCGGCGAAGCAGGTGGTCGGCAGACGAAACACCTCGGTCTGGATCGAGCCGCTGTCGACGTCGTTGAACGGGCCGTGGTTCTTCCAGAACTCCGACGTTTCGGTCGCGAGCGGATCCATGATCACGAGCCACTTCAGCTTGGCCAGCGCCGCGCCGTTCTTCGCCTTGAACGGCGCGGCGGCAAGCGGGTTGAAGCCCTGCGCGAGGTAGCCGGTCATTTTGCCCTGATTCATCAGCTCAAAGACCTGCAGCAGGTCGTAGGACTTATCGAGCTTCGGCAGATAGTCGAAAGCGAAATTGTTGTCGGCGGTCGCCTTGTCACCCCACCACGATTTCATGAAGCTCACGTGGAACGCGCGATAGTTGCGCCAGTAGCTCAGCTGGTTCGGCCGCAGCGGCTGCGTGGCGCGCTTCGCGATGTAGGCGTCGAAGTCCTGCTCCGCTTCCATGGGCAGCGTCATGTAGCCCGGCAGCAGGTTCGACATCAGGCCGAGATCCGTCAGGCCCTGGATGTTCGAATGGCCGCGCAGCGCGTTCATGCCGCCGCCCGCGATGCCGATGTTGCCGAGCAGCAGCTGCACCATCGCGCCGGTGCGGATCATCTGCGAGCCGATCGAGTGATGCGTCCAGCCGAGCGCGTACATGATCGTGGCCGCGCGGTTCGGCACCGACGTCGACGCGAGCATCTCACACACGTGCTGGAACTTCTCCTTCGGCACGCCGCAGATTTTCTCGACCTGCTCGGGCGTGTAGCGCGAGTAGTGCTGCTTCATCAGCTGATAGACGCAGCGCGGGTCCTGCAGCGTCGGGTCGACCTTGGCGAAGCCGTCGTCGCCGCGCTCGTAGTCCCACGAGGTCTTGTCGTAGCTGCGCGTGTCGGCGTGGTAGCCGGAAAACAGGCCGTCCTTGAACGCGAAATCCTCACGCACGATGAACGGCATGTCCGTGTAGTTCTTCACGTATTCGTGCTGGATCTTGTCGTTCGTCAGCAGGTAATTGATCACTCCGCCGAGGAACGCAATGTCCGTACCGGTGCGGATCTGCACGAAGTAGTCCGCGACCGACGCCGTACGCGTAAAGCGCGGGTCGATCACGATCAGGCGCGCCTTGCGGTGCGCCTTGGCTTCGGTGACCCATTTGAAACCGCATGGGTGTGCCTCGGCCGCATTGCCGCCCATCACGAGAATCACGTCCGCGTTTCTGATGTCGACCCAATGGTTCGTCATCGCTCCACGGCCAAACGTCGGGGCAAGACCTGCCACCGTCGGGCCATGTCAGACACGCGCCTGATTGTCGAATCCGAGCATGCCAAGACTGCGAACAGTCTTGTGCGTCAGATAACCCACCTCGTTGCTGCCGGCCGATGCCGCGAGCATGCCGGTAGTCAGCCAGCGGTTGACCTTCTTGCCGTCCGCGGTCGTCTCGACGAAGTTCGCGTCGCGGTCTTCCTTCATCAGCTTCGCGATGCGGTCTAGCGCGTCTTCCCACGAGATGCGCTTCCACTCGTTCGACCCGGCCGCGCGGTACTCGGGATAGCGCAGACGGCTCGGGCTATGGATGAAGTCGATCAGGCTCGCGCCCTTCGGGCACAGCGTGCCGCGATTGACCGGATGGTCGGGGTCGCCCTCGATGTGGAAGATGCTCGTCTTCACATTCTTGGCCTCGTCGCCAAGACCGTACATCAGGATGCCGCAGCCCACCGAACAGTACGGGCAGGTGTTGCGGGTTTCAGTCGCACGCGACAATTTGTACTGACGGACTTCGGCCAGCGCGGGTGTCGGCGAGAAGCCCATCAGGGCCAGGCTCGATCCGGCAAGTGTCGTGGCAGAGACCTTCAGGAATTGTCGCCGAGTCATTTGCGTCATTGCATGGCCTCGGCTCTTTTGGGGACAAAATTGATTATAGATGCCGTTTCGCGACATGCAGCGAGATCGTAGTGCCTTCGCCACCGGGCTAAAGGGGACATGCGAAACTCACTTGGATGAAGGGTGGCACCCTGCTTGCACGATTTATTCCCGCCGCTGGGCACCGTTCATGCTGTATCCGCGAATAGTGGCTCCCATTGACCTGATCGGCAGATTATTGCGCTCCTATGGACTACCCGACTTTCTCCTGTCGCGCGGCACGCGGCGCGGCCTCGCTGGCGCTCGTCGGCGCCGCGCTGTTGGCCTCGAGCCTGCCCAGCTTCGCGCAGATTCCCCAGCCGCGCGGCTCTTCGCGAATGGAAAGCCGCTCGTCCGCGATGGGTTCGACGCCCGAACCGGCTGCTTCGGCGGTTCATGAATCGCAAAAACCTCAGTCGAAAGACAGCGGGCAAGGTAACGCGCGCGGCAAAACCGCCGGTCAAGGACAAAAACCCGAAGGGGCTGGCGGATTTGACAATGGCCTGTATGGGACCGGCGCGGGCAGCAATAAATGAGGTCCTGGAATCGCGATAACGGGCCTGATAATTGTCGACGCGCATCAATTCGCGCGGCGCCGCGGAATTGCGTTGTAGCGTAAAGAATTCATTTCCTCGCGCGTACATGCCGTTTGCATTTCCTTCGACATTAGTATTTTTTACGCGGCTGTTTATCGCTGGGCTAAACGGGTTCGAAACGGGTTCGGCATAGAGCCGGTTTGCGCCCGTGCCGACGCTGCACAGTGTGAAAACAACCCTCATAATGCGGTCATTCGACGAACCCCACTCTCGCCCCCATGACCCAAGTCCAAGCAAGCCAGTCGCCCCGCCTGACGAGCCTGTCGCACGGCGGCGGCTGCGGCTGCAAGATCGCGCCCGGCCTGCTCGCCGATCTGCTCAAGCGCAGCGCGCCGCTGCCATTCTTCCCCGACCTGCTGGTCGGCAACGACACCGCCGACGACGCCGCCGTCTACAAGCTCAACGAAGACCAGGCGATCGTCGCGACCACCGATTTCTTCATGCCGATCGTCGACGATCCATTCGACTTCGGCCGCATCGCCGCGACCAACGCGATCTCCGACGTCTACGCGATGGGCGGCAAGCCGATCATGGCGCTCGCGATCGTCGGCATGCCGATCAACGTGCTGCCGCACGACGTGATCGCGGCCGTGCTGAAAGGCGGCGAATCGGTCTGCGCGGAAGCAGGCATCCCGGTCGCGGGCGGCCATTCGATCGATTCGGTCGAGCCGATTTACGGCCTCGTCGCGCTGGGCATCGTCGATCCGAAGCGCGTCAAGCGCAACGCGGGCGGCCAGGCCGGAGACGTACTGATCCTCGGCAAGCCACTCGGCGTCGGGATTCTGTCCGCGGCACTGAAGAAAGACCGGCTCGACGAGGCCGGCTACGCGGCAATGATCGGCGCGACCACCAAGCTGAACCGGCCGGGCGCCGAGCTGGCGCGGCTCGACGGCGTGCATGCGCTGACCGACATCACCGGCTTCGGCCTGCTCGGCCACACGCTGGAACTCGCGCGCGGCTCGAAGCTGACCGCGCGCGTGCGCTACGCGGACCTGCCGTGGCTGCCGAACGTCGCGAGCCTCGCGCAAGCAGGCATTTTCACCGGCGCATCGGGCCGCAACTGGGATGCCTACGGTCACGACGTGGTGCTGCCCGCCACCTTGCCGTGCGCCGCCCGCGCGTTGTTGACCGATCCGCAGACGTCGGGCGGGCTGCTGGTGTCGTGCGCGCCCGAAGCGGTCGACGAAGTGCTCGCGCTGTTCCGCGCCGATGGCTTTGCCGACGCACGGGTGATCGGCGAGCTGGTGAGCGGGGAAGCGCGGGTCGAAGTCATCTGAGGTAGGCGGCTGAAGGACGTCACTGGAGCCCCCGGGAAGGACGCATAACCGACCCGAACGGGCCGCCCATGCGATAATTTCGGTCTTCCCGCGGTCCGTTTTGTCCCTACTCCCTTGAAAAGTCTTCTAGTCAGCCTCGACAAAGCCGGCGATTTCGATGAAATCGTCGACGTTCGCACTCCGCTCGAGTTCGAGGAAGACCATATTCCGGGCGCGACCAACGCGCCAGTGCTGAGCAACGAGGAACGCGTGCTGGTCGGCACGACCTACAAGCAGGTGTCGCCGTTCGAGGGCACGCGGCTCGGCGCGGCGTTAGTTGCGCGCAACATCGCGCATCATCTGGAAACCACGTTCGCCGACCGGCCGCGCAACTGGCGCCCGCTGATCTACTGCTGGCGCGGCGGCAAGCGTTCGGGCTCGGTCACGACGCTGTTCAACATGATCGGCTGGTCGGCGCGGCAACTCGACGGCGGCTACAAGAGCTACCGGCGCGCCACGCTGGAGAGGCTCGAAACCCTGCCGCGCCGTTTCAGCTATATCACACTCGTGGGCCCGACCGGCAGCGGCAAGACGCGGCTGCTGTCGGCGCTGCACGAGGCCGGCGCGCAGACGCTCGACCTCGAGGCGCTCGCCTCGCATCGCGGCTCGCTGCTCGGCGCGTACACGGGCGTGGCGCAGCCGTCGCAAAGGCGTTTCGACACGCTGCTCGTCACCGAGCTGCGCGACTTCGACGTGAACCGGCCGGTGTTCGTCGAGGCGGAAAGCCGGCGCATCGGCTCCGTCACGCTGCCGCTTGCGCTGCTCGAAACGTTTCATCGCGGCGCGTGCGTCGAGGTGCGCTCGAGCAGCGAGGACCGCGCGGCGTTCCTGTTGCAGGATTACGCGCATCTGTTCGAGCATCCCGATTACTTCAAGGGACAGTTGGAACGGTTGATCGGTCTGCACAGCCGCGAGCGGGTCACGGGCTGGCTGCGGCTCGTCGACGAGAACCGGCGCGCCGAGCTCGCGCGCGAACTGATCGAACGGCACTACGATCCCGCATACGCGCGCAGCAGCGGCCAGCATTTCGAGCAGTTGCCCAACGCGCTGCAACTCGATTTCCGCCCGAACGACGCCGACATCGTCGAGCAGGCGAAAATGCTGCTCGCGCAGCTCGATACCCGCACGCTAGTCGTCGGTTGATCCACAACGACATTCAACAACCATCATGCAATCAACCCTTCGGCAACCCCGCGTCACGCTTGGCTGGATCGTGTTCCTGCTGATCGCCGTCGTCGGCCTCTTCTATGTGAAGTGGTTTCCGTACTACAACCGCGCGTTCGTCGCCGCGAGCCAGCATTCGATCGGCAAGTCGATCCTGATGGGCACGTCCGCGAGCGCGCCAGCGGCCTCATGGCAGGCCGCGATCGACTTCGCGCTCGCTTACGGCAAGGCAATCTGGCAGGCGATGGTGCTCGGCCTGCTGCTCGGCTCCGCGGTACAGGCGCTGATTCCGCCGCAATGGGTCGCGCGCGCGCTCGGCCGTGCCGACTTCAACAGCGTCGTCAAAGGCGGCCTGATGTCATTGCCGGGCATGATGTGCACCTGCTGCGCGGCGCCGGTCGTCGCGGGCCTGCGCGCGCGTGAAGCGGCGCCGGGCGCGGCGATTGCTTTTTGGCTCGGTAATACCGCACTGAATCCCGCTACGCTGATCTTCATGGGCTTCGTGCTCGGCTGGCAGTGGATGGGCCTGCGCCTCGCGCTCGGCATCGTGATGGTGTTCGGCCTTGGCTACGTCGTGAACCGCATGGTCACGCCGCAGGAAGCGCAAGCGTCGCGAGAGGCCGTCGCGCAACTGGTCAGCGCCGACGATCCAGGCACCGCGTTCTCGCGCTGGATCACGATTCTGGGGCGCATGACGCTGCGGCTCGTGCCGGAATACATCGCGCTCGTGCTGATTCTCGGCGCGGCGCGCGCGTGGCTGTTTCCGCACATCGGCCCGGACGTCGACAACAGCCTGCTGTGGATCATCGCGCTGTCGATCGCCGGCACGCTGTTCGTGATTCCGACCGCGGGTGAGGTGCCGATCATTCAGGCTATGCTGTCGTTCGGCATGGCCGCCGGCCCCGCCGGCGCGCTGCTGATGACGCTGCCGCTCGTCAGCGTGCCGTCGCTCGCGATGCTCGCGCGGTCGTTTCCGCGGCGCGTGCTGACGGTGGTGGCCTGTGCAGTGGCGGTGTGCGGTGTCGTCAGTGGATTGCTGGCCGTTACGCTGGGCTTCTGAGTCGGTTTTTGAGTTCGAGTCGTAGAAGAAGGAAGCATGAAACGTATTGCCGCATTCGCTGTCACGTGTTGGTCCGCTGCCGGGCTGCTGTACGTTGGACAGCACTCGGTGGCGCTGATCGCGCTGAGCGGCGTCGTGGTGTTCGCGGGGCTCGATCTGCTGCGGCCGTGACGGCGGCGTAGTTTTTCCCTGCTTGTGAAAGTGCGCTCGTCCCTTGCGTTCGCCGTAACGTTCGCGTCCGCCTGCGCCTAACCGGGAAGCGCGTCGCGAATCGCCGCGAGCCACAACGCGACCGCGTGCGCGCCCGGGTCCACATGACCGAGTGCGCGCTCGCCGACATAGCTCGAACGTCCGCGCCGCGGATGCATCGACGCGGTACGAGACGTGCCAACGCTTGCCGCAGCGACGGCGGCTTGCAATGCGGCATCCGTCGACGCTCCCCGAGCGAGTGCGTCGTGCAACGCGTCGGCTGCGGGCCTCAGCGCATCGACCATCGTCCGATCGCCCGGCCTCGCGCCCCCCAGTTCCATCAACCCATCGACACCGGCGCTGAACGCCGTCGCCCATTGCCGTGCGGTGGTCCCGCCCGACTGTTCGAGCGCGGCCGCCGCGCGCAGCAGCATCACCGCGTATAGCGGACCCGACGTGCCACCCACCACGCGCCGCAGCGTCGCCGACATGCCGCGCAATACCGCGCCCGGGGTGGTTGCGGACGCGTAGGAATCGAGTTCGAGCTGCACCGCGCGTGCGCCGCGCGCGAGGCTGATGCCGAGGTCGCCGTCGCCGACGCGCTGGTCCATTTCGGTCAATGTCGGCTCGGCTGCCAGCAGGCACTCGCAGACCGCTTCGATCGCGCGCCGCAGCGTCGCGTCACGCGCGAGCGTCGCGCCGCTCGCGCTTTGCGGCGCGGGTGGCGCCGCACGCACCGCGACCTGCGCGACGCGGCCGCTCAACGCAGGCCATGCGCTCGTCTGTGAGGCGGCGTCGAGCAGGCTCAGCCGTTCGTCATCGATACGCAGCAGCGTCAGCGAGACGCCGGCCATTTCGAGCGCGCTCAGGAACGTGCCGGCCCACGCGCGCGCGACTTCGATGCCGCGCCCGGCAAGCTCGCGCAGCGCGGCACCAGCCACCACGTTGAGTTCGCTCGGCGGCGTGCCACCCAGATTGTTGACGAGCAGCGCGACGCGCTCGCCCGCCTGCAACGCGAGATCGTCGACGATCTTTGCAAGCGGCTTGCCGACGATCGCGTCGGCCGGCTCCAGCGCGCCGCGGGCCACGCCGGGTTCGCCATGAATGCCGAGGCCCCATTCGATTTCGCCATCGCCCAGCGCGAAGCCCGGCTTGCCCGCGGCCGGCACCGTGCACGGCGTCAGCGCGACGCCCATCGTGCCGATCGACGCGGCCGCTTCTCGAGCGAGCCGCGCGACCTCGGCCAACGGCAAACCCCACGCGGCCGCCGCACCCGCGATCTTGTGAACCAACACTGTGCCCGCGAGTCCGCGACGGCCCGCGTGATCGCCGCTCGCGCTCAGCGCGACGTCGTCGGCGACGATCATCATCTCAACGAGGATGCCCTCGGCGCGCGCGATTTCGGCCGCGAGGCCGAAGTTGAAGCGATCGCCCGTGTAGTTCTTGACGATCAGCAACGCGCCCGCGGGGCCGGCCACCGCGCGTATCGCGTCGAGCACGGCGTCGGTGGAGGGCGAGGTGAAGACCTCGCCGGCCACCGCCGCGCTCAGCATGCCGTGGCCCACATAGCCGCCGTGCGCGGGCTCGTGGCCCGAGCCGCCGCCCGAGATCAGCGCGACCTCGCCGCGCGCGGCCACGGCCTGGGCATCGGCGCGCAAGACGATTGTGCCGCCTTGCAACAGAGAGAGCTGGGGATTGAGCGCGATGAGCCCGTCGAGCATATCGGGGACCACGGTGGACACATCGTTGATGAGCTTCTTCATTGCGTCAGCTCCGTTGGATGCTGCCGGCATCGCATGATCGACGATGCGATGGGAACGGCAGTCGGGTCGGCGGCGAAAGCGGAAGGTCTAACTGTACCGCGCATTGTCGAACGACGACGCAACGGCGAGAGCGCGCGCGTGAACGTGCACGAGCCTCGAGCGGACAACAACAACAACGAAGGGGACGTGATGCCGAACGGCGAAACTGAGGGAACGACTGGATCGATTTGACAGGACCGTAGACGAAAGCGGAACCGCTTTCGTCTACGTCACAGATGCGTTGGTAGGCTCGATTGGATTCGAACCAACGACCCCCACCATGTCAAGGTGGTGCTCTAACCAACTGAGCTACGAGCCTTTAGAGGCGCGAATTATAGAGACTCCATGCGGACTGCACAAGCCCTTGCCGCGATCTATCGAAACGCATGCATGTTGATCAGTTCGTCGCGGTCCATTCGGTGTGAGGGTCCAATGGATAAACCGGCCGCTTCACGTGCTCGAAGCTGAACAGACCATAGTCCGAACTCGTGACGCCGCGGCTATCGCATTCGACGAGTGCCTCCGCGATCGGCACGAAAACCGGCCGGCAATACATGCGTGATTTGAGCAGCAGAAAACGCGCGCGGCGCGGATCGATGCCGACGCTCTCGAACACGCCGAGATCCCACGGCTCATGCGTTCGTTCAGTCACGACGAGTTTCACCGTGCCGGTGTCGAGCACTGCCGCGCGCCCCATGTACGCGCGCTGGCCGGTGTAGGTTGGGCCGCTGATCACGTATTCGCCGTCGGTCAGCGCACGCACGACGCCGGTCAGGGCAAGCGGCGAACGCGAGGGCAATGCATCGTTTGTGAGCTTGTTGCCGATCGCGAGCGTGACCGTGCTACCGACACCCGAGGCCGCCAGGGCCGCGACCGCCTGCGGATCGCACAACGGCCCGCTGACGATGCCTTCGAGGCCCTGCCTCAACGCTTCCTCGAGCAAATCCATCGTGTCGCACGTGCCGCCCGACATGCAGTTGTCGCCGTGATCGAGCATCAGCACCGGTTTATCGGCGGCGCGTGCCAGCGATGCCGCCCGCGCGACCGATTCGGCAAGTGGCGCGCTGCGATAGACGAAATCGTCACGCTCGTCCCAGATCTGCCGCGCGATGCGCTCGGCGACCGCCTCCGCATCCGCGCGCTCGCCATTGCCCACGACGACGACGCTAATGCATGGCGCTTCGATATCGGCGAGCGAGAAGCCCGCCAGCACCGACACCGCGAGCATGCCGTCGGCCTCGGCGGCGCGCGCGGCATCGAGCGCGCGTTTCATCGCGCCGTCAACGCTCGCGCTGCGCAGCGTGTGCGTGAGCAGCGGCGGCTGACGCCACGCGATCACCGGCTTCGCGTGGCCCTCGATCATGTCGAACAGCAAGCGCGCCGCATGTGCGCCGGTCTCGTACATATCGACGTGCGGATAGGTCTTGAAGCTGACGATGACGTCGGCGTTGTCGATCATTTTTTGCGTGACGTTGCCATGCAGATCGAGCGCGACCGCGATCGGCGCGTGCGGCAGCGACGCACGCACGCGCCCGAGCAGATCGCCTTCACCGTCGGTCGAGTTCTCGGCGACCATCGCGCCGTGCAGATCGAGCATCACCGCGTCGCAGCCCGTCGCGGCTGCCACGATCGCGTCGCAGATCGCATCGTAGGCGGCGGCGTCGACCGGTCCGCTCGGATTCGCCATGGCGGAGATCGGCGTCACGATTTCGGCATGCACGCGCTCGGCGGCGTCGATGAACGCGGCCATCGCGGTTTGCATGCCCTTGTTTTCGTCGAATGCGGCGCGGCCGTAGCTCGGACCGTTGCGGCCGAATGCGGCCAGCGGGGTCTCTACTGGCGAGAACGTGTTGGTCTCGTGGTTCATTCGTGCGATCAGGATCTTCATGCGCGCATGCTCCCCGTTCTCGACGCCGCGCTCGGCATCACCTGCAGCAGCACATTGCAGCCGGCTTCCAGATGATCGGCGCGCGCGTCCTCGATTTCGTTGTGGCTAATGCCGTCCTTGCAGGGAACGAAGATCATCGCGCTGGGTGCGACGCGCGCGAGATAGGCGGCGTCCTGGCCCGCGCCGCTGATCGCGTTCATCGACGATACACCGAGCCGCTCCGCGCTCTGCCTGACCTCGGCGACCCATTGCGCGGCGAATGGCTGCGACGGGAAGTAGACGACCTGCTCGATGTCGATGGTGATGGGGGCGTCCAAGCTGCTGCTCGCGCTGTTGGCGGTGGCGTTGGTGGCGGCGTTGCCCCCATTGTTACCCGCCTGCGCGCACGCTGCACGCCATGCGAGGTCCATGACAGTGAGCGATGCGTCATCGGCTGCGCGCAGGTCGACGCTGAATTTCACGCGGCCCGCAATGACGTTGCGCGAGTCTGGATGCACGTCGAGCCAGCCGACCGCGCTACGGCCATGCGGCGCGTGATCGAGCGCGATACGGTTCAACGCATGGATCGGATCCGCGGCGACGAGCAGCGCGTCGCCGCGCAGCGCCATCGGCCCCGTGTGCGCTTCCATGCCGTGCACGGTCAGGTCGTACCAGCGTAGCCCGA
Organism: Paraburkholderia lebeckiae; assembly: GCF_050436225.1. Classification (NCBI taxonomy): domain Bacteria; kingdom Pseudomonadati; phylum Pseudomonadota; class Betaproteobacteria; order Burkholderiales; family Burkholderiaceae; genus Paraburkholderia; species Paraburkholderia lebeckiae. The sequence goes on along the minus strand of NZ_JBNDLU010000001.1, from coordinate 7,336 downwards.
GCGCGCCCTGCACGACGCCGATGACCTTGTCGTGCGCTTCGAGCATGGCCCCCTGTTCGATATGCACCTCGAAATATGCGCCGACAGCGTGCGACTTGCGATGCTCGCCGGCATAGCCGATCGCCGCTAGCGCGTGCTCGAGCGTGAATGCGCCGGCGAACACGCCGGAGCCCATCATCACCGGCAAGAATCGCGAGCCCTCCTCGTTGGTCCACATGGCAACCTCGAGCGGCGCGATGGTCTGCACGTTGGCCTCGGCCAGCAGGCGCGGCACCTCCAGCCCTGCCACTACACCATAATTGCCGTCGAATTTGCCGCCGGTCGGCTGCGTGTCGAGATGGCTGCCCGTCATTTTGTGCGGCAGATCGTCATGCAGCCCCGTCCTCCCCGCGAAAATATTGCCGATCGCGTCGACCGGCACCGTGCGGCCGATCTCCTTCGTCCACGCGATGAACTGATCGCGTGCCTCACGGACGAGTTCGGTCAGTGCTAGACGGCAGACACCGCGTTTGTCGGTCGCGCCGATCCGCGCGAGCTGCATGTGACTGTCCCACAGCCGCGCGCCGTCGATCCGCAAATCGGCGGGCGTCGAGACAACGTTGGATGAATGAGTCTGCATCGATGCATCCTCGGGTCGAAGACAGCTGGATGGCGCTTGCCGGCGGGACTTGCTCCGTTCCGGCTTGCTGGCCGGCGTTGCTCCAATCGTCATGATAGAGAGGTTTCGCCGAGGCAGATGGCCGGACGCGCGCGAGGTGGCAATGCGGCGACGCCTTTCCGTGGGCAAGCATAGGAAGCAAAGCCGCTGGATTCGTGGGGAGTGCACGGCGCTTCGCGGGCGATGTAGGTTCCAATTCGCTCGACGACGGACGCCGCGACGTGCCGGCAATCTGCGCGCAAGTGGCCGCCAGCAAACGTTTTCGTCGAAGGAAGCGGCTAAAACGCAATGAAGGCTCAACCTTTTGCGAAGCGCGCCGTTATTGCAGGTGCTCAGGCAAACCCCTCGGATCTTCATGGCACAACCAATTCCTTTCCGCAACACTGGCGCCGCCCGCGCGCGGCATGCCAAAGCCATGCTGTTGCCCATCGCGCGCCAGATCGCCGACGATCTCGCGTTGCGAGTTCATCTGTCGCTCGACGCACTGCGCCGCGGCTTCGGTACGAAGAGCGATGCGCAGACGGTCACGCAGATCATGCTGTTGACCAGCTACCTCGCTGATGCCGGCTTTGGCTCGATGAGCCACGAAGAGCTCCACGCCGCGGACCGCGCCTCGGCGATGGTGTTCGACGCAGGTCGGGAACGCAACGAATGGAAGCTGGACGAAGCGGGATTCGCGCTCTTTGCATCGATCGCAACGAGCTACGATCGGCAGCTGCATCGCGCTCCGCTTTGGGCGATTACGGAGGCCAGCGAAAGACTCGACCGCTTTATCGCAGGGGGATCCGATCGAGCGCCGGCGCGTAAGCGGGCTTAGTGTGCTTGGAGGAGGTGCTGACCGGCTGAGCCAGAAGGACACGGATTTTAGACGACCGTGTCGGAAGTCGACGGGTTACGCGGATGCGTTGCGGATCGGAAAGTAGTGAGGCGCGCAAAGACGGCCGCGTAAACGCAAAAACCCCACCGCGGCGGGTGGGGTTTCTGACCTGGGGGGGAGCCTGACGATTACCTACTTTCACACGGGCAATCCGCACTATCATCGGCGTGGAGTCGTTTCACGGTCCTGTTCGGGATGGGAAGGGGTGGGACCGACTCGCTATGGTCATCAGGCATGACGGGTTGCTGCGTCGCAGGGGTTGGAGTCAACCGGTTGCGCCACAGCCAATCGGGAAGAAGCGTAAAGGATTCGTGTGGGGGTTGTGTTGTTTCTGGCACAACACTGAATCCCAACCGTGCGTTTCTGTTAGCTCCCGCGGGAGTTCACACCAATCCCCTTCGGGGATCGGACCCGCGCAAGTGCTGAAGCACTAACGCGGGTCGAGACACACCTGTTATAGGATCAAGCCTTACGGGCAATTAGTATCAGTTAGCTCAGTACATTACTGTACGTGCACACCTGACCTATCAACGTCCTGGTCTTGAACGACCCTTCAAGGGGCTCGAAGCCCCGGGGATATCTCATCTTAAGGCGAGTTTCCCGCTTAGATGCTTTCAGCGGTTATCTCTTCCGAACATAGCTACCCGGCGATGCCACTGGCGTGACAACCGGTACACCAGAGGTTCGTCCACTCCGGTCCTCTCGTACTAGGAGCAGCCCCCTTCAAATATCCAGCGCCCACGGCAGATAGGGACCAAACTGTCTCACGACGTTTTAAACCCAGCTCACGTACCTCTTTAAATGGCGAACAGCCATACCCTTGGGACCGGCTACAGCCCCAGGATGAGATGAGCCGACATCGAGGTGCCAAACACCGCCGTCGATATGAACTCTTGGGCGGTATCAGCCTGTTATCCCCAGAGTACCTTTTATCCGTTGAGCGATGGCCCTTCCATACAGAACCACCGGATCACTATGACCTGCTTTCGCACCTGTTCGACTTGTCAGTCTCACAGTCAAGCACGCTTATGCCATTGCACTATCAGCACGATTTCCGACCGTACCTAGCGTACCTTCGTACTCCTCCGTTACACTTTGGGAGGAGACCGCCCCAGTCAAACTGCCTACCATGCACGGTCCCCGACCCGGATCACGGGCCAAGGTTAGAACCTCAAACAGATCAGGGTGGTATTTCAAGGACGGCTCCACGCAGACTGGCGTCCACGCTTCATAGCCTCCCACCTATCCTACACAGACCGGTTCAAAGTCCAATGCAAAGCTACAGTAAAGGTTCATGGGGTCTTTCCGTCTAGCCGCGGGGAGATTGCATCATCACAAACACTTCAACTTCGCTGAGTCTCGGGAGGAGACAGTGTGGCCATCGTTACGCCATTCGTGCAGGTCGGAACTTACCCGACAAGGAATTTCGCTACCTTAGGACCGTTATAGTTACGGCCGCCGTTTACCGGGACTTCAATCAGGAGCTTGCACCCCATCATTTAATCTTCCGGCACCGGGCAGGCGTCACACCCTATACGTCCACTTTCGTGTTTGCAGAGTGCTGTGTTTTTATTAAACAGTCGCAGCCACCAGTTTATTGCAACCCCTTCACCCTTCTGGCGCAGGCCAGTCAGGCTACCAGGGCGTACCTTATCCCGAAGTTACGGTACCAATTTGCCGAGTTCCTTCTCCCGAGTTCTCTCAAGCGCCTTAGAATACTCATCTCGCCCACCTGTGTCGGTTTGCGGTACGGTCACTGTGAAACTGAAGCTTAGAGGCTTTTCCTGGAACCCCTTCCAGTTGCTTCGCCACCGAAGTGGCTCGCCTCGCACCCTTGAATTACGCGCCCGGATTTGCCAAAGCGCCTTCTCCAATGCAAGGACCGGGACTTCCAACACCCGGACAACCTTCCGCGATCCGTCCCCCCATCGCATTTCACAATGGTGCAGAAATATTAATCTGCTTCCCATCAGCTACGCATTTCTGCCTCGCCTTAGGGGCCGACTCACCCTACGCCGATGAACGTTGCGTAGGAAACCTTGGGCTTACGGCGAGGGGGCCTTTCACCCCCTTTATCGCTACTCATGTCAGCATTCGCACTTCCGATACCTCCAGCACACTTTCCAGTGCACCTTCGCAGGCTTACGGAACGCTCTCCTACCATGCACATTACTGTGCATCCGCAGCTTCGGTATATGGCTTAGCCCCGTTACATCTTCCGCGCAGGACGACTCGATCAGTGAGCTATTACGCTTTCTTTAAAGGATGGCTGCTTCTAAGCCAACCTCCTGACTGTTTTAGCCTTCCCACTTCGTTTCCCACTTAGCCATATTTGGGGACCTTAGCTGGCGGTCTGGGTTGTTTCCCTCTTGACACCGGACGTTAGCACCCGATGTCTGTCTCCCGTGATTGCACTCTTCGGTATTCGGAGTTTGCTATGGCGTAGTAATCCGCAATGGACCCCACAACCATGACAGTGCTCTACCCCCGAAGGTGATACACGAGGCACTACCTAAATAGTTTTCGGAGAGAACCAGCTATTTCCAGGTTTGTTTAGCCTTTCACCCCTATCCACAGCTCATCCCCTAACTTTTCAACGTTAGTGGGTTCGGTCCTCCAGCACGTGTTACCGTGCCTTCAACCTGGCCATGGATAGATCACCTGGTTTCGGGTCTACACCCAGCGACTGGACGCCCTGTTCGGACTCGCTTTCGCTACGCCTGCCCTAATCGGTTAAGCTCGCCACTGAATGTAAGTCGCTGACCCATTATACAAAAGGTACGCCGTCACCCCTTCGCAGAGGCTCCGACTGTTTGTATGCATGCGGTTTCAGGATCTGTTTCACTCCCCTCCCGGGGTTCTTTTCGCCTTTCCCTCACGGTACTGGTTCACTATCGGTCGATCACGAGTATTTAGCCTTGGAGGATGGTCCCCCCATCTTCAGACAGGATTTCACGTGTCCCGCCCTACTTCTCGTACACCCAGTTCTTCCATGCTGTTTTCGTCTACAGGGCTATCACCTGCTATGGCCGCACTTTCCAGAGCGTTCGACTAACAATACAGATAACGTGTACCGGCTGATCCCATTTCGCTCGCCACTACTCTGGGAATCTCGGTTGATTTCTTTTCCTGCGGTTACTTAGATGTTTCAGTTCACCGCGTTCGCCTCACGCAGCCTATGGATTCAGCTGCGGATACTCCATTAGGAGTGGGTTTCCCCATTCGGACATCTCCGGATCAATGCTCGTTTGCCAGCTCCCCGGAGCTTTTCGCAGGCTACCGCGTCCTTCATCGCCTGTGA